>JAGQWG010000003.1:0-676349 GCA_020437585.1 Ignavibacteriota bacterium
AACAGTTCAGCCGTCTGTAATGCGATTTTGATCGCGTAAAGGTGTTCCGTCACCTTTGGCAGAAGGAGCAGTTGTATCCTTATCCTCTGTGGGATACATACCGTAAAATACTGTATAACGTATGATACAACGAAATCAGGCTAGCCTGTTTATTTAATAATGTCATCCTGAGGAGTCTGATGGACGACGAAGGATCTCAAAAGTGTTGGTAATGAGGTAAAATTAGAAAAATATAGATGAGTTTAAGTTGGTGACCTCCTTTATAATCCCATTTAAAAACCCCTCGAATTTATTTATATTGTGAGTCCAAAAATAAATTATAAAAAGAGGACAAGTTATGGCAACGAAACAGGATTATCTAAAGGAGACCATCGAACATATAGACATAAAAAAACATAATGTTGTGCCTATAGTGGACGACATGAAGAACATGGCTTTTTCGGCGAGGGACCTGGCTACGGCGGCTGAGTATTATGACATGATGTTGAGTGACGAGAGATGCTCCGTGATATTGTGCCTGGCGGGATCGCTGATCTCCGCGGGGTTGAAGAACGTCATCGTGGACATGGTGAGGAATAATATGGTGGACGCTATCGTTTCGACCGGCGCGAATATAGTGGACCAGGATTTTTTCGAAGGACTGGGATATAAGCATTACAAGGGGTCACAGTTCGCAGACGATAACGAACTGCGCGAGCTGATGATAGACAGGATATACGATACATACATAGATGAGGAAGACCTGCGCGAGTGCGATATGACGATCGCGAATATCTGCGACACTCTTGAGAGGAGACCTTACTCTTCGCGCGAGTTCATCTGGGAAATGGGTAAGTATCTTTCCGAGCACGGTAAAAACAAGGATTCGATAGTGCTGGCGTGTTACGAAAACAACGTGCCGATCTTCTGCCCGGCGTTTTCGGACTGCTCGGCGGGATTCGGGTTCGTGCATCATCAGTACAATAACCCGGACTCACATGTGTCACTCGATTCGGCGAAGGACTTCCTGGAGCTGACAAAGATAAAGCTGGAAGCGTTCGAGACGGGGCTGTATATGATAGGCGGAGGCGTACCGAAGAACTTCGCGCAGGACATAGTGGTCGCGGCGGAGATACTGGATAAGGACGTACCTATGCATAAGTACGCGGTTCAGATCACGGTGGCGGATGACAGGGACGGCGCGCTTTCGGGATCCACGCTCAAGGAAGCGAGTTCATGGGGCAAGGTAGATATGACATATGAGCAGATGGTGTATTCGGAAGCCACACTGGCGATGCCGTTGATATCGGGTTATGCTTATCACAAGGGCAACTGGAAGAACAGGAAGAAGAGGGAATTTCAGAAGATGTTCCTGAAGGAAGTGACGACGGCATAGCTTGTTGTTGGTGATAACACCAACAACGGCAAAATTTTGATTTGAATATGGATTCCCGCTTTCGCGGGAAAGACAATTGAGGCGGGTTTACCCGCCTTTTTTATTGGAATTCTTTGAGTAATTCTTCCGCGGGACGGACGTTATCGTAGTAGGAGAGGATCTTCATCATGACCTCCTCGACGAGCGCGTCCGGGCATGATGCCCCGCTGGTGAGTATAATTTTTACCGGGGTTTTACTAGGGAGGAAGTTCTCCGTAGTGAGTTCGTCGTGGGTGTGGAAATTAAAATGGCTGATGAGATTATCACTGAGTATCTTGTCGGCGGAAGAGATGTAGTAAGTCGGAAGCTTTTCTTCGCAAAGCTCGACGATATGGGATGTATTGGAACTATTGTAACCTCCTACAACTATTGCAAGGTCGGCATTCTGCTCGAGCAAGCCGTATGTAGCGCGCTGGTTATCGTGCGTGGCATAGCAAAGCGTGTCGCGTGTATCGGCGAAATGATCCTTAATATTTTCTTCACCATATTTTTGTATCATTATGTCGCGGAGGTAATTTGCTATCTCCTGCGTTTCGGTGGCAAGCATGGTGGTCTGGTTAACGACGCCGATATGTTCGAGCGATGTTGCCGGGTCGAAATTAGCGGAGCAGCGGTCTTTAAAAAGGGTATTAAACTCTTCAAGCGATATCTTACCGAGCATGTAATCGCCGAGCACTTTCGTTTCGTTTATGTCGCGGACGATTATTGTCGGGGCGTTCTCTTTGCTGTGGGAGAAAGTTGCGCGCGTTTCTTCGTGTTTGTATTTTCCGTGAACGACAATTGTGTAGCCGGATTCACCGAGCCCGGAAGCGCGGTTCCATACCTTTTCCACAAATGGGCACGTGGTGTCGTATTTAACGGTATCCACGCCGATGTCCGAAAGGATCTTTTCCGTTTCAAGCGTCGTGCCGAAAGCAGGAATAATGACAACGTCGTCGGGTTTAAGTTCGTCCCAGGGGATTATCTGCTCGCCGGTGGTTTTCATTATGAACTTCACGCCGCGTTTATTAAGGTCGGCGTTTACGTGCTGGTTATGTATCATTTCGCTGAGTAGAAATATCCTTTTGCCGGGATTTTCCTCGACGGCTTTGTAGGAAATTTCGATAGCATTTTCGACCCCGTAGCAAAATCCGAAGTGACGCGCGATGTAAAATTTTACCGGACCAAAGTCGAGCTCGGTCGGCGAGTAGTCTTTTTTGCGCGGATCGGTGACCTTTCGCGAATTTTTTATCTGCGTAATCAGCGGGCTTCTGTAGAAAATCGGTATGTCGAATGATTTCATTTAGTCGTTTCTATTTAATTAACTTTTCCGGGACAAAGCTATTTGCCGCGGCGGTCAATAAAAGATAATTTACTATAAATATAACCAAACCGAGAATTATAAGCACGAGAGTCCCAAGTGTGAATAATCCCGTCGCCTGTCCTATCGTGAGCGCTATCACGGGAAGGATTATGAGCGCAATTTTTTGCTGTGCCTCCTGAAAATTTTTCGACTTTGCTGACGAAATTATCATTATTAGAATTGCGAATATTGATATCGCGGGGCTTACCCAAAGTATCAGCACTGCCCATTTGAGATTCGGGAAGAACCATTCCGCGAAGTAAAAACCCTGTCCTATCATTGTAACTATAGAAAACAAAATGAACGAGAATAAAGTTACCGCGTACGCAGGAATGAACGAGCCGTAGATCTTTGCAATGAAGAGATCACGTACTTTTATTGGTGAATAAAGCAGAGTCTCGATGGTTTTATTCTCCCGCTCACCGACGAAACTGCTTCCCGCCAGAACACTTGCCGAGAGAATAGGAATGAGCAGGAAGAAGGTCGGCATCATATAATTAAACACGAACAGGAGCAGGAGTTGGGAGTCATTGTATTGTCCTGTATCAATGCCGAGCTTCGATGCGAGACCGCCGAGATCGTTTGTGCTGTCTGGGAATTGCGCGATAATAAAGAAGACTGTAGGAAATATCACCGCAAATATAACAGGAAGAATAAGCATCGGTAACCATATCATCTTATTGCCGAGAACTACTTTAAGGTCTTTGCGGAGGATTATTTTATAGAGCCCTTTCAATTGTTGTCCTCCTTCTGGTAAGCAAAGTACAGGTCTTCCAGGTCCCAGCCCGTCTGCTTTGCTTCATATATCTTGCCGCCGTTTTGCAGAATGGAGGTGATGATGTCGTTTGCTTCTGCGTCGGTTTTTATTTTTATACGTGAAGATCTGCTGTCGGAAGATTCAGAGCGGTATATAGGAGGAATGTTTTCGCCCCGTATGTCGAGTATCACCGACCGGTCTTTTTTGCCGAGGAGTTCATCGAACGTGCCGAAACCGAGTATCTTTCCTTTATCGATAAATCCATACGAGGTGCATATCTCTTCGGCATATTTTAGCTGGTGCGTGCAGAGGAAGACGGTTACCTTTTCTTCGGACGCAATTTCTTTTATGTGCAGGTTAACCTTCTTCGCGGCTTCGGGATCGAGCCCGGACGTTGGTTCATCCAGGAACAGGATTTTTGGATTATGGATGGAAGCCCTCGCGAGTGATAGGCGTTTCTTCATCCCGGTGCTGTACTCTTTCAGTTTCCGGTCTTTGGAGTCGAAGATCTCGAAAAGTTTCATAACGTGGTTTGCGCGGTCGAGCGCTTCGTTCTTTGACATTCCGTAAAGCTGTCCGAAGAAGACTAGATTTTCCGTGCCGGTAAGGTCTTCATAGCAGTGCGCAGTATCGGTCATAACCCCGCATTCGCGGTGGATGTCGGGTTTTTCCGGGTCTACCTCTTCGCCGAGTATGAACATCTTTCCCTTATCTGGAGAGAGTACACCGTTCAGCAGGCGGACGGTAGTCGTCTTACCGGCGCCGTTAGGTCCGAGAAAACCGACGACCTCACCCTGCGGTACCTCGAAATTAATGTCATCGAGGACGAGGGTTTTGCCATCGAAAGATTTGGAAACGTTTTGTGATTGGATCGCAATCAATTGAAAAGGAAATTCAAAGTTTTTCTAAATCATCAAGGTCTTTATAACGACCAACAGCTTTCTTATTCTTTTTAAGATCTTCCAGTCCTATAATGTAAATTTCAATACCGTCGCTGGTCGAAGAGACTTTGTTATTAAATGCTTCATCAAAGGACACGCCTTCAATTGAAGTTAGTATATCAATTCTTACAGGGGCAACACCAATTTGGAACACGGTATCGGGGGTTGAAAAATCTTGTACATTGATGTTTTGAGTTGGATACTCAAAACTGACTAAAGCATGTATAATTTTTTGGGCGTTTTCCTCTGAGGGATTTACCCAGATGTCCATATCAAGTGTGAGTCGCGGGTAACCGTAATATATAACTGCATATCCACCAACAAGTAGATATTCAACCTTATTTTCGTTTAGTGACTCTATGAACTCTTTGTAGTCTTGGTTCAGATCCATATTTAAGTTTTATATAACGATCTCGAATAATCTTTGCTGCTTGGTATCTTATTTCAGGCGTTTGTGAAAGCCAGTATTTTTTGTCGTTTTTTTCCTGTTCAACAGGTGTAGTTTTTATTATTACTCTTTTAATTGCCATATCAAAGAATTTTAATTATCGAATGCCGCGATACCCGTCACGTCTTCGCCGAGTATAAGCGTGTGCATTTCATGAGTACCTTCGTATGTTTTTACCGACTCTATATTATTGAGATGACGCATGATCGGGTATTCGTCGAGAATGCCGTTCGCGCCGAGCATCTCGCGAGCCATGCTGGCGATGTTCTTTGCAATCTCGCAGTTATTCCTCTTTGCCATGGAAACATGCTGAGGACGCATCTTGCCGTCGTCTTTCAGCTTGGCTAAGTGCCAGACGAGCAGCTGTCCTTTTGTGATCTCCGTCAGCATGTAAGCGAGCTTTTCCTGAGTGATCTGGTAACCTGCGAGCGGTTTTGAAAATTGTTTACGTGAGAGCGTATATTTTAATGCAGTGTGATAGCATTCCATTGCCATACCGAGCGTACCCCACGCGATACCGAAGCGCGCCTGCGTAAGACATGAGAGCGGAGATTTAAGCCCGCTGCTTTCGGGAAGAATGTTCTCTTCCGGGATGAGGCAGTCTTCAAAAACAAGTTCGGATGTTATCGATGCGCGGAGAGAAAGTTTTCCTTTCATTTCGGGAGCGGTGAAGCCCTTCGTTCCTTTATCTACAAGGAAGCCGCGGACTTTTCCGTCAAGCTTAGCCCATACCACGGCAACGTCAGCGATAGTACCGTTCGTAATCCACATCTTCGCGCCGTTTAGCAGGTATCCGCCGTCAACTTTTTCAGCTTTGGTTATCATACCGCCGGGATTGCTTCCGTAATCCGGTTCGGTAAGTCCGAAGCATCCGATCATTTCAGCACGGGCGAGTTTAGGGAGATATTTCTTTCTTTGTTCCTCGCTTCCGAAGGAATAGATAGGATACATAACGAGCGATGACTGCACAGATGCGAAGCTTCGCACACCGCTGTCGCCGCGCTCGAGCTCCTGCATTATTAATCCGTAAGCGACGTTATTAACGCCCATGCCGCCGTACTCTTCCGGTAGTGTAGGACCGAAAACGCCAAGTTCACCCATCTTTGGGATTAGCTGGGCTGGGAACTGCATCTCCTGGTTATATTCTTCGATTATGGGGAGCACCTCTTCATTGACGAAGTCACGAATGGTGTCCCTTATTGCTTTTTCTTCGTCTGTTAAATGATCGTCGAGCAGATAATAATCCACTCCGTTGTAAACTGAAACGTCCTGCATTCTTTATATTTAATTTTGTTTAGCTAATCTTTTAAAATTTTCCTTGTTGGTACGGAGCTTTATCTCGATGCTGTCGGGATGATACTTCACGTCGTGCACTTCAGCCGATTCATAGATCTCGCTCAGACGTTTGTAGTCGCCCGGTTCTATGTTTATTGTACGGAGCTTGTTATCGGAAGTGAGGATCGACTTTATCATTTCGATAACCGCCATCACGTTGATGCCTTTCTCTGCCGAGATAAATACCGAGCGGGGATAGTTCTCTTTTATGTGAGCGAAAAGCTCGGGATCGTGGAAGCTATCCACTTTATTGTAAACTCTTATAACGGGTTTTTTATCGGCACCGATCTGTTTTAGGGTATCCTCGACGGTCTCTATCTGTTCTTCGTAATGCGGATTGGAAACGTCAATAACGTGTAGCAGTATATCGGACTCCACCACTTCGGACAGCGTAGATTTAAAAGATTCTATCAGTCCGTGCGGAAGATTTTTGATGAATCCTACCGTGTCGGAGATAAGAACCTTCTTTGGGAATTTCGTTTCACCGTGTGTTTTTACATCGCTGAGGCGGAGCGTTTTAGTCGAAGTGTCAAGCGTCGCGAAGAGCTTATTCTCGACATAGACTTCGGAATTCGTCAGCGTATTCAGTAAAGTAGATTTACCCACGTTAGTATAACCAACGAGAGAGATACGGAAATAATTTTTCCTCTCGGCGGATTGTGTTTTAGCCTGCGTATCTATTTTACGTAACTTTTCCTTTAACGAAGCGATGCGCGTGCGGATCATACGGCGGTCAGTTTCTATCTGCGTTTCACCGGGACCTTTCGTACCAATACCACCGTATTGTTTTGACAGGTGAGTCCATTGCCGTGTCAGTCTCGGAAGTAAATATTCCAGCTGCGCGAGTTCGACCTGAAGCTTCGCCTGCGAGGTGCGGGCATTTTGCGCAAAGATGTCAAGGATAAGATTAGACTTATCGATGATCTTGCACTTTATCTTCTGCTCGAGGTTACGGAGCTGTGAATAGCCGAGTTCGTTTTCAAAAATGACGAGCTTGACCTCGTGGGAATCAACGTAGTCCGCAATTTCCTGCACCTTACCTTTGCCGATGAGGAACGCCGAATCGAATCCTTCTCTCTGCTGGTAAAAGGTTTTTATCACGTCAGCGCCGGCGGTTTCCGCGAGAAATTTCAGTTCATCGAGGGAATCCTCCGGGTGATAGTGTTTTGGGTCACCTTTTACCGAAAAGCAGACCAGTACGGTCCTCTCTTTTTCCTGTGCCGTATTTATAAGTTCTTTCTGCAAATCCTATATAATTCCTTAATTTTTAAAATATTGAAAAACGTTTTGATATTAAAGACAATTAGGATTGCTTGATTTATTGCTGGTGATAACACCAGCAATGGCGGCGATATTGAAAAACGTTTTGATATTAAAGACAATTAGGCTGTGCTAATTTGCTGCAGGTGATAACACCTGCAGAGGCTTGTGGAGTTAAATTCGGGAAGTGTAGAGAAATTTACTTTAGGATGAAACTTATTAATTATATTGACCGTATCACTTAAATAAATTAAGTTATATATTAAGAAAATTAATATTGGTTTAAAAATACTAAAGAATATTAAGTAAATCATTAAAAATACAATAAATGTCATATAAACTACTAAATAAATGCCCGGTTTGCAGTTCTCAGCTAAAGGTAGTGAAACTGTCCTGTGATACGTGCGGGACTATAGTCGAGAGCGATTTTTCTTTCTCAAAATTCGAGTCGCTGAATGATGAGCAATTAAAGTTCGCAGAGATATTTTTGAAGAACAGGGGAAGCATAAAGGACGTGGAGAAGGAGATGGGGATCTCATATCCTACGGTCAGGTCAAAACTGGACGACGTGGTAAGGGCTCTGGGTTATACTGTGGAGAGCGAGCCGGTAAGCAAGGACGTGGATGATATATTAAACAAGCTCGAGAAGGGCGAGATAGATGCCGACGAGGCTCTAAACAAGATCAAAAAGAAATAACGTCATGACAATAATAATTTACAAAAATCTAAAAAACTTAGTTCAAGGAGATAACTAACAATGGATGAAAGCATCAAGCGTATTTTGAAAATGGTGGAGGAAGGCAAGCTGTCCTCCGAAAAAGCCGCCGAGATGATAGACGTTTTAAAAAGCGGTGAGTCAACGGAGGAAACAACTCCGAAGGCGGGTAAGAAGCTGGTGATCAGGGTAAAGAAGAAAGACGGTGAAGACGTCAACATAAACTTCCCGTTGAAATTCATCAAGGCGAGCGTGAAGGCATTTGGTAAACTGCCGGTGGATATAAAAGGGCATGTAAACGATCATAAGGTGGATATGGAAGCTTTTGCTGCGGCGATAGAGAGTGAGGCGGAGGGGACAATAATGGACCTTCAGACGGGCAAGGGCGAGGATGTGAGGATAACAATCGAATAAAAAAAAAGCCCTCCAATTGGAGGGCTTTTACTTTAGATGCTGAATCAAGTTCAGCATGACAATTATTTAATTAACAGCATCTTTTTTGTTTCCGAGAAACCATTCGTTTCAAGCTTATAAAAATATACACCCGAAGGATAGCCCGCGCCATTCCAGCTAAGCTGGTGGGAGCCGGCTGATACCCCCCTTTGTGTCAGAGAGTATACCTTCTGTCCGAGAGAATTATATACGGTGAAAAGGATATCGGACGTTTGCGGTAAAGCAAAACCGATCACAGTTTCAGGATTGAACGGGTTCGGATAATTTTGTGAAAGACTGAACTCGTCCGGATTTGAGTTACTACCAATGATCCCGGTTGGAACGCCGAAAGTCCCATTTTGATTGATATTCTGGGCATAGATACCTCCCCCATCGAGCCTGTTGTCATACCAGGAGACTATGGACATGCCATTGCCGGTAACCACACCGACGAGACTGCCTTTACCGCTGGATGAGCTTGCGGGCGTTATAATTCCACCCCAATGCATTGCTCCGCTGGGACCAGTTTTAAACGCGGTTATATTGTTAGTACTGCTTCCAAGATTCATATTATAGTAAACAAAGATATTTGTATCGAGTGACGTGCTAAGTCCTGTTACTACTTCAGTGCCTCCAATTGGAAGAAATACTTTTCCGTTATCGGTCCACTGGCGAACGCCGGATGCGTTGAATTTCTGCCCATAAATACCCTGCATACTCTGAAGAGAGTTTGTTTCTTTCCAGAATAGGAAAGTTTCATTTGTTGAGCTTGAATATGCAACATTCGGCGAGAACTTGTTCATAGCGCCCTCGGTAGAACCTTCGGATCCGTTTACAGGAAACTGCGGAACGCCGGCTGAATTAAAATGCTGTACGAAAGAACTTTGCAGATTGGTACTATTGCGATCGTCCTGCCAGCAATAGAGCGCGCCGTTATTTCCGTCAGAGTAAATATTCGGAACGTAGAAACCGTTCACATTTCCGAGGTGATATACTGTGTCCTGTGTACCATTCCATACTGGAGAACCCGATGAGTTAAATTTCTGAGTGAATAGCCTGTAATTGCCGGGGCTGATAAAAGAGCCTGTATATTTAGACCACATCATTATCACACTTCCTGCGTCAGAGGGAACGAGCGCGGGATAAGTGAAAGTTTCACCAGCTCCGCCGGCGAGTTTAATAGGACCGGAGCCCCATTGCTTTACACCGCCGCGGTTCAGCATTTGCATGGCGATCTTTTGCGGATTAGTAGCCCATATCCACGCGATGACATAATTTCCATCAGAGGTCTGCACTACTTTTGGGTTTGGCTGGAAAGTTCCGGCTGAATCAGTAAGAGTAACTCCGTTTGCGCCCCAAAGGAAAGTGCCGGAGGGGCTGATCTTGTATGCGAACGGATTTACCTCTCCACTACGAATATCCGTAAAGACGATAATAGCGTTATTGCTGTCATCGGCTATCATATCATAATTAACCAGTGAGCTATTTTGAGAATTTGAACTGATAAGTAAGCCGTCGGCAGCAAACTGCGGAACGCCGGCTGAATTGAGTTTTTGGAGATAGACGTCATAGTTGCTTGCGCGGTGGTCGAACCACACGATGTAACATCCGCCATCTGAAGTTTTTGCGATCTTTGGCAATGTCTGCTGACCGGAAGGGTCAGAGACTTTCGTATTCACATTGGGATCGGAAGACCACTGTGAGTACAGCGGTGAAAAGCCAATAAGCATAAGCACCGCAAGAGTGAGTAGTTTTTTCATGGTTGAGTTAAAAAATATAAATTATAGAAATACCAATAATAATATAACTATAGTGAAACACTAAAAAACCCTAAAATAGTTCGTAAACATAGGGGTGGAGAGGAAATTTGGCTATCTGAATTTGATCTTGCGCATGGCAAAGAAGCACATTTTGAGGAGGAGCCAGCCATCGCGGAAGCGGCTAATATTGGTGTCGCCGTATTGGCGCTCACCGTAGCGGATAGGTATTTCCACCATCTTGAGGTTGAGCTTTGCCGAGCCGAAAAGCAGGTCAAAATCCCCGAAAGGGTCGAAGTCGCCAAAGTACTTCCTATTTTCGATGAGTTTTTGGTAGTCGGAGCGGAACATTACTTTAGTACCGCAGAGTGTATCAGTTATGCGCTGGTCGAGGAGGAAGCTGAACATTTTGCTGAAGAAGATGTTACCAAGCTTATTGAGCGGGCGCATAGCTTTGTCTTTCATTTGATAAACCAGCCGTGTGCCGTTTATGAACTCGCCCTTTTCTTTGCGGAGGGCATCGTAGAATTTCGTGAGGTCTTCCGGAGCGACAGTCATATCAGCGTCGAGTATCATAAGTATATCTCCGTTAGCATTTTCAAAACCCTTCCTGACCGCATTACCTTTTCCTTTGCCGTCCTGTTTTAGAAGCTTTATGTCTTTATCGGGATTTGCTTTTATAATTTCCTCAATCCTGCCGTAAGTATTGTCGGTTGAATTTCCCTCCACAAAAATTATTTCCGTATGTGAGCCGAGAGGAGGAATGCGTTCGACTATCTCGTCAATGTGACCTTCCTCGTTCCTGCAAGGCACCTGCACGGTGACAGAATATTCTTTAGACGTATCTTCATCCGGTTTGTAATTTGCTATAACGTACCCGATGAGACAAAGGCGTTTAATGAGAGGGAGCCTTGCCAGAAAGCTATTGAAGAAAGAAGAGATGAGCGGGATATTCTTTGGGAATAGCAAAAGGGATCCGCGTTTATAAACTTCATAGTCAGTAAGGTATAAGAGGTTTTGGATCTCGTCAATATAAAGCCAATTTTGCTCACCCTCTTTCATTTTTAAATGAAGCCACGAGCCAAGCTTCAGTATAGGGTTCCAGAAGTAGTTATAATATGTAACAATGATCTTTGTGCGGTCGTGTGACAGGCTGTTGAGCCTTTTGAATACAGATTGTATATCGTCGAGTGAGCCGATGAGATCGGAGCAAATAATGTAATCGAATTTCGTTCCTTTGCCGATGAGTCCGTTCATCGCGGAATCTTCTTCGGCGTCTATACAATGGAATTCCAACCCGGGATATTTTTTCTTAGCTTCTTCAATGAGATAAGGATTAATGTCTATTCCGACACCTGGTGAAGGATTTACGGCATTAAGCGTATCGCCCGCAGCACAGCCAATCTCCAAAACGGATGAGCCTTCAGGGATGGTGAACTTAAGAAGCTTTTCAATGGAGTTATAGTAGTAACGGTTGCGTTTACGCCAGTAGAGGCGATCATCGGCAAACTGTTTTCCCTTTACGTCTATATTTTTATTTTGGTCGTTCACCCAGTGCTATCCGCCTTTAAATAACAAATAAAATTCAGAAGCCCATACTCCGATAAGGAAAAGGTTGAATCCGATTGCAATGAACTTTCGTGTTAACGTCAATTCGGGGAAGATGCGTGTTCCCATAGAAAGGAATTTAACCGTGCCGAGGATGAAGAACGGGACGAGAACATAATGATAGCGTGCGAGTGCCACAAAGATGAAAATTGTAGCCATCCATGCCAGTACAATTCCATAAAGGAAAAAATTGTTCTTTTTCATCGCAAGCAGACCCCATGAACCCATGAGCATAATGACGAAGAAGGGTATATTTATTAAAGCGATGAGAAAAGGATTGGCGGATCGGTAAAGCTGGGTAGATGTCTGCCCGTCGCCGGGATCATCCATGAAATATAATATAATCATCCTCTCGCTGGAGAAGAGATAGCCAAGCTTTTTAACGCCTGTGATAAGCCATTTATGCGGATTATGTACCATGTAGTCGATACCGCGTCTATAAAACTCTTTATCGCGCTTTACTTCGTCTTTTTCGTCAAAGAGGGGGTCGGATTCTTCGATCTTATAGTACCATGAGCCGGTTGCGTCGGGATTGCTGCCCGACCAGAAGGTGAATCCTCCCTGTGTTGCAAGCGTCATAGTTCCCATGACGACCTGGTTACGAATGAGCCAGGGCGCGATAACGATGAAGACACCTACTGCAAATACCGAGGTATATTTCAGCATCCGGAGTGTGCTACCGTTGAAGAACTCTTTTCTTTTGATGAAGAAGTAGAGCGGTATAATCAGGAGCGAGATCGCGAATGACGTGCGCACCATAATTGCAGCGCCCCATACCAGTCCCAGCACAAAAGTATTCTTTGGCATATTGCCACAGATACAAAGATAGAGCAGTGTCATCTGCAGAAGGCAGAAGAGCGGTTCGGTCAGTATCGTCTGGCTAAAAAGAATGTTCGAAGGAAAGAAAGAAAAAATAGCTAATGAAATGAGAGCGTACTTTTTATCGAACATGCGCATACTAATAAGAAAGAAGAGCAAACCTGATATAATCTCGAAGAGCGACTGTAAAATTTTAACGAAGATCTGGTCGGTACCAAAAATGGAATA
This sequence comes from Ignavibacteriota bacterium, assembly GCA_020437585.1. Taxonomy (GTDB): domain Bacteria; phylum Bacteroidota; class Ignavibacteria; order Tepidaquicellales; family Tepidaquicellaceae; genus JAEYVS01. The sequence goes on from JAGQWG010000003.1 coordinate 13,057, forward strand.
AACTCCTGCAAGAAAGATAGGATAACCCGGTATCAGGAGAGCCGTTGGGTCTCCGTCGTATGAGTATTCGCCTTTCTGGACGATGTTTTTGGCGAGAGTATCATATACCATGCTGTCGGAACGGAGCTCGACCTTAACGGTAATTGCCAGCACCAGCTTAATTACAAAAGCGAGAGCAAGAATAAATATAAGGATATTCTTTTCCTTTTTTGAAAGGGTGCTGAGTACTTTCATAATTATTTTTTTTGTGAGACGACGACTATACCGGTTCCTTCTTTATTGTCGGTATGCACGTCCAACCACATTAGTATAAGTACAAACCACAGTGTAAAAAGATAATAAAACGGCAGGATAAGTATAAGAATTTTAGACTTACCCGCCATGAGTATTGGGTATTTGATCCCCCAGCGCCATGAGATAGTACCGAACTTACCGTATGAGTATAGAAATTCGGTAACATCCATTCCGGCTGAGTTAAGCTTTTCTGTAATGTCTTCACGTGAATAGCCGAGGCGCGCATGTTCCTCGATGAAACTCTCGTCGTCATCCGAGTGCGCGTCACTTCCCCCGAGATTAGAGGGAGTATTAACCAGGAGTTTGCCGCCGGTTTTAAGAGCGCGGGCGAAATTTTTGAACACGGTGCGGTCATCCTCTATATGTTCCATAACGTCAACGCAAAGAATAAAGTCGAACTCGTTTTCATAGGTGATCTTTGTGAGGTCGGCTATCTCGAATTTAACTTTGCTCATACCGCATTTTTCGAAAAAGTAACGGCAGTCCTCTATCTGTTCTTCTTTAACATCGACAGCCAGTATTTCCGCATCAGGAAAGCGTTTAGCCAGGAAATATGTATATTGCCCGAAACCCATCCCGGCATCCAGGATGCGGAGTTTTGCGCCTTTAGGATAGAGTTTGCGGATCTCTTTTCTTACGTGCCATGAACGAAGGAACATAAGGTCCAGGAGAAAGTAGAAAATCTTTCTCAGGAAAGTGTTCCTTGAAACGATGTCGCCAAAAACTTTTTTTACCGGGTCGTACTGCAATATGATCTAATTTAGTTTTTTGAAATGGATGTTAAATCTTCGATGTCTTTAATAAAATTATCCCAATCATACTTCTTCTTTTCTTCAGCGGCTCCGGAAGAAAATTTCTCTTCGAGGTTCTCATTGTAAAACTTATTTACTGCATCGGTAATAGCGTAGGGGTCTTCGGGTTTAATTACAAACCCGGTTTTCCCGTTAATGACGGATTCCGATAACCCTCCAACGTCCGTTGCAATGACGGGTTTATCATAGTAATATGCAATGTGTGTTATGCCACTCTGTGTAGCGGACGAATAGGGAAGCAGTACAACATCGCACGCGGAGAAGAAATAACGAACCCGCTCATTGGGGACAAAGTCGGAAATCACTATGACATTATCATCGAGACCGAGCTCAGATATTTTTTTACGGTATTGCTCTTCATCGTCGTAAAATTCCCCAACGACAAGCAGTTTCACATTTTTATTGTGCTTTAAAATGCCGGGCATTGCCTCGAGCAGGTAATTCAGTCCTTTGTATTTTCTAACGTATCCGAAGAAGAGGAGAACTTTGTCATTATCAAGATCGATGTTATAATTTTCTTTGATGAATTTTTTCGCTTCGTCTTTTGGGAGCTTGTCTCCGAAAATATTATATATCGGATGGAAAGAAACCTTGTACGGCTTTCCTTTTGAAAATTTGAGCAGGTCATCCTCGACACTTTTGGATTGGACGAGGAAGTAGTCAACCTGGCTGAAAGCCAGCCGGGTGAGGAATTTATCACCTATCCTTTTTTCATGGGGGATCACATTATCGCAGATGAAAAGCACTTTTGCTCCAGAGCGCTTTTTCGCGAAATACGAGATAAATGCAAAGCAAGGGGCGAAGAACGGAATCCAATAGCGGAATATTATCAAGCCGGGCATTTCCCTGCCAATACGCCTGCCAACAGAGATCCAGTTGAACGGATTAACGGAATCAATCGAAATTATGTTTTTATCAGCGGGGATCTTTACGAGTTCGTCACCCTTTTCCTCCTGTGTCTTGCCAGGGAAAAAGAGCTTTGGGTATTGTCGTTTGAAGGAAAAAATTTTTACGTCGTATTTTTTGTTGAGATAGGAGTAAAGTATAGCATTAAGCTGGGCAAATGCCCCACGCATCGGGTATGCTGTTCCTACTATTATGATCTTCATTATTGCTTTTACAAATGCCTAATATAAAGTTATTTACGTTTAATTGTAATTCAAATTAGGCAATAACAAAGCCGGGTTTCGAGCGATAAGCCTAGAGAAAATGAATAAAAACAATGTTTTAGAAGAAAAAATACTTCCATTGTTATTGATTTTAATGATTAAATAAATAATATTTGCTTCGAGGATATGATAAAAAAAGTTTTCAAAATTTTCTCTATAAACCCACAATAAGTATAGGAACACTTCTACTCACATTTATCTCAAACTTTAACAGAGGAAACCAATGATGCTCAAAAAGTTTTTTTTCGTGACGGCATTAATATGTTTATTTGTCAATACAGGCAACTCGCAGGCGCGCAGGTGGGAGACTTTTACATCGATGAAGGAGATAAGAGATATAGAAGTGGTCCCGGGTACGAACGAAGTTTATTGCGCAACGAGCGGAGGGCTGTTTGAGGTAGATATGCAGTCAGGTACGGTAAAAAGGAAATTTACCAATGTCGATGGGTTATTGAGCGTCGATCTTCTCTCTGTTAAGCTGGATAACCATAATAAACTCTGGATAGGAGCATCGGACGGATCGATATCGATCTATGATTATCAAACAGGCGGATGGAATTATATTTATGACATAAAGAATTCTACCGAGGCGAACAAAACAATAAACGACTTTATGCTATACACAAACTACATGTATGTAGCGACGGGTTATGGGATACAAAAAATATCTACCGACAATTATAATTTTGTCGATGCGCCTTATTCCCAGCTGGGGCAATTTCCAGCGAACAATACGAAAGTAAACAAGCTGATCCTTTTGGGCAACGTGTTTTATGCTGCGACAAGCGCAGGTGTCGCATACGCTAATATAAATTCAAATCTTAACAACCCGCTATCGTGGACCAATTACAATAATGCTCCTCTTGCAGTCGACGTCGTCGCGGCAACGGCATTTGATAACAATGTGTTTTTCGGGTCACCAACGGGGCTTTTGTATTATGACGGGTCTTTTTGGAGAGTATATCCAAGTTCCGAAATAGAGAACGCAAATATAAAGTCTATGACATCATCCGGGAGCAGACTTTATATTGCAACCAATGATAAGGTATACTACGCGGATGCAGGTAACCTGGCTAATCCGGTGCTTTTTCAGAGCAATGGCGGGTATACGGACATAACCCTGGATGTAAACTCAAACCCGGTTCTGGGTACAGGCAATGAAGGGGTGGGAGTTTTATTGAATTCTAATTATGCATTCTTTTTTCCAAACGGACCGAACGTAAATAGTTTTTTTGACATAAATTTTGACGACGTTGGAAGGCTTTGGGCTTGCAGCGGCGGTATTCCAAATTCGGGTGTATTTTCCTATGACGGAAGTACCTGGACAGGATATACTGTGAGTAACACTCCATCACTGGGGTCATCCGACGATTTCAGGAAAATAGTTACACATGAGGGTTTAGTATGGATGTTGTCCTTTGGAGGAGGAGCAACATTATTGGAGAACTCCGTGTTCACGAATTTTAATCCATCAAATACTGCAATGCCTCCAAGCGGTCCGAATACAAATTTTTGTGTTCCTACCAGTGGGGCATATGACCTAAATGGTAATTTGTGGACAGGATACTGGGCTGTAAATACCGGTCTTTACCCTGTCTATGCATATGCAGGAGGTCAGTGGATCAGTATACCGATACCGGCACCAACAAATTCAGGTATTGATGAAATGGGTGTTGATCAATATAATACAAAATGGTTTGTGGCAAGTCTTAATGCAAACAGGTTGTATTTTTATAATGAGAATGGGACATTAACAAATTTTAGTGATGATACATACGGATTTTACTCTGCCAGTGAATTTTCCAGTGACGTAAGCAAACTAACGGATATGATAATCGATAAGAACGGTGAAGTATGGGTTAGCACAAATAACGGTGTATTTATAATAAGCAATCCGGTTTCGGTTTTGCAGGGGACCAAACCGCAACCAAGAAAGATGGGTATAATATCCGGAAATTTAATCGTACCATTTACCGAGAGTTGTAACTCACTGGCATTCGATGAGTTAAATAATAAGTGGATAGGAACAGCGTTAAATGGAGCATTTTATCTTTCAGAGGACGGTACGACTCTATTCGATCAGTTTAATATTTCCAATAGTCCCATACTTAGCAACTCGATCGAGACGATCGGTGTAAATCCTTCTGACGGAAGGGCGTATTTTGGAACGATGGTTGGTCTATCTTCAGTTAACACGGATGCAGTTCAACCGGTGGAAGATTTTACGGATATAATTTGTTCACCGAATCCTTATCTGCTTCCTTCGACTGTTGACCTGAGAATCGACGGGCTGGTCGAGGGTTCGAGCATAAAGATAATAACACTTACGGGTGACATTGTTGCCGAATTCGAATCACCCGGCGGAAAAATAGCAACATGGACCAACAGTAGAAGTGCAAATATAGCTTCCGGAATATATATGGTAATAGCATACAATAAGGATGGAAGCAAAGTCGGGGCAGGAAAGTTTGCCGTAATAAAAAAATAGATCATGTTTGTAATACCCGTAATAGATATTAAGGAAGGAAAGTGTGCTAGGGTTTTTGAGGGTCACAATTCGCTTTCACAATACTATTGTGAAAGTCCTATCAAAGTAGCCCGCCTATTCAGGAAGGAAAATTTTAAAGCGATACACATAACCGATCTCGACGGAGCAGTGAACGGAGAGATGAGGAACTATGGCACTATTAAGGAGATAGTGGATACAGTCGATATACCCGTACAGCTTGGAGGCGGGATCAGGAACTTTGACAATGCAAAGAGGATAATCGAAGAGCTTGGTGTATACAGGATAGTTCTTGGTACGGCGGCAATCGTCAATCCGGATATTGTCGAGCGAATATTAAGTGACTATTCTCCGTCAAAGCTTGTCGTGGGGATCGACGAGAAGATGAACAACGTAGTCAAGAACGGATGGATAGAATATGCTAACATTACGCCACTGGAATTTGCAATGAGAATGGATTCGATGGGAGTGCAAAGGATAGTTTACCAGGATGTGACGAGGGTGGGTAATTTTTCAGGTCCTCATATAGAGAGATTAAAAGAGATCGGCGAAAACACAAAGCTAAAGATAACCTCGGCAGGCGGTATAGGAAATTACAAACACTTAAAGATGTTAGAGGAGCTTAAGGATTACGGTGTCGATTCGGCTATGGTATCAAAGGCTCTTTATGAAAACAAATTTCCATGTCAAAACATATGGCGTGATATCGAGAGAGAGGACATCTCGCTCGAACTTCCTAAAGTATAATCTTATATAATTCTCCTTACTTCAACAACCCGAAAAGCTTCCGAATATTCATACTCCGGCGTATATTTCGCCAGGTTTTCCTTAAAATACTTTGAGAAAGCATCCATATCCGGAAATTGCGACTTATGGCAGGCAAGTATGTTAAGCTTAAAGTCGATATCTTTTGTTATGTCGACGAAGTGATCGGGATTCGATGCGCCGTAAAGGAAGAGCTTCGAAACCTGGTGCGGTTTAGCCATTTTACCGTAGATGTATTCGTTTTTGGCGGCAAAGCATGAATCGAAAACGGCAAGCGCGGCAACACGGTGATCGCGGTGAAATAAGTTAAGATTATCAAAGGTAGAATTACCGGGATCAAATGAAAACACAAGTTCGGGCTTTAAGTGGCGAATAAGCAAGATAAGCTTTTTGCGAAGGTTTTCGGTGTATCTCAAGAAGCCGTCCTTATAGTTCCAGAAAAGAACTTTCTTTACACCGAGCATTTTGGCGGCATCCAGCTGTTCTTTTCTGCGGGTTTTTATTCTTTTCTCTTTTGTATATCCGGGTAATTTAAAACCGTTTTCTCCGTTAGTTATGACCAGGTATGTAACTTCATAGCCTTCAGCCATAAGATCCTTTAATGTGATAGTGCATGTGAACTCAAGGTCATCCGGATGCGCTCCGATCGCCAGCACCTTTTTTGGATTTTCTTGCTTTGTTATTTTTATTTTTGCCAAGGGTTATCTGTTTATAATTCTGTAAATTTTGTCGTCGCCTTTATCAGGATTTCCTCTGCCATCCTGATTGCTTGTTCCAAAGTATATATAGCCGTCAGGTCCCTGTACGACATCTCTAATTCTACCAAAATTAACTCCGTCTATTTTCTCAAAGCTTTGTATTTTCGTATGATCATCTGGATCGATCACAACACGCATTATTCCTTTACCCCTAAGACATCCGAATAGAAAATTATTTTTGAAGGGTAAAGCATCCCCCGAATAAAACATAGCAGAGGAGGGGGCTTCCGCGGGTGTAAAAACAAGAAGCGGAGATACCATATCTTCTTTCGTGTTTTCATGCGACACTATAGGCCAGCCGTAGTTACCGCCTTTTACGATTATGTTAACTTCATCACCGCCGCCAGGACCATCAAAACCGGATGGACCATGTTCAGTTTCATATAGAATGTCTGTACCGGGATACCATGCAATTCCCTGCGGATTACGGTGACCATAGCTCCATATTGGCGTACCGGGAAACGGGTTATCGTCCGGGATCGAGCCGTCGTCGTTTACTCTAAGTATCTTTCCATATAGATTATCGAGTTCCTGTGCTAAGTGTCTCTCGCCGGCATCCCCCGTAGTGATATAGAGTTTTCCGTCGGGTCCGAATTTAATTCTGCATCCGGCATGGTATTGCTTGGCAGGGAGACCGTCTATTATTATCTTTTCATCGGAAATGCGGTTTCCTTCATCTTTGTAGCGTACCACTTTAACGGTCATACCGTCAGCGCCATCATATGCATAGCTTAGGTAGATATATTTATTGTTTGCGTAATCGGGATGAAGTGTGAGCCCCATTAGTCCTTCTTCACCTGTCGAGACCACGTCCGGGAATGTCTTCAGCGGGTCGGGATCAAGATTACCGTTTTCTATTACTCTTAGTCTGCCCGGGCGCTCCGTTACGAGTATCCTTTCGGGAGAAGTAAAGACAATACTCCATGGAACTTCAAGTCCCTCAACAAAGGACTCTATCCGGTAATCTGCCGGAGAATGGCTAATGTTTTCAGTACGAGTAGAGGAGGTACGGCTGTCCTCCTGTTTATTGGAACACGAAATGATATTTACAGTTACGAGCAGATAGATAAATATTGACGCGATCACTTTCATTTTTCCTTTTTACTAAATAACGTAATTAAGGCTTCAAAAGTTTTAAGCCTTGTGTATAACTTTTCCTTTTTTTATAACATATTCAATCATATTAACTCCAAAGTGATAAACCAGTTCTTTATAATCTTTCATATCGAATACAAGTACATCAGCCTGTTTCCCGACCTCTATACTACCAACAGTATCCTGCATGTATACAGCGCAGGCACCATTATATGTGACGGCATTAATTATTTCTTCCACACTCATTTTTAGTTTAGATGAAGCAAGCGACATAATAAACTGCAGATTTTCCGTCATACAGCTACCCGGATTAAAATCGGTAGCGAGTGCGACAGGTACTTTGTTTTCTATCATTTCCCGGGCAGGTGGATACGATATATCGAGGAAATATGACACACCCGGGAGCATCGTTGCCATCATGTAGTTTTGCTTTCCGGAGTTGTATTCAGAGAGAGCTTTTATATCCTCTGTATTTGTAACCTCAAGATGATCTACGGATATTGCGGACTGCTTGATAGCGGCGGGTATTCCGCCGATAGAGTTAAACTGGTCAGTATGGAGTTTTGGTACAAGACCGAACCTTTTCCCGGAATCCAGTATTTCTTCTGTTTCTTTTCTATTGAAGTAACCCTTCTCACAGAAAACATCTATAAATACAGCAAGCTGGCGCCGGGCTATCTCCGGGATCATTTTGTAAAGAACCAGCTGAAGATACTCTTCCTTTCCAACCTCCGGGGGAACGGCATGCGCTCCGAGGAAGGTCGGTATAATATCGAGCGAATATTTATTATTCTTTGCGAGCTCATTAATGACGTTGAGAAGCTTTAGCTCGTTAGAAAAATCGAGCCCATATCCCGATTTGGCTTCAAGAGTGGTGGTGCCATACCTCACAAAATTGTAAAGCCGTTTTTCGGCTAGCTCCAGGAGTACGGCTTTAGACGCACGCCGTACGGCTCTAACAGTGCTTAGTATTCCTCCGCCCTTTGCAGCTATCTGCTGATATGTTGCTCCTTTTATCCGCTCTTCATATTCATTTTCCCTTTCTCCGGCGAATACCATATGAGTATGCGAATCAACAAATCCCGGCATAACGGTTTTATTCTTACAATCTATTTCATCGAAGTTCTTAATATTACTCTGGCGAAGGTATGCCGACAGTTCTTTAGAACTGCCAATAAATTCTATGCGCTTATTGTTTAGAAATACGTTTGTGTTCTTTTCCGGTGACACATCGGAAAGCGATTTTCCCTTTTTAGGAAAGGAGGTTTTTGCCCGGCACGTAACCAGCCGGGTGACATCTTTTAGAAGAAGAGACATAATATGTATCGGGTTTATGCAGTCAGCTCGGGCTGAAGCAGTATTTCTTTATGGGCAGCTACCTCGTCCAATCTCCAGCAGGCGGCAGTGTGACCGTCTCCGACCTTTTCGAGCGGAGGCTGTTCATGCCAGCATTTTTCGATCGCGAACTTGCACCTGGTACAGAAGTGACATCCTTCCGGATATGTAGTTGGAGCAGGTACGTTGCCCTCAATTGTTGTTAGTTTTTCTTTCCTGTTTTTTGCTTTAGGAATAGAATTTAAGAGCCCGATAGTGTAAGGATGTTTAGGATCTTTGAATATTGCCTTTACAGGTCCGTATTCAACAACCTTTGATGCGTACATAACACAAACTTTATTTGAGACTTCAGCGATCACACCAAGATCGTGAGTAATCATAATAACGCCCATGCCAAGTTCTTTCTGGAGCTTATTGATGAGCTCGAGTATCTGCGCCTGCACGGTAACGTCCAGCGCAGTTGTAGGTTCGTCAGCAATAAGTATTTCCGGGTTACATGCGAGAGCGATAGCGATCATGACACGTTGTCTCATTCCTCCCGATAGCTGGTGCGGGTATTCACGGTAACGCTGTTCCGGCGCCGGTATCCCGACAAGCTTCAGCATTTCTATGGCTTTTTCCTTTGCCTGTTTTTTATCAAGCTTTTGGTGAAGTATGAGCACCTCCTCTATCTGATCACCGCATGTAAATACAGGATTTAGCGAGGTCATCGGTTCTTGGAAAATCATTCCGATGTCATTTCCCCTTATCTTTCGCATTTCTTTTTCAGGGAGTGTAACTAGATCTTTACCTTTAAATAATATCGTTCCACCTGCAATTTTTCCCGGAGGCTCGGGTATAAGGCGCATTATAGAGAGCGCAGAAACACTCTTTCCACAGCCGGATTCGCCCACAATACCAAGGGTTTCGCCCATATCCAGGTCATAGCTCACATCATCCACTGCCTTTGCAATGCCGTCATCGGTATAAAAGAATGTTTGGAGGTTTTTTACTTCAAGGAGTTTAGCCATTATTATTCATGTATTTTAGCTCAAAAGTTAAACTAATTATGTCTATGATTCAAGTAAGTTTTAAACATATTTTATTAAAAATCGTAGTTATTTATAGATTGAGAAATATAACTATATTTTTAATTCGTTTTAAATAGCTTATTATTTAAAAGAGACAAATCTAACGAAAATCCTGAAAAAAGATGAAAATTGGAATTACTTGCTATCCTACCTATGGCGGAAGCGGTGTTGTGGCTACGGAATTGGGAAAAGCGCTTGCTTTGAGGGGACATGAAGTCCACTTTATATCATATGCAATACCTACCCGCCTCACGGCTTTTGTGGATAATATTTTTTATCATGAGGTGGAGATGTACAGCTATCCGCTTTTTGAATTTCCTCTATACAGCCTTGCGCTCACCAGTAAAATGGTCGAAGTAGCTAAGATAAATGAGTTGGATCTGATACATGCCCATTATGCAATACCGCATGCAACCAGCGCGTTCCTCGCCAGGGAAATACTCAAAGCCGAAAAGATGAGCGAAAAGGAATTAAAAGTAATAACTACTCTCCACGGTACGGACATTACGCTGATCGGATTAGAGCCAAGTTTTCTGCCGACGATGAAATTTAGCATAGAGCAGTCAGATGGCGTAACAGCGGTTTCTAATTTTTTGAGAGATAAGACTAAATCTAATTACCAGATAGAGAAAGATATCGAGGTAATTCCCAACTTTATAGATACTGAAAAGTACAAGAGGCTGGATAACGAGCACACGAAATGCTTTAAGGAGAAATTTGCGCCGGATGGAGAAAAGATATTAATACATATATCAAATTTTCGCGCGCTGAAGAGAGTACAGGATGTTATAAAGATATTCGCAGCGGTGAATGAAGAAGTACCGTCGAAGTTGTTATTGGTTGGTGATGGTCCGGATAGGAGTGAGTGCGAGAGGCTAGCGACGGATCTGGGCGTATTCGAAAGGGTGAAATTTATGGGAAAGCAGGATATATTAGTAGAGCTACTTTCTATATCGGACTTATTTATTATGCCTTCGCAATCGGAGAGCTTTGGTCTCTCGGCACTGGAAGCGATGAGCTGCAGCGTACCGGTTGTTTCGACAAGTATTGGAGGTTTACCTGAACTTAATGTTCACGGTGAGACGGGGTATATAGCAGAGATCGGTGATGTGGAAAGGATGTCAAAGTATGCGATCGAGCTTCTCACTAATACTAAGAAGTATGATTATTTTAGTAAGAAAGCTCGTGAGAGGGCATTGAAGTTTAAAGAGGATAATATAGTACCTCTGTATGAAGAATTTTACGAAAAAGTATTAACCGAGAATAAAAAAGAGCAGGTTATTTAGCCTGCTCTTTTTGTATGCAATAAAATCTATTCTTTTATTTTACTAACAGCATCTTCTTTGTTTGAGTAAATCCTTCCGCTCTAAGAGTATAGAAATAAACCCCGCTCGAGAGCCTGCTCGCATCAAAATTAGCTGTATATAATCCGGGATACAGATGAGTATTAACAAGCTGAGCTACTTCTCTGCCTGTGATATCATATATCTTTAATGAAACGAAGCCTTTTACCGGGATAGAGAATTCTATATTTGTAGCCGGGTTAAACGGATTAGGATAGTTTTGTGAAAGTTTATATGACTCCGGAGTAACGTTATTATTGACAGTAACGGCTGTAATTGTACTTGCAGCGAGTACTGATTTATAAAGATTAAGTCTACCTTTGGATAGTATGTTGCTCAAAGATGCAAGAGAATCAACATTTTCCATCATCATCATTTTCATCAATGCGGCAACAGAATCGGGATCAGTTTTTGATAACGCAATAAGTGACGGATCTGCGGCGGCGTACATCAGCCCTACTGCTCCGCAAACATGAGGAGTAGCCATCGAAGTACCGGTGCTTGTCCCGTAATTGCTTGCTGATGTAGTGGAAAGTATTGTAGTACCCGGTGCGCCTATATCCATATTAATAGGTCCGTAACCCGCACCGCTGTTTCTCTGGTCTGTTCTGGTCGTATTGGTAACAGCTATCATATAATAACTGGGGCATGTAGTCGGTACATCGCCCTGGACATCGATGTCGATGCCTAGGTTTGGACCGGCTCCGGCACTAAGGATACCCTCTGCACCAAGCGAATCATAATATGCACACCATAGAGGGAAATTAGCAGGCTGACCAAAGTCAACACCGAAGGATGAATTTGTTGATACAACATATGCGCCTTTTTGGCCATTGGTCTGGTTATAAAGCTGTCTTTGTCTTTGAACATATCGATAACACTTCAATACTACTGCCTCTGTTCCCAAACCATTTCCTCCCTGCACCGCCATAACTTTTACATTCCAGTTTACGCCAGTAACGCCGAGGTTGTTATTTCCTCTTGCGCCGACAGTACCGCTCACGTGAGTACCGTGAGTACCGCTTGCAGTTATGCTACCGTTATCGTTGAAACCATTCCATCCATTTACATCATCCACGTATCCGTTTGAGTCATCATCTATGCTGTTACCGGGTATTTCACCCCAGTTCTTCCAGAAATTTACATCGGCATGGTTCAGATAAAATCCGCCGTCGATAACAGCACATATAATTGTATCACCCTGTGCGGTTAATCCGCCTGTTGTGATATCCCATGCTTCAGGAGCATCGATATCCGCATCGACTGTGCCTCCGGACTGACCGGTATTGTGCATATCCCACATTTCGTTGAATCTGGTATCATCCGGGAATGTCTGACGCTCTTTTACATAATGATTGAACTGTGCAATTTCCACGTCAGGACTTTCAACCATTGATATAAGAGCATCGACCGATTCCGATCTAGTTTTGTCAAACTGCACTAACCATAGGTTATATTCTTCGATAACCGGCTCTTTTACCGTTAAGCCGATATTGTCGTGTTTGCTTATAAATTCGTTTACATCAACGTTCTTTTTAAGCATCACTAACATTTCCCCTTCAACATAATTTTTATCTCTATAGAAGTGAAGGTAGTTGCTCTCGCTGTTAGTTGGTCCGGATAGTGCTATCACCAAAACAACCACAACAATTACAAACATACCCGTTAGAGACAGATATTTCCCCTTGTAAGAATTTTTCATGATAAATATTAATAGTTTATAAAATCAGTAATAATTAAGATAAAATCGTATTGTAAAAGATACAATGTTTAATTTTAAGGGCAGGTATTACTTTAATAAAATCATCTTTTTAACACTGGTAAGGTTTTCCGTCTGGAGTGTGTAGAAGTAGATTCCGCTGGAGAGTGAACTGCCATCGAAGATTACTTTGTATGTTCCTGTATTTTTGAAGGAGTTTTCTAATACTGCTATCTCACGCCCGGTTATATCATATATCTTAATGCTTACCGTTCCCGGTTTTGGGATGTGATATTCGATTGTTGTTTCAGGGTTAAATGGGTTAGGATAGTTTTGGGCAAGATAAAACTGTTTATTTTCCTGCTCATATCCCGTAATACCAGTCGAGAGGTCTTCAATGCAAAGATGCCACGCTTCGAGTACACCTGTGTCACCGCCGAAGCCGTCTCTTATAAATAGTACCCAGTCGCCGTTGATATCGGTATTAAGGAACTTTGAAAGTGAATCCATACCAAACTTTGTCCCAGGTCTGAACTTTGGCGGAGACGTACACGGCGCCATAAGTGCGGTGATCGAGTCCATCCGGATCATTCCATCATCAGCGATCTGAGTACCGATAAAATTATCTCCACTGGATCCGAAAGAACTTCCAAAGGCATTCCCGGGGTTTAGCATTAATGTGTCAGCCAGTCCCTCATGATAAAGAATCATAGTAAGGTCGCCAACCCAGGAATGATAAACAGTGTCTAGTACAATATTTAAATTTCCCGGTGTTCCCCTGTAATTATCTATTCTCAGGGTATCATACACTCCTCCGAGATTATTATCCGGAATGGATTTAGAAAGATTATTCCGATAATATGCGAGTGTGCAGTTATTTGCACTATCATTTGTAAGGTCGTAGCAAACCACTCCAGCGCTTTGAAAATTAAGCAGAAGCTTATAGGTATTTCCGAATTTGAAAATATTTGCTCCTCCGGCAACACTGGTAGGGTAGAGGTCGATACTGTAAGATGCAGTTAATTCTCCTGAAGCAATGTTTATTCTATTCAGCGTATTATTTCCCGTACCTCCTCCCTGGTTCCACACCCAGAGTAATGCAGTATCCGGTGTTGTGAGGCTGTCCCAGGCAAACCCGTATTTTCCGGATAATGAGGAAGGGATAATTCCTTTTATATTACCCAGAGTGTCATGACATATAATATCGCCGGTAAAGTTGCTGTTCCAGAAACCTTTTCGGTTCGGATCCCAGGCTATTGCACGGAATTGCCCTCCCGCGATAGTATATTCTGCTTTTACATTCAAGTTTGAATCCATTTTATATAAAACATCGGCTGCTTTCCCTCCCCACAGAAATTCATTTCCGGATCCGTCTGTTCCTATAGTCATATCCCTTATTGCTCCGGCATAGGGTGGAGAACTTATTGAATCAAGCGTACTCATAAGAGGTTCATTTTGTGGACCACTTCCTTGAACGGTAAAACACACATTAGCTTGATTCCAGGTATTGAGGTAATATTTGCCTTTAAAATATGCGGCTCCAACGGTACCAAAATTTAGACCGGGAATTTCAGCAAAATAAAAATTCCAGCTTATAGGGTATGGAAATATATCGGTGGAAGTTGTGATATCATCGGGGTGCGGGGCGATATCATATTTATAGGGATCATTATCCGGGTAAAAGTTATAGAAAAAGAAAATAACTATGCCCAGTAATATAAAAAAAATAGATTGAGTAAATAATTTTCGCATAATAGCAATGATAATTGCTTCATTGATGAAACAATGAAAATTATCGTTTTATTTACTTCAATCCTTAAATAATTTAAACTGGAAATTTGTAAAAAGAAATACCTTTTTACTTTAAGAGGACCATTTTTTTTACGTCCGAGAAGTATTTTGACTGGATACGATAGTAGTAGACGCCGGAAGGCAGGGAAGAAGCATTAAAATGTACGGTATATCTGCCTTTTGTATGGAATGAGTTTACCAAAACACCGACCTCCTGTCCGAGGATATTAAATATAGATATTTTCACATTTACAGCGTCGAGAACATCATATACAATAGATGTACCCGGGTTAAATGGATTTGGGTAGTTTTGCTTGAGAGAATAAGCTGTGGGGATAAAGTTATCCGATCCCAAAGGACGTTCGACGCTTTTTAGTGTTTTATATAGATTGAGGCGCCCATCGGAAACGATAAGTCCGTTCAATGAGCCAAGCTGGTCGGTTCCGCCAAGAATGAATTTTTTGAAAAGCAGTGCGAGTGAATCAGGATACTGATCACCAAAATCTATGTATGTCTGATGAGCCGCGGCATAAAGTAATCCTACTACACCTGTTACATGCGGTGCTGCGAGGGATGTTCCGACAGCATTACTGTATTGGTTTATATTATATGTAGAGAGTATCGATACACCCGGAGCACCGATATCGATGGTGGTTGGACCATAGGCAGAACCTCCATATAGTTCATCTGTACGGGTGGTGCTGGTAACCGTGATAAGATAATCACTTGAGCAGGCAGTTGGTACATCACCTGTGACGTCAACATTCGAGTGATTATTCATTGTTGCGGCTACGCTGATGATGCCCTCTTTCCCCATGAGGTTATACAGCTCACACCAGATAGGATGGTTCTCAGGTTGCTCAAAGTCCAGCCCAAAAGAGGAATTGGTTGCGACAACGTAGCATCCCTTTAAGCCGCCGGTTTGATTGTAAAGTTTTCTTTGATTTAAGACATAGGCATATGCTTTAAGAACAGATGCTTCATCGATATCAGGAAATGTGCCTATTTCTATCGGCATGATGCTCACACGCCAATTAACACCGGCAATGCCATTATAGTTATTTCCCTTAGCCCCGATCACACCGCAAACCCTGGTTCCATGATCCTGCGGAATTATTACACTGTTATTTTGTGCGGCGTTCCATCCGTCATAATCATCAACATATCCATTCCCGTCATCATCGACATTATTACCCGGAATCTCGTGATCATTTTTCCAAAATGTGAGGTCACTGTGCTGGAGAAAGAATCCGTCATCTATGACGGCAATTACGATCTCCTTTCCGTCCTTTGTAAATCCACCGGTTGTTATATCCCATGCTTTGAGAGCTTTTATGTCGGCATTAGGTGTGCCACCGAGTTGTCCGGTATTACTTAAACCCCATTGCTCATCGAAGCGGGGATCGTCGGGAGAGTTTTCTCTGAGCGATACTTTATAATTAAACTGTGCTACAAGGACATTGTTATTATTGTCGAGAAGATGTCCAATTATATCCTGAGGTGAATCCCCCTCGGGTGCGTGGTAATTAATCAACCACATGTTAAGTTCTCTTGAGATGGCTTCCTTTACGGTAAACGTAACCTCCGGATTATTTGACGTGATAGAGTTTACATCAGAATTTTTGCTTAGCAGGACAATGATCTCATTACTGACCATCTCGTTGGCGGTTGGTGAGGTGATGCTGTGCCCTGTACTTGTGCCTGAATCTGACAATAATAGTACAAGCGCAAATAGCGTCAATGAATAGAATGCCCAGCTTAGTATTTTTAATAATGTCTTTTTCATTATTCTGCTAAGAAAATGGAAGCGGAGGAACTCTCTATCCTAAAAAATAATAATATTTTTTTTAAATTACCAAATTATTTGAGGGTGTGATAGAACTGATTAAACAAAGAGTTAACACAAATTGCAAATTGAACTAATACCGTTTTTCGGGTTTGTCCTCACGAAAATCAAAGCCATTAAGAATGAGATTTTCACCGGGAATTTTTATTTCAGGAATATACTGGCCCTCAGGATCTGATTCGATGACAATTTTTACGACCTGCTCATCGTCATCAAAATCAATTTTCATGTTTTTTCCTTCGGCGCGATTTACTCCGTTTGCTTTTTTTTCTTCGAACAGGTAGTAAATACTCTGAGCACTCCCGGTCACATCTACGTGATGTATCTTTTC
Organism: Ignavibacteriota bacterium; assembly: GCA_020437585.1. Classification (GTDB taxonomy): domain Bacteria; phylum Bacteroidota; class Ignavibacteria; order Tepidaquicellales; family Tepidaquicellaceae; genus JAEYVS01. The sequence continues at coordinate 29,871 of JAGQWG010000003.1, forward strand.
ATCCTGAAAGTGCATTGTGATGTCGGTGCCCTTTACCTGGTTATAGCGATCGGGGAAACCTTCTTCGGCATTTTGTGAAATAACGAATGACGACCGGGTGCCGGGAAGCTCTTCGAGTTTTCTGATGTAAATGGTCTGTAACTTTTTCCCTGGAAGGTCTGCGTAGATCGAATCGCCTGTCATCTGGGAATCATTTTGCCAAACGATAGGAAGAATAGATAATGAGACAGTTTCAGAATCCGCGTAGTAGGTGCTGAGTCCGGATTTAGACAGGAAGTCGCCGCGGATCGTTTCTACGCTATCAGTAGCAACATAATATTCCGGGTCATTGCGGAATGCCTCCATGCTTTTGCTGTAGATGAAGAGCGTGTCTTTGTCTTCCTCCGCATAAATGAGACGGGCATGCCCGGTTACTTTTGTATGGTTTTCTTTTTCGTAATTTTCCAGATAATCCCCAAAAACTACAGTGTTATTATTCTCGCTGACAATCTTTACATTTCCCGTTGCATAAGATTTCTTTTCGAGGGAGAAATTTGTAAGGGTATCAGCAGTTATAATCGTCGAATCACTTACCAGCTTTGCATTTTGGTAAGCCTGCGTCTTTCCCTGCCGTTTGAAGAAGTCGACCTTTTCTGCTGTCACTACGGCAGAGTCAGTTGTAACAGTTACATTGCCGTCAGCATAAGAATCCTCGGTATTCCTAAAATAAGTAAGTTTATCGGACGTGATGTCATATTCGGGATTTACAACGTGTACATTGCCGTTAAATATTGCTTTCGCTTCATTGAAATAATATACGCCGGAGCTCGCGGTAAGTGTGGCATTCTGGTCTTTGAGGGTTATGCCTCCGTTTCCTGTGGCACGCTTTTCATTTCCGTAATACATACCGTGTGAGGTGAGCAGTGTAAGTGTATCCTGTATGATGCGGACGTTACCTCTAAGGTCAACCATGTTGTCGTCTATGTATTGTGTCGCAGAGTTGCAGTAAACGGTGATATTGCCCTGCTGAAGGATAACATTGCCGGTTGCTTCCCGCACATTCTTGCCGTCCTTAACACTGCCCTGAAGCTGGTCGGCGTTTTTGAGCTCGACTTTTTCCTGCGAAAAGGCCGATACAGCGATCAAAAGGAGAAAGACGATATTTAGGTATACAAACTTCATTTATCAAAAGTCCCCGTTACCTTATAGATCCTGTAGTTTTGCAGATTTTGATCAGATTCGAAGCCGATACCCTGAATGTCCTCAGTAGGAGTTTTTATGCTTACGAATTTATCCGAGTACACTCTTTGCTCTTTGTTGTTCCAAAACAGCTTTTCCGTTTTAAGGATGCTCCCTTCTTTATTGATGACTACCACGCTGTCGAGTATCTCGATGTCTTTCGTAGAGTCCAGCACCAGTCCATGTTTCCCGGTTAGCGTAGATACGATCTGTCCATTTTTATAGAAATCGACTTTTGCCCCGCTGTCGATCTTTATGTATCCTTTGCCTTCGAAGTGTCCCATGTAACCTGCATCGAGTATGGCGACGACATTGCCTGAGTCGGAGAATGATACGGTAGAGTTCCAGCTTTCCTGATCGGGGATGTCGAGCGGGTTGATATCGGTTTTAGGTGGTTCGAGCTTCTCATCACAGGAGGTTAAGAAAATGACAAGCAGGAAGAGTAGAAGGATTTTTTCGGGTTTGATATTCATCGAGATCACAATCCGGTCTCAATTAATTTGTGCATGTGAACGATGCCTGCCAGTTTGCCGTCACTATCAGAGACAAGAAGTTGTGTGATTTTGTTATCTTCCATAAATTCCAGTGCTCTTTTTGCGAGCATATTAGATCTTGCTTTCTTCGGGTTCTTAGTCATAACATCTTTTGCTTTTGTGTTTTCCAGGTTCATATTCTTCTCGAGGTAACGCCGTATATCACCATCCGTGATAAATCCCTTAATGCTTTTTCCATTTACAACAGCAGTGCAGCCCAGGCGTTTGGATGACATTTCGTAGATAACTTCTTTGAGCATAGCGTTTTCTTTGACGCGGGGTATATCCTCACCCTTTACCATTATATCCTCAACTTTGAGAAGAAGTTTCGCACCGAGGTTACCTCCCGGGTGCAGTGTCGCAAAATCGTTTTCAGAAAACCCCTTCTTTTGCAAGAGAGATATTGCAATTGCATCACCTATCACCAGTGTAACGGTCGTGGAAGAAGTAGGAGCGAGATTATGCGGGCACGCTTCTATATTTACAGAGGCATCTATCGTATAATCCGAAAGGCGCGCAAGTTCGGACTTCATATTTCCAACTATCGAAACGATCTTTATCTTCTGGGATTTAAATATCGGCAGCAGAGTCTTAATATCGTTTGTGCTGCCGCTCTTTGAAATTATCAAAACGACATCATCTTCACGAATTGCTCCGAGATCACCGTGAATGGTATCGGCTGTGTGCAGGAATATGGAGTATGTTCCGGTGGAATTGAAAGTAGCTACGATCTTTTGAGCTATAATCCCGGATTTTCCAATACCCATAACGACAACCTTGCCTTTGCATTTGTATAGAAGGTCGATCGCGGAAGCAAAGTTATCCCTAAATTCCGGTTTTGTAAATCTTTTCTGGAGATCGTCGATCGCCTGTTTTTCGATCGAGATCACTTTTTTCGCGTCTCTTATTATTGTGTCTTTACTCTTTGAACCTGCCACTTATTATTGGTAAATTGTTTATTCCGCTTCGGCGGAATTACTTATATAATACTCAGAATAATGTTTTTTTAAAATTACTTTAATTTAGTGCAATTTATATGAAAAAAGGTGACGAAATAGAGATAAATATAGATGATATGAACGATGACGGGCGCGGAGTAGGACGGACCGGGGAGGGATTGGTGATATTTGCCGATAAAGTCGTGCCGGGAGATAAAGCTCTTGTACGTATAAGAAAGAAGAGAAATAAGTATGCCGAGGCGAGCTTTCTCGAACTGCTGGAGCCCTCAAAATACCGTATAGACCCGCGCTGTGAATACTTCGGCACATGCGGAGGGTGCAAGATACAAAACCTTGATTATGACAGACAGCTTGCCTTTAAAAAAGGTGTTGTCGGGAATGCATTCAAACGTATTGGAGGATTCGAGGGATTGGAAATTCCTGAAGTTATGGGAAGCGATGACATATTCTTTTACAGGAACAAGATGGAATTTTCATTTTCAGATGATAAATGGGTGGTGAATCCAGACGATGCCGGTGAAGAAAAAGAAAGATTCGCGCTGGGGCTTCACGTCCCTCGCTTTCATTCAAAGATTATCGACATCCACGAATGTTTTCTGCAATCAGAAGTCTCAAACAGGATGCTGAACTTCACCAGGGATTTTTTTAAAAAGAGGGGTGTTTCAGTTTACTCCACGCAGACGCATGAGGGGTTTCTAAGGTTTTTAATTATACGCGAGGGCAAGAATACGAACGAACTCATGGTGAATCTTGTTACCTATGAGCATGATGAGGAACTAATCAATGAGTACGCAGAAAAGCTGAGGGAGACTGCACCGGAAGTAACAACGCTTGTGAATGGGTTGTCGAATAAACGCGCGCAGGTTGCATTCGCGGAGGATGAAAAAGTCATCTTCGGTTCCGGAATAATCCACGAGAAGCTGATAAGGCAGGACGGGAAAGAATTTTCTTTTAAAATATCTCCCAACTCTTTTTTCCAGACAAACACATTACAGGCGCAGAAGTTGTATGACGTCACTCTTGAGTTCGGTGAGTTTACAAAGGATGATAAGGTGTTGGATTTGTATTGCGGTGCGGGTTCGATAGGGATATTTATTTCGGATAAGGTTGATAGTGTGCTGGGAGTCGAACTGATAGAGGATGCCATCTCCAATGCGAATGAAAATATGACATTGAACAGTATCACAAACGCAGAGTTCATTGTTTCGGATATAAAGGATTTTCTTCTGAGCAATGATGTAAAGGAGTATAATAAGATAATACTGGACCCGCCCAGATCCGGGCTTCATCCCAAAATCTGCGAGATTCTTTCCGAAACGAGTCTCGATAGAATAGTCTATGTGAGCTGTAATCCTTCAACACAAGCCCGCGACCTGCAATTGATCTGCGAAAAGGGGAATTACGGGATAGAGAAGATCCAGCCTGTAGATATGTTCCCGCATACATACCATGTGGAAAATGTAGTGAGCCTGGTGAGAATCGGCTAAATCTATACATTTTAATTCCTATCTATTATAGATATATTACCTATCCAAACCACATTTGAGATATTTTTAAACATTTTTTTGTTATCAAAGTATAAACTACTATCAAACTATAAAATTTGCATGACGGATTAATACGCTTTTGACTAAACATTATAAAAACAGGAGTTGTCATGCAAAATCCATCGAACGGTACCACAATTATGGCTAATACAAAAATATTATGGGTAGATGATGAAATAGACCTGCTTAAGTCTAACATTATGTTCCTTAAGCAAAAGGGCTATGACGTCAATGAAGCTACAAACGGCGAGGACGCGATACAGCTGATCCGGGACAATGATTTCGATCTGGTCTTTATGGATGAGATGATGCCCGGCATGGGCGGACTGGAGACACTGGTTGAAGTAAAGGATATGAAGCCTTCTCTTCCTGTGGTTATGGTTACAAAGAACGAGACGGAGAGTCTCATGGAAGATGCTATCGGTAATAAAATATCCGATTACCTGATAAAGCCTGTTAATCCGAACCAGCTGCTCCTTGTATGTAAAAAGGTACTCGAATCGAAAAGGATAAAGGGCGACCAGATATCACGTGATTATATACAAGAGTTCAACAAGATATCCTCGGCACTATTCGATAATCCAAACTGGAAGGAATGGATTGATCTTTACACCAAGATGTCAAACTGGGAGATCGATGTCAGCGAGCACAGGGAACTTGGTCTTATGCAGACACTTTCGGATCAAAAGAGGGAATGTAATGTCGAGTTTTCAAAGTTTATCGAGAAGAACTACGCGGACTGGGTAAATGCAGAGCAGGGAGACGATGTACCGACACTTTCGCACCAGATAATGGATAAGTATGTATTTCCGGAACTGGATAAACACAAATCGGTCTTTTTGTTTGTTGTAGATTGTATGAGGCTCGATCAGTGGCTGGTGATGGAACCTTTCCTGAATCCGTATTTCAAGATGTCGAAAGAGTATTATTATTCAATGCTACCGACTGCAACGCCATACAGCAGGAACGCGATCTTTGCGGGGCTGTTCCCATCGGATATAGAAAAACATTACCCGGAGCTATGGCAGGGAAAAGATGATGACGAGAACAGTAAGAACGTACACGAAAAGGAGCTTCTCTCACTGCTATTACAGAGGAGGAGAATTAAGTTAAGAAACGACCTTCGCTATACAAAGATAATGGACTCGGATTTCAGCAGAGGAATAGAGAATAAGATAATTTCGTTTACAGAGAGCCATCTAAACGCGGTAGTTATAAATTTCCTCGACATGATTGTTCACTCACGAAGCGACTATGCAATTTTGAAAGAGATAGCGCCGGATGAATCTGCATTCAGGTCTCTGACAGCATCATGGTTCGAGCATTCGTCTTTCTTCGGAATGCTGAGAAAGCTTGCCGGAAAGCCCGACGTTAAGGTCATAATAACTACGGACCACGGCAGCATCCGCTGTCTGCACGGCGTGAAGGCGCTTGGCGACAGGGATTCGTCTCCTAACCTGCGATATAAATACGGCAGGAACGTGAACGCTGACAGCAAGCACTGCATGCACATTGCAAACCCGGGAAGATATAAACTTCCGCTACGAAACGGGATGGTGAATTATATTATTGCTAAGGAAGATTACTATTTTGTTTATCCTACCGATTACCATAAATATTTGAACATGTATAACGATACATTTCAGCACGGAGGAATATCTCTGGAGGAAGTGATACTTCCCGTAATAACGCTCGAATCGAAGTCGTGACAAAGACATTATCAGGAAGTGCCGGAGAGACAACAGCTCTCGGGAAGGAATTTGCGACGCAATTAAAAGCGGGTGAGATAATCGGCCTGAAAGGTGAGCTTGGAAGCGGAAAGACACAGTTCGTAAAAGGAATATGCAGTTATTATGGGATCGAAGATGATGTTAACAGTCCTACGTTCATTATTGCGAATCAGTATGAAGGGTCGGACCCGGTGACAGGGAAGAAACAAATAATTAATCATCTCGATCTTTACAGGCTTAATAAGGCAGCGGAGATAGATTCGCTGGGAATGGATAATTATTTCGACGGTAAAAGTATTACCTTAATAGAGTGGAGTGAGCTGATGGAAGATTACCTTGGCAGAAAATTACGGACAGTGAGATTCGAACACGGAGAGGATGAAGAGAAAAGGTTTATCACACTTCCCGAATAAAAGAGAGAAATGAATATCTTATTACTCGATTGTTCTTCAAAAACCGCGAGCTATGGTTTTGCCCGTGACGGTGATCTCGTCCTGGAAAGGGCAATTCCCGGAACCAGGAATGCCGATTCACTTATGTTTGAAATACGGAAGGACCTCGAAGCAAATATTTCATTTAAAGATATCGACGTTGTGAGCCTCTCTAACGGACCGGGCTCGTTCACGGGATTAAGAATAGGTTCAGCTATTGCAAAGGGTATTTGCTTTTCCCTCGGAGCTAAGCTGATTGAGATAGTGACTCTCGATATTATTGCGGGTATGCATAGTTCACAAGTCGAATACGCTGCTGTTATTTACTCAGGAATGAGGACCGGGGAGTTTTATTATGCGGTTTATACAAATGAAGGTAAATTAATGAGAATTGGTGATTATGCTTCAGATACACTTGATGTAATATTAAAACGCACGAAAGATATAGTCATAAATGAAAAGATTGATTTTAGTGAAAATTTTGAGGATGTTAGTAAAGGAATGGATGTTATTAATGCGGAAGGTAACGCGATTCGGGAGCAGTTAAAATTAACTATGGAGAAAATAGAAAGGAGTGAATTTTCCGACATCAACACATCGGAGCCTTTCTATATGCAGGAATTTAAGCCTCTTGTAAAGGAGAAAAATTAATGGCGTGGTTTAAAAGATCAAAGGAGAATATATCCACCGATTCCCCCAAAAAGGATGTACCGGGCGGTCAGTGGGTCAAATGCCCCGAGTGTAACGAGCTTATGCATAAAAAACAGTGGGAAGCGAATTATTTTGTCTGCCTGAAATGTGATCATCATTTTCGTATTGGCAGTGAAGAGTATTTTGGTTTTCTGCTCGATGATAAATCGTACAGAGAGATGGATAAGAAAATGATTTCTACCGACCCGCTTGGCTTTACAGATACGAAGAAGTACAAGGACAGGATCAAATCATCTATCGAGTCAACCAGCCTCTACGATGCAGTAAGGACCGGAACAGGAAAGATCAATGGAAGAGACGTTGTAATAGGGTGTATGGATTTCAAGTTCATCGGCGGTAGTATGGGAAGTGTTGTTGGGGAAAAACTCAGCAGGGCGGTTGATAAAGCTATCAAATCAAGGAATCCTTTAATTATTATTTCTGCAAGCAGCGGTGCTCGAATGATGGAAGGCGCGCTGTCATTAATGCAGATGGCGAAGATAAGTTCAAGGCTCGCAAAGCTGGCTGAAGAAAAGATCCCTTACATTTCGGTAATGGTTGATCCGACGACCGGTGGTGTTACTGCTTCATACGCTATGCTTGGTGACGTTAATATTGCCGAGCCGGGAGCGCTGATAGGATTTGCCGGACCTCGCGTTATTAAGCAAGCAACGGGAAAAGATCTTCCGAAGGGTTTCCAGAGATCAGAATTTTTATTGACGCACGGGTTTGTGGATCTGATAGTAGAGAGAAAAGATCTTAAGCAAAAGCTCGATCAGATATTAAACCTTATATTAAATTGATTTGAAGGTTATTAACGACGTAAAATCCATGCAGGAGATCTCGGAGTTTCAGAGATGCAGGGGCAGGTCGATCGGTTTTGTTCCTACTATGGGATATCTGCATAAGGGTCATGTTTCATTAATAGAGCGCGCAAGGCATGAGAATGATGTCGTTGTAGTGAGCATATATGTAAACCCAACACAGTTTTTGAAAGGGGAGGACCTCGATAAATATCCGCGTGACTTCGAGCGTGATTATGTGATGTGTGAAAAATCCGGAGCGGATTATGTATTTTTTCCGGGCAATGAAGAAATGTATACAAAGAAACACCACACGAGTGTTGTTGTTACAACGATATCCGAGAAGCTTGAAGGGAAGTTCCGCCCCGGGCATTTTATTGGAGTAGCTACTGTTGTATTAAAGCTCTTTAATATTACAAAACCGCATAAAGCATATTTTGGACAGAAGGATGCCCAACAGGTGCTGGTAATAAAGAGAATGGCCGAAGATATGAATACCGGCGTAAATATAGTTGTTTGCGACACTATCAGGGAAGAGAGCGGTCTTGCAATGAGCTCCAGAAATTCTTATCTTGATTCCAGACAAAAAGCGGAAGCGGCAGAAATAAGTGATGCTTTGCGAGAGGCAAAAAACCTCATTCTCGGCGGAAAAGCAAGAAATTCGAGGGAAATTATAGAGTATATCACACGATATTTGAGTACACAGGCTCCGCTTAGTTCGATTCAATACATTGCGGTTACGGATAATGACGAACTGGACGATATTGAGAGTTTTAGTGGTTATAAAGGAGAGATACTTATCTCGTCGGCAGTAAAATTTGGCAATACCAGATTGATAGATAATATACTATTTACTAAAAATTAATTTAGAGGATATAACAAATGAATAGGTTTATGTGTAAGTCTAAAGTACACAGAGCCACAATTACACAGGCGGAATTGCACTATGAGGGAAGCCTTACACTTGATTCAGCTCTCATGGAAGAAGCAAATCTCCTGCCTTACGAAAAGATACAGGTAGTAAATATCAATAACGGAAATAGATTTGAAACTTATGTAATAGAAGGCGAGAGGAATTCCGGTGTGATCTGTCTTAATGGGGCGGCGGCAAGGCTCGGCATGGTTGGTGACAGGGTAATTCTTATAGCATACGGAGTATTTTCAGATGAAGAACTTGAAAGTTACAAGCCTAAGGTTGTGTTTGTGGATGAACACAACAGGATCGTTAAGAAAGAACCTGAGGTCATCGAGGTATAGAATCAATAATACAGTTTTAATTTTTAATTACTATTAGTAAATTATCCCGTACTCAACCGGGATTTTTTTATATATGTTTGCTTCCAGACAACTGGCTACAGTAATTCTCGCTGCGGGAAAGGGTACCCGCATGAAGAATCCAAATAAATCCAAAGTCATGTTTGAACTCGACGGCAAACCTATGATTCAATACGTCATAGAGCTTGCTCTCGAGATCAATTCCGATCTTGTTATAGCCGTAGTAGGTTATAACAAGCAGTCCGTAATCGATTTCATCGAGGAGGAATTTCCGGATAGCATGGGTAAGATCACATTTGCGCACCAGGATGAACAACTTGGGACAGGTCATGCTGTTATGCAGGCAAGGGACATCCTTAAAGATTTTAAAGGCGACGTGCTTATTCTTTCCGGGGATGTGCCTCTCCTCAAACCGGAGACAATATCAGAATTTTTGGAATTTCACTATGAGAATAGCAACAAGGCGAGCATGATATCGGCATATTTCGACGACCCCCACGGTTACGGCAGAGTAGTAAGAGATATTAATATGGATGTAACGGGTGTTGTGGAAGAAAAAGATGCCTCCGAAATTCAGAAACAGATAAAAGAAATAAATTCAGGTATATATCTCATTGACTCAAGTGAACTGCTGAATGCTCTGGATAGTTTGAGTACCGATAATGCACAGGGTGAGTATTACCTTACCGACATCTTCAAATATCTGAATGAGAAGTCTAAAAAAGTCGGGGCGTATCCTGTAGAAAATAATATAGAAATTACCGGTATTAACACCATCGAGCAGTTAAAAGAACTAGAAAAACATCTCAATTAAAAGTGCCTCCAATAATAGCATCGGTATCGGGAGTTAGGGGAATAGTTGGTGACAGTCTCACTCCCGAAAACATAGTCAAATACACATCTGCTTTTGCAGAGTATTGCCGAAAGACCGGTAAATCAAATAAGATCATTGTAGGAAGAGACGGGAGGCTACACGGTGATGTGGTTCAGTCTGTAGTTGTGTCCGTCCTCCGTATGAGTGGTTTCGATGCAGTTGATATCGGTATAGCCCCAACTCCAACTGTACAGATCGCTACAGAAGATTCAAAAGCCGCCGGAGGTATCTCTATCACAGCTTCTCATAATCCCCAGATATGGAACGGATTAAAATTTCTCAACCCTGACGGTACTTTTCTTGACGTGAAACAGGTGGGTAAATTCCTTTCTGTAGCTGAAAAAGGAAATTTCAAATATGCCGACATAGATAATATTGGGTCACTGATATATGAAAAAGGATGGACTGACAGGCATATTGCGAAAGTGCTTAAACTGAGACTGCTCAACGCTAAAAAAATAAGTAAACGTAAACTAAAGGTTGTTGTCGATGCTGTCAATGCGTCGGGTTCTGAGATCGTCCCTAAATTACTGCGAAAGCTTGGATGCAAGGTTATTCCATTATATTGTGACGGAAGCGGTGTATTCCCGCACATGCCGGAGCCCCTTCCACATAATTTAAAAGCATTGTGCAATGCCGTTAAGTCGCATAAGGCAGACCTGGGTATTTCGGTTGATCCGGATGCCGACAGACTGGTCCTAATAACTGATAAAGGTAAGCCATATGGCGAAGAGAATACCATTGCGACGGTCGTAAATTATGTTTTAAAGAATTCACCAAAATCAAAGCAAAGTGTTACAGTAAATCTTTCTACTACTAGGGCGGTGGAAGACGTTGCCATGCGGTACGGTGCTAAGGTGTATCGAAGTCCGGTCGGCGAGATAAACGTTGTAAAGAAAATGCAGAGCAACGGTTCCGTGGCGGGCGGCGAAGGAAGCGGAGGAGTGATCCTCCCGGCGCTACACTATGGCAGGGATGCAATGGTCGGGATTGCGCTGGTATTATCTGAATTTGCAGACCACAAAGGAAAGGTTAGCGATTACAAAAAAAAGGAACTCCCGCAATACCATATTACAAAGGACAAGATGGAAAATGTTAAAGACCCCGATGGAATACTCAAAAAAGTTGTGGAGAAATACAAGAAAGAGGACTGCAGGATAACATTAACCGACGGTGTGAAGCTTGATTTTCCCGGTTACTGGATACATTTAAGGAAATCTAATACTGAACCAATAATAAGAATAATCACCGAAGCTCCAACGGAGAAAGAGGCGGAAGGTATTCAATCGCGTTTCCTTTTAATGTTAAAGAAAATATAAAAGCCCCCTGGTAGAGGAGGCTTTCACATTAATTACCCTCAATTACTAACCAAAGACTATTTAAGCAAGATCATTTTCTTTGTTTCTGTGTAACGTAAGGTTTCTATTTTATAGAAATAAACACCACTGTGTAACCCGGCTGCGTCGAATTTATATTCATAATATCCCGGATATAACTTTTCATTAACAAGCACGGCTACCTCTCTACCCAGTGCATCAAATACGGAAAGCTTTGTATCCTCATAATCCAGAACCTGGAATCGTATTGTTGTTGATGGATTGAATGGGTTGGGAAAGTTTTGACTCAAATCGGGTCTAGTTGGTATTTCAGTTGAAATCGTTGATATGCCAATGGTAGTGTCGCGCATATATTTATAAACGCGCTGTCCTACAGCATATCCAAGTGTATCACTGAAAAATCTGAAACGATTCACATTATACCCCCAGGGATCCTGTTGCCAGGAAAAACCCCCATTTGTAGATTTGTAAGTGTACATCCACCATCCTCCTATCCAGCCTGTATTTCCGTTTACAAATCCCATTCCTTCTTCATCGAGGGGAGCATTATTGAATTTTAATTCTTGCCAGTTCTCACCTCCGTTTGTGGATTTTAGAAAATAAGAAAATCCTCCAACACCGCCTGATTTTTCCAGGGAGACATAACCGGTATCACTCGAGGGGAATGAGATCTTCCATCCCCATTGTCCTGTGTTAGCAGTTGTTATTCTTGTAACCCAGTTTTCTCCTCCATCGGAAGTGAATAGAACAACTCCTCTTCCAGCGGAATATGTTCCTAACCCTCCTACAATAAAGCCGGAATCAGGAGTAATGAAGTAGCAGTCAATTAACCTTGTTGCGTATGCAGACATATCTTTCACTGTCCAGTTCTCACCTCCGTTAGTCGTTTTATAAAATTTTGCCGGAGCGTACCACCTCCCGCATGCAAAGACGTGATTTTCATCGAGAACCTTCATTCCGCAAACACCAAACGAATCTGCTACGCTTCCAACAAGCTGTGGAAACCAGCTTTCACCACCGTCTGTGGTTTTATAGATCCCTATCGTATCCCGGAAAACAAGGTAAGTTCCAATCCAGCCTGTCTGGGCATTTGCAAAACCGATACATCTTGGGTATCCTATATTGGTATCTGATAAGTTGACCCATGAATTACCTGCATCCGTAGTTTTATAAATGTTGGGTAGTTGTATATTATTAGAATCTATCGATCTCGCGATCCATCCCGTATTTGGATCAATAAAGAAAATATCTTCCGATCGGGCAATATTATATGGTGAATTCAAAAGTGGAAACCATTTGTATTGGGTTTGTGAATTCAAATGGCAGGCAGAAAATAAAATTACAATTGTGAATAGAATTTTGGTTAACTTTTTCATTGTGGTAGATTAATTTTACACAAAAAAATAGCAGGGATATAAATTATCTGTTTCATTCCATTTGGAATTTAAATTTATAGCCCTGCCTTTATATAAAGCTAATCCCTTTGTTAATTAATATTAGAAAATAAATTTTTAATTGTCAATCACAAACAAACCGGAATCCACTTTATGCCTAAAAAAAATCTATTATTAATGTTATTTTATTGTAAATCAAATAAACAGTATGTCAGAAAAATACAAATCCTTTATTAAAGGCGACCCGGGTTTTAAAAACATCATATACGACAAAACAGGATACAAAGCTACCATTACTATAAACAGAGAGGAAAAACTCAATTGTGTGAACCTGGAAACCATACAGGAGATGATAACCGCCTTCAAAGATTCTGCCTGGGATGATGATATAGCAGTGGTTGTCTTAACCGGAGCAGGTAAACGTGCATTTTCTACCGGTGCGGATCTGCAGGAACAGGAAGAGTATTTTCTCGGCAACCCAACCGATTATTATAAATGGATGGCGGAGTTTATCGCGCTTCACGAGCTTATGCGCAATCTCGGCAAACCCACTATTGCGCGGCTTAACGGGCTCGTTGTCGGCGGAGGTAATGAGCTAAATATCAGCTGTGACCTTGCTATCGCAGCGGAACATGCCGAGCTAGGGCAGGTTGGCGCTGCACGAGGAAGCGTTGCGGCAGCCGGCGCGACACAGTTCCTTCCTTTGATCGTGGGCGACAGGCGTGCAAGGGAAATTCTCTTTCTTTGTGAGCGTGTTTCTGCTCAGAAGGCGTTGGAATGGGGCTGGATAAATCAGGTAGTTCCTTATGAAAAGCTGGACGAAGCCGTCGACATTATGGCTGAAAAGCTTTTCAACAAACTTCCCGAATGTCTCAGATATACTAAACAGCAATTAAACTTCTGGAGGGACCTTTCATGGCATACAACCATAGGACATGCGCGCGATTGGCTCTCACTGCATAATGTTTCCGAAGAGGTACGAGAGGGGATAAAGGCATTTAACAACAAAGAAGAGATAGATTATAAAAAGATAAGGGAGTCTAAAAAGAAGAGAAGTTAGTTTATTATTTCGACTTCATAACCCGTTGCTTCCTCAAAGAGAGCTTTTTTCCTATCAGCTCCCCAAAGCTCAAGATCGGGGCTTATACCGTCATCAACGTTGATTGAGATAGTGAGTTTGTTTTTATTTAACGAGATCTGCGGATCAGTAATAAGCGCCCTGTGGCTTCTGTCCAGCCCATCAGCTATTCTCAATATGCCCGCTAATAATCGGACGATCCTTTTGTCGTTATCCTTCAATTTATTGTAGGTATAGTGAGATGGTTTTGGATGCGACTTTCTGTGATAGCGCGCAATGTTCGAGATTATCTCTATTTCCCGGTCATTAAAACCAAGCATCTCAGCATTCCGGATCAGATAATACGAATGTTTATGATGTTTTGAATGTGATATATGATATCCTATGTCATGCAATATGGATGCTGCTTCTAAATATTCTTTCTCTTTTTCAGTGAGTTTAAGTTTATCCTTTACGGTATCGAATATCAATCCGGCAAGTTTAGCCACTTGGACTGAGTGTGCTTTATCGAAGTTAGAATTTTCTGCAAGGTGAAATACGCTTTTAGCTTTTACATTATCCAAATGACCCCGATGATCACCGCTAAGTTCCTCTTGTATTGTATCAAGGAGAATACCTTCCCTGAGGGCAAAACTTGAGAGCGTGATCTTTTTCACATTGAGTTCCTCAAAGACCTGCTCCAGTATTAGTACTCCTGCGACAATGATATCGGCACGACTTTCGTCCATTCCCGGTATTTCTTTTATCTTCTCTGTTGTCCCGCATTTTAGTATGATCTTAAGCAAATTAAAAAAGGAATCCCGGTCATATGTGAAATTATTAAGATTAAATTCTTTATCGGCATCAGGGTTTTCTTCTTTAAGTATCATCAGTCCTACACTAGTCATCGTACCCGATGTGCCTACAGCCATATCAAACTTGTGCCCGGCAAACTCTCTTTGTATAGGATTTATCTCTCCTTTTATAAACTCTCGTGCTTCTTCTACCACACTCTCCTTGATCTTGTCACCTTTGAAGAACTTATTCGTGAGCCTAACCGCTCCGAGCTTCTGACTCAACCCGGCGACTATGTTCCCTTTATGACAAAGAAAGAATTCCGTGCTTCCGCCGCCGATATCTATTAGGAGGATCTTCTTGTCATATACGTTTAAGGCCTGCATTACTCCTAAATAGATCAGACGTCCCTCTTCGTAACCGGATATCACTTCTATTTCGATACCGGTTTCCTCATAGGCGCGGAGAATAAACTCTTCGCGGTTTTTTGCCTCCCGGGTTGCGCTTGTGGCTACCGCCCTTATTTTCGCGTTAAATGAATCTGCCACCTGTTTGAATCTTTTTAATGCCGTCAATGCGCGTTCCATTGCTTCAGGCGTAATGTGCTTCATATCCTTATGTGTAGTGCCTAGGCGTACTACTTCCTTGTCACGAGTGAGCACGTTAAAGCGATCCATACCCGCTACTTCTGCCACAACGAGGTGGAACGAGTTTGTGCCGAGATCCATAGCAGCCAGTCTATCGCCTACTTTCATTTTGCTTCCATTTTGTTTCTGACTGAGTTCATTATATCAACTGAGGCATTATAAACTTCATCGACGGTTATATCATTAATGTTATCGTTCTTGGATTGTATTGGAATGTTATATTTCCCTTTTGGTGCCCATTCGTATGAATGAGTGGGACCGAAAAGCGAAACTATCTTTGCATCGACTCCCTCTGCTACGTGCATTACACCCGTATCGTTTGTAATGTACAAGTCTGTCAATTTGATTACCGCTCCTACTTTCCTTACAGGCGTATCTTTTAATACCACGCTTTCTATTCCCAATTTTTCAAGCTTGTTCTTCATTTCGGATGTTACGGACTCGTCTATTTTGCCGCTCGTTATTAATATATAATTGTTGAACGCTTTATACAATCTTTCCGCAACGCTTACGAAATTATCCACACTCCATCGGTTTGGAACTTTGCCTGCTCCCGGATGAAACGAGATAACAGGGCGATTTTTATCGGGAAAGTTTTTATTTACATATTCCTCGGCAAATCTAAGTTCATCATCACAGAGCGCTATCTTTATCCTTCTGTCCTCCGGATCCAGATCACATCCTATCTGCCTTCCAATATCCAGGTTTCTTTCTATTTGATGAAGTTTCTTCTCGATCCAGTTAAAATCCGACTTTATATTGAGCATATATTCCGACTCATTCTTTTTCCCGTCGATGCTCTTTACGCCGACTTTTACCTTTGCTCTTGATAAAGCATTTATAATATGTGAGGTGCGTGAGAGAGATACCGTCGACGGTACGATACCTATCTGGTACCTCCTTTGCCTGAGCTTCTTTAAGAATTTTCTTATAGATCCGGGACCCGATTTATCATAAGTAATAACCTCATCTATGTATGGATTTATATCGCTGAAAAGGATCTCGTAATTTATAGGAGATGCTACAAGAGTTATATGTGCCTCGGGAAATTTTTTTCTCAGGGAAGCGAACAGAGGTACAGAGCAGAGCATATCTCCTAATTGATTGTGCTGACGAACGATAAGTATATTGCGTACGTTTTGATGATCTATATCGCCGGCAGTGAGTGGGCGGGCTTTTAATATTAATCTTAGAGTACCGAGTAACACCTGGAATTATTTTATTTCTTCAAATTCTGCGTTTACGGCTTTTTCCCTATCGTACCCATGGTATCGGTTTACATCATCGTTTCGTTGTTGTGGCTTATATCCGAATAGGTTCGGTTTATATTTTCTATAGGATTTGAAGAATACTCTCAAAAAAAACAGTACTGCATAAAAAGCAACCAGTATTAAAATAAACCTTAACATCGTATATCCTTTCTATTTTGCTATTCGTTTTTGAACCGGGTCATAATATTCCATCGAGGAATGTGCCGGTTTTAATATTTCCGCTATAAGATTTTCGAAATCGTCGTTGTTGTTCACAAAGTCGATCTCGGTCGAATTCACTATCATTACTTTTGAAGCTTTATATCTAAAAAAGAAATAATTATATGCCTCATTCAGCTTTTCCAGATACTCCTGTGCCATAGGACGCTCTTCCTCGCGATCCCTGTGCCTGATGTTCGCGAAAAGCCTTTCCGGAGTCGATTGAAGGTAAATTATCAGATCTGGCGGAGTTATGTTCTTTTGTATCTGGTTCGCGAGTAATTCATATATTT
The DNA here is from genome assembly GCA_020437585.1 of Ignavibacteriota bacterium. Classification (GTDB taxonomy): domain Bacteria; phylum Bacteroidota; class Ignavibacteria; order Tepidaquicellales; family Tepidaquicellaceae; genus JAEYVS01. The sequence continues at coordinate 46,923 of JAGQWG010000003.1, forward strand.
TCAAATCTTCATCATTAAGGTTCAGGTAAGCAAATATCCTGTCCTTTTCAAAAATATAATCCGAAACAGTATATTCATGAAAAAGCGTCTCCTGTGAAACTTCCTGTAGTTGCTTATACCTCTTCAATAGGAAGTACATCTGAGTATAAAAAGCGAATTTCTTTGGATCATCGTAAAAATCTTTAAGGAAGGGATTGTCTTCGAATTCTTCGAGAATAAGCTGGGCATTAAGTCGCTCGGAAAGCTTTTTTGCAAGCGAAGTCTTTCCGGCTCCAATAACTCCCTCTACAGCAATATACTTTACTTCTTTATTCTCCAAGCTTTTCCTGAACATTTTCGGTTAATTTGGAAACTTCAAGATTATCAGATGTTTCGCTCAATAATTCTGCAATGTTTTTTTTTAATACCGGATGAACAAATCCTGCATCTAACTCTGCAAGCGGGACCAGTACAAATCTTCTATCCTCGATACGGTTATGGGGGATCTTTAAAGTATCTGTGTCGATTATTTCATCGCCATAAAAGAGGAGGTCAATGTCTATCTCCCTCTGTTCCCATTTGCCCCGGTTTTCTCTGCCAAGGTCCTGCTCGATAGTTTTAATTTCCTTGTGAAGTTCTTCGGCTGTCAGGGAAGTTTCTATTTCCACAGCTGAATTTAAAAAAAATCCCTGGTCTTGTACACCCCAGGGTTCTGTTTCATATACCGATGCCTTCTTTGTCAATTCAACTCCCTCTATCGCGCCGATCCTTTCAATGGCAAGCTCGATGAATTTTAGCCTGTCTCCTACATTGGAGCCAAGCCCTAAGAAGACTCTCATATAAATTAATTTCTTTCGTATGTTTTTTCTATCTCGACCGAATCAATGATGCCGAGAGGGGCATCTGGTTTTCTTATGCTGACCTTTACCTTCATGACCTTGGGAAATTTTTCCAGGATTAGCTCACCGATTTCCCTGTTAGCCGTTTCTATAAGGTTGGATGTCCTGCTTTCGAAATTTTTCTTTACTTCGTTATATACTGAAAGGTAATCGACCGTCTCATTTAGATCATCCGAAATGCCGTCAATGTCGCATTCCATCTCTATGTCTATTTCGAACTGGTTGCCATACTTCCTTTCATATTCCAGCACACCGTGAAAAGCAAAGAACTTGGCATTATTTATTCTTATGGTCGTCAATTACCTTCTCTTACGTGAACTACTCTTCTTCTTTACGACTTTCTTCTTCGGCGCAGACTTTTTCTTAGCTATCTTCTTCTTCGGCGCAGACTTTTTAACCGCTTTCTTTGTCTTCTTCGTAGCTGTTTTCTTAGCAACCTTTTTTGCTGATTTCTTTTTCGCTGATGACTTTGAAGCTGTTTTCTTTCCCTTGCTCAGCACCTTTAGTACCATAGAACCTATATCGGCAGGGGAGTCTACGACAGTTATACCCGAATTTTTCATTACCCGGATCTTTTCCGATGCAGTTCCTTTTCCGCCGGATATGATAGCGCCCGCATGACCCATCCTTCTTCCGGGAGGAGCCGTACGTCCTGCGATAAATCCAACCACGGGTTTTTTGGAATTCTTCTTTATCCACATTGCAGCCTCTTCTTCCGCACTACCCCCGATCTCACCTATCATCATTATCGCGTCGGTATTTGGGTCGTCATTGAATAATTTCACTGCATCGATGAATCTGGTCCCGATCACCGGATCCCCACCGATCCCGATACATGTGGATTGACCGAGACCTGCTTTTGTGAGCTGATCCACAGCTTCATATGTAAGTGTCCCGCTTCGGGAAATAACACCTACTCTGCCTTTTTTATGTATAAAGCCCGGCATTATTCCTATCTTGCATTCACCGGGAGTTATTATTCCCGGGCAGTTTGGACCAATAAACCTTACTTCGTGTCCGTTCTTTTTGGCATTCTCGACATGGTTATAAACTTTTATCATGTCCTCGGTTGGGATGCCCTCGGTAATACAGACTATCAGTCTTATCCCAGCATCTACAGCCTCTATCAGCGCATCTGCGGCAAAGGGTGCCGGTACAAAAATAACCGAGACATCTGCTCCTGTTGCTTCTACAGCGTCTTTTACTGTATTAAATATCGGTACTTTGTTTTGAAATTTTTCACCGCCCTTTCCGGGCGTTACACCTGCTACTACATTAGTGCCGTAATCTATCATCTGTCCCGCATGGAATGAACCTTCGGAGCCCGTGATGCCCTGCACCAGTACTTTAGTCTTTTTGTTTACAAGAATACTCATGTATTGGAAATGTATTTTATATGGTTAGTTATTGTTTCTTTACCAGTGTGTTGCCTTTGATCTTCCACTTGCCTTTGCTGTCGGGTTCTAGTATATATGTAACCGACATCACTTCTTCTCCTCCGCTCTTATTAACTGTTTTCAAATTGACCATCACCTTTGCCGTTTTGTTATCATTTGATATTACCTTTGGATCTGACTCAATTATAAACTTATCGGTATCTTTATAATTCTTCTTGAAAACGTTTACGGAACGGTTACTCCAAAGTTTGCTCGCTTCCGACATGTTTTTGTCGAAGTCTCCACCCTCTGTGCCACGCTTTATATATTCCAGGTAATCATCTATGGTAGCTTTTGGGTTGTCAAGCCGTGTGTTAAGTTCTTTTTCCTTTTGAACGTCCTCTTTCTTCTCTTCTTTTTTCTTTTCTTCCGTTTTTACTGAATCTTTTTTCTGCTCTTTTGATGATGTATCCGTTTTAACACCGGTTGAATCGAGCATCTGTTCCCTTTTTCGCAATTCCTCCTCCTTTAATCTGAGAAATTCTTCTCTTTCCTGGAGCTCCTTTTCTTTGTCGGCGGAATATTCTTGAGGCGGTTTGTAATCTCCGTCTTCTTCTTTTCCGCAGGACGTTAATGTAAGTGAAGCTCCTAAAAAAAGGATTATTGGAAGGTATTTCATAATTCCATTATTATTTTTGCCCGATGCAATACTTATCTTATAGTTTTCAAAATACTTTATTTGATTTTTATATTCAATTTATAAAATCCCCTGAATTATTGAAAATCAAGAGATTACAAGCTAAAAGTATGGGATTTTATAAGATTTAGTAACTTGATAAATGCAACGGGTTGTGTTAATTTTGAATTTGCAAAAAATTTTAAAGTTCTCATAAAACAATATGTCCTCAATATACAAAGAGCCCGCTCCTTACCGTAAAGACCAGCCGAATCCTTTTGAATCGATGCTTGTCAGGTTTGACAAAGCTGCTGCAATGTGCAATCTGGAAGAAGGGCTTTATAATTATTTGAAACATCCTGTCAAACAGGTTATTGTTTCTATCCCCGTTACTATGGATAACGGTAAGATCGAGGTTTTTGAAGGATACAGAGTTATTCATGATAATATACTCGGTCCTTCTAAAGGCGGTATAAGATACGCGCCTGATGTTGATATACATGAAGTGAAAGCTCTCTCATCATGGATGACATGGAAGTGCGCAATTGCTAACCTTCCGTTCGGCGGCGCTAAAGGCGCAGTGAAATGTGATCCCAGCAAGCTCTCTATGGCAGAGCTCGAGAGGTTAACAAGAAGGTACACAGCGAACATGCTGGAAATATTCGGACCTGATACCGACATACCCGCTCCGGATATGAATACTAACGAGCAGGTGATGGCATGGATAATGGATACCTACAGCATGCATATGAGAACTACCGTAACCGGAGTGGTCACAGGTAAGCCAACCATAATCGGCGGTTCGCTTGGCAGAAGAGAAGCAACAGGCAGAGGTGTAATGATAGCTACCCTAGCTGCGCTCGAAAAGCTTGGATTAAAACCGCAGGAAACTACATGCGCTATTCAGGGATTTGGTAATGTAGGTTCGGTGAGCGCCGCGCTTCTAAGAGAAAAAGGAGTAAGGATTGTTGCGGTGAGCGATATATCAGGGGGATACTATGATAAAAATGGAATCGACGTAGACCTCGCTATCGAACATTGTGCGCAGCACAAGGTTCTTGAAGGAGGTAACTTCGGATCCAATATTACCAATGAAGAACTTCTAGAGCTCGATGTAGATATACTTATTCCTGCCGCAAGCGGTGATCAGATCACTGCAGAAAACGCAGATAAAATTAAAGCAAAGCTGATCGTTGAAGGTGCGAATGGTCCTACAGCCGCAGATGCCGACGAGATCCTCGAAAAGAAAGGTGTAATGGTTATCCCTGATATACTGGCAAATTCAGGCGGTGTGATCGTTTCCTATTTCGAGTGGGTTCAGGACAGACAGGCATATTTCTGGACAGAGAACGAGGTAAATACAAGATTAAACAGGATGATGACCGAGGCATTCAATAAAGTGTATGCAACGGCAGAAAAATATAATACTACATTGAGGCTTGCCTCATATGTCTATGCGATCCAGAAAGTTTCATCTGTATTGAAACTAAGAGGTATATATAGTTAGTATAATCTAGAGTCAGACGGGTTATGAAATGAAACTTATTTTATCATTAATAGCTTTTACTTTTTTAATACCGTTCTTTGTTTTTTCACAGAGTTCTCTTGTTAGAAATATCGAGGTATACGACAATATCGTTAATAAAACCTTTGATGAGCTCGAAAACCGGATCGTACTTGCCGGCAGTGATAATCTTTACGAGGTAAATCTCGGTGATGCTCTCGACGGTGATGATTACATCCTTGCGAAGCTGAGGCAGAGGTTTAATAGGTATAATATGGTGTATGGGTCCGGCTACGACAGTGTATTCGCTGATGTAAGGATAGACAGCATCAAGTTAAATACCCGTTATAAGAATATAAGTACTTCAAAGGTTCTCGGTGACAAAACGGTAGACAGGGAGATATCTGTTTCATATTATGTGAGCCTCGTTAGAAAAGATGACGGCACAGTTCTTTATTCGGAAAAGATAACAGAATCCTCAAAAGATAATTTCAAGCTTGACGATCTCAATAGAGTAGAGTCAGGGAATTACGGATTTTTAAAGGGATCTCTTCCTGAAGAGAGTTTTATGGGTAAATATCTACTCCCAATAATACTACTGGGAGCCTCTGTGATAACAATTGTTTTATTCTTTGTAATAAGAAGCGAATAGAGTTTAATTTAAAATAACCGGCAATTTGATAAATAGAAATATTCACGCAACACGGATGCTTAGCATGATGCGTATATTTGTTTTGTTGATGTTCTCACTTACTTTATACTCATGTTCATCTGCTGATAAGACAGACATAAATACAGATGATCCCGAAAGAGCCTTTTATATAGCGAAAGGAAATTACGACAAGAAAGATTATCAGCAGGCAATCCAGGATTTTTCATACATTAAGATAAAGTTTTCAGGCAGTAAAATAGTTGATAAAGCGCAATACTATCTTGCGATGAGCTACTATAAGCGCGGCGAATATATCCTTGCTGCATACGAGTTTGATTATTTCCTGAAAAATTATCCCACGAGTGAATTTAGCGAGCAGGCAAGATACGATGTAGCCATGTGCTACTATAGCCTTTCTCCCGTATATGACCTCGATCAGACCTATACCAGGTATGCGATCACAAGCTTCCAGCTGTTCCTTGAGTTATACCCGAACAGTACGCTTGCGCCTGATGCTGAGGCAAAGATCGACGCTCTGAGAGATAAACTTGCAGAAAAGTTATTTATGAGCGCTGAGGTTTATAAGAAAATGGATGATTATAAAGCGGCAATTATTTATTACGACGAGATATTAAATGAGTACTTCGATTCCGATTTTGCTGATGATGCGTTATATGAAAAGATCGTTATTCTCTCGGATAGGAAAAAATACGAAGACGCAAGAAAAGAGATCATAAGATTTGAAGAGAAATTCAGCTCAAGTCCTTACATGGGCAGAGTTAGCACAATCAAAAGCAGGATTCCACTAACAGATGGAAACTAAAATTAAAACAGTAAAAGCTTCACAAGTTCAAAAGATTGAGCTTGTTTTACCGAATGACACAAACATACTTGGCAATCTTCTCGGTGGTAGGCTAATGCACTGGATTGATATTGCCGCCGCACTTTCTGCATCCCGTCATTGTAATAGTGTTGCCGTAACAGCTGCAGTAGATAACCTGAACTTTCATCACCCGATAAAACTCGGCGACATTGTTCTTCTTAAAGCATCTGTAAATAGGGCTTTCAGCACTTCCATGGAGGTTGGTGTCAAAGTGGAGATTGAGAATTTTATGACAGGCGAAATATTGCACTCTAATAGCGCTTATCTTACTTTCGTAAGCATCAACAGGGAAACAATGAAACCTCAACCCGTACCACCTATAGTACCTGAGTCCGAAGAAGAAAAGAGAAGATACGAACAGGCTCTTAGAAGAAGAGAACAAAGGCTTAGTGAAAAACACGGCATAGTTCATTAAACCGAAATGGGGGATAATGAACCCACTATTACTCAAATGTGAAAACCTCGCCCACTCATTCTACGGGAAAACCCTTTTTAAAGGAATTACTATTGAGCTGCCTCCGGGAAGCTCCCTTGCCATTACCGGAAAAAACGGATCAGGAAAATCCACACTGCTTAAAGTTATTGCAAATCTCATTCATCCCGCACGCGGAAAAGTAGCATTATATTCCGGAGAAAAGGAAATTCCGGCTGATGACCACTATTCATATATGGGTATGGCGGCGCCTTATCTAAACCTGTATGACGAACTAACAGGACAAGAAAATTTGGAGTTTTTTTCTTCCTTAAAAGGCGGTGAAGCCTCTCGGATCGAAACCCTTCTAAAAGAAGCCGGCATATATGACAGTAGAAATAAGTCGATGAAAAACTATTCTTCCGGCATGAAACAGAGGCTTAAACTTTGCTTTGCACAGATAGGAAAACCGGCGGTACTACTATTGGACGAACCAACGACCAATCTCGATAAGGAAGGGTCGGACGTTGTTGTGAATATAGCTTCTCGACAAAAAGAAAAGGGCATCTTGATAATAGCAACAAATGATCCGGCAGAAGCCGCGCTTTGTGAAAAACAAATTAACGTCGAAGATTACAGATGAAAGGATTTAGCTCGGCAATATTGATCTTTAAAAAAGACCTTCGCTCTGAGCTTAGGATGCGCTATGTCATTAACGCGCTCATTATGTTCGTGCTTGTAACAATATCAATCATACGATTCGCTGTTGGTGATGAAAAAGTTGAGAAGGATATATTGAATGGTCTGCTGTGGGTTGTTATCTTTTTCGCTTCATCAGGCGGTCTTTCGAGAACCTTTGTGAAGGAAGAGGATAAGGAAACCTCATTCGCACTTAAGCTATCTGCTAAACCCACCGACATATTCCTTGGAAAATTTCTATACAACCTTGTGCTGAGTTTCGCGCTGAATTTAATGGTGATCCTTCTATTTATAGCGATCATGGATTTTGAGATACAGAATATCCTCTCCTTTGTTGTCGTCCTTATACTTGGAAATTTCGGGCTGGTTGTATCTTCTACTGTCATTGCTTCTATTATAGCAAAAGCTGATTCAAAGGGTACATTATATCCTGTATTATCATTTCCCATACTATTACCCTTACTGTTATCGGTTATAAATGCATCGAAATTAGCAAGTTACGGAGCTTCTCTGGGGGCGATTTCCGGCGAGCTCCTGATCCTTATTTCATATTCTATTGTTGTCTTGACCACATCTGTCTTGCTTTTTAGTTTTATCTGGGAAGATTAATTAGAGAATCCGCTTTGTGTTTCATATAATTATGTAATTCGTAATTTTTGTATAAATCAACATTATGCGTTTTAAAATTTATCCGGTAGTTTTTATCCTCTTCGTTTTTCTATTTTTCTCATGTAATACACAGGATAAGCAGGAGATGCCGTCGGGAGACAAGAATACCCCGCATAGTTTTGATTCGGAAGGCGATCAGGACGCCGGTAGATTGATGAAGGAAGCAGATTTTGAGTACGCTAAGTACAAAGAAACACCCACTGATAACTCAAAGAGTTCTGCCGAAAAGAAATGTATGGAGACTGCAATGTACCTGATGTATGATGCCCAACTTCCGCCCAAAGACAAGTATAAATCTGCGTTAAAATATTTCAGGATTGTATTGAAGCTCGATCCGGCTAACGAGGAAGCGAAAGTGAACAAGGATAAGATTGAGGAAATATACGAACAAATGGGGAAGCCTGTTCCCGAAACGGAGATATAGTATATGAATATTATATTCAGAATAGTCTTATTCGTACTGATGACGGGTGTCATTATTGCCGGATTCCTTGTCGAGATCCCCTACATGCCTGCCCTCAAAGACACCGCGCGTGTGTTATATTTCCATGTACCGATGTCCTGGATAGGGGTAGTCGCATTTTTTATGTCGATGATATATTCCATAAAATACCTCCGCAGTAAGGACATCATCAATGACATCAAAGCCGCCTCGGCTGCGCAGATGGGCTTTGTATTTTGTATTCTGGCAACCGTGACAGGCTCAGTCTGGGCTAAGTTCACATGGGGATCTTTCTGGAACTGGGATCCGAGACAGACATCGATATTCATCTTACTTTTGATTTACGGTGCTTACTTTGCGCTTAGATCCTCTATCGACTCACCTGATAGAAAGGCAAGACTGTCGTCTGTATATGCCATCATTGCCTTTGTTACTGTACCATTCTTTATTTTCATTATGCCTCGAATCGTTGAGTCGCTTCACCCTGACCCAATTGTAAATTCTTCCGGTAAAGTAAATATGGATAGTAAGATGCTGGCAATCTTTTTGACATCGTTATTTACTTTTACGCTCCTGTTTTTCTGGATATATAACCTAAAAGTACGGGTTGAAAAACTGAATTATGAAAAAAACAAAAAGGATATAATCTAATGTTCGATTCACTATACGATTTTCTATCCATAAATGATGTTTATATAGTACTCGTGATAGTGCTGATAATCTGGTTCGGTATATTTTATCAATTGAACAGGATTGATGCCAAAATAAAGAAACTCGAAAGGGAGAATTAACTGTTTATAGTTTTATGATAGGAAAGATACTTGTATATATAGCTTTTACACTCGCGGTAACCTCTGGGATAAGCTTCTTTTCAGTTCACAGGGGAAAAGATAAACTTATAAAGTACGCACGTATTTTCTTTATATCCTCCGTGATCTTTGTTCTCGCTATTTCTGCTTTCCAGATGTATAATATCCTTACTCATCAATTCCAGTTTACCTACGTATGGGAGCAGAGCAACCGTGAGCTTGGGCTTGGTCTTCTTATGTCCACATTTTATTCCGGGCAGGAGGGAAGCTTCATGCTGTGGACGCTTCTCACTTCTGTTATAGGGCTCTTTTTGCTGAATTACGTCCGAAAAGGTGACAGGATGGAGCCTCAGGTAATGAGCGTATTTAGTCTTATACTTGCTTTCCTTACTTTTATATTGATATTGAAGTCTCCTTTCAATTATGTCTGGGAATCATTTCCTGAAGTCCCGCTCGGGTACATTCCTCCTGACGGCAGGGGACTTAATCCGCTTCTGCAGAATTTCTGGATGCAGATACATCCTCCGACGCTGTTCACAGGTTTTTCCGCTATGTCTGTACCATTCTGTTTTGCCATTGCGACCCTGATGCAGAATAAATATGATGATTGGATCAAGTTTTCAATGCCATGGCTTTTATTTGCGGGCGGAATACTTGGTCTTGGCATCATGATGGGCGGTTACTGGGCGTATGGCGTGCTGGGGTGGGGCGGTTACTGGGCATGGGATCCTGTAGAGAATTCTTCACTTATCCCATGGATAGTCATCGTTGCGGCAATTCATACTTTCCTTGCGCAGAAGAGGACCGGCGGATATAAAAAGACTAACCTCGTTTTATGTATCCTGGCATATTTGCTGGTACTTTATTCGACGTTCCTTACGCGAAGCGGTATCCTTGGCGATTCTTCCGTACACTCTTTCGTTGATCCGGGATGGATGGTCTATTGGTCGCTTCTTGCGTTCATTGGTGTGTTTATCCTTATCTCTATTATTGCGTTTGCGTACCGGTTCAAAGAATTGAAAGCTTTGTCTAAAGGCGAGAGTCACCTTCTTACCCGTGAATCAGCGCTCTTTGTTGGTTCTCTGACCTTATGTGCCGCGGCAATTGTGGTCTTTGCGGGAACAAGCTGGCCCATACTTAAATCCGGTACCATTGACCAGGATTTTTACAATAGGATGAACCTGCCCATTGCAATTCTGATCGCTTTCATAAATGGTATCAGCATCCTTTTAAAATGGAAGACCACCGACGAAAAGAATTTCTTCCGTGAGTTGTTATTCCCGTTGTTGCTAGCTGTTATAGTAACAGTTGGTCTTGTTATAATCGGCGTTCAGGATTTTCTATTTGGACTTTTCGCGCTCGCCGCCTTGTTCGCGTTCTTCGTCAACGGCGAATTCCTTGTGAACCGCATCATGAAAAAGAAAGGCGTAAGCGGAGCATTCACAGCCCATATTGGAATAGCGCTCTTATTCCTTGGAGTGATAGCATCTTCACGTTACAGCGAAGAGGTTAATATCACGCTCCCGCTAAATCAACCTGCAGATGCATTTGGCTACAGGCTTACTTATCTTGGCGCGACCGAGTTCGACGATCCTAATAATCAAACCGACACCAAATATCACTTCAACGTGATGGTGGAAAAGGACGGTAAACAGTTCCTGCTCCAGCCCATTATGTATTTCAGCAAGTTCTCCAATGGCGTAATGAAGAACCCCGACATTGCAAATCTTTTCACGCGGGATCTTTACCTGTCGCCGATGGGTCTTGTTGAGCCGGAAGCGTTCAAGCAGGAAGATCTTTATGAGTTTCATAAAGGTGAAACAAAAAAGATCGGTGGTATGGACGTCGAGTTTATCGATTTTGATTTTGGCGGTATTCAAATGGGCGGTGCTGAAGTTCAAAGCGGTAACTTTACCGTGGGCGGAAAAATAAAAGTATCCGATGGAAAGTTCACCGAGACAATAATGCCTGAGGTAAAATACACTAACGGAACCCCCGAATACAAAACTGCATCGATGTCAGGCGTTGATCACATTCACTTTTACCTGGTAAAGATGAATGTAAATGACCCCGGCGCAGAAGACGGTGCGACAGCGACCATTGCTGTAGTAAATGATACCGAAAAAGAGAATAATTCTACTGAAACCGAATCACTTGTCTTAACTGCATCAATAAAACCTTTCATTAATATCCTATGGTCGGGTACTGTTATTATGGTACTTGGCTTCCTTTTATCCATTATTAAGCGCCGAAAAGAGCTAAAATCCTAACTTTTCGACTTCTTTTTTTAGAGCAAATTTTTTTGTTTTTACGCTTGTTTATATCAATTATTTTAAGTAAGTTATTAGGTGTTCATACTAACTCCATTATATTAATGGTAGTTAGGAATTGAGAGAAAACACTGAACTTACTCAATCTCTCACTTCATCTTCACTTACTTTGGGAGTTTAAAAATGAAGTTTTCGTTCTTTTAATCTAGTAAAACCTCCCTTAAGTTATGCTTGGGTTTCCTCTTTTATTTGAGGAAACCTTTTTTATTTTATATTAATTATAAGGATAGATATTTTATGAAGATGAAGCACCGATTCCTGCTAATATCAGCCATTTTTTTGCTTTCCTGTCCACATATCTACTCACAGGCAAAGATCACCGGAATAGATTTCCATGGAAATAAATTCTTCAATAAAGGTGACCTCTTCAATTTTATGGTGCTAAAGGAGGACAAAGATTTTATACCATCACAGCTCGATCTCGACCTCATCTCAATCAGGGAAAGCTACAAACGTAACGGCTTCCTCTTTGCGAAAATAGACAGCTCCGTCGTACATTATGATTCAGACTCGTCTTATGCGAATATCGATATTTACATCCACGAAGGTGAACGCGTCGAGATTGGGCGGATCGTGCTGGAGGGCAATAGCAGGTTTTCCGATGCAAGGCTTCTTCGTTTGTTCGAAACCAAACCCGGCGATGTACTGGATGAGAATACGCTTAACGTCGATATATCCGAGATGCTTTCGTTTTATGAATTGCAGGGACTTCCCTTTGCAAAAGCGACCATAACGGGAATTTCCATATATGACGACGGCGCAAAAAAGAAACTTGAGATTGATATCGACATTGATGAAAACTCGCGCGTGCAAATAGACGAGATAAGGATAAAAGGAAACGACGTTACTAATGATGACGTCATCTTACGCGAGTTGAGGCTCGGTAAAGATAAGTATATTACAAATGAAGAGCTGGAGGAATTCCAGGACAGGCTCGAGAAGCTGAACATTTTCAAAGAAGTAAAGCCCCCGAAGATATATACGATCAAAGGGAAAGACAAATCCGGTTTGCTGATAGAAGTGGTCGAGGGTAATACAAGCACCTTCGACGGTATAATCGGTTACGTACCGCCCGCCGATAATGAGGAAGACGGGTATTTCACCGGGCTGGTGAACCTCTCATTCAGGAATCTCTTCGGTACCGGCAGAAAGATCGAGGCGCGCTGGCAGCAGGAGGTACGTGAGACGCAGGAACTTCAGTTTGCTTACTATGAGCCGTTCTTGTTTTCCTATCCCGTAAATATAGGCATTGGCTTTCTCCAGCGAATACAGGACACTACCTATACACGAAGGAAGGTTGATTTAAAAGGTGACTATCTATTGTCTGAGAAGTTCACCGTATCCGGGTTGTTCGGGTATGACAGGATAATTCCGGCAGATAACACTACATCTCCTTTTATTATAGCCGATTCCCGCACGCTCATTTCGGGCATCGAGATAAAGTTTGATAACAGGAATGATGTTTATTTCCCATCGTCCGGTCAGCATTACACGACGAGCTATCTTTACGGTGACAAAAAGATATTCAATCTAGACGAGCTCGACTCGCTCGGCTATAAAGAAAACTACTCTATACAAAAATACACCATCGATCTCTATAATTACTTCTCATTCTTCAAAAGAACCGCATTGTTGTTCAGAGTTTTTGCAGGGGAGGTCAAAGGTGACAGGCTGGAGGATTCCGATTTATTTCGTATAGGAGGACTGCGAACAGTGCGAGGCTACAGGGAGGAGCAATTCCTTGCCGCTCGTGTTGCATATTCAAACCTCGAATTCAGGCTTGCGGTCTCGCGCAGAAATTACTTCTTCGGTTTTTATGATTTTGGGTACTTCGAGCGTCCCGCGGACCCTGCGAATAACTTCCCCGAACAAAACGAGTTCATCTTCGGCTACGGGCTCGGTGTTACCATCGAAACAGCCCTCGGGCAGATCGGCGTCAGCTACGCACTCGGAAAAGGCGACGGCTTACTCGACGGTAAGATACACTTTGGTCTGGTGAATAATTTCTAATACAATATTATCTTCAAAGGCTCATTTATTTTACTGCCGAATACTTCCTTACCGATCTTACACTGATTACACCTTCCTTTAATGCAGTAAAAGTTATGCAGTTGTATCATTCCCTGCTCCTGTGATATAGACCGTATCCTGAAATCCAGTTGTCTCTCCATTACTTTTGTCACTTCGTTACCAGAAGTTTTCTTGGTGAATAAGTAAGCATCCAGTACTTTATCCTCCAGTTCCTTTTTATTAAATACTTTAGAATAAAGAAAAAGCATAGGCAGTATCACATTCGTATGTATATTCGTTATCCTGTCCTTTCCTATGGATACATCTGATGCCGTCTTCTTTACCTTTCCGAAATTGTAATGTTCCCTCCAATATGGATTCGGCTCAATAGATGATAATATCTCACTGATCCTTTTGGCAGGTTTGTCGTCCTTTTCAAAGGATAAGACGACCTCTTTAAAGAAATCACTATAAGACATCTCATACAATAGCGCCGATGCGTATGCCAGCCTGAGGGTAGGGAAGTTAGCCGGTCTCAGCCTGAAGAAGTGCCATTCCGACTTATCCACGGATTCAATATTGAGTTTCTTTCTTACTTCCTCTCTGCTCTTTTTGAGTTTCGTGATGTACTCATCCTTATATCTCAGCTCTTTCATAAATCCCGCAGTACCGAACATAAGAGCGTCTAATTGCATTCGCGACAGTTTTAACCGTTTTACTTTGTTTACGTCTATCTTTTCTGAGAGCTTCCTAAACTGCTCCTTGTTCTTAGAATATCCCAGCGCTTCACAAATAAACTCGAACAGCATTTGCTCCCATTTCGCCTTTTCCGTTCGCAGATTAACCATCCTTTCCAACCTGCTCTTTATTCTTCGTGTTTTATATCGTAATCTTTCTATACTGAGCTCCTCCACCCAGCTTTTCTTTATATTGTCATCTACGGTAGTGCCCTCCGGGTAACACGGTAGAGTAAACCTCTCCGAAGGGGTATCGATTATCTCCTTCCAGATGTTATGAATGGATGATGTAAGAAACTCGGATAAAATAATGGTTGGTATCTCGCGTGATTTTTTTGCTTTTGGAAGCCGGGCTTTTTCTTTCTCATCCGCCCACATGACCACCTGCAATATGACCTTATTATATTTGCCGTCACCTTTGTGTCTGTGCGCTTTCCAATCCGACATTGTCCTGTGGATCTCGATATCACCGGAATAAATGACATTGTGTATATTTACCTTTGCATTTTTATAATCCGGTCCTGAATCCATATTCCTTTTCCCGTGATCCAGGATCTCGACCAATCTCCCATCGGTAGTCCTTATATCCTTGTAATAACTGGGATTTTCCCATATCCTTGAGATGAAATTCTCATTAAGATTTAGTTTTTCCATTAATATTTATATGGGATTTTTATAAATTAATTCCTTTATCGGCTAATAACTAATTAAAAATACTAAAAATTATGCAAAAATTTAGAATCAATTTGGTGGTTGTTTTGCTGGCTGCCATAGTGTTTTATTCGTGCGGTGAAAAAAAGATGACCGAAGAAGAATATCTTAATAAAGCACAAACCGAACTCGAAAACAAACAATACCAGGAGTCAATTGCAACGTTTAGAGAGCTGATAAAGAATTATCCCCAATCAAAAAACGCAATTTTCGCTTATAATCAGATTGCCGGAATTTACATGGAAAATCTTACCGATTTCCAATCAGGTATCCAGGCTTACCGTGATCTATACGCCGGGTTTCCTGACACAAAAGAAGGAAAGAATGCTTTATTCATGGTTGCGTTCACTTATGATGAGAAGCTTCAGGATAAGGACAATGCTGTGAAATCATATAAAGAATTTCTTGCTAAGTTTCCCGAAGATACAGACCCTAATGAAAAGATGAGCGAATCCGCAAAGATGATGATCGAAGTGCTTGAGTCGGGCAAATCCGTCGAGGAGCTGATCGAGCAGAAGATAATGGAGAATGAAAAGAATAATCCGCCGACAAAGGAACCTCAGAAGGAAGAAGGTAGTAATATAAAGCAGGTTCCCAAAGACGAGCAAAAAACGGAAACAAAAAAACCGCCAACAGGTAAAGAAGGCGAAACTAAGTCAAACGACGAAAAGGAACAGAAGAATAAATAACAAAGTTACTCTCGATGCGTAGGATGTAAGACGGAACCGGATTAAATGATGTCAAATACAGATTATAGAAAATATTTAGACCCTTCGGTGATAGCCAGGCTATCGGGGCTCGACCTCAAAGCCAGGCTTGTCGTCGAAGGGTTTTTAACTGGCCTCCATAGATCACCTTATCACGGATTCAGTGTGGAGTTTGCCGAGCACAGGCAGTATATGCCCGGTGACGATTTGCGCCACCTCGACTGGAAAATTGTCGCCCGCTCCGAACGTTATTACATCAAGCAATACGAAGAGGAAACCAACCTTAAGTCCTACGTACTGCTCGATATCAGCCGATCTATGGATTACTCGTCGGCAAACGCTATATCTTCCGGCGGGGTGATGGATAGGATTTTCAGAAAGGGTCAAAAAGATAGTCCCAAAAAAGGGAAGACAGGGCTTACAAAACTTGAATACTCGTCTTACCTTGCCGCGTCGCTCTCATATATGATGCTTAAGCAGAACGATGCTATATCACTCACTACATATGATACTGCAATCCGTTCATACATACCGCCTCGCTCTACAAACTCGAACTTAAGGCTTATATTAAAGGATATTGACTCCATTAAACCGGAAAATAAGACCGGGACAGCACGGTGCCTGAATGAAATAGCATCGAAGATCAACCGGCGCGGGCTCGTAATAATTATCAGTGATCTATTCGATGATCCGACGGAAGTAATAAACGCGCTCAAGCATTTTCGTTATAAGATGAATGAAGTGATAGTCTTCCAGGTGCTGGATCCTGTGGAAATGAGCTTTCTTGATGGAAGTCCGGTGACCCTTGTTGACCTCGAGACCAGGGAAGAGCTTTTTTCACAGCCTTTTGCTATACAAAAAGCCTACCGCGAAGCGATGAAAGATTTCGTGGAGAATTACAAAAAGGAATTCCGTAATAACCGTATAGACTATGTTCTTCTTTCTACGGACACACCATACGACAAGGCTCTTTTGGGTTACCTCAATAAAAGAAGAAAGGTGATGTAATTTCTTACACCACCTTCCGTATTATAAATCCCTCAATACTTGATCCTAGTAAGCTCTTACTTTATCGTCCCATATAGGTGTGGTTAGCCTGTAATCTCCGAATCCTGTATTGTCAACAAATACAAATCGTCTGTTTATGTCGTAATAGTCCCAGATCTCATAAGGCTTTGAATCTCCTTCGAACGGATGTCTCTCTATATTGGAAGGGTCGCCGTAAATAATGTAAACCATTCCCATATCGGATTTCCATCCTTCGAAATAGTTCGAATATCTTTCGTTTGCTATCTCTATGCGTTTATAATATTCCTGCATAAGTTCATTACGTGCTGTGCCTGGTGACGGATCCTTTGATTTCCAGAATTGGATGAATTTCTTTTCCTTATCTTCTTTGGTCTTTGCTTTTTTTAGCTTGTCATATTCGTCCGAGGTTGCAATATATATTGTCTGTGAGATCGCAAGGTCGAGGTCCTTTACCGAGATAGGCAGTCCGCTCCATTTGAAATTAAAATCCTTCTTAGCGACTGTGTTATCGTTGTTATCCTTTACTATAAGTTTATAATCTCCCGATAACATGTTGTCGGTCTTGAGTTCCTCTATTTTCTGATTCACACCGGGACTCAATACATAGTTGATGTCGCCTTTCATTATCTCATTATTATCCTTGTCATATACTTCATATCTGAAGCTCTTCTGCAGAGGAATATCCAGGTTATTATATACCTCGAAGAATAGATAGAATTTATTGAGGTCACCAACGTTCCTTGTTACCAGCGGAGTAATTGTCTTTTTGTTTTCAGCATTATAACTGTAATTAGATACCATCATTATATCACTGAAATGAAGGTCACCCTCACTGAAATTCCCAACCGTAATTGGGGTGGTTTTTGTGTGTGACGTTCCGCTGTTCTTATCTACTACTTCGACCTGCAGATCATAATCACCCGGTTGCAGATAAAAATTCTTGATAATAAACTCCGATGACCCGCTCGCATTCTTAAACTCCTTGTTGCTTTTGGATATCTTTGACGTGTTTGTTTCCTGCGAGACTATCTGATTATCCTGGTCGGTAATTATTATATCATATTCAAGGTTTGCTTCGAAACGTTTCTCGGATGATTTTTTTATGAACTGTACGTTTGACATTGGAACTTCGACGTAAACGTCCAGCCTTGCGGAAGAGTTTTCCTGGTTATAAAAGATCAACGGATCCAGATAGAAAAACTCCTTATCTTTTCCGTAATTTGTCAGCTCTTTATTCTCGAGCTGGGCAAATGCGCGGTTTGTGGCGAAAATGGCGAGTACCAGTATTACTGCTGTTATTAATCTCCTTCCATATCCCCCAGAGGTTTTTGCGGCTTTCATAAGCACCTCCTATTTGTTGAGAAAATATGGTTATTCCCGCAATATGCGGATTCAACTTTTTTGAGTCTCCTCAAAAAAGTATCTATTGTAAAATTAGTTACTTTCTGCGAATAAGTCAAATTCTTCATAATCATAAATTTTTGCTTTTAACAGGGTTCCGATCTTGAGTCCAATATCAGCGTTTATGTAAACTTCCTGGTCGATCTCCGGCGCATCCCTGTAAGTTCTGCCTATATAGTACCCGTTCTCCTTCCGGTCTATCATCACATCCACCACATTACCAATTGATTTTTCATTATTTTGTAGTGAAATCTCCCGCTGTGCGTCGAGTATCAGCTTTTGCCTCATTCTCTTCTCTTTTACGGGTATTCTATCAGGTAAGTTGTAGGCATAGGTAGATTCTTCGTGTGAGTAGGTAAATACGCCCAATCTGTCAAAACGGAATCCCTTTACAAAATCTAATAACTCATTAAAATCTTTTTCGGTTTCATCCGGATAGCCCGTTATTAAAGTCGTTCTTATTGCTACACCGGGTATTTTTTCTCTTAGCTTCTCCAGCAATTCCATCTGGCTTTTTTTGGTAATTCCTCTTCTCATTGATTTCAATACCGGGTCTGAAATATGCTGTATTGGTATGTCTATATATTTGCAAATGTTCGATGTATCGTTTATCACTTCCATCAGGTCTTCCGGGAATCTCGACGGGTACGCATACATTAGCCTTATCCATTCGATGCCGTTCACTTTCGACAGCTCCTTCATCAGGTATGCCAGCCCTCTTTTTTTATCCATGTCGAATCCCCAGTACGTAGTATCCTGCCCGATGATGATTAATTCCTTCACGCCCTTTGATGCCAGCTTCTGTGCTTCCATGATTACCTGCTCAGCCGGTTTCGACACGTGCTTACCGCGCATAATAGGTATCGCGCAAAACGAACACGGGTTATTGCACCCCTCGCTTATCTTTAGGTATGCATAATGCCGTGGTGTTGAAACATCTCTCTCACCTATAAGATTATTTTTGTAATCGACACCGATCTCATTCAGCAGATCTACAAGCGTTTGCTTCTTATCCGTTGCGCCGAAATACTTATCTACCTCCGGTATCTCTTTTTCAAGGTCCGGCTTATACCTGTCTGAGAGACATCCTGCTACATAAACATTCTTTACCTTTCCGTCATCCTTTTTCTTTACGGCGCGGAGTATAGTATTTATCGACTCCTCCTTGGCTTCCTGGATGAATCCGCACGTGTTTACTATCACTGTTTCACATTTATCCTCATCATCCACGATTTCCACGTCATTATTTCTAAGCTGGGCGAGGATATGCTCCGAATCTACGAGATTCTTAGAGCATCCTAGAGTTATAAGTTTTACTTTGTCTTTTTTTACCTTCATAGTTATAATATGACAAAAACCCTCTATTCCAATGAACCGGAAGCGAGGGTTTATTGAATATACTCCGTAAGTACCTAAAATGATATGTAAATATATCGATAGCAGATTTTATTAATTATCAAGCAAATAGCTTTTTAATTGCTATTCTATGTCATTAAAATTAACTTTTTAATTAAAACTGTTTTTGTCTAATTACGTATTTATACCTCAGAGAACTCTTTAAGCTTGATGAATAGTAGGGAAAAGTCCATTCCTTCCAAATCCAAACTCGAAGATATTGCCCTCATAGATGACGCGTTGGCGGGCGACCAGTCTGCGTTTGAAAAGCTGATGAATAAGTATTACCAGCATATCTTCAATCTCATCTATAAAATGATCTTCCGTAAAGAGGATGTAGAAGACCTTACACAGGAAGCCTTCATCAAGGCATTCAATTCGCTCGAAAACTTCGACCGACAGTTTGCCTTTTCCACGTGGCTGTATAAGATTGCCACGAACAACTGTATCGACTACCTCCGTAAGAAAAAGCTCAGCACATTTTCTATAGATAAAGAGATCGCCTCCGAAGACAGCGATTTCAAATTCGAGATTCCCGATACCGAATACGTTCCTGATAATAAGATCATAGAGGAACAGCGTAAGAAAATAATCGATGAAGCGATTGAGAACCTTCCCGAGAAATACAAGAAGGTCATTGTACTGAGGCACAAAAAAGAAATGGAGTACGAGGAGATTGCCGAAAAGCTCGAACTCCCGCTCGGCACAGTAAAGGCTCACATCTTCCGGGGCAGGGAACTCCTCAATAAATACCTCAAGAACAAGATTAAAAATTATTGATTATATTTAAGCATGAGTAATACCGCTACAGAAACCCCCTTAATGAAGCAGTACCGGCAGATCAAGCAGAAGTATCCCGATACTCTGCTCCTCTTCCGTATGGGCGATTTCTTTGAGACGTTCGAAGATGACGCCATCACGGCATCCAAAGTGCTCGGCATTACTCTGACAAAACGCGCAAACGGCAAAGCCTCTGATGTTCCGCTTGCCGGCTTTCCGCACCATGCGCTCGATAATTACCTGCCCAAGCTTGTCAAAGCCGGTCTCCGCGTTGCGGTGTGTGAGCAAATGGAGGATCCTAAACTTGCTAAAGGTATCGTTAAGCGCGATGTGATTGAAGTTGTTACTCCCGGCGCGACCTTCTCCGAGAAACTACTCGACCATAAATCCAATAACTTTCTCGCCTCTATATATATTAATGGCGACGTCTGCGGGTTTGCGTTTTGCGACGTATCTACAGGTGAGTTTGCCACTTCGGAAGTCCACATAAAACAGCTCAAAGAGCAGGTCGAGATCATCGGTCCCTCCGAGATACTTGTCTCAAAAAAGGAGAAGGAAAAGGTTTTTCAGACAATTGGCTTCGACCCGGACGCATCATTCGACGAAAAGAAGAAATATGTCATTACGAAAGTTGACGATTGGGTATTTAACAATGATTATGCTGCCGAACTCCTGACGACACAGTTTAATACTAAATCGTTAAAGGGTTTTGGTATAGATAACATGCGCGAAGGCATTATTGCCGCGGGATGTATCCTGAATTACCTCAACGAGACGCAAAAGACAAACCTCGAACATATAAAGAAGATATATAATTACGATTATTCCGATTATATAATACTCGACCCGTCTACTAAGCGGAATCTGGAAATTACTTCTTCCATTTCCGAGGGCGGAAGGGAAGGAACACTTATCTCTATACTCGACTGTACCGAGACTGCTATGGGCGGACGCCTGCTTAAAAAATGGGTTTCCAGACCACTAAAGAAAAGAGAGCAGATCGAGCGAAGGCTTGAGGCAGTGAGCGATCTATATAGTAATAAGCGCGAGAGGGAAGACCTTCTAAACGATCTAAAATCTGTTGCGGACCTGGAGCGACTACTCTCAAAAGTTTCCACCGGCAAAGCCGTACCGCGTGACATACTACAGCTCAAAATTTCCCTGTTACAGATAAATAACATTCGTGAGAAACTGGATAATTTCACCTCTGGATCCATTACATCACTCAGACAGAATCTAATTGACATTCCCGAACTTACTAAAGAGATAGAGAAAGCAATCAACCAGAATTTCATCGAAGGCAGAGATAACTACGGAGTGATAAACAAAGGTTACAACCCGGACCTGGACGAACTCAAAGACATTATGATCAACGGGAAAACATGGATGGATAACTTCCAGTCAAGGGAAAGAAAGCGAACTGGAATAAATTCGCTGAAGGTTGCTTTCAACAAAGTATTCGGTTATTATATTGATATCACACGCACTCATGCCGACAAAGTCCCTCAAGACTACATTCGCAAGCAGACCCTCGTAAATAGCGAACGTTACATTACACAGGAACTAAAGGAGTACGAGGATAAGATCCTCAATGCCGAAGAAAAGATCTCCGTTATAGAAAGCAAGATTTTTAACGACCTCCGGCTGTTTATTCTGCAATTCACGGACGACATACAAAAGAACGCAATTCTCATTGCGACACTGGACACTCTGCTTAGCTTCGCGCAGGTATCGGAGATGTACCGTTACATTCGCCCTGAAGTAAATGATTCCGACGCTATTACCATTGCCGAAGGACGCCATCCCGTTATCGAGCGACTCCTTCCGGCAGGAGAACAGTACATTGCTAATGACACAGCGATCGATACTGCTAATAACCAGATCCTGATCATTACCGGTCCTAATATGAGCGGTAAGTCCAGCTATCTTCGTCAGGTGGGGCTGATCGTCCTGCTCGCCCAGATAGGATGTTTTGTCCCTGCTAAAAGCGCGAGCATCGGCATTGTTGACAAGATATTCACTCGCGTCGGGGCTTCGGATAATATTGCTAAAGGCGAGAGTACTTTCCTCGTCGAGATGCATGAAGCCGCGAATATACTCAATAACGCCACCTCAAAAAGTCTCATCCTCCTCGACGAGATAGGGCGCGGAACAAGCACATACGATGGTATCTCCATTGCGTGGGCTATGACTGAATATCTTCACGAAAATCCCAATATACGTGCCAAGACGCTTTTCGCAACACACTATCACGAACTCAATGCTCTCGCGAACCTCTATCTCCGAATAAAAAACTATCGCGTGGAAGTCCGCGAATACGGTGATAAGGTTATCTTCCTCCGCAAAATTAACGAAGGCACCGCCGATCACAGCTATGGTATTCAGGTCGCGCAGATGGCGGGACTTCCCGATGCCGTTACAAAGCGCGCGAAGGAAATACTGAATTCCCTCGAAGACAAAGAATCCTCCCGCAAGAAAAAGGATCAATTGCAGGTCAGCCTGTTCGAAGTTGAGAAGAAGGAAGAAAAAGATGTGATAACCGATGAAGTAATTAAGATGCTGGACGAAGTTGATGTAAACAATATCACACCGGTTGAGGCCTTGAATATATTAATGAAACTGAAAAAATCCTAACCATTCTCATTTCTGCCCCATTAGTGTCTTTTGTATTCCCCAAATTTTACCCTTAAAACATTCTTTAATTTCTTAACCTATTATGTTTTCGATTCTTATTCTTATGGCACAGACCTTGTAATTAAGAATAGTAACTTAGTTGATTAATAGTTGACAAAAATCTAAAAAACCCAATTTTTCACTCCGATATGACCCCTTTATACGGCAGAGTTGACCCCACTCTGCCGTTCCTTTTATATCCTACTTTATATTATACTGCCATAATGCATCAGCCAGGTCCATTATTCCCTGTAGCCTCGGCTGCAGTGAAGGGTCTATCTTTATCGCTTTCTTCCAGCTTGATATCGCCCTCTCGTAATGCTTGTCATTATAATAAGCTATTCCCATGTTTACGTATGCCTCGGCATTGTCCGGCTGTTTCTTTACCACCACTTCAAAGTCCTCTATTGCTTCCTCATTATCTCCGTCACTCATCTTCACCACACCTCTTGAATAATATGCCTGCAGGTTATCCGGAAAAAGTTTTATTACTCTCGTAAAATCTTTTATGGACTTTTCGTATTCCTCCATTTTGAAATACGTCTCGCCCCTGTTATTATATGCCGGTGCGTAAGCCCTGTCTATGCTGATAGCCTTATTAAAATCCTTAAGCGCCTTCTCATAATTTTTCGCCGCGAAATATGCCAGCCCTCTATAGTTATATCCTTTGTGATCGTTCGGGAATATGTCGAGGAACTTTGAATAATACTCGATGGCTTCCTTATTCTCACCCTCTTCATACAGGTTCTTCCCCTGGTAAAAATAATTAAGTGCCTGCAGTTTCTTCTGGTCGGAATAGTTTCCCAGGTCGGTTGACATTACGGTATTGATAGGGATTGCAAAGTTTAGATTATTCCCGCCTTTTAATCCCAGCGCGGTTATGCCGATGAGTTCACCCTTCGAATTAAAGATAGCCCCGCCGCTGCTTCCCGGTGACAGGCTGGCGTCTATCTGTATCAAACTGCTTTTTATATCTCCGAGCGAGGTCCTGTATCCGCTCACGATACCCTTTGTGATCGTGTTCTCGAGCCCCATTGGACTGCCTATCGCGTAAACCTCCTCGCCGATCTTTAAGTTGTCGCTGTTTCCAACCGGTATGTTTGCGCATTCCCATCCGTCGAGTTGTGCTATTACTACGTCCTTTTCTACGTCTACACCTATTATTGCGCTGTAATTTAGAGTGTCCTCGTCATGCACTACTATCATTTTCTCGGCTCCAGCAAATACGTGGAAGTTCGTTAACAGCATTCCTTTATCCTTGAGGATCACACCGCTGCCCTGACCCATTACTTCCCCGTTAAAATCGACCGGGTATATTACAACAATCGATTTATTATACATTTCGAAAATTTCTTCCGGCTTGAGCGATTGAGAGTGGACCGGCAGTGAAAAGAATAAAAATGCCAGCAAAAACGTGGTAATTAGTGCTCTCATGATTTCCCTTTATTAATTTGTGATAGTTGTTTTTTATAGATTAATATTGTAAGGTATGGGTTAATAATAATGTTTTTACACAATAATATCTACAAAATAAATCCTCCATATGGTCAAATTTTCATTCATTAAAAACCTCAAAAACATACAACAAATTACAATTTTTTTATTTGGGTTTATATTTTCCATTCTTTATTTTAATTTAAAATTAACTCCAAATAACTAAAATTATCGGAAAATGTCAGATCTACATGGTAAACTTGATCAGATCAAGTCAAAGGAAAACTTTCTCGAAAAAATAAAGAGATGGATCCCCGGCTACGACGGGTATGTTAATAGGGATAATTCACGCGAGCTCGATACCATACTTAGAAACCAGCTTGCAACCAGGCTCGAAGACAATAAAACAAAAATTAAGAATACGGTTTTAAATCTGTCGAAAGATAAAAAACTTTTTGAGAGTCAGGACATTGATAAGCTCGACAAGAAAAACGAAAACGCTATTGCAAAGTTGAGGTCAGCTGCGCGCGGATATAGCGGAGCGTTCGACGTGGTTAAGATAAAAGAAGAAAAACTTACACAGCTTTATGATTACGACGCTTCTTTGATCGGTGATGTCGAAGCTCTCAGCGGTCTTTTCTCAGAAATGGAAAATAACAGCGCTGCCGGTACAGACATAAAAGAAGCCGTTGGTAAGATTTCTTCTACGCTGGATGACATGCTTAGAAAGTTCGACGCACGTGAAACATTACTGCGTGAATTTAGTTAAAAGGAAAATTAAAAGTTAAAACTTAAAAATTAAAAAAATTGTCTGCATCCTCTGATTATTTTAAAAAGGATTTAAAAAAGAGGATATACGATTTAGTTTTAAGCGTTCTTAAAAAGATTGAATCTCAGAAATTTTCAGGACCTGTATATTTTAGAATATCTGATCAATTAACTCGTAGTATAACAAGCATTATTTCAAATTATGTCGAAGGTCAGGCGGGTTCCAGTAAAAAAGATTTCGAGAATTTTTTAAATTACTCCTTGAAATCAGCTAATGAAAGTAAGCTTTGGATTACAATACTGCGAGATATTAATAAATTAGATTCAAAAGATTCGGAAAAGTTTTTAGTAGAACTCGATGAGGTTTCAAAGATAATTGCATCGATTCTAATCAAGTCTCGAGGGAAGAAATAATTTTTAAATATAAATTTTTAAATTTAAATTATATAGAAATGGCACTTATAGATGTAATACAATTTTTTGATGAGACCGGGAGGACTATGGTGCATCGTGAACCGCAGGACGGTTCCGCGGCATTCCGTCTCGGCACACAGCTTATTGTGCAGGATTCACAGGCTGCCGTCTTTTATCGCGACGGTAAAGCGCTCGATGTATTCCAGGCGGGGAGGCACACTCTGACAACGGAAAATATTCCTTTGCTGACTAAGCTTATAAGCCTGCCTTTCGGCGGTACATCACCGTTCCAGGCACAGGTCTATTTTGTTGCTATGAAAAAGTTCATAGACCTGAAATGGGGTACAAAGTCGCCAATCAATTTCCGTGACACCGAACTCAATTATGTTCAGCTTCGCGCGTCAGGTAAATTCTCGATCAGGGTAGTTGATCCGAGACAATTCCTCATGGAGATAGTTTCTACTCAGGGTCTTTACATGACTAATGAGATCGAAGATTACCTTAGGGACGCGATCGTATCGAGACTGAATACAGTTCTTGGTCAAAACCTGAAGACTGTTTTTGACCTCGGCCAAAATTATCCACAGATCGAAACAGGTGTAAAATCCGAAGTATCCGACTTCTTCAAATCCATGGGTATCGAACTTACCGACCTCATTATTGCAGGTATCGTACCTCCGGAAGAAGTACAGGAAAAGATCAACGAAAGAAGCTCCATGGGCGCTGTCGGAGATCTCGACGCTTACATGAAATTCAAAACTGCTCAATCTATCGAAAAGGCAGCCGAAAACGAAGGCGGCGGTCTCGCAGGTATGGGCGCAGGTCTTGGTGCCGGTATGGGAATGGCTAATATGATGACACAGGCATTCAACAACCAAAATCAGAACCAGGGACAAAATCAAAATCCGCAGAACCAGAATCAACAGCCGGTTCAGCAAAAGATGTCTATGGACGAGATCACTGCGGCTATCGAAAAGCTCGGAAAACTTAAAGAGCAGGGACTTCTTACTCAGGAAGAATTCGATACAAAGAAAGCAGACCTGTTAGCAAAAATGTAAATTTTGTTGCGGTGTAACCACAGAGTCCACAGAGGACACAGAGAAAATGAAGGATAATGACCTTACTGAATTGATAATTGGATGTGCAATAAAAGTTCATAAGGTTTTGGGTCCGGGTCTTTTAGAATCAGCTTATGAAGAATGTTTGGTTTATGAATTAGCAAAGAATGGATTAAAGGTAAAGAGACAGGTTCCTATTCCAATAGTTTATGAAGAAGTAAAACTTGATTGTGGTTACAGGCTTGATTTACTGGTAAATGACAGTGTTATTATTGAGATAAAGGCAGTTGAGGCTTTAAATAAGATTCACTTAGCCCAGATTTTATCTTATTTGAAACTTTCCAATCACAAATTGGGATTAATAATAAACTTTAATGTTCTAAAACTTATAGACGGTATTAAGAGAGTACGGAATGATTAATCTCTGTGCTCTCTGTGCCCTCTGTGGTTATTCGCTATATGGAAACTGTTACCTCTTCAACCATAATCTGTCCCCAGTGCGGGGGCGAAAATAAGATCCCAACCGATTCCCGATTCCTTGAATGCGAATTTTGCGGGTCTTCTATTTTCGTAGATAAAAGCAAAGTTGTAAATCACTACGTCGTCCTGTCAAACTTCGACCAAAACGAAGCTATCGGTAACGTAAAGCGTTGGATGGCAGGAAATTTTCACGTAAAAGATCTGGACAAGAATGCGCAGATAGCACAGGTCTATTTCTATTATTTCCCGCTGTGGTATTTTAAGACCAACCAGGGGGGAGTTGATAAGATCTATCTTCAGCCCGCGCACTCGACACCGATCTCGGAGATCAAGAACATACAAATACCCGCAGGCGACCTGAAAGTATACCATAAAAACGAGTTTGACGAGAAACAGTTCGTTTCTCCGGATGTGCTTTTTGAATCCGCGCAGAGCTGGCTACAGCAGTCCGGCGTAGACGCGTCTGAAGTTGCGGAGGCTAATCTTGTTCACATCCCATTTTACCAGGTTTACTATAATTATGACGGTAAGCAGTACAGCGCGATGGTCGAGGCTTCGTCGGGAAAAGTTTATGCGAACCTATGGCCCGCCAAGAAAGAAACACCTTTCAGGATGCTATTTGCAGGAAGCATTTTGCTTTTCGCTCTTGCAAGCCTGGTTAGTTTCGTCATTGGTTTGGCTGTCTCGACTGATGAATCCGGTCTGGCAATGGGCGAGGTGATAAAAATACCCGCTTACATACTTACGGCTATTCCGTTGATAATAATATCGTATTACATAGCAAAAAAAGTTTGACAATTATATGGACGACATAAACGAAATAAAAGAACAGGAAAATACCCAGAAGCAGGCGATCCAGTTCAAAAAGGAAAAGATCATACGTGGTATTACTTGCCCTGCCTGTGGTGGTGAACTCGATATCCGCGATGGTATCCGCACCTTCAATTGCAAATACTGCGGAACACTCCTTACATCCAAAGGTGACAGCGAATCGGTAAAATTTTACGTCCCTAAAAAGATCAGCCGTGAGGATGCTATTAACTGCATGAAGGCATGGCTTGGTAAAGGGCTCGATAAAGCAAAAGGGCTTGCCGCGAAATCCACCGTCGAGGACGCGTTCCTGGTCTACATTCCTTACTGGAGGGTCAGAGCCGACGTTGTGGGATGGGTGTTCGGACAGGAAAAACGCACCCGCACCGTAAACGGCAGAACACAGACTTATTATGTCGATGTGGAAAAGAAGATACAAAAGCCATTCGATAATACTTTCGCCGCATGTGATATATCGGAGCTCGGTGTTAATAAGGTCAATCTTGCGGGAGATGAAATTAAGCCCATAGATTATGAAACCCTCGAACTCGAGGGTATGATATTCAATATTATCTCGTCACGAAATGAAGTCTCGACCGGCGCATTCCAGCAGTTTCAGTCCAGCGCGAGAGGTGAAGCTAACCTCTATAATGTAACATTTGAGCACTATGACCTGGTCCGCGAAGACATCAGTGTTGTTTATTACCCTCTATGGGTTACTCGTTACAGCTTCATGGGCAGAACATACCAGGTGGTGATAGACGGTGAGGACGGTACTATTGCATACGGAAAAGCTCCCGGGAATAATCTGTATCGTGCCGTTGTAGGGATATTCGGCATGGGGGTGGGAACATACATGGCGACTCTCTTCGGGATATTTGGTGTTACCGGTATAGATGAGTCGGGATTTTTTGGATACATCGTGGCGCTCATCATTGGTATTGCAGTAATGATGTGGGGCTACAGAAAATTCCGCTACGGCGGTGAAATAGAAGAGGGAACGGGTATTGTTAAGACTCCAAAGAATAAACAGAAAATTACTTCCGTTCTGGATGATAAGGGAATTGACACAATGGCAATTGTAAAAGGAGCGGGCACAGCCGCAATAGCCGGTTCAGTGCTAAACGCTTTTTTAAATGCATCAAGACGATAATTTGTCATGCTGAACTTGTTTCAGCATCTAAAAACAAAAAATTAAATCTCTTGGAATATCAATTAAAAGCTCTAACCTGTGCAAAATGCGGAAGCGGTCTCGTGGTCGAGGTCAATGACAACATTACTTACTGCACAAGCTGTGGAAGCGGTTTCGAGATCAACGACGGCGATCTGCAGCCGATCGAAATAAATTTTGCGGCTACGGCGATCCGTGATAACGGTGAGATAGTTTACAAACCGTTCTGGTATATAAAAGCTCATATAGATATCCTCGAGCGCAAGGCATCGGGTAACTTCTTCAAGAACCTTTTCGGAGGAAGCGGTGAGAATGCATCCGGTGACATTATATTTTACATTCCCGCGTTTTACTGTCAGTTGGATGCTATGAAAAACATCGCGACACAATTCACCATAAAAAATCCAGTCTCATCACCTCAAAAGTACAACTCTAAACTGGTCGGATTTGCTTACGGTAAAGAAGACGCAAAGAAACTTGCCGAATTCATCCTCATATCGCTCGAAGCCGAAAAGAGCGACACAATGAAGACCTTCAAATACAATATCACATTTAACGAAATGGAGATCCTCGGCGTGCCGTTTTACAAAACAGCCGACGGGCATTATAAAGATGCTGTTCTAGGAATAGCTGTATAAATCCCTAACCACTTTTGCCCCACATTTTTTAATTACAATAGCTTTTGAAATATTAAGATTATGTAAATTTCATTATCTTTGTTTGATTTATATATAAAAAAGGATATTGGATAAGAAGTTTAAAAATACGCTTTTAATTACATTTATTTCCTCAATCGTCTTAATTATTGCCTTCAGCATATTTTCCATCTCTAACATTAAGGATTTGATCCACGATCAGGAGCAAAAATCCCATACGAATGAAGTCTTGTTTAATCTCGAACAGGTGATCTCACAAATAAAAGACGCTGAAACGGGACAGCGGGGTTTTTTGCTGACCGGTAATAGAGAATTTCTCGATGATTATTATGGAGCATATGAAAGAACAAGAAATAACATAGACGAGGTAGATAAGCTTACTGAGGATAATGTATCCCAGCAGATGAGGCTCGATTCGTTATCTAAATTTGTTGAGATAAGGTTCGGTGAACTAGAGGAAAGGCTCAAACTTGATTTCACTCCTCAGAATGACGCAAAGAATCAGGAACTTTTGGCGCTTGGTAAACAATCTATGGATAGGATAAGGGACATCATTATGCGAATGGAAAACTACGAGACAGAATTGCTAAGCTACCGTACGACAAATGCCAAAGAATCCATTGATTCTACTTTTATTATTCTTTCCGTTTTTACCGTCCTGGTTGTAATTATTATCATCACTTCCTTTTCTTTCACATTGAATGAATTTCAAAGAAGAAGCCGTACAGAGCATGAGCTTCAGGAGACGGTTGAGAATTTAGAGTACTCTAATGAAAATCTTGAACAGTTTGCTTATGTAGCTTCACATGATCTGCAAGAGCCATTACGAAAAATTCAGGCGTTTGGAAATCTGCTCAAATCCGAAGCAGGCGATAGTTTATCCCAAACCGCTGCCCAGTATGTAGATAGGATGCAAAATGCTTCCGGACGTATGCAGCTATTGATCAATGAACTGCTCAATTTTTCACGTGCTTCGAGAAATGCTGAGCAATTTGAAAATGTTGTTCTGCGTAAGAAAATTAATAATGCGATATTTGACCTTGAGATAGCGATTAAAGAAGCAAATGCCAAAATAGACCTGGATCTTTCGAGCGAGATAGAGTTTAGAGGTAATAAAACCCAGCTTAGCCAGCTCTTTTTGAATTTGATCGGAAATGCGATCAAATTTAGAAAAGAGGGTGTTGATCCCGTTATAAATATTGTCGGGCGAAATTATGATGTAAGAGAGAATAAATACGGCTTTAAATTAAAACCCAATACGGAATACTTTGAAGTAACTGTTTCCGATAACGGCATTGGGTTTGACGAAAAATATATGGACAAGATTTTCACGATATTCCAGAGACTTCACCCAAAGATGCAGTATAAAGGAACCGGCATTGGGCTGGCGCTTTGTAAAAAGATCGTTTCCAATCACGGGGGCTTTATTACTGCAAAAAGCAAGCCGGGTGAAGGCGCAACATTTATAATGATTTTTCCTAAAAAATTAAATTAATGTATGACACCCAGAGACAGAAAAATGAAACCTATCCTGATCCTAATGGCAGATGACGACGAGGACGATAGGATGATGACAGAACAGGCGATGAAGAAGAACCGCCTTGCTAACGTAATAAAATTTGTTGTGGACGGTGAGGAACTTTTGGATTACCTTTCTCATAAAGGCGAATATAATCCGGATAATGCTCCGTCACCGGATCTTATTCTGCTAGATCTTAATATGCCGAGAAAAGACGGTAAGGAAGCTTTGAAAGAAATAAAATCCAGTAAAAGATTAAAACATATCCCGGTCATAGTCTTGACCACTTCCTCAGCTGAGGAAGATATTGTCAAAACCTATGACCTTGGAGTGAATTCGTTCATTACAAAACCGGTTACCTTTGACGAGCTGGTGAAAGTCGTAAAGCAGATCGATAACTATTGGTTTGAGCTCGTAAAACTGCCGGCATTAAATAACGAATGATGCTCGATAGGGTTTTGAACATATTATTGATAGAAGACGATGAGGACGATTATATTCTTACGAGAACTTATCTCTCGGGAAATGAAAAGTTCGAGTTCAAACTCGACTGGGAATATGATTATGATAAAGCGATCGAGCGTGTAAAAAAAAATGCTCACGACATATACCTGGTTGACTACAGGCTTGGGAGTCAGTCCGGCATTGATCTAATAAAGCAGGCCCGCTCACATGGCTGTACCAAGCCCATGATAATGCTCACCGGTCAGGACAATTACCAGACGGATATAGAATCCATGGAGTCCGGCGCGTCCGATTACCTGGTCAAAGGAGAAATAAACAGCTCCTTGCTGGAACGCGCCATCAGGTACAATCTCGAGCAGTACAATAATCTTTTGTCGCTCCGTGAACAGGAAGTAAAATACCGTGTGCTTTTCGAGGAATCGCTGGATGCCGTATTTATTGCTAATGAGGATCTCGATATTATTGATTCTAACTTTGCTTTTAAAAACCTTCTTCGCACGGTTCCGGAAAACCGCCTTCAGCTCCGGGACCTATTCAAGAATATTGAAGAGTATGAGTCTTTCGAGAAAGATTTTAATAAACTTGGATTCGTTGTGAATAAGGAAGTAACCCTTCTCGATTCCGAAGATAATGATAAGACCTGCCTGGTATCGGTCAATAAGACCGAGGTGAATGGCGGCGGCAGGCACATGATACAGGGTATCATAAAAGATATCACCACTCTCAAGAAAGCCGAGAAGGAACTTCTGGAATCGGAGAAGGTCATCCTCACCGGCAAAATGGTGCGTACGGTTGCTCATGAGATAAGGAACCCGCTTACAAATATTCTCCTTGCGCTCAAACAGCTGGAAAAAAAGATGGCGAATCAAGAGGAAGGACCGGTTAATTTCATAGGGATAGCCGAAAAGAATACACAGCTCATAAATTCGCTCATCGACGAAATGCTTAGGGCTTCTAACCCGGGCGAAATGAAGTTCGAACCTCACACGCTGAACGAGGTTCTCGAGGAAGCTTTGAGGCTTTGCATCGACAGGATAAATCTCGAGAAGATAGACCTCGTAAAAGACCTGGATAAAAAGATCTCATGCAGGGAGCTCGACATGGAACAGCTCAAGAGAGCATTTACTAATGTGATAATAAATGCCATCGAAGCCATGAAACGGTCAAAAGAAAAAGTTCTCACCGTAATGAGCCGTATGGAACATAACGACTGCATCATCACGATAACCGATACCGGGGAAGGGATCGAGGACGATAAGATCAATGACCTCTTCGAGCCGTTCTACACAAAGAAACCAATGGGCATGGGGCTCGGGCTCACGACCGTGCTCAATATTATGAAGAAGCACGATGCCGAGATAGTTGTTACCAGCCGCGTTGGCGAAGGCACTACATTCAAATTCATTTTCCCTTCCTGATAAATTATATTGTAGTTTGTGTGGTAGGTTTGTCCTTTTAGTTTTATTTGGGATTTTTTTGTATCGCTTCCGTGTTAGTATGGATTAGGTGTTAGGTTAAATAATGTTAGGTTAAATATTGAAAAACCAACCCTAATTTTAAAAACCTTTCAAATTTAGTCGCTTTTCAGTTTTTTATGAGAAACTTTTTACTATATTTGAAATAGTCAGCAATTTATTGTAGCCGACGTCACACCAGTGTAGGAGGATGCCTTAGATCCTGATTCCAGGGATGGGAACAACAACAGGATTAAAATTCAATTTATTTTAAAAAATAAGAATAGGAAATGAAAACAAACAAATTCCGTGATACGGTTATTGGGTGTTTGCTTGTGATTTCCTTGGGGTTCACTACGTTTTTTGTGAGCTGTTCCGAGGAAGACAGCATTTTGACCGCACCCGGACCAACTGCTACGGGTAATCCGCTCGCTCCGGCCGGCTTTTTCACCGAGTTAGTAACCGGATTATTCACTGCGGTGGGAGAAGGCGCCGCCTCGGCGGTCGGCGGAGAGATAGCCGGATGGGTGCTGGGCGCTATGGGGCTGACCTCATCTTCTTCCGAGTACACACAGCAGCTTGTGCAGATCGAGGCAAAGCTGGATTCTATAGTAACACTCATCAATGGCGTAAACGATAACCTCACGCTAATAGAACAGGTGCTCGCGCAGATAAATTGCTCACAACAGCAGTCCTCACTTCAGACGGAGATAGGCTCGCTCACCAGTCTTTATAACCAGTATAACTCTATGCTGGCAACCGCGGAAAGCGGTGATACAATACCCCAATCGATAATGAAGGATTGGGCGGACCAGGTGCTCGCAAAGAACCTCTATGCAGGCAATACAAGTGTCGAAGCACTGATCAGCACTATACAAGTAAACGTTAATAGCTCGACGGGAGCGTTATATTCATGTATAAAGACCGTCTCTCTACCGTCCAGTAACGCGCCGATGCTGGATACTCTGTATTACGCGAATGTGTATGCGCTGGCAAACTATTACTATTATTACCAGTCGATAGGTCTATTGATGCTCAGCGAAGCTTATCATTATTACGCGTGGATGGAAGCGGGCTCACCGGGCGCTAATGATACCCTCACCGCAGACAAAGTACAGCAGGTGTGTAACTACAACGGTACGACGCTCACCTATTGTAATAATGTGGCTACCGCTACAAACTCGCTTTACAATTCTCTTGTAACGCAGATAACATATGCGGGTGCTCCATATTCCAATGCCTACTATACGATGCAGTATGACGCAACAAGCCCCGTGGTATGGGTGACATCGCTGGAAGATTTTACAACCGAGTCAGGGGCTCAGTGCCCGGGTGCTTTTCCTTTAGGTAACGATTATCCATGCGGTCCCACTGCCGGGTTTGTTAATACGGCACTTACGATCGATACCTACAGGGGATCAGAAGGTGCCTTTGCTTTTGCAAAAACTCAGGAGCTTGTAAACCTTTTTGACATAAATGTCGTGGAATCAACCGGCGGAAACCTGGGTAAATACCTCAAAAATGTAGCCGGCTTTGATAATGTTATCAGTCCGAACAAAACTGTCATGGCATCGGATTCGGTAGCTATAGACTTACCTCATGCCGGTCATACCCTTTACTTCGTCCCGTTTTTTAATACGAACGGAACTCTTACGGAGAACGTTTCCGGGGAGAAAACTGCTGTATTCTACAGGGAGGGGGATTTTCAGAGCCTCCTGAACCCCGTGGATGTGGAGCACACACAATGCGGAAACCCAAATCAGGGCACACTGGGTACTTATACATTATATAACTATACGTATAATAATAATACCCTGGGACAGCAATATTACAATTTAGACTATAACTGGATGACCGGTTTCGCGATAAGCGCCGAATGTAATAGTATGAACGACGGTTACTTATTCTTTACCGATGATTCATTCATTTTAGGTACTCCGCCTGTATACCCGGGATTTTATACGTTAGCGCAGAGGCTCCAGGACGTGCCGGAGCGCTTTCTGTGGCCGGTATTCCATCCGCAGAATGCAACCTGTACTAACGGGCGGACTGTAAAGAACCCCGGCGGAATGTATACGATGTGTAATGATGACTTTACGGCATTCATTAATACGGTAGTTCCGCCGCCGGTGACATGCAATAATGCAACGATCGATCCGCCGTGTACGACACTGCAATAATCTAAAAAAAACTAAACCGGAGAAATAACATTGAAAAATAAACACAGACTCGTAATAATATTGCTGATGCCTGTTTTGATGATTCTCTATTGCAGTGATGCTCGCGCGCAGTCCGAATGGCTCGATTACGGAACCGGCAACTCGGTCTCGATCGAGATATATAAACCGATAACACCACGTGACAGCAATAAGTATGAGCCCGGCGGAATAGAGCCGGGTTTTACAGTGCCCTCGGTGGCGGTCTATCTCACGGGGCGCTACAACCTGTATAAAGATCTTACGCTCGTCGGTGAGTTTCCTTTTGCTTACGGCGCGTATGACACGACCAACTTCGTCGTGGACGAAAGCGGTGCAAAGATCGGTAATCCTTATCTTGGCGCGGAGTACCGCGTGCCAAAGTCTCCGCTCATGTTCGAGCTGGGGCTCAGGCTTCCATTGTCTCCGGATAACCCGGTGATCCCTTCGCTGGTGGGCTTTGCCGCCGATATCGACCGGTCGGAAGCCTTTCTCCGCGATGTAGTGCCGGTATATACAGCCGTGAACTATGAATCGCTGAGCGAGTCCAATATATACCTGAGAGGGCGCGGGGGTGTGAACATTTGGTTTAATACAAAAAAGATACCGGGGTTCGATACTCAGCCGGAGGTCACATTTGACTATACGCTCCAGGTGGGTTATTTCCAGAAATATGTGCACGTCATTGCCGGGGTGGTCGGGAAGTACGACATAGATTCCGGTCCGCTCTCATCGAATAAGAATAATCTCGTGCAGTACGGCATACTGATCACCGGGATATACAAGAACATACGCCCGGCACTGAGTTTTAAAGTGCCAGGAGGGAACGCCGGTCTTGTATTCAATTACGTAATAGGATTGAACTGTACATACGAGCTCTAGATAGTTGTAACAACTTTATTTACTCCTTTCATCAAAAGCCCTGTCATCTCCGGCAGGGTTTTTGTTTATCCCATTATGATGAATTTTAGTGTGTGATATGTTTTGTGGTGGTAGTGGGTTTGTGTTTGTTCGTTTTTAGTTTAGTGTTAAGGGATTTAGTTTATAGCATTGTATTAAGTTTTGAGATTCTTCGCTTCGCTCAGAATGACAAATTCTTGAGATCCTTCGTCGTCCTTTGGACTTCTCAGGATGACAAATATATAAACAGGCTAGCCTGATTTTAGGCAATGCACTATAGGTTTTCCGGTGGACCAAGCAAGCATGTCATGAAGCGCGACCACTATTGAGTGGACCTTTCATGCAACACGCCATTACACGCCATCATACGGGAATTCAGGCGCAACGGTCCTACGCCACCTGTGTACATACGACGTGGAGGTGCAGGTGTGATCCCATTGGTACTGCCGAGTGACATAACGGTTAAGTTTCCTTGCCTTCCCTGACCATGCGGACGAAAAAAGACAGGTCTGCTCCCGTTTATACCCGTTATCCCTTCATACAATGCTTCCATCAGTAAGGGGTCGTGATCCATAATCTTTGTAACCATGGGCTTAGGGGTATCTCTCCACAAATTAGCAATGGCTGGCTATGGCGTCACAGCAGGGGATAGCGTATTACCGCGGGCGTGTGAATCTTCCGCTTCTGCGCGGTCTCCGGGTTCTATTTACGCCGAAGGCGTGCCTACAAAGGAACAAGCCAACGGCAAAGAACTAGTTATTATAATAACTGACATAAGATAGGATGTAGTCAAGTTAGTTTAAATGAAGAAAGGGTTATATACGTATATATACTTTTTGTTTATAGTTCATTGAGTTTATGAAGGATGTCATTCTGAACGAAGTGAAGAATCCCGGAATGGTTGAGATTCTTCGTCGCCCGATAAATCGGAGCTCCTCAGAATGACAAGAGGGGAGAAAGGGTTAGCAATGCATGTACTTTTGTCTTGCATCCCGCATCAAGTGCGGGACAAGCTCCAGTACCAAAAGGGCACGGCTTAATGAAAATCGTCTAAGACCACACTTCGTGTGAGTTCTTTTGCCTTGATGCCCCGCATCCGCTCCGTTTGTGCGGGGCAGGCTCCAGAACCAAAAGATCAAGGCTCAGGCGTAAATGCGTCTAAGACCACACTTCGTGTGTGTACTTTTGTCTTGCCACAAAAGTACCAAAAGGCAGCCTCCAAATTAAAACAGCTAAGTTTCTCGTGTTTTTCGTTCGGAGAAAATAAACTCGGTCGATCCCCAGTAAACCGGGTAAGACCTCCCTCAGACAGAATTTTCTCCGCCGGCTTCGCCGGACACTCAAAGCCTCGAAACTTTTTTCGCCGTTTTAATTTAATGGGCACGGGAATCAACTTTGTTGATTATATATTGTGTTTTGTTCTTACGAGGTGCGGAATGGTGAAAAAATTGGTATTTTTAGGATATTTCTTGTGGGTGGAAAGCGTGTGTATAAAGGGATATGAGCAATTTTGCTTTGGAAAAAAGAGTGAGATAAGTTATTTTGTGAGAAATTTAACTCAAATCTATGAGAAATTTACTAGAGAAGAGACTAAAAAACAAGGATCCTGAATTATTCGCTAGTTTAAAGAAGTGTAAAAGAGAAGTGTCGAAGTATCTTCAACAATATAAAAGTAATTTTCCAACCTATACGGATCACTCTATAGAACATTCAAAAGAAGTTGCACAACTTGCTTCTGATATTTTAGGTATAAAGTATATAAATAAATTACATGAGGATGAAATTTATATTTTGTTAATGGCTTGTTATCTTCATGATATTGGAATGTGTATTCCTAAAAAACAAATCTCAAAAGAATTAAAATCAGAGAGGTGTGCTAATTATAAAATTGATAAGAGCAGATTTAAAGTGGAAAATTATTTGAGGGATGTTCATCATGAACTTAGCTATGAATTTATTAAAAAGAGATGGAAAGAATTATATATTATTAATGAAGATTATGCCGAAGCAATTGCGTTGGTATCAAAAGCGCATAGAGTTGTAGATATCGGTAATTTTGATGAATATGAATTGAAGTTCTATGTTCGTTCAGGAGTAGATTATGTTTGTTTACCATATTTAGGTTGCATTATTCGTTTAGCGGATGAGTTAGATATAACAAATATTAGAGTTCCAGATTTGCTTTATAAAGATTTTTTACCAAATAATGAAAAAAGTAGAGAAGAATGGCAAAAACATAAATCTACTTTCGGAGTTAATTTTTCTGAGGATAAAATTATAATTCGAGGTAGAACATCTGATTTAAATGTTTTTAATACTTTATTAAGTATGAGTAATAAAATTCAAAAGGTTTTAAACAATTGTTTGAAGGTAATTAAGTCAATAACAGATAATAGACATTTAGATATACCTCAAAGATATGTAGAAACTGATAAAATAAGGCCTATGGGCTTTATTCCATTAAATATTGGCTTTACATTTGATGTTGAAAACGTATTTAAAATTTTCTTTGGTGATAAGCTATATGAAAATAAATATGAGTCAATAAGAGAAGCTTTACAAAATTCCATCGATGCATGTAGATACAAAAATGGTTTGGGTGATATATATGAACCAAAAATCGAAATTATTCATACTTCTAAAAAAATTACAATAAAAGATAATGGAATTGGTATGGATGAATTTATAATAAGAAATTATTTCTCAAAGTTAGCTTCATCTTACTACAGATCTAAAACCCAATTTTCATCGATAGGGCAGTTTGGGATTGGTGTATTTTCATACTTTATGATTTCAGACTACTTTGAAATATTAACTAAAAAGGAGAACAACGATGCGATAAAATTTAGGGTAAATAAAAATGCGGATTCTTATTTTTATTTTTATGACAATTCCTCCTTATCTTCACCGGGAACTGTTCTGACATTATATCTTAATAAAATATCAAGTAAAAAACTAACTTTTGGAGATTTATACTTATTGGTATCGCATTTTATAAGATATTGTGAAATTGATATTGAAATTAGAGGTGGAAATAGAACAAAACTAATATCTAAACAATCATTTGAATTTGAAAATATTGAAGTACTTAAGAGAGATAATTTAGAATATAAATATAAAGATAAAATTGACGAAGTAATATTTATAAGTATTCCAATCTTAAATGAAATTGTAGAAGGTAGAGTCGGATTATTTATACCCGTTGATGAGAAAGGAATTTTTTGTCCAGATAAAGCAACTGAATATTTTAATTATTCTACATCGGTAGTGAATATATCTCAGAAAGGGATTTTTATAAAATCCATTAGCGGTAGTTCATTTGGATTAAGAGCAATCTTGGGAAATATTAATGTAAAAATTGATAGAGAAATCTCTATTAATAGAGAATCATTTGTTGGGGAAAGCATAATTGATATTGAAACCCTTTTCATTAATACACTATTGAGTAAGATCTTGCGAAACTGGGTAAGTCTTACTAAAAAAGAAAAGTATAAAAAGATAAATGATTTTTTTAGAGCATATGATTTATCAAGAAAAATTTTTTTAGAAAGTAATTTTAAAAAAGAAATAATTGTGAAGATATTTAACAATGGTCGGTTTAAGTTTATGTCATTAGAGAAAGCTCTAGAAAATGAAAGCTTAATTATTTTTGTATATAATACAAAGCAAATATTTTTCGAATCCTTGATTAAAGAAATTGATATTAAATCAATCATAAGTAAATTATTTCGGAAATATGGATTGCCAATTCTTTGTATTGAAGGAGCTGAGGGTCTTATTATAAAATCCTTAATGGATAAAAAAATCCAAATTTTATATGATTTTGGTATCTGTTATTTTATTTACGGCGATTACAATGAAGTGGAAAATATTAGATTACATGAAGATGAACAAGAATATTTTAAGGGTTATGAATTTGGTTTTTTTGAATCAAATGTAATTGGTTGTATTCCCTCTCGAATATTTATCCATAATAGTACCTTAATTTTTAACTTAAATAATGAAGTTATAAAAACATGCCATAATATTTTATCATCTGGAAAGGATAAGGATACTAGCGAACTTGTTATTGAAATTTTAAATACACTTAGTTCTCTAATAAGACATAGTATCGGGAGATACCGTAAATCAGAACTAAAAGAGATTGAGGATTTAGTTTCTGAGTTAAGTATAAAAACTAATTTATCTCTAAAGAAAGAGGATCTCGTGTTACCCCTTTTAATTAGATGATTTTTATTATGACTGAAATAAATAAAACCGTTTCGATTACAAAGCTTTGATATGTCTTAATGGAACCCCTAAAACTCTCCATGCTCTTTCTTCATCCTGTCATTGAATTCTTTGGAGCCTCCGCGGGGGACGCTGAGTGATCCCCAGTTGTCTTTGGCGAGGTATTTTGCCATGTAGATTATCTGTCCGAGGTGATATGCGTAGTGTGAGAGCTGGCGGTTGATGGCTTCGACTACGTAGTGATCTTCACCGCGAATCTTTACTTTCTTCATGAGGTCATTTGGTGTTAGAGATCCGAGGGCATCGAAGACACATTTCCATCCTTTTTCCCACCTGTCTATTATATCGTCTTTATCGGTGTAGAAGAGCTGTTCGAATTCTTCGTCGCGGTTGCGCCATTCTTTTTCGCCGTCGGAGGTGAGGAAGTCCGTCCAGCGCGAGAGCATATTACCGCTGAGGTGGCGTATGATTATCGCGATAGAGTTGGTCTCTTCGTCCGGAGTGAAGAAGAAGTCTTCGTCTTTTATATGCGAGAATGCTTTATCGCCGAGGGATTTGAGTTCACGGAATTTGTTAATGGCATCTGATAGATAGTATTTTGCTAAATCGTCCATATTTATAACCCCCCTGTCCCGATATGCTGACGCATCGGGACTTCCCCCCTTTGTAAAATGGGGGATAATGAAGTGTGGAATTTTTTTACCGCGTCTTCGAGGTAATATTGTGCGAGTTCGTTCATGAAATAAATATAGCAAATATAGATCATAGAGTAATGTACTTTTGCTCGCACAAAAGTACCCCCGTAGGGGCAGGCAAAATGCGCCGGCTTAATGAAAAATGCCTTCGGCATAGTTCTTTTGGCTTGATCCAAAAGAACCAAAAGATCAAGGCTCATGCGTAAATACGTCTACAATTCTGCACTCCGTGCATGTACTTTTGTCTTGCCACAAAAGTACCAAAAGGGCACCGGCTTAATGAAAATCGTCTAAAACCACACTTCGTGTGAGTTCTTTTGGCTTGATCCAAAAGAACCAAAAGATCAAGGCTCATGCGTAAATACGTCTAACAATTGTTACGTTTTTTGCTCGGGGAAATAAACTCGCTTCAATAAGCAGATTTAATATTGGAGTTCATTATAGCTCAAGCAGTATTTCCCCGCCCTCCGATGAATCGGAGGGGTGCAAAAAGCCTCACAATTTTACCCCCCCGACTTTGCGGGGGGACGACGATTTCCGCCATGGCCATTTCAAATTTTTACAGGGAACGATTTTCATAATGCCGTTTTAAACTCCTTCGGAGTTTGCGGATATGATTCACTCAAAATTTTGACGACGATTTCCGCCATGGCCATTTCAAATTTTTACAGGGAACGATTTTCATAATGCCGTTTTAAACTCTCCACGAGTCTTCGACCCGATGAGTCGTAGACCTTCGGAGTTAAGGGAAGATTATACATGACTTGGAACAGGTTTGTGTCCGTTTCAATTTCAATTTTTTATGTGATATGTATCACACGCTTGTATTTCATTGAAGGCGAGAGGGGTTATAGTTAATTTTGTAATAAGGGAAAGCGAATGTGTGACGTACTAGGGAAACAATTGATAAAGCTAAGAAAAGGAGGATATAGTAATGAAAAAGCTCATTTTACTAGTTTTTGTGTTGTTCTTTTTCTCGCCCAACTTATACCCTCAATGGATGCGAACTAACGGACCGGAAGGAATTTCTATCCGTACACTTACGACGTTAAAATCCACAATTTTTGCCGGAACTGAAGTAAACGGCACCTATTCATCTACCGACGACGGGCTTACGTGGACGCCTGTCAATTCCGGAATAGAAAACCTGCGTGTAAGCAGTCTTGCTTACAAGTCGGGCAACCTCTTTGCGGGAACATTCGGCAAAGGTGTTTACCATTCAACCGACCATGGAAATACATGGACAGCGCCTTTGAACGGAAATGATCTTGCCGTAACTTCAATGGTAATAAACGGACAGTATGTATTTGCCGGCGCTATCACAAATGGCGTATACCGGTCTTCCGATGACGGAGCAACTTGGGATAATGTGCTTCCCGGACAGACCACAAGCATTCAATCTATGTGTGTAAACGGAGGTAACATATTCGCCGCATCATCCAACTACACATTTAAGTCAACAAACAATGGTGATAACTGGAGTATAGTTCACGACCTCGACGGTGCGGCATTATTTACAATGTATTCTGCCGGAAATATGATCATAGCCGGAGGCAGGAATAAGGTTTACCGGACTATGAATGGCGGTGATAACTGGGAAACGATAAGCGTTTCTTTCCCGGGGTCGCTTGTAAATATCTACGATATAGCAGAGTCAGGCGGAATGCTCTTTGCTGCCACGTCCAGCTTTGGTGTTTATACATCTTCAGATAACGGCAGTACGTGGGCGCCAACAAACCAGGGCATGGGACCAACGCAGGATGTAAGAGCGCTGACGGTCACCGGTTCATCCACGCTATTGGCAGGACTTCATTATATAGGTATTTACAGGTCCGTGGATAATGGCGCAAGCTGGGATAAATCCAATACGGGATTTACAGCCGGCTCCACAATGGCAAGTATGCTGGCAAGCGGATCATATGTGTATGCCGGAACTCGTGGTGACGGTATATATAGAAGCGGTGATAACGGAGATAATTGGGTCAAACTTATGGGAGATAATGACACAGTTAATTATTCTCATGTGAATGTAATGTGTGAAAAAGACGAAGTGATCTTTGCTTCAATGAGAATAAATTTCTATGCTACTATATATAAGTCCACCGACGAAGGCTTAACATGGGTCCGCAGCGGAAACGGTCTTCCTCCCGGGCTTCCATTTGTATTCAGCCTGGCAAAAAGCGGAGGAAACTTAATTGCCGGAACTTACCTGGGTGTGTATTATTCACCGGATGACGGTTTAAACTGGTACCCGACGAATCTCAACTTCAGCGTAATAGAGGCTGTCGCAGCAGGCGCGAATAACGTTGCATATGCAACAGTGCCTGAGGTAGGTCTCTACAGGTCGAT
Source organism: Ignavibacteriota bacterium (assembly GCA_020437585.1). GTDB lineage: Bacteria > Bacteroidota > Ignavibacteria > Tepidaquicellales > Tepidaquicellaceae > JAEYVS01. The sequence goes on from JAGQWG010000003.1 coordinate 90,294, forward strand.
CGATAACGGTGTAACATGGACCCCCAGCCTTTTAAGTCCGGGAGTCGATTTCGTTACACTGGAGGCGATCGATAATTATGCGTATGCCGGAGCATTCTTTAACGGTACCAGGTACACTAATGATTATGGAAACTCATGGTTCCATGGAGGCGGTTTTCCGTTCGAGGCATCGGTCTTTGCAATGGATGCATTTGGCAATGGACTGGTAGTTGTCGGAACGGATGTCGAACAATCCTGGACTTACATCTCGCAGGATTATGGTATCAATTACACTCCATTCGGAGAAGGTCTTTCCCCGACGGCATCTGTGGAGGCATTTGCCGTGAATGATACTTATATCTTTGGCGGGTCGGATCATAACGGAGTCTGGAGAAGATTGAGACCTGATGTAGTCGGTATATCGGGTCAGCAAAACAGTCTTCCGGAGAGATTTCTCCTCAGCCAGAATTATCCGAATCCATTTAACCCGTCCACAAGGATCGCTTATGAGCTTCCGGGCAATAGCCGTGTTAGTCTTACGGTATATGACGTGCTCGGACGAAGCGTTGTCAGCCTTGTGAACGAAGAGCAAACTGCGGGACGATATAGTGTAGTCTGGGACGGCAGAAACTCAAACGGTAATCTCGTAAACAGCGGGGTTTATTTTTACCGGCTGGATGCGGGAAGTTTTACCGAAACAAAAAGAATGGTCCTTGTAAAATAATTTTTGCGAGGTGCTACACAAAAAAGGCGGCGACATGCCGCCTTTTTTATGCTACATGTGTCAGAAAAATTTTCGGTAATTTATAATGTGAATATTTTGTTATATGTGTGTCAAGAAGTTGTTAGGATTTGATGCAGAAAAAAATGGGGGCGAAAAAATACCCTTTAGTCAAGTGATTTATGGTGGGATTGCAATTTGTTAATAATGTTAGTAACTCGTAAAACCTTGTTAATAACTATTGTTCTCCTTGACAGAATTATCGGATTTTACACAAAATTAAAAAAATTTGATTTTGTTAATTAGAAACGTTAATTTTGTTTTAACCCCATTCTTTGACTTAAATATTTACAATTTTAAGCCAATCATTTAGTTTAAGCAGTTAAGGGAGATTTTCCTCACAGGGTAAAACTCTACATTAAATCATTTTTCATTAATTTACAAATTTCATTATGATATGAAAATTAATAGGGTATTCACAGTAAATAGTGAGCACGCTAAGGACACGATTGACTTTGAGAAGAGATCATCCGTAATACGCAACCCCGACGGCTCTATTGTTTTCGAGATGAATGACATACTCATCCCCAAGCATTGGTCGCAAGTAGCCACCGACATCATCGCACAGAAGTACTTCCGCAAAGCCGGAGTTCCAAAGCATCTAAAGAAAGTCGAAGAAGAGGGAGTTCCCGAATGGCTTCAGAGGTCTGAGCCGGACGAGGAGAAGTTGTCCGAGCTCGATAACGAAGACAGGTACGGATCGGAGACCGATTCCGCGCAGGTATTTAACCGCCTGGCAGGATGCTGGACGTACTGGGGCTGGAAGCACAATTATTTTAACACAGAAGAGGACGCAAAGAATTTCTACGACGAGATGTTTTACATGCTCGCTATGCAGTTCTCCGCCCCGAATTCACCTCAATGGTTCAATACCGGTCTGAACTGGGCTTACGGAATTAAAGGCCCGGCGCAGGGACATCTGTATGTGGACGCAGAGACAGGTGAACTGAAAAGATCAGAGGACGCTTACACACATCCGCAGCCACACGCATGCTTCATACAATCGGTCAGCGATGACCTGGTGAATGAAGGCGGTATCATGGATCTGTGGGTGAGGGAAGCAAGGTTGTTCAAATACGGTTCCGGTACGGGATCGAATTTTTCTGCAATAAGAGGAGACAGTGAACCCCTAAGCGGCGGCGGTAAGTCGTCCGGTTTAATGTCGTTCCTGAAAATAGGAGACAGGAGCGCGGGGGCAATAAAATCCGGCGGTACAACAAGACGCGCCGCAAAGATGGTCACTCTCGACATGGACCATCCGGATATAGAAGAGTATATTAACTGGAAGGTGAAGGAAGAGCAAAAAGTAGCGGCGCTCGTAGCCGGCTCAAAGTCTCTAAACGTGCACCTTAACAGGATAATGAAAGCCTGTCACGCGGGGCATCCCGAAAACGATAATTTCGACAGGAAGAAGAACAAGCAATTGGCGGCAGCCATCGCCGAAGCTAAAAAAGCTCATATTCCCGTAAACTATATAGAGAGAGTGGTTCAGCTTGCTAAGCTGGGTCATAAGGAGATTCACGTTCCCGTCTATAATACAGACTGGAACTCGGAAGCCTATGCTACAGTGTCGGGTCAAAACTCGAATAACAGCATAAGGGCAACCAACGGGTTTATGGAGGCAGTCCAGAATGATGAGGACTGGAACCTCTATTGGAGAGTAGAGCTTGAAAAAGCCGAAGCCGAAAAGCGGGATCCAAAGCCGTACAAGATTATCCCCGCAAAGGAATTATGGGACCAGATAGCGTTTAGCGCGTGGGCATGCGCGGACCCAGGAATACAGTTCCACACTACTATTAATGAGTGGCATACGTGCCCGGCAGGCGGAGAAATTAAAGCATCGAATCCGTGTTCGGAATATATGTTCCTGGATGACACTGCGTGTAACCTTGCATCGCTGAATTTGGTGAAATTTTATGATGACGATTCGGAAGAGTTCCAGATCGACAAATTCCGTCACGCGACAAGGCTATGGACTGTAGTGCTCGAGCTCAGCGTACTCATGGCGCAATTTCCGAGCAAGGAGATAGCACAGCTTTCATACGAGTACAGGACGCTCGGACTCGGCTACGCGAATATGGGCGCTCTATTAATGAGGAAAGGTATTCCTTACGATTCTAATGACGCTCTCGCAATAACCGGCGCAATAACGGCGATACTTCACATGACGTCTTATGCAACTTCGGCTGAGATGGCTAAGGAGCTTGGCGCATTCCCGAGATACGAGGATAATAAAGAGAACATGCTGAGGGTAGTGAGAAATCACAGACGCGCGGCATATAACCTTGCTGAAAAAGATTACGAAGGATTGACCATATTCCCGATGGGAATAGACAAAAGATACTGCCCGGAAGAACTGCTTAAGGCGGCAAGGGATGCATCAGACCTCGCTCTTGAGCTGGGCGATAAATACGGCTACAGGAATGCGCAGGTTACGGTAATAGCTCCTACGGGAACTATCGGTCTATTAATGGACTGCGATACTACGGGTGTAGAACCGGACTTCGCGCTGGTGAAATTCAAAAAGCTTGCAGGCGGCGGATATTTTAAGATCATCAACGAATCCGTACCTCCCGCACTGAAGAAGCTGGGCTACAATGAAAAAGAGATCGACGACATTGTAAAATATACAAAAGGACACGGAACACTGGTAGACTGTCCGCACATTAACGCAGGCACTCTGCTGGAAAAAGGATTTACGAAGGAAATAATAAAGCAGATAGAAAAATCACTTCCGTCTGTATTCGATATAAATTTCGCATTCAATAAGTGGTCGCTCGGCGCAGGATTCTGCAAGAACGTGCTGGGATTCTCCGAGGACATGCTGGACGATCCTAACTTCAACATACTGACAGCGCTGGGATTCAGCAGGGAGCAGGTGGAGGAAGCGAACGATTACGTGTGCGGTGCAATGACCGTCGAAGGCGCGCCTCATTTAAAAGAGGAGCACTACGCGGTATTCGACTGCGCGAACAAATGCGGTAAGAAAGGTTCGAGATATATCAAAGCGGGCGCGCACATAAGGCTCATGGCGGCGGCCCAGTCATTCATCTCGGGCGCAATATCGAAGACCATTAACCTGCCTAATGAGGCATCGGTCGAGGACATGAAAACTGCCTACATGATGTCATGGAATCTCTGCCTGAAGGCAAACGCGCTTTACAGGGACGGCTCTAAGCTTTCACAGCCGTTGAATTCCATCACCGATGACGGCGATTATGATGATGAAGTAATGGAAATAGCGGAAGAGATCGTTAAAAATAACAACGACATCGTAAAAGTTGCCGAGAAGATAATTCACAGGTATATTGCAAAGAGAAGGAAACTTCCATTCAGAAGGAAAGGATATACACAGAAAGCAAAGATCGGAAACCACTCTGTTTACATAAGGACAGGTGAATACGAGAACGGGCAGCTGGGAGAGATATTCATCGATATGCACAGGGAAGGCGCGGCGTTCAGGAGCTTGATGAATTGCTTCGCTATCTCGATATCGCTTGGTCTCCAGCACGGCGTACCGTTAGAAGAATTCATAGATGCCTTCGTTTATACAAGGTTCGAGCCGAACGGCGTTGTAATGGGTAATGATAAGATAAAGATGTCGACTTCCATCATTGATTATATATTCAGGGAGCTGGCTGTAACATATCTCGGAAGAACCGACCTTGCGCATTTTACCGATGAAGCAAAGCTCAACAAAGGAATAGACATTCTTTCGATATCCGGAAGCAAGAGCTCCGACGCGGAAGAGGACTTCGATGAAGAAGAAGTTTACAGCGAGAAGATAGTAGATGAGATACCGATGAGCCAGGTGAATGACGACCCCGAGCTTCATATCAAAAATATGGAACCGGATTCACCTGAAGTAAAGATAAAACCTATTGCAAAGAAAACGGCAGTTTCACAAAACGGTACGAACGGAATGTCCAAGTCAGAAGAAGCCAAGTTGAAAGGATACACGGGCGACATCTGTACGGAGTGCGGAAGCAACACAATGGTAAGGAACGGAACATGCCTTAAATGTGTGACCTGCGGAGGCACGAGCGGCTGCTCATAAGATAAATAAGTCATTGTTTTAAAGCCAATTGCTTTCGGGTAATTGGCTTTTTTATTTACCCTACAAATTTATGGTATTTTTTATATTGCAAAAATCCTCTGAAAATATTAGGTTACTACTTCAAACCTTCCGAAAAATTCTTATGAAAAAATTCGTTTGTATATTGATGTTATTATTTGCTTCTATTCCTTCTGTTGGCTTCTCCCAGATAGATAATTATAAGGATATGATAGAATATGAAGGAGTATTACCGGTCGAAGAGAAAGAGGAGCTTGACGAGGACGGGGAAAAGCTATATATTACCGGATTTAAATTTGATGCTCATTACGAAAGGGGAATGGGAGCAACAAAAGTTTTAATAGTAGGTGAGCTCGTTCCGGAAAATGAGGAGTATTTTTCAAATCGGAATGCAGTAGAGTTTTTTGGAGGAATGGATTTCGAGTATTCATTGAATAGGACTCACTCAAGGTATTTTGAAGAATTTATGGATTCCGTTAAGATAAAAGACAACTCTCTTTTGGATTATAAATACACTATTTGGGCCAGATTTGATGCTGTGGCAACGTCTGAGTATTTTATTTATGTGGGTGACTATAATAACGTGAGACCTCACTTAAGAAATGTTAAGATCATTTACTATGATTAAAAGTTGATTTTTTGAAAAATCAGGCTGTTTTTCTATGCCTTAATAATTTATGGTATTTTGTATTGCAATAGTCAAAAAAAAGTATTACGTTAAATCATTAAAAATTTTATGAGAAAGATACTCCTATTAATATTACTTATACTGTCCGCCGCGCCGGTATATTCTCAGACAGATGGGTTGGTCGAGTATGATAGTTTATCATATAGTATTGATGAACAAAAAGTAGAGGATGATGGAAGGACAGCATATATTTATGTATTTACTATGGACGCCCAATTTGAAAAATCCAAAGGTTATAATAAGGCTGCGATCCTGTTTCAATTAGTCAGGGATGATCGCGAATATTTTACTGAAGATAATAGCGTACTGGTCTTAGGAGGAGCTGATCTGGAGTATTTGCTTGTTGAAGGGGAATCGTTTTATGTAGAAAATCTTATAGATGAAGTTAAAAGATCTCCGAGTTATAGAAAAGGCTCTGAGTTTATGGTAGGCGGAGTGTTTGACCTCGTGAAAACAGATAAGTATTATGTTGCGGTAAAGGACTATAAATATTTTAAACCATTATTAAAAAATATTACTATAGCATATTACAACGATTAAGAATCTTAAATTATAATTTATTATGGCAGACGACAACAACTTAAAAAAGAAGTCCCTCGAAATGGCGATCGAGCAGATCGAGAAGGAACACGGAAAAGGTTCCGTAATGAGATTAGGCGATCAGCCGGTAAGAAAGATAGACTCTATCTCGACCGGCTCGATATCCCTGGATGCCGCCTTAGGAGTAGGCGGTGTACCGAGGGGCAGAATTATAGAAATATACGGTCCGGAGTCTTCCGGTAAGACCACGATTTGTCTCCACATAATCTCCGAGGCTCAGAAGAAGGGGGGAATGGCTGCATTCATAGACACCGAGCATGCTCTTGACACATCTTATGCTCAAAAACTTGGTGTGGATGTAAGCAACCTCCTTATTTCTCAGCCGGAATACGGTGAACAGGCGCTCGAGATCTGCGAAACACTGGTGAGAAGCAACGCGCTCGACGTTATAATAGTTGACTCTGTCGCCGCGCTCACACCGAGAGCCGAGATAGAGGGCGAGATGGGAGACTCGATGATGGGTATGCAGGCGAGGCTGATGTCACAGGCATTGAGAAAGCTCACAGCCGCCGTAGCAAAATCAAAGGTCGTTCTGATATTTACCAATCAATTAAGAGATAAGATCGGCGTGATGTTCGGAAGCCCGGAAACGACAACGGGCGGTAAGGCGCTGAAATTCTATGCATCGGTGAGAATGGATATAAGAAGGATCGGGCAGATAAAGGACGGCACAGAGACTATAGGTAACAGGACAAGGATCAAAGTTGTGAAGAACAAGGTTGCGCCTCCGTTCAGAGAAGTGGAGTTTGATATAATGTATAACGAGGGTGTATCCAGGTCCGGTGACCTGATAGACCTGGCTGTTACCAAGGAGATCATAAAGAAAGGCGGAGCATGGTTTACCTATGAAGATTACAGGGTACAGGGCAGAGACGGACTGAAGAAGCTTCTCGAAGACACGCCGGAGCTTTTCGAAGAGATATTATCCAAGGTGAAGGAAGCCATGGGTATCCTCCCTGAGCCCAGCACTAATGGTGTCCATAAAGAGGAAAAGAAAGAAGAGAAGAAGGAATCCAAAGCTAAAGAGAAAGCTGAAGCAAACGGGTAAGAAGTTATAGATAATATTTCAAATCAAAACTGTTAATCTTCGGGGAGATTAGCAGTTTTTTTTATTTTAGATCCTGAATCAAGTTCAGGATGACATATTATGAAGATAACAGGTATAGAACAGCAAAAGAAGGATAAGAACCGCTACAATTTTTATGTGGACGGAGAGTATATGTTCGCCCTGTATGATGATACGATATTAAAGTACGGACTAAGGCGCGGTGATATACTCGAGGCCAGGCAGATCAAAGAAATGAAGGACTATGATTCGTATAATTACGCGAAGAAGGTTGCGTATAATTATCTTTCCTACAGGCAGAGAAGCAGGAAAGAAATAAGCAGGAAGCTCAAGACAAAGAAGATCCCCGATAGAACGATCGACAAAGTAATAAAGTGGCTCGAAGAACTGAAGTATATTAATGATGAGGAGTTCGCAAAACAGCTTATAGAGAACAAAGTTGCCCGAAAGCCGATTGGCAGGAAGATGGTCGAGAAGAAGCTATTCCAGAGCGGAATAGATAAGGAGACGATAGTAAAGACGATCACCGAAAATTACTCACCGGAGATGGAGCTTCAAAAAGCGGAAGAGTTGATAAAAAAATACATGAAAAAAGTTAAGTATAAGGATGAATTTGATAAGCGAAATAAGTGTTTTAAATATTTAGCATCGAGAGGGTTTGAGTATGATACCGTGGAACAAATAATCAATATGCATTGTAAGTAAATTGATTTTACGAATCAGATAAAATATTTTACAATAAGAGGAGATTTATGAAGAAACGAGTTAAACTCATATATTTACATTTATTTGTTCTAGGCATACTAATTGCCTCAGGTTCATTTTCAGGAGTGAAAGCGCAGGATAATGACGATAGGTGGAAGCTGGTGGTAAGCAATTCCACCGAAGAATATTACTATGATTCGGTTACCGTTAGCACCGAAGGCGACACAACGATAGTATGGATAAAGACAGTTTACAAAGAAAAGCTGAAAGATGAAGACGGCAAATTGATGAAATCCGCTGTTAATTCACTATACCTGTTCTGCGGTAAAAACAAATACACTCTTAAAGATGTAGAAGTGACTTACGCTGACGGGAAAAAGAAAGCTGTGGATTACGAAGAGAAGAACAAGCCGATAAAGCCTGATTCTCCAATAGAAAAAGTTTACAACATATTCTGCAAGGCAGAAGAATAGATTTTTAAAAATTAATTATAATAGTTACATGAAAGATTTAGTAAAGGTATTTTTTGCTTTTGTGCTGGCAGTTATGATGAGCACAAGTGTAAACGCTCAGAACCATGACACGAAAATGAATAAATCTTCCGATGATGAACCGGTAGGCACGGAAACCAAAGAGGGAATGCTTTACGGGCAGGACTTCGATGGTAGTTCAGCTGTAGAGTTTACTGAAGTGATCGCCAGCGCTGAAAAATACGACGGGCAGGAAGTCACTGTAAAGGGTTACGTTTCTGAAGTATGCAGTAAAATGGGATGCTGGCTTGTTATCTCTGAAGGGGACAATAATGTGAGAGTTGTTACACTGCATGAATTCCTCGTTCCAAAGGGCAATGCCGGAAAGAACGCGCTCATTACCGGGAAGTTCAAAGTAAGGGAATTCTCCGAGGAAGAAGAACAGCATTATAATGACGAATCAGCTAATCCCAAGGATGAGATAGCGAAAAAGGATAAGACTTACGAAATAGAGGCAACAGGCATTAAATTTGTGGATTAAAGTCCATTGTAAAAGTATAAAGTTATTGTTATTTTGGTAGTTCGCAGGCGAAAATCTGCGGCGTAATACGGAGCGTAGCGTAGTCCGGTTATCGCACCAGTTTTGGGAACTGGGGGTCGCAGGTTCGAATCCTGCCGCTCCGACAAAGATGATGAAAATAAAAACATCAGAACATTTTAGAGTCCTTGAAGGCAATTCAAGGACTTTTTTATTTTAGCATGTACGCGATAATAAGATCCATATTATTTTCTTTTGATGCGGAGAAGGTACACAATTTCACGATGTGGTTCATATCGCGCATGACATTTTTATACCCGCTATTCCGAATGCTCTACAATCCCGGGAAAACGGAATCGGTAGAAATTACCGGATTAAAATTCCGCAATAAGCTAGGTCTCGCCGCCGGTCTCGATAAGAACGCTGTTGCAGTTAGAGCGTGGGAAGCGCTCGGCTTCTCGCACGTGGAGGTTGGAACGGTCACACCGCTCCCACAACCCGGTAACGACAAGCCCCGTATTTTTCGCCTTAAAAAAGACAATGCCCTGATCAACCGCCTCGGCTTTAATAATGTTGGAGCAGAAAAGCTCAGGGAAAATATCCTCTCTGCCCGCAGAAAGCTCAGCAAAGATTTCATCATCGGCGTAAATATTGGCAAGAACAAGACCACCCCTCTGGAAAATGCAAAGGACGATTACATTAAATGCATGAGCTTATTATTTGATATTGCGGACTACTTTACTATTAACATCTCCTCACCTAACACCGAACAATTGAGAGAGCTCCATAAAGAAGAGCATCTCGACGAACTACTTGTGCAATTAATGAATCTCAATAGGGAATTAGCCGGCAAGTATGCCGTTGCTGAAAAGCCCATCTTCCTAAAGATTGCACCCGATCTGGAAAAGGAAGGCATAGAGGACGTGTACAGACTAGCGCATAAGAGTGGACTTACCGGGATAATCGCAACCAACACGACCATCGCGCGTGACGGTCTGACATCCGGTATAAATGAATCCGGCGGACTGAGCGGACAGCCCTTGAAAACAAAAGCCGATGCAGTATTAAAAAAATTAAATGAATTGAATTTACAAAATGAAAAAGGCAAAATGGTACTGATCGGCGTGGGAGGAGTTTTCGGCAGAGATGATTTCGATGATAAGATACGAGACGGTGCCGGACTGGTGCAGATTTATACAGGCTTTATCTATAGAGGTCCCGGAATAATCAAAAAAATATTAAACTAATTTGGGAATAAACTTAACTGACGCCCCGGTAACACTCACATTGTGTTTTGCTAACGTCTCCATTTCGCTGTGGGCGCTGTATTCAAATCCTATATACTTCGAGCGGTTCGCCGAGTGGCCCTACCAGATAGTTCACCAGCATAGGTACTACCAGATGGTGACGTCTGCATTCCTGCATGCCAATTTCATGCATTTATTTTTTAATATGTTCGCGTTGTTTACATTTGGAGTTACGCTTGAAGGATTTTTTAACGAAGTGTACGGAGGGCTGGAGGGGAGCCTCTACTTCTTTTTAATCTATATGATCAGTCTTCTCACCGGTTCGGTACTCACCATACTTTTGAAAAGGAACGATCCAACCTACGTGGCAGTTGGCGCGTCGGGAGCGGTGTCTGGAATTGTTTTCTCATATATAATCTTCGATCCAACCAGCCAGATATATGTATTGTTCGTACCTATGCCTGCATACCTGTTTGCGGTTTTATGGATCGGATTTTCTCTGTATGGAATGAAGACCCGTCTCGGAAATATTGGGCATGAAGCCCACCTTGGCGGAGCGGTGGGCGGAGTGATCGCTACTTTTATACTTATTAAAGGCGCGTTTGATCTGTTCCTGAGTTACTTCACAGGCTGAAGCGTCTTCCCGTCGGAGATCAATCTAAAGTATTCCAGATTAACCTTATCCATTGCAGAATTCTGCATAAGCCTTTCTTTCAGATTTTCGATGTCGATACAGTCGAGGTCCTGGAATTGCTCGGCACATGAATAAACGAATTTCTCTTCACCTGTTTCCGGATCGACCAATTTTTGCATACAGTCCGCGCAGACGCCCTTCATCATGCATTGCATAGGTGAGTTTACGCTTCCGAGCGATGCCACTTCACCGAAATAATCTTTAAGCTCTTTCTTTGCATTCCTTACCTCATCAAGAAAATCCGGCGAACCGATCACTAGTATAGAAGAAACGTCATTGAATTCGATTTTCTTGCGTCCGCCTAAATTTCCGGTGACGTAATTTTTCATACATTCGCCGATGTCTGCGTTGCAGGTAAGATCTTCATTCCTTCCTCGAAGTACTTCACCTCCTTCAGAGTAGCACCAGACGATCTGGTCTGCCAGCTCTTCGAGCTCCTCGACTTTAATCGCATCCGATGAATCGCGGTAGTAAGCAAACAGCAGTGTCTTGTTCCCGTTTTCCTTTAGTTCCTTCAGTACGGGTATAAGCGCGGGGTTGCCAAAGTCTTCTCCGGCAAGGAGCACCGTTTTTCCCTTCGGAATATCCAGCGGAGAACCCCCCGGACCTGAAAGAAATACCCTGTCTCCCTCTTTTAATGATGATGCTATGTGTGAAGAGACGCCGTGGTCATCTACTATCAGCGTTATAGTTCCATTTGCAGGATCCGCTCCGCACCCGAATAGCGCGAGGTTTCCGGTTGTAAGCAAAGACCCGTTCAGTTTCCCCGCTGTGCATTCATAGTTTTGCAGTTTAAAGAATTGTCCCGGACGGAATTTATCCGACATCAGCGGAGCATTAATGACCAGCTCTGTATATTTATCGTTCAACTTCCTGACGGACTTTACCGTTACCCTTAGATTTGAATCCAGCATTGTCGAAAAATAATCATGTATCTCAGCCCTTTGTTTAACAGCTTCCGGTGAATTGTCCAGCTCCTCGAGTTCATTTTTAAAAAGTGCTTTTATGTGTGGCGCGCCATGGGAAGCCGATGCCATAGCCGTTACAACAGTTCCGTAATAATGCGGATGGCTATCACCAAAGAACGACACCAGTTTTCCTTCATTATTATATGATGTAAAAAATGCTTCCGATTTATCTTCCGCCGGTTTCAATTCGGCTTTTCCGTCTGTAACCTCTGCAGTAAAGGGTTTATAGTAACTTTTCCATTCGTCGAGTTCGAACGTGCCGGGATGTTCATCATCATAGATCATATTTGCGGATGTACCCGCTGCTACAATGACCGTTTTAGCCGGGATCGTTATACTTTCTCCCGTTCCTTTAAATGAATAGCGGTTCTTTTCTTCATTAAATACTGCTTCCTGTTTCTCAAAAACGACCGACTCTACCGCACCGTTATCATTTTTTACGAACTCCGATGGCGAGAGGAGTTCTGCGAATTGTACACCCTGCTCCAGCGCTTCGATTATCTCTTCGTGGTTTTCCCTGTATGAAGGCGCGTCATTGAGCCGTTTTCTGTAAATAAGTTTTACACCGCCCCATTCTCTGACCAGTGAGGTCAGGTCGGGGTGTCTTCCTTCGGCTTCCGCCTTGGCTTTTTCTTCCCTGACGATTTTTGCATGCTCTATAAATGTTTTAATGATCCCCTTCTCGCTTTCAGAATACTGTTTCCAGAAATAGCCCTCGTCCTTTTCGGAGGAGATCTTTTCATACCTGGCGAGTATCTTCTCCACCTGCACAGGGTAATACGCAAGCAGTTCTGTCGAACAGTCTATTGCCGTTAGCCCTCCGCCTATCACTATGGCAGGCAACTGTACTTGCAGGCTTGCGAAATTATTTTCCTTTTGCGCTCCTGTCAGCTGTAACTGCATCAGGAAGTCTGAAGATTTGCGCACACCTTTTATAAGATTGTTCTTTACATTGATGATCGTCGGTTTAGCCGCTCCTGCAGCCAGAGCCACGTGATGAAAACCGAACTCCCATGCGTCGGCTATTGTCATCGAACTTCCGAAATCTATTCCGTCATAATATTTGAAATTCTTTCTCCTGCAAAGCGATAAGTAAATTACCGAAAGGAAGTTTTTGTCCCATCGAACCGTAATACCGTATTCGCTTACACCGCCGAACCCCTGCAACACCCTCGTATCGAGTGGTCTGTGTATCTCATCGAAAAAGAATTTAACGGGTTTGGGAACTGACTGCGATTTGTCGTTTAATGTGTATTCTTCAAAGATCGGCTCCACTTTTAATCCCTCGACCGCGACAACACCAAAGCCTTCATTAAGCAGATAATGTGATAATGTATATCCGGCGGGACCCAAACCTGTGACCAGCACGTTCTTTCCATTATAGCTTTTTTCGAACGGTGATTTTACGTTTAGCGGATTCCATTTTGTCAGCAGGTGATAAAGTTCAAATCCGTAGGGTAATGCAAGTACCTCCCTCAGTATGGAGCTTTCAATTAATGGTATATTGACCGGTTCCTGTTTTTGGAATATACATCCCTTCATGCAGAAATTACAGATACGGTGTCCCGTTCCCGGGCACATGGGATTGTCGATCAGTATCAATGAAAATGCGGCAAGGGGATACCCCTCTCTCCGAAGGACATGAACTTCCGATATCTTTTCCTCTAGTGGACAGCCGTGGAGCGTGTTGCCGAGAGGATTCTTTTGTAATGCGCCCATGCGGTCGGTGAGACCTTTTGAGCAGGAATCTTTTTCGCGCTCATGGCAATACATACAATAATCGACCTGGTTAAGAAGCTGGCGCTCCGTGCGCGGGAAATCGTTTAGTTTAAATCCGTCCCTCTGCCGGAAATGGTCTTCGTGATTGTCCATCAGGTTAGGCAGCGATTCATCAGGTGTTATGTATTCGACCAGGTGATCATAATCCGTTTTCTTAGGGTCGAAGTAAGATATCCATTTTTTTGCAGATGGATCTTTGCTGTATTTTACAAATAGCCAGTCTTTTATTTTTTGTAATATAAGTCTCAGATTCTCCAGCTCGGGAGCTTCGGGAATCAGGTTATCCTGCTTGAGTTTGTTCAGTAAATTTTCGGTTCTTTGCTTTACGTCGTCGGGTATTGTAAAATTTTCCGGTGCGAATTTGTCTCCCTCGTAAAACCATCTGTAATTCTTTTCCATCTCTACGATTGCCTGCGCGAATGTTGCGGTGTTTTTCTCCTCATCTTTCGCGAAATCCAGTTCACCAAACCCCGCGGATTTAACCTCGTTCACAAACGATTGCAATTCATCCCAATCATAGGAATCCGGATCTTTATCTTTATATTTTCTGGTTATCTCTTTCTGTACAAAATCTTTCTTAAATGCCAGGACGTCGTATTCGTACTTAGTTTCGTAGAGCAGTTTGTCCAGGTGAGCGTCTATCTGGAAAAGCTCGCCCAAAAACCCCGAAAGGAAAGGAGCAGACTCTATGAGAATCCTGGAAACATCGGGATTTGCGTATCCTTCACCTCGCGCATCCGCATATTTTTTAAATTCCAGAAATTTTTCATTGTCCTGTTCTTTAAAGTAGGAGTGAAAGGAATCATTGAGGTCCTTTAGCCGGGCAGTATCGTAGAGGTCGGCATAAGTAAAACCGAATTTAGGATTTAAGAAATCTTCTGAATTTCCCGTCATGTGAGTTGGATTTTATTACCGATAATATGTGAAATATAAGGGTTTTAAAATTAAAATTTGCGGTATTCAAAAATAAAAAGCCCGCTGATAGCGGGCTGTATAAGGAGTAAAATTTAAAAAACCTGATTTATCTTTTCTTGAAAATAAATTTATCCGAAGCGGTAAATACCGCTATGATGAGAAGCAGTGTCAGAACGAACAGGATAGTCTGTACGTCGAATGTGACACCGATTGCAGACTGTATATCATAGAGGATCTTATTAATAGTAATTGTGAAATCCTCGATCATTGAGGTCTCTGCAGTTGTATCGGGTGTGGATCTGGCAAAGAAAAATCCAAATGCAATTGTCAATCCTATCATGACAAGCGCTATGCTTCCCATCAGCTTGAATGTCACTTTTTCTGTCTTCTTATCTTCCTGCGCAAATTGTATCTCCTGTGATACTTTATGCATCAGGTTGTTCGAGAAATACTCTGAAGGCCTACCCTTTAGAGCATTCTTTAGCTTTTCATCGAAATAGAGGTCCATATTTTTCTTGCCTTCCGACATTATTTAAATATAAGTTAATTATAAGTAAAAATAAACTAATCAATGTATTGTAAAATTTCATCTTCCGTGTATCTCCTTAATATAAGCTCCTTTATCTTTTCCTTTGCCCTGAATATCCTGTTCTTTACGGTTCCAAGCGGCAGACTTAGAATGTCGCAGATCTCCTTATGTGAAAGTTCGTTTATGTAGAACATGTTTAGTATCACCGAATACTGCTCCGGGATATTCTCTATATAATCATTAATGATGCCCTGGATTTCGCTCGCTGAGATCACCTTATCCGTATTTGCATCGACTGACTCCGGGAGAACGTTCCTGTCTATCTCGGATTGTCTGAATGCGGGTGTCAGCTCATCCCCGTCTTTAAAATTTGAATCGTTTACGTCTATCGAGATCATGCTAAAAGATACTTTTCTCTTCTTCTTATAATGATCGAGCGCCGTGTTATACACGATCGTATAGAAATAAGTCGAGAGCTTTGATTTACCCTGGAATTGATTGTGGATCAAAGCTCTGTAAAATTTAATGAACGCGTCCTGGAGGGAATCTTCCGCTTCGTCGGGATTTTTAAGGATCTTGAGCGTTAACGAATATCCCTTATCCTTAAACTCCTCGATGAAATCCCTGAAAGCGGCTTCATCTCCCCTGACCAGTTTATTTATTATTTCTGTCTCCGATTGCATTGGCACGCGCCTGCGCTGTCCGATTTACTTTATAATGTTTTAACGCTGTCCGTCTTCACGCTGTCACGCGGCATACTCTGTATCGAATCCTTTCCTTTTAAGTACTCCTCCTCTGCCTTTTTAAACTCCTCTTCTGCCTTTTCCATTTCCGACTTAGCCTTCTCGTAGTTCTCTTTCATCAGCATATAGACTTCTTCTTTCGATTTATCTCCAGCCGAGCTGGTAAGCTTGTTCTCTATCCTGCCGAGTGTTATCCTTCCATTGATCGTTTCGAGCCTTATATCCGCAGCTCCGTCACCCAGGCTCCCCGAAAGATGATCCTTCTCTTTATAGGAATTAGTAAAATCCAGCTCATCAGTCACCACCCTCCCATTGGATACGTCCGCGTATATCTTCGCGCTCAGATCTTCCGGGCATTTCAGGGTTATCTTGCCGTTTATAGTCGAGAATGTTATTCCTTTCGTCGAGTATATTTCACAGCTTGTGTTTCCGTTTATAAGCTCCGTCGTAATGGCGCCGGAGATATTATCCAGATTGATATTACCGTTCACCAGGTCTATATTAACGTCACCCTCTATGTCTCTTGCCTCGACGTTTCCGCTGACATTATTTATATTCACCTCAAACCTCGCCGGCACATATACTATGTAATCCACCGACCTTTTATTCCCGAATGAAATAGTGAAGCCATCCTTGACGTCGTGCATGTCTGTCTGCACTATTATTTCGTTCCCGCTTTCGTCGATGTTTATGCTTATATCTTTGATCGGTTTATCAAGGTCTCTTCTTCTTACGCGGGTCGTCATCTTTGCTATTATTCTTATTTTATCTTCCTCGGTTTTGAACACCTTTACCTCGCCATTGACGTTCTCTATCCTGATCTTCGATTTACCTTCTGCCGATGGGCTGAATTCCTGCGTCTCGGATTTTTCAAAGCGGGATCCGCACCCTGTAAGCGCGGCTCCTGCTATCAATATTGTTAGTATAAATATTACCCGTTTCATCTCTCTTCCTCTTTTAATTGGTTTCCGAAATTTTCTGGGCTTCCTTTTTCAGCTTCGATGATACTATCGAATAGTACAGTAAGAACCCTAAACCGGCAAATGTTATCGTTATTCCAAAGCCCAGACCTTCATCGAAGTCGTACTGGTAATAAATAATGTTCGAGATGAATATACCCAAACCGACGAACAGGAATAAGATACCCCATTTCAATGCCGAATAAGGATTTCTCGGCTTTTTCTCGGATTCTATGTAGAATGCCTTCATATCCTGAGCCGTAAGCCCTTTCTCCATCATGCGCATTCTCTCTTTATGCTTCATGTAGATGTAGTAGAATATGATCAGTCCCGGGATACCAAATGTGAAGATTATGGCAATTACTGGGATCATTCCTTCTATTAGATCATGCATTTTGTGATCTCCTATATTATTTAGTTATTTTTTTGTTTTATCAGTATAATAAATAGCAAAATTATAAATGTTGAAGCGACAATTATGAATTTTTCCATTCATTCCGATTATTTACTCGTTATGACTTAAATAGCCGGAAAAGGTTTCAATTCTCTTGTTGCCTCTTTTTCCTGTAAAAAGAAATATAAATAGATTATTTTTAAAATAACTTATTTATTGTAAATTTGCGAAGTTTATTTGTAAAAAGACATATAGAGTTCCTTAGGTGTCCACAATGCCATACCCTTGCTACTTTAAAAAAGTCGCGATCCGAAAACACATTCGAAAAGTTACTTAAGAGATTTAAATTCAGATACTATTTTTGCTCCAACTGTGGATACAGGAAAAGGTATTTTGGCTATAAACTTTCTAAGAACGGTCTTAAAGTAATTGTATTATATATAGTAACCGTAATTTTTACTGCCTATCTTGTGAGCTTTTTATTAAATAGATTTTTTAAATGACGGAGAGTAGTGAACGTAACTGGTATGTGATACAGACACGGCCAAGATACGAAAAAAAAGTTTATGAGCAGATCCAGGCAAAGGAAATTGAAACATTCCTGCCGTTAATAATTACAATAAGGAAGTGGTCCGATCGTAAAAAAAAGATTACCATTCCAATGTTTAGTGGTTACGTCTTTGTTCATGCCAATGAGGCGGAAAGAAAACGGGCAATTGCCGATACCATTGGAGCATTGAGATATATCTTTTATATGAAAAGACCGGCTGTAGTTTCCGAAAAGGAGATTAATAACATTAAACTTTCACTTCAGGCTCCGGAGCGCTTTAAGATCGAAAATTCGAATGTAAAGAAGGGGGATCTGGTAAAGATCACCGGAGGCGTCTTCAGCGGTATGGAGGGTATTGTTACCGAGTTGAGAGGAAATTACAAGCTCACTATTAATATTTATGAACTCTCGATGTCTCTGAATGTTGTGCTTAGCCCCGGGGAAGTTAAGCTTCTTGAAAAAATTTATGAATAAAATCATTTAAATGTCAGAACTAAAAGAAAAAATCAAAAACAATAAATTCAAAGTCGGTATAATAGGTATGGGATATGTTGGTCTGCCCCTGGCGCTTGAATTTGCGCAAAAGGGAATTAAGACCATAGGCTTCGATCTTGATGAAAGTAAAGTTACAAGTATCAATAAGGACAAGAAGTCCTATATAAAACACATACCCGGTAAAAGCATTAAGTCTGCGGTCGAAAGCGATATGCTGTCTGCTACTAAAGAGTTTGCTAAGCTCGGTGAAGTCGATGCTGTTATTATCTGTGTCCCTACACCGCTCGATAAGAACAGAGAACCGGACATGAAATACGTTGTCCAGACTGCTGAAGAGATAGCGAGATACCTTCGACCCGGTCATTTCATTTCACTTGAAAGCACGACATACCCCGGTACTACGGATGAGCTCCTGCTTGGAATTTTTGCCAGGACAGGATTGAAAGTTGGTAAGGATTACTTCCTTTGCTTTTCACCGGAACGGGAGGACCCTAACAATCCTAACTTTGTAACATCCACTATTCCAAAGGTAATTGGCGGCGTTACAAAAAAATGTCTCTCACTTGGACTTCTCATATATGGTAAAGTAATTGACAAGCTTGTTCCCGTCTCTTCTACCAAAGCTGCTGAGGCAACAAAATTGTTGGAAAATATCTATAGATCGATAAATATCGCTCTCGTTAATGAGCTTAAAACTGTATTCGATAAAATGGATATTGATGTTTGGGAAGTGATAGATGCCGCATCAACAAAGCCTTTCGGCTATACGCCTTTCTATCCGGGCCCCGGTCTCGGTGGGCACTGTATCCCTATCGACCCGTTCTACCTGACGTGGAAAGCAAGAGAATATGAGACCGCAACTAAGTTTATCGAGCTTGCGGGTGAAATCAATACTAACATGCCCCACTATGTTATTGCTAAAGTGATGGATGCTTTGAATGTTAATAAAAAAGCTCTTAATAATTCACGCATACTGATACTTGGACTTGCTTACAAAAAAAATGTGGATGACATTCGCGAGTCCCCATCGTTGAAACTTATCGAACTACTTCAGGAGCGCGGAGCAAGAGTTGATTATAATGACGAATTCGTAAAGTCTATACCTGAATTAAGAAAATACAATTTCAAAAAGAAGTCCGTCAAACTTACAAAAGAAAATCTCGGTAAGTACGACCTTATACTGCTTTCGACGGACCATTCTTACTATGACCACAAATTCATTCTTAAGCATTCAAAGCTTATAGTGGATACAAGGAACGCCTTTAAAGATTTTAAGAACTCAAAAATTTACAAAGCCTGATCAAAAATATGAAAGTACCTTTATTAGACCTGAAAGCGCAGTACAGTCAGATAAAAAAAGAACTTGATGAAGCATTAATAAGAGTTGCCGAGAGTCAGTATTTTATTTTGGGACCCGAGGTTGAAAAGCTGGAAAAGACAATGAATGAGTATATCGGATGCACATCCTCTATAGGTGTTTCTTCCGGTACGGACGCTCTGCTCGTTGCTCTTATGGCAATCGATATTCAACCCGGTGATGAAGTCATTCTCCCGACATATTCATTCTTCGCGACTGCGGGAGTGGTAAGCCGCCTTAATGCTAAACCGGTCTTTTGTGATGTTGACCCCGTTACGTTCAATATTGATCCTTCTAAAATAGAGGAACTGGTTACGGAAAGAACAAAAGCGATTACTCCCGTTCATCTTTACGGACAGAGCGCGGACATGAATCCTATAATGGAGATTGCTAAAAAGCACAACCTTGTTGTTATAGAGGATGCCGCGCAGTCGATTGGAACACAATACAAGGACGGAAGGACTACCGGCACGATCGGTGAAATAGGGTGCTTCTCGTTTTTCCCGAGCAAAAATCTCGGCGGATTTGGTGACGGCGGACTCGTCACTGCAATGGATGCCGAACTCGGTGAGAAGATCAGGATACTCCGCGTGCATGGCGGGAAACCCAAGTATTATCACAGAATTATCGGCGGTAATTTCCGTCTCGACGCGATACAAGCTGCAGTCATTAATGTAAAATTCCCGCACCTTGACTCATGGTCGAAACAGCGTCAGAGCAATGCCGACCTTTATACCAGCCTCTTTGTGGATAAAGGACTTGCATCAGGTGAGGGCGTTGTAGAGTTCAGTGAAGCGGAGAAAGTCCTTATACCAAAGGCGGTTTACAGGAGTGCCGACATTCCGAGATATCACATCTACAATCAGTATGTGATACGGGTCGAAGACCGTGACGGATTGAGGGAACATCTGAAGCAGAAGGAGATAGGGACAGAAATTTATTATCCTGTTCCGTTCCATATGCAGGATTGCTTTGCATACATTGGGAATAAGAAAGGTGATTTTCCTGTCGCTGAGTTCTGCGCTGAGAAATCGCTCGCTCTGCCTATATATCCCGAACTGACGAATGAACAGATAGAGTACACGGTTGACAGCATAAAAGAATTTTTAGATAAAAGCTAATTGAACAATTTTGATGTTATAGTGATTGGCGCCGGTATCATAGGTCTTGCCGGCGCTTATAAGATCCTTGAATCCGACCCCTCCCTAAAGATTTGCATCCTCGAAAAAGAAAACGGCATCGCCCGTCATCAATCCGGTCATAATAGTAATGTCATTCATTCCGGAATTTATTATAAACCGGGCAGTCTTAAAGCTATAAACTGCATCAAAGGTTATTCCATGATGGTGGACTTTTGCCAAAGCAATAACATCCCCTATGACCTGTGCGGTAAAATGATCGTTGCTACAAGTGACAAAGAGGAAGAGCGTCTAAACAATCTGTATAAAAGGGGTAAAGAAAACGGGCTCGACGATATAGAGTTATTATCCGGAGAGGAACTTACTAAGCGTGAACCTAACATAACCGGCATAAAAGCGATTTACATTCCATACACCGGCATAACTGATTTTAAACTTGTGTGCAAAGCCCTTTATGATGACATAGTAAAAAAAGGCGGAAAAGTTTTCCTCGATTCAAAAGTTATGGGCATCGAAACAGGGAATGTTTGTACCGTTAAGACTAGCTCGGGAGATTATTCTGCTAAATATGTGGTAAACTGTGCCGGGTTATATTCGGACGTGATAGCGAGATATTTTATAAGTGACATCTCTATTAAAATACTGCCTTTCCGTGGAGAATATTTCTGGGTGAAAAAAGGAGAAGAGAGAAAGATTAACTCTCTCATTTATCCCGTGCCTGATCCGGCATTCCCGTTCCTCGGAGTCCACCTCACAAAAACGATTGACGGGCGCACCGAAGCCGGTCCGAATGCTGTTCCAGCGTTCCGCCGTGAGGGTTACAAGAAAAGCGATATAAATTTGAAAGAACTGTGGGATTTCGTTTCATACAGGGGAGCACTGAAGCTATTCCGTAAATATTATAAAACCGGACTGGCTGAGATCCACCGCTCTTTCTCAAAAAACGCATTTACGAAGAGCATAAAACGCTTCATGCCCGGAATTTCGACATCGGATCTTTCTTATGGAGGCGCCGGGGTCAGAGCGCAGGCATGTGACAGAGATGGCAATATAATCGATGATTTTGTGATTTATGAGACTGAACGCAGCATAAATGTCTGTAATGCGCCTTCTCCCGCTGCCACATCCTCACTATCCATAGGAAAAACAATATCGGACAAGTTAATGAATAAAATTAATCATTAATCTTTATTATTTTAGAGACATTCTATAATCAATTAAATTAATGAAAAAAGCTTTAATATCGGGTATCACAGGTCAGGATGGAAGTTACCTGGCGGAGATACTGCTGGAAAAGGGTTACGAAGTACACGGAATAATCCGTAGGAGCAGTTCGTTTAATACGGGCAGGCTGGATCATCTCTACAATAATCCGGATCTGCTCGACGCTAAACTTTTCCTGCACTACGGCGACCTAGTTGACACGAGCAATCTGAACAGAATATTGGAAAAAGTTGCACCGGACGAAATTTATAACCTCGCCGCGCAGTCACACGTGAAGGTCTCGTTTGAACTTCCTGACTACACTGCGCAGGTGGACGCGCTCGGCACACTGCGCTTCCTGGATGCGATGCGCGAGACCGGCTTAAAGAGTGCGAAGTTTTACCAGGCTTCTACCAGTGAGCTCTACGGTAAAGTGCAGGAGGTCCCGCAAACCGAAAAGACACCGTTTTACCCGCGTAGCCCGTATGGCGTCGCAAAAATATACGGCTACTGGATCGTGGTAAATTATCGTGAAGCCTACGACCTCTTCGCCTGCAACGGTATCCTTTTCAACCACGAATCACCGCGACGTGGAGAGACCTTTGTAACTAGAAAGATCACCCGCGCCGCTGCCCGGATTAAGTGCGGTCTGCAGGATAAACTCAAGATAGGTAACCTCGACGCAAAAAGAGACTGGGGTTACGCACCCGAGTACTGCGAGGGTATGTGGCTTATGCTCCAGCAGGAAAAACCCGACGACTATGTTCTCGCAACAGGTGAGACTCATACAGTGAGAGAGTTCGCCGACCTTACTTTCAAACACCTCGAAATGGAGCTCGACTGGCAGGGCAAAGGCATCGACGAAAAAGGTATCGACAAAAAGACCGGTAAGGTGCTCGTTGAGATCGACCCGCATTACTTCCGCCCGACGGAGGTGGACCTGCTGATCGGTGACGCGTCTAAGGCGAAAGCTGATCTCGGCTGGGAGCCTAAAGTCAAATTCGATGAGCTAGTATCCATCATGACATCAGCCGATTATGAAAAAGTATTGAAGAGGGGTTACTAGATGGAAGGCGTTACGCTGGCAATAGTAGGTTTTGGTAAGTGGGGCTATAACCATGTAAATACAGCTGCTAAACTCCTCGACCATTCTGCCATAACCGTATGTGATACGGATGAAGCCGGCAGGGATAAGCTAAAGAAAATATCCGACGATATTAATTTCACCACTGATCTCTCCGAGGTAATAGCTGATGAAAGCATAAATGCAGTGATCATCGCTACTCCGGCGGAGACACATTTTGAGATAGCTAAAAAAATGATGGAAGCGGGAAAGAATGTTCTGGTGGAAAAACCGATTACACTTATTTCCGGCGAAGCGGAGGAGCTTTTAAAAATAGCTAATGATAAGGGCGTGATACTAATGGTGGGTCATGTATTGCTCTATCACCCCGCAGTTCTAAAAATAAAAAAAATGCTGGAAGAGGGAAAGCTTGGCAAGCTCCAGTACATATACAGCAACAGGCTTAACCTCGGAACGATAAGAAGCGAAGAAAATATTTTATGGAGTTTCGCTCCGCACGA
Source organism: Ignavibacteriota bacterium (assembly GCA_020437585.1). Classification (GTDB taxonomy): domain Bacteria; phylum Bacteroidota; class Ignavibacteria; order Tepidaquicellales; family Tepidaquicellaceae; genus JAEYVS01. Next base: position 113,752 of record JAGQWG010000003.1, read on the forward strand.
TATATCGGTCATACAATTTTTAACGGACAATAACCCTACGGAGGTATTCGCCAGGGGGGCAAGTTTCCTTCAACATCAAATAGAGGATACCACTCTTACCTTTATGAAGTACCCGGATAATGTATCTGCTCATATTTTTGTCAGCTGGTTACATCCGTTCAAAGAGCAAAGGCTAGTCGTAATAGGCGATAAGGGAATGGTGGTCTTTGAGGACAGCCTGCCTGCAGAAAAGCTCAAATATTACAAGAAAGGATTTCAGAGAGTGGAGGGTGTGCTGGAAAAGTTCGATCATGATTACGAGGTAATAGAATTTGACAACAGGATGCCTCTTGAAGAGGAGCAGAAACATTTCTTTGAATGTGTGGCAGATGGCAAACAACCTCTCACCGACGGTCAGCACGCGATCGAGGTGCTGAAAATACTCGAAGAATCCGAAAAAAGTTTAAGGTAATAAACAACAAAACCATGGCAGACGAGAAAAAATATTACGTAAATGAATACGCCGTCGTAGATGATAATGTCGAGATTGGAGAAGGAACAAAGATCTGGCATTTCTCGCACATACAGTCCGGTTCAAAGATTGGAAGATCATGTTCGTTCGGACAAAATGTGAACGTCGGCAACAATGTTATTATCGGCAATAATGTCAAGATCCAGAATAACGTGTCGGTGTATGAGGGAGTTGAACTAGAAGATTATGTCTTTTGCGGACCTTCTATGGTTTTTACTAATATTATCAATCCCAGGAGCAAATATCCTCAGGTTGGTTCTAAATTTTATATAAAGACACTTGTAAAAGAAGGCGCGTCACTGGGCGCTAACTGCACGATAGTATGCGGGCATACCGTAGGCAGGTTCGCTTTTGTGGGGGCTGGGGCAGTTGTGACCAAAGATGTTCCTGATTTTGCATTAGTTGTAGGTAATCCTTCCAAAATAATTGGCTGGGTGAGCGAGGCAGGGAAAAAGTTGGAATTTGATGAAAATGGAGTAGCTTTTTGTGAGAGATCAAATATGAAGTATAAACTCGCCAACGGTACCGTAACAGAGTTAGAGAACTCTAATTGATACCCCAATATTATCAATCCCTATCTTAAAATTTCCACAGAAAAAGCTATTCTCGTCTAAATTTATTAGCTTTTTTACTATAAATCCAATAAATTTTTAGTAGGAATATTTAGTTTGTATTTTAAGTATTTTTCTTTTAAGTTTATACTGCGTTTATTTAAATGTTAATTATTATTAATGATTGATGAGTAAGTTTTAAAACAGTTTCTCAAGTGAAATAGAATTAACATTTGATAAATTAACTAGAATTAGTGTATTTCTTTGAATATATTATCATTTTTAGAAGAGTATCTGGGTTATAAATTTGTCACAAGGGATTATCAGCGGTTTTCCCCGGTGGCAATTTTTTTTTATATGCATATGTAGTTACGAGACTAATGATGCAAAAAAATTTAATAACAATAGTGAGATGGCTTTTTTAATTAAAAAATGTGAGCCAATTGGCGGAGCCATGCCCGGAGTCGTAATATGAAAGTACTTGTAACAGGTGGCGGCGGTTTTATCGGTTCAAACATCGTCGAAGAATTATTAAGACAGGGGTTTGAAGTTAATGTCATCGATAATTTCTCGACGGGAAAGAGAGAAAACCTCTCTCCTTTTGAAAAAGATATCAACCTCATCGAAGGCGACATCAGGAGTTACCACATAGTGCAGGAAGCTGTACACGGTGTCGATGTTATTCTGCATCAAGCCGCTCTTCCTTCGGTACCGCGTTCGATAAAAGACCCGATAACAACTAACGAGGTTAATATAAGCGGTACGCTTAATCTGCTCGAGAGTGCGGTGAAAGCAAACGTGAAGAGGTTCGTTTACGCGTCGTCTTCATCTGTTTATGGCGACAGCCCCCAGCTTCCTAAAAAGGAGACTATGGAGCCAAACCCGCTTTCTCCTTATGCTGTGTCTAAACTTGCAGGTGAGAAGTATTGCCAGGTGTTTAACAGGATATACGGAATAGAGACGATTTGTTTAAGATATTTCAACGTGTTTGGACTGAGGCAGGATCCTACATCCCAGTATTCGGCGGTGATACCGAAATTCATAACACTTATGATGAATGACAAACAGCCGGTTATATATGGAGACGGTAAGCAGTCTAGGGATTTTACGTATGTGGCTAACGTGGTAAAGGCAAACCTGCTGGCGGCGACAAAGGAAATAGACGGAAGCTACACGCTCAATTGCGCGTGTCATGACAGGATTGACCTGATTGAGCTTGTGAAAAAGATAAATGTCCAGCTTGGTAAAGATATTGAGCCTGTTTTTGCTGATGCGAGAAAAGGCGACGTTAAGCATTCATTTGCGGACATCGATCTGGCAAAGGAAAAACTGAGCTATGAGGTGGTTGTAAATTTCGACGAGGGACTTAGCCTCACGATTGAAAACCTGGAAGGAATTAGGAATCTTACAATATAGTAATTAATTGTTTAGTAAGTATTATTTGTTTAAATTAACTGATATGGTAAAAAGGTATATAAGAGATCTTCTCATTTTAGTGGTTCTGACAACAGTTTTCCCGGTTTTTGCCAATGCCCAGGATAGTAATGACGTAAAGATCGGCATTAACGAATTGAGCAAAACAGGGGCTAATTATTATAATTATGCCGACCTGGATAAGGTTAATATCGAGGTAAACCTTTGGGGCTATGTCAAAAGCCCGGGTAAATATCTTATACCCCAGGGAACAACCGCAATTGACTTAATTACTCTGGGAGGAGGTCCCACCGTAGATGCCATGCTAAATGATATCAGGATAGTGAGATTAAAGAACGATACACTGAATATTTCTAAAGACCAGATCATCAATATCGATTATAATGATTTTTTGTGGGAGGATAAGATAAAATCCGGTATGAAGAAAAACCCGGTATTGATGCCCGGAGACATTATACTCATACCCGGCGAGCCTAGGTACTTCTTTAGGGAGAATCTCGGGATCATCTTATCGGTTGGTTCATTTTTATTAACGGCGGCAGTGCTGGTTATCAATATTGTAAATAAGTAAATGTCGGATAAAGATCTAATAAACTTCGAAGAATTTAAAAAGAACGGCGATCCCTTCGAGACTCCAAAGGTGCAGAGAGATCTCATTAGTGAGTATCTCAGCATCCTTAGGGTGAATATTATACCTATACTTCTGATCCTTGTGGTGAGCGTTGTTGTTACATTTTTATTCCTGAGAAAATCCATCAACGTTTACAGGGCAACGACCGTTATGCAGATCGAACCTCCTCAGGGAAACATTCTCCAGTCGAGTTTTGGTGATGTAGAAATATCTAAAGACGAGAGGTATATTGCCAACCAGATCGAAGTTTTAAGGAGCTATATTATAAGAGACCTTGTTGCCGGAGCGCTTCTTGATTCAATGAAGCACCGGGATGACCTGAAATATTTTAATTATCTGGTCCTCAAATCCGAGAACGCTGAAATAACTATCCCCTCAAAAGAGTATTTGCGTAAACGGCTGTTAGGCCTGGTGGGCGCAAGCCAGAAGAAAGGATTGGATGCGGTAGATATCTCCGTCGAAGGTCCGTATTTCCATGAGGCGCAGTTGATAACTTTTACCTACGCAAACGTGTACCTTAATTATAATCTGGAACTGAGCAGGGAAGATATACAGAATGTTAAGAATTATCTTAATTCGGAAAAGGAAAAGAAACAAAAGGAATTAAATGATGCGGAAGCATCACTCGAGGATTTTCAAAAGCGGACGGGAATAATTCAGCTGGATGAACAGACGACCAACCTTGTAAGAACCATATCGGACTATGATGTCGAAAAGAATACTGCTGAGATCGAACTCAAAGCAAACCAGCAAAGGATAAACGTTCTTACTAACGAGTATGATAAGATCGACTCTAACTTTGTTGATTATGTGGACGCGAAACTTAATTCGAGCCTGCTTTCCCAGATCCAGAATGAAATAGCAAAAATAGAAGTAGCCAGGGACGTTGATATAGCGAGCACTAATGATGAAAGGGTCAAGGAGAAGATAAGGGCGGACGCAAACAAGAAGATTGCGGGATTACAGAGCCAGCTTGATCAGCAGGTAGATATATTCAAAAAAGGTTTGGACTCCGATACCCCGGAAGACCAGAAAGGTGTATATGACAGGCTGGTGGATGCAAAAATTGATGCAAGGAGATTGAGCTCCAGAATAGGGTCGCTCGGAGGTGTATTAAATTTCTATGAAGGTAAATTTTCTCAGTTGCCTTCCCAGAGTATTGAACTTGCAAAACTTCAAAGGACAAGGAATTCGACTGAGAAACTTTTTCTTACGCTCGAAGAGAAGTATCAGGAAGCCACTATAAACGAGAGGTCCAGGTTAGGGAACGTGTCAATACTGGATCCGGGATTCGATAATTACGGACCTGTTGCTCCGGACCGACCAAGGATAATGCTGTTTGGCGCTATCACAGGATTGATACTCGGTATAGCATTTGCATTTCTGAGAAACTACTTCGACAAGACTATTAAATCACCGGACGAGATCGAAGATAAGGGCGGAAGCTTGTTGTCATGGATTCCGAACATAGAAAATATGAACGCCAATACAGGGATAGAGTCGGAGTTTGTCGTCTACCTCAGACCTACGTCGGCTGTTTCGGAATCGTTTAAGGCGCTCAGGACCAGGATACAGTTTTCTAAATTACAGTCGAGACCTCTGCAGACGATACTCGTAACAAGTTCTATACCGTCCGAAGGTAAGACGCTTGTCTCCGTCAACCTGGCGGGAAGTTTTGCGCAAGCCGGCAAGAAAGTTCTCTTACTCGACTGTGACCTCCGGAAGCCGAAAGTGCATACTTTCTTCAAAGAGGAAAGATATCCGGGCTTGAGTGATTACCTGTTTAATAATGTGACGTTTGAAGAAATAGTTAGAGAGACCGCTCTCGAAGGAATGTATTTTATAACGAGCGGTACAATACCGCCGAACCCGTCGGAGCTGTTGGGTTCACTGCAAATGAAGAAATTTCTCGATTTCTTAAGAGATAAGTACGATTACATTGTAATTGACTCACCGCCATTGATAACCGTTACCGACTCCGAAATATTGTTTAATATTACCGACGGAACGGTATTGATCGCGCAGGCAAACAAAACACCAACTGAAACATTCTGGAAGACCTACCAGACATTGTACAATAGAAATCCGCATAACCTGCTGGGCTGTGTCCTGAATAATTTCAGCTTCAAGAGCTCATACGGCTATTATTATAACTACTATTATTATTATTCCAGACCTGAAGAGCGTGCCAAGAAGTAAAAATCCCGTACTAATTATAGCAGAGATAGCCCAGGCTCACGACGGCAGTCTGGGGATGGCGCACTCCTATATCGACGCGGTAGCCGGAAAAGCCGACGCAGTGAAATTCCAGATGCACATTGCCTCCGCGGAGAGCACACCGTCGGAGCCCTGGCGCGTGCAATTCAGCAAGCAAGATAAGTCGCGCTATGACTATTGGAAGAGAATGGAATTTACTCAGGACCAGTGGCGCGAGCTTAAGGAGCATGCGAATGAAAAAGGTCTTATCTTTATAAGCTCCCCGTTCTCACTCGAGGCAGTCGACCTTTTGATCGGGATCGGAACTGATGCATGGAAAATAGCCTCCGGTGAAGTAAGCAATTTACCACTATTTGAGAAAGTAGCTTCTACTGAACAAAAGATTTTTCTTTCCACCGGCATGAGCCCGATGGCGGAAATAGACAGGGCAGTGGAACTGCTCAGCAAGGATGGCAAGGAGCTGACAGTCATGCAGTGTACGTCGCTGTACCCGACACCGCCGGAAAAAGTCGGGCTAAATATGATGTATGTGTACAGGGAGCGATACGGTGTGAAAGCAGGACTCTCGGACCATACGGGAAGCGTCTATACCGGTTTAGCGGCGGCGGCGATGGGAGCAGATGCTATAGAGGTACACGTAACGTTTTCGAGGGAGATGTTTGGACCGGATGTACCGGTGTCGCTCACTATGGAAGAGCTAAAAATGCTGTACGACGGGGCGAACTACATTCGAACGGTACAGGAAAATCCCGTCGATAAGGATGCTATGGCTGAAGAGCTGACGGACATGAGAAAACTATTCAATAAGAGCATAGTGGCAAGGGATGATATAGCAAAGGGGACGGTAATAAGCGAGGAGATGCTGGCATTTAAAAAGCCCGGTACGGGATTATCACCGGATAAGGCAGGCTCACTTACAGGAAAAAAAGCAACACGGGATATAAAAAAGGACGAATTAATATCATTGTCGGACATTGAGTAAAAAAAGAAAAATAAGCGTAGTAGTTTCAGCCCGTCCGAGTTATTCAAGGATAAAGACGGCACTGCAGGCTATCAAAGATCATCCCGAACTGGAACTTCAACTGGTTGTAGGAGCATCGGCATTGCTTGATAGATATGGTAACGCGGTCGATTATATCGAAAAGGACGGGTTTGACATCGCGTCAAAAGTTTACATGGTGCTGGAGGGAGAAAACCTCACTTCCATGGCGAAGACAACAGGCTTAGGATTACTGGAAATAACGACGGCATTCGATAATCTAAGACCGGACATAGTGGTAACTGTAGCCGACAGGTTTGAGACGATAGCGACGGCAATCGCGGCGTCGTATATGAATATACCCGTCGCGCACGTGCAGGGCGGAGAAGTTACAGGCAATATTGACGAACGCGTACGCCACGCCGTTACAAAGCTTTCCGACATGCATTTTGTTTCTACACAAAGGTCTTACGACAGGGTTATTGCCATGGGCGAAAATGCCGAAAGAGTTTTTATAACAGGATGTCCCTCAATAGATATTGCGGACGAGGTTGCCGAAAACCCGGAGCTTGATTTCGATCCGTTCAAAAAGTACGGGGGTGTTGGAAACATTACGGATATTTCGGACGGGTATATAGTCGCGATGCAGCACCCGGTAACGACGGAGTACGGCATGTCACGCGCGCACGTAAACGAAACACTTAATGCCGTAAAAGATCTCGACATCCCCGTGTTCTGGTTCTGGCCCAATGTAGATGCGGGAGCAGATGGTACATCAAAGGGGATCAGGGCATTCAGGGAGAAGAATCCCGATACAAAGATCCATTTTTTCAAGAGCATGGAGCCAATGGACTTTTTGAAGGTATTAAAGAACAGCAAATGCCTGGTGGGCAATTCCAGCGTTGGAATAAGAGAATCCTCATACCTGGGCGTACCGGTGGTTAATATCGGATCCAGGCAGAGAGGACGGGAAAGAGGCAGGAATGTGATAGACGTGGATTACGATTCCGGACTGATAAAGACCGCCATAGAGAATCAGATGAACACAGGTCATTATGAGAGAGACACAATATACGGAGACGGAAAGGCGGGCGAAAAGATCGCAGACCTGCTTGCCTCAGCTCCGCTTACCATAGACAAAATCATTTCTTATTGAATTTCACCCCAAAGATCTTAATTGCAGAACCTGAAGATTTCAGCGAAGAGGCTGTAAATCATTTGAGGCAATTCGCGGAAGTTACCCTTAAACCCGTGAGGGAGAGCGAACTAAAGGATCACCTTGCAAAGTATGACGTATTATGGATGCGTCTTGGTTTCAGGATAGACGAGAAAGCATTTGGCGAGAACGCAAGGTGCAGGATAATAGTCAGCCCTGTGACAGGCACAGACCATATCGACGAGGAATTTTGCAAAAGCAGAGGTATAGAAATAATTTCACTGCGGGGAGAATCCGAATTTTTAAAAGAGATAAGAGCGACGGCTGAGCTAACGGTAGGAATGGCGATAGCTTTGATGCGGAACGCGATCCCGGCATATAGCTCGGTAATGAAAGGCGAATGGGACAGGGATATATTCAGAGGAAATGAAATATACGAAAAGACTGTGGGTATAGCGGGTATGGGAAGATTGGGAAAGATCACAGCGGGTTATTTTAAGGCGTTCGGTGCGGATGTCATTGGTTATGACACAAGAGAAGACTTTCCGGAAGATATAAAAAGGATGGCTTCGCTAAAAGAGCTGGTCGAATTGTCGGATATAGTGAGCATTCATCTGAGCTACACAAAGGAAACGGAGGATATATTCGATGAGGAGATGTTCAGCTATTTCAAAAGGGATGCTTTTTTGATAAATACGTCGAGAGGCGGGGTAATAAACGAAGGCGCGCTTTTGGACGTTCTCATTGAGGGCAGGTTAAAAGGTGCCGCTGTGGACGTAATAAAGGATGAGAAAGGTTTTACCAAAGAGAACCCGTTGATAAAGTATGCTTCGGAAAACACGAATCTATTGATACTGCCTCACATAGGCGGAAATACGTATGAATCATTTGCAAAGACGGAAATGTTCATAGCGAAGAAATTAGTCGAAAAAATGGAGAGTATTTTTTGACAAAGATACTCGGAATAATTCCGGCTCGCGGTGGTTCGAAAAGATTACCTGGAAAGAACACACGTTTGTTGGGAGGAAAACCCCTTATAACAAGAACGATAGACTCTGCCTTAGCTTCAAAAAAGCTCGATAGGATAGCCGTCAGTTCGGATTCGGAAGAGGTATTAGCATTTGCAAAGGATCATGGCAACGAGAATCTTTTCTTTTTAAGAAGACCGGACGAAATATCGAGAGATGACTCTCCTGCAATAGAGTACGTAAACCACGCGCTGGAATTTTTTAAAGGAAAAGGAGAAGAGTTTGACGTGGTCGTGATCCTTCAGCCGAGTTCACCATTTACAAGCCCTGAAGATATAGACGGGACTATAAATCTGCTTCTGGACTCGGGAGCCGATTCGGCAGTAAGCGTTGTAAAGCTTGCTCATGACATCAATCCTTTGAAAATGAAGATCATGGACGGTGATAAACTATTACCGTATTTAGAAGAAGAGAAAGGAAGAATGGAGCAGGGTAAGTTACCGGAGATATACGTAAGGAACTGCTCGGTATATGCATCGAAAAAAGGAGTGATAGATACAGGCAGGATTATCGGTGATGACTGCAGAGGATTTGTAATGCCGAGAGAGCGTTCGGTAGATATTAACGATGAATTCGATTTTCTTCTCTCCGAATTTTTGAACTCCGGGAGAGTTTAGTGTATGGAGCGTTGTGATATTTGCTATATAATTTCATTAGGTTTTTCGGCAAGAATGATACTCCACACCAACCTGATCTGCGAATTAAAGAATGCAGGATTAAATAATATATCGGTTATACTTCCGGGAAAAGACGACGGTGCGTTTAAGAAATACGAAGAGACTCTTGGAATAAAGGTTTATTACGCAGACGTGAAGAACACTTTCTGGTCGAACGAGTATTTGAATTTCAGAAAGTATCTCTATGAAGATGTAAGGAACAACCCGGCTTTGATGGCAAAGCATATCAAGAGCATCGAAGATTACCACGGATATAACCCGTGGAGAAAGTTCAAACCTTATATTTACGCGGGTGTAAACTTTGTAATGACAAAGCTGAAATTTTTGAGAGGGATGTTCGAATACTTCGAAAAGTTTATACTAAGAAATAAAAAGCTCAGGAAATTAATAAAAGAGATCAACCCGCGGATAGTTGTCTCGACCTACCCTGTCAATTATGTAGAAGGTTCGGGTATCCAGGTTTCAAAGAGGGCTGGTATCACGACGGTCACGCAATTACTGAGCTGGGATAATATTACATGTAAGGGAAGATTCCCGGCTATATCGGATTATTTCATATCGTGGGGAAAGATAATGTCGGACGAGCTGAGTGAGTATTACAAGATCGACGGCGATAAGATATTCACGACGGGTGTTCCGCATTTTGATAAGAGCAAGGAGCTGGCAAATCCGGATAAAAGAAAAAAGTATATTTCGTCACTGGGATTAGACCCGAACAAACCGTATTTGTTATTCGGAATGAGCTCACCATACTTTGCACCCAGAGAGATAGATATAGTGGAGAGGGTTGCCGACCATATCGGAAGGGGTATTTACGGTGAGGACATACAATTAATAGTGAGACCGCATCCTCAGAACGTTCAGGGGGAAATGTCGGACGAATCATGGCTCCCCAGACTGGAAAAAATTAAGAGTTCAAGGGTAGGAATAGATTACCCGATTACGGAAAAAAGTAACCTGCCGTGGAACATGAGCGAGGAAGATCTTGAAAAGCTTGCTAACCTGATCTCCGGCTGTTCGATCCTGCTTAACTCGGGCTCGACGATCTCGATAGAGGGACTTATTCATGAGAAGCCGGTCATACTGACCTTATTCGACGGAGATGCTAATGTAAGAGAACATAACTCGGCTAGGAGATTAAGAAATTTTGATCACCTGAGAAAGATAACCAATACAAGAGCTTTGAAGGTAGTATATCATTACGAGGAATTAAAGAAGGCGATATTAAAATACCTCGAACACCCGGAAACAAACAAGAAGGAAAGAGAGACAGCCCTCATGCAGGAGTGCGGAAAGGTGGATGGAGGCTCGACACACAGAGTAGCGATGGCTTTTAAACAGATACTGGAAACGGTAGGCAGATGACACAGGACTATGTATTAATAAAAGCGGGCAAGAGCACGGGAAATTATTTTAAAGACCTATGGAGGTACAGGGAGCTTTTGTATTTTCTGAGCTGGAGAGACATACTTGTAAGATATAAGCAGACTGCGATAGGCATATTATGGAGCGTTATAAAACCTATACTGACGATACTCATCTTTTCGGTCGTATTTGGAAAAATAGCCAAGCTCCCTCAGGCAGGTATCCCGTATCCGTTGCTTGTTCTCGCGGGCTTACTGCCGTGGTACTTCTTTTCGAGCTCGCTTTCTGAAAGCAGTCTGAGTCTGATATCGAATTCAAACCTGATAACAAAAGTTTATTTCCCGAGATTACTGCTTCCGATCAGCTCGATAATCGTGAGCCTTATAGATTTTATTATTTCATTCGTACTGCTTTTGATATTGATGGTGTGGTACGACCTTTATCCCGGATGGGAAATTATATTATTGCCTGTGTTTATACTCCTGGCATTTATACCTGCGCTTGGCGCCGGGCTGTGGTTTTCTGCATTTAATGTGCGCTTCAGGGATTTTCGTTACATAGTGCCGTTTATACTACAACTGGGTTTATTGATATCCCCGGTCGGCTTTAGCAGTAGTCTAATGCCCGGTGAATGGCGGATGCTGTATTCGCTGAATCCGCTTGTAGGCGCGATAGACGGGTTCAGATGGGCATTGCTGGGAGAGAAGTTCGACATATACCTGCCGGGATTCATTATTTCGGTGGGCATATCGGTATTATTGCTGATAACCGGGTTGATGTATTTTAGAAAAACAGAAAAAGTTTTCGCGGATATAATTTAGTGAGCGAAAAGATAATCGACATAAAGGATCTTGGGAAGAGTTACTTGATCTCTCACAAGGCGCAAGCGCGGGGAAGCTATATCGCGCTGAGGGACGTGATATCGGAATCTGTATCGAGCGCGGGCAAGAAGATATTTAAGGGTGACAATGGCGCGCTTCCGAGGAGGGAAGAGTTTTGGGCGCTGAAAGATGTTACGTTTGGCGTGGAACGAGGTGAGCGCATCGGAATAATCGGGAGAAACGGTTCCGGAAAGACGACGCTTTTGAAACTGCTGAGCAGGATCACGGAGCCGACCACAGGAACGATAGAGCTCAGAGGAAGGACGGCGAGCCTGCTCGAAATAGGGACGGGCTTTCACCCGGAGCTGACCGGTCGTGAGAACATATATCTGAACGGCGCGGTACTTGGTATGACGAGGAAGGAGATTAATAGAAAGTTCGATGAGATAGTGGCGTTTTCGGAGGTGGAGAAATTTCTCGATACCCCGGTGAAACGATATTCCTCAGGGATGTATTTGCGGCTGGCGTTTTCGGTGGCGGCGCATCTGGACACGGATATAATGCTGATAGACGAGGTGCTGGCAGTGGGTGACGCAGCGTTTCAGAGGAAGTGTCTGGGCAAGATGGAGGAGGAGGCAGGAACATCGCGCACGGTGTTGTTCGTGAGTCATAACATGACGGCGGTGAAGCAGATATGCGATAAGGTGATATGGGTGGATAAGGGCAGGGTGGCCGACATAGGTGAACCGGGTAAGGTAATAAATAATTACCTGGCGTCGGCGGAGGTATCGGTATTTGAGAGGAAGTGGGAAGATGCCGACGCGCCGGGAAACGATGCGGTGAAGATAATTTCGGTGAGGGTGAAGCCGGACAGCGCGGATGAGTCAGTAATAACAACGGATGATCCGGCGGAAATAGAGTTTGTTTTCAGGAATAATCTCGATGAGGGGGAGATAAATCTAAGTTTTATTTTGTGGACGCTGTCGGGCGAGTGTGTATTTAATACGGCGTCGGAAGTGAAGAGAGTAGGTAAGGGTGTGTATAAGGGGGTATGCCGTATTCCGGCAAACCTGCTCAACAGCAATGTTTATTCGATCGAGATAATGGTGATAAAAGACAGGTCATACGCGGTATATAAGCAGAAAGACATATTGAGCTTTGAGGTGCTGGACGGCGACCGTGTCGAAGGGTGGTACGGTAAATGGGTCGGAGCAGTACGACCGAAATTAGACTTCGTATTGGAGGAGGTGAGGTAATGAGCACGGAGAAAATAAAAGTTGCTGTGATGCAACCATACTTTTTGCCATATATAGGATATTTCCAATTGATCAACTCAGTCGAAAAGTTCGTTTTCTTTGATGATGTGAATTTTAAAGTGAGGGGATGGATAAACAGGAACAGGATACTAATTAACGGAGAGCCATTTTTATTCTCGATACCTCTAAAAAGGAAAAGCCAGAACAAAATCATAAATCAGATCAAAATAGCGGATGAATTGAACTGGCGGGACAGGTTTTTGAAATCTGTTGAATTGAGTTATAAAAAGGCACCATTTTTTAATGAGACCTTTGAAATAGTTGCAAAGGTAGCTGAGTTTGATACTTCAAACCTGGCATATTTTATTATGAACAGCATTTTTGTGGTTAATGAGCATTTAAAGATCAAGACGGCTTTAATCCCTTCTTCTTCTATCTACAAAAACAAAGAGCTCAAGGGTGAGCAAAGAGTTCTGGATATTTGCAAAAAAGAATCAGCCGAGATATACATAAACCCTTATTTCGGTATTAATCTTTATAACAAGGAGCATTTCAGTTCGGAAGGGATAAAGATACTTTTCCAAAGGACGAAGGCTATTCAATATGATCAGTTTAAACATGATTATATTAATAATCTTTCCATAATCGATATTCTAATGTTTAACCCGAAAGAGCAGGTGAAAGAATACCTGGATCACTATGAGGTGGTGGAGTAAGATGCAACTTTTATCCTTTCTGACAGCCAAGAATGACGAATTAATAATCGAGAAAACCCTTAAGAGGCTGTCGGAATCTTCGGACGGAATAATCGCGGTGGATGACGGATCCACGGACAGAACGTACGACATAATAAGATCGTTTGACAAGGTCGTAAAGATAATCAGGAACGAGCCGAATGGTGAGTGGAACATATTCCGGGACTGCGAGAAGGTGATGGACGAGGTAGGCAGAATAAAACCGGAATGGTTAATGTATATAGACAGCGACGATCTTTTAGATAAAAGATTCGCAGAGAGGAAGAAGGAGCTTCTGGATGATAAGTCGGTTGGCAGGTATCATTTTAAGGAAATAACTTTGTGGGGGAGCATTCAGAAATACAGGGATGACAAACCGGAATGGTATTCACGGGATTCAGGGCGAACACCTTACCTGGTAAGATGGAGCCCGGATGTATATATAAACGATCCTTACGCAGGTTCCGTAAAGCAAAACCTTCTTCGCAAAGCAAGAAAGAATCAACTGGTGGGTTATCTAAAAAGGAAGTATCCTTTTGAGAAACTCGAACACCATTCACCAAAAGGCTCTTTAATGAAATATATGAAAGAATCCTTTTGGCCGACAGATTTTATGGATTATACAAATATACTATTGCTGGGTTACGAAGGGAAAGAGGTGGAGCTAGACCTGGTGAAGATGCATTATCATTTCGCAGACATGAGTTACGCATGGAAAAAGCATATGAACTATGCGCTACAATCCGCTATAAGACATAATAGAACACCGGGTGAGATACCCAACATAGTAAACTGGGCAACGGAAAAACTAAATGAGGACGGGCTGGTGCTGAAGGACGTAAATCCGGAGTGGGGAGCACTGTAATGGTAACGGTAGATCTGATGCTGGGTTCGGATATAGGTCTTTGGGTACTGGATAAAGTAGATCAGGGCATGGTCAAAAACGTAATAACCAAGAGCGTCGAGATCGCGCATCACGCGGAGAGGCTGGGATTTCATACTTACCTGGGAAATGTAAATTTCTTTCAATACGACAGGGCGGAGGTAGGGTACTCGGTACACTACCCTGTTATTATAAAAAATCATGTGATAAGCAGTTACCAAAAAATATACAATCTTCATCCTTCATTTCTGCCTCACGGCAAAGGTTTCTTCCCGGTATTCTGGGCAATATGGGAGCAAACAGCGGCAGGGGCATCAATACATGAAATTACGGAGAAAGTAGATGAAGGTCCTGTAGTGATGCAGAAGGAAGTAAAGATACAGGAATGGGATACAGGAGGTACCTTGCACTCAAGGGTTACGGAGACAGAAAAGGAATTATTCCTCGAACACATTGAGACTTTAAAGAGAGGTGAATTCATCGAACCTATTATGCAGAAAGGGGAAGGTTCATACCATTCACGCAAGGAGTTTTTTCATTTAAAGAATGAAACGGATATTAACTCTCTGAACAAAGAAGACCTGTTAAGATTGATCAGGGCATTTTCCTATGACGGATTTTCTGGACTGGAAGTTGATATTTCCGGTAAGAAGTACCACATAACATTTTCAAAATCTGAATAAATAATCAGTATGGAACTAGCGATATTCGGAAAAGTACCCAGGTTTGAAAAAAGTCTCCACGTTGGCAAGCCTAATATTGGCAACAGAGAGAAGTTCCTGGAAAGAATGAATGAAATACTCGATTCGGGATGGCTAACGAACCACGGTCCGTTTGTGAGTGAGTTTGAGAAAAGGATAGCGGATTTTACGGGAGTCAGGAACTGTATCGCAATATGTAACGGGACGATAGCGCTGGAGATCGCGACAAGGGCGCTGGAGCTGAAGGGAGAGGTGATAGTGCCGTCATTTACATTTATTGCTACGGTGCATGCACTTCAATGGCAGGAGATAACACCCGTCTTTGTGGATATAGATCCCCATACATACAATATACAGGCTGACATGATAGAGCAGATGATAACTCCAAAGACAACGGGTATTATCGGAGTTCACCTATGGGGCAGACCGTGCGATACGGATGCAATAGAAGAGATAGCAAAGAGAAGAAATCTGAAAGTGATATACGACGCTTCACACGCTTTTGGCGTAACTAAGAACGGGAAGATGATCGGTAATTTTGGAGATGCCGAGACATTCAGTTTTCACGCAACTAAATTCATGAACACGTTCGAGGGCGGAGCGATAACGACAAATAATGACGAGCTTGCAGCGAAGATACGTCTGATGAAAAATTTCGGATTCTCAGGACTAGACAACGTCATTTACATCGGGACGAATGGGAAAATGACAGAGGTTTCGGCGGCTATGGGGCTGACATCGATGGAGAACATGAAGGATTTCATCGAGGTCAATAAAATGAACTACTACTCATACAGGGATAAGCTAAGCAAGGTACCGGGAATAACAATGATAGAGTATGATGAGAGCGAAGAATGCAACTACCAGTATGTGGTAATAGAAGTCGACAAGAATAAGGCAAAACTATCGAGGGACGAACTAATGGCAATCCTTCATGCAGAGAATATACTGGCACGAAGATATTTTTTCCCGGGTTGTCATAAGATGGAGCCATACCGTTCATATTATCCGCATGCGGGATATCTATTGCCTGTATCGGAAATGAAATCGCAAATGGTAATGAGCTTACCTACGGGTGTAGCGGTCAGTGAAGAAGATATAGAAAAAGTTTGCGACATTATAGATTACTCGGTCAGGAACGGGGAAGCAATTTCCAGTATGCTTAAAGAATTGGAAAGCGGATTGAAATTTACCGTGCCACTGTCAGATACACGATGAGCGGAAAACCATATTTGAGAATAGTAAAGCACTATGAAGATTGCCTCGAGAGGTATGGAGATTCTTATCGAGGTGTTGATTGGCCTAATGAAGAGGATGCGGAAACCCGGTACGGGGTTATGCTTGAGGTTATTAAAGAAAAAAATAGCTTAACAAGCTTGCTGGATTTCGGATGCGGAACGGGCAAGCTTTATGAGTATGTCAGAAACAACGAAATTGAGAGCATTGAATACTCTGGATTAGACATATCGCATAAGTTCGTCGAGTTATGCAGGCAAAAGTTTCCCTCTCTTAATTTTCTTGAAGCAGATATTCTGGAAAATCCAGAAAATGTTCGTGACTTCGATTACATAGTTATGAACGGTGTTTTTACTGAGAAAAGGGAACTACCTTATAATGAAATGCTGGATTATTTCAAACAGCTGGTAAAGGCGGTTTTCTCGAAAGCCCGGAAGGGGCTGGCGTTTAATGTGATGTCGAAGGATGTGGATTGGGAGAGGGACGATCTATTCCATTTGTCTTTTGATGAACTGAGCAAGTTTTTGACCGAAGAGGTCAGCAGGAATTTTGTAATCAGGAATGATTACGGTCTTTACGAATACACAGTTTACATTTATAAATAATGGCTAAAGTAATAATATTCGGGGTAAGAGACTTCGCCCAGCTTGCGAAGTATTACCTGGAGCATGACTCGGAACATGAGCCGGCTGTATTTTGTGTGAACGAAAGCTACCTGCCCGAGGAAAGGACGTTCGAGGGGCTTCCGGTGGA
Source organism: Ignavibacteriota bacterium (assembly GCA_020437585.1). Taxonomy (GTDB): domain Bacteria; phylum Bacteroidota; class Ignavibacteria; order Tepidaquicellales; family Tepidaquicellaceae; genus JAEYVS01. The sequence goes on from JAGQWG010000003.1 coordinate 130,685, forward strand.
GGCATTCGAGACGATCGAGGGAAAGTATCCGCCGTCGGAGTTTAGTTTCTTTGCCCCGCTCTCTCCGCGAGGAATGAACAAGATGCGAAAGAATGTATATAGAGCTATAAAGGAAAAGGGGTACGAGTGTATTAGTTATATCAGCTCAAAGGCAACGGTGTTTTCGGATAGCGTAGGTGAGAATTGTTTTATACTTGAGGACAACACCATCCAGCCATTTACCAGCATCGGAAACAACGTGGTGATGTGGAGCGGAAACCACATCGGGCACCACAGCAGGATCGGTGACGACGTGTTCTTTACTTCGCACGTGGTCCTGTCGGGGCATTGTGATGTAGGCGAGGCGTCGTTTTTTGGCGTGAACTCGACTATAAGGGACAGGGTGACAATCGGTGAGGGTACATTGATCGGGATGGGAGCATGTGTTTTAAAAGATACCGAGCCATGGAGCGTATATGTGGGTAACCCGGCGGTTAAGCATCCAAAACCAAGTTTCGAAATAGGAACATTTGATTAAGTGGGAGAAAAAGGGTCTGGTATACTCAGCTGGCGGAAAACATTGGTGGGATAAGTCACATGCGCAGGAACCTGTAGCGGAAATATTGGAGGACAGGATGCGGATATATTATTCGTCGCGTGATGCAGAGAATAGAAGTCATACGAGTTATATAGAAACAGACGTGAATGATCCGGGTAAAATATTGTTTGAAAAGAGTGAGCCTATTCTGCCGTTGGGGGAGAGGGGTTCATTCGATGATGACGGGGTGATGCCGTCATGCATCATGGATCACGATGGAAAGAAATTTTTATACTATACGGGATGGCACCGTGGGGAGGAATTTCCGTATTTGAATTCGATAGGATTGGCTATAAGCGAGGATGGCGGTGTTACATTTAATAGATACGGCGATAAGCCATTGATCGAGGTATCAGGCGAGGGGGAATTTACCGGGACGCCATTTGTAATGTACGACGGCGGAGTATTCAGGATGTGGTATTTACACTGTATACAGTGGGTGGAAGTGAGTGGTTTAAGGGAGCCGGTGTATAATATAAGGCATGCCGAATCACAGGACGGAAAGAAGTGGACTCCGAGCGATAAGGCAGTAATAGAACTTAATGAGGGCGAGGGAGGAATATCCAGCCCGAGCGTTTTGAAGGAAGATGGTATATATAAGATGTGGTACAGCTACAGGGGCATGACGGATTACAGATCGGACAAGGATAATACATACAGGATAGGTTATGCCGAGAGTAATGACGGTATACACTGGACACGAAAGGATGATGAAGCAGGAATAGGATGCAGTAATGAGGAATGGGATTCGGAGATGGTGTCATATCCGTATGTAGTGGAATGGAAAGGTAAACGGTATATGTTTTATAACGGCAACGGATTTGGGAAGAGCGGTTTTGGTTACGCGGTATCCGAAATAGGGTAGTGATGGAACCCCTGGTCAGTGTTCATATCGCAACATACAATCAGAAGGATTTTATCGGTAAGGCAATAGACAGCGCAATTTCGCAGCAAGTAAGTTTCCCGATAGAAATAGTAATTGGAGACGATCTTTCAACCGACGGTACAAGGGAAGTATTATTATCGTATAAAGAGAAGTACCCGGAGAAAATAGTTTTGAACCTGCTTCTCGAAAAGGGAAAAGGCATGATAGGACGCGAGAATTACGAGACCACTATGGATCTATGCAAAGGTAAGTACATAGCTTTTCTGGACGGAGATGATTACTGGAAAGACGACGGCAAGCTCGAAGAACAAGTGAAATTTTTGGAGAGTAATGAGGACTTTGTAATGTGTCATCATGATTGTGAGGCAAAGATGACGGAAGGGGTAAAACTCAAGAAGGATTTTAGTAAGGCGCACAAAGAGACAGGATTTTATGAGGCATGCCAGATCACAATTCCATTTATGTCGTCGGTCGTTATAAGAAGGGACGCGTTGAATTACTTTAACCGCAGGAAATGGCTCGAGAACCTCGACCTGGGAGATTTTGCGCTTTGGGCAATGGCATCATTGAAGGGAAAAGCTTATTATATAGATAAAGAGATGGCATACTACAGGGTAAACGCTAACAGTGTAACCAAGATACTGGGGTACGAGGTTCAGGCTCGCAACAGGATAAAGTTCGCGGAGCAGCTGCTCGACAGCGAATATAAGTTTGACAGGGGGTTTATCAACAGGTTTCTATGCAGGTATTATTTTCAGTATTCAGGAATATATTTTTCAAAACGAAATCCCGTCGGCGTTTTTAAATATGGATTTAAAAGTATGTTGAGTTATTTTAAAGGCATGAGTTTGAAATCCCGAAATTATAAATGGATAAAGCGTTTAAAATGGGGGACACTATTTAAGATATACCTTGCAAATGTATCAAAGTCACTCAAATTTTCATAGATAACTTGGCGCAAACCGAACAGATACCGCATTATGTAATAGAGAAACAGAAGGGCTTCCGGCTTATCTCCATAAAGGAGTTTATCCGGTACAAAGACCTTTTGTATTTCCTAGTAAAGCGTGACGTAACGGTATTATATAAGCAGACTATACTCGGGTTTTTATGGGCGATCATAAACCCGGTGATGCAGATGGTGATATTCAGTTTTATTTTCGGGAATCTCGTCTCCGTACCGAGCGATGGAGTTCCGTATCCTATATTCAGTTACGCGGCGCTAATTCCGTGGACATACTTTTCCCAATCGATGGCAGGTGCAACCAACAGCCTAGTTACTAGCTCAAACATATTTACGAAAGTATATTTTCCAAGGGTCTTTATTCCGCTGACGCCTGTGATATCAAAGCTGGTGGATTTCGCAATTTCCTTTGTGATAATAATATTGATGATGTTCTATTACGGTATATATCCAAACTGGAGCATTGTCTTCCTTCCAATACTCATACTTCTCATGATACTTTCCGCGGCGGGAATCGGGATGTGGCTGTCTGCGCTGGCGGTGCAATACAGGGATGTAAAGTTCGCGCTCACTTTTCTTTTGAATCTTTTAATGTTCGCGGCGCCGGTAGTATTCCCTGCTTCATTGGTTCTCGAGAAAGGAAGAGTGTTGTATTTACTTTACGGACTCTATCCAATGGTGGGCGTGATAGAGGGATTTAGGTCGGCGCTGCTGGGTGTAAATCCTATGCCGTGGGATCTAATAGGAGTAGGTACGATAAGTTCATGTATAATATTTTTTGCCGGGCTTATATATTTCCGGAAAATGGAAAGGATCTTTGCAGACGTAGTTTAAGGAGAAAAATTGTCTATCTCGGTAAATATAAAAAACATAAGTAAGCTTTACAGGATCGGTCTAAAAGACATGGGGAGCGAAACGCTCGCCGGATCGGTTCTTTCGACGCTAAGGTCCCCATTGAAGAACTTCCGAAAGCTGAGAAGCCTGAGCAAAATAGATGAGGGTGAGAATGGTCAGGACCTGATATGGGCGCTAAAGGATGTTTCGCTCGAGGTCAGTACCGGAGAGGTCATTGGTATCATCGGGAAGAACGGAGCGGGAAAGAGTACTTTGCTAAAGATCGTTTCCAATATAACGGAACCGACGAGCGGACGAATAGAAATATTCGGGCGTGTTGCCAGCCTGCTGGAGGTAGGAACGGGCTTTAACCCGGAGCTTACGGGCAGGGAGAATGTTTATCTTAACGGGACGATACTGGGTATGACAAAAAAAGAAGTGGATTCCAAATTCGACGAGATTGTAACTTTTTCTGGAGTGGATAAGTTCATAGATACCCCTGTGAAGAGGTATTCGAGCGGAATGAAGGTCAGACTTGCTTTTGCGGTCGCGGCACACCTGGAGCCGGAGATATTAATTGTAGATGAAGTGCTTGCTGTTGGGGATGCGGAGTTTCAAAAGAAGTGTATCGGGAAAATGGAGAGCATAACATCAGAGGGACGAACGATCCTTTTTGTATCACACAATATGTCGGCAATTAAGAACCTGTGTACACGTGCAGTTTTGTTGAAAGAGGGTAAAGTTGCATCGATAGGAAGCACTGAAAAGGTGATAGATGATTACATGAATGTTTACAAAAGCCATATAATAGACGGCGCGATACCGGAGGATTTTCCGAGGAATGATTTTAATAAGGGTTACGCGCATTTTAAAAAGATACAGCTGAAGAATACCAAAGGAAACGCAACGGATTATTTTTCTTATCACCAGGATATGGTTATATCTTTAGGGATGGAAGTGCATAAGGAGATCAATGACGGAACGTTTGTAATTCTTATCGGATCAAGTAATGACGACAAAATATCGTATTCATCTACCAGCGATGATAAAAATACATGGGTTAATATCAAACCCGGCTATCACGAATTCGACGTAACATTAAAGCAGAATTTTCTGCCAGGAATATATTTTATAACAATCGTATTAATGGATAAGCAGGGATTTCCCTATGATAATGTCGGGAACGTAACGGATTTCACTGTTGGAAACATGAAAGAGAATGAAGAAGCTTATTACAGATGGGGAAAGGTGCTGGCTAATGTGAACACGGAAGCGGAGTGGAAATTTCCGGAAAAAATAAATCTAAAACAAATATAAAATGGACTTAAACGGAAAAAGATTTCTTGTAATCGGGGGAGCGGGATTTATCGGCTCTCACGTAGTTGATCAGCTTTTGAAAGAGGACGTGAAAGAGGTCATTATATACGATAATTTTTTCAGAGGCAGGAGAGATAACATAGAGGAAGCATTGACGGATCCGAGGTGCAAGGTATTCGATCTCGGAGGCGACATACTTCATACCGACATCCTAAATAAAGCAATGGAAGGGATAGACGGAGTGTTCCATCTGGCGGCAATGTGGCTATTGCATTGTTATGAATTTCCGAGAACCGCTTTCGACGTGAATATCAGGGGCACATACAATGTAATAGAGGCGGCTATTGCTCAAAAGGTACAGAGGGTGGTTTATTCATCGAGCGCATCGGTTTACGGAGATGCCCTGGAAATACCGATGACGGAGGAGCATCCAAACAATAATGAAACATTTTACGGAGCGACAAAGATAGCGGGTGAGCACATGTTCATTTCACTTGGCAAAAGATACGGACTTAATTGGGCGGGGCTAAGGTACATGAACGTTTACGGTTCAAGGCAGGATTACAAAGGGGCTTACATAGCAGTAATGCATAAGATATTGGATAAGCTGGACAAAGGAGAGAAGCCGGTTGTATTCGGAGACGGATCTCAGAGGTTCGATTTTATTTCGGTGGAAGATGTAGCAGCGGCAAATATCTGCGCAATGAAATCGGAAGTTTCCGGTGAATGCTACAATATAGGAAGAGGGATAGGCACTTCGATAAAGGAACTGACCGAACTGCTGATAAAGCTTACTAATTCGGACACGGAAATCCATTATGAACCGGAGGGGCTGAGCTTCGTAACAAACAGGATAGGAAGCACAGAAAAAGCCGAGAAGGATCTGCAATTTAAATGGTCTATAGATGTGGAGGAAGGCATGCAAAGGCTGATAGACTGGAGAAGAAATCACATTAATGAACTCGATATGAGGAGACAGGAAGCATAAAAGTATGTGCGGTATTACCGGAATATACGATCTAAGAGGTAAACAGGCAGAGCCTTCCATCATAAAGAATATGACGGCAAGCCTGGCTCACCGCGGTCCGGATGATGAGGGTGAATATTATGACGGGAATCTCGGATTCGGGCACAGGAGGCTTTCTATAATAGATCTTTCCAAAGCGGGTCACCAACCAATGTCTACAAAGGACGGGAAGGTCGTAATAACATATAACGGTGAGATATATAATTTTAAAGAGATAAGGAAAGAACTCGAGGAAAAAGGCCACAGCTTTTTTTCGAACACGGATACGGAAGTAATAATTAACGGGTATAAAGAGTGGGGACTCGAGATAGTTCCGAAACTTAATGGAATGTTCGCATTTGCGTTGTGGGACGCGGAAAAAAAGGAATTGTACATTGCGCGCGACAGGTATGGAATAAAACCGCTTTATTTTTGGCTAAGGGACGGGAGATTTGTATTTGCCTCCGAGATAAAGGCAATACTGGCTCATCCGGATTATAAAGTAGATCTGAACTACAATGCACTTAACGAATACTTTTCCTTCCAAAACCTATTTCGCTTCCATACCTTGTTTAAGGGTATCGAGCTATTAGCGCCCGCAAAGATCCTCACCATAAAACCGAACGGTGATATAAACAGCCGGACTTACTGGGATTATGATTTTACCAAAAGGGATAAAACCATTACAGAAGAGGATGCCGTATGCGAGACTCTGCAACATTTCAAAGACGCGGTGAAGAGGCAGATGGTCGGTGATGTGAGAGTGGGAAGCTATTTAAGCGGGGGAATGGATTCGGGGTCGATAACCGCTGTGGCGTCGAGCGAGACGGAGAGGCTTGCGACATTTACGTGCGGGTTCGATATGTCGGCGGTAACGGGGCGGGAGTCGAACTTCGACGAGCGAAAGGACGCTGAGATAATTTCCGGGCATTATAAGACAGAGCATTACCAGCAGGTGATAAACGCGGGTGACATAAGATGGTCAATGCCGAGGCTTATATGGCACCTGGAGGACCTGAGGCTTGGGATGTCATATCCGAACTTTTATATATCGGGGCTGGCGTCTAAATTCGTGAAGGTGTGTCTGAGCGGTGCCGGCGGTGATGAGCTTTACGGCGGGTATCCATGGCGATATTACAGAGTATTTAATTCGATAAACAGGGATGAGTTCTTTAAGGAGTATTATAATTTTTGGCAGAGGACAATTAACGATAATCAGAAGGCGGCGTTTTATTCCGAAAAGACGCTTGCTTCAATAGATGATGAGCGGAGCATGTTCGATGTATTTTCCAGGGTGTTTACATTTAATGAAAGTTTGAAATATGACACGCCGGAGGATTACATAGCGGATTCATTATATTTTGAAGCGAAGACGTTTTTACACGGGTTATTTGTGCTAGGTGATAAGTTATCAATGGCTCACTCGCTCGAAGAGAGGTTTCCGTTTATGGATAATGATCTTGTTGATTTTGCGCAGAGAGTTCCTATCAGGTATAAGCTGAGCAACCTGGAGCAGATGAAGAAAGTGGATGAGAATGAGCTTAAGAAGCTGAGGAATTTCCAAATGCAGTTCGATGATGGGAAGAACGTTTTAAGGAAAGCGATGAGCTCGTTTATGCCGGAAAGTATAATACGCAGGAAGAAGCAGGGTTTTTCAGCGCCGGACGAATCATGGTACAGGGGTGAGAATCTCGCGTATGTTGAGGAGATCTTGTTAGGGAAGGATGCCTGCTACAAGGAATACATTAATCCGGACTTTGTGAAGAAGGTAATCGACGAACACGTAAATCTAAAAATAAATCACAGACTTTTGATCTGGTCGCTATTGAGTTTTGAATGGTGGTGCCGGATCTTTCTAATGGGTCATAAGCCCGAATAACTTAATATTAAAAAATTGATACCTATTACAAAAACGATTTTCGACGAAAGGGATCTTGAAATAATCCAGGAGCCTTTAAAAAAAGGCTGGGTAGTGCAAGGTGAATACGTGAAGAGGTTCGAGGATGAGTTCTCAGCATTTGCGGGAGTAAAAAACTCGGTGGCTACGTCATCTTGTACGACAGCACTGCACATTATCATGGCGGCACTGGGCGTAAAGCCGGGCGATGAAGTTCTGGTACCGGGATTTACCTGGGTTGCAACGGCAAACTGTGTGGAGTATATGGGAGCAAAGCCGGTATTTGTGGATGTAGAGCTAGCGACATTTAATATAGACCCGGAGAAAATAGAGGAAAAGATAACGCCCCAAACGAAAGGGATAATACCCGTTCACTTATTTGGTCTGGTAGCGGATATAGACAGGATAATGGGAATTGCAAAGGAGAAGGGGCTATTTGTAGCAGAGGATGCGGCGTGCGGATTTGATTCATGGTATAAAGGGAAACACGCCGGCACGTTTGGTATAGCGGGAGCATTTTCATTTCACCCGAGAAAAGCGATCACAACGGGTGAGGGGGGAATGATAACAACGAACGATGATGAATTTGCCATACTGAGCAGAACCTTACGAGACCACGGGGCTTCAAGGTCGGATTTCACAAGGCATAACCAGAAGCATTCTTTTCTTTTGTCCGAGTATAAACATCTCGGTTATAATTTCAGGATGACAGATATACAGGGAGCGCTGGGTATTACGCAGATGGAGAAAGCTCCTTCGATAATGGAATCGAGAAGAGCCGGTGCAGCGATGTATTATGACAGACTCAGAGATGCGGATTGGCTACAGCTTCCGTATGAGAACCCGGACTATAAGCACGGGTTTCAATCCTATGTTTGTTTATTCACGCCGGAGGAGCCGACATTGGGTAACTGGGAAAGATTATTCGATACCAGGAACGAAATCATGACCAACCTCGAGGTAAAGGGAATTATCACACGACAGGGAACGCACTCGGCTGCTCATGTAGATTATTATGCAGATAAGTACGGAATTAAGCCGGAGGATCTACCAAATTCATTCATTGCCGAAAAGTGCAGTATAACGCTTCCGCTCTTTGCGGGCATAACCGAGGAAGAGGTAGATACGGTAGTGAGGGAACTGAAAGCGGAATTCGAAAAAAATTACCGTAAATGAAAGAGGTCATACTAAAGGACATAAAGGGAGCTAACTTAGGCACGAATGTTTTTGTGGAGTGCGATGAGTTTATTGCGGAGGGTGATTTTTATATCGAGGACAATGTAAGGATCTCCGCTAAGAGGATATATCTCGGTAATAATTCGAAAATAGAAAAGGATACAAAGATATGCGGTCTGTCGGGTGATATGGAATCGTTTTACATGGGTGATGAATCATTGATAGGGTTTAATTCTCAGGTTATGGTGTCGGAGTTTAGTATGGGAGATTATTCGAGGATATTCAGCGCATCTTTGTGCAGTGGATATAAGCCGATGACTATCGGACACAATTGCTGGATAGGGCAGTCGTCTATACTGAACAGTGCGGATACGCTTACGATAGGAAATAACGTGCGTATGGGAAGTGTTCAGATATGGACACATGTGGCGAGCGGTGAATTACTGGAGGGATGCAGGTTTTATTCGGTTAAGCCGGTTACAATAGAGGATAATGTCTGGCTAATGGGTTTTGGTCATACGGTATCGCCGGGGGTAACAATAAAAAGGAACACGATAGTTATGTCGGGTTCTGTGGTAAGTAAATCCACAGAGGAATTTCACGTTTACTCCGGAGTCCCGGCAGTCGATATTACTGATAAGCTCAAAGGATGGGATACTCCCACGCCTGATGAAAAATTCGAGATGCTGAAAAAGTTTGTCGGGGAATTCCTAGAAGCAAATCCGCAATACACAGGAAGGGTTTTCTGCCCGGGCGATGCTGAAAAGCTTAATGAAGCTATTAGTAATACAGGACCGGTATTGGTTTTTCTAAAACAGATCGATGGTAGAGAAAGATTTGAAAATTACCCACATACATTTTTTGATCTACACACAAAACATTACACGAAGAAGAGAACAACGATAGAAGTAGACTGGATGAAATTTAGTATCGGATACAGAGCCCGGTTCATTCCTTATGATGAAGGAGATAAGTGGAAGTAATACAAGCCGCATCTCTAGTTGTTCTAACCTTTCTTACAAGAGTAATGCCGCGTATCGGGCTTAAATATGCATTTAGCGGTGATACCTTTTTCCATATGTACATGGCGGATTCAATAAGAGAAAACAAGTTCAGGCTCCCGCCCAGAATACCTAATATAATATTAAATCACGAATACACTTACCCTTATTTTTATCATTCAGTACTATCTCTTTTTAATAAGGAAAGCAGGTATTATGCAGAAAGAATGACAGGGGCGGTATGCGACACATTAAATGTTATGATTTTCTATTTTTTCTCCTCATGGGCTATAGGATATTTTGGTATAGGTGTGCCGGCCTTCACACCATTTTTAGCTTCGGTAGTTTTTTCGTTATCGCCAGGACTGGTAAGTGTTGGAGGAGGACCCCGGGCATACAGAGGTTCGCCCCGAGTTTTTGGACAGACGCTTTATTTTACTCACATTGTATCCTATTTCTATTTTTCCGTAACGGGAAACATTTTCGCGGTATGCATAAGTGTATTGGCAGTGTCATTAATGTTCATCTCAGCAAAATTTTCCGTCCAGGCACTTGTATTCTTTGGAATATTCTTTACGATATTTTATTCAGCGGATTATTCACTGTTTATAGTAGGCGGGTTTATTCTTAGTGTATTACTTTCAAAAGGAAGGTCATACAAGGTGTTATACGGGCAGATAAAGCACAGTGAGTTTTACACAAAGTACACGCGAAGCAAAGGTTTTATACGGGGTTTCAAAACCGATGCAGAAGATCTGAAGATATACTTTTCCAGATTTTACAGGAACATTAGATCAGTTTCAAAGGGTAAAGTCTCCGATTTCATAAAATGGTTCTTCGGCGAAAGGTATTTTTTCCATTATCTTATTATTGCATATCCGCAGATCATACTGCTAGCTTTTATTTTTAACAGCTTCGATCCAGGTGTAAAGATGTATTGGTTTTTATTATTATGGACGTCGGCATCGGTGTTCTGGTTTCTCGTAACTTCGATAAGTTACATACGTTTTTTTGGCGAGGCAGAGCGATACCTCGAGTATAGCGCAATTGCCTCGATCTTATTAGGTGTTACATACGTTTTGCAAAACGATCTGTATTGGGTGGTATGGTGTTTTTTAGGCTATTCGGTTTTTATTTATATTCTACACTTTGTAATATTCCGTGAGCGTTTTGGAGGAAAGCACTCTACTTATGAGGAAGAGGAGGTATTTTTTGGAAAAGTCAGGGATCTTGAAAGGGGTGTTATACTTCCGTTGGGAGATGAATGGGAAATCCTTGATAGGGTAAGATTTCCTCTTGTAATATACGGCGCAAATATAGATCTGAAATTAATTTCACTGGAAGAATTTAACAGGCTTTATTATAACGGGCATATGCCCAATAAGGATCTCGAGGAGTATGTCGAGCGATTTAAAATTAAATATATATTGGGTTCAAAAAGGAATTTAAACGATTACTTAGAAAATGTATATAAAGATATAGATAAATTTTATTCACTTTGTGAAGAAGTTTTAAGTTCAAATAATTTCATTCTTTTAAAAGTAAAAACATAAGCCATGGGCATCGCGAAATATAAATCACAGCTGGCTAGTTTTGTGGTTTCGAAGCACCACAAAATGAAGCAATGGTACAGGGATCATATTGATGAGAACAAAGGGCACAAACTCTATGAGGAAATTCCTCCCGTGCTCGATAATGTCCAAAAAAAGATAGTGGACGATCTCAATAAATTTGGGATCGCAATAGTGCCATTAAATGACCTATTTCCGGATGGGAAATGGTGGGAAAAGTTATCAGAGGAAACGAGGAAATTTGTAGAAAGCAGTGAAGTCTCCGAGTACGTGAAGAGGTTTAAGAATAAGGAATCAACAGAAGGCTTTGCCACAGATCACTATGCAAAGAAATATCTATACAGAAAGTATAACGTCGATAGGAAAAACGAAATGATAGTATTCGACGATCCATATCTGCAATTCGGGCTCGACCAAAAAATGCTGGATACTGTTGCAGGTTACCTGGGAAGATATTCAAAGCTCAGGATGATAGACCTCTGGTACAATATTGCAGTGGGAGAGGAAGCTCCCACACATTCACAAAACTGGCACCGCGACGGTGAGGATACGGAACTGGTTAAGGTGTTCCTATATTTTAACGACATAGATGAGAATGCAGGACCATTTACGTACGTTCCGGATTCTCATTTAAAAGGAACTTACGGAGATCTGTGGCCGGGCGACACAATTTTGAAACATGTGTATGGAGGTTCGTACCCGGACACAAAGGATCTGGAAGAGAAGTTCAAAAACGAACAGATCAAAGTATGTACGGCAAAAGCAGGCACACTGATATTCTGTGATACTTACGGTCTGCACAGGGGAGGACATTGTAAGACGACGGATAGAATATTGGGAAACTGGGTTTATACAACTCCGTCATCCTTTTGTGAGAATGTTACGCCTTACGAAAAGCCTTCTAATATTTCTTCTCTTTCGGAGAAACAAAAATTCGCATTATCATTTTAATATTAAAAGTTAATTTATTTTGAAAAAACTTCTTGTAACGGGAGCTAATGGATTAATTGGCTCCGAAGTAGTAAATTATTTCTGTGAAAACGGGTGGAAAGTCTACGGATTAGATAATAATATGCGCGCGGATTTTTTTGGTCCGCAGGGTGATACCAGGTGGAACCAGAAAAGATTGGAAAAAAAGTTCAATAATTTTGAACACAAGGAGGTCGATATACGGGACCGAGGCCTTGTATTTAAAGTTATAGAAGACATAAAGCCCGATGCCATAGCACATACAGCGGCTCAACCAAGTCATGACCTGGCAGCATCGAGACCCCTGGATGATTTTGATGTGAATGCAGTGGGTACGATAAACGTACTGGAAGCGGTAAGAAAGTATGTGCCGGACTCACCTTTTGCTCATATGTCAACTAACAAGGTTTATGGTGATGCACCGAACGAAATACCGCTCAAGGAGCTGGAGACGCGGTGGGACTATACAGATGAAAAGTATTATAACGGTATAAAAGAGGATTTCCGTATAGATCAGTCGAAGCATTCTATTTTCGGGGCATCGAAAGTAGCGGGTGATGTAATGGTACAGGAATACGGCAGGTACTTCGATATGAAGACATGCTGTCTGAGGGGCGGATGTCTTACAGGACCCAATCATTCGGGTGTGGAACTGCACGGCTTTCTAAGCTACCTGGTAAAGGTGAACGTGACGGGCGGAACATACAAGGTATTCGGATATAAAGGGAAGCAGGTGAGGGATAATATCCATTCGTATGACGTTACGAGGTTTATAGATGAGTTTTTTAAGAATCCGAGAAGCGGTGAAGTATATAACCTTGGTGGCGGCAGAGACAATTCCTGCTCGATACTCGAGGCGTTTGCAATCACAGAGTCTATAAGCGGTAAGAAGATGAACTACGAATATGTAGAAAAGAATCGTGAAGGTGATCATATATGTTATATATCGGATCTCTCAAAGATGAAGGAGCATTACCCTGAATGGGATATAACGATAAGTTTAGAGGAGATATTCGAACAAATAGTAAAGGCGTGGGAGAGTGACCAAAGAAGTTAATCTTTGTGAAAAGGGGAAAGTTTTTTACGTCACGACTGCCTTTCCTCCTGTCCCGGCGGGGAGCAGTATTATAAATAGAAATCTCCTATCACGATTTAATCCGGCTAGTTTCGATGTATTTTCTACGAAGGCAGATATTGCGGCAAAGGTGGAATCATTCGACATTAACGTTCACAGGATCTTTAAATCGTATTACTTTTCATCGAGGCTTAACCAGGTATTAAGTAAAATACAGGTACCGTCGGCGACGAAGAAATTGATCAAGTTCGCGGATAAAGAAAAACCCACTGTGATCGTTGGAGTCTTCCCGGACTATTTCTTTCTTAAAATAGCCAGGGACGCGGCTAAAGCGCTGGATATACCATTTATCGCGTATCTGCATGACACAATATCCGAGTCATCAGCCGGCAGTAAGATAAGCAGGGAAGCGTCGCTTTTGCAGGAGCAGGTGTTCGATGAAGCCTCAGCTCTGCTGGTGATGAGTGAGGGAATGAGGGAGCTGTATAAAAGTAAATATGGTATAGATTCGACAGCGCTCGAGCATACGTATTTAGAGGAAATACCGGCAGAGATTCCAGGGGGTGATCATAATAAGGAAGCATTTTGGGGTGGAGATGTATATGCTATTAATAAGAATTCCGTGAAGAGGGTTGCGGAAGCTCTGCGGAGCGATGGATTAAAGCTTTTTATAGCGAGCGGTCACGATAAAGCATACTTTGAAGCAATAGGATTAAATCCGGATAACATTGATACAGGATTCTTTTCGAAAAGGGATGAATACCTCGAGACGCTAAAGAAATATGGAATACTTGTTCTTGCATTGGATTGGCCGGACGAGTCGCATATCCACAGGGACGAATTAGCGACAATATTTCCGACAAAAACTCCCGAGTACTTAGCTTCCGGAGTACCAATACTGGTGCATTGCCCGGAAGATTACTTCCTGGCAAAGTTTTTTGAAAAAAATGAATGCGGGACGGTGGTTTCAGAAAAGTCGGGTCCGCTTTTAAAGGAAAAAATAAATTTCCTGCTGAGCGGTGATGAAAAGATACAATCGCAGAGGAGAAATTCACTTAAGACAGCGAAATTATTCGATGTAGGAAGGATAGAAAATAAGTTTAAGGGAATTGTAGATAAAGTATCGGATTTAAAGTGGGGTGAAAAGATAAATTATGAAGACATCGATTAGGTTTGGAATCACCCGTGCTAATATTATCGAAAGATGATGAAAAAAACGAATTCGGTTACATTTCAAAAGAGCTATTACGACTTACAGGTATAGAAAATGATCCAGTAATTCAAGAGGGGGAGAGAACATTTTTAAAAATTTCCGATTCCGTCGGGATAGAAAGAGATGTTTTGTTGAATTCTTTCAATGCGCTGAGTTTGAAAAGGGAATTTGATCTTGGTAAAGATATACACAGTAGATTTGACCAGGCTAATATAAACTGGGATATAAAGAAACCGGAAGTAAGCGTCCTAGTAGAGGGAATAAAACAGAAATTAGGGCAAAAGTCTTCTAATAATTTCAGGGTTATCTTTAGCCATGATATCGACTGGGTGTCGGGGTTAAATCTTATCTCGCTGGTAAAGTCGGTAAAAAGTTCTGTGGCAAGGAATAATAGCTGGCTAAAGTTAGGCGAAGTTTTCGATGGGGATGTTTTTGTAAAGAATTATTCTGAAATGCTTTCGGTGGAAAAGAAGTATGGTGTAAAGACGTGGAATTTTATGTTGTCGGGATCGTATGGCTATGGTCGCTATGCAAACAGGTATAGTATAAAAAGCGGCCGTGCCAGAAAGATCATAGATATGATATCAGATTCGGGGAATTATATCGGGCTTCATGGGAGCTATGGTGCGTCAGATAAAGGTTCATACAAAGAAGAAGCAGACTTATTAAGGGAGGTAACTGGGAGAGAAATTATCGCGCACAGAAACCACTATCTCAGATTCGATCCAATTTCATTGTGGTCACAGCTCAGTGAAGCGGAGATAAAGTATGATCTCAGTGTAGGCTTTAGCTCGAATATGGGCTTTCGTTCAGGTGTAGCAGACAGTTATCAGCCATACGACTTCAAGAAAAAATCGACGTCCAATATTACGGAAATTCCTCTAGTCTTTATGGAGAGGAGCCAGTATTTAACTGATGAAGAGAAAACGATGGAGAGTTTAAAAAATGTTCTACAAGAAGTGAAAAAATACAATGGCTGTGCTTCGGTACTTTTTCATCCGGAGAGTTTTGTTGTCGATAAGCGATGGATCCCTTTTTATGAAAAAGTTATAAATGCTGTGCTGGAGATGGGTGGTGATGTTTCAGGAGATTTACCGGGAAATGAGTAAAGACCATAAATATGTTTTTGACCCCAAGCAGGTAGAAAGATCCAAATGGAGCGAGTTCGTATTAAATCATCCTAAAGGAAATATCTTTCAGACACCTCAAATGTATGAGGCTTACAAAACTTCAAAGAATTTCGAACCGGTGTTTATTGCATGTGTGGATACAGCGGGGAATATCAAAGGATTATTATCGGGATCAATCTTTTCGGAGAAAGATGGGATACTAAAGCATCTAATCTCACGATGCATAATATTCGGGGGACCTTTGTTATCTAAGGACATATCCATCATAGAATTTTTACAAAGTTATAATGATTCTGTAAAAAAAAAGGCAGTATACAGCAGGTTAGCAAATCTTTTCGATAACAGTTCGGAGTTTTCCGGTATAGATAGCGAAGGGTACGAATTTAAGGAGCATTTGAATTACAATATCGATCTGTCACAGAGTCAGGATGACATATGGAACAGCATACAAAATACGAGGCGAAGGCAGATAAGAAGAGGGTACCGCCGCGGGATAACAGTAAAAGTTTCTTTCGAAGTCGAAAATATGGCAGATTATTATGGGATCGTTTTTGGGATATATAAAAATGCCGGTCTGCCATTGCAGGATATTTCATTCTTCGAAAGTGTTTATGAAAACCTGTCTAAGGAGAAGAATATTGTATTCTTTTCTGCTTATTTTGAGGATAGATTGATAGGGCACAGGATAATCCTTGCTTATGGAAAAAGACTTTATGATTGGTATGCAGGTGATATTCCCGAGGAGCGCGATAAGTACACCAATGATGTGCTTGTCTGGGAAGTGCTTAAATGGGGAAATGAAAACGGTTACGAAGTTTTTGATTTTGGAGGCGCCGGTGAACCCGGCAAGGAGTATGGCGTGAGAGATTTTAAGGCGAAATTCGGCGGTGAGCTTGTTTCATTTGGTAACTATATGAAAGTTCACCAACCGGCTAAATACGCAACACTACAGAGTTTGCTAAAAGTTCATAAGTCATTAAAAAAGAGCCGATGATATTCAGGCGCTCATTATTTTGGTTTATTGTTTTGGTGATTATCACTTTGATTTCATTATTTGTGAACTATAAAGTATATACTAATAGAAATGAAGGTTACGTGTACGCGCTTTCCTCTTATAATTCAATATATTATCCTTCGGATCTCCCAGCAATAACAAGATTCGAAAATACCAGGAAGGACAGTGTCTCAGCAATGCTCTCAGATTCCGGTATAAAAACAAACTGGACTATCAAATCCTATGGTGCTGAGTACAAATCCTTTGGAAGGCATCCGCTAATATATTTGCCTATGAACGGAGAAACCTATGAAAAGAGTTATGAAATATGCAGAGAGTCCGATGGATTTTGCTTTTCGCTAAACCTTCAAAGACAAAATACAGGCGATATACAGGTCATCACTTCCTCTATTCCATATACCGATCTCGATAGGTATTCATTCCATGATTTTTGCGATGTAAGCTGGATAGATCCTTCAGAACAGGAATCAGTAAAGAAGATATTAAATGAAACATTAAAAATTGACACTTGCACATCCACATTGTCGAAAATTGAACTTATTACGTCTCACATTAATGACATTGCACACAGGGATACCAATATAGGCTTGAATTATGTATGGAATACATATACTGCCTGCCAGATATACAATGCGGCAGTAGAGGGTAAAACCAATATGACGTGTAATGAATATTCCGAAGTTTATTACCTGTTTGCTAATCTTGGTGGGATAAAGACAAGAAGGGTAGGTGTAGTTGGCATTGGCAGTTCGGACGGTGTAGTAAAAATTTCCGGACATCATTTTAATGAGAGCTATATACCCGAACAAAAGAAGTGGGCTTTTGTCGATATTACGGCGAGTAAAGCCTACGTATCAAATGACAGCAATGAAGTGCTAAACGCGTTTGAGATATTGATAGCGAACGTTTCATCGAATTACAGTGGTTTAAAAGCGGTTTCGCTATCAGGAGATTCAACGGTAGTTGTACCCTATTCCGATATCCGACAAAATGAAGCTTATTATTTCGATGCAGACTGTTTAGTGCAGTATAAATTTGGTGATGACAGGTTTAACAAGACAAACCAGCTCAAAAGATATTTGTTTAATCCCGAACCTGTACTTAGTCTGAATTATTCTAACGATAAGATAATATATAAAGAATTTTGGCTATTGCTATTTCCCGCTTCGTTTATAGTTACTTTTATTATGATGATCCTATTGATAGTAAGTAAATTCAGGTCAAAGAAAACTAAGAATGGTAAGTAATACCATAGGCACACGTATAGGTTTGGTTAGCGGTTGGAGAGGTAATGCTGACAAATATCTCTCTTATGTCCTTGCAGTGTATGTATTTCTTTTAATGTTTGTTGGGCGTTTTGAAGCGACACAAAAGATAGTCGTATGGATGGCAGGTCCGCTATTTGCAATTATTGTTTTTTCGAATTATGTGAAACACTATTTCAAGCTACCCACAGAAGTAATCCTTTACGGATTGCTTTGGTTATGGACATTCCCGGGGTTTGTCAAGGTTATAGATGTAGGGGGATATTTTAGATACTTTAGATTGGTTTTTACAATCCTTGTATTTTTCTTTTGCATCCAGGTCGTTGTGATCAGAACCGGACGGATCGAGTTAATATATAAGGTATTAATTCTTGTCAGCCTGCTGATCTCTCTTCACGGGCTTTTCGTAGGACAGTATTTTTCAAATGCCGCCGATGTCGATAACCCTGAACTTACAAGACTGCATGGATTGGTCCAGAATGCGAACGGTTTTTCAAGTGTCGCAATTATGGGGATCGGAGGTGTATTGTTTTTATGGCGAAGTATAAAAACCCTAAATGGGAAGATATTCTCGATCATTATTCTGAGCTATCTTATATTTACAGTAATTCTTACAGCATCACGAAGCGGATTTATTTCAATGCTCACGCTCTTTGTTTGTTGGCTGGTCTTCTGTTACTATAAGAATTTTGTAAAGCACAAGTTTGTATACATATTCTTGATCCTGGTTTTTGTTCCGGTTTTAAACTTCGGTTATTCATATTTGCTGGAGGAGACTTATCTCGGCGAAAGATTTCAGAATGTCGAGGATAGGGAATTAACTGAAGAAACACGATTCCAGCTTTATATGGAAGGATTTGAAATGTTCAAACAGTCACCATTATATGGAGTCGGGTTATCACAGTTTCCGGTTTATTCATCAAGGCAGGCAATTGCTCACTCCGAATATATGGAGCTTTTGGCTACTACAGGATTGGGAGGGTTTCTCTTGATGATCTCGTTTTATTACGTAATCCTACGGAAGAATTATAAAGTAAAAAAAGTAATCGGAGATAAAGATGTATTATATAGAGTGAATATGGGTAGTGCTATAATTGTTTCAGTAATAGTGTTTGGGATATTCCGCGCAAATTTTCTAGATATTGTGCCAATGCTTCAAATGGCAATGGTAGCATGCTATTCGAATTATCTAATACATAAATATAAAGCCTACCAATATCTGCAATCGTATTCGGAAAATCAGTCAAAGTAGATTTATTTCGGGATTATTTTTTAGTTTATGATAATTTGCCACGTTACAAGCATGCATCCCTATAATGATGACAGGATATTCGAAAGAGCTTGCAAGGGATTGAATTCGATCGGGGAAAAAGTGATTTTGATCGCAACGCATGAAGGTGATATAGACATAGAAGGGATCCAAGTTGTCGGTTTAAAAGCAAGAAGAGGGATATCCAGGCGAGTATTTTCCTCATTTGAAGCATTTCGAAAAGCGAAAAAGACAAAGGCAGACGTTTTTCATTTTCACGATCCGGATCTTATTCCATGGATGCTGATACTGTCGTGGTCAAAGAGGAATGTGGTCTATGATGTTCATGAAAACTATGAATCCCGCGCGGTAAAACTGCCCCCGAAGTTTTTAAAGAAAATGTACTCCAGGATTTACAGAAAGGTAGAGAATTTATTCTCGTCGGGTTTTTCAGGGATAACTGTTGTTACCCCGAGTATGAAAAATCTTTTTAAGGGAGTTAAGAAGCCGATTGAGATAACGGATAATGTGGTGTATGTATCCCGATTAAAGGATGTTGCTTTACCTTCCCAAAAGGATGAAAGGCTGACAATATATACCTCCGGAACAAATTCAAAATCAAGGAATTGTCTGCAAACGGTAGAAGCGCTGCCTCATATCCTGAAGGAAGTTCCGGATGTAATAATGAAATTTGTAGGACGGTATTATCCGGAAAGTTATAAAGATCTGCTGAAACAAAGGGCGCTCGAGCTGGGAGTATCAGAATACGTGAGTGTAGAAGGGATGATACCATGGGAGGAAAACTTTATGAGAACAGCAAGAGCTCACATTGGATGTGTCTTTTACGAGGATAATCTAAACAACAAAGTAACACTGCCAAACCGATTGTATGAATATATGTTTTGCGGGGTGGCTGTGCTGGGTGAGGATTTTCCGGAGGTCAGAAGGGTTTTGGAAGATTCCGGAGCGGGTTTGTGTGTGAACTCTAACTCGCCCGAAAGTATCGCAGAAAAGGCAATCTATATGCTAAAAAATCCTGAAGTAATGTATGAAATGGGCAGAAAAGGAAGGGAAGCAGTATTAGAAAGATACAACTTCGAAAACGAACTTAGCAGGCTGGATCAATTTTATAAACGGATAGCCGGTCACGTAACATAATTGATTTGTCATTAAAACAATTATATTTCAAAGCTTATGTTCTTCGGAAGCTTATCAAAAAAGAGATCAAATCAAAAGTTGATATTCCATTCGGGCAAAAAATCAGGATGTGGAGAAACGGATTTTTCAGCGCTTCTTATGTATTGTACGACCTTGGGAAGAATAATCCTAAAGATTACCTTTCCGATTACCAGGAGAATGTAAATGCTGTGCGGCTGAACAAAGAAAGCGCATATCTTTTAGATAACAAGTTGAAGTTTTATGATATGATCAAAGATGATCTTTGTATTCCTCAGGATATTGGGTTTTTAAAAGACGGCAAAATAAATGCTATCGACTCGAAAGATGCTATAAGCATTTCTGAGCTGGCGGATATTCTTAGCAAAGGCGAAACATTAATACTTAAGCCGGTGGATGACGCGAGTGGCAGGGGTGTTGTAAAAGTGTATAAAAAAGGTGATACGATATTTTACAATCTGGAAGAAATATCAATAGAAGAATTTCTTAAAAGAGTAAGCGTACTGGATAACTACATAATCTCTTTTTTTATAAAGCAGGCAGAATATTCAGCAAGAATATATCCGAAAGCCGTAAACACGGTACGGATATTGACCATGATCTCTCCGAAAACAGGGCGACCGTTTATCGCGACAGCAGCACACAGATTTGCTACAGACAAGTCATTCCCGGTAGATAACTGTAATGCGGGAGGATTGACAGCGAACATCGATATTGAGTCAGGAAAGCTAAGTAAGGCTGTCTCGCCGTATTTTAAGGGTAATTCCCTTAAATGGTACGAGAACCATCCAGATTCAGGTGAACCTATCAAGGATATAGTAGTGCCACGGTGGGAAGAGATTAAGACCAGTATCTTGAGCAAAGCCGGTAAGCTTCCTCAATTAAAATACATCGGTTGGGATATAGTAGTAACTGATGACGGGTTTATTGTTTTAGAGGGGAATGATGGACCGGATATAAAGCTACACCAGGTACACTCGCCGTTGCTTGCTAATCCGGATGTTAAGAGCATCTTTCAATTTTATGGAGTAGTAAAATAGTAAGTGGGTGCGGTTTTTCTATATAAAGATGAAAAAGGGATCGATCTGGAATCTGTGTTGAATGTGTTTATGCAAAAGGGATTCAAAGACCCAAAGAAATTTGTTCTGGGTGGATATAGTATTCTATTGTATCCCAAAATTTTATCATCAGGTACCAATTACGTCAGCGATGGGATTCATACCGTTATGGCAGTAGGATCGCCTATATATAAAAGTTTAAGCTATTCAGACGGCATGACTATGATGTTTGAGGATCTTAAAAAAGAGGATATAGATCTTGAGAGGATTTATGGTAGTTACCTGATCATACTTGCAAAGGGAGATAAGTTAAGCTACGTAACTGATAGAAAGGGAATACAGAACGTTTATTATTCATTTGATAACGATGTAATTTCCTCTTCATTTCTTGCGTGCGCATATTCCCAAGGTAATCCTCTTACAGTAAATAAAGATGCAGTAACAGAGGTCCTGACAACAGGCAGTCTAATTGGACCTGATACGATTTTCGACCAGATAAAAAGATTAGAAAAAGAGGATGGAGTCAGCTTTGAAGGATTAGAAAGGGTACAAATGACAGGAACGCCATTTAATGGATACTGTAAGAAAGATTATAACAGTTGTCTGGATGATCAGATAAAAACATTAGATGAATATTTTAGTTCGGTTAAGGCTTTAGCTGATGGGGAGGGAACGGACTCCGGTATTACGGGAGGTCATGACAGCCGGTTAATAATGGCGATGGCATTAAAACATTTTTCTAACGTTTCATTTCATACACATTGGCGGAATAAAAAGAATGTTGAATTCATCTCAGCTCAGGAGCTCTGTAAGAAAATGGATATGGATCTAAGCTTAATCCCGGTGTCGGATCCACATGATATGGATGAGAGCTCGCTGGAAAATAATTTAGAGCAAGCTTTTCTTTTTTTCGATGGGTTAGTAAGAATGCACAGTTTCTGGACTGAGGAATATAACACAAGGGCTTACAGAGAAAAGATACTTGACGGGAATAGGTTGGGGCTTAGCGGTATAGGAGGTGAGCAATATAGAAATGAAGAGCGTATGAGTAAATCCAGCTGGGATTTAAAAAAAGTTATTAAATACAAGCTACTACTTAATATATGCGGGGATTGTTTTAAAGGAGAAGCCGATTTAAAAAAAACAATTTCGAAGATCGAAAGCAAGATTAGGAAGAAACTTTCACTGGAAAATAAGAAGAAAATTAATCATCTCGAATATAAGAAATATTTGAATGAAGTCTTTATACCTTCCCGGCTTGGAGTGAGAAATAATGCTGAAAATCAGTTATCGTTTTTTCTCAGTCCGTTTACCGAGGATTTTGTTTCCGAAGCATCATACAGGATCGTAAATAAGCTGGGTTCTTCGTTGCGATTCGAGGAAGATATGATAAAGAGTATAAACCCCGAGCTGGCATCAATACCTTCCGACAAGGGATTCGATTTTTATAAAGGTGAACCTCTTTCGAATAAGATCAAATCTTTTGTAATGGACTTTATACCATCCGGGATATTATATAAGTATTACCTAAAAAAGAAGAGGGGAAGTATAAAACCTTTCGAGACACTAACCGGAAAGTCAAAGAAATTAAAAGATGGGGTGAGTTTGCTGAGCAAACTTGATCTGCCAATAGATTTGAATAAAGTAGCTTTAAAGCCGGACCTGATGCCCCTTATTCTTGCAATGGGGTATTTGTTAAAAAGGTTAGAGAAAAAGATAGATCTGAATAATGCTGTTTGAAAATCTGCGAAAAACAAAGATCTATTTTAAAAAGTGGGATAGCTACTGGAAATTAAACCAGGTGGATCAGAATTTAGTTATCGATCCGGGCAAGCTGGGAAGGTATCCGCTCGATTTTAAGCCAAGAGTACTGGAAGGACATTACCCACATTTCGATTCAAATGGAGTGCCAATGTGGCCAAAACAAAATGGAAACGGACACTTTTACCACTATACGACTATGTTTTCGTATGCACTGGGGCAGAGCGATTTTTACCTGGTGTCAGGTGAAGAAAAATATCTAAAAAATTTGGTCGCTGTCGCAGACTATATAATTAAAAGCGGTAGAGAGGAGAGCGGTGCAATTTTTTTGCGGGAAGTGGATGATAATGATGAGCACACGGGCAACATATCAGCGATGACGCAAGGGGAAGCCATGAGCGTTCTGTGCAGGACTTCGCTCTATACTAAAGATGAAAGTTATTTTAACACAGCGCTTAGATTGATGGCGCCCTTCAAGATCAAAACAACGGAGGGCGGTGTTTTAGGGGAGATCACAAAAACTAACTCTTACTGGTATGAAGAGTATGTATCTCCTCCGTTAAACCATGTCTTAAACGGTATGGTATATTCGTTGTGGGGTTTGAGGGATGTTTACCTGATGAGCGGGAATACACAGGCGAAGGAGCTCTTTGATAAAGGCGCCGGCTATATTGCAAAAGCATTGCCTTATTTCGATACGGGATACTGGTCTTATTACTGGATTCCCGAGAGCGGAAGAAACTATGTTGCAAGCATGATGTATCATAATCTGCATATTTGCCAGCTTAAAGCGCTATATGAGCAAACCGGAATAGAGGAGCTCAAAGCCTATGCGGATAAATTTATTGGTTACGCCAAAAGTCCTTCGTGCAGATTCAAAGCCGCAAGAGCAATAGCTTCAGCAAAAGTTTTTAAGAATTGAAAAGATTAAATGTTTCGATGATCGTAACGGGATTTCCAACACCGGATAATCCTTCACACGGTGTTTTTAACGAGAGGGCGGCTAAATTGCTTTCGGACTATGTAGATTTGACCGTTTTGCAACTCAGGGTATGGAAACCCGGCAGAAAATTTGTTGTGCTGATCTCAGATAAACCATATAAGCATTATTCTGTTTCAGCCCCACACCTTCCTTTTGGGAATAATAATATCCTGTGCACGCTTTTGAGACTATACAAAAGGATACTCCGCCGGAACCTGAAAGAGCCTTTAAACGAAACAGATGTTTTTCATTCTGTTGGAGCATCCTTCAGTGGAGCATTGGGAGCAGATCTAGCCTTGCGTTTAGATAAGGCTCATGTCATGCAGTTGATCGGAACGGATATTAATTCGGAACTTCCTAACTTAATAAACAAATCCTGCTTTAAGGTTCTTAAAGAAAAGACAGATGGCGTTGGGTGTAATAGTCTGGAACTGAAGCATAAATATGAAAAGCTGTTCGGCGAAACGAAAAATATTGACGTGATATATAGAGGGATCGATACACAAAAATTCGGTTACAGTTTTAATGAGGATGATCCGGTAAGATTCTTATTTCTTGGCGGTATTCCTTTTTATAAACATATCGAGTCGGGAAGAAATCTGAAGGGCGGGTTAGACTTGATGAAAGCGTGGGAATTAAAAGAAAGCGAGTTCTCCGAAAAAAATTGTAAACTGATTTTTGCTGGACCTGATGCCGATTCCGAATTTGCAAAAAAATGGCGTGATACTCTAAAATATCCTAACAATGTAGTATTAAGGGGTGTCTTATCACCGGAAGAGGTAGCAGGGGAGTATAAAAATTGTCATGTAGTTCTTATTCCCAGCCTTGAAGAAGGAATGCCAAACGTAGCACTGGAAGCGGGTTCTAGCGGAAAATGTCTCATTGCTTCAAAAATTGGGGGTCTCCCTGAATTGATAGACAATGGCAATACGGGTTTACTTATTGCCCCGGGAAATCCTAATGAGCTGGCGGAAGCTATGAGCAGAGTTGCATTAAACAAGAATTTGATGAAAGAGATGGGTTTAAAATTGAGGGAAAATATTGTTAAGAATTTCGACTCGAAAGCTTTTCCAAAAAAGTATTTTGATCTTTATAAAAGGGCAATGGGTCAGAATTAAATCATGTGTGGGATCGCGGGGTATATTGAATTTTCGAAAGATGGCTTATGTAAAGGGAGACCTTACGAGCTTTTGGATAGGATGATCGACACAATTAATCATAGAGGACCGGATGACTTCGGGATGTCGTTTCACGGGTATGGGTTAAGAGAAAATATTTCAGAATCTTCAAAGGTGAACTTATACCCCGATGATAAATTCACGTTTGCATTTGGTCACAGGCGGTTAAGTATAATTGATCTTTCGGAAAACGGCAGACAGCCTATGACGAATAGGGATAAAAGCGTGGAGGTGAATTTTAACGGGGAGATATATAATTATATAGAGCTGAGGGAGGAATTGTCGAAAGACAGGCAGTTTTATACCGAGACCGATACGGAAGTGATAATTGCCTCATATGAGAAATGGGGAACAGACATGCTGGGAAAGTTCGACGGGATGTTTGCTTTTACTTTATATGATAGAAATGAGCAGAAGATAATCTGTGCAAGAGATCCAGTCGGAATAAAGCCGTTTTATTATAATTGTTCAAAGAAAGGTTTTGTATTTGGTTCCGAACCCCGGACGGTTTTGACAGGTCTTGATATAAACGGGAGCATTGATAAGGTGAGAACATCCGAGTTTTTAATAATGGGTATCACAGATTTCGATGAAGGTACTTTTTATTCGGAAGTTAGCCAGCTTCCCGGCGGATGTTACCTTGAAGTAGATATATGCGGCGAGATGAAAGGTCCGTTTAAATACTGGACTCCACCGATTGATATATTTGGAGGGAAACATGATTTTGTAAGTGAAACGAAAGAAAATATATTTACATCGGTCAAAAGGCAGTTGAGGGCTGATGTATGTGTAGGAACAAGTTTATCGGGTGGGATTGATTCGGGAACGATAGTGTCAACAGCCGGTGAGGTTCTAAAAAATGGCGCAGATAATTATAATACACTAACATTTTCTTATCCGGGCTTTGAAGATGATGAATCGAGATTTGCTTTCTCTATTGCTGAGCATTCAGGGATGCGTTGGAATCCGGTGATCCCAGCCGAAGAAGATCTTTCGTCTGATCTTAAGAAGATGATAATTGCAATGGGGGAGCCATTTTCGACCTTATCGATGTTCGCTCAATATAAAGTGATGGAAAAGGCATCGGATATGGGTATAAAAGTGATGTTGGACGGGCAGGGGGGCGATGAGGTGTACCTGGGTTACCCCCGGGTTGCACAGCGAGTTATTATAGAATATTTGAAGAAGTTTAAACTGTCTTCATTTTTCCGCGAGTGGATAGGATTGAAGAAACACGCCTCTGTATCATTGAGCAGGTCTTTGTTTGGTAATGTCTTTTTCAGAAGTCCGTCGGTTGCAGTGAATCGAAACATCAACCGTTTGAAACAATATGCCAGTGAAGAACTCCTTAGTCATTACAGGGATTCAGTTGCTAATGAGGTTTATTCTGCAGATGATATCTTTGCAATTCAAAATAATGAACTGACGAAATACTGCCTGCCAAGGCTTTTACGATATGCGGATAGGAATTCGATGGCTTTTGGTGTCGAGTCGCGTGTACCCCACCTTTCCAAAATAATGCTCGACTATGCTCTGCGGCTTCCGCTCGACTGGCGTGTCAGAAATGGATGGACGAAATATTCTGTTAGGAAAGCGATGGAGGGAAAACTACCGAAGGAGATACTTTGGTCAAATCAAAAGAAGGGCTTTCCCGTCCCGCAAAAATTTTGGGTGGAGAAGCTACGAAATAGCATAGAAGAGACTTTGCTCAGCAGAGATGAGTTAGGTAAGTTTATTAATATAGATAATGTGATATCTTCGATCGAAAATGGAAGAGGGGAGGAAGCTTATCTTTGGAGAGCAATATCTGTCGGCATGTGGATCTCTTTGATGGGTGTAAAGATATAAAATGGGACTTTCCGTAACGGGTTATAATGAGAATGATATTGAAGAACTGGTAAGGATCCATAGAGATGCTTTTAAGGAGCATTACAATTCCAGATTAGGAAATATTTACGCGAAAGCTTTCCTTCGATGGTTTGGTGAAAACCCCGATTCGGTGTTTGTTCAGGCATCAGATGAAGAAACAAAACGAGTTTACGGGTATATTTGCGGTGCTAAATTTGGCTATGGAAACAAAATGAACAGGGATCTCCTCCCTGCGATATTAATGTCGTTTATTACTCGACCGTGGATCGTATTCGATAAGAGATTTTTTAAAATGATGATGCCAAAGCTGAAGGTTATTGTTTCCAAAAGTATAACAAGTGAAGAAAATCCGGATCTGCCTAAACCGATTTTCTCCGCTGTTGGCTGGGCAGTGGACCCAAATGCGCCAAAGGAAGTTCCCGGTGCATTATATGATGAGTTTTTGAGACGCATAAAAGAGAAAGGATTTAAATCAGTGAGGGGTACTGTGCTTAAGAAAAACAAACTTGCACTTGTATATTATATTCATAATAAATGGAGTATATTGAAGAGTAACGCCGGTGCAGAAACAATTACAATCTATAAAATATTATAAATACATTATTTAGATGAGAGAACAGGTACTAGAAATAATTGAAAATTCAGCGAGAAGCCTGGACGGAGAGATCGTCTCCGGAATAGATTTCTCTCTGGGTGAAGATACTCCCTTGTACGGTAAGGAAGGAAACCTCGATTCGATTGCACTTGTGAATTTGATAGTTGCAGTAGAGACATCTGTAGAGGATGAGTTTGAAAAGAGCATCACTCTTGCTGATGAAAGAGCTATGTCGCAGGAGTCGAGCCCGTTTAAAACGATAGGTTCGTTAGCTGACTATGTGATTCAATTAATAAATGAAAACTAGATGAAGATCCTTATCTCCGGTACAAGTAAAGGTATAGGCAGATATCTTGCTGAATATTACAGCAAAGATCCCGGTAATACTGTGTTTGGTTGCAGTAGGAGTGATGCCGGTTTCGATTCAAATAATTACACACATTTCAAACTGGATATTTCGCAGCCAAAAGATGTTTCGGAAATGTTTTCAACTATCAGGAGATCTCACGGTTCGATTGACGTTCTGATTAATAACGCAGGGATAAATATTACTCCCTCTCCATTCATGCTTGTTCCACCCGAAAAGATGAGAGAAGTTTTTGATGTAAATTTCTTTGCCGCGGTGAATATGTGCCGTGAATCTGTGAAACTAATGATGTCGGGTTCATTTGGCAGGATCATCAACATCGGTTCAATGGCAGTAAAGCATGAAGTGGAAGGAGAGACGATATATACGGCTTCAAAATCAGCGCTCACCTCTTTTACCAGGGTTCTTGCGAAGGAAGTGTTTAAGATGGGAATCACTTGTAATATGGTATCCCCGTCGGCTATCGAAACAGATCTTTCGGAAAATGTAAATAAAGAAGCATTGCAGGAGGTACTGAATAGAAACGCAATAAATGAGTACGGGATCATGGAAGATGTCAGCAATACTATAGACTGGCTGATTCTGCCAACATCGGGAAGCGTAACGGGGCAGGTAATATACCTCGGAGGGGTTTGAGTAACCTAACGGTCCATAAGATTGTAGTCGGAAGATGGTTTGTAAGTTGTTATTTAGTTTCGAAAGGTAATAAGGTATTAGTTTTTGATCCTGGTGACGATGTTGAGAAGATTATCGAACGACTCGATGCAAACTCGTTAATACCTCTAGCGATAATTAACACGCATGCTCACTATGATCACGTAGGTGCAGTTCAGGAATTAAAGGATAAGTATAACATTCCATTTCTTCTTCACAGCAAAGACAAAAGGCTTTTGAATCATGCATCAATATACAGATCATTTGTAGGTGAAAGTGTGAAGTTCAAAATCCCTGTTATCGATTCTTTTCTCGATGAGAGTGATGAATTAGTTATAGAAGATTTTAAAGTTAAAGTTTTGCATACCCCGGGTCATACCGAGGGAAGCGTTTGTTTTTTGATGGATGACTTTATAATTACGGGTGACACCTTAATGAAAGGAAAGGTCGGCAGGACGGATCTACCCGGCGCGGACATCGAAAAATACAAACAAACGTTGATAAAATTACTAGAACTTCCTGACCTGACAAAAATTTATCCCGGTCACGGCGAGGATACTACTATAGGGATTGAAAGAGAAAACAATCCGGCAATTAAGGAGATCTATGAATCTCAAAATTGAAGCAATAGAATACTACCTTCCGGGCGAACCAGTCACCAATACTGACCTGGAATCGAAAAACCCCGAATGGGATATGGCGAAGGTCGGATCAAAAACCGGAGTCTATGCGCGTCACATTGCTTCACAAGGTGAAACGGCATTTGATCTCGGCGTCAAGGCTTGCGAAAAGCTATTTGCATCTGGCAAAATAACTCCGAATGATGTAGGAGGAATCATCTTTTGCACACAAAGCCCCGATTATGTAATGCCCTCCAACGCATTCCTTATTCATGAGCACTTTTCCATGCCTTCTAATGTGTTTGCATTCGATTATAATCTCGCTTGCTCCGGATACGTTTATGGATTGGCGATTGCAGGAAGTATGCTGAATTCGGGATTTGCAAAGAACATTCTACTCATCAATGGAGACACTTATTCACGATTTATAAATCCCGGCGACCGTTCTACAAAATCCCTCTTTGGAGATGCTGCATCGGTTTCATTATTGAGCGCGGATCCTGCTGGCGAGTTGGTAGACGTTATCCTGCAATCTTCCGGGAAAGACTACAAATCATTTTATGTACCGGCGGGTGGATGCAGAATCCCTTTCTCACAGAAGACGGCTAAAGAGGAAAAAGACGAATCGGGAAATGTCCGTTCACTGAATGATATTTATATGAATGGTTTCGGTGTGTGGAAATTCATAGCCGAGACAGTTCCAGCTCAGATCAAAGAGCTTTTAAAGCGGAATGATCTCTCGAAAGACAACATCGACTGCTTTGTTTTTCACCAGGCAAGCAAACTTACATTGGACTCACTTATAAATGCTCTGAAATTAGATAAAGAAAAAGTATATATGAATATGGGTAAGGTTGGAAATACTGTATCTGCTTCCATCCCGATTGCATTAAAAGATGCATGGGATGAGGGTAAGGTTAAAAGAGGTGATAGGGTGCTATTATCCGGATTTGGTGTAGGTCTTTCGTGGGCTTCAGCAATAGTAAAATTCTAATGTTTATAGATTTTCTCAAAAACGATTTTGTTTCGAACGAAGACTCTCCCGCCATTATATGGAATGACAAACCTTATTCCTATAAATGGTTAGCAGAGCGAATAGAATCTTTTGATAAAGAGTTAAGCGACAATAATACTTTATCTGGAAACGTAGTTGCTTTAACCGGGGATTTTTCTCCAAATAGTATCGCCCTCTTGCTGGCTTTGATCGAGAAAGCTGTAATCATTGTCCCCTTGACAAGGAGTATAGAAGCAGAGGATAAAAAATTTGAAATTGCCGAAGTAGAAAAGATAATTTCACTCGACAGCGATGATAGTTATAAAATAATAGACACAGGCGCAAAAGCATCACACGAATTTTATGAGGAATTAAGGAAAAGAAATCATCCGGGTCTGGTACTATTTTCATCAGGTACTTCAGGTGAACCCAAAGGAGCAGTTCATGACTTTACTAATCTGCTGGAAAAGTTTAAGACTAAGAGAAAAGCATTCCGCACGGTAAATTTTCTATTGTTCGATCACTGGGGCGGTCTCAATACAATGTTTCATACAATTTCAAATTCGGGTACAGTACTCGCACTCGCTGACAGATCTCCTGATGCGGTTTGCGAATTCATACAGAAGCATAAAATAGAACTCCTCCCGGCATCACCGACTTTTCTTAATCTTTTAATTGTCAGCGGAGCATACAAACGTTACGATCTGAGTAGTCTTAAATTGATAACATACGGTACCGAACCCATGCCTGAGATTACTCTTAAAAAAATTAAAGAGATCTTTCCCGGTGTAACTCTCCAGCAAACATATGGACTCATAGAGTTAGGAGTACTCAGGTCAAAATCAAAAAGCGATGATTCTCTTTGGGTAAAGCTTGGCGGTGAGGGATTCCAAACGCGTGTAGTAGACGGGATTTTGCAAATTAAGTCTCATTCTACTATATTAGGTTATTTGAATGCTCCGATGCCAATCACTCCCGACGGTTGGTTTATAACCGGCGACAGGGTCGAAACGGATGGTGAGTATTTCCACATTCTTGGGAGGAAATCGGAGATCATTAATGTTGGCGGTGAGAAAGTTTTCCCGGCTGAAGTGGAAAATGTGATATACCAGCATGATAATGTATTAGAAGTGACGGTGTACGGGGAAAAGAATTTCCTTACGGGAAATATTGTCTGTACCGACATTACCCCCCGAGGTGAGATCGATGAAAAGGATTTTAAAAAAAGTATTAAAGACTTTTGCAGAGAAAGATTACAGTCATACAAGGTTCCGGTGAAAATAAATATTGTAACCGATAAGCAATACAACGAACGCTTTAAAAAGATCAGGTACAAAGAAAAAAGTTCTAATTAATTTAATATTTTAGTATGAATCTCAATTTTAAAAGGGCACTGGTGCTGGCTCCTCATACGGATGACGGTGAATTTGGGTGCGGCGGTACGATAGCCAAGCTGACGGAAAGCGGCGCGGAAGTTTTTTATGCGGCTTTTTCGGCATGCCAGCAATCGGTTTTACCTGATTTCCCGCCTGATATACTTATCACAGAAGTCAAAGAAGCGACTGAGGTGCTGGGAGTTAAAAGTGAGAACCTGATATTGTTCGATTACGAAGTCAGAACTTTTAATTTTCACAGGCAGGAGATCCTTGATGATATTTTAAAGTTGAAAAATGATATAAATCCGGATATTGTGTTTATGCCGACCATTAATGATATACACCAGGACCATTTTACGATATCGAACGAAGGCATGCGGGCGTTTAAATGGAGTACATTGCTATGCTATGAACTGCCCTGGAATAATTTTAATTTTATGACAGGATGTTTTGTCAATCTCTCGGAGGAAAATGTAAATAAGAAACTCGAAGCGCTGTCTAAGTACAGATCGCAAGCACACAGGCCATATGCAAATGCGGAGTTTATCAAATCACTGGCAAGAGTAAGAGGTGTTCAAGCCGGGAAAGAGTTCGCCGAGACTTTTGAAATTGTTCGTTTACTAATATAATGATAAAAAATGCCGATAGACCTGCGGATAATAAGTGACATTACCGATATACCATTTGAGTTAAAAGGCAACGAAGCTCTGATCTTGGAAGATTTTAAACCGGTATTCGAGGCTTCGGGAAATGATATTACGTGGATCAGGCCCGGTATAAAGAATGCCGAAGAATTGATCAATGAAACTTCGGCAGGATGTATCATTTGCGATGAAGAAACGTTTGAACTCTATAAAGGAAACGGTGAGAAGTTATTTGTTATAACATCAAATCCACAGATCGTCTTTACAAGGCTTATTATACATTTCAAAAAAGGAAGCGATATCCCAACAGGCATACACCCAACTGCAATTGTTGACCCTGGATGTCAAATAGGGGAGAACGTAAGCATTGGTGCATATACCGCCATTGGTGCATGTAAGATAGGAGATGGGACTGTAATTCATGATCATGTAAAGGTTTGGGGGAACGCCGAGATAGGAAGCGGCTGTGTGATCAGAGAGTTTTGCACTGTAGGCGGCGAAGGGTTTGGAATAGTAAAGGATGAAAAGGGAATTAATCTTCATGTACCCCATACCGGTAAAGCTATTATCGGTAATAATGTTCTGCTTATGCCTTTCGCGAATGTTGATAGGGGTACACTAGGAAATACGGTCATAGAAGATAACGCCGTAATTGATCACTATTGTCACATTGCTCATAATACGAGGGTGGGAAGAAATTCCATTGTAACCGCATGTACAGTACTCTGCGGTGGAAGCAGTGTAGAGTCCGATTCTTATCTGGGTATTAATACAATTATAAAACAAAAGATCAAAGTAGGATCTAACGTAACTACGGGTATGGGAGCGATCGTAACCAGCAATATACCGGATGGCGAGACCTGGCTTGGTAATCCTGCCATGGAGATCAGTGAATTTTTAAAGATAAGAAAATTTATAAAAGAGCATCTCTAAGCCTTTGACCTCTGATAAAAGCCTCACTGTTTCCATTATTATTCCGTGCAGGAACGAGAAGAAGTATATAGAGAAAACGATCAGAAATATCTTTGATTCGGATTTTGATATGAGCATATGCGAAGTCATTGTGGTTGATGGGATGAGTGACGACGGTACGATTGAACTCCTTGATAAACTTTGCGGGGAATTTTCTGCCTTAAAGATCGCCGAGAACCCCAACCAGACAACTCCGTTTGCTTTTAATATCGGTATAAGAAGTTCGAATGGTAAATATGTTCTTATTGTTGGAGCCCGCCATATTATCTCGAAAAATTATATAAAAGGCTGTATAGAGATACTTGAAGGAAATGACAGGATAGCCGCTGTTGGCGGGAAGGTGATTAATGTCTATGAGGATAAAATAAGTAAAGGCATTTCTCTCGCCATGAATTCATCTTTTGGAGTAGGAGGAGGTAATTTTCGTATTTCAGGCGCATCCGGACCCGTTGATACCGTAGGTACACCAATGTATAGGAGGGATGTATTTGATATTGTGGGATTATTTGATGAAGAACTTTCGAGAAATCAGGACGACGAATACAATTACAGAGTTGTAAAGGCGGGTTATCAGATATGGTTAAACACCAACATTAGTATATCTTATTATGTCCGGTCGGGAATCTCCAAGTTATTTAAACAATATTTGCAATATGGATACTGGAAGGTATATGTAAATAAGAAATTAAAAGCAGTAACCACTACCCGACAACTATTCCCGATAATTTTCATCTTGTTTCTTCTTTTATATCCATTGGTTTTATTTTTTAATACAACTTTATTCTGGCTATACCCTGGAGTATTATGTATTTATTTAATCATTACATTGTTTTATTCTATAAAGGTGTCATCCGGGATCAATAGTATTACCCCGGTTGCCGCGTTATCTTTTCTTTGTCTACACTTCGGGTATGGAATTGGTTACCTGGAAGGCATCATTGATTTTTTATTGCTGGGGAAAAAACCCAGTATGAAAATGAAAACATTAACAAGATAAATTTTGAAATCCATGAAAATCCCTTTTGCTCCTCCACTTATTACTGATGATGTTATCTCTGAGGTAACCGAAACACTTCGTTCGGGCTGGATCACTACAGGTCCAAAAGTAAGAGCACTTGAAGAGGAGGTGACAAGATACATGGGATGCGGCAAAACGCTTTGTGTAAACTCAGCCACATCGGCTCTGACATTTATGCTTCATTGGTTTGGTGTTGGTAAGGGTGATGAGATTATAGTGCCGGCGTTTACCTACTGTGCGACGGCACTGGCTGCTATCCATCTTGGTGCGAAACCGATTATGGTTGATGTTGGGAAGGATTTTAACATCGATGTCAATAAGGTAAAAGACGCTATAACGGAAAAGACTAAAGTAATTATACCTGTTGATAATGCAGGTTTTCCGTGTGACTACGACGAATTACACGATCTTGTAAATAGTGACGAGATAAAAGCTAAGTTTAAACCCTCGGATGAAGTTCAGAAAAAGCTTGGACGAATTCTGATCCTGGCAGACTCTGCACATTCTTTTGGGGCCGAATACAAAGGAAGAATGACAGGAGGCGTTGCTGATATAAATATCTTTTCTTTCCATGCGGTTAAAAATCTTACTACTTCCGAAGGAGGAGCAATTTGTTTTAATCTTCCCGAACCGTTTGGTAACGAAAAAGAATACACTGAACTTCGTCCGCTGACTTTGAACGGGCAAACAAAGGATGCATTCACAAAAACTGTCGGTAATAGCTGGAAATATGATGTAGAAAAAGTCGGATTCAAAATAAATATGCCTGATGTCTGCGCGGCAATAGGATTGGCACAGTTTAGGAATTATGGCGACGTACTGAAAAAACGCAGAGAGATTTTTGATTTTTATTCCGAAAAACTTTCCGGCTTTGAATGGGCAGTTATTCCTCCGTATAGAACGGACGACAAATTATCCTCATGCCATGTATTTCTATTAAGGTTCAAAGATATTTCCGAGGATCAGCGCGATGCCATGATTAATAAAATGAATGAATTGGGAGTTTCTGTGAACGTGCACTTTGTTCCGCTTCCGATGCTTACCCTTTTTAAGGGAATGGGTTACAATATTGAAAATTTCCCTCAGAGCCACAGCAATTATTTCACAGAACTTTCGTTGCCTGTATATCCACAGCTAACCCATGAAGAGCTTGAGTATGTTACTGAATCACTTATTACTGCTTATAACTCTGTAGTAAGTTAAATAAGAAATTGCTCAAAAGAACATTTGATGTTGTAGTATCTTTTTTGGGACTTGTGATGTTATTCCCCTTCTTAATAATCATTGCTGCAATCATAGTGATAGATTCAAAGGGAGGGGTTTTCTTTTTGCAGGATAGAGTTGGTAAAAATGGAAAAGTGTTCAAGATCATTAAATTTAGAACGATGACGGTTGGCTCGGATAAAAAAAGCTTGCTCACAATAGGACAAAAGGACTCCCGGATAACCCGCGTTGGGTATTTTCTAAGGAAATTCAAAATCGACGAGATCCCGCAGCTTATAAATGTTCTTAAGGGTGATATGAGTTTTGTAGGTCCGCGTCCCGAAGTCGAAAAATACGTGGCTCTGTATAATGAAGAACAATTAAAAGTTCTTACCGTCAGACCAGGAATTACCGATTTCGCTTCTATACAGTATAAGGACGAAAGCACACTACTGGCAAATGCCGATGATCCGGAGACTTTTTATGTTTCGGAGGTGATGCCTGCAAAATTGAAGCTGAATTTCTATTATATTAATAATAGGAATTTCATGTTAGACGTTAAGATAATATTTAAGACTATCCTTGAGATATTTAGATAAAAGTCTTAAATTTTTAATACACTGTTTAATTTATCCTTAATTCATATATTAATTTTGAGGTTAAATTATAGCTTATCTGGGGGAAGTGTAGCTAAGATAATGTTTTATGAAATCTTCAAGCCTGGAAAATAAGCTGTCAGGAATACGAAGTTGGTATTTCTTTCCTTTGGATCTTTTCTTTATGATTTTCTCTCCATTCATTGCATTATATATTAGGCTTGGAGGGGATGTCAATCTCGATTATTATCTCAAACCTCTTATCTCAGCAACAATTTCATTATCGGTTATTAAGATCCTTTGTTTTTCTGTTTTGAAACTTTATAAGGGAACAAGAGCTTATGAATCTAGCTTTAAACTTTACCCGGATCCAAGGGCTAAGTATGCCTTAAAGCTTCATCGCAACAATGCCAGGACCGATGAAACTTCAAGATTATTAATTGTTTCTTTGTTTGTACTTATAGTCCAATCAAATATTTTTTTAATAATGAAGTATTTCGGTTTATATGGATTTACTGATCTTCCTAAATCGCTTCCGATCATTGATGGTGTTATATTTCTTGTTCTTGCGTATCTTTCCCGGTTAGGTGTAAGATTAGTAGAGAGGGTATTATGAAATCTGCCAGCATAGAAAATAAACTGCTTAAAATACGGAACAGGCATTTTCTGCTATTGGATCTTATGTTCATGGCTTTCTCGCCTTTCTTTGCCCTTTTCATAAGGCTTGACGGCAAGATAGACATTAGTTTCTACTGGAAGCCTCTAATCGCCGCTACGATAGTTTTATCTATAATCAAAGTTGCTATCTTTTTCCGTTTAGGACTCTATAGAAGATACTGGCATAGTGCCGGTATGGATGAGGTTGCTCGATTAATAATAGTTTCCATATTCGCCCTCATTGTCCAGTCTAATATTTTTCTGATAATGAAATTCTTCGGGTTGTTCGGTTTTTCCGATCTTCCCAAATCGCTGCCGATTATAGATGGTTTTATCATATTCATTTTCATTTCGATTTCCCGATTGAGCATAAAGTTCTTCGAAAGATTCAATGAGAGACAAGCTAGCGAAAAGCTTGGCGAACGTGTTCTTATATTAGGCGCAGGTAAACAGGGAGCCTCCGTCGTTGAGGAGATGCAGAGGAATACAAAGCTGGGACTTTCACCGATAGCCTTCATCGACGATGATCCGAATAAGAAGAATGTTTCCATACGAGGAATACCGGTTGTGGGTGGTAGGGACCTCCTCAAAGAAGCGGTAAAAATGCTCAATATACAAAAGGTGATCATCGCAATTCCTTCCGCACCCGGTCACATGATAAGAGGTATAATTGATCAATGCTTAAGCCTGGGTGTTCATGCGATGACGTTACCTTCCATGTCGGAGCTTCTCAATGAAGATACTGCTTTAAGGAATATCCGCGAAGTCCAGATTGAGGACCTTTTAAGAAGAGATCCGGTCGAGACCGATATTAAGACGGTGGCGTCTTTCATCGAAGGTAAAAAAATCTTAGTGACAGGTGCAGGTGGCTCGATAGGCAGCGAGCTTTGCCGTCAGATAATAAAATGCCATCCCTCGGAACTGATATTGCTTGGACATGGTGAAAATTCCGTCTTTGAAATAGAACAGGAGCTAAATAGAAGACTCATACTTTCCGGCAATGGCTCTACACACAAAACCGTGATCAGGGCTATAATAGGGGATATAAGGTTTAAGGACAGAGTTTATAATATATTCCGGGAACATAATCCGGATATAGTATACCACGCGGCGGCTCATAAGCACGTTCCGATGATGGAGGGAAATCCTCCCGAAGCGGTTTCCAATAATATCCTTGGAACGAAGAATCTTGTGGATGTTGCGGTGGATACCGGAGTAAAGCACTTCGTTTATGTCTCCACCGATAAAGCCGTAAATCCGACAAGCGTCATGGGTGCAACCAAGCGTGTGGCTGAAATGATTGTTCTTAATGCCGCGCAGGAAAACAATGTTCATTACGTCGCGGTTCGTTTTGGAAATGTGCTTGGTAGTAGGGGTAGTGTGATATTCACTTTTAAACAGCAGATCGCATCTGGTGGTCCTGTTACAGTAACACATCCGGATATTACCCGTTATTTTATGACAATACCCGAAGCTGTACAGCTTGTATTGCAGGCTTCCGTTCTTGGTGAGGGCGGAGAGATATTTATACTCGATATGGGTGAACAGATAAAGGTTATTGATCTCGCAAAAGACATGATAAAGTTGTCCGGTTATGATGAGGGAAAAGATATAAAAATTATTTTTACTGGACTTAGACCGGGTGAAAAACTCTATGAGGAACTTATCGTGCCCGGGGAGAAGTATCAGGCTACCTCACATAAAAAGATTCTTATCGCTATGCATGGTGATAAAAACTATCTGAACGATTTTGAAGACAAGCTCATCGAGCTTTTCAGCTACCTATCGGTTAAAGACAAGAATAATATTGTTTCTTCATTAAAACTGATCGTCCCGGAATATACACCTCTTGAATTTCCGGAAGTAAAAGTCCAAAACTAAATTATACCTCTATGAAAAGATATTTATCTTTTTCTGTGGTGTTTTGCATCCTCTTGTTGGTGCAGAGCATCTCTTTTGCCCAGGTGGACCTTGTAGAATTGGATAATCCCGTTTATGACTTTCTACAGAGGATGCAGATTAAAAAGAAAATTGTTGGTTACAATAGTGCAAACTTGCCTCTTTCAGGTTATGAAGTGGGCAATTTCCTTAAACAATTGAACGAGAAACGCAAAACACTATCACAAACAGATAAAGATCTTCTCGATTATTATGATATAGAATTTGAAAAGGATGTTTATGGAACTGTGAACAAGCAAAGCTCGCTTTTTAGCAATTTTGATCTGGAAAAGATTTTCGATAACAAAAAACAAAAACACCTTTACGTATATAATGACAGCAACGCGGTTTTCTATGTAGATTACTATGGAAACTTGTCTTATCGAACTTCTTCCGGTGATTCGCTTGGCAGTCACTCTATACTTCTTGGAAATGGTGGATTTGGCGTAAGCGGTACTTTATTTAATAGTGTTGGATTTTCACTTAAAGCCTACAACGGAGCAAAGTTAAGTGGGGATTCATCGGATTTCCAGTTTGCTCGCCAGACCGATAAAACCATCTATGCAAATGGAAACACTTATGATTTTAACAATAAGACATATTACGATTACTATACTGGCTACCTTAGATACCAGACTGCTACTAACTGGTTCGGTCTTTCCGTGGGAAGGTATCAGCTGACACAGGGGACAGGTTTCATGGATAAACTCTTCCTCTCGGAAAATTCGGTTCCATTCGATTTCGCAAAGGTAGATCTGAAGTATAAAGCAATTTCATATTCATTTCTTTACGGTAGTTTAAGAGGTGACTCTCTCGGAGTCGAGCTTAATTCGAAGAATATTGCCACTCATAATCTGGACATAAGATTTTCTGAGGCTTTTAAAGTTGGATTCTTTGAGAGCGTGATAATTACAAATTCTTCTTTTAGCTTTACCTTCCTTAATCCGATCAGTCTGCTTATTTCTGCTGAACTCAATAAGGCATCACAGGGAGACGTTCCTAATGTGAATAATAACCTAATGGGCTTTGATGCTGAGGTTGTTCCGGTAAAGAATCTTGCGTTCCAGGGATCGATGATAATAGACGACCTGCAATTTTCCTCGTTGTTTTCTGACAGCTCTGAGATTTCGAATAAATTCGGATTTCAATTTGGAACCTATTGGACAGATGCTTTTACTGTTCCGGATCTAACTCTGAAATTGGAATATACCCGGCTAAATCCGTTTGTTTATGCTCATAAAAGCAATAAAGCTCAATATACTAACTGGAATCTACCGCTCGGTCCAAATCTTCCTCCAAATTCTGATCAGATTGCGGCGGGATTGTATTTTAATTATGGTAGCAGGGTAAAAACGAGCCTTGTTTACCAGCATCAAAGGTCTGGCGAAGGAATAATACTTGACTCAGCCGGAAACGTCGTTATAAACTATGGAGGAAACATTAATAATGGAACCGGTGAGTCTAACGTTAGTCCGAAATTCTTAGCGGGAAACCGCGTAAATAGGGATATAATAACGTTTAACCTATCCTGGGAACCTATCCGGCAGTATTTTATTAACTTTATGTATGTGCATAGACTTATTAACAATGAATTTGAGAGCAGAGAGCTGAATGATGACTACTTTTTCGCCACTTTCCAGGTAAATTACTAACAAGGAAAACTAAATTTTACACTAACTTAATACACTCTCTTAAAGTAAGTTAATAGAAAATAAATACAAATTGATTTTATTACAAATATATATTAATTTTACAAAACCGCTAACAAAATAAGACCATCTTGAAAAAACTAACTCTGTTTGTTTTATTAGTTTTGGTTTCATCTTCTTTTTTCAGCCAGGTGAATGCACAGAGGAGAATTGCAAGAAGTGGTCCATTATTCACTTTTGAGTTCAGGCTTAACGGCAGTTATGCCATGAACGATGCATTCGGGGAAACAGTAGATATTCCTAACAATCTTAGCGAGCAGAAAAACTATGCTATGAAATGGGGAAAAGGTGCTTCTTTTGAAACTACAGTGGGTTTTGGACAAAAAAGAAGCAATAGGATCTTCCTTGGATTGGAATATGATAACTTTCTGAACGGCACCAATAGTCAGGTTCCGTTTTTCGTTTTTTCTGCAGATACTCCAAAAACTTCCTATAATATTTATACCGCAAGTCTGGGATATCAATATCTCTTTGGAGCGGATTGCCGTAATAAACAGACCATTCAGCTTGGCGTAACGGGAAGTCTGATTACTGCATCTTCAACATCGAAGATCACATTCGATAATGCCTTTAGAATGGGATTCCTCATTGGAACAGGCTACGAGGTTGTACTCGATAAAGGTCACAATGTGGGCATGACGCTTGGATTCAAATATCAGCTTGCAAATTTCTTTAATTCCGATAATGGAATTGATAATCTCAATGACGGTAAATCCACCGACAAAAATTTCGGACCGGGTTTTAAACGGTTCATTGGGTTCATTGGTTTTAATATAGGAATAAAATTCTATACCGGTGTTAAACGAAATAGGTAGGAGAATAATTTTATAGATTTTAAAAACCCGGCTCGTCCGGGTTTTTTTATGCCTGCATCCTGCTCATTATCTTTTTCCTCAGCATTTGTACCACGAATAGCACCACCGCGCTTACTGTACTTATTCCCAGAGTCAGTATCCAGTAATCGAATGGAAGATTGATCAGCTCATAAAACTCCCGGATGACTTTGAGTACAATAAAATCGCTTCGTATAATGGCTGTTACAAGAAATACCATGAGTATTATCAGCCCGTAAACCAGGTAAAACGATTTATTGTTTTGCTTTTCCAGCATTGTCACTGAGAAGAAGTTAGCAATGGAAATGATCACCATCGTAACCAGCATAATCATCTGTAGCTGGGAATCACTTACTCCCGGAAAGATGGAGCTTGCCAGGAACATCGACCCATACGAACCTATCACTATCAGCAATGCCGAAATTGAGACAAATGAAAACAGGTCAGGAAGGAAGTTCGTGTTCTTTGATGTATTAGAATTCTTAAGGGCAATTATAAACGAGGGGAGCCCTATTATAAATATATTGATAAATGCTACCCGCCTCGGTGTTAG
This sequence comes from Ignavibacteriota bacterium, assembly GCA_020437585.1. GTDB lineage: Bacteria > Bacteroidota > Ignavibacteria > Tepidaquicellales > Tepidaquicellaceae > JAEYVS01. Next base: position 172,583 of record JAGQWG010000003.1, read on the forward strand.
CGGGAAATCGAGCAAGAATATCAGCGAAAATAGTGTAAGATAAATTACCAAAAAGTTCTTCGTCAAAAACAGTTTTGCGACTGAAGCCACCGTGTTCACGATCTTTTTTCCTTCGTCAAATATCTCCGGGAGCAGAGAGAATTTATTTTCCAGTAATACAATATCAGCTACTTCCTTTGTTATCTGGCTTCCTTCCTCCATAGCTATACCCATATCGGCTTCCTTTATTGCCGGAAGGTCGTTTACGCCGTCTCCCAGCATAGCAGTATAATAGGATTCCGCTTTAAGCAGTTTTATTATTCGCAGTTTATGCTCCGGGTTTAATCTCGCAAATACAAGCTTACTCAGCACTGCCTCCTTGAATTGCGCATCATCCATCTTATCGAGCTCGCCTCCCGAGATCAGATCGTCATCCGTAACATCCCAGCCGATTTTGTTCACGATAGCCTTTACCGCGAATGTTGCATCACCTGTAAGTATCTTAAATTGTATGCCGTTCTCCCTGAATAGATTGATTGCCTCCATCACGTCATCTCTTATCTGGTCTGATATAGAGACTATACAGTACGGCTCTATTGTTATCGAATTCATGTATTCCTTCGTATCCTCGAACTCGCTTCCGTTTACTACCTGCCCAAACAAAAGATTCCTGTAAACCTCTAACCCCTCCTTATCAAAGAGTTCATTTGCTTTGGCTTTGCTTTCACTACTCGTTTTTTCCAGTAAAAGATCGTATGCCCCAAGTATATATACCTTATCGTCTACTTTTAACATACTCAGCTTGTTCTCCGATGAAAACGGTATCTCATCAGCTACATTCCATTGCTGGAAGTTACCCAGCTCTTCTATAGCGCATGCTGTGGCGTTTTTATCGCTGGAATAATGAGCATACGTAGCCAGGACTTGGGAAACATCTTTTCTCTCACACAATGGATTTACCTTCTCAACCGCGAGCTTGTTCTGTGTCAGCGTACCTGTCTTATCCATGCACACTATCTTGATATTGGAAAACGATTCTATCGCGTTCAATCTCTGTATTATAGCACCAATCTTACTTATCCGGTAAACACCTATCGCGTATGTTACCGATGCCATTAGCACCAGCCCCTGAGGTATCAAGGCGATCAGTATCGTCGTCATTTTCCTGATATAGGGCACGTCATATATCGAACTCGGTGCGGCGAAGATGACCTCCAGCAATACCAGTATCACTGCCACGGAAAAAAGCATCTTTACGATAAAATTGATTTTTCTTTGAAGAGGAGTAAGAGAAAATTTGAACTTCTTCGCCAGTCCGGTTATATGCGCCGCGTAGCTTTCCGACCCGACCTTCTCCGCCATGTAATACCCGTTCCCGGAGATACAGAAGCTTCCTGAAAGTATTTCGTTTCCTTCTTTCTTGTTTATAGGATGTGATTCTCCGGTAAGAAGCGACTCGTCTATTTCTAGGTGATTCGATTTAATTACTTTCCCATCGACCGCCGCCTGGTCACCTCTGCCTATCTTTATAAGATCATCTGTAACTATCTCATCCTGCTCTATTAGCTTTTCCTGTCCGTCTCTGACTACGGTTACCTGCTTCTTCAAAAGCAGGCTTACCTTGTCCAGCGCTTTTTTTGCTCTGATTTCCTGGAATATCGCTATAGCGGTATTTGTAATAGCTATCGTAAATACTCCGACCGAATCCAGGATAAGATTAATATCTTTTGTTTGGAAATAAAAAAACAATATTGCTAGTACGATGAACGCGATGATGTAATTGAATACGGAAAATACATTCGTAACGATAATACTGCTTACACTCTTGCTCTTATCCGCAGGGGCTGTATTTACCTGCCCTTCGGATATCCGCTTCCGTACTTCCTCACTATTTAATCCCTTTAATTCCACTACCTGTATATATTTTGCAGTTTAAATATCCTCTCACGCAATGTTTGTGTAAAATATAATGCGATCGAACCTATCAGGCTTAATGGAACAATGATCACCCAGTATTTTAGCGGTAAGAAGTCTATCTCGTAGAATATTTTTATCAGATTATAAACCGGTACGTCGAAGTTCGTCATCGCAAAAAATATATATAAAAGAACTAAAATGATACCGCTTATATAGTAATATTTTTTCTCATCCTCATTCCTGACAGCCACGATCACATAGTTGGATATTGAGATAAATATCATTATAGACAGCATTACCATGCTCAGATACTGCTCCGATCCCGCGAATAATATGTTCGTGGCGAGTATACCCAGATATCCAGCTATTATTATCACCGCACCTGCCAGCACTATGTAAGTGAAGACGTCTTTAATAAATTCCGAGCTTCGTTTTACGTTTGTATTTCGCAACATAAGCAGATACGCAGGCAGAGATATACCGAACATGTTTATCAGCGCCACGCGCCTCGGAGTAAGAGGGAATTCGAACAAAAACAACACCGCTAGTATCGCAATATAGATTACGATGAAGTTTTTCGTTAGGAAAAGTTTTGATATATAGTTCACCGAGTTCACTATCTTGTTTCCTTCGTCGAATATTCTCGGCAATAGCGAAAATTTATTCTTTAATAACACTATATCAGCCACCTCCTTCGTTATCTGGCTTCCTTCCTCCATAGCAATACCCATATCTGATTCTTTTATAGCCGGGAGATCATTCACGCCATCGCCGATCATTGCTGTATATATCTTCTCTTTCTTAAGCTCCCTGATTATAGCCAACTTTTGATCCGGCTTCAAGCGGGCAAATATCTCTTTGCTTTTTATGACCTTAGAAAGATCACCTTTTGAAATTCCTGCTAGCTCGCTTCCCGTAATTATTGAACCCTCCGCCGGTTTCCTCCCGATATCGGTAAGTATAGAGGATATCGAATCCGCTGAATCACCCGATAATATCTTAACGTCAATTCCATTCCTGTCGAACAATTCTAACGCTTCCCCGGCATCTTCTCTCGGTGTATCGGAAATAGATACTAAAAGCATCGGTTCGATCACAAAATCCGTCTTTGCTTCCCTTAATTCTTTTACTGTTCTGAAATTTTTGATCCTTCCGAAAAGGAGATTTCTATACACTGACAAACCCATCTCATTAAATACCTTCTGAGCATTTTCCAGATCGTTCTTGTCCAGGTTGTCGTAAAGTACATCATACCCTCCCAATATCAAGCAAAGAGGTTCGCCGTCTTTCTCAAATTCCATTACACTATACTTATTCTCTGAGCGGAAGGGTATCTCATCCTTAAACGCAATTCCATCTTGCTGGTTAAGGTCTTTTATTGCCCTTATCGTGGCGTTCTTGTCTGAGGATTCTTCCACGAAAGTCCCCAGGTATCTGGTAAGTTCTTCCTCGGTATCATGCGAAGAAATGTTGTTTATATATTTTACTCTTAAATTATTCTCCGTGATTGTTCCCGTCTTATCCATGCATACGGTCCTAACGCTCGAAAACGACTCCACCGCGTTCAGCTTCTCTATTATAGCGCCTAGCTTACTTATTCTGTAAACTCCCAGCGCATAGGTCACACTTGCAAAGAATACCAGTCCCTGCGGTATTAGCGAGATCAATATCGTCGCTATCCTCCTGATAAAATCGTCTTCACTCACATTTCCGGGATTTGAAAAATGCGACCACGTTTCCAATCCCACTATCACCAGCGCGGATAGAAAAGTCATCTCAAGGATAAAGTTTATCTTCTTCTGCAGGGGAGTCAGTAAAAGCTTATACTTCTTAGCCATCCTGGTAATGCTGTTAGCGTACATCTCCTCGCCGACTTTAACCGCCTTATAATACCCGCTTCCCGATGTGCAAAAACTCCCTGACAGCACCTTATCTCCGGGAGATTTTTCTATAGGAAGCGATTCTCCCGTTAAAAGCGACTCATCTATTTCCAGGTATCTCGACTCCGCTACCTCCCCATCTACTATTATCTGGTCGCCCGTATTAACTTTTATTATATCATCCTTTACTATCTCATTCTGCTCTATCTCCGTCTCCTTGCCATTTCTTAGCACCACAACCCTCTTCTTCAGCAACAAACTTACCTTATCAAGTGCGACCTTTGACTTGATCTCCTGGTATAATGCTATCGCGGTGTTTGTAACACCCACCAGCAATATACCGATAGAGTCGAGTAAAAGCCTGTCATCACGGTTTTTGAAGTAAAATATAAGCACAAATATTATTATGCCGAATATAATGAAGTTGAATACGGAGAATATATTTTCGAATAGTATTCGCGGGATTGTTTTCGTCTCGGAGCGGGGAGTCTTATTGATCAAGCCCTTCCCGGCTCTTTCGCTGACTTCCGGATCTGTTAAGCCTTTGAGCGGCAATACTTGAGGTCTTTGTTTACTACAAAAGTCTGCATTTTTTTTTAAAAAATATACATACTTAAGAAGTTCGCGTTTTTATTAGATTTTAATTTCTTTACTTTTTAGTAATATTAAGGTAGTCAGTCCTATTAATATTTGTAAGAATGGATTTACTTTGGCAAATACCTCTTTACCTCACAGCTGGAATAATTTTCTATCGATTCCTGCGCTACATTACTACACCTCTTGCCAGAAAACTCGGAATTTATAAATACTATAATGATGTATTCTTTACCGTCCCTGGCAGTATGAATAGGGTAGAGGTGCATCTAGGTACTGCGTGGGATTTCTTTAAGATGAAGAAAGTAAATCCGAAGATATTTCTTTATTATACTGCGGATGGGTTTTACAAACTATGCGAAGCAATAGAAAGGGGCGAAGTGAAAAACGACCGCGTATATGTTTCGACCATATGCTTTTTTACCGACTCTACACTGACTAAATTCGGTTTCCGTACACGTAAGCTTTACATCCGCGAAATGATAATTTTCAGTCTTAACTACTTCGAACAATGTCTTTTACAGAGTCTTTCTAGGGGAAGGATTTCCGTTGTGGATCTCCGTATCGTTAGAAAACTAACCCTGACCACCGAAGATCTCATTGCTAATAAGGACAACTTCAAACTTTATGCAGATATGTTAAAGCCGCAATACACCACCGGCACTCTCGCCGCTTAATTATCCTGCGTATTCTTTCGCCGCCTTTACGAATTCCCTGAATATAGGATGCGGTTCTATTACTCTGGACTTTAGTTCGGGATGGAACTGGCTCGCAATGAAAAATGGGTGAACGCTTTTCGGCAGTTCAATCATTTCTACTAATGACTCGTCCGGCGATAACCCCGAAAATATCAAACCGTGTTCTCCCAGCGTGTGTCTGAACATGTTATTTACTTCGTAACGGTGTCTGTGCCTCTCGTTTACGAACTCTTTCTTATAGCATTTGTATGCAAGTGTCTTTTTGTCTATTATACAAGGATATGCCCCCAGCCTCATCGAACCGCCCTTCACCTTTACTGTCTTCTGGTATTCCATTATATCGATTACATTGTTCTTTGATTCCTTAAATTCCGTCGAATTTGCATTCTTCAGCCCTGCTACGTTCCTGGCGAATTCTATCACCGCGCACTGCAGTCCCAGACATATTCCCATAAATGGTATCTTGTTCTCACGTGCATACTGTATAGCCCTTATCTTTCCTTCCGTACCCCTTGCGCCAAATCCCGGGCATACCAGCAGTCCGCTTAGTCCCCGCATCATTGATTTTAGCTTCGACGGACTCTTTTCTATTTCGTCCGCATCCAGCCATTCCAGGTCCACGTGTACTTCATTATAAGCTCCCGCGTGAATGAACGATTCCAGGATACTCTTATATGCGTCCGGTACCTGGTTGTATTTTCCGCATATTCCTATCTTAATGTTTTTCTTCGGGTGCATTATCTTATTGAGTACCTTCGTCCAGCGTGTGAGGTTTGGTGGTCCTGTCTTTAGATTTAGTTTTTTGAGCACCACTTCGTCGAACTTCTCTTTCTTCAAATTCAATGGCACTTCATATATTGATTTTGCGTCCAGCGCCTGGAATACCGAATCCTTCTCTATATTACAAAATAATGCTATCTTTTCCCGAAGATCCTTGGTCAGAGCCATTTCGCTTCGGCAAAGCAGTATATCTGGCTGTATTCCTATCTCCAGCATTGTCTTCACCGAGTGCTGTGTCGGTTTTGTCTTTAGCTCGCCTGCTGACCGGATAAACGGAACAAGCGTCAGGTGTATCGAAATTGCATTATTCCTTCCGACATCCTGCATCATTTGTCGTATCGCCTCCAAAAACGGCAACGACTCGATATCACCAACCGTACCCCCGATCTCAGAGATTATCACATCGTAGTCTCCGCTTTTCTCGAGAAGTCGTATCCTTCTCTTTATCTCATCTGTAATGTGTGGGATCACCTGTACTGTTGCTCCTAAATAGTCACCCCTGCGCTCTTTTTCTATAACCTTTGCGTATATCTGTCCTGTTGTCATATTGTTTGCTTTCGACATATTCTCGTCGAGGAATCTCTCATAATGCCCGAGGTCCAGGTCGGTCTCAGCTCCGTCATCAGTTACGAATACCTCGCCGTGCTGAAATGGCGACATAGTGCCCGGGTCAACATTAATATACGGGTCCAACTTTTGTATCGTAACCCTGAGTCCTCTGGATTTCAATAGTAAGCCGAGTGAAGCGGATGCTATTCCTTTTCCGAGCGATGATACCACACCGCCTGTGATGAAGATGTATTTTGGCTGTTTTTTCAATTCTACAAAATTTTATATTTTTAAATTACTTTTGCGAATAAATTGGCGTTGAACACCCTGTCGCCTTTTTTAAAAGACTTTTTAAGAAGCCCTTCATGCTCGAATCCGTGTCTTAGTAATAGTTTCTCTGAAGCAGTATTGCCTTCATGTGTGTGCGCGTACAGTCTGACTAAACCCAGGTCTTCAAAAGCCAGCTTCATTAATTGCTTCATTGCGTCACTCATATATCCCTTACCCCAATAAGGTTCACCCAGCCAGTAACCTATCTCTGCTTTGTGATCATCTAATCCCGGCAAAGCCCTTCCCTTCACATTCATACCTATCCCGCCTATGTGAACTCCGTCGAGTTCTATAGCGTAGCCGTAATCTTTCCCGTCTTCCATTTCACGTGTTATTTCTATCCATTCCTTCGCGTCCTTCTCCGTGTATGGATGCGGCACGTTCATTAGCCAGTCACTTACATTCTCATTATTCAATAGTTCAAGTAATGATGGAATATGCTTCTCACTGTATTTTACAAGTTCTACTTTCATCCTTTGACTAATTTCCTCGCCCTTGCCAGATCCGCCTTCGTATCTATTCCTATCGAATCCTTCTTCGTTATTGTTACCCTAATTTTCTCACCCATACTTAGTATCCTCAATTGCTCGAGTTTCTCTACCTTCTCTAATTCGGACTGCTTTGTCTTTGTAAATTTCTTTAAAAAATCCTTTCTGTAAGCATACAGCCCTATGTGTTTGTAATACTTGTTCTTTTTCACATCCGGCTTTTCGGAAAATGGTATCACACCCCTCGAAAAATAAATCGCATTTTCCTTAGCATCCAGTATCACCTTCACCGCATGTGGATCTCTTAGCTCTTGTAACTCCTTTATCCTAACTGCTAATGTCGCTACATTCAACTTCTTTCTCTTCACTAATGGTTGTACTGCTCTGTCTATATCCGTAGGATCGATAAACGGCTCATCACCTTGAATATTCACTACGATATCACAATTTATTCCTTTAACCGCCTCCACTATCCTATCTGTGCCTGACTTGTGCTTCTTTGATGTCATCACTGCCTCTCCGCCGAATCCAAACACCGCATCGTAGATCCTTTTGTCATCCGTTGCTACCAGTACCTGGGTTAGTAATTTCGATTTAAGCGTCTGCTCGTAAACCCTTCTTATGAGGCTCTTCCCGCCAATATCGGCAAGCAGCTTCCCCGGCAAGCGTGTCGATTCATATCGCGCCGGTATTATACCTATTATTAAGTCAGAAGTCAAAGGTCAATTGTCAAAGGTTAATTATGCAGTTTTTTTAATTAAATTAGTTAACATTGCAAATAACGAATTTATTTTTGGGTTTAGAGCCTCAATATCATTTTCTGAGATAAATTTTAACATTAATGCTATTTCTAATTGAGTATCGATTTCAACAAGTGAAGATCTCGCAACTGTGTAAAATCTTTTCCTTTCAAGTGAAGAATTTCTTGAAGACCCTTCTGCAATATTTGAAACGATAGAAACTGATGCTCTTCGTAATTGGTTTGTTATTCCAAATGTTTCTGTCTTAGGAAAATTTTCTGTAATAGCGTATATTTCGGCAACCAATTCCTTTCCTAATTTCCAGACATCTAATTTTTTATGTCCAAGTTCTAACATTATATCTTCTCACCTTTGACGTTTCACTTCTCACTTAGAAATTACTTTAGGAACTTTCACATACTTTCCGGTTTTCTCCGGGGCATTCTTTAATGCCTCTTCTGTGCTGAGCCATACTTCGACCTTATCCTCACGGAATATGTTCTTGGTATCATTTATATTTTCCATCGGCTCTACGTCGTCCAGTTTCAGCTCGTCCAGCTCATCTATAAATTCGAGCACCTTATTGAGCTCCTTCTGCATCTTTTCTTTGCCAGCGTCATCGAATTTCAGCTTTGCCAGCTCGGCAATTTTTTCCACATCTTCTTTACTTACTGCCATAATTTTAATTTTGAATTACTAAATTCTTTTCTATTTTACTTCTTATTTCCTCAAGTAAATTCGGATCCTTCCTATAAGGTATCGGCTTATCTATTGTTACTGTTACGTGTCCCGACCTTAACTTGAATTTACCCCTCGGTACTATCTTATATGTGCCGTCTATCGTTACGGGCACAATGTCAACCTTGGCTTCATCAGCCAGCACGAACATCCCCCGCTTAAACTCGCCCAAGCTCCCGTCCGTACTCCTTGTCCCCTCCGGAAAGATCACCACTGAAATACCGTTCTTGATCTTTTTAGCAGCCTTCTTTAATGATGTTATCGCCGTCCTTACATTCTCACGGTCTATCGGTATATATCCCGATAAATACATTCCCCAGCCGAATATCGGTATCTTCGACAATTGCTTCTTGTAAACAAACCTTATCGTGTTCGGGATCGCCTTCATCAGCACCGGGATATCCACATAGCTTTGATGGTTCGTTACGAATATATATGATGCCTTTTTATCCAGTAATTCTCGTCCGTATACGGTTAACCTCACGCCGAGTATAAAGAGTATTACATAAGAGAATAGTTTCGGGAGGGGGCGGTGAAGCGTCCCGCCGCTTGTGTCGAACGGGCTGAGTATGATTGCCAGAATTGCTATAAATAATGCATGAATGGCAACTAATATCGCCCTGATATAGGTTAGCACTGATTAATATAAGGGATGCGAAATAAATTATAAAGTTAGAATGAGATACAGCCGCCTTTATTAAGGGTATAAGGGTTAAATATTTTTCTTTTTTGAAGCTAAATCGATCCCTAGGCATATTTACCTCATTTAAAGACTTGACTTAAGTTTGTTTTTTCAATAAAATATTTACATTAAACTACCATACAATGACTCGTTTATTAAAACATCTTACATTTTTATTTCTTCTCCAGCTTATTCATTGTAATCTTTTAGCGCAGAGAGGGTACGATGGAATATTTGAAAACCATTTCTTTGGTTATTATCCGAGTGCCAGGATGGAGGCAATGGGCAGAGGATTTGTTTCCGTAGAGGGAGATCCGAATTCCTATTTTGTCAATCCTGCCGCGCTTGGAACGTTGCAGGGTCTGAGCCTCACAGGCGGTATTGCAAATAACTATCACGGTGCTGAGGATCCCCAAAATAAATTCTTAAGCGCTTCGTATAATTTTAAAAAGATTGGGACTATTGGTGTAAGCAGGGATTACTCTGACCTTGGTAGTATAAACTTCCATTACTCACCTTCCGGCAGAATACAATACACACCCTATTATGAGACCTATCGCTTATCTTACGCGCGGGAGCTGTTTAAAGATTTTTGGGGCGGGTTTAATTTAGGATTATTTCACTACAATGAGAACGGTGGTAAGTTAGAGGAGTATGGGATTCCTGATATAAATGATAATGTCTTTATGCTGGATATTGGCTTATTAAAAAAAATAGTAATGGTAAAAGGTGATTATGATATGGATGTCGATCTGGCATTTAGTGTTTTCAACTTAAATCAAGGTAGTCTGGAATTTAATCCCTACGACATCGAATCGCAGTTGCCGGTCATCTCTCGGTTAGGAGCTTCTTATGACCTGAGGCTAAATATCCCCGGCTCACCTTGGAATACGACCTTTTTAAAGATATTATACACGCTAGAGTATCAGGAAGTTTTAAATGCCACCTTTTACGATGGAATTAAAACTGGCTTGGAACTTACTTTGTTTGAGATTTTTAGTTTGAGAGGTGGATTCTATGCTTTGAATAATGAGAGAGTAAGTAGTATCGAGGGGTGGAGATACGGTAATATAAATGAATTCACGTTTGGATTGGGTGTGATTGTGCCGTTCAAAACCATCGGTATTACCAAGATTCCTTTCACTGTAAAATTCGATGCCGCTATCATGCCACAGCCGGCTTATATTACGCAAAGACCTACTGTAGCTGAAGAGAATTACAAAAATATTAATATCTTCAATCTTACCGCAAATATTCAGTTCTAAGTATTTCTTTACTGATTCCCTTTCTTTCCCATCAGTTTTACTGGACTTAACATTACTGCATGTCCACTCGTATGTTTTAATAAAGAATAATTTGAAAAGTGGGATTTTATGGGCTATTTTAATTTAGAAAAACTAACATATTTTTATTGATGAAAAGACTTCTAATACCTTTTTTACTTTCTACTGCTGTATTTCTCGGAACCTCCACTGCATTTTCACAATATCAGCTTCAGCGGGTTTTCTCGGCGAATACTTTTAATAATCCGCTGGAAATGGTCGATCCGCAGGACGGAACCGACAGGATATTTGTTGTATGTCAGAGGGGACAGATATGGGTAATGAATACCCTTAATCCGTCCGAACCGGGAAAACTCTTCCTTGATGTTTCTGATCTCGTGCCTCAAAGCGGGTTTGAACCCGGACTCCTTGGGCTTGCATTTCACCCGGACTATGAGAATAACAGATACTTTTATATCTACTACTCGGTTACAAGTCCCACACGATCGGTTATTGCAAGATATGAGACAAGTCCTACAAATCCTGATTCGGCTTTAAAAAGCAGTGAATTTAGAATACTAATTGATACAATGGCTACCGCTTCACACTTCGGCGGCAAAATTGCATTTGGTCAGGATAGTTTATTATATATTAGTTTTGGAATGGGTGCGGGGCAGGGAGATCCTCCCAATAACGCGCAAAACCTTACACTTCTTCGCGGTAAGATACTTCGTATTAATATTGATACTACCGGCTCAGGATTAAATTATAAAATACCTCCCGACAACCCCTTCGTTGACAGCACATCCGGTGAAAGAAAGGAGATATTCGCGTGGGGCTTTAGAAATGTGTGGAAATTTAGCTTTGATAATGCCGGCAAACTCATTGCCGCTGACGTCGGGCAGAATACATACGAGGAAATAGACATTGTAAATAAAGGAAAGAATTATGGATGGAGAATAATGGAGGGTACTAATTGTTATAATCCAACTCCGTGCGACACGACAGGTCTGACATTGCCAATATTCCAATACCCGAGGAGTGAGGGTATATCCATTTCGGGCGGGTACCAGAGTACCTCGTCGGCATATCCGGGCATAAACGGCAGGTATGTTTACGGTGATTATGGGTCGGGAAAAATATGGGCTTTGAATTATGGAACTGTTCCGGCTGTCACCGAGATGCTGATGGATAGTCCTTACAGTATATCATCCTTTGGGAAAGACAGGGATGGCAATATATATGTTTGTGATATAACGGGCGATAGGATTTACAAGCTGATAGATAATACCGTCGGTATTCATGCCATAGGCAGTTTGAATAACGGATATTCTCTAGAACAGAATTATCCAAACCCGTTCAATCCAGCTACTAAAATAAAATACTCTATCGCGCGTTCACAGAATGTAAAGCTGAGGGTCTATGACAATACCGGCAGAGAAGTCGCCGTATTGGTGGACAGGTTTCAGATCTCGGGAAGCTATGAGGTGGTCTGGAATGCAGGCAATTACCCATCCGGCGTATATTACTACACTCTTTCCGCCGGTGATTTCGAAAAAACAGGGAAACTTATCTTACTTAAATAATGTAAAACTTCGTCAGTCGGATTGCCGTTATCTTGGCAGTCTGACTGACAATCCTCCTCCTATGAAAAAATTAGGACTATCTACCGTTAAACCTGTTCCACCGGAAATATCCACCATTAGATTTTTCATCAGCAGGTAAGAAAAACCTCCATCGACGAAAAGTGATGTTTGTTGTTCAAAATTCCCATACAGCTCGATGAATCCGTTGATTCTTTTCGTAAGATCCATTGCGAGCGATACCGTGTAAATACCGGCTGTCTCCCTGTGATCCATATCAAAAAATGCCCCGAGATTGAACCCGATCGAAAGGTTGTCCTGGAGTTGTTTTGATAGAGCTAGTCTGACTTCGGGAGTTGGGTTTTTATTTTGGAATTCCTCGCTTGCCGCTCCGGGAAGATCGACATGAAACAGAAATGCCATGGCGGGCATATCCTCGGCTTCGTCAACAATTTTGATCTTTGTTCCCAGGACTAGAGGAATGAGCCCTTGTGTTGTTTTACTCTGGTCTCCTTGAAAAGTATAGGAATATTTGTCGGTTACAGACTGAAATTCGGGCGTGATCCTCAGTTCCATGTTCGGGAAAACTCCTATTCTCAGCATCCCGGGAATATTAAAAGTATTACGTGTATGCTCGTAGTTTACACTGCTATACGAATATCTTTCATAGGTTATTCCGGTTTCTATCTGCACATACCCCGGGGTTAGGATATCCGGTGACTCTGTCTGGTCCGGTCTGTCCGGACTGATGTCACCCGGGTTATTAGCCTGAGCGAAAACGGAGATATGTAGTAACAATATTAAACTGATTGATAAAATTAGTTTTCTCATTTCTTGTTTGCTTTGGTTAATATTTATCTTGGTAGTCTAACCGACAATCCTCCTCCAATAAAGAAATCCGATGCTTCGTCGGAATACTGAGTCCCGGCTGAAAAATCCACTTGAAGATTGTTTAGTATCCTGTATGAAAAACCTCCATCTATGGAATGGGAGGGTTCAGAACCCTTAGCATAGTATCCATACAGCTCTATGAAACCGCCCAGATTTTTATAAATTTCACCGGAAAATGATAATGTGTATAATCCGATCGGTACACTATAATACCCCCCGTATTCCGCGCCAAGATTCATTCCCAGGGAAAATCTTTCTGATAGTGTTTTCGATAAAGCAACACGGAATTCAGCTGTGGACAATTCATCCTGGAAATCATTGCTGGCAATTTCAGGTATGCTTGCTTTGAATAAAAAAGCCGTAGCTGGGATGTATTTATCCTCATCAGTAATTTTGATCTTGGTACCTAACCTTAGAGGAATAAATCCGGAAACTTCGTTGCTGTAATCAAAAACCGGGTTCTGAAAAGAGATTGTGCTTTTTATAGATTGGTATTCAGGCTCAATTCTTAGCTCGGCGCTCGGGAAAATACCTATTCGTATTAACGTACCTACCTCATTAACACTGAAAGTAAGTTTTATAAAATCGTTCGGAATGTATTTTATATGTGAATATGTATAGCCTCCCTCTATTTGCACAAATCCCGGCTGTAATATATCCGGCGATTCCGTCTGGTCCGGTCTATCCGGTAAAATGTCACCCGGGTTACTATCCTGGGCAAAAAGGGAGATCTGCGCTAACAATAATACACTGATTGATAATATTAATCCTCTCATTCCTGGTAAGTTGATTTTGTGATAGTTCAATAAATTTTGATAAGTTAGCCATTAAAGTCAAGTTAACTTGCCTTACCCCGAATAGATTCGTTTATAACAGCGTAATTACAGCCCATTATAATACATATGTAAAGTTATACTTTAAACATTTTAAAATTTCGTTTTATAAAATTAACACTCTGGAAACATCATCTGTTTATGTTTGAAGTGAATGAAGATGATTTGTACGTTTACATGCAGGTTTTTAAGGTGTGCCATTTTCTCACTAACAGTTATTGAATGACAACCTTAATCAGGTACCTAAAAGGAAATAAAAGACTACCGGGCAAGTATGAAACCCTTCTTGCATTCACACCCATTACCGTTTTTTTAGCCCCTATCATAGTTGCCTTCTTCGACGAAAAACTTTTTGAACTCCCGCGGCTGATACTGATACCGATATGTATATTGTATTCGCTCTTGTTTATAACGGGGCTGCACGTCTTGATAAGACAGCTTTTTACGGCTCCCTTCTCGATTGTAGATTTTTTGATGAGCCGTTTCGAGAAGGGGAGGGAGCGGCTCAAAAGCTTTAAAAGAAAAAGAGAAAAAGTAAAGTTCGATAGTTCGAGGCGCAGGTTCATTTCCGCCTCAGCCGCCGCCGTTTCAGGGTATGTGTTTGTCAGCGCCGGTGCCGGGGTTGTAGGAAAAGACGATTATGAGATAGTACGAAAGACCATCACTATTAAAAACCTTCCCGAAAATCTAAAAGGTACCACGATATCTCTCGTTAGCGACATTCACAGCGGTCCTTATATGAAGCTTGATACTATGCGTGACTATTGCAGTGTGATAAACTCACTCAAATCCGACATTATACTTATACCTGGTGATATGACTAGCTCCGAAAAAGTAGAGATTGCGCCCTTCGTAAATGCTTTCCGTGACCTTCGAGCCGAACATGGTGTTTATGCCACCCTCGGAAATCATGACTACCTATCACAGCCCGATTACATTGCCGATGCTATATCCGCAGACACTCCCATTCGCATGCTAAGAAACGATGCCCTTGTTATTAATAAAAACGGTGAAAAATTCTGTCTCCTCGGTATGGAAGATACCAAAGAAAGCATGGTGGAGGACCGGGATGTTCTTAACGGCTACCTTGATAAAACGATTGATAAGGCTCGATATCATTTTGACTCCTATAGCACGATGCCAAAGGTCCTCCTCTGCCATAAGCCTTACTTCTTCCGCGACATGTCCCAAAAAGGAATTGACCTGATACTCAGCGGACATACCCACGGCGGCCAGGTAGTTCTCGCCAAATTCGGCAGCCTGAATATCTCAATGGCATCCACTGTAAGCGAGTACGTTAGCGGGTTGTACTCCGCTAACGGATCACAAATGTACGTTTCGCGAGGGATCGGGTCATCCAGCATCCCGCTCCGCCTAAATTGCCCTCCCGAGATCACACAAATAACTCTCGTATAAATTTCTATGTAAATCTATTAACATGGATTGAAGATTTCCTTTCCGGTAATTTTACCCCGGAAACGAACTTCAAATTTACATTGTTATAGATTCAATATGTGGAGACTCCTATTCATAGTTGTTTTTGCGGTAATAATCGGGCTGGAATTACTGGTCCTGTTTACCTTTAGAAAATTTCTCAAAAAAAGGAACATTCCTTCTAAATGGGTCAACCTAATCTCGTATGGACCCTATATTTTATTCATATTACCGTTTATATTCATTCTTGTTACGGGCGCTAGGCTTGCCGACCTCCCGGACTGGCTCTACAATTCCTACGTACTTCCTTTTTACACTTTCACAGCCGCTAACTTCTTCGTCGGCGTTTATCTTCTCCTGGGAAAGATAATCAAACTCCCGTTCCAGCTCGGATCGTTCATCATCTCCCGCTTCGACAAAGGAAAAAAATGGCTCGCTGGCCTGAAAGAAAAGAGATCCGTCCAAAAGTTCGACTCATCACGCAGAAAGTTCGTCACGGCTTCCGCCGCCGCTGTTACAGGGTATGCTTTCATTGGTGCCGGCATCGCCGTCTCTGGAAAGGATGACTACGAAATAACGAACAGAGAAATAATTATCCCCAATCTCTCTCCCGCGCTCAAGGGAACAACCATCACACTCATCTGTGATTTGCATAGCGGTCCCTATATGCCGGAGTCGATTATGCACCATTACGCCGACATCGTTAATGACATTGGATCTGATATTATCCTTATCCCCGGCGACCTCACTAATTCATACACATCCGAAGCCGCCCCGTTCGCGAAAGCCTTTCGCGACGTTAAAGCTAAACACGGCATTTTCGCCACTCTCGGAAATCACGACTACTTCTCCGACCCCAATTACATCGCGGACGTTGTAAAAAATGAAACACCTATCCGCCTCATGAGAAACGAATCCTTCGAGCTCAATATCAATGGTGAAAAACTCTCGCTTATTGGAGTTGAAGATACACGGAGAAGCAACGCCGATTACGACCCCGAGTTGATCGGCAATCTCAATACATCCATCACCCACGCAGAGAAGAACATCCCCGGCTTTTCTACCCAGCCTAAGATAATGATGCACCATAAACCTTACTTCATCAAAAACATTGCCGAAAAGAATGTTGATCTTGTGGTGAGCGGACACACTCATGGTGGACAGATCGTCCTCGCCAAATTTGGTAAAACGAACATCTCTCTTGCTTCGACTATCAGCCCTTATCTAAGTGGATTGTATAAAGAAGGTAACTCACAAATGTATGTATCGCGCGGTGTTGGTGTTGTCGGCTTGCCGCTAAGGCTCAACTGCCCGCCTGAAATAACAAAAATAACTCTCGTCTAATTATACGACAGCTGGAAGGGTACCTTTATTGCCACCACTATGTTCCTGCCCATGTTGTTCGCGTTATAAGTCTTTCCGTCTATCGTCGTATGTATATACTTTATCCTCGACATAAAATCCACATACACCTTGTTTAGCATGTTCGTACAGCTTATCGATATATTGATCAATTGCTTCTCGAAACGCAGGTCGCACCCGAAGTAAGCATTGAGCAGTGTATATCCCGGTACTGATACCTCGTTCTCACCGAGCCTTGTTTTTTTCAATGCCGAGTAGGTAGATAATTCGAAATACGGGTTGTAAAAGAATTTCCAGTTCTCCAGCTCGACATGCGCCCCAAGCGTGATCTTGTCAACCGGTATCAATGGCAGATATTCTCCGTCCTCCCGCTTTGCGTGAACCGTGGAATAAGTTGCCCTTATGCCCAGCCAGTCGAAGGGCTTTACATCCAGGTCCGCTTCCAGTCCCCTCAGCGTTGCATCCGATTGATAATACTGGAATACCGGATAGCCCTGTATCGTGTCCGTCGTCTGCCCGAGGTAAATATAATTGTTTATCCTGTTATTGTAACCCGCGATGTCGAACGAAACATACTTGCTTTCCAGCACAAGCCCCAGGTCCCCTTCATAGCTCTGCTCACTTTCAAAATTCGGATTTCCTATCTCATACTGGAATGTTCCCTCATGCAGCCCGTTCGATGTTAGCTCAGCCAGATTGGGTGCTCTGAAACCCGTCGAAAAATTCGTCTTTGCGAGAAAATGCTTGTTGAACCAGTACAATACGCCCGCTGACCCGTTCACTGAATTGAATGTCCGTTCGAGAGCAGGGAAGTAACCGATGGAATCCCGCACTCCATACTCTTCCGTCGTCAAATGGTATCTGTCGAACCGCGCCCCTCCCTCGAAGCCCAGCTTATCCTTTTTGTAATTCAGTATGCTTGTCAGTGAAAGAGAAGATACGTCCGCATTCGGTATCAGTCTCCTTTCACCGGAGTTCTGATTCTGCTGGTAAAAATCCTGCGAACCGACGACTAAATTCGTGAATCTGTTTATATCATATCCCCAGCTTCCATCAAATGAATACGTCCTTAAGATCATATCCAGGTTGCCTAGTTGCAGGCTGTCAGGAAGGAATCTCTCGTCGTTTCCTTCTATTTCCTGTCTCCTGTTATATGTATATCCGAGGTTGACCTTGTATTTTGATTTGCCCGTTATGAATGTGTTCTGCAAGACGATATTGTGAACGTTCAGGTTGTGATGGGGTCCGTTAAAGCTCCTGTCAAAACGCGTCTCGTTTTTAATAAGCTCTTTTGCGAACTCCTTTTCCTCCAGCACCCCATACGTGTACCTCGTGTAATCATAATTTAGATTTCCGACCCAGATACCCTGGTGTGAACCGAATGCACCCTTTATCGTGTATCCTCCGAATCTCGTCTCCGGTATCCTGTCCTCGTTCCCATCTAGGTAATCCGCATGTGTCTCACCTCCAAACCTTACCAGCCAGTTAAAATCTTTCTCCGCTCCTTTTAATCCGACGTCCGCGAGTATTCCCAGCGTATTTGTGAAAAATTTTGTATTAAGATCCGCCATGTTTGTTCCTACCGGTGCGGGTTTCTCATGCGTGATATTTACGACACCGCCTATTGCCTCCGGTCCGTATAGCAGACTTCGCGGTCCTTTGATCACCTCTATATTATCTATCCCGTCACTGCTCATCACCAGACCGTGTTCATCCTGCCACTGCTGGTTGTCAAATCTTATTCCGTTTACCATTATACCTATCCTGTTGCCGTACAATCCCCTTATCACGGGTTTGGATATTCCCGACCCTGTCGAAAGTTGCCAGACCCCCGGTATCTTTGTAATTGCTTCGGAGACGTTCATTGTGCCGTCTCTCTGCAGGTCCTTAAATGTTATCTTGTCGGATTGGTATGGTTTGTCAATGCGTGTCTCCGTTACTATGATCTCATCCGTTGTAAGCTCAGCTGAGATTAGCTTCACGTCCAATGGCTCTTTTACCTGTTTGGTATCTATTTTAAGGCTGAAATTCTTATAACCCACCAATGAAAACTGGAATCCGAGATAGCCGTCCGGTAAACCGGTAACATCGAATTCACCTTTGTAATTGGTAAAATAGGATTTTTGAACATCCTCGATGAATATCAAAACGTTGGAAAGTTTCTCGCCGGTCTCTGCGTCACTTACTGTTCCGGTTATTCTGTTTTGAGCGGTGGATATCCCGCTTAAAAATAAAATGAATATTAATATGTAGCCTGAAGTTCTCAAATTTTCCGATCCTTAAAATAGTCACCTTCCTTTCCAAAGGAGCGGAAAGGAAGGTGGTTGAAAGGAGTTAATTATTTTTTCTTAGTTTTAGGAGCTCCAAAATAGAATGACACACCTAAATAACCGTTGAACGAGCTGATCGTTCTTGCAGGAAAATCAATTCCATCTTCGGTATGTTCCTGGTCGCCGAGGTCTATTTCGTTTTCACCGATCTCTTCTTCGTCATCTGCGCCTTTTCCTATCGGGTTAATTAAGCTGTACTTGATACCGCCGTTAATACCAAATTGCGGACTGAGTCTATAATCCAGACCTGCATCCAGATAAAAACCGATTCTGGTTTCAGCTTTCATGTCCATCGGTCCGTTCCTTTGTTCGCCTTTTACGAATACTGACTGGCCGAATGTGAATGTACCGCTGAAAAAGTTAGCCGCAAGACCTGCGCCAACATATGGGTTCAGCTGTTGGTTTGGCTGGAATGCCCACTCACCTCCAAGTGAGATGGATAGTATGTTTACTTGTGGCTTAAAGTTTGTTGTTACGAGCGTTCCGTTTGAATCTGCTTTGAATATAGCGTCTGTGTTGTTGCTGAACATGTTGTAACCAATTCCAAATACTACTCTTCCGTTACCGGTCTTTCCAAATGCAAGCTTTCCGTCTGCGCCAAAGGTTAATAATTGCTTTGTATAATATGGAAAATAATCTGCATCTGCTCTCGTGTTTGTTGGGACTTCAGTTGCAAAGTCACCTAATGGTACACCGTATCCGCCGTATGCGTTAAGTGTTATCTTTGGCTGAGCGTATGAAATTCCGCTCACGATAAATAATGATACTATAAGTAAAACTAAAACGTTGATCTTTTTCATTATGATTTTTTTTAGAATTAATGTTTCTGCGTACAGACCTGCACGCATATGTACATATACAATACGCCCGCTGAGCTATACGTATCTATATATTGGTTCTTTTAGTACGAACCAAAAATTAAAATATGATTTAAACGTTATGAAGCGTTACTTATGAAAGGGGAGGTCCTCTTTCGGGATGTACTTCTGGAGTTGTGTTTTGAACGAATATATCGGTATTTGGAATTACTATCGTTGCAAATATAGGTATGTCATGGTTAATTAGATCGGCATGGTTTGTTCCTGCGTCATCGAGATTTTCCAGGCATGCTATAAAGAATCCTGTCTCATCCTTATCCTTTGCCATTTCGCTCGATAGATCTGCCGCTATCAAAAGCAATGTAAACGATCCGAGTAAAAGAATGAGCTTTGCCTGAAAATCCATTTCCTTTAGAAAAGGATGGCTGAGAATTCTTTCTATTATTCTATTTCGTTGCTTGGATATCACTCTCATCCTTATAGATATGACGCAAATTAATGTAATTTATATCCTAAAACAAGTGAGTATAAATTTATGCAGGTTCAAAAACTCTGTTTTTACTATTACTTAATTAACAGCATCTTTTTCGTTTGGCTGAAATCCTCGGTAATTAGCTTGTAAAAATATACCCCGCTGTTCAGATTCTTTGCCTCAAAATTATATTCAAAACTGCCGGTATTGAGTGTTTTGTCAACTAAAACACTGACTTCGCGTCCCAGCATGTCATATATGACTAACTTTACATCACCCGCCTTAGGCAGACTAAAGTTTATGTTAGTCGAAGGATTAAATGGATTGGGGTAATTTTGCCCCAGCTCATATTCTTCAGGGATACCTGTGGAGATTTGCTGAATGCCAACGTTCCATCCCTGTCCTCCTCCGTTTGTCGTTTTTAATATAATGCCTTCGTTGCCTACCACCCATCCTGTTTGATCGTTGACGAACTGGATTGTTCTCAGGTCGGTTGATGTTCCCGAAGCGAGGGAGTCCCACGTTGTTCCTCCGTCTGTCGTTCTCATTATGTATCCCGCATCGGCTGACATCCATCCCGTATTCTCGTTAATAAAGTTTGCCGAGTAAATTGTGAAGCCCGGTGTTAGGTATTGCTCCGGTGTCCACGAGTTACCCGCGTCCGTCGTCTTAAAATACATTCCACAGCATCCGAGTGCCCATCCTGTATTATAGTTCAGGAAGTAGATTGAAAAGAATGGATTTTGCATACCTACCGTAATGGAATCCCATGTATTTCCCCCGTCTCCGGACTTATATATATATGAAAGATCGGCTGTCGCGTAGATATCGTTAGCATTCATTATATACAATGAGTATAGTGTCGGAAAGTTGCCGGGAGGTAAAACACTGCTCCAGTTGTCCCCGCCATTCGTTGTCCTTATGAATGTCCTGCCAAATCCAACGGCAAATCCTGTATTCTGATCGTAAAATTGTATGTCGTTAAAATGGTAAGTGATACCGGAAGGTTTTGGGGTCCACGTATTCCCGCCGTCTGTTGTTTTCAATAGCTCGCCAAACTGTCCGCAGATCCATCCGTTATTTTCGTCCGTAAATGTTATTGCAATATGAGAACCCGGCACGGTGATGTTTGTCCAGTTGTCACCTCCGTTTGTCGTTTTCAATACAAGGTTGTTCGCGCATGCCCACCCGGTATTCTCATCATGAAAATATGCCGCGTTTATAAAAGTGCTCGTTCCCGATGGCTGAACCATCCATTGCGCAAAGCCCGCGTTTAATGTGAAAAGCCCTATGATCAGACTGTATACAATTATTTTCATATTTTCATATTATTTTATTAAAACCATTTTTTTTGTTTCAACAAACTCGTCTGTGACCAGCCTGTAAAAATATACTCCGCTTGCCAGTGCGCTTCCGTCAAAGTCTACCGAATACACTCCTGCCTGGATAAATGCGTTCACGTATGACCTGATTTCTCTACCCGCAATATCGTACACTTTGAGTGATGCGTATGTCCTCGCCGGTATCGAAAATGTTATCTTTGTCGCCGGGTTAAATGGATTCGGATAGTTCTGGCTGAGTGTAAATCCGTCCGGTACACTGCCTGATATTGGCTCCACGCTGACTATTCCTTCCAGCTGGACCGTATCGGTTGACCATTGTCCCGAATTATTCGGCGAGAATGCCGTCGACGTCGCCGGCGCTGTCGCCAGCCCGTTTCCTCCCTTATTGAATACCTCGAACGGATACGTAAGACCACCATCAAC
Source organism: Ignavibacteriota bacterium (assembly GCA_020437585.1). GTDB lineage: Bacteria > Bacteroidota > Ignavibacteria > Tepidaquicellales > Tepidaquicellaceae > JAEYVS01. The sequence goes on from JAGQWG010000003.1 coordinate 194,709, forward strand.
GGAGATCAGCACCTTGAGGCTGTCCCTGTACGTATTGCTGTATGGCGCGTACGCGTAATTAAATGTCATCTGGTTGGAATCCCGCAATCCGTAGTATATTACCGATTTTAATGTATCCCGTCTGTATGCGTTTGTCGTATCGTAATCATAAAACGGCATCTGCATCGAGTGCGTCCCCGTAAATGTCGGCCCGTTGGCGCCTGTGTACCGCCTCCACGTAAATAGCGCGTCCGGGTTTATTATCGTCCATCCCGGCGTCGGATAGTACCCCTCGAATAACTGAACAAAATACTTGTACTGCGGATCTGTCACGCTCGGACTCTCGGTTACGCTAAACGGCATCCCCGTCGTCACCGTAAATCCATTCACGCTGTACGGTATCTTCGCATCGAACGATATCATGTCTCGCCCGGTGAAGTTCCTTCGCATCCTTTGCAGTGGGATCGGCATGAAGTGACCGCCCTTCGCGCTGTTGAGCACTTCCTTCGTGTCCTCATTCTCTATAAAGACTGCCGTGAACATCTGCGACGCGTCCCAGCCCGGCTGTACGGTATATGTATAAGTGAACGACTGCATTCCCGGCGATGTAGTGATCGGTACTCCGTGTATTCCCGGCAATGCCTTCCTGAATACGTCATAAAATGTAGAGTCGTACCAGTTGCTTGGTATCGTGTCATACTGTACCATCCTTTGCATCGCGTTCACTTTTAGCCTGTAATTCCCCGGGGGTAGAGCCGATACTATATTCATATCTATCTTCGATGTCACCGTATTCCCCGAAAGCGAATCCGTCACGCTCACCGACACAGGTGAACCTATTGCGCGCCTGTACTGGTACGGCGCGTTGAGCAGTGAATCCGTATTATACGGCAGTGCTATTAGTGTATTCCCGTCTGCGTATGCCAGCGGTACGAGCGACGCGTTAAAATAATTTACCAGTGAATCCACTTGCACCTTACTGCTCAGATACATCGAATCGTTCTGCGAGGGGATTCCCCACGGGTATTTGATTGCCGTTATTGTGCTGAAATTCGTATTAATGAAGTTATTCATCCCGACGTTGTTTACCGCGCATCCGGAACTCGTAGCGCTCGTAAACTCCTGGAATAAAACGTTCCTCTGCACACCCTCCTGGAAAAGCGTGTACTGGTATATCGAATCATTATATCGGAGTGTATCACCCAGTACTCGCAGGTACGCGAACATGTCCACACCCGTGCCCGGGGGCACCACGATAGAATCGAACTGCACTACTGTATCATACCCTGCGGATATTGATCCTATTTCCGTTGAATCGAAATATGAAAGTGCCGTAATTCTTAAAAAGGCGTACTGTGTATCGACCGATGCCTGCGATCCTATATTCGTAATGTGAAACCTCGGATAAATAGTCATGGCGGACGGACCCGGTGTATAATATGTTCCCGGAGGTATGCTGTCCACTCCCGTTATTGCCAGGTCGACCGTGCTTGGTCTCGATCCCAGCGTGAGATTATCTATATAAAGATTATTTCCGTGATCGTTGTATGTTACGAATGCCACAACCACCTGGTCGTAGTCTAGTCCTGCCTCTCCCGTCTTATTTAACTGTGTAAAGGAATACACTAATGCTATCGTAAACAGCAGGGGAATTATCAATACCTGTCTTTTCTTCATGCAGTCTTCTTTGCTTGTGCTAGATGTTCAGCGCTTCTAAAATAGAACCTGTAAAAAAATACTTCCATTACCGTTAGTAATATCAATGAAACCGTGTCTTTCGGAGCGAGTATCCCGTAGCCCCCGTTACCCGGTGTGAAAAATCCCGTCATCTTCAAAAGTCCGTACAGGAATAATCCCGGCGGATTTGGGATCGAATACCCGCTTGCTGGAATGACAAGTCCCACAATAAGGTCCGATATCGTCCAGCCTACCGCGAATAACACTATTATGAACGTAACATTGAGCAGTGCCTGCAGTATCCCGTCTGTCTGGTAAGACCTCGCAAAAGCGTAAACCGCGAATATAGTATGCCCGAAAAATATCGTTACGTCTATCATCTATGATTGATTAAAAGGCTTCCTTCGAAAAAAACATTTCCCTGAACGTCTTGAAGATTATCTTTATGTCGAATGCAAGTGACCAGTTCTCTATGTAATAAATATCGTAATCTATCCTTGTTTGCATTGATGTGTTATCACCGCGAAGCCCGTTCACCTGTGCCCATCCTGTTACACCGCATTTCACCCTGTGCCTTTCGAGATAATTCTTTATCGAGTCCTTCATCTGGTTAATGAAAAATTCTCTCTCAGGACGTGGTCCCACTATACTCATATCGCCCTTCAAAACGTTTATGAACTGGGGCAGTTCGTCCAGGCTGTATTTCCTGAGGAATAACCCTATCGGCGAATACCTGTCGTCGTTTTCCTTTGCCATCTGCGGTCCGGATTTCTCCGCGTCTGCTCTCATGGAGCGGAATTTCAGCATCATAAACTTTGTCCCGTCGAGCCCGACCCTTTCCTGCCTGTAAAATACCGGTCCCGGTGATGTAATTTTTACAAGGAGGGTTAGCAGAAGCATTATAGGAGATATTATCAGTAGTATGAATCCCGATACAAGTATGTCGAATGACCGCTTGAGGAACCTGTTCCAGATGTTCATCGGTAGTGACTTGAGCTTCAGGAAGGGGATTCCGTCCACCTCTTCCATTCTCAGTTTGCTCGTGATCGTCTCGATGAAATCAGGCGCGAGCATAAATTCTATGTTTATTCCCTCACACTTCTGCATCAGGTCGTATATGTCATCGTGATCGCTCGATGGCAGTGCGAATAATATCTTTTCAAGTTGCAATGATTTTATCTTTTTAGGTATGTCCTCATACGTCCCCAGGTATCTCTTTCCTTCGAGCTGGTTATCTGTTACGTCTGCTTTATGGAAGTAACCCACCACGTTAAAGCCGGCGAACTTGTCACGCGTGAATTTGTCATATATCTTTAGCGCCATCTCGCTCGTTCCTACCACGGCAATGTTCTTTACACCGATGTTCTTATTGTAAAGCGTCTTCTCGATCTTCAGCATAAAATACCGCCCTATCATTGAAAATAATATCGTAAAGAACCACAGCAGTATAAATACAAGTCTCGAATAAGGGAAGTCCCTGTAAAAGAACACAATTCCCATCGAAAGGAGTATTCCGATCGTTACACACTTTGTCACCAGGAATAGCTCATCGAATACGAATACATTCCTGTTGAGCCTGTACATTTTGAATGATTGGAACACCATGAACCAGACGGGTAAAGTAATGATCGCTATAAATAAATATCCGCTGAAAGGGGGAACGCCCTTCGTGACCTCGAAGTAATTTCCAATTGAAGTATGAAATCGTATCTCGTACGCCAGGTAATAAGAGAGCAGTATTGCCGCAAAATCCGACAGTACCGTCATTAATGGCACAAAAAACTCTATTTTGCTGGAGTTAGTCCGCATCTTAGTCAATAATAAACATAAAAATAGATTTAAATTTGCAAAGCTGAAAGGAAAAAAGGAGATTATCCTACACCGGATAACTTTATGGATTCTCTATACTTAGAACTGGCGTTGTATGGTACTTGAAAATCCTCTAAGTCCTAAGAGGTTTACAAGAAATCGCCGTGTCGTCACTATTGGTGTTATCACCCTCGCCGCTGTTGGTTATCACCCTCGCCGCTGTTGGTGTTATCACCCTCGCCGCTGTTGGTGTTATCACCCTCGCCGCTGTTGGTGTTATCACCAACAGCTCTTTTCACTCCTCCCTATAATTCGTAAGGAAAGTCCACTCACTCTCTCCCTTGTAATAGAACCCTGCCGAGGAATATTTATAATCTTGAAAATCCTTACATAGATTCCACCTTTCTTGGATAGGGTTACAGTGTATATAGTTCAGTTTTTGTATTAGAACTGCTTCCGTTATAAGCTCGGTCGCTAAAGCGTTTCTTTCCCATATCTGAAATTCTCGATCCTTTGCGTTTACTTTAAAATCTTTTAGTTTGTCAGGGCTAATATTTTTAATTTCCAATTTGATTTGTTGTGCAGTGAATTTTAGAAAGTCTCTCTGCACTTCAGGCAGGGTATGTCCGTCTAGTATCTTCCAGATTAGATGAATATGGTTGGGCATAATTACAAAACCAAAAACCTTGATTCTGTTTTCATTCGTTAAAAATTGCAAGCTGTTTACAATAATATCCTTGTACTTATCCTCTCTTAGGATTTTATTCCAATTGAGGATTGTTGCTGTAAAGAAGTACGTATTATTTTCCATGTTCTATTGCTGTGTTATTACCCAACCAAATCTTCGCCGTTGTTGGTAGCTTGTCCCGATCTTTCGGGATCGCCGTTGCCGGTGTTATCACCGGCAACAAAAGAGTAATAATCCCGCCGCTGGAGGTGCTATCACCAACAGCTAGATTTGCGCCGGTATGTTGTTGGTGCCGCTCACGATGTTCGCTTAAACACCAACAACGGCATATTCGCTAAATAATCGCTGATTGTCACTGTTGATGTTATTACCCCAACCAAATCTCTGCCGTCGTTGGTGTTATCACCAACGACAACCTACTAACCAACAATAATCCTCACCCCACACCCGACAGCTTTATCGATTTTCTGCCGTCGTTGGTGTTATCACCAACGAAACCTACTAAACAGCAATATTCCTCACCCCACTCCTGACAACTTTATGGATTCTCTATACTTATCGAGGAAGTTTTTCTTTATCAATTCATTTTCCGGCTTTCGCAGTTGCGGGTCGTTTTTCACTATCTCAAATGCAATATCCCTCGCGTTTTCCAGCTCCTTCTTATCCTGCTCCAGGTCGGTACAGGAAAAGGAAAGTACACCCGATTGCCTTACCCCGAAAAATTCTCCCGGTCCTCTCAATTTCAGGTCTGCGTCGGCTATTTTAAATCCGTCCGTCGTTCCGCATATCACTTCCATCCTCTTCTCGGAAATATCATCCAGGTTCTTTCCTATCAAAATACAATACGACTGCTCGGAACCTCTGCCTACTCTTCCTCTTAACTGGTGCAATTGCGACAGCCCGAACCTCTGTGCTTCTTCTATTACCATTATCGTCGCGTTAGGCACGTCGATTCCGACCTCTATCACCGTCGTGGAAACAAGTATGTCTATCTTCCCGTCTTTGAAATCGTTCATTACGCTGTCCTTCTCGAATGAGAACTTTCTTCCGTGTATCATGCCGACGTTCAGGTCCGGGAATATTTTTTCTTTAAGCAGTTTGTAATTTTCTTCCGCAGATTTAAGGTCCAGCTTAGCCGATTCTTCTATTAGCGGGTAAACCACGTAAACCTGCCGTCCGTTCTGTATTTCTTTCCGCATGAATTCAAAAACCTTGTCCTTGTCTTTATCCTCTCGGTACTTCGTAATTATCTCCTTCCTTCCTTTCGGCATTTCATCTATTATAGACACGTCCAGGTCACCGTAAAATGTCAGCGAAAGCGTTCTCGGTATCGGTGTGGCAGTCATTATCAATACGTCCGGGTTCAGTCCCTTTTCTTTCAGCTTTGCTCTCTGCATCACTCCGAACTTGTGCTGCTCGTCTATTACAGCCAGTCCCAGCCTGTTGTATTCGACTTTCTCCTGGATAAGTGCGTGCGTCCCAACGATTATATTTGTGTCACCGCTCTTTATTCCGTATAATATCTTATCCCTTAATTGCTTCTTCTGCCCTCCGACCAATAAGCCCGTCCTTACTCCGAGTGCCTCGGTCAGCTTTGAAATGTTGATGTAGTGCTGTTCTGCAAGCAGTTCCGTCGGGCACATAAAAGCGCACTGATAGCCGTTCTCTATTGCCAGCATCATTGCCGCTACCGCGACGACCGTCTTTCCGCTTCCCACGTCCCCCTGTAAAAGCCTGTTCATTATATGCTCTGACTTCATATCGGAATATATCTCGCCTATGACCTTCTTTTGCGCGTTTGTCAGCTCGAATGGCAGGGAAGCGGTGAATTTCTCCGCCAAGCCGGACCCGTCGCTATCCGAGAACGATATTCCCTTCTTCTCATTTTTGAAATTGTATCTTCGTATCGCCATCAATATCTCGAGATAAAACAGCTCCTCGAATGCAAGCCTCTTCCTGGATGTCTCCTTGTCCGATTCTTTTTTGGGGAAGTTTATTCTGAATACTGCGTCGCGCCGTGACGGATACGAATACTTATCAAGTATCTCCGCCGGAAGCGTCTCCTCGATTCCTTTTGAGCTCTTTGCCAGTACGTGAAACGCGTTGAAAACGATCTTGGAGAGCAATAACGGTTTTATCCATGTCTTTTTCAGTACGCCGGACAGTTCATACACAGGCACAAATGAGTATTTCAAAAAATCCGCGTCCGTATCGTCCTTCACGTCCAGTTTTAGATGATCTCTGTAAGTAAAGTTTGCCTTAAACGCTCCCGAGCTCCATCCCTGGTCTATCTTTCCCCATACCAGCAGAGTATCCATCGGCTTGAATTGCTTCAGTCTGTAATCCGCCGCCCCAAACACCGCCAGCTTCACCGTTCCCGTACCGTCGTTGATGCTCACCTTTACCGGGTGGTGTCTCCTTGCTGGATAGCCAACGTCTATTACTTTTCCATAGACTACTGCGTTCTTGTCTATGTTCCTTCCGATATCGGAAATGTTTATTCGCTCGAGATATGTGCGCGGTATGAAATTGAGGAAGTCCTCTATGGAGTGAATACCTATTTCACTGAATGCATCTGCCCTTTTAGGTCCTATTCCTTTTAAATATTTTAGATCCATCGGTTATTTAAAAGACGAAAAACGTATTATAAAATCAAGGTCATCCGTTATTGCTCTACACTGAACTTGGTCGGGTCCTTCGGATCGTATATCACCCTGATAATGTCACCCACTCTCGGAATAGTTACTCGCGACACCGTTACATCCGCTGTCTTTGTAAAAGTACCCGAGCTGTCCGGGTTTATTTCCATCGTTAGTCTCACAACAGGGTCATCGTTTATAGTAATGCCGGTATCCGCTATACCGGTTATTTTCGCGTTTGCTCTCGTTCCGTATTTCATGAATTCATCTGCTTCAGCCCTGAGTTTCTTTTTCTTTATGCGGTCTATTATCGTAATTACTATGAACGGTGCAACATTTAAAAAAATAGCCAGTCCGATAAACAATGGAATGTTTTTATACAGCCCCAGTCCTTCGGCGCTGTACATCAGAATGAAGTTCACTGCGATAAGATACACCATCAATAAAACGAACATAAATATAAAACCGCGGATGAAGTCCTTCAGCATATATTGGGGTTTGATTACACAAAAATAACCTAATGCCGTAGTTGGTGTTTAAGCGAATACTGTGAGCGTCACCAACTACTCACAAAAATAACTTCCGCATACTTCACAACAAAGATTAAAAAAGTGATATAGCAATAGGCCTCTCGCCGTTGTTGGTGTTTAAGCACACTCAGTGAGCGTCACCAACAACCACAATCCTCAATTTTGCTTATATTCTAGCCCGAACTCAATGTTAAAAATTATGATTATATCTTGACTTTATTCTCTGTAAGTTCTAAAATAAATAACGTATTATTACCCGGGACAGCTTGAGGAAAATGAAATTTCAACCGTTAATATTGATACTTCTCTTCACCGGTTCTGCATACTGTCAGCTTCAAACCGAATGGGTAAGCAGGTATGCCGGCAATACCTTCAATCACTTTGCCAGTGATATGGCAATAGATGATGAAGGCAACTCATACATTACCGGGGCGCTGGTGTTAGACAGCTCTAACTCCGATTTTATAACCTTAAAATACAATAAATCCGGGAGCCTCATCTGGGCGAGGACTTACAATGGTCCTCAAAGCGGTAAGGATATTCCCTCTGCAATAAAGATAGACAGGTCCGGGAATGTCATAGTAACCGGTACAAGCAGGGACACATCCTCTCCTCTAAAGACTTACTCTGCAACCGTAAAGTATGGACCTAACGGGGATACGCTCTGGGTCAGCAGGTTTCTCTACCAGGATAGTTTATCATATTTCGTTGAAAAACTTGAGATAGATGGGAATGACAATATATATACGATGGGAAATGTTGCATTATCAGGTCAGGTTGATGACATAGTTTTGACAAAGTACCTTCCTGATGGGACTATACCTTGGCAAAATCAATATGATGCTACGAGCATAGATTTGGAGATTGATAGAGATAATAATCCAGCAATCTTTGGGTCGGCAGGTTTTGGAGGTGTTTTGATAAAATATAACCCTTCGGGGGATTCAATTTGGGGAATAATAGCTACCCCTCAGGCAATAAAGATGATAAAATTTGACAATTCAAATAATGCATTTTTAGTTGGGGTTAAAAGCACACCACAAACAAGTGCGGATTATTATACTGCGAAAGTTGACACTCTTGGAAATATATTATGGGAAAGAACTTACCATAATAATAGTACCAATAACATCGACAGTCCTAGGGATTTTATTATAGATACTAGCAATAACATTATAGTTACAGGTATAAGCGCTAAAGCTGGTGAACTCGGTTGGGATTATCTTACAATTAAATATGACCCGTTTGGAGACTCCCTATGGGTAAAAAGATTTAATCCGGTGATACGTAGTAATGATGAACCTGTATCTATCGCATCGGATAATAACGGAAACGTGTTTGTATCAGGTAAAAGCGATAAATTCACGCTGTGGAATAAGATATCCACTGTTGTATATACTCCCGGTGGAAACGAGCTGTATTACATGGACTATGATACGAACGCGCCGTTTTTAAACCATGTTCCAGTGAGAAACTTCTGCGACAATGATGGGAATCTCTATGTAGCCGGCTCTGCTCAAAATCCGAACGGCAACTGGGATATGGTAATAATAAAGTATTCGGCGGTAACAAATATTAGCCATACCCAAAATGAAGTCCCTGAAAAATATGAACTATCACAAAACTACCCGAATCCATTTAATCCCTCGACAAACATACAATTCGATCTCCCAAAAGAAGGATTGGTCTCCTTAAAAATTTATGATATGCTTGGACGTGAAGTCGCGGCACTGGTAAATGAATTTAGAAATGCGGGAAGATATATTATAGGATTTAACGGCTCCAGGCTGGCTAGCGGAGTCTATTATTACAAACTCAAAGCCGGTAACTTCGAACAAACCAAAAGAATGGTACTAATAAAGTAAAAATTCTCTCCCCTTTTACAAAGGGGAGAAGTTCCGGAAGCAGAGCGTACCGGAACAAAGGGGTTAACATAAAATAACAAAAAGGCGGAGAGACCCGCCTTTTCTATTATTCCTGCCGTTGTTGGTGTTTAAGCACATGAAGTGAGCGTCACCAACAACACAAAAACAACCTTCCGGTACCCACGACAAACATTAAAAAAACATAGCATACATAAAATAGATTTGGTAAATTCTCTTATTAAAATTTACCCAAATGAAAAAATCCTTACTACTAACTCTATTTATTGTTTTACCGCGACTTGTACTCGCGCAATCCACTGCCTCCGATCTCACTGACATAAAGACAAATATGGAATATCTCGCTTCCGATGAACTAATGGGACGCGAAACTGCCACCGACGGCGAAAAAATTGCCTCCGATTACATCGCGAAAAAGCTTATGGAATACGGCGTTAAGCCCTTCGGCGATAACGGGACCTACTTCCAAAATTATCCGCTCATCCAATCCCGCTTTCTGCCCGGTAGCAAAGTGAAAATATATCACGACGGTAAAACAGCCGTTTACTCCTTCGGCAAAGATTTTATCATCGACGCCCGCAGAAACCCCGACCCCGCCTACCTCAATAAAAAAAGCAAAATGGTGTTCGCCGGGTTCGGCATCTCCGCCCCCGAATATAATTACGACGACTATAGCGCTCTCGACATCACCGGAAAGACAGTCTTCGTGTTAGATGACGAGCCGCTATCTAACGACAGCACGTGGTTTCGGGGGGAGCGGGCAACACAGTATTCGTTTTGGGGGACGAAGTGGCGGCAGGCGCGGGAGCGTGGCGCCACGGGGCTGGTTATTATAGCGACGGATGGCACGATGGATGCATGGGGGAGGCTGAGTGCATGGGGGGAGGGTAGCTCGATAAGGTACCCGGACACGAGCACGAGCAGCGGCAGGAACAGGATACCGGTGATATGCGTGAGTCCGGAAATGGCGAAAAAACTGCTGAAAGACGAGGAGTATTCCTATGAGGAGCTGGAGAGGATGTTTAATGAGAGGGAGAAGATACCGGTATTTGCGATGGATAAGGAGATAGATTTTATGCTGGAAAACACAGAGGAAGAGGTGATATCAAGGAACGTGGTTGGAATAATAGAGGGGACAGACCCGGTACTGAAAAACGAGTATGTATCGCTGGGAGGGCACTATGACCACCTGGGAAATAAGACGGGCGTGGTATATAACGGTGCAGACGATAACGCCTCGGGAACGGTGACCGTAATGGACATTGCAAAGAGGTTTGCTTATTCGAATGAGAACAAGCGTTCGATAGTAGTGATGCTGTATTCCGGCGAGGAGGAGGGGCTGATGGGATCGCGCTACGCTTCAGAGCACTTACCTTTTATCAAGGATATGGTAGCAAATATAAATATGGACATGGTGGGAAGAATGAGCGAGGATTCGCTCTCAGTGATAGGGGCAAGCAGGCTGAGCACGGAGCTGGGAGAGCTGGTAGAGGAGGTGAACGGCAGGACATCGAATTTCATATTCGATTATACGTTCGATGCCCCGGACGACCCGAACAGGTTTTATGAGAGGAGCGATCATTATAATTTCGCAAGGTTCGGGATACCGATAGTATTCTTTTTCGATAATATGGAGAGCGATTATCATAAGCCGACGGATGATTTTGAGAAGATCAATTATGCTAAGATACAGAGGACATCGGACCTGGCATATGAGCTGGCGCTGGTGATAGCAAACCTGGATCACAAGCTGACAGTGGATAAGCAGAATTGAGGGTTGTAGTTGTTGGTGACGCTTACTTCGTGTGCTTAAACACCAACAACGGCAGGGAAACCTGGGTCACAAGCTATTAGTGGATAAGCAGAACTGAGGGTTGTAGTTGTTGGTGACGCTCACTGCGTGTGCTTAAACACCAACAACGGCAGGGATATAGAAAAGGCGGGGAGACCCGCCTTTTCTATATAGTGTTAATCCCTATGTTTTTTACTTTACCAGTACCATTCGTCTGGTTTGTTCGAAATTACCCGCTTTGATCTTATAATAATATACTCCACTCGAAAGTTTTGAGCCATCAAAGCCGATTATATACCTGCCTGCATTCCTGAATTCATTTACCAAAGTCGCGACTTCGCGTCCAAGCATATCATATATCTTTAAGGAGACGGTTGCGTCATTTGGCAGGTCGAACTGTATATTTGTCGACGGGTTAAACGGGTTCGGGTAATTCTGATAGAGCGAATACTTTGTCGGAAGATCATTCTCTTCGCTCATAGGTCTGTCAGGATCAATTGGGCTTCCATTTTCTTCCGATCCTATCGTCGAAGCAAAATCAGAGAATACGGATTCATCTTCATATTCATCAACTGCTTTTATTTTATATCTTACCGGGTATGGATGATAGCCGGATTGTTCTCCACCCAATGAACAATAGTATAATTTAGTATCATAATCTATATATTCAGGAGTTGTATTTTCATTTATATATACATCAGCAATCTCCGAGTAGATAAAATTAGTGCCGTACATTGTAGGATAAGTTGCCCGGTATATTTTATATCTTTTTTGATAGGGAGAAGATTCTTTGGAGCTGAGAAGCACGCGCATGTCCGGCTCCATGTTATGATTCCAGGTAAGCTTTGCAAAGCAATCCGTTCCATTATTGTATTCTATAACTTTTATACCCATTGGTCTTGAGGGCGGTGTTTTTTGTAAAATTGATGTTTCGGTTTCTCCATTTTGCCCAACTTTATAAATTTCCAGAGTAGCTTCATTAGTAGATGAATTCAATGATTTGTACCAGACATAGATTCCGGTCTGATTATTATTCTCATCTTTCGTATTAGGACTCGACCACGGTGAAAAAATTTCATTGTAACCTACATTCCATGCATCCCATCTGTCTCCAAAAAATTCGAGGGAATAATAGAAATTCTCATCGTTTGTGTATAATCTATCGGTACCACATTGATAAGAGGGAGTATATGTATGAGATTTTCCTATATTATACCATGATTGTGAATAATTTGTAGTCCATTGCATAGCTATAGGATCATATGAGGTTCCCTGACAGAGAACACTCATGCCGTCCTTTCCTGAACATGATGCACCGAAATCATTATCGTATGTCGGGGTAGTTCTTTTAAAAACAGGGTGCAGGGTGTTTTGATCCCAACTCGGTGATGAATGACCCACTGCCTCCCAATTCCATAAACCATCGGCACACTCCATATCCATTTTATTATATAATCCGTATTCAAGTCCATCCTGGATGTGGTAGATATAAATCCCTTTTCCATACTCAGGATTTACGTTGGGATTTAAGTAGTTTTTTTCGTAATCTGCCAATGTATCTCCTGACATTCTTCTATCCCATTCTGAAATCTTTCGCCTATTTGCAATCAGAAACATTTCATTATTATTACCGGGGATTTGTAAAATCTCGCCGATTGTACCTGCGGTGCCGTTTCGAGAAGAGTAGTCACCAAGGATATTTATTGGGTTTGAATAAGTAACAATTTTAGGTACAATATAATTAAGCTTTATCATTTCCCAGGGACTAAAACTAAATTCTCTGCCCGGTCCATATGCCATTTTACCATAAGTATCATGGTCTACACTTCCCATGAAAAAATGCATATGCTCATGAATCATTACTTCGAGAAATAATTCCCTTCGACAGGCTGATCCTCGTCCACTAACAGATAAACCGGATCCATCCTTGTCAAAATATTTATCTACATATAAATTATATGAACCAGAACTATACATTAAGTATCCATTTGAGGTTTCCCCTTCGGCTGTTCCTAATCCTCCCCATCCTTCATAATTTGCTCCCGCATGGAATGTGCCTTTTTGAGAAGTTCTGAAAACCAAATACATCATATCGATTTTGCCATCAGTGTTCCACTCAAAGGAATTATTTGCTAATGCCTTCCATTTGTCAAAAAACTGCCATTCTTGATCACCAATTTGAGTTTTGAGATTTTCATAGACATCTCTTCTAATTTTTGCGGCAGTACTTGGCATTGCCCTATATTCATTTTCAGTATGAGGCAGGATCACAGAATATGCTTTTCCTAATACATGAAGCTTTCCCCTGGAGAATTCATGCCAGATATCACTCACCTCATATCCGTTATATGAATCCCACCAGTTTGCTCCTGATTGCCTAAATGGTGTTATCAAATTGTTCATGTATGTTGGAGGCTGTCCTGCGGGCCAATCCTGAACAGGGTAATTTTGCTCATTTTTAAACTGGATAAAAACAATCATAATCGGAAAATAGTCAAGGTTTGCCGGTGCTCCTCCTAGATCAGATCTCTCAGGCTTATAAACACCTCCCAATATAGCACTTGTGTTTTCTATACCTCCAGTTACTTCATCCATTCCGCATGAAGTATTATCCATATCATGTTCCTGTGAAAAAGCTGAAGAAGGATGTAAAAATGATATATTGGAGTAACATATTATTAAAAAACAAATTATTGTCAAGCTTAATTTTTTCATTTGACTTAAATTTAAATTTTTTAAAAGGTATAATTTAATATAAAAGGGCGGAGGGAAAACTTTTACAAGTTTTCCACCTTTATCCTTGCCGGGATTATAGGGGTTCCGTCCTTTTTTATTTAACTAAAACAAATCTCTTAGTTTGGTTTTTAGTATTTGTGTTTACTTTGTAGAAATATACACCTGATGACAGTTTATCCGCATTGTAAACTATAGTATAGCTCCCGGGTTCTTTTGTCCCGTAGTCGGTAAAATCCACTCTTCTTCCAAGCAGATCGAATACTTCCAGTTTAATTAAAGACCTTTTGTTCAGAGAAAAATTGATCCTTGTTGTACTGTTGAAGGGATTCGGATAATTCTGTTCAAGTATAAAATCATCTGGAATTCCATTCCCTGTTTGTGATATACTTGAGGTGCCTCCGTTTGTTGTCTGAAGTATCTTACCAAGATTTCCTACTGCCCATACGATAGAATCATTATATGCATACATAGATCTGATAAATCCTGTATTGAATTGTGATGTTTCTTGCTGTACCCAGGTATGTCCACCATCCGTGGTTTTAAAAATCTTTCCTGCTTCACCGCCTGCCCAGCCGGTATTCTCGTCTGCGAATTCCACGGTATAGATTAAATCTGGCGGGTATGACGGAACATTTCCAACGCTGTCCCATGTGTTTCCAAAATCAGTTGTTTTGTAAACGGGTCCACCATTTCCTATTAACCATCCAGTATTATCATCGATAAAAGATTCTCTCCAAAAATTATATTGGGTGCTTCCAGTTATCACCTGTATCTGAAACCAATTAATTCCACCATTCGTTGTTTTTTGGAAAAGTGCTGCGTCTCCGCATGCTACACCTTCTAAAGCATTTCTGAAAAAGATGTCGTGCTGAGATGCCGGATTATAAATGGAATCGAATGTCAAACCTCCATTTGTTGTCTTGAATACCGTTAGATTCCCGCAAATCCATCCAGTATCCTTATTCAGAAAAAAAGGGGATTCAAAACTCGGAGGATCGGCAGTATTACCGTTTCGGAGCGCTATCCAGTTCTCTCCTCCATTGGTGGTTTTAAGTATTGTATTGAACCATCCAGAAGCATAGACCGTCATTGAGTCGACGGGCCAGATACCCTGTATCAGATTGTTGGTCGGATTAGGCTGTATAACCCAGTTATCACCACCGTTGGTTGTTTTATAGATCACGTTATCTCCGCATGCCCATCCCGTATATCTATTGATGAACTCTACATCGCGGATAGCATTTGTAGTACCTGTGGGCTGTTGTATCCACTGAGCGTAGGAAGGGGGAGAAAGAATTAAGAGTAATATTAGGAGTTTAGCCTTCATGTAACTTCTACCAGTGATAGTTGAATTGATCTAATGTATTATAGAAATAACCAGATAAAGAAACAAGTTGAAACGTTTGATTTACAGTTTCTTAATTGAAGTAAATATGTTAACAAAGGCGGATAATATGGCTTTTTTTCAATAGGTTGTTGGTGACGCTCACGATGTTCGCTAAACACCAACAAAGGCGAGAGCAGAATGAGCATAATTTAAAAACTTGAATTAGTTTTTTTGCGCGTTTAAATTGTATCATACTTCGCAGAAAAATCTTTAATAAAAAAAGCATATGGTGAAAAAATATATTGCAGGTATCGTATTTATTTTAAGCATATTTTGCATATCAAACGTACATTCCCAGGTATTATGGGGAATAGAAGTCGGGGATCAGAACCAGTATAATACATGGGAAGAGGACGGCGGATACAGGGTGAAAACGGGTGTGGATCTCTGGGGAACGGCGAAATATAAGGACGGGGTGCTGGAGATGAGCCTCCCGGACGGAAAGGACGCGGATTTTCAGTCGGCATTTATAGAAATAGTGCAGAACTACGGGCAACCGAGCCTTTTTAAGGACAGGAACATAATGCTGGAGAAGGAGAAGCACAAACAGGATTCCATAGACGCATACATAGCTACTCAGAAAAAGATCAACCCCAGGTACAAGCATAAAGCAGATACGACTGTGGTTCCCGAGGACACTAGGAACGTGGACCAGATGGTAGCTGACGGAGACATGACAATGAAAAGGAACTGGATACTGGTGGATTATGAGATGGAACTAGTGTATGATCAATACGGCGTGAGATTTCAGCTTAAGTATTTGAAGTAGTTTTGGTCGTTGGTGACCCTCACTGCGTTCGCTTAAACACCAACAACGGCGAAAAGTATTTGGAAAAGTTTAACAAAAAAGGCGGGTAGTACCCGCCTTTTTTATATTCAGTGGCTGTTGGTGACAATCTTTATTATTCGTTGCAGGTGATAACACCTGCAACGGCATTTGGTTTTATTTTATCAGTAACATCTTTTTTGTTTCAACGAATGACCCTGCTTCGAGCCTGTAATAGTAAACACCGCTCGGGAGGCTTGCCGCGTTGAATGAAGCGGAATAGAATCCGGGTGAAAGCACCTCGCTATTTACAAGCGTATTTATCAGGACTCCCCTTATGTCATAAATCTTCAGCGTTACCGCAGACTTAGACGGAATATCGAAATTGATCTTTGTTTCCGGGTTGAACGGGTTAGGATAATTCTGCGCAAGTCCAAACCTTTCAGGAACCCCGCTATTCAGATTTGAAATGGAAGATGCCATCTGGATAGTGAAGTTTGCATTAGAAAGATCAAAGAAGATATTACCGACAGATTCAACTTTTACTCTTGCAGTTGCAGTCAGGTTATTCGGAACCGTAATGGATTCGGAGCCGTCGTTAGGAGTATTAGAAGCAAGAGTTATCGGGAAAGTGTCACCGCCGTCTGTCGAGAGCAGTATGTTAACATTTGCACAGCTGACGGGAGCGTTATTAGTATTGGCAACGTCCCATGTCACCATTTCGGAGTGTCCTTCTTCCCAAACAACAGCAGTATTCGGGCTTGTGACGAGGAACGGACCGGCAGACGCATCAGCTGTAAAGAACATCAGGTCGTATCCGTGTCCACCACCGCCGGCGCGGTTATCGCGCGCAGTGAGACGGAATTTAAGAAGTCTGGTATAAGTAGGCAGTCTCTCTCCAAGAGTAGTTGTATTGTTAAGAATGTCGGATTTCTTTGGGAACATCCTGGACGGAGAAGTGGTCGGATTGAACGACCGGAATATCGGCGCAGTACCACTCGGGCTGTTAGGGTTTCCCTGCGGTCCAACATCATATTCTTCCCAGCAATAAGTAAGCGGGTCACTGTCAGGGTCGGTAGCCGAACCTGTGAGCATAAACGGAGTGCCGATAGGAATAGTAAATCCACTGGACGGAAGTGTAACCGTAGGCGCATTATTTCCGGTAGCAGTATTAACCGGGCATGTACCGCCAAATCCCGTAGTAAAGCCATCTATCTCGATGAGGCTTCCAACGTGGAAATAAGGATCGCTGTGGTTTTGAAGGTTAGGTGCGCAAACACCGGCATAACCCATTATAGTCGAAGCACTTCCGGGTTCAAAAGCCGTGGAAGGATTCGCATTACAGTTAGTATTATTCTGAGTATGGTTACCGGCGAACTGGTGTCCCATTTCGTGAGCCACGTAATCGATATCGAACGGATCTCCAACAGGAGCCGGAAGTCCGGTTACTCCGCGGGCTTTTTGACCGCTAACGCAAACAACTCCAAGTCCTGCAATACCGCCACCGCCTGTGCTGAACACGTGACCAATGTCATAGTTAGCACTGCCGATAACCGCATCAATATTAGACTGGTTCTGGCTAAGCATAGTAGAACCGTTATTATTTGTGTACGGATCTGTCGATGAGTTCGTATAAACCAGTAAGCTGTTATTCGCAACCAAGACCATTCTTACCGAGAGATCGTTTTCATAAACCTGGTTAACTCTATTTATGGATGTGGTCATCGCCGCCAGCGCAGTTGGTACAGTTCCGCCATGATAAGCGGCATATTCACCGGTACATGCAAGAGCAAGGCGGTAAGTTCTCAACTGGTCACCGATCGATGAAGGGTTATCCAGAAGAAGGTTATTATTTTTGCTGTTATCAGGAGTATTTTCAACCTGACATACAAACTCGTTTGGATCAACCGAAAGGTCTTTAGAGTAGTAGCTGATATAATTAGTTACATCATTTTTGCTATACGGGTCAATAAAGAACCTTCCATTAGCGGATAAGACAGAGGCATGGAATCCCTGAGGAGTAAGGTCAAGTCTTACGTTAGCAGTACCGTCATCAATTCCCTGACCGCAATAGGTCTTAATCTCCGGGAACTGGGCGGCGAGTTCAGGCGCCATTACGGGCGACTCGACAATTTTGAACCTGCCGAAGCTACCGTCCGGTAGGGGAAGCGATAGGATAACGGATGAATTTTTTGCTTTAACTATACTTTCCAGGGGGGCTTGGTTCAGGATATTTCTAAGCTCAGACATATTCAAGCTTACGGTCCTATAGTAGTCGGGTACGATAACCCTTTCGCCGACCTGTACAATGGATGATGATTCTACATCAGTCCATAATACACCGCTAACATCATTTACGGAAGCATAAAGATTTGAATTGGAGCTGAAATTATTCGTGCCTGAGTCGAAGTGGAGATTTACCAAAACGACAACAAGCAATATAATAGATGCACCGAGTATTACTTTTTTCATCTTTCTCTTGTTTTAATGATTGGATTTATTTATTTAGTAAAGTTATAATTATTTAAGAATAAAGACAAATCAAAACATTGATTAGTTCCCCGGAAAATTTCTGCCTGGTGTGTGAAATTGTATCTGAGGGAAATTAGAGGTTTAAATTTGTAATATATCCAAACAATATAATATGCATTTTATGAGATACATTATTTTAGTTATCCTATTGTTATTTGTATATATCGATGGTAAATCACAGACCGTATGGGGACTGGAGCTGGGTGATAAAAGCCAGTACGAGCAATGGGGTGAAGTAGTGGACCTGGACGGATCGGTTTATAAGCAGAATGATGCGGTGGAGTTTTGGGGTAAGGTAATATTCAGGAATGACAGCCTCATGGGAAAGATAAAATACCCGTCGAAGGAGCAGTTTGACCAGGCATTTATATTACTTGTGAACGAGTACGGCGAGCCGAGTATATTCAGCGACAGGGACCTGAAGCTGGAAAGGGAAAAGGAAGAAAAAAAGGGTGATTATATTAAAAAGGAAGAGAACAATAAAGTCGACGAGCGTTCGATAGAGGCAATAGTACAGGACGGTGATCTGATGATGAACAGGAAATGGATACTGGTGGATTATGAGCTGGAACTTTTATGGGATAAAAACGGTATTAGTTTCTTGTGTAGATATCTTAATTGATATTTGCACTTCCCCCATTATAAGCCTTCATGCCGAGAGGTATGAGGGTTTTTTTATTTATAACCCCTCTGTCACGATAATCACTCGTTCCTCGCTAACCGTGACTTCTCCCTCTACGAGGTCGTAGACCCTTTGTAAAAGGGAAGACCCGATGCTATTTTAGTAAAATCATTCTTTTCGATTCGATAAAATCGCCGGAGATGAATTTATAAATATATACTCCGCTTGCCATCTCAGGCGCATTCCATTCGACTTCATAGTAGCCTGCTTTGTATTCGGAATTGACGAGAACGGCGATGCGTTTGCCGGTGATATCATATACGGTGATATTCACCATGTCAGAGCCGGAGAATCCGGGGCGGTAAGGCACATCAAACCCGATGATAGTGGAGGGGTTAAACGGATTTGGGTAGTTCTGCATTAATGCGAAGCTACGCGGGAGATTGGCATTGGGATCGACGGGTGTGGGTGAATCTCCTCCGTTGGTAGTGCGAAAGATAGTTCCGTCCCTGCCGACAATGTACCCAGTATTTTCATCGAGGAATTTTACGAAGGAAAGATTTCTAAGCTGAGGAGGTTCCTGAAGATACCAGGTCACGCCTCCGTTTATAGTTTTTAAGATAGTGCCGTGATGCCCGGCAATATACCCGGTGTTCGCGTTGAGAAAGAAGACTGAACGGAGAGAAGTGCCGGCGTGACTGACCTGCTGTTCCCATGAACTCCCTGTATTAGTTGTTTTGTATATATTTCCGGGGAATCCGGCTATAAATGAAAGGGAAGGATCAATATAGTAAACAGAGTGAAAATTTTTGTAAGTCGGTGAATTGACGCTGTGCCACGAGAGACCACCGTTATCAGTTTTTATTATTGTCCCGAACAGACCGACTGCCATTCCGTGTAAGGGGGAAGAGAAGCAGACGGAGTTAAGCATGTTGACCGTGGGTGAATTAACCTGCGTCCATGTATTCCCGCGGTCCTGTGTAATAAGTATAGAGCCATAGTCGCCTACGATAAATCCCGTACTGTCATCAATGAAGGCAGTAGAATTCAAAGCGTAAATAGAAGGGGCATCCCCCAGGAACCATGATTCGCCCGCGTCGGTAGTTTTTATTATTGTGCCGTTAGTACCGCAGATGAAGCCGTTGTTCGGATCAAAGAAATGAACCGATAATAAGACCTGATCAGTGGGAGCGGGTTTTATTGCCCAGCTGAGACCTGCGTCGGTGGATTTCATAACAGTACCGTATTGTCCTGCAATAAAGCCGGTATTTTCATCGGTGAATGTAAGGCAAAAGAGCCAGCTTTGAGCGGGATTATCGATCGCTTTCCATCCAATTTGCGAAAATGTTGGGGAATTTATTGCGAAAAACAGACATATAGATAATATGGTTATGGCAGTTCGTGGCATATCTATATCGTGTTGACTTATGAAAAGAATTTAACTAAGTTAATTGACATATAAAACTAAAATAAAACACATAAATGCGTCCAAATTACCTTAGATTGGTCTCATTTGCTATTTTACTAATCGGATTATCAGTGATATTCACATCCGGTACAAATGATGACAGATACCGCAACGTGGGGGACATAAATAAGACATTATACGTAAAAATATACAATACCGGTAACGTGCTCGACCGCTTGAGCAAGCTGGGGGTTGCCGTAGATCACGTGGACATAGATAAGACAGACAATACTTTCCTCGCATATCTAAACGGAGCGGAAGTGCAGACAATGATGGATGAAGGGATAGCATTTGACGTAATATACGGAGACTGGTACGAAGATTATTACAGCAAGATACCACCGATGACGGAGAGCGAGAAGCAACAGCAGAGGCAGATGATGCTCGACAGGGACAACGTGAGCGGGTTTGGGTATGGAAGCATGGGCGGATATTATACTTACGATGAAGTAATAAGGAAGATTGATTCGATGGCAATGGATTATCCGACGCTCGTGTCGCCGAAATACCAGATAGGAACGACTTTTACCGGTAAGCCGATATACGCATACAACATCACAAGCAATGCGCCGAGAACAAGCACAAAGCCGCAGGTGTTATACACTGCGCTGATACATGCCCGCGAGGCAATCACTGTAATGAACCTGATGTACTTCTCCTATTATTTGTTGGAGAACTACAACACCGACCCGGTCGTGAAGTATCTGCTGGATAATAGGGAGCTGGTATTTATTCCTTTTGTAAATCCGGACGGGTACAGGTACAATCAAAAGTTTTTCCCGAACGGCGGAGGAATGAGAAGGAAGAATCTCCGCGGTGTAGATACGGTGAATTATCAGCAGGCGACGAACGGAATCGACCTCAACAGGAATTTTGGTCTGTATCAATACTGGAACTCTCCGAACGGCGGATCATCGACGAGCCCAAACTCCGATACATACAGGGGAACAGCTCCATTTTCCGAGCCGGAGACACAGGCAATACAGAACTTCGCAAATTCGAATAATTTTGTAAATAGTTTATTTTACCATTCATACGGAAACCTACTCATATATCCGTGGGCATGGATAGATCCTCAACAGACACCGGATTCAAATATTTATAAGAACTGGACAGGTTTTATGTCAGAGTTTAACGGATTCCTTCCGGGGGTTGCATCGCAAACCGTCGGATACGAAGTACGCGGCGGTTCGGATGACTGGCTCTATAATGACTCTGCACACTCAAAGATCATATCGCTAACTCCGGAGATAGGTACGGGGTCGGACGGCTTCTGGCCTGCTCAAAACCGTATATTTCCGCTAGCGATGATAAATTTAGTACCGAACCTATTCTGGGCAGGCGCGGCAGATACATTCGCGGTGTATGACGGATCGGGTTTTGCTCCGGGATCGGGCGTGGGCGCAGGAGATACAGCAAGAATATATGTAGCGGCGAAGAGCGTCGGCGTGAATAACGCTAGCACCGTTACTATGAGCCTTCAGACACTGGATACGGCGGTAACGATATTATCGAACGATAAGACACTTACCAATTTCACATTTTTCGAGTCGAAGAACAACAGCGCGGATCCGTTCCTATTAAAAATAAATCCGAATATTAATAACGGTCAAACGACCAAACTTTTGGTGAATATAAAGCTGGGAACGAACATAGTATCAAGAGACACTATGTCGTTTATACTCGGTACTCCAACAATATTATTCAAAGATACTGTGGTGAGCGTTAACCCGCTCTGGACCGCATCAGGGCCTAACGCTAACAATACATGGGCGACCACGACAAGCGACTTTGTATCACCTCCGTTTTCATATACGGACAGCCCATTTGGAAATTACAGTTCTAACGTAACCAATACACTTACACTTAATACACCTATTCCTCTGAGCAATACACTGAATATCATTAAGCTGATGTTTAACACAAGGTATGCAACAGAGAGCGGATGGGATTACGGACAGGTGCAGATCAGTACCAATAACGGAACGTCATGGACAGCGTTACAAGGTAAGTTCACAAAGCCGGGAAGCGGAAGTTTCCAGCCGAACGGACAGCCTCTATATGACGGAACAATGAGCACATGGAAACAGGAAGAGATAGATATATCACAATACAGGAATAACAGCGTTAAGCTGAGATTTTATTTCAGATCCGATAACGGTACCAACCTGGACGGATGGTACGTGGATGATATATGTATATTAGGCTATGACGGAAGCACGGGAATAACCGGAAACGGACAGATCCCTGTAAGCTACGATCTGAGCCAGAACTATCCGAATCCATTTAATCCGTCAACGATGATCAACTTCTCTATTCCAAAAGACCAGGCCGTAACATTAAAGGTTTATGACATGCTTGGAAGAGAAGTATCACAACTAGTGAGCGGTGTTCAGAAAGCGGGAAGTTACTCGGTAGTATTCGACGGATCGAAATTATCGAGCGGAGTATATTATTACGAAATAAGAGCGGAGAACTTTGTAGAAACGAAACGAATGGTATTGGTTAAATAACCCTGAATAAAAAGATAAATTTATTTAATTTATAACGGAGGGGGTAGAGATACCCCCTTTCTTTTTAATAAATCAACGCGGGAATATTGAAAAAAGCATTTGCATTAGAAAAAGACGGTCCCAAGAACCTGGAATTTTCATGGGGGATCGGGTGGAAGGATTTTACAATAAGGCAGGATGGCGATGTAATAGGAACGATAGAGGGTAAGGAAGCATTACGAGAAGGAAGGGAAGTAACTCTAAAGGACGGCTCACGGCTGTATGTGAGGCTTAACGTGGGGTTAATGGATTCCGGGTTTGAGATACTGCGTGACGGAAAGCCGCTGGAAGGTTCGAATGCAGACCCGTCGAGCAGGATAAGGAGTTGTTTCGGATTGCTAATTTTGCTTGCGGTCCTGGATATACTTGGAGCAGTATTCGCGGTGGTCTTTCTTTCCGGTGAAGCAAGCGCAAGGGCGGATGGATTGATATACGGTTTTATTTATTTGTTCTTAGGATTTGTCTATGTTTTCCTGGCATTGATGGTGAAGAAGCCTTCCGTAACGGCTTTGTATATCGCAATCACACTTATAGTGCTGGAGGTATTGATGGGTATCGGTGTTATGGCAATGGCAGGGGGAGCGGGTTCTATATTCTGGGCAGTGATCAGGATACTTATAGCGGTTTACCTGGGAACGTCCGTAAAATATTTTCGTGAAGCAAGAGTACAAACAAATTAAAAGATGAAAAGAATATTACTAGTAATAGTTTTAACGGGGGTAGTATTTGCAGGTGTGAAATTTCTGGGTTCGCATGAGGAATACGAAGAAGAGAACGAGGGATCAGACAATAAATACATGCCGTCGGATTATTTTTACAACCAGAGGGCAGACCAAAACGGGAACATTCCCTTTCACAAATACTTCGATGCAGTGGAGATGAAGATGTCAATGGAAAAGGATAATCCATTGGGTCTGACTTGGACGGCCAGCGGTCCGTATAATATCGGCGGAAGGATAACCGCAATAGTAGTTGATCCGGGAAATACGAACATTATTATTGCAGGCGCGGCGGCAGGCGGTATAATAAAGAGCACAGATGGCGGAGTAAGCTGGGAACCTAAGACGGACTTCGTTCCAAGTCTTTCTGTAGGAAGTTTGAAAATGGATCCGCTGAATCCCAATATCATATATTGCGGAACCGGCGAGGCAAACAACGCGACGGAAGTTTACCCGGGCTTTGGAATGCTGAAATCAACGGACAAGGGTGACACGTGGACACTGGTGGGTCTGGACAGCACAATGTCGCTGGGTGAGATCTCCATTTCACCGCAAAACCCTAACACTATTTACGCGGCATCGGGCGGGGGATTGTATTCAAAGGGAACAAACAGAGGTATATATAAATCCGTGAACGGCGGACTGAACTGGACGCAGGTATTTTATCTAAACGATTCGACAAGCGCGGTGGACGTAGCAATAGATCCATCGGATTCCAACCGTGTTTACGCGGCAATGATGGAGAGATTGAGAGGACCGTCATTCAGGAAGGCGGGCGGTGTCTCGAGCGGAGTTTATATGAGCACCGATGCAGGAGCAACATGGGCAAGGATAACGAACGGATTACCGGCGCCTGCGGCTAATATCGGCAGGATCTGTATCGCAGTGGCGCCTTCAAATCCGAATTACGTGTACACGCTGTATAGAAAAGTATCGAACACTTCATCGGCATCACAGGATAACGTATTCGAAGGATTTTACATGTCCACAAATAAAGGAGCCAACTGGACGAGGATGCCGGACGGAATATTAGATTCGGAGTTTTCCAATTTTGGATGGTATTTTGGGATGATAGAAGTAGATCCTACTGACCATAATAAAATTTACGTCGGTGACGTGGATACATATAGAAGCACGAACGGCGGGACCAGCTGGACGAATATAACAGATGCGTACGGCGGGACATTCGACGAGCAACATCCGGATATGCACGCGCTCTGGATAAACCCTTCAAATGTGAGCAACATC
Organism: Ignavibacteriota bacterium; assembly: GCA_020437585.1. GTDB lineage: Bacteria > Bacteroidota > Ignavibacteria > Tepidaquicellales > Tepidaquicellaceae > JAEYVS01. The sequence goes on from JAGQWG010000003.1 coordinate 219,736, forward strand.
TTTAACGGAAATGACGGCGGGATGTTCATAACTACAAACGGAGGAACTAACTGGAACAAGTCATACGATCTGCCGATAAGCCAGTTCTATGCGTCTGACATCGACTACCAGCTTCCCGACAGAAAATACGGCGGACTTCAGGATAACGGTTCGGTCGGAACAAAGACCGGCGGCACTGCAGATTGGGATCATTTTTACGGCGGAGACGGCTTTGTATTTAAGATAGATTATAATGATTCGAACGTAATGTACGCGGAATCGCAGAACGGCGGGATAGGAAGAAGCACCAACGGCGGTAACAGCTTTAATTCGATAAGGAACGGAGTGGATTTTTCGAGAACGAACTGGAACACGCCGTACATACTAGACAGGGAAATTTCGACAACACTTTACATAGGAACTTACAAGGTATTCAGATCGACTAACAGGGGGTCGTCATGGACGGCAATCAGTCCGGACCTTACACGCGGTCAGAACGGAAGGCTTGGAACGATAACGTGTATCTCGTCTGCTCCATATACCGGAGGCGCACGGGTAATATATACCGGCACGGACGACGCAAAGGTATCGGTCACGACAAACTCAGGCACGACATGGACAGACGTGACAGGTTCGCTTCCCAGCAGGTATATGACAGACGTGGTTACGGATATGCGGAACCCGGCGACGGCGTATGTATCGCTGAGCGGGTACACACTCGATGAGAACACTCCACGGATCTACAGGACGACGGATTTCGGCGCGATGTGGACTTCGATAGCAGGCAACCTACCCGACGTACCGGTAAATTCTATTATTGTAGAGGAGACGAGGGATTCGATATTATTTGTTGGTACGGATGCGGGAGTTTATTACACATCGAATCTAGGCGCGACATGGCAGGCGGTTGGAACAGGACTACCGAACTCACCTGTATTCGACATAAACTATCATCAGCCGACGCATTTGCTGGTGGCGGCAACACACGGAAGGTCGATATATTCAGTGGACGTGAGCAGTATTGTGGTTGGAGTGCATAATATCAGCCAGATAGCAGAGACGTATTCACTCAGCCAGAACTATCCCAACCCATTCAACCCGTCAACTAAGATACAATTCAGCATACCAAAGAGCGGGAATGTAAAGATAATGGTATATGATATTACCGGAAAAGAAGCCAAGGTGCTGGTCAATGAGAGAAAAGAAATCGGGCAGTATGAGGTGGAATTTAATGGTTCATCGTTGGCGAGCGGTGTATATTTTTACAGGATAGAGGCGGGAGATTTCAGAGAGGCAAAGAGAATGGTATTAGTGAAATAATTTTATAATGACAGTATTCTAAAAGGGGCGAATGCCCTTTTTTTTATTTGAGTTTAATAGTTAGCGGGCATTTTATATTTTGGCAGTATGAAGACATTACTAATAAACGGTAAAGCATGGCTTTACAGGAAGTATTTCGCGGAAGCGGTAGGATTCGATTCCGAGACGGGAAAGATAGATTTCGCCGGCAGTAATGCCGAGGCAGTGGACAGAAGCCCGGATTACGATGAAATGATAGACGTAAAAGGGAAGCTGATAATGCCGGCATTTATGGACGGACACTGCCATTTGATAAAGGGCGCGCTGGTTAATAAGGAACTGAACCTGAGGGATGTAAGGACACGGAGTGAATTTGCAGAAAGGGTGAAGAAATACAGCACAGAGAATGATGGATGGATAGAGGGAGGTTATTTTTCGGAAAGTAATTTCGATGGGAAGTTCGTGATAGATAGGGATATGCTGGATGAGATGTGCCCGGACGTACCATTATTCATCTCAAGGTTCGATCTGCACTCGGCTATATTGAATTCGAAAGCGATAGAGCAGATAGGTTTGGAAAATAAGAAGGGGGAATTTAGCGGGGAGGATCTGGTGACGGATAATAACGGCAGGTTGACCGGGGAGGTAAAGGAGGGAGCGAGGAATTTTGTATGGATGAACGCGCCGAAGAAAACCACGGAGGAAATTGCTAATGACCTCAAAGACCAGGTGGCGAAACTGAATAGCCTTGGGATAACGGCAGTATCGGACATTACACTCCCGGAGGACCTGGATGCGATAGATCACCTTTTGAATAGGAATGAATTGGGTTTGTATATAGATTCGAGGCTTCCGTTCAGGGAGGTAGAGAATATGCAGGGGTATAAGGACAGGTTTAAAAGGTATGGGGGAAGGATAAAGTTTATGTCGCTTAAGGCGTTCTATGACGGGTCGCTGACGAGTGAGACAGCATATTTTCATGATAACTATAACCGGAGGGATTATTCCGGGTCGGTGACGGAGTTCGTGAGCTCGGGGGATTTTGTTAAGTATGGCGATATGATAGATATGAGCGGATACAGGATGTCGGTGCATGCGATAGGTGATAAAGCAGTGACGGAGTTGCTGGGTTATAATGAGCACCTGGTGAAGGACCTAGGTGTAAAGGACAGGAGATTCAGGATAGAGCATGCACAGCATATACGGAAGGATGATCTGGATAGGTTCAAGAAGTATAATGTGATAGCGTCAGTTCAGCCATGGCACATGTTCAGCGATGCGAAGACGGCTGTGGAAAAGCTGAAGCACCCCGAGACGACGCACATGTACAAGCTATTATACGATATGGGTGTGAATGTGTGTTTCGGGACGGATTTTCCGGTGGTGGGGGAGAGTCCGTTTGTGAATATGTACTATGCAATGACAAGACACGTCGAGGGAAGTGATGATGCGTTTTACGGAGAGTACAGAATGCCGTTGGAGGACTGCCTGACTTGCTATACGATAAATAATGCATACGCTTCGGGTGAAGAGAACAGCCGGGGAAGTCTCAGAGAGGGAAAGATCGCCGATGTAATCGTATTGGATGATCTATTCGCGATGACACCGGAAGAAATAAAAGGCGCGAAAGTAGAGATGACGTTTAAAAACGGCGCGAGAGTTTATTAGAATTTATTTTTGCAGTACGGCTTCGAGATGAAGCTTTTCCCTATTGCGCATTTTTTCATCGAGAGGAACTATCCACGTAAGTTTGCGTCCGTCCTGTGTCGTTGCATTAGAAGTGACAACGTCGTAATCGAATTCAAAGCTGTAAACAGCCTGCTTACCTTTAAACAATTCCGCAATACCATCAATGATCGCAGTGTACGTCGAATCTTCTCCATTTGTATTCTCAGGGTCTTCCAACTCGGTATAGGTAAACAGAATGTCATTCCCTCTGTCGGTGTATTTCACTTCAATCTTTTCGCTCAGGAGCTGGTCGGAATCATCGGAGATACTTATGCCTAACTTATCAACATTGTCGAAAGCATAGCTGGCGAAGATGGTCTTTGATGAATCGGCATTTGTGACGGAGTAGATATTTTCGAGTGTAAGTCCGGGTATGCCTACGAGCTTTTCTTTAATTCCCGAGATGAAATCCTCATCGTCATAGAGTGAATCTCTTATCGCGTTCGCATTAATCGAATCGCCCATTGTCGCAAAAGAGACCATAATATCGAAGAAAGTCTTATCGAATTCCAGCATCATGTTTTCGGAACCCGAACCGTCTTTATTGACTTTAATATTACGGGTAATATTGATGCAGGATGTTAAATTCAGCGATAAAAACAGTAAAATAGCGATAATTGCTAATTTCTTCATACTATTTCGGGAATTTTAAAGTTAAATTTGCTGTCACATAAAATACCTATAAACGTATAATATAACAATTTAATTATTATACAAGCGATGGTAGATGTGAACAAAACCAATAAGCTTTCACTTATGAAAAAAATCTCTTTAGGGATGTTGTTTGCTTTTTTATTCTTCATCCAAATGATATGGTTTGGGTTATTTGCAACAGGAATAACGGCGATAAGCAACCCCGATAAATTTTTTGCGCTACTGCAGGATAAATACAGACAGCTGGCGTTCGATACTACGGTCAGGACAGATCCTCCACTTGTAGAGGCGATGCAGAATCTATATGATGTAAAGAATCATAACCTGGCACTTTCTTTTGACATAGAGAAAAAAGAAGTCTATGGCGTAATGGAAATGGACGCGCAGTCATTAACGGATACGCTTAACTTTGTATATTTAAATCTATACGATAATATGACAGTGGACGCTGTTAAGATAAACGGCGAGACCACTTCCTATGACAAGAGTAACAATTACCTTGTTGTCAATTCACGAAATACAATAAATAAGTACGATAATTTTACGGTCGAGGTAACCTATCACGGGAAGCCTGAACACGAAGGATTCGATTCGTTCGCATTTAAGACATTCGATAAGTATCCCGCAATATACACTCTGAGCGAGCCCACATACGCTCCAACATGGTGGCCGTGCAAGGATGTCCCGAGGGATAAATTCACGTTCACAATATCGATGACCGTTCCGGATGAACTAACAGCGGCGAGTACCGGACTACTGGTTAGTGAGACGGAAAATTCAGATGGCACGAAGACATATACCTGGGAGACGAAGTATCCCATTACGACATACCTGGTGTCGCTTGCTATAGGCAAATATGATTACTGGAAAGAAGAGTACACTTCACTGGACGGTGAAAGGAAAATGCCGGTAGAATATTACACATATCCAAACCTGACAGAAAAAGCCAAGTATGACTGGGCTGTCACAGTGGAAATGATAGAGTATTTCTCTGAGATTTTCGGTGAGTATCCGTTTATAGATGAAAAATACGGTATGGCGACATTTGGATGGACGAGCGGTGCAATGGAGCACCAGACATTAACGAGCATGGGCTATCTGACTGTAACGGGTAACGGGTATTTCGAGCCGATAGTGTCGCATGAGCTTGCCCACCAATGGTTTGGGGATGCAGTATCGCCGGAGACATGGCGTGACATCTGGCTGAACGAGGGGTTCGCTTCATACTCGGAGGCTCTGTGGGAAGAACACAAGGGCGGTAAGGATGCACTGATAAAATATCTCAGGAAAGAGGATTACGGATTTTATTTTGGTACGGTATATGATCCACAGGGAGACATATTCAGTCCGACGGTCTATCAAAAAGCAAGCTGGGTACTGCATATGCTAAGAGGTGTGGTAGGTGACGATAACTTCTTCAAGATACTCAGGACATATTACGAAGAATACAAATATAAGACTGCAAATACGTACCAATTCAAGGATGTGTGCGAGAACATATCGGGAATGGATCTTACGGATTTTTTCGATCAGTGGATATTTAAAGGAACGGGACGTCCAAACTATGAATATTCATGGAAAGCCGATGAATATGACGGGCAGGAAGGTACTGATACATACATGCTAAGGCTGAATATCGAGCAAACTCAGAATAAAAAGGACAACTGGGAAGTATTCAAAATGCCTATCAAGGTAACGGTAGTTACCGATAAAGGCGAAGAGGTACTCACGTTTTATAATGATAAGCGGGAGCAGGAATTTACGCATCCGGTGAAAGGAAAACCGCTAAAAGTATATCTGGATAAGGATTCGTGGATACTAAAGAAAGTAAAAGCTAAATAAAAAAGGGCTGCCGGTTGGCAGCCCTTTTAGTTTACAACTAAAAATTTTTAGTTCAGGTAATCGTTAAACTCTTTACCGGCTTTAAACTTGATGGTGTTTTTAGCAGGAATTTGAATTGAAGCACCAGTTTGAGGATTTCTTCCGGTTCTTGCTGCTCTGCGACCTTTAGAAAAAGTACCAAAACCAACAAGGCTGACTTTCCCCCCCTTCTTGAGAGACTTCTTTACGCTGTCGGTAAAAGATTCAAGGGCTGCTTTTGCCTGAGTCTTGTTTATTCCGGCATCCCCGGCGATCTGGTTAATTAACTCTTCTTTGTTCATTGTTTGGTTTTTTATTGAAAAAAGTTAGTTGGTTGCTTAATTACAAAAATAACTTCATAATGCGAGAAAATCAAACGTTTTTGGCATATTTTGGAAGACTGCTTTATTGTCTTTTATAATTATTTATATCCTTATATATTTATAACAGACTAGTATCTAAAAGAAGGATAGAAAATGCCAAAGATGTATGTATCAAATAAGGACGAGACCATACGGTTATTCAAGAATCCCGTTTTGGAGTACTTTTCCCATATACATCCAATAACCCCTGTAATTGTCTATGTTCCGGTAGCGGGATATCTATTGTACCTGGGATTTAGCCAGATAAATATCCTCTACGGCTTACTCTGTATATTGGCGGGCGGGTTTATCTGGACTATTTTTGAGTACGCATTTCACAGGTGGGCATTTCATTATCATCCAAAGTCCGAGACCGGAAAGAAGGTGCATTTTCTCGTGCATGGTATTCACCATGATTATCCGAGGGACAGCACCCGGCTTGTAATGCCTCTTTTGGTGAGCATACCTCTGGCGGTGTTATTCTATTTTATTTTCACGAGTCTCTTTGGGGCTTACGGGTATAATATATTCGCAGGGTTTATTTTTGGATATGTAGCGTATGATTCGGTTCATTATGCTACACATCATATGCGCATGAATGGAAAGATAGGAAAGTTTTTGAAGGAGTATCATTTAAGACATCATTTCCAGGATGATCACACGGCTTACGGTGTGAGCAACCCTTTATGGGATTATGTGTTTGGAACTACTCCAAAGGTAATGAAGAAAAGATCCGAGGACGAGAAACCTGAAAAGGTCGTCGTAGGAAACTAGAGCCATATTGGTTTTTTTATAATGCGGGGCGGTGCTTTATCATCATAGGATGGTAAAAACCGCCTTTTTTATTCACTCAACCATCTAATTGGATAATACAGACGAAAATAAATTTTCCGTCGAGCAGAATGATCTGAATCTTCGCATAAATAAGGCGGAGCAGGAACGCTTGCGGTTTGAGAAGATATACCGGGCGATCTTTGCGAAGGCGAACGATGCTATATTTATCGAGGACGAAAACGAGAATATACTGGAAGTGAACGACCACGCAACGGATCTCACCGGATATACCAAAGAGGAACTGATGAAGATGCGTACGGTGGACCTTCAACCCAAGGAATATGAGAATTATGAGATGCGGGAAGAGGACAGGTTCGATACGCAGATCATACATAAGGACGGGCGAGTGCTGTTTGTGGAATTGACAGTGGCTAAGATAGTTCAGGATGACAGAGTGCTTTTGATCTCGATAGTGAGAGATATTACCGAGAAGAAGAAAGCAGAGGAGCAAATGAAGATAGCGAAAGAAGCGGCTGAGGAATCCGACAGGGTAAAGTCGCATTTTCTCGCGCAAATGTCGCACGAGATACGTACCCCGATAAATGCCATCCTGGGATACACGCAATTGATAAGAGAGCAGTTAGAGCCAACGCTCGATGATGAGCTCAAAGGTGATTTTGAGGTGATAGAAGATGCAAGCCAGAGGCTTATGAGAACGATAGACCTTATTCTAAGGATGTCGGAGATACAAACAGGGAATTACCAGTATATCCCGAAGGAATTAGATCTATACTCGGATATATTGCAGAACCTTTATAAACAGTTCAAAGTCAGCTCCGACAAAAAGAACATCAAATTGAGCCTTACCAATAATGCAAGCGGGACGGTTGTAAACGGAGACGAGTTTAGCATAATGCAGATATTCAGTAATCTCATCGGTAACGCGCTTAAATACACCATACAGGGAAGTATAGAAATAATTATTGACGAGAAAGATAACGAATTGTACGTAGAAGTATCAGATACGGGTATCGGAATCTCCAAAGAATATATCCCGCATTTATTTCAACTTTTTTCACAGGAAGAGAAAGGGTACACGAGGAAGTTCGAAGGAAACGGGCTGGGTTTGGCGCTCGTAAAGAATTATTGTGAAATGAATAACTCCCGCATCGAAGTCAAAAGCGAGAAGTATAAGGGGTCCACTTTTACCGTCTTCTTTCCGAAAAAGAAAAAAACTACTTTGTAAGCAAGCTCTCGCCGGTATTGGTATTCACCAATCCTTTTTCCACAAAAGTCGTTAACCCTTCAGCCATGTTATAGATATTTTCGAAACCTGCGTCCGTGAGGATCTGGGAACACATGGGGCTCCTGTGACTATGCGAGCAATATACGATTATTTTTTTGTCTTTGTACTGCTCGAGCTCCCCAAGTCTATTCTCGATCTCCCGGCTGGAAATATTTATTGCATTAAGCAAATGACCGGCTCCGACAGGTTCGATCTCCGAAGTGCCTTCATACTCTTCTTTTGTTCTTACATCAAGGATGATATAATCTTCGTTGTTTGAGATGATCATGGCAACTTCCTCCGGCTGTAAAGTGTGCATCTTTACCCTGCTTTTTTCGATGTATGGCATATTACAAACGGGACATGTACCTTCACTGTAATGAATTTCATTGTCGCAGTCTCGACCGCAGGGAGTGCAAACGTATTCGGTTTTTTCCTGTGAGAAAAGTGATCCAGCGGAAATTAGGAAAGAGAGGACAAAAAGCGCTATTTTTGGCAACTTTTTATACATATTAAACTATACGAGAGTAAAATGAGAAATGTTGCTATTTGATGAGATCGAGTATGTAAAAGCCGACTGCTCTCCCTATGAGGCTGGCTAACGACATCAATCCTACGCCGTACATAAGGCCCGTTATCAAACGGAGGATGTTATTGCTCTCGCGGTTCATGTAAGCCTGGGTAAGTCCGTCGATGACCGTGGGTAGAATGAGCAGGATACTCCAGAGCCAATTGAAGTAGATCACATCGAAAATGAAAAGGGGAGCGGACAGGAAGCCGAGGTATGTCCCGGTGCAACGCGCACACACGGGGAACTGTTTGCCTCTAAAGAAGAACGATCGTGACGGCATCCTGTGACATGAAACAAGGTGGATATCGAATAGCTTCAACTTCGGGTCAATCCTTTTTCTTTTTTTTAACTTTCTCTACCAGGCTTTGCCCGTTCCTATTTCCGCCCATCAGGACGGCAATGGGCTTGAGCTGGGAGATGTTTTCGCAGATGATCTTGATTGTAGCTGTGAGCGGAACGGCAAGGAGCATTCCCACGATACCCCATAGCCAGCCCCAGAATATCAACGCGATGAGTATTAGTACCGGGCTGAGATCGAGACTCTCTGCAAACACGATCGGCTCAATGCCATTCCCGACAATATTCTGCGCAATGATAAGAAGGATGAGCATAATGACGGACGATACGAGTGAATCGAACTGGAAAAGAGAAAATATCACCGGAAAGACGGTTGCAATAAGAGAGCCGACATTTGGGATAAAATTTAATATGAATGCAAGGAAGCCCCAAAAGACGGGGAAGTCAATTCCGAAAAGCCAGGTGATGAGCGCGTATAGTGTTCCCGTCAGGATGCTGATAAGGGTTTTTTTGATAAGATACGTCCTAACGCTTTTCGTAATGTTATTAACGATGTGTGATATACGGTCGGCATGTTCTTTGGTAAATGCTCGGTATATTTTTGTGCTTGAATCCCCCGTACCCGCGAGGAGGAAAAGCATAAACAGCAGGACCATTACAACGTTTCCGGCAAGATTTATGAAAACCCCGGCGAAATTACTAATGTATTGAGATATAGTGCTGAACGGGAGAAGTTTAGAAACCGTAAGGTCTTCGGGATTTATTCCCATGGAGACCGTCATATTGGTAAGGGTTTCACCCCAACCGGCGGTTTTTTGATTAAATTTGCTCTCGTATTTTGGAAATTCGTTTGTGAATGATTCAACGCTATTGTATATGAGGAATGAAACCGCCGACAACATCAGAGCGCACACAAGTACAACAATAAACAGCGAGATCGCCATTGGTATTTTCTTGCTATTAAGATATACAACAGCCGGACGGAAAATGATCGAGAGAAGGACCGCTACGATGAACGGCAAAAGCACGGATTCGAGGAAAAAGAATGTAACTCCAACAATAAAAAGAACTACAATACCGAGAAGGATTATGATGAGGTTGTCTTTTTTCATCCGAGTTATATTAAGGACTTTTCTCTTTTAAAGAAAATAATCATTATAAACCTTTATTTCTTACACTAAATTAAAACAGGGCAAGCCGGGCCCTATGATATTTATTAAGCGCTTCATTTTACCGAAAGGTAAACGTCAACTTCGGCATTACCGGGGTCCTGTGATTTAGCTCCATAGACCTCATAGTCGGTACCATAGGCTCTATCCAGATCGGACTTCCATATTTCCTGCCAGGTCTCAACGATACAGTCAGGCATTTTACCTTTTGCAATAATGTGCGCGTATTTCCCTGCGTTAAGTACCACACTGTCCATACCCTCGGGGATATCATCCAGAGAACTTACCGGGCATCCTACAATGAAGCTGTAGGGTTTTGTATAATCCCCTTCGTAATCGAAATAAATTCCGTACATTTCGTCGCCGGTTTTATTTGGGATCTTGCCGGGTATATCCTCTTTGAAGATCCTGTCCCACACATGGAATATATCCGTGCCTGCCTGGTTGTTTTCGTTAGTAGTTCTGATCTTGAGACCGATGATCTTGATCTCGTCGAGTTGTTCTGTGTTGTAATCCATAATTAGTTTGTATGTTTTGGAGGTTGATAGATAGGTACTCGGAGAAATGTAATCCAGAAAATCGACATTACTGCAAATATTGCAATGCTCAGCGGGATCCAGATGAATGCCAGAATAAGGCATATCATATATGAGGGAACCCCCAATGCGTAGCTGCGTGATATTTTACTTATTACCTCGTCAGGAACATTATTCTTTTTCAGTTTTTTTGCTTCCTGCCACCACCACAGAAATGCCGCGGCTACGAGAACATAGCTTCCCATAAGGAATGCGGTTGCGGCGACAGCCGAATCGGTCTGCAATTGACTGCTGAAAACTTTCGTGGGGAAATTAATGAACGTCACCATCATCAGAAGAACTCCGTTTGAGATGAGGAATTTTTTATTTACCGTGCCAACGATACGGAATATCTCATGGTGATTTATCCACATAATTAAAATAGTAGTGAAGCTGATAATAAATCCTAAATATGACGGCCATATGTGCCACAGACCTTTGAATAACTCTTCGTTTGTAGTGGTAGCCTCGATATGAGGTTCGACCAGACCAAGTACCAGCAATGTAATAGCAATTGCGAAAACCCCATCGCTGAATGCCTCTACACGAGTTGTTTCTTTTTCTGCCATTTGACGGTAAAATTATTTAATCACTTCAGGTTTTTCCAAGATAATAAACATTATGGCGGAAATCACTGCCGTTATGCTTCCAAAAATGAATGGAGCGCTCACGTCGATATAAGTCCACATGAGTCCGGCTATTAATGACGCGATGAAAGTACAAAGTCCGACGGTTAATTGGTAGATACCGAATGCGGTTCCGGATCTTTCTTTAGGGACTAACTGAGATATGAATGCTTTACCGACACCTTCCGTCATAGCCATGTATATACCGTATAGCGGGAATAATATCCATATAAAGATACTTTTGTCAATGATTCCGAAAAATAAATATACTACGGCAAACAATAAAAATCCGAGTGGAAGTAACTTACGGGGACCGATCTTATCCGAAAGAATGCCTGCGGGAGTCGAGGATAGAGCATATACTACATTAAACGAAACATAGGCAAATATAACCATTGTGAGGGACAGTCCGAGGTCCTTTGCGCGGAGGATCAGAAAAGCGTCCGAGCTATTACCGATCATAAATATAAAACTGATCAACAGGAAGACCTTAAACGAGCGATCGAGGTTCCTCCAGCTGAGCTTTACGGGCTTTGATGTGCTATGGTCTTTGTTCTTCTCTTTTACAAATAGGATCAGTAACAGGACACCAATACATGATGGGATGAAAGCGAGGAGGAATAAAAGTTTATAATCCTCTATCCAGAAATTGATAACAAGGATTGCCAGCAAAGGTCCAACCACAGCGCCTGCTGTATCCATAGCGCGGTGAAATCCGAACGATCTTCCCATGGATTCCTTATCCGAACTCTCTACTATCAAGGCATCACGGGCGGAAGTGCGTATGCCTTTGCCAAATCTATCGGTAAATCGGGCTGTAAGAACTAACTCCCATGTATAGGAGAATCCTAATATGAGCTTTGATATTGCTGAAAGAGAGTAACCTATTACAGCAAATGGTTTTCGTTTACGGGCTTTATCTGACAGCCAGCCCGAAAACAGCTTCAGAATACTTGAGGTTGATTCCGCTATGCCTTCTATTACGCCAACTATTGCTACCGGAACACCAAGCAATCCCGTCAGGAATATCGGGATTATAGGATAAATCATTTCGGAGGCAATGTCATTAAAGAAGCTCACCAGTCCTAGGACAAAAACATTCTTTGAGATGCCGTGCCGGAATTTTTCCATTAGACAGTTTGCATTAATTCAGAGATCTTGTTTACCACGTTCCAGTTCCGGGTAGTAATAGTCATTTTAATTTTCTTGTCGAGTACACCGAGTACGGTTTTGTCGAAGGATAATTTAGGGTCACGGGTGGTATAGATCGCGGTTCCATTCAGGACGAAAGTTTCCGAGGCAGTACTTAGTGATTTAATTAATTTGGTTCTTTCTGCATCAGCCTTTTCTGCGAGGAATGAGACATAGAGCTTTTTATCCAGGTCTTTCTTTTTAAAGGGTGCTTTTTCGATTATGTTTGTAAGTTCCTTCTGCGAACAAACGATCACATCGACATCGTGCCCGAAGGATTTCGAAATGACCTTACTTACATCTTTCGAGAGGGCGGAGTTACTTTTCTTTGAGCTGTCGAAAATTACGTTACCACTTTGTATGTAAGTCTTGACGTTATTGAAGCTGGCTTTTGAGAGGGCTTGAGCCAGTTCTTTCATTTTGATTATTTTCTGTCCGCTGACATTTATACCGCGGAGAAGGGCAAGATATTTCATATAGATGAACCCGGTAAGAATTTTGCGGAGAAGGAGGGATTCGAACCCTCGATGAGGTTGCCCCCATACCGGTTTTCGAGACCAGCGCATTCAACCACTCTGCCACCTCTCCGAAACTTCTTATAAGGTAATTATTACACTTTATAGAAAAAATGTAAAGATTATTTCTTTTTCACGGACAAGCATATATCACATTCCGAATCTTCTGCCTCAAGCTTAAATCTCTCGTCATACACTTCCAGATCGGGCATTCCGGTCAAGGTATATTCTGAATTTGGGAGCCATTCACCGTATATATATTTAACTGAATTCATAATATTACTAATCGGACCTACGTGAGTGAAAATCGCATATTCGCCTTCGGGTATATCAGCAGATATCATATCATCAGGGACATCATTGAAATTTTCTACTTCAACAGCTGCTACATAATCAATTTCGCCTTTTGATTTATTTTCGCCGAACGGGTTGATGATCCCAAAACATTTATGTTCGTTTATCCTGTTTGGGACAGTTTCCATTTTATCAGCGAACCTATTCCACAGTAGAGGAATCTCTCCCGTATCCACACGTCCGGAATACATCATCCCGACAATTTTAAACCCGGGAATAATTTTAAATACAGGTTCCATTAGCTATTTTATTTATGGTTAATGAATCGTAATTTTAGAAAACTATAATCCGAGGTCAAATATGTCTAATTATACTAAATATTTCAGTCCTTTTTCGGCTGTACTTTTGATAGTGGCAGTAACAGTTAGCCTTACCCAATTGGGATGTTCGGATAATCCTCTAAATGGTAATAGTACACTATTCGGCAGTACTTCCTATGATCCGACCGCCGCGAAAATTACGATGACGCTGGCGGCGCTTACTTATGTGAACGAGAATAATCCTGCTTTTATAAAGGATTCGCTTAAGATACAGCTGGCAAAGACAAACTATTCGACACAGGGGAATTGGAAGTTGGCGTGGGGACCGGGTTTGAGCACAGATAATGCGAATATGATGTATATAGCAGTTGACTCATCGGAGATAATTCCATCATACTGCCTGGCGATAAGAGGCACTGACTGGTGTTACCTTACTAATGTTATAGAAGACTTTTTTGTAGATCAGACAGTATATCCGTTTGGTACGGCATCTGACACGGTCAAGGTATCGGACGGAAGCCTGATCGGTCTGGATACATTACTTCAGCTAAAAGATCCTGCAACAGGCAAGACGATGCAGCAATTTCTCGCGGGACTCCCAAGCATAGGATCGACATTTTATATTACAGGACACAGTCTCGGAGGTGCGCTCGCGACGATAGTTACGTCATGGTTTCTGGACGCGGGCTTTGGAGGGAAGTTCAGGGTTAAATCGTATACATATGCCGCTCCTAGTGTTGGCAATGATGGCTACAGACTGTATTTTGATAACCTGGTGTCATCAAAAGGTGCTGAGAGTCACCGACTTATTAATTCACGTGACCTTGTGCCAAGATTCTGTGCAAATCTTCAGCAGATAATTGACGACCAGATACCTACTACACTTCCGGCTTTAGTTACCGCGCTTATACAAACGACACAGCAATACTTCGGTGATTCAATTAATTATAAGAACGTGGCGTTTACGGAAGAGATAGGGAGTTATACTCCAACGAACTGTCCGGGCAGTTCGGGAAGTCTCGACAATTATGCGTGCTGGGTTGGGTTTGAGCATGATCATAATAATTATCTGCGCCTGCTCAATGCAGACACGACATCGTTCTTTTATGCCGGATGTCCGCTTACTATAACAGTACGTTGAGTGATTAGGATTTTTAATTCTTATCTATTCGGTCCAGTATTTCGTATACTCCTTTGACAATTTTTTTTGCTTCGGTTGAAGTTATCTGTGATTTAGTGTGTACGAGTTTGTTCCGCTGATTCATCCATGATTTTATTAAACCAAACTGATTTTCATTTATTATCCTAAAGTCTAGTGCTGTCCTAAACAATGAATGCAAGGGTAATGGACCAATTGAGTATTTTTTTAGTCCTTCAATTGTCTTTTTAAGCTGAACTTCCAATAATGTCATTGCTGAAATAACGGCTGCCTTATACTCCCTTTTTTCAATTAAACGCTTTGGTTCTTCATCATATGTTTGTTCCAGAGCTTCAACGTTACTGCGCAGCCATCCATCAAAAAACGCGCATATTTCTTCAACATAATCAAAGGGATCATCTTTTCGTGTAAAATAACTTAGGTTTTTTAGTTCCGATGATAAGGGCATACTATCAGATTTAATGACTAAAATCTTGTTTGGTTCTTTATGTTGATTTAAAGTTAGACCAAGTTCAAATTTAGTATTTTTTGAAGAGACATCTAGAACGACAAACTCTGCTCTACTTATCAAGGCGGTAATCTTTGCTATCCAATTATCTCCTTCAGAGATAACGTCATCCGCACTTATAGGTACTAACCCATAGCTTTTGGCAATTGGGAAAATATATTCTTTATAAAAAGATAGGATTTTAATTGGAACAGAAAAGAAACATAATCTATTGTTGGTATCTACTGGCAATGCAAGTTCCGATAAAGTTGCTTCTTCACTTATATTGGGTTGATTAAAGAATTCGGTATTCCAATAATCCTTTAATTCAATAAATACTTCTTCAAGTAGTGTGGGATAATTGTTAATATTTCCTTTAATATTTATTACCTTAACACCTCTTCTCTCATAACGAGCTTTTTCATGGGGTGAAACATTTACCTTTATTACATATGCTTGTCTCCTCAGATTTCCGAGTCGTTCTTTAATAACCTGCCAGATCTGTCTAAAATTTGTATCGTCTAGGCTATAACCTATAAACAAGGGAGTTCTTGTAATTAAGAGATTTGCTAAATAGGTCGCAAGCATAGGATTTTCTGTTAAAAACCTATCATAGTCTTCCTCTGTTACTACAAGTTTATTTGGATGATGTAAATCACCGTGTAGTTTTAGTAAAGTTATGGCTTGTCTGGAGTTTGAAATAGAAAGTTGTTCTTCGCTGGTAATGGGATAACAATATTTCGAAAGCAAGGAATAGCCCTGTTCAAGTAGAAATTCAAAGTTTGTTGTGCATACTATATCGAACTGTAAATCACAAAATGCTTTATGTGTATTTCCTGCTTTGATAGTATCAACTAAGAGTAATTCCGAAAGCTTCTCTACAAGATTTGTTTTTGAGTACTCATGGCAATATGCAGAGATTGCATCTAGAGGATTCGTATATTTGTAATCTTGGATATTATTTGCTAAATCTTTACCTAATTCTTCCCAATCGGGCATTTTTTTGCCTTTTGGAATAATAGCATTTTTTGAAAACCCTGCACCAATTATTGGTAGACATTTGTTTTTTACTAAGTCTTCTAGAAAAGGTTTTGGGAAAGAATTTATATATTTGTATTTTTTCAAGGTTATAAATGTAAGTAAATTTAAAATTTTCCTTTGAAAAATACTATGATTTTATAGTTAAATTTTTTACTTTATTTTCTTTTAGATAGGTTGTTTATCTGTCGGAATGTTTCTATGAGAATATATTGCTTGTAGTTCCGGCTTCTGGAACTTAAGGCTTATCAGGTATATTGCAGTACTTAAAAAGAGCGCTATACCTATCCCTATCATAACAGGCTGCATGCCTGTCTTGTCTGCAACAAAGCCTAATATCATCATTATAACAGCAGAAAAACCCCACGACATCATTGTATTGATGCCGAGCACGCGTCCGCAGACTTCATCATCTGAGAAGAGCTGTAATATCGTATTACTCATTCCCAGTGTTGCAATGAAGGCAAAATCAACACCCATTGCAAAAATAAAACTTAACCATAACTCTCTGGAGAACGCAAGACCAATTATGCTAATTCCTGAAATAACCGCGCAGGCTATAAGAAACCAGAGAAGATTTTTGGTTGATTTTCGCTTGCCAAGGTAAATTCCTGAAACGAGGCCCCCTACTGCGCCTGCAATAAAAAGAATTCCCATGTCATTGGAAGAGCCATTGAGAAAATCTTTATCAATGAGAGGCATCTGGAATGACACGAATATAAATACAAGGCTTATCATGGTTGACATGAGTATTATTGCCAAAAGGACCTTATGTTTCAACACATAGCTGAGCCCGGTCTTTATCTGTCCAAATACCGTTTCATTTTTCTTTACTATTGCAGGTTCTGTATATTTGACCTTTGAAATGAAGAATAAGGAGACCAGATTAAAAATGAAAGCGGTAACTAATGTGCCGGCTACGGTAAAGGCAGAAATTAAAAAGCTGAAACCGGATGAAGCAATAAGCTGTCCGGTCTTTGCATTCGATGCTGCAGCTCCCATTACGCGGGGAAATTCGTTCTTGTCTGTTACCATATCCTGTACCATGGCTATCATTGATGGGTAGTATATAGAGAAAAATGTTCCCAGGAGGAAAGAGAATGTCAATATCAAGGGCAAGGTTAAAAGTTTTAGAATAAACGCAAGAGCTACTACAAAAGCCAGAAGTACAAACATAATATTAAACCGTACAACTATTTTTCTGCGATTATAATTGTCGGCTACCACTCCACCAAGAACGCTGAATAAAAAGAAGGGAAGGTTTTGTAAGAATCCCACAAGTCCAAGATCGGCGGGCAGTCCTGTTAATTCATATGTTAACCAGACCATTGTGAGAAAGTTAAGATAAATGCTCACAAAAACGCTTATATCAGAAATAAAATAGTGTACGACGTTTCTTTTGACGTCTTTGTCCATGTAAGAAATCGGGATAGTACCCGGCTCACTAAAATAAGAAATAAATTTATAACATCATAATTTTTGTCAGGTAAAAATTTTCCGATTTTTTTGGTATATTGTATAAATAAAAACTTCTTTTATGTTATCATTATTGTGGACTATACTTATCGGACTTGTTGTGGGAGCCCTTGCAAGGTTTATTGTGCCGGGTAAAGAGAAGCACGGATGCATCTTCACGATCCTTCTTGGTATAGGAGGTTCAGTTTTGTTTACCTATCTGGGTAGATGGATAGGGCTTTATTCAGAGGGTGATACAGCCGGCTTCTTCGGAGCATTTGCGGGTGCTGTAATAATCCTACTTTTATACAGAATGATCTTCGTAAAAAAATAGTTATCATTGCGCACTACTTTTCAAAATGACCTCAAAAGAGCTTACTCCATTCTCTGGATCTTATTTAGTTCTGTAATGCTATTCATGTTTGCTTTTTTAATATTTGCAGACGAAAATCTTATATACGGCGCATCATCAATGCTTCAGGGTCATCATGAAGGAACATGTGCATTTTGCGGTATGACGAGAAGCTTCGTCAGTCTTGCAAAGGGAAATTTCTCCGGCGGTTCTGTTAATGAAGCGGCTATCCCACTTTTTTCAATTCTTGTTTTAAATCAAATCGTATTTATAATATTTATATTTCAAAAATCCTTAAAAAGAAAATCTAATATATGAACACTCTTAACATTATTTGGGGATCATTATCTATTCTTGGAATGATATTTGGGTTTATACCGTGCTTCGGCGCATTTAACTGGATCAATATACCTTTTGCAGGCGTTGGTGTGATACTGGGTATAGTAGGAATAGCTGTTGAGAAGGGTAACAAGAATGGATCTATAGCCGGGTTGATAATGTGTTTGGTTGCGGCATTGTTTGGCGCGGTAAGGCTTCTAATGGGCGGGGGAGTAGTCTAGGCTTCTGATTCTTTTTTTTGGAACGTCCATAAATGATTTAGCGCGAAGTTAATTATCATACCAAGTCCTATGCCAATTAGGTTTGCGATGAGGTAATGCATCCCTGCTGAATCAGTCAGCACGAGGAGGGTAATGTAATTAACTCCTCCGGAAAAGGCAGTAACCATATGATAACGCAAAAGTCTTATCCAGACGTTATGCTTTTTCCTTTCCTTCCATGTCCAGATGTTATTCCATAAAAAATTATTCAGTATCGAGAGTTCGATAGCAACTATCGATGCGACCTTTAGATCGATATTTAAATAATCTACCTGTAAGGCCAATAACCCCTGGTTCACTGCGATCCCGCTTATCCCGACGAGTGCGAATTTAAGGAAAGTGCCTTTTAGCGAGAATATTTTGTCAAGCACGTTACTCATTTATGTATTTTGAGTAAGGATTGGGAAAGGGTTTTTTCAGGCCTTTGCAAAGCCAAATCTCGAATATCTGTGCTTCACTGCCCCCTCTGTATGTAGGAACGGTTTGAAGGAGCTCGAATTCAGTAAAATAGTCTTTACACAACTCAGTCGGGTCATCGTGAAATCTGTCGGTTGTAATGAATAGCGCATTTTTGCCAATGTTGTCTTTCGTCTTATCCCAGAATGCATAACTGTAAGGAGCTTCATCATTAAAAACAAAGACGTTATACTTACCACCTGAAGCAAAGTCGAACTCACCCGATAGGAACCACTTATGAGTAAAAATAAATGTTGTTCGGTCACCCATTATTCTCATGGAATTAATCTTATAATAAACCTCTTCCCATCCCTGCCCGTCGAGAGTAACATCCGGAGTTTTTTCGATAGGTAAAAATCCTGTTAGAGCCTGTATGTTTACTATTATAAGAGCGGCGAGCGTAACTCCTCCAGTGCTGTAAAAGAATAATTTTTGCTTTCCGATAGACCATTTCCCGATCCATACTCCGGCGATTAATATTGCAGCGAGGTATCCGGGCATCGGCCAGTGAGGCATGATCTGCCGTGTTGCTCCTACCAGTGTGAATGCAATAATAGGGAGCGCGGCAAACGGAATGATCCAATTTAATTGGGGGTCTTTTCTGGCTCTGAAAAGGGCAATTATTAGAACTATCATTACCCATGGAAGGAGGTATCCGCCTTGCACAAAAACTCCTTGCAGGAATGTATTCAAGGAGAAGTTGGTTACACCTGTGCTTTTACTGAACTGGTAAGCGTATGAAACCCAGTTATGCTCGTAGTTCCAGTATATATTGGGCGAGAAGATCAGCACACTCAACAGTATTCCAATATACAGGTAAGGACTTAGCAGATATTTTCTCCAATCCTTATAGAAAATAAGTAAAAAGAAAAGTCCGCCGAGAAGGAGGACTGCATGGTATTTTGAAAGGAATGCAAGACCCAACCATGTCCCGGTCAGCAAAAAGTATTTTGTGTTCCCGGTTTCCTTTAATCGCACAAGGCTCATGATAAATAATAACATAAATAAGCCGAATGCGTTATCAGGTATAACAAATGCTCCCATGCCAATAAGGAAGTAGGGGATAATAGATCCAAGTATCAGGCTTATTCTGGCTGAATTTTGATCTGACAGTCTGTTTGCAATATCATAGACAAGCGCTAGAGAAATTATATAAATGATCAGTGCGCCAAAACGGAGTGTAAATGAAGTAAAAGTACCGGTAAGGAATAATCCAATCGAGGCAGTTGCCATAACCATGGGAGGATGGTCAAAATATCCCCACGCAGGGTGAAAGGAATAGCATCCGTAGTAAGATTCATCAAACCCCGGAGGGACAATAATGGAGGTAATAATTCTTACGATTGTTCCCGCAAGTAATATATATAATGCTGTTCTGTCCTTAAAAAGCGTGAGCATTTTATAATTTACCTGTTTCGAAGGATTATATTAAGCTAAATATAAGAATTTTTTCTTTTCTTATTTCGAATCTTTCTATAAATAAAATATATAAGGACCAGATAGGGGATCAGAATTAGTACACGGATCAAATATGTTTGGAAATAATTTACTTTTGCCGTGAATGGATTTGAAGGAGGTGCGCCTCCGTCATAGCGTATTACCGGATTCAGATAAAGAAATGATAAAGAGTCGGGGGTATTCACGACTGCACGCAAGTATGAGTCCTCGGGTTTAAATGTATATGAGATGCTATCGCTATTATCTGCTTCTGCTTTTACTATACCATTGTCGCCGATGAGCTTGATGTCTGCCGGGATATTGAATTTGAAATTAACTGTCATCGAATCGATAGTCACACTTTCCAGCATAAGCGGATTTTCAAAATTTTTTCCTTTAAGTCCGACTGCTTTCCCGGTCTTTAATGAGTTCATGATGTCGCCAGCATTTTTATCGGGAGAATTGACCAGCGTCCAGCATACGCCTGTTTCGACCGGATCATTTATATCGTGTGTATCATCATCGGAGATTAGCCAGACAGCTTTACCGGATGATAGTGCTGAGTCCCAGTAAACATCTGACACTCTATAATGATTAAGGACTTCCATCAGGTCATATCCGGACAGGTAACGAAGTTCGTGCGTAGTATGTCCGTTATGAAATGCCGGGTGAGCTATCGCCAGCATTTTCGAATCCTTCTTCAGTTCATTAATGAGATACTGCTTTGCGCTGGTATTTAGGTAAATAGGTATATCGAAATAGGAAGGACTTTCCGCACCGAATACAAGTCTGTGAGCCTTGGTTGTATTGTATCCGTGCTCATATACTGAAAGAGAGGATGGATTTCCCGGCGGGTAAGTCAGATATATTTTGTGATAATTTGATAAATAGATGAGATCGTAATTTTCCTGCCTGTATTTTTGGATTACTTCTTCTTCGGTCTGCTTTCCATTAGTGAGACCTCCCCATGCATGAGAATGTGCGTGAAAATTTGCTTTGTACCAGTGCGGATACAGATTGTCGTATGGGTTGTATAGCCGGTCTCCTGTGAAGGGCTTTGGTTCGGGAAAGTCGTAGATCTCCGAAATAAAATATCCGTATGCAATGTAAGTAATGAATACGAATAGCAAAAAAAGGACCAGGTAAAGCGGGAATTTAAGGATTCTAAGGACGGGCTTACTCATCGGTTTTTATTGCAGAGAGTGCGGGATTCGAACCCGCGATGACATTGCTGCCATACACACTTTCCAGGCGTGCCTCTTCAACCACTCGAGCAACTCTCTGTAGTTTAAATGCTTGATATTCAAGCAATAAGGAAAAAGAACTATCTTTTTCCTTATTGCTAATTTAACTCAATACACTTCTTATTTCAATATAAAATACAACTACTTTAGCAGTATCATTTTCTTTGTCTCCGAGTATGTATCGGTCACAAGGTTATAAAAATAAACTCCGCTAGTGAGGTTAGATCCATTAAATTGCGCATAATGTTCACCGGCTGACAGGTCGCTATTGATCAATACCGAGACAACCCTACCCAATATATCATAAACCTTTAATGATACTTTTGTTTGCCGGGGTATATTAAAAGTAATAACAGTGCTTGGATTAAATGGATTCGGATAATTTTGATTAAGCACATAGTCATCCGGATATGGAGAGTCGGGTTGATTAAAAGTTTGCTTGAATGACCGGTAGGATACAAAGCCGGGGTCAAGTGACATTTCATAAACAATCTTACCTAGGGGGGTAACCTCGGTTACATTTGGCTGGGTATATCCCCAACCGATAAAAGTATTACCGTTTGATAATCTCTGTACATTTCCCATTGCAAACCCATTCACTTCTTTATTATGATCAAATTGCCAGACAAGGGTTGCAGTTTTGTTAACTTCATCTAATTCATATTCAACCGCTCTGCTATACGGTGGATTATTGTAGTTTCCATTATCGAACAAAGTGATTCTGCCGGGCGCGACTCGTCTCACATCGTGCTGATGTGAAAATCCTCTATCATCATTAATAAATGTGAACTCGTTCTTCTTTCCACCTAGTCTCCACATGATCTTTCCGGTTTTTCGATTGACCTTAGTGATTTCGTCGAGATGTCTGGAAGAGATGATAAGGTTGCCGTCATAATCAGGTTCGATCGAATTACCATGAGCATAATCTATTCTTTCTGCAGTAAAATCTTCATATCTGGCATCGGTGATCTCCATCTCTTCCCAGCTTCTCCATTGAAAGACAACGTTCTTATTCTTGTCGAGTTCTTGTACAACGAGACCGGCAACCAGCGCAGATGTGTCGCCTCCGGTTACAATCTGACTCATGTCAATCTGCAAGGTATCATAGCTCATAATAAACATTGAACCCTCTTTTGTTATGAGGAGTTCATGCAGATCCGTTGGATATCCATTTCCCGGAGTAACTGAGTCAATCAAGGCCAGATCTGAATCGAGAACATAAAATTTATTTGTTACAAAACTGAAGTATGAGAAGGTACCGTTATGTTGTTTTTTGAAATCCACACTCGGACCGTTAGTGGCTCTGGAGAATAATAGAGTCCCATTATTATCATAAATCGTAAGATAGGGTGTATATGCAATGTCGTTTCTAAATCCCGAAATGAAAATTCTACCATGGGATGGATTAGTATTATCCGTTACAAAAGCTGTGGGTTCTGACTCAGGATTATCCAGTGGTGGTGAAAATAGCTTAAAATCAACATTCTGGTAAGGGATTCTGGTTTCATTTGGATCCAGATTTAAGAAATCGGTGACTGTCCGTTGGTTTCTGGTTGAAAAAGAAAACGTATGCGGAAAGATATCATTCCCATTTACCGTACTTATACCGGTTCCAATCTCAACGCTAATGGTTTCAGAATAGGAAAATGGGGTATCGGGTTTGAATATTAGGGTTTTTTTGTCTCCGGCAATAAAGAGAGTACCCGGATGGGGACCACTCAGATTACCTGTTACAATTACCAGGTTATTATTGATCGAGGATGGATTTATCTCTTCGAATACGCTGAAAATTATTGTTTCATTTAGGTTACAATCTTTGGAATCAGGCTGCGGAGAAATATAAACGAGACTTAGATTACCCGCATTAGATGTAGAGAAGAAAAATGTAAAATTAAATAAGACAAATAGGGAGATAAAAAGTCTTTTCATACTAAAAAATTTTATGGTTTATTAATTTTGACATTCTTTTAAAAGAATTGTTTAATTCCCCCTACTTTAAAAGAACCATCTTTTTTGTTTCTACAAAACCGCTAGCGATCAGTTTGTAGAAATAAACTCCACTCGAAAGATTTTGAGCATTCCACAGTATGTTATAATTACCTGGATTAAGTTCCTGGTTGACGAGTTTGGCTACTTCCCGTCCCAGTATATCATACACATATAATTTTACATTCGATTGTAAAGGTATATTAAAGCTTATCGTTGTTGTCGGGTTAAACGGATTAGGATAATTTTGTCCAAGATTATATGTCTCTGGAATCGGATTTTCCGGCTGATCAAAAGTAAATCTAAATGCGCGGTAACACCATAGTGAATCCTGGTTTGCCATCTCAAAAAGGATATTACCCTGTGGGTCAACTTCCGTAATATTTGGGTAACCGGCGGCTCCCCAGCCAATTATAGTATTACCGTTAGATAGCCTTTGAGTATTACCCATTGCAAATGCAAAGACCTCTTTATTGTGATCAAACTGCCATACAAGTGTAGCAGTTTTATTTACTTCGTCCAGTTCGTATTCTATCGCTCTTGAATAGGGCGGGCTGTGGAAATTACCGTTATCGAAAAGTGTTATACGCCCCGGGGCTATTCTTCTGGCATCATGCTGATGAGAGAAACCTATCGGATCATTTATAAATGTGAACTGGTTTTTCTTTCCGCCCAGCCGCCACATAATATCACCTGTAACACGGTTTATTTTGATTATCTGGTCCGTATGCCGAAATGAGCAGATTAAATTTCCATCATAATCATATTCAAGTGAGTTACCGTGAACATAGTCTAATTTCGGCGCTGTCATGTTTTCATGAGTAGCTTCTGTTATCTCCAGATGATCCCAGCTTCTCCATTGAAATATGACATTTTTATTATTGTCCAGCTCCTGTATAACAAGTCCTAAAACAGAACAATTTGTATCCCCTCCTTGAACGATTTTACTCATGTCTATTATTACCGGATCATAGCTCATCAACACAAAATGCCCGTTGTCAAGAAATTGCAGATCATGCTGATCCGTTTCGTATCCATTCCCACAATAAAAAGAGTCAATAAAGTTAAGATCGGTGTCAAACATGTAATAATTGCTTGTCTTAACATTATTGTAAACGAACCTGTCTGCGCTGATCTTCTTGAAATCCGTTGCATAAGGCTCGATCCTTTTGTAATAATATACGTCGCCTGAATTTTCGAATATTATCAGATATGGATTGGGTGTTATAGTAATATAATCTTCTTGAGGATACTGTATTGATTCCTCATGGTTATTCCCTCCATTAAAATTCGCCATGTTAAAGTTCGTAAAAAATAACCTGCCGTATGATGGGTTAAAACTATTTACTATACTGATCCGGGGAAAGTCAGCCGGTAGGGGATCATCTAAATTGTTTTGGTAAAATAGCGGTCTATAAGTTTTGCCTTCAAATTCCGATTGGAAAGAATTAAACGGTCGAATCTGGTCAGGGTTATCTCTGATTATAAATGTGATCGACTTTGGGTTAAGATTTTCTCCATCTGTAGTTTTAATACCGTTGTTAATATTAACTGTCACGGTGTCCGACCACATAAAGTAAGAACTTGGCTTAAAGATTATTGTTTTACCGTCACTCGATAAAAAAGTAGTACCGGTGTAATTGTTTTTCAATCTGCCTGACACATCGATGATACCGCTGGTACTTATGGTGCTTTCATTGATCGGTTTGTTTGCCGAAATTATAATTGTTTCTTCCGGGCGAAGATACTTTGCACCATCTATTGGAGAAGTGTAAACAATTTCAATGTTATCTGAATAGCAAATATTAACACTGACTAGTATTAATATTATAATTAAGGGAGTAATAATGCTATATCTCAATTTTCCTTATAAAGTTCATGATTTCGTTAAGATTTATTAACATAGACTTTAAGCGGAAAATATTAAAGAGAAAATATTATACCATATAAAAAAAGCGGCTATAAGCCGCTAAGGAGGAGAGGATTTACTGCTTTTGTTTCTCTATTGATGAATTAAAATACCCGTTTTGCGAAAAGGAAAGTTTTACTGTAAAAATCATCGTTTAAAGATGCGATCGCCACTCCTGTCCGGGATCCGGAATGTACAAACAATCCTTCGTCCAGATAAATGCCGACATGTGATACATGCCCTTTATCCATCGTATCAAAGAAAATCAGGTCTCCCAGGCTTACGTCACCTAGGTCTATCTGGTTACCTATTTTAGACTGCTCAAGGGAAGTCCTCGGTAGCTTTACACCAAGTGCCATATTCATAACAGTCTGTACGAAAGAAGAGCAATCGATACCATCTTTGGATTCACCTCCCCAGAGATATGGAGTATGCAAATATTCTTTTACTCTGTCCATTAGCTCATCCATTTCTCCCGATGAGAGGTTTCTGAACTTCTTCTTCTTTAGTACATCCAGTATCTGCTCGTCAGTCTTGCCGGTATAAGAGGTCCCCTTAAAAGTCTTGGTTTCTTCTTTCTTATTATACTTTTCTTCGGATCTTTCTTCACTCTCCCTCTTTTCTTTACGCATTCTTTCGAGGGCTTCCTCTCTATATGCAGAGCATCCTGCTAAACCGATTAGAAGGGTGATACCTAGAAGTAATAATATTGTTTTAGTTTTATCCATTACATGAATCATTAAAATAAAAGCACAAATACTAGTATTAGGCTAACTTTAGAGTAAAAATACTACAATTTGGAGTACAAGTCAAGTAGATTTTTTGGGGGGTAATGAAAATTTTATGTAGGGATGCAAATATGATTAAATATAAATAAAAACAATTATTTCACTTCTCGTATGATCTTTATAACCTTATATACATGGGCAACATCCCTCTTTTTATGTACAGTTGGTGGAAATTTCGTGTTTATTGAGTAAAGCATAATATGCGAATCATCCAGCTCGTAGTATAACTTTGCATTTGCCTCGTAATTATCCGGTTCTGTTTTAAAGCTTACAACTACGGTCGCCTTGTTTTTAATTTTTGTTTCGTCATCTATACATAGTATATAATCCTTAGGATTAATAAAGGGAGACATGGATTCTCCTTCGGCGATAAGGACAAACGGATTCTTGTACCGCGCAACATTATCAATGAGTATATGTTCGAGATCTAATGCATTATTATTTATCTGAGCTGTGATAGGAATGCCGCATTCGACCTTTCCTAGTACTGCCACGCGCCTGGCTTTTGAGTCACCTTCAACCTCATTACTTATACCCACCGGGTTTCCATACAAATAGTCCAGGGGTACATTAAAATATTTTGCGATAGAATTTACCACATTTGTATCCCATTTTGCCCTGTTTTTCAAATAATTAAAAAGGGTGTCTATCTTTATGCCCAGATCATATGCCAGCTTCTTTTGAGTGACCGAACTTTTGCCTAGTAAAGCATAAACATTTGTGGAGATAGTCTTGTTTATATCCATAGTAATAATTACGTTTTTGTGACTTGACAAACCGTATAAATTACGGTAGATTGTATTACGAAGTTCACGTAATATTTACCCTCAATATAGAAAAAAATACGGTTAAAGCAAACCCAAAACAGTAAATATTACGAAAGCATAATTTAAGTCAAAATGAAACTACCACCCGAAAAACTAGCCGAATTGCAGGCTGAGCGCGACTGGATACTCTGGAAAATGGAGGAAAGCAAGAAATGGAAACTTACCGGTGATAGTGAGTTTTCATATTCGTGGGATCCCGAAGAGTATCACGCCGATAAAAACCGGCTTAGTGAAATTAAGAAATTACTCAAACCAATTAGATCAGGCAATAATGGACATTAAGGAGATCACTGCAAGGTCATACGATCCTATAGTTGGATCGTGTATTCTATCGATAAGGCGAATTAAAGATGATCCGGCAAAAGAAAGTGATGCTTGTTTTAAATCTTGTTTTATAAAACTAATTCATTCTTAAAGTTTGTAAATATGAAACAAAGCAAATCCGAAAAGAGAGTTAGATCTCTTTGTAAAGCTCTGGATACAAAAGCTGAACTGCTTGCGATCGAGGAAGAGCTTAAACACATTGGTATGCTCATAAGAAATCTTCCCCGCAAAAAGAGGAAATTGTCAGGAAGATATAATGAGCTCTCTGATATGTATAACAAGATAATCGAATTGGAGAAACTCCCTTTGAGAAAGCTTATTTAAAAATTTTTTTAAAATTTTAAACACACAACTACCATGCAGCATCGTCTCGAAGAAACCGCCGGAATTTTAATAAAAGCCTTTTTCCATGGTCACCTGGTTCATGGTGAACCCTGTGCCTGCGCAGTTGGAAATATGTGCAATGGCAATCCATACTGGATAAATGTGATAAACGGCACACACCAGCAGATATATCACAAAGTTGCCAATAAACTTATCCCGGAATATGTGCGATATACACCGGAGGAATTAATGCGTATTGAGTATGAATTTGAAGGACGTGAGGACCGCAATGGTCATCACCTGCCTACCTTATTTAAAGACAATGACCCGGATGGTTTCGAAGGTCTGACCCGTGTATTCGATATCCTGTGCAATGAAATAGATAAAGGTTACTTTGAGCTGCCAGAACGTATTAACATTATAGATCTTGTAGCTCAGGAAAAGGAAAATTGGAGGTAGTTGATTGCCATAATTATTTATGGTATATTATCCCTATGAGATACGAGACCTTCGAGCCTGTTGAAGTGATCGCCCACTTTGATCACACACGGGTAAATATTATAAGATTTAAACGCAAAAACACTATTTACAAAGTTACCACGTTTGTAAATAAGTGGCGTCTAAAGGAAGGGGGCAACCCGGTTACTCATTTTGTAGTAGAATGCAAAGATCAAAAGGTCATATGCGAGCTTGCCTTTTATCATGAGAATTTTAAATGGGAGCTGATACAATATGATCACCTTGAATGAACTGGTTTTCTCGAATTGTTTTGAATTAGTTATTTATTTATGTTAATATTGAAAAATCAAAGCAACTAATCCAGGATGTGATGAGAAAATTGTTCGTATTTGCTCTTGTGATTCTTTTATCCATGCCGGCGCTCAGTGGCTGCGGAGGTAGTGACGAAGGCGATCCCCCTTCCTTTTCCGAAAGGATGATCGATATCCTTACCCTCTTAAAAGGATCCGCTGTTAATTATAACGAAGTGGAAAAGTCGGATGTAAAACCCTATCTCGAGAAAACTATTATAAGCATAGACGAAGCAATAGGACTGCTGAGAAATTACCAGTCGGATGAAGAAATTCCGGATGAATTTTTGAATGAAATATCTGCCGTGGTGATCAGGGCTTCGGAAAGTGTTAGGGAAGCCTCTTTGAGATCGGATGCAAAGGACGATAGGTACGAGCTTCTTGTAAAAGCATTAAACTACGTAGCAGACCGATTGGTCATTACATAAGAACTTCCTCTATAGTAAAATAATATGGTTATGGGAAAGACAACTTGATGTCTTTCCTTTTTTATTTTGGTCAAGTTTATTGGGATGATATTATATGTAGGGAAAACAAAAAATATTAATTATGTAAAAAAAACGGGATTTTGTAAATCGTTTTTTTTGTTTATATTTTTGCATATTTCTCATTTCTTACCTCCAATTACCAACCGAAGACACTCTGTAGTGGTAGGCAGAGTGTCTTTTTTTATGTTATTTTGACTACATTCGGAACGATTTTTCACCCATAAAATTGGGCTTTCCGGGAAATCTCCCCTCCAAAAACAGCCTAAATTCCGGTTACTTTTTGGAAAAAAATTCTTTGCCACGGATACCGTATAATGCTATCTTTGTTATAAATCGATTAAGATTTTATCAGGTGTTTCGTTCTTTATCCTTATAGAAGGTTGAGTGAAAAAGATTTACCCCTCGGCTTATTAACATAAGCCTCACTAAAGCAGTACCGGTTTTCCGGCACTGCTTTTTTTATGGGAAATCTATTTTTCGTTCATTTTGATGAAATCTTCCCAGTACTTCTCCGGGACGGGCATGACGGAGACGCGGGGGAGACGGACGAGGTCATACTGAGCATACTTCTTTATAGCTTTGACCTCTTTTAGTGTGACAGGGCGTTTGAGCTTTTTCTTCGGTTTGATATCGAATACAACTAACTTCTCGTTCTTTTGCTTTGGGTCGGGGTAGGGATCGGACGTTACGGTCGCTATTCCGACCATTTGTTTCTCGTCGCCGGTATGATATACGAATACAAGATCGCCTTTCTTGATGCTCCTAATGTGCCTCAGC
Organism: Ignavibacteriota bacterium; assembly: GCA_020437585.1. GTDB lineage: Bacteria > Bacteroidota > Ignavibacteria > Tepidaquicellales > Tepidaquicellaceae > JAEYVS01. The sequence goes on from JAGQWG010000003.1 coordinate 249,694, forward strand.
GCTGTGGGATTTGCAACACCGTCCCATACGGTTTTCTTATCTTTTACCAGGTCGTCGTATGAATAAACGGAAGGTTCTGTTTTTAAAAGCCAGTATGCCATATAATTATAATTTAGATTTATTCCTGTATCGTCATTTTAGCGTACTTCAGTATGATCTTCTTGAGTCCCACGTCATCAAAATATATCTCCGCTCTTTTATCCAGTCCCTTGCCGTCCGTCGAAAGCACCGTTCCCTTGCCATAGGTGTTGTGATTTACGTGTACACCTTCCTTTACTTCGGGGAATTTGTCGTCATTCTCGAAGTTATAGCTCTTCCTTCTATTACCGTTTCCGTTTGAACCGTAATATTCATAGCGGATCGCGCTCGGCTGTGAAGATGATTTTGGTTTGCCTTTGGACTTTACGTAGCCGGATTTGAGATTTAGTCCGTCATGCTCGAAGTCACTCGATATATGTTCCGAGATTTCTTTAATAAAGCGTGACTTCATCTGGTATGAAGGCGTTCCAAACCTGTACCTCTGGTTCGAATGGCTCAGGTATAGTCTCTGTTCCGCACGTGTGATAGCGACGTAGAATAACCGTCTCTCCTCTTCCAGCTCATCCTCGGATAGAGTAGCTCCGCCAACAGGGAATAGTCCCTCTTCCAGCCCGGTGATGAATACGACCGGGAATTCCAGCCCCTTTGCCGAGTGAATTGTCATAAGGGTTACGGCGTTCTTTTTGTCATCCAGCGTGTCTATATCCGCAACCAGTGAAACCTCCTGCAGGAAGTTTTCCAGCGTGGGCTCTTCCGCTATATCGTCAAATTCCGCTATTGCGGAGATCAGCTCCTGTACATTATTTATTCTTTCATCGGCTTCCAGTGTGTTTTCTGCCTTTAGGGACCTTAATATACCGACTTCATCTATAATTGTTCGCGTAACTTCAGACAGTCCCATCTCCTTTTCCAGGGATATGTATTTATTGACGAATTCCGTCAGCCACAGCAGTTTATTTCTTATTTTTGGAGTTAGCGCTTCCAGCAGGTCCTTATTCTGAAGCACGTCATACATCTGCACTCCCTCCGATTCCGCTGTCATTTTTAACTTATCTATTGTAGTTTTTCCGATTCCTTCCCTTAGATTAAGAACACGTATAAGAGCCTCGTTATCACGGGGATTTACGATAGCTTTAAAGTGGCACAATATATCTTTGATCTCTTTCCTTTGATAGAATCTTACACCGCCTACTATTATATACGGGATACGGTTATCCCTCATTGAGTCCTCCAGCACCCTCGATTGTGCGTTCGTTCTATATAGGATGACGAAGTCTTTGAAGTTAAGCTTCTTCTTTTGTATTTCATCCAGGATACAGCGCGCGATACGCAGTGCTTCATCTCTGTCTGTCATTGTCTCCATCATCTTCACCGGCTCACCGTCGTGATTTTCAGTCCACAGCTCTTTTGATATCTGATGAGTATTCCTTTTTATAACGTCATCTGCCAGCGATAATATCTTTTTTGTGGAGCGGTAATTTTGTTCCAGGCGGAATAGCTTCCTCTCAGGAAAGTCCGATTCAAAATCGAATATGTTTTGTATCTCCGCGCCCCTCCATTTATATATCGACTGCGCGTCGTCACCTACGACCGAAACATTCTTATGTTTTTGCGAAAGCATCTTTACTATTAAATACTGCGCGCGGTTTGTGTCCTGGTACTCATCGACAAGTATATACTTGAACCTGTCGCTGTAATTCTCCAACACTTCTTCATACACTTTGAATAATTCTATCGGTTTTATAAGCAGGTCATCGAAGTCCATGGAATTGTTCTTCTGGAGAGCTTTTTGGTATGGCTCATATACCATATCTACCTTCTGCTCAAAGAAAGTCCTTGCCGACATAGAAAATTCCTGTGGCAGTATAAGCTTGTTTTTTAAGTTACTTATCTGCGAATGAATTGCTTTTGGTGAAGGATTTTCCGTTGGAATACCGATTTCGTTCATTATCTGCCTGACCAGGCTGACCGAGTCGTCGGAATCATATATTGTGAAGTTTCTTGTGTAGCCGATCTTCTCTGCTTCTATCCTCAGCATCCGCGCAAAGATAGAGTGGAAGGTTCCCATCCATATCTTTTGTGAGTCTTCACCCGCAAGTCCGGCTATACGGTCTTTCATTTCATTTGCCGCCTTGTTGGTAAATGTAAGTGCAAGTATTTCGAATGGACTTATCCCTGAGTTTATTAGATGTGCTATCTTGTAAGTGAGGACTCTTGTTTTTCCACTTCCCGCACCCGCGATGATCATGCATGGACCGTCTATCTGTTCGACTGCATTTCTTTGTTCGGGATTGAGAACGTTTAGATCCAGGGACATATTAAAATCTTAAAATCGGTTTATAACTCTTCCTGAATCTAAGATAATTAAATTTTCAGTGATAGTAAATTTAAAACTTTTCTTCTTGATGTATAATTTCCTTTCCGGCAGTACTCAGGACTTTTTTACCGCGGCTTCGAGCTCACTCATATACAGATCTTCCTTTTGCTTCATCTGTGTCCTATAGTCTGTCAATCGGGCATCGACTGTACCCGGTACGGCTAGAAAATCATCGGCGGTTTTATGGTTCTCACTGCTTATCCTGTATAGTATGCGGGTGAGATCGAGATTATTGGGATTTTCTTTTCGCAGATCCTCCAGGTCGGTAAGATAGGCTGTTGTGAAATCCAGGTATCCCGGAAAAAGGTCTGACATTGAAAGGTAGCTGTCGGAATATGCCGATTTTAGGCGATTATATAACCCATCGATTATTTCTATATATATTGATACGGCTTTTGTCTTTACCTCTTCTATTTCCATTGGTTGGGCGAATTGCTCGGCATTGTTAATATAAGCTTTTATTTCAGCAAGGTAATCGTTGTAGGCAGTGAATGCCGTTTTTATCGAGCCCGAATCATAATAATTCTTACCGCTGAATGCTTTGCCGATCTCTGCAAAGATCTGGTTCAGGTCTTTGAACTGCCCCGATGTATTTCTTAGATAAACGGTTCTTCCGCTGGAAATATTAGCAGTTACTACATGGGAATTTCCATCGAAGCCCTGGATCACCTGTGTCCCTCCCGCGGGTGTATTTAGTGAAGCGGTAATGTTATTCAGCAATAGTTTTCCTGTTCCTTCTGCTCTGCCGAGCCACGCACGCGCGACTTTTGCATCTACTTCGAGGACCTTTATATAATAGTGAAGCCCTTCACTTACTTTATTCATTTTCATTGCCGAATCCGCAAGGATAAGCCAGTCGGGGATATCAGCTTCTGTATAGAGGCGGACTGCTTCTCGAACTCTCACTGTTGACTCACAAAATTCACACTTTACGAAATCCTTATCGTCCGGTACATTCAAAGAGGCTCCGCATGAAGGACATTTTACTGCTATAATGCTCATATCTTTTATTTTATGTTAGGAAATTACAATATTGACCGGATTATTGCAAGAAGTGATTTTACGTGTTGTTTTTAATTTTGTAATTTGAATATTCACTCACCAATTGCTATTATTACCTAAACAACCTATAGAGAGGATTTATGAAGGGAAAAATTACCGCTTTTGTTATTATTCTTATTGCTTCAATTTGGGCTCCAATATCCGCACAGGTAAATATAGATAAATTCGATTATGTCGTGGTATTGATGATGGAGAACCGCTCTTTTGATAATATGCTCGGCTATCTCTATGAGAACGGTATCCCGCCGGGGCAAAACTTCAACGGGGTTTTTGATAAGAATCTCAGTAACCCCATTCCGCCGTATGCGGATTCATCGGAATTTGTAGATAGCGTATATGTCCATAAAGAATATGTAATGACAAACCCAAACCCCGATCCGGGTGAGGAATATCCGCATATCAATACACAGCTTTTCGGGACGGTAATACCGGATACTAACAGGTTTCTTTCGGTGTCCAATATGCTTCCGCCCTATAATCTGCCGTTTCCATTACCTGCCGTATATCCGCTTAACGGTGCGGTACTGGATTACGTGAATACTTTCCGCAACGGAGCCGGGCGTTTCCCGGAATATTATGAGTACAAGATAATCATGGGCTGTTTTCCGCCTGATGCAGTTCCTGTGATAAGCACGCTTGCAAAGAGTTTTGTTGTTTGTGATAACTGGTATTGCGGAGTCCCAAGCCAGACATTCTGCAACCGTTCCTTTTTTGACGCGGCATCTTCATGGGGATATGTGAATAATTCACCTTATGAAAAGTGGTTAGTGAATTTTTCGACGACAATTTATGACAGGTTTCAGGACGCGGGTATCTCATGGAGAATATACTTCGACCCGATTGATATAATTCCACTTTCGCTATTGGTGCATTTTCCGAGGCTGGTAAAATATACCACCACTAACTTTGCTTACATGGACCGCTTCAAAAAAGATGTGAGAGACGGAACACTCCCGAAATATTCCTTTATCGAACCGAGATTATTCATAAAGCATAACGACGAACACCCGCCGGATTCGTTGTTCGGAAACTTCTTCACTCCGTCCAACGTGCTTGCCGGAGAGATATTAATAAACGATGTATATACGGCAATAAAGAACTCAAACAGCACTACAGGTAATAACTGGAAGAATACACTGCTCCTTATTACGTATGATGAACATGGGGGTACATACGACCACGTACAGCCGCCCCCGGCAATCCCGCCTTATGTCAATGCGCCTGCGGGCGAAATGGATTTCACTTTTAACCGCTCAGGCAGAAGAGTGCCGGCAGTCTTTGTTTCTGCGTATATAGATTCCAATACTGTCTATAATGATACACTGCGTCACAGCTCGATGATAAAGACAATGTGTGAAAAATACGGTATGCCGAATATCACTCTGAGAGACCTCAGTGCGCCGGACTTCCTGGGGATATTTAATCGCTCCACCATACGTGACGTGAGCACATGGCCGACCCCCAAACCGAGGGCGCTTCCTTACGATGCCGACAAGAATTTTTATCTTAATTTCCCTTTGACTGAGTTTCAGGAAGATTTCATTGGGCTGGCTGCCGCTATTGAAAAAATGTCCCCGCCCCTTGGTATAAAGACGACAAAGGATGCGATCGAATATCTGCAGGGATTTAAACAACGGCTGAAGATCAAATTTATGGGGGACTTATGAGAAAAGTTTTGATAATATTATGCCTGTTTTTTACACAATCACTCTTTTCTCAAAATATTATTAAATGGGAGGAGAGCTTCGACGGGGATTTTTTCAGCCTGGGATGGAAATACGTCAACCGTGATTCCAGCGGAGCGCCCGTGATGCACGTATTGCCGACATTCGAATTTGTAACGCTGGGTACACAGGCACCTCAGAATGGTACTAACTTCTGGAGATTCAATTTCGAGGATGCAAATGCATACGGGCTGACTGATGACTGGCTCATCACTCCCAAACTGGAGAATATTGTCGTGGGGGATTCGATAACGTTTTGGTGCGGAGCAGTGGACAGGACATTCAAAGACACCCTATATATTACCGTTTCCACAGTGGATAATGTTCCATGGACTTTTGAAACCATCGACTTTTTCAAAGTGGATGGACCTGTCGGCTCATGGCATAAAAAAAGCTATGACCTTTCAAAATATGCCGGGCAGAATATCTACTTCGGTATTCAATACTTTCATAGAGCCGGGGGAGGCCTTGGAATCTCAACTGATCATGTATGGATTGACCACTATACGCTGACCGGACCGGGAACACCGCCATTAGTCGTCGATTCATATGAATTAGAGCAGAACTTCCCGAACCCCTTCAACCCGGGTACGGAGATAGATTTCAGCATTCTGGAAAATACGAACGTTACGCTCAAAGTCTATAATACGGCGGGGGAGCTCGTGGCTACTCTTGTTGACGGCTTTATGACGACCGGAAAATACTCGGTTGATTTTGACGGCTCGGCTTTGGCGAGCGGGGTGTACTTTTATAAGCTTACTGCAGGAAGTTTTTCTGATACAAAAAAGATGACGCTTGTAAAATAATTGACGAAGAGATCACTCGTATTTTTTGATGAACTTCTCTATCGTGCTGTTGAAAGTGTCCGGGAAGTCCAGGTGTGCGTTGTGTCCTGCGCCCTTCATGTGCTCGTAATAAAAATCCTCACGCCCTTTCATTATCCTTAATACCGGTTTAATGTAGATGTTGTATATATCATGCTGTCCGTGTATCAGCAGAAAGGGAAGTTTCACTTTCTGCAGTACATTCAGGTAGGAGAAGTTGCTCAGGTTTACCATGCAGTGGCGCATTACTCTCCAGTTTATATAAGGCACCACTTCATTCTTTAATATCCTTTTTGATATCTCCGTCTTACCCGAAAACCTCGATATAACTTCGCCGGCAGTCGATCTGAGAGTCTTCTCCGGAAGCGCCCTCAGCGGTAATGTTCCCGCCAATGCTATCCATCCGGGTATCCTTATCTCGGCGGGCGACCCGCACGCCGTGAATGTTTTGAACTGATCCGCGTTCCTGCCGAGAAGCTCATAGCCGATTATTCCGCCCATAGAATGCCCGACGTAATGAAACGAATCCAATCCGTACTTTTCTATTACTTCCGCTACGTCATCAGCCATCTCTCTCACGCAATACGAGTCCTGCGATTCGGGCTGCGGGCGTTCGGACCTTCCGTGACCTCTCATCGAGAGCGCGAATATCCTGTAATCTTTTTTGAAATATTCTATGCAGGGAGCGAAACTGTTCCGGTTTGATGCAAGTCCGTGGACGAAGATTATCGTGCGGTCGAGTTCAGGGTTAACTATTTGATGGTCTATCATTCGTATATCCGTTTATTTTACACACATTTCCTTATAACAAAATACTCATTTAAAAATTCGTCTATTTAGGAAAAACCCTTTTCAATGTGCATTTTAGATGATTCCCCGGGTTTTTCGCAGTCGAAGTAGTCATGTCGAGCGTATATTCCAGCGCTTCGTCATTTAATGTATATCTTCGGGATGAAGATATCATCTTACTGTCATTTCCGTATAGTGTACTCCTAAACTCCGCTATAAGTTCATTTCCATTCACATTTACTTCGCCCTCCATTACCTCCACACGTCCGTTACTTTGGGAATTAATCAAAAACAATTTACCCTCCTTAAAAAGGATATAGCCGGCTTCCCAGTGAAGGAGTTTGCCGTCCCTCTCGTCGCCTGTCTTATGAAGTACCTTCTGCTCGTAATGTATCACGTCCTTGTAATCATCCTTTATAAAAACCATCTCCTCTGTATAGCCTGTCGTGTCTATTGTGGGAAATTGCGCCGTTCCTTCCCCGGTCCATTCACCGAGCAGGGGAGTGAGTCTGGGAATTAGATTTGAAGTAACCGTTTCCATCGGATTATTTTATCAATAAATTTAATTTTTATTTGGTACATTTTAAACTTAATAATACTTATTTTTTACTCTCATGAAGCTTAATCTCCTAAATCTCACATTATCCGAGCTCACAGGCTATCTCGTCGAAGCAAAGGAGCAGAAGTTCCGCGCGCGCCAGATATTCGATTCCATTCACTCGAAAGGCGTAACTGAGATAGGCGACATTATCGGCATACCCGGTTCGCTTAAGGCTAAGATGAACGAAGAGTTCGAGATACCCGCGCTAAAGCTGGACAAGATAAGCGAGTCGGAGCTTTACAATACGAAGAAATTCCTCTTCGAACTCCCCGGCGCGACTTCTTCAAAGGTCACGGGCAATCTCAAAATAGAGACCGTGCTCATCAACGAAGGCAGGAGGCATACCGTCTGTGTCTCCACGCAGGTAGGCTGTAACGTCGGGTGTGAATTCTGCGCTACGGGCAAGATGGGCTTCCAAAAGAATCTCGACGTAAGCCAGATAATCAACCAGGTGTATGGCGTTATCAAATGTACCGGTACCATTCCAACCAACCTCGTTTTTATGGGAATGGGCGAGCCGTTCCTTAACTATGACAACATGCTAAATGCGCTGCAAATACTCACGTCCGAATTCGGTTTGCAGATACCATCGCGAAAGATCACCATCTCGACCGTCGGCTTCAAAGGTAAGATCAAAAAATTCGCTGATGACATCACTCTCCCGGAAAATACAAGTATTAAAAATGTTAAGCTCGCGCTGTCGCTTCATTCGACTGACAATGGCATACGTGAAGCGATCATTCCTACGTCGGTAAAGAACCGTCTACCCGATCTGTACGAGGAGCTTGTGTATTTTTATAAGAAGACCGGCAATAAAGTTACATACGAATACATTTACTTCGACGGACTGAATGACACGGAGAACGATATTAAACGTCTCGAAAAATTATCCCGCATGATACCCTGCAATATAAATATCATACCCTTTCACCCGATAGATTTTGAACTTGGCGGACCGCTTTCCCGCTACAATGCCCCGAATGATGGCTCTAAAGTCAAAACTAATTCTCTTTTAATTGAGAAAATAAATGATTTTATTGCTGAGTTGAGGGCTAGGGATGTTGTAGTTAACCTCAGATCCAGTAGTGGTGTGGACATTAACGCAGCTTGTGGTCAATTAGCAGTTACCGAAAACAAAGTATCATCCCTGTAATTAAATTTACCAAATTATTATTTATGCACCGACTTATTATTTTTGGTCCCCCCGGAGTTGGTAAAGGGACTCAGGCTAAACTATTAGCGCAAAAACTGGGGCTCAGACATCTTTCTACGGGCGATATTCTTAGAAAAGCCGTTTCCGACGGGACTGAACTCGGTTTGAAGGCAAAGGAGATCATGGATAAAGGCGACCTCGTACCGGATGAAATAATGATAGGGATAGTTGATGATGCGCTTACCGGCGAGGAAACTGGATTTATTCTCGACGGATTTCCGCGAACTCTCGAGCAGGCTAAAGCTCTGGATAAAATATTCGAAAATAAAGGGTTTGACGATACAAAAGTTATTTCCTTAACTGCCGATGAAAGCGAGATAATCCGCAGAATGACCGGACGCGGCAGAAGCGATGATACCGAAGAAGCGATAAAAAATCGTCTCGACGTTTACAATAATTCTACAGCTCCTGTTCTGAATTATTATAATGGAAAAGGGAATGTGCTGGATATTCATGGGATGGGCAAAATAGAGGACATAAACTCTAAGATTATAGAAGATATAGGTAAGTAGTTATTTGTTGCATGTTCTGATTGGCAACATATTATGCTGATTTTGCCCCTTAAAACTTGATTATCAAATTGTTATATGGTTTTTGTTTATTGATATTTTCGATATATTAATATATTTTAACAAACCAAAAATTTACTTGAAATATGCCAAAAGTAGAACTCGAACTCCTTCATGACGGCATAGCTGTCCTAAAGCCGAAGGGAAATTTCGTAGGTGGAGATGAAACTGACGAGCTTAAGGATGAGATTTCTAAACTTCAGGAACAGGGAAATAAGAAACTTATTATAGACTTGGGGGATGTACTTTACTTAAACAGTACCGCGCTCGGGGTATTGATCTCTGCACACGCAAACTACTCTAAAAGGGAAGGTACCATTAAGATCTGCCAACTCAATAAAAACCTTGAAAACCTTTTTGTAATCACAAAACTAGCTTTAATATTCGATTCATACGCTACATTAGATGAAGCCATTAAAAGCTTTTCCTAGGGCTGATTGGTTTTTACCGGCTATTCATAAAATATTACATATAAGTTTTTAAAAAGAATAATTTTAAAAAATATTTATTAATATTAAAACCTTTGACTAACCGAGGAGGTTTACTTTAAATGAAACAATCTGCATTTACAATAGTACTAGTTTTAATTGCGTTAGTAGTATCCGCCGTGGTTTTCATGTTTGTTTTCGGTAACCCCGCTAACTTTGATGAAACAGGTAAGGTTCCGTTAAACCTTATTGGGGCGATTTACTTAGGCGGACCTGTTGTTGTTGTTCTTATGGCTTTGAGTATTATGGTAATTACCTATACTATAGAGAGACAATTATCACTTAATAAAGCCAAAGGAAAAGGTCCTATCGAACCATTCTTAAAGAAAGTACAAAACCTTCTCACTGACGGAGATGTTGAAGGCGCTATGGCAGAATGCGATAAGCAGAAGGGATCGATTGCCAATATTTTAAAACAAGGTCTCGAAAGATATCAGGTACTCGCTGGAAATCAACAGCTTGAAACCGAAGAGAGACTTCAGGAAGTACAGACTGCTATCGAAGAAGCTATGATGCTTGAAGTTCCGCTCCTTGAAAGAAACCTTGTAGCTCTTTCAACGATCGCTTCGGTATCGGTACTTGTCGGTCTTTTCGGAACGGTAGTTGGTATGATCAGGGCGTTCCAGGCTCTGGCTACTGCTGGTACTCCTAATGCCGCTGAACTTTCAGCTGGTATTTCTGAAGCGCTTATCAATACGGCTGGTGGTCTTTTTGGTGCTATTGTTGGTACGATCTCCTATAACGTTTACACAACAAAGGTTAGCAACATAACCTATATGATTGACGAAGCTACTTATAATATGCTTCAGATTCTTGCTTTCAGGTCTAGGAAATCGGCTTAATAAGGCTAAGTTCATATTTAATTGAAACCTATTTGTATTTATATAGGTTAAAATATAAAAAAGGTTATATAGGATATTAAAATGAAGAAATCCAGATCTACAAAGAAACCGGGTATCAATATTGACATGACACCGCTTGTAGACGTTATCATGCTTCTTCTTACATTCTTCATGTTGACTGCTACATTCAAGGCGGCTGAATCTGAGATAGTTGAGGTAAAACTTCCTAAATCCGTTAATACCGATTCTACAAGGCTTCCTGATCAGGACATAATGACACTCACGCTTACTCCAAGAGGTGATATCTGGATAGACGTTGACAGCTATGAAGTCCGAAAAGAAGTCTTTGGTGATGCATTTGGAATAGGCTTATATCACCCTGATTCAACTTCTCAAAGTGAATATGAAGAGACAGGTAAAGTCGGTGATAAAATGCTGAAAAGAACGGTTATAAAACTCGACAAAGCAGGCTTTGAGAAGGTTATGAATGACCTGAGGTTACAGCTGAAAAATAACTCAGATAACTCCAGGGATTATAAAATTGTTGTAAAAGGTGATAAAGATACGAGTTATGGATTGGTCGAAGACTTGATGACGTCTCTGAAAGATTCCAGGAATACACGTTTTGCACTGGTAACTGACCTCAAACTTGAGGAATAGTTAATAGAAAATTTTAAAATTTAAATTAGGAGAGTTTTATTATGGCAGGTGGTGGTGGTTTTGAAGCTCCGGAAGCCTATAATAAACGGCAGAAAAAATACCAGAGGGGAAAGAAGCTCGGTGTTAGAATAGATATGACACCTATGGTGGATGTTATTATGCTCCTGCTTACCTTCTTTATGCTCACTACAACACTCTCGACTCCCCAGGTTATGCAGATTAACCTTCCTAAGGGAGACGAAGAAGATAAAGTTAAGGTAGATGCGTCGAACGTTTTATATGTCAGGGTTGCTGAATCGGGAAATATATATTTCTCGCAGGGTACGGCGGATAATAAAGAAACTCCCCCGGAACATATAGCAATGGAAAACCTCAAAAATGAGCTTGAAACAAGGTTCAGGGCAAATCCGAATATTATGATGCTCTTGAAGTTTGACAGGAATATGAAATACACCCAGATGGTTGATATTCTCGATGAAATTAATAGGGCTAAAATAGACAAAAGATATACATTCATGCCGGTTGGGGATATGGATAAAGAGATTATCAGACTGGCCGGAGGTTAAATAAACACAAGCAGTTTTTAAAAGCGGTGATTCAAAAGATCACCGCTTTTTTTTATGCCCGGAACTAAACCCTTCCCTTACAAGTATGAAAATTAACTACCAAAAAAGGAGGTCCTATGTCCGGCTTTTCAAATTCCGACCACAAAGGAGTAAAAATTGATATGACTCCGATGGTCGATGTTATAATGCTCCTGCTTACATTTTTCATGCTGACTACAGCGCTTACCTCACCTCAAATAATGCAAATCAATCTTCCCAAAGGAACTGGGACGGTGACTATCGATGCCTCAAATGTGTTACATTTGCGGGTATCGGAGAAAGGTAATATTTACTTATCACATGGAAGAGCTGACGGCGGAGAATCCGCGCCGAAGAATGTAGCCTTTACAGATCTGAGAAGTACTCTTGAGGATATCTACTTGTCGAATCCAAACATATCACTTCTTCTTAAGTTCGATCGCGGGATGAGATATAACGATATGGTGGATGTAATAGATGAAATAAATAATGCTCATATTCCTAAGAGGTACGCATTTATTCATTTCACGGATTCCGATATGCAGATAGTTAAGCTTGCGGGAGGATAAATTTTCCGTATAGTGACGGCTTTTTAGACAAAAATTGTTTATCTATTTTATTAACTTAAAGCAATAAAAGACAATTTATTGCTTAGAAACCTCACATTAATATTACTCCTATTTACCGCTTTTATTGGCACAGCGGATTTATATGCTCAGAGGGTACAGTCAAAGGACCGTCAGCCTTCAAAAATAGAAAAGTATGTCGTAGATGAAACGGGTACACTCACACAGGAGCAGGTCAATTACCTCATCCAGAAACTGATAAATTTCGAAAAGGAAACGTCGAATCAGCTCGTGGTTTATATTATTCCTTCGCTAAACGGTGAGTCCATAGAGGAGGTCTCCATCCGGCTGGCTGAAGAGAATAAAATTGGACAAAAGGGTAAGGATAACGGTGTGCTTCTCCTCATTGCAATGAATGATAAGAAGATGAGAATAGAAGTGGGATACGGACTCGAGGGAGCATTGCCCGATGCAACTGCTTTGTCGATCATAAATAATGAAATACGTCCCGAATTCAAAAAGGGAGAGTTCTTCGACGGTATAGACAAAGGTGTCGATGCGATAATCTCCGCCACGAAGGGAGAGTACACTGCCAAAGAAAGCGACGATGACGGTTCCGGTATCGGTCTCTGCTTTGGAATACCTATATTCGTTTTCATAATATTCTTCATTATCTTTTTCATGATAATAATGTCCATTATTCAGCGCATGTTCGGCTGTGGCAAAGGGTGGACGTCAGGAAGTGACTCAGCTCACAGCGGTTCAAGCGGTTGGTGGAGCAGTGGTTCGGGCAGTTCGTCATCTTCCGGAAGCAGTTTTGGAAGCTTCTCCGGCGGTGGCGGTTCATTTGGCGGTGGTGGTGCCAGTGGTGGATGGTAAAATTTTAATCTTAGATTATGTCGTCAGCATTTTTAAATAAATTCTTGTCTCCGGAAGATCTGAATAAGATCTCCGAAACTATCTCCGGTGTTGAAAAACACACTTCGGGTGAGCTGCGTGTTTGCCTGAAGAATAAGCGGGGCATTCTTCAAGGGAAATATACATCGCGTGAGCTTGCTCTGAACGAGTTTCTCCGCGCAGATATGGATAAGACAAGGGATAAGACCGGGGTTTTGATATTTATTCTCTTTGGTGAAAGGAAGTTCGAGATCATTGCCGATGAGGGTATAAATGCCAGGATACCCGACAGCACATGGGATTCCATCGAACACATGATGACAGACGAATTTAAGAAGGAAAATTATTTAGGCGGGATAGTAAATGCGGTCGAGGAGATAGGCGAAATCTTAAAGAACGAATTCCCGCCCTCATCCGACAATCCCGATGAGCTTTCTAATGATGTGATAGTAGGTTAAAGTGAATATCCCGGAAGCGGATCTTGATAAAGTTTATTTACATATTACTCTTTTTACTTTTCCCGCTTGCTCTGTGCGCGCAGGTTGACCTCCAGGATACCCTTGGTACTCCTATCGATACCCTTTCTCCTCCCCCCGATACTCTGGATGTAACTCTTGACACACTATCCGGCGATACTTCTATTGTTACCATTGACACCTCTCGGCAGGTTCAATCCGACATTGATGCCGTGGTAAATTACACCGCAAAGGATTCCGCCGTCTTTGATTTTAAAACAAATAAGCTCATTCTCTACAATGAGGCGGTTCTCATCTATAAAGACTTACAGCTGAATTCAGGTGTGATAATCCTTGATCGCGAGACTGAGGTGCTTGAAGGTATTGGCTTCCAGGACTCTACCCGGGAGGGTAAGTACGTCCAGACGCCTATTATGACGCAGGGGACGGATAAATATGAGGGAGTGCGCCTGGTATATAACTTTGCGACAAAGACGGGTAATGTTTCCATGGGATTTACCGAGGCTGAGCAGGGATATTACTATGGCGAGATAATTAAAAAAGTTAATAATGAAGTTTACTTCGTCAAAAACGGACGCTACACGACTTCCACGAACAGGGAGGATCCCGAATATTATTTCCTATCGCCTAAAATGAAGGTCATACCAAACGATAAAGTTATTGCGCAAAATGTTTTCCTATACATAGAGGGTGTTCCTGTATTCTGGCTTCCCTTTGCGGTTTTTCCGAATAGAAGCGGGCGTAGCTCCGGCATAATCCCGCCCACCTTCGGATCGGACGGTACGTACGGGCAGTACATTGCAAACGGAGGTTACTTCTGGGCTATCAATGACTTTATGGATATAAATGCTACCGTGAACATTTTTACGAAAGGGAGGTACGATTTTAAATCACGCTTCCGCTATGCGCAGAGATATGTAATGACGGGCAATATCGAAGCCGGCTACACAATGATAAGGCTCGGCGAAGACACCGACCCTGACAAATTCACTTCCGACGAATGGGCTTTCAATATTAATCATAGCCAGAACATTACGCCGACGCTTTCGCTGACGGGAAATCTTTCCTTTGTGAGCGGTAAGAGCTACTATGACAATAATACCAATAATTTCGATGAGCTCCTGAGGCAAAACGTAATATCTAATCTAACAGCGTCAAAATACTGGGAGGGAACACCATTTTCGCTGAACCTGAATTACTACCGTGATCAGAATCTGCAGACAGGTGACATTACACAGAGGCTCCCTAATCTTACTTTCAGCGTTACGGAAAATTATCCGTTCCGTTCCCCGTCCGGTTCATCCTATAATAGGAATTTTTACGAGGACATCGGCTTTTCATATTCATTGAACGCGGTTAATAGCCTTACACGGACTACAACACAGACTACATCCGGTACCGACAGTACATATAATGATGATAAATACGGTGCCCGGCACAACGCAACCGTGAAATATTCGCCTAAATTCAGTTTCATCAGCTTTACACCTTCGATAAACTACACAGAGATATGGTACCCGAACTCGATTAGAAAGTCTTTCAATTCGGCGGACAGTTCGGTAACCGAAACAACTATAGACGGATTTAATGCAGTGCGTTATTTTAATGCGGCGCTTTCTTTCAATACGAACTTTGTCGGCATATTCACTCCTAATGTATTCAGTGTAACAGGTATTCGTCACACTATTACGCCTTCGATCACTTATTCCTATTCACCCGATTTTTCCGACCCGTCGTTCGGATATTATGGTACCTATACCGATGCCTCCGGTAACGATGTGAAGTATTCCTTCTATGAAAACGGTATCTTCGGGTCACCGCCCTCCGGTGAAAGCCAGTTACTTTCATTCTCGATGAATAATCTTTTTGAAATGAAGACCCGTGTGAATGACAGCACCGAAAATAAATTCCAGCTTATCAATATCACTTCTGGATTAAGCTATAACTTTGCTGCCGATTCATTGAAATTTTCGGAAATAACAAACACCTTCCGTACTAAAATAGGAAGCATACTCGACATATCCGGTTCGGCAAATTTTTCCCTTTATAAATATAATGACAGCCTTAATTCACGTATAAACAGTTTCTTATGGGACGATGGAAAGGTCGCTGACCTGACAAACTTTACCTTAAATCTTTCGACAGGTTTTGATTTTCTTTTTTCAAGCTCTCAAAAGGAAGAGAAAAAATCTACAACTAACGATACCCTTGCGGAAACGGAAAAGAGCATAATAGTAAAAGATAAATACGATGCCGCTTACGATATACCGGTGAGCGGATCGATTAGTTATTTTTATAATCTAAACCAGAGCAATCCTAATAATATTACACGCACTTCCAATCTGGGCTTCAGTGTTGATTTCAGTCTGTCAAAAAACTGGAACTTTGGTTTTAGAACTAATTACGATCTGATCAGCGAACAGCTTTCGGCGCCTTATTTTACCGCTTACCGCGATCTAAATTCGTGGGAGATGCTTTTTAATTGGTACCCGATAGGCGCATATCGCGGGTTCAAATTCGAGGTAAGAATAAAAGCGCCTGATCTGCATGATATTAAAATTGATAAGCAAACCAACGATAGGGGAGCATTCTCTAACTTTTAAACTAATTATGGAATATCAAAAATACTCTGGTGCAGGAAATAAATTCATCATCTTTGATAATCTCGATGACGGCATAACTAACCGCTCTGAAACCGTGCTTGGTCTGTTCGAAAACGGAAATAATGATGAGATAGACGGAGTTATATTTGTCGAGAAAAGCACGCTGGGTGATTTCTGGATGAATTATTACAATAGAGATGGTACAGGAAATTCCCTTTGCGGTAACGGGCTTCGATGTACCGTGCAGTTCCTTCTGGATAATTCACTGACAGATAAACATGACCTAATCATTGAATCCATAGGGAAAACATTTTCGTGTAAAGTAAATGATGACGGTAAGATAACAGTTACCTTTCCACCGCCTGAGATAATCCGTGCGGGCATAAAACTAAAAACTGCCCTTTCGGATTGGTCGGAAGACTTACCATGCTCGTACATAAATGTCGGCACACCTCATATTGTTATTTTTATCGAAGACTTAGGGCTCGATTCACTCGAAGACGTTAAAGTCAATGAATGGGGAAGAAGCATTCGTATGCATAAGGACCTTATGCCGGAAGGTGCCAACGTCAACTTTATTAAGGTGACGGGTGATAATGAGATTGCAATGCGTACTTATGAGCGCGGTGTCGAACGGGAAACTCTTGCCTGCGGAACGGGTGCTCTCTCCTCTGCAATTACCGTTTTTGCCGTAAAGAATATCATCCCGCCTATCGATATCCTCGTTCGCTCCGAGGAGCATCTTACTGTCGGTTTTGGTTATGATTCTAATGAAATTGGTGCGCTGACCTTGACCGGTGGAGCAGTCCGAATTAGCTAGAAGTAATTAAACACCCAGTTTAATACCTGGTCACCCTGGTACCTTTGCGAAAATAACAGCTTTACCCAGTTGGTAGTCGTTATTTCGAAGAAATCCTTATGTTTTAATATCACCTTATTGTAATCCGAATCCGGGAACATCGCTATTATATTACCAAGCGGATACTGTGTGTTTACGGTATCTTTCGGGGATAGGGGTATTTTTTTCAGGACGGTCGAGGTATCGGATGTACGGTATTCAGCCGTGTCGGTGTTTATATCCGGCGTAAGGTATTTATCCCCTTTGTATAAAAGCAGGTCGTCCTTCCGTTTCTCGTCCCATACTTTTAGCGCTACGGTGTAAATCCCTCCTTCGAAAGGCGATCCTCCGTACTTTGTAGAGTAATTCAATACGGCGAACGGACTGAGTACAGCTATATTTTTTATCTCGTTCGTCTCTATAAGCGTCTCTATGTTCCTCTCTGAAAATATCTTATTGCTCAGGGAATATACAGTCGAGTCATTATCCGGGTTTACTATTTCCAGTACATATTTGTAGCGGTTGAATTCGAAGTTATTATAATCGATGCTGTCGATAATATTCGTATCGGTTGCAGTCCATGAGATCGTTACGGTACTCGGATTCAATCCGAAATTCGTGTTATCTATGTAAAAACTTTTCAATCCCAGCATCCTGTTGTAATTTATCAGGTCGGGATTTTCTTCGAGTGGGGTCAGGTTTTTAGAGAATATCGAGATAGTCGAATCGTTCACGCTTGATTTCCTGCCCTTCACATAAAACACTTTATATTCGCCGATCTCCTCATTCTCTATACCCATTTTACGAAGCTTCTCGGTATATCCGTCGCTCTTTATCACGGCAAGCTCGATGTCCTTCTTTTCGAGGAATTTCTTTATGGCGAGTATATTTAGGTCGTCCTGCTTCTTTTTGCTGACCGGCTTTTCCTCCGACCCTTCCCGGAGCTCTCCAAGCACAAACCTCCCTGGGTCATTTGATAATGCCTGCAATGCAAATAGATCGTAATATCCCTCTATCTCCTCAAAATATATCTTACCGTTATCCCCGAAATACTTATTGCTTATCATATCGTCCAGCAGACGCCCTACTTCGAATGTATCTTCTCTGAATGGGGGCGGGTAATAGTAGCACCACACGATATTAACCAGTATAAATGCTGAGATCAGCCCCGCTGCGATCTCCCTCCTGAATTCGAATACCTGCTCCACCGAAAACGGCACTAAAAATAGCGCGTTCAATACAACATACCGTGAGATCATATTCGTACCTCCCGTGCCGAGCATTGCGTGCACGATGAGGAATGTAAGTTGAAGGAGGTTGAATACAAGGAATATCCTGTGCAGACTGCTCCTTCTCTCCTTAAATGTCTCGAATATTATTTTTATAGAGAAGATTGTTGTGAGCGGTGCTATGTAAAATATGAACGTCGGATATTGGATCGTCCTTTGTAAAAGCCCGGCTGAATTGAATTGGTCGAATATCTTCGTCGTCTCCACCGCAAAGAACATTGCATTATTATGGTCTATGTAGTTCTGTATGAACCACCATATTATAGTAAGCATGGATATACCCGAGATAAGAACATTCTTTATCAGGTTACCGGTAAGCTTTCTCTGTGGGAAGAAATCCCATGCTACCAGTATCATAAATGCCGCAGTAAAGAACCACCCTTCATAGCGGAACACGTTTGCAAGCGCGAAGCAGATACTTGCCGCTACAAGCAATGACCTGTGTACTTTCCCGTCATTCCTCCACTTCATAAAATAATAGAACCCCATTGTAGTAAAACAGAAGAAGATCGGCTCGGGAAGCCCGGATATGCTAAGCCATACCTGGAACGGGAAGAAAATGAATATTACGGTTGAGTAGAATGCTATCTTTCTATTGAAACAAAGGTCAATAAGCTTAAAATAGTACACCATACATATTGCCGAAAAGACCGAACTAACTATATTGGATGCCAGCATGAGGTTCTTTACGAATATCATCACAAAACCTACTATCCAGAAATGCGGAGTGAGCCAGACACCGGAGCTTATCTCCGGGTGCTGGAGCCACTCGTAAGATTTTACCGTTCTCGTATAGTCGTCTGCGGAGAGCCACCTGTACCCCGACTGCAATATCATTATCTGGAATACGGTTTTTACTATTAGAAGCCCGATAATGAGGTAAAGCGGATTAGCAAAAAAATTAAATCCTTCCCTGGCTTTCGGTTCCTCTTTTACTCTCTCGTATGTTAGCGCTTCGCCCTGCAAGCCCGTTAATTATCCTTATTTAGTTTTATTCTGAATGTAGCGCCTTTGCCTACTGCCGAGTCCAGCAGGTAGAATTTACCGCTATGGTAATCTTCTATGATACGCTTTGACAGGCTTAATCCTAATCCCCAGCCCCTTTGCTTAGTAGAGTATCCAGGTCTGAATATATCCTTCTTGTGCTTCATATCTACTCCCTTACCGCTGTCCGTAACATCTATTACTGCCTCATGACCTACCGTATAAACCTTGATGCTTATTTCTCCGGAAGGTTTATCCATTGCGTCCAGTGAGTTCTTCAACAGGTTTTCTATTACCCACTCGAATAGATCCGTATTAATGTTTGCGCAGATATTATCATCACCCTCGATGTTTATCTTAACCTTCTTTACAGGTTTTCCATCGACGGTTGTTAGTGTTGGTATTCTTTTCTCTATATAATTTACCACGTGCGTAATTGCTTCCTTCAGGTTCTCCGACTTGAGTAGAGGCTGTGATCCTATCTTTGAAAATCTTCCCGCGATCTTATTCAGCTTTTCGAGATCCTTCTCTATTTCGGATGTTACTTCTTCCAGCTCATCGCTTCCCGGTTTGACGTTTTTAAGCATCTCCGTCCACCCCATAAGTGAAGAGAGGGGAGTACCAAGCTGGTGTGCCGTCTCTCTCGAAAGTCCGACCCATATACTGCTCTGCTCGTTCTTCTTAATATATGAGAACCCTATGTAGCCCAGAAATACAAAAAGCCCCGCTATCAAAAATTCCATGTAAGGCAATAATTTCAATTCCGTAACAAGTCCTGACTGTCCGTAGTGAACGTAACTCAATATCAGTGTGTCCTGGTCCAGAACATATTTTACTGCTATGGGATCGTTTATTTCCGACATTTCTTTTGCCATGGCAAAGAATTTTGCCGAATCCTGTGAGGAGAGTCCCTTTGTCGAATCAAAATCCACGTTCTTAAAGAACGTGATAGTTTTGTAATCCTTATCCGTCGCGATTATCGGAAAATCTATCTGCGTTATTATCTCCTCAAAGATAAATGTGTATTCGCCGGTCTCGTTTTCCGCATTTGCGAGGTATTCAAGTGAACGCGCGTACAGCCCCGCGATCTGCTTTTCCCTCTGCTGTATCTTGGTTGCCAGATGCTGTGTATAAAACAGTATTAATCCTACAATTAAGAGACCGCTTGCAGCGAGTGCGATTTTTATGTCAAATGAGCCGAATTTATTCATTCCTATAAAATAAAGACTATGTTAAATTATAAAAATATAGTATTACGGAATATTAAACATTCTTTTTGAAGAAAAAATTAACCATCCTACTGGCGCTAAGTATTATATTCTTAATATCTATTATAGTTTCCGTAGCACTTGGCAATATAAACATTTCATTTTTAGAAATAATCGGAATTTTTAATACGGATAATGAGGTCGTAAAAAAGGTTATTCTCGATATCCGGCTTCCCAGAGTGTTAAATTCCGCCGCCATAGGATTTGCCCTTTCCGCTTCTGGTATAATTCTCCAGTCACTTCTGCGAAATAATCTCGCCGAACCGGGATTATTGGGAATATCCGCCGGAGCAGGGTTTGGTGCAATAGTCATTTTTGTGTTTGGGATTTCCACTGCCTTCTGGATGGTGACGCCCTTTGCTTTTGCCACGGCTATTCTTACAACGATGCTGATTTTTGCCATCGCGCGAGGAATGAACGCAAAATATTCCAATTTCATTTCTTCAAATAAGATCATTCTCGCCGGGCTTGCTATAAATGCCTTCCTGGGTTCAGTGAACGGATTCCTGCTCCTTCGCTCCGGTGAAAATGTGAAACAGATACTTTACTGGCTCAATGGCAGTCTCTCCGGCAGGGGATGGGAAGAGTTTAATATAATTATCATTCCCGTTATCATTGCGCTGATCTTTTCGATGCTCATATCGAAGGAGCTAAACGTGATGAATATGGGCGAAGAGTTCGCGGTCTCACTTGGTGTCAATCTGAAACGCATGCAGACTGTCTCTATAGCTCTTGCATCCGTCCTTGCCGCGTGTGCTGTAGCTGTCGCGGGCATCATTACGTTCGTTGGTCTCATTGTTCCCAATATTGCTAAACTCCTGCTGGGCTCAGATAACAGGTACACTGTTCCCGCCTCCATTCTGCTTGGCGGAATATTCATGGTCGTGTCGGATACTTTAGCCAGGATGGTCATTGCTCCGTCGGAGATTCCCGTAGGAGTTGTTACCTCATTCGTCGGTGCGCCTATATTTGTATGGCTTATTTATAAACGTGATAAGCAGAGAGCATGAGCGCAAATTTGACTGATACTATAGCCGCAATTGCGACACCGCCTGGTGAAGGCGGTATATCCGTTATCCGCGTCTCCGGTGAAAATACCTTCACTATTATTGAAAAAATATTCTCCTCCGCTGAAGAAAAGTTTACTCCCGTCGTTATTAGTAGTTTCAATTCCCATACCGTTCATTTCGGATATATATTCGATGAAGGTAACCTGGTGGATGAGGTGCTAATAACGGTTTTTAAAAGCCCCGGTACATATACGGGTGAAGACGTTGTGGAGATCTCATCACACGGCGGTACGTTTGTCGCCGCTAAGATACTCCGCCTTCTCTTTAAGCAAGGCGCGCGGCTTGCCGAACCGGGCGAATTTACCAAACGCGCTTTCCTCAATGGAAGGATGGACCTCTCGCAGGCTGAAGCCGTTGCTGATCTTATTCATGCCAAAACCGAATCTGCTCACGAATCGTCCATTAAACAGCTGGAAGGTTCGCTCTCCCATTACGTTTCAAAAGTGAAAGAGGATATTCTTAATGCCGTTTCGCTTGTAGAACTGGAGCTCGATTTTGCCGAGGAGGATCTCGAATTTGTTCACAAAAAGGAGCTTAGGGATAAGCTCACGGCTATCATCGGTGATATAGAGAAAATAATAGCTTCATACATCACCGGTCGTGTTATCCGTGAGGGAGCGAAGCTCGTCATCGCCGGAAATCCTAACGCCGGTAAGTCCTCATTGTTCAACCACCTTCTGCGAACCAACCGCGCTATCGTAAGCGACATCGCCGGTACTACACGCGACTACATCGAGGAAAATCTCATCATCGAAGGCGTTTTATTCAATCTTACCGATACAGCAGGCTTGCGGATCTCGGAGGATACCATCGAAAGTGAGGGCATAAAGCGAAGCTACGAGCGCATGAAAGAGGCGGACCTTATTCTGTTTCTTATTGATTCGTCGGAAGATGAAACCGCCATTCAAAACAATATAAAATACTTCGGCGATAATTTTGACCAGGGAAAATCCATAATGGTCTTTTCCAAATCCGACCTGAACAAACAACCCGGAAAGCCCGGACTCCATATTTCGATACTTAATGATGATTCTATAGAAGAGTTAAAAAAGGAAATGGTCGCAAAAGTTTTCTCTAAAGAAGGCTCCGTTTCATCCGGAGACATAATCCTTACTAACCTCCGCCACAAAACCTGCCTCGAAAACACCGTCGAATCACTCCGCAATGCTGTGAAAACCCTCGACGATAATATGAGCGGAGAATACATTTCCGTTGACCTCCGCAATGCCCTCTCTCACCTCGGAGAAATAACAGGAGAAGTCACTAACGAAGATATTCTGAGTCATATTTTCTCTAAATTCTGCATCGGAAAATAAGAGAAAGATAAGATAATAAAACAAGGAATTATCAGCATTGTAAGAGATTTCCTACATTTGCGTAGGAAATCTCTTGTTTTTAATTCTCGGATTTATTAGAATCCCTCTAGATTTTCAATATTACAGTTCAAATACTCACATTTTCTTAGTTAAGCCCTGCCCAAGGTTTTCTCCTTATAAATCTTAATTTGGAGGACTAGTGATTAAATACTTACTGATCATTTTACTGTTATCAAATTCATTATTTGCATTTGACAATGGTAACCAGCCATCTATCTCAACAATACTCAATCCTGACGGAACCGTAAAGACGGGAATGAACGGAACTTATAATGTTGAAGGATTTAAAATGGAGTACACACATAGTGGAGCTCCAAAATTTGTATCCTCAGATTCTCCGCCTCCTCCGCCCTACTGGGGTACAGAGTTCTCCCCGAAAGGGATGAACAATACTGTAACATCATTTGCAGTAATAGGTACAGACCTCTATGCAGGAGGAATTTTTGACACGGCAGGAGGAGTACCAGCTAACAGTATAGCCAAATGGAACGGTAGTACCTGGTCATCGCTCGGATCAGGGATGAATGGTGGTGTGCTTTCATTAGCAGTGATTGGCACAGACCTGTATGCAGGAGGAATTTTTACAACGGCCGGAGGAGTATCTGTTAACTTCATTGCCAAATGGAACGGTAGTACCTGGTCATCACTCGGATCAGGAATGAATCTTGCAGTAAATTCATTAGCAGTAATAGGTACAGACCTGTATGCGGGTGGTAGTTTTACAACGGCAGGAGGAGTATCTGCTAACCGTATAGCCAAATGGAACGGCACAACCTGGTCATCACTCGGATCAGGTATGAACAATACTGTAAGGTCGTTAGCTGTAATAGGTACAGACCTTTATGCCGGAGGTGATTTTACAAATGCAGGAGGTGATCCAAATGCAGACTATATAGCCAAATGGAATGGTAGTACATGGTCATCTCTCGGATCAGGAATGAATAATATTGTAAGATCATTAGCAGTAATAGGTACCGTCCTGTATGCAGGAGGTAATTTTACAATGGTAGGAGGAGTATCAGCTAACCAAATTGCCAAATGGAACGATACCACCTGGTCATCACTCGGATCAGGATTGAATGATGATGTATGGTCATTAGCGGTAATAGGTACAGACCTTTATGCAGGAGGTGATTTTACAACGGCAGGAGGAGTATCTGCTAACCGTATTGCCAAATGGAACGGTAGTACCTGGTCAGCTCTCGGATCAGGGATGAACAATATTGTAAGGTCATTAGCAGTAATCGGTACAGACCTGTATGCCGGAGGTGATTTTACAACGGCGGGAGGAGTATCTTCTAGCCGAATTGCCAAATGGAACGGTACTTCCTTGTCATCGCTTGGATCAGGGATGAGTAATAGAGTATGGTCATTAGCAGTAATGGGTACAGACCTTTATGCAGGAGGACAATTTACGACGGCCGGAGGAGTATCAGCTAACCGTATAGCTAAATGGAATGGCACAACCTGGTCATCTCTCGGATCAGGGATGAATACTGCTGTAAGATCACTAGCAGTGATTGGCACCGACCTTTATGCCGGAGGACAATTTACAACGGCAGGAGGAGTAACTGTTAACCGTATAGCCAAATGGAACGGCACAACCTGGTCATCTCTCGGATCAGGGATGAATAATTGGGTAAATTCATTAGCAGTAATAGGTACAGACTTATATGCAGGAGGTGATTTTACAATGGCTGGAGGAGTATCAGCTAGTCATATAGCCAAATGGAACGGTACAACCTGGTCATCTCTCGGATCAGGGATGAGTGGTGGTAGTGTATTGTCATTAGCAGTAATGGGTACAGACCTGTATGCAGGAGGATGGTTTACGACGGCAGGAGGAGTATCTGCTAACCGTATTGCCAAATGGAACGGCACAACCTGGTCATCTCTCGGATCAGGGATGAATAGTGATGTATTTTCATTAGCAGTAATGGGTACAGACTTATATGCAGGAGGTGATTTTACAATGGCAGGAGGAGTATCAGCTAGCCATATAGCCAAATGGAACGGTACAACCTGGTCAGCTCTCGGATCAGGGATAAATAGTTTTTTTAGTGATGTAAATTCATTAGCAGTAATAGGTACAGACCTGTATGCCGGAGGTAATTTTACAATGGTAGGAGGTGTATCATCTAACCGTATTGCCAAATGGAACGGCACAACCTGGTCATCTCTCGGATCAGGATTGAATGATGATGTAAATTCATTAGCAGTAATAGGTACAGACCTTTATGCCGGAGGAATTTTTGACACGGCAGGAGGAAATCCTTCACACTATATTGCCCGCTGGCATGACGACTCTCTAATAACAGGCATTATTGAAAACCCTGCTTATATTCCGGATAAGTATTCTCTTTACCAGAACTATCCAAACCCCTTTAACCCGACAACGTCTTTTGCATATGACATTCCAAAAGGTGAATTTGTGAAGATTGCCGTGTATGATATTGCCGGTAGAGAGGTAAGGATTTTGGAAAACAACTATAAGTCAGCAGGTAGATATATTGTAAACTTTGATGGAAGTAATATTTCCAGCGGTGTTTATTTTTATAGTGTTCAAGCAGGAAATTACAGAAATATTAAAAAAATGGTTTTAATAAAATAAATTGAACTAAGGGTGTGTTTGAGTTAAATTTGAACCCACCCTTTCCTTTTTATTTTCTGGCACCAGAAGTATTAGAAAAACACTCTCTAAATTATGTTTAATAAGCAATTAAGCAATATCTTAGTTTGATTATTAATTTTTTTTAAGCTATTTTATTATACCACTCTATCCTTCTACAGAAAAGGGATTGCCGGATAATTTAGGCAGAAGATCCCGGCAGTCCCATATTTCCCAATAATTTATCTAACGAAAATGGTTAAAATAACTACAATTATTTTAGCGATTGGATTCATTTTTTTGCAATCCAAAATAGTGTTTAGTCAGCAGGGAACTCACCAGGAAGGAACACAAAGACCCTCCACGGAAAAAAATGATGATAAGGAAGATCTTAACAACAAAGAGAAAAATACTATTCCTCCAACCAGTGCAAATCCGGAGCCTTTAAAAAGAGAGCTTCCAAAAGGCGAGCCCGTGAAAGGCGGTTTGAGTTCCAGGGTTATTAAAGCTTACCACAGTATTAATAAATCCAATATTGCCGGTATTAGTGAGTCTATAGTTGTTCAGATAAAGGACCTGGATAAATACTGGAATGATTCTCTGAAGTCCGGAAAAAAAATTATTTTATACATAAATGAAAACCCGATACTCGGAATTGAACCTCAGCAGTTTAATACGAATGAATTGAAATATGAATTGGCTATCAATGATAAGAATATCGGTGTGTGGGAAAAGATATTGAACGGGAATTTTCAAAGCTCGAAGAAAGTGGCTATTACCGTAGGAAGAGAAGGGGAGAGACCTCTTGAAACCGACGTAAAGGATGAGAAGGCATTTGAATTGTTCCTCGTTTCGCAGTGGACGTGGCTTTGTTTTTTAGGTATTATGATTGTAGTCTTTTTGTTCCTTGTGTGGGCAATAGCAAAGACAAGTTTATTACGTGAAAAAGGTTATCCTATCGAACCCGGAGAAAAAAGGATCTTTAGCCTGGGTTTAGCCCAGATGGCATTCTGGCTCTATATAATTTTCGGGTCATTCCTTTTGCTATTCATTGTGATGAAGCAGGTTCCTACTCTTAATACATCGGTATTAATTTTACTCGGAATTAGTTCTGCGACCGCTTTGAGCTCGTTTGTAATAAATACAAATAAGATAGAAAATGAGAAATCACTTTTGTTAAATTTAACATCCGAAGCTGATATGCTGTCCGAACGTATTAACAACTTAGAGGAGGAACTAAAGAGCGATCCATCGAGATCCGACCAGATACTAATGCAGCAGGAAAAAGATATAAAGTTACAAAGACTCCTTGAAGTAAAGAAAGAGTTATCCTCTAAGAAAAGAGGAATAAAATTTCCCAAAAGCAGGGGGTTTTTCCGTGATATGGTCGAGGATAATGGCGAGGCAAACCTCTATAGAGTGCAAATTATTTTATGGACATTGGTGCTCGGAGGGATCTTCCTTTATAAGGTAATAAAAGAGCTATCGATACCCGAATATGATGCAACACTCTTATCCTTGATGGGGATAAGCTCCGGAACGTATATAGGATTTAAGATACCCGAAAAATAGTTATACTTTTGGTTTAATTCTTAATTCCGGTATCGGGTTGGGTGTACCATTGCAAAATGTTTCCCGTTCCTCGAATTCTTTAATTAATTCTCTCAACGATTTAATGCAAACAATTGCTTTTTCTTTTTGCGTTAAAGTGAAGCGATAGCTGTTGGGAGAGGCCTTGTCATCCCGTTCGTATAATTCGGGATAACCCTTCTCTATTTTTGATGTAGGGATTTTAAACGCCCTTTCCATTCCTTCGATGTACTCTTCTAATAGGCTCAATGATGTTCTAAATCTTACCCATCTGTGATTATTCCAATTCATTAAAACATCGTCACCGCCTGCAAACCTGCTTGCTATTAATTTACCCGCAAATCGTCCACGTTCGCTCAGTTTATTGATTATGATTGGATCCATATTTAGATTCATTCCTCCCTCGAGTTTATTTAGGTGAATATGGGCTATCCTGTCACGGTACCCCGGAACTCTTGCCTGGGTATTGTCCGACCAATTCTGCATAGTATCTAGTATTGAACCAAAGAATTTTGCTATCGAATGATTTATCCTTGTCCAGTATTCGGCTCTGCCGGCACCGTTATTCTTAACCATGTGAACGTTTTTGCTTTCATCATCTGACTGGGGAAATCTTGGATGGAATGGGTTCAGATTAAGCGCAAAGGTCGGGCGTCTGGGCAATGGACTGTCAAAGAAATGAACAGGAAAATTACTGCAGATACCGCCATCCGAGAATAAACATTTTTCTAGGGGGAGATCCTGCCCACTTGATTCTTTTAAAGTGTAATCGACAGCATATAGCGGTACAGCGCTAATTAATATTGGAAAGCTTAAGCTCATTCGCGCAGCAACAACCACAGGTAGATACTGTGAATCCGGAAATATTAATTTTTCATCTTTCATCCCGCCGCTATGATCTCGCATCCATTTGATTATTTTATCAGGGAAAAATTCTTTTAATTCTTCTTCATCGTAATAAAATAAATTATCGGAATTTGAATCACTAAATGGATGAGTAAGTGGTCTCCCCCATGTCAAATTTGTTGTTACCATCTTAAGCTCGATCTTTTTCCCGTCTTTTATTTCTGATAAATGCCCGAATGTAAGAGGAGTGCCGTCATCTAAACCGGCCGCTTTATCGATGATATCCGACAGCCATTCTGTTAACGGCTTGGATTTTTCATCTCCTCCATTTTTTAGATATCCCGTGGTTAGCCCGAAAGAATTCTTAGACAATGTTTTAATAAACAGAGGAAGAACCCTCGCGATAATAAAAAAAATGAATGTAAAGATTAATAATAATATACCTGATATCAGCCCGGCTAGCAGCAGGACGAGATTATGGGTGTTTTGTAAGGTTAGGTATATTACGACAGCTCCCGGGATGAGTGAGAGGATCATCAAAATAGGAAATTCTTTTATTATCGTCGTTGCGGCTGCGATTATTTTTCCCGAGACCTTCCTGCGAAAGAGAACTCGTATCAGGAGATTAAATATTTTCTTTGTCGATTTGTTTGGCTGGAATAGGCTAAACAATCTCGTGTTATCATTTATTTCTTCACCCAGGATCTCAGGAAGGCTTTGTAAGATCTTAAACCCGTTTAAGCTCCCATTATTTGTTCTATTATACTCTGCGGCCGCTGTAATTGAAGCGGCAATTGCACCCGCTGATGTACCGCCTATGTTGACAAATCTATACTCTTTTGCCAATTCGCATACTGCCTTTGGATACACAATACCGCTGGTTATTCCTCCCTTCATTACGATGTCACAAGTTCTCTCAGGCAGTAGGGGAATTGCTATTTTATTTTCAGCTTCCATGATTTGTGTTGATTAGGTTTACTGTGCTTAATATATCTATTTTGAAAATTAATTATGATTTTTAAATTACTCAATGGTAAAAAAATATGTATGAGTAGTAATTATTTATTGTATTATTAAAATTTACATTCATTTTTAAAAGAAAAATTATTGATAAAATATTAGGTTAAAGGCTTGATTATTTTGTGCTTTTCTCATATCTTAAATTACACTTCAACCTACCATAAACATACTACATTGGATTGATACATTTCAAAAAGTTGAGTTTTAGTAGGTGACAGTGTCCGGTTTTTTTTATCTAAACTTTAGGACAACATACAATGAAAACTCTAAAAAAAGGTAGTAAAGGAAATGAAGTAAAGCAGTGGCAGCAATTTCTTCTTAGCCTGGAGTTCGAGCCGGGTGAAGCCGACGGTATATTCGGGACAAAAACTCATAATGCAACAAAGAAATTCCAGCAAAAGTATGAACTAGATGCTGATGGGATCGTAGGACCTAATACATATAAAGTCGCCGAACAAACAGGATTTCTCGTTTTTACGGAAACCAAAGAAAATGTTTCAAGCACGGACTTTTCAAATGAACTAAGAGATGAATATCAGAGGCTGTTCGATTCATGCAGGATAAATTCCGGCAGAGAGAATGAGGTTAATGATATTGTATCGAAAATATTATCGAAAAAAAGTAGATACGAGAGTGTAGGTAATAACCTTGGGATACCCTGGCATTTTATCGGTATAATACATAACATGGAATCTTCCTTGAATTTTAAAAAACATCTTCATAACGGAGATCCTTTAAATGCAAGAACCGTCAATGTCCCCAAAGGCAGACCAAAGTCCGGAAACCCTCCCTTTACCTGGGAAGAAAGCGCAATCGACGCTATGAAATATAAAAAACTAAACAATTGGACTGACTGGTCGATCCCCGGCATTCTTTATAATTTGGAGAAGTATAACGGGTGGGGGTACAGGAAGTATCACCCGGAAGTCTTATCGCCGTATCTGTGGGGATTTTCTAATCATTATTCCAGCGGAAAATACGTTAAGGATGGAAAGTGGTCTTCGACCGCGGTTTCCGGGCAATGCGGAGGCGCTGTCCTGCTAAAAAAGTTACTCGAACAAGGTGAGGCAAAAACTTCAGAAAATATATCTGAGAAAAACGAAGAATTAAATAAGTTCTTTCTGGAAAATCTAAGATACGATGACTATAAGAATATTTTCGAAAAATATCTTGCCGCGCTGGATGATACTCAATGGCTTCTTTCAAAGAAGGCTAAATGGCAAACTGACGAAGGTTCAATCAATGTAATCGCCATCAGGTGTAATGAGATCTATATAACAAATGATATAAAAAGAAATAATGACTGGCTGATTGTTATCGAGAATAGACCGGACGATAATTTCAGAAGATATATATTTAGTTGCACCACCGATCCGAAATACAGAACCACCGAAATTGCCAATGTTTGTGAGCAGATATACCTCGGTAATATCAGGAATCACAGGTTGCAAAGTAATCGTGAAGCGATCTGCCAGGATAATTGTGATGTGTGGGTTAGGAGATATATCAACGGTCAATGGATGGAAGAAAAAGGAAAGTTTGGGATTAATATACATAATCCACAGGGAGCAAGAAATTCTTCTTTAGGATGTATAATCCTTTCTTCGGATGATGATTACATTAATGAGTTCAGACCTTTATTGAGAAGGGTTAAACGAAGTAATATACCTGTAGCGGTAATCCGTGATACAAAGTTTCAGGAGTATTTAGCAAACGGATAAGGTTGCCCGTAAATTAGATCCGGCAAATAATTTCAACCTTCTTATTTTATTTTTATTTAGTATTTTTTTATGATTGGAAGAACCTGCAGAAAATACTAAATCCGGACTTAAACGCGGTCTTATCAGCGTCATTCTTGTTTTTGCTTTGATCGGCGCCGCTCTCGCATTATACGCGACCCGGCTTACATTTAAACTCACCGTAGCCGGTATTATCGAACCCAGCGAATGTTCGTTCAGCGATCTCTTTACATGTGATACGGTTCTATCGACCGGTTATGCTAAAATGTTCGGTGTGCCTGTAGCGTGGTTCGGCTTCATGTATTTCTTTTGGGTTTTATGGGTTGCCATCTTCTCGTTCGTCAATAGCCGTAAACAGAGCGGTACCGCCGCGCTCAATATAATCTTCTTTATGACCACGCTTTCCGTGCTGGTCACATTTTTCAAAATGTATCAACTCTTTATGCTTGGGGTGATATGCCCGGTTTGTGTTGGGATGTACATTTGCATATTTGTCATTTTCATTCTAACAATGATGTCACTGCGGATACCGTTCAAAGAGATCTTCTCCCGTAATTTACAATACGTCAAAAGCATTTTCATTTCATCAAAGCCTGAAGCCGCCGGTAAGAAGGGAGACGGTGGCGAAGAGCGGGTATCGCAGCCGTGGCGTTACTGGATAATTCTCATCTGGCTTTTCGCGATGGGATTTCTCGGCTTACGCTATTATGAAAATACCGTCATCAAACCCGGTCTGAAGAGCGTCCAGCTTATCCTTACCCAGCACTTTAACGGGGAGAAGTATGATATTAATTACGAAGGCTCTGCTGTGGATGGTAATCCGGATGCTAAGGTTACCATCGTCGAGTTCAGTGATTTCGAATGCCCGGCTTGTAAACTGCTGGCATCCAATATGAAGCCCATCATGCTCGAATACGGCGACCGTGTGAGCCTCCACTTTATGAATTATCCTCTCGATAAATCAATAAATAAGAATCTGACTAACGAGATCCACCAAAATGCCGGGATTGCAGCGATTGCAGGCGTATGCGCGCAGGATCAGGGAAAGTTTTGGGATTTTTATTACACACTTTACGAAAACCAGACAAAGATAAATCGCGACTTCATCATTGCCACCGCGCAGGAACTCGGTCTCGACATGAATAAATTTAACGATTGCCTTGAATCCGGTCCCGCTCGCGACAGGGTATTGAGGGAGATCGATCTTGCCAAGGAGTATGGTATCACTGGCACGCCGACATTATTTATTAACGGTAGGAAAGTTCACTACTGGAATAGCCCCGAAGTCATCAAGGCGATCATAGATGAAGAACTGAAAATGAATAAGTGATCACTGTAGTTCGGTCCCCGTTTTTTATTGTGATATTTTTTGTTGTTGTGGTAGTGTGTTTGTGATGGTTCGTTTTAGTTTTCTTTCAAGGGATCTAATTATAGCATCGTTTTTAGTTTTATCCTCTAGATTCCTGCTTTCGCCCCGTAGGGGTAAACAGGGAATGACAATTTCTTGAGATCCTTCGTCGTCCTTTGGACTTCTCAGGATGATAAAAATATATAGACAGGCTAGCCTGATTTTAGGCAATGCACTATAGGTTTTCCGGATAGCCCCGCTAATGCGGGACAGGACCGTGCAAGCATGTCATGAAGCGCGACCACTATTGAGTGGACCTTTCATGCAACACGCCATTACACGCCATCATACGGGAATTCAGGCGCAACGGTCCTACGCCACCTGTGTACATACGACGTGGAGGTGCAGGTGTGATCCCATTGGTACTGCCGAGTGACATAACGGTTAAGTTTCCGTGCCTTCCCTGACCATACGGACGAAAAAAGACAGGTCTGCTCCCGTTTATACCCGTTTCCCCTCGATATCAGTAGTAACTTCCAGAGTCAATCTTTGATCTTCCGGCTTCCCGGTCTTAGGAGTCGTGATCCATAATCTTTATAACCATGGGTTTAGGGGTATCTCTCCACAAATTAGCAATGGCTGGTTATGGCGTCACAGCAGGGGACAACGTATTACCGCGGGCGTGTGAATCTTCCGTTTCTGCGCGGTCTCCAGGTTCTATTTACGCCGAAGGCGTGCCTACAAAGGAACAAGCCAACGGCAAAGAACTAGTTAACTCGAGTAACTGATGCAAAGTAATGAGAAGTCAAGTTAGTTTAAATGAAGAAAGGGTTAGATACGTATATATACTTTTTTATTGTTCAATGCATGTACTTTTGACCGCGCCCCGCATCGAATGCGGGGCAGGCTCCAGTACCAAAACGCGCCGGCTCAATAAAAATTACTAAAATTATTTCCGTTTTCTGTTCGGGAAAATAAACTCGCATCTAAGAGCCGTATTAGTATTCGGATGAACTTATGCTCAGACAGAATTTTCCCGCCCTCGATAAATCGAGGGGTACAGAAAACTCCATAATTTTTACGGTAATTTTTATAATGCCGTATATTAGAAGACTGCGTATATCAAATTTATACGCAAGATTTTTTTTAATCTTCTTAGGCGATTTCCCAATTCCCATAGGCGTTTCCATGAATTTGTACTTCCCCTCTATTGCCATGCCGTAATTATTACGTTAAATTGTAAGAAGTTCCAATTCATAAAATATGAAAAGTAAACACATTCATTTTAGCAGAGATCATCTGGGCGGATGTCTTTGTCACATACATTATTTAAACAGATTGGGTTTAGGGGTAAACTTTTATACCGATAAAGCCTACCACCATGAGTTGAAAATATGGGCAAAGGAAAATATTAAACTATGTGATATAAGGGAATATAAAGATAACGGATATGATGCATGGATGGGATACAACAGATATTGGCATAATCATCCAGAAAGATGGAATTACAATAAGGTAATGCTAGATTGGTTTGAGTATTTCAGTAAAAGGATCAATGTTAAAAATCCTTTAGAATCAATGGATGACTTGTTGTTTGATGAAATGATATTAAACAATCAAAGTGGATATTCCTATGGATGCAATTATTTAGTTATAGATGGTAAACCAAGGTCAAACCAAATAAGATATAACAAAGGAAAGTTCGAAGAGTTAGAGCAGAAATTGGAGGGAATGGTAATCAGTTCTGAAAGAATGAGGAAAAGGGGAATGAATCTAATGGATATAGCAATATTGGCATCGAGATCAGAATTTGTAATTGGAATACATACAGCTCCTATGCTAGTTACATTTAATAGTTTGAGTATTTCTAAAGTAAAGGGATGGCTGGTTTTTGATAACGAAAAGACCTTTACATTTAATGATAGGATTCATTTGTTAAACAGATTTGACCAGATCAAGTATTATCTGCCGGAAATTGATATGATAGATAAGTCAAGTCTGCATAGAATAAAATACAATATAAAAAAATCTATTGGAGGGTTTATAAAATGAAGAGCATTTATAGGCTTTTAAAGATCTTTATTCCTTTAGCACGTTTACTGGGTATTCGATTTGGAATAATGCAAAAACTAAAAAAGGGTATTGCTAAGACAAACAGATATATCAGGATAGAAGGAAACTGGTTTAAGATTGACGAAAACGATTCATTAGGTTTGTTCGGAGGTGAATTTGAAAAGGATGAAAGGAAATGTTTCAAAGAGATAATTTCTAAGGATGATATTGTTGCTGATGTGGGTGCAAATATAGGCTATCAAACTGTTTTATTTGCATTACTTTCTAAAAAGGTTTACGCCTTTGAACCGAATGGGGAGGCATTGGAGCTTTTACAGAAAAATCTAGAAATGAATAATGTAAATGCGGATATTGTGCCTTTTGCGGTAAGTGATATAAATGGATCTTTAAATTTAAATTATTTTCAATCTGGATCAGCATATTCGAGTATTCTTCCTAAAGATGTAATGGGAAATGAATCAAGCAAATCAGAAACAGTAAAATCTATAACTTTGGATGATTTTTTTCATGATAAGCTAAAACCAACCTTCATAAAAATCGATATTGAAGGTCTTGAAAAGAAAGCTCTTGAAGGTGCTAAGGAAATTTTAAAAACTAAACCAGTATTGTTTATAGAAATCAACCCGGAATTTACAAATGTTATGGAAATGGTTAAATGGATTGAAGGTTTTGGATATAGCTCTAAAAAGATTAGCAGGATTAACTATCTCTTTCAGCCCGTTTAGTAGGATGCCTATTCTAAAGGTTAGTACTATCAGGACCTGGCTATTTCAGGCGCTTGAGGATGCCTTTTCTTTTGACAATATTTTTATAATCCCACTGGATCTTCTTCGATTCATTAAGCCATCGTTTCAAAGCCTTTAGGTCTACCTGTTCTGAGTCAGTATATCGAGCTTCAGCGGCTTTGAAACTGCCTTCAGGTTTAAGACCTTTCGATTTGAAGGATTGACCACTCCAGAAAAGGAGGCGAACGCAGTCTTTAAGTTTGCTGTAGCCAACAATCGGGTTTCCATCCAAGAACCATACCGGGTGACCGTGCCATATTTTACTTTCCGATGAGGGGAGATTTTCGTCAATTTCTTTTTTTAAGATCTTAGCGATCTTCTTTTCTTCTCCTGACAAGGAGTTGTTATATGCTGAGATAGTTTTTGTCATAATGTTAATAAACGTATTTTCCATATTTCTAAATTAAAAAGCCTGCATTTCTGCAAGCTTTAATAGTGGAGATAAGGGGAGTCGAACCCCTGACCTCTTGAATGCCATTCAAGCGCTCTACCAGCTGAGCTATATCCCCATAATTCCAACTGGAATTAAATACTTTTGGTAAAGTGTAGTAAATTACCTATAATACGTCTGAATTTCAAAAGAAAAAGGAAGTCCATAGGCGAAACATTCTAAGAGTTATTCGTATAGTATAGATAAGAATTACTATATATTTAGAAGGATAATTGCGTTACAGTTACTTTTTGTCACACTGCCTTATTCAGATCATCTAAATTTATAGGGAAGTTTTTTTATAAAGCGACCAAGAAAAAATGAAATTTTATGTTAACTCCGTCTATGCCGCACCAGTCTTATTTTTGTTAATTTTATGCTTTAATCTCCAGGATGTTTATTCCCAGACAAACCAGGAATATTATCTTTCAGTAAGCCGTCTAACAGATCCCGGCGAAGATGCTTATTTACTGAAAAGTCTCCCTGATGGTGTAGTGGATATTTGTAATATCCTTAATGTTCAGCTTGTTCACTATCGGATGCTATCTCAATGGAAGATACCAAAAACGGAATGGAGTACCGCATTTTCAAATTACAGCATTAAGAGTATACTCGATACATTGAAGTCCAGGGGTGATAGTACACTTAGTCCGGATCGTAAGCTTGGTGACAGGATCATCGGGGCATGTACAAAGGAATCCATTTTTAGTACGAGCGCGCTGAGGGGAAAGGGGATACCGGCTAGAATGCGGGTAGGATATTTAACAAACCTATATACAGCGGAAAAGACGTTAGATTTTTGGAAAAATGTGAAAGAGTATGAATGGATGGATACAACCGGTGAATATCCGGATGAATTTACACTCGAAGCAATGAAGGTAAACAGGTCAATAGAACATTGGGTTACGGAGTTTTGGGACGAGAGTACCAATCAGTGGAGGCTCCTGGATATCAGACCGGAATATATTAATGCTTATGGTAAGAACGTCGATTATTTTATTAAGCACGGAGAAAATTTTGAATTTGCCTGGGAAGTCTGGCAAAGAATCGGTAAAGAGGGTATAGAGGAAGCGGCCTACGCGGAAGGAGATCTGGACGCAAAGTCACATGTCAGGTACCAGATGCTACAGGATTTTTATAGTCTTTTAAATTATGAATTACCGGGTGTTTTTGATTCCGATGGAGTATATATAGGTGATAATGAAAATGATGACATTAAATTTTTGAAAAAGAGTTACGATGATCTGAGTGAAATAGAGCTTAAAGAGCTGGACGAACTGGCAGAGCTATTAAGCACAAGCCCGGATGTTGAAGTATTGGTTGAATTCTACAATAACAGCACAACTCTAAAGCTTGAATCGCTAGAAAAAGATGAGTACAGTTTCGTAAATAAATTAAAAAGCCGGAATTAAGAAATCCGGCTTTTAATCCAGTCTGCTCATATTTACGTAAGAACGAGATTCCATTTTGTAAATCCCTCATCGGAATCAGTACTCAGGGCGGCATCCTGTGACCAGCTCGCGATGTATGTCCAGAAGGAGTCTCTCTGCCACGCAAGAGTATCGAAGCTGGTAGCAACCAGCCTGATCTTTTGCACGTAGAGGTCAACATTATCTTTAATCCACATGTCGGAGCCATTGATCTTGAGCTGAATAATAAGATGTCCGTTCATCCCGTTCGAAAATTCGAAACCATATCCCGGGTATGGCATTGGACTTTGGCTGATCCCGGGCGGAAGAGATGGTGTCTTGTCATTTTTTCGCGGGAGCTTGGTAGAACCGATATAATCGTAATTTCTAATCGCACCTCTTTCCAGGTCATCTTCGGTTGGATAATCGAGGTTGAGTGTACGTAAATTCACTCCATCCCTGATTACGAGGGCTTGAACGAGGCTATCCGTTCCGGCGAACGGAGCGTCCTTTGTATGGACATTAAGCCGGATTGCACCTATCCACATAATAATACTCTCCTTTTGATTTAGTTTAAAGGAACGTTAGTTTTTATTTTGCAGATAAGCGAAAAGGGAAATCAAAAGGAAGGTTGAGTCAGTTATTTAATTCTAGGGAAATGCAATCTCAAAGTCAAAGAAAAAATTTTTAAAATGTTGTTAGTTTTGAGTTCTATATAAAAAAACCGGGATAAATATCCCGGTTTTTAGTTGTAACAGCATTAAATCTTTGTTATTCCGGCATAGGAATGCCATCCTTATGCTCTGTGAGCCATTGCTCGAATGTTTTTAGTTCGGGGTTTAATTTCCTCGTCTCATCAAGATCTCTGTGTGCTTTGTATTCCTCGTCGAAATCGCGTTTGAACTGGAACATATTGCCCATTTCGTCGGCGCCGGGAAAGTCGAAACTACGATACACGTCAGCAGGCACCTCATTATATTTGACTTCCACGCCCATCACTTTGCCGAAGGTATCAGCCATGTCCTGCCCGGATAAATGTTCACCTGCTACACCGACGGTTTTACCGATGTATGAGGGATCTTTGAAAATGCCATAAGCTGCTTTACCGATATCCTCAGCCCATATACCCGGCATTTTTTTGTCACCGAGCGGGAAGGTAATTCCGAGTGTTCCGTCGGGACCTTTTTGCGGTCCAAGACCAAAGTAAATATAATTATCCCAGTAGAATGAAGTTAAAAGAAAAGTAGTCGGCACGCCCAGGTCGGTAAAGTAATGATCGGCTTCGGCTTTTCCATCAAAGTGCGGGACTTTATATTTTTCCATAAGGGTAGGCATCTGATCACTATCGAGAGGAACATAATCACGAACATCCTCGAATGTGGACCATATAGCATGCTTTACGCCGGCGGCTTTAGCGGCTTCAGCCATATTCTTTGCTTCTTCTTTTTCCTTTTCCGCAGATAGGTGATCCCAGAAGAAGGTTACGCAGAATGCTCCATAAGCACCATCGAAAGCTTTTTTAAGGCTTTCAACATCATCTACATCGGCTTTTACGACTTCAGCGCCCATATCAGCAAGCGCTTTTGCTTTATCGGAATCGGGGTTTCGGGTAAGAGCTCTAACGGAAAATTCGCTATTAGGGTCGTTAAGGATGGCTCTTGCTAATCCTCCTCCCTGTGCACCGGTAGCACCTACGACAGCAATAATTTTTTTCTCAGGCATAATTTTATTTGTTTTAAGAATTTAAGGTTAAGGTCAAAGTAAGGCAGGAAATATCAGGCTTCGCGGCTCTCGTCATCTTTGCTGACTGGTACGTTTTTTAAGAAATCGGAGAGTTTGCGGTCGCTGTAAGTACCGTATGCATCTACAAGAATACCTTTTTTCCCGTCATTAGTATGGATGAGATATAGTACAGCCATATCACCGGGGTCTGTTTCGCCCTCAAACCGGTATGACTTTGTGATCAAAAGATCTTCCGGATAGTATTGTTTGGTATCTTTGCCGAGGGTCATCTTGCCCTCACTAAGACGGAATTCATCTACATAACCATCACCGGCGACTTTATTCATAACCAGCGAGAGACTTTTTTCGTCATTTTCCACGTGAAATTAGATTTTTTGAGTTTAAAGTTTAAAATAAAAAGGATAATTTGGGTATTCAATGATAATCACTCAACCCTAATGCTGAAAAGTAAAGCACTTGATATAATAAGTACTTTTTCTTCTAATGAAATAAAAGATTTCCGAGAATTTCTTTCTTCACCCTTTTTTAATACGAATAAGACACTAATAAAATTTTATGATCAGATAGCTAAGTTTTATCCTGACTTTAGTAAGGAGCCGTTATCCAAAGAATATCTATTTAAGAAACTTCATCCCGATGAAGAATACAGGGATGAAGTTGTAAGGAATCTATTATCGAGGTTACTTGCATTGGGAGAAAGTTTTTTAAAGATCAAAGGAATGGAGAATGACGAATTCGGGAGCGATATTTATCTAGTTGAAGAACTGAATAGAAGAAAGTTAGGAAGCTTATTTGAAAAGAATGTGAGTAAAATGATGACTAACCTGCCTGAAAAGGATACAGATGGGTTTAGTTATTTAATAAGATTCAAGCTTGAGACAGAGAGATTCAATTATATTATTTCAAACAAGAAAATTTCCAGTCCGCTCGATATTGAAGAAGTGATGCAGATCCTGATCAAAATGGGCGAACAATTGATAAACTTTTTTGTGATGAAGCATTTAAACGAGATGGATTCGCTAGAAAAGTTTTCAAAGCTATACAATTATAAAATCGACAATACTTTGCCCGTTGATTTTTCCAAACGAATAAAATTTACGGAACTTCTAGATTATTTGGTAAAGAGGAAGGATGAGAACTCGATAATATATGAAATATATTTAAACTTAATTAAAGCATTCGAAAATATTAAAGATACAAAATATTATAAAAATTTAAAAAAGTTACTTATCCAAAACGCAGACTCTCTTACTCAAGACGAGAAACATTTCCTTTTTGGGAAATTATTGGATTATGGAACTTTAAAAAACAGACTCGATGCGGAATCCAAATTTGAAGACGAGCATTTTTCAAATTACAAAATGCATCTCGAAAAAGAGTATTATCTTCACAGCAAAAACCCATATCTTTCCATAGACCTATTCAGAAATAGTATGATATTAAGTATTAGGAGAAAAGACTTCGATTGGACTGAAAAGCTCATCAATAATTATATTAAAAAATTAAAGAAGGATTACCAGGAGAATATGTATCACTATGCAATGTCATTTTTGAATTTTCAAAAAGGTGATTATGAGAAAGCATTAACTGAAATAAACCAAGTAGTTTTCGACTTCTTTGCTTTTAAATACGATGTAAGAAATCTAAATCTGATGATATGTTATGAACTTGGAAATTGGGAAACCGTGAAATCAATTATTGAATCCTACAAGAGATTTTTATTAAATAATAAGAATGTAGGAAAAGATAGAAAGGAATTTTATGGAAATTTTATTAAATTTCTGACAAAGTTGGTAAAGTTACGTGATGAAATAAAGAAAGTTGATAAAATAGAAAGAGACTATCTTAAGGATGAGATTATTAAAACGAAGAATTTTTCTTACAAAGAATGGATACTAGATAAGGTTAATGAGTTATAAGGTTACTTGCTAATAAATAATATTCTACATAATTTCACTCTAAATAATTCAAAAAACTTAAAAATAAATTATGGGAAATCCAGAAATCGAGGACAGAGTTAAAGAATTAACGGCGGAACAATTAGATATGGATACAGCTGATGTATCGGACGATACCGATATTAGCTCGGTTACAGACACACTTGTAATGATATACGAACAAGAGTTTGACGTTGTAATTCCTGGGGGAGGGAAAGATCTAAATACTGTTGGTGATGCAGTTCAGTGTATCAGCGAACTGGTGAATAACGAGCAGCCCGAGTAATTACCCTTTTAAAATATCATATTTTTCAGTCATCTCGTCAGTCGTGGCGCTAACATATGGGCATGCGGCTGTATGATCGGGCTCTTTTGTTTCGAGCTTTGGGTCGAACGTTGCGCACTCCGGTTTAGCTATAGGACACCTGGTACGAAAGACGCATCCGGTGGGTTTATTTAACGGCGAGGGTACATCACCTTTGAGGATGATGCGCTTTTTGTCGCGGAACTTTGGGTTTGGAAGCGGGACTGCCGAAAGTAAAGCGCGGCTATAGGGATGAATCGGGTTATGGTACACTCTTTTACCCGGACCAACCTCAACAATTTTGCCGAGATACATCACGGTTATCCGTGAGCTGATATGCTCAACTACCGATAGATCGTGAGCAATGAACATTAAACTCAGGTCGAACTCTTCCTGCAGGTCCATAAGTAAGTTGATAACCTGTGCTTGAATAGAAACATCGAGCGCCGAAACCGGCTCGTCAGCTATGATAAGTTTTGGATTTGTAGCGAGAGACCTTGCAACGCCGATTCTTTGCCTTTGCCCGCCGGAAAATTCATGGGGATATCTTTTTGCCTGCTCTGCCTGAAGTCCAACCTTTTCGAGAAGCCATGCAACTCTTTCTTTCCTTTCAGCCTTTGACATCTTTGTATGATAAATAAGAGGCTCCTCAATGATCTGTCCGACGGTAAGACGCGCATTGAGCGACGAATACGGGTCCTGGAAGATCATCTGTACATCGCCGCGGTACTTCCTCATTTCTTTGGGTTTTAAGGAAAGCAGGTTAATTTCGCCATCCCCGGTCCTAAGCCAGATCTCTCCGCTTGTGAATACATCAGGAGATCCGAAACGTAGAATGTTGATGACGGCTTTTCCGAGAGTAGATTTGCCACAGCCCGATTCACCGACGAGTCCCATGGTCTCGCCTTTTTTGACTTCCAGCGAAACATTTTCGACCGCTTTTACATCAGCAACCTTTCTAGAGAAGATCCCCCCGGTTATGGGAAAATCAACAGTAAGGTCTTTTATCTCCAGTATATTTTCAGGCTTCATATTATTGAACTTTAGCAGTTTCTTTTTCATAAAGGTGGCATCTTACAAAATGCCCCGGTTCGAGCTCCATCAATTCGGGTTCTACGTCACAATACCATGATTCTTTAATTTCCGGACAACGTGTACAGAATTTGCATCCTTTAGGTAACTCGAGTATGTGAGGAATAAGTCCCGGGATTGCATTCAATCTTGTGTCGGTTTTCTCCGCAGGATTAGGCAGAGAATTGAGCAAGCCCTTTGTATATGGGTGCATTGGATTATTGAATATAGTATCTACATCACCGATCTCCTGGATCTTTCCGCCATACATTACAATGACTCTGTCACATGTTTCTGCCACCACGCCAAGATCGTGTGTAATGAGCAGAATTGCGGAGTCTTCTCTTTCATTTTTCAGTTTTAACATCAGGTCGATAATCTGTGCTTGTATGGTTACATCCAGCGCTGTCGTAGGTTCGTCAGCTATGAGAAGTGACGGATTACACGCAAGCGCCATAGCTATCATAACGCGCTGTCTCATACCTCCGCTAAACTGATGCGGGTAGTCTTTCATTCTTTTTTCAGGACTCGGAATGCCCACCTGAGCCATCATTTCGACGGCTTTATTGAATGCTTTTTCCTTGTCAAGCTTTTGGTGGCGTACTATAACCTCAATAATCTGATCTCCTATCCTCATAACAGGGTTGAGGGACGTAAGCGGCTCCTGAAAGATCATAGTAATCTCGTTTCCCCTGTAATCCTGCATATCATCATATGTCAATTTCAAGAGATCCGTACCTTTGAAAAATATCTCGCCTCCGACAATTTTACCCGGGGGATCCGGAATGAGACGGAGGATAGAGTTTGCGGTAACGGATTTACCGGAACCGGACTCGCCAACAATTCCTAAAACCTCACCTTCATAAATATCGAAACTCACACCGTCGATGGCTTTAGCGGCTACTTTCCCTTTGAGCTTTTTGTCGGCGATAATATGATGAGCGGCCTGCTCTTTGAGATTAGCATCGCTATCCTCTACGAAAAAGTAGGTCTTAAGGTCTTTGACTTCTACGAGTTTTTTTCGAGACATTATATTATAAGATTTCCAATTTCAATTTAAAATCTAGCGTAACCTTGAGTAAACTTTCGGATCAAACGCTTCACGAATAGCTTCACCAATAAAGACGATCGCAAGCAGAGTTAAGAATAATGAAGCAACCGGAGTAGTGAGAAGCCACCATTTGGTAATATCAGACAGACCCTGGTTCATAAGCTCTCCCCAGCTAGGTGTAGGCGGAGGAAGACCAAATCCAAGATAATCCAGCGCCACAAGCGAATTAATATTTGCAACAATTGCAAACGGGAGGAATGAGATGATGGGCACGAGGGAATTGGGGAGTACGTGTTTTAAAATGATCACCCTGTTTTTAGCACCCATAGACACCGCTGCCTGAACGTATTCGCGGGATTTTTCTCTGTAAAATTCGCCGCGTATATAGTAAGTAATGCTCATCCAGCCAAAGAGAGTAAGTATTACAGCAAGGATTATGAAATTAGGCTGAACGATCGAGCTTATTATAATAATTAAATAAAAGAATGGTAGAGTGGACCATATTTCTATCATTCTCTGACCGATGATGTCGACTTTACCGGCATAGTATCCCAATATAGCTCCAAGCAATACCCCGATGAGATAGCTCAAAGCCGAGACAACGATAGCGAAGGATATCGAAATATTAAAGCCATACATGAGCCTGGCAAAAACATCACGCCCCCTATTATCGGTACCGCAGAAGTGTTTCCAATCCGGCGCGGTAGGGGGGTATCCTTCTATTTCATCCAAAAGGTTTTCATTTGGTCCGTACGGGTATAGGGGCATAAGCACCCAGTTATCGCCATCCTGTTGTTTGAACTGTTCGTTAAGCAGGCGGTAGTTAGCTTCACCCGGAATATCCTGCCCAAAAGTTTCTGATGAATAGAAATTGAATACCGGATAATAATTTTGACCATTGTAGTGGACAATGAGAGCATTTCTATTGATCAATAGCGGCAGGGCAAATGATATCAGATATGCAAATAAAATAATAAGAAAAGAGTAGTAACCTCTTTTAATGGTTTTAAACTTTTTCCATCTTTTTTTGAGTATGGAAACAGAGACTTCACT
The DNA here is from genome assembly GCA_020437585.1 of Ignavibacteriota bacterium. GTDB lineage: Bacteria > Bacteroidota > Ignavibacteria > Tepidaquicellales > Tepidaquicellaceae > JAEYVS01. Next base: position 293,840 of record JAGQWG010000003.1, read on the forward strand.
GTCCTTCTTATCCTCTTCCGCTTTAACATCAATGAACGTAGCGTCGCTGGGAGTAGGAGTGAGGATAACCGACTCATCCTCAACAGGGTCGTGTTTTTCTATATTGTCTTCTGGTTTATTCTCGTCGGAGTTATTATTTTCCGGATCGTCAATCATTTTATAAGTAATGGTTATTATTTAAATCGTATACGCGGATCTATGACCGCATATAACATATCGGAAATAATATTTCCTATTAGAAGCAAAAGGCTCGATATGACCAATATTCCCATAACAACAGGGTAGTCTCTTTGTATAATGGATTGGTAACCGAGAAGTCCCATGCCGTCAATATTAAATACTTTTTCAATTAGGAAACTGCCGGCAAGAACGAGTGAAATTGCGTGTCCTAATCCCGTTGCTATTGGAATAAGCGAATTTCTCAAGGCATGCTGAAATATAACACGCTTTTCAGATAATCCTTTTGCGAAAGCGGTTTTTACATAGTCCTGGCTCAGATTTTCGATGACGGAGTTCTTAGTAAGTATTGTCAGTGTAGCAAAGCTACCAAGCATATATGAGATAACAGGAAGCGCCGTGTGATGGAGCAAGTCAGTTACCCTTTCAAAGAAAGAAAGGTATTCCCAGTCGGGAGAGTGAAATCCGCCAAGCGGGAATACATCCCAAAAACTTCCCCCCCCAAATAGGATAAGCATTAAACCTCCGAAGGCAAATCCGGGCATAGCATAGCCGGCAAATACGATAACAGAGGAAGTAAAATCGAAAGGAGATCCATTCTTGACAGCCTTTATTACTCCGAGAGGAACGGATACAATATATGTTAGAATAAAACCAATTAATCCGAAGTATATTGAGATAGGAAACCGTGAAATAATAACGTCCCATACGGGTTCGGCATACACGTAGGATCTTCCGAGATTGAACTGCGCCAGATTTCCCAGCCATTTGCCATAGCGTACAAGGTAGTTAGGTTCATCAAAGCCGTAGAACTTTTTCATCTCTTCAAGTGCAGATTCAGGAATGGTAACAGTCTGTCCGGTATTTCCACTGCTTGTACTTACATCGCCACCCTGCTGGTTCATTCCGCGGAGTTTCATAAGCTCCATTTCGAGCGGTCCGCCCGGAACCATCTGCAGAATGATAAATGTAATCAAGGTTATACCCAGGAATGTAGGTATAATAAGAAGAAACCTTCTAATAAAATATCCTGTCATAGTTTTAGATCGTTAAAGAATTCAGTTAGTTTTCCATGTCAGGAACTTCATCAGGAGTAATTGCTACGTTAGTCCCGGAAACTTCCTTTTCTTTTACTTTGGTCCAGTATTTCACATCTATATTACCTTTGTCCATGGTAATATTATTGTCCGTCTTAGCCTGGTTATACTTTTCCAGTTTTTCGGCATCGATATACCAAAGAATCGGGATTGCATACTGGTCGGCATCAAGATTACCTTCAGTTCTGGGAAGAACATATTTTGGATAACCGAATTTATTATGGAATGCAAGTCTGGTAAAAGGACCATACCATGCAAATGCATATCCATACTGCTCGGTTGCAATTTTGTCAATTTCCTGAACTAGCCTTACCCTTTCGTCTCTGTCAAAAGAAAGATTGTATTGATCGCATAGTTGATCGATTCGTGGGTCTTTAATTCCAGGCCAGTTAGTTGTGTTTGGTTCGTCGGCTGTATTAGACTTCAGGGAGCTTTCCGGGTTTGGTACCCTTAAGCCGCCCCAGTTGATCGTTATCATATCAAAATTCCTCTCGTTACCAAGCTGGAAAGCAGTAGTACCGTCAACCTGTCTAAGGTTTAACTTGATACCTGCTTTTTTACAGTCTTCCTGGTAAATAGTAAGATAACGCTCTTGAGAAGGTGCACCGTAAACAAGTTCAACCTCCAGTTGTTTACCATCTTTTGTCCTATATCCGTCAGCATTTTTTTCGGTCCAGCCCATTTCTTCGAGAAGAGCAATCGATCCGTCAAGGTTATATTCAACTTTAGGGTCATCCGGATTTTCATATATACTTCCGGGGTAATACGAATACATCATTTCATATGAATTGAAGAACAGTTTTTCGTTGAATTTTTTTCTGTCATACAGCATAGCAAAAGCTTTACGCATTCTAATATCGCTGAAGAAAGGCCTTCTCATATTAAAACATATTCCGCCAGTGCCTGTGGGTTTTTCATTATACACACGTTTTTTAACAACCAATCCGCGTTCGTAATCAGGGAAGTTGAACTGTTCCTCCCAGCGCTGAGCCTTTAATACATTGATAACGTCCAGATCACCTTTTTTGAATTTTTCGAATTCAATAGCATCGTCGGAAACAACGTCAAAGCGAACGACATCAAAATTATTTATTCCCGTATTAAACCGTTTATCCTCCGCCCAGTAATCACTTCGCCTACGCATAGTGATCGACTGACCTTTTTTGATGTTTTCTTTGTCAATAATATAAGGACCGGATCCGTTAATCGGTTCGAATTGAAATTTCTCAAGGAAGTCCTTACCTGATAATCCTCCGATAATATGGGAGGGGAAAACAGACATACTGGCGAAATAGAGAAACTGTCTCCAATTGAGCTCCTTGGTTTTAACTGAAACTATATATTTGCTTTCCGCAACAGGTTCTTCATAAGTATTGTAGAGGATATTTGAATATGGTGAAAGGATGCCCGGGTCAACGAGGAGCTTCCAGGTAGCAACAACGTCTTCGGCAACAACGGGTTTTCCATCAGCCCACCTGGCATCGGGATCAATTCTAAATTTAAATTGTCTTTTATCTTCTGAAACCCACCAGTGAGTAGCGAGCCTGGGTGTATACTTTTCGTTTACAGGATCGATCCCCAGCAAAGACTCGAACACCATTTTCTCTGCCATCCTGTTAAAGTAGGAATTTTCATCTTTCCCAATGTTCCTTAGTGTGGAAGGGAAGTCCGCGATCGACATAGTAAGGTAACCGCCTTTATTAGCATTGGGGTCTCCCATAATATTATAATCAACATAAGTCTCCCATCCTTCACCGGTAAAACCTTCGCCGCCCATTTCAGCAGATACGCTTGGGTCAGCGCCGGGAGGAGTATCGAATTGTTTAACTGAGACCGGTTTTGTATCGGTAACAGACCTTTTCTTTGTTGTTCCACATCCAATTAGTAATGCGGAGATCAAAATTACGATAATGATCGAAAATGGTATTCTAATGTTCTTCATGATAAAATATTTTAAAAAATTTTGCAGGATTATTTTTTTAGACCTGCGCCCTCTTGAGTCCAGTATTTAACAACGATCTCACCTTGAGGCAATGTCAAAGTGTTATTTGCTTTAGCATCGTCAAAGGCTGCTTCAGTTTCCGGGTCATTATACCAGTAGATCGGGATAGCATCAGTCGGATCTTCGAATTTGGAAAGAACACCTTCAGGGAATCCGAACTTATTCCAGAATGCAAGCCTGGATGAAGGATAGTACCATGAAAGTGCGTAAGGCTGCATATTAGCTAGGATACCGTCAATTTCCTGTATAATCTCAACCCTTCTCTTTTGGTCGAACGTTACATTATATTCATTACATAATTCATCTATTCTTGCATCTTTAACTCCGGGCCAGTTTGTAGAGTTAGCCAGATCTGCGGTCCCGGGTCCATAACTGCTTTCGGGGTTTGGGAAAATTAATCCGCCCCACGCTGCAACTATTATATTGAAGTTACGCTCATTACCGACCTGAAATCTTGTGGTGCCATCCATCTGTCTGAGGTTTACTTTAATACCTGCTTTGCGGCAATCTTCCTGGTAAATGGTTAGAAATCTTTCGAGTTCAGATCCGCTATATGGCAGTTCGACTTCAAAAATCTTGCCCTCTTTAACCAAATAACCATCAGAGTTCTTTTCTGTCCAACCAGCTTCGGCAAGAAGTTTTACTGCTTCATCAAAATTATATCTTATTTGAGGGTTATTAGGATTTGAATAAACAGAATTTGGCCAATATGAATCTTCGAGAGCAGGAAGATTATAATATAATTTGTCAACGATCTTTGCTCTGTCAAAAAGGTAAGCAAATGCCTTTCTAATTCTAATGTCATCAAATGGAGGTTTTCTCATATTAAAACAGAAACCTCTTACCCCATTTGGATATTTATTATAGACATCCCTTTTAAGGATTAATCCTCTTTTGTAATTTTCATCCTTGTCTAATTCAAACCATTTATCTATAGTTGTTACACTAGTCAACTCAACAAAATCTATATCGCCTTTTTTGAATTTCTCAAATTCAAGTCGTTTATCATCAATTACAACAGTTCTGATATTATCAAAATTAAATCTACCTATATTGCGCTTTTCTTTTTCTGCCCAGTAGTCACTCCTTCTCCTAAGAGTGATAGATTGCCCTTTTTCGATTGTTTCTTTTTCGATAATGTACGGTCCTGATCCATGAATAGGTTCAAATTGAAATTTTTGAATAAAATCGGAACCGGAGATCCCTCCGATAATATGTGCTGGAAACACCGACATTGTGGCAAAATAAAGAAACTGCCTCCAATTTAATTCTTTTGTCTTAACAGAAACAATATATGGGCTTTCAGCAACCGGCTCTTCATATGTACCAAAAAGGATATTAGAGTAAGGTGAAAGAATACCGGGGTCTACAAGGAGCTTCCATGTGGCAATAACGTCGGCGGAAGTAACTCTTTCTCCGTCAGCCCATCGAGCATCGGGATTTATTCTAAATTTGAACTGCCGTTTATCATCTGATAACCACCAATGAGTGGCAAGTGATGGGATAAATTCAAGATTTGCAGCATCTAATTCAAGCAGGCTTTCAAATATCATTTTCTCAGCCATTCGGTTAAAATAAGAATTTTCATCTTTTCCAATGTTTCTCAAAGTGGAGGGGAAATCGGGGATAGATAAATTAATTCTTCCACCTTTTACGGCATCAGGATTTCCAATGGTATTGAATGTATCACTCGTGATCCATCCTTCGCCAGTAAAGCCATCACCTCCAAGTTCTGCAGAAACATCAGGTAAAGCTCCCGGTGGAACATCCTTTGTCTTAACAGAAACCGGTGCAGTATTAAATTCTTTCTTTTTTGTAGTGGAACAACTTTGAAATGAAGTGGAAATGAGGGTGAGTGATGCTAAAAGGACTAAAAAGGTTTTTAATTTACCCATATCAGACTTTTATTTAAACAGTTTGAATATACAAAATGATATTTTAAATTAATAGTTTCTTCTCATTACATTTACGGTTTTGTTAACTAGAAAGTTAGACAGAGCCGGGGTTTGTTAGTGTTGGACTGTTTTATGTTTACCCATATTTAAGTCTGATGCCGAAAAAAGTAATTTTGTTTAGAAAGTGTGGAATTTTTTTGTATTTGTTTTTGGTATATAATATATAACTTTGTCTTAACAAAGTAGTAATTTAGGGATAATATCCCAAAATACAGGAGATAATTTAATGAAAAAACTTTTCAGCCTTCTATTAGGCTTAATGATATGGGGGATATCATCTAACGGACATTCACAGACAATTTCAGTACAAACGGCATTTCCAAATGTCGGTTCATTTACCAGGCCGGTTTTTTTGACACATGCACCAGATGCCACAGACAGGATATTTGTAATAGAGCAGAGAGGTGTAGTAAATGTGTGGCCAAACGATTCAACCACCAGCGCACGAACAACCTTTATGGATATCGATCCAAGGGTCGATAATAGCGGTAATGAAATGGGACTATTGGGATTAGCATTTCATCCTAACTATCAAAGTAACGGATATTTTTATGTAGATTATACTACTACTATAGGAACAGGTGTAAGACGAACAAGGATCTCAAGATTTCAGGTAAGCGCAAATCCAGATGTTGCTGATACATCTACCGAACAGATCCTAATGGAAATATATCAGCCGTATACAAATCACAACGGCGGTATGTTATTCTTTGGGCAGGACGGTTATTTGTACATTTGTATGGGTGACGGAGGCAGCGGTGGTGACCCGGGCAACAGGGCTCAAACTACCGATACATTATTGGGAAAGATATTAAGGATAAACGTAGATACAACAGTTGGACCACAAAACTATGGAATACCTTCGACCAATCCATTTATCGGCGGCGGCGGCGCTCCGGAAGTATTTACATGGGGAATGAGAAATCCATGGAGAACTTCACAGGACCCCGTAACAGGATTTATATACGCAGCAGACGTGGGGCAGGAATCATGGGAAGAGATCGATATAATAGAGAACGGAAAGAATTACGGATGGAGATGTTACGAAGGTAACAATCCGTACAACACAGGCGGCTGCGGTCCTTCTTCAAACTATACTTTCCCTATTAAAGAGTATCCCAGCGCAGGGTCCGGCGTAACGGAATGTTCCATAACGGGAGGATATGTCTACAGGGGCTCAAGGCGTCCGGAACTTGTCGGAAGGTATATTTACGGTGACTATTGCAGCAGGAAGATATGGAAATTACTTTATAATGGAACGGTCAGTGAAGACCAGTTTTTGGTGACAGCACCTTCCAGTATAAATTCTTTTGGTGTAGATAAACACGGAGAGCTATACATTTGTGCGGGTTCGACTATATACAGATTTAACCTAAATACAACGGTTGGAATCCAAAACCCGAATGGAACGCCTTTTAATTTCTCGCTTGCGCAGAACTACCCGAATCCATTCAACCCTTCGACCGTTATAAAATATTCTATTCCTGAACTGACAGGGGTGAAGCTTACAATTTATAACACCCTCGGTAAAGAGGTAAAAAGCCTTGTAAATACTACTCAAGCAGCAGGAAATTACGAGAGACAATGGAACGGTACTGATAATAATGGAGCAACAGTTGCAAGCGGTGTATATTTCTATACACTTCAGACAGAAGGCTTCACTGAAACAAAGAAGATGTTGTTAATAAAATAATAACTTAAGTAGATTTGTTGAAAAGCCCGGCTCGACCGGGCTTTTTTATTGAGGCAAGTCCAAATTTATTTTTGAATTCAAATTCTTACCCATAATTAGTAAATTATAGTTTCTACTAAAAACTTAAGGAGGAAATTTCAATGGCTGAACAAAAGATCCATGTTGTGCAGAGCGGTGAAACGTTAAGTTCAATAGCAAAACAGTATTATGGTGACGCTAATGAATACATGGCAATATTCGAAGCTAACCGAGACCAGTTATCCGATCCGGATAAGATCCAGGTTGGGCAAGAGCTGGTGATCCCAATCGGAGGAGAGGCATCAGGCGCAGTACCCGGTAATTAAATGCTGACTTTTAAAAAACTAATCTAAATATACAAATTAATGCGGAGAGAAATTACAAGCTGGTATAGTCCTGTACTCGAAAAAGAGATGGAAGCAGTTGCGTACGGCGATAATGGTTTTGCTTTACTTATGTTTCCAACTGCGGCGGCAGATTTTTTAGAATACGAAAGATTTCAATTGATAGATGAATTGAAACCATTGATCGAGTCAGGTAAGGTAAGGGTATATTCGATCAATAGTATTAACAGTGAGAGCTGGCTAAACGACGAGATGCATCCGAGCCACAAGGCAATCAGGCACCAGCAATTCAATGAATATGTAGTGAACGAAGTTGTACCATACATCCACAGGGACAGCGGTGGTTTAAACAAGATAGTAACGACGGGCGCATCTCTTGGAGCTCTGCATGCTGCGAACAGTTTTTTCAGAAGACCGGACATTTTTTTCGGTACAATAGCAATGAGCGGTTCATATGATCTATCAGATTATTCAAAAGATTACTTTGATGAGATATGTTATTTCAATTCACCGATGCATTACCTTCCAAATGTTGAGGATGAGAGTCTTATAAGTGAAATGAGTAATGATAAGAACATTTACATTGTGACCGGTCAGGGGAATTATGAAAACCCGGAATCTTCAAAGAGGTTATCGGATATATTGCACAGGAAGCAAATACCCCACACTCTGGATCTCTGGGGACATGATGTACCACATGACTGGCCTTCATGGCGTCAAATGCTACCTTATATACTGGAAACCAAATTCTAAAAGTATTTCTTAATTTGTATGCCTGCGAACCAGAAACAAAAAAAAAGGATCTGCATAGCGGCTAGTGAGTGTGTTCCGTTTGCCAAAACCGGAGGACTAGCCGACGTATGCGGCTCATTACCTAAAGCACTGGCAGAGATCGATTGCGAAGTGAAGCTTTTCATGCCAATGTACAAGCCTGTGAAGATAGATCAATACGGGTTTAAGCGGATGGATGAAGTTGGAGATGTGAATGTAAGTCTAGGCGGGAAGCATGTGGAATTTGGTCTATGGCATGGAAAGCTCCCCGGAAGTGACGTAGACGTTTACCTGGTCAATTGCCCGCAATATTTTCACAGGGACAGTATTTATACCAATGATCCCGACGAGGGTGAGAGGTTTATTCTGTTCCAGGTTGCGGTGCTCGAAGGTCTGCAAAGAATGGGATGGTCGCCGGATATTATACATTGTAATGATTGGCAGACCGCACTTATTCCTGTATATCTAAAAACCAATTATAAGTGGGACGGCTTGTTCGATAGAACAAAGTCTCTCCTCTCTATCCATAATATAGGATACCAGGGAAGGTTTTCATCGGACCTGGTTGAAACCGCAAATCTCTCATATTCTGATTACTATCAAGGTGGTCCTTATGAATTCGATGGAACATTTTCATTCCTTAAGTCCGGTATATTATTCGCGGATGTAATTACAACTGTAAGCCCAACATACGCACTGGAGATCCAAACACCGGAATACGGAGCCGGACTGGATGGGGTGCTTTCTGCAAGAAGTGATCATCTTTTTGGAATATTGAATGGAATAGATACTGATGTTTGGGATCCTGATAAGGATGCATTTATAAGATACAATTATAATGTAGACTCGATAGAATTTAAACAGAATGACAAGATCGATCTATTCAAACGGCTGGAAAGGGAATTCGATCCTGATATTGCAACGATAGGTGTAATATCGAGGCTTACAGGGCAAAAAGGGCTGGAATTAATGGAGCCTATTTTTGCCGACCTAATGAATATGAGGCTCCAATTTGTAATACTTGGCAGTGGTGAAGATAAATATGAAAATTTTTTTAACATTGCAAATTATTCCTATGCTAGTAAATTTCTTACTTATATAGGGTATAGCAATGAGCTTTCGCACCTGATGACTGCAGGATGTGATATGATATTGATGCCTTCTAGATACGAACCATGCGGACTAAACCAGATGTATGCTCTTGCATACGGTACTGTACCTGTAGTAAGAGCAACAGGCGGGTTAGCCGACACGGTCATAGACCTAAGCGCAGACCCTGATAATGGAAACGGGTTCTCATTTTATGATTTTACATCGGATGCTCTACTAGATGCAATTAGAAGGGCAGTCAACACATATTCAAATAGGGAACTATGGCATAAGGTAATGCAACGAGGCATGCGAGAGGATTTCTCATGGAAAAAATCGGCAGGGAAATACGTCGAGCTTTACGATAAGTTAATCAATAATTCAATATAACACTATTGCTGGGTGACCTTGCGCAAATAGTAGATTCGATCAAGGATTTTTTAAGTATCCACTTATTCAATATCGGTACGACCAACGTAACGCTGTGGCTGGTATTGAACATACTTTTTTTCTTAGTCCTATTAGTATTCTTTACAGGTAAGCTAAAAAAGTGGATACTAGACTTACTTCAAAAGCGAAGTCACATAACGCCCGGTGTAGGTGATGCAATAGCGACGATCGTCAGGTATTTGTTCGTAATAATCGGACTGGTTATCATACTGCAGACGATGGGTATAGACCTGAGTTCGCTGGTAGTATTAGCCGGTGCGCTGGGTGTAGGTCTTGGTTTTGGTCTGCAGAATATTGTTAACAATCTCATTAGTGGTATAATAATTCTATTCGAACGCCCGATAAAGCTCGGTGACAGGGTAGTGGTGGGTGAAGTAGAAGGGAACGTTACCGCCATTAACATACGCGCTACGACGGTCGTAACCAATTCAAACGTAGCGATAATCATACCTAACTCGGAATTTATTTCAGCAAAAGTGACGAACCTTTCGTATACCGATGACAAGATAAGGTTCGACATACCTGTTGGCGTAGGTTATAGCAGTGACATAAATCTTGTAAGAAAAGCGCTTCTGGAAGTTGCGGTTGAAGAGCCGGGTATATTATCGGATCCACCACCGAAAGCACTATTCCTGGAGTTTGGTGACTTTACATACAATTTTGTTTTGAGAGTATGGACATCAGAATACTTGAAAACTCCAAAGGTATTCCGCAGTCTTGTAAACTTTAAGATGTGGCAGAAGTTTAAAGATTATAATATCGAGGTACCATTCCCTCAGAGAGATCTGCATTTAAGGAGCGGGGTACTGCCGATAGTAAAAGGGGATGAGACTCCGGGTGATATAAGCGGTTTGGATGACTCGGGAGATGGCAAAACAAATTGAAATTATCATAATTTATTGTAATCTGCTAACTAAAAGTTTGTATTCTACTAACCAATTTACAAATATTCCCATTTACTTTAAATAATTTTTTAGTGATACTCCCTCTAATTATTATACTAAAAAATTATAATTTATTAATTAAATGGGAGTTGTAATGGAATTAAATCACATCATTATTCATGAATTAAAAAAACAGCAAAACAATAATAATGCAGATTTAGAATTATCTTTGCAACCATTGTCTGTAGATTCTAAATCAATTAACTTGGTTAAACAATTGAATGAAAGATACAGAAAGTGGAATAACACTTATGCTATATTTGGATCTGAAGCTGGAAATGAGTTTCCTAATGATTTCAAGACGTATCATGACTCTGGAACTGGGAAAGAGTTTTTAAATTTTTCTACCAGAACCAGTGGTTACCTAAAGAGTAGAATAGAAGGTGTTACATTAGCAAAAGGGGGATATATAGTTTTTGCCGATTACAAGGTAGACTCAAGAAATTATTTTGGAATATTTATTATTAGAAATACTGATGGTGTTTTGTTTAAGTGGGTTAAAGACTCATTCGAAATAGATTCTCAAGTTCATATTGATTTTGAAAAAATGGCAATGGCATGTCGAATAAATAAAGAAATGTACATTAGTAAATCCGAAAGATATGTAAGTTTTATAAATAAGAATGATTCACTTTCTGACTATTTTATTAAGTGGATTTGTGTTGAGGATAAAATTGATAGTTCGACTGATACAAAATTTTTAAAAAGCATTTTAACAGAAATAAATTTAAAAAATTTTGGAGATCTTAAAGATTTAACGCAAGATGAATTTTTAGAAAAAGCATATGCGGTAATAAAAACTTTCCCTGATAGAAATATTGACATAAAAGCCTTGAGCAACCAACTATTTCAAGACGAAGATGTAATTTTAGATCATGCAGAGGCAAACGGTATTGAAATTAATTCGATATTCAAAGCAAATAAAAATGTTTTAAGAAGCTTTATTAAGGTAAATGTTAAGGCGCAGGGAATCTCTTTAACTTTTTCGCCAACTCAGTATAAAAATGAAATTAAAGTTGATAGAAACGGTAGGGTAATAATTAAACTGCCAGAATTGGCTAAAAAAATAATTCAGGAAATGGAAGGAAATGAGTGAAAGTATAAGGCAAAAAATAATTGAGTTTAATTCAATTGTTCTCCAATATGAAACGTTAGAATTTAATGGTAGAGACACTTTAAGACTTAAAATTCCTTCAAGAAAAGATTTAAACCAAAGATTGAAATCTCTTGGCATTGATTTTGAGGAATTCGGAGAAAATGTAGATATTGTTATTTCAAAATCCAACATTGGAGTTAAATTATATTATAATATTAATCATTTTCTAAAGACAAGTAACAAAGAAACATTCGAAGATGACTTTGCAATTCTGATTTATGATGACGGAGATAGTTTATTTTATAGTCATATTAATAGTAAGACATATATAGGCTCACATGAATCTAATGAATATTTTGTCGAAAATTATAAATATTATGAGAGGTTTGTTGAGCAGATTGAATCTGTATTAGTTTTTGCTGATTATTTTGACGCATCTAGTGAGGAAGTTGTAATTTTTACAAGTACAAAGGGAGTTTTTAAAATATATATCCCACCCATAAAACCCTTTATTGAGTCACACTATAGATTCAAAATAGCATATGATGAATTTCAAGCGAAAATTAAGATTGGTGAGTATAGATCTCTTTTTAAAAATACGCTAATTGATTTTCTGAAGGTTCCAAAAGACCAATTGTTTTTAACGTTAGTGCTAAACTTAAAAACAATTTTAACAGCAACTGATCAAGATTACGAATTAGTTCTTAAAAAATTTTCATTCAAGGAATTTAGGAGCGAATTATTAAAACAAAAAGAAGAGTATTTTGCTTCAATAAGAGATTTAATATCGAAAATATTTACACAATCCATTTCTCTTCCCATATCTATTTCGATCTCAGCATTTGCAACCTATGAAGTCAGCAACCCCTTTATCTTAATGCTTATCTTAATAGCTTTTTTAGTTTATTCATCTCTATATGTTTTTTATCAATGGTCGTTATTAAAAGATTTAAAAGAAATAGAGATAGATTTTGAAAGTGACTTTAAAATTATTGAAGAGAAATCAGGGTTTTCTTCAGAATTAGTAGAGGGAGAAAAAGGGAAAGTTAAGAATAGAATTTCAACAGCTTTCGCAACAATTTATTTTATGATTTTTGTCATTGTATCTCTTACTTTTCTCGTAGTTTTATATATAGTAAATCAATTAGTAGATATTATTTGGGACACAATGATTGTAATTATCTTAAAAAATTTGCTATCCTAAATATTTACTTCCTCACCCTTTTCGGGTATCAAAATATTTCTAAAACCTTTACCTGTTAAACCTTCTTTCAATGCTTCCTGCTGATCAAGTTCACCGTGAACAAGGAAGACGGACTTCATTCTATCGCGGTTGAATTTATCGAAGTAGTCAAGAAGTTCGTTTCTATCAGCGTGTGCTGAGAAGGAGTTGAGCACGACTATCTTTGCGTTAACTTCGTGCGTATCACCGAATATCTTCACTTTTGGATCTTCCTGATCGCGCGCCTCTACCAGCCGTCTGCCCAGAGTATGCTCAGCCATAAATCCTACTATCAGCACAGTGGTTTTACAATTTTCTATGCTGTTTTTAAGGTGGTGCAGTATCCTTCCGCCCTCGCACATACCGGAGGCAGAGATTATCATACAGCACTCGTTAAAGTTGTTCAGTTTTTTAGATTCTTCGACGCTTCGTATGTATGTAACATTGCTGAGACCAAATACATCTACACCTGAGGCAATGAGCTCGGAAGTTTCCTCGTCAAAGCAGTCCGGGTGAAGCTTAAACACCTCGGTAGCATCTACCGAAAGAGGGCTGTCAACAAACACAGGTATCTTGGGGATAGCGTTGGCTTTGAAAAGTTCGTTAAGGGCATAGACTATTTCCTGTGTTCTACCTACGCTGAACGCAGGTACGATAATTTTTCCGCAGTTCTTGACAGCAGTATTCACAACGTCTGACAGTTGTTTTGTCATTAGCTCGGATTTGTCATGAATCCTTCCGCCATATGTCGATTCGGAAATAATATAATCAACGTCGCCCATGTGCGCTGGGTCTCTCAGGATAGGGAGGTTTGGGCGTCCGAGGTCACCGGTAAAACCAAACCGGACCTTTTTCCCTTTTTCTTCAAGGTCGAGGATGATCTGAGCGGAGCCGAGTATGTGTCCCGCATCAATGAATGTAACGGCAACTTTTCCATCGAGTCCATCAATATAAAACTTATTATTGTAGGGCATAGCTTTGAAATTCTCCATGACCGGTCGGACATCTTCGATGCCATAAAGAGGTTTGTACGAATGTTCGCCTTTTTTGAGACGTTTTTTATTGACGTATTCAACGTCTTTTTCCTGAAGGAAAGCGCTATCCTGAAGCATTATGGCGCAAAGGTCACGCGTTGCAGGCGTTGAATAGACATTCCGGGTAAATCCTCTTTTATATAGAGTGGGAAGATTACCGGAATGGTCGATGTGCGCATGTGAGAGCACAACGCAATGGAGTTCGGAGGGATCAAAAAGAAAATTTTTATTGACCTCATACGCTTCCTCTCTGCGTCCCTGATACAGCCCGCAGTCGAGCAGAATCTTTTTCCCATTTAATTCGAGTAAATGTTGTGAACCAGTAACGGTTCTGTCGGCACCGCAGAATTTTAGCTTCATAAAGTTTTGATTATCTCTTTATTGAATTTGTGTTTTGTAACAAACGGGTTATCCTTTATAAAAAATCTGTAAGGAAATTCCCATCCGTAGTCGAAACCAATGTTTATCCTTTTTGAGACAGCGGTTATAAATTTTTCTTTCTTAGGGAATCCGGATACAAATATCTTTCCGGTCTTAGTGATATCTGCTCTATTAAATTTTTTGTCTATATCCAATGCAAGGCAAAGTTTTCCCGGTCCGTTAGAGATATCGTGAAAATTTTTTATATTGGGTCTATTCTTTTCCATACTCTTTATGCCAATCACAGGTTCTACGGCTCTTACCAAAACTCCGCTTCCTTCACCGTCTTTTCCCGTTACTGTGTTGAAACAGAAATAATTTCCATAAATGAAATAGACGTAACAAATGCCGCCTTCCATATATAGAGTTGAGTTTCTGGGGGTTATCCTGCCATACGCATGGCTGGCTGGGTCATGGTCGCCAATGTATGCTTCGGTTTCTACTATCTTTCCAGCAAGAATACGTTTGCCAATTCTGCGGACGAGTAACTTGCCGAGTAATTCTTTTGCGACGATCAGTGTATCTCTAAGATAGAATTTCTTAGGTAAGGGTGTAAGATCTTGAATGGTGATGCTATTTTTTTTAGCAGTCAGGGTTAGATGACTTAAGGTTTATTTTCGCCTGAATCTTCGGAATCCTTGTTGTTCTCCTGGTTTTGTCTTTGTATCTCCTCCAAAACTTCCTTGGGGATTTCACTCTCATCATTATTATTTTGTATTACTTCGTTGTTTTGTTTTTCAGTGTTTTCATCGATCTTTTCTTCGTTGTTATTTTCTTCAATAGTTTCCTCTTCCTTCGTTTTTACCTCTTCGCTCCCATTCTGATTACTTTCAATGGCGCTAAGTTTTCCGCTTACCTGTGCATAGAATGTTGTTTGCGGGTAACCATCCTTTAGTCTACTGTAATAAATAATGGCGGAGTCATTGCTACCGAAAACATTTTCATACATCCAGCCCAGCGAATAAAGTGAATTAGGCACAAAATTGCTGGATGGATATTCATTGAGAAGCTTACTAAACTTTGTTATGGCGTCGCTATACCGTTTATTCAGTACATCAGCGGATGCATCGTCATACAGTGCTTCAGACGGATCATGTTCCGCTTCAACGACCTTCAAACCGAGTACTTTTCTTGATTCATTGGCAAATATAGAATTGGGATATTCACTTATAACCTGTTGGAAGAGATTATCTGCTTTCTGATTATCCCCAGAATTCTTGTATATATTGGCGAGCGCGTATAATACCTTGGCTATCTTTTCCGACTCATCGTATTGGGAAAGGATCGTATTGAGATAATACTCCGCAGAGTCCACTCTTCCAAGCTTATAATAAAAAAGTTCAGCCATTTCAAAGTATGCGTCATATTTCGGATCAACACTAGATGTAGTTGTGTCTACTACAATGGTATTTTGGGAAGTAGGGTCGAGTGTATCGCCCATGAGATTCTCTTGTTGTCCGTTTTGCTCATTGACAGGCTTTTCGCCGGTATCGTCTTGTTCAAGAGAGTCAACAGGCGGGTAACCACGCCCCTTTATACCTTTCCCTTCACCTTCATCCTGACCCGGGATAGTCCGGTTTTCACTTTCACCATTTTGATCCAGGCCCTTTTCTTCATTATATATTCTTCGATAGTTCTCAACACTCAAATTTTCAGTGGGTATCTCCCTTTTTTCTCCCCCGTTTATAATTGCCTCAAGAACAAAATATCTATCTAAAGTGACACTTCGTTTAGTGCTTTCAATAGTAAAATCGGAATACGAACTTTCCTGTCCAACTTTATTGTAATTCACAAGAGCGTTTAAGTAATCGTCCTTTTCGTTTTCGTAATAATTTGCGATATAATAATAGGCATCGGCGGAAGAGGTCGTGCCGGGATATTCTACTATCACTTCGTAGTATTTTTGAAGGGCTTTTTTGTAATTTCCCTGCGCATAATAGTTGTTAGCCATTTCCAGTTCGACAAGCTGTTTATATTCCGGATATTCTCTATATTTGCTGTTTAGTTCTTCAAGCATTTTCCCTGCCTGTCTATAGTCTTTGATAAAAATAAGACTCTTAGCATAATTCAACTTTGAGAAAAAAGAAAGATCGAAGTCCGAAGTAAGGTTCATTGCCTTCTTGTATTCACCAGCGGCATATGTTGGCTTGTAAAGAGTGTATATCTTTCCGAGGATATATTGCTTCTCAGCTTTTTTGTCGGAGTCGGTAGCATATTTTATGGATTCTTCAAAATACTGAATTGCAACATCATAATCTTTTTTGCTTACAGCATTTATAGCCAGATCCTGTGCTGCTTCAGATTTAATGGAATTGTCAGGAGAGTTTGCCACCAGGTTTTTAAGAATAGTCTCGGCATCTTTTGTCTTGCCTAGCTTCAGTTTTGTCTTTCCCAGGAAGAGCTTTGCTTCATCGGTCAGGTCGCTCGAGCTGAGTTTAGATAAAAACTCATTAAACTTTCTTTCAGCCTGTAAGAAATCGTTAAGGAAATAATATGATTTACCGATAAGTAAAACGGCATCATCAATGAAACGTGAGTTCTTTTTAAACTGTATAACTTTTGATGCGCCTTTGATTACATTATTAAGCTTTTCTTTCCCACCCGATGACAATGAAGAGTTTATATTAAGTGAGTCAAGTCTTCTATTGTAAGCGGCGAGTGTCGTAGTACGATACTCTTCCATTGCTTCATCAAATTCTTCCTTCGCGGTGTAATATACGTTGAAGAATGTGGAGAAATTTGTTGCCCTATTGCCCATATACATAAAAGAAACAAAGTCCTGATAGTCTTCATCCAGTGAAGTTTCATATACAGGTTCCGGATCTTCTTCGTCGGTATTAGTCTTTGAAATAGTCCGGTGAGTGGCATAATTACACCCGGACAGGTATAATACAGAGCTCAATAATATGAGCAATACAATAGGTCTAATCACAGGTAATTTAATCATTTAGCTAAAATTATTCGTAATTGAGTCCTTAATCAAGGCACTAATTGAAAGCTTAACTTACTCTTTACATTGGATTTAACGCACTTGCTTTGAAATAAGTTCGGTGGTTTATTCAATAAATTAATAGAATTGAAACTGTAAAGGAGTAAATTTATATTTATTTCTTGTTTTAAATCCACAAAAGTATATAATTTTCAGAAAAAGAAGAAAATGTATCATAACGAAGATAATGATGAAATATTAAAGGGGCAGAGTGAGGTATTATATGACGAGAGCCACCAATCCGGCAACGGGCAAGACGATAAGCTTCCTACAGAACTGCCTGTATTACCATTAAAAGATCTCGTCGTATTTCCATATATGGTCTTTCCAATCCTTGCGGGAAGGCAGTCATCCATTAATGCAATAAACAAATCTATCGAATCGGATAAGTTCATTCTATTGCTTACGCAGATAGACGAGAGTGTAGAGGAAACCGACGAGAAAAACCTGTATAGGACCGGTGTAATAGCAAAGATATTGCAGGTATTGAAAATGCCTAACGGATTGGTAAAGGTCCTTGTGGACGGCATCACTCCGGCAAAGGTGCAAAGTTTTACACCGGGAAGTTTTTTGACTGCGCAGGTGAGCATTGCGTTTACTTCTGTAAAGGATGATACTGAACTAAGGGCATTGATTCGCAGGGCATCAAAGGTCTTTAAGGAATACATTGAGTCCAATAAGGAGTTCCCGCAGGAAACATATTCTGCATACGAAAGCATTAAAGAGCCTGACAGAAAGCTATATTACATTGCTTCCACATTAAATCTTGACGCGCATAAGAAGCAGAGGATACTTGAAACGACGGACCTTCACAGTCAGTATTATGAACTTCTATATGCATTGAGTTCGGAACTGGAGATACTAAACGTCGAGAAGGACATCGATGATAAGGTTTACCAGGCGATGCAGAAGAATCAGAGGAAGTTCATCGTACAGGAACAGATACGTATTTTACAGGAGGAGCTCGGTGAGGATATAGATACGGACCCGGATCTAATCAAGATAAGAGAGAAGATAGACAGCGCAGGAATGCCAGAGCCGGTTCTCAAAAAAGCGATGGATGAGTTTAACAAACTGAGAAAAACTCCTCAGATGTCACCGGATTTTTCTGTGATAAGGAACTACCTCGATTGGATGGTGGACGTACCATGGAGCGAAAGAACAAAAGATAATTTTGACCTGGAGCATGCCAAAAAAATACTCGACGAAGACCATTATGATCTTGAGAAACCAAAAGAAAGGATACTTGAGCTAATAGCTGTACTTAAACTACTCAAGGATAAAGGAATAAATAAAGCGCCGAAAGGACAGATCCTGTGCCTGGTTGGACCGCCCGGGGTAGGTAAGACTTCCCTAGGAAAGTCTATAGCCAGAGCGCTTAATAGGAAATTCACGAGAATATCGGTTGGTGGTGTAAAAGATGAAGCAGAGATACGCGGTCATAGAAGGACGTATATTGGCTCAATGCCGGGAAAGATAATACAGGCTATGAAGAAAGCTGGGACTATTAACCCGGTAATTCTCATAGATGAAATCGATAAGATGAGCAGTGATTTCCGCGGAGATCCATCTAGTGCTATGCTGGAAGTACTCGATCCGGAGCAAAACGACAGCTTTAATGATCATTATCTAGATGTGGATTACGATCTGTCAAACGTATTATTTATAACTACGGCGAATGTGCAGTATAATATTCCGCTTCCTTTGCAGGACAGGATGGAAATAATAGAGATGCGGAGCTATTTGGATTTCGAAAAAGTACAAATAGCAAAGAGGCACATTATTCCAAAGGAACTTGCCGAACACGGATTGGAAAAAAACGATGTGAAATTTTCGGATGCTATACTTTTAAAGATGATAGAAGATTATACGCGGGAAGCCGGGGTGAGAAGTCTGGAACGTGAAATATCATCGGTTATAAGAAAGGTAACGAAAGATATAGTTCTTGGTAAAAGCAAAGGAAAGAAGAAGTCGATTGTAATAACCGAAGAGCTATTGTCAGAGTATCTAGGAGTACCGAAGCACAAGAGCAAGCTTGCCGAACAGGACACTAAAGGCAGAGTGGGTTCGGTGTTTGGTCTGGCATGGACGTCGCACGGCGGAGATATCTTACATACGGACGTAAATATAATGAGGGGTACTGGCAAGCTGACACTCACAGGGAAGCTCGGCGATGTAATGAAGGAATCGGCTATGGCAGGTTTATCGTATATCAAATCGCATGCGGACAGATTTAAGATACCAATGAACTTTTTCAAACAGCATGATATACACGTTCACTTACCGGAGGGCGCTATTCCAAAGGACGGACCTTCGGCAGGTATAACGATGGCAATGGCGATGCTTTCCGCAATAACGGGGATACCTGCGAAAACGGATATTGCGATGACAGGTGAGATCACATTGCGGGGAGAGATACTTCCGATCGGCGGGTTGAATGAAAAGTTATTGGCTGCATTGAGGAGCGGTATTAAAAAGGTTTTGATCCCGGAAGATAATTTAAAGGACCTACCGGAAGTCCCAAAAGAAATAATCGATGAGCTCGATATTATCCCGGTCAGGAAGGCAGATGAAGCTATTTCGTTTGTGTTTGGTAAAAAAAGTATAGGTTATAAAAAGAAATCCTCCTAAATGATCAGACTCAGCACAATTCTAATCTTGGTTATGCTAACCGCATCTTTAACATTTGCACAAAAAAATGTTAAGGTAAATGTGTATCAGGCAGGTTATGAACCAGAAGAACCGTCTATTTATATCAATCCACTCAATCCTGATAATATAATAGCCGGAGCAAACCTGGATAATTATTATTATTCATTCGACGGAGGTAAATCGTGGAGCGAGGGGAAACTTCCCGGACCGATAGTTTGGGGAGACCCTGTGTTATATTTCGACCAATATGGTAATGCTTATTATTTACACCTAGGAACTTTTAATAATACGGGAATCTATATATCAAGATCATCAGACGGAGGCAAGTCATGGAGCAGCAGCCGAAGGATATACGGTAATGCAGGAAGGAAGCCGATGCAGGATAAGGAATGGATAGCGTCCGATATGACAGGATTGGAAAATAACGGAAATTTGTATGTTTCCTGGACACAATTCGACGATTACGAAAGTAAAAATCCGAAGGACAGCAGCCGAATATTATTTTCCCGATCGATGGATAAAGGCGATTCGTTCACGGATCCGATAATAATTTCAGATCTGGGCGGAGATTGCCGCGATGGGGATTCGACAGTTGAGGGTGCAGTACCATGTGTGGGTCCTAACGGGGAAGTTTATGTTGCCTGGAGCGGTCCGAGGGGGATAGAGTTCGATAAATCTCTCGATGGCGGAAAAACATTCGGAAAGGATATATGGGTTTGTGACCAGGTTGGAGGATGGGCGTATGATATACCCGGACTGTATAGGTGTAATGGATTGCCGTTTACCTCCTGTGATGCATCAGGCGGACAATACAACGGAAATATTTATATTAATTTTTCAGATAGAAGGAACGGTGATCACGATGTGTTTATTGTTAAGTCATCAGACGGAGGTGAGTCGTGGAGCAATGTGATCAGAGTGAATAACGACGAGGTGGGCAACGGAAAAGAGCAATTTATGTCGCACATGTTCGTAGATCCAAAGACGGGTGTTATTTATGTAATATTTTATGACAGGCGTAATTATAATGATCTGAAAACCGATATGTATTTGGCGATCAGCAGGGACGGCGGAGAAACTTTTACAAATGAAAGGATCAGTGAAACGCCGTTTGTTCCAAACTCGAAAGTTTTCTTCGGTGATTATATCGGTATTAATGCTTATAATAACTTTTACTCCGCGATATGGATGAGAATGGACAATGGAGTCCTCTCTTTGATGAATTATTCCAACACACTGGAGTAATTCCGGAAAATATTCAATCTTAAATTTCAGATGTCGGAATACCAAGTATCTGCACGAAAGTTCAGACCCCAAAAATTCAGCGAGGTAACCTCCCAGGAGTTTGTTACCAAAACACTAAAGAATGCAATTAAGTCCAATAAGATAGCACACGCATATTTATTGAGCGGACCGAGGGGAGTGGGGAAAACAACTATAGCACGGATATTTGCAAAGGCACTGAACTGTCTCAACCCCAAAGACGGTGAACCGGACGACACATGTGAAAATTGTATCGAGATAAAGAAGGGAGTTCATCCCGATATACTGGAGCTCGATGCCGCATCGAACAGAGGAATCGACGACGTCCGCGCGATACAGGATGCGGCGAAGATATTCCCGATGAAAGCTAAGTATAAGTTTTTTATCATCGATGAGGTTCACATGCTTACCACGCAGGCGTTTAACGCGCTTTTGAAGATTCTGGAAGAACCGCCTCCATATCTTATTTTTATTCTGGCAACAACAAATCCGGAGAAGATACCCCAAACGATCGTAAGCAGGTGTCAGAGGTTTTCACTGCAGATGATAAAGGTGGACGAGATATCGGGAAACCTTCGTTCAATTGCAAAACAAGAAGGCATAAAAATAGACGATGAATCTTTGTTCCTTATCTCAAAACTTGGATACGGTGCATTAAGAGATGCGCAGGGAATCTTTGACATGGCAGTCTCATATTGCGGGAACGAAATCAAATTCGAAGAGCTGAAGGCATTTCTAAATCTTCCGGATAAAGAAGTCTATTTTAAGATAGCCGATTTTATAAAAGATGGTGATACAAAAGGAATATTGAATTACCTCAATGAACTATCTACGAAAGGGATGGACCTTCACACAGTTTACAATGGTATCACTGAGCATTTCAGAAACCTGCTTATACTAAAGACTGCTGAAAACCCGGACTTGCTGGATGAGTCGGACCAAACGAAGAAACAATACGAGGAGCAGGCAAAGAATTTTACAAGAGACCAGGTACTAAGGATATTAAAGGTGATGTTTGATGCAGAAAGCAGGATAAGGTATTCCTCTAACCAGAAGATACTCTTCGAGGCTTTGATAGTGGAGCTGTGCGAGCTAAATAAAGAAGTTGTAGACATATCGAAATTGATCTCAGAGATAGACGCTCTCAAAAAAAAAACTAAATTAGGAAGTAACGAAGCCTACACGGAACCGGATCCTCCTGCCGTAACCCCTATAATCGAAGAAAAGCAAGATCCAGCAAAGGAGAGTGAAGTAGTAAAAAAATTGAAAGAGCTATTTGACGTAGAAAAACATAATAACAATTAATGAAAACGCTTGGCATAAAGAAGAATTTTCTTGCAATAGAAGATAAATATTCTAACTATAAAGACTCCGCGGTTGCAATCGCTTCCGCACCCTACGAAGCAACGACATCATACGGCAAAGGTACGGCGAAAGGTCCTGAGGCAATCATAAAAGCATCTCATTACGTGGAATTTTTTGATGAGGAACTGAGCAGGGAATTTGCTTTTGAAAAGGGGATCGCTACACTAAAGCTAATGGAGTTTGGCGATAAGAAAGGGATGAAAGCGCTTGGAGTTATTTATAAGCAGGTGAAGAATTTAATTGACGATGGAAAGTTTGTCGTTACATTAGGCGGTGAGCATTCTATCTCGACCGCGCCCATACAGGCTCATTTCGATTCATATGAAGATCTTTCCATATTGCACTTTGATGCTCATTCCGATCTAAGGGATAAGTACGAAGGTAGTAAGTATTCACACGCGAGCTTTGCGGCAAGGGTATCGGAATTCACTACAGATATTACACAGGTAGGAATAAGAGCCCAATGCAAGGAAGAATACGATTTTATAAAAAAGAAAAAGATAAAAACATTTTACGCTTACGAGATAAGAGATGGTAAGTATGGAACTGACTGGCAGAAGGTTGTTATCAGCACCCTAAAGAAAAATGTATACATAACATTCGACGTGGATTATCTGGACCCTTCGATCATGCCATCTACAGGCACCCCCGAGCCGATGGGATTTTACTGGGAGGAAACGATGAAGCTATTCCGTTTGCTTGGCGGTTCTAGGCGTGTTGTAGGGTTTGACGTGGTGGAGCTTTCACCGAGAAAAGACTTTTCATTCCCGGATTTTCTGACAGCAAAACTTATTTATAAAATGCTTAATTATTTTATAAGATAACATTGACAGAAGCCGATTTAAAAAAATATGCTAAAGAAGTTGTAAGGCGCCTCGCAAAACATTACCCGGATTCAAAGACACATTTAGATCACAATAATGCGTTCGAGCTTCTCATATCCACTGTGCTGGCGGCGCAAATGACGGATGTAGGTGTGAATAAAGTTATGGGACCTCTTTACAAATCCAAATACAAAAAACCCCAGGACATATTAAAAGATGGTTTCGAGAAATTTAGAGATAACATAAAATCGATCAATTTTTACAATAATAAGGCAAAAGCGGTTATTTCGTTGTGCCAGGACCTGGTGGATAACTACGGCGGGAAGGTGCCTGGCTCAATGGAGGAGCTGACAAAGCTTAAGGGAGTAGGAAGAAAGACAGCTAATGTAGTGCTTGGTAACTGCTTCGGTAAAAAAGACGTGATAATAGTCGATACACACTTAAAGAGGGTTTCGTTAAGGTTAGGACTGGTCGATTCGGATAAGCCGGATAAGATAGAGCAGGAGTTGAGCGATATAATTCCACAAAATGATCAGTTTAGCTTTTCTATGAGGATAGGTGACCACGGCAGACAAATATGCACGGCGAGAAAACCGGATTGTGAACATTGTTTTTTGAACGACATTTGTCCATCTGCATTTAAAGTATAAATCAAAATAAATAAAAAGTGGCACTACCTGACCTAACCAAGATAAAGATGATATTAATGGATCTCGATGGATGTCTTACAACCGGACATCTGGTATATATGAGTGATGGAGACGGAAATCACATCAGAGATGCAAAGGTATTCCATACACATGATGGATTTGGAATTGCAAGAGGTATAGAACTGGGGATGAAGTTTTCCATAATAAGCGGAAGAAGCTCCCCGGTAAATAAAATGCGCTCCGATAAATTAGGGATTCATCACTTATATGAAAACATTCCCGATAAGCTCGTTCCGTTCGAGGAGTTAAAGGATAAATATGGATATACGAACGAAGAGTTTGCATATATAGGTGACGATGAATTCGATCTGCCCTTACTCAGAGAGGTTGGTTTTTCCGCTTGTCCGGGGAGCGCAGTTGAGGAAGTCAAAAAGCACGTTAATTATGTCTGTAAACAGAGAGGCGGGTACGGAGCAGTAAGGGAATTCATAGATGTTATTTTAAAAGAACAAAATCTAATATAATGTCAAACAAAATCAGAGGGCTTGGGGGAATTTTTATTTATTCAAACGATCCGAAGAAGTTAGGTGAGTGGTACACAAAGCATTTTGGTATAGATACTTCAGCAGGTGAGCCCTACGGTGTGATCTACTGTGAGTACAGGTATGAAGATAAAGACGATCCTAACGGATATGCCAGCATTTCATGGTCGATCCTTAAGGCCGATAAGGAAATAGACAGGACAAATCCTTCATTCTGTGTTAATTACAGGGTAGATAATCTGGATGACTTTGCGGCTTATCTTTTGGATAATGGTATAGAAGTGAACGAGATACAGGAGCATCCGGAGGGAAAATTCACACGAATAAAAGATCCCGAAGGAAACCAGATAGAACTCTGGGAGCCAACGAAGGAGTTCTTTGAAGGATAGGGCAGGTTATTGTAAACCAAAATGTTATGACAAAAAAATCGAACCCCGTCGTTTATTTCGAAATCCCGGTTCATGATATTGAAAGAGCAATGAAGTTTTATAAAGCAGTATTCAACTTTGACTTTGTCGAGGAAATCATTGATAACAATGAAATGGCATTGTTCCCATTTGCTGATGAAAATTCAGGCATCTCAGGCGCATTGGCAAAAGGGGAAATTTACAAACCAACAAAGGACGGAGTAGTGATCTATTTCAAGACAGAAAGCATCGATGAAGCTTTGATATCAGCAACCTCAAACGGCGGACAAATTCTATACCCTAAAACAGACAATGGAATTGGATTTGTTGCAGAATTTGAGGATACAGAAGGGAACAGAATAGCATTATATCAATCAAAAGAATAGCTAATAAAGAATTCTTTGAGAATAGTTGGCGGTTACTGAATTTCTGTACTGATTTAGAGAATTAATTATAGGATTTTATGGTTATGGGAGTGGATAACACTAAAAATAAGGAAGTGCCGCCATGAAAAATTTTATACTGCCTCTAGCATTGCTGTTTGTGCTAAGCAATAATTTATTTGCGCAAAGCCAGGACCTTCCGGGCTGGCAAGTGTGCTCAGAAAAAAAATCACACAGTAACTTTGCCCCGGTAATACAGGGCGATTCACCTAACACCCCAATACATACATTCGACGTTTTAAATTACAAGCTAAATCTTAATCTGTATCAGTGCTTCATTTCGCCATATCCAAAATCGTATCAGGGTAGTAATGAGGTCACATTCAGGGTCGATTCATCATTAAATACGATCAAGCTAAATGCTGTTAGTGCTTCGATGATAATAGATTCGGTTAAGCTCGGAAGTACGAGTCTATCATTTAGTCACACTACCGATTTGCTTACGATCACTCTGGATAGAGTATATAATCCCGGGGAAGTAACAACAGTTAAGATATATTATAGACACAACAACGTTTCCGATGGAGCGTTCTACGCCTCAAGCGGGATGGTCTTTACCGACTGCGAACCGGAAGGAGCAAGAAAATGGTATCCATGCTGGGATAAACCTTCCGATAAAGCAACAACTGATCTGACAGCAAAAGTGCCTTCGACGGTATTACTTGGTTCTAACGGGAGGCTTGCAGATTCTACGCGTTCGGGTGATACAACGATATTTCACTGGGTGAGCAGAGATCCTATAGCCCCCTACCTGGTTACAATGATAGGTAAAGTAGGTTATAATCTGGACATCGTAAAATGGATTAACCCGGATAATACAAACGATACTATACCGATCAGATTTTATTGGAATACGGGTGAAAACTCTTCCAATCTCCATAATGTAGAAGCTAAGATCGTACCAATGATGACTTACTTTTCTCAGAAATTTGGATTGCACCCATTTGAGAAGAATGGTTTTGCGACTGCTAATAACCAGTTTACATGGGGCGGAATGGAAAATCAAACTCTGACAATACTGGCTCCAAACTACTGGTCGGAAAACGTTGTTGCACACGAGTTCGGGCACCAATGGTTTGGCGATATGATCTCGCCGGGAACATGGGCTGACATATGGATGAATGAGGGATTCGCTACTTATTGTGAAGCCATATGGAAAGAGTATACCGGTGGATATTCTTCTTATAAGAGTTCAATAGATGGGGATGCATCTTCTTACATTTCAAGTAATCCGGGCTGGCCGATATATAATCCCGATTGGGCGATAAATACTCCACCAACAAGTGTCTTATTCAACGGAGCAATAACATATAACAAAGGGTCCTGCGTACTGCATATGCTAAGATACGTGCTGGGGGATACAATGTTCTTTAATGCGATAAAATCATACGCCACTGATACAGTAAACTTTAAATTTAAGAATACTGTAACCGCCGATTTTATTACCAAGGTAAATACGGTAACAGGGCAAAATATGGATTGGTTCTTTAATGAGTGGATATACGAACCAAATCACCCGATATATGCGAACACATATAATTTCCAGAATATAGGCGGTAGCAACTGGCAGGTTAAATTTACAGCTAAGCAGACGCAGTCAAATCCTGCATTCTTTCAAATGCCGTTAGAGTTAAAGATAAATTTCAGCGGCGGCGGCGATACGACAATTCGAGTTATGAATGATGCCAATAACCAGACGTTCACATTAAATTTTGACAGACAGCCTGTATCATTACAGTTTGATCCGAATAGCAATATTGTTTTAAAGCAGGGCACGACGATCCTGGGAATAGAGAATAATTCAGTACCGGTTAAATTCGATCTATCCCAAAACTATCCTAACCCGTTTAACCCGGTTACAAAAATTAGCTATGATATTCCGAACAGGTCTCAAGTGAAGATAAAGGTATACGATGTCTTAGGGAACGAGATGGCAACACTAGTTAATGAAATAAAGGAGCCGGGAAGTTATGCGGTTAATTTCGATGCTTCTAGGTTTGCATCCGGGGTATATTATTATAGAATTATTGCCGGTGATTTTACGGCGACAAAAAAGATGATGCTGATCAAATAGATATAGTGTGAGGTTGGTGTTATATTTGAATTGCAAATATTAAAAAATAGGTGTAAATTGTTGTTTCCTATTAAATAGGGTATTAAAAGTTCTTAATATTATAGATAGTTACATGGAGCCGTAGTTCAGTTTGGTTAGAACGCCTGACTGTCACTCAGGAGGTCGCGGGTTCGAGTCCCGTCGGTTCCGCCAATAAAATAAGCCACTTAGATTATCTAGGTGGCTTTTGCGGTTTTACACTGGCTACGATTGGCTACGAATTCAATTCATTTAAGAGAAAACAGGGAAAATATAAAGAATGGTGGAAATCATTATTACATAGTAATTGCAAAACAATTTCCGAAATATCTGATTACTATACTTTACAGACTGAGGGGCTTGTCGAGACGAAGAAGATGATTCTAGTTAATAAGCAGTGTTCAATTTACAATGTTAGTAAATCCCCCGGATCAAGGGGATTTTTTATTTTTGGAGCTCTTTGATCTTTATTAAGAACCATTTGCGGGATGGCAGGACATCGATGTCCTCAGCTTTTTTCAGAAGGAGGCCGATGTCTTTAGTATTTCCGGTTGTGCGGACCTTGAATAAAGAATTATAAATATCTATGAAATTTTTAAATGGACGCAGAAATTTTTGCGAATAGTCTTTAGTGTATTTGATATATTGCTTGTAAGCAGCTATAAGGGACTCAGCCTGGTCAAACAACTCCAGCTCGTAATATGTTAAAAGAAGGAGATTTTTTACATCGAGCTTATAAGTAAACATATCGTATTGTATTTTTGAAGTAAGGTCGAGAGCTTTTTCAAAATTACCCCTTTCAAATTCCAGCCTTGCCAGTGAAAAGTTTTTCATGCTTTTCCTGTGCTGCGGCAGAAGCAACGGTACACAATCATTAATAAACTCTTCAAGCCAATCAAATTCCCTCACTTTAAGGGCAGAATAAACGGTATTTCTGAACTTAATTATCTCATAAGTCATATTATCGTCAGGTGTCAATGCATTTTCATCCTTGGTCTGTTTGCATATTTCAAATTCGTCCCGGTAAAACGAGGTATCACCATGACGACCCCGTACTATACAAAAAGCACCAAGATCCTCTAAAATAAAATGTTTTTCAAAACGCGAGTATTTTTCTATATGCTCGTTAAATACCTTCCTTGCCTTATAAAAAGCATCCACATCTTCATAATTCGAAGAAAACCGAAGAGCATAATAATATAACTCGATCAACCAGAGGTATGGATATTTCCTCTTACGCAGACCTGCAATAATCTTTTTCAGGTCAAGTACATCACGGACCTCATCCACAAGCGGATTATGTATGGAATTCTTAAATAGACCATCAACCTTTTCCCTATAGATAAGACTTTTGATGAACATAATAAGGAAAGATAATGTACCGTATTCAGCTGTTTTTCCCATTAATGGAATCGCCCTGTCAAATTGGTTGAATTTTAAATAATAACTATACTTGTATGTTGTGATCGTTTCTTTATCCTTGAATGTCCTCATGCGGTTAAACGGCAATTTATCGATCTTCTTCTCAAGAGCGCTTAAAGTACCGTAAAATTGTTTAAAATTTTCTCTATAGAAGTAATCTTTAGACAACATTAACTCTGTTTCAAAGGAGTCTTTTTTAAATCTTTCGTAAACCGCAAACTGCTCGGCAAGTTTTACCAGGGCAGAGGTTACGTTTTTAAATTTCTTTTCGTTGAATTTTTCTCCGGGGAAAAGTTTTTTAAAAACGAGTGTCCTATCCAACTCAGGTGAATCGAAGTCCGGGTAATAATTTTTCAGAATATTGAACAGTCCATCAGCATTCCTTCCTGTACTAAAGTAAGGTGAATTAACAAATTTTCCGAACTCATTGATCTCCTTAGGCGAGAAAGTCTGCAGGATCTGTACGATTTTGCTGTTTTCCATTTGAGACTAATATACCTGAACAATTAAAATTTTTAAAGGATAAAGGTGGATTCCTGCTTAATTTTGCTGTTTTTGGCAAATTTCATTGGGATTTCCATTTGAGACTTTTGAAAAAAATCTTTTTGAAGGAGCGGACTATTGTGAATATTTTGGATACAAATGAAAAACAAAAAACTAATGGAAAAAGTAACACACAAACTTGAAGAGTTGAACAGCCTTATAAAGGTGATGAACTCGGAAGTGGTAAAGATGATAAATATATCAGCAGAGACAGAGCTATCGATGAGGAAGAACGATGTGCAGAAACTGGCAGGGGCAGAAAAAAAGATAGAAGAAATTTTAAAAAAACATATAAACAAGGAAGATTAAAAATGAAAAAGACCACAACAACAATAATTTCACTAGTCTTGCTTCTTATTATGATGTATGGAAGCGCAAATGCGCAGCTTACGGGTACTAAAACAATTCCCGGCACATATGCAAGCATTAAGCTCGCGATAGATGACCTTAACGCTAACGGGGTAGGCACGGGAGGAGTTACATTCGATATTGCGTCCGGCTACACGGAGACCATACCAATGGGCGGACTTATAATAGACATCACCGCAAACCAGCCGGCAGCCGGCAGCCCGGTGGTCTTCCGGAGGAGCGGAGCCGGAACAAATCCCCTTCTACATACAGACGTTAACGGTTCGGGGGTACTATCAGGAGCCGGTTTTGGAGTACGTAAGGACGCTATACTCTGGCTTGTAGGAACGGATTATATTACTATCAATAATATTGACTTTGCAGAACAGTACACAGGCGGTTCACAGACTTTGAAAACAGAGTATGGAATAGAAATGGTGCGAAAGAGCAGTACGGACGGCTGCAAGCATGTTACTATAACCGGCTGTACTATCCGGATGCAGCAGTCAGATGTACAATCAACCTGTATAGTATCATTAAACAGAGACCTGGCAGGAAATACCACAAACCCCACAACTACCGGGGGAAGACACGAAAGCATTTCCATACAGGGCTGTATGTTGGATAACAGTTTCAATGGAATGTATTTTTCGGGTTATGCTGATTCCGCCCCATACGACCTCTATGACCACTTTTATAATATAGGGGGGATCACAGGGAATATTTTGACAAATATAGGTTCAGGTTTAGTGAATTCTACTAATAATTCTAGTACAAAATACGGGATCTATTGTTCACTCCAGGATAGTGTAACTATCAGTAATAATACAATTAGAGTAAACAGCGAATCGAATAATTCACAGGTCTACGGAATAAATTTGACAGTAGGCATAAACTCATCGGCGACCATAGATAACAATGACATTTCCGATACCTGCGGGGGGACAACACAAACTCACAGTGCAATATACTGCAGGCTTGGAGAGAGCGGAGTCGATAATACTGTAAATATAACTAACAATACTATTCATGACTGCACGTATGATGGCGTGACTAGCGCTAACAACTATTACATATATATTCGGAACGCTCCATACACTTCAAATGTAACGGGAAATATGATCCGGGATAACTCTGTCGGGAACGGAACTTCGACAGCCACAGGAAAGATCAATGGTATTTATAAATCGCTTCCCTCAAATAATTTATATGGAGCATCATTTACTATATCAAACAACACAATCAAGAACAACAGACGAAATCAATCTACTACCGGTACCGGAGAATTTTTTTGTATAAATATGGAAGGTCCAAATTACAATACTGAAATTAGCAACAATGTGATCGACAGCATATTTAATCCCACCGGGGATGGCGCATTAGGAGGCATCTTTTCAGTAAACGAAGCGGATGGAAAGATTAACATACACGGCAACACAATAAGCGGCTTATTTAAAGAATCCACTGATGAAACATCGTTGTGTGGAATCCAACACATTGGTGATACGGATACAATAGAGATCTACGATAATAATATTTTTAATATATATAATACTACCGGTGATTGCGATGTATTCGGTATTTACAGCAGGGGTGACCAGACCGGCGGATATGAAAGTATATACGATAATAATATTCATGATATTGTAAGTACGGGCATAAGACATGTGGTCGGTGTGTATATACAAGCGGAAGCCACAAACAATGCGGCAATAAAGAATATAACAGGAAATAGCATTTATAATATTATGAATGACAGCACAGGACAGACCGGGGGAATACAACTCTCCGGACCAAGTATGGCTAATATATCCGCAAACCGTATACATAATATTATTAATAGAATAGGTTCCTCTACTGCATTCGGAGTATATTTTGAAGGTTCAAATAGTTCGAACGGCAATATATATAACAATATGATAAGCGAGATCTATGCTCCGGCGCAAAATACTCCTTTAGGTGTGCTCGGTCTTATAATAGAGGGGTGCGATACTGTAAACCTTTCGTATAATACCATTTACCTGGATAGCAGCTCTATAGGTGCGAATTCAGGTAACTTTGCTTTGTATATTGGCGGGTCGAGTAACGCGACATTGAAGAATAATATTGTGGTCAATAAGTTCACACCTACAGGCAGCGGACAAACAATTGCCATATATAAGGAATTTGGTGTAACATATAATGCGGCTTCAAACAATAATAATATCTTTGTCCCGGCAGGGGCATCGAATTTCTATTATTTTGACGGCAGTAACTTTCACTCTACGTTTGCCGGATTCCAGACAGCTGTCTCTCCGGCGGGAACGAACTCGTTTTCAGAGAATAGTCCGTTTAAGAATGTTTCCACACATCCCTATGACCTGGATATGGACTCTACTCAATCGACACTCTGTGAAGGCGGCGCGATGCCGATAGCAGGAATAACAACTGACATACACGGTAATACAAGGAATCCATCGACACCGGATGTTGGAGCGGATGAGTTTGATCAGGTCATAACCAGTATAGAGCCGGCATCATTACCAATAGTTTATGAGCTGTACCAGAACTATCCTAACCCGTTCAACCCAACAACAAAAATAAAGTTCGACATACCCAAAGCGGGTTTTGTTTCGCTAAAGATATACGACATTACGGGTAGAGAGGTAGCAACTCTCGTGAATAGGGAGCTCGAAGCATCACGGTACGAAGTAGAATGGAACGGTGCGCAATTCGCGAGCGGAGTGTATTTTTTCAGGATTAATGCAGGCGACTTTGTGAAGGTTCAGAAAATGATGCTGATCAAATAAAAATTCTAAAACTTAACATAATGAAAATGAAAACTATCATCATAACCATATTCACGCTTGCCTTACTCATGACTATGATACAGAGCAAAGCAAATGCACAGCTGACGGGTACAAAGACCATTCCCGGCACCTACGCAAGCATAAAGCTCGCTATAGACGACCTTAACACTAACGGGGTTGGAACGGGAGGAGTCACATTCGATATCGCGCCCGGTTATACGGAGACTATACCGATGGGCGGACTTATAATAGACATTACAGCGAATCAGCCCACGTCCGGAAACCCGGTGGTCTTTCAGAGGAGCGGTGCGGGAACAAACCCCCTGATCCAGACAGATACTAACGGTTCGGGGATAATATTGACAACAGGTTTTGGAGACCGTAAGGACGCTATACTCTGGCTGGTAGGAACGGATTATATTACTATCAATACTATTGACTTTGCAGAGCAGTACACCGGCGGTTCGCAGACTTTGAAAACAGAGTATGGGATAGAAATGGTGCGGAAGAACAGTACGGACGGGTGCAAGCATGTTACTATATCCGGCTGTACGATCCGGATGCAGCAGTCTGATTTCCAATCAACCTGTATTGTATCAATAAACAGAAACCTGGCAGGAAATATCACAAACCCGACAACTATCGGTGGAAGACACGAAAGCATCTCGGTGCAGGGCTGTACGTTAAATAATAGTTTCAATGGGATGTATTTTACGGGTTATAATGATTCTGCCCCATACGACCTCTATGACCATTTTTATAATATAGGGGGGATTACAGGGAATACTTTGATCAATATAGGTTCACGTTTAATTAGTAATAATAATGCTTCTTCAAAATATGGGATCTATTGTCAATTTCATGATAGTGTAACTGTCAGCAATAATATTGTTAGAGTAAGTACCGGACCGAGTAATTCTCCGGTCTATGGAATATATTTGACAGTAGGCACAAACTCCTCGGCGACCATTGATAACAATGACATCTCTGATACCCTCGGCACTACATTTACACTCAATCACTATGCAATATATGCAGGAATTGGTGAAAACGGAACCAATAATACTGTAAATATAACCAACAATACTATTCACGACTGCAGGTATGACGGAGCTTCAGGAGGTGTAAACTATTATATCTATATTGGAACCAATCCATACACTGTAAATGTAACGGGTAACACGATCCGGGATAATTATGTCGGGAATGGAACATCGTCTGCCACGGGAGATATGTACGGTATTTACAGGTCATCGTCAAATACAAACTTTGGCTCGTCATACACAGTCTCTAACAATACCATCAAAAACCTTCGGCGGAACCAATCCACCCCGGGAAATGGGAAAGATTATATTATCTATGTGCTAGGCGGCGCTTATAATTATGAAGTAAGTAATAACACCGTGGACAGTATTTTCTCGACTACATCCAGCAGCGATATGGCAGGGATAGTATGCTCATACACGTCACCCGGATTAACCGACATACATGATAATACTGTAGGCAACCTGTACAAATTAACATCTACGGGAGGTTCATTAATGGGAATTTCTACTCTCACTAACAATACGGATTCGATGGCAGTATATAATAATACCGTATTTAATCTCTATCACCATGCAGGTTCCGGATCAACAATAGGTTATTACACAAGCAGTCAGGCGCCAGCAGGATTCGGAAATATATATAACAACGTCGTGCATGATATTCATGCTACAAGCGTTTACCTTTGTATGGGAATTTACACCAGTTCCGCCCCGGGTACCTGCAGAAAGAGTTTTTATGGCAACAGGATATATAATATAACAAATGACAGTACCGGTACCTCAATGGGTATCAATGCTCAATTTAGTGATATAGGTGGTTCTGTATATAGCAACCGGGTCTATGGAATTTCCAGTATGAAGAACAGCGTGGGAGCGGCAGTATACGGAATGCAAATTTACGGAATATCAACCGATTCAAGGTTTGATATTTATAATAATATGGTAAGTGAGCTTTATGCTCCTTTGAGTAACTGGAATACTGGAGTAATAGGGCTACTTGTAAACTGCGTAGATACTACGAACATTTCATACAACACAATATATATTGATAGCAGCTCGACAGGTTCAAATGCCGGCTGTTATGCTCTCTACATAGCCGGAGCAAAAGTAACCTTCAGGAATAATATCATTATTAATAAATTTACTCCCTCAGATACAGGGTCAAGTATAGGGATATATAAGGTCTCCTCGACGGTATATGATCCTGCGTCTAACAACAATAACTTATATGTACCCGCAGGCGCGTCGAATTACTTTTACTATGACGGAACAAGCTTGTATTCGACATTTACGGCGTTCCAGACGGCAGTGTCTCCTGCGGAGACCAATTCCTTCGCAGAAGATAGTCCGTTTATGAATGTGTCGACCCATCCGTATGACCTGGATATGAAAACGACCGTTCCGACACTCTGCGACAGCGGAGCCATACCTATACCCGGCATCACAACTGATATACACGGTACAATGAGGAATGCTGTAGCGCCGGACGTAGGAGCAGATGAATTCGACGGTATTCCGCCGGTTACGAGCGCTCCGGTACTTGTCTATCCGGCGAATAATGCTGTACTGGTAGAAGTAAACCCGCTGATGAACTGGGATGATGTGGCGAATGCGGAAAATTATCATATACAGCTCTCGACCGATTCTACGTTCGGAAGCACACTTGTAGATACGGACACGCTTACATCATCGGAACTCCAGCTGGGCAATAACTTCCTCGCTATCAATACAAAATATTACTGGAGAGTGAGCGGAAAGAATTCTCTGGGTGAAGGTCCTTTCTCATCAGTATGGAATTTCACGACAGGGATAACGAACATCGAACCAACATCATTACCGGTGGTATATGAGCTATACCAAAATTATCCTAATCCATTCAATCCATCGACGAAGATAAAGTTCGACATACCCAAAGCGGGTTTTGTTTCGCTAAAGATATACGACATTACGGGTAGAGAGATAGCAACTCTCGTGAATAGGGAGCTCGAAGCATCACGATACGAAGTAGAATGGAACGGGTCACAATTCGCGAGCGGAGTGTACTTCTTCAGAATAACAGCGGGCGACTTCGTAAAGGTTCAGAAAATGATACTGGTAAAATAAAATTTGAAACTATAACAATAATAATAAAATGAAAAAGATCACAACAACAATAATTTCACTAGTCTTACTTCTTATTATGATGTATGGAAGCGCAAATGCACAGCTTACGGGTACTAAAACAATTCCCGGCACATATGCAAGCATTAAGCTCGCGATAGATGACCTTAACACTAACGGGGTAGGCACGGGAGGAGTTACATTCGATATCGCGCCCGGTTACACGGAGACCATACCAATGGGCGGACTTATAATAGACATCACAACAAACCAGCCGACATCAGGCAACCCGGTGGTCTTCCAGAGGAGCGGAGCCGGAACAAATCCACTGATACAAACAGATACGAACGGTTCGGGGATAATTTCAAATGTCGGTATTGGAGCACGTAGAGATGCTATGCTCTGCCTGGTAGGAACGGATCACATTGCAATCAATAATATTGACTTTGCGGAGCAGTACACTGGCGGATCACAGGTATTAAAAACAGAGTATGGGATAGAAATGGTGCGTAAGAGCAGTACGGACGGGTGCAAACATGTTACCATAACCGGCTGTACGATTCAGATGCGGCAGTCTGATTTCCAATCAACCTGTATCACATCAATAAATGTAGACCTGGCGGGAAATACCACAAACCCCACAACTATCGGGGGAAGACATGAAAGCATCTCAGTGCAGGGCTGTACATTAAATAACAGTTTCAATGGAATGTTTTTTATGGGTTATGCTGCAGCTGCTCCATATGACCTCTATGACCATTTTTATAATATAGGCGGGATCACAGGGAATACTTTGATAAATATCGGCGCAGGTTTAGGTACTATTAATAATGCTAATACAAAATATGGGATTTATTTTATATATCATGATAGTGTAACTGTCAGTAATAATGTAGTTAGAGTAAATAGCGGATCGAGTAATTCAGTGGTCTATGGAATACATTTGTCAGTAGCCAAAAATTCCTCGGCAACTATTAATAACAATGATATCTCAGATACCTGTAAAGGGACAACACAAATCCACAGTGCAATATATTGCAGGCTTGGAGAGAGCGGAGTCGATAATACTGTCAATATAACTAACAATACTATTCACGACTGCAGGTATGACGGCGCGACTACCGCAAGTAACTATTATATATATCTCGAGGATCCATACACTGCAAATGTAACGGGTAACACGATCCGGGATAACTACGTCGGGAACGGAAGTTCGACAGCCACAGGAAGAATGTATGGTATTTACAGGTCAGCGGCAAACACAGAGCCAGGCTCGTCATTCACGGTCGCAAACAATACTATCAAAAATCTGCGTAGAAACCAATCTACACCGGCAGGCGGATTAGATTATTGTATCTATGTGGAAGGCGGCGCTTATAATTATGAAGTAAGCAATAACACTGTGGACAGTATATTATCGACTACATCTACCGGGGACATGGCAGGGATAGTATGTTCATACACATCCCCCGGATTAACCAGCATACATGATAATAATATAGCTAACCTATATAAACTTACTTCGACATCTGGCACGATGTATGGAATTGCTACCATAACTAACAACACTGATTCAATAGAAATATATAATAACAACTTATCCAATATGTATCACCAGGCAGTTTCCGGTATTACAATGGGTATTTCCAAGGGCAGTAATGCGACCGAGGGATTTGGGAAGATATATAACAACGTCGCACATGATATTCATATTAAAAGCAGCAATTTTTGCGTGGGGATATACGCCACCTCCTTCGAAGGTACATGCATTCAAAGCATTTATGGCAACAAGGTATATAATGTAACTAACGACAGTACCGGATCCATATTCGGTCTCAGCGCTCAAAATATTGATATAGGTGTAATACACAGCAACTGGGTCTATGGTATTTCCGGCAATGGGAGCGACACGATGAACTCTGCCGCATCCGGAATGTATATTTCCGCAGCATCGTTCACGTCTAACCTTGACGTATATAACAATATGATAAGTGAGATATATGGTCCTTTGAGTAATTCGAATAATGGAGTACTAGGGTTAATAGTAAGCGGCGGAGATACGACAAACATTTCATACAACACAATATATATAGACAGCAGCTCGTCAGGTTCAAATACAGGAGGGTGTGCCCTGTACATAACCGGAAAAAAAGCAACGTTAAAGAATAATATCATTATTAACAAATTCACTCATGCGGGTACAAGATCAACTATAGGCATCTATAAGTATCCCACAACGGTATATGATTCCTTATCTAATAACAATAACGTGTATGTACCCACAGGCGCGTCGAATTATTTTTATCATGACGGTATAACGGGTTATGCAACTTTTAGCGGGTTTCAGACAACGGTAGCTCCTGCCGAGAATAACTCCTTCACAGAGGACAGTCCATTCATGAACGTAGTATCGCATCCGTATGACCTGGATATAAATCCCTCCATACCTACACTCTGCGATGGCAGGGCAATTCCGATAACGGGAATAACGACGGACATTCACGGTACAACAAGGAATCTCTCGACACCGGACGTTGGAGCGGATGAATTCGACCAGGTTATAA
The DNA here is from genome assembly GCA_020437585.1 of Ignavibacteriota bacterium. Classification (GTDB taxonomy): domain Bacteria; phylum Bacteroidota; class Ignavibacteria; order Tepidaquicellales; family Tepidaquicellaceae; genus JAEYVS01. The sequence goes on from JAGQWG010000003.1 coordinate 332,191, forward strand.
CAGGAATCGAGCCAGGTTCAGCCCCAATATCATATGAACTATACCAGAACTATCCTAATCCATTTAATCCATCGACAAAGATAAAATTTGACATACCAAAAGCAGGCTTTGTTTCGCTTAAGGTGTATGACATAACAGGCAGAGAAGTGAGTACTCTGGTAAACAGCGAACTGACAACAGGAAGGTATGAGTTTGAATGGAACGGTGCGCAATTCGCAAGCGGAGTATATTTCTTACGAATCAATGCGGGTGACTTCGTGAAGGTTCAGAAAATGATGCTAATCAAATAAAAAATTCTAAAACTATAATATAATAGAGATGAAAACGATCATCATGACAATATTAGCGCTTGCCCTGCTTCTGACGATGACACAGAGCAAAGCAAGCGCACAGCTGACGGGTACTAAGACCATTCCCGGCACCTACGCGAGCATAAAGCTTGCCATAGACGACCTCAATGCTAACGGGGTAGGCACGGGAGGAGTTACATTCGATATCGCGCCCGGTTTTACGGAGACCATACCGATGGGCGGACTTATAATAGACATTACAGCGAATCAGCCCACGTCCGGAAACCCTGTGGTCTTTCAGAGGAGCGGAGCAGGAACAAATCCCCTGATTCAGACAGATATAAATGGTTCGGGGGTATTGTCAGGAGGCGGTTTTGGAGCGCGGAAGGACGCAATACTCTGGCTGGTAGGAACGGATTATATTACTATCAATAACATTGATTTTACTGAGCGGTACACCGGCGGTTCACAGACTTTGAAAACCGAGTATGGGATAGAAATGGTGCGCAAGGACGGTACGGACGGTTGCAAGCATGTTACGATAACCGGGTGTACGGTTCGGATGCAGCAATCGGATATTGGTTATACATGTATCACATCATTAAATGTAAACCTGGCGGGAGTTATCACAAACCCAACTACTATCGGAGGAAGACACGAAAGCATTTCCGTGCAGGGCTGTACATTAGATAACAGTTTCAACGGAATGTATTTTCAAGGTTATGGTGCTCCTGCACCATATGACCTTTTTGACCACTTTTATAATATAGGCGGGATTACAGGGAATACTTTGATAAATATAGGCACAGGATTATCCGGATTTGTTAATTCTTCTGTGAAATATGGGATTCTTAGTTTTTATACGGATAGTATAATCATCAGCAATAATACAGTCAGAGTAAACACATCAAGTAATTCACAGGTCTATGGGATTTATTTGGGATCTGGTAGAAACTCTTCAGCAACTATTAGTAATAATGATGTTTCTGATACCATCGGAGGTACAACCCAGGAACATTACCCAATTTATTGCGAGCTTGGAGAACTCGGAGTCGATAATACCGTTAATATAACTAACAATACTATTCACGACTGCCGGTATGACGGCGCAACATCCGCTGTCAATGCTTACATTTACGTTGCAGCAAATCCTTACACTGTAGATATAACCGGTAATACGATCAGGGATAACTATGTCGGCAATGGAAGTTCGACAGCTACGGGAAATATGTACGGTATTTACAGGTCATCGTCAAACACAAACTTTGGCTCGTCCTTCACAGTCTCAAACAATACCATCAAAAACCTTCGGCGTAACCAATCTGCGCCGGGTTCCGGAACAGGTTATGGTGTATATGTGCAAGGCGGTGCCTATAATTACGAAGTAAGCGATAACACCGTGGACAGCATTTTCTCCACTTCGTCCAGCGGCAGCACGATGGGGATCGTATGCGCATACACATCACCGGGAATGATCAGCATACATGATAATACGATAGGCAATTTAAAAAAAGAATCCGGTACCACAGGCAATGTCTATGGAATCTTTAGTAGTAGTAATACAGACACCATATCATTGTATAATAATACGGTTTTTAACCTTTACCACCGTGCAAGTTCCGGAACGACAGCAGGTTACTTCGTAAACAATTCTGCCTCCGAAGGTTTCGTAAAAATTTATGACAACATCGCTCATGATATTTATGCTACCAGTATTGCCAAATGTCTGGGAATAAACGCCGTCTTCGATGTGGGTAGCTCAATAAGGAGTATTTACGGCAATACTACTTATAGTATAACAAATGACAGTACCGGCGCTTCAACAGGCATCAATGCTCAATCTGTTGACATAGGTGTAATACACAGCAACCGGGTTTATGATATTTTCAGCAAGAACAACAACTCGACGGGAGCAGCGGTAACCGGAATACAAATTTACGGAATATCATCCGATTCAAAATTTAATATATATAATAATATGATAAGCGAGATTTATGCGCCGGTGTGCAACTCGAATTTAGGAATACTGGGGTTATTCATAAATGGCGGAGATACAACCGATATTTCATACAACACAATATACCTGGATGGCAGTTCGGCAGGACCAAATGCAGGCTGTAATGCCATATTCATAAACGGACCAAAAGCAACCCTCAAGAATAATATCATTATTAATAAATTCGCTTCCTCAAGTACAGGACAAACTATCGGCATCAATAAGTTTTTCATATTGGAATATGATACTGCATCTAATAATAATAACGTTTATGTACCTGCAGGCGCGACGAACTATTTTTATCATGACGGTACGACAGGCTATACAACTTTTAGCGGTTTCCAGACTGCAGTATCTCCGGCAGAGACCAATTCCTTCGCAGAGAATAGTCCGTTTAAGAATGTCTCTACACATCCCTATGACCTGGATATAGATTCGACTCAAACTACACTGTGTGAAGGAGGGGCAATGCCGATAGCAGGAATAACAACTGATATACACGGTAATACAAGGAATCCATCGACACCGGATGTTGGAGCGGATGAATTTGATCAGGTCATAACCAATATAGAGCCAACATCATCACCGACAGTATATGAGCTTTACCAGAATTATCCAAACCCATTTAATCCATCGACAAAAATAAAATTTGATATACCGAAGTCAGGGTTTGTATCGCTGAAGATTTATGATATCACAGGCAGAGAAGTGAGTACTCTGGTGAACAGCGAGCTGGCAACAGGAAGATATGAATTTGAGTGGAACGGCGGACAGTTCGCGAGTGGTGTGTATTTCTTCAGGATAACAGCGGGTGATTTCGTGAAGGTTCAAAAAATGATGCTGATCAAATAAAAAATTCTAAAACTTAACATAATAAAAATGAAAACGATTATCATAACCATATTCACGCTTGCCTTGCTCATGACTATGATACAGAGCAATGCAAATGCACAGCTGACGGGTACTAAAACCATTCCCGGTTCATACGCAAGTATAAAGCTGGCGATAGACGACCTCAATGCAAACGGGGTAGGCACGGGCGGAGTTACATTCAATATCGCGCCCGGCTACACGGAGACAATACCAATGGGCGGACTTATAATCGACATAGCAGCCAATCAGCCGACATCGGGAAACCCTGTGGTCTTCCAGAGGAACGGGGCGGGAACAAACCCACTGGTCCAGACAGATACAAATGGTTCGGGGATAATATCCAATGCCGGTTTTGGAGTACGTAAAGATGCTATGCTCTGGCTGGTAGGAACGGATTATATTACTATCAGTAATATCGATTTTACTGAGCGGTATACCGGTGGTTCACAGACTTTGAAAACAGAGTATGGGATACAAATGATGCGCAAAGACAGTACGGACGGATGTAAGCATATTACTATAAGCGGCTGCATGATTCAGATGCAGCAGTCCGATATACAATCAACCTGTATCACATCGATAAATGTAAACCTGGCGGGAGTTATTACAAACCCTGTAACTACCGGTGGAAGACACGAAAGCATTTCAGTGCAGGGCTGTACGTTAAATAACAGTTTCAATGGAATGTATTTTGAAGGTTATGGTGCTTTTGCCCCATATGATCTCTATGATCATTTTTACAATATAGGAGGTATTACGGGGAATACTTTGATAAATATCGGCGCAGGTTTGACCGGAACTAACAGCCCTAATGCAAAACACGGGATCTATTGTCTAAACATGGATAGCGTTATTGTCAGCAATAATACAATCAGAGTAAATAGCGGATCGAATAATACCGTGACCTATGGAATACATTTGTCAACTGGCAGAAACTCCTCGGCAATAATTAATAATAATGATATTTCCGATACCTGCGGTGGGACATTACAACCTCATAGTGCAATTTATTGCGGACTTGGAGGAAATGGAGTCGATAATATAGTTAATATAACCAACAATACGATTCATGACTGCCGGTATGACGCCATGACATCCGCTACCAATGCTTACATACAAGTTGCAACAAATCCATACACTGTAAATATAACAGGCAATACGATCAGGGACAACTATGTCGGTAATGGCAGTTCGACAGCTACGGGACACATGTACGGCATCTACCGCTCAGCGGGTAGTTCTGCCTTTGGTGCATCGTACACTATCTCCAATAACACCATCAAAAATCTAAGGAGGATCCAATCGACACCCGGCGCAGGGAGGATCTTTGGTGTTTATACAGCGGGCGGGGCATATAATAACGAAATAAGTCATAATACCATAGACAGTATCTATTCTACTTCCTCGACAAACGATATAGCGGGAATATTCTGCCAGGAAACCGCACCGGGAATGATCAGCATACATGATAATAAGATAGGAAATTTAATAAAAGTATCGGGTACTTCAGGTAATATCTATGGGATCTACAATAGCAATAATACGGACACTTTAGAAGTGTATAATAATGAAGTGTTTAACCTTTACAATAAGGCAACAACGGGATTATTATATGGATATTATAACTCCGGAGTTCTTGCCGTAGGTCTCGAGAATGTATATAATAACACGATCCATGATCTGACTAATAACAGCAATAGTGTTTGTGTAGGTATGAATATGTCAAACAGTAATACCTCCAATACTCATGAAAAAAATGTTTATGGAAACTTGATTTACAATATCATAAGTGACAGTATAGCGCAGACCGGTGGAATACAAGTCTCTAAACCGGGCGTGGCTAATATTTTTGCCAATCGTATATATAATATTATTACAAAGGGTTCGTATACTGCATACGGTGTATATTTTAACGGTGCAAATAATTCGAACTGTAATATTTACAACAATATGATAAGCGAGATATATGCTCCATTTCAGAACACTTCTTTGGGTGTAATAGGACTGGTAATAGAAAGCAGCGATACAGTAAACCTGTCGTATAATACCATCTACATGGACAGCAGCTCTACAGGTGCGAACTCAGGTAACTTTGCTATGTATATTGCCGGGTTTAGCAATACGACATTAAAGAATAATATTGTTGTCAATAAGTTCACACCTACAGGCAGCGGACAAACGATTGCCATATATAAGGAAGCAGGTGTAACGTATAATACAGCTTCAAACAATAATAATATTTTTGTCCCGGCAGGGGCATCCAATTTCTATTACTTTGACGGTAATACTTTTCACTCTACGTTTGCCTCGTTCCAATCTGCGGTAGCTCCCGCGGATACAAATTCGTTTTCGGAGAACAGTCCTTTTAAAAATGTATCCACAAATCCGTATGACCTGGACATGAAGACCACCATTCCTACACTATGTGACGGCGGGGCAATGCCTATAGCAGGCATAACTACGGACATACACGGCACAACGCGGAATGTATCGACTCCTGACGTTGGCGCGGATGAATTTGAGCTAAAAAATCCGGTAACGGCAGCTCCGACGCTCGTATATCCTGCAAACAATGCTGTGCTGGTAGAGGTGAACCCACTCATGAACTGGGATGAAGTGACAAATGCAACAATGTACCATATACAGCTCTCGACCGATTCCACATTTGGAAGCACACTTATAGATACGGATACCCTTACATCATCGGAACTGCAACTGGGCAATAACTTCCTCGCTATCAACACAAAATATTACTGGAGAGTGAGCGGAAAGAACGGGATAGGCGAAGGTCCTTTTTCATCTGTGTGGAATTTTACGACGGGGGTAACGAACATCGAACCAACATCATTACCGGCGGTGTATGAGCTATACCAAAATTACCCGAACCCGTTCAATCCGAGCACAAAGATAAAATTCGATATACCGAAGTCAGGCTTTGTCTCGTTGAAAGTATATGACATTACAGGCAGAGAGGTATCAACATTGGTAAACAGAGATCTCGAAGCATCCCGATATGAGTTTGAGTGGAACGGCGGACAGTTCGCGAGCGGAGTGTATTTCATCAGGATAACGGCAGGTGATTTCGTGAAAGTTCAGAAAATGATGCTGGTAAAGTAAGGCGAGGGCTTGAGTATTAGTCCTTTCAAATATTACTAATTGAGACTGAGACCTTAAGTAATTAAAATTTGATTCGGGGATACGTTTTGGCTACGAATTTCATTCCATTTAAGAGAAAATAGGGAAGTAAAAGAAATAGTAGAACTATTATTGTATAGTAATTACAAATAGTTACTGAAAAGTGATTTTTTTAAAATCATTGTATCAAGACTGTCACTCAGGAGGTCGCGGGTTCGAGTCCCATCGGTTCCGCCAATAAAATAAGCCACTTAGATTATCTAGGTGGCTTTTTTAATGTGATTATGAAATCATCACGAATCCTAATTCAATTTAAATTTAGGTTTATTTTTGTTTTATTTTACAAATCAAACCTCCCACATGAAGATCAAGTACCTTTTAATTGTAGTTCTATTTATTATGTCTAGCAATGGTTACAGTCAGGATACTTTGCATGGGGCGATAAGTCTGCGCCATGTGATAGAGACTACACTTTCTCAAAATCCAACCATAAAGATAAAAGAGCTGGACGTAGTAACCGCCAAGGGTAATTTTTTAACGACTTACGGGTCATTCGATCCCGTACTCGGGATAAACCTGGGTTATTCCAGTTTCTATTCACCAACATATTCCGATTATGAACTTGAAAATCCCATACAGGGAACTTCAACCTATAGTGTAGGACTCACCAAACCATTTTCGTGGGGAGGAAATCTGAGCTTACTGCTGGAAATGACAAAATCTATAGATACTCTTGATTATAGTATACCGCAAAACGTAGCTTCAGTCTCGCTTCAATTTGAATTGCCTCTGCTTAAAGGGTTAGGAAATGGAACATCAGGTGAAGAACTCTCAGCTAAACTTAATCTAGAAGCCGAGAGGAAGAACTTTTTATTTATAATATCACAACAGGTCTTAAACTCAATACAATCTTACTGGAATTACCTGGGTGCAATAAAGAGCCGTGATATAATACAGAAGTCCGTCGATGAGGCAGAAGGATTTTACGAGAACAGCAGATTACTTAATGCCGAGGATAGTACAAAGTATACTGACCTGACTACATTACAGGCTACTATCTCGCAAAAAAAGATAGACCTGACAAATGCCGACCATGATATTTATACAACACGGCAGACTCTCGGAATTGCAATGGGAATAGACTTTGAAAAGATCGAGGAGATACCGGTTCCTGAGACGCAATTTTTATTTGAAGAGTTATTGGTCCCGGACAGCGCATTTATCATGTCGTTGCCAGTAAATAAGATAATAGACATTGCCCTCGAGCACAGACAGGATTATCTTGCGAGTCTTGATATGATCACCGCTTCAGATTATCTCGTGAAGCAAGCTGAAAACGGAACCCTATCAGAATTGGATCTAACTTTAAATGCAGGTTATTCAGGAGCAACGGAGGGAGAAAAGTTTGGTGATTTTTTTAGACCATTCTATAAAAATGTTGCTGGCTTGAATTTAGGAGCGACTCTATCTTATAAATTACCCTTTGGCAATAATACTGCAAAGGGAAACCTAATGAGTGCTTCAGCACAGTATATCCAAAATAAAATTGCAAGTGTTGAACTACGAAGACAGATTCGGACTTCCGTATCTACGCAGATCAAGCAGTTCCAGACTAATTACCTTAATTTCTTGGAAACTGAGCGGATTGTTTTGTATAATGCTAAGTCTCTTGAGGAAGAGAAGGAAAAAATGGCTAAAGGACTTTCTAATTCCATTAATGTTGATTATGTCGAGAGGAACATGCTTGCTTCAAGGCTATCAAACGTAAAGGCTATGCAAAATCTGTCTCTATCGATAGTAAAGCTAAGACATGAATTAGGGATTTTAATAAACTCTAAAGGTGAAGCGAACTTTATCGATCTGAATACTTTAAATAATTTTAAGTAACGGGTTTGTCTTACAAAAAATTTATTACAGTAATGTTGGTAGTTATTGCCGTTATTTGGGCAGGATCGATTTTATTTGACAATAATAAGGGGGTAAGTGAAAACACCACCCCAATTATCGAAACAAAGAAAATTGTAAATGTTGATACAGTTTACACAGTTATAGGTGTTGGTGACATAATGATGGGAACGAACTATCCTGACAGATCATCTCTGCCGCCTAATGATGGGGAAAATATGTTGGACGGCGTGAAGGAAGTTCTCTCATCGGCAGACGTAACTTTCGGTAACCTGGAAGGAACATTGCTAGATGCCGGAGGAACACCAAAAGATTGCGGGGAGAGTAAGAATTGTGTTTCATTCAGGATGCCAGAACATTACGCGGGTTATTTAAAGGATGCAGGATTTGATGTACTCAGCATTGCGAATAATCATAGCGGAGACATGGGGACAAAAGGTAGAGAATCAACGGTAAACACTCTCGACCGATACAAACTCAAATATGCGGGTTCGCTGTCGTATCCGTACACTATTTTTGAAAGTAAGGGAGTTAAGTTTGGTTTGGCGGCATTTGCTCCAAATAATGAGACAGTTTCACTTAATGATCTGGAAAACGCAAAAAAAATATTATCAGAGCTTAAAAAGAAATGTGATATTGTTATTGTCTCATTTCATGGAGGGGCTGAAGGAGCAGGGGCAACTCATGTTACCCGTAGACGTGAGATATTTTTGGGTGAAGATCGCGGGAATGTATATGATTTTGCTCATACAGTTGTAGATGCGGGTGCGGACATTGTATTTGGACATGGTCCGCACGTACCAAGAGGAATAGAGCTGTACAAAGGCAGGTTAATAGCATACTCCCTGGGAAATTTTTGTACATACAAGAAGTTTGGGTTGAGTGGTGTATTGGGAATTGCTCCAATATTGAAGGTTTCTGTTAATAGGAAAGGAGAATGCAAGGATTTTCAGATCATATCGATAAAGCAAATAAAAGGTGGAATCCCGGTTTTGGATGGAGAGAATAAAGCAGAGAAATTAATAAGGAAACTATCCTCAGAAGACTTTGGTTCACTTACATTAAGATAAAAGATATAATTCATTCCGTAGAAATTTCGCTTTGTTTAAGTTATTTTTGATTTATGGAACAAATGGTGATCGCGGAGCTTAACCGCCAAAAAGAAATATTAAGGAATAAAATAGCTGAAAAAACAAAGCTTGATAATGCTACTATAGATTATATCCTTACTACCATAGATACATGTTTATACTCGATGATAGACATGTTAAAAGAAGGTAAAACAGCACACGAAAAATTCTTCTCCGATATAATATTAAATTCGATCGATGCAATAATTGGGATTGATAATGATTTTAAGATATTCCTCTGGAATAAAGGAGCGGAAAAGTTATTTGGCTATACAAAAGATGAAGTAATTGGAAAAGATTTTTACTTCCTTATACCTGATTACCTGCTTGAACAAGGGGAAAGGGAATTTCTAATAAATGAAGTAAAGGAAAAAGGTTTTCTAGCAAATCACGAATCGGAAAGGATAACTAAATCCGGTGAACTGATAAACGTCAGCATTACAAGGTTTTCTATATTTAACGATAGGAAGCCAATGGGCTCGGTGGGTATTTTAAGAGATATTACAAGGCTAAAAAAGCTTCAGAGAGAGCTTAGTGAAAAAGAAAATCTTGCACTTATCGGGGAAGTTGTATCAAGCATAGCCCACAGCCTTGCTAATCCACTTAATATAATTTCAGGCAATGCGGATTATTTGCTTCTTGAAAAAGATGAAACCGATGCGGAGTACGATGAACTAAAAACAATAGCCGAGGAAGCCGGGCGAATAACAAAATCGCTTCGAAGTTTATTGAATTTTTCCCGCCCATTGCAAGTTGAAAAAAACAACGTTAACCTCAATAAGGTAATAGAAGACGTTGTGCAGAAGTCGAAGTTTTCCGTTGGAGACAAGGAGATCGTGATAAACAAAGATCTTGCTGAAGATCTGCCGGAAATAATAGCTGATAGGATCCAATTGGAGGAAGTTATTACCAATCTTGTAATCAACTCAATTCAGAGCTTTAATGACCACGGGACAGTTGATATAATCACAGTGAGGAACGGAGAAAATCTAAAAGTGATCGTGAAAGATAATGGACCCGGTATCTCCAAGGAAAATCTTGAGAAAATTTTTAAACCCTTCTATTCCTCAAAAGGATACGGAAAGGGGACGGGCCTGGGATTGCCAATTGCAAAACGTATTGTTGGTGAACACGGTGGTTCTATTAGTGTAAACTCGGAGCCCGGCAAAGAAACCTCCTTTACAATACAATTACCTTTAAATTAGGAATAAAAAAAACCCCTGAAGGACTCAGGGGTTTAAAAGAGATTTTTAGAAGGAAACTTATTATTTAATAAGTGCCATTTTTCTTGTCTGCACAAAGTCTCCTGCAACTATTCTATAGAAGTATACTCCACTGCTCACAAGAGCTCCACCGTTATCTGTTCCATTCCAATCAACTGAGTATTTACCTGCTTCAAATTTAGAATTTACTAAGGTTGCAATCTGTCTTCCTGTGACGTCAAAGACCACAATGCTTACATTCGATCCTTTTGGTAATGAGAATGTAAATCTCGTTGATGGGTTGAACGGATTAGGATAATTCTGTGACAGATCGTATGTTGCAGGTACTTCATTTGTATTAGTAGTTACACCTACTCCAAGTAAAGCATTCTTTGATTGGATAAGTATATCGACGGCAAATTTTGGATTGTGCATGCCATGACTACCATCTTCTGTGATCATCAAGTAGTTAAAGTATGCTTTCCTTAATGTTACATTGCTTGAATCCGCTTGGATCAACTGCCATGCGACCGAGTCTACACCTTCAGGAGGTAAAGTAGTTCTCAGGTTAGTGAGACAGCCATCAACTTCATCCATCCAGGGTTCTATCTGGCTATCGCCGTCGTAGTCAACCGGTGCAATGAATTGGTCGAATCTTGTTTTGCCAAAGTGACAGTTTTCGCATGCCTTTAGGTGATCGTAATCGGTATCTTCGTTATGCAGTAGTAATGCATGACCGCCGACCTTGTTTTTGTTCGCTGCACTTGTATCTGTTGGTGCCATATGGCAGGTAACACAAGCATTAGGCAGAAAGTCTTTGTGACGGGTAGTCTGTAACGTCGAACCAAACTCAGCAAAATTCTGTGCCTGGAATAGGTCAGATTGTGTTGAGTGGTGCGGACCCCACCTGCTGTTTGTTACCTGTGTCAAGACATAAGTCCTGTTGTCTTTCCTTGCTTTGTGACAGTCCATACAAACTGCGCCATTACCTACATTAGTGTAATGGAATCCGTTTGCGAGAGTATCATCACCAGAAGGACGGTTCCTTAACCCGTATGGATTATTATTCCCGTGAGGATCATGGCATGTGGCACATGCTATCATGTCCTGGTCAGCTTGAGTAAAACCGTTTGTGTTGGTTCCAATTCCTTTTGTATAATTTACATAACCTTTTCCGTCGTGACATCTTATACAATTATCCAGATTGTTGGAACCGTTATTGTTTTGAGCAAATGAGCTAGTGAACACCACATCGGAGTGAAGTGCATTTCTCCATTGTTCAAACTCAGGTGTCTGAGGTGATGAATCATGGCATTTGCCACATACACCACCGTTAAGATCTCTCTGGATCCTATTTGTATCGCCACCATTGAAAACGTGCTGACTTCCCGGACCGTGACAGCTTTCACAACCTACGTTAGCGAAAGCAACGAGTGATGAGAAGTGTGTTTTAATAGTATCCCAATTACCAGCGCCCGGATGTGGATAGTTATTCCAATCCCAGCCTAATTGAGATGCCCTATCGTCAAAGCCGTCATTATTGGCAAACATGAAATGATCATAACCAAGTGTATGTAGTCTAAATGATTCAGTTCCGTAAGATGAAGAACCGCTTGTTATGTTGTCCTTAAAGGAATTTGCATGTTTTGTGGTTTTCCATCTATTAAAAATATCCTGGAACTTTGGAGTGTTTCCATGGCATGACATACAGTTTGGAAACTGTGCAGCTACTCCGTCAAAACCGCCAACGCCTACATATGTTGAAGCGTATATCTTTGCGGTTGTGTCATGAGTACCGCTGGAGGTTGTAACCGAAACCATTATTTCATACGTTCCTGAAGAGTCGGCTTTGAATTTCTGCCATGTGTCCAGCCCTGTAATCCCGTTTAATGTTGCATTTGATCCTGTAGGTTTTTGAACGAAGGACCAGTTTGCAGATGTTATCGCAGTTCCATCACCAAAATTCCATGCCCGAAGGTAAACATATGTACCTTTTGCTACGGTGTAGAGCCCGCTTGCAACTGTTGAATCTGAAGTAAACGCAGAATTGGAAGCATAATCATTGGGGGTAATGTACTCAGAAACTAATTTGACCCTTGGCGCCCCGAATACTGCGTTAGTACAGAGTATAATTAGAATAATGAAGATGTTAAAATGTTTCATGGTGCTATCCTCTGTTATAGATGATATTGTAGAATTTTTTCTTTTTAAATTTGTTTATTTTATGAATCAGTTTAGTCATTTTAAATATCCACCTTTCAATCATAAAACACTATATAAAAGGACAAATAATATGCCAAATAGGAGGGCATTTATTAGTCAGATTTAAGTTATTTTAATATGGGCTGTGGATAATTAACACAGTAAGGGTCTAAAAGTGTTGAAATTTGGGTAATTTTTGTGAGCAAAATCATACTTTCCTGTGATTACAGTCCTTTGCCAAATTATCAAATTTGGTTAATTTTAAGTAAAAAGAATAGGTTACAACAAACTATGGATAATAGGGATATAAAAATATTAGTAGTGGATGATGAGATCAACTTTACGGTTTTGCTGGGAAAGATACTGGAGAAAAAGGGTTTCTTACCAGTTGTTGAGAATAATGGATTCAAAGCGAAAGAAAGAATTATCGATGGGGATTTTGATATAATAATTTCCGATCTACAAATTCCAGATGTAGATGGTTTGGAGTTACTCAAAGTAAAGGATCCCGAGACTTTGTTTATAATGATCACCGGTTATGGGTCAGTTGATTCTGCAGTTGAATCAATGAAAATTGGAGCTTACGATTATATCAGTAAACCATTTAATATAGACGAATTCGTAAAAAAGGTGGATAGAGCAGTTGAAAAGGTTAAACTTCGATATAGGCTGAAACATGATTACACGGAAACAGACAGGTTCGACAATACAATCATAGGGGTGAGTAAAAAGATGCAAAAAGTTTATGAGATGATCGATAGCGTTAGTAAGGCAGATACCAACGTCCTGATAGAGGGGCAAAGCGGCACAGGCAAGGAACTTGTTGCGCGCGCTATACATAGAAGGAGCTCACGCAGATCAGGTCCATTCATAGCAATTAACTGTTCGGCGATTCCGGATGCACTTATGGAGAGCGAACTTTTTGGTCATGCCAGGGGTGCCTTTACAGGAGCAACCGAAAGGCAAAAGGGTGTATTTGAGCTAGCTCACGGTGGGACACTTTTATTGGACGAAATTGCAGAAATGCCTTTTAATCTGCAGTCAAAGTTATTGAGAGTCATTGAAACCTGGGAAATCAAGCCTCTTGGAAGCGATAGGATCAGGCGAACGGATGTAAGGCTTATCTCGGCTACCAATCAGAATATAAAAAAACTAATAGAGGAAAAGAAGTTCAGGGAAGATCTATATTACCGTATTTCAACAGTTACAATTAAACTACCGGAACTTAAGGAAAGAAAACAGGATATCCCATTGCTTGCTAACCACTTTCTCGGCGAATTCAGCAATGAAACAGGTAGAAACTTTTCGATAACACCTTCTGCCGTAGAGGTCCTGGTAGGTTATCCGTGGAAAGGTAATGTAAGGGAATTAAAAAATACCCTTGAACGCGCGGCAATTATAAGTAATTCCGAAGTTCTGGATGAAAAGAATTTTAAGTTTCTTAAAACGGGTACTGAGAATGAGGATGAATTTAATATTGATCTTAATATGGAATTGAAAGATCTGGAAAAAAACTATATACAAAAAGTGCTTGAAGAAAATGGCTGGAATAAACTCCAGGCAGCGAATATATTAGGAATAGACAGAAAAACACTTTACAATAAGATTCGGCTTTACAATATTAAACAATAAACCATTTATTACTCATATAGTATGAGCCTTATGGGGAAATATTCTACACTACGTTCTATTTTTATGCAAAAACAGCTTAATTTACATATATTTTATGGCTTGTTAATTGCTAGAGTAAAAGAGAACTTAATGGCGAAAATGGAGCATGTCAGGGTCCATATTTTAAGTGATGAGAAGGAAATTTGTTCATTGATCGTGAAAACCCTTGATGAAAGCTTCATTATAACATGCACTCATGGGGAGAAAATGGTTAATGATCCTTTTGGAAGCGCAGGTGAAAAGTTAGATTGTATTATCATTGATAAGGGATTAAGTGATTGTTTTAAAACACAAGTTCTTGAAAAGTATGGTCCGATCCATGTTATATGTCTCCCATCTTTTGAGGGAGAATATGAATGTGATGAGTTTAAGAATGTAAAATATATGTCTGAACCTTTTAGACTGAGCGAACTTAGAGAATTACTGGAAGAGGTCAGAGTCTCACTGGCACATTCTTAATTATTTAAATAATGGGCGAAGAGAAAAAAATAAAGGAGAAAAGGTTTTTTAAGAAAGTGAAGGGATTCAAAAGATTTCTTCTCTTTACCGGTATTTATATCCTCAGTTTTGTAATACTGGTCGCGATATCAGCAGAATATACATCCCGTCCGTCATTTTGTCCCACCTGTCACTATATGGAAACTTTCCATCAAAGTTGGAAAGTTAGTGCGCATAATAAAGTTGAGTGCGTAGAATGTCACTTTGAACCAGGTATGGCAGGCACAATTAAGGGTAAGCTTAACGGGCTTGTACAGATCGTAAACTATGTCTCACTGGCTTATAAAAAGAGGAAACCGTGGGCTGAGATTTCTGACAATACATGTGCAAGGTCTGGCTGCCACAACATGGACGCGATGCAGGACTCACTCTACGAATTCCATGGTGTAGAGTTCTCGCACAGGAAGCACCTTGAAAAGATGGCTGATGGTAAGTCATTAAAATGCACCAGTTGTCACTCGCAGGTAGAGCAGAATGTGCATATGGAAGTTATCACGGCAACGTGTGCTAGCTGTCACTTCAAGAAGTCCAGTAATCCAGATCATGATTTTGCAAAGCTTTCTGATTGCAAACTATGTCACCAGCTTGACAAAAAGACACCCGAGCAGTTAGCAGATATGCGTTATAATCACACAATGGTAGTGAACAATAAAGTTGAGTGTGCAGGTTGTCACACAAACGTTACTGCGGGGGATGGTGATGTTGGAAAAGAGAGATGTTTACAGTGTCATTTTGAAAATGAAAAGCTGGAAAAACTTCCTGATACAAAACTCGTTCACGAAAAGCACATACACGAGCGAAGTATAAAATGCTATTCATGTCATAATTCCATAGAGCATAAGATACAAAAACTAACCCCGGAAAGTTCACTCGATTGTCAGACCTGCCACGCGAATTCACATACGTCACAGGTAAATCTTTTTACCGGGCGGAATGGATTTAATGTAAAGGATTTCCCAAGTACGATGTATTTGAATGGGATCAATTGTAAGGGATGCCATATATTTCACCAGGTTGATAGTAAGGGGATCGAGACATCCAAATCTAAAGGCGAAGCCTGCGAAACATGTCACGGAAAAGGTTATTCTAACCTTGTAGATCAATGGAAGGTAATAGCACAGAAAAGACTTGGTGAGATCAATTCGATCTACAATAGAGCGTCTCAGATTGTAAGGTCAAGCAAGAGTGATAAAAAGGCGGAAGCCGAAAAGTTGCTCGAAGAAGCAAACCATAATATTAAGATAGTCGAAGTCGGAAAGAGTGTTCACAATATAGAGTTTTCGGATAAACTCCTGGGTGGTGCATATGACCTCATGAAGAAAGCTGTAACAACTGTCGGATATTCTTCAGGACTTCCATCGTTTATTTCGAGCTCCGAGTTTGTTCCCAATGAATGTTATAAATGCCACTCAGGTGTCCAGGAGATAAGTGTGAATAAGTTCGGAATGAAGTTTTCACATAATCAGCATATCGTAAAAGAACGTATAGCCTGTGACAGATGCCACTCGAACGCGAATAAACATGGTGAATTGATAGTAAGTAAACAGTCATGTAACAATTGTCACCATGCTAATAAGACCGAGGATAACCAGTGCGCATCATGTCATAATTTCCAGGTTGCCATGTATGATGGAAAGTGGATGGGTAAGGATAAACCTGATATTATGAAGGAGGGTGGAGCTAAATGTATTGATTGCCATATTCAAAAGGATAAAATAATTAAGCCTGATGATAAAGTTTGTCTAAAATGCCATGACGCAGGTTATGATGAGCTTATGGTAGAGTGGAAGGGGGACGTTAAAAAACTCGAAAGTGATATTGTTGATCTTCTCAATAAGCTTGACAAAACCGATCTTTCACCCGAAGAAAGAGATCAGCTAAACGAGGCAAAGAAAATTGTAAATCAATTAAAAGGTTACCCGAGTATATATATTCACAATTATGAGTTGATCAGCTCAGTATTGATGGAAAAGAAAAAACTTTTAAGTAAAATGGAATAACTTAAAATATAAGCATCATGAAGAAAAAAATTTTTATACCGATATTGGTTTTAATTTTTGGAGTCTTGCTTTTTGCTACAAGTTTTGAAGGCAACTCAGCCGAGAATGATGAGCCAATGTATGTGGGTGTAGATAAATGTGCCGGAACATGCCACAAAGGCGATTCTAAAGGAAATCAGTACGAGATCTGGCAAAATTCCAAGCACTCAAACGCATTTAAAAATCTACAGACTCCGGAAGCTGACAAAATTGCTCAGGATAGAGGGTACAGCACACCTGCTGCGGAGACTCCGGAATGTGTGAAATGTCATACACTGGGTATAGATCTTTCTACCGCCCCGCTAACGGATACTTATGACAAAACACAGGGCGTTCAGTGCGAGACATGTCACGGTCCGGGTTCAGAGTACAAAAAATTAAACATTATGAAGGATGTAGAGCTTGCAAAGCAGAATGGTCTCATTATTCATACCGAAAGGGAAGCATTCTGTACAGGATGTCATAATTCACAAAGCCCGACCTTTAAAAGCTTTGATTATGATGAAATGTGGGCGAAGATCAAGCATCCTAAACCACAAGAGTAAAAAAAATGAAACCTAAATTAATAATATTGGCGGCGTTTTTGGTGATAGGGAATATCGCTGTAGGTCAATCTTTAAATTTTAGGTTCAACAACTATTTTTATTGCTGGCAAAGGATTGACACACTATCAACTAGTTCTGATTCCAAAACCTCTCATATCAGGGGTTATCAAAACTACTTGCTTGAGTTTAAGCAGGATAAATGGAGTTTTAATACACTAGCTCAGACTGAAGAAGATCTAATTAATAAATCAGGAAGAGGATTTGGGTATAGATTTTACAATGCATATATAAAAGGATCTAACCTCTTTGATATTTTGGATGTGAAGATCGGCAGGCAGTATATTTTTGCCGGTACGGGAAAAGGCTCAATCGATGGTTTGAATCTTAAGCTGAAAGCCGGAAAAAATAAAGAATATCAGTTTACCCTCTATGGAGGGGCATTAACACCGTTCTCGTATGAATTTTCCGATTATCCGTCAGTGGATAAGAATTATCATTTTGGTGGACAGTTTACGTATTATGGGGTTAGAGATCTAACTGCTTCTTTAAGTTATTCCAATAAAAGAACTACACCAGAATCTTATACAGCTCTTCGTCTCGACAGTGCATATAATCTTTACGAAAAAACTATTGATCTGGATGGACCTTCACAGCAAATGGTAGGTATTGATCTAAATTACACTTATCTTGGACAGCATAATTTCTTCGGTAGGTTTTATTATGATGCTGTACAGAACCAGGTTTACAGAGCCGAAGTAAATGCTAGGATCACACTGCCGGAGAATTTCAGAGCATCAGCCGAGTATTTATTCAGGAATCCTTATTTTTCTTACAACAGTATATTCTGGGTTTTTGAGCATAACAAATTCCAGGAAATATCGGGCGGTCTGGACTACACCTTTAAAAATAATATTAATGCATTCGCAAAAGTTGGAGTTGTGTTATACGAGGATGATAATTCCACTAAACTACAGGCAGGATTTAATCATCCGAATTTCGGATTGTCATTTATAAGGTATTTCGGATATGCGGGTGAGTCAGATGGATTCACGGGGTATTATCAGAGAAAAGTAATCGATGATAGGTTTTCCGTATCTGCCTCTGCCAATTACTCACGCTACAGACTCGGAAATATTTATGATACGGATAAGCTGAATGCTTTTAGCTGTATGCTTGGAATGACATATCGTCCAATACCTCAACTGTCATTTGATCTGCAGGGACAGCTTTTGAGTAATGAGATATACAGTACCGACACAAGGTTGTTAGTCGGTTTTAGTTATTGGGCTTTTACTAAGCTTTAAACGGAAGAACAATGAAAACTGCAAAAATATATTTGTTCTTGATCTTAGGAATAGTGCTTTTTCTAAGTACTACAGCCTACCTGGTTAAAAAACCCGCAGGGATCATTGAGTCAAATGTCGAGCCTGTTTCCATGAATGACAGGCCAGATAACAGCAAAATAATCAAGTTTGATCACAAGTTTCACGTAACGGATGCGGGTATTGCATGCCAGGATTGCCACACAAAGGCAACCAATTCAGAATCTGCAAAGGACAATCTTAATCCGACGATGGATGACTGTGCCGCGTGTCACGATGTTAAGGATGAAAAGAATTGCAATTTGTGTCACTATGACGGAGTTTACAAAAAAATCAAAACTCCAAAAACCGAATTAATATTTTCACACAAGCATCACATTGTCGATGAGAAGATGCAATGTATGGATTGTCACAAGGATCTGGATAAAGTAAAGTTTTCCAAAGAGAGCGCGGCAGGATTCCCCAATATGGAAACATGCTACAGCTGTCATAATATGCAGAAGGCTTCGAATAATTGTGAGTCATGCCATAGTAATCTTACAAATTTGAAGCCTCAAAACCATCTAAAGGTGAATTTTTTGAATGAGCATACTGTTACAGATGCATCAAACAGTAAGAATAATTGTATGATGTGTCACAGCGATAATTTCTGCCAGGTATGTCACTCACCCGTTGGCTTTAATGGTAATAACAGTAAAGATAACTTTTACGCGCCATATTATACTAAGGAAGGTGCGGTACGTATCGATAGAGCTGATCTCCAAAAGCTGACAACAATGCACACTTTGAATTATAAGTTTACACATGGTCTAGATGCTAATCAGAAATCATTTGAGTGTAAGACATGCCACGATGTACAGAACTTCTGTGTGCAGTGCCACCAGGATGGTGGGGAGCTCATTACAGGATTTACTCCAACCAGCCACCAGATACCGAATTTTACAACAATCGGTGTAAATACTGGAGGCGGTTTGCATTCCGAACTAGCCAGGAAGGATATCGAATCCTGTCAGTCCTGCCATGACGTACAGGGCAGTGATCCGGTTTGCATCCAATGCCATTTTGATAATGATGGAATTAAAGGAACAAATCCAAAGACACACGACTTTGGTTTTATGAGTGATGAGAAAGGTATCTGGCACAATACTCAGGGTGCGGTATGTTATACATGTCATACCGATCCAAATGCCAGACCTAATGGTATACCGGGCGTAGGATTCTGCGGATACTGTCATGGTGGTGAGGAAGGTAAAAAATAGTTTTAAAAATTTTATTTAGAGAGCCATGAAAAAAATAATTCTAATATATGGTTTTTTGATCTTCGCTCTTGGTTCCGTGATCTTTTATCAGGGATGCAGTGAGCTGGATGATAGTGTAACCATGGCTCCGGATATTGATGTACATCCGGATGGATGGGCAAATCCTTCATCAGCAAATTTTCATGGTACATACATTATCGATAATAAGCAATGGAACCTGAATTTATGTAAGACATGCCACGGTTCCGATTATGCAGGTGGAACTTCAGGTTCAAGTTGTCTTGGGTGCCATTCCTCCAGCGGAGGACCTCAAAATTGCAGATTATGCCACGGAAACAGCGATCATTCCAACCCTCCGAAAGGTGTTTTTGGAGATACGGCAATTTCTTATATTGGTGTAGGGGTACACGTATCGCACGTAAATAACCCACAGTTTTCAGCTAGTTTGCACTGCAGTGATTGTCACTCTTTCAGCGGATTTTCGGATCCAAATCACATTGGAGACAATCCAAATGGCATAGCTGAGATAACTTTTGGTCCGCTTGCACATGATACATTAAGCGGTCCGATAAGACCAAACCCAATGTGGGATAGAACTACAGCGACCTGTTCCAGTGTTTACTGTCATGGAACCTTTAAGGAAGGAAACGTCGATGCTGTGGGAATATGGACAAATCCCGGCAGTGTAGTTTGCGGAACGTGTCACGGAGATCCGGTTACAGGTAATCCTACACCGGCGCCTAATGGGGTATTTACGCCGCCGCACTATTCGTTTATGAACATAAATTCATGTTATGTTTGCCATGGTTCGGTGATAAATCCCCAGGGACAGATGATTGATAAGAGTTTACACGTAAACGGTGAGGTGAATTTTTAATAAATTAAAAATAAAATTTTGTCTAAGACTATGACTAAAATGATTAAAATTTTGTTACTACCTATGATGGTATTGTTCTTTACGGCATGTCAAAAGGAAGTTCCCAAGGAGTTGCTGGAGCAACAGAAGCCTCAGACTCAAAATAATGAGCCCGAGATGCCAAATGATTCGATCCATAACAGGCTAAGGCAAAATTCGGGAAACAATGAAATGGGTTCCGACGAAGAAGGGGATTCAAAAGCAGTAGAATTAATGAAAGACGCGGATGATGCGGATGCGAAATATATGCAGTCAAAATCGGATGCTGATAAGAAGGAAGCTATAAATAAGCAATTGACTGCTGCAAACTATCTCATGTTTGAAGCAAACCTGCCTTCAAAGAAAAAATACAGACCTGCACTAAAAAGATATAGAAGGGTTCTTGAGTTGGATCCTAGTAATAAAGAGGCGCAGGAAAATAAAAAACAGATAGAAGATATTTATGAATCAATGGGTATGCCAATACCGAATACCTAAACTGAAGCAAAATAAATTAACTTAATAATATATGAACAAGAAAATATTAATAGGCTCAATAATAATAATTGTATTCCTTGTTATAGGGTTTTTCTCATTCATGGATAGCAAGATTGAATACTCAAATTTTGAGAAGGCAAGTGAAAACCATTCAACCTGCCAGGTAAAAGGTAACTGGATAAAGGATAAAGAATCGAAGTTCGATTCAGAGACAAACCAATTCACTTTTTACATGAAGGATGAGAATGGAACTGAGATGAAAGTTGTGCTGGATGGAAGTAAGCCTAATAATTTTGAAATGGCGGAAAGCGTAGTTGCCAAAGGAAAAGTTAAGGACGGATATTTTCATGCCAAAGAGGTTTTAACTAAGTGTCCTTCAAAATATGAAGGACAGGGAAAAGATGTTCAAAAATCGGAAATTTAATAAACTAACTTTTTTGATATGGGTCCTTTTCTGATCTACGGTGCATTCATCGCTGCAACGATTTCATGCTTATTCTTTTTTGTCTCGGCTTCGGGAAAAACAAAATATTTAGGTATAGCACGGACAATGTTCCATGCAATGGCAGTTCTTACCATATTTTCTGCCGCGTATCTGCTTTACCTGATAATAACACACCAGTTTCAATATACATACGTCTGGAACTATAGCTCTACTGACCTGCCAATTAATTTACTTATTTCTACCTTTTATGCAGGGCAGGAAGGAAGTTTTCATCTATGGGCATTCCTAATGGCAGTGTTAGGTGTATTCTTATTATCGTATATGACAAATAAGGATAGCACTGCCGACCAGGCAAACAAGTATGAGCCCCTTGTAATGGGGGTTTTCGCCCTTATACAGGTATTTCTTTTATTTATTCTGATAATCAAATCACCTTATCTCTTCGTTTGGGAATCGTTCCCGAATGATGTGCAGATAGGCTTTGTTCCTCCCGATGGAAGAGGCTTGAATCCTCTGCTCCAGAATTTCTGGATGACAATACACCCGCCTATACTATTTACTGGATTTAGTTCGCTTGCGATACCGTTCAGCTTTGCAATCGCGGCTTTAGTAAAGAACAAATACGATAAGTGGATGAAACTTGCAATGCCATGGACACTTTTTGCAGGCATGGTATTGGGGTTGGGAATCATGCTGGGCGGATATTGGGCATATGGTGTACTCGGATGGGGTGGCTATTGGGCATGGGATCCTGTTGAAAACTCTTCGTTTGTTCCATGGCTTATTATAGTTGCCGGTATTCACTCTATGATCGCTGAGGAAAAGCTTGGCAAATATAAAAAGACAAGCTTATTGCTTTGTATACTTGCATTCGCTGCGGTTTTATATTCTACCTTCTTAACAAGGAGCGGTATTTTAGGTGATGCTTCGGTGCATTCGTTTGTCGATCCGGGATATGAGGTATACCTATTCCTTATAATATTCCTTTCACTGTTCGTTGGCGGCGGATTTGGGCTTATACTATTTAGATTAAAAAACCTTAGGTCCATAAAGACAGAAAAACAATCTGAATTATTCTCTCGTGAGACAGCGCTTTTTGTTGGTGTTGTCACCATCAGCGCTGCTGCTTTGATAGTGGCAGTAGGTACAAGTGCTCCATTGATCTTTAAAGGAACAGTTGATCCGGCGTTCTATAACAGATTTAACCTTCCTCTGGCGATTCTAATAGCCGCCATAAACGGATTTAGTATTTTGCTTAAATGGAAGCATTCGGAGGAAAAGAAATTTATAAAAAGTTTATATATTCCTTTAATAGTTACAGGTGTTGTAACTTTGACGTTGGTAATTGTAGGTGTAAGAGATCTTTTGATTGCCTTACTGGCTGCCGCAGCTTTCTTTGCATTATTTATCAATGCGGAGATGGCTTTCCGCATATTCATGCGCAATAGGATCAAAGCAGGACCATATATCGCACACATAGGTCTAATGCTTTTATTCCTGGGTATAATTGGATCCGCAAGATACTCTGAGGAAGAAAACATTTCACTGCCGCTAAACAGTACTAAAGAAGTTTTGGGTTATAATTTAACCTATAAAGGAGCTACACCAATACCGGGAGATGAGCAAAAGTATCATTTTAACGTGATAGTTGAAAAAGACGGAAAGGGATTTCTGCTTCAACCTATAATGTACTATAGTGAATATTCGGAAGGTGTTATGAAAAATCCCGACATTGCAAATCTCTTTGTTAAAGATCTATATCTTTCGCCGATGTCTTTGGAGACGAACCAGGACTTTGCAATGGAGGATATGGGTACCTTGAAAAAGGGTGAAGAAAAAATGATCCATGGAATGAATGTAAAGTTTGTAGATGTAGATATGTCAAAATTTAATCGTGAAAGCCTGGATGAAGAAGGAAAAGAAAATATTATGGGAGCAGATCTAGAAGTAACAATGCCGGACGGAAATAAACAGATGGTTAAGGCACTCCAAAAGTTTTCTCCCGAAGGAATGCAGAACATTCCGGTAAAGATAAATCCCGATGATGATATGACTTTCTATCTGCTAAAAATGGGCGTGTCTGGCGAGACAACAATTGATATTGCGGTTGTTGACGAGAGTAAACCTAAAGAAGAAGCTCCGGAAACACTTGTTTTGACAGCAAGTATTAAACCATTTATTAATCTCGTTTGGGCAGGTACGGTTGTTATGGTACTGGGCTTTTATTTTTCGCTCTTGTCCAGATACAGAAAGCTTAAGGTTAAAAAGACTGAAAAGGCAGTTTGATCTTGTAAAAATTAACAATAAAGTTTAAAGAGCGTTTTTGTTAAACGCTCTTTTTATTTGTTCAATTAGAATTAGATGAATAAATTGATTGCTTTATCTCTTACTTTTGGAAGGATATTTCGGTAATTTTGTAGTTCTATAAATTTTAGGCACATTAAATGAAAGAATTATCATACAATAATAAGTTAAGAAACATAGCAATCATAGCTCACGTTGATCACGGCAAAACCACACTAGTCGATCATATGTTTAGGCAAAGCGGTACATTCCGGGCTAATCAGGAAGTCCAGGACAGGGTGATGGATAATATGGATCTGGAGAGAGAAAGAGGAATTACAATTGCCGCAAAAAACTGCTCTGTACAATGGGGGGATGTAAAGATCAATATTCTCGATACACCGGGGCACGCGGATTTTGGTGGTGAAGTCGAGCGGGCTCTAATGATGGTCGATGGTGTTATTTTGCTGGTTGATGCGTCAGAGGGACCGCTTCCCCAAACACGTTTTGTATTAAGGAAGGCTCTCGAAAATGGTTTAAAAATAATTGTAGTTGTGAATAAAATAGACAGAAAAGATGCCCGGGCACAGGAGGTATTGAATGAAGTTTATGACCTGTTTATCGACCTTGACGCGACAGAGGAGCAGATTGAGTTTCCTGTGCTTTATGCAATAGGTAAGCAAGGCATTGCTCAGAAAAATCTGGAAGAACAAGGTAAAGATCTTTCAGTTTTGTTCGAAACAATAATATCCGAAATACCTGCGCCGTCTTATGATTCTGAGCAACCATTCCAGATGCTAGTTGCCGATCTGGACTATTCGGATTTTCTCGGCAGGCTTGCAATTGGTAAAGTTGCAAATGGCAGGGCAAGAAAAAATGAGGATCTCGCCCGAATTAACGAAGATGGGAATGCTGTACCTCTTAAAGTGACGAAGCTTCAGGTGTATGATGGAGTTAATTTCACTGAAGTGGATGAAGTTGAGCCCGGTGACATAGTAATATTATCCGGAATAGAAGAAGTTCATATAGGAGATACTATAACAACTCGTGAAAACCCGGTTGCTCTTAAAAGGATCGCGGTGGATGAACCAACTATCTCTATGCTTTTTTCTATCAATACATCCCCACTATCCGGTAAGGAAGGAAAGATCGTTCAATCTAACAAAATACGTGAACGTCTCCATAAAGAAACACTCAGCAATGTAGCATTAAAAGTAGAGGACTCACCTGATGGGGATAGCTTTATTGTAAAGGGCAGGGGAGAATTTCAAATGGTAATATTAATTGAAACGATGCGTCGAGAGGGATTTGAACTTAGTGTTGGACGTCCAAAGGTAATTAACAGAATGATGGACGGCAAGGTCCATGAACCTATAGAGCATTTGTTTATTGATTGTGATGAGAATTTTGTGGGCATTGTATCCGAAAAATTATCCAAACGCAAAGGCAGGATGATAAACCTCGTTAATCATGGTACAGGTAGGGTTAGGCTGGAGTTTTCTATCCCGTCGAGATCCCTTATTGGTTACCGGAATGAATTCTTAACAGACACACGCGGTACAGGTATAATGAATTCGTATCTACAAGGTTACGAGGAATATAGAGGTGAATTCCCAACAAGGGTCACCGGTTCTCTTGTCTCAGACCGTCAGGGGGATGCGCTTTCATACGCGCTGTATAATCTTGAACCCAGAGGAATACTTTTCTCTGTGCCGAACGACCCGGTATATGAAGGAATGATAGTCGGCGAGCATAACAGAGATAATGACCTGGATGTTAATCCATGTAAGGGAAAGAAATTAACGAATATGCGCGCCTCAGGTAAAGATGACAGTATAATGCTGACTCCGGTTACCCCAATGACTCTTGAGCGGGCCATCGATTTTATTAAGGATGACGAACTGGTTGAAGTTACGCCGTTAAGCATCAGACTCCGTAAATCCATTCTTTCTTCTCAAAAACGTCATACACTCAGGGGTAAGTTAGTAACCGGGAAGGTAGAAGCATGACGGAGAATAGACATCTCATTAAAAAGGCAACTGAACTGGGGATAGATAAAATCGAACGGCATATTTTTCTGTGTGCCGACCAGACTAAACCAAAATGCTGTTCGGAGGAAGCAGGTCTGAAATCATGGGATTATTTAAAGGGAAGAATCAAAGAATTAGGGCTGGAAGAGAAAGGGATCTACAGAACAAAAGCAAATTGCTTGAGGATTTGTATGGAAGGACCAATAGCGGTGGTTTATCCTGACGGTATATGGTATCATTCTTGCACTCCTGAGGTTCTGGAACGGATCATACAGGAGCATTTGATCGGGGGTGTCCCTGT
Source organism: Ignavibacteriota bacterium (assembly GCA_020437585.1). Taxonomy (GTDB): domain Bacteria; phylum Bacteroidota; class Ignavibacteria; order Tepidaquicellales; family Tepidaquicellaceae; genus JAEYVS01. The sequence continues at coordinate 358,710 of JAGQWG010000003.1, forward strand.
AGAAGAATATCTTATAAAGATTCCATAATAATATATTAGGATTTATTTGTTACTATATAGACTATTAAACTAAATATAACTCTTATGACTGATCTTGAAATTGCAAAATCGATTGACTTAGATCCAATAACAGGTATAGCGGAAAAAGCCGGGATTGATACCGATCAATTAGAACTATATGGCAAGTATAAGGCAAAGCTTCCCCTGAGCCTTATCGATGTGGATAAGGTAAAAAATAACAACCTCGTTCTCGTAACAGCAATAAATCCCACACCAGCGGGCGAAGGTAAAACTACTGTCTCGATCGGTTTAAATGATGCAATGAATAGGATAGGTAAAAAGAGTATGGTTGTGCTTAGAGAGCCATCATTGGGACCGGTCTTTGGAATAAAGGGCGGCGCTACTGGCGGAGGCTATTCACAGGTAGTACCGATGGAAGATATAAATTTGCATTTCACGGGTGATTTTAATGCTATTGAAAAAGCGCACAATTTACTCGCTGCAATGATTGATAATAACCTCCAAAATGTACAAATAGCTCTTGGGATAGACTCAAGGACTGTGCGATGGAAAAGGGTTATAGATATGAACGATAGGGCGCTCAGAAGGGTAGTGATTGGTCTCGGCGGTACGACAATGGGCTTTCCCCGCGAAACAGGATATGATATAACAGCCGCATCAGAAGTAATGGCTGCTCTTTGTCTTGCTAACGATCTGAATGATCTGAAAGAAAAGCTTGGAAATATTTTCGTCGGATTTACATTCGATAAGAAACCCATTTTTGCAAAGGATCTGAAGGTAAATGGCGCGATGGCAGTCCTGATGAGGGATGCGATAAAACCCAATCTTGTTCAAACGCTTGCTCATAATCCTGCTATTATTCACGGCGGTCCTTTTGCAAATATCGCGCAGGGAACAAATACCGTAATTGCTACAAGAATGGGACTCTCTCTGGCTGATTATACGATCACAGAAGCGGGATTTGCATACGAGCTGGGTGCTGAGAAGTTTTTCGATATTAAATGCGCTACTTCCGGTCTGAGACCTAAAGCTGTTGTCATTGTTGCGACCATACGCGCTTTAAAGTATCATGGTGGTAAGTCTCTAAAGGAACTCAATGAACCGGATGTGGAAGCTTTAGAGAAAGGTTTTGAGAACCTTGAAAAACACATCGAAAATAAGAGTTATTTTAAAGTTACACCTGTTGTTGCGATCAATAAGTTCACAACCGATACTCCGGAAGAAATTCAGAGAATAAAAGATAAATGTGCGGAACTGGGAGTCGCTTGTGCAGAAGCTGATGTCTGGGGAAAAGGCGGTGAAGGAGCTGAGGAACTTGCCGAATTAGTTGTAAAGACCGTTGCAGAAAGTAAAGACGAGTTCACTCCGCTATATGATATGAATGATTCTGTGGAGAATAAGATCGAGCTTGTTGCTACAAAAATATACGGAGCTAAACACGTCGATTTCATGCCGAAAGCTAAGAAGGACTTGAAAACAATCAATTCATTGGGATTGGATAAATTACCCGTTTGTATCGCAAAAACACAAAACTCACTATCGGATAATCCAAAATTATTAGGCAGGCCGAGAGACTTCCTGGTTACTGTAAGAGAGATCGAAATTGCTTCCGGTGCCGGTTTCCTTATTCCTATTACCGGTGATATTATGAGAATGCCCGGATTACCTACTCATCCTGCTGCTGAGCGTATTGATATTGATGAAAACGGGGAAATTACAGGTTTGGCGTAATTAGCTGACCTTTTTGTATCTCCATACCGCTAGAGATAAGATCACCACTGCATACCCTGCAAGGAAATAGATCGTATTTGCAAAATCCGGTATATGGGATCCCTTCAGCATTATCATACGCATTACTTTATTGAAATGTGCGATAGGATTCGCAATATCCAGGGTTTGAGCCCATTGAGGCATTGATTCTATCGGAGTAAAGATCCCGCCCATCAAAATAAATATCACCATAAAGAACCATGCGATGAACATAGCTTGTTGTTGAGTGTTCGTAATTGTAGAAATGAACAACCCTATACCCAGTACTGACAGCATATAGACTGTAGCAACAATATAAACACTTATTAGGCTTCCAAGGAACGGAATATTAAATAAAACTCTCCCAACAAGAATGCCAACAGAAAGTTCAGCCATTCCAATTACCCAGAATGGCATTAGCTTACCAATTATAAACTGATACTTTTTAATGGGAGTAACATTCAGCTGCTCTATAGTTCCCATCTCCTTTTCCTTAGCAATATTCATACCGGCAAGGAACATCCCGATCATTGTTACAAGTACAACGAGTATGCCGGGGACCATAAACGTTTTATAGTTAAGTAAAGGGTTAAACCAGTTCCTGAACGTGACATCTATCATCGGCGATTGCGGAATTTTTAATCCGCTTACATCTGTAACAATGGACGAGTTGAAATCACTTACGATACTGCTCGAATAATTATATACCACTCCCGCGGCATTTCCATCCTCTGCATTTATTATGAGCTGTACCTTGGTCTGTCCTGTTGTTATGAAATCCTTCTCGAAATTCTTCGGTATAAATAATACTAGCCGGGCATCCCTGGTTTCGAAATCTTCTTCTGATTGCGCGATAGAAAAATAGCTGTTGTTATACGTGAAATAGTTGCTTGCAGTAAATTTAGAGATAAGTTCACGTGAGTAACTCGTCTGGTCGAAGTCTATCACATCGAACCTGATATTTTTTATCTCAAATGTAGCCGCATTCGAAAGTACAATAAGCTGAATGAACGGAGTGATAAATATTAATGGAAGCATTGATTTATTCCTGAAAATCTGGAGAAATTCTTTCCTCAATATGAATAATATAGTCCTCATTATTGCAGTCTGATCTTAAATTTCTTGAGGCTTACAACCAGGTAAAATAAAGCCATTCCGCCAAGTACCAGGGATTCCTTCCATAAATATTGAATAGTTGCTCCCTTAAGCATGATGCCCCGAACTATTATCAGGAACCATTTCGCCGGGATAATATTACTCAAAATTTGAAGTACAAGCGGCATATTATCAATTGGAAATACGAATCCGGATAGCATAATAGTTGGCAGCATTAGTGTACTTAGCGAAAGCATCATTGCTGTCTGCTGGTTATCACTAACAGTTGAGATCAGTATTCCCAGAGATAAAGCTGTGATCATAAATATTACACACTCAATTAATAAAAATACGAGGCTCCCTTCTATTGGTACTTCGAAGACGAATTTAGCAAGCAGAAGAATAATACATGTATTTGTAAATGCCAGCATGAAGTAGGGAACTACCTTGCCTATTATTATCTGTATCGGATGTAACGGGGAAACTAATATCACCTCCATTGTGCCCAACTCCTTCTCACGTGTTATAGATATTGAGGTCATCAGCGCGGAAACGAGAAGGAGTATTACAGCGATCAATCCGGGCACAAACATGTAAACACTTTTCAACTCGGGATTATAAATGTTCTTTACCTCGGTTGTTATCAGAGGGGGAGGCTTAATAGCAAGGCTGCTCTGGTAATCCATTAAAATAGAAGTAGTATATCCTACGACAAGCGAGGCAAGGTTTGGATCTGTTGCATCGGCTATCAGCTGTACCGAAGCTTTCTTTTGTGATGTAAGGTCTTCCGCAAAATTGGGCTGGAATATTATTGCTTCTTTTATCTCACCTTTCTTAAATGCCGCTTCGAGCTCCGCGTCGGTGTTTAGATTGTCATAAAGTTTGAAGTATCCCGATGATAGTATCTTATTGCGGATCTCCTCGGTTACGTTGTCCTTTGATTTATCCAGGACTGCTATCTTCACATCCTTGATCTCGTTCGTAATGGCAAACCCGAAAAGCATTATTTGAGCTATAGGCATTCCGAATAGTATTAGTAACGTCCTCTTGTCCCTGAAGATATGATAAAACTCTTTCTTTATAAAACCGAGGAATCTTTTCATTTATGCCGGCTCTTTTGATTCTTGAGGGCGTGCTATTTTTACGAATACATCGAACATAGAATGTACATGGAATTGTTTCTTAAGGTTCGAAGGCGTGTCGAGCGCTGCTATTCTTCCATCCACCATCATCGATACCCTGTTGCAGTACTCTGCTTCATCCATATAGTGAGTCGTTACGAACATTGTTACACCTTCGCTCGAAGCTTTATATATCATTTCCCAGAATTGCCTTCTGGTAATCGGATCAACGCCGCCCGTAGGTTCATCCAGGAATACTATTTTTGGATCATGCAGCATCGCTACCGAGAATGCCAGCTTTTGCTTCCAGCCGAGAGGCAAGGAACGGATCAGTTTATTCTCAGAACCCTTTATATCGAGATGCTCTATCATAAAATCTGTTTTCCGCTTTATTTCCGAATTCGACAGCCCATATATACCTCCATAAAAACGGATATTTTCCTTTACCGTAAGGTCTTCATACAAGGAAAATTTCTGACTCATATAGCCAATGTTGTTTTTTATCTCTTCAGTCTGCTTATAAATGTCGAACCCTGCTACCTGCGCATCACCTGAGGTTGGTTTCCAAAGACCGCATAACATTTTGATCGCCGTTGTTTTTCCTGCGCCGTTTGCGCCTAAAAAGCCGAATATTTCACCTTTTTTTACATAAAATGATATTGCATCAACAGCGGTGAAATTGCCGAACTTCTTGGTGAGCTTTTCCGCCTCTATTATGTGATTATTTTCTTCAGGCATTCGCCGTTTCAGTTTGCTTCATTAAATACATAAACACATCTTCGATATCCGGTTTTTTAATTTCGATCTCTATATCCTTCAGTCCGCACCCTTCCAGATATTTTTTGATCTCATCCGGGTTGATATTGTTACGTTTATCAGTGTAATGCAGGAATTCTCCGAACGGGTAAACAGATTCGGCATATTCATATTTCAATAATGATTCAATTAGCTGGTAAGTCTTATCTGCCTTTATTCCGTATATAGTTTTTTTGTAATGCTTTACAATATCATCCGGAGTATCGACGCTGAGCAGCTTACCCTTTTGAATGAGCGCAACCCTATCACAGAGTGATGCTTCATTCATATATGGTGTGGATACGACAATTGTTATTCCCTGGTCTTTTAATCTGTCAAGCATTCCCCAGAATTCTTCACGTGATACCGGATCTACACCGGTTGTAGGCTCATCTAGAAACAGAACCTTGGGTTTATGTATTAAAGCACAGCACAGCGCCAGCTTTTGCTTCATTCCGCCCGATAGTTGTCCTGCTCTTCTCTTTTTGAATGGTTCAAGTTGTGAGTAGATATCACTAATAAGCGAGTAATTTTCTTGAATTGTTGTACCAAATATTGTCGCGAAGAATTCTAGATTCTCTTCAACACTAAGATCCTGATAAAGCGAAAATCTCCCCGGCATATACCCGGCGATGTTCCGGATGCTCTTGTAATCCTTGACCGTATCGAATCCTAAAACGGTTGCAGTTCCCGTATCCGGTATGAGCAGTGTTGTTAATATTCGGAATAGTGTTGTTTTACCGGCGCCGTCCGGACCGATGAATCCAAATAACTCGCCGTCCTTTATCTCGATGTTTATATCTTCCAGAGCAGTTATACTCTCGAAAGTCTTCTTTACATTATGTACTTCGATTGCATTCATTGATTGGATGTGTTTAAATCGAATCTGATTTCTCCGGGCATTCCTATTTTCAATGTACCATCGTTTTTAACCCTTACCTTTACCGCGTAAACAAGGTTAACCCTTTCATCCTTGGTCTGAATTATTTTTGGTGTAAATTCTGCTTTTGAAGAAATCCAGCTTATCACACCTTCCAACTGCCTGTCGATATTGGCATTCTTGTCCACAAGTACAGTTACTTTTTGTCCGATCGATATCGATGGAAGCTGTGCACCGCTGACATACACCCTGAGTGTCATTGTGTCGAGATTAGCTATCTTATATAATGGTTTACCTGGTGTATTCATTTCGTATTGCTCGACGAACTTAACAAGTACTGTCCCATCGACGGGGTTTATGACGATACTCTGTTCTATAAGATCATCGATCTGTTTTATCTGTGCATCGACCGTCTGCATTTCCTCAAAAATAGTTTTATTCTGTGTCTTCGTCGCGGCTATTTCGCTTTCGAGTACGTTTATGTTAGTATTAATATCATCGAGATTCCTTTCCGGTGTTGCTTCGCTCTTGAGAAGGTTTTCTATCCTTCTCTTCTCGATCATGTTACCCTCAACCTTCTGCTGGAGGACCCTTACATTAGCAAATACACCTGCATATTTTGTTGCAATTGTTTGCTTTTGCTCTACAAGCTGCATTTTTCTGAGGTGAAGCTGTGTGGTGTCAATGAAGCCGACGACTTGATTTGCCGGAATCGTCTCGCCCTCCTCGACATTTAGGGTTAATATCTTGCCGTCGCTGTTAACGGATACGATTGTCTCCGTAGCTTCAAAATTTCCGTAGGCATCGGATTTCCCGTCGTCATTTGAACAGGATTGCAGTATGACGATTAACGGAATAAGTACTATAAAAATCTTTCTCATATCTATTATTTTAATTTCCTTTTGCTGTTAGGAAGTTTACTTTTGCCTGTATTAACTGTACTTCATGTGTTTTGAGGTTTATCACTGCTTGTGTTCGGGAATTTAGTTCTGTTAGGTAATCAGTTGCCGTGATGGTTCCGTTCTGGAGCTGTGATGAAATACTCAGCATTACTTTATCCTTTAATGCGATGATCTCATTATCCTTTTGTATTAATCCTTCCATATTAGATATATCGGCTTTATACTTTTCCAGAGACATCCTGATGTTTTTGTCGAGCGTCTCTTTCCTGGTGTCGATCATCTTTTTGTTAATATTATATATCTGCTCCTCATTGCCGTTAGTGCCCCAGTTAACAGGGCTCCATGACAAATTCAGCCCGACCATGTAGAAAGATTTGAAATCATTATCAAGAAAATTAAGTCCTGGTCTGCCGTATCCCGCCTGACCAAACACATTTATCTTGGGCATCATATTGGTCGATATCTTATCCTGGTAAGACGTTAGGGTATTTTTCTCGAGGTTATATAACTTATATTCGGGTCGGTCGCCGGGTTTTATATCTGTATTAGGCAGAGATACGCGGGGAATCTGGAACACAGTATTTGTATCCAGATCTTCATCCATTAATTGCGAAAGCATCTTTATAGAAGCCATTATATTCGATTGGATATTCATTATCTGCTGTTCTACAGAAACCAGCTGGGCTTCGAGTATATACCTGTTACTGCCGGCCACAGCGCCGTTTTGTATCTGGACGATGACTTGATCCAGTTGCTCTTTCACAGTCTCGTATTGTATCTCAAGCTGCTTTTGGCTTTCCTGAAGGGTTAGCACCCCGAAGTAAAGGTCATTTATGTTTTGTTTGAGGTTATATAATTCAACTTCGACCTTTTGCTGCTCGGCAAGCGCTTCATTCCTCTGTATATCCTCGAGGCTCCCCGTAATGCCGCCATCATAAACTGTCTGTGTGACATCAAGAAGCAATTTATATTGATCCTTGCTTTGCTGAGGAAAAGTAAATAAAGGTGAACTTGTCTCCAGATGAGGTACATCGGATTGATATGATGCCTTACCGCTTAGCGTAATTTTCGGCAGGTAATTCACACCAAGATTATCGACCTTCAAACGAGAAGACGATTCCACTAATTGTTCCTGCTGCCTTGTGGGATAGGTTTCGTAGACCTGCTCATAACAATACTGAAGTGTAAGCGTATCCTTTTGCTGCGGGAACAGGAACATAAGCATTAATAATGCTTTCATGGCTGTTTTGTTATTTAACTTTTATCGCGTTTATTATGAAATCAGGTACTTCTTTTTTTCTACGGTCGATAAATTCATCAAAAGCATCTTCATCCATACCAAAAATCCCTTTTACCATTGGTCTGGCTGCAAATGGGAATAAACAAAGTGCCAGCATATTTACAATTAGTTGTTGTGGTTCTATGTTTATTATTAGTCCTTCTTTATAGGCTTTATCTACATCCTTTACAAGTACGTGGAAATACGTCATTACCTTCTTACGAGCAAACGAAACTATTCTCTCCGGATTCTGATTTATTTCCGTTAATACGAATATAGGCATGTGCTTATTCCGTTTTATAATGTCTATATAATTTTCGACGAAGTAGCGGATCTTATCGAATAAAGGAAGGTCGACCGCGAGGAGCTCGCTGATCTTTGGCATAACTTTGTATATTTCTTCGATGAAAACAGCTTTGAATAAATCTTCCTTCGACCTGTAATAGTAGTAGAGCATCGCCTTATTGATAGAAGCTTTATCTGCGATTTCCTGCATCCGTGCGCCCTGCAATCCGGATTTCATGAACACTTCTCTTGCGGATTGGAGAATTATCTTATCAGTAGACTGTTCTTTTTTTAATATCTTATCTTCCATAGCGAATTAACCATATGGTTTAACTAACCAGTTAGTTAATTTATGAATAAAGATTTTTATATGCAAGTGGAATTAAAATTATTTACAGATCACTTCGGAATCTTGTGGGGTAGATTTTAATTCGGGGCTGATATAGGGAATGCCAAGATTAAGTCCGCGGAGTATCAGAAGGATTGCGATCACAACAGAAAGCGATGGTAGGATCTTTGCATAGGGAATTCGGATCTTGTTTCGGATGATATTCCCAAAAACGGATGCAGATAGCATAATCGGAAAAGTGCCGAGACCAAATAACGTCATAAACAATATGCCTGAAGTAACTCCGCCGGTTGAGAGTGACCCGGCAATTGCAATGTAAACGAATCCGCAGGGGAGAAGCCCGTTAATTACACCTATAAGAAGTAAGGAAAAGTAACTCTTCTTTTTAAATAATGTCGCGAGGGGTTTCTTTATTATTGAAGTATATTTTGTAAGTAACTTTGCTGAATATTTATTCTTACTTCCTAGGAAATAAAAGCTAAGTGATATCAAAATTAGAATACCAAGTACTATAGAGAGCTCTTGCTGTAACCCGGAGATTGCTATCCTATTTCCCAAAAATCCAAATAACGCTCCCATCAATGCGTAAGTGATTACTCTACCGGAGTTATAGATCAGCCGTCCGAATATAAATTTGAAATCCTTGTAACCACTTCCGGGTAGAGCCATAGCAATAGGTCCGCACATTCCGGCGCAATGAAAACTTCCAACAAATCCCAATATTAATCCTGCCCACACTTCCATCAGTCTATGAAAACTCTTTCTTCTTTGTAGTATTTTTGATTATCCGAATACCACGTAACCTGGATTTTCCAGATACCGGGATCCAAATTGGATGTGCTTACATTCTGCATCCTTTTTACATCAGGGGAAATGTTTATTTTGAAATCCTTACCTGCATCAGATGGGCGATAAAAAAATATCTCGCCTCCCGGTGTAGATCCCTGTTCTGGAAACTGAATATCTATACTGCCCGCCTTTTTAACTATTTGAAGATTCTCTCTGTCTTTCAGAGTTTTTTCTAATGTATTAATATGCTCCTGGTATTTTAGATCCTGCTCATAATAATTATCCTCTACAAGATCCATTTTGAGGTTGAACACATAAAACACCATTGCAAGCATGCCTGTCATAAATACGACAAAAGATAATATTATTTTTGTACCCCAGCTCATAATGGATTATTTGGTTTTTGATCCCGGTCCCATAAAATTCGTTTCGATCTCATCGATTTGCTCACCTTTAGAGTATATGCCAACCTTTAAATCATTATTTCTATCCGAGATCTGATTTTTATCAAGTATTATAATAAGTTTTGACTCTGACGTTCCTTGTGGAGCTACTTTTAACTCTTCACCCGCTATTTTTATCTCACCTACTTTATTCAGAAGTTTAAGCTCTACGGAGGATTCATCAAAAGTCTTATTTACCAATCTCAGATTATAAACGTTGCTTATTTTCCCGTCTGTTTGTTCCTGGAAGAACATTCCTGGTGTTCTAAGCAATGATACCTCTACATCCGTTCTATTAACAAGTAATACGATAAGGATCGTAAGTAAAATCGTTAATACGGCCGAATACGCTATTGCCCTTCCTGTAAATCTCCTTTTGATCCTTTCCCGTATATTATTCTCCGAGTCGTATCGGATCAATCCCCGAGGGAAGTTTACCTTGTCCATTACAGTATCGCATGCATCTATGCAAGCAGCGCAGTTTACACATTCCAATTGAGTTCCGTTTCTAATATCTATGCCGGTTGGGCAAACGTCCACGCATTGGTGACAGTCTATGCAATCCCCGAATTTTCTTTCTTCACCTTTCTTTATCTTTCCCCTTGGTTCACCTCTGATATAATCATATGCAATAACAGTAGTATTTGGATCGAGCAGTACACCCTGCAGTCTTCCATAAGGGCAAACGACCGTACATACCTGCTCCCTGAAATAGGAATAAACACCATAGAAAGCTATTGAAATACCCGTTACGGCAATAAATCCAGCTAAATGTTCTGATGGCGGATGAGTTACTATATTGAAGAGCTCATCTATCCCTACTATATATGCCATAAAAGTATTGGCGATCAAAAAGGCAATACCAAAGAATATTAGATTCTTTGAGAATTTTTTAAAGAATTTTCCGGCAGTCCACGGTGCCGCTTTTAGTTTTCTCTGCTGATTGGCGTCACCTTCGATCCAGTACTCGATCTTTCGAAATACCATCTCCATGAATATAGTTTGGGGGCATGCCCACCCGCAGAATACTCTTCCGAACACCGCTGTAAAAAGCACTATGAAAACTATTATAGTGATCATTGCGAGGAAAAAGAGGTGAAAATCCTGAGGTCCAAAATGCAATCCGAACAGAATAAAATTCCTCTGCATGAAATTGAACATCATAAATGGATGCCCGTCTATTTTAATGAACGGAGCCGCAAAGAGAAATGCGAGCAGTACCCAGCTAACGTACGTTCTTGCGCTGTAAAATCTTCCTTTTGGTTTCTTTGGATATACCCAAATGCGCTTGCCTGCTTCATTGATCGTCGCAAGGTGATCACGGTATTCGTATTGATATTCAGAAACTTCTTTCTTCGGCGCTTTTACTTCCAATATAATATTCCTTACCTTCTATTTGTTTTTAGTTGTATCCGAACTTGTTTTGGTCGAATCTTTTGTTGTCTTTGTTGAATCTGTGCTTGTTTTTGTCGAGTCACCGCCCTCTTTCTTCTCCGGAACATAGAGTTCTCCTTCCGGACCCTTCCCGTTCGGAGGATTCGTTCCATGCAATGTCATAACAAAGCTGATAACTTCCTGTATCTGTTTTGGATTCAACTGTTGTCCCCATGCGATCATTCCTTTCTCAGGCACACCGTTTTTCACAGTAAGGAAGAGGTTGCTTACCTTACCTCCGTGTATCCAGTAATCATCTGTTAAGTTAGGTCCGATGTTTCCTTCCCCACCCATGCCATGGCACGGCGAACAGTCCTTTGTGAAACGCTCCTTTCCTGCATTTAGAGATGCATCATCTTCTAAAAACGTAACATTTTCCTCATTAATAAATGCACCTGACTTCATAAGTTGTTCCATTTCTATCCGGGCAACTTCCATTTCCGCGCCATATTCTTCGGCTTGAGTTTTACCTGTCCCGAATACATGGAAATGCATTACATAAAATATTCCAAATACCAGCGATCCGATGAAAATGTAATTAAGCCACGGAGGAACACTATTGTTAAGCTCTTTGATACCGTCATATTCATGGTCGAGCATTATATCACGCTCCTGAGAAACAGGTGTGGATCTGGTTAACGCGTGCATTATCTTCTTAACAGCGCTTTCTTTTGCAGGCTCTCCGGCTAGTTCTTCCTCAGAGGGACTGTGTACTGCGTAAATAAGAGCCATAAGAAGAATTATAGCCAGCACTCCGAGGGCAAAGTAGTTGAATAGCTTAACACCCTCCATAGATCCTTCTTCTTCTGCAAATGAGTCCACATAAAGAAGCATTGAGAATAGGATTAAAACAGCTTTTAATAGTTTTGTATTTTTCATGATTAGAAAATTTTTCTTTTAAATTTCCAAGTTTTCATTCCCGGTCGTTTCCTCATCATCTTGCAGTGGTAATTCGGACATCTCTTTTATATATCTTTTATTCAGTGTAAAGACCCATAGTAATAAAGCCGTGAAAAAAATGCCGAATAATACTAACCCGATTATTGGGAAAATTTCAATATTATCTATTTGTTCAAAATATTGCTTAAACATGGTCTATTTATTTACTGTTTCATTAGTTTGTTTGGTTGTATCGTTCGTTACCTTTATGTCAGTGCCGAGTCTTTGCAGATAAGCAATGATTGCAATTATCTCCTTGTCTGAGTTCATCATAACACCATTTTTCTCCAGGTCTGCTGAAATTTCTTCAGCCTGCTTCTTAAGGTCATCATTAGCGGTTTTACCATATCCTTCAGGATAGGGAACTCCCAGCTTTATCATGGTATTTATCTTGGCTTCGGTAGTTGAAATGTCAAGCTTGTTCTCAAGGAGCCATGGGTATCTAGGCATTATAGATCCCGGAGATACCGATGTTGGATCTTCAAGGTGATTCAAATGCCATAAATTAGGGTATTTTTTGCCTTCCCTGTGCAGATCCGGTCCTATCCTTTTTGATCCCCATAAGAACGGGTGATCGTACACATACTCACCTGATTTCGAATACTCACCGTATCTTTCCGTTTCAAATCTGAAAGGACGTATCATCTGTGAATGGCACGTTGCACATCCTTCTCTCATATATATGTCTCTACCCTGTAATTCGAGAGGGGAGTATGGCTTTACACTTTCTATAGTAGGAACATTTGATTTGATGATGAATGTAGGGATCATTTCTACCGCTCCCCCGATAAGTATTGCGATAGTTGCATATAGCGCGAACTTCAATGGCTTACCCTCGAGTATCCTGTGTTTTCTTGCAGGCTCGAGCTGTCCTTTCAAGTCATCAACGATAGGTGGAGATTCTGTCTCTTCTTCAGCAAGGAAGCTGCCCTGCTTCGCCGTTTTTACAAGGTTGTATGCCATCATTATAACACCGGAAAGATAAAGTGCACCGCCGATGGCTCTTCCGAAATACATCGGGATGATCTGTCGTACGGTTTCGAGGAAGTTTGGATAAAGCAGTAATCCGTCCGGAGTGAATTCTCTCCACATTAATGCCTGTACAAGACCTGCCCAATACATCGGAATTACATATATTATTATACCAAGAGTCCCGATCCAGAAGTGCGCGTTTGCAAGCTTCGTTGAGTATAGCTTCGTTCTCCACATCTTAGGTACGAGCCAGTAGAGTATACCGAATGTAAGGAAACCGTTCCATCCGAGCGCACCTACGTGAACGTGTGCCACGATCCAGTCGGAGAAGTGTGCTATTGCATTTATATTCTTTAATGACAGCATAGGTCCTTCAAACGTAGACATACCATATGCCGTTACTGCAACAACCATAAACTTTAATACAGGGTTTTCTCTAACCCTATCCCATGCTCCCCGTAGGGTCATAAGACCGTTTATCATACCGCCCCATGATGGTGCCCATAGCATTACGGAAAAAACCGTACCTAGTGACTGTGCCCAATCCGGAAGAGTAGTATATAGCAAGTGGTGAGGACCTGCCCAGATATAGATGAATATAAGAGACCAGAAGTGTACAATGGACAATTTGTATGAATATATCGGTCTGCCAGCCGCCTTCGGCAGGAAGTAGTACATTAGACCGAGGTATGGCGTCGTCAGAAAGAATGCCACCGCGTTATGTCCATACCACCATTGTACCAGTGCATCCTGAACCCCTGCGTATACCGAATAACTTTTAAGCCATGTGGCTGGAAGCTCAATGGAATTTACGATGTGAAGCACTGCTACTGTTATTACTGTTGCAATATAAAACCATATCGCAACATACATGTGTTTTTCTCTTCTCTTAATGATGGTTCCGAACATGTTTATTGCGAATATCACCCAAACTACTGCGATCAGGATATCTATTGGCCATTCAAGCTCTGCATATTCTTTTGTAGTCGTATATCCCAGCGGTAGTGTGATGGCTGCTAGAACAATTATTAATTGCCATCCCCAAAAGTGAACTTTACTTAGTGTATCACTAAACATCCTGGCTTTACAGAGCCTCTGGAGTGAATAATACAAACCCATAAAGATCGCATTTCCAACGAATGCAAAGATTACGGCATTGGTATGTACAGGTCTGATCCTGCCGAAAGAAATGTAGGGAATGCCGAAATTAAGCTCGGGAAATACAAGCTGGAAAGCAATTATAAGCCCGACAAGCATGCCCACAATTCCCCATACCACAGTCGCAATGGCGAACATTTTAACAGTCTTATTGTCGTAGTAGAATTTCTCCACTTGCATACTGATTTTCTCCTGTTTTGAAATTATATTTTAGTTTTATTTTCTTCTGAACTTTCTGACTCGTCGAATAACATCCTTACTGAAGGTGTGTATTTATCTTCATACTGACCGCTCCGAACTGCGTGGATAAACGCGATCAAAAAACCTCCTCCTATTAATATGCTCAGACCTAGTAATACAACGATTGCTGACATTATAATAATCTCCTTCTTTTTGCTGCAAAGTTTCCTGCTAATACTCCGAAAGCCGTTATTGTGATCGAGCTTAAAGGCATTAATATTGCGGCTGATAAGGGTGTTAAAAGCCCCTGAAGCGCGAATCCAAGACCTGCGATATTGTAAAATATCGAAAGAACGAAGCTGATTTTAATGATCGCCATACTGTCCTTGGAGAAAACAATAAGGCTTTCTAGTTTTTCGAACATACCGCTTTCGAGGATTCCGTCGCTTGCAGGGGTAAAATTATTTATATTTTCGGATATGGAGATACCGATATTGCTTTGCTTTAGCGCTCCGGCATCATTTAGTCCGTCACCTATCATTAATACTGTATTTTTTTTCAGTTGTAATTCTTTAATATAGTCCAGCTTGTCGTGTGCTGACATATTAAAGTGTATGGAAGTGTCAGTCCCGAAAAGTTTTTTCAGGTTTTCTTTTTCACTGTTATTGTCTCCTGATAAAAGATGGAGATTATAGTTATCAAGTCTCTCGATATTTTTATCTAATCCCTTTCGATAATGGTTATTTATGGAGAAATAACCATACTCTACTCCGTCGATCGAAACATAAACCCTCGAGCTTGAAGTAATGTTTTCATTATCCAGCCTTGAAACGAATTTTCTACTTCCGAGCTTTATCTTTCTGCCAAGTATATTTCCTCGAATACCTTTCCCAGATTCTTCAATATAATCTGCTACTTCATATGTGTATTCGCTTTCTAATTTATTGAAAAGTTTTATGCTATGCGGGTGCTGAGAATTGCGGGCAAGAGACCTAATCAGTGCGATCTCATTTTTATCAAGAAACTTTCCGAAATAGTTTATCTCACTTTCATTAATATTTGTTATCGTACCTGTCTTATCGAAAACAATGGTATCTATATATGACATGTTTTCTATAACCGACGGGTTTTTAACATAAAATCTATTCTTACCCAGTATCCTCATTGCATTACTCAGAGTAAAAGGCAGCGAAACCGCGAGCGCGCATGGGCATGCAACAATTAGTACTGCTGTAAACACATTCAGGGCAACATCAAATCCGTCGTTCAGCCAGAAAAGACCTCCTGCAATTGCAATTACTAGTATTGCCGGGGTAAAATATTTGCTGAACGCATTAGCCGCTTGTGAAATATGTCTTTCGTTCTTAACGGATGTGAAGGTATCATTATTCCAAAGCTGTGTTAGATAGCTTTGGGAAACCTCTTTAATGGTTTCCAGTTCTATAGTTGCTCCCACCTGCCTTCCCCCTGCATAAATAACATCGCCTGATGATTTCTTAACAGGTTCTGATTCACCGGTGACAAAACTGTAGTCAATGTTAGCGTCACTTTTAATAAGTATTGCATCAGCCGGAATTAGTTCATTATTCCTTACAACTATCCTGTCTCCCTTTTGCAGTTTGGCGAGTGGAATGGAAAGTTCTTCCTCCCCGTTTTTGATCGTTACGGAAAGCGGGAAGTATGAAGTATAATCTCTCTCGAAATTTAATGCCTCGTATGTTTTATTTTTAAATACTTTTCCTAACAATAGAAGGAAGACCAATCCTGTCATCGAATCCATGAAACCGGGATCTCCGGTTACGAGTATCTCTACCACACTTCTTATAAATAGAACTGCTATTCCTAATGAGAGGGGAACATCTATGTTGAGAACTTTTGATCTAATACCTTTAAATGCAGATATGAAGTAATCTGATGCTGAATAAAATATAACCGGTAACGATAAAGTAAGCATCAAATATGCAAACAATCTTTTTAATGACGCATCAACCTCGCCTGATGAAAGGTATTCGGGAAATGATAATAACATTATATTCCCAAAACAAAATGCCGCGACTCCGAGCTTTAGATAGAGTGACTTGTCGTTTTTTTTCTCAGCATTTTTATGTGATATTGAATCCAGACCTAATGCAGGTTCATATCCGATACGCGCAAGTAACACTACTATCTCTTTAAGAGTGGTGTTGCCGTCGAATTGTATATATAATTCTTTTTTTAGGAAATTTACTTTTGAGGAAATAATACCAGAGCTAAGTTTGTTTAGCTTTTCTAAGAGCCAGATACAACTCGAGCAGTGAATAGTTGGGATAAAAAAAGTTACGGATCGGAAATTATTGCCGGAAAAATTGCATAAACTACTTATTGTATCGGGATCATCTAGATAATCGTATCTTTTCTCAAAAATTTTATCTGATTGTTTTAGTCCGGGGACGGACTCAATATCGTAATATTGGCATAAACCCTTTTCAGAGAGAATGGAGAAAACCATCTTACAGCCTTCACAGCAGAAGAATTTTTCTTCAATGTAGATGCTGTTATTGCCACACTTATCCCCGCAATGATAACACTTTACCTCATCCGGGACTATTTTTTCTCCAAGTTTTTGCACGTATTAAAATCAGTTATTACAAAAATAACACGATTTCGAGGTTTATACCTATGAGTGGTATCACATGACATTGTGATTTTAGTCACAATCTTTGCATTGAAACTTCCTGTTTTAGCTAATAATTTATTGAATATGCTGATTGAATGAAATTACCGGTTTTAGAACATATACATTGTGAGTATTGCAAGTCCAGGTTCAAATCCGTCTTTTGTGATCTGAATGTTGAAGACCTTGAGAATCTGTCATTACATAAAACATGCAATATTTATCCTAAGGGACAGATAATATTCTGGGAGGGAAATAATCCCCAGAGTATATTTTGTATTAATGAAGGTGTTGTTAAAACTTCAAAGATTGGCGTAGATGGCAGGGAACAGATATTAAGGATGGCAAAGCAGGGAGATATTCTTGGGTACAGATCAATGCTGACAGGCGAACCCAGTACAGTCTCAGCAGTTGCACTTGAAGATACTAAAGTCTGCCAGATTCCAAAAGAAAACTTTCTGAAGCTCGTTCAAACTAATTCCGATGTGTCAATGAAGTTAATGAAGCTTCTTGCAAGTGAGCTTGATGCTGCTGAGATAACTATTGCCAGTCTTGCGCAAAAGCAAGTCCGAGAAAGGGTCGCTGAGACACTGCTTATGCTAAAGGAATTTTATGGAATGGAGGACGACGGCAAAACGATAAAAGCTTCGATGTCAAGATACGATATAGCCAGTATTGCGGGAACCGCAAGGGAAACTGCTACAAGACTTCTTTCTGAATTCAAGCATGATAAGGTTATAGATTTTGACACAAAGAGAATCCTCATTTTGAATCCTCAGAAGCTCATCTCGATAGCAAACATCACCGATTAGATTACTTTAATACTACCATTTTCTTTACATCGCTAAAAACTACTTCGTTACTTCTTTCGCTATAAATCTTTATCCTATAAAAATATGTACCGCTAGCGACTTTACTTGAATTAAATTGAGCTATATGAGACCCGGCATTAAGTATCATACTGATGGGGGATGCAATCTCTCTACCTGTTATATCAAATATTTTTAATTCTGTAAATGCGCTGTGAGGAAGTGAGAATGCAATCTCTGTAGTTGGATTGAATGGATTGGGATAGTTCTGTTCGAGTCGATAATCTCCGGGCAGTATGCTTCCCCCCGGGTTAACGCCAACAATTCCCTTTCCTTCGGTTACTGTTACGAATTGGTTTGAGCTTATATTCGCAAACGGTTCAATGTTTCCATTAGGCCAGATAATGATCAAACTATCAATGACTGATGCATTTCCAAGTCCAAATTCTACATTAAGGCTATTTTGAGCGTTATATCCCGTTTGTCCGGATATTCCCTGTGTTTGGGTTATATTATTTCCATTTATGTTTGCTTTAAGAACTACTTTAGCACCAATAGCCGATCTGTTTGAGTTTATACCTTTACAAAGAATGTTTATCCATTTGTTTGAGTTGCCGTCATTCTTATAAAGAAAATTGCTTTGCGCGGTCGGCTGGTCTCCGTTTGTTACAAAAAGATCGATGTCGCCATCGTTATCGTAGTCGCCCCATACGGACCCGTTCGATCTGCCTCCGTCATTCACGATATCCCCCGTAGTAATTTTTGTGAATGTTCCGTTCCCGTTATTTTCATAGAGAGCATTATTTTCATTATTATCATTCGAGACGAATAGATCCAGATCTCCGTCATTATCGTAATCACCCCACGCAGACCCGACGGAAGAACCCCCATCATTTACAATAATCCCGGTGGTAATTTTGGTGAACGTTCCCGAACCGTCATTTTTGTATAGGAAATTATTTGAGTTGAAATAATTGGGCACATACAGATCCATATCTCCGTCATTATCATAATCTCCCCAACTTCCTCCTACAGAATTTCCACCATCTGTTACTATATTCCCGGTCGTGATCTTAGTAAATGTCCCATTACCGTTATTATGGTATAAGAAGTTATTCTGTCCTGCTCCGAAATTTGCATTTGCCACGAATAGGTCAGGATACCCGTCGCTATCATAATCTGCCCATGAACATCCTAATGAAGCACCGCCGTCATTAACTATATCACCTGTTGCTATTTTCGTAAACGTCCCATCTCCGTTTCCCTTATATAAAAAGTTGTTCTGATTGAAATTCGAAACGAAAATATCGAGATTCCCATCCCTGTCATAATCTGCCGTTGCCGATCCCCAAGAACCGCCTGCATCTGTTACAATATTGCCGGAAGTGATCTTTGTGAATGATAGACTGGAGTTGTTAATATATAAAAAATTTGCCTGGTTGGAATTTGATCCACCATTTTCTACAAACATATCCGGATACCCGTCATTATTATAATCACCAAAACACCCGCCATATGAAAACCCGGCATCATTGACAATATTTCCAGTTGTTATCTGAGTAAATGTTCCGTCACCATTATTAAGATAAAGAAGGTTGTTCTGATTTACAATATTCCCCACAAATAGATCCAGATATCTGTCATTATTATAATCAAACCAGTATGCGCCTTCGGAATACCTTCCGTCAGTGACAATGGTGCCTGTTGTTATCTTTGTAAATGTTTGGGAATTCGCGGAATCCAGAGTGAAAATATAGATGAGTGAAAGAATAGGTATGAATTTTTTAATCATATGCTAAGGTGGTTATTTCTATTATTTTCGTAAGATCCGGCATTAAGTTACAAAAAAACCCGGAATAACCCGGGCTGAGTTATATTGACAGAGAAGCCCCTGCTCAAAACAGGGGCTTTTTCAGACGGAATTACTTGCTTAGCACAAGTTTCTTCGTTTCTCTGTGTTTGCTTACCTGTATAGAATAGAAATATATCCCGCTTGATAGATATGAAGCATTCCATTCATATTCGTAACTGCCTGCGTCGAGCTTTTGATCTAACAAGGTCGCTATTTCTTTACCCAATAGGTCGTATATTCTCAAGCTTACATTACTTTGTTCGGAGATATCGAATCTTATTTTTGTGGATGGATTAAATGGATTTGGATAATTCTGATATAATCTGAATGAGTTTGGAATACTACCCGGGTTGGTTGTTATACCGGTTGTCTTTTCATATTTTATAGTTATATAATCCTGTCCTGCCGAAATTCCTTCACTATTACCCGAGACATAAATAAAATCGGTATCATAGATTTCAATCTGGTAGCCCATATCGCCGCCATTTCCGGTTCCACTATAACTTTTCATCCATTGTTGATCTCCTGACATATTATATTTGATAGTAACTATATCGGTTGTTGTTATACTGCTGTTGTTGCTTCCTCCGGTAACGTATATGAAACCATTTGGACTCAAGGCTATCGAGTGAGCATAGTCATTGCTTGTATTAAAGGGACCATGGTATCGTGTAATCCACTGCTGTGATCCGGTTGAGTTGTACTTTATTGTTGCATAATCCGAAAATGTACTTGCTCCCACACTTGTTCCGGTTACGTATACATTTCCTGAATTATCTATAGCCAGGTCATTAGCTTCATCCTGACCGCTTCCTGTTCCGTCATATCTATTAACCCATACCGAGTCGCCGAATTGGTTGTATTTTATAGTTAGATAGTCTGAACTTGATGCCGAGCTTGTGTTTCTGCTGAAGCCGGTCAAGTAAACGTTATCCGCATTATCGACGATCATCGATGTCGGCTCGTCATAATTATCGCCCGGTCCGTTATATCTGCTTACCCAGAGGGAATCACCATTTAAGCTATATTTTACAGTAAGGTAATCATTGCTGATCGATGAGTTAAATGTATTTCTACTTATACCGGAAACATAAAGAGCGCCGTTTTTATATATGATGTATTTGGCTATGTCAACATCGTTACCGGTTCCATTATATCGTGCGGTCCATTGAAATACACCCGATGCATCATAACATATTGTCAGGTAATCACCGCTGCTTGTCCCGGTAACGTATACATATCCCAGCTCATCTACTGCGATGGCATTTCCGTTATCGTTACTATTGGTAGTATAGCTATATCTTCTTGTCCATGATGTATCTCCATTGCTGTCATATTTTATTGTGAGGTAATCCGATGTCATGTCTGCTCCAACACTAAATCCCGTCACGTAAACATTCCCAAGACTGTCGACCACCATGTCGCGTGCCTCGTCGGTCGGCAGACCACTTCCGCCTCCATCATATCTTCTTGCCCAGAGAGTATCGCCTGAAGAACTGTATTTGATGGTTAGATAATCGAAGTTATTATTAAAACCGGTTCCTCTGGACCTTCCGGTTATATATACATTACCATTCCCATCGACTACCATTTTACTGATCTCATCTGCGGAGCTTCCAGTACCGTTATACCTTGCCGCCCATAGCTCGCTGACCTGTGCGCCGGCTTGACTTGCTCCGAGTAGAGCTAGCAGGATAAGAAAAAATGCGAAACTGATTTTTTTGCTCTGTGTCATTTCCGTCTGATTTTTATTACTAAAAGTGTTGACCTAAATTACTAAAGTCACGGTCCTAATATAAAAGAGATTTTTCCGAAATTGTCTCAAATATTACATTGCCTTTACCCCTAAAAAACCCCATTATCTGTAAAAACACGACACATTTTAAGTTTTTAAAAGTTCGACTATCTCAAAAAATAGGTGGAAAATTCCAATTTAATAAGGGTTCTGAAAAGTCTATCTAAGGAGGAATTTAAAGAATTCGGTAGATTTGTCGATTCTCCCTTTCATAATAGAAGGAGTGAAGTTAAAAGGTTTTTCGATCTGATTAAGAAATTTTACCCTGAATTTAATGGACACGGCATAAAGGACGAAAAAATTTATTCGAAATTATATCCTGGTAAAAAATATGATGACAGGGTTATAAGAAGGTTGAGCTCATTTCTTATGAGAGTGGTAGAGGATTATCTTTCTTATATCAGGTACTCTACGGATGAGTATTATGTAAAGAAATCACTGCTTGAAGAACTAGGCGAACGCGGGTTGGTGGGGTTATATAATAAAACGCTGACCGAAATGGAAACTAAGTATAATGAGTTTGTTCCGCCATCCGAAAAATACTTTTTAAGAAGGTACTACATTGTAGAGGATAAGCTAAATAACTTTTTATACAAAGTTCGTGATGCTGGATTAGTGAAAGATATGGAAGATCATTCCCGGTTTCTTATAGAACTTCTGCTTGTTTTCATATTCCAAACCAAATACAATCTTTTCCTCTATGAGGTGGAGTTCAGGGCTGATTTTTCCTCTTCTGTTTTTAATAAACTCTTTGAACAGATCGATTTTTCTGGGTTAATAAATTATTTGAAAGAGAAGGATGAAAAGTTCTATCCTTATATCAGTATTTATTACTATGAGCTCATGTCATTACTCGAACCGGATAACGAAGAAAACACCTTTACCTTTATGAACCTCTTGGAAAAAAACGATTCACAGTTCTCCTGGGTTGAAATGAGGAATTTCTATTACATTCTTGTTTCGATATGTACTCTGAAAATAGAAATGGGAAAGCAGAAGTATAAACAGGTACTTATGAATGTTTACAAAAAAATGCTGAAACTGGATCTTTGTTCTGAATATGAGGGTGGTCATTTTTCTGCTAAGTTATTCCGAAATATAGTTGCCGCCGCTAATATTGCTGAAGAATTTGACTGGCTGGAGAATTTCATTAAGGAAAATAAGAATAAATTGTCTCTGGGTGAGCAAAGCAATATTTATCATCTAAGCATGGCACTTTTAAATTATGAGAGGGAAGAGTTTGAGAAGACACTTGATAATATTATGAAAATTGACCTGGACCTTGTCCAGTTTAAGATTGATGTCAGATACTTGATGGTAAAAACATACTATGAACTTGATCTTTACGAACAACTTCTATCTTCAATTGACGCATTTAGACATTTCCTCTCGAGTGATAAACATATATCAGATCGGGTAGTAAGTGTGTACACTAATTTTTGTAATCTAATTGGGCGTCTGGCAAAGATAAGACTGAATAATTCTATCGAAAATCTTCCGGCGGTTAAGCAGGAGATAGAAGAGCTTGAGAATAAAGCCACTTCGGAATGGCTCATGAGAAAGGCTCAAGAGATAGAATAAGAACCTTCTCTTAGATATAAATTTAAAAGCCTCCCCGGAAAATTCCTGAGAGGCTTTCTGTTAGTACGGGTTTGCAGGGTTAGCCACAAACTCAATTAATAATTCAGGGTTTAAAAGTAATATCTTGCGCCCAGCGCCGCATTAAACGACACTTGTGATTCAGGCGTCAGATCCAGTATTGGCACTATTTCGAGAAATATATCTGCCTTTCTGCTGGAAAACTCGTATGCAAGACCAACCGGGACTCTGACTCCGATCCTATCGTCATCATTGCCCTTATTTTCGTTTTTAAGTTTTATCCTGCCGCCGATACCATAATAGATAGGGAGTCTGCCCTCATCTACATGTATCAGACTGTAATCATGAAGTAAGAAATCTCCATGAATATGTAAAGAACCCTTGTCCTCAAAAGACCATCCTAATGCGCCGTCGATGGCTGTGTTTTCAGATAGTCTTAACTTCATACTTAATCCCGTAGGCTCACCTACTATAATACCGACTCCAAAACTATTTGTTTGCCCAAAAGATAATGTTGAAGCTAAGAGTATGAACAGTGTTGCAAATATTATCTTTTTCATAATAATTTTTTTTGTTTGTTGACCCTGTGTCTGGAAAAATTATATAGTCCATTAGTCCGGTATCCCGTTTTTATCGTCGTCTTTAAATGCTTTAAATGAGTCCTTTATATTATTATCGATATCGTTTTCATTAGCCGGCAGATTCGGATCAAGGTATAATCCATTTTTAATGAACCATGTATAAGGATTTACACTCAGCGTGACATTGGTTTTGCCTTCATTCGTAATAACTATTCCAGTCGGGAAAGTTAGGAATTGATGCGCCGATTTCTTCGACTTGTATACAAAGCTAATTCCATTAAACCGACCCTTGGCTATTGCAGAATAGTTTCCGGCTGAATCCCTGAATTCCGGATCGGGAATTGGGTCATTATTATTCGGCTTATGTATTTCGAACTTGATCTTTTGATACGTACCGGCAGACAGGTATCCTGTGTCGATTACATTGATAGAAGAATTCAAATTTAAATATAATACATAAGGTCCTGTCTTAAAATTATTTCCGTTCGTATCAGCGACAATTACTTTGATGTCCTTAATTAATATCTTTACCGAATCAAGTACCAAAATGTCATTATCCACCGTATCAGCAGTACTGTAGGTGCTTATACCGAAATTATCTACATCCGGGGGAGGAGCAAATATGTCATCATTACATCCTTGGAGGAATTGGAATAATACTAATAGTCCCAGGACAACAATTCCAAATAGTAAGTTTTTTTGCGATTTCATCCTAATTTTTTTATGTTGTTTTCTCCGTTACCCCTATTCGATTTTAATCTTTCCCCAAAATCATCTAGTGTTTCTGACTGTTTCCATAGATCGAGAAAATTCATTGCTTCATACTCAGCAAATTGCTTGTTGTATATTACAATATCTGTTCTCTCGCTTCCTGGAATAGTTTTATCCACAAGGTTAATAAATACTACCTCACGATCAAAAATTGCAATGTTTTGAACGATCTTATCCGTTAGCTTTATTTGTTCCCCGTATTTCTCAAAGAAACGGTAGATCTCATATAATTTTTCGTCTGTTACCTTCACCCAGTTGTTTCCTTCCAGTATCTTAAAGTTTCCCGTTGATTCATATATTGATTTCAGCGTACCGCCGTTCTTTACAAAATTCTTTCCTACTTCATCTATCTCTCCCGATACATATACCTCCTGCCTTATCATCAATAAAACTTCTTTCTTGGCTTTCTTTAAAAGATCTATAAACTTTAAATGCCGGTGCTTATTAAAACCTTTTATTAACTCAACTTGTTCTTTAATGTTCCCGTGCTGTTCCGAACCGTATATTGGTTTTAATTTCTCGAATGATTCGGTCAAAAACTTTATCTTTTGCTCTTGTTCTGTCTTAATGTTATTGGATATCTTATCCTGGACAACCTCCGGATCTATCATTTCGTACCTGCATCTTGTTGCGGTCTTGATCTCATTGCAAATACCTTTCTCTGCAAAAGATTTTAATATTTCGTACACCGAAGTTCTTTGCATCTTTGCATCTTTAGCAATCTCAGCCGCTGTCATGTTTTTTCCTTTGTAGAGAACAAGAAATACTTTCACTTCATTGTTTGTAAAGCCGATTTTTTCCAGATTTGTTACAATTTCTTCCATTGACCCAAAATTGTTGTCAAAAATTATACAACAAAATTAAGTCTTTTAATCCCAAAAGTCAATAGAAAGAGGTTAAGTTATAAATTTTCAATTGTTTAACGGTGGTCATATTTGCTCCATTTAAAATGAATTAAAAACGCTGAAATCATGTAAATTTTAAACATTTTTGTTAAAAAAAATGGCTATCTTCACCTAAAAACCTTATTATGGGAAAAGCTCTTCTATCGCTTTTTATCGCAATAATACTTTCATCATCGGCATTTCCTCAACAAACGCAAAGTGATTCTCTGACCGCAATTATCACAGATCTCGCAATACAGTCAAAAGTAAAAGCTCTGATTGCCGGTGTTTGGCAGGGCAACAAAGAATTAGCACTTGTAACATATGGTGAATCTATGACTGGCGTACCCGTCCAAAGAAATATGCACTTTCGTATTGGTGGCGTTACGGAAACTTTTCAGGGCACACTTCTCATGATGCTTGTTGACCAGGGGAAAATAAACCTTGATGATAAGATCTCCAAATGGCTTCCAGACATCCTCGCAGGCGATTCTGTTACAGTAGGAATGCTGATCAAAAACACTGGGGGATATAAAGATTACGTCTATAACGATTCCTTTGTAGATCTTGTTTTAAAAGAACCCTTTAGAGAGATCACTGACGAAGAGATTATTTCATATTCGTTGGGTGACGGACAGTTAAATTTCCGTCCCGGTACAGACCAGAAGTATTCCCACACAGAGTTTACAATACTTGGTGATGTTATGGAAAAAGCGACCGGAAAAACAATGAAAGAGCTTTACGAAGAGAATATTTTTAAACCTCTTGGATTAATGAATACCGGCTATATGTCATCGCCTGAACTTCCATTCCCCGTCCTCCATGCGTTCACATCTGATAGGGGTGTATACGAAGACGCAACTTACTGGAACCCTTCCTGGACAGGGGAATCGGGCGCACTATATTCCAATATCGAAGACCTTGGCAAATGGGGTCCTATATTCGGCAAAGGTAAACTTCTCTCAGAGGAATCGCTCAAAATTCTTATGTCACCTTACGGGGATTTGGGAAAACCGGGCTTTTACTTCGCTTCCGGTTTTGGTGTAGTAAACGGTTGGTGTATGCAAAACCCATCCTTTAATGGTTTTAGCGGGGCTTTTGGGTACCAGCCTGACGGTGATTATACCGTCATAATTTACGGAACAATGGCTGAAGATACAGAACCCGGAAATCAGTCTTTCAATATCCTAAAGGAATTGTCGAAATTCCTCACTCCTGATAAACCAATAAATTTTTAATTTATCCTAAATATACCCTGCAAACATGATTACTTCTTGAAATTTAGCAAAATTCGAGAAGTAATCCCATACTAAGTTTATATTTTTCCTGAAACCTTTTGACCCCTTTTTCGTCAAAAATAGGAAAGCAATGCCGCTTTAAAAGGAGAAAACTAACTTAACAAATCGGAGATGAAAAAACTATTTTACCTTCTAATTCTTGTAATGGTATCGTTTTCGGTTTCCGCAGGTTTTGCACAGGATGCGGGAAGCGGAACCGTTACAGGTTCTGTTGTAGACAAAAGTACAGGAACGCCTATCGAGGAGGCAGGGGTGTCTCTATATAGCATTACTGATTCTGTAAATGTTGTCGCCGGCGCTAATACTGATGCCGCTGGAAACTTCACTATACCTAATGTCCCCGTGGGACAATATTATGCCACAGTAAATTTGATCGGGTACAGCACAGCTGTTCTCCGTGGAATTAATATTACCGCTACAAAAACGAATGTTGACCTTGGGAAGATCGAATTAAAAGCAGGGGAGACTGTTACCGAAGAAATTGTTGTCGAAGAAGAAGCCCCGGAAGTTCAGATAACAGCTGAAAAGAAAACTTTTAATGTTTCAAAAGACCTTACTCTAAAAGGTGGAAATGCAATCGATGCGCTTAGGAATATTCCTTCTGTCAGCGTCGATCAGGATGGAAATGTAAGTCTTAGGGGAAGTGAGGGAGTTAAAATTACCGTTGATGGAAAACCGTACGGACTTGACGGTCCTAACAGGGTAAATTTACTTCGTTCCATTTCTGCCGAGAATATCGAATCGATTGAAGTGATCAATAACCCGTCTGCTAAATATGAGGCGGAAGGTATATCGGGTATTATTAATATTATTACGAAAAAAAGTGATGGATTCGGATATAATGGTACGGTCACACTCAGCACCACGACAGGTGATAAATATAACGGAAGCTTCAGCGGAAATTTAAAAAAGGGTGCCTTGAATGTATTTGTTGATTATAGTCACAATATCTGGACATCCCAATTTACTTCCGAAAGCAACAGGCAAGTATTCTTTAATACCACCAATCCTTACTATGACCTCGATGCCAGTGCCAGGTTTAGGAGTGTTTCAGATTATGTAAGGGGCGGTTTGGATTACACAATAGATAAGCTAAACTCATTTACCCTCTCTACAAGTTATAATAAAAGGAATTTTAAGAATACTGCCTTCCAGAATAATACCGAATACGATGCAAATTTCGCTCTAACTGAACAATTCTTAACGAACATTCACTCTACGGATGATGGGTATAATTTCAACGCGGCTTTGAATTATTATAAAAAGTTTACAAATCCAAAGCAAAAACTCGATTTTGAAATAACATATGACGATTATGGTGATGATCAGGATGGAAATACTATCAATACTACAACATATCCTCAATTAGAACCGGAGCCGTATAATTATAATGAATTACAGGACAACTCTACCAAAGAAATAAATGCAAAGATTGACTATACTCATCCAATCGGCGAAAGTTCAAAATTGGAAGCAGGTTACCAGGGTGAGTTCATTATTGATCAAAACACCTATGTTTACGATACGCTGAACTACACAACAGGGCAATACATTAATGATCTGAACAGGTCGAATGAATTTAATTTTGACCGTCAGGTGAACGGGTTCTATGCTCTGTTCTCCAGCGGTATTGGCGAGAATTTTACATATAATGTTGGCATAAGAGCTGAAAATACGAATAGGACCGGTGAATTGGTAACTACTAACCAGGAATATAATAAAAGTTATCTGGATTTTTTCCCTAGTGTGAGTCTCTCACAAAAACTCGGAGCCGAGGAAGAGTTATCACTGAGCTACAGCAGGAGAATAAACAGACCACGTGCAGGAATGCTTAATCCATTCCCGTCATTTTCTGCAGGAAGCCGGAACATATTTTCCGGAAATCCGGACCTGGAATCGGAATACATCAACTCCGTTGAATTAAGCTTTGCTAAATATTTCTCAACAACGACGATTATTCCTCAGATATATTATAGGAGATCTGATAACCAGATAAACAGGACCAGGACATTTATAGATAGCGTGACAACTCTTACGACCTTTAACAACTTCAATTCCTCCGATACATACGGAGCTGAATTGATTGTAAATTCAAGACCGTTTCCGTGGTTGAGCCTGAATGGAAGTGTCGGCTATCATAAAACTAAAATAAATGCTGATAACTTTGAATCGGGTGCAGAGAATGAAAACTCTACGGGTTCGGGAAGACTTTCTGCTAGGGTTAATCTGCCAGGTTGGTTTAACTTCCAGTTATCATATTTCTATTCCGGTGAATTTGTGACTGCCCAGGCAGTTGTAAAGCCGTTCCAGGCATTCGATGCTTCGATATCCAGAGACTTTTTTGATGGTATTGCGACACTATCATTTAGAGTTAGCGACATGTTCAATCAATCAAAGTTTGATATCGATATAAACGATCCTTCATATACGGAAACACTGTTTTTCAAAAGGGATTCCAGGACGGCGAATTTATCGCTTACTATCAGGTTCGGCGAGCAGGACAAGAACCAAAAAAGACGTCCTAATGTTCCAAGAGATGACGGCGGAAATATAGGATTCTAATACTAGAACGTTGTGCCCTTATACGCCCCTTCCGGCTTTATGACGGAGGGGGCTTTTTTTGTTTAAAATTGAATTATTTAAGCGTAATTTGGGTTGTAGATAGGAAGGATTAGCGTAATTAACTATTTATTAATATATAATTTAAAAGTTAGTCTCGGTTAAACCATTCCACGTTTTCCGGTGTCTTATATATAATGTAACATCTCTCAAACTCTTAAAAATGAATTATTGATGAAAATTGTTAGATATTTGCTTGGAGTAGGATTTCTATGCTTGTTTTTCGTTGGTACAGGTTTTTCCCAGATAGGGAGTATCACTGGGAAAGTAATTGATAGTTCGACTGGTACCGGGCTCGAAGGAGCTGCCGTCTCTGTTTATAGTATTAAAGATTCCAGCAGTGTTTTTTCCGGAGCTGAAACCGATGCCGGTGGTAATTTTACCGTCTCAGGTGTACCTTACGGACAGTATTATATAAGTGTGAATTTTATTGGGTATAGCACGGCTGTGATCAGAGGAATAAAAGTTAATCCAAAGAACCAGACTGCTGATGTAGGTGAGATAAAATTAAAATCAGGGGAAACTGTTACGGATGAAATTGTTGTCGAAGGCGAAAAAAGTGAGATACAATTCACTGCAGAGAAAAAAGTTTTCAATGTTGGCCAGGATCAAACTACCAGAGGAGGAAACGCTCTCGATATTCTAAAGAATCTTCCTTCTGTAGACGTGGATCAGGATGGCAATGTAAGTTTGAGGGGAAGCGAAGGCGTCAGGATACTTATTGACGGAAAGCCCTTTGGTCTGGACGGACCCAATCGCCCCGAGATACTTCGCTCGATGCTTGCCGATAATATTGAATCGGTTGAACTCATTACTAATCCCTCTGCCAAATATAAAGCTGAAGGCGTAACAGGGATTATCAATATCATCACAAAAAAGAGCGACGACTCCGGATACAATGCGAATTTGAACCTCTCCCTGGGCACGGGCGATAAGTACAATGGGGGATTTACCGGCAACTGGAAGAATAAGGATCTGAATATCTTCCTGGACTACAGCTACGGTAATAGGCTGGATACACGTGAAAGATCGACTTCGCGTGAAGTTTTCTTCGAAACAGAAACGCCGTTTTATAACAGCTCCTCGAATTCTCGTAATAGGAATATATCTAATTCTATCCGTGGAGGACTTGACTATACTATTGACAAGCTTAATTCGATCTCTATTGTTAATTCACTGAGAATGAGGACTAGAACGGATAATGATACCCAGAATAGTTACGAATATGATGCTAATAGTAGTCTTGTCAATCAATTCTTATCGACCTCTACCGAGAACGATGATGACTTTAATTACGGACTCGGTATTAATTATTATAAGAACTTCCCTAAAAAGGAACAAGCTTTAACAGGGGAGTTTGAGCTTGAATATCAGAAGGATAAAGAAAATGGCAATTCTAACGATGAGACGGTTTTCCCGTCCGGGACAAATCCAATTTTGACAATGAGCACTCAGACTGACAAAGAATTTGATATGAACTTAAAATTCGATTACGTTCACCCGGTTGGAAAAGAAAGTAAATTTGAAGCCGGGTATGATGGAGAGTATAATAATGAAAATAACGACCAACAGTATGAGAATTTCGATTATGTGACTAATCAGTATCTTAATGACACTACACGGACTAATACCTTTAATTTGAAAACAAATATCCAGGCAGGATATTTGCTTTATAACAGCGGATTTGGAGAGAATTTCACGTACCAGCTAGGACTGCGTGCTGAATATACGGGATACAATGGTGAATTGGAATTATCAAATGAGAATTTCGACCGGAATTTCTTTGACCTCTTTCCGAGTGTGAGTATTGGACAAAAACTGGGTAAAGAGGAAGAGCTCCAGTTTAGCTACAGTAGACGTATCAGGAGACCGCGCTCATGGAACCTTAATCCATTCCAGAGATTTTCCGGGGTAACGGATAGAACAATTTTTTCCGGTAATCCGGACCTGAACCCTGAATATACAAATTCATTTGAACTTAATTTCGTTAAATTCTTTTCCAGTACATCGATAATTCCAGGGATTTTTTACAGGCGGACGACCGATGCTATTACTCGTGTGACATCGTTTATTGACAGTGTCACTACACTCACGACCTTCGACAATATAAATACTGAAGAAAGCTACGGTGCGGAACTGCTTGTTAATTCCCGCATAACACCATGGTTATCTTTCAATGGCAATATAAGCTACTTTACCATGAAAGTGACAGCGGATAATATCGAATCCGGGCTCACTAACGAAAACTCTTCATTCCGGGGCAGAGGATCATTAAACCTCAGACTCCCTGACTTTTTCAATATGCAGGTGAGCTATTTCTATTCAGGTAAAAGAACATCCCCGCAGGGTACGGTTGATCCGTTCCAGGCGCTCAACGCCGCGATCTCAAAAGATTTCTGGGACGGCAGAGCCACCGTCGGACTCAACTTTAACGATATCTTTAACTCGTCGAAATTTAATGTAGAAATTAACGATCCGGATTATTATCAGACAATAACGGGAAAGAGGGAATCGCAGTCCGCAAATCTCAACCTAACAATCCGGCTCGGCGATATAGGTAAAAAGGACAAGAAAAAACGCTCTGATGATAACCAGCCGAACGATGACGGTGGTGATTTCGGTTACTAAATTCACTTACAAAGATTATATAAAGCCATCCCGTGTAAACAGGATGGCTTTTTTATTTACGGCTGTGATGTTTATATTTATAGTATGAATACAGCAAATAACTCTCTTCCCGCACTTCCGCTCGAAGAGTGGGAAAACACAAAAGACACATTGCACCTTTATTTACAGATAGTCGGCAAGATCCGCCTCGCCCTTGCACCCCGTAAAAACCACTGGTGGTTTATTACCCTGTATGTTACTTCGCGCGGGCTTGAGACTTCGCCTATACCATATAAGGATTTTACTTTTAACATCCATTTTAATTTCATCGAACACAAGCTGGTTGTTACAACAAGCCATGGGGAGAAGAGTGAATTCCCGCTTGAAGATGGACTAACCGTTGCAAAATTCTATAAGAACCTGTTCGATATCCTAAATGAGTATGGCATTGATGTTTCCATTCTAGCGAAGCCTTACGACAATAAGAGCACCGAACCCTTCGCGACTGATACCTCTCACTCATCCTATGATAAGGACTATGTAAACCGCTTCTGGCATATACTGGTTTTTGTGGATGAAGTGTTCAAGGAATTCAGCGGGCGGTTTAATGGTAAAGTAAGCCCGGTTCAGCTCTTCTGGCACAGTTTCGATCTTGCTGTTACGCGTTTCTCCGGGAGGGAAGCCCAGATGGAGGGCGGTAGGATTTCCGATCGTGAAGCATATTCGCACGAGGTTATTAGCGCCGGTTTCTGGGCAGGTGACGCAAATATGCGCGAAGCAGCATTCTATTCATATACTTATCCCTCGCCCGAAGGTCTCGATAAAGAATCGATCTCTCCCAAGGAGGCATTCTGGATGGATGCAAACGGAAGCCCTATGGCTATCTATAAATATGGTGATCTACTGCAGGAAAGCAACCCGCGCCTGTCATTGCTCTCTTTTCTAGAAAGCACATATGACGCGGGTGCAAAACTAGCTGAATGGGACGTCGAGAAATTCAAAGTACGGCAGTTGAAATAAAAGAAATGCCTTCCTATAAAGTATTATTATATCAATAGTTTTTATCCTACTTTATTTGGATTTTACTATATTTAATTAGGAAAAATATAGTTAAATTGCCAATAACAGGTTATGAGTGATATTTATATCCCGGGGTAAGTATTATTTCGTCCGGGTTTTTTTGTAATTAATTTTTATCTCCCTAGATTTGAAGTTAGATTTAGAACAGCTGAAACAGAGGTTTCGGGATATTAAGCTGATCGTTTCCGATATCGACGGTACTTTGCTGGATAATAACGGTGAGATCGGCTCGGTAACTCAGCAAATGATAAATACCCTAACCGGTCGAGGAATAAAATTTTCATTTGCGACTCAGAGAGTATTGCCATCCATTGTCCCTTTTGCTAAAAAACTAAACATTACAACTCCGCTTGTTTGTATGAACGGAGCATTGGTCAGCGATGCCGACGGCAATACCATTTATAAAGCGCCTATTAATCCCTCTAAAGTCAGACTCGCTGTTGAACTGGCTAATAAGTATTATGTCCGTATTGCGCTTTGTCGTATCAACGAGATAGTTTACACCGATGAAAATTCCGTCATACGCGACTTCCTCGCGAGAAGAGGAGCAAATTATCAGCTTGTTAAATCTTATGAAGATTATTATGACGATGTTTTAGAGATAATTGTAAGCGGCGATAATAAGAATTTAGTAAAGAAGATCCAGAGCAAGTTGAATTTCCCCCTGAAGCTCCATGTAAACGCCAAATATTACCGCTCGCGTTCGCAAATGCATGTGGCTCATCTCGAGGTAACCCGCTCCCATGTGAATAAAAAGCACGGTCTCAAGATACTTGCCGATCATCTTGGTGTTAAAAAGAATGAGGTTATGGTAATGGGCGATTGGTATAATGACCGTAAACTGTTCGATTTTGGCGGAATCAATATTGCTCTCCAAAATGCTGTTCCTGAGCTCAAACACAAAGCAAATTATATTACTTCTCTGTCGAATAATGAGGATGGAGTAGGTGAATTCCTCCGGCTTGTCTATCCCGACGCCGCTTAATAACCTTGTTTCCCCTTAATTTTCCCGTATTTTTTTAATAATTTACAGCTTTAAGATCGCACAGTGGCGCAATATAATACTCTGGCAAAATTTTACGATGATGTGATAGGCTTAAACGGTGTAGCCGAAAATTTCATCGTAAAGTGCATAAATAAGTACAATAAGTCTGCCTCATCCCTTCTCGACCTGGGATGCGGTACCGGGACAAATCTCGTCTATCTTGAGAAGCATTATGATGTGGAAGGCATAGACCTATCCGTCGAAATGATTCGTATCGCGAAGAAGAAGCTTCCCGGTGTTAAGTTTATCAAAGATGACATTACCAGGTTTGATACAAAAAAGACTTATGATTGTATTATTTGTCTTTATGATACCATTAATCATGTTCTTTCCTTTGCCGGATGGAAAAGTCTCTTTAAGAAAGTAAATGCTCATCTTAATCAGGGCGGTCTTTTTATTTTTGATATTAATACCCTGGAAAAGATGAACTATATGGCGGAATACGGATCATTTGTTCACCGCTTCGATAAAAATTACCTGGTTATGGATGTGATTAAAAAATCCCCGTCTAAATTCGATTGGGATGCAAAGATTTTTGAGCATGTAAAGGGTGATAATTATAAATTGTATAGAGAGCTTATACCGGAAGTTACATTCGAGACAGAGAAGATCGTTGTCGAAGTGGAGAAACATTTTGAATTATTGAAACAGGTTAATGATATGGGTTTTGATTCCGGTGATTTTCCGCAAAGGATATATTTTATCTGTAGAAAGAAAAATTAATAAAATACTCTACCATGAGAAAAATCATTGAGTGTGTTCCTAATATCTCGGAAGGAAGAGATACATCGATAATAGAGGCGTGTGCCGAAGTGCTGAGGAATGTCGAGGGAGTCACTCTCCTTGATGTAGACCCCGGCAAATCCACTAACCGTACGGTCTTTACCTTTGTTGGCGACCCGGACGCAGTTGTCGAGGGCGCCTTCCAGTTCACAAAAAAAGCAAAAGAATTGATCAATATGTCAAAGCAAACCGGGGAACATCCCCGCATGGGTGCTGTTGACGTTGTACCATTTGTGCCGGTCGCTAATGTAACGATGGAAGAATGTGTAGAGTGCGCAAAGAAATTCGGAAAAAGAGCCGGTGAGGAACTTGGGATCCCGATCTATCTTTACGAGGAGGCTTCTGAAAACCCTAAACGCAAAACACTTTCGCAGATAAGGGTAGGTGAATATGAGGCGATTCCCGATAAAATAGAAAAACCCGAATGGAAGCCTGACTTTGGTCCGGCTAAGTTCATCCCCGAATACGGAGCTACTGCCACCGGAGCAAGATTTTTCCTCATAGCATATAATGTGAATATACTTGGCACACGTAACCAGGCATTCAGGATTGCATTTAATATCCGCGAGCAGGGCAGGGGACCCGATAAGCCCGGCAGACTGAAGGCCGTTAAAGCAATAGGCTGGGATGTCGAGGAATACGGTATGGCACAGGTAACGATAAACCTCGATAATTATAAAATAACTCCTCCTCATATTGCCTTCGAAGAGTGTAAAAATGATGCTATCGAAATGAATGTCGGTGTTTGTGGTAGTGAATTGGTCGGACTTATCCCGCTTGAGGCAATGCTTATGGCGGCTGAGTATTACATAGAAAAAGAGAATCTCTTTATAATCGACGAGAGACAAAAAATTAATCTCGTAATTGATCGTCTCGGTCTTTCTTCTGTTTCACAGTTTAATCCCGACAAGCGTATCATTGAATACATGATTAAAGAGGAGCGAAATGAGCCGCTCGCTTCATCTACCGTTAGAAAATTCGTCGAGGAGGTTGGTTCGCGTTCGTCCGCGCCGGGTGGTGGAAGTGTCTCTGCGCTGATTGCTTCTCTGGGAGCAGGGCTCAGCGTCATGGTCGCGTGGCTTACTTACGGTCTGCGAAAATATGAGAAATATGACGAAATTATGAGGAAAGTTATCGAACCCCTTGATACAAAAATGCGTGAACTTATACCAATGATCGATGCCGATACGGACGCTTTCAATGATTATATGAACGCAATGAAATTGCCTAAGAACACCGATGATGAAAAATCAGTCAGACATCAGAAAATGCAGGAAGGGCTCAAAAAAGCAATTGATGTGCCTCTTGCTGTAATGCGGAAAGCCGATGAATGCTGGGAATATGTTACAGAGGTTGCTAAATACGGTAACATGAACTCAATGAGTGACCTGCAGGTTGGAGCCAAATCATTGGAAACCGGCATTTGGGGCGCATATAAAAATGTTCAGATCAATCTCCCCGGAATAGACGATGAAACATATAAAAAGCAAGTATTAGATGAAGCTTCCGGTATTATGTCCAGGGCAGAGCAAAATGTCGGGGATGTTTGTGCTGCACTCGAAAAAAGATTAGCTGAGGAAAATTAGGCAAGGGTAAAGAATTCTTCTGTTCCGTTTATTACGTGCCGGATTACTTCGGCTTTTACCAGGTTGACCAGCGTCCTGCTGGCTCGTCTTTCGGATATGTTCACCAGTTTCTTAAATCCTTTCACTGTTATCTTCTTATTCTCAGTCAGGAAATCAAATAACTTCTTTTCATTGTCGCCTATTGTTATTGATAGGGGCTTTTCGGAATTGGAATTACGTAGTATGTTCACGGTTTCCTTTGATGCCAGCACGCTTTTGTCTTCCGACCGCACATAAAATTTCGGCGGAGAATCCTTATCATCCGTAATAAGTCTGTGTGGTTTCCGGTTGCTCTCCGGAATATAAACGACCACAACATCGACTCTTTTAATAAATATTATTTCCAGGGAAAATTCTATTTCAGGCTCGCAGTAGAATTTTGCGGCTGTATTGATTAGTTCTATCTCGGATTTTTCACTCTCGACGCCGATAATACTCCTGTCGTCATCGACACCGAATAAGATGTACCCTCCGCCGGAGTTGGCGAATGCTATCATTTCCTTTGCGATCTTCTCGGGTGACGAAAATTTGCGCTTAAATTCAACGTGTGAATTTTCGCCTTCCTCGATTAATTCGTAAAGTTCAACAAGGTACATTGTGGGAGTTTTATTTGAAATAACTTGATCTTTAAGAGCTATAACCCTGCTTTTCCTAATTTAGTGCCGGACTCTTTGCTTGCTGTCCAGGTAGTCCTGCAGGATTATTTGCGCCGATACGGAATCTATTAAACCCTTATCGCGGCGCTTTTTTTTGCTTAACCCGGAAGAAAGAATATTCTCCCGGGCTAGCTTACTCGTAAACCTTTCGTCAAAGAACTCGAAGTCTGCCTTTATCGAGTTTGCCTCTAATAACTTTTCAAGCTTGGCTCTGAATTGCTCTACCTTTTCTGTAAGCTCTGTCTTTTCCGATCTCAGATTTAACGGATAACCTAAAATAATCTTTTCTATATTTTCACCCCTGATTAACTCCAGTAGGTTTCCGTCTAAACCGGAATCATTGCTTAGTATCCCCCTCTGAAACGAATACTGCTTATCTGTATCACTTACGGCAACACCTATCCGCTTATCGCCATAGTCCAAGCATAAATATCTGGTGTTACTCAATTGTTAATTGTTAATAGGGAAATTGTAAAGCTTTCTCGCGATCTCTTATACTTGATTTTTTAAAAAGGTCTTTAAGATCTTACCCGGTTTAAAATGCATTTTCCTTCTGCCGGGAACATATACAAACTCACCTGTCTTAAGATTCCTGGCTTTGGGTTTTGGCTTGGTCTTCTTTACCTCAAATACACCAAAGTCGCGGATCTCGATCCTGATTGTCGGATCTGCGGTCATAATGAGTTCTCTTAGAGACTCGAAAAGAGAATCAACGATAAGCTTCTTGGTAATTCTCTTACCGGCAAGCTTCTCCTCAATTTTATTCTCGACGTCTTTTCTGGTGAGAGTTTTTACCCTCTCGCGCTTCCTGGTAACCGGAAGGGTCTGCTCATTGAGGTTAGCATCCATAAATTTTTTCTCCTATAGTTTTTTTAAACCTTATATAATAAAATATAAGGGATAAGGTAATTAGCACTAAAACAATATAATAAAAAATATTTAAAAAAACATCGAAATACTCAAAATTAATTACTGTTAATAACAAAATTATTCCAATGCAAAAGACCGCTGCCTTCCCCCAAAAATTTGACATTAATGTTATATCTCTTGTTTTTTCAAGATATAATCCAAATGCTAGTATCAGAATATCGCGTAATACTATTACTGTAAAGAACCATACCGGGATCAATCCATTAATAAATAATATTACTGTAATTACGATAACTGCAGCTTTGTCTGCAAGCGGGTCGATTATTTTTCCGAGTTCAGAAACTTGATTTAACTTTCGAGCCAGATAACCATCGAGTAGATCCGTTACATACATCGCGATCATTATGATGATAATGAGTGTCCTCTGCTCAGTGAATTGAAATAATAGAAGGTAAGCGAGCGGAATAATAAGAACCATTCTCGCTAATGAAAGAATATTAGGGATATAAAATAACTCCTTGTTCATTGCGGTCCTTGTTCCGTTTTTGCTCCCTTTACAAAAGAAGCAATTGAGATATCCCCTTTACTTATGACTAAAATATATCAAATAAAACAATAAAAAAAAGTATATTTGTATTAAATGAAAAAAATTTATTTAGATAGCGCTGCAACGACCTTGCCTGATGAGAGAGTTGTAACAGAAATGATGCCCTATTTTACTGAAAAATACGGGAATGCCTCATCAATACATGGTTTTGGCAAGCCGGCTAAGGTAGCGCTCGAGGATGCACGTGATATTTTAGCTGAATTTATGAGTGCTAAACCAAAGGAGATATTCTTTACTTCCGGTGGTACGGAGTCGAATAACTTCGCTCTAAAAGGCATTTCTTTCCCTCATCTCGGCTCGGATAAAAACCACATTATTACATCCTCGATAGAGCACATGGCTGTTCTCGAAACAATGGCGTATTTAAGGGACAGGTTTGGGTTCGACGTAACTTTCATCCAGCCTGAGATCGACGGCAGTATCTCACCCGATAAGATAAATGAGGCTATAACCGATAAAACTTTCCTTATCTCGATAATGCACTCCAATAATGAGACCGGAAAGATAAATGATATCTCAAGCATATCTGAAATCGCGTCCGGAAAGGGGATATATACCCATACCGATTCCATCCAGAGCTTCGGAAAGATAAAAAAACTGAACGTAAAGTCGCTTGGTGTAGATACAGCCACGCTCTCAGCCCATAAGATATACGGTCCCAAGGGTATATCAGCCCTCTATATTAAAGAGGGGACTAAGCTGGATAAGTTCATCCATGGCGGAAGCCAGGAGAGGGATATGCGCGGTGGTACGGAAAATATTCCTGCTGTCGTAGGGCTCAGAAAAGCCGTCGAAATTTTAAATGAAAGAATGGATCAGGATCTGCTTCATTATAATAATCTTAAAACACACCTCGTTGCAAGGCTGAGTAACGAGCTGGATGAAAAGATAATATTTAACTCCGATTCCATCGACGCTCTTCCAAACATCGTAAATTTCTCACTAAACCCCGAGCTTACCTCGCTGGACGGGGAGGAACTCCTGATCAAGCTTGATCTGAAAGGTATAGCTGTATCCGGCGGATCAGCCTGTACATCCGGCACCCTAAAACCTTCCCACGTAATTACAGCTCTTGGACGCAGCGAAAAAACTGCTCTTCTAACCGTGCGTGTATCTTTCAGCAGATATAATATCCTGCCGGAAATTGACTATTTTGTTGATACATTAAAGGAAATTTTGGTTTTTTAGAAATTTTAGATTACCCTTTGCTAAATTATTGTATTCACAAAAATAATAAAAAGTATAGATACGTATTTATACACTTTTGGATTTTTTTGTATGTCAAAAATTTATATTTTCAAGAAAATCAAAAATTATACAACTCTTCCTTTTAATAATTAACATTATTTGGCCGAATTAATAAAAAATATTCTCTTCGGTTTTAATATTGATGATGACACAATAAAGAAAATCTTTTTTGATGAAAAAAAGATAGAAATTAGATTTTTCTTAGATTTATTTCAAAGTCAATTCCCAATAATTAAAGAAGTGCAAGGTCCATATAGTATTCATTTGGAAAATAATGAGGGAGGCAATGTTAGAATACAACCACGAAATTTTTCAATTACTGAAGTTTTTTATGAAAATAATTTGATTGAAACTAGTATTGTGTGGAATAAGTTTAATGATTATGTTACCAAAGTTTGCGATAAACTAGAAGTAAGTGAAATCTCAGAATTTGCATTTAGACAAATTGAAATTGTTGAAGTAGGGAAAGAAACAAATGTTTTAGATGCTAGATTAAAAGATTTTTTAGAGAAAAACAAAATTATTGATTCAAAAACTGAATTAGAATTTAAATCAAATTCTTTTTATTATAAAAAGGGTAATAAAAAATTTTCTTTCAAGGTTGAACCATATTTAAAAGAAAAAAAGAGTCTTTTATTAGATATGGATATCTCTTTTGAACAAAGAATTCCAATAAATAATATTGGTGAATTAATTAAACAAGAAATAAAATACTTTAGTAATATTAAAATTAATATAGAGAAGAATTATGTCACAGCAATTTTCTAATGAAATATTATCCGATGTTGTATTGTCGAATGGACGTGAGAATGGTTTTGGGAAAATTATTGATAGCAAGAAAAAACTTTCTTTGATTTCCTTAGGTTTATTTTTTATTGTTGGAAGCGTCAATATTTCAATCAGTAATAATAATTATTTTGGAGAGTCTAACGATCCAATTTCAAATATAAATGAAGAATATAATCAATTAGATCTTGAGTGCACTGGATTGAAAAAATTTGAAATTGATGACAATTTATTAGTCAATCCTTTTGAGTTTTTTGATGATGGGGAATATTATCATGAACGAATCAATGAGAAAAGAGATGATAAAAATTTAACAAAATTAAGTAAAAAAATACTTGAAAGTGGTATTCGAATTGAGTCACTCCTAAAGGAAGATAAAAACCGATCTTGAGAATAGCCCATTATGATAAATTTTTTTTCTTAGACTCAAATGCATTGGCAAGATTTTATTTTGATGATATTGGGAAAAAAAATTTAAAATATATCCATTCATATCCTAACTCTTTGGGAATCACCTTGGATTATGCAGTTTTAGAACTATATAGTATTTTATCAAAATGCTTTAATCAAG
Source organism: Ignavibacteriota bacterium (assembly GCA_020437585.1). Taxonomy (GTDB): domain Bacteria; phylum Bacteroidota; class Ignavibacteria; order Tepidaquicellales; family Tepidaquicellaceae; genus JAEYVS01. The sequence continues at coordinate 399,840 of JAGQWG010000003.1, forward strand.
GATTTCTTACAAAAAACGAAATCAAAATTGTAATTACGGAATTATTAAAGGATTTTAATAAAAAAAAAATAATATTATTACAAAGCTCATCTTATATTAGAAACAGAAAAGCACAGAAACTTTTATTTTCACACTCAACGAAACAATTTATGGGTTTTGGCTCGGCAGACTCACTATATTTAGCAGCATGTATAGATTTTGCTGATAGTTATATTTCTGATCCCAATAAATTAGTTTTCGTAACATCAGATAATCCTTTGTATAAAGCATCTCTCAAGTTTTCAACTTTTAAAAGTTTTCATTTCTGGACATGTAATTTAGGTAATACTTATGTCAATGAATTCATCCCGGTTAAAGATTATAAAGAAAAAGCTGCTCAAAAAAAAACTTGCCCAAATTGTAAAAACCAAATAATAGTAAAACCCGCAACTGCCAAGAAAAATTTTGATTCTAGGACTAAAGCAAATTGTCCGAATTGCAATATTAATGTATGTCCTAGTACTTATCTTCCTGCCTTGTAGAACTCTGTACAATTTAATAATTATTATGTTTAACCCCTTGAAACTATCACCATTGTCTTTTGTGTTATCATACTTTACATTGTGAAAACCATTAAAAATTACGAAAATGAAGAAGATCAACCAGAACACGGCTATCAAGATAATCACAGAGTATGGAAGCGTTTTGAAGGGAAGCAACGATGCGGTCAATCCTGTTTCCGCTCTGCCGTATATGATAGACGAGATCAAGCACGCAATTGTATATACACTTCAATTGCTCGAAAATCTCTACCAGCGCGGAGGCTGTGATGATGAAGATTATTCAAAGAATGTAAATAACCTTGTCGAGTCTTACGCCAGGCTAAGCACGTTCATCGATGATGAGACTGCTCAGCGCGTTTACGAGATAGAAAACGTTGCTAAAAAGATACTCACCGACAAAAAAGCGCGTGAGATCCTCGGCGGTAATGTAATTATTCAAAAAGATCTGGATTTTGCTAAGGAAGTCCTCGACGGACTGGAAAAAAAGCAGGTTGTGATGAAAAGCGCGATTATAAGTGAAGCTGAAATTATTAAACTGAGCGTTAAGAACAAGATCCAGGCATCTATGAACTAATGTACGGATCATTCGTACATCCATCTTTTCATAAATTCATTAAAGTCCTTTAGCTGACGGGTGGCTAGTATTAACTGGTCACCCTTGGCTTTTTCCTCAGCGGGGTAATCCGGATATACCCTCTGTCCGTCCGGGTAGTAGAGGTTTTCGGGGAAATTGAACACGAGAAGCATTGGCTCCTCTTTATTATATTCCTCACCCAGGTATGAGAAGAAACTTCCCTGTATCATAAACTTCCGCTCGCCCTGCCTGCATAGATACACTTTCTCGAAAGTCTGACCGTTCCCTTTCAACATCCACGCGTACTGGAAAAATGCCCGTATAATATCCTCGTGACTGTTGTCCTTTATGTCCTGCAGACTAAAATCTATTATTTTGGAATTAACATAATAATCATACCTTACTGATATCTGCAGACCGTCGTTCCGCCCGTCCATCGTGACTACCTGGTTGGCGGGTATCTGGAGTGTGAAATAATTATAAAAATATATTGCTCCGCCTATTATTCCGATGAGCGGTAATATCCACAATACATTTATTAATATTCTTTTTGGGAGGGATTTTTTTATCTGGGGAGCGGGCATCTACTTTTCCTTTTCTGTTTCCAGTGTGTCTTCCTCCAGCTCCACTTCCTCATCACCATCCTCTTTCTTTGTAAATATGCTCACTACTTTCCTGAATATTCCAGTGCTAATTATAAACAAAAACACAGAGAATGACGCTTCTCCCTTTGTGATTATTATCAAAAAAACAGCCAGGAAGAAAATTATGAACTTTGCGGGGTTGGCTTTTATAGCGCGCCTGTTAAATTGCGGGAATGTGTCGTACTTGAATGTACTCACCATCAGCAGGGGAAGCGCTATTACCAGCGTGAACATCACTATTGTGCTTACCTGTGTTGTAAAGATCTTGTTATGATAAAATAATACGTATGTGACCAGCGTACCTGCAGATACCGGTGTTGGTATCCCGCTGAACATCTTCTTTTCCTCGTCTTCTTTCGTTGTGACATTGAATTTTGCCAGCCGTATGATCGCGAATATCATCGGTAGCGAAGCGAAGAATATTCCAAGCAGTCCCAGTTTGTCAAAAAACACCTGGTAAACTATCACACTCGGTGCCATGCCAAAGGTTACTACGTCAGCCAGTGAATCCACCTCTATACCGAACCTGCTCGTCGTTTTAAACAACCTCGCTATCAGACCGTCCAGCGCATCGCACGCCATCCCGAAGAATATATAGTAGCATGCCGCATCCATGTTGCCGTCGATGGCATTTGCAATTGCAAGAAACCCAAAGAACGCGTTGCCCAGCGTAAATAAACTTGGTATTATACTTATTGTCTGCTTTACTTTACCCATTTAATCGTTTTATAGTTCACAAATAATTGTCTTACCGGCTGTCACTCTGTCACCCTCGCTCACGAAGATCTTTGCCTCCGGTCTGAATAATATATCCACGCGCGAGCCGAATTTTATCATACCGAACTTCTCGCCCTTTACTACCTGGTCACCGCCGTGAAGACGGTAGATTATCCTGCGCGCGACGAATCCCGCTATCTGCTTAAATACGACCTGCTTCCCCGTAGGCGTTTCAATCCCGATCTCGCTCCGCTCGTTATTCTCCGATGACTTATGGTCGAATGCCACGAGGTATTTGCCCGGGATGTACTTTACGAAGTTTACCATGCCTGAAACCGGTATCGTATTCACATGCACGTCGAGCGGGGAGAGGAAAATGCTTATCATCTTCAGCTTCTCGCCCGGAGGGAACGGGTTCTCATCCTTATTTTCGATGTCCATAATACGTACCACCTTGCCGTCAGCCGGCGAGATAAGCGTATCCTCCGTAATGTTATCAGGAAGTTTACGTACCGGGTCGCGGAAAAAATAAAGAACGAACGCAATCAATAAAACCGATAATACGAGTAGTGCGATCTTTAGCCAGAGTATTGGCACCAGGAACGCGCCCAGGTCTATCAGCACCGTAACTATGAGAAAGAAACGTATTGTACCTTTTCCGTATGGTGTGAACCGCATTACTTACTTATCCTGTTATAAATTTCCCAATACGCGTCCTCGACACCGCCCAGATCGAAACGGAACCTGTCCTTATCGAGCTTTTTGTGTGTCTCTTTGTCCCATAGACGGCATGTATCCGGGGATATCTCGTCGGCGAGTATTAGATTCCCGTCCATATCCTTTCCAAATTCCAATTTAAAATCCACCAATAAAATTCCTCTCTCATCGAAAAACTTGCTCAACAGCTCGTTTATCTTGTATGTCAGTTCGTTTATCCTTTCCAGGTCGCTGTCGTCCGCAAGCCCCATCTCCCTTATGTGAGCGGGTGTGAATAGCGGATCGCCAAGCGCATCATCTTTAAAATAGTATTCAATAATGGGGGAACTGAGCTTTTTGCCCTCTTCCATTCCGTATCTTTTTACAAGGCTTCCCGCGGCATAGTTCCTGCAGACAACCTCTACTTTTATTATGTTCACCCTTTTCACGTACATCTCGTTATCCGATATCTTCTCTATGAAGTGTGTCGGGATACCGCCATTGCCGAGATACTCATATATAATAGTAGTGATCTTGTTATTCAGTACGCCCTTATCCTTTATCTGCCCCGTTTTCTGCGCGTTGAATGCGGTCGCGTCATCCTTAAATTCCTGCAGTAAAACACCGTCTTTACCCTCGATAGTGTAAAGCTTCTTGGCTTTTCCCTCGTAAATTAGTTCTTTATTCATTTTTTGAACCTTATAGGTTAACTTTCTAATAATTTAGCGAATTTGCGCAGTATATTCTATTGAATATAAAATACTGGAAATCCCTACACATCGTCATTCCCGCGAAAGCGGGAACCCAGACCCGTCGCCTTGAAGCGTTGGAATCACTCCTTTCGGTCTATATTCTTTATGCGGTAAACCTATTGCAAAACTCAATAGAAATGTTGATATTTTCATTAAGGTATTATTTAAATATGAGAAACACTTTCAGCATAATATTGCTTCTATTTGTAATTGCCGGATCGTTTGGAAATTCATCAGGCTCACAATACGACGAACAAACAATTAAGGATGAATGCGATAGTATTTCAGTTTTGGGGAGTGTGATCAATAACATTTTTCATGGTTCTTATGCAATAGTTTATTCTAAAGATATAATTGCACTGCCCATTGAGTATATACTCTACGCAGATAAGATTATCGATAACAGCAAGAATATTAAATACTTTGATAGAGACACCGAATTGTCAGCTTTAAATTTAAAAGAAGGTGACATTTTATTTAAGCAGATCCGGTATGAAAAAAATTATTCAGAACTAAATATTTCTGTGTGGTGTATTGGAGGCAATGGATCTGAAAGTGTCATAATAGATTTTACATATAGCGTGGATTTAGATAAATGTTCATGGTGGTTAGAGGATTCCAAATATACAATAATAGACTAATTTAAATGACCCGCCATTAATGCCAATAGAAGAAAAAAAAATAAATGAGTTTGCCTGGGCACTAGATTTTCTTGGTAAATTTTCAAAGGGTGAAAAGCCGAATGTTGAATGGTTTGAACGTCCTGATTTTATAGTTAATATGGATGGAAAAAAAATCGGAATGGAAGTGACTCGTCTAATGGATGAGGAATCGGCAAAAAAAGAATCGCATTGGAAAGAAATATGCATCAAAATTAAATCTGAATTATCTGCAAGAGGTTTTGAAGGACTTTCTATAAATATATTACAAAGAAAAAATTGCTTACCCAAAGGTGAAGAAAAAAGTGTGATTGTAAACTCTATAATTAAAAAGATTGAAAAACAACATTCTAAAGATAAAATTAAAGTTGATTACTTTGAAGATTTGAATAAGTATGTAACTAAAATACTTTTACATAAGACAAATACGCCTGAACTTTTTGTATCCCAATCAACTGGAGGGTATGTTAAGGAAGAGTGTTCGAAAATTATTCAAGAAAAAATATTTCTAAAAAATGATAAACTTAGAGACTATAAAAAACACGATGAGATGTGGTTACTTTTAGTTGCTGATAATTTTAAAGAGTCAGGATTTTTTGAACCTTCAGATAAGGACTTAAACGTTGTCTATAAGAGTATGTTTGATAGAGTTTTTTACTTTAATCATTTTGAGCATAAATATTGTGAGTTAAAAATTGAGAGTGTTTAAATTTGAAAATAATCTTGACGTAGTGTATCTCTGCGTCCTCTGTGCTCTCTGTGGTTAAACATTTTCCCCCAAACAAAAAACCCCGCTCTTCGCGGGGTTTTTTTATTCGTCAGTACGTTATTAATCTTTACTTTTGCTCTTCGCTCTTGTTCTCTTCTACAGATTCTTCCGTTTTTTCTTCTGCCTTTTCTTCAGTTTTCTCCTCAGCTTTTGCTTCAGTCTTTTCCTCGGCTTTTTCCTCTACCGGTGCTTCGTTCTTAACCTCGGCTTTAGGCTCTTCCTTCTTTGGTTCTTCCTTTGCTTTAGATTTAGCTTCAGGCTTTACTTCTTCTTTCGGAGGATGATTTACTTCCGGTACGTCCTCGCCGATTATGTCTTCTATTCTAAAATCAACCTGCTCTTCTTCGAAGCTCCTTGTCTTTTCCTGTACGTCTTGTACGGAGAACTTCTTAGGCAGTTTGAACCTTTCTATATATGCATCGATATCGGACTGTTCCTTGTCTTTCAAATATTCGATGACCGAGAGAACTATCTTCTTATTGTTCTTGTCAAATTCGATCACTTCCGCGTTCAGCTTGTCCCCGGGTTTGTAAAGCTCGCCGAAATTCCTCACCGGACCTGTCGAGAGCTGTGAAGCTGGGATGAATGAGTCTATTACATCGGGAAGTTCCACGATGATGCCTTTTTCTATCGGCTTTACAACTTTTACTTCCGTTTCGGTTCCTATCTTGTACTTATCTTCCATCTTATCCCATGGATTGTCTTCAAGTTGCTTTCTGCCGAGCGATATTCTCTGGTTAGCAACGTCCACACCGAGAATAACCACTTCCAGTTCTTCGCCCATCTTTACGAATTCATTCACGTCGAGTATCTTTTTTGTCCATGAGAGGTCGGAGATGTGAACCAGTCCGTCCACGCCTTCCTCCAGCTCGACGAATACGCCGAAGTCGGTGATATTGCAGACTCTGCCCTTGTGCTTTGTGCCGACCGGGAATTTCTCTAGCAGGCTCTGCCACGGGTTAGGAGTTAATTGCTTCATACCGAGAGAAAGTTTCCTGTTCTCGATGTCTATATTTAATATCTGCGCATCGACCATTTGTCCCATTGTAACCATCTGGCTTGGGTTGGTGATGTGCTGTGTCCATGACATTTCGCTGATGTGTATAAGACCTTCAATACCTTTTTCTATTTCTATGAATGCGCCGTAGTCTGTAAGTGATACAACCTTTCCGGAAACCTTGTCGCTGATCTTATACTTAGTAGCGATGTTTTCCCACGGATGTTTTTGAAGCTGTTTAAGCCCGAGATATACTCTTTCTTTTTCTCTGTCGAATTCCAGTACATAAACCTCTATGTCCTGGTCGAGATTTACTATGTCGCTCGGATGGTTTATCCTGCCCCATGAGAGGTCGGTTATGTGGATAAGACCGTCGAGTCCACCAAGGTCGACGAATACGCCAAAGTCCGTAATTGCTTTTACGGTAGCTTTGAGAGTCATGCCCTTCTCGATTGTATCGAGGAGCTTCTCTCTCTGACCTGCCATCGCTTCTTCGATGAGAACCTTATGCGATACTATTATATTCTCGATCTGGTTGTTTATCTTTATGATCTTAAATTCGAGCACCTTTCCAACGTAGTCATCGTAATCCCTGATCGGCTTTGTGTCGATTTGTGAACCCGGCAGGAATGCTGTCAGACCGTTAAGGTCTACAATGAATCCGCCCTTGATTCTCCTTACACATTTTCCTTTTATGATCTCGCCGTTCTCGTGGATGCTTACTATCCTGTCCCACATCTTGATAGAGTCGGCTTTCTTTTTGGATAGGATTAGCTGTCCTTCTTTGTCTTCGATCTTCTCCAGGAATATCTCTATCTCGCGTCCGATTTCCAGCTCGCTCTGGTCGGAAAATTCGTTCACCGAAACCCGTCCGTCCGATTTAGAGCCGATGTCGATAAGCACGTCATCGCCATTGATGGCAACGATCCTGCCCTTTACCAGTTCGTTCTCCTTTATCTGGTTAAAGGTCTTCTCATAGAGCTCCAGCATTTCCTGGTACTCTGCGTCGTCGTAATCTGTAGTTTTAAATTTAGTTGTTTTGATTTCGTCTCGTAATGGTGTGTCCTTCGGTTGGTCGTCTGTTTTCTTTTCGATGATATCTTCTTCTGTCAAAATTGCACCTCCTGTCCCGTCCTCAATTTTAAGGTTATCCCTCCGGGTAAAAAGGGTTTATTTGTTTAATCCCGGTTTGTACCGGCTTTTTAAAAACTCGTTTTTAGTATTTATCCAGTTTGCAGATTATCTGCTTATACATGCAGTCGACCTGCTCTTCGATTATCATATTGGTTGTGTCTATCTCGATGGCGTCTTTAGCCTTTTTCAAAGGACTTTCTTTTCTATTGGTATCGATGCTGTCCCTCTTTTTAAGCTCGAGCACTATCTTCTCGAGCGGAATCCTCATCCCCATATCCCTGAAATCCTGCTGACGTCTTGCCGCGCGCGTTTTCAGATCACAAACGAGAAAGAATTTTATATCCGCGTTTGGAAAAACAACCGTTCCGATGTCTCTTCCGTCCATCACAACGCTGTTATCCTTTGCGTAATCCCTTTGTTTCTCGACGAGTATCTCGCGAACTTCTTTGATCTTGCTTACTGCGCTGACCTTGTTTGTTACATCGAGTGAACGTATCTCTTTGGTTACGTTCTGATCATTTAATAGAACTTCCTCCGGATCCAGCTTTATATCCGCGCCCCTGCTGAGATTTATGATCTCTTTTATGTTATTCTTGGGGTCGAAATTATTTTTTACTACCAGGTACGTGACTGCCCTGTACATCGCACCACTATCTATGTAAAGAGCTTTTAACTTATCTGCCAGTATTCTTGCTGAAGTACTTTTGCCGGTTCCCGAGGGTCCATCAATAGCTACTACAAAATTCCTCATTTAGATCTTATGCTAGTAAATAGTTATGTCTTTTTCGCCTCTTTTTTGCCGAAAGCCTTAAATATCTTAAATTTAATTACTATTTACAAGTTAAAAAAAAGTAAGTTCGCTGTCGCTCGGACTCTTTTGGGGTAATTCAAGTACATGTTAAATCATTTCATTAGAGGATATGTATGTGGTTTGGGTAGTATTTTCTGAATTGATTTCCCTCACTTAATATATTATATTAAACATTCCATTTTTCAAAAATTTAGTACAATCCTAACTACATGCCTGAAATTACCCAGATTCATTCACGTGAGATACTTGACTCCCGGGGAAATCCCACTTTAGAAGTAGATGTATTGCTGGAAACCGGCGCTTTTGGACGCGCAGCAGTTCCATCCGGTGCTTCCACCGGTGAACGCGAAGCAGTAGAGCTCCGCGACGGCGATAAATCGCGCTACCTCGGAAAGGGAGTACTAAACGCAGTCAATAATGTAAACACCGCCATCGCTGAAAAAGTCATCGGCATGGATTCGCTCGACCAGGTTGGAATAGATAACCTCATGATCGAGATGGACGGAACGGAATCCAAATCAAAGCTCGGCGCGAATGCCATACTCGGTGTTTCGCTCGCAGTGGCACACGCGTCCGCGCAGGACACGGGACAGTCATTATACCGTTACATCGGCGGAACCAACGCGAGGACGCTTCCCGTACCGATGATGAATATCATCAACGGCGGAAAGCACGCCGACAATAACGTCGACTTCCAGGAGTTTATGATAGTGCCCGCGGGATTCGATTCATTCCGCGAAGCGTTACGCTGCGGGTCGGAAGTGTTCCATAATCTAAAGGACGTGCTCCACGGAAAGGGTTACAACACTGCTGTCGGCGACGAAGGCGGGTTCGCTCCGAACCTTAAATCGAATCAGGAGGCGGTGGAAGTCATCCTTGAAGCCATCACTAAAGCGGGCTACAAACCCGGCGAGAACGTTTTCATTGCGCTCGATGTGGCATCCAGCGAGATGGTTACGAAAGATTCCGGCGGTAAATACGAGTTTTACAAATCCGGCATCCCGGCAAAGACCGCGGACGAGATGATCAAGATGTATGAGAAAATGGTTAACAACTACCCGATAATAAGCATCGAGGACGGAATGGATGAGAATGACTGGGACGGCTGGAAAAGCATTACTACCGCGCTCGGCGAAAAAGTTCAACTCGTGGGTGATGACCTCTTCGTAACCAATTCGAAGATCCTTGCCGAAGGTGTGAGCAAGGGCGTTGCCAATTCTATTCTGATTAAAGTGAACCAGATAGGCACGCTGACCGAAACTCTAAACGCTATCGAATATGCAAAGCGAAATCGCTATACATGTGTGATCAGTCACAGGAGCGGTGAGACCGAAGATACGACTATCGCCGACATTGCCGTCGCGACGAATGCCGGACAGATAAAGACCGGTTCGCTGAGCAGGACTGACAGGATAGCGAAATTCAACCAGCTGTTAAGAATAGAGGAAGAGCTCGGTGCCGATGCTGTTTATCCCGGCAAAAAAGCATTCTACAGCATTAAACAATAACCAGTCATCAAATCATATAAATGAAACTTTCACAGTTTAAGTACCCGGTACCAAAGAACCTTATTTCGAAAATGCCGAAGTCACCGCGCGACGCCGCGAGGATGATGATACTCGACAGGGACAAGCAGACAATCGACGAAGCGAAGTTTAAGAGCATAGTCAGCTACTTCAAGGAAGGCGACGTGTTGGTGCTGAACGATTCCAAGATCTTCCCGGCGAGATTATTCGGGACGAAGGAAAAAACCCGCGCTAAGATCGAAGTGTTTCTTCTACGCCAGCTCTCCGAAGATGAGAATATCTGGGACGTGGTCGTGGACCCGGCGCGTAAGGTGCGTATCGGCAACAGGATATTCTTTAATAAGACGCTGTACTGCGAGGTGATAGATAATACTACTTCACGGGGCAGGATAGTCCGCTTCAATTATAAGGGCGACTTCCGCAAGTATATAGAGAAGCTCGGCAAGATGCCTCTTCCCCCGTACATAAAACGCGAAGCAACAGAGAAAGATAAGAAAACATTCCAGACGGTGTATGCAAAAAACGTCGGTTCGGTTGCTCCTCCGTCGGCAGGATTCCATTTCACAAAAGAAATGCTGAACCGCATTAAGAAGAAGAAAGTCCACATCGTTACACTAACGCTTCATATAGGGCTGGGAACGTACAGATGGGTGGAGGTAGAGGACCTCTCTAAGCACCGCATGGATTCAGAATATTATGAGATACCAAAAGAGACTGCCGAAGCCATTAACAATGCGATTGGCAGAAAGAAAAAGATATACGCCGTCGGCACGTCGGTTGTGAAAGCTCTCGAATCAAGCGTGATCACCGGTAAGAGCGTCCGCGCCGGAAAGGGCTGGACGGACAAGTTCATACACCCGCCTCAGCAGGTGAGAGTAGTGGACGGGCTAATAACCAACTTCCAGCTTCCGCAAAGCACACAGCTTATGCTTGTATGCGCGTTCGGGGACAGGGATTTTGTAATGAAAGCTTATAAGAAAGCAATCAAGGACAAGTACCGCTTCTACGACTACGGCGACGCAATGTTCATTCATTGATTAGTATACAGCCCCGGCTCCTCTATTTGTCATTGCGAGGAGCGGAGCGACGCGGCAATCTCGTTCCCAAATTCCGATTTGGGAACGTCCGTACCTTAAAGATTAGAATCACTTCTTAATTTTTATATCATGTCTGAACAAACCAACTCAGAGAGATCTACGCGCTGATATGGCGCTCTAATGAACCGGACGAAACATTCAAGCAGGAGGAGTTCGATGCCCGCATCCCGCGCCTGATGGAGTGGCTGAAAGAGCTTCACTCAAAGGGCAAGCTTGCCGGGTGCGGCGGCGGGTGCTTCGAGAACCACGCGGGCGGGCTCACGCTCATAAATGCGGACAGCATAGAGGAAGCGCAGGAGCTCTCAAAGGGCAGTCCGATGAACGAGATCGGAACTACCGAAATAATGATATGGGACGTTTTTTATGCCGACCTGGTTGAAAAGTCGCGTGAGGATAAACTGAAGTAATCAGCCTCCGGCATAGTTATGCTTCCACACGTTCTTTCTAAAGAACGGCTCCCCGTAAGAATAATCGTTAAGCGATTGCAATAATCACAAAAAATATTGATATTCTATGTAGGTAATGACCTGACAGAATGAGAAAGATACTTTACATATTACCTCTCTTCGTACTTGCCTTCACGCTCACCGGCAATCCTCCGTCCGGATGGTACCAGCAGTTTATGCCTAATTTGAATGGTCAGTCTATTTCAGACATACTATTTTTGGATAGCTTAACGGGGTTTGCAATAACTGGTGATCAAACACCCAATGATACGAATTACATCTTAAGAACCACAAACGGAGGCGATAACTGGAGTATCATATACCAGGCATACAGAAATTTTTTAAAGGTACAGTTTATAAATAACACCACAGGGTTTGTGTGCGGAGGATTTAACACCTCCTCAGGCACATTATTAAAAACGACAAATGGCGGGGATAACTGGGTCAGCCTAAACACACCGGGGTCGGTCTGGTATGATGATATGAGTGTATTGAATGAGGATACAATATGGTTGGTTCAGAGAAGCAGTCTGGATGGCGGAGTATTCCGCACTACGAACGGCGGAGTGAACTGGGAGAATCAGTTCAGCGGGGGAAGTCAGAACCCCAATAAGATATATATGTATAACGGGAGAATAGGATATTTTTCGGCAGGTAGCATCGCCTCCCCGAATATATATAAGACCACGAACAGTGGTCTGAACTGGAATATAATATTATCAGGTGAGAATTTTACGGACATATACTTTTTAGACAGCCTGCTCGGATGGAAATGCAGTTCAAGTGATGTTGCCTTTATAAGAAAGACAACGAACGGAGGAGAAAACTGGACATCCCAGAGCCTGCCACCGGAGGGTTCTTCATTTCTTTTTTCAAGGATGATACGGTTTAGTTTTGTAAATAAAGATACAATATGGGGAGTCGGCGGGACATATATATTAAGTGCTGGTAACTACAGGGGAGTAATATATAAGACAACAAACGGCGGTATAAACTGGGGGTACCAGATCCCTGATACCTCGATTCATATTACCGGATACGCATTTGTTGATTTTGTCAATAAGGACAGGGGTTGGTCATACCATTCCCAGCAGGGGGGAGTTCGTACGGTAACCGGGGGTGATACAATTACGTATTACACAAACATACATCAGATAGGCAATGAAATACCAACAAACTTTGAGCTTTTTCAAAATTACCCTAATCCTTTTAATCCTTCCACAAATATAAAGTTTAGAATTAAGAGCTCAACTTTAGCAAGATTGAGTATATATGATATTTCAGGGAAGGCAATTGCCACGTTAGTAAATGAGAAACTATCCCCAGGGGAATATGAATATAAATTTGACGGAACAGGTTTAAGTTCCGGTATATATTTTTACAGATTGGAAACAGGCGGATTCATAGATACAAAAAAGATGATATTAGTAAAGTAGTAATAAACGCATCAGCCATCAAACGACCACACGTTCTTTTAGAACGGCTCCCCCGAGACGTAAGATTAATCGTTAAGCGATTGCAATAATCACAAAAAATATTGATATTCTATGTAGGTAATGACCTGACAGAATGAGAAAGATACTTTACATATTACCTCTCTTCGTACTTGCCTTCACGCTCACCGGCAATCCTCCGTCCGGATGGTACCAGCAGTTTATGCCGGATATAGGGAGCAGGAGCATACAGGATATTTTCTTCTTGGACAGTCTTACAGGCTGGGCAGTCACCAATGCCACTAATCAGAATCCCGACACAACATATGTGTTAAAAACAACGAACAGCGGTGATAACTGGGTTATACAATATGCAAAGATCCAAACCGGAGGAGGTTTCCCCGGTTATTTCGGAGTTTTTTTTCTTGATGAGAATACCGGCTACACGTGCGGAGTAAAAGGTGTAGACAAAACAACTGACGGAGGGGCGAGTTGGACTTCATTGAATGCTCCATTGAACAGTTATCTCGACATGAGCGTATTAAATGAAGACACAATATGGACAGTATCCTCAAACAGCCTTACCGGTGGAGTATACCGCACAACGAACGGTGGTATGAACTGGGAGAATCAGTTTAGTGGGGGAAGCTCCAACCCGGAAAAAATATATATGTATAACGGTTCGATAGGGTTTATTGCCAGGAACCCTTTCCCGCCTGTAAACGACAAATTTTACAAGACCACAAACGGAGGTGTTAACTGGTTTAATATCGATAATGACGGTTTCCGTCATATGCAGTTTATAGACAGTCTTACAGGATGGAAAGCCACAGGTCTCGACGATTCTTCGATGAAAAAAACAACCGACGGAGGAATAACGTGGCACAAACAACAAATGCCTAATGGAGGGATAATCCAATCTAATACACTTTCCAAATTCAGTATTATAAATAAGGATACAGTGATTGGAATCGGAGGGTATATTCATTATCCAAATAATCAGGAAAGAGGAATAATATTTAGAACTACCAATGGGGGCAGCAACTGGCATTTTCAAATACCTGATACAAATTTAAATATTGTATCCTACAATTTTATAAACACATCAGAAGGCAAATTTATTTGGTGTTATGCAAATTATCAGCCTCCTACAGGCATTCATTCAACCACAGGCGAAGATACAAACTGGATAACAAGCATAAAACACTTAAGCAATCACCTGCCCGATGAATTTATTCTCTATCAGAATTACCCTAATCCGTTCAATCCGATTACAAATTTAAAATTTAAAGTTAAGAGTATAGATCTAGTGACCTTAAAGGTTTTTGATATTACAGGCAAGGAAATAGCCACATTAGTTAACGAGAAACTTTCTCCCGGAGAGTATGAATACCAGTTCGATGGAAGTGATCTGACAAGTGGAGTATATTTTTATCAATTAAGGACGAAAGATTTCACAAGTACAAAAAAGATGATATTAGTAAAGTAGTAATAAACGCATCAGCCATCAAACGACCACACGTTCTTTCTAAAGAACGGCTCCCACGAACGTAAAAATAATCGTTAAGCGATTGCAATAATCACAAAAAATATTGATATTCTATGTAGGTAATGACCTGACAGAATGAGAAAGATACTCTACATATTACCTCTCTTTATACTTGCCTTCACGCTCACCGGCAATCCTCCGTCCGGATGGTACCAGCAGTTCATGCCTAATTTGAATGGTCAATCTATTTCAGACATAATATTTTTGGACAGCTTAACGGGGTTTGCAATAACTGGTGATCAAACACCCAATGATACAAATTACATCCTAAGAACCACAAACGGGGGCGATAACTGGAGTATCATATACCAGGCATACAGAAATTTTTTAAAGGTACAGTTTATAAATAACACTACGGGGTTTGTATGCGGAGGATTTAATACGTCCTCGGGCACATTATTGAAAACGACAGATGGCGGAGATAGCTGGGTCAGTCTAAACACACCGGGTTCGATCTGGTATGACGATATGAGTGTATTGAATGAGGATACAATATGGCTGGTTCAGAGAAGCAGTCTGGACGGCGGCGTATACCGCACGACGAACGGAGGAGTGAACTGGGAGAATCAGTTTAGCGGGGGAAGCTCCAATCCTGAAAAAATATATATGTATAACGGTTCGATTGGGTTTATAGCCAGGAACCCTTTCCCGCCTGTAAACGACAAGTTTTATAAGACCACAAACAGCGGCAATAACTGGTTTAATATTAACAATGATGGTTTTCGGCAAATGCAATTTATAGACAGCCTTACAGGATGGAAAGCCACAGGTGTCGACGATTCTTCGATGAAAAAGACAACCGACGGAGGAATCACCTGGAGTAAAAGACAAATGCCATCAGGCGGATATATCCAATCAAATGTTCTAACCCGTTTTAGTATAGTAAATGAAGACACGATATGGGGTAGCGGTGGTTATTTACATTATCCTAACAACCAAAACAGGGGGATAATATACAGGACTACAAATGGTGGAGATAACTGGCATTATCAGGTACCGGATACATCTTTACCGATTATAGCACAATATGAGTTCATAAATTTTACAGACAGTAAACATGGTTGGGTCTATACAACCGGACCTGCATTTACAACGGGTTTGCATACCACAATAGGCGGTGATACGATCTGGATAACAAATATAAAACAGCTAAGTAATCACCTGCCGGATGAATTTATTCTCTACCAGAATTATCCTAACCCGTTTAACCCTTCCACAAATATAAAGTTTATAATTAAAAGTTCAACTTTAGCAAGATTGAGTATATATGATATTACCGGGAAAGAATTAGCAGTATTAGTAAATGGGAAATTAAGCCCCGGAGAGTATGAATATAAATTTGACGGAAATGGTTTATCCAGCGGAGTATATTTTTATTCGTTATTTATTGAGGGAATAAGCATCAGCACCAAGAAGATGATGCTAACTAAGTAAAGTAGTAATAAACGCATCAGCCATCAAACGACCACACGTTCTTTCTAAAGAACGGCTCCTATAATACTTTTTCTAAAACCTAAACACCACGAAAAATGAGAAAGCTGATTATTTTTTCATCCGTGCTTCTTGCCGTTATTTCCACGGCATTTGTTAAATTCGACACCGGGCATTACAAAGCGCCTCCGCCCGTCATATCATTGGATAATTCTTTTATATTCGGGACAATAAACGATGAGTTCGATAACGGGTCGGACTACTCTCACGCGGATACGCTCGGCATAAATATAAGCCATAGATATACAGGTGATGAATGGGTCACCTTTAACGGGATAGCGAGGAGAGTGCCAAAAGGAAGGACTGCAAACGACAAGCTCTTTACCGATGTGGGCGATTATGAGGACGAGGTGACGGACTACCTCAAAGACCTATACGATGATCACGACGGAAGGCGCTCGGTAACGATGAGACCAAAGATAGAATGGCTGTGCCACGGTCAGAGCAGTATCTATGAGGCGGAGCCTGTGTCAACCGCCGATGACCTGTGGTTCTATTCCTTTAATGACCATAATACGGGGACAGACGTAACCGACAGCGGTAAGACCGTAATGTACTGTGAGCAGGGTAATGACAGCCCCGGCTATGTGGTAAAACGTCTGAAGGCAAATACCGAGCAGAGCAATAAGAGCGATCTCTACGACGGGGATGAAAAATGTGAGTGGTATGTAAAACCCCGTATAAGGATACCGGCTTCTTTTATTTCGGGAAATGAAGAAGCAGGCGTTTGTGTTATTCATATACTTCAAGGAGATGAAAGTTACAAAATTTCTCCTGATACAATTAAGGCAAAACATTTTTTAGATAATAACTTACAATATGATGGAAGCTATCTGGAAGAGTTTTATTTCAATCCGCAAAATCCTCCTACAGCCATTTCTTTCACCGGCATACTGGACAGTAATTGGTGGTTTTGTGCCCGGGGGACGCGCTATGATGATGTTAACCTGCTGAACAAAGCGGACATAAAGGTTGAATGGCTTGGGAACTGCGACATGTGGCTCGACTACGTGAAGGTGGAAAATGACATTGCAAACGAATTGTTTAAGGGTATCAGAGATCCCTGGATACAGGATGAGGTGGAGCAGATAGCATTCGACGGAAATCCGAGCTCCGTACCATTGATGATGAAGTTTTACATGGAGCTCTCGCAGTTCAATAACCTTCCCTGTATGAAGTACGTGAATGACAAGCTTAAGGACTACTCATATTCCTATTCCTCCGGCGCGTACACTGTGGACCTGATGGCGGACTATAATTATTTTAATTCGGTTCACGTGCCTTTTGATAAACGAGGCGATCTCGCCGATCCGGAGTGGATATATGATAATTATGTACAGAAAGTCGGGTTTACACAGTTCTTTGCCGAGAGCTACCCTATGACCACCGATTATTATGAAAATCCTCCTAATTCAAGTTGTTTCAGTAAGATACCTAACACACTGCCGTACACGGGAGGAACGGTAAACGACCGGGTTTTCGGCTACCCCGTCGGACCCGATGCATATGATGCATGGTTACAGGATAACTTAAACCGCTATCCATATGAAAACGAGACAAACGACGGAAGCCCGCCTGCAATAGAAGATCAGTTACCCTGCGGGAGTGTTTGGCGCTTCCAGGAGGCGGGCCAATTCGGCTATACGATGAGACTCGGAGACGCAATATCGAAGATGGGCAATATCCCTTTCCTTTTAATGCCCCAGGCGCACTTGTGGTACACCAAGGGAGAAGCCAGGAGAGAACCAACGAACGAAGAAATAGATCTGATGTCTAATATTGCTGTAAGCTACGGCGTAAAAGGGCTGATCTACTTTTTATTCCCTTCATTCCCGGATCGCCATGATAGTGGTGGTAGTTGCTGGGAGTTCAGGGACGGTATAGTCGATACGAACGGCAATTTTATCCAGGAGAATGCCTATCAGCAGCCTGACGCGAAATGGGAGCAGATACGGAAGGTTTCCCAGCGAATGAAAACCTGGGAGCCGTACATTTTGAAGTTTACCGACAACCGGAAATCATATTCATATCACGAAGAGAAAAATGAACTCACTGCCAATACATATTTTACGGACATCGTAACTTACAAACCCCAGGGAAGCCCGCCCTATGAATATACCTCGGAGGATAACGTGAATGAAAGGTATGTCCAGGCAGCGACGTTTATACCTGAAGCGCCGGAGGATGTGTACACGCGGTATTTTATGATAGTGAACAGGCGGTGCTCGCCATACTATGATTCTACGTCTGTAAGTAACAACGGAGGAAGGCGCAGGATAAAAGTACAGTTTACGGGTAGTCCTATTATAATATGGTTAAATTATTTGAACTGGAAGATAATAGACGTAGAAACGAACGAGGTAGTCGCCACGTTTTTTCAAACCCCCCCGAATCCTTCTGCGTTGGTTGATCTGGGTATGTTCGACCCCGGAGAGGGTAGATTATTTAAGCTCCAGCCTGTGGCAGTAGGCGGCGGTTTATTGGCAGGTAATGAAGTGATCAGTGGTAATATAACCTGCTTCGATACTGTATTTACAAACGGCTATAACCTGACCATTTCGGATAGTACTACTATTACATTTGACACGAATGGAACGATAGTAGCAAACGGCGGTAACTTTATTTGCGGGACCGATGCAGGTTATGGCGTTACACTTAACAGCAGCAGTCCCCACTGGAACGGGATACAGATCAACGGATGTGATACGGTAATGATCCATAGCACGACAGTCAATAACATAAAGGATTCGGCATACGCGTTCGATATGGTAAATTGCGAAACTATAGAGATGGGCGATAATGTATTTAACTCCGGTACCTGCGGAGCTATAAGGGGAACATTCAGTGATACGGCGCTAAACCCCGTGATAGTTTTATCCGGGAATGAATTTAATACCACGAGTAATATTATACCCATATTAAGCTTTTCCGCAAATTCCTCATCTTCATTCCCTATAGTCATCGATGCAAATACATTCTATGGTCCGGGCAGTTCATCATCGAGCGCGATTATGATAAACAATATTACCGGCGGTGTTATTAAAAATAACGTGATAAGTGACTTTAATATCTCGGTACTTGCATTAAGTTCCGGAATGGATCTTTACAATAACACCATGACATCGCCGACGACCGATTGTATATTATCGGTTGCGTCGGGTAGTATACTCGATATGAAACCATCCGGCGGGAAACTGACGGCAGGCTTTAATTCGCTCAGCACGACGGATGAGGGCGCAAACAATGTAGAGGTATATGACAGCTACTTTTACGTGAACGGTGGCTTTAATACGTTTGACCTGGTAAAAGAATATACCGGCTATCACCTAACGGGATACTTCCCGGCAAGTGAAGGAACACACTCTCTTGATTACAACTGCTTCACCGAAGACGGAAGCGATATATCTCCTGTATATAACGTAACATGGGGAAGCGGAGGCGATCCTGTATCGTTCGGTTTTAACTACGATTGTAACGCAGGTGAAGGGTCGGGATATTCCAGCAGGACAGAGGATAATTTGTTAATAGTGCCGGTCACGGATTACTATAACGATACGATCATAGTAAAGAGCGGTAACTATACTTTAACAACTTCCGACAGCATGTCCATCGAGACGAGGAAAAGGAACTACGAAAAAGTAATAGACCTTGCGGAAAGCATCTTGGAAAACGATCCTGGAAGCCGTGAGGCGGTAGATGCAGTGAGCAAGCTTTACCTTGCCAGTCTGAGGCTGGACAGCGCGGGAAGTAAGATGACGGCATTGAAAGCTTTCCTCGAACAGCTTATACTGAACAATGGGAATAAACCTGACCTCGTGAAGAGAGCATTTTACTTCATACAGAAATGTAAGTCAGCCCTGGGGCAATACCAGTCTGCAATGACGGGATTCGAGGACATTGTAAATAATAATCCCAATACCTATGACGCGCTTGTTGCAAGCTGGGATTACGCGGCGACTTCATTATTATTGAATGGAGGAAGCTCAGGCGGAAACCGCCCAATAATCAATGTTCAATCTTCAATGTTCAGTGATGAAGAAATGTTTAAAGTAAATTCTTTCGACGATGATCCTGATGACAGGTCAAAACTGACAAAGGAACAGAAACCCTCCTACGTGAACACACCGGAGGGCAGGCAGCAGGTTAAGGTGAACGTTATTAAATCATTCGAAGAAACAAGAAAGGAAGAGATAAACGTTATTAATAATCTTAGGGACAGGTCTGAAAAAGGCGACAGGTCTGCAAAGAAAGAACTAAGACGCAGGGAGATACTGCAGGACGTTGTTAAGAAAAGACAGCCTAATGATATATATGAGCATATCAACGATGTAAGCTCAGACATTAGGACTGTATTTAACAGCACAGACGATAACTCCATAAAGAAGGAGCAGAACAGTGTTCCGACGGAGTTCGAGCTGTCGCAGAACTTTCCGAATCCTTTTAATCCGGCGACGAAGATACAGTATGCACTTCCTCACGACGGAAAGGTACAGCTGGTTATTTACGATATACTTGGCAGGGAAGTAGTGAAGCTGGTGAACAATGAATTCAGGACAGCAGGGAGGTATATATCGGAATTTAACGGAAGCCGGCTTGCCAGCGGTGTATATTTTTACAGGATAATGGTGAACGAAGGAAAGGACTTTAATAA
Source organism: Ignavibacteriota bacterium (assembly GCA_020437585.1). Taxonomy (GTDB): domain Bacteria; phylum Bacteroidota; class Ignavibacteria; order Tepidaquicellales; family Tepidaquicellaceae; genus JAEYVS01. The sequence continues at coordinate 420,328 of JAGQWG010000003.1, forward strand.
GGTAAAGAAGATGGTGCTGGTGAAGTAGATCTGTCCTTATCATTAGTAAAGTAAAAGGCGCTTTCGGGCGCCTTTTTGGCAAATAACATTTTCTTCATGGAATTACAAACGATATTCCGAACACACATCTATTGCCGTCATATTCACCTATGAATTTGCACACATTCAGTGTTGCTTTACCGTCCCCGGAATGATCGACATATTCGTGTTTGAAAATGGGATTGCCGGTATCCCAGACAATTTCGTCATCTTTTCTCAAGCCTTCGGCGCTTGATTTCCAGACAAGCTCGTCGTCCTTTTTGCCGACTACGTTTTCGCCTGCAAGATCATTTATTACTTTGTTACCCCAGAGATAAGTACCGTCTTTATCTTTTACCCAAAATAGAAACGGCATTGAGTTGAAGATCTGAAATTCTGATGCTGTCATGATGGTGATTTTTTAAATTTTGATGTATTAAGATAAGACTATTATAGTACAGAATCAAAAATAATTTTTACACTTTCGTAATTTGATTGACTAAAGTGTCCTTTTGTGGCTTAGTGGTTAATTTTTTCTTTATTATCCTTATATTTACAATAAATCAAGGATTTTTAATGCAATATAAAGTGATCATTCCGGCATCCGGCATGGGAAGCAGGTTCGGGGGAAAGACCCCGAAGCAGTTCATACGCCTCGGCGTGCAGAATAAGGAAGTGATCGCTTATACCATCGCGAAATTCCAATCTATGAAGCAGGTGAGCGAAATAGTCATCGCGACTCATGTAAGCTTCATCAAGCGCGTAAAGAAGATCGTTGATCAGAATAAATTTACCAAAGTAAAGAACGTTGTGCCGGGCGGGAAGACACGCCAGCGGTCCGTTTTCAATGGATTGAAAGCGATGAACTGCCACAAGAGCGACGTGATACTGGTTCATGATGCCGTGCGCCCCTTCATCACGCGGAGGAAGATATCCGAGATAATGCGCGAGATGAAACACTATAACGCCGTCATTCCCGGATTGAAAATAAATGACACGCTAAAGAGGGTCAGCAAGAATAACTATATTATCGGGACAATGTCACGCGACAACACGTGGCGAGTGCAGACTCCGCAGGCGTTCAAATACGGACTACTTATGAAGGCATACAACATAGCAATCAGGGATAAGTTCAACGGAACGGACGAGGCATCGCTCATCGAGCATGCGAATTACAAAGTGAGAATTATCGAGGGCGAGCGCACGAACATCAAGATAACAACAAAGGAAGACCTAAAGGTCATCGACTATAATAAATTATTAAAGTAATTAAAAAGTGTTATGAGTAAAAAAGGAACAATTGTATTTGAGAAGTTCGACAGCGGAATATTAAAAGGCAACCCGCTGGGTGATCCTTCGGAGAGGACGTTCCCGGTTTATCTGCCGCCTTCATACGAAGAAAGTGATGACCGGTACCCGGTAGTATTTATGCTGATAGGGTTCACGGGGCATGGACTGATGCTGATGAATCATTCTTTTATGAACGAGAATATAGAGCAGAGGCTGGATCGCCTGATAGACGAAGGAACGATGAAAGAAATGATTGTGGTGATGCCGGACTGCATTACGAAATACGGCGGGAGCCAGTATATCAACTCTACCGCGACGGGAAATTACGAAGATTATATCATAAAGGAGCTCGTTCCTTACATCGATAATAGATACAGGACAACGGCAGACGCGAAGAGCCGGGCAGTGATTGGGAAGTCAAGCGGAGGTTATGGCGCGACGGTGCTTTCATTCAGGAATCCGGATGTTTTTTCGATGATGTGCTCGACGGCGGGTGATATGTACTTCGAATACTGTTACATGCCTGCTTTTCCATTGTTTGTTCCCGGTATCGAGAAGAAGTACGGCGTCGGCGACGAAGGTGTTGTGAAATTCATCAAAGAGGAGCTGACATACAGACAGCCTAAACCAAAATCATTCCATGATATCCTGAATACTATAGGGATGGCAAGCTGTTACTCACCGAACCCTGACGGCTTCGATACGAAGGGATACAACTTCGACCTTCCGGTGGATACAACGACGGGTGAGATCAAATGGGATGTATTCGCGCGCTGGAAAGAACACGACCCGGTTAATATGGCTGAGCCATTATCGGATAATATAAAGAAGCTGAAACTGATATACTTGGATGCCGGAAAGAGCGATGAGTTCGCGCTCAATGTCGGGGCCAGGATATTAGGCGACAGGCTGAGCAAGCTGGGAATATCTTATGTCCACGAGGAATTTGAGGGCGGACACTTCAGCGTGCAGTACCGGAATGACAGGAGCTTCGAGATAATAAGTGAATATCTGGAGAAGTAATTTGCGTGTATTTTTGCTTATACAAAAAGTAAATTAAGAAAAGAGGCGAGATTCTTCGCTTCGCTCAGAATGACAATGTGGTATTCTTGAGGTTATAATTTTTTAATATAAAAATTACATTTTATTGGAACCGTTTGTTATATCGACGTGGAAACACGGAGTAGCTTCTAACGAGGCGGCATATAAGGTATTAAAAGAGGGTGGAAACTCTCTGGATGCCGTCGAACAGGGAGTGAGGGTTGCGGAGGATGACCCGGGCGTATTGAGTGTAGGTTACGGCGGACTGCCGGACAATAAGGGAATAGTGACGCTGGACGCGGCGATTATGGACTGGAAAGCGCGGATTGGTTCGGTGCTTTTCGTTGAGAACATAAAGAATCCGATCACGCTGGCGAGACTGGTACTGGAAAATACCGAGCACACAATGTTAGCCGGTGATGGAGCGTACGAGTTCGCTCTCGCGAATGGATTCAAGCCGGAGAACCTGATGACGGAGAATTCCATTAGGAAGTACCACGAATGGAAGCTGGAAAAACGGAACAAGGCGGAAGAAGTTCACACAGACGATTTTAAACTAATACTGGACCAGAAACATCAGAATATAAACGAGGACGGTCATCACGATACGATTGGGATGGTTGCGATAGACAGTGAAGGACATGTATCGGCATCTTGCACTACCAGCGGTATGGCGTGGAAAATGCACGGACGCGTGGGCGACTCGCCAATAATAGGAGCGGGACTTTATGTGGATGGTGATGTAGGAGGAGCGGCGGCGACTGGGCGAGGAGAAGAGTGTATGAGGGCATGCGGAAGTTTTTTGATAGTGGAGATGATGCGGGAAGGAAAGAGCCCGATGGAAGCGTGCAGGATAGCGTGCGAAAGGGTTTACAGACTAAATTTACTTTCATCGAAGAACAGGGACCACATTTACCAGGTGGGATTTATTGCGATAAATAAGGACGGCGAGTACGGTGCATACAGCGTGAGAGAGGGTTTTCAATACGCACTCTATAAGGATGACAAAAACGGGCTGTATGATTCCCAGTTCCTGCTAAACGAACAATTCGAAATAACAGACCTCTAAAAAAAGATGACCAGGATCATCACAAACGGACTGGTACTAACATTAGACAAGGATAACAACGCCGGGGTATATAATATTGTAATAAAGGACGGGAAGATCGCTGAGGTCGACCAGACGGGGAAACTGACACCCGATTATATAGCAGAAAATTACTCCGACGCGGAGGTAACGGACGCAACGGGCAAAATTATCCTGCCCGGCTTCGTAAATTCAAATCTAAACTCTTCGTCCAGGCTAAGTAAGATATTCTTTAAAAGGAATATCTATGACAGCCTCGCAAACAATATAAGCCTGGACCTGCTCTGTAATTATTTCAAAAACGAGAAGAACGCGGAGGAGCTTTATCTTTTGCTCAGATACAACTTCGCCAGGGCATTATTGGACGGGGAAGTCTCGCTCATAGAGGTGTCCGAATGCCTTTCACACGAGTTTTACAAAAGTGTTCTCGAACAGAATGAACACATAAACCCCGCGCTGATACTATGTGCACCGGATTCCGCGATGAATGATTATATGGCGTCCAAAAAGATCCCGCACTTCATCAGGTTCGGGCGCGAGGATAATGTAAATACATACTCCCTCAACGCGCTGAAGAAGTACCTAGATGAAGATAATACCATGGTATGCTGTGACGTAATGAATTCCGAAAAAGCAGTGGAAGAGATAAAGGGTTCCTTTGGTAAATCGGCCGTAAAAATATTCGATGATTACGGAATACTCAGCGAGAAGGTGTTCTTCACAAATCCGGTCTATCTGACGGAGAGTGACAGGGATCTATTGAATGAAAAGAAAGCCGGAGTGATATTTAACACAACAGATTACATAAGGCTGGCTAAGGGAAGAATGGACGTAAACGCGCTTATGGATGACGGAGTGAACGTGTTCTTAGGAACAGGCTACCTGGGCAATAGTATACTTTCCGAGATCAAAACATTTTCGGAAATGTTTTACACGCCAAAGATAAAGTATTCGAATATATTAAAGATGGGCATTGCCAACCCGCTTTTTGCCGGGGGAAGCATCACATCTAACAGACCGGCTGACCTGGTGATGTTCTCACTTGGAGACATACGAAATTACATCAGTAGTCCCGAAACCGATGCCGAAAAGCTGTCGGAATTTATTATAGAGAATCTCACTACGAAAGATATATGCGAAGTGATGATAAACGGAGAGACCGTATCAGCTGATACATCAGACGAGCTGAATGAGAAAATTGCCGGCTTATCCGAAGAGATCTTCAGAGTGGGTAACTATTTCGAGTTCAAAGAACGCTACCTGATGAAGAAGAGGGTCGATGAACTGAAGCTTGGCAAAGGTAAAAAGATGGAGCAGAGCGCGGACATGTCAGAGATGCCTGTCGAGGAAACGTCGGCTGTCGATGATGGGTTCAGGATAGTAGGTGTGAAGAAGTCGGAGGATTATACAAAGGAGAGACCGCTTTTCGAACAGCAGAGAAGAAAAAATGTTTATCTTACGGAGATAACGTCGTTCAAAAGAGGGCTATCGGTATTCTCGGAGAAGGTGAAAGAAGAGAATGGTTATGATGAGTTTACGGAGGACAGGGTTATGGAAAAGCCGGAAAAGGAAAATTATAATGTGAACGATTCGGATGGTAAAGAAATGAAGAGGATCAAGTTTGGTTTTTCGGATAGTGAGTAGTTTTGGATACATAGATTATAGACTGAGACGGCGATAGCCGTTTTTTTGTTTATTAGCAGTTTAGTTGTGATACCTTCCTGATGCGATTTTCAGTAACAATCACGAATAAAATTCCCTGAATATAGTATTCACCTTTCGTATATTTGTAACACTTTTAAACATTAATACTCACCCAATGAAAGCAAGATTTGTATTTTTTTTAATTATTGTATTATTAATTAATTACGGCGCATATTCACAGTCGGTAAATGAGGAGGAAGTTGTAAGTTTACCGGATGGAGCAACAGCAGATTCATGGAGCCTGGTTTATAACAAGACGGGAGGCTATGCTTATATAATGTATGATGCAATTTCAAATAAATACTCAGTATTGTACAACGGAAAGGAATCGGCACAATATGAATATATATCGAGCTATGATATAAAGTTCGATTCAAGAGGAAACTATTACGTACTTACTTCCACCTTGATCGATCCGGTGAATTATTTCTACAGCTTTACTCTGATAGTAAATGGTGACAGCGTCGCGAGCTTCGATTATGCGGAACCCTATAATGCGTTAATGACAACGAACGACGAATATAAGTTTACTGTCAAAACAGACACAGGCGCGGCGGCACTAACCAAGATAGTTACTTATACAATGTCAGGCGGTGTAACCGAATCCGAAGGATACACATTTGTAAAACTGATATACGGAAGTAATATGAACACCGCAAGCCACGACGAAGAGTATGATTTCGATAATATATTCAAGGATAAGGAGGGCAATCCCGGTTATATAGTGTCTGACGGGATTAATGCTTCGATGGTATTCGGCGATAAAGTTATAAAGACCGATTTCACGGATATGGATCAGTCGAGTTTTACATACGATAAGAACGGAGAGCTGACATACGTGGCAAAGATAGGCGGTCAATTTTATTACGCGCCGGGAAATGAGTTCGTGGTACAGGGAAGTAAGAGGTACAAGTCCTTCGATAATGTTTACTCGCAGATATTATTTACCTCAAAGAATGTTCCTGTCTATACAGGAGTAGACATGCTCAGCGAAACTGAATACAGTACGTTTGTCGTAGTGGGTGATGAGAGACAGAAAATATACCTGGATAAAGATAAAAAGGAGACAATACCTGGATTTTCAGGAGGACTGTATGATCTGGCTATAGATAGTAAGGATAACATTACTTATTACGGGTCACAACTCGAAACTCAGCCGGAAGGCAAAGAAGCATATTATTCAAAAACTGCATACATAGTGAATAACGTTGCCGGAAAATTTTATGGAGGATTAGGGCAGTGGAAGTTTAACGGAGCCGGCGATGGATTAGCTTCGTATAACCCCGGCAAAGATTATTATACTATGGCGCTGTTATATCAAAAGGGTGGAAAGACAAAGCAGTTAAAGAACAGCGAATACAGTTCGATACTCGATTATGGATTTACCAGAGACGGCAAGACATATTATACTGCAATGAAAGAAGGGAATTACGAACAGAGGGTAAAGCCTCAGTATTATGTATATATAGATAATATCTTAATTGGGAAGTATGAGACGATACTGTATGAAGGTGTCGGTGACAATTTTACTACTATATCGTTTGATGGTCAGGGAAATTATGCTTTTGCAGTGAGCAGTTTCGATTATTATGAAGATGGTCAGGATTATATAGATCCGTCGGCGTATGTTATCACCAATAAAGGAAAACAGGATCCTAAGATATTGTCGAGGAGCGGTTTGAAAGATTTTAATTATATCGACAATATGTTCTACACGTCGAATAACAAGCTTTTTTATATTGGCGGAACAAATGATGTGGTAAACAATAAGAATTACATGGAACTGATAGTCGACGGTAAAAATCTCGAAAAGGTATATTCCAGTATGGCATATCTCAACTATGACAAAGTGAGCAATACTCTGTCATTTGTCGGAGCCAGAGATAATAAAGTGTATAATGTAAAGGTAACGTTTTAAGAGTTTTGCTCGCGGGACACTTCGCATATGTCCATTAGCGAATCCCACGAATATATGCCTGTTTTATGTCCGTCTTTCCAGATGATCTGCACGGCATAATTACCAACAGGTTCGATTTTATCGATCTTATAAAAGCCCGTCGGTTTGTACGGGCTTTTTATTGGTATGTAGTTGTTAAATATTACACTTTCACCCTTACAACTGACGCAGGGACATTCATCCCTCAGAAGTTTGAGCGGAACGTCAAATGTCTCCCCCGTATCCCACGTTATCATGAGAGATTCGTTTTCGGTTCGTTTTAATTTTACGGGATGGTTCATGCTATATATTCTTGTTCTAATTCCGGAGTTACCCCTTCGGGTGTGTCCGGACCCGGTTTCATTTCACGAAGATATTTATATACTACGAACACGTTTACGGTCAATAGTAGTCCCGAAAAAAGGAATACGTACCTGTTTGGAAAATACCGTGTAAAGAGGATACATAGTAGGGGACCGATGAAGTTTCCAAATAGTGTAAAGCTGGATGCAATTCCCATAATACCGCCCTTCCTTTCTTCTGCGATGTGTTTACTAATGTATGAATAAAAGACAGGAACGATGCCTCCGATACAGAATCCCAGGAACGCCCTTACCGGGTAAAGGAAAATAATATTATATATAAAAGGGTGGAGCATAAGTGCGATCGCAGCGCCGAATATAGCGACGAGGAGATTCTTCCGGAAACCTTTAATGTCGTTCCTGTTACCCCACCATGGGGATGAAATGACGGTAAAAGCCCCGGTGATACCGAACAGTGTACCCGCAATAGTAGCGACGTATGCGGTTTCCATATCGAAGGATTCTACATACAACGCAAAGATGGGCTGAGCCATAAAGACCGCTGTTTGCACCACGGTTACACAGAGCATAGCCAGAAGCACACGTTTATTCTTAAAAGTGTATTTGTAATTATCAAAAACGCTGAAGGGTTTTTGCAGAGGTGACGCAGGCGGTTCTTTTACATTTATTATAATTAGTATTCCGCTTGCTATACAAAATATTGAAGTAATGAAAAATACCGTGCTGTAATGAAACATATCGGACAATAGTCCGCCTACGACAGGACCTATAATAGTACCGGCTGAAATAGACGTCTGAATTATTCCAATGGCGTAACCGGACCTTTCGCGGGGGGTACCTGCAGAGATCAAGCCTAATGAGGAAGCAATAAAACCGCTCACAGCGCCCTGTATCAGTCTGAATATAATAAGTTGTACAACATTCGCGGAAAGTCCTATCAATATCTGTGAGAGTGCGAGCCCGAAAATTGCTCTTACTACCATGGATTTTTTCCCGACGCGGTCGCCAAGCGCTCCCCAAATTGGGGTCATAATGAATGCCATGATGAAGGGACCGGAAAATGCTAACCCGCTCCATTTCTCTACACTTTCGAGATTGGTCACACCCAGTTCGCGGACATAAAATGGAAGGAAAGGGATCACCATGCTCATTCCGATCATCGCAATGAACTGGGCAATCCACATCGTGTATAAGTTCTTACGCCAAATCTCCATCTATGATATTTCCGGCATCGCCGTGGTAAGTATGTCTAAAACATGATATTCCATAAGATAGTAAAAATTAATACGTGGTATAATTCATTTACAAATCCTATTTTCAAAATTCGTTATTTTTTAAACAAAACTACAGAAATTACCTCTCTATTAGTTAGACAATGGAAAAGACATTAATTTTAAAACTTACCGAGCTTTCGTATAATTTATACTGGTCATGGAACAATGATTTTTATACATTATTCGATGAGATAGACCATGATAAATGGGAATGGAGTACTCACAACCCGGTAAAATTCTTGAATGAGTTTAATACGGACCTTCTGCTGAACATTATTTACAAGAAGAGTCTCGAGAATAAGATAGATGAACTTTATGAGAAGTATCACGAGTACATGGTGGATGAGACGTACTTTAGCAAGAAATATTTTAAATCACATGACCCTATCATAGCTTATTTTTCCGCTGAGTATGGGATAACGGAATGCTTGAAGTTTTATTCGGGCGGTCTCGGAGTCTTATCGGGTGATCACATGAAATCATCATCTGACCTGGGAATACCTCTTGTCGGGGTGGGACTGGCTTACGCGAATGGATATTTTGCTCAGTTACTTGATGAGGAGGGAAGGCAGGTCGAGATATTCGAAGACAATATTTTTGAAAATCTGCCTATGTACCAGCTGAGGGATGATTTTAATAATCCTATAATAATAGAGCTGGGCTTTCCGGGCAGATCGGTGTATGTTAAGACATGGGTTGTAAATGTTGGGAGAACGAAGCTGTACCTGCTTGATACTAACCATGAGCTTAATGAAAAATCGGATAAACACATTACCGACATACTCTATGGCGGTGATAATGAGAAGCGGATCGAACAGGAAATAGTGCTTGGTATCGGGGGAGTTAGGATACTCAAGAGACTGGGGTATGATATAAAAGCATTCCATTTGAATGAAGGGCACTCAGCGTTTTTATGTGTGGAGCGGATAAAGAACTACATGGAATCCAGAAAGGTGGACTTCGCCGCAGCTAAAGCCGAATGCTTTAAATCGAATATATTTACGACGCACACGCCTGTGCCGGCGGGATTCGATATTTTCAGCAGGGACCTGATTGATAAATATTTTAAGAAGTATGTAGAATATAGTCTGGGAATAAGTGTAGATACATTTATGACCGAAGGAGCGCTTCCCGGCAAAGCAAACGGGCACGAATTTAACATGGCTCACCTGGCTATAAATAACTCTAGCCGCGTAAATGGTGTAAGTAAACTTCACGGTGAGGTGTCACGCAAAATGTGGGACCTGCCTCCGGATAGGAACCAGATCACTAACATCACAAACGGTATCCATACATTGACATTTCTATCGAAGAACTTTTACGGGTTGTTCGAGGAGCTTTTTGGAAAAGACTGGCATAATAATGAGGAAGTTTGGAACAGCATAGATATCATCCCGAACGAGCTCATATGGAGTACACGTGAAAACAGCCGGAAGGATCTTATAAAATACATAAGAACCAAGCTGAAGCTGGACGGTATCATGAAAGGATTCAAGGCCGAGGATGATTATTCCGGGATACTCGACCCGGAAGCCCTTACCGTGGGATTCGCGAGGAGATTCGCCACATATAAGAGAGGTAATCTTATATTTAAAGACATCGATAGGCTGAGAAGGATAGTCGGCAATAGCAGTATGCCGATCCAATTCGTTTTTTCCGGTAAAGCTCACCCAAAGGATGAAGAGGGCAAGAATTTAATTGAACAGATTGTTGTTAATTCAAAAGACGAGGTTTTAAAGAATAAAGTAGTGTTTTTGGAAAATTACAACCTCGATGTCGCTAAACACCTTGTTAGGGGATGCGATGTTTGGCTTAATAACCCGCGCCGTCCAATGGAAGCCTCCGGCACGAGCGGTATGAAGGTAATTCCAAACGGAGGCTTGAATTTCAGCATACTCGACGGGTGGTGGAACGAGGCGTACCGCCCCGATTGCGGATGGATGATCGATTCAGCCAATAATTACTCACAATTGCCGGATGCCGAGAGAGACGAGATAGAGTTAAATTCTTTATTTGATACGCTGGAAGGTGAGATAATTCCGTTGTTTTACGACCGAAATACCAATAATATCCCTGAAAAATGGGTGAACAGGATAAAAAATTCCATAAAATACCTTGCGGGAGTTTACAATACGAATAGAATGGTAAGGGAATACACGGAAGAGCTGTATATGAAGGTGATATATGAGAATAATGGGGTATAGAATGGGCTTTAAATTTAGATTTCAATAGGTTAAACTAACACTTGTTAGTATTTTAGTAACTATTTAGTCCAAGCAGAAAAAACATTTTATGAGATCAGGAATACTACTGTTCCTAGGCGCATTATTGTGTCTGGGCTTAAACACGGCATACTCGCAATTATCCAGCGACGATAATTTAAAGTCGGTGGTTCCCCCGCCAATGGATTATGTACCATTTACCAATCCTTTTGACGATCCAATAACAATCGACGGTTTTGATAATTTCTATCTGGGTGTGGATTTTGGTGAACCTCATATTGTCACCAATCCTAATGACCCGTTAAATAGCATTTGTGCGTTTAATACGAACGGAGTACACTATACACTGGACGGTGAAAACTGGCAAAGGGTTACAGTGTCGTTCCCCGGATTCAGTGTGATAGGGGATCCTGTGCTGGCATTTGACAGTCTGGGTGTATGTCACTATATACAGATATTTCAGAACGGATCGACATATGGTCTTGTTGTAACGAAATCAACTAATAAGGGCATAAGCTGGTCGGGAGTGAGCCAGGTGGTAGGTACGACAGTTGGATTAACTGATAAGGAGTGGATCACAGCAGACAGAAGCGCTGGTCCCTATTCCAATAACCTTTATGTAGGATGGAGGCAGTTTGGATCTCAGTCCGGGATGAGGTTTGTAAAAAGCACGAATAGTGGCGCGACGTGGTCGTCATCGATAACCTTTGCAGACGGGTCACAGGGTGCTTATGTATGTGTTGGTCCGGGAGGTGCGGTATATTTTGCCTACACAGGAGGAAGCTCAAATTACGTCAGGGTCTCAACTGACGGAGGATCGACATTTAGCGGTCCAACAAATGCTACAGGCTTTTTTAATCCGGCAGGTAATGTATGCGCAGGAAGACAAACAGTAAAGAACTGTATTAGAACAAATCAATTCCCCCGTATGGCAGTCGATAATAGCTATACCTCATCGAGGGGAAATATATACATGGTTTTCGAAGTGAATCCGCCCGGAGCTGATATAGCTGATGTAAACTTTGTAAGGTCGACAAATGGAGGTGTTTCATGGTCAACCCCTGTTAGGGTGAACGATGATGCAACGACAACAGACCAATGGATGGAGGCAATAGACGTCGATAGTAAAACCGGTAAGATATTTATAAGCTGGTTTGATTCTAGGGAGGATCCGACCAATAATTTAATGACTAAAGTTTACGGAACGGTTTCTACCGACGGTGGACTGACATTTACAACGAATGAAGCGATCTCAAACGCAGAGTTTAACCCGAACAATATGGCAGTTGGACAGGGTGGAGGTCAGGCAAATTATATCGGTGACTATTTTGGTATTAGTGCTATCGGTCATACGTCTTATGCAGTGTGGATGGACGGCAGGAATAATTCACTCGGAAGTTATGTAGGGTATTATCCGGATTTTGCAATGACAATAGACAAAGATTTGATCAATGTCGGCAATAATCAGACACAAACAGTTACCGTAAAAGGTCCCGGTAAAAAAGGACCATTTACAGGGGGAGTAAAATTTAGTGCAGTAATAGATACATTACCGGCTTCGGGTTCGATTAACTTTTCGTTCCAGAACGGTAAAGATTCGATAACTGCATTCCCGGATTCGGTAAAATTGGATATTTCTACGGTTGGAACAGTCACGCCGGGATTATACAATGTTAAGATTTACGGAAAAGGAACAACAAACGGAACACCGGTTCACAAGAGAACAGTAAGCCTTCTCGTTAATTCATCAGTGATAAGTGTACAAACAAACAGAGGAACCGCGATCTCATATACGGTAAACGGAACACCATACAATTCTCAGCACGAATTTGTTTTTGCTAATGGATCTAATGTAACGATCTCTGCCCCTCCTTTTGTCGAATCAGGATCGACCAAATATGTATTTACAAACTGGTCGAACAGTGGAGATACAACCCAGATACTCAATATATCACAGAACCTGGACCTGACCGCGATTTATAAAGCGCAGTACAAATTGTTGGTTAATACTTCCCAGGGAAGTACATTCGGTGGTAATGCGTATTATGATTCGGCAGGCACATTTCAGTTTGGTGTAACCTCTACAACAGTGATAAATGGAAACGATACCTTCTATTTTAGAGGATGGACAGGACTTGGTACAGGCGCTTATACAAGCTCAGACAGTTCCGGTCAGGACGACACTGTTAGCTGGACCATGTCAAATCCGATCGTAGAAATTGCGAGATGGACGGACCAGGTGGGAATAGTACAAATAGGAAGCGAAATACCCGAAAAGTTTGAATTATATCAAAATTATCCGAATCCGTTTAACCCGGAAACTATGATAAGATACGACATTCCAAAGAGTGGAAATGTAAGTATTGTTATTTATGATATGCTTGGGAAAGAGGTTACGAGGCTTGTGGATAGATATCAAAATGCAGGCAGATACGAGGTTAATTTTGACGGTTCCGGCTTCTCAAGCGGTATCTATTTTTACAGGATATCGACAGGGGATTTTGTTCAGGTGCGCAGAATGATATTAGTTAAGTAATTTTACTCATTTAGGTAAGAGAGTTTGAATTTTAATTGAGGGCGCATATTATAAAATCTTAAGTATTAACTTTTTATTGTAAAAAACGTAAATACTTATAAAAATTTTAAAAAATTTCAATCAATCACAAAAATCGAGACAAATGAAAAAAATTCTACTTGTTGCGGTTTTCATCCTTGGTGTGTTGTCTATAGGACTTCAGGATCAGTATTTTTCCTGGGATGATGACCCTAACCAGGACCACATCCCTTTTGAGATGTTAAATAATCTGTCGGATCATGTAAATGGTCCTTCAGATGTTATAACCGACGATGACGGTTATGATAATATTTTTCTTGGGACAGATTTTGCGGAGCCTCATATTTCGATGAATCCCCGCAATCCTCTCCAGTCATTTACCGCATTTAATACAAACGGTACACATGCGACTATAGACGGGTATAATTGGTTTACAAATAACCCGAATTTTGGAGTTCCGATCTCTGGAGATCCTGTAACTGCCTATGACAGCCTTGGAAATCTTTACTATGATAACATGCGCAATTCAGGCGGAAACATAATAGGTACACAGGTAGCAAAATCGACAAATAATGGTCAGACATGGGTTGGAACTGTGACCGGTAATACCGGTAATGATAAGAACTGGATTGCCGCGGATCAATCGACTGGTCCATACGCAAACAATGTGTATGGAACAATGACTCCCGGTAACATTATGAGAAGTACAAATCAGGGAGCATCCTTTAGTATAGTCGCTTCGGTATCAAATAACCTTCCTGGTATGATGACAGCTGTTGGACCGGACGGAGCAACTTCTGGTGGAAGTGTATATGTCGTAACAAATACCGGCGGTTCATTTACACCGGTTTATACTTTTTACCGCTCTACAAATGGCGGTAGCTCGTTTGGATTTCAATCCAGTCAGCAGTTTGTAAATTATGTGGGTACAGTAGTCGGCGGAAGGCACTCTGTACAAAATATGAGAACAAGACCGTATCCTTTTATTACGGCCGATAACAGTTTTGGTCCAAACAGAGGAAGACTCTACCTTGTATATGCAAAGAACGATCCTGATATCGACGGAGCCAAACCGAGTATTTATTGCAGGTATTCAAATGATTTTGGTACGAACTGGTCCAGTCCGGTTAGGGTAAATGATGACGGAAATTATATGTCAAATAATCATTTTATGCCCGCTACATGGTGTGATAAGGAAACCGGAAGACTTTACGTTAAATGGATGGATACGAGAGATTGTCCGACCAGTGACAGTTCGTTGATCTATGCTTCGTATTCCACGGATGGCGGAGCGACATTTGTCCAAAACCAAAAGATCTCCGGACAGAAATTTAAGATCGACTGCTCGACATGCGGTGGCGGTGGTACACCTAGATATCAGGGTGACTATGATGCGATAACATCGAACGCTATAACATCGTTGATGGTATGGACAGATTTCAGAAATGGAACTTTTGGAAGTTACGTCGCTTACTATCCGGATTTTGCGATGAAAACTAATATTACTGAAGCGAATATAAATAATGGACAAAGTGTTAACATTCAGGTTTCCGTTCCAAGCGTAAAGCAATACGGAAATTCGGTTAAGTTTACGGCTTCATTGGATTCTACACCGGTTTCGGGATCGATAAATCTTTCGTTCCAGGGTGGTATAGACTCACTTACATCTTATCCTGGAAATGTTACGCTCGTTGCTACTGCATCAGGAAGTGTGACTCCCGGATTGTATCCGGTAAGAATTTCTGGAAGAGGTCCAAATGGAACACCTGTACACCAGAGAGTTGTAGATCTTTTAGTAAATGCATCGAGAGTAGTAGTGCAAACCAACAGAGGTAGTGCAGTAACATATACGGTGAATGGAACTCCATATAATACCACAAGCTCACATGTCTTTGCAAACGGAAGTAATGTTACTATTTCTGCTCCTCCGTCTGTGACATCAGGCTCGACAAGGTATGTGTTTGATAATTGGTCAAACAGTGGAGATACAACCCAGGTACTCAATGTATCTCAAAATATAGAGTTGACTGCTAATTACAAGATAGCGTTCCAGCTGCTGGTCAATTCTTCTCAAGGACATACATTTGGCGGCGGTCAGTTTTATGACTCAGCTTCTACATTTGTTTTTGGTGTAACAGACAAGAAAGTAATAAACGGTAATGATACCTTCTACTACAGAGGCTTTACCGGTCTTGGAGTAGGAGCCTATACAAGTCCTGATAGTAATGGTACGGATGACAGTATTTCGTGGAATATAAGCAATGCTGTTGTAGAACTCGCAAGATGGACACTGGATCCTCCTCCGATAGGAATTCAGCAAATAAGTTCAGAGATACCGGATAAGTTTGACCTTTTCCAGAACTATCCGAATCCGTTCAATCCGGAAACCAAGATTAGGTACGACCTGGCGAGAAATACGGATGTAAAGGTGGTAATATATGATATATTAGGCAAACAGGTCGGAGAACTTGTAAACCAAAGGCAAAATGCAGGAACTTATGAAGTAAGTTTCGACGGATCACAATTTGCCAGCGGAATTTATTTCTATAAGATAGTAACTAACGAATTTGTCCAGGTAAAGCGAATGCTTCTGGTCAAATAAGCATCCATTATAAATAATTTTATTAAAACCCCGTCGGGAAATTTATCCGGACGGGGTTTTTTACTTGCATTATATAAGTTTATAAATTGTTACAGAAAATTAATTTGTGTAATTTCGTAAGATGAAAGAAAAAATACGAATAGCTTCGGGACAGGGATTTTGGGGAGATCTCATAGATGCCCCGGTAAAACAAGCCTCACAGGGAGAGATAGACTACCTTGTTATGGATTACCTTGCAGAGGTGACAATGTCCATTTTGCAAAAACAGAAATTAAAGGATCCGAATTTGGGTTATGCGCGGGATATTCCTCCGTTAATGGAGAGACTGCTGCCCCTTATGAAGGAGAAGAAGTTCAAGATAATCACAAATGGCGGCGGTGTAAATCCTGTCGCTTGTAAAGATGCTATTTTCGAAGTGGCTAAAAAACTTGGGATAACGGACATAAAGATAGGAATAGTGCTGGGCGACGATATACTCGGCAGGATAGATGAGCTAATAGCAAATGGCATCGAGCTGAATAACATGGAAACCGGCGAAAGTGTAAAAACCATAAAAGATGAAGTCATCAGCGCGAACGTTTACCTTGGAGCTGCGGGAGTTGTAGAGGCATTGAAGCAGGGTGCGGATATCGTTATGACTGGACGAGTGACCGATACCGGCCTAACACTTGCTCCAATGATATATGAATTTGGGTGGGATATGAATAACTGGGATCTAATGGCGGCGGGGACTGTAGCCGGGCACATACTGGAGTGCGGAGGACAGGCTAGCGGTGGTAATTTTCATGGGGACTGGCGGAGTGTACCAGATATGGCGAGAATAGGCTTTCCGATAGCGGAGGCGTATCCGGACGGGAGTGTTGTCATTACGAAGCACGAGGGCACGGGCGGACTGGTGAGTGAGGAGACAGTAAGTGAGCAGCTAGTGTATGAGATAGCGGACCCGAAGGACTATATTACGCCGGACTGTGTGGCGGATTTTACTTCGATCCATCTAGAAAATGCGGGAAAGGACAGAGTAAAGGTTTACGGCGTAAAGGGTTTCCCGGCTACGGAATTCTACAAAGTTTCAATGTCGTATCTCGACGGTTACACGGCGTTTGGGAATCTCACGTACTGCTGGCCGGATGCGCTGGAGAAGGCGGAGGCGGCAGATAAGATATTGAGGACACGGCTGGACGATCTCGGGCTGAAGTTCGATGAGATCAGAACAGAATTCCAGGGATATAACGCATGCCACGGACCACTTGCCCGTAAGATAGATGATCCTAACGAAGTAGTATTAAGGGTAGGGGTAAGGTCGCATGATTATAAGACAATAGAAAGGTTTGGGAAGGAGATAGCTCCATTGATATTGACGGGACCGCCGGGAGTAACAGGATTTTCGGGCGGGAGACCGCGCCCTTCGGAGGTTGTCGCATACTGGCCGGCACTTATTCCAAAAACAGAAGTAAAACCGCAAGTAATAGTAGAATCTTTATAATTTAAATTACCTGATGGAAAGAATTCTTGTTATCGGGGCTTCAGGGCAGATCGGCTCCGAGCTTACATTAGAACTAAGAAAAAAGTATGGAAATGACAGTGTATATGCAACAGATATCAAAGATGCGCACATAGACATAAAGGAATCCGGACCGTTTCACATCCTAGACGTACTTCACTCAGAAAAACTCAACAGCCACGTAATAGAAAACGAAATAGACCAGGTATATCTGCTGGCGGCGGTATTATCCGGAAAAGCGGAGAGCATACCCCAAAAGGCATGGGATATAAATATGAAGAGCCTGATGACGATACTAAACCTTGCAAAGGACGGGAAAATTAAGAAAGTATTCTGGCCGAGCTCGATAGCGGTATTTGGTCCTTCAACCCCTAAGGATGAAACTCCCCAGGTAACAATTACTGAGCCGAATACTGTTTACGGGATCAGTAAACTTGCCGGAGAGAGGTGGTGTGAATATTATAATGCAAAATACGGAACAGATGTAAGGAGCATCAGATACCCGGGACTTATCAGTTATAAGACGGAACCGGGAGGAGGTACAACGGATTATGCGGTTGAAATATTTTATGAGGCAATTAAAAACGGGAAATACGAGTGCTTCCTTTCCAAAGATACCAAACTTCCAATGATGTTTATGCCGGATGCTCTAAATGCGACAATGGAGCTAATGGAGGCGGACCCGGATAAGCTAACAATAAGATCGGGATATAATATCGCCGGGTTCAGCTTCAGCCCGGAGGAAATCGCGAATGAGATAAAAAAGCATATACCGGGATTCGAGATAACGTATAAGCCCGATTTCAGGCAAAGCATAGCGGATTCCTGGCCTAAGAGTATAGATGACAGTATAGCAAGAAGAGATTGGGGCTGGAAACATTCTTACGAGCTTTCAAAGATGACGGAAATAATGTTAAAGGAGGTGAAAAGTAAGCTTGGAGTATGACAAAACTTTTCGAAAATCTTCAGAGTCATACCAGAGGATTAATATACATATCCTTCACCGCGTTTTTATGGAGCTCGAGCGGTTTATTCATTAAAGTCCTCACCCTGGATGCATTCCAGATCTCATTTTACAGGTCTGCGATCGCCGGTCTTACAATCCTTATTATAACTTTCCTTCGTAACAAAAAACCTAAATTCGAAACAGACATAATTTCTAGTCTGTGCGCGATCTCTTATTCGGCTATATTAATATTTTTTGTTCTTGCTACTAAAATGACCACTGCGGCTAACGCAATCTTTCTTCAATTTACAGCTCCTATATATTTATTATTCTTGGAGCCCATATTCCTGAAAACGAAGTTCAAATCCCGTGACCTGATAACTATATTATTTTGTATAGCCGGTATGGTATTATTCTTTTTCGGCAGGCTGGATATGGGAAGTATTTACGGCAACCTGCTGGCAATATTATCAGGGATAAGTTTTGCGTTCTTTTCATTATTCCTTAAATGGAAGAAACAGCTCCACGGCGCAACAAATACAATAAATAACCTGATCGTAGGAAATTTTCTTGTTTCATTAATATGTCTTCCGCTAGTATTCGATAAGCTGGCATTGACGGGTACTGAGTTTCTTATATTATTATATATGGGAGCAATACAGATCGGTGTGAGCTATATGATATTCAATGAAGGCATAAAGTATATCAGCGCCACGGAGAGCATGATAATAGCTATGCTCGAGGCAATATTCAATCCTATCTGGGTTTTCCTTGGGATAGGGGAGAAGCCGTCGGGGTTTGCCATTATTGGCGCGGGAATAATCTTCGCTGCTATATTAGTTCACAATATAAGGTCATCCCGAAAAGCAAAGATGTTAATAGTCGAGTAAATCAGTCAAAGAATAGGAAGTAAATCAATCCCGCAATAGCCCCCTGCATTACAATAAGAGATATTAAGGAGTATGTATCATTCCTGTTAGTTTTATCCAGGTCTGTTTTATCGAAGGTTTGCCTGTATAGATCGTAGGAATTATTAGCGGTATTTTTGAAGTAAATAGCAGACGCGGCTCCGAGGAGCGCTCCGGCACCAAATGAGCCAATAGCAAGAAAGTTTCTATCCGATTTAAAGCTGGTCTTTTTATTTTTATAGACAACCTGGGACGTTTGTCCGTAGCGGTTTTCAGCTAGTTTAACAAAAATATTCCTCAGAGTATCATTACCGGAAAGATCAAAGATATAATCTTTGTATTCATCTTTTTTAAAGGTCAGTATACCGGACAACGGGTCTTCCGTTTGTATTCTCAAGGGTGTTAAGCCGAGAAATTTATCATTATTAAAGATACTTGCATTATAAGGATCCGAATCAATGAAGTAAAATTCCGAAAAATTAATGTCCAGTAATGTATCTGAAAGTATCTCAATTTCTTTTTTGTAATTCTCAATCTCCCATTTATTAGAAGAAGAGGGATTAAATATGCTCAGAGTATATATGCCTGGTGTGACCTTATAGTTGTTCACGGGCGGATTGCCCAGGCTGGTACTATCTAGGAAAACCTTAGCATTTTCGATATTACAAAATATACTTAGTGAGACAGTACCGGATGAATCCTGTCCATAAATATTGCCAGAGTATAATACAAGCAAACCAAGTATTATCGTTAGCAGTTTGCTCATTGTGTGTCCCCCTTACTTCTGAAACAGTAGATGCTCTTATCTTCGGATGCAACGAAGAGGAAATTTTTCCAGATCAAAGCTGTGCTTCTAATTCTTCCTTCAGTAGTGTAATTCCACAGTCTATTGCCGGAATTTGCATCTAGGCAATAGAAATTCATGTCAAATGAGCCGATGAAAATCTTGTTTTTATGAACAACAGGAGAAGCCCATATAGTGCCGTTGGTTCTGAATTTCCATTTTTCGTCACCATTATGTGTGCTTAAAGAATAAACATATCCATCGACTCCGGCAATTATAACATTATCTTCATAGAAGGAAGAGGATGCTTTGAAAGAGGTGTTCATTCTTTTTTTCCAGATGAGAGTTCCGTCAAGTCCGAGGCAGTAGAAATTCCCGTCATCGGATCCGATATAGATCTTTCCGTCTTTAATGGAAGCATCGGCATAGATAGGTCCGCCGGTCTTAAATTCCCAGAGGTCCTGTCCTGTTAATAAATCGATACCGTAAAGACTGCCATTTGTATTACCTATAACGACAATCGAGTCATATAGAGCCGGTGTTGTATAAAACGCTTTCGGTGAGGAAAATTTCCCTGTACCGGAATATGTCCATAGAATCGTTCCGTTCTTTTTGTCAAGACTATAAACTTTGTTATCGACAGAGCTTACGAGGAGCTTATCATCGTATAAAACAGGTGAGGTTTTTGACATACCTATATCACGTGACCATAGCTCAGTACCCTGCTCTATATTATAGCTGATAACGGAATTCTTTTTGTCGCCGTCGAACGTAACTATAATGCCTTTTCCGAATATGGCGGGTGTACCGAACGCTCCCTTTCCTAAGTTGGTTATCCGACCGAGACTTTTTCCGGTCGCGATATTCATAGCAAAAATCTCTCCCCTGAGTGTGGAAGCAAAAAGTACTCCATCGCTGGCAGATAGACAGTTATTAGAAAAGCCGGCATCGGCGTTATAGTCCCAAAAAAGCACGAATGGGGGCTCAAGAGGATAATTGGATCTCGATATATTGGTATGCGCCGGATTGGCTCCTACAATGAGCCAGTCTTCATTTTCATTGATCTCTATGTTCTCTTTTATCTCAATAGATGAGCAGGAGCTCAAGACGAAAATAAGAACAGGAATGTATATGAAACGGGCGATTTTCATTATAAATGGTTTAAATCAATAACTCACAATATAATATAAAAAATCCCCCATTTAGGATATGACAAATCGAGTATATGAAAAAAAATGTGTTTTTATTCTGTGAGTAAAGTGTAAAAAGGGTTAAATTTTGGGGTGTAAAATTGGGTCAGAGGGAGCTAATAATATATCCGAAAATTAGACTTATGTAAATGGCATTCAGCAGTGTCAAAAATTTTTTCCTATATGTCTATTTACTTGCTTTAAAACCCAATAATCTCTAACTTAATTTCGAATTCGGCTTGTAAAAGCCGGATGCCAAAAAGGGAATAAAGACTAAAGGAGAAAAATTAATGAACGACTTCGACGATCTGGGGTTTTTCGATGAAGAAGGCGACGGACAGGATGGAAACAGGTCAGGGGGGAATAAGAAGGGTCAGGATTCAGATAACGAAGACTTCAGCAATTTCAAGTACGATTCGGAATCGCTTGAAGAGTATATAACCTCGCTCTATGAGGAACAGGATTATGAAAAGGCGCTAAAATATGTCAATATTCTTTTAGAGCTGTATCCATATTCAACGGACGGATATCATAAGAAAGCGCTTATACTGGATGGATTGGGAAGATATGAAGAATCTTTGATCTACTACGACAAAGCCATATCTCTAAATCCAACCGATATGGAAATCCTCTTAAATAAAGCCATAACTTTAGATAATAGTGAGAGCTATGACCAGGCAATCGAGCTATTCAAAGATGTATTGAACATGGAACCGAACAATTCAGATGCCTTATTTAACATGGGATTAACCTATGAAAGGATCGAGAAATTCGCCGAGGCGGCAGAGTGTTTCGAAAATGTAATAAAGATAGAGAGCAACCATAAAGACGCATATTATGAGCTGGGTTATTGCTATGATTTTCTAGAAAGGTTAGAAGATTCTCTAAAATCATACGAAAAGCACCTGGAACTGGCTCCAATGAATTACAATGCGTGGTACAACAAAGGAATAGTTCTCAACAGGCAGGGAAGATTTTTGCGGGCAATCGAGAGTTACGAGATGTGCCTTGCGATAAAGGAGGATTTTGCTTCAGCGTGGTATAATTGCGGAAACGCATACGCATCGCTGGGCAGACTGTACAAAGCTATCGAGTATTATAAAAAGGCGTTAACATATAAGAAGGATGATTCATATTCTTATCATAATATTGCTAATGCCTTCGAAGAGCTGGGAAATTACAGGGATGCCATATACTACTTCACAAAGGCGATAAACCTGGAAGCAGGGAATTACGAGTCATTCTTTGGAAGAGGCAACTGCTATTATAATCTGAATGAATACGAACTGGCACTTTCGGATTATAATTCAGCAATAGCGCTTTGCAAGGATTACTCGGAAATATGGTATTCTAAAGCAGATACAGAGATTGCTCTTAACAGGCTGAATGACGCGCTCGACAGCTATAGAAAGGTTGTAAAGCTGGAATCCAGGAATTATGATGCCTGGTATGATTACGGCTGTGCGCTTTATGACGCGAAGAAGTTCGATAAAGCCATTGACGCATTTAATAATGTGATTAAATTTAAGCCAGACTGGGCTGAGCCGTTTTACGAGAAGGCAAAAGTGTACTTTATCAGCGGTGACCTTGAAAAGGGTATAGATATGCTGGAGAGTGCATTCAGGATAAACCCAAAGGACAGGTTCGAGTATAATTTTGAGCACGATTGGGGAAGAGTGTTGAATTTCCTAATGCGAAGGCAGACCAATCACTGATCAATTCTTCATTTTCACTTCAAATAGTTTATGATCCTTGATCTGAAGGATGCGTTTATCCTTCATTCTTCTGACTATTTCGAAATTGTGTGTAGAGAAAATAACGGAAGTACCGAGGAAATTTATGTCCACGAGGAGGTTTAGGATCTCGACGGCGATGAAGGGATCGAGGTTTCCGGTGGGTTCGTCGGCGAGTATGAGTAACGGGTCATTTACGATGGCACGGGCAATGGCAACGCGCTGTCTCTCTCCGCCGGAGAGGTCATACGGCAGTTCATTTAGTTTGTCCAGTAAGCCTACTTTTGAAGCGCAGTCGTAAACGCGTTTTTTTATTAGCTCGGGGTTTTGGCCTTCGATGTACAGCGGGAGTGCGATGTTTTCGAAGATATTTCTGTCGTTAAGGAGCTTAAAGTCCTGGAAGATTATGCCAATCTTTCTCCTTAGGTAAGGGATGTCCATTTTATCCAGCTTGCGGGATTCATATTCGTCGAAGATGACATTTCCGCTATTTGGCGCTTCCTCATGATAGATCAGTTTCATTAAAGTGGTTTTTCCAATGCCACTCTCGCCTACAATAAATACAAATTCTCCTTTATCAATGAAACAGCTTATATTTTCAAAGATAGTTTTTGAGTTGTAGGAAAATGATACGTCTTCAAATTTCAGCATTAGGTGATTTTTGTCAATTTGTCTGCCAGCTTTATTGCTTCAAGTGTGCTGTTTGGATCGGCAATGCCTTTTCCGGCGATGTCAAACCCGGTTCCGTGATTTGGGGAAGTGCGTATAAGACTAATTCCACCGGTATAATTAACTCCTTTATTCTTCGATATCATTTTAAACGGGATGAGTCCCTGATCATGGTACATTGCAATCGTTGCATCGAACTTTTTATACATCCCCGATGCAAAATATCCGTCAGCGGGAAAAGGACCCTCTACGTTAAACCCAGCATCTTTTAATCCTTTTATAGAAGGAATAATCTTATCAATTTCAGCCGTACCAAGCATACCTCCGTCTCCAGCGTGAGGATTCAAAGCCAGTACTCCAATCTTTGGATGTTTTATCCTAAAATCCTTTACCAAAGAATTATTAATAATTATCGTCTTTTGAATAATCAGTTTTTTGGAAAGAGCTTTACTTACGTAACTTAAGGGAATATGTACAGTAATTAAAGATAAAATCAGACCTTGTGAATACATGATCATGGCTGTCGATCCGTCCCCGGCAAGATCAGCCAGCATTTCTGTATGCCCGGGATAATGATACCCCGCTTTATTAAATGCTTCTTTTGAAATGGGCAATGTCACCATAGCGTCAAACTCTTCGGTCAGACAAAGCTCTATGGCTTTTTTGATAGCGGTGCCCGATAGTTTTCCAGCCAGGCTATCGATCTTTCCGGGATTAGTATGAAATTTTTTCCCATCAGCAATGTCAATAACCTTTCCAGCATTAATCTTTGGAAGCTTTAACCTGTTTGCATATTGATCGAGTATACTTTTTGATCCAACAACATGGAGATCGAATTCAGAGGTATTTTTTTTGGTTGAAAAGATCTTGAGTAAGATCTCAGGTCCAATCCCGTTAGGATCTCCAATGGTGAGAAGGATACGCGGTTTACTTAATCTCGGCTTCATCCTTTACTTCAATAATTTCCGCATCTGCCCAAAGCCCTTCGAGATTATAGAATCTCCGGGTTTCATTAAGGAATATATGGACAACTACATTAACATAATCCATAAGCACCCAGCTGAGATTGTTCAAACCTTCATTATGCCAGGGTTTTTCTCCCATCTTACCGGTTTCATCTTTAATATGATTGGCTATCGCTCTAACCTGTGTATCCGAGGAGGCGGAGCATATTACAAAATAATCTACAACTGTGGTGATATCCCTAATGTCAAAAATCTTTACATCTTCTCCTTTTTTATCAAGCATCAACTGCGCAATCTTTTCGGCGAGTTCTTTTCCTTTCATTAGTTGGTTTTCTTTTTTAAAAACGGAGTTAATTCTTTATAGTCTTTTCCAATTACAACGGTAGCATCTATTAGCAATTCTTTATTGATCTGCTGGATGACATTTTTATCACTAATACCGAGTGCAGTAGCAATCTTTTTACAATTTTGCTTATTTCCCTTTCTGTCCAGGATGAGGCTTTTTTCCTGGTCCTCGGTATTAAAGTTACCCATTTCAACTACATCAAAACCTTTTTCTCTAAGAAAGTCGGTAAATAATTTTGCTACACCGTCTTCGCCCGTACCATTTCTCACGTCCAGCTGCATCGTAAGATTTGGCTGGTTAGTGATCTTATTGGTTGTGTCGGTGATCTCGACGGGTTTTTTGTTTTTTG
Organism: Ignavibacteriota bacterium; assembly: GCA_020437585.1. Lineage (GTDB taxonomy): Bacteria > Bacteroidota > Ignavibacteria > Tepidaquicellales > Tepidaquicellaceae > JAEYVS01. Next base: position 445,770 of record JAGQWG010000003.1, read on the forward strand.
AGGAAACTGATTTGCTTACAATCGAGAAAACAAGATATCCACAAACTAAAAACAAAGCCAGTATAGAAAAATTCAGAACAGCGTTTGTGATCTTTTTTTTACTGCTATCTTTAGGACCGGTTTTTGCCATTTAAATAAAAAACCGAGAACAAAACTTATTCCCGGTATATAATTTTTAACAATTCATTGGAAAATTAATATCCCAATCCGTACCTGTCTCTGTATCCGAAATCGTAAAGTGAATTCTTAAGGTTTCTATACTCAATTTTTAAGTATGAGTTATCCGAAATTTTATAGTCGAGAGAAAGTCTTGATAAGTTGATCCCCGAAAGGTCTTTTTGCAACTGCTCAGAATAGGCAGAACCATAAATCGAATTTGCATACGGAGAATACTGCAGGCTAATGTCTGCTGAAACAGATAACTTATCATTGAATTTATAATTCATTGAATTTATGTATGAAGTAACAGAAGCATCACCGTAAGCCGAACTTATTACAGAAACCTCAAACCTGTGATTCATTGAAAAATTATTTGGATTGAAGATACCGAGTATAAGGTTGTTGGTGGAATTGTTGAGTTCTTTTTTTGAATCCCCATCAATTAATTGGGCATTTAATATACCTGCGGAAAATATGATAAATAAAACACCTACGACTATTCTTTTCATATGCATAAAGTTTAATTACTTAAAATTCATAATTTTAAAGCCAATTGTCAATGATAAAATCCTTTAAAAGGCTATAAAAAAAAGCCCTGCTAAAACAAATAGACAGGGCCTTGCATGTGGGGGAATAAATAAAACTCTATAGATTATTTGATCAAAAGCATTTTTCTTGATTCAATCCCAAACTTTGTTTCAATGGTATAAAAGTAAATACCTGATGATAACGCCTCTCCTGATGAAGTTTTTGCATTCCATACAGCTTCATATGTTCCGGCCGAAAGATCCTGATTTAGCAATTCGTCAATCTTTTGTCCCAGTGAATTAAAAATGGACAGTTTTACATTGGTATTACCGGGGAGAGAATATCTTATTTTTGTAGAAGGATTGAACGGATTCGGGTAGTTTTGCTGAAGAGCAAACTTTTCAGGCACCGAGCTAATCTGTGCAATTCCTACCGATTGTTTAACTATAAAGGATTGAGTTGGAGTGAATGGCGAACCAGAGAACGAATTATCTATACTTTGTACACTCCAGTAGTAAGTTCCCGGTGGAAGGTTTTTCAGCCACCAGCTTGTATTGTTATCAACGTTTCCCCTTACAGGCATCTTAACGAATCCAGTTTGAACATTTGCATTTGGAGCCATTATCTCACAGCCATCGGGAGTTGTACCAACTCTTAAATTATATGTAAGTGATTTTGGAGAAGAATTATTGTCGAATCCCGGAAGCCATTGTATCCTAATCATACTGTCACTGCCATTATCAATGGATGTTGTAAGACCTTTAGGTTCGACAGGGATCGAATTAGGATAGTCGCTATGATTAATATAAACGCGAGTTACATCATTTGATTTATTATCCAGCCCTGCAATAATCACATCCAGATCGTTATCGTTATCATAATCACCCCAGGCACCAGACGTATTGGTAAGGCTTAAAAATGGTGCATTAGTTATTTCGGTAAATGACAAAGATCTATTCAGGTAAACTTTCGTTGTTCTATTCATAGATGTATAAATATCATTTAGAACACCGCCTGAAATGAGAATATCATTTTTGCCGTCATTATCGCAGTCGCCCCAGACACCTATTCCTTTATGAATACCTACTATCTGGCTTTCCACGGGCGAAAAGTTTAATCCGCCCTGGTTTCTATATATTTTTGTAACACTTGTTGGAGAATTTTCGCTATCAGGGTCTTGCGACAGCCCGGTAAGCAGTATGTCAGAGTTGCCGTCACTATCATAGTCGCCCCATGATATATAGGAATTATAGACTCCAAGCAGCCCTAAGTCAACTTCTTTAAAACCGTTCTTTGAATTATTAAGATATACTTTTGTATTAATGCTGTTGGTTGAGTTGATAGTTCGTTTGCCGGATAAAATTATATCCATATCCTGATCTTTGTCTACGTCACAAACAGTGACCGAGCCACCGTAAGCAGGTGTAATAGATATCGATTTTTCGTAAAAGACTCCGTCTTTATTCTCATAAAAATTGGCCGAGACTTGATTATACAGGTCAAGTCCGGTAGTGAAAATATCCAGGTCACCGTCGTTGTCAAAATCGATCCAGTTTGCAGTGCCATTAAAAACGCCTTTGAATCCAAAATCAACGGGAGTGAAACCTTCCGGCATATTATTTTTATAGATCTTACAAATAACGGAACCTTGTAATTGATCGACCATTCCTATTAATAACAAGTCGGGGTCACCATCATTATCGTAATCGCCCCAGTCTGCCGAACCATAGTTAACAGGCGGGAAATATAATTTTGAATTAGTAAAATGTGTTCCGGCTTGATTAAGGTATATCGTGCAGAATGCATTTTTACTGCCGGAGTTTGATCCACTAATAAAAATATCGAGGTAATCATCGCCATTCACATCAACCCACTTAACAGTACCGCCTGAAGATCCCTCTAAATCAATAAATGAATCAGTGAAATTCTGTGCCAGAAGTATATTACAGGAGAATGCCAATAATATAAGAGTGACAAAAAGGAATTTTGTCATACCGGGATATGTTATAACTTTTTTCTCCATAGTTTTATTTCTTAGGTAATCCTGACGACTAAAAGTTAAGTGATTTTAATACAAATCTAAAGTAAAATATGATTTAATATCAAGAAAAAGATTCCAAAACATAGGAGTCGCTCACTCGTATATACATTGAGCTTGATTCCAAAAAAAGTTGATAAAAAAGTTAAAATAATATAAATTATTAACATATGAATTTCATTAAAAAGTCTTAAATCCCTATCAGAATTGAAGAAACCATCAAAAGATCTATTTAATTTAATAAAATCGCTTACTGTTTCCGAGAAAGGATACTTTGTAAAATTTGCCAAAAGGCATATTATTGGTGAGGAAAATAACTATCTGCGGTTATTTGAAGCTATTAATGAGCAAGAAGTATATGACGAGGATGCCCTAAAGGACAGATTTAAGGGTGAGAAATTTATAAAGCAGTTTACTACCGCTAAGAACTACCTTATGAATATGATCCTCAAAAGCCTCGAAAGCTACCATAGTGAGGAATCCACAAGTAGTAAGATAGTTAGTTTGATGAATCAATATAAAATCTTATTTGAGAAAACCCTTTTTAACCAGGCTGAGACTTTGTTAAAACGGGCAAAGAAGCTTGCCGTTGAAACTGAGAACTATACCAAGCTCATAGATATATTAAGGTATGAACGCTCTCTCGATTATAAAAAAATAGGAGAGCCGAATTTTGACGAGTATTCCGATTCAAAATTAGTCGAGGAAAAAAAAGTTCTTGAAAAACTGGAAAACCTTGCTGAGTATAATAATATATATCTCAAGATATCTAGCTTATTCAAAATAGTAGGAAGACCGCGAACGGAGAAGGATCTAGAAAACTATAATATGATATTTGCCGATAAGCTTATGAAATCGGAAGACATGGCTCAAACTGTACGAGCTAAGAACTTCTTTTATATTATAAATTATTTATACTACTATTGCCTGGGCGACAAGGAAAAGGCATTTGAGTATGGAGAAAAAAGGCTCAAACTTATAGAGAAGCATTCCGAGAAGATTAGTTCAATGAAAGAGGAGTACATATATGCTTTATCAGATGCGATAGCTTTTGCATTTAACTTGGGAAAGATAAAGCTGTGTTTAAAGTATTTGAAATTGAAAAGAGAACTCGCGCTGAGATTTGAAAGTAAGCAGTCGGTTCCCACTCATCTGGATATGTGTGTAAGTTCATACAGCTTTGAATTATATATTTACTCGATCGCCGGTTATTTTAAGGAGGCTACGGAAACCGCCGAGGAAGTTATAAAATGGCTGGACAAGTATCACGGAAAGATCAATAAGTCAGAGGAGCTAAAGGTGATATATGCAATTGCCTATGTGTATTTTGGGGCAGGAGATTATGCAAAGGCATTATTCTGGGTGAATAAGATACTCAACGATAACTCCAATTTTAGATTGGATTATAAGATATTTGCCAAGATAATGAACTTGATCATCCACTATGAACTAGGCAATATTGATCTGCTGGAATATAATATCAAATCGGTATTAAGGTATCTAAATAATAAAGATAAACTTTATAAGTATGAACATGCTCTAATAAAGTTTATCAAACGCCTACCTTTTTTGGATGAAGATTCGGATATGAGTTTCGAATTTCATCAGCTCAAGAATGAGCTCGACCGGATCTGGAAGGATGAGTATGAAAAGAAGGCATTTGACTATTTTGATATAGTCTCATGGCTGGAGAGCAAGCTAAGCAAGAAAAAGTTTGCTGACGTAGTAAGAGAGAAATCCGAAATAGATCTGCATGAGCTAAAAGCCGCATAAATCAAAATATTTAAATTCGGGATATTTAAAATACCCTTGATAAGATTTTTTTAAATAATTATGATTTTATTCCACTCAAAGTAAAACGTTTTTTTCAACCTAATAAATCCACATGAATCAGAAAAAACTTTTTAGCATTGTCGCAAGTGCGGTATTTGCGATGATATTTTTATTTGGGTTTTCCGGAGATGATAACAGGTTAAGCACAACGGCATCATCCTGGCAAAGTTCATCATCAGAAATTGTAGTAACAAACGGTAACCAGCCGGATGGAATCGGTGCATGGACTACCGGAATGAATTTTCCGGTGCCACTAACAGACCTCAGCCATGGTCAGGGATTTGAAAGAAATGATACTGCCTGGGTATTTATATTAGGAGGTGAAGCAAACCTAACAGACGTAAGGAGGTATAACGTCAATACCGATACATGGAGTACTGTAGCTCCTCTTCCGTCGGGAAGAGACAGAGGCGCTTCAGCAAGATTGGTAGATTCTCTTTACATGGTCGGTGGCGCAAATACATCTACAACCTATTCGAACACTCTTTTTCGTTATGACGTTAATGGAAATTCCTGGACTTCAAGAGCAAATATACCTCAAAACGTTGGCTGGGGAAAAGCAGCAGGATACCAGGATAGTTTGATATATCTTGTGGGCGGATACAACGGATCAGCGACATTAAATACAGTTTACGTTTACAATTGTATCTCCGATACCTGGAGGACATGTACCAGTTTACCAGCAGTAAGGTTCGGCGGAGCAATGGCAATAGTAGGTGATACTATTGTTTATGCCGGTGGTGTTGACGGTGCAGCAGTTGTGAATGTAACATACAGAGGGGTAATAGATCAGAGTGACAGAAGCATAATTACATGGAATACAGGCGCTCCAATGCCTGCCCCGGTATCGACAGGAATGTTCAGGATCGATGGACACACATGGGCAGACAGGGGTATGATACTAACCGGAGGAAGCACAGCGGTTCCATTTTCCAGTGTATCAAACATATGTCTTGTTTATAGTCCCGGCGCAGATTCATGGACGCAGCAGGCAGATAAACCAACTGCTTGGACTGCCGGACAAAGCGGTGTTGTAAAGTACAGCAACGGAATCTGGAAGTTGGTTTGTGCCTCCGGTTATAGCGGTGTCACACAACTGACTCAAACAGAGATATTAACAGATACAATTCTTGTAACATCGGTTACGAATAATGGAAGCGGAATACCGCAGCAATTCAAATTATCTCAAAACTATCCTAATCCTTTTAATCCTTCAACAAGGATTAGTTTCTCCATTCCAAGGTCAGGATTTGTAACTCTTAAAGTATATGACATGCTTGGAAGTGAAGTTCAGACGATTGTTAGTGAGCAATTGAGTGCCGGAGAATACGTCTCAGAATTTGATGGTGTAAAGCTGTCGAGTGGAACATATTTTTACAGGATCCAGGTCGGCGACTTTGTCGAAACTAAAAAAATGATCCTGATAAAATAAAATCGGATCGTTTCAATCCCTTTAAAGTCTTCAAAATTTTCAATTTTGAAGACTTTTTTGTTACCCCCGGTTTAATGCGTTAACCACATCTATGTTTATTCCAATTTTAGTTTTACATAAAGGTTCAAACTATTTTAAATTGTAGTGGTTGAAATTTTCGTTTTATTTATTTCACTCCCACCCCCTTGATTTCATTATATGAAAAAAGGGGGTTTTTTTTTCGGTTTAAAAATTAAAGTCAAAAATCGTTTTTTTTCAACTATAACTAATATACTCATGAAGCAGAAGAAACTTATTAGTATTATCGCTTGTGCAGTACTTGCGATAACATTTTTATTTGGGTTTTCCGGAGACGATGACAGATTAAGCACTACAACATCGTCCTGGCAAACTTCATCATCTGAAGTCGTTATAACAAACGGCAACCAGCCTGATCTTGTTGGTGCATGGACTTCAGGCACGAATTTTCCGGCACCCCTTACAGATCTCAGTCACGGTCAAGGTTTTGAAAGAAATGATACAGCCTGGGTATTTATAATAGGCGGCGAAGCAAACCTAACAGATGTAAGAAGGTATAACGTCAATACCGATACATGGAGCACAGTAGCCCCTCTTCCATCAGGAAGGGACAGAGGCGCTTCAGCAAGATTAAAAGACTCTCTGTACATGATCGGCGGTGCAAATACATCCACGACTTATTCGAACACTCTTTATCGTTACGACATTAATGGAAATTCCTGGTCTTCGAAAGCAAATATACCTCAAAACATTGGTTGGGGAAAGGCTGCCGGATATCAGGATAGTTTGATCTATCTTGTTGGCGGGTATAATGGTTCTGCAACTCTTAGTACGGTTTATGTTTACAATTGTATTTCCGATACCTGGAGAACATGTACCAGTCTACCGGCAGTAAGGTTTGGCGGAGCGATGGCAATAGTAGGTGATACTATAGTTTATGCAGCGGGTGTCGATGGTGCTGCGATCGTAAATACCACGTATAGAGGGGTGATAAACCAGAGTGACAGAAGTATGATAACATGGACAACCGGCGCGCCGATGCCTGCCCCTGTGTCAACGGGAATGTTTAGGATCGACGGTCATACATGGGGAAATAGAGGTATGATACTTACAGGAGGAAGCACAGCAGTAGCATTCTCCAGTGTATCAAATGTATGTCTAATCTACAGCCCGGGAGCAGATTCATGGACTCAAGAGGCAAATAAACCGACTCCGTGGACAGCAGGACAAAGTGGTGTAGTAAAATACAGTAACGGAATCTGGAAGCTTGTCTGCGCGTCGGGTTACGGCGGATCGAGTCAGATAGCTCAAACCGAGATATTTACCGATACGCTTTCGGCTCCTCCGGGAGGTAATACGACGCTTGTCCTTACTCATGATACAACAATTACAGGCGGTGCAAAGAGATTAGCTGATAAGGACACATTATTTGCTTATTTACCTCAACAGGTTTCAGGATATGATTATATGACCTTTGATACTAATACTGTACTGCCAAGTTTGACCGGCTACAAGACAATTATAATTCAGGAGACAAGCTTCGATGCAATTACTTGCAGGTGGCTTGGTCAAAATGCTAAAGATCAGCTCAAAGCATGGCTCGGCTCAGGAACTCCAGCTGACAAAAAAGCTCTTCTAATGATGGGTGCAGATCTGGGATATAACTACAGCCGAACCGCATCAAACGGTGATGATACAGTATTTTCACACCAAATGGGTGGATATGTATTCAGAGTCGATAATGGAATGAATTCATCTCCATATCAAACGATGGGAGTAGGAATAGATGTGGGACAAACAAGGAATATGACAAGTACTCCTGCCGGTAATGGATATTATCCTGACGGATGCTCACCGAATAATGGTGCAGTATCTTTATATAAGTACAGGACCCAAACTGCAGCTGACACTCTGGGAGCTGTCGCAAGAAATACTTCCGGATACGTATTTGCTTCTTTATTCCAGGATCCAAGATATTTCACAGATGGGGATTTCAAACCTGTACTGGAAGCTTTGATAGGGTACCTGGTTTCAAATGGCGCTACGATCACAGGACATCAAAACATATCAACAATTGTCCCTGATAAGTTCGTGCTCAGCCAAAACTATCCGAATCCGTTTAACCCATCAACAAAGATCAACTTCTCTATTCCAAAAGCAGGATTCGTTACTTTAAAGGTATATGATATGCTTGGAAGGGAAGTTAAAACACTTGTAAGTGACCAGTTAACTGCGGGAGAATATGTTTCTGAATTTGACGGAGCACTACTGTCAAGCGGAACATACTTCTACAGAATTCAAGCTGGAGATTTTGTTGAAACAAAGCGAATGGTTCTTGTTAAGTAATATCATTTAGTCTCGTTATATAAAGCCCTGACTCTATTAGAGCAGGGCTTTTTTTATTACTTTTAAGATATGTAATTTATTTCGACCAATTCAGATATTGACAAATCTCAAAACTAACCCAAATCTAACTTCTATTTATTTTAGCATTTTCATTTTCTAAAAACTATTCGTTTACCTTATCTTAAACTTGATTTATGAGGGAAAAGTTAAGACACGGTAATATACTTACCGGGAGATATACCAGTATCTGCCATCGTTTACGATTCTCCATAACTTTTTCTTTATAAATAGAGCTTCCGAAAAATAAATAAATAATTCCATTTAATTAAAAAAAGAAAAATGAAAAAAATTTTCTCGATTCCATTAATGACTATTTTCGTTTGTCTTGGATTATTCTTCGGTTATTCGTTTATGGATGATCCTGCAGATTACAACAGTAATGTAAACGAAAGTACAATAAATCCTGAGAATTATGATTTTAATTCAGGAACAACGGCAACGTGGACTACCCTAACAGCATCTCCACACGCACAATCAAGAAGCTGCTTAGCATGGGTAAAGATAGGTGGGGTAGATTACATTTACCAATTTGGTGGTGGATCAGGCGCCTTGCTTAATAACGTTGCCAGATATAACGTAAATACCATGACCTGGACAAATAATTACAGCTCAATGCCGCAACAGATCTCTTCCGGAACGGCTGTAGTTATGGATGACAGTTTACTGTATGTATTTGGCGGCAGCAGTCCATCTCTTGGATTCACATTGAAATACAATTATATCACGAATACATGGACAACTATGGCAAATATGACTACTCCCGTAACAGATGCGGGTTGTGTAAAGCATGGAACGAATGTTTATGTCGTTGGCGGCGGTACAGGTCTATTTGGAACAGGATACTTTAATACAGTGCAGGTATATAACACCCTTACAAATACATATTCAGCTGCAACAAATTATCCTGTAGCCGCAGGTATGATGGGAATCGGTATCCAGGGTGATACAATAATTGCAGCAGGTGGATGGGATGGAACCGGTGGTATAGCAAACGCTTACAAAGGTATTATAAATAGTGGAAATCCAGCCCTTATTACATGGACGCCGATCGCAAATTATCCCGGCGGCGCAGTTACGAGAATGGCTTCTGCACCTGTAAAGTTAGGAACCGGTGGCGGAGTTATGTTTGCCGGTGGCGCTATTGGAGGAGCTACATTGACGGCAACTTCATACCTCTATAATATGTGCACAGGCTCCTGGGAGACATTGCCTGATATTTCACTGGCACGCTCAAACTTTAAGGGAGCCAGCATGAACGGATCCCAGGCATATATTTGTGGTGGATTTACAACGGTTGGTGTTGGTACATTCGAAAGGATAGATTTCACGGATATAACAGGAAACTGCTTTACCGGCGGCGGCGGCAGCACTACGCTCTGCTTTACAAGAGGCGGTCTGTTTAAGGCTATTCCTGACAATGGTCCAGCCGGTGTTTATGATACCATCAATGTAACCAACAATATGGGAACACTCGATGATATTACTGTAAGCATTGATTCTCTTGTGCATACATATATAGGTGATATAATTGCACAACTGAGCCATGGTGGTCAGACAGATACATTATGCAGTAGAATGGGTACAGGAACATTTGGCAACAGTACAAGTAACATGATCGATGTTAGATTCTCAGATTCCTCAAGTACTGCTATCAGTTCTCTAAGCAATACTACAAATCCGTCAGGAGGTACTTATCTCCCGGGTGGCAGGACAGGTGTCGACTCACTTAAGAAACACTTTGTAAGACCAGGAGGACCTCCAACCCAGATGCAGGGTCAGTGGATCCTTTGGGTTAGAGATGCGGCAACACAGGATAGCGGACAATTAAGAAGGTGGTCAATTTGTTTCCACAGTGGAAATATCACTCAAGTATTCTCAAATGGAAATGAAACACCTGATAGGTATGTATTAAGTCAGAATTATCCAAATCCATTCAACCCATCGACAAAGATCAACTTCTCAATACCTAAGGCTGGATTTGTAAGCTTAAAGGTATATGATATGCTTGGCAGAGAGGTCAAAACACTAGTTAGTGAGCAATTATCAGCAGGTGAATTTATTGCTGATTTTGACGGATCAACTCTAGCCAGCGGAACCTATTTTTACAGGATTCAGGTAGGAGATTTCGTCGAAGTGAAGAAAATGGTACTCCTCAAATAAGAGCTTGAAATAACTTATTTTATTTTAAGTATACAAAAGCCCCTGAAATATGCAATTCAGGGGCTTTTTGCGTATATTTATGATATTATCAAAGTTTAAATTTTATAGTTGTTTTTAAAGTTTTAAATAAGTATTCTTATGGCGAGTATTGATTAAGTATAATTCCCATCGGATTATATCCAATTGATATTCAAACCGTAGTATATTTAAAAATTTCAACCAAACAACCTAAATCAAAAAGGGGTGAAAAAATGAAATTGAAAATTTCAACCATTTTCCTTCTGGCTGCTTTTGTTTCCATTGGTTTACTTGGATTCTATTCCATCAATGGAGACCAGCCAAATGATCTAGCTCCGACTGTTTCCGAAGTAACTCAAAACGGAAATATTCAGGCAGATACTACTCCTCCTGGAGGTTTTTACCCAACCATGTGGAACTACAACTACTCTCTTATCGCCGGACAAAACGGTGGTACAGTAGGTGGTATTCTATGGAATGGAAAGTACTATAACAATAGATGGAATAGTACTACTTATTATAGGATCAACAATGATGGTCCAGGTGGTGGTCCAGGAACTGTCTCTGACTCCGGTACATACGTAGGTGCTGTTAGAGATATGACTATTGGAATGTCTGGTGCAACCGAATACTTATTCGGTGGTGCAGCTTCATCAACTCTTTATAAGTTAAATGCAACTTTAGGTACTGTTGGCACATTCTCGGTTGGTGGTGCACAGTTCAGGATGATTGCATACGATCCAAACAGAAAAGGTTTCTGGAACTCAAACTTCAGCGGTAACATTATTTGTCATGATACTTCAGGTGCTGTAAGAGGTACTGTTGTAAGTACTTTGACAGGTAAGTATGGTGCAGGCTGGGATAGCGGTAACGTACACGTTGATACTGCTACTCTTTGGATTTGGGACCAAGGAACAGGTACAAACTCAAGCGTAGTAAAGTATAGACTCTCCGGTGGTGCAGGTACATTAATGAACACCTATACTTTCGGTCAAACAGCTGCGGAAATCGCAGGTGGTGCTGAAATAGTAAAAGATGGTGGAAATCTTGTACTTATCCTTAACTGGCAGAACTATGCTATTACTGGATACAAACTTGCTTCCATGGGCGGCGGCGGCGGTTCACTCTGCTTCAACCGTGGCGGTATCTGGGTATCAATTCCTGACAACATGACAGGAACAGCAAGAGACACCATAAAGGTACCTAATAACATGGGTACTCTTGATGATATCACAGTTGTGATGGATACAGTTATCCATACATGGGTCGGTGACCTCATATTCGATCTTTCACACGGTGGTCAGGTTGACTCACTGTTTGCGTGGATGGGAACCGGTTCTTTCGGTAATAGTGGAGACAATCTATTTGGTATTGCTTTAACAGATTCTTCAAACAATCCAATTGTTAATACTAACGGTAGCAATACAGTTCCTCCTCCTGCTGGACAATACTTAGCCGGTGGTAGATCAGGTGTTGACTCTCTGAAGAAGCACTTTGTAAGATCAGGTGGTGCAGCATCAGAAATGAACGGTAACTGGGTACTTACAATGCATGACAGAGCCGGTGGTGACACAGGTTCACTTAGAGCATGGCATATTTGTTTCTATAGCGGAAACATTACCCAAATTATCTCTAATAACAATCAGACACCAGATAGATATGTATTAGGACAAAACTATCCTAATCCATTCAACCCATCGACAAAGATCAACTTCTCAATTCCAAAAGCAGGTCTCGTAAGCCTGAAGGTTTATGATATGCTCGGAAGAGAAGTCAAAACATTAATAAATCAACAGCTCACAGCTGGCGAATTTATTGCTGATTTTGACGGTTCGAACTTGTCAAGTGGTACTTATTTCTACAGACTCCAAGTTGGAGATTTCGTAGAAGTTAAGAAAATGGTACTTCTCAAGTAATTTAAGTATTACACTTATATCAAACCCCTTCGGTTAACTCCGAAGGGGTTTTTTTATTGTCTTTTGTAGATGACACCGTTCTGACTCAATTCTATAATTAGTTTTTTGTAGATTATTAAAAACTAATTCATTTTATGCGAAAACTGACCCTCGATGATCTTATAAAAAGTAATTCCATTAATGGAAAAAGAATTCTTGTAAGAGTTGATTTCAATGTTCCACTCGATGAAAACGGAAATATCACCGATGATAAGAGGATCGTAGAATCACTTCCGACAATAAAAGCCATCATTGAAAATGGCGGGAAATGTATCCTTATGAGCCATCTCGGCCGCCCTAAAGGTGAGGTTAATCCTAAATACTCATTAAAAGTAACGGCAAAACGTTTATCCGATCTTTTGGATAAAGAAGTACTTTTTACGGATGATTGTATTGGGGAAGGAAATGATCTAATAATTGATGGGATGGAGAAAGGATCGATACTCTTATTGGAAAATCTTCGATTTTATAAAGAGGAAGAAAAGAATGATCCCGGATTTGCAAAGAAATTAGCTTCATATGGAGATATTTATGTGAATGATGCTTTTGGAACAGCTCATAGGGCTCACGCTTCAACTGAGGGTGTAACACATTATATTGACCAATGCGCAGCAGGTTATTTGATGAAAAAGGAAATCATGTACTTATCTTCTGCAGTCGAAGATCCTAAACGTCCTCTTTGTGCAATACTTGGCGGGTCTAAAATATCAGGAAAAATAGACGTAATACAAAATCTTCTCGATAAGGCAGATGTTATTCTTATTGGGGGGGGAATGATGTTTACCTTTTATAAAGCCCTCGGGCTTAATATTGGAAAATCTATTCTTGAAGAAGATAAAGTAGACCTTGCGAGGGATATCCTGAACAATGCGAAAAAAGCGGGTAAGCACATTTTGTTACCAATCGACGTTGTTTTTGCAAATAAATTTGAGAATGATGCCGAAATAAAAGTGCTCGAGTTTGACCTTGTTACACCGGAATATGATGAATGGATGGGAATGGATATTGGACAGGAAACTATAACATTATTCAAAGAACGCATACTTTTATCAAAAACAATAGTATGGAATGGACCGATGGGAGTATTTGAGATGGAGAACTTTGCAAAAGGAACATTCGAAATCGCCAAGGCTCTTGCCCAAGCAACAGAAAATGGCGCGATCACTATAGTTGGAGGAGGAGATTCTGCCAGCGCAATAGCAAAGGCAGGACTTCAAGATAGTGTTACTCATGTATCTACAGGGGGCGGAGCATCTCTTGAGTACCTTGAAGGTAAGAAATTACCCGGTATAGAGGCTCTTACTGACGTTAATTAATATCAACGATGGCAGCCATGAACTCGCCTTCGCATGCCAGCTCACCACCGATGTAATTTTTATAAGCCTTGCCACCTATCTTACAAATGCCACGTTTGCTGGAAAGAAGGAACATCTCAAATACAAGTTGATCTCCCGGAACGACAGGTTTTCTAAATTTTACTTTCTCGATCGAGGCAAAATAAACCATTTTTTCCTTTATATTCTCAATCTCATTCATGAGTAATATAAAACCGCATTGTGCCATAGCCTCTACTATTAAAACACCCGGCATTACTCTTTTCCTTGGGAAATGTCCCTGGAAAAATGGCTCATTATAGGTAACGTTTTTAAGTCCTACTATTCTGTTCTTTTCATAATCCATTTCCAGTATTTTATCGACCAGGAGGAATGGATATCGGTGCGGCATGATATCGAGAATTTTTTCTATATCGAATATGACATCTCCCGATTTCATTACCTGGAATTTCTTTTCGATCTTTTTTTGGAGATACAGCTTTCGAAGGATCTTTGTAAACTCTACATTGGATTTGTGTCCCGGGCGTGCTGCAAGTATCTGTCCCTTTATAGGGGCGCCAATTAGAGCAAGGTCACCAATTAGATCCAGCACTTTATGCCGTGCCGGTTCATTTTTGAACCTCAATTCCTTATTATTCAGTATGCCATTTGATCCTAGTATCACACTATCCTGTATTCCAAGCTTTTTCTTAAGCGGACCGAAGTCCTCTTCATTTATATCCTGATCTACTATTACAATCGAGTTATTTATATCACCCCCTTTGATCAAACCTTGCTTTTGCAGATATTCTATCTCCTTTAGGAAACAAAATGTTCTTGATGGAGCAAATTCCGTTCGGAATTCTTTTTGAAGATTAAACAAGCCAGAGTGCTGTACACCTAAAGCCGGGTTATTGTAATCAATCATTACTGATATACGGAAATCATCTTTGAGAGGAAGCGCAACTATATCAACGTGCCCCTCTTCGTCATGATAATGAACAGTATCTTCGATAATCAGGTAATCACGTTTGGCATTTTGCTCGACTATCCCGGCATTTGATAATGTTTCAACATAATCTTTTGCGCTACCGTCCATAACCGGTGGTTCGTTAGAATCCAATTCGACAATTATATTATCGATCTCGCATCCCATGATAGCAGCTAGTACATGCTCGACAGTATGAACTTCAACACCATCCTTGGCAATTGTTGTACCTCGTGAAATATCTATTACGTGTTCTATATCTGCAGGGATTTCAGGCGAGTTTTCCTTATCTGTCCTTATAAACCTGATTCCGTAATCTTCGGGAGCAGGTCTGAATGTCATATTTGATTCATTACCTGTATGGAGGCCTCTTCCGGAGAGAGTAACGGGTTTTCCGATAGTGCGCTGTTTTTCTAACATCTATTTTGTAGTTTTTGTTCTATATGTTTCCTTTTCTTCAAGGTTTTTGACCCTTTCCTCGAGATCCGAAAGGTTGTTAATGCGAGCTTCCTGCTTAAGGTTTTCAGTGTTGGGTTTTGCTCTATAGCCTGTGTAAAGTCCAGGTTTCTCAATTGATTTAGAAACTCCTACGGATGCCCCTATCATAACGTCATCGCAAATAGTTATATGTCCGACAATTCCTGTCTGACCACCTATCATACACCTTTTACCAATCTTTGTCGACCCTGCTATTCCTACCTGTGAAGCAATGACTGTATCTTCTTCTATTACAACATTATGAGCAATCTGAACCTGGTTATCTATCTTAACACCTTTCCCGATCAAGGTTTCCCCAATGGTTGCCCGGTCGATAGTACAATTGCCACCAATTTCTACATCATCTTCGATCTTCACTATTCCATTTTGGGGTATCTTAATGTAGGAGCCGTCTTCCTGTCGAGCCTGTCCAAAACCATCACATCCTATTACCGATCCGGAGTGAAGGATCACATTGTTTCCAATTTCACAGTATTTATAAATTGTGATGTTCGGATATATTAAGCAGTTATCACCTATCTTCACACCTTTTCCGATACTGCAGTTAGGATAAATCTTTGTGTTATCACCTATTGAGCATTTATCTGATATGGTGGTAAACTCACCTATATATAAGTCGTTTCCCAGTTCGACGTCATTCCCAATGTGACAGTCGTCCGAAATCCCGTCATAGTCGTCTCCAGCATGTTCGTCGAATTTGTCCAGTAATATAAGGAAAGATCTGTATGGGTCATGTACTCGCAGGACGGAAATATCCGTACGCTTTGCAGAGGGTTCAAACTCTTTTGAAATAATTATTGCGCCGGCGCTGGTAGTTCCGAAATGTTTTTCATATAGGGGGTTTGAGATAAAAGTTATCTCATCAGGATTGGCTGTTTCTATTTTGGCTACGTTATTTATCTCCAGGTCAGGATCGCCGTCTAATTCGGCATCCAGTAATTCGGATATTTCGTTTAATTTCATTATTGTGTTTAGATTACGGATATCTTATGGTCCCTGTACAAGTTCCAGGACCTTTGCCGTAATATCATATCTTTCGTTTACGTAGAGCAGAAGTATTTCACTATTTCTATCGAAAATGTAATCATAATCATCTTCACTTGCAACTTTTTGGATAGCAGAAAATATCTTGTCATGCACGGGCTTCATGAATTCCACCTGTTTTTGAAAGTATTCCCCATTTTCACCAAATTTCTGTATTTTGAAATCTTCTACCTGAGCTTCCATGTCCTTTATTTCCTGCTCAAGTTGCTGCTTAAGCTGGTCAGTAAGTATCAGTTTCTTGTTTTCATAATCTTCTTTCATGGCTTTGAGGCTGTCCTGTAATACCTTTAGTTCGGTTTGCCATTCTGCAACAAGATTATCAAGCCTTGACTTTGCATCCTGTGTTTCCTGCATCGCGTCAATGATCTTCTTTGAGTCTATATATCCAACCTTAGTCTGTGCAGAAGCAGGAAGTATATACCCGCAAAATAGTAATGCCAATACAGCAAGGAATATATATCTTTGGTGTGAATTCATTTTCGAGTGATAGTTATTTTAGTTTGTCCAGCACTTTAAAAGTAATATCATATTTTTTATCTCCATAAAGCATGGTACCGTCTGCTTTATCAAAAACAAAGCTGATCTTCATTTCTTTTGCAACATCCTCAATTGTTTTTGTGATCTTTTCCTTGACAGGCTGGAATAACTCTCCTTGTTTTTGAATCAGATCGTTTTGCACTTTTTGTTTATAGATCGTGAGCCCCTCGTCCAGGGTTCTAATTTCTGTTTGCATAGCTTCCAGTTCGCTCTGGATCGCGTCTATTTGGTCCTGAGACGTTATAGTGCCGTTTTGAATGTCGGTTTGAGCTTGTTGATACTTGGTCTGAAAGGTTTCGGCTTTTTCTTTTAGTTCATTTTCCTTTGTTGTTATTGTATCTACGTAAAGCTTTTGCAGATCTTCAAGTTGTTTTTGTACCTGCTGTGCTTCGGGAAGCTGTTTTATAATTACTTCACTATCCACAAACCCTACATTTACCTGGGCTGACGCATTACCGCTCAAAATAAGTACTGATGAAACGGCAAAGATGGAAAATATTACTTTTAAATGGTTTTTCAAAAAATTTCTCCTTATATAGTTAAAATATTATTTTATTAGTTAAAATCCTCTACCGAATTGGAAGTGAAATAGCCATTCGGGCTGCTGTCCATCAACAGCAAGTCTATCAATACCATATCCCATATCAAATCCGATCATTCCGACAGCAGGAAGTAAAAGCCTGACGCCACCACCAACAGATCTCCTTAAATTGAACGGATCTGTCTTTTGGAAACTGCTCCATATATTACCTGCTTCAGCAAATGCCAGTACGAATACAGGGAGCGGATCCAATGATAGTGGGTATCTGAGTTCCAGACCGTATTTTAATGCAACAGTTCCGCCGATTGCTGTTCCTGTTGAGTTTTTTGGTCCGATAGTCCTATCATCATATCCTCTTAGAGCAATTGTGTTATATGTTAATCCGTTTCCTCCCATAAAGAAAACTTCATTTGGCGGGAGGTAATTATCTGTCGTTATAGAATTAATAAATGAGAAATTAAAAGTAGAATACAACGTAAGACTGTTATCTCTGAAAATTCTCGTATATGTTTCGGTGGTAAAGATATTCTTTATAAAACCGATATTTCCAATCAATGGTCCGGCTGCCAATTCAGTTGAGTTTGAGACTCGAGTTCCGGAAGTAGGGAATACCGGATCAAAAACGGTTGATCTTGTAATTGTCTGCCTTAAGCTGAATTGTGAGCGGGTTCCTTCCTCATAGATTCCTGCACCACTTTTCGTATCCGTTCTCTGGAATTTCAATACCCAGTCGCCCCTGAAATAGTCATCGGGGAATTTAAACCTTCTCCCAAGACTTAAATACCCACCTGTTTCCTGAATATCAATACTATTGTAATTTGTTCGGGTGTCAAAAAGGTTTACTCCCAGAAGTGTTGGTGTACCGTAAAGCCAGGGCTCTGTGAAGCCAATTGCGAACGTTCTGTATGTACCGGACTCACCAAATTGCCAGTTAAAATTAAGTATTTGTCCTGCACCGCCGGAAAGTGGTCTGGCAAGGTCAAAGTTATTGAATGTCAACCCAAGTGAGCCGGTGAACCCAAAGCTAGCGCTGTATCCGACAGAAGCATTGAACTGATCGGATGATCTTTCTTCGACAACGTAGGTTATGTTTACGGTTGAATCATTTGCGGGAATGATCTGCTGAGTTAGCTTTTCCGGGTTAAAATAGTTCAAAGAGTTTAGCTGTTGTAAGCTTCTTTTCACACTCGTTTTTGTAAAATAGTCACCGGGGATAGAATATAATTCTCGTCTTAACACCTTATCTCTTGTCTTTTCGTTTCCTTCAAAGCCTACTAATCCGATCCTAAACTGGTTATTCTCCGTGATCTTGATAGTTAAATCAATCTTATTTCCGTCAACGATTTTTTCTTCTGTTTCGGCATTAAAAGCCAAATAACCTCTATCAAGATAGAGAGAGCTTATGTCTGTTTCGTTTTCATTGCCATACAGGTTTTCCTGGAGCTTTCGTAGATTATATACATCGCCCCTTTTCATATCTAAAATTGATACAAGGAGCGAATCTTTATATACTTCATTTCCTGTGAAATTAACATTATTCAGACGGTATTTAGATCCTTCGTCAATATCTATTGTAATAGTTAGATCCTCTTTATTCGGTGAGACATCGAGGCTATAATCCTTAACTGTAGCATCTTTATAACCTCTCTCCTTGTAGTATGCTTCTATGAGTTTAATATCATCCTGGAATTTCTTTTTATCAAACGTGCTACTGTTCCAAAACTGCCACCATACACCTTCCGAGGTGTTTTCCATGGCTCCCCTCAAATCACCTGATGAAATTGATTTATTTCCTTTGAAACGTATCTTCTCGACACTTAATTCCTTCCCCTCGTCAACAGTGACCCTAATCCTTGCTTCATTTGTAGCCGATATTAATTCATCAACTGTAACTTCAGCAAGCGCATAGCCTTCTTCCTGGTAATATTTTTCAAGGTTAAACTCGACATCCTTCAGTTTCTGATTGCTGACGACCTCTCCCGGTACAATATCAATTCTAGATTTTAGATCATCAGTCGAGATCTCTTTATTGCCTTTGATTACAACCGATTCAACCCGGGGCAATTCTTTTACATCGATAACCAGGTAAGCCTCGTTTCCTACAACTCTGTCTATGTACATGCTAATATCGGAGAATAAACCTAGATTCCATAGTTTTTTAATAGCTTCTCTGGATGCATCGGATGGAATTGCAATTTCATCGCCAACACTTAGTCCTGAATAACTTACGATCGTTCTCGAATCATAAAGTTTGTTACCAGTGGTCGTTATACTGACGATCCTATATGTTTGAGGACCATCTTGTGCAAAGGAAACCACCGGAAGTAGTATAAATCCTAATAACAGTACTAAAAATATTTTACTTGTCAAATTTAGCATTCTCATACTCTTTGATCAGAATTTTTGTCTTTTGTGAGTTTTGTTCATTTAACTGTTCGCTGATCATTCCATATCTTCTTTCTCTCTTTTGATATTCAATGATAGCTTTATATAATAAATTTCTCCTGAAATCGGGCCAAAAACTGTGCTCGATATACAGCTCCGAATAAGCGGCTTGCCATAAAAGGAAATTGCTTATTCTGTAATCGCCACCCGTTCTGATCAGCAGATCCGGATCGGGGAGGTCTTTTAATGCCAGATATTTTGAAAACAAATCTTCATCAATTTCATCAACATTTATTTTACCATCAAGAGCGTCCTGTGCAAGTTTTTTTGCCGCATTAACAATGTCCCATCGCCCGCTGTAGCTCAATGCTAAGTTAAGTGTGAGCAGGGTATTGTTCTTTGTTTTTTCTATCGCATCGAGAAGTTCATGGAAAACATCCTCAGGAAGTTTCTCAAGGTCTCCTGTACAAATAAATTTTACATTATTTTTATTGAGATTATCAGTCTCATCTTTTAAAGCCCTTATCAATAGCTTCATTAAAAGCGTCACTTCAGTTTCGGGTCTTTTCCAGTTTTCGGTCGAGAATGTATATAATGTAAGATATTTTACACCTAATTGACCGCACACCTCAACAGTATCCCTAACCGAATGTACACCCTCTCTATGTCCTTTGTTTCTTGAATAACCTCTTGCCTTTGCCCACCTGCCGTTACCGTCCATTATTATGGCAATATGCTTAGGAATCTCACCTGATCTCTTTAACGATTCCTGAATTTCTTTATCTTTTTCGTCTATTTTAGCCACTTTTGACGGTCTTTATCAAAAAAAATTATGGTTATTAATTTCCAATGTCAATATGAATAATTAACTAAGAGACTAAATAATTAATCTCTTAATATATAGTTTTAGTGTATTTTACGGTAAAAAGTTTCAACCCACCGGGATCGTGAACAATAATTCTAAAAAGGTAAATGAGTTTCTTTATAGGACTGATTATGTTTATGATGTGATATTTTGTGCGATAATTAAATAAATTTATGCCATTAAAACAATTGAAAAACCCGTACATTAGAGCAACCCTAACTTTGATTTTACTTCATTTACCTTAGCATCAGCCAGGGCTGAAGCACGGGCATTCCCTGAAGCTATTATCTTCAGTAAATCGCTCTCGTTATTTCTGTAACTATCAAAAGTTTTCTGAAGTTCTGTTATTTTATCTGCAACGAGCTCACCCAGATCGGTTTTGAACTTTCCATATCCTTCGCCTTTGTATTCATTAACAATGTCCGGTATGGATTTGTCCGCAAAGCCTGAATAAATGCTTAATAGGTTGCTTATAGCGGGCTTGGTTTCTTCATTGAAAGAAATCTCATTATCAGAATCCGTTACAGCCCGTTTGAATTTTTTAATTATTTGTTCACGTGAGTCTTTCAAATATACATTTCCATCGGATTCATCACTCTTACCCATTTTCTGAGCGGGATCGCTGAGGTTCATTATCCGCGAGAAACCCTGTGCGAAGGTCGGTTTTGGCATTTTAAATGTTTCGCCGTGCGCATTGTTGAACCGGTTTACAATGTTTCGTGTGAGCTCAACGTGTTGTTTTTGATCATCGCCGACAGGAACCTCATCTGCATCATATAAAATAATATCACCGGCCATTAAGACCGGGTAATCAAATAATCCCACTAACTGTCCCTGGCTTCCCATTTTCTGAGATTTGTCTTTGTACTGTGTCATTTTCCCGAGCTCACCCATTGTTGTGTAGTTATTCAGTATCCAGCATATCTCACTGTGAGCCGGTATCATTGATTGCACGAAGATAACAGAAATGTCCGGATTTACTCCGACTGTCAGTAACCATGCAACTGTATCTAATGTCCTCCCCGTCAATACTTCTGCATCTTGTCTATATGTCAACGCATGGAGATTGGCAACAAAGAAAAGGCTTTCCTGATTTTCCTGATTTAGAGGCCATCTTTTCATAGCCCCGAGATAATTACCTATTGTTGTGTCGCCGGTGGGTTTTATTCCTGATACAACTCGTTTCAATTACTTTCCTTTCCTATTGAAAAATTCAATATAAGATTTTGTGAGTTTATACGTGGCTTCGAGTCCTTTAACATGAGTCCTCTCCATACCGTGTGAAGCTGAAACACCGGGTCCTATCAATGCTACTCTTGCGTCTAATCCAGCGCTGCGTGCCGCGCTTCCATCCGATCCGTAATATGGGTAAATGTCTATTTCGTAATCTATTTTGCTTTTCTTAGCAAGTGTTCTAAGGCCTTCGGTCATTTTGAAGTCGTATGGTCCGGTTGAGTCCTTTGCGCAGATAGAAACTGCATCTTCCCTACCCGTACACCCGTCTCCTACAACTGCCATATCCAGGACAAGTAGTTCTTCTACTGAAGAGGGAATACCTACACAAGCTCCGTGCCCTACTTCTTCGTAGTTGGAAAAATAAAATCCCGTTTCACTTTTTGCTTTTTTCTTAAGCATTTCCTTGATTATTTCTATCAATACAGCAGAGCATGCTTTATTATCAAGAAATCTGCTTTTTACAAACCCGCTTTTTGTATACTCGAACCTCCTATCAAAGAAAACAAAATTTCCTACCCCGATGTTAAGTTTTTTTACGTCTGCGTTAGATTTAACTTTTTCATCCAACCGGATGGACATGTTTTCAGGCGATCTTTTGGCAGATCCCAGCTCTTTATTCACATGGTCAGCCGGATTATTCATTAGGAATGTTCCAGTAAATAATTTACCGTCATAATTTCTAACTGTTACATATTCACCTTCGATGGAATTCATGTGAAAACCACCTACCTGTGTTATTTCCAAACTTCCATTAGGTTTTACCTGCTTGACCATTCCGCCAAGAGTATCGATGTGACCGGCAAGGACAAGGCGCGGTTTATCGCTGAATGAAACAAAGAGCGACCCTTTGTTCGTTTTCGAAATGTAGAGCCCGCTCTTTTCGAACAGGTCTTCAATATAATTTATTACTTCTTCTGTGTACCCGCTGGGAGAGTTTATCTTTAGCAGGTCTTCGAGAGTTTTAATTATGTTTTCCATTATTTGGTAGAATCAACAGTGACTTTATAAATTTTTTCACCTTCTTTTGTTAAGCCGTATTTTTCACGGGCTACTTTTTCTATTTTATCGTCAGATTTATTCAGATCATCAACTTCCTTTTGAAGTTGCTTTGTCCTTTCGGTTTCTGCTTTGAGCTGCTCTTCGAGTTGCTGTTTTTCCCTTTCCATCTGTACTCTATGAAGCAGTCCTTTATTTCCAAATACAGTCATATATACAAGAACAAGCAGAACCAATACAAATAACGCAAAATACTTATTGTACTTTATGAACCTTGCAATTACAGTTATAAGACCTTCTTTTTTGCGGGGATCGCTTTTTATTTGTTCTTTTTCTTCCATTAGCTTTAATGCGTTAATGAAAGTTCTATTATTTTGTTTAAAAGATCACTAAAACTCATTCCAAGTGCATTTGCCGATTTAGGAACCAGGGATGTAGACGTCATTCCGGGTAACGTATTAACTTCCAGACAGTAAACATTGTCATTTTCATCCATGATGAAATCAACTCTTGAATAGACAGAGCATCCACAAACTTTATGTGCCATCATTGCATACTTTTTGGTCATTTCCTCAGTTTCTTTTGAAAGTTCGGCAGGGCATATATATTCTGTCATTCCCTTAGTGTACTTATGCTCATAATCATAAAAACCATCCTTAGGTCTTATTTCGATAACCGGGTATGCATCCTTGCCCATTATAGTTACTGTCAGCTCGCGTCCTTTAATGTACTGCTCGATTATAGCTCTATCGGAATATTTAAATGCCGTTTCAAGTGCGTTTGGAAGCTCAACGTCCTCCACATCCGGTTGTACTATCGTCAGTCCCACAGTTGATCCCTCATCGATTGGTTTAACGACATTTGGAAATCCGATCTTACTTGAAATCAACTTATTTACCTCTTCATGATCAATAGGAGCACTCTTTTCGATCACCATCCACTCCGGTGTGGGGATGTCATAGTAACGGAAGAGTATCTTGGAGAGATTTTTATCTAGAGCGATTCCTGATGATAAGATACCTGAGCCGGTATATTTTAGCCCGCGCATCTCCAGAAGGGTTTGTATCCTTCCGTCCTCGCCAAGTTTTCCATGCAAACCGAGAAAAACGATGTCTGTATTATCAAAGAGCTGAGAATTAATGCACGTAATAATATTTCTGTCGGCAGTTCTTTTTAATTCATTTAATGCTTCTGCTGTAGGGTAGTCACGTTTTACAGTATTTTCAAAAATCTTTTCTTCACTAACCTCTTTATCGCCATAAATTGGATCAACTACTCTAACATTATGACCGGCTTCTCTAAGCCCCGCAGCAATACTTTTTCCGGATGTTAGGGAAACTTCACGCTCCGATGATAGCCCCCCTGTCAATAAAACTATGTTCAAATTAGTAAATTTTCATAATATATGTATTATTTTTGTTCAATTAAATGATGAAAAAGAACGATTTAACCCAATTTTATAGTAAACTGGTTTAAATAATACCTTTAAAATTCAACCAGATATAGCTATTTTAAATTATACACTCATCCAATGAATTTCGCTAAAGAAAATATTAAGGCTGACCTGCATATGCACACCAGTTTCTCTGATGGTAAATTATCGCCGAAGGAACTGATTAATCAGGCATTAAAGGTTGGTTTATCTATTATTAGCATTACGGACCATGACAATGTTAATGGGCTCGATGAAGCGATTGAATATGGTGAAAGAGTAGGAATAAAAGTTATTCCCGGAGTAGAGCTCAGTACGGGATTGATGGACAAGGAAGTCCATATTCTCGGTTATTTCATCGATCATAAAAGCGAAAATCTACTAAAGTTTCTTACTTCTTTGAGGTATGCCAGAATCACACGCCTGCAACATATGATATCGAAGCTTAACGATATGGGAAGCAGGATCACCATCGATAGTATTACAGCTGATCTTTCGGAAGATATTTCTGTCGGCAGACCTCATGTTGCAAAGGCTCTTGTTAAAGAAGGGTTTGTAAAAACACGAGCAGAGGCTTTTATGAAGTACATTGGTGACGGTAAACCTGCCTTTGTCAAAAAGCCCGTACCGAATGCCAAGGAAGCCATACAACTCATTTCGTCTATAGGCGGACTTTCGTTCGTGGCGCATCCCGGAAAAATGGTTAGAGGTGAAATGTTAGACGAACTTCTTAAATATGGACTGGATGGAGTTGAAGTGATCCATCCTTCACATGGTCGTGAAGATATAGAATATTTTTCGACCATTGCATCAGATAACTTTCTACTTGTAAGCGGAGGTTCCGATTTTCACGGTATCTACGATAGGGAATATGGAAACATGGGCAACTACGTCATTCCCTCCTACAATATTGTTAATATGAGGAGACGCCTCTTTTGATCAGTTCCTGCCGAATAGGGATCGTCGTTAGCAAATTCAATACACCAATAACAGAAAAACTTTTAAAGGGTGCTTTACAGGCTCTTTCTGAGAAAGGTGTCCCCGAGTCAAATATTGACGTCATACGCGTCCCCGGTGCGTATGAAATTCCCATCACATTAAAAAAGCTTTGTACCGGCAATAAGTATGATGGTTTAATTGCTCTAGGGTGTTTAATAAAGGGTGAAACTGCTCATTTTGAATATATTTGTAATTCAGTTTCAACCCTAATCAATTCTATAGCGTGTGAGTTCGAGATACCAATTGGATTTGGTGTGCTGACCTGCTATACTGCTGAACAGGCGTATGAAAGGAGTCTGGACGACCCGATTAATGCTGAAAGAAATAAAGGTTATGAAAGCGCATTAGCTGTGCTAGAAATGATAGAAACTCTAAAGAAGATTTAACTTTCCTCGTTTTTTCTTGCCGCCTTTTTAATTACATCTAGTAGTTTATCATGGATTAAACCGTTTGTTGCAAGTATCTCTCCTTTGTATATAGATAGCTCATTTCCCGTAAAATCTGTAACATTTGCTCCAGCTTCCTTTGCAATAATGTAGCCGGCGGCGACATCCCAGGGATTCAAATTGTATTCCCAGAAACCGTCGAATCTGCCACAAGCTACCCAGCATAAGTCGAGTGCCGCGGATCCAAGCCTTCTCACAGGTATGTCCATCATTACTACCTCGCCGAAAACTCCAAGAGGGTTATGTGGATTTCTGCTTGTGTCATAAGGGAATCCCGTAACGAAGAGACATAACTCCATTACATCAGTCTTTGAAACGGAGATCCTTTTATCGTTCAAAAATGCTCCGCCTCCTTTTTCTCCGAAATAGAATTCTTCCATTAAAGGATTATACACTGCCCCCATTATGACTTCACCGTTTTTCTCTATTCCTATAGAGACACAGCAAATTGGTAGGGAGTGTGCGAAGTTAGTAGTACCGTCTATGGGATCGATTATCCAGCGTACCACAGCGCTTTCATCTATTTCACCGATCTCTTCTGCAACTATACCATGATCGGGAAAGTCTGCTTTAATTATCTCTATCACTTTAGCTTCGACTTTTTTATCTATCTCCGTGACAATATTCGCCGTGACGTTTCCTTTGCTTTCAATATCAAATTCACCGGCGAAATTCTCTTTAATAATCCTGCCGGCTTCCCGTGTGGCTTTAATTAATGTTTCTTTCAATTGTGTTTATTCTAATTCAAAAGTTAGACCGTCATAACCTAAAAAAATGTTTGGAGGTAGTGAAGCGCTTATCTCATCGTGAAATATATCATGTGTAATATGTGTAAAGTAGGTTTTCTTTGCTTTGTATTTTAGGGCGAGTTCCGTTGCCTGCTCCAAATTAAAATGCGTCGGATGAGGTCTTATGCGTAACGCATTCAATATAAGAACGTCAAGACCTTCCAGCTTATGTTCTTCTTCCTCGGGGATATAACTTGCGTCCGTTATATAGGCAAAATTATGAATTCTGTATCCGAATATCGGGAGCCTTCCATGAATTACTTCGATAGGTAGTATCTCGGTATTGACAATTTTAAACGGCTTATTTTCTATTCTGTGAATATTTACTAGTGGAACAGCCTTATGGTTAATCAAATATTCATCAAAAACATATCGGAATGTAATGGAAATCTCATCCATTGTGAGATCGTTTCCGTAAAGGTCTATAAATTTATCCAAACGTTGATTGATCTGCCTTAGATCATCCATTCCTGCTATGTGATCTATATGATGATGTGTGTAAAGAACTGCATCTACATCATCGAGCTTATTTAGCAACATCTGCTGTCGAAAGTCGGCTGAAGTATCTATTAAAAGTTTTTGCCCGTCGATATCTATATATGCTGATGTTCTTAATCTTCTGTCTTTGGGATTTTGGGATGTACATGTTCGGCATCCGCAACCTATTACCGGGACACCTTGTGAAGTGCCAGTGCCAAGAATTGTTACTTTCATATATTACTCATCATTAACCAGTGCATTTTCTACTAATTCTCTTAGATTAGGCTTCATAAATACCTTATCTATTCCCAGTGAAGCAAGATTTCTAGCGAGGATATTGATTATTTTATCCTGCTCAAGATCTTTATTAATAAGAAATAATCTGTCTTCCCTCAGAAGACAAAATCCGCCTTTGAATCTTCCTTTCTCAACCCTAACGGTAAATTCCAACTTATTGAATATTTCTATAAGTTCGTTTATTGTTTCTTCTTTTTGTGGATCGGTTTGTTTTTTCGGAGCTTTTTTTATTACATGTTTTGCCAACTTACATATCCTCACTTTCCTTTATCATGAGGTCGTCCTCTTCGTGGTATGTATAAGTGTAGGAATGCTCAATTGCTCTGCGTTTTTCTTCTTCGAGCTGTTCGTGAGTTTTCTTAAGAGGCTGTATAACCGCTATTGCTATTATTGTGTAGTAACTTAACAACGCAACCCAGGGTGCACCTTTTAAAAATCCGATCCTTTCGCCAAACAACTCGAGGAGCTCGTCATGGTTCGGAGGATTTGAATGATAGAGAAGAACAAATTTAAGATCTATATATGACATGTAGAATTCTATCGGTGCGAAAACAAAAAACAATATACAGCACATCAGAAACCATGGGTTTTCTTTAATGTTTATTTTAGACTTTATAGTAAACATTAATGCGCTGAAAAAGGTAACAACATAAGCGATCATTACCACTATGTTAGAGTTAGAAACCATTTTAAATATCACATTTTCCTCGTCCGGCGGGATACTGACCCTAAAGTTAAACTCATCGTATATCAGCAGTTCGTTGCCTATAATAAATCGAACATTTACCGCTCCGAGCCAGAAAATTGCTCCGATAATTAATAAAACAAGCCAGAATTTGGACTTCCTATCTAACATTTACTTCTTTTATAACTATTAAATTATTTATTTATCTTACTAAAATCAATTTAGTTAGTTTTTGCTAAAAGTTACTATTTATTCAGTTACCGATTTAATACATTTTCAAAATTTTGTAATTTGGCTAAGTTATACTTTATATGAATAATTATAAATAAGTTAATGAACGAAGAAAAGATCATTGAAGTAATTGCCAGATTTAGAGATCCGGTGTTAAAAAAAGATTTTGCATCACTCAGGTTTATCAAAGGCATTTCTCTCAAAGGAAATTCACTCACGGTAATTTTAGGAACTTCGGACTTAACGGATTCCTCACTTGATAAATTAAGGAATGAAATTTCGGAGATGCTGAAGATAGAATTTCCAAACCTTGAAGAAGTAAATATTGATTTTGAACCAGCCGTACTTGAACACAAGAATACGAAGAAATCTACCATAATACCCAAAGTAAAGAATACGATCGCAGTTGCGTCAGGCAAAGGGGGAGTTGGTAAATCAACCGTTACTGTAAATCTTGCCTGTGCCCTGAGGTCACTCGGATTTAGGGTTGGTATAATTGATGCCGACATATACGGACCTTCTATTCCCTTAATGATGAACTTAAAAGGAAAACCATCCGTAACAAAGGTTGACGGGAAAAACAAGCTCGTGCCGATGGAGCAGTATGGAGTCGAGGTTATGTCCATCGGGTTTCTAATGGAAGAGGGGACAGCAGTTGTATGGCGAGGTCCGATGGCTTCCAGCGCGCTGAAGCAGTTCATGAGTGATGT
Source organism: Ignavibacteriota bacterium (assembly GCA_020437585.1). Classification (GTDB taxonomy): domain Bacteria; phylum Bacteroidota; class Ignavibacteria; order Tepidaquicellales; family Tepidaquicellaceae; genus JAEYVS01. The sequence goes on from JAGQWG010000003.1 coordinate 474,788, forward strand.
AGTATGGGGCGATCTTGATTTTATACTGTTCGATATGCCTCCCGGGACCGGTGATATACAGCTTACTCTAAGCCAAACACTCCCGCTCACCGGTGCAGTAATTGTTACCACCCCGCAGGAGATATCTCTGGCAGATGCTAGGAAAGGGTATATCATGTTTAGCAAAGTAAACGTTCCAACGCTCGGGATCATCGAAAATATGAGTTATTATCAGAAGGAGAATGGTGAGAAGGATTACATTTTTGGACAGGGAGGCGGTGAAAAAATGAGTTCAGAATACGATGTGGATCTTCTCGGGGAGATCCCGATAAATACAAGTATTAGAGAGTATGGTGACTCGGGTAAACCGATGGTTATTTCCGATCCGGATTCAAAAGAAGCTCGAATATTTATTGATATTGCCAGAAAGCTAGTAAAAGAAGTGAACATTAAAAACAACATTTCCGAAAAAGTACCTTCACTGGAAATAGAAATTTAAACGGAGTTTACTGTGAAGAATATAATTTTAATAAATATGTTGTTGCTTGTATTACTCTGGGGATGCGGATCGCAAACAGGATCGGATTCCCCCGGTAATGCGATCAATAATTTTGTAAAAGCAGTTAAAGAGAAGAATTCAAATCTTGCCTGGGATAATTTATCTGATGAGTCTCATAAAATGTACGACAAGATCGCCGCAAATACAAATAGAACCGGTAAACAGTATTTCGAGGTGAGTATGGAGGACCCAAACTCACTTGGTGTACTTGCTGACAACTACGAAGTCGTCGAAGAAAAAGTTGATGGAGATAAAGCAACTATAATTATTAAAACCTATACTGGACAATCGAATGAGTTATATGCAGTTAAAGAGAATGGCGGATGGAAATTCGATTACTCGCGATCCATACAGGAAAGTATGAAAGAAAAAGGAACACCATAACGCACGGAGGGAGGCATTACACTCGAAGAAATAAATAACTCGCTCGAAAAGGTCCGGCCTTATCTCCGCGAAGACGGTGGAGATGTTGAGGCTGTAGATATAAAAGATGGTAATATCGTTGAGGTTAGACTTTTGGGTAATTGTTCGGGATGTGCATTAAGCCAGATGACTCTGAGGGCCGGAATAGAAAGAGCATTAATGCGTGACTTTCCCGAAATAAAAAGGATTGAAGCTATTAATTGAGATTTTCTATCTTTCCAAGGTCCTTGAAGGAAGCATTTCCCACATCAAACCCAACAATCGTCTTTCCACGCTGTATCATTTCCAGGTAAATGTCAAAAATCCCGCAGAATTTCACATCCAGATTTTCACGAAATATATCGCCCGAGACAACATGCATACAGTTGAAAGCATAAACATTTTCGGTAGGGGAGTCTTCCTTTTGGAGCCCGGTCATGTTCATTTGCTCATCGAAAACCAAGCCTCTTCTTGTATTTCTCTTTTGAACAGCTATTGCGGAAAACGGCTTTACCTCTTCAGTATAATCCATTAGTTCACGTATATTGAAATCGGTATCGATGTCCACGTTAACTACGGCGAAATAATCTTCACCTGATAAAAGATCTTTTGCATGAAGTATCCCTCCTCCCGTGCCAAGTATTTCGCCATCTTCCATAGAGAGCTTAATATCAACACCGAAATCATTATTACTTATGTATTCGACCATTTTTTCCGGGTGGTGATGTACATTTATGATTATTTCCTTAATGCCTGCTTCTTTGAGGCGGTCTATCTGGTAAGCTATCATGGGGCACCCTTTGTATTCTATAAGGGCTTTTGGAAGTGTATCCGTGAGAGGCTTCAGTCTGGTGCCAAAGCCTGCAGCTAGTATCATTCCTTTCATCTTAGGAAAGCGTATTAATAATTCCCTCCGGTCTCGACGATGATCTCACCGCTCTTTGTCTTGCACTCTATCACATTCCCACCCCCATTAAATATATCATTTTCAGTATGTCCATTCTTGACATTCTTTGTGTCATATTGGATTGTTGCCTGTGTATCATCGGAAAGGATTATTGTTATGTCGCCGCTTGTTGTATTTATGGAAGCGCCCGGAGTTGAACTTCCTGTTATGTATATGACATCCCCGCTTGTCGAGCTTATCTTTGCGTAATCTGTTATATACTTAAGCGAAATATCCCCGCTTGCTGTTTTAATGTCTGAAGCGCCTACCAGATTCCCAGACGAAATATCACCGCTGGCGCTATTGAACTTAACGTCGCCTACCACATTCTCAATTATCAGGTCACCGCTTGCCGAAGATATATTTATCGAGCCGGTCACATTTACAAGTTCGCCGTCTCCACTGGCTGTTTTTACTTTTACCGATCCGGAAAGGTTGTTAATCTTATAATCGCTCGATGAAGAGTTGATATCGATATTATAGTCTGAGGGTAAGGTTATTTCATATTTCAATTGTATATTTTGATTCCTTGCAGAATGGTATTTTGAGGATTCCTTAATGTTTATACCACCGTTACCGTCAACAAGCTTGATCTCGATATTTTCAGTAGCATTCTGATTTGCATAAACCATTATCCTTGCCTCATCTTTATCCCATGTATTTATTATAAGGTCCCCGGATGTACCGTTGTAATCTAGCTTGAGCCCGGATGACGTATTAAAGGTCCTGTCCATTTGCAGGGTGGGCTCGTCCTGAGCTTTTACACTTGCTAAAGGTATAAGACAAATTAAAATTAGAATGATCTTTCGCATGCTTACTCCGATTGTATGATGATTTATTATATGAGGAAAAAAAGTTCTCTATTCCATTTATAAGCCGGATTCTGTGCCCGATTGCTCGGGTGCAATCATTTGTCTTATCTTTTACATTACTGTAAAGATTATTGCAACCTACCCCGGGAGATGAGAAGTAAGCAATGCTTCAGCTCCCTATACTTGGTCTTGCTCCGAACGAGGTTTGTCAATCTTACGAATTGCTCCGTAAATGGTAGGCTCTTACCCTGCCGTTTCACCTTTATCCTTTGTTATGGAAAGTATTCTTCTCTGTGACACTTTCTGCATCATAGGTTTTCACCTAAAATACCCGGGATTTTATCCCGGCGCCCCTGCTCTTATGGAGTCCGGACTTTCCTCACTTTTCCCTTGCGAGAAAACGCGCGATTGCCCAATGGAATAGAGATAAACTTTTAAAGAACTATTTTTTTGGTTTTAAAACTTCATTCAATGCTTCATTAGCCAATTTGTCAGCATCCTTATTATCTTCTCTGCTTACATGAAATATCTCGAATGGCTTTCCTAATATTCGAATTTCTTCCTTAAATTTCAAAGATAAATCTCTTAACCTTTCATTTCTTATGATGTATTTACCGGTCAATTGGTTTACCATCAGTTCACTATCAGAATAAAACTCTATTTTATCAAATTTAGTTTTCATATCCTCTAAAATACCCGCACTTTTTACCAATGCATAATATTCCGCATAATTATTGGTGTTTTTCCCAATATATTCTTTGTGTGAAAGGATTAGTTCGTTGTTGCTGTCAAATACTGCAATTCCTATTGCGGAATCACCCGGATTTCCTCTTGAAGCGCCATCTGTATGGACCTTTATGATCCTGTCTAAACTCACTCAGAATCTGTATTGACAAGGCTTTCGTCTATCAGGATCCGTCCGCATGACTGGCATGTAAAGATTTTTTGAGCAGATCGAATTTCGATGACCCTTTGTGGAGGGATAGAATTGAAACAGCCGCTGCAATTTTCTTTCCTCACAACAGCAATAGCTTCACCCTTATATGAGCTGTTAATCCTGTTATAAAGATTCTTCTTATCATCATCAAGCTGTTTTAGTAGTTCATTTCTTTTTTTGTTTAACTCTTTCTCCTCATCTTCATATTGCTGATTCAATTCGTCCAGTTTGGATTGATTTTCCTCGAGCTCTTTTGATTCCTCCTCAAACTTTTTCTTATAATCATCTACTTTTGCAGAAAGTTCTTCAATTTCGGAAATGATTTCCTTTATCCTTTTCTCGTTCTTTTCAACTATCGCAAAGTTTGAATCTATGGACTTAACTATGTCATCATATTCTTTATTCGACTTTACACTGTATTTTTGCTCGTCATATTTACTGATTATCTCTTCACACTTCTTATTTTCCTTTGAAAGAGCCTGCTCTTCCTTGTCTAGCTTCGCAACCAGCTTCTCATGTTCATCAATATGGGCTTTGTAGTTTTTAACATTATCTTCCAGTCTTTTTATCTGATGCGGGAGATCACCCTTTTCCTCTTCTATCTCGGTAAGCTCCGAATCAACTTGCGCCAGCTCATAAAAAACAACTAACTTATCCTGGATCTGCTGGATTGGTTGAATATGCTCCTGCATTGAGTATTCTATGACCCTGGTCTCAACATCCTTGGAAGACGGGTCATTTACCAATTCTTCGTTTTGATTATCCTGCATAATTATAATATTATTAAATTAACTTTATTGTTCACAAATAATACTGCCTCTGCTTTTTTTAACCTGCTTTTCTTAATATTAATTTCATCGGCATCTTTTTCAAGTATTGCTATTTTCTTTAACTTCGCCTTAGAATTCAATTTATCCGGAACTATCTTCTTATTAAGCTTACTTAGCAGGTCAGCTGAATTGACCGGTTTCTTTAAAGTTACTACTGCTCCATCACTGGCGTTTTCTCTTTTTGTAAAGTCAAGGATCTCATATGCAACTTCTTCATACGGATGAACTTTTAGCATGGCATCCAGAACTTTAGTAAGGATCTTATCACTACATTCAATTTCCAGCCTGATTTCTCTTTCCCTGGAAAGTTCTCCTTTCCTGCCTTTGTGAGGTATTGATTTTATTCCGGGCTTGTATGTACCTGTTCCTTCAATTCTAAATGAGCACATTTCATATTCGCCAATATTTCCTCCGCCGGCTTTATGCATTGCTCGTGCTATTCTATCGGTAAACTCTGGTGGAGTATAAACGATCATCTTCTTTCGCGAGGAGAAGAGATAATCTAATGGCTCGATTGAAGAAATTTCGGAGCTTTTAAAGAACTTATTGATTAACTTTTTTTCCGATATTAGTATTTTGATCTTGTTCACTTATTTGGCGGCTTGATCATCTTTGCTAAAACTGCATAGAAAAAAAAAGTGTATCTTTAGGATACACTTTTACAATTTTTGTATTTATTAAGTATTAGTTTTTCTCTTTGCTGCTTTAGTCGGATACTCATCGTAGTTTAAAATTAGAAAGGATACCTTGAAAAATCAAGGCATTATAGATGAGGCTTGATCCTGTCCAAAACCTTTTGGATAGGTTTAATATATTGCATTATATAGAAATGTATAGCCGGAACACCATTATTAAGCAGATCCTCACACTGTTTTATTGACCATTCTATACCAATATCCGAAATATGCTCGGTTTTAGCTTTATCGATCTCTTCAGCTAGTTCATCGGGTATCTCTACGAAAAAGTTCTTTGGGATATTATTTAAATGCTTTTTAGAAGAGAGAACCTTTAGCCCGGGAATGATCGGAACGGTTATCCCGGCTTTTCGACAGTCGTCCACGAATTTATAGTAATATTTATTGTCAAAAAACATCTGCGTAACAATATAATCCGCGCCTGCATCGACTTTCTTTTTCAAATAAGCCAGGTCTGATTTCAGATTAGGTGACTCAAAATGTTTCTCCGGATATCCTCCAACACCAATACAGAAATCGGTTGGTGTTGCGTCAAGAAGATCTTCATCCAGGTATTTACCACTATTCATATCAACTATCTGTCCTACTAGATCATGTGCATAGCAATTTACGGTTTTATCCTTTGGAACAGGCTTTGAGTTTCCTTTGTCATCTCCTCTGACTGCAAGCACGTTTTCAATACCGAGATAATTTAATTCAATAAGCGCATCTTCTGTCTCTTCACGTGTAAATCCCAGGCAGAGGATATGCGGTACTGTATCTATATTATATTTATTCTTTATGGCAACACTGATCCCGATCGTACCGGGTTTTTTCCTTTTTGTTTTCTTCCTAATACCGTCTTTTGTCTCTTCATAATATATTTCAGCAGCATGTGACGTCACGTCGATGAAAGGAGGATTAAACGCGATTAAACCATCAATAATCTCAAAAAGAAGACGGATGTCTCCTCCTCGAGGGAGAGGCACAATTTCATAACTAATGAGAGGGCTCTTAGCCCTCTCTAAATGCTCAATTACTTTCAATCTGTATTAGGAATTACTTTAGAATAAAAGGATGAATATTTATACCGCCGGTAGCAAGAGTTTTTGATTCACCGGTATATATATTTATTATACCTATCGAATATCTATCGTCATCACCTGCATCATAAACAATATTCTCATTATCTATCCACTGGAATGTACCAATATTGCCCAATGAAACCGGGACTTTAGTTGTATTGCTTCCATCATCTTTCATTACGTGAAGATTTACATTCGTTCCATCGATAACTACGAATGCTATGGTGTTTCCGTCCGGTGAAAATTTCGGCTGGTTACAGCTGGGTAAGCCCTTTGTAAGTTCTTTCTCGACACCGTTCTTATTTATGTAAATAGTGCCTCTGAGTGCCTGGTCAAATCCCGCATAAACGAACTTACTACCGTCGCTTGTCATATCCGGTTCCAGATTTGAGTCTTCGTTATCACTAATCTGTTTCAAATAATTATCGGTCGTATCATCCAGGTCTGCAAGATAGATCTGTTTTGTCCCGTCCAAAAATCCTGAAAACAATATTTTCTCACCGTCGGGTGAAAGCTCCTGCTGATTGCAATATCCGTCCATTGCAAGAAGGTCCGCATCCGGCGCGTCCGGCGCCATTATGTAGATTGAGCTAATGAACTCGTGATCGGAGTTGAAAATTATTTCATCACCGTCAACGGTAAAGCTTGGATTGCTTCCGCCGAAAACAAAATATGGTTCGCTTGGAACATTGATATCCTCAATATAAAAGATTCTGTAATCGTCGGTTTGGAAAACTAGTTTTTTCCCATCAGGTGAAAGCTCAGGATGTAAGCAGTTCGTTGTCATGTTTGTTAACTGTTTTTTGTTACTGCCGTCACCGTCCATTATGAATACTTGAAGTAATCCGGTTGGATTTTGTGTCGAAACGTAAACTATTTTATCAATATTATAGGAAAAGGAATTTGAAGCTAGAAATAAAACAAATAATAAGCTGCAAAGAATCTTTTTCATTTTTTCTCCTGAATTATTAAAATTTCCATTAAAATGTAGAAAATTTTTTAATAAGTAAATATATTTTATATTCTACTTTAAATAAAGTCCATAACTGTGTTACTGGAAAATAAGTTAAGAATGAAAAGTGAATACTCCTTTAAAAACTGCTCATTTTTTAAGCTATCTAAAATATTCATATTTAATAAATAAATTATTAAAATTGTTTAAATTCCTTATCTTATTAACGTAGTATGTAAATAACTAAACCAAGCAGGAAAATGAAAAAGTTTCTCCCAATTCTATCTTTATTTCTAATTATTCCTTTATTTGCTAATGCCCAGCTTTATCAGGGTCCCGCTTCAGGTAGTGTCCCCAGTGGGGTGGTTGTAAATACTGGGCAATTTCTTGATTCCTATGATAATAACGAACTCCCTCTTTCGGTTAGAAGGGAGCTCAGGAATGAGGAAGAATTTGAACTCTATCCGAATTATATGAATCCTGACCCGGAAACAAAACCACAAGGACCTGAACAGATGGTTATAAATAGGGGCGTCACTCCACCGGTAGTTCTTGAAAGTTATCAGGGTTCTCTGGATCCCGGCAATTTTATTCCTCCTGATTTTGATGTTGCAGTTGGTCCAAATCATATTATTACCGTCGACAATGGTCGCTTTAAAATTTGGGATAAAGCTGGCAACCTTTTAAAAAGTATATCATCCGATCAATGGTTTGCATCGGTTTTCCCCGGTGTCAGCACATTCGATCCTAAAATAAAATACGATCATTTTAATAACAGGTGGATATTGGTATTGTTACATCAAACAGATTCACCGCCGGTAGGAAGATTTTTGATCTCTGTATCAGATGACTCAGACCCGCTCGGAACATGGTATAACTGGGCTACACCTTCCGATGTTTACGGAAGCACCAGCAACGGAAGCTGGGGTGATTACCAGGGCGTGGGTTTCGATGCAAATGCCATATATCTTACTTCGAATAACTTCTTTTTTGGAAGCAGTTTCCAGGGATGCCGTATCAGAATATACGACAAAGCCCAGCTTTACGCAAATAATGCAGGTACGCTTGGCTGGACCGATCTATGGAATGTTACGATTCCTCCGGGTGGAGGTACCTCTGCGTTTGGAATCAGACCTGCGATTGTATATGGCAATCCGTCTGAGTTTTATTTTATCTGTCAGTCCGCATTTACAACAGGTACTGCGGTATACTTATACAAGTTGAGCAATCCTTTGACCACTCCGACTATGACGGCAGTCAGCGTTCCGGTATCGACTTATTTTTCACCGCCAAATGCTAACCAGCTGGGAGGAGGTACGCCTTTCATTGACGGAGGAGGATTCAATTTCCGGCATGAACCTACATATAGAAACGGATTTTTATGGGCGGTTCACTCGGTTTCTGACGGTTCCGGATTTTCATCTGTCAGATATGTAAAAATTGATGTTTCGTCCAATACCGCTGTGGAAGATTATAGGTTCGGTGACTCACAGCATTATCATGTTTATCCCGCCATGGGAGTCGATCAGGATATGAATCTATTGTTTACATTTTCCCGATCGGCAAATGATGAGTATATGGGAGCTTATTATTCATCTCGATTAAATTCCGATCCGCCAAATACTGTTGACCCGACGAGGGTATTACAATCAGGAAAGGCTAACTATATAAAGACCTTTGGTGACACCAGGAACAGGTGGGGAGACTACAACGGAGCTTTTGTAGATCCTTCCGATCAAAATAATTTCTGGGTACTTACGGAGTATGCTGAGACACCAATTAATACATGGGCTGGCTGGGTTGGTAATATAAGACTTGTTCCTTTCTCAGGTCCGCGGATATTTACTTCCACCGACTCAGTTTACTTAGGTGTGCATCAGGCTGGCACGGTCAGTGATACATTCAGTATTACGATGTATAATTACGGTGACGCAAATTTATCGATTAGCAATATACAGAGTTCCAGTTCCGAATTTCAGATAACTCAAGCCGGGTCTTTCCCGATAGGGCTCGCATACCAGGATTCTTCTGTCGTAAAAGTTGTATTTAAACCTTCTTCTGCCGGCGATAAGGTTGCCGACCTTACGATCACTAGCAATAATGGAACAGGATCTACCAAGATTGTCAAGCTTGCTGGAAAAGGATTTACTATTGCGCCTGTTCAGCCTCAAACTTTATATGGAGCAACGGGTACACAAAACAATGGACAACTGGTGACACTTAACAGTGGATCCGGCACGGCAACACCTATCGGTCAGACAGGGTTTGCACAATTGACTGGTTTAACTATTCAACCTTCGACTAATCAGTTATTCGGAATGATTTCCGGATCACCAACATCTCAGCTTGTAAGAGTAAATGCATCTGCCGGTGACGCGTATCTATTTGCGGATGTCCCTGTTGCCAATATAAGAGGTATAACTTTCGATCTTAATGATGACTTTTACCTTGTCAATTCGGCGGGTAGGCTTTATAAATATAATCTTTCGAGTGGTGATACAACCCCGGTCGGCAATACGGGTGTAAGTAACTTATACGGGCTAACTATCAATCCGCTTAATGGACAGATGTGGGGTGTTACTCTTACCGGAACTCTTTATAAAATAAACAAATCTGACGCTTCCGCAACTTCGGTTGGTCCGGTAAGTGCGGGAATTATAGCGGATATTTGTTTTGATAAGGTAGGAAAGCTGTATGGGTTATCCGGACTTGGAACTCAAAACAGTAGTCTGATTTCGATTGATACGACAAATGGAGCGGGATCAACAATTGGCGCTACCGGTTTACAGGGTATTAACGGATTAGCTATTTCGCCGGAAGTGGTAGGTATCGAACCTATCTCATCCGTAATCCCTGACAAATACGAGCTTTATCAAAACTATCCTAATCCTTTCAATCCAAATACGAATATAAAATTCGATCTTCCGAAGGGATCTAACGTAAAGCTTACAGTTTATAATTCTCTCGGGCAGAAAGTAGCTGAACTTTTCAACGGCGAGCTTTCGGCAGGTACTTATCGCTACTCGTGGGGTGCAAGCAATTTTGCATCAGGAATTTATTTCTATCGTCTGGAGACCGATGAATTCGTGCAAACTAAAAAGCTTGTGCTATTAAAATAATGTTGGTTTAAATTCATATAAAAAAGGACTGATTTTTATCAGTCCTTTTTTATTTTAGTGAAAGTATTTTAAAGCAATGGATCTCAAAGATAGAAATATCGAAAAGGAAATCGAATACAAGACTTCACGCAGCGGTGGTAAGGGGGGACAGAATGTCAATAAAGTTGAGACAAAGGTTGAAGCTGTAATCAATATTCCGCTTTCTGAAGTATTAAACGATGATGAGAAGACTATTATTACCGGAAAGCTGTCTACTAAGATAGATTCAGAAGGCAATCTGCGAACTGTGTCACAAGTTTACCGGTCACAGTTGAAGAACAAAAAAGAGGCTTCAGATAAATTAATTGTACTTCTTGAAAAAGCGCTCGTCAAAAAGAAGAAAAGGAAACCCACGAAACCATCTAAAGAATCTAAAGAGAAAAGATTGAAAGAAAAAAAGGTACGAAGCGAGAAGAAACGTCAGCGCGGGTTTTCGCCCGAAGATTAATATGAGTTATACTTATCCTAAAATATTTCAAAAATTCCCCGAAATTAAATTCGGTTTCAGTACTATCGAGGGAGGGGTCTCTTTTCCATATGGAATGAATCTTAGTCTCGCTACAAACGACGAAAAGGAGAATGTTTTAAAGAATAGGGAGATTTTTTTTTGTGGGCTGGGAATTCCTCTCGAAAATGTAAATTTTCAAAAGCAGGTTCACTCCGACATTTCAAAGGACATTATATGTGGTGGCTTTGCCGGAGAATGCGACGCAACCTTCACAAATAAAAAGGATGTCTTTCTAACAGTAAGTGTTGCTGATTGTCTCCCTGTCTTTCTCTACGACCCTAAAAAGAGGATCATCTCTGCGATCCATGCCGGATGGCGGGGCACTGCTGATAAAATAACCGAAAAGACAATTCAGCAGCTGATCACACTATATGAAGTGGATCCCGGTAATCTGGTTGCATATCTGGGTCCTTGTATTTCGCAGGAATTTTTTGAAGTAGGGGAGGAAGTTGGTGAACTCTTCCCGGAGGAAGTAAAATATAAGAAGGGTCTTAAATACCATATTGATCTCAAAAAGGAAAATTCTTCTCAGCTTCTTAGAGTAGGAGTTCTTGAAGAAAACATAGAGATCTCACCTCACTGTACTTACGGAGAAAAAGATACTTTCCATTCATACCGTAGGGACAGGGAAATGTCGGGAAGGATGTTTGGCGTTATTGGAATGATTTCTTAATCGTGATGTCTTAAAACAAAGAATGTATAGACTGCTGTTATTGCCATAAATATACCCCCGAATACAAAGGGAGCTTTATAGCCAAAGTGTTGATATGAGAACCCTCCCCATGCCGGACCGCAAAATCTTGCAAATGAACTCAAAGATTGGTTTACTCCCAGTGTCGTTCCCATTTCCTCTCGATTTGCTTTTTGGGATATGAGGCTTAATGACACGGTGTTACCAATACTGTTGCCAAGCGCAAGTATAATAAGCACTATTACTATCCCAAATATACCGTGGAAGAATGGTATCAATCCAAGCCCAAAAACACTTAGCGATAACCCTATTATAAGCGACTTACCGTCGCCAAAAATATTTTTGATGTGTTTGATCAGAAACACCTGTACTATAGCGCCCACTATCCCCAGCAGGCTGAATAAATATCCTATCTGTTCCTCGTTAAGGCCCAGTCCGTCTTTTCTTTCGGCAAAAAGCTGGAAAGAACCAAACATATTTGAAAATGCAAATACAAATACAAATGAGATAATTATTAGTTTACCCAGGTCTCCGTGTGTTAGGGTCTTCTTAAAGAGCTTGAGATCCACCGATCTTATTTTCTTATTGAGCTTCCTGTATTTTTCCTGCATTTCGACAGGATGAGACTCTTTGAAAATAGTGAGACACAATATCAGCGCGATGAATGAGAGAAAAGCCGCGACGAAGATAGGTACACCGTGTCCGAACTTATTGGAAAGCAACCCTCCAAGAGCGGGACCGAATACAAATCCCAATGCAAACGCCGCTCCTATCAATCCCATTCCACGGGTTCTTTCTTCCGGTGTGGTAACGTCGGATATTACTGCCTGTGCGGCTGATATATTTGCCGAAAATATCCCCGCAAAGGCCCTCGAAACTATCAATAGCACTACGGATAATAACGCTCCTGAAAATACAAAACCCAGCATCGTGTACGATATAACACTCCCGATAAGGCTCATTATAAGTATGGGCTTGCGTCCGTATTTATCGGACAATCCTCCCCATACCGGCGTGAAAAAGAATTGCATTAAAGAATAAATCCCGGCAACCAGTCCGATAGTAGATTCATCGATATGCAAAACATTCACCGAAAATGTGGGAAGTAACGGAATGATGATCCCAAAGCCCAGCAGGTCAATAAAGATTATCAGGAATATTACCAGTAATGCGGGATTTTTTCTCACGTTAATTTTCTATTTGATGTCATATGCAAGTCTTGGTGTGAACGATGTAATAAATATCACTATACACAGAAATCCTAAAAGCATTCTTCCCGTGTCTAACTCTTCGGTTTTATTTTCAACAGTGTCGGGATGCTCTATCTTGATCACCCATAAAATCAATATTGCCCATATAAGCCAGGATATCGATCCGAACTGTAATAACCAATCGGTTACAGGAGATATGCCCGACGTTTTTATAACATCGTAGTATTCCAGAACAGGAAAAACTCCTATCAAGCCGAATAGTAGCAATAAAACGAAAAATATTCTTGCGACAGTTTTGTAATATTTTGGGAACATGCAATAAATAATGTGACCGCCGTCTAGTTGTCCAATTGGCATTAGATTTAGCGATGTGATCAGAAGCCCAAACCACCCCACACACAAAAATGGATAATGATACACCTCATTCATTGGAGGGATGAAGCTCCCTTCCGGTGCAAATACCTTACCTATAAATGAAAACATAAAGTTTTCCCCGAAGTGAAATCCTTTATCGCTTAAACCGTTTATTGCAATTTCCGGGTGGATAGTATATAAATACTCGATCCCAGGCAGTGTTTTAAACCCAATGATAAGAATTATTAAACATGTTATCCATCCCGCAATAGGACCTGATGCTCCGATATCAAAAAGTGCCATCCTTGAATATCGATGTGCCTTCATTCGAATAACTGCGCCCATAGTACCGAAAGGATTAAAATCCAAAAAAGGAAATGGAATATAATAGGGAAGAGTCACCGGAACTTTGTGTATCCTTGCCGCAAAATAATGCCCAAATTCATGTGTTGTAATAACCAGCATTATCAGCACGGAATATGTAATTCCAAGTGGAAAGTTCAAAAGTTGCGTGGAATCTTTTTGCAGCCATGCGACTCCCGCAAAGGTCGTGGTTATAAATGTAGCAACAAAGAGAAGAATATTTATATAGTACCTTGGCCTTTCCTTAGCTTTTTCATCACTATAGATTACTTCACCTTTGTACCTGCTCTCGTCATCACCTCTGTATTTCAGCTTGTATTCAGACATAATCTGCTAATATATTGGTATTAATTTTCAATTTAAATGAATTATGCTTGCCAAATTTCATCCCCTTTGTTCTTTAAATAGTTAAGAATTTTAATGATATTGCAAAATGAAATTATCATTATGTTAGTGTGAACGAACCTGATCTCAATATCGATCCTCAATCCGGGAAAAAATTTCCTTTCGAGAATATTCCCCCAAGGCTATATGTTGTATTAACGTTATTCGTTGTCTTTTTTACCTATCAGATAATTGGCGGTTTTCTGGCACTGTCGTTTTTTGGAGTTGATGATCCGACAGGTGGTGATGCTGATGGAATGAGGATTATGACTGCTTTCTCGCAATTCATGTTAATACTCGCCCCTGTGCTTCTACTTAGCTATCTGCAGGGTAATAAGTTCAAAGATGCCTTTAAGATTAAAAGACCGTCGCTTCCGATGGTTTCGCTGAGTGTTATAGGAATTATTCTAATCCAACCTGCTATCGAGGCATATTTATATTTCCAGAATAAACTTATCTATTCACTTCCATTGGGCGACAATGTAACTTCCGCGCTTAAGGACCTTGATAATATGTTCGAGGAAATGACTATCAAGCTCGTTGCTTCACATTCTATTCCGGAGTTGTTATTGGTAATTTTTGTTATATCGATTACTCCTGCCATTTGCGAGGAGTTCTTTTTCCGCGGACTGGTGCTCAAAAATTTTGAGAGGTCTTTTAAGGCTTTACAAGCTATAACCTATACGGGCATATTGTTTGCAATATTCCATTTCCATCCGCTTAATGTAATCCCGCTTGCATTATTGGGATTCTTTCTTAGTTACATCGTACATTATAGTGGTAGTATCTATACAGGGATTATAGCACACTTTATCAATAATACGATTGCAGTTATTGCTGTCTATATTGTCGGCACGGAGAGCCTCAGTGAGGATGTCTTATCCGGCGGTAATGAAATTGCCATGCTTATATACGGGGTGATTTCATTAGTACTGTTTATTATTGTCATGAGACTTATCAAACGGATCGCTTCAACTCCGGCTCCGCAGGCGGAGAACATAATTCCCACACCGCCCGATGAGTAATGTTACCAAAAGAATACTCGTAGGCGTTATTGCCGCGCCTGTACTGCTTTTACTTGTATATGAGAGAGGGTTATATTTCCTTGTATTTTCTATGGTGATATGTGCCCTTGGGCTTTGGGAGCTTTATACCATGTTTGAAAAGAAGCGGTTTTTTATATTAAAAAGGACTTCCATTCTGTTTTCTTTGTTGATGATGGTCGTAGCATATTACTCGCTGGAAAATCTCATCTATCTAATGATAGTCTTCTATATTTTGATAATATCATTTGAAGTTTTCCGCCGTGATAAGCGCAACCCCAAAAATCCCTTTATTGCAGTCTTCGGTGTGGTATATATAACAGTCCCGCTGATAATGTTAAACCTTCTGCTAAAGATTCCCGGTTTCAACATTGTACTTTACTGCATTATATTGATATGGGTGACGGACACTTTTGCATATTTTGGTGGGAAAGCATTTGGTAAAAGGCAGCTTTCCGACATCAGCCCCTCTAAAACGATCGAGGGAGCTTTGATAGGACTTGTTATGGCTGTGATTGTTTCTTTTGTTTATCGTTATTTCTTTGTAAATGAAATTACCGTTATTGATGCGGTAATAATGGGTTTTGCGATTGGAATTTTTGGACCTGTGGGGGATCTTTTTGAATCTATATTAAAAAGGTATGTTGACCAAAAAGATTCATCGAATATAATTCCCGGACACGGTGGTGTATTGGATAGATTTGATAGCCTTATTTTTATTTCACCTTTTATTTATATTTACTATACTTATATACGATTCTTTATTAACTAAATTTATTTGACAGTTTCTAATCTGTTATTCACGAATGGCCAGAAGAAAAAATGCTGAGAAAAAAGAAGATCCTGTAAAGGAAACAAAGAAGACTCCTAAATCTGCTGAGGACGAAGAGGAGAGCTCCGAACTGGATGATATAATGCAGGGTGATTCGCTTCTTGCTGAGGATGATGATTTTGAGGAAGAGGAAGTATTAGGTGAGATTGATGAAGAGGATGAAGAGAAAGAAGTGATGAAACACCTTAAAGACTATGATAAAAATAAAGAGGTCACTATTGTTTCCGTATTCGAAAAGATCGGCAGTCCAAAATGTCCTCCCGTCGATAAGGTTAAGCCGGACGATTTTAGCGAAGAATATGGTAAGCTGATTGCTCTTCTTGATAAGCATAATATTATCGTCCACTTTAAAAATGACTTTCCCGTAAAAGAAAAATATAGATTCATTACGGAAGAAGTTTTTAAGCAAGATGTCGAAGATTTTAAAAAGAGTAAAGTCCAGGTAAGCTTTATCTACGAAGATTTTCATCCGGAAATGGATGAGGATGATGAAGACGAAGACTTTGATTATGATTATAATGATTTTTAAAAATGGCTGTTGAAAGTAATTTCCTTAACCTCGGTTCGGAGATCATAGATTTTAACCTCAAAGGTATTGATGATAATTATCATTCACCTTCTCACCATACCGACAAAAATATCCTTGTAGTAATGTTCATATGTAATCACTGTCCTTACGTAAAAGGTGTCACTGGACGGCTCGTTGCTTTACAGGAAAAGTTTGCTGGTAAGGGAGTGCAATTTTTAGCAATAAATTCGAACGATCCAGAAACCTATCCGGAAGATTCATTCGATAATATGAAAAGATTTGCTGAAGAGAGGAATTTCAATTTCCCCTACCTTGTGGATGAAACACAGGATGTAGCACGTAAGTATGATGCGCAGTGTACTCCGGATATTTATGTATATGACCGGAATAGGATACTCAAGTATAGAGGGAGAATAGATGATAACTGGAAAGAGGAAGAAAAAGTAACTTCAAATGAACTCGAAAACGCTATCGAATTGCTTCTCGAAGGAAAGGATATTGATTTTAAGCAGATTCCTTCAATTGGCTGTTCGATAAAATGGAAAAAATAAATTTCCTGCCGATAGTAAATTTAAATCTTATACATATATGCCAAACCTAATTATTGTCCGTCACGGTCAGTCGCAGTGGAATCTTGAAAACCGTTTTACCGGCTGGGTCGATATAGACCTTTCTCCAAAAGGTGAAGAGGAAGCCAAAAAAGCAGGTGATCTCCTAAAAGGATATAAATTCGATAAAGCTTATACCTCCGACCTCGTGAGGGCCCAGCATACACTTGATATTATATTAGGTGAGATAGGTCAGGCAGACATTCCCGTCGAAAAGGATCTCGCTCTCAATGAAAGGATGTATGGTGACCTTCAAGGGCTCAATAAAGATGAGACCCGTCAGAAATTTGGTGAGGAACAGGTACATATATGGAGACGCAGCTTTGATATTGCTCCGCCTGCCGGTGAGAGCCTGAAAGACACAGCTGATAGGGTACTGCCTTACTATAAGGAAAAGATAGAACCGGAATTAAGAGCCGGTAAGGATATTATAATTTCTGCTCACGGTAATAGCCTTCGCGCATTAATAATGTATTTGGAGAAACTTTCTCCTGAAGAGATTGTGAAAGTTGAGATTCCGACCGGTCATCCTAAACTATATGTTCTGGATAATGACCTGAATGTGCTGGAAACAAAATATCTCTAAAGTTTGCCGCGAAAAGAAATAAAGAATATAATATTCGATCTTGGCAATACGCTCGTCTTTTTCGATCATAATTACTTTTTCAGCGGTATTGCTGCCTACGAAAAACGCTTCAGTACTAATGCCTTTCGTGGTTACATCGTTGAGCACCGCCTTATGGAAAAGCTGGGTAGCGGGCATCTGATCGGGAAGGAATTCTATAAAATACTTAAAAAAGAATTCAAGCTTACGATCAGTTATAAAAAGTTTGTAAAGATCTACCGGGATATTTTCTGGGCTAATAAACCCATGGAGAAATTCCTGAAAAAAATTATTAAAAGTAAAAGATTCAACGTTTACCTGCTTTCAAATACTGACCACCTTCACATACCATACCTTTACAAGATCTATCCGCACATTGACCTCATTAAAAACAAGGTTATTTCCTACCGGACCGGTCATATAAAACCGGATAAAAAAATTTATGAGCACATATTCGAAAAGTATGGAATAGACCCTAAAGAAAGTTACTTCATTGATGATATGCCTGATAATATAAAGATCGGTAAAAAACTTGGCTTAACCACACATCTTTATACCTACCACGACGACCTTGAAAAAGAGTTTAAGTTACTTCTTAAGAAATCATAGGAAGAATAAATATCTTACACTGAATAAAATTGAAGCAGGTCTTGTCTGTACCTGTGTCTCGGTATATTCGTTAGAGTGGATAGGGAAATTATATGATCCCTCTACGATTAGGCTGGAAAAGAAAATTGTCTGCAATCCGAGGTATCCGTCCCACCTGAATCCCCCCGAATTGAAGATTATATCATTATTAAAGTAATTCTTATTGAAGTAATACATTTTGTTTTCAAAATACACGTTGAGATTCACATCGTCATAGCCTTCATAAACCTGCGGGAGTAGCAAATATCCAAAATTTAATCCCCACTGGTAGTAATTGCCGAATTTAAAGTCACCTTTTGCAAAATTTGCATTGTAGCTTGCATCCGCGCTTATGGCAAGTTTATGAAAAAGAGCAGTAGCTACCAAAGTATTACTCCATGTATAATTATCCGTCGTGTGAAAATCTATAATGGGTACCGTAATGTCATTTACAAAATTGTAAAATTGAACCACGTGTCCGGGGTGAAGCTCATACTCTACCTTATCCCCGACTATTGGTTGTGAATCGATCGGGATCCTTAATCCGGATTGAACTGCAAACCTGTAGTGTGTGTTCTTGCTGTCGATATCGTAAATCCGGTATCGTAATGCGGGTGTAAAGTCACCGATAAATTTATAATTGGCATCGGTCGTATAGAAAAACTTATTATAGATCGAAAGCTTTCCGGTTATTCCGTAATTAATATCGAACGAATTGTGAAAATATTGAAAATTGTCATATTCCTGAATGTTGTTACGTATTTCGAGCCTGTTTTTTGAAATGTTTGCCGCCGCCGGGGAATTAATGAATAGCTCCTGGGCGTTCAGATTAAAAGCGCAAAAAAGCAATATTATTAAGGGTAATACTCTCTTCATTTCATGTGCGTAATAGTACAAATTATAGAACTGATTCTAATCTATTAAAATTCTATTTTATATATTTTGCTTCAATGGAAAAAGTAATCAAGAAAACAAAGGCTTCTTCGGATAAAAACGGCTCCGGTCCGGCGGGGAAATCCCTCCCGGATGCAAGGAAGTTTATTATCATCCGTGGTGCTCGGGTACATAATCTTAAAAACATTGACGTTGATATTCCCAAACAAAAACTCGTTGTTGTAACGGGTGTCAGCGGATCAGGTAAGTCGTCACTTGTTTTCGATACGATTTATGCTGAGGGTCAGCGAAGATACGTGGAGAGTCTATCATCATATGCCAGGCAGTTCCTCGAGAGGATGAATAAACCGGACGTGGATTTCATGGCCGGGCTTGCTCCGTCTATGGCTATCGAGCAAAAAACAAGGACAAGGAATCCGCGTTCTACGGTTGGTACTACTACCGAAATCTACGATTACCTCCGCCTTCTTTTTGCTAGGATTGGTAAAACATACTCGCCCGAAAGCGGAAAACTTGTTACAAAAGATCTTCCCGACACAATAATTAAAGAAATATCCGGCTTAGCTAAGGGCGGTACTCTTAAACTTTATGTGTATTTTAAGCAGAATTTCACGGATAAAGCTATATTACAATCCGTTCTTACCGGGCTTCGCGCAAAGGGTTTCTACCGGCTCTTTTTGAAAGATGAGATTGTTGACCTGAATGACATCGAAGATAAGGACTTGATCGAGAAGATATGGAAATCCTCAAAGGATGAACCTCTGAAAATAATAGTTGATAGATTTACTCTTGACGTATCTGATCAGGAAACACTCTCCCGCTTAAATGATTCTATAGAGATGGCTTATAAGGAGAGCGACGGATTTGTTACAATAAGGGTAATGAACGAAACAGCTTATGATGATCACGAATACAATCATTATCTTGAACGCGATGGTATTAGATTCCTTGAGCCTGAGCCAAGGATGTTTTCTTTCAATAACCCCTTTGGTGCGTGTGAAAGATGTCAGGGCTTTGGAAGAACAATGGACATAGATTATGATCTGGTCATACCCGACAAAAAGAAGTCTATTTTCCAGGGAGCTATCGCCCCGTTTTCAACTCCGAAACACTCTAAGCATCTTTCTTCTCTAATTGAAGTCGCAGATGATCTGGGGATTGATATTCATAAACCCGTAGGAAAGTTCACTTCCGACGAAATGAAGAAGATATTCAAAGGGGGGAAGAGCTTCATCGGTGTTGATAAGTTTTTCAAAAGAGTTGAGAAAGAAGCATCCTATAAACTACACTATAGAGTTTTACTTAATAAATACCGTGCTTATACAACATGTAGTGAATGTGATGGTTCGAGGCTTAGAAAGGAAGCCCTATATGTCAAAATTGCGGATAAGACCATAGCCGATATAGTTAAGATGAAAATATCTGAAGCATACGACTTTTTCATAGACCTTAAACTGTCAGCTTACGATAAACAGATTTCCGGAAGGATTCTTGAGGAGATTATTTCTCGTTTGAAATATCTGAATGAAGTTGGTCTTACATATCTCACACTTGACAGGCTTTCAAACACTCTTTCCGGCGGTGAATCACAGAGGATAAATCTTTCCACATCGCTTGGGTCGTCTCTTGTAGGTTCGGTTTATGTATTGGACGAGCCGTCCATTGGACTTCACCCGCGCGACAATGACCGGCTGATCAGTATAATGAAATCCCTGCGAGACCTCGGTAATACCGTTATTGTTGTCGAGCATGATTCCGATATGATGGAGGCTTCCGACGAAATAATCGATATGGGTCCTCTTGCCGGTGAGCAAGGTGGAGAGCTCGTATTCCAGGGATCGTATAAAGAAATCCTCACCGACAAGAAATCTCTTACAGGGAAATATCTTAGCGGTAAAGAACAGATCAAAGTCCCTGCATCTCGAAGGAAGGTTGATTCAAAATCTGACTTCATTACTGTCAAAGGAGCCAGTGAGAATAATCTAAAAGACATCGATGTGAATATCCCGCTTAATGTTTTTGCCTGTATAACAGGCGTTAGCGGTTCTGGTAAATCGACTCTTGTTAATGACATTCTCTACGGTGCGCTTAAGAAAAAGCTGGAAGGATCCTATAATGAGAAAATTGGAAGTCATGACGAGATAGTAGGTGTTAAAAAGATTGATTCCGTGGAAATTGTTGACCAGACTCCAATTGGAAGGACCTTACGTAGTAATCCCGTTACATATATAAAAGCATTCGATGTGATTCGCGAAGCGTTCTCCTCCACATCAGCCGCCAAAAGAAAAGGTTTAACTCCCGGCTATTTTTCTTTTAATGTCCCGGGTGGAAGGTGCGAGACTTGCGAAGGTACAGGCATTGTAAAAATTGAAATGCAGTTTATGGCGGATATATTACTTGAATGTGAAGTGTGCCGTGGCAAAAGATATAAACTCGACGTGCTTGATATTACTTTAAAAGGGGGTGACGGTTCACATAAAAATATTAGTGAAGTCCTCGATATGACCGTTACTGATGCGATTAAATTCTTCAAACCCTATCCAAAGATTGTCTCTAAGCTAAAAATACTCGACGACGTCGGCTTGGGTTATATAAGACTTGGTCAATCGGGCTCGACATTGTCCGGGGGTGAATCCCAGCGCGTAAAGCTGGCATATCACCTTACATTCCAGGATAAGGGCAATAATACACTTTTTATATTTGATGAACCTACCACTGGATTGCATTTCAATGATGTCTCAAAATTGCTAAAATGTTTTGAGCAATTGATTAAAAAGGGTAATTCTGTTCTCGTTATTGAGCATAATCTTGACGTTATTAAATGTGCCGACTGGATAATTGACTTAGGACCAGAGAGCGGTGACGATGGGGGTTATATTGTAACAGAGGGAACGCCAGAAGCAGTTGCTAAATCATCTAAATCTTATACAGGAAAATATTTAAAAAAATATCTAAAATAATGATCACATTTTTGAAGAAATATAAGTTCGTTTTCGGAGGGTTGTTCCTTGGGCTAATTGGTGGATTCATGTATTGGAATTTCGTTGGTTGCTCAAATGGACAATGTGCGATCCAATCCAACGCATATCTCATGTCTGCTTACGGAGCGGTCGTAGGTGTTCTTGTTGGGAATATTGTGCAATCTTTCGGGAAGTCATAATCTGCTTTAATGAATAGGATAATAGCCATAGTATTCGTTTTTTTATGTCTCTTTACAAAAGACGTTTTCTCGCAGCATAACTATATCTATTATTCCGGTGGCTATGGTATAAGTGATGAAGATCTTGACGGACTGAATTATGTTATAAATAAGTATAATGTTGAAAGGACCCACCTTACTAAAGACCTCGGTCAGATAAATACACTCTACGGATTTACGGTGTCTGGAGGTTTAGTTCTGGATGAAAGTTTCCTTTTTGAAATTGGTTTTACCCAGAGGAGAGCATATACATATTCCGACGAAACACTGCTTGTAGATCAGCCATATAAACGTGACTTACTTGTTCGGTCGAATACTCTTGGTTTTGGTGTCGGTAAGTACATCTTCTGGCAGGAAGGATTCAAGCTCCTTGCCGGTTCAACAATGGACTTCGGCAAAATTGTTCTTCGAACCCGCCTATATAATACTAATGATGCGACCGTCCCAAGTTATGTCGATGTCGGTCAGGAAAATAATGATGACTTTGCGAATAATAACAATCTTGTTGCTCTCACCCCTTATATGCAATTCAGCTACAGCCCCTGGGGAAAACAATTCGAGTTTGTTGTCAGGACATACTACCAGATACAGCTTAAAGAATCGGATTTTACTTACGTTAACCAAACCTGGAATTTTAATACTTACCAGGAAAGCCCTGCCGATGCCACAAAAAGCTATGCAAATAATTTCGGTCTTCAGCTAAAGCTGAACGTGCTCATGGGCATAGAATTATAAAAACACTTGCTTGCAAAGTCATTTCAATTTGTATAGAAGTTATTTTCTGTGAATGTTATATTGCCTCTTTATGAACTAATTTAAAGAGAGGATAAATATCATGGCTTTCGAATTACCCCCGCTCCCTTATCCAAATGATGCTCTTGAGCCGAGCATTGATGCTATGACTATGGAAATTCACCACGACAGACATCACAAAGCTTATGTTGATAAATTAAATGCCGCGGTTGACGGAACC
This sequence comes from Ignavibacteriota bacterium, assembly GCA_020437585.1. Taxonomy (GTDB): domain Bacteria; phylum Bacteroidota; class Ignavibacteria; order Tepidaquicellales; family Tepidaquicellaceae; genus JAEYVS01. The sequence continues at coordinate 497,942 of JAGQWG010000003.1, forward strand.
GATGCCGCAAATCTTCCTATTGAAGACATTATTAAAAACATTTCTAAATATCCTGCCGCCGTAAGAAATAATGGTGGAGGACACTACAATCATTCACTCTTCTGGAAAATGATGAAAAATGGCGGTGGTGGAAATCCCGCGGGTGATCTCGGCGATGCTATTAATAATGCTTTTGGTTCATTCGATGATTTTAAAAAGAAATTTGAGGAAGCAGGCGCTAATAGGTTCGGCTCCGGTTGGGCATGGCTCATTGTAAAAGATGATGGTTCATTAACTGTAACATCTACTCCTAATCAGGACAATCCGATGATGGATATTGCAGATGAAAAAGGCACTCCTATACTTGGTTGCGATGTCTGGGAACATGCATACTATCTCAAATATCAAAATAAAAGACCGGATTATCTAGCCGCGTTTTGGAATGTGGTTAATTGGGATGAGGTAGCTAACCTCTACAGTTCTGCTAAGGCATAACTAAAAAGTAATTTTTATCCAAATAAAAAGCTCTCTTATAGGGAGCTTTTTTATTTTCTCTTTAGCTCTTCCTTTAGAAAATTAGCAGTATAACTTTTATTAGTGAATTTCTTCACAAGGTCTTCCGGGGTCCCCTCGGCAATTATCTCTCCGCCCTTATCTCCGCCCTCCGGTCCCAGATCTACTATCCAGTCCGCGCACTTTATAACGTCCATATTATGTTCGATCACTATTACAGTATTTCCTTTATCGACCAACTTATTCAAAACGTTGAGAAGCATCTTTATATCCTCGAAATGCAGTCCCGTCGTCGGTTCGTCCAGTATGTATATGGTCTTTCCCGTTTGAACTTTTGAAAGCTCAGAGGACAGCTTCACTCTCTGTGCCTCGCCTCCTGACAGGGTCGTTGCCTGTTGTCCCAGGTGAATGTAGCCCAGTCCCACATCATAAAGCGTTTTTAGCTTTCTGCTGAGAGAGGGGATATGCTGAAAGAAATCCACGGCTTCCTCTACCGTCATTTCCAGCACGTCTGAAATGGATTTGCCTTTGTACTTTATCTCAAGCGTTTCCCTGTTGTACCTTTTACCTTCACACACGTCGCACTTTACATATACGTTTGGCAGGAAGTTCATTTCTATCTTCTGCAGTCCGGCTCCCTCACATGCATCACACCGTCCGCCCTTCACGTTAAATGAAAATCTCCCGATCTTATACCCACGTATTTTCGATTCCGGCAGCGAAGCGAATATATCTCTTATATGTGTGAATAATCCCGTGTATGTCGCCGGGTTGCTCCGCGGAGTGCGCCCTATTGGAGACTGGTCTATCTCTATTACCTTGTCCAGTATCCTCTCGTTTTTAGCTCCGACCTTCTTTGAAAATCCTTCTATGGATTTATATGGTAGGGGAGTTTCCGGAGATTTGTAAAATTTCCTCGATAATATTCTGTATAGCGTATCATTGATAAGTGTAGATTTCCCAGAACCGCTGACGCCCGTGATTGCTATGAATTTTCCTAACGGCAGTTTAAGGTTGACACTCTTTAAGTTATTACCTTCTGCTCCTTTTAGTGTTAGATAATTCCCGTTCCCCTCGCGTCTCTCTTCCGGTATGTGAATTGATTTTTTCCCCGTAAGGTATTCTGCGGTTACGGATAATCCGTTCAGCTTGCCCGGTGGTCCGAATGAAACTACCTCACCTCCGTGCTCACCTGCTTTTGGTCCCAGGTCCACAACAAAATCAGATGCCTCGATCATTTCTCTGTCGTGTTCTACCACAATTATAGAATTTCCTATATCCCTGAGGTTCTTTAACGAGTTTATAAGCTTGATATTATCCCTTTGGTGAAGCCCGATTGACGGCTCATCCAGTATATAGAGTACACCCGTCAGTTGTGAACCTATCTGCGTTGCAAGTCTTATCCGTTGTGCCTCTCCCCCCGATAGCGTCTTTGCGCTCCTGTCCAGCGAGAGATAGTCCAGCCCCACGTTTAATAAAAAATCCAGCCGGGTCTTTATCTCTTTTAATATCTGCTCCGCGATTATCTTCTTATTATCCTCGAATTTCAGTGTTTCGAAGAACTCCCGGCACTTCGATATCGTCATCTTGGAAATGTCGTGTATGTTCTTATCGTCTACCTTTACCCATAATGCGTCTTCTTTTAGTCGTCCGCCCTTACAGATAGGGCATGTCTTTACTGTCATGAAGCTTTCTGCCCAGTTGCGTATATACTCTGACGCAGACTCCTGTTCGAAGTGTGTTATATAGTTGATCAGTCCGTTAAACTTGTGATTGTAAACACCCGATTTACCCGTGGACCGTTTATATGTATACTTTATCTTGCCCTTTGTCCCAAAAAGCAGGTCATCTATTAGCTCATCCGAAAACTTTTCTATCGGAGTATTAATATCGGCTCCGTGATTCTCTATAACTCCTATTATTATCGATGAAAGCCAGTTTGCCTTCGGTTTACCCAGTGGCGCTATACCACCCTTTTCTACCGACAAAGATTTGTCCGGGAATATCTTGCTTACGTCTATCTCTGTCTTTTCACCCAGCCCATAGCAGTTATTACACCATCCGTATGGGGAATTGAATGAAAATGAGTTCGGTGCCGGTTCCGAAAAGCTTCTTCCCGTTTCAGGATCCGATAACTTCTCATTGTACAGCTTATCTTCCTTCCCGTCGTTTACTATCACGATTCCATCGCCGTATCTCAGTGCTGTTTCCAGCGAATCGTATATCCTGGATTTCGACTTTGCGTTTACCTGCACTCTGTCCACTACTATCTCTATATCATGTATCTTAAACCTCGCTACCTGCATCTTCGGCTTAATTTCCATTATTTCACCGTCCACCCTTACCTTTGTAAATCCGTCCGAGCCTATCTCCTCGAATAGTTCCCTGTAATGTCCCTTACGGCCCTTTACGATGGGCGCAAGGATGGATATCTTTGCGTTTGGTTTATCCCTGTATATATTTTCTATTATCTGGTCGAGTGTTTGCCGCGTTACTGCCTTACCGGTATCCGGTGAATACTGCGTACCGCACCGGGCAAATAACAGCCTGAAGAAGTCGTATATCTCCGTTACCGTTCCTACTGTAGAGCGGGGATTATGTGAAATAGTTTTCTGTTCGATCGATATGGATGGGGAAAGTCCTTCGATCTTGTCGACATCGGGTCTTTCTATACCTCCGATGAACTGCCTCGCGTATGCCGACAGCGTCTCCATGAAGCGCCTCTGCCCTTCTGCGTATATCGTATCGAATGCTAGTGATGATTTGCCTGAACCGGAAAGCCCCGTGAATACTATTAACGAATCCCTTGGTAGGTCTACGTCGATGTTTTTGAGATTGTGTACACGGGCGCCTTTTACTACTATTCTATCCAAATTAAAACCTTCTTGACCGTATTATATACTAAACCCTGAATTTAACGTTTCGTGCTTGGTTATACAATCCAGAAATTAGTCAAAATGTGTCTATGATTTTATTTGAATAAGATTACTCTCCAATTAATTAAGTTAGGTATTGACATTTTAAATTATTCATCGTATTTTTACGATATACGATGAAGCTATGGATTGTACATGTAATTATAACTGTTATTCGACGATCGGCAAATATCTTTTGATTGCCCTAATAATCCTATTCCCTTCTAATTAAATAGAAATAATGGATCATCATCACCATCACAGCCATGGAGGTAACGGTGCGCCCGACCACTCAGCAATGATAGGGGACTACAGAAAGCGCTTTACCGTTTCACTTATTCTTACGCTCCCGGTTCTCGTTTTATCACCAATGATACAGGAGCTCCTTGGATTCAAGCTCGAATTTACCGGGCATCTGTACGTGCTCTTTGCCCTGTCGTCTGTGATATTCTTCTACGGAGGCTGGCCGTTCCTCAAAGGTTTGATTGACGAACTTCGGACCACCGGCGTTGGTATGATGACGCTCATCGCTCTCGCGATAAGTGTTGCCTACTTTTATAGTACTGCTGTGATATTTGGTTTGACCGGAAAGATATTCTATTGGGAGCTTGCGACGCTTATAGATATCATGCTTCTCGGTCACCTCCTTGAGATGAAATCCATCATGGGAGCATCACGCTCACTTGAACTCCTCGTACAACTAATGCCGTCTGAAGCGCACTTGATAGAAAACGGAAGTGAGAGGGATGTTAAGCTCAGCGATATTAAAGTCGGTGATCTGATCCGTATCAAACCCGGTGAAAAGATTCCGGCTGATGGTACCGTCGTTGACGGTGAAACGTATGTTAATGAATCTATGCTTACAGGCGAAAGTAAACCTGTTCAAAAAAAGAAGGACGATAAAGTTATTGGAGGTTCTATAAATGGTAATGGTTCTATTACTGTAAAAGTCGAGCACACGGGTGAAGAATCTTACCTGTCGAAAGTCATTACTCTCGTACAGGATGCGCAGAAAGCAAAATCCAAAACACAAAAACTTGCCGATAAAGCCGCCGCGTGGCTTACGTATGTTGCTCTCGGTGCGGGTATTATTACTATTATCGCCTGGCTTGTAGCGGGATACTCATTCGAGTTCTCGCTCGAGCGTATGGTGACCGTTATGGTTATTTCCTGTCCGCATGCTCTTGGACTTGCTATCCCGCTGGTCGTGGCGATTTCTACAGCTGTTTCTGCGAAGAACGGTCTGCTTATCCGAAACCGCACGGCTTTTGAAAACACGCGTAAAATAACCGCCATTATATTTGATAAGACAGGTACACTTACTGAGGGAAAATTCGGTGTCAGCAAATACGATTCCTTAAATGATAAATACTCAAAAGAAGATATATTGCGTTATGCCGCTTCCCTCGAAAGCAATTCCGAACATCCCATAGCTGAGGGAATAGTTGAGAAAGCAAAAGAATTGAAACTCGATCTGCATCCGGCGCAGAATTTTAATGCTATGACGGGAGAGGGGATCGAGGCAGACGTTGACGGAAAACAAATAAAAGTGGTTAGCCCTGCTTACGTAAAAAAACAGGGGCATGACATTTCTAAAGAGATCGATTCCGAATCCGCCGGGACAACAGTATATGTTTTAATTGACAATACTCTTTCCGGTATCATCACGCTTGCCGACGAAATTAGAAAAGATTCGAAAGAAGCTGTCGATCTTCTTAAAAAGAGCGGTATAAAAGTTTATATGGCGACAGGTGACAATGAAAAGGTTGCCTCTTACGTTGCCCGGGAGCTTGGTCTGGACGGATATTACGCTGAGGTGCTCCCGGACGGAAAACAGAAAATTATAAGAGATATGCAGAGCAAAGGTGAATTTGTAGCAATGACGGGTGACGGCATCAATGACGCACCTGCGCTTGCCGCCGCCGATGTAGGAATTGCTGTCGGCTCGGGAACGGACGTAGCCGCGGAGACGGCGGACATTATTTTGGTTAACTCCAATCCTCGTGACATAACCTCTCTCATCTTATTCGGAAAAGCTACTTACAACAAAATGGTGCAGAACCTGCTCTGGGCTACCGGGTATAATGCAATTGCGCTTCCGCTCGCCGCCGGTGTGCTATACTCGCAGGGTATTGTTATCAGTCCTGCTATTGGAGCGGTGCTGATGTCTGTCAGTACGATAGTCGTGGCGCTTAATGCACAGTTACTGAAAAGAAAATTAAAACTCAATAATTAACAATAATATTTTATGGCATACTCTAAGAAAGATCAGTTTAACGAAGACGAAGCAAAGATTGCGGGCTTTGCCAAAGCACTTTCGCATCCGGCTAGGGTGGCGATCATAAAACAATTGATAGGAAATAAATGCTCATGCGGTGATGTGGTGAAACAGCTCCCGCTTTCGCAGTCCACCGTGTCACAGCACCTAAAAGAATTAAAAGATGCCGGGCTTATAAAAGGGGAGGTCGAGGGAACGAAAGTATGCTATTGTATTAATTCCGAGAACTGGAAGTTATTCTCCGGTTTCTTTGATAATTTTGTAAATTGCGTTTGTTCGATAGAATGCAGCTGCTAATTATATTAACCAACTAAAATCAAAAAAATGGGAAACGAAGAAACAAAAAAAGAATGTTGCAGCGACTGTGATTGCACTTCGGATTGCTGTGGCGGTAAAGATTCCGGTTCTTCTGACGGAAAATGCTGTTGTTGCTGCTGCTGTTGCAACAATTGCTGTAATAATTGCTGTAAGTAGCAGTCAGATAGGTGGAAACATCCCGGGAATTTCCATTGTTAAAAGAGATTAAATTCGCCTTTGTTGGTGTTATCACTAACAGTTAATACGGCACAGACCAGAGGGAAACGTCTCTGTAATTTCCATTGTTAAAAGAGATTAAATTTTGTAATTTACCTATTCCTTGTAAAAAAGGATGAAAATGGTCCCATCGACTAGGGGTTAGGTCGTCACTCTTTCACAGTGAAAACACGGGTTCGAATCCCGTTGGGACCGCGCGAAATGAGAACGATTACCGCGCCCTGCGGTGATCAATTGGGAGAAAACCTTGGTAAGTTTTCTCCTTTTTTTTTAGTATTTTGACGCAATTTAATTATTGTTTAAATAGCCATTGACACTCTTGCCAAATTTTTATAAGTTTATCTTACCACTCAATCAATTTCACCAAAAAAGCTGCTGCCCTTAGTCTCTATTCCAGGTTACACTCTGATCTAAATTCAAAATTCTTCCCGGACAGTATTTTAAAAATTTAAAAAATTAGGGGGAAGTTATGTACGTAAGACACTTAGTAAACGCGTTTCTTATGATACTTTCTTTTGTCGTTCTTGGAAGCATTTTATCCTCATGTTGTTGCAATAAAAAGGAAGAAGCATGTTCTGACGAGCCAAGTCCTGGTCTTCATCCATGTTATTGGATTCCGGATCCATATCGTCCTTCATATAAGATTACTGAGGATGTTGCGGCAGACAAAAGGGTCATTGAAACAAATAATATTCCTTTTCATATTGTGGGGCGTTTTCCCAATCCACCTTACAATCCGGATTATATTTCTGAAGTAAATGAGATTTATAGGATTCCACTGCATCCTTCTTCCTCCGGGACATCTTTAACACCTTTACTGAATTTGACAAGTGGTCCAGCATATGAGTTTGGTATTGCTATCAATGGAATTACGTTTGATCCTGTTGCTAACGAACCATGGGCAAAGGATACAAAATACGAAAGTTACGAATGGAATTTGGAAGCTATTAATAATACTTACAGACTTGGTCTTGATTGTAACTATGGTCATGTTCAACCTGTAAATGTTATGGATACAACTCAACCCGGTCATCAGCATACTGATCATCCAGAGCGTCAGCCTAAGAACAATCGCGACACGGTAAGAGAACCTAGACCGGGGATTTATCATTATCATGGAATTCCTACTGGTTTGATTGATTCGTTGGTTATCAACAAAAAAAGTGGGATGATCCTCGTAGGTTTTGCTGCAGACGGATTCCCAGTCTACTATTTGTTTGGAGATATAAAGAAATTAAGATCCAGTTGGCAGCTTAAAACTGGTAACCGTCCTGGTGATGGTATATCAGCGCCATGCGGAGTTTATGATGGAACGTACACAAATGATTATGAATTCGTATCAGGTTCGGGTGATCTAGACAGATGTAACGGTACCACGGGCACTACTCCGGAGTTTGGGGTTACATATTTTTATGTTATCACAGAAGAGTTTCCAATGATTCCCAGGTTTTTAAAAGGTAAACCCAGTAATGATTTTAAGATAGGTCCATAAAAAGTGTGGCTTAGCAAAAGGGGAAAACCTTGGTAAGTTTTCTCCTTTTTTTATGCTTGAAAATGACTCCTTTCTGACTTTTTTTTAAGATCATATACGACTATCTTAGTCCGAATTAAGGAACGTTTAAATGCTTAGATTATCAAAGAAAGTCGAATATGCTTTAATGGCATTGAGGTATATTGTCACGTCTAAAGATGATATTGTTACTGCAAAGGAAATTTCGACAAAATTCAGCATTCCTCATGAGTTACTTGCAAAGATATTGCAAAAGTTAAAAAAAGAGCGGATATTAGAATCTATCAAAGGTGTTAACGGTGGTTACAGGCTTGAAAAAAGCCCCGAAAAGATAAAACTCACCGACCTGATAAAAACCCTCGACGGTGACTTTAGTATTACCGAGTGCATACACGGGCAGAGCGAGGACGACTGCAATATGTTCAAAGACTGCACCATAAAAACACCGGTCAATAAGATACAAAAAGAGCTCGAGAGCTTTTTTGAAACAAAGACAATATCGGATTTTGTTTAGCAATTTAGAAAAATGAACTTTCCAATATACCTCGACAATAACGCAACCACACCCGTAGACCCAAGGGTACTCGAAATAATGATGCCCTATTTCACACATAAATTCGGCAATGCCGCGAGCATTACGCATGCGATCGGGCTTGAAGGAGATGCCGCCGTTACGGAGGCGAGGAAGCAGGTTGCAAAGCTCATTGGCGCTAAGCCCAAAGAGATAGTTTTTACGTGCGGTTCCACCGAATCCATTAACCTCGCCGTAAAAGGCGTATGTGAAGCGAAAGCCTCTCACTGCAAGCACATTATCACACAACCCACGGAGCATAACGCCGTGCTGGACTCATGCCGTTACATGGAGAGACATGGCTTCGAGGTCACGTACCTCGGCGTCGACCAATACGGTATGATCGACCTGGACGAGCTCCGCGACGCAATACGGGATGACACCGCCCTCGTTACCATTATGACCGGAAATAACGAGATCGGTACCCTCCACCCAATAAAAGAAATAAACGAGGTGTGCAGGGAAAAAGGAGTGGTGTTCTTTACCGATGGCACGCAGGGTGTAGGTAAAATTCCAATTAACGTTAAAGAAATGGGCATCGATATGATGTCCTTCAGCGGGCATAAAATATATGGCCCGAAGGGGATAGGGGCGCTGTACATAAATAGTGAAAATGAGAACATCGAAGTAGAGGAGCAGATGAGCGGCGGTGGACACGAACGGGGTATGAGGAGCGGAACATTGAATGTGCCGGGGATAGTAGGACTGGGTAAAGCATGCGAGGTGTGTATGGAGGAGATGGAAGAAGAGAGGGCGCGGATGACCGAGTGGCGGAACCGGATGGTGAGTGCGTTCACGGGTAATATCGAGGGATGTGTGCTCAACGGACATCCGACAGAAAGGCTTCCCAATAACATCAATATCAGTATAAAGGGGCTAAATGTCGGCAGTCTGATGCACGATCTCACGGAGCTGGCTGTATCATCGGGAAGCGCGTGCACATCGGCGAAGAAAAAGCCTTCACATGTGCTGATGTCACTGGGGCTGGACGAGGGAACTGCTCTTTCGTCAATACGGTTTGGATTAGGGAGGTTCAATACGGAAGAGGAAATAGATTACGCTATAGAGAGTGTCATAAAAACAATAAATAATCTAAGAGAAGTACCGGCGGCATAATTTTAGAAAGAAAAAATCATTAAAGGAAGAATATGTCAAACATAGAAACACAGGAATTCGTACCGGGTGTAACAGAAGATGTAAATATTACTCCCAAAGCGATAGAAGAAGTGAAGAAAATAAAGAAAGAGAACAGCATACCGGATGATTACGGTTTAAGGGTAGGTGTGAAGGGCGGCGGATGCTCGGGATTGAGCTACACGCTTGGATTTGACGCGGAGAGCAGGACAGGCGATCATGTTAAGGAAATAGACGGCGTAAAGCTGTTTGTGGATATGAAAAGCTTTTTATATCTAACAGGGACAGAAGTTGATTTTAGTGACGGATTGATGGGAAGGGGATTTGTGTTTAATAATCCCAATGCAAAGAAGACATGCGGATGCGGAAGCTCGTTTGGTGTGTAATTGACTGTTAAAACAAACTTATTTGGCAAAATAAGTCAGGGTTTCATCTCATAAGATCATTTCTCCGGGGGTTATTATTTACATTTTATGACTTAACTTTTTATGCGCATTTTCATAAACTGCTTAAGTTAAATAAATTAACTCATCCTTCTATAATCTTTAAAGTTGTAAAATTGCACAAAAGACTCAGTTATCTTCTAATAGTTATAACGTCAGTACTTGTTCTTTCATGCGGGGATGGTGAGAAGAAACCGGATACGATAAACGGCGAAGGTTTTCAGTGGAAAGAAAACATAAGTATAGCCGATATTCCGGATACTCCATTAAGGGGAATGCTCAGAGGTAAGGAGATCAATTTCGAATACATAAATTTCGAGCAATGGAGGGGGAGCGGAGACAATGTATTCAATTTCGGAAGTAAAAAACCGGAACAGAACTGCGGGTACGTAGAGAATGACGAGGCATTTCACCTCATGAGGAAATCCGGTGAAATAACAACCGGTGAAGTATTAAAATCGAATTTTAGCTCGACCCTCGATGGTTACTTCGGGGATTTTCATTATAACAAGGATGGGGAGATAGAGAAAGTAAGCGTCGAATGGAACTGCGCTCTTGTAATTACAGAGATGAACGACAGTCTCGTAAAGGGAAAGATAGCAATGTGCTTTAACAGTCCCTACAAGAGCTGGATAGCAGGAACGTTCGAAGCATTAAGGTGTTACAATTAACTTAAATCTAAAGGGAGTTTTATGGGGAAGAGTTTAAGTGTAATTTTAATGCTTGGTACTTTCATTTTTTTCTGTGCCTGTGGTAACAATAAAAAGGACACGGAAAACAAGGACAGCACCAAGACCACACAGACCGAAACCAAAGATCAAACCACCGACGGAAACACTTCAGGTGATAAACACGAGGGTGAAACCAAGACCGACCAGCTGGACATGGAAAAGGGTTTGCCTGTAGATTTTCCATCGGACGTACCCCAGCCACCGGATTCAAAAGTAATAGGATCGCTATCCTCAAGTGAAGGTACGAACGTATCATTTGAAAGTCCAAAGACCACTCAGGAAATAGCCGATTTTTATAAGACAGAACTGGAAAAAGCAGGTTACAAGATCAAGCCGGACGGAGAGGCTGTGAGCGAGAGCAATGCCATTATAGACTGGGCAAAAGGAGAAAAGATCGTCAGCCTTGTTGCTGTGAGGGATAATACAAAAAATACCTGCTCGGTAGTAATTACATACAGATAGAGTTTAAAATAACCGATACAAACTTTCGGGTAAAATATTACAGTGTTTTATTTTACACGAAAGTTTTTTTATTTATGGCAAAATCTATAGACCCCGATAATATTAAGAATATACTTGTCAGCAGAACAGACAGGATCGGTGACGTTGTCCTTACGTTACCGCTTGTCTCCGAATGCAAAAGGAATTTCAGGAATGCCAAAATATGGTTTCTGGTATCGGAATATATACGAGACTTGATAGAAGGTTACCCGGATGTGGATGAACTTGTTTTCAAAGAATCGTTTAATTCGGGAGGAGATCTCAGGCAATTTTTAAAAAGCGCTGAGATAGACCTCATAATCCACGCTTATCCCAGACCTGACATTTCACTTGCGGCATTCAGAGCGGGTATAGAAAACAGGGTAGGCACTTCCTCAAGATGGTACTCATTTGCTTACAATCATAGAGTAGCACAGCACAGGAGTGAGTGTAAACAGAGCGAAATGGATTATAATCTAGATTTACTTGAGAGTATTATAGACGAGACGGATTACACAAAGATATTCAAGTTTAAATACACAGGCGATGAAAAGCTAAAACTATTCGAAAAGCTGAAGACGGAAGGCTTAGATGAAGGAGATAAGTATGTTATAATTCATCCGGGGAGCGGAGGATCTGCAAAAGACCTGCCTTTAGAGAAATTCAAAGAGATAGATGAGGGGATAGTGAAATTATACCCGGACTATAAAATAGTGATAACCGGAACAGAACAGGAAAAGGATATTGCAAAGCAGATCTCGGGAGACCGTAATTATATAGATCTTACGGGGAAGATTAACCTCCGGGAGCTGATGATATTAATAGACGGCTGTCAGCTTTTTATGTCAAATTCAACAGGACCGATACATATAGCCGGCGCATTGAACAAGAAAATAATCGGGTTTTACCCAAATTCCAGACCCATAAATGCCACACGGTGGGGTCCTCCGGGCGATAATAATTATATATTTACGCCAAAAGATGATTCGGACGAAATGAACAAAATCGAAGTAAATGAAGTTATAGATAAAGTAAAAGATATGTTAAAATAAAATCAGTAAATTTGTATAGTAAATATTACAGCATTAGATAAAACGTAAACATATAAAATGAAATTAAAAAATCTTATATCATTTCTATCAATTGTGAGTATTCTGTTCATAGCGGGAGGCGTATCGGCTCAGGACACAAATAAAACCCCTGTAACATTCCGTACGATACAGCAGAACGCTTTCACAGCTGGCGAGAAGCTGGAGTTCGAGATAAACTACGGCTTTATTACCGCGGGACATGCAACTATGGAAATCGCACCAAGCTATGCGAGTATTAACGGCAGGGATGCATACGATATTTCGGTAAGGATAAACTCTTCATCGAGCTTCGAATGGGTATATAAGGTGGAAGATCTCTATAAATGTTACATGGACAGAGACGGATTATTTCCATGGAAATTCGAACAGCACATTCATGAAGGTAATTTTAAGAAAGATTTTGAAGCTATATTTGATCATGAGAATAAAAAGGTGAAAGCATACACAGGTGAGAACGATCCAAAAAAATTCGAGGGTGAATACGATATCCCCATGTATGTACATGATATTCTCAGCGCATTTTATTTCGCACGAACAATAGATTACAGCGGGATGAGTGAAGGTTCGACAATCAAGCTTGAAAATTTTTACGATGATAAGGTTAACCCATTGAATGTGAAATATCTCGGTAAGGAAGAAGTAGATGTGCCCGCAGGCGAATTTAGATGTATAAAGATCGAGCCCCTGGTTGTAGAAGGCGGTCTTTTTAAAAGTGAGGGGAACATAGTAGTATGGCTGACGGATGACGAAAGGAAGATGCCTGTACTAGTAAAAACAAAGGTTATTGTAGGTTCGATGGATGTAGAGCTGACCAGCTATACCGGCCTGGCAGGTCCATTAAACTCCAAAATAGATTAGACTTTTATAAAAAAATTAGTAAATTAAAGCGGTTACGAGTTTAACCGCTTTTTTTATTATGAAGATATCCGAACTATTTTATTCGATCCAGGGAGAGGGAAAAAGGACGGGGCGCCCGTCTTTTTTTATCAGGACTAATTTTTGCAACCTGCGGTGCAAGTTCCCCAGCGGTAACCTGTGCGACACTCCTTATACAAGCTGGAACCCAGATAACCAGGAAAACAAGGGTGATGTGGGTATCGGCGCGATAACCGAGGAATATAAAAAACATAGATGTCACGACGTTGTCATAACAGGCGGTGAGCCGACTATGTATTCTGAGGAGCTTCTGGAGCTTTGCAAGAAGCTAAAAGAGATAAATCCCGATGTATATATAACAGTCGAAACGAACGGAACTAACCTGGGGAAATTTATTGAGCATGTTCACCTGATGAGCGTAAGCCCGAAGCTGAGTTCATCCGTGCCTTATAACACTGAATACGAAAAAATGCACGAGCAGAATAGATATAATGAGAAGGTACTTAAGATAATAAACGAATATCACAAGAAAGGGCTGGTTGATGTGCAATGGAAGTTCGTCTATACAGGCAGCAAAGATATAAAGGAGATCAAGGAAATGATGGAGACGATAGGATTTAAACACAAGGATATATTTCTGATGCCGGAAGGGATATCAAACCTGGACCTGGAGAGACTGAGGGTAAAGACAATTGAAGCCTGCAAGGATAATAATTTTAATTATTCAGACAGACTGCACATAGTAGCATGGGGGCACAGAAGGGGAGTCTAGAAGCTGTAAGTAAAGTTTAATGTATTAGTATTTCCCACCGAACCAAATTCAATCCGCATATTTTTCGTTATCTTGCTTTGCTGACCGAGTATGAAGTAGTTAAACAGGTCCATTGCGATCAGACTGCCCAGAGCAACGTACTGGTCGGTCTTATCCGAGCCTATCTCTTTCCTGTCCTTTTGATGAAATACATCCGCTTTAAGCTCGATGAGCTCCTTTCTCAAAGCAAAGACCAACACTGCTGAACCCGTTCCGATCAATGCACCTGTTAAAACGTCGCCGGGATAGTGAGCGCCAATATAAATACGCCCGAAAGATACCGCGAGCGCATGCAGATAGAATCCTGTAATAAGATAAGGATTGTCGGGATAGCGAAGTGTCAGTGACGCGGCGGTATTAAAAGAAACCGTTGCGTGCCCGGATGGGAATGAATAGCGATCATTTTCTCTCAGAAAATTTTTATCAAAATAAATTCCATCCATCGATTCTACAGGCCGCTTTCTTTTGAAAACATATTTCAAACCGGAGGTAATTCCAATACCGACACCGCTGGATACCGCAAGGAGGTAAGAAGAGTTTTCATCGTAATAGTTATCACTGATCAAAGCTGATGTGTAAAGGGAAGCCGGTATCAATACCAAGGGGATCGTCACAGGCTTTTCCGTGAGTGCAATTGTGATATCGAGGAATCCTGTCCGGTGTCCGTTTAAAGTACGGAAGAGGGATTGATCGAAATTTTCATCTGCGTAAGCGGAATCTGTTCCCTGTGCATAGGTAACGGAGCTAAACAGCAGTATGCATAATAGTATTCTCAGCATTAAGCATCAGCCTGCCTTATCTACGGCGTTTTGAACGTCCTCTATTAAATCTTCTTTGTCTTCGATCCCTACGGATAATCTTACCAAACCGTCCGTTAAACCGAACGATTCACGGACCTCTTTAGGTACGCTGGCATGAGTCATGGATGCCGGATGACAAATAAGTGATTCGACACCGCCGAGGGATTCCGCCAGCTGGAATATTTTAACGTTGTTACAGACAGCGGCTGCGTTTTCCTGCGAACCCATGTCGAGTGAGATAATCCCTCCGAATCCGCGCATTTGTTTCTTCGCGAGTTCATACTGCGGATGTGATTCCAGCCCGGGGTAATATATTTTAGAGATCTTTGAATTGTCTTTTAAAGCGTCCACGATAGCAATTGCGTTGGCGTTATGATCGCGCATACGCTGGGAGAGGGTCTTGGTCGCGCGGAGTATAAGCCAGCAATCGAACGGAGACGGTACAGCGCCGATGGATTTTTGGAAGAAGTAGAATCTTTCCGCGTAATCGTCGTTTGATGTAATGAGACATCCGCCGATGACATCGCTATGTCCGTTGATATACTTTGTTGTTGAGTGATTCACTATGTCTATGCCAAAGTCGAGCGGATTCTGGAAATACGGGCTCATGAATGTATTATCGACGCATGTAATGATTTTCTTTGACCTTGCAAAATCTGCTACTGCAGCAAGATCGGTTATTGCAAGCATGGGATTAGTCGGTGTCTCCATGTATATGAGACGCGTATTGTTTTTTACCGCTTGCTTTATGTTTTCTATGTTGGATGTGTCCACGTAGGAAAATTCGATACCATATTGTGTTATTATCTGCTCGTAGAGGCGGTATGTGCCGCCATACATGTTATTGGTACAGATGATGTGGTCGCCGGGTTTGAACAGGGTGATAAGGGCTTGTATTGCAGCCATGCCGGAAGCGAAGCAGAAACCGTGCTTACCGTTTTCGAGGGCAGCGAGATTTCTTTCCAGGGCAAAGCGGGTGGGATTAGTTGTGCGTCCGTAGTCGAAGCCTTTTGTCTCACCCAGTTTTTCGTTAGCATAGGTGGAGGTCATAAATATAGGCTCGATGACTGCCCCGGTGGTTTCTTCGGGCTTTTGCCCGGCGTGTATTTGTTTAGTTGAAAATCTCATTAGTCAGAGTTTAAATTTTAATAGCCGGTGAAGTCGAGCACGTCGTACCTGCTCAGAATACCAACGGGGTTTCCCTGTTCGGTGACTAGCACGGCGTGTTTATCTTTCAAAACGTCGAGAGCGTTTCTAAACGCATCCACTGTTTCGAGGGCGGGGAGTTTGTCACCCATGACTGAATTTATCTCAGCACCGCCGACAGCGCTGTCATTCATTACTTTGGAAATTACTTCAGCCTCGTTTAGCGAGCCGACACAATTGCCTTTATCAATTACAGGTACGTTTGAAATGTTGTATTGATTCATCAGCTCGAGCGCTTCATATACTTTTGAGCCGCTTCCTATCGAAACGAGAGGCGGAACGCCGTTCGTCTCCTTAGTATCGAATACGTCGCCAACATTAAGAGTATCCGGGTTGAGAAGCTTCTTCTCGCGAAGCCATTTTTCGTTATGGTATTTGCTTAGATATCTCTCACCGGTATCACATACGATAAACACAACGATCGCATTTTCGTCGAGATCTCGTGCAATCTCGACAGCAGTGTGCGCAATTGTTCCAGTAGAACCCCCGCAGAATATCCCTTCCTCGCGGGAAAGTCTCCTGCACATTTCGACCGAGTCTTTATCGCTTACATTATATATCTCGTCTATCCACTGGAAATTAGCAATAGCGGGGAGACATTCCTGTCCGACACCCTCTATAAGGTAGGGAATCGCTTCAGGTATTTTACCTGTTTCGAGATATGTTTTATATATGGAGCCGTAAGGATCAGAACCAATAACTTTTATATCCGGATTTTTTTCTTTCAGATACTTACTTGCGCCGACGATCGTACCTGTAGTACCAACACCCGATACAAAGTGTGTGACTTTACCGTCGGTGTCATTCCAAATTTCCGGTCCGGTTGTATAATAATGCGCGTCGCTATTTCCGGGGTTAGAATATTGGTACATAAAGACGGAATTGGGAATTTCTTTGTTGAGGCGTTTCGCAACATTAACATAGTTTTCAGGGTCGTCCGGCTTTGCAGTCATTGGCTGAATAACTATTTCCGCGCCGAGTGCTTTGAGGTAACTGCGTTTTTCTTCGGAGACCTTAGAGGTCATTACGAAGATGCATTTGTAACCGCGAACGGATGCCGCAAGTGCGAGTCCGATGCCTGTATTACCGCTTGTTGCCTCGATAATAGTCCCGCCGGGTTTAAGAGAGCCATCCTTTTCTGCTCTGTCTATCATCGAAATACCGATCCTGTCCTTGATGCTTCCACCCGGATTCTGATATTCGACCTTTGCCAGGACGGTTGCCTTAAATCCTTTAGTAATGTTATTGAGCTTGACGAGGGGGGTATTGCCGATGAGTTCGGTAATGTTATTGTAATACTTCATTTTAAAGAGATATAATTAATTTTTAATATTTTTCTTCATCATAAATCTATCAGGGAAGGGGAGAGGCAGAAAACCGAACTGCTTATAAAGTCCGTGGGCAGTGCGGGTTGCCAGTACCCATTTTTCCATGACACGTAATTCCGGGTGATCCATAATGGCAGTCATAAGGAATTTAGAGAGACCTTTTCCCTGGTACTCCTCCATTATGAAGAGGTCCGCGATGTAAGCAAAAGTAGTATTGTCGGAGATTACGCGGGCAAATCCTGCGAATTTCTCTTTGTCATAAACGCCGAAGCAAAGTGAATTTTCAATAGAACGGACAACGTTTTCTTTAGCTCTTCTACCGGCCCAGTATGAGCCGGTAAGGAATCTATGAATAATGTCGATGTCGAGTTTCGTTTTGTCGGTCGAAATCAAAAAATTATCTTTTCGGACCTCGTACGTTTCCATTTCAGTCTTTTAAAGGTCTCATAAGCGGAAAGAATAGCACGTCCCTGATGCTGTGCGAATTAGTCAACAGCATTACAAGCCTGTCAACGCCTAGTCCCACTCCGGTAGTAGGAGGCATTCCTACTTCGATAGCTTTTATAAAATCTTCATCGAGCGGGTGAGTTTCTTCCTCGCCGCCTCTGCCTCGCTCGACCTGTTCCTCGAGCAATCTGCGCTGTAGTATAGGGTCATTTAGCTCGGTATATGAGTTACCCATTTCCCAACAATTGATGTAAGGTTCAAAGCGCTCCACGAAGATAACTTCCTCAGGGTCATCCTTCATCTCTTCGAGGTCTTTCATGCTGTACCTGCGCAGAGGCTTACACAAAGGTGTAGTATCAATGGGATGCTCCGTTATAAATGTCGGCTGAGTAAGGTCATTCTCGCACATCTCTTCGAACAGCAACGCGATAAGAAGCCCTTTATTATTTATTATCGTTTTATCAATGTGAATGTCTTTGCTGTTTAGGTAATCTATTATTTCGCTTCGTTTCATATTGAGGACATCGAGCCCTGTTGTATCCGCTATCGCCTCAGGCATAGTTACCCTGCGCCATGGTGCTTTAAAATCTATTTCTTTATCGCCATATGTAACTTTTGTTGTGTCATGAACAGCCAAACACGCATTCTCGATAACCTTTTCGAAAAGCTCCATGCTGTCATTAAAATCACCGTATGCCTGGTACCACTCGACCTGCGTGAACTCGGGATTGTGTGTACGGTCTATTCCTTCATTACGGAAGTCCTTCACAAATTCATATACACGATCGAACCCGCCTACTATTAGTCTCTTCAGGAAAAGTTCATTAGAAATGCGAAGATATAACTGCATATCGAGTGTATTGTGGTGAGTCACGAACGGCTTTGCGTTCGCACCTCCGTAAACCACCTGCAATGTAGGTGTTTCCACTTCCATGAAATAATTATCTTCGAGAGTCTTTCGTATAGATTGAATTATCTTCGTACGTTTTACAAAAGTGTCGCGAACATGCTCGTTAACGATCAGGTCGATGTAACGCTGGCGGTAACGAAGCTCAACGTCGGCAAAAGCATCGTGGACGATCTTTTCACCGGATTCGGTCGTTTCCTCTTTTACAACAGGGAGCGGATGGATCGTCTTTGTAAGGATCTCCATCTCGACGGCGTGAATAGAAACCTCACCCGTCTTTGTACGGAAGGGGTAACCTTTTACTCCGATTATATCTCCAATGTCGAGGAGTTTGAATAATTCGTAGCATGTATCACCTACTTCATCCTTTTTTATGTAAGCCTGAATGCGCCCCTGCTCATCTTTTATGTGGCAAAAGGAAGCCTTGCCCATTTTGCGAATGGACATGATCCTTCCCGCTACGGAAACTATTTTCTCTTTTTGTTTTTCTTTTTCGTCGTCATCAGCCGGGTCTTTATATGATGAAATAACGTCAGCGGACTTTGCGGTCACGTCGAATTTGTGAGGATACGGATTAACGCCGAGCTGCTTAATATGTTCCAGCTCTTCTATGCGTCTTTTAATGAGTTCGTTCTGTTCGTTCAAGTGGTTTAAAAATTAGTTTATTACTTTTTTAGTTTCTTTACTTCTTCAGTGGTAAGGTAGCGCCATTTACCGCGCTGTAAAGTACCTAGCTTTACGGGTCCGAACTGTGTGCGTTCGAGCTTATCAACAAAATAGCCGAAACGTTCGAACATCCTTCTAATCTGCCTGTTACGCCCTTCGTGGATCGTTATATATAATCTGTCGAAAGAGTGCCTGCTAGCAAACTTAATTACAGCGGGCTTTGTTCTCCGTTTATCGAGCATGATGCCCTTTTCGAGTAAATGCCGGTGCTTTTCATCGAGAGGTTTGGACAGCTTAACAAGGTAAGTCTTATCGACCTCGTGTTTAGGGTGCATCAGTGAATCGGCAAGGTCGCCGTCATTTGTCAGGAGTATCAAGCCGGTCGAATCAAAGTCGAGCCTTCCGATGGGATATATCTTCTGGTTCACTTTAACCAGGTCGACTACGGTTGGTCTTCTTTTGTCATCGGAAACTGTAGAGACAACTCCCGCAGGTTTGTTTAAGGCGATGTAAAGGTTTGTTGTTCTTACCTTGATGAGTTCGCCGTCAACCCTGACTTTATCTTTGGCTGTGTCAACTTCATAAGAAGGGAAATCCACGGTAATGTTATTGACCGTCACTCTTCTTTGCTGAATGAATTCGTCTGCAGTCCGCCTGGAAATGTCGCCATTATTGGCGATGAACTTATTCAGCCTAACTTTATTCTCCATCATACTCATGATTAAAAAAGAACACTAATTAAAATCCTCGTCAGTATCTTCGGTTTCCTCCGTATCGGTTTCGATCTCGATAATGTTTTCATCCGGGTCGCTTGACTCCTCTTCGGTATTTTTTTTGCCGTTAGTTTTCGGTTCAGCGTCTTCTTCGTTAAATTCCAGCTCTTCGTTTTCGGATTCCGGGTTATTGATCGAATTAAACAGGTCGATGTCGGCTTCGGTAATGCCGTCTATATGTTCGTTCTTTAAAATTTCGTTTATTTCTTTAAGTTTCGGCAGGTCTTCAAGTGAACCAAGTCCGATGACTTTAAGGAAATTTTTTGTAGTTCCGTAAAGTATGGGTCGCCCCGGTGTAGCGGCTCTGCCGATTATGGTTATGAGCTCTCTTTCGAGAAGCGAATTTACAATGTAATCAACGTTAACACCGCGGATGAATTCGATGTCCGAGCGTGTTATAGGCTGTTTGTATGCTATTATCGCAAGCGTCTCAAGCGCCGATGGGGAGAGTTTCTTTTTTTGCTTTTCAGTGAAGAGCTTGCCAATGTATTTCGCATAGTCAGACTTGGTCGAGAACTGGTATCCGCCGGCGATCTTGATGATCTTGTAAGAGCGGTGAGCATCGTGGTACTCTTTGTTCAGCTCGGTTATATACTCTTCGATCTCATTGATACCGGTTTTGAACTGGAAGCTGTCGAGAACTTCTTTGATCTGTTTTGGCGTGATCTCTTCCTCTGAAGCGAAGATGACCGATTCGACGATATTTTTAACTTCAGCCGATATCATGACTCCTGCTCGGTGATTAATTGGTTATCTTTAGTCTGAACATAAAATTCGGAAAGGTCTTTTGGCTCGACCACGAGCTCGAGGAAACCTTCGAGAGCAAGCTGAAGCATCGCGAGAAACGAACAAATTATTTCCAGCTTCGTCTCGAACATTTTCATTAGCTTTTTGAACTCTATCCTGCCCTCCCTGTGCACGATGTCGAGAAGAATATCGCGCTGTGTTTCGGGCGTGAAGTCGAGCGGTTCGATCGGGTGAACTGTTTTTGGACGAATGCCGAGTAGAACGCTCTTGTATGCTTTGATAAGGTTGAGTATTGTGAGGTTTTTTAAGCTGTAATCGATCTCTTCGCCATCGGAAAATTCACGCGGGTCCTGTTTGTTGTAACCGCGGACGAACTGCTTAGCCGCCTCGTGAACCATGTGGTCAATTTTTTCGGAAGCGTCTTTGAAGCGCTTGTATTCGAGTAGCTTCCTGACAAGAACCATGCGCGGGTCTTCTTCTATCTCGTTAGTATCATCATCTATCTTTCTCGGGAGGAGCATTCGGGCTTTGATCTTCATAAGCTCGGATGCCATTAGAAGAAACTCCCCGGCAAGCTCTATGTCGAGAGACTGCATATAATCTATATAACCCAGAAAATCGCTTGTGATCTTGCGAATAGGGATGTCGTAGATATTGAGTTCATCTTCCTGAACGAAGTGGAGTAAGATATCCAGCGGACCTTCATAATCGGACAGTTTGGCGTAATATTCCCTTGTTTTGGGAATATAGACCTTGCTTTCAGCGCCCGTGTTTCCCGGTGTATTTTCGCTGTTTATTTCCGTATCGTTCATATGCGGTATAATCTACTAAAGATTAGTAATAAATTAAATGAAATTATATTAGATATTTAATAAATTAAGATACTGAAAATATATTTAAATACTGTGTAAAATTAGTTAACTTTAGCTACGGTCCTTATTATACTTATAAGAAATTAATGGAATTATTTAAAATAGGTTTTCTATCGATCAGTTTAATAGATATCCTTGATATCCTGATAGTAACCTATGTTTTTTATAAGCTATATACGATAATGCGCGGTACGATCGCGGCGCAGATCTTCTTTGCCCTCCTTTTGATCATCGGACTTTCATTTATAGCCCAATTTTTCAATATGCAGGCTCTGGGATGGTTATTGAGCCGTTTGACGGATATCTGGGTGATAGCGTTCATAATACTATTCCAGCCGGAGATCAGGAGGCTGCTGCTTATCATCGGTAATACGAGGGTGTCGAGCATATTCACGAAGACGGAGGTTAAGCAGAATATTTCGGAGATAGTGGAGGCGTGCACGGAATTGCAAAATAAAGGATGGGGCGGTCTGCTCGTAATAGAGAGGTCGACGGGATTGAAGAATATAATCGAGACGGGCGAGGCTATCCAGTCGAAGATAAATACAGAGCTATTGATATCGATATTCAATCCGACTTCGCCGCTGCATGACGGGGCGGTTGTGATCGATAATAACAGGTTAGAGGCGGCAAGGTGTCTTCTCCCGCTGTCGGAACTGCACATAGTAAAGGATAAACGTCTCGGCACGCGTCATAGAGCGGGGCTGGGTGTTTCCGAGATATCCGACGCGATAGCAGTAATAGTGTCTGAGGAGACAGGTCATATATCGATCGCTGAAGATGGTAAGCTCCACGTATGCACAGATAGCAAGGACCTTGCTAAGAGACTGAGGGAGCTGATGAAGAGCGAAACGATGCAGAGTTCGATAAAGTCCATCTTCACCGAACCGGAGGAAGAGGCAAAGGAAAAAGAAGAAGACGTAAAAAAGGAGAAAGAAGTTTAATGTCGGATATGTTTAGTATCCAGCGTGAGAAGCTGGTTGAGGAGTTAAAGGCACAGGGGATTCGGAGTAAGAGTGTGCTCGGCGCGATACACAAAGTCAAGAGAGAGATGTTCCTGGATAAAGACATGCAAAGACTCGCGTATAAAAATAACGCCCTTCCCATAAATTCAAATCAAACGATATCACAACCTTTCACGGTAGCATTTATGACGGAGCTACTGGATGTAAATCCAGGAGATAAAGTTCTGGAGATCGGGACGGGTTCGGGATACCAGGCGGCAGTGCTGTGTGAAATGGGGGCTGATGTTTATTCGGTAGAGAGGATAGGAGAGCTGGCTGACAAGGCAAAAGACACATTAAAACGAATGGGCTATAACCTGCATGTGAAACAGGGTGACGGAACGAAAGGATGGGAGCTTCATTCACCGTATGACAGGATAATTGTTACAGCCGGCGGACCTACAGTACCTAAGGCGTTATTGAAACAACTTGCGAAGAACGGCAAGATGGTAATACCTGTCGGTAGCGAGAGTGTACAGGAGATGACACTGATAGAAAGAAGCGGTGATGACGAACCGAGGTTCCGTGCAAAGAAATTTCAAAATTTCCAGTTCGTTCCTCTGATAGGTGAAGAGGGATGGGTAAGATAAAGGATTCATATCTTACATTATCGGATGGCGCTGTCAGCGAAATAAAGATCCAGAAATCAAAATTCATCGCTCAGGCTTTTCCAGTAAATTCTCAATTGAAATTTCAGGAGATTTTAGATAATGTGAGAAAGGCTTATTATGATGCGGCGCATCATCCGTTTGCTTACAGGCTTGGTATTACGGAGGATAATTTCAGATACTCAGATGACGGTGAGCCGACCGGGTCAGCGGGAAAACCGGTTTTAGATGCAATAGACAAGTTTGAACTGACTGATGTTTGTGTGATAGTTACGAGATACTTCGGTGGTGTGAAGCTGGGTGTTGGCGGACTAAGGAGAGCATTTTTTGAGGCAACTGAAGAGTGCTTAAAAACGGCTAAGATAGAAGAACGACTTATAACAGAAGAATTTGAGATAGAATCAGATTACAACCAGATGAATGTTATAATGAAGATACTCGAACAGAATGACGCGAATATTCTGAGCAACAATTCGGATGAAAAGGTAAGACTGAAATGCAGTTCAAGATTGTCGGTACTGGAAGCAGTTAAAAAAGAACTTGTAAACGCAACATCAGGGAACGTAGTTATAAAAGGCTAATGAAAAAATACTTTGCTTCAATAATGCTGTTTTTCGTTCTGGCACAGTTCGCAAATGCACAGGTTGAGAACGTGTCGCTGGATAATCCTGTATATAAATTCCTGAAGCTTCTCAGCGTTAAAAGAGTTATTCCGAGCATACACGATTACGATCCAAATCTTTCCAAACAGCAAGTCACGGATTATTTGTTAGAGGCTGAAAGTAAGTCATCGCAGTTAAGCAAGACAGAGAAAGCCCTGGTTAAGAAGTATCTGATTGAATTTGACGTGTCCCGTATAAATAGTTCAAACACTGCCGTGCTGATAAACTCACACGGCAAATTTGACGCGAGCGGTATTTTTTCAAACAAAGAAAAGCATGTGTATGTTCTAAATAATAACGGCAATACTTTATTCTTTGATTACCTTATGTCCGGCTTACTGTCAACTGAATTTAAACCAAATACCAAAGCTACGGCAATACTGTATGATTTCGGAGGTAGGTTTGAAGGGACATTCTTTGACCACCTAGGATATAATTTTTACTTAAGGAAGGGAGTTGTTTCCGGAAATGATTCCGCGTTAGCGGTTTTGAACGAACCCAGGTTACTATACAACTTCAAATTCGTCGAAAACAATACCACTGACAATGAGAGGAGTTATGATTTTATAGACGGATATGTGAGGTATGAAACTAAGCCTCAGGATGACATGGATATCTCAGTCCAGCTTGGCAGGGAGAAATTATTATATGGGTACAGCTATTCAGATCCGCTAGCACTTGGAGGGGCGCATCCGAACATGGATTTTATAAAACTGAAATTCGATTATGGTATAGCCCACTTTTCTTCCATGACCACATCAACTGTAGGACCATACAATTCCGACCGGGACAGCAACTACACAAAGTTCATTGCATTCAATAGTCTTAGATTTTCAATTCCTAATTTATTTGATATCGGCATAGGTGAGAGCATAGTTTATTCACGCGGGATAGATATTGGTTACATGACCCCGTTTATTTTTTACAAATTTGTAGAACATTCACTGCAGGACAGGGATAATGGAACACTTTTCTTCGATATGCAGACACACTTCATAAAAGACCTTCAATTTCAGGGAACATTCTTTATGGATGAAAGTTTGTTTGGCGGATTATCCGACTTCAGCAAACAATCGAACAAGGTTGCTATACAGGGTGGTACGATGTGGTACGAGCCTGTTGGTATTAAAGACGTTTCACTCACACTTCAATACACTTTCATCCGTCCGTATGTATACACACACTTCAATCCAAAGAACACATATACATCATTCGGGCAGATACTTGGCAATCCTATAGGACCAAACGCCGACCAGATTTATACCAGGCTTACATATAATTTCAGCGACTGGCTTGCAATGAGCCTAATATATCAGAGGATAAGAAAAGGGGAGAACGTGTATGATTCAAACGGTGATCTTGTTAAGAACGTCGGTGGGAATGTAAACCAGCCTTATAGACCGGACATAGACCCGGAGGACGCGAATTTTTTAGATGGGAATAGGGTTTACACTGATGTAGCAGAATTATCTGTAAGGTTGGAGCCGATCCGGGATTTTGTCTTTGATATTAGGTACGCCTATAGGAAAGAAAACCACCTCGACGAAAACTTCATAAAAGATACAAGCTTTGGCTCCATTAAGCTTAGTATTGATTATTAAGTTTTTGTAAATAACCCAACATTTAACAATATTTAAAGGTTTATCGCGGAAAGCGGTCATTTAGGTTTGTTGTATGCATTTATACGGCAAATATGATTGACTAAATTCTTTATTTTTGGTATTTTTATGTTTCTACAAAATTAGCTTAAGTAACATAAGACTATAAATTGCCGACAATTAATCAATTAGTACGTAAGGGCAGGAACCCAAAGCAGTACAAAAGTAAATCTCCTGCGATGGATTCATGTCCACAAAAAAGAGGTGTTTGCACGAGAGTATACACAACGACTCCAAAGAAACCAAACTCTGCATTGAGAAAGGTTGCGAGGGTTCGCTTAACGAACCAGATAGAAGTTACAGCATACATTCCCGGTGAAGGACACAACCTGCAAGAGCACTCGATCGTTTTGATCAGAGGGGGCAGGGTAAAGGATCTTCCGGGTGTAAGGTATCACATCATCAGAGGCGCGATGGATACAGCCGGAGTTGAGAACAGAAAGAAAGCCCGTTCAAAGTACGGAGCAAAGAGAGCTAAACAAGGCTAATAAAAACAAAAAAGATTTTTAATCTATTTAAAACTTTAATGAGAAGAAGAAGACCGGAAAGAAGAAGAAGAAACCCAGACCCGAGATATCATGACACAATGGTATCGAGGTTTGTAAACAGTATAATGATAGACGGTAAGAGAATGAAGGCTCAGAAGATCATGTATGATGCATTCGACATTATCGAAAAGAAAACTAAATCGAGCCCGCTGGATACATTCAAGCAGGCGATAAATAATGTTCAGCCGAGCATCGAGGTAAGGTCAAGAAGGGTTGGCGGATCCAACTACCAGATCCCTTCGGAAGTAAGACCTGACAGAAGAGTTGCTCTGGCGATAAAATGGCTTTTGACATATTCAAAGCAAAGAGGCGAGAAGTCGATGGCTTTAAGGCTTGCAAATGAACTCATGGCAGCTTCGGTCGGTGAAGGAAACTCAGTTAAGAAAAAAGAAGATACACATAGAATGGCAGAAGCCAATAAGGCGTTTGCACATTACAAATGGTAAAATAGATAAAGGTATAAGATTTTTACAAACGATTAAACACGACAGGAAATAAAACTAGATGGCAGACAGGAATACTCCATTAGATAAAATAAGAAACATCGGTATCATGGCTCACATCGATGCCGGTAAGACGACTACGACTGAAAGGATACTTTACTATACAGGTAGGCTTCACAGAATGGGTGAAGTACATGAAGGCGGTGCTACTATGGACTGGATGGAACAGGAAAAGGAAAGAGGTATTACCATTACTTCAGCGGCAACAACATGTGAGTGGGAAGGTCATAGAATTAATATCATAGATACGCCGGGACACGTAGATTTTACTGCTGAGGTTGAGAGGTCGCTTAGAGTTCTCGACGGTGCGGTAGCGCTATTCTGCTCAGTGGGCGGCGTAGAACCCCAGTCGGAAACAGTTTGGAGGCAGGCAGATAAGTATAATGTGCCCAGACTTGCATTTGTAAATAAGATGGACAGGACAGGTGCTGATTTTTATCATGTTGTGCAGATGATGAAGGACAGGCTCAAAGCTAACGCAGTGCCGATCCAGATCCCGGTTGGTCAAGGCGACATGTTCGCAGGTATTATTGACCTGATCAGGATGAAGGCAAGGATGTATAATGACGAGACACTGGGTGCGACATATGAAGACGTCGATATTCCGGATTCATTAATAGACAAAGCTAACGAATACAGGCAAAATCTGCTCGAAGCGGTATCAGATATAGATGATACACTTCTTGAGAAATTCCTCGAAGGGCAGGAGATAACCGAAGACGAAATTAAGAATGTATTGAGGGAAGCAACAATACAGGTGAAGATTATTCCTGTAATGTGCGGATCTGCATTTAAGAATAAGGGTGTACAGAGCATGCTTGATAAGGTAGTGGAACTTCTTCCTTCACCTAACGATATCGGCGAGATAGAAGGACACCATGCTCACACGGATGACCATATTGTAAGAAAGGTTAATGAAAATGAAAAGTTCACGGCGCTTGCATTTAAGATAATGACCGATCCGTTTGTCGGAAGACTTACATTCTTTAGAGTGTATTCCGGTAAAGCGGCGGCAGGAAGTTATGTTTATAATTCCGTTTCCGAAAAGAAGGAAAGGTTCGGAAGGCTTCTCCAGATGCACGCTAATCACAGGGAAGAGATCAAGGAAGTTTACTGCGGTGATATCGCATCCGCGGTAGGATTGAAACATACGAGAACTGGTGATACTCTATGTGATGAGTCAGATCCGATCATTCTCGAAAAGATATCCTTCCCGGAACCGGTTATCCAGATCGCGATCGAACCTAAGACGAAAGCAGATTCTGATAAGCTTGGTGAGTCTCTTGCGAAACTTTCTGATGAGGATCCGACGTTTAGAGTAAGTACGGATGAAGAGACAGGTCAGACACTAATAGCAGGTATGGGTGAACTTCACCTCGAGATCATTGTAGACAGGTTAAAGAGGGAATTTAAAGTAGAGGCAAATGTTGGGCGTCCGCAGGTAGCTTATAAAGAGACTATCAGGGGCAAAGTTCAGCAAGAAGGTAAGTTCGTCAGACAATCCGGTGGTAGAGGACAGTTTGGGCACGTGTGGATCGAGCTCGAGCCGAATGAAAAAGGAAAAGGATATATCTTCGAAGACGCTATTGTTGGCGGATCTATTCCGAGAGAATATATACAGCCTGTTTCGCAGGGTATTCAGGAAGCAATGAAGAATGGTGTGCTTGCAGGTTATCCTGTAGAGGACATTAAGGTGAAATTATACGACGGTTCATATCACGATGTTGACTCATCGGAAATGGCATTTAAGATCGCTGGTTCGATGGCTTTCAAAGCAGGAGCTTTAAAAGCAAACCCGGTACTTCTTGAGCCTATCATGGAAGTCGAAGTGGTAACGCCGGAAGAATACATGGGTGATGTTATGGGCGATTTGAGTTCGAGAAGAGGACGAGTCGAAGGTATGTCACAAAGAAGCGATGCGCAGGTCATCAAGGCACTGGTACCGCTTTCAGAGATGTTTGGTTACGCGACGGAATTAAGGTCTATGTCACAGGGAAGAGCAATGTACAGCATGCAGTTCTCTCATTATGACGAGACACCGAAGAGTGTATCCGAACAGATCATCGAGAAGTACAAAGGAAAGAAAGAAGCAGTTACTGCTTAATTATAGACAGTTCTTTTAAGGTTAAGGGTCAGTTCCAAAAGTTTAGCCAAAGGTAACACGGAGGCAAGGAAATCTCGTCAATCAGACACGAGAACGCTCTATAAAAATTCTTTTTGTGGCTTTGCGCCACACGGCACAAAGAGCCGCGAAAAGGATTTTCCATCCTGGGTCAGTAGCTCAGGCGGTTAGAGCGCGTGCCTTATAAGCACGAGGTGGGAGGTTCGAGTCCTCCCTGACCCACAAGTTTTTAGTGGGTCGGGAAGTACTGACCAAATAATAAAAACAAAGATTTAAAATAATAAAAAAGTAATCCAAAAACATTAAGGAGATCTAATTAATGGCAAAAGAAAAATATGATGTTTCGAAGCCGCACGTAAATATTGGTACGATAGGACACGTTGACCATGGAAAGACGACTTTGACAGCCGCTATCAATATGGCGCTGGCAAAAAAGGGGCTTAACAAAAAGGTAATGAAATTTGATGATATCGATAAAGCTCCTGAAGAAAAGGCGAGAGGTATTACCATTGCAACTGCACACGTTGAATATGAAACAGATAAGAGACACTATGCGCACGTTGACTGTCCGGGTCACGCTGACTATGTAAAAAATATGATCACTGGTGCTGCACAGATGGACGGAGCTATTCTCGTAGTAGCTGCGACTGACGGTCCTATGCCTCAAACAAGGGAGCACATCCTTCTAGCAAGACAGGTAGGTGTACCGAAAATCGTTGTATTCCTGAACAAAGTGGATGCAGCAGATCCTGAACTTCTTGAGCTTGTTGAAATGGAAGTTAGAGAGCTCTTAACAAGCTACGGATTCCCTGGAGATGAAATTCCGGTGATCAAAGGAAGTGCGTTAAAGGCTATGGAAGCCGCAGTAGACGAAAGTGCTCCGGCCGATGACGAAAGGTTCAAGCCGATTTATGAGCTTATGGATGCAGTTGATGATTATATTCCTGAGCCAACAAGAGAAGTTGACAAAAACTTCCTTATGTCAGTTGAAGACGTATTCTCTATTACAGGTAGAGGTACAGTGGCAACGGGTAGAATTGAAAGAGGAAAAGTCAAAGTCGGTGAGGAAGTTGAGCTTATCGGTTTAGGACAAAACAAAAAGACTGTAGTTACAGGTGCGGAAATGTTCAACAAAGAACTCGACGAAGCAGTAGCAGGTTATAACTGCGGACTTCTTCTCAGAGGTGTTGATAAGAATGAGATCGAGAGAGGTATGGTTCTTGCAAAACCGGGTTCCATTACTCCTCACAAGAAATTCCAGGCACAGGTTTATATCCTGTCAAAGGAAGAAGGTGGAAGACATACACCGTTTACAAATAACTACAGACCACAGTTTTATTTCAGAACAACTGACGTGACAGGTGTTATTACTCTGCCTGAAAACGTACAGATGGTTATGCCGGGCGATAACGTTGAGCAGATCAATGTTGAACTTATTGCTCCTATAGCGATGGAAGACGGATTAAAGTTCGCTATCAGGGAAGGCGGAAGAACTGTTGGAGCAGGTATCGTTACAAAAATCATTGAATAATAACACTTTTAATTAAGGCGTACTTTGGCTTCACAAAAAATCAGAATAAAACTCAAGTCCTACGATCATACATTACTTGATAAATGGACCGAGAGGATTATAAAGACTATCAAATCAACCGGCGCAGTGGTCAGCGGTCCGATACCTCTTCCTACGAGGAAGAACGTATATACCGTGCTAAGATCACCGCATGTTGATAAGAAGTCGAGGGAGCAATTCGAAACAAGGTCTCACAAGAGGCTTATTGATATTCTGAATTCTTCCAATAAGACAATCGATGCTTTAACAAAGCTCGATCCTCCCGGCGGAGTAGATATAGAGATCAAGGTATAACTCCCGGGCGTAAGCCCGGGTTGTACCTTTTTGTTTTATACTTGAGTTCACAAAATATAAAGAGCGACCAAATAATGATTGGAATTCTTGGAAAAAAATTAGGAATGACGACATACTTCACTCCTGAGGGTGATGTTATATCCTGTACTGTAGTTGAGGCAGGACCATGTGTCGTAACACAAATAAAGACCGCCGAAAAGGACGGCTATACCGCCGTACAGGTTGGTTACGGTAAAAAGAAGGAAAAGAGGGTAAAGAGTCCTCAAAAGAGTGTATATAAAAAGCTAAAGATCGACGCACCCAGCATAGTAAAGGAAATAAGAGACTATCCGGTAGGAGATCTGAAAGAAGGTGATGAGATAAAGGTAAGTATGTTTAAGGAAGGTGATAATGTAAAAGTAACCGGAACCTCCAAGGCAAAGGGCTTCCAGGGTGTTGTAAAGAGGCACGGTTTTGGCGGAGGTGTAAAGACACACGGACAGAGCGACAGATTAAGAGCTCCGGGTTCTATTGGTCAGAGTTCATATCCTTCAAGGGTTTTCAAAGGAATGAAGATGGCAGGAAGAATGGGCGGAGTTCAGAAGACCGTAAGAAACCTAAAGGTTGTAAAGGTGATCGAGGATTCTAATTTGATCCTATTGAGCGGTCCGGTACCCGGCGTGAAGTCAAGTGTTGTTGAAATCTACAAAAATTAAATCTGAGAGGCATATAGCTTATGAAATTAAACGTATATAAGATAGACGGCAAGAAGTCTGATGAGACAGTTGATCTGCCGGATGAGGTATTTGGAGTAGAGCCGAACGAGCATCTGCTTTACCAGGCAGTAAGAGTGTATCTCTCCAACCAGAGACAGGGTACACATAAAACTAAGGAAAGATCAGAAGTAAGAGGAGGCGGTAAGAAGCCTTTCAGGCAAAAAGGAACAGGTAGAGCCAGACAGGGAACAAGCAGGTCACCTCTAATGAAGGGTGGTGGTACTATATTCGGACCAAGACCTCACAAATACAGATTATCTCTTCCAAAGAAGGCGGCAAGGCTTGCAAGGAAGAGCGCTCTCAGCCTTAAAGCAAAAGAGAACGAGATAATGGTAGTAGAGGACTTTACGTTTGAAGCCCCAAAGACAAAGGATCTTTTCGGTATCCTTTCACTTCTCAAGATCAGTGACAAAAAGATTCTGCTTATATTACCTGAGAAGAACGAAAATTTATATAAATCAGGAAGGAATATTCCTAAACTGGACGTACAGATATCAGACAAAGTAGCAACATACCAGCTTCTCAATAACGGTATGATACTGCTTCAAAAGTCTGCAATTGAAAATTTGTGTAAAAGTTTATCATAAGCAAAAATGAAAACAGTTTTAATAAGACCGCTCGTAACGGAAAAAAATACAATGCTTCAGGAGATGAATAACCAATACTCTTTTGAAGTAGCAAAAGATGCCAATAAGATCGAGATTGCAAAGGCGGTCGAGAAAAAGTTTAACGTACGCGTAGAAGACGTCAAGACGATGGTAATGAAAGGGAAAAAGAAATCGCAGTTCACACGCGCAGGAAGGTTTGAAGGATTTAGGGCAGACAGGAAGAAAGCAGTAGTTAAGCTTCACGAGGACGACAGTATAGATTTCTTTACAGCCGAGGTATAATAACCCGGGCATAACAAAGTAATTTCTATTGAAAAATACTCTCAAGTTGGATTCGCGTCTGACATCTGACGGAAACCTTAAAACAAGCAAGTCCGTCTTAAGAGAATATTACAAAAAGGTACAAAAGGGGGTATCGCAAAGGGATAAGGAAGCAGGTATAGATATTAATCTGGTTCTTTATCCTAAATTTTTTTCTGAGAGCAGGAAAGAAACTGTTCTAGATACTGAAGAGAGTAATATTGACAAAGCCGCCCGCATTCAGAACACTTCTCCCGAGGCGATACGGATACTCCATAAGTCACAGGGTTCTATAAAAGTAAAGGATTTTTCGAAGAAGGTTTTATCAATCAGCAAAATGTGATGAAAGACCGTTACGAATTATTTATTGATACGGATGTTTTTACAGACCATTTGACATTTAAACCAAAAGGTACCTCAGCGGAATCTATATTAGTAAAAACGATCGGTCTTTTCAGTTCATACACATCGGTTTTTAATGTTTCGGAAGTTCTCGCCGTTTGTCCTGATAAAAGAACTTCTAATAGAGCAGTAAAAGCGTTTTATGGGATATCGGTCTTGGGAATTCCATATAGATACTCGGTAAAAATAGCCGATGTTCTTAGAGAGATTAAAAAAAAAGTCTTAACCTTAGCTACAGGGATGCTGTAATAGTAGCAGTATGTTCGGAAACTAAGCTGCCGATTTTTTCGTTAAATAGTAGTAGATACGGTGATATTTTGAAGAAATTTCGGGTAAAGATGGTAAGTAAAGAAGCAGTTTTAAAGTACAATTCTCCGGAAAAAATTTTAAAAGCTTAATAACATATGAAACTAGGTAAACAGTATACAAGCAGAGAAAACCAATCAACTGATATTTATCTAAAGGAGATCAGTAAGACGACTCCTTTAACTGTTGAAGAAGAGATAGAATGCGCAAAGGCGATCAAGAAAGGGGATAAAAAAGCTCTGGATAAACTGGTACGAGCAAACCTCAGGTTTGTCGTAAGTGTTGCTAAGCAATATCAAAACCAGGGATTATCTCTCAATGATCTCATCAACGAAGGCAATTTAGGTCTTATTAAAGCGGCAAAGAAGTTCGATGAAACCAGAGGATTCAAATTCATTTCTTATGCGGTATGGTGGATCAGGCAGTCAATACTTCAGGCTCTCGCAGAGCAGTCAAGGGTTGTAAGACTTCCCCTAAATATCGTACAGCAAAAGAGTAAGATATCAAAGACTATTAGCGAGCTCGAGCAGAACAACGAAAGAACACCAAACGTTCTCGAAATAGCAGAAGAGCTTGATATGAGTGTTTATGAAGTGCAGGAAACGCTGAAAAATTCCGGCGGCCACGTATCGATGGATGCTCCGAGTATTCACGGTGAGGATACAAAGCTCATCGATATAATGCCTAACCAGAACGAGAAACTTCCCGATACGGACCTCATGAATGATTCACTTAGGATCGAGATCGAGAGAGCGCTTGATACGCTTTCACAGAGAGAAAAGGAAGTTGTGAAATTGTATTACGGGCTGGAAAAGGAAAATCCGCTGACACTGGAAGAAATTGGTGACAAGTATAAACTGACAAGAGAGCGTGTGAGACAGATCAAAGAAAAAGCGATAAGAAGATTAAGGCAGGCATCTAGAAGCAAAGCATTAAAAGCCTATTTAGGGCAATAGTAACAGGCATTACTTATCTGGTAAATGCAGTCTGTGAAAACAGACTGCATTTTTTATTGTAGTTTATAATTTCTTAATATTGCTTTAATATTTTGTATAAACAGCTTATTATGAAAAATCTACCGCTAATTCTACTCGCATTACTTCTATTCGGATGTACATCAGGAAAATATTTAGGAGCGCCGCCGGATACTAATAAAGAATTTTATCACGAGAAGAAGCTATATAAATGCCGGGATATAGACTTCAAAGATAGCCATATAATAATTACGTCTTACTCTACAATAGATAGTGCCAAGTTTATTATTAATTATGGAACTGTTGTTTTCTTTGAAAAGGTATTTGATGATTACATATATTTTGACTGCAACGGTAATTGGAAAATCGTAACTGACTGGGGTAATAAATATCGGCGAAACGACATATATGAAAGGCTTTTAAACTTACTATTTAAAGATAAACCTTCTGTGAAGTAAATACTTATCTGCCTTTAATCTCAAACACATTAATCTTATCTTTATTATTCTTTTTGCCCCCGTAGGCTAATGGATAAACCGGCAGACTACGGATCTGCATTTAGAGGTTCGAATCCTCTCGGGGGTACTATAAAGCAGTCCTAAGGACTGCTTTTGCCATTTTTATAAGGTGACTAATCATTTACTTTATTAATAATTTAGTAACCAAATTCATAAAATGAGACACTTGTACAGGAATCTTTGTTTTCTTTTCATAGCACTTCTGTTATCGCCGACCGGAATATACTCCCAGGGACGTAATATGACACTTTTGAATAAGTTCAATCCGGCGAACCCCTCTCTCCAGGAATGGGTTTATTCTGCTCTTTGGGGATACGTTGCGCCGGACAATAAAGAATATGCTATATTAGGAGCTAATACCGGAACCTACTTTTACGAGATTAGAAACGATACAACATCACGTTTTGTGGGCTTTGTACCGACAGGAGCAAATCCGGGTGATTTTGGAAATTACTGGCGTGAAATGAAAACGTATTCACATTATGCATATATTGTTTCAGAAGCGGATACGAGTGGTGTGCAAATAGTCGATCTGCAGTATCTACCGGATTCGGTACATTATGTGAAGAAATTTCTCGCGCCTGGGCACAGCTCGACACACTCCATATCACAATCGGGACATTATCTTTATTTGAACGGTGCAAATTCTAGTTTTGGGCACGGTACCGTGATAATGGATCTTACTAATCCCGAACAACCTGTTGTAAGGGGCAAATGGAATGATCTTTATGTGCATGACTGCAGAGTAGTGAATGATACTATATGGGCATGTAATATATCGGATCCATTTGTGACAGTAATAGATGCGACGAATAAAGACAGCCTTAGAACGATAACACAATGGCAGAACCTGCCATTCCCGTCACCGCATAACATCGCTCTGACACCGGATAGAAAGTATGCGTATGTGACAGATGAGAATACACATCCCGGTCGATTAAAAGTATGGGATGTACAGGACCTAAACAACATTACTTTGCAGACCACATGGGCACCGCCCGGATTTGAGACAGCGATCGTGCATAACGTCGAGATCTACGATACATTAGCAGTGGTCGCGCACTATACTGCGGGGGTGAGGGTGCTGAATATTTCAAACCCCACTAACCCGGTCGAGATAGCATGGTATGATACATTTCCGGATAATAATGTCACCGACTAC
Source organism: Ignavibacteriota bacterium (assembly GCA_020437585.1). GTDB lineage: Bacteria > Bacteroidota > Ignavibacteria > Tepidaquicellales > Tepidaquicellaceae > JAEYVS01. The sequence continues at coordinate 533,548 of JAGQWG010000003.1, forward strand.
GACGGAAACTGGGCCGTGTATATGTTCCCGTCTAAGCTGATCATCGCGTCGGACGAGAAGTACGGATTATTTGTTTTACGCCCGGACCTAAATCCTACACCGACGATACCTGTTGCAGATTTTATTGGAACTCCGACAACGGTCGAAGTAGGTGACAGTGTGAAGTTTTATGATGTCTCTACTGGAGTCCCGGACAGCTGGCAATGGACCGCGACGGGAAATCAAACTATTAATTCGACAGCACAAAATCCAATAATGCATTTCACCCAGGTTGGACAGTATTCGATTAAGCTAAAGATTAGTAATTCATTTGGAACCGATTCTCTGGTAAAGGCAAATTATATCAATGTGACTCCGGCAGTGCTTCATCCGTTTTCATTTACATTGTCTGGCATTCAGACAGTGCTGACAACTCCTACCGATACAAACAAGGTAACTTATAAATGGACGAAGTCTTCGAGCGGCTCAAATATTACGTATAAATTCAGAGCTCAGAAATTCGGTGGAACGGCATTCAGATTATTAAATAGTAACGGTAATGGAAACGATACCTCGATTACATTCACAAAGAGCTATCTGGATTCACTAGCCAGAGATTTTGGATTAAATGGGGATTCTCTCCTTGTAACATGTAAGGCATATGCGTATAACGGTTTTGACTCGCTGAGCACCGGAAATAGCCTGATATTGAATATAAAAACTAATACCGTTGGCATTAATCTGATCTCTTCGGAGATCCCGGGTGAATTCAAGCTTGAGAACAACTACCCGAATCCATTCAATCCTGAAACGACGATAAAATATCAGCTTCCAAAATCCGCGCTAGTCACGATCAAGCTTTATGACATAACCGGCAGGGAAGTATCCACCCTGGTAAATCAACAGCATGAAGCAGGCTATTACGATTTTAAATTCAATGCCTCGTTTCTGGCGAGCGGAGTATATTTTTACCGTATACAGGCAGGAGATTTTACAGATATAAAGCGAATGATGTTGGTGAAATAATTCTAAAATAAATCTAAGATTTTACATAAAAAGCACTCTTTCCCGAGTGCTTTTTCATTTGTATAAATGAAAATATTCGCTTACATTTTAATAACCTTAGCCCAAATTTAATTTTCTCAAAATTAAATTTTAAAAAAATGAGACACTCACCCAAACTACTACTGTTTATTGTATTTTTATTTTTATTCCATTTCATAACTGATCCGGTTTTTTCTCAAAGCGTCAATATGAAAAAGCAGATCAGTTTTAATCCGTCTTTTACATATTCAGCTTGTTGGGGATATGTAGCACCAAATGGGAGGGAGTATGCGATCCTGGGTGCGTATGATGGAACTTATTTTTATGAAATAAGAAGGGATAGAATTAGTAATTTTGTTGGATTTGTACCAACCGGGGGCGCTCCTAACGATTTTGGGAATACCTGGCGTGAAATGAAAACATATTCTCATTATGCGTATATAGTTTCGGAGTCGGATACGAGCGGTGTACAGATCGTCGATCTTCAATATTTACCTGATTCCGTACATTATGTAGCAAAGTATCTTGCTCCGGGTCATAGCTCTACGCATACCATTTCCCAGTCCGGACCGTATCTTTATTTAAACGGCGCTAACTCTGATTTTGGTAATGGAACAGTTATATTAGACCTTACAGTGAATCCCGAACAACCCATTTTAAGAGGAAAATGGACCGAGAGATACGTCCACGATTGCCGTCCCTTGAATGATACTATATGGGCTGCTAATATTAGTGATGGGTACCTGTCGGTAATTGACGCGACAAATAAAGACAGCCTTCAGACAATAACAAGCTGGCAGACATTACCCAGTCCTTTCACTCATAATTGTGCATTAACATCAGACAGGAAATATATTTTTACTACTGATGAAACATTGTCACCTCCCGGAAAACTCAAAATTTGGAATATTGAAGATCTGAATAATATTATTGCGGTTGGCTCATGGAAACCTGCTGGCTTTCCAAACTCCGTAGTACATAATGTTGAGATATATGATACGCTTGCTGTTATTGCTCATTACTCTGCGGGGGTCAGGGTGTTGAATATTTCTAACCCTGCAAACCCGGTTGAAATAGCCTGGTATGATACTTACCCCGATAATAACAATACAAATTACGAAGGATGCTGGGGAGTTTATATGTTTCCCTCCGGTCTAATAATAGGATCAGATAGGAAATATGGGCTGTTTATCTTAGATCCTGAATTAAACCCGGTTCAGACGATACCCCATGCAGATTTTATTGCTATACCCACCACGATTGAAGTAGGAGATACTCTTGGTTTTGTAGATTTTTCTTCAGGTTTACCGGATAGCTGGGAATGGACTGTTACAGGAAATCAGAATTTCAATTCGAACCTTCAGAATCCGTCTTTTATATTTTCACAAATAGGGCAGTACTCCGTGAAATTGAGAGCAGGTAATTCACTTGGTTCCGACTCTATAGTAAAGGTTGATTATATAAATGTAACTCCTCCTGTTTTGCATCCTTACTCTTTTACAATATCCGGTATCCAGACACTATATACATCTCCAACAGATACAGGAAAAGTCACATACTATTGGACATTGCCCACAAGCGCACCGGGCATTGCATATAAATTCCATGCACAAAAATTCGGTGGAACGGCTAGTCGCTGGCTGAATAGTAATTCAAATGGAAATGATAACTCAATCACCTTTACTAAAAGTTATCTCGATTCGATGGCGAGAGATTTTGGCTTAAACGGGGATACTCTTCTGGTTACATGTAGGGCATATGCCTATAATGGGTTTGACTCCCTGGTTACGGGAAACAGCCTTATATTGAACATAAAAACGAATACTGTTGGCATTAATCTAACTTCTTCCGAGATTCCGGGCGAATTCAAGCTTGAGAATAATTACCCAAATCCATTCAATCCTGAAACGACTATAAAATATCAACTTCCTAAGTCTGCTTTGGTAACAATTAAGCTTTATGACATAACCGGCAGGGAAGTATCGACACTGGTAAATCAACAGCATGAAGCGGGGTATTATGATTTTAAATTCAATGCCTCGTTTCTGGCGAGCGGAGTATATTTTTATCGTATACAGGCAGGAGAGTTTTCGGATATTAAGAGAATGGTTTTAGTAAAATAATTTTATTGAAAATTTGGCTATAGAACTTTCAAAGAGCGAGGCAAAACACCTCGCTCTTTCTTCGCAATTACTTCTTAATACACATCCGGCTAAGACAAAGCAGGACCTGCTAAAGATCATAAAACAGCTGGGCTACATTCAGATAGACACTATCTCTATTGTAGAGAGAGCTCATAAGCATGTTCTCTGGACGCGCTTCCCGGATTATAAAAATAAAATTTTAGATGAATTAATAGATAAGGACAGAAAGGTATTTGAATTCTGGGATCACGCCGCATCATATTTACCAATGGAGCATTACCGGTATTCACTTCCACGAAAGAAGGCATATAAAAATAGGCATAAAGAGTGGGCTTCAAAGAATAAAAAACTGATCAGATTTATCCGTGACAGGATAAAGGCTGAAGGTCCGCTGATGTCGAGGGATTTCAAAGATGATACAAAAAGGGGAGTATGGTGGGACTGGAAACCTGCAAAGGATGCTCTCGAATTTCTTTTTCATAGCGGTGATCTTATGGTATGGGCAAGGAAGAATTTTCAAAAGGTTTACGATCTGACTGAGAGGGTGCTTCCATCAAATGTTGATGTTTCTTTTCCTAAGGAAGCCGAATTATCGGAGCATCTTATCCTTAAAGCTATTAATGCAAACGGTATTACCTCTCAAAAAGAAATGACCTATCTGCGCAGGCATCATGAGAAAACTACAAAGTCTGTTATAAACAAATTACTTGAAGAAAAAAAGATCGTTCCTGTTAGTATTAAGGATTCGCCTGAGAAGTACTTTTCGACTTCTAAAAACCTAAGATTGGTCAAAAGACTTAAGGCAAGTGATACAGTCCAAATACTTTCTCCATTCGATAATCTAGTCATACAGAGAAAGCGTATGAACTCGCTCTTTAACTTTGACTACGTTATTGAGTGCTATGTGCCTGCTCCGAAAAGGAAGTACGGGTATTTTTGCCTTCCGGTATTATATGGAGATAGATTTATTGGACGGCTGGATGCAAAGGCAGACAGGCAAACCGGGGTTTTTAAAGTGATAAATTTCTTTCCGGAAGAGGGGATCAAGATCAATGGTAAGATAAAGACGCTCTTTGATAAAAAGCTTAATGAACTGGCAAAATTTTCCGGATGTGAAAAAGTAGAGTATTAGAAAAAAGCCCCTTCTATAAGGGGCTTTTTCAATTATATTATTTTGCGATTAAACCTGCAGATCCCGTTGGAAGACCTGTTTCCTCGGTCATATTAATCGTTGTCAAACTCCCATTCCCATTCACCTGGAACGAACTTATGGTACTATTACCTGCATTCAAAGTATAAAGGTAGTTCGAGCCTGAACTGAAAGCCATGTCTATAGGTTTACTTCCGCTTCCCGTAGATCCGGTTTCGCCATTGCTATTAAGCAATGTAAGCACTCCGGCAGAATTCATAATGTAACCCGTGATCGAGCCGCTTCCCGTATTTGTTGTGTAAGCGTATTGTCTGTCTTCGGTAATTGCGATCCAGCATGCCGCTGTCTCTGTTGTAAAGATTGGACCCGAAATTAGACCGATATTGGTGCCGGATAATGAATAGGAAGAAACAGCGCTTGAATCGACTGCTCCTCCGAATGCTTCGGATACGATTATCTGGTTATCATTCCTGAACTCAAATCCGAATGGTGTCATTCCAACAGCAGAGTTCACTGTCGGTCCCGTTACTGTCCCGTTACTATTAACGGAATATGACAATATATTGCTTGTACCTTTTTCGGTTACTACGATTGCTGTACCTGAAGGGTTAAATTGTACCTCTGCAGGTCCCGGAGCGGATCCGGTACCGTTGTTACTCAGGTTAGCCGTTGAGTTGGCTATTGCGCTCAGGGTTCCGTCAGAGTTTATCCTAAATCCGGTGATATTTCCGCTTCCGCTGGCATTTAAAACATAAAGCAGATCACCGCTTACAGTTACGCTGATGGGCATTGTTCCTCCCGATGGCGTCGTTGAAACCAGCGATACACCGGTAGCCGAAACTGCAAATCCGGAGATACTATTTGAACCCGCATTTACGACGAATATCATTGATCTGTCGCTATTGAATGTAAGAGCTCCCTGTGATCCAAGTCCCATTCCTGTCCCGGTACCACCGGTGGAATAAGTATTTGTCAGGGTTAGAGTGCCGTCGCCTGCACGGGAGTACATCATTAGCTGATTGTCTGAGGGTTGATTAGATTGGGTGTAAACCGCGTCGGGTGTACCCAGGATTGTTGTTACTGCATTATCCGAATCGCAGCCGTAAAAAAGAAATGCGATTAGAAATGAGCATAGGAATGCATAAGAGCATGTTCGTGACATTTCATTCTCCTTTTAAATTAATGTTTTCTTTTCCCTATTAGTACCTTCTATCCCTAAGCATTTGTTTCAATGCTCCCATATAAAAAGTTAATGACTGTGAAGCGTAAATGAAAGGGGATTTTAAAAAAGAATGAAAGTTACCGCAAACAATTAATGATCGAAACTAGTTTCCATTATTGCATGAAAAACCTTACTCACTTGCTTTGCAGGTTTTAATTCCAAATAGGGTGTATAGCGGACACCAGTTTACTACTGCAGTAAATATTGGAATGATCCCGATTAACCCGAACCATCCAACCTGTGGAATTGTAAAACCTGCTATTATAATTGCTAGTCCCAGTATTATTCTGATATACTTATCGGCTTTACCTACGTTCTGTTTCATTGTGTTTACTCCTTTAGTTAATTTATCTATACAAATTTAACTATGAACCGGAGTAAATCAATGTGACAAAATCACATTTTCGAATATTTTTTTAATCCCGCTTTATCCTTTATTGTGATCTTTCCACGCGAGATATCTAGGATATTATTTTCTTCCATTTCCTTAAGTATCCGCGTGATGACCTCTCGCGAAGTCCCAAGGTCTATGGCTATCTTCTTATGTGTGGTTGTGAGTGCCCCATTTTGATCGGAATTATTGAGTATATAGTCTGAAACCCTGGCATCAACCCTTTTGAATGCTATCTCATTAATAACCATGATCACGTCGGAGAGTCTTCTGGAGAGAATATCGAAGGCATAGTCTCTAAAGGACTGGCAAGAAGTAAACCAATCGCGGATGACTTTTGAGGGTACTAAAATAACTTCAACGTCGTCCTCTGTGACTGCAATTGCAGGAAAATTATTACTTCCCAAGAGACAGGACAGGGTCAAAATGCAGGATTCTCCTATTCCAAATCTATATAGTGTTATCTCTCTGCCTGATTCCCCGGCTTTGAAAACTCTTACTTCCCCGGATAGAACAAAGGAAAAGAAGTTACAGTTATCGTTCTCTAAAAAGACGTATTCTCCTTTTGGGATCTTCTTGTATGTACCATACTTTGAGATATCGTCAACCAATTTTTTGTCAGGATCTTTTAGGAAGGGATACTTTGCGATTATTTGCTGAAGGTGATCCTGGGTCATATGCTTAAATTAAAAAAGCCCCTTTGAAAGGGGCTTTAGTATAGTGTAAGTTAACTAAATTTATTTCCTTTTAAACTTGTCTGTTTCAAGAGTAAATACCAATGATATCCTGTGGGTATTTCCAAGATCTTCATCACCATCGAACTTAGCAAAAGAATAATCTATGTTCAGTTTAGGAAGTTTTACACCCGCGCCAAGAGTTAAATTCCCAAGGTCATTATACCCGGTTCTCACACTGAATACATCCTTGAATGTATATTCGACTCCTGCATGCATATCAAATGAAACAGGCCCGAGATTTGCATTCGCTGAGTTTTCCCTGCCTTCGAACCTAACATCGAAATCAACTGCCGGGGTTAAAACACCATTTAAAAAATCTATCTGATATGCAGTACCCAGTTTAGCTGTTGGAGTTATAGTCTCTTTTTTACCTGTTGACCATGATAGGTATGTTGTGGTTATGTCCTGGAGGTTTGCACCTAGGTAAAACTTTTCAAATGGACTGTACCTCGCTCCTATGTCAAATCCAAGTCCCCAAGCGGAGGCCTCAGCAAGGTCTCTTCTTATTATTTTTAGGTTCGCACCGTATGAAAATTTCTCGTTCTGTTTCTTAGCATAAGTAAAGAAAAAAGCATAGTCCGCGGCATTAAAGAAAGTAATTTTATTAGGATCGATCCTTTCGCCCGGATCTAAAACACCATTTCCATTCAGATCGATGAGAGCGTTTCTTGTATCAGGGATATCATCTACACCCAGTCTTATTATACTGAATCCGAGGGATGAATTTGTGCCAAGAGGAAAACCTACTCCACCGTAGTCATAATTGACAAGGTTTCCAAACCTTTCGTCATGCATCAATGATAATTCGGGATAATTTATATTGGAGAGTGCTGCGGGGTTCCAGTATCCAGCTGTTACGTCATTTACAACAGCTACATATGCCCCTCCCATTCCAAGCGGGCGTCCGCCTACACCTATTGAGAGAAATTCACCGCCGTATTTACTGCTTTCCTGAGCAAAAATGCCAGTTGATGATGTCAGGAGAATTATAGTTATAATCGCAAAAAGCTTAGTCCGATTCATAGTTGAAATTTAGATTCAGAGTAAAATCGTAAACATTAAAACAATAATTCTCCTATTTAATTTCCTAATAATGTTCAATAAATAAAATTAAGTCAAGACATAAAATAATTATTAAAAATATAGCTATTTGGGTTAATCTATAGCAGGTAGAATTTTAGTCCTCACTTCACCAAATCCAATACGAAAATCGTCTTTTTGGCAATATGCTGTAATGATCACAGTATCACCGTCCTGGAGGAATTTCCTTTCCTGTCCGTCCGGTAGTTTTATTGGCTCCGTTCCTCTCCAGGTGAGTTCCAGTAGACTGCCGTAGCTTGATTTGTCCGGTCCGCTTATCGTACCGGAAGCCATGAGGTCACCGGGCTGGGTATTGCATCCCGTGACTGTATGGTGAGCTAATTGCTGGGACATACTCCAGTACAGATATTTAAAATTAGATTCACTGATCCTAACCGGCTCATTCATACCATCCGGCTGTAAGTACACATCCAATATAATATCGTAAGAGTAATTCCTGTCCTCTCTAAGGTAATCGAGTGGTTCTTTCTCAAAATTCGGGCTTGTGGTACGGAATGGCTCCAGTGCTTCGAGAGTTACAACCCATGGTGATACTGATGTAGCAAAATTTTTCGCGTTAAATGGACCGAGGGGTTGGTATTCCCATTTCTGAATATCCCTCGCACTCCAGTCATTGACAATGACCATTCCAAAGATATGATCTTTTGCGTCGGATACTTTTATCGGATGTCCGAGTTTATTTCCCGGCCCGATGAAAAATCCCATCTCTAATTCAAAATCGAGAAGACGCGAATGCCCAAATGAAGGATTTTCTGCATCATCAGTTTTTGTTTGTCCTTTTGGTCGGTGAATATCCTCACCGCTGAGAATAATAGAACTGGCTCGCCCGTGATATGCAACAGGCAGGTGAAGCCAGTTAGGCATGAGAGCGTTTTCCTTTCCTCTGAACATGATACCTACATTCGTGGCATGTTCTTTGGAAGAGTAAAAATCTGTATAATCTCCTATCTCCGCAGGAAGTTTCATCACGACTTCTTCCATTGGCATAAAGGCCTTTTCTCTAAGCTCAAGATTATCTTTAAGTACATTATTTTCCTCTACGAGTACCTCCAACAGCCTCTTCCTGACCTGAGTCCATGCTTCTTTGCCAAGAGACATAAAGCAATTGAGGAAGGGGTGATTAAAAGGATTATCGTCGGAGATTTTAGTTTCCTGGAAGAAACCGTCTTCGTATAAGGCATTTAGATCGAGAACATAATTCCCAATTGCCGTACCTACTCTAAATGAAGAATCATCTTCGCCTTTCTTCTTAAAAACCCCGTAGGGGAGGTTTTGGATAGGGAAGTCTGATCCTTTGTCAACCGGAATAAAAGATGTTAGCTTTGAAATATCGGTCATTAAAGTAAATTTAATTTTTGCAGGTCTTCTATTGGCTCGGTGAAACTGCAGCTTCCAAATGAAATAGTCAGAGCTTCTCGTGAGTATTTTATATCTTCAGCAGTTACCCTGTACTTATCCCAGCTAAAATACTCATCGGTGAACTCAAATGTAGCCGGATCTTCCTCTTCCAGGATGTTTATTAGTTCATATTCTGAGATATTATGACGGATGGCAATTGCGCCTGCAGCAAATATATTAATAAACCCATGGATTCTTTTCCTAAATTCTTCATCTCGATGTCTGAACGGGTGATGGAGTCCGGCTGTAAATTTCAAAGCGATCTGCCTGTTAAGACACTCCCGGATAGTGAAGGCTACTACTTCTGGGAGTGGAAAATCTGCTGCGTTAGTACCGCCGGTTCGCAGTTTAAATCCGGTATTGTAAATGTCTATGTCATGGATCTTAATACCCTCTATCGCAGCGCTAATATCGGTTCTCCATTCACTGCCCGGAGTTGCTTCAAAAAACAGGATCGTGTCTTTACCAATGCTGTCGGCGACATTCGAAGATACCGTTTCCACAAAATCACCTATGTCACCTGAATCCTGTGAAGCGATTAATTCCTGCGGTAATTTAACTTCATAAAACTTTGTCTTTACTTTGCCTTCATTATCTGTTAGGAATTTCTTCCACGCTTCGATGTCATTTTTAAAACTATCATTAAAGTCATCGACAGTATTTCCTCCGGTCCCGAGTATAGAGAATCTTAGAGGACCGGCAGTGTTGGCTCCCTGGATCAATTGAGTAAGTTCGTCGAGTTTCTTTGCGGGGGTTATGAAGCTGGATAACATCCAGTTATAGTCTCCGGATGTATATTCGATAAAATTCTTGAAAGCCTGGTCCAGCGGAAGGCTTGCGGGAGGGAATAATCCCGCGTAATCAATTAGTCTCTTTAGGAGGGCTTCAAGGCTTTTTGGAGTTATGTTTGACATTTTTCGTATATTTTAACAATTAAACATAACGATTCTAAATCGATATTGAAATTAAAAAAGCCGTGAAGTAGATACTCCACGGCTTAGTGTAAGGGTATAAAGAAGCTTACTTTATTAACAACATTTTTCTTGTTTGTTTAAACCCTTCCGCTTCAAGGCTGTAAAAATACACCCCGCTGGCAAAAGCGCTTCCTTCCCATTGGGTTTCATATGTTCCGGGTGGTAGATATTCGTTGGCCAATATGCTTACTCTTTTTCCTAGAATGTCATATACCATAATCCTAATAAGTCCCTGCTGAGGAATTGTAAATTTAATTTTCGTTACAGGGTTGAAAGGGTTTGGATAGTTTTGCGATAGTATATATCCCGATGGTACTTCAGATGATGTATGATTGATATTGACGGTTTCTCCGCCGGTAGTAGTCCTTGCAATTGTTCCCTTCTCTCCTACAATGACTCCAATAGAATCATTCATGAATTCGATTCCATTAAGTATTACATTGGCATTTAGACCGGTCAATAAAGTATCCCACGACTCACCTCGGTTAGTTGTCTTGTAAAAGTAAGGACCGCCCGGTCCTGAATAATTGTTACTAATTACGTAACCTGTATTTGCATTGGTAAATTTAAGCTCAGGTGTGAAGGTTTGTGTAAGGGTATCGGTAAAATACCAGTTTTCACCACTATTTGTGCTTTTTAGAATATATCCATTAAAGGTCAAGGCAATCCCTACTGATTGATTGGTGAAATCTAAAGAACTTATTTGTGAAATTGAGCCTGATGTATTTTTCAATTCCCAGTTATTTCCCCCGTTTGTTGTTTTATATATTTCATAGCTCGAACACCCGAGGTATCCTGTACTTTCATTAATAAAGTTTATATCGAAAATTTGGGGGTTATTGTTTAAGGTCATAAAAATATCCCATGTCAATCCGGAATTTGTTGTTTTGAGTATTTCTCCGTTATTGCCGGAAATAAATCCTGTTGTGTTGTTAATGAATTCAATGTCAAATAACCTTTGAGAAGTTGATGCGGGTAATACATCCCAATTTAGGCCTCCATTTATAGTTCTTAAGATTGTACCGTTGTAACCGCAAGCATATCCAGTGCTTGAATTTATAAAATAAGAGGCTAGGAGGTTATTATTGGTGCCGGAATTTCGTTCTTCCCAATGACTACCTTGATCTGATGACATAAATATTTTCCCTTCAAACCCAACAGTAACCATAACATTGGAATCAACTTTTTTTACATCCCTTATATCACTAAATGTTAAACTATGTGCATCGGTCGACCATGTTTGCCCGTAATCCGAAGTTTTTAAAACGGTACCATATCTTCCGGTAAGAACCCCCGCTCCGCCGGGAATCAAGGAAATGTGATTACAGTAATAATCAATATCGGTTTTATTTATGCTCCAGTTACTACCTCCGTTTATCGTTCTGAAATTGTAATTTTCATAAGTTGTGACAATGCCGGTGTTGCTATCCCAAAATTTGTATAATAAATTATTACTTGGTGGATTCAGAGGTATATCTGACCAGTTGGCTCCAGCATTAGAGGTCGTGATGATTTTGTCAATGCATAGTATAGAGTATTTCTGTTGATTGAATACCACTAGATCTCTTAATATTTCATTTCTGTAGGGTGTCTTTATTGTTTTCCAGGTTTGACCTTTATCTTGAGTACGAATTATTGTTGTTGTATCAAAGTTAGTTTCACAAAGAATAATCGCAAAACTATCATTCAATATCTCTACGTTTGAAAAATTATATAATTGCAGATCGTTAAAATAATTCCACTCATTTCCGCCATTTGTTGTTACTTTTAATTCTCCGTACCCACTCCCTACGGGAGGAAATACATTTCCTATAACTATTCCAAATTGGTCAAGAAACTCCATATCGGCCATATAGTTTACTAAATTAGAATCGATAAGAATAAGGTTATTACCGCCATTTGTTGTACGGAAAAGCTTATTACTGCTTGTAAGCCAGCCAGTATTTATATCTACAAATTGGTATAAACCGGTATAGCCAATCTGTTCATCTTTCCTGATCCAATTTAAACCACAATTTGTTGTTAGATATAATCTGTTAGAAATAATGCTGTAGCCTGTATTTAGATCAAAAAATGTGGGTTTTGTAATAGACATCCCATTTGGATAAGGATTTACCCAGTACCAACCGTTATTAATCTGAGACAGACAATTTTCATATGTAATGGATAACAATATTATGTGTAGCAGGATAAACCTTTTCATCATTTTACCAACAACATTTTTCTTGTTTGTTTAAATACCTCAGCCTCAAGGCTGTAAAAATACACTCCACTGGCAAACCTATCCCCATTCCAGTTTATTTCGTACGTACCGGGTGATAAACTTTCATCAATTAAAGTCTCTACTAATTTCCCGGAAATATCGTAAATTAATATCCTCACATTACCGCTTTTCGGTATGTCAAATCTAATACTTGTCGAGGGATTGAATGGATTTGGATAATTCTGATATAATATAAACTTCCCGGGAATAGATGAATTTGTGAATCCTGTGCCGGTTAGTGGATTTAAATATTCTATCTCCCTGTAAATAAGAGTTGCCCTGGATAGGGGGGCTAAGTCATTGAATGCGAAACTCCCGGGTTGAGGGTCTTTTTGATAGACCAATGGAATTTTATAATTAAGTATTACTCTCCTGTTCAACGAAATATATCTCTCGTCATTGTTACCGGAGGTTATTTGATGGGGGGTGCTTATGCCTAATAGATCTGCACTGACAAGGCTGAAGTAAGTGTCCATAGAGTTAAACCCATTCACTGTATCGTTTTGTTTTGGTACGCTATAGCCGACGACCGCATAATGTCCATTTTGGGTGACTGACAGGGAGGGCCAATCCATTGAACACATGTTTGCTTGAGTACTTACGGCGCTTTGCATCGCGCCGGGTATGTCTGTATTTCTGGCAACTATTTTATTCTGAGTCCCATTCCTGTTGATCCAGATCTTTGCTGAGGAATAAGATCCATTAGATCCCAGTGTATTGAAGGTTACATAAAAATTACTGTAATCATCATATATAGCATCCAGTCCAATCCACGGAGAACTCGTATCGCCGTCAGAATCTATCTGTGTATCAAAAAGTACGCCTGGGCTTGACCAGTTTGCTCCATAGTCAGTTGATGTCCAATAAAAGATTCTGTTTCCCCCAAATGATCCACCCTCGTCATTTATAGGAGTAGTTACTAATAAAGCCTTCCCTGAAGGTCCGGTAGCGCTGGTTAGCCTCATGTTTAAATGAGTAGAAGCATTGGACAGTAAGAACTGCTGAGTGCCGATCCATTGACCGCTATTAGGGTTAAATACCCAGGTTGACAGAGTATCTGTTGAAGAGCTTCCCTGATATGTATTGCCTGAGACAAGTACGTTACCATTGCTCAATGTATTGACTTGAGGCCAAATAAAATATCTTGGAGCTGGCATTGGATAATGTGTAAACGAACCAAGACCGGGAAAAGCATCTACGTGAATAGCCGTGCCAAGGGGTGATCCTGAATGATTGGCAATAATTGCTGAACCGTTCGAAGCCCCGCTGTTTCCTGCAGTTAAAAAGGCAAATCCGCTTCTTACGTTAGACGGGACTTGCACTTGTGTTTGCCATATTAAACCGCCGTTTGAGCTAAAGGAATATACAGTTCTTCTGCTTGTTTCGATATTTGTGGAATCGATTGCTGTTGTAAATGCTGTATGGATGATACTTTCGCTGACATAATATATATGGTGCTTGCAATCCCCGTTTGTCTGCCAATCGTAAAATCCCGATAATGAAGTCATTCGTTCCGGACCTATAGTGTACCCTCCGTTTATATCTTCTATTGAACCTTCGAGCTTAATGCCCGGACCTTTGTATGGTAAGCATGTTGTGACTTTACTATTCGGACCTAATTGCTGAGACGATTTCTTCTTGTCGACCCTGTCATTTGAGAATGAAATTCCCTGCAAAAAGATCAATAGTAATAATGTTAATGAGAATGTTGATGTTGCCCTCATGGTAGTTTTTTATTTTATTAACAGCATTTTTCTTGTTTGATTAAATCCTTCGGCCTCAAGGCTGTAAAAATACACCCCGCTTGCAAATCCATCTGCATTCCATTGAATCTCATACGTTCCTGCTGAAAGTTTCTGATTAACCAAAACCTCGATCAACTTTCCCGTTACATCATATATTGAAATTTTTACATTACTGCTATTCGCAATACCAAACCTTATGTTCGTAGATGGATTAAACGGGTTTGGATAGTTTTGGTATAGCCGGAATGTTTTCGGTACGGTATTATTTACTTGGTTTATGTTGGTTACTCCTCCGGTCGTAGTTCTGTAGATGATCCCCAGATCACCCGCTGCCCAGCCATGCAAGGAATCGACAAAGAATAACGAATACGTTGAAGAAGTTGATTGCTGGGTAAAGCTAACCGCTCCATCCGTCGTCTTAAAAATTCCATTTGCTGCCGTTGACCATCCCGTATTAAAATCTATAAACAAAGGTATCTTTCCCGAGCTTAGAAGTGTCGAATCCCACGTTTGACCACCGTTAGTGGAGCGGAGTATTATTCTTCCCGGATTGCCGGGTGTGAATATTTGCCCGCTGGCAATTATGTCATCGTTTTCAATATATATAATTGAATAAATATTCAGACTGTTCCGGAAATATATCCGGTTCCAGGTGGTACCGCCATTCGTTGTTTTTATTATTGTTGCTGTATCATGATCTGTATCGTCACCATATTTGGTAATAGCCCATCCTGTATTGTTATCTTTGAACTTTATATCCCAGTAGTCATGAGTTTGTGTTTGCACTGAACTCCATGAATTTCCAAACGAAGTACTTTTAAGTAAAAAACCTTCTGTGCCTCCACCGTTACCACCATCTCCGAGAAGGAAGCCGAGAGTTGGTGATTGTAAATGTACTTTACTCAGATAGCTGAAGCTTGCTACCCCGTAAAACAATGAATCCCAGGTATTACCACCATTGGTTGTACCTACCAGGTAATAATAATTGTATGTAAAAAGGTTTCTTGATCCGCCGGCGCACCACCCGGTATTTTCATTGATAAAGGATAATGAATATAAACTCAGATTTTGAGTTTGATGCTGAATAGTCCACGTGATACCGCCGTCCGTGCTCTTAACGATCTTACCGCTGCCAAATACAGCCCAGCCCGTGAGTGAATTAACGAAATAGATATTGCTTACTTGCTCGGAAATCGGTGTTGGATAGCCTACCCACCCGTCTATGCTATATGCATTCGAGCCGGATAAAGTGACTAAAGTGGTTGCAATAAGTAAAATTTTTTTCAATTTTTACCCTCCATTTTTGCGGGAGCAATGATGGAATGAATATAACTCTTCTTAAACTTAACTATAGATGGCAGTAGTCAGAGTTATTATTTCAATATTCTCAAAATAACCCTAAATGTCAATAAGTTTTGTATTAAATTAATGTATTGTAATACATTTATTGCATTTTTATATTGCATTTTCACATTTTTAGCGCAATTAGTTATTAGATGAGATTAACCAAATTTTTCTTACCTACAATAAAGGAAGATCCGACCGAAGCCGTAGTAGCTTCGCATAAACTGATGATCCGTTCCGGCATGATTCGCCAGGTAACTGCCGGTGTTTATTCATATCTCCCTCTCGGAAAGATCGTCTTCGATAAAGTAGAAAAGATACTCCGTGAAGAGATGAATGCAATCGGCGGGAATGAGTTCTACCTGCCGGCGCTTGCCCCGAATGAACTCTGGGCGCAGAGCGGACGCCTTGATGAATATGGTGACTTAATATTCCGAATAAAGAATCGCGAAATGGTTCTATGTCCCACGCACGAGGAGATATTCACTTCCATTGCAAAACCGAATCTTATCTCTTACAAAGATCTTCCGCAGATGTGGTATCAAATACAAAATAAATTCCGCAACGAGGAGCGTCCCCGTGCAGGTCTGCTTCGCGGCAGGCAGTTCACTATGAAAGACGCTTACTCATTCGATGCTACATGGGAAGGACTCGACGAGTCTTATGACAAACAGGAACAAGCTTATAGAAATATTTTTACCCGCTCCGGGTTGAAATTCTTTTCCGTTAAAGCGCACAGCGGTGCGATGGGCGGTAGCGAGTCGGTCGAGTTCATGGTGGAAGCCGCTGCAGGTGAAGACTACGTCGCCGTTAATGATGACGGAAGCTACGCTGCTAATGTGGAAGTAGCTGTTTCAATTGCAGAGGTTACTCCAAGAAAAGACACTAACCTTGCTTACGAAAAATTTCATACGCCTAATATTAAGTCTATTGACGAGTTAGCAGAGTTTCTTAAGGTCGATGACAAATCCCGTCTTGCTAAATCCAGGGTATTCGTAATAACTGGTGAAGATAAAAAAGATGAATATCTTCTTGTTCTTGTCAGGGGGGATGATGAAGTAAATGAAGCCAAATTACAGACGTTGTTCGGAGGCGGTATAAGACCTGCTCATCCCGAGGAATTGCCGGCAATTTCCGGTGCTGACGCGGGTTCCATAGGACCGATTGGTTTTAAAAATAAAAGCGTCAAAGTAGTAGCGGACCTTAGGCTTCAGGATGCCGATGAACTTGTAAGCGGAGCTAATGAGAACGATTACCACATAAAAAATATAGACCTTAAACGCGACGTTCCCGAGATCGAGTATAAGGATATTCGTGTGGTTAAGGAAGGAGAAGGCTCCATAGATGGGAAAGGGAACTTAAGACTGGTGAAAGCGATCGAGGTTGGACATATATTCAAGCTTGGAACGAAGTATGCTGAAGCTATGGGCGCAAAATATCTTGACGAGAACGGAAAAGAGAACGTGATAATCATGGGCAGTTACGGCATCGGTGTCGAAAGGATTGCTGCTTCATATATCGAACAAAATCATGACGAGAATGGCATCATATGGGAGGGCGAACTTGCTCCGTTCGATGTTTCGCTTATCTGTGTGAATACGAACAAAGATGATGTTGTAAATACATGTGAAGAATTATATAAAGAGTTACAGTCGCAGGGATTGGATGTATTATTCGACGATAGGATGGACGTCCGTCCGGGTTTTAAGTTCGCTGATGCGGACTTGATTGGACTGCCGGTGCATGTAATAGTCGGTGAGAAAAATCTCAAAGACGGTAAGATCGAGATCAAACTCCGTAGATCAGGTGACCGAATGCTGGTTGATAAAAGTGACGTGATTTCAAAAGTAAAGGAGCTCCTGAATAAATAATGTCTTCGAAGATCTCGAAAATATTCAAACAGCAGTATGTACTTGCTTCAAAGTCCGCGCGAAGGATCGCTCTTTTAAATCAGCTTGGGCTTAATTTTATTTCGATAGATAGCAATATAAATGAAAAAGAGGGAAGTAACCTTAAACCTCTCGACGTTATAAAATATAACGCTCTTCATAAATCCAGGAAAGTAGCGTTTGAATTCGAGAATAGGATAGTGATCGGCGCAGATACCGTCGTTGTTTTGAATAAAGAAATGATCGGAAAGCCCAAAAACCAAAAGCAAGCAGTTGAGTTTCTGAAGAAGCTAAGTGGTAAAATGCATTACGTTTATACAGGTTTTAACATTATCGATACTAAGTCAGGCAAGGAAAGATTTGATTACGAGCGCACCTCAGTACATTTTAGGAAGCTAAATGATGAAGAAATAACATATTACGTGAAAAATTTCAAACCTATCGATAAAGCCGGAGCTTATGGGATACAGGACGATTTTGGGTGTTTATTCATAGATAAAATAAATGGAGATTACTATAATGTAGTCGGTCTTCCGCTCAGGAAGCTGTATTTAAATTTAATGGAGATATTATAGAGTATTTACTACGGTTGGACTTTTTTATTAAACAGACATAGAGCGTTTGTTTTCTAAATATAAAAAGAAAATACTTTTTTCAGCCGTAGCGGGTGCGTTGATTTTTCTCGCCTTTAGTGTCTATGCGGACTTTGATAAGCTTCTTGATGCCTTCAAGGAGTTTAACTGGTTATTTTTCCCACTCATTTTAGCACTTTCATTCCTTAATTACATCTTCCGTTTTTCCAAATGGGAATACTACAGAAGGATCCTTGATATTAAACTGACGACCGGGAAAAGTTTTCTAATTTTCCTTTCTGCGTTTGTAATGAGTGTTACTCCCGGCAAGATGGGCGAAGTATTAAAATCATATCTGCTTAAGGAAGAGAATGGTACACCTGTCTCAAAGTCCGCGCCAATTGTGGTTGCAGAGCGGCTCACTGATTTTATCTCGATCGTTTTTCTGTGTATCGTTGGAGCTTTTGTCTTTGATTATGGACAGACCATAATAGTTGTCGTTGGTGTGGTCTTTATTGGTTTGACGTTGCTCATAAGTTGGAAGAAAGCATGTCTGTATATCATCTCTCTCCTCGAGAAGATAAAGTTTTTATCAAAGCACGTCGAAAAATTTCATACTGCATATGACAGCATATACAGGCTTGTAAGATTTAAACCATTACTAATTGCTACCGTGATAAGTGTCGTTTCTTGGTTTTTTGAATGTCTTGGCTTTTATATAGTGCTGAATGTCTTTTCCTCTGCTACGAATATCGAGGTTAGTTTGCTGACAGCTACGTTCATTTATGGATTTTCTACTCTTATCGGTGCGATAGCAATGTTGCCGGGTGGATTGGGAGTTACGGAAGCGTCCCTTACCGGATTGCTCCAGATCCTCAAAATACCCAAAAATATCTCCGTCGCATCGACGATTATTATCAGGGTTGCTACGCTCTGGTTTGCGGTAGTTGTCGGGATTTTTGCAGTTATTATTTATCAGAGACTTACACATAGGGATTTAGAAGAGATTCAAGTGCCAAATCAGGCATAAATGAGCAATATTTAATCACTTGAAGAAATATTAATATAACAATAACTTTAAAATTCTTAAGTTTTTAATAGATTATGGACGAAGAAAAAAATACTTCGACTGACCAAAAAAAGATAAGGATTATTATTGGCAAAGTCGGGCTCGATGGGCATGATAGAGGCGCAAAAGTTATTGCAGCAGCCTTCCGCGACGCGGGAATGGAGGTGATCTATACCGGACTCAGGCAGACCCCTGAAACCATCGTTGAAGCTGCGCTGCAGGAGGATGCGGATGCTATTGGGATTAGCATTCTTAGCGGGGCGCACATGACGATTTTTCCAAAGGTTAAGAAGCTAATGGACGAAAAGGGGATGACCGATGTACTTCTATTCGGAGGCGGTATTATTCCGGATCAGGATATTGAGGAATTAAAGAAAATGGGAGTGGGGAATCTATTTACTCCCGGAACGCCTACATACGAGACGATCGATTACGTTCGTAACTGGGTGAGTGAACATAGAAAAAACAAGTAAAGCATTAATGGGCAAAACCGAACCGGTAAAATTTGGTACTGACGGCTGGCGTGCTGTTATTGGTGAAAGTTATACTTTCGATAATGTAAAAAGAGTATCGCTTGCGGTAGCAAGAAAATTCAAAGATCATCCAAAAATTTCCAACGGAATAGTTATTGGATACGATACGAGGTTCCTTGGAAAACAATTCGCACATATTGCGGCGGAGGTTTTTGCTAATGAAGGAATAAAAGTCTTACTGACTGACACTTTCGTAACGACCCCAACCGTATCTCTTCTTGCGAGGGACAAGAACCTTCCGCTGGGTGTAATGATAACTGCATCACATAATCCATTCAAGTATAATGGGTACAAGCTAAAAGACGAATTTGGTGGCTCGATGAATCCTGATAAAATAAAGGAGATCGAGGCAGAATTAAGTTCTATAGAGGAAGTTTCATCTGCTAAGACATCGGATGAATTGATTGAGGACGGAATCATTGAGTATTTTGACGGACGGGGATACTTTATTGATTACCTGAAAAAAGGTATAGATATCAAAAGCATAGTTGATTCGGGTATTAAAGGCATCTATGACACTATGTTCGGCGCGGGGCAAAATACTGTGAATGAATTTATGAAGATCGAACAGCTTCACAACGAGATAAATCCTTCCTTTCCCATTAATGGAATTCCTGGAGGTGCCCCTGAACCCATAGAGAAAAATCTCAACGACATTACTGACATAATGAGAGATAAAGGTGATTATAATATCGGAATTGTAACGGACGGTGATGCAGACAGAATAGCTATAATTGACGAGAAGGGAAATTTTCTTGATGCTCAGAAGATGTTTGCTTTATTGTTGATGTATCTTCACAAAACAAAGGGTTTGACCGGTAAGGTAGTGAGGAGTTTCTCGACTAGCGAGTTGATCCAAAAATATTGCGAGAAATACGGTCTTGATGTTGTTGTTGTGCCTATTGGCTTCAAGCATATTTCAAAATATATGATCGAGGATGATGTTATGATTGGCGCTGAGGAAAGTGGAGGTATCGGAATAAAAGGACACCTTCCGGAAAGGGATGGGGTGTATAATGGATTGATGTATATGGAGATGATAGCAAAAACTGGCAAAAGCATCACAGAGCTTAAGCAAGAGTTAGAAGACGAGTTTGGGAAGTATTTCTATAAGAGGATTGATGTACATACCACGGATGAAAAAAAGAATGAAACATTAAAGAAATGTTCGGAAATAAAACCGGGTGATATGATTGCCGGTAAAAAAGTTTTAAAAGTTGAGGATCTGGACGGCTATAAACTCTTCTTTGATAACGGCTGGGTTATAATACGAGCCTCTGGCACGGAGCCGCTTCTGAGATTTTACTGCGAGACTTACAATACAGATGACACTCAACAAGTTTTGGAAAGTACAATAGCAAATTTCAATCTATAATGAATATGAAAAGATTAATTTTATTAATGGGAATGTTAGCTTTCATTAGCAATTATTCCATGGCTCAACTGGGAAATCAAAACAACAATAGTTCAAGTGATGATCCTCTTCAAAAGATGCTTCAACAAGAAGGAGGGCAACTTCCGTCGAATAAGATAAATGCTGATGCCCCCGAATTATTTGGTTCTATTTCTGATGCAAATGTCCATACCCAACTGACACCACTTGAAGGAGCGATCGATCCCGATAAATATATTGTGGGACCAAATGACCTGTTTAACTTTGGCATATACGGCTATATAAATCAACAGGTACCGGTATATGTCCTTCCCGAGGGTGTGGTTGTCATTCCTACTGTGGGTGAAGTATATGTAAATGGATTAACACTGAGAGAAGCTAAAGAAAAGGTTGTTGCTGCTACTAAAAAGAGATACTATTCAAGCGATGTGAGCTTTGCCCTTACTTCTCCCAGGATATTTATTGTTAAGGTCTCAGGTATGGTTCAGAGTTCTTATGAAGTAAACTCCGTTACAAGACCTTCAGAGATACTCAAAAGACTCTATTTTGATACAACCAATGTTTCGAGAGCTTCTTATGAAAAGTCCAACGAACGTGAGGTATTTGTTCCGCAGATATCTTTAAGGAACATTGAACTGATTAGAAAGAATGGAAGTACTGTAAAAGTTGATATCTATAAATATTTTATGACCGGAGATGATAAATATAATCCCTATATGCTTGAAGGCGACAGATTGAAACTAACTAGTATACAGGCTGACAGAAATTATATCACGATTACAGGAGGAGTCCAATTACCGGGATCATATGAATATTCTTCGGGAGATGATCTTGAGACTGTTGTCGGATTGGGGCGTGGATTCTTGACAGATGCCGAGCCTGATAGCATTGTCTTATTCAGGCCTTCCCTGACAGCCTCCAAGGGGTTTGAAGTATATAATCTATCTTATAAAGATGATAAAGACTTTGATATAAAAAATTACGATAGGGTGTTTGTGAAATTTAAGCCTGATTATTATAAGAAGGGTACTGTGCTTGTTATCGGGGAGGTGGAAAGACCTGGATTTTATCCTATTTCTTTCAAGGAAACAAGGATTAAGGATGCTGTAGAAATGGCAGGTGGCTTTACAAAGAATGCATACCTACCCCTTTCAACGGTTTTTAGAGATTACGACGAAGAGTATACAGCCAATGATACAATGGAGGTTTGGGTAAATCAACGAGCCAATGATGTAATAATATCGGATCAGGATCAACTAAATTTTTCACAAGACGTTCAATCCAGAAGAAACCGTGTTATTATAGATTTCCCAAGGTTATACAAGGATAATGACTTATCTCAAAATGTGATCCTTGAAGACAAGGATATTATTTATATCAATGATAACAAGAACATTGTATATGTATATGGTCAGGTCAATAACGAAGGATATGTTCCGTATAAAGAAGGTGAAGATTATATGTATTATATAAACAAGGCGGGCGGTTTTTCATTAGCTGCAGAAGATGGCAATGTAAGGGTGATTAAATTTAACTCTAGGGGTTGGTATAAGCCGGACGATATCGAGATTCAATCCGGAGATTTTGTATACGTACCCAAAGTTGTTAAAGAAGAATTTAAGGATGTTATTAGTGTAATAGCCCAGGTTGCCGGCGTGGTTATCGGGGTAATAACTACATTTATATTAATTAGCAGAGATTAAAACTAAGTATGGATAAAATAATAAATGGCGATATTGGGGATCCGTCAGGGAGGAAACTTCCTGACCTAAACTTTATAGAGTTTTATAAAGTATTCTGGAATAATCGTCTAAAAATTATCATACCTGCTGTAATTGTATGCATAATTGCAGCTATTTTTGTGTTTTTCATAGTTAAACCGGTATTCTTATCAGAGGGAACTGTAAAGACTTCCACAAATGAATCCGGATTAGGTGCCTTACTCGGGGCAGGTGGTATTCCCGATGTTGGTGACCTAGGCGAATTGGCGGGCGGAGGATCTGAAAAGGAACTTGCATTATATGAAAATATTATTAAAAGCCGGCGTTGTATTGAGGAAACTATTATTAAGTTCAATTTGAATGGTGATTGGGACTTCAAATATATGGAAGATGCTGTGAAACATTTTAAGGAGGAAGTATTAGTTATTGATAAAGATAGAATCTCTGGGCTGATCACTGTTGGGGCTTATAATGAAGATCCTTTAAAGGCTAAGGAAATAGTTGACTTCTTGATCGCTCAATTAATTAAAATTAATACCGAATTGAATGTGCAAAGTGCCAAAAGTAATAGGGAATTCATTGAGAAGAGATTTAATATTGTTAAGGTCGATTTAAAAAAAGCCGAGGATAGTTTGAAAGTATTTCAAAACCAATTTGGAATTGCTCCGGACCTTACAGTTCAAGCTGCTGTGAAAACCCAGATTGAAATTGAAGCTGAAATCGCATCGGAGGAAGTAAAATTAGACTTGCTCAGGAAAATACTCTCACCCTCACAATCTGAAATTAAGATTCAAGAAGAGAAAATTGCTTCCTTGAAAAACCAGTTAAATCTGATCGAAAACTCCTCTGGAAATGAAAATATTCTGGGATTAGAGGGCAAGCCTCAAGTAGTGATGGACTATTTAAGGTTGAAAAGAGATGTTGAGATCCAAAACAAGATTTTATCCTTTATCCTTCCGCTTTACGAGCAAGCAAAGATTGAAGAAAATAAAGAAATCCCTCCCGTTGTAGTTTTAGATCCTCCCAACATTCCCGAAAGGAAATCAAAGCCTAAAAGGATTCAAACAATATTAATATTCACTCTTATTGCGTTTGTTCTTGCATATCTTTGGTTCTTCTTTAAGAATAGGTATAAGATGTTTAAAAGTTTAATAACGGATAATCATAATTGAAGAACTTAATAATAAATTATTATTATTCAGCTCTTTATTTTTTAAGTGATGTCGGAAAACCGAGAAATATCGTGGGTTTTTTGATTTTTCTGGCACCATTTACAATGGGTATTTTACAAACCTATTCCGGACCGTTATACTTTTGGATTTTACTGAGTAAATACTACGTATATATATGCTGGGTTTGTGCTTTGCTCTTATTCATGTTCCAAATAAATAGAGTAATATTCCATAAAAGGCGCCTAAAGTCGAGTTATACGGTTGCAATTTTGCTTTACGCGCTTTCCTTTTTCACTTCGATGTATTTTAGTCCCGGGTATTCTAACTTTACCAATTTTACTCTAGGGAAAGCTGATTTTGTTGGTGTTTTAATTGAGCTCATTCTAAAACTTCCATTGCAGTTAGCACTGCTTTATCTAATTTATATTACAATTAGCTCAAAAGATGATTTGCTGTATTGTATAAATACATTTGTAACTAGTGGAATTGTAGTGAATAGTATCACAATACTGATTTTCTTAAGCGGTTTTACTGAAAAAGGCCGGCTTGGGGGACCTTTCCATGATCCTAATTATTTAGGTAGGTTTGAAGTTTTCATGATTGTTATTAGTCTTTCCTTACTGCTTTTTTCAAAAATTTCTAATCTTAAGCGAAACCTTCATATTATTAATATTATTTGTTGTCTTATTATTCTATATTTCACCTTTTCAAGGGGATCAATTTTAACTCTAGTTGCTGCTTCAAGCACCATAATTTTATTTGTTAGAAAAAGGTATATAAAATTTTTCGTAATTGGTGCCATTTTGTTTGCGTCTGCATTTATGTTGACTTATGTAGCCCTCCGCAGAGGTGCAGGATCGGGAGGACTAGGTTTATTGGCATCTTTTGTTGACTTATCTAATTTTATTAGATTGGTGATTAATATTTCTGCTTTTAATATGTTTCTAGACTATCCGATATTCGGAGTCGGTTATTCAAACTTTTATAATGTTTATTACAATGGTTTTTATACTTTGCCAGGTTTACCCGTATATTTCTTTGTGACGTATATCCATTCTTGGCTTTTCAATGTTCTTGCCGAGCAGGGACTCTTTGGTACCTTGCCTCTATGCTTCCTTTTGTTTGTTACTTTTAAAGATTTAATAAAATCTATCAAGATCCCTCCCGACAATGAAATAAGAATGATAGGTATCATTCTATTTGGTTTATTCTTATCGTTTGTGTTTTTTGAATTATTCTATCCTGATTTTTACGATGAGTTGATGTTGCCTTTACTAGGAGGTCTGATTGGAAGCTATTTTGTTGTTGGAAACTTTCCGCATGTTAAAAATCGCAAAAATCTATTGGCATAGTGAGTGAAAATTCTTTAATATCTGTGATTGTAACTACATTTAACTCAGAGAAATATATTGAAACTGCGTTAATTTCGGCAATAGAACAAACTTATGAAAATTTAGAGATAATTGTTATCGATGACGGTTCATCAGACAGCACTTGTAGGATAGTCCAAAGTTTAGCTGATAAGGATAATAGGATCAGTTTGTTGAAAAAAGAACATTCGGGAAATATAGGTAAAAATTGCAACGATGCCGCAAGAGAATCAAATGGTGAATTCATTGCAAAGCTGGATTATGATGATATATGGAGAAAGGATAAAATAGAAAAACAGCTTGAGCATGTGAGCTTATATAAATTAGTTTGTTCTGATGCGAGAGAAATTAATGGAAATGGTGAGGTGACTTCAAATTGCTGCCATTGTTTGGGTGGAGATAAAGAAATTGAACTACCGTTGTTATTGGGAAATAACTACGTGATTAACAGTTCGGTCCTTATTCATAAAGATGTATTTTGGGAATGTGGTGGTTATGAGCAAGATCTTGGCTTTAGGGGAGAGGATTACGTTTTGTGGTTAAAAGTCGCGTCAAAGTATAAGATCAAATACCTAAATGAAACTTTGGTTGATTATAGGATTCATGGAAATAATTATTCAATGTATTCGGTTGAAGAAAAATTAAAACTTCGGGAAAATGCTATTAGTATTAGAACAAAGTATTTGGAGGGCTATGGGAAAAAAGCAGATTATTCAGCTCGCGAAGGGATTATCTTAGCTTTGAAAGAACAGTGCAGGCTGTTATATAGTATTAAGGATTATAAGGGTGCAGCTGAAAAGTCTTTGCAAATTATTAAACTATCAAATTCTAAATTAAATCTGAAATTTATAAAAATTGTTGTTTTCTATTTGTATGCTAAATTTTTAAACTTGATTAAAGCACAACCATCAGAGATTTAGTTAAATCAATATCAAAACTCTCGTTCTCAACTTTGGTAAATCTTATATCAAATGTTGCTAGAACTAAAATCCTCGCTTTAATGGTTGGCCCAATTGGGGTGGGTATATATTCACAGCTTTCAAATATTTCAGGTTTGTTAACTTCAATATTACCAATAGGGTCTATTGGTTTGATGAGATATTTCTCTGAATACTTCAAAGAGGGAAAATCTCGGGAGATATCGTACTTAATAAAGTTTTTCTTTATAAGAAATTTTGTTGTTGCGATTCTTTTATCTGGATTTACGCTTTTCTTTTCTGAGTACCTTAGTAGTGTTATCTTAACGGATTCAAGCTACCAAAACCTCTTGATTATTTTTTCCCTGTCGATCCCTGCAAGTTTATTGTTCAATTTTATTGATATTTTTTTAAAAAGCTCACGAAGAATTACTAATTATGTTATATTCCAGACTCTATGCGCTTTGACAAATATTGTTATTAATGTGCCTTTGATCATCTTTTTTGGATTGACAGGTGCAGTCATTGGTATAGTACTTTCGGGTGTTTTAAATTCGATTATTGGGATTGTAGTACTGAAAAAAATAAAGATATTCCCAGATCTGAAATTGATTTCACACGTTGATAAGGGAGTGATCAAAGATGTATTTTGGTTTGGAGTGAGTAGTATGATATCTCTTGTTGTTATGCAGTTCACTTTGTTGCTAATTAAAATTAATCTTGGGGATAAATTAGGCTTAGAGGCTGTTGGAATTTTCCAATCAGTATATTCGATATCGGTTAGTTATTTCGGTATTTTCTTTGGTTTACTGGGTACGTACAGTATTCCAAAGTTATCAACGTTTAAAAACAATGAGGAATTTAACGATGAATTAAATACAACGCTAAAATTTTTGTTGATTATATATACTCCAATAATTATTTCGGTTTTTATTTTCAGGACCTTTTTAATTACTTTATTGTATTCGGACGAATTTTTGCTGGCTAAGGATCTGCTTTTGTACCAATTGATTGGAGATTTTTTAAAAGCCATGGGATGGACCTTTGGACTTTGGCTTATTCCAAAAGTAAAAATAAAACAGTGGCTTACATTTGATATAGTTACATATACAGTATTTTATTCCTCATTTTATATTTTCTTGTATATATTAAAATGGGATATTAAATCTGTTTCAATTGCTTACATGATTTCTTTTTTCGCACACTTTACAATTAACTTTATCTATACAAAAAAGAGTTTGCAATTTAAATTTAGTCAGGGAAATTTAAAATATATTATCGTTTCTATTCTAGTATTGGTCGTTGCTTTTACTATTTCAGTTAATAGTGAATTTATAGGGTATTTTGCCCTTTTACCGTTACTTATCTTTTGGTTTTTATTCTCAGTTTCTAAAAAAGAGATTCAGATGATTAAAGGAATTTTACAATCAAAAATAAAAAAATAATTTATTGTGGCATTAGTTTTAGTGACCGGGGGTGCAGGATTTATCGGTTCCCATACAGTTGATAGACTTATTGATGAGGGATTCGATGTAAGAATATTGGATAATTTGCAAAAACCTGTCCATCTAAAAGGCACACCGGATTATTTAAACCCGAAAGCTGAATTTATTCTGGGAGATGTGAAAAATAAATCACAATTGCAAAATGCCATGAAGGGAGTGGAATACATTTATCATTTGGCGGCATATCAGGGGTATTTTACCGATATGTCTAATTTTTTTCTTACCAATTCAGTCGGTACTTCCTTGATTTATGAAATCGCTATTGAAGAAAAGATACCCTTGAAAAAAATAATTGTTGCGTCGTCTCAGTTTGTTCAGGGAGAAGGTCTTTATAGAACAAAAACTGGTGAAATAATTAATCCAATGTTAAGATCTGAATCACAGCTTTTAAAGGGTGAATGGGATTGGAAAGATGAAAATTCTGAACCAATTGAATGGCAATGGACACCTGAGAGTTATTCAAATCCTCCAAATGCATATGCTTTATCCAAGTTCTCACAGGAGCAACAAGCCATGACGTTTGGGAAGAGATATGAAATCCCTAGTGTTGCTTTAAGATATTCAATTGTGCAGGGAGCTCGGCAGTCTTTTTATAACTTATATAGTGGAGTATGCAGGGTTTTCTCCTTGTCTTATTATTTTAACAAATCTCCTCATATATTCGAGGATGGAAACCAATTACGTGATTTTGTAAATATCCATGATGTTGTTGATGCAAATATACTAGCATTAAAAAATGACTCTGCCGATTATAATGTTTTCAATGTTGGCGGAGGAAATGCTTATTCGATTAAACAATTTGACAGAGTCGTTGCAAATGAATTTGGTAAAGAAAACATACTACCAATATTGGAAGGAGAGTTCAGATTTGGGGATACGCGTAATGCGTGTTCGGATATAACTAAAATTAAAAAAATAGGCTGGGAGCCTAAAAGAAACATTACTGACAGCGTTAGAGAATATAAAGAGTACTTGGAGACGCAAACAGAAATTGAGGATATTTTGGAATATGCAAATGAAAAGATGAAACAATTGAATGTCCTTAGAAAAAGTAAATAATGAAAGCTTTTTTATTAGCTGCAGGTTTTGGTACGAGGTTGAGACCGTTAACAGATTCTCTTCCAAAATGTTTAATGCCTATTAACGGTGAACCTCTGCTTGGCATATGGCTTGATTTGCTCGAGAGTGAAAAGATAGATGAAGTGCTTATCAATACGCATTACTTCCCGGAAAAAGTTGAGGAGTTTATTTCCCAAAGAAAGAATCGGGTAAAAATTAAGTTATCCTTTGAGGAAAAATTATTGGGTAGTGGAGGAACTATTTTTCACAATAAAGATTTTGTGGAGGGTGAGGAGAATTTTTTTGTTCTTTATGCCGATAATCTGACAAATATATCGCTTAGATTTTTACTTGACTTTCATTTGGCTAAGAAAGGCATCTTCACGACGTATGTCTATAAAACGGACGTTCCTAGACAAAAAGGAATATTTGTTGCTGAGCCGGATACAGGAAAAGTACTGGAATTTTATGAAAAGCCTGAAAATCCCAAATCAAACCTCGCTAATGCAGGAATTGGTGTATTAAATAAAGAGATTTTCAATTATTTTGATAAAAATAAGATCTTTTTTGATTTCGGTAGTGATATTATGCCGAAAATTATCAACGATATGTATATATTACCTACTGATTTATACATTAAAGATATTGGTACTATTGAGGATTATAATACTGCTCAAAAAGAATGGAAATTAATTAAATCTCAATGATTATAACACAAACCCCGTTAAGAATTAGCTTTCTGGGTGGGGGAACGGATTTAAAAGAGTTTTACTCTAAAGAAGATGGATTTGTAGTAAGTACTACAATAGACAAATATGTGTTTGTTATTATTACTGAACGGTTTGATGATTTGATATATGTTAATTATACCAAAAAAGAGATTGTTAATTCGGTAGATGAAATTCAGCATGAGCTTGTAAGAGAAGCGATGTTGATGGCTGGTGTGGAAAAAAGTGTCGAAATTACAATGCTTGCTGATATTCCTTCTGAAGGATCCGGCTTAGGGTCTTCAAGCAGTTTAATAGTTGGTTTACTTAACGCCTTATATATATATAAGGGGGAGCAGGTCTCTGCTGAGAGATTAGCTCGCGAAGCATGTGAGATCGAAATAAATAAATGCAGTAAACCAATTGGTAAACAGGATCAATATATTGCCGCATACGGGGGGTTATGCTCTATAAGATTCAAAACGAACGAGGATGTGGTGGTAAATAAAGTGCCAATTACCGATAGAGCCAGGCTGTTATTTGGCAGTGAACTTATGCTTTTTTTTACCGGAATTACTAGGAAGTCATCTGAGATCTTAACTGAACAAAAAAGCAATACTGGAAGTAAGTTTGAGGAACTTAAAAAGATTAAATCGCTTGCTGAGAGTGCGGGTGGTTTGATAACTGATGGAAAGTTTGAATCGATTGGCTCATCACTTAATGAAAATTGGATTGCAAAGAAAAAACTAGCATCAAAAATTGCAAATCCTGAAATTGATGAGATGTACCAAAAGGCAATTGATGCTGGTGCTATAGGTGGGAAGATCTCCGGCGCCGGGGGTGGTGGATTCCTACTCTTATATTGTAAAAGCGAAAATCAGAACAATGTCAGAGAAGCACTTTCTAATTATAAAGAGATGCCGTTTTTTCTGGAAAAAGATGGTTCTAAAGTAATTTTTAACTATAAAAGATACTCATGGAAATAAAAGAATATTTATCAATTTTTAAAGATGTTTTGGATAGACTCGACGGAGAGTCCGTTAACAGTATGATAAATGAAATTCATAGTGCTTATTCAAATGACCGTACTATTTTTGTTATTGGCAATGGTGGCTCCGCGGCGAATGCCTCTCATTTTGCTCAGGATCTTGCAAAAGGGGTTATTCTGGATCAATCGGTTGAGAAAAGGATCAGAGCTCTAAGCTTAACGGATAATATTGCTTACATAACTGCTCTGGCAAATGATGATGGATATGAAAAGATCTTTGTTGCTCAAATGAGAACCTTTGCTGATAGTGGCGATCTATTAATCGCAATAAGCGGTTCCGGTAACAGCCCAAATGTTATTGAAGCAGTAAAGTACGCAAAGGAAAAAGGGATAAAGGTTATTGGAGTAACCGGCTATAATGGTGGAAAATTAAAGGAACTATCGGATATCTCGGTTCACGTCTCCCTTAATGAAATGTGTATGGCTGAGAGCGTTCATTCAGTGATTTTTCATTATGTAATTAGTTGCTTAAGAAGCAAAATCACAAATGAAAAATTTGACGTAGATAGTTTTAAGTAATGAAATGAAGATACTTTATGATCATGACGTTTTTGTTAGGCAGAGATATGGAGGAGTCTCAAGGTACTTCTTTGAAATAATCTCCAGAATTTCCCAAATAGATAATGTAGAATCCGAACTATTCCTCGGATTAAACGATAGCAAATATGATTTTTACGCTCTTCAAAATAAATCATTTCATCTGAAAAGTATAAGGGTACCAAGCATAAATAAGTATTATATTTTTCTTATGTGGTTGAATGATTTCTATTTCAAACATTATATAAAAAATAATAATTATAATATCTTTCATAAGTCTTACTACTCTCCTCTTGGGTTGGATTTTAAAGGTAATAAGGTTGTTACAATTCATGATATGACTCATGAGCTTTATCCGGAATTTTTTTCTCCCAGCGATACAACGTCACAAATCAAAAAACAATGCGCCGTAGATTCTGACGGTATTATCTGTGTATCAGAAACTACTCAAAGAGATTTGATCGATATATTTGACATTCCTCGCGAAAAAACAAGTGTTATATACCATGGCAATTCCTTAAGACTCAAAGTTACTGGAGAAAGGACTGTCAAAGAACCGTATATACTTTTTGTCGGGCAAAGATGGGGCTATAAAAATTTTAGCATGCTTCTTACGGCTTATGCAAAAGTTGAAAGGTTTAATAAAAATTTTAAGATCGTCTGCTTCGGGGGAGGGGATTTCAATTATTCTGAACAACTCTATATAAAAGAACATAACCTAGAGGATAAAGTTTTTTTTATGTCGGGCAATGACATGTTACTGGCTAATTTATACAACTATGCTTTGGCTTTGATATATCCTTCCTATTATGAAGGGTTTGGATTTCCACCCTTAGAAGCCATGTATTACGGTTGTCCTATTCTGGTAAGTAATGGTGGTTCGATTCCTGAGGTAGTACGCAATGCCGGACTATATTTTGATCCTTATAGGATAGAGGATTTGATACATAAACTTGATGTAATATTATATGATTCTGGACTTAGAGAACAAATTATCAAAGAGGGTTATCAGGAAGAAAAAAAGTATAACTGGGAAACATCTGCGAATGAGACATTTTCATTTTATAAAAAAATTGCTGGATTATAAGTTTGAAAAAATTCTTATTTAAAATTCTGGATATTATACTTATTCCTATTGCTTTGGTGAGTGCATGGGTTATCTATATCATTAGAAAACTTGGGGGCAAAAGGCTTTCTACGGTTTACAGGATTTTATATAGAACCGGGATGTTCCCTACTAAAGACTTTTTTTTCGAACCACCAAAATTTCCTGAATATTTGAAGGAAGATGACAAGAAATAATTTTCTTCTTCTACCCAAACACCAAAAGGGAAAGACCGCTTTTCAATAATACTTAGTTAAAAAATACATGAAGATTAATTTTATTACTCCGGATATCTCTCGTACAGGCGCTATCAGGGTGATAGTTGAATACGCAAACCGGTTAAGTGAGCGGGGACATGAAGTCCTGATTCTTTATCCTTTTTTCCCCTTAAATTATAGACATGGAATAAATTTATTAAACACATTGCGGTTTTTCAGAAAAGTATTAAGGTTTTTCCTTGGGCTACGTGATATACTTAATAAATCAGATCTGTTTGCCGACAAGAATTTTAAAGTAAAACAGATCCCCATTATAAGAAGTATGTTTATTCCGGATGCTGACTTTATTATAACATCCTTTTGGCCGGCAGCTATGAAGATCGGTAAGTTTAACAAAAAGAAAGGAGAGAAGATTTATTTCTTGCAAGCAAATGAATCATCCTTTATCTCATCCGAAAAGTGGGTTAGAAGAAGTTTTGATTTTCCGTTTCATTTTTTATCCGTGTCCAATTACAATAGAAAAGTAATAAAAGAGAAATACGGTGTTGACGCCGAAGTAATACTTAATGGAATAAACTTTTCAGTCTTCTATAATGAGAACAAAGATTTTAATAAAGAAACGATTAATATTTCTTTTATTAATAATCTAAATCCGGTTAAAAAGATTGGATTGATCGTTGAGGCAATTAATAAAGTAAAGCAGCGTTATACCAATGTTACCTTTACATCTTTCGGAGAGTGTAAGCCCCATAACCTGCCGGACTATGTTAATTATTTCAAAAATCCCGACGATGAGACAATTAGAGAGATTTATTGCAATTCTGATATTTTTGTGATGTCTAGTATAGAAGAAGCATGTCCTCTCTCTCCGGGTGAGGCTATGGCTTGTAAATGTGCCGTGGTATCGACTCCTGTTGGCGGACTTGTGGATTATGCTATTGATAATGAAACTATTTTATTTGTGGAGCATGGTAATCCGGACTCGATCTATGATGCAATCTGTAAGTTAATTGATGATACCAAACTCAGGGAAAAAATTTCTTTGGGAGGCTATAAATATGTTAGGGAAAAACTAAATTGGGAAGATGCAGTCGATAAATTCGAAGCTTTTTTGAAAAATAAAGCCGTTTCCCCTCCCAAATCCGGTGAAAATTCATCCTAAATAATAGATTTGATTTCAATAAGGATATTAATATGTTTAAGGTATAGATAATTAATGGATTAGTTTTGAATTTTAAGAGATCGGTTAAAAATTTAATATCGGGTTTTAATAGAGTTGTCTTTCTTAAAAAAAGAAAAAATCTTGACCTTAGAAATGTCAAATCTGTTCTAATAATCTCACTTTATTTTAGAGGTGATTTCTTATTCCATACCCCTTTTATTAAACTCCTTACCGCTATACTTCCTGATGCCAGGATAGACATTTGGACCAAATCCAGAAATCTTGAGCTTACTCATAATAATCCTGATATCGATGATGTCTTAATGTTCGACGATATTAAAACAGCCGGCTATAATGACAATGCAAAATTTAATTTAGGCGGGAAGATCGACTTCCTTAAAAAGCTCAGAAAAACCAAATATGACCTTGTAATCGATCTGACCGGGCATGTTTCCACGGCAATTTTTACATATTTATCAAAGTCAGGCTATACAATTGGTATCAACAATTTTGGATTTGGAGCGGCTTACAATAAGTTTATAGATCTTAATCCTGCCAGTACAAGAGGTCATCTAATTGATAAATATTTAAGAGTTTTAAAAGAAAGTTTTGGCATTAGCGATGAAAAATGGGAAACCCTCATCGGCGCAAATGGCACTAAACCTGTTTTATATCCATCCCGGCAGGATGCAGATACGGTCCGGAAGATACTCGACGAACTTTCTATAAACCGGGATGAACCTTTGGTACTACTTCATACCACAGCTGGGTGGAGTGCTAAGGAGTGGGACCCGCTTAATTATAGCAGACTGATAGAGATGCTAAATGACAAGCACTATCAATTCATTTTTATTGGTGACGATCGTGACAGGAAAAATTTTGAACTAATACTGGATAATTCGGGATTAAAGGATGTACCGAAATTTAAAAAGCATTTCCTTAAATTGAAGTTCCTTGAGGTTGCCGAACTGATAAATCAGGCAGATATCCTTGTTGGAAGTGACTCGGCTCCGTTGCATATCGCCGGTGCAATGAATACGCCGTCTGTTGGCATATTCGGACCGACAAACCCGGATTTTTCGAATCCGGTAGGTGGGATGCACAGGGTCGTATATCATAAACTGCATTGTTCGGCTGCGGACAATATGCAATACTGCACAAGGAATGCCGGTATGACCTGCCCAACTATTGATTGTATGAAGATGGTCAAACCGGAGGAAGTAATGCAGTTAATTGAAGGTCTAATTAATGAATTCAGGGAATCAAAGAAAAATAAAAGTACTTCTGGCAGTTTGCAATAACGTTCTTAATGGAACAGAGAGATATGCGGTCGATCTTGCATCTCATCTTCCTAAAGATAAGTTCGATGTCTATGTTGCTACCCCAATGAAAGGACCTTTATCTGAAATACTCAAAGAAAATTCGATCAATGAGATCATATTCGATAATGGCAAGCTTCAAACGTATTCTTTAAAGGGATTGCTTAATATGAGGCGCATCCTAAAGAGGGAAAGATTCGATATTCTGCACGCGAATGCCGGGATACTGCCGTGTATCATGGGCAGGGTTGCAGGGACGAAATTTATTATGGAGGTTAAACACGGGATTTTTTATTCCAAAGCCCAATTAGATTCATTACCCTTTCTCAGAAAGTTGTATGAGAAAAGTAAGAAGTTGTTTGTAGATAAGTTCATTGCGACGTCGCCTAATGATAAAAAACTAATGATCGATTACTTCAATATTCCTGAAGAAAAGATCGACGTTATTTATTTGGGATTGGATATTGATAAGCTGAAGAAAAAATTAACCGCTCCTGCTGAAAAAAATAACAATAAAGAGTTTCTGTTTGGGCATATTGGCAGGTTGACATTCCAAAAAGCGCAGATAATTTTGCTAAAGGCATTCAGGATTATTTCTGATAAATATCCCGGCGCGAGACTGGTCATAGTCGGTGATGGTGAAGATAAGAGTGAACTTGTGAATTATATAAAAGAAAATAATTTAGAAGATAAGATATATTTTAAAGGATATATCAGTGATATATATAATGAAATGAGTACATTCGATGTGCATGTTCTTACTTCCAGGTTTGAAGGGATGGGATATGTAAATCTGGAAGCTATGGCGCTCGGCGTACCGGTAATAACTTCCGATGTAGGGGGTGCTACTAATTTTTTAAAGGATAGATACAATGCCCTTATTACGCGGGTTGAAGATTCGCAAAGTACGGCAGATGCCATGGAAGCAATAATAAGTGATTCGGATCTCAGAAATACCTTAATTGAAAATGGTCGTAAAACCGTGCTTGACTTCTCTGTAGAAAGAATGGCGCAGGAAACAGCAAATTTTTATTTGAAAAATATTGGTTAAAGCTCATTAGTGGACAGTAATTCTCATATTCGGATTCTTTCTCAATACTTCTATCCTGATGTTGCGAGCACAGGGCAGTTACTTACTGAATTATCACTTGGACTTGCCGGGAAAGATATTGTTGTAGAGGTTATTACAGCAAAACCAACTTATGCAGGGAAGTTGCATGCTCCGAAAAGGGAAGTATATAATGGAATTAACATCCGGCGTTTAAAAACCACCCGGTTCAATAAGAATACAAAAGGCGGGCAGATATTTAATTCGATATCCTTTTTTGCACGAACTTTTTTTTACCTGCTTTTCAAATCGAGTAAAAAACCCTTAATGCTGGTTTCGAATCCGCCCTTTCTCCCGTTTATGGGTTACTTAATATATAAACTAAGGGGGATTAATTACGTAATACTGGTGCATGATGTATTCCCCGAAAAGGCGATAAAACTAAATTACATTCCTAAAAAAGGTTTCACTGCATGGGCATGGACCTTGCTCGATAAAAAAAGCCTGCAAAAGACTTCCGGCATTATCGCGATCAGTGAAAGCATGAAATCTAATATTGAGAATAAACTGGTCAAATATAATTTTAAAACACAAAAAGATATTACCGTTATTCATAACTGGGCTGATGCTGAATTTATTAAACCGATTGATAACGATGAAAATACTTTCATAAAAGAAAATTCTCTCGGCGGTAAATTTATAATTCAATATTCGGGAAATATCGGGGCTTCATATGAGTTAGAGGTCCTGGTGGAAGCCGCGCGTTCAATAACCGATTCCGATGTTCTGTTTCTATTCATTGGGGACGGTGTGAAAAAGAAAAAGTTGTCCGCTATGGCGGAAAATTACTCCTTAAAGAATGTCATGTTCCTTCCATACCAAAAAAGAACAATGCTTCCTCATTCTCTCACTGCCGCCTCTATTTCTATTATTACTTATGAAAAAGAAATGGAAGGTCTGCTTATGCCGAGCAAACTATATACCACTCTCGCGTCCGGAAAGCCGGTCATATCATTTTGCACTGAGGACTCTGAGGTGGGAAAGATTATTTGTCATGCCTCATGCGGATTTTCTATCAACCCTGATAACGTAAAGGAATTGTTGGAAAAGATTTCCTTTCTCAGAAATAACCCTGAAGAAAGGGATAGAATGGGCAAGAATGCTCGTAAGTACTTTGAAGAAAATTTTACATTAGAACATTCTCTAGAAAAATATATTAATGTCATTAAAAAATTGAATAGATAATGCTTTCCAAACTTGAGAAAATATTAACCGGGTTAAAGATCTTTTCAAAAGACAGAAGATTTTTGCAAAATATGACCAAAGGCGGCAGATCTCTTGCTTCCTATCAGCTCAATATCTCAGTTAAGAATTATTGCGGTAAGTTCGGTACAATAATAGATGTCGGGGCTAACAAAGGACAGTTCGCCTTTGCCGCTTCCGAAATATTTCCCGACGCGAATATAATCTCTTTTGAACCGGTGCCCGAAGTTTTTCAAGAGCTGAAGAAGAATGTATCCGGGATCAAAAATATACAGCTTTTTAATAAAGCTCTAGGGTCCGAGGTTGGCAAGATAAAATTTTACAAGAATAAATATTCTCATGCCAGCTCTGCTCTTCCTATACATAAAAACCAGACCGAACTTATGCCCGGCACGTCTGAAGTCGAAGCAATAGAAGTGGACGTCGAAAAGTTGGAAGATTATCTACGTCAGGATAAACTTGCCGGTCCGATTTTGCTCAAACTAGATGTGCAGGGTTTTGAAAAGGAAGTTCTAATTGGCGGCGGGAGTGAATTATCTAAGATAGATTATTTGTTGTTTGAAACTTCTTTTATTGAGATGTATGAAGGCGAACCTTTGTTTGATGAGATGCACGAGTTTGTTAAAAGCAAAGGATTTACACTGCTTGCCCCGGTGGGTTTTCTACAGGCGTCTAACTTCCAGATACCGCAAATGGATCTTCTTTACAAAAGAACGCACAATTAAATTTTTAAATGAAGGTTAGTATTCTAATAATATTTTTTTCTTTGATGTCTCTTTTTTTTGGTGATTCAGGAGGCAGGAAGGCCGAGGCTAAGCTTAATAAGAGGTTCTTTGGGTTTCATTTCGATTTTCATGCGACTACAGATGATAGGAATATAGGGCAGAACTTTGACAGTTCGGCTGTCGATCTGATGCTGTCACTTATAAAACCCGATTTTGTTCAGGTCGATACCAAAGGAGTGTATGGCATTTCAAGCTATCCTACGGATGTAGGCTTTGTCGCCGCGCCATATAGTGAAGATATTTTAGGCGAATGGAGAAAACTTACCCTGAAGCATGATGTGGATCTCTACTCGCACTATTGTACAATCATGGATGAGGAAGCTGTAAAGAAATTCCCCGGTTGGGCGCGTATAAAAAGCGACGGGAGCATTGATCCGCAAAGAGTTTCAATCTTCAGCAATTATGCCGATAGTTTGTTCATCCCGCAGGTAAAAGAACTGATAGCTAAATACAAAATCGATGGAATATGGATAGATGCGGATGGCTGGTCGTTTGAGCCGGAGTATGGCAGTAAGGTCGCTGCCGAATTACAAAAGAAAACCGGTTTGAAAAAAATTCCGGGGAATGACGATCCTGACTATAAAAAATATATTGAATTTTTGCGGGAAGCATATAGAGAGTATGCCCGGCACTATGTAAATGCAATTCACAGCTACGACCCGGACCTTATGATCGGGATCAACTGGGCTTATTCGGAAAAGATGCCCGAAAAGGTCGACATTAATGTCGATTATTTATCGGCTGATATGTCGGGAACGAACTGGATTTATGATGCTGCATATGACGCAAGAGTTTTTGCGTCTTACGATATGCCGTGGGATCTTATGTCGTGGAGCTTTACAAAAAACGGTATAAAGCCGGAGAAATTACTTAAGCTTGAAGCAGCTGAAGTTATAGCCATGGGTGGAGGGTATCAAAGTTATTGGTTCCAGAGAAGGAGCGGTGACATAGGAAAAGAGAATCTTTCGTTAATGAAGAACCTTTCCGACTTTTGCCGCGAACGGGAGCCGTACTGCTTTGAGAATAAGGTAATCCCGCAAGCAGGTATTTTCTTTTCCAGGGATACATGGGCGGAACATACTAAGTCAATTTACAACGGCGGCGGCAATGAAGAAATACAGGGTATCAATTCACTGATGCTTGATGCGGGACTCTCATGCAGTTTCATCATGGATCACCGGATAGATGAGCTCAACTCCTACCCGTTTGTAATATTACCGGAAGCCGACGTGATAAGTCCTGAGTATAAACAAAAATTTATGAATTATGTATATAACGGGGGTACTCTTCTTGTGATTGGAAAGGAGGCAGTTAACACATTCAAAAATGATCTGGGAGTCTCATTCGATGAACCGTATGTTTACCATGAATATGTTTTAAAAGATCGAAACCAGGCTGAACAGTTCGATCTGCCGTACCAGCAGGTAAGAGTATTGAGCGGAACAGAAACCATTGCTAACGCTTTCACCGACAATAACAACAATAAAGTTTTCTCCCCGTTCATCACAATGAAAAAATTCGGCAAAGGAAACATCGCGGCTTTGTATTCGGATGTTGGAAGATTCTATAATAAGAAAGGTTCTGAAGTTCTAAGAAATATTTTGCGTGACGCTATGGATAAGTTTTTTCCTTCACGCAAGATGATCCCCGATACGGATTCAAAGGTGCACCTGGTAGCGTCTGAAAAAAATGAAAACGTTTTTATACAGGTGATAAATATGGATGGTTTGGAATCTAACCGGACAGTCGATGAATATGGAAATATTAGACCAATTCGTGATGTGGAATTGCGCATTAGATCGACGGCATGCCCTTCAAAAGTATTGTTACAACCGGGTAATATCGAACTGCCGTTTGAGTATAATGGTGGTTATATAAATTTAAGTATCCCAAATATAGAGATTTATTCTATTTTACAATTAGTTAACTAAATAAATTTCATTTTTTTTTAGAAGACGAATGCCTAATTTAACCGATAAATTTTATGTATTTGAGCTTTGTCGAAAAGAACCGAAAAATTATTTCTTGTATTTTCAGATATTATTTTTATAAATCTGGCATGGATCGTTTATTTTTTTATTAGAGTCGAGTCCGGATGGATCAGCTATGCTAATCCGCCGGCTTTTTGGGCTCCGATGCTGGTAGTGTTCTTTTATTGGGTTATAGTTTTTTCGTTTGCGGGACTCTATCAGCATTGGTTTGTTAGATCCAGGTTCGATGAGTTCGCTTCGGTTTTCAAAGCCGTTTCGGCAGGAAGTATATTATTGTTCTTTGCAATTTTTATCGATGACATGATGCGGGATGCTCCGATCATTTCACGGTTCATCATTTTGTTATACTGGATATTAATGGTGCTGTGCGTTGGGTTTGGACGCGTAATTATTCGCGGTGTACAGAGGAGCTTGCTTGAGAAAGGCATCGGGCTGAGAAATTCATTCATAATCGGTAACGGCGAAAAAGGGAACGAGCTTCTTGGCTTTATTAATAGATTTCCTCAGCTCGGTTATAAGTTTGCCGGGTTCATTAAGCCCAATGGAGAAACTTCCGGCGATGAAGCGCTTGGAAAGATTGAGGACCTTCCTTCTTTGATAAAAGGCTTTGGTATCTCCGAGATTCTCATAGCTCTCGAGCCGGATGAAAAAAGCAAGGTGCTCGACGTGATTAAATATTGTTCCGGTACGGAGGTGAATCTGAAAATAATGCCTGATACCTATGAGATAGTGAGCGGGCTTGCCAAGACTAACCAGATCTATGGCGTCCCGTTGATCGAGGTAATGCCTGAGATCATGACGCCCGCAGCTAATCTGACGAAGAGGATCATCGATATTTTTCTCTCTGTTATGATTATTTTGCTGACGCTTCCGCTGATCATTATTTCGATAATATTAATTAAGCTTACTTCGAAAGGTCCGATATTTTATTCGCAGGAGAGGGTTGGAAAAAATGGTAAGCACTTTACGATATATAAGTTCCGTACCATGATCGAAAATGCAGAAGAGTATGGTCCGGAGTGGTCAGGTCCCGATGACCCGCGCATTACAAAGTTTGGGAAATTCATGAGAAAAACGCACATAGACGAGATTCCTCAGCTGTTTAATGTGCTTAAAAACGAAATGAGCATCGTCGGTCCAAGACCGGAAAGACCTTACTTTGTCGAGGAGCTAAAAAGCCAGATACCGTATTATTATAAGAGGTTGTCTATTAAGCCCGGCATTACGGGATGGGCACAAATAAAATATAAATACGATTCGTCTTTAGACGACGTAAAAAGTAAATTGCAGTTTGATTTTTATTATATAGAAAATATGAGTCTTACACTGGACTTTAAAATTATTTTAAACACGATCGTTGTTGTTATACTTTTCAAAGGCAGGTAAAAATTGAGAAGAGTACTTGTTATAATTCCGACATATAATGAATCCGAAAACATCACGCGGATAATTCCCGAGGTGCTGAAACATACTAACGAGAATAATGAGTTTAACGTTCTCGTTGTAGATGATAATTCGCCTGACGGGACAGCCCGCATTGTTAAGGAAATGAATAACAAAAATGTTTTTGTTATCGAGCGCGAAGGTAAAATGGGACTGGGAACGGCATACGTTAGAGGTTTTAAATACGCCATCGAAAATAAATTCGACCTTGTCTTCGAAATGGATGCAGACTTTTCACACGACCCGAAATATCTTCCCGAATTTCTCGAAAAAATAGACGAAGGTTACGACATGGTCGTGGGTTCCCGCTATATAAACGGTGTGTCGGTTCTTAACTGGCCCATGGGCAGGCTCGTGCTGAGCTATTTTGCCAACATGTACACCAGGCTCGTAACCGGTTTAAAAGTCAGAGACACCACCGCCGGGTTTGCTTGTTATAAAGTTGCTTCTTTAGCGCAGATAGATCTGGACAGGGTCAGGTCCAACGGCTATTCTTTCCAGATAGAGATGAAGTTTAAGATGTATAAAAAAGGATTTAAGATAGTGGAGATCCCGATCCTGTTTATTGATAGGCGTGCGGGTGAATCAAAAATGTCTAAGAAGGTTGTATATGAAGCGTATTTTATGGTTTGGAAACTTAAACTTAAATCTATTTTTGGAAGGCTCTAAAATTATTCCCGAACATTTATTGAAAAAATGACAGATGTTTCGATCGTAATAGTTAATTATAATGTTAAGGACCTTGTAGATAATTGTATCTCCTCCATATACAAAGCCAATACCGAAAACCACTCTCTCGAAGTTTTTCTTGTCGATAATAATTCAATAGACGGAAGCGCACAATTCATACGTGAAAAATATTCCGGTGTAGAGGTTATAGAAAATGAAGAGAACGTTGGGTTTTCGAAGGCGAATAACGTAGCCCTGCGAAAAGCATCCGGCAAATACATTCTAATACTCAATCCCGATACTATTCTGGAAGAGGGTACTTATTCTCGTATGATTAGGTTTTGTGAAGAAAATCCCGATGCCGGTGCAGTAACTTCCAAGCTGATTCTTGCGAACGGTCAGCTCGATTCTGCCTGCAAACGAAGTTTTCCGACGCCATCGGTTGCAATCCCGCGGATGCTGGGACTCTCAAAGCTTTTTCCTAACAGCAGACTTTTCGGGCGCTACAATCTTACTTATCTGGATGAAAATAAAACACATGTTGTAGACGCGATATGCGGAGCATTTATGTTTATCCCGAAAACTGCTCTTGATAAAGCCGGTCTGTTCGATGAAGATTATTTTATGTATGGCGAAGACCTCGACCTTTGTTTCAGAATAACGAAATCCGGTTATAGGATATATTATTATCCTGATGTTACTACTATTCACCTCAAAGGATCGAGTACGCAAAAGACGAACATTTCCTATGTGAATAATTTTTACGGAGCGATGGATATTTTTGTAAGGAAGAATTTCACCGGTGTGCCAAAACTCCTTTCATGGATAATTAGGATTGGTATATTCTTTCGTTCATTTGTTTCATACGTCAAGCGGACATTAAAGAATATTCTCTATCCTCTGACAGATCTGGTTTTCTTATTTATAAGCCTTGTGCTTTCTGTTAGAATAAGGTTCGATATTTTTCCCAACGAGGACTACCTGTTTATTATTTCGGTTTACATACTGGTATGGTTGACCCTCTTAATGTTATTCGGAAATTATTCGAGAAAGAGGCTTTCACTTCTTAAGACTTTTAATGCAGTCCTGACCGGGTTCTTTGTTAATTCCTCCATTACATACTTCTTCAACGAGTACGCGTTTTCTAGAGGTGTAATTTTAATATCGACTGTTATTTCCATTATCATGCTTATTGGATGGAGAAGTGTTGTGTTGATGTATAATTTTTTCAAATCCAAAAACATTCTCCTCAATAAAGTTAATCTTCTTGTTGTCGGCAATAGAGAACTAACTCAGGACACAGAAGAAAAGCTTGTTGCAAAGTATAACGTAATTTATTTCAATGATATTTCCGAAAAAAGGACTGTCGCCGATCTGAGGGAAGCCATAATCATTAATAATATTCACGAAGTTGTATTTTCGGAAGACACGTTCTCGAACCAGGAAATATTGAATACCATCAGTTCATTCAAGGATAGAAATATACAGTTCAAGATAGTTCCGTCAGGAAAAGAGTTGATTTTGTCCAAGTTAACATCGAATATCGATGATATTTCGCTAATTGAGATTGAATATAATATTAATAATAAATTAAATATATTTTTAAAAAGAGTTTTCGATATTGTCCTTTCGTTTATAATGCTTTTAACGGTTTACCCTTTTATCTTCATTTATTCGAATATTTTCAAGGGTAAACTCGGACGGCATATCTCGAAGCTTAAAGATCTGCCGAAAGTATTTATTGGTAAGATGAGTTTTGTAGGTATCCCGGAATGGTTTAAGATCGACGGCAAGGAATACCTCGGAAAAAGGGGATTGACCGGTCTTATACAGATAAACTTTTACGACGGTATGTCGGATGACGAAATGGCAAATTATAATGTGTTTTATGCAAAAAATCAGAGTCTCATGCTCGATGTGGAGATACTTCTTAAAACATTCTTTTCATTCTTAAAAAAATAACGATACTATGGCAAACAATAATTTGGACTTCGAAAAGCCTATCATAGAGCTTGAAGAAAAAATATCCGACATGCGAAAGGTGTCCGACCGGCTGGACATCTCTAATGAAATAAACGAGCTGGAAAGAAAAGTAAAAGAGCTTCGCAAAAATGTTTTCGATAACCTTACGCCGTGGCAGATAGTACAGCTTGCCCGGCATCCGGAACGTCCTTATACCCTGGACTATATTTATTTGATGACGGAAAATTTTGTCGAGCTTCACGGTGACCGGTATTACGGTGATGACAACTCTCTTGTCGGGGGGTTCGCTAATATCGGTGATCATTCGGTAATGATCATGGGACAGCAAAAGGGAAGGGATACCAAATCCAACATCTTCAGAAATTTCGGAATGTCTAATCCGGAAGGTTACAGAAAAGCTCTAAGGCTAATGAAACTCGCGGAAAAATTTGACAAACCCGTAATAACATTGATAGATACCCCCGGCGCATATCCGGGAATCGAAGCGGAAGAGCGCGGTCAGGCTGAAGCCATCGCAAAGAATCTTCTCGAAATGTCTCGTCTCAAAGTTCCGATCATTGCAGTTATAATCGGTGAAGGCGCATCGGGCGGAGCGCTCGGTATTGCAGTTGGTGACAGGATATTGATGCTTCAATATTGCTGGTACTCTGTTATCTCGCCGGAGTCGTGCTCATCGATCCTCTGGAGAAGCTGGGATTTTAAAGAGCAGGCGGCGGATGCGCTTAAACTTACCGCCGGCGACCTTATCAAAAATGGTGTTATTGATAGGATAATTACCGAACCGGAAGGCGGGGCACACAGGGATCACGAAAAGGCGGCGCAGATATTAAAAGACGTTCTGATAGAAGAGCTTAACGAAGTTAGTAAGATCAAAAAAGATAAATTGCTCGACAACCGTATAAAAAAATACGGCAGTATGGGA
This sequence comes from Ignavibacteriota bacterium, assembly GCA_020437585.1. GTDB lineage: Bacteria > Bacteroidota > Ignavibacteria > Tepidaquicellales > Tepidaquicellaceae > JAEYVS01. The sequence goes on from JAGQWG010000003.1 coordinate 578,440, forward strand.
TTTTATAAAGACTAAGGAGAATAAGTGACACAGGTATTAAATAAAGAGAAGAAACTTTCACAGCAGGTAGACGAGTCTCTCAATAATAACGGAAAAGTAAATTCCAGGTTTTTAATAAAAGGGGGAAGTCCTCTTAATGGAAAAGTAAAAGTGACCGGAGCGAAAAACTCCGCGCTCAAACTAATTCCCGCTTCACTTCTTTCATCTGGCAGGTCGGTATTTCACAATGTTCCCAATAAGATCAGTGACCTTGTAATAATCAAAGATATTTGTGATTTGCTCGGTTCCGAAATGGAAACCGACGGTGAATCGTTTTCGATAAGCACTCCGGAGATAAGATCATCTCACATACCTTTCGAGCTTGGAAACGCAACCCGCGCGGCTATTTTGATGGCGGGTCCGCTACTAGTAAGAACAGGAAGCGCGAGGATACCGATACCGGGCGGATGCCGTATAGGCGCTCGTCCGCTTAATTTTCACATCGAAGCGTTTAAAAAACTTGGAGCGGATGTAAAAGAAGAAGGCGATTACTATGTGATGCAAGCTGATGGTCTTAAAGGCGCGAACATTAATCTAAACTATCCAAGCGTTGGTGCAACTGAGAATGTTATTATCGCAAGCACTCTTGCTAAAGGAAGAACCATATTAACGAACGCCGCGGTAGAGCCGGAGATAATCGATCTGATAAAGTTCCTGCAAAAGATGGGAGCTATCATCGAAATAAGTACCGACAGAAAAATAACTATCGAAGGTGTTGACAGGCTTGATGGCGCGGAGCACAGTGTAATTCCGGACAGAATAGTAGCGGGTTCGTTTGCTTCAGCCGCGCTCGCATCAAAGGGCGACGTATTTATCGAAGGCGCAAGGCAAGATGATCTTATTACTTATTTGAATGCGGTTAGGAGGATAGGCGGTAAATACGAAGTAATGGACGGCGGTATAAGATTTTATTATGACGGGGAATTAAAACCCATCGCGATCGAGACTGACGTGCATCCTGGATTTATGACCGATTGGCAGCAGCCGTTCGTAATTCTTATGACGCAGGCTAACGGAATATCGATAGTACACGAGACCGTTTATGAAGAGAGGTTCGGATACATCGAGGAGCTGAAAAAAATGGGAGCAGAGGTAGAGCTTTATGACAGGTGTTTGGGAAGTTTGCCATGCAGATTTTTAAATACGCATTACCATCATAGCGCAGTTATCAAAGGACCGACACAATTGCACGGGGCGGAAATAAATATCCCCGACCTGCGCGCGGGATTTTCCTACCTCATTGCTGGTGTAATTGCAAAAGGGGAATCACTTGTAAACGGTTCTATTTATATCGATAGAGGATACGAGGAGATCCACAAAAAACTCCGGGAATTAGGCGCAGATATTCAACGTATATAGTACTCCATTCAAAAAATACCGGTAATACAATAACACATGAAAGATAAAATAGAAGAACTACATTCCAAACAAGCCGAGGCGTTAAAAGGCGGCGGTGAAGCCAAGCTAAAATCACAGCACGATAAAGGAAAGCTATCTGCAAGAGAGAGGATAGACCTGCTTCTCGATAAAGGAACATTTGAAGAGGTGGACATGTTCGTGCGTCACCAGTCGAAAGATTTCGGGCTCGAGAAAACTAGATACTATACCGACGGCGTTATTACCGGTACGGGAAAAATCGAGGGGCGAACGGTTTGTGTTTTTTCGCAGGACTTCACAATACTCGGCGGGTCGCTCGCGGAATACCATGCTAGAAAGATATGCAAGCTGATGGATCTCGCCATGAAAATAGGCGTCCCGGTGATCGGTATAAACGACAGCGGAGGCGCGAGGATACAGGAAGGAGTTGTATCGCTCGGCGGGTACGCGGACATTTTTCTGCGGAATACGCTAGCGAGCGGTGTGATACCGCAGATTTCGGCGATCGTGGGACCATGCGCCGGCGGCGCGGTATATTCGCCTGCAATTACGGATTTTATTTTTATGGTAGAGAATACATCATACATGTTCGTTACCGGGCCTAACGTAGTGAAGACGGTTACCAACGAGGAAGTTTCTTTCGAGGATCTCGGCGGGGCGCATACTCACGCGGAGAAGAGCGGGGTAAGCCATTTCACGTCGCGGAATGAGATAGAATGTTTCGAGGAGATACGTAAGCTGATGTCGTATCTTCCGCTTAACAATATGGACGACGTGCCGAAATACGAATATGATAACGGAAGCGAGCAAGACCAGAACGACCTCAATAATTTCATGCCGGACAATCCCAATAAGCCATATGATATAAAGGATGTTATTAATAAGATCGTCGATTCCGGCAGTTTCTTCGAGGTGCATGAGGGGTATGCGCAGAATATTGTTGTTGGTTTCGCGAGGCTCGCGGGCAGAAGTATCGGCATAGTTGCCAATCAACCGCTTGTACTAGCCGGAGTGCTGGATATCGCATCATCGGTGAAAGGCGCGCGTTTCGTTCGTTTTTGCGACGCTTTTAATATTTCTCTGCTGGTATTCGAGGACGTGCCGGGATTTTTGCCGGGTACTGACCAGGAATGGCGCGGGATAATTAGGCAGGGCGCGAAACTGCTCTACGCATTTTGCGAAGCAACGGTGCCGAAAGTTACGGTCATCACGCGAAAGGCATACGGCGGAGCGTATGACGTTATGAATTCGAAGCACGTGCGCGGTGATATTAACCTGGCATGGCCCAGCGCGGAGATAGCGGTTATGGGAGCGAAGGGCGCGGCGGAAATAATTTTTAAGAAAGAGATAAAGGATGCCGACGACCACGAGGCAAAGCTCAAGGAGAAGACAGACGAGTTCACGGATAAATTCGCTAACCCTTACCTTGCGGCTGAGCGCGGTTTTATAGACGACGTGATCGAACCAAAGGATACGCGCAAAAAGCTTGTGTACTACTTCGATATACTGGAGACGAAGGTGGATAGTAATCCGAAGAAGAAGCACGGGAATATACCGTTGTAGCAGTTAGGTAGTGTAATATTTGTTTTGTTGTGGTAGTGGGTTTGTGTTTTTTATTAACCCCCCTCTTTCCCCCCTTTGTAAAAGGGGGGATGATTTGATCATCCTTTAACTTTTAATAAACAGGCTAGCCTGATTTCGTTGTATCATACGTTATACAGTATTTACGGTACGTATCCCACAGAGGATAAGGATACAACTGCTCCTTCTGCCAAAGGCGACGGAACACCTTCACGCGATCAGAATCGCATTACAGACGGCTGAACTGTTTCGCCGGACTTTTTAGTAGAGGTCCGATCCAAAGTCACTATTAGACTCTCACCGCCGAAGGGAATAAACATATCACCCTTCCACAACATCCCTCACCGTGAAGAAAGCAACGGTTTGCACGAAATGATCCTCTCACAATTGATACGCGAGGGACAGCTTATGCTGCCGGTAGAGACCCTTCATGGAGAAGTGATCAAGCGGTCCCGCCCGCCTAGCGACCTAGGACATTGACAATCTTTACTTAAGCAACAGTGAAAGCGATGCAAGTTAGACAAACAGAACACCGCGGAGCGCGGATATTACCGTTCCTGCCGTAAATACCGGTTCAATTGATGCCGAAGGCATGCCTACAAAGAAACATACACAACGGCAATGAACTGGTTATTCGAATAACCAATGCAAGATAAAGTGAAGTCAAGTTAGATTAAATGGAGGAAGGGTTAGATACGTATATATACTTTTTTTTGTGTTGGTCGTGTGAGGTACTGAGAGCGAATAATGTGTTTAGCAACGTTGAGAGGTGACTGGTCTGGATCCCCGCCTACGCGGGAATGACAAGTGTGTGTGGGGAGTGCAAGGGATAACGGGTTAGTCCGAAGGACTCCTACGGAGATGCGTATATATACTTTTTTTGTGTTGGTCGTATGAGGTACAGAGACCGAATAGTATATTTGACAACGTTGAGAGGTGACTGGTCTGGATCCCCGCCTTCGCGGGGATGACAAGGGGTGGTGGGAATGCAAGGGAGAAAGGGTTAGTCCGAAGGACTCCAACGGAGATTCCGTATATATACTTTTTTTAACCCCCCTTAGTCCCCCCTTTGTAAAAGGGGGGATAAAACCACACTTCGTGTGAGTTCTTTTGGCTTGATCCAAAAGATCAAGGCTCAGGCGTAAATGCGTCTAACAATTGTTGCGTTTTTTGCTCGAAGAAAAAAACTCGCTCGAACCCCGATAAATCGGGGTAAGACCTCGCTCAGACAGTTTTTCTTCGTCCCGACGGGAGCGCAAAAAGCCTCACAATTTTACTTCAGCTTCGCTTCAGCCGACGATTTACGCAATAGCCGTAGGAAGACTTACGTCTTCCGTGGAATTATAGCAAGACAAGCTCTGCTTTCGCGAGGATGACAAGAAGGTTTGGGATTATTTCCAATAACGTCATAAACATAGAAAAAAGTGGTTATATCCACGAATTACCGAATTGCTTTTCAAAAGGGTTTTGCCTAATTTTGGGTTTGTTTATTTAACCCTCAGGATGAAATCAGAGGAAGGGAATAAACGAAGTTCTTTCAGGGAGATAGTGTCAAAACCCTTGATACAGACGGATTCCAAGACAATGCAGTATTCGGGGCTTGGAATACAGCTTGCGGCGACGATAGTAATATTCTTTTTTATAGGTTACTGGCTGGACGGGGTATTCGACACTAAACCGGTTCTTATGCTTGTCTTTACTTTCCTTGGTTTTGGAGGGGGATTTTATAATTTTTTCCTGACGATACAGGACCTTTCAAGGAAAGAGAAGGAGAGTAAGAAGACCGATCAGAACGTAAAAGAGGATAGGAAGATTTGAATATACCAGCCGGCTATGTAAAGTTTTCGGTTTACGTGATAATCTCAGGAATAACAGCTTCCGTAGTATTCATTTTAATAATGCAGGGAATCGGACAGCCGACGGATATAACGGCTGTGACAGCAAACCTGGTCTTCACGGTGTTAAACGTTCTGATAGGAGTATGGGTAGTGATATCAGGTCTGGATAAGACGAACCCGGTTTTCTTTTCCCGTTTGCTTGGGAGTTTATTTGCCAGGATATTGATAATGGCAGGTTATGTAGCGCTTGGACTTGCAGTTTTTAAATTCGAGGAAGTTAATTTTGTGATGTCTCTATTTATATTCTACTTCTTGTTCCTTATCCTCGAAATGTTGTACATCTTCCCCAACAAAGATAAGTTAAGCCCGGGGAAGCAGCAATTAGAGAAACCAAATAATTCAAAAGATTGAGAATTATAAATATTTTACCCGATCTTTTTAACACATTCAGAAAGAAATTACTATTAATACTATTTGCCGTAACGCTGGCGGTTGTTTCCGTGCCGTCAATGAACGCTTACGCGCAGGATGAACACGGTAATAATCCGAACGAAGATAAAGTCGAACAGCACCAGGAAGGCACGAGCAAAGTAGAGCATGAAGAGGAAGAGGATAAGCTTGATATTATAGAGAAGATCACCGACCACGATTATGTAGATTTTTATTTCCTGGGTAAGTTAGCATTACCAAAGATACCCGCCATACACATCGGCGGTCTCACCATAGACCTTTCACCGACAAAGATGACATTTATGATGGTTGTTGCATCGATATTACTAATAATAGTAATGACGAGCGCGGCAAGAATAAATTCGAAGAACAAGGCTCCGAAGGGGCTGGGCAACCTGGTGGAAGTACTGGTGGTATTCGTACGGGATGACATAGTGGTACCGAATATGGGAAAGAGCGGACTCCCGCTCCTGCCATTCTTCCTCACACTGTTTTTCTTCATAATGTTCTGTAACCTGCTTGGATTGATACCGTTTTTTGTACAGCCGACGAAGAATATCAACGTTACTGCATCGCTGGCTATCATTACATTTGTATTGACGCAGATAAAGGGAATGCAGAAGAACGGCGTGGGCGGATATTTGAAAGGGCTTATTCCTCCGGGAATCCCGGTATTCGTACTGCCGATCATGATACTGGTAGAGTTTATCGGACTGTTCACGAAGCCATTCTCGCTACTAATGAGGTTATTCGCAAATATAACCGCGGGTTCGATCATTATACTTTCATTGATAGGTTTGATATTCATATTATCATACGCGGGTGCTGTGATCGCAGTACCGTTCGCGCTATTTATATATTGTCTTGAGATATTCATAGCATTGCTACAGGCATACATATTTACGATGCTTGCCACGCTGTATGTAAACATGGCAATGCACCAGGATCACTAGAAAGAGTTTTTTGTAATAATATTTTAAAACATTTAACAAAATTCCCCCCGCGAAACGGAGGGTAAAGGAGAACTTAAAATGGATCTTGCATTTTTAGGAGCCGGACTCGGAGCAGGCTTAACAGTAATCGGCGCAGGTATTGGTATCGGCAGATTAGCTGCTTCAGCTATGGAAGCTACAGGAAGACAGCCAGAAGCAACCGGTGAAGTTAGGACATCTATGATCATTGCTGCAGCGCTTATCGAAGGTGTTGCACTGTTCGGACTTGTTATTTGTATTCTTCTTGCGCTTAAGTAACAGCGGAAGATACGCGACTATTTTAAAACAATTTTAAATCAGGATTATCATGGCTTATTACCTGACTTTACTATTTAACAATTTGCTGGTATTCCTCCAGGACGGGGGACATGAAAAGCCTTCATTGCTTTCGGTAAACCCGGGGCTGATAATATGGACGATAATTATCTTCGTGCTTCTGCTCATTTTACTGAGAAAGATAGCATGGACACCTCTACTGAATGCACTTAACTCGAGGGAAGAGTCCATAAAGAACTCACTGGAAAACGCCGAGAAGCTCAACCAGGAAGCGCTGGACCTTATCGAACAGAATAAGAAGAATCTCGCAGAAGCCAACGCCAAGTCGATGGAATTAATAAATCAGGCTAAGGAAATGGCTAACAAACTGGGTGAAGAAATGAAGCAGAAAGCCAATGAAGACGCGAAGAAGATCATCGAGCAGGCAAAGGCAGAGATAGAGCAGCAGAAGAACTCGGCTATGGACGATCTGAAAGACAAGATCTCCGACATAGCTATCGAGGCAGCAGAGAAAATAATTTCGGAGTCACTGGACAAGGACAAGCAGAAGAAGCTTGTCGATGAGTTTTTGACCAAGGTCCCGAATAATTAGTACCGGTAAAAGTTAAAGTAAAATTTTATTAAAATGTTCGAAAGGATTTCGAGAAGATATTCCACAGCTTTATACGAAGAAGCTAAGCAAAAAGGCGAGCTGGACAAAGTTTCCGGCGACGTCGACGGTGTGATAGATGTAATTACGTCAAGCCGTGATCTAGAGCTATTCTTCAAAAGCCCGATCATAGACCAAAAGAAGAAGGAAGCCATTGTTAAGGAGATTTTCGAAGGGAAAGTTTCCAAGCTAACGATGAACTTCATGCTCCTTCTAATACAGAGGCACAGGGACGCGCACATACTTGAGATACTGCATGATTACCAGCAATTAAAGAATGAGAAGGATGGAATTGTGTCTGTGGACGTGACTTCGGCAGTGGAACTAACCGATGACGAGAAGAAGCAAATGAAGGAAAAGATAGACAGCTACACGAAACTAAACAGCAAGCTGAGCTTTAAAGTGGACCCAAATCTCATCGGCGGATTTATCGTGAAAATAAAGGACGTAATACTGGACGCAAGCATCAGACGTCAGCTCGAGATCTTAAGGAAGCGTTTTAAAGAAGGTGATATAGCCCTGAACTAAAAAATAAACCGCCCGCAAGGGCAATCCAAAAGGAGTTAATAAAAATGGTTAATGTAAAATCCGATGAAGTATCAGATATCCTGCTTAAGCAGTTAACAGGATTTGAGAAGGAACTGGACATATATGAAGTCGGCACCGTCCTTTACGTAGGTGACGGAGTGGCGAGGGTTTACGGTCTGACGAAGTGCCAGGCGAGTGAGCTCATCGAATTCCCGAACGGTGTTATCGGGATCGCGCTGAACCTTGAAGAGGATAACGTCGGTTGTATTCTTTTCGGTGATTCGTCACTGGTAAAAGAAGGCGACATGGTAAAAAGGACCGGAAGGATCGCATCGATGCCGGTTGGTGAGGCAATGCTGGGCAGGGTAATCAACCCACTCGGGCAGCCTATCGACGGTAAGGGTGAGATCAAGACGGATAATTACCTTCCTATAGAAAGGAAAGCACTCGGTGTTATTCAAAGGGCGCCGGTTAATCAGCCTCTGCAGACAGGTTTGAAGGCGGTAGACGCTATGATCCCTATCGGACGAGGACAGAGGGAGCTTATCATCGGAGACAGGCAGACGGGTAAGACCGCTGTCGCTATCGATACTATCATTAACCAGAAAGATACAGACGTATATTGTATATATGTTGCAATTGGTCAAAAGGGTTCGACGGTAGCGCAGGTAGTAAGAGCGCTGGAAGCCGCAGGCGCAATGGATTACACGACGGTAATTTCTGCGACGGCATCCGATCCCGCACCGATGCAGTTCATCGCACCATACTCAGGCGCGACATTAGGTGAGTATTTCAGGGATAACGGAAAGCACGCGCTTGTTATCTATGATGACCTTTCAAAACAGGCGGCGGCTTACAGGGAAGTGTCACTTCTGCTCAGAAGACCTCCGGGACGTGAAGCGTACCCCGGTGATATTTTCTATCTGCACTCAAGACTTCTCGAGAGAGCGTCAAAGCTTTCAGACGATCTCGGCGGAGGAAGCCTTACGGCGCTTCCGGTTATCGAGACAAAGGAAGGTGACGTATCCGCATACATCCCGACCAACGTGATCTCGATCACAGATGGTCAGATATACCTCGAACCGAACCTCTTTAATGCGGGTGTAAGGCCGGCTATCAACGTCGGTATCTCGGTATCAAGGGTAGGCGGAAGCGCGCAGATCAAGGCGATGAAGAAAGTCGCGGGTACACTGAGGCTCGAGCTGGCACAGTTCAGAGAGCTGGAAGCATTCGCAAAATTCGGATCAGACCTGGATAAAGCAACGACGCAGCAGTTAACAAGAGGACAGAGACTGGTAGAAATTCTAAAGCAGAAGCAGTATTCGCCGATGCCTGTAGAAAGACAGGTAGCGATCATCTTCGCGGGTACTAACGGATATCTCGATAACATCCCGGTAGAATTTGTTAAGAAGTATGAATCGGATTTCTTAGATGAAATGGAAAGTCTACATAAGGATGTTCTCGATGCGATAAAGACATCGAAAGAGATAAGCGACGAGACAAAAGGCAAGCTTGATACAATATTGAAAGATTTCACGGAAAGATTTTCATCTGCAATAAGTCAAACAGCATAAAAAGGATCTAGTTGGCTACATTAAAAGAAATAAAAGGCAGAATAACCGCAGTTCAGAATACGCAGAAGATCACCAAGGCTATGAAGATGGTGGCAGCTGCGAAACTGCGAAGAGCACAGGAAAGAATTACGATGGCGCGCCCGTATGCCAATAAGATAAACGAACTTTTGAACCACCTGGTAGACGCATCGACTGAGATAGTGAATCCGCTAATGGAGGAACGCTCGGTAAGCAACAGGTTGGTAGTGGTCGTTTCATCGGACAGGGGACTGGCAGGATCGTTCAATTCCAATTTGCTCAAGTTCGCCTCAACATACATAAACGAGCTCGGCAAAGATACCATGGTAATGGCGGTTGGTAAAAAGGCAAATGATTATTTTAAGAACAGGAAGTACAACCTGATAAAAGGAATATCCGATCTATTCAGCGATCTGAGAGTAGAGAGGTCACAGGAGATAGTGAATGAGCTTGTGAACGGGTATCTCGGCAAGAAGTTTGACAAAGTGGACATAATATTTAACGAATTTCAGTCAGTGGTAAGGCAGATCCCGACCAGGGAGCAGTTCCTTCCGCTGGGAAGCGATAAGCTGACCGACGAGAAAAAGGACGGTGAAGAGAAGAAGGCTAATGTAGATTATATTTATGAGCCGAGTATAGAGAAGATACTTAACGACCTTATCCCGAGGAAGTTGGCGACACAGTTCTGGAAAGCGCTTCTGGAATCGAACGCGGCTGAGCAGGGAGCAAGGATGACAGCTATGGAAACCGCGACAAGAAACGCGGATGAGTTATTGGTGAATTTAAAACTCCAGTTTAACAGGGCAAGACAGGAAGCAATTACGAAGGAGATACTCGAAATAGTAGGAGGAGCGGAAGCACTAAAAGAGGCTTAAATTAGGTACTAGGTTAATAAAAGCAGAAAAGCCAATTCCGTCTGGTTCGGGGTTGGTTTTTTTGTTTTATGTAACTTTTATAATCGAGGTTAATTAAATTAACGAGTGGATAAAAATTATTTTCATATTAGAGAAATAGCGAAGTACCTGGGTAAGGAGCTAATCGGTGCCGTGCTGGATGAGGCTTTTACGCAGGAAAAGGGGAAGCTGGTAATGGCATTTTCGAAAGCCGGTGAGGAGATATTCCTTGAATACTCGATAGCGAAAAAGGCGGAGAGCATTGTTCTAAGGGAGAATTATTCCAGGGCTAAGAAAAATGTGGCGGAGCTGTTTCCAGAGTTAGAAGATTCTAAGGTAGAAAATGTCGGGCTCTTCAATGATGACAGGATAATAAGTATTGTGATGTCCGATGGGAATGAAGTATTGTTTTCGTTTATCAGGTCGATGTATAACTGCTTCGTGGTGAAGGACGGCTCTGTGGTAAATGCATTTAAGAACAGGAATGAGGTATTGCAAAAGGATGTGAATGACATCTTTCCGCAAAGGAAGACTCACGTTTCGAAGGATATTAATACAGTTAAAGATTATATTAAAACGAGGTACGCTGATTTCGGAAACTTGTATCAGAAGGAGGTGCTTTTTAAAACGGGGTTGGAGGGTGATGATCAAGTAGAGGGAAATGAGGGTGCTATAGATGAGGAGTTTACAGCATTGAGAAGGAGATTTGATAATCCGGTTTATTTGTTTTACAGCATGGATGACAATGTGAGGACATCGCTGGCGGAGCTGGAGCATTTGAAAGGGTACAGTAAAAAGCAATTCGATAGTATAAACGAACTTATAGATCATCAGAACAGGTTCAGATATAAGGAAGAAAAGACAAAGGTCGTTTTGGGAAGTGAGATAGATAAGGTTAAGAAGGAGCTATCGAGGGTAGAAAACAACATAGAGAATCTGAATAATACGGTCGAGGAGTTCAAAAAGGCCGACAGGTACAAGATATACGGCGACCTGGTGCTTGCAAACCTGGGGCAGATCAACGAAGGAGATGAGGCTTTGGAAGTAACCGACCCAGTCACATATGAAAAAGTAAAGATAAAATTGAAAAAGGACCTTAAACCGGCGGAAAATGCCACGAGGTATTTTGAGAAATATAAGAAGCAGAAGAACGCAATAGAAGACGTGGAGAAGTCGCTGAAGAAATTCGGAAAGGAGAAGGAGAAGCTGGAGGGGGAATTGGAAAGGCTTGAAGGGATTGAGGATCTGAAGGAGATAAAGAAACTTGAGAAAGATGTAATTAAGAGCGGGAAACCCGATGAGACGAGTAAGTTCAGGAAGTTTGTTTTGAATGACAGGTATGAGGTATGGGTAGGTAAGGATAGTGTATCTAATGATCTATTAACGACAAAATACTCAGCTCCACACGACATATGGTTCCATGTGAGGGGGGCTAGCGGGTCGCACACTGTGCTTAAGGTAAGTAATAAAAAGGATGATGTCAGTAAGGAGGTAATCAAAAAAGCGGCGGCAATAAGCGCGTATTACAGCAAGGCGAGGAATGCGTCGGTGGTTCCGGTAGCATATTGCGAAAAGAAGCACGTAAAGAAACCCAAGGGCGTTAAATCGGGGACTGTGATAATGCAAAGGGAAAAGGTTGTGAATGTGAGACCGGGTTTACCGGAGGATTAATTTTCTTCGCCGGCGAAATTAATGCGCTCGAGCTCGAGCAGTTTCGATTCGATACGTTTTTTATTAGGAGTGCCGGCGCGCAAGAGAAGATTGTACGCGTTAAAGGCTTCTTTGAAGTTACCCTGCTGTGCGTAAATGTCCGCGAGTGTTTCAGTAACTATTTTTATCCTGCCAAACAGTTCTTCTTTTGCTTCCTGCTTTTTCGTGTTGTCATACGTGTTACCTGAACTATGGAGAACTAGTGATGCGTTGTCAAAATTTGTTTTCATCTTTTCAAACCTGTCCCTGTTTACCTTCCTTTCGAGTTCGTTTAGGTTGTCGTCTTTCACTTCGATGGATTTTAAACGTGACTTTCCGATGATGTTCATTACCGAGTCTTTATTATCGTCGAATCTAAGTGAGGGCTCTTTCGCAAAATTATAAAAGATACGTTCCTGGTTTGGTTCCTGTCTTAGTTTGACAAGGCTTTCTTTAAACTTTGCATGAATGGGAAGGTTTGCTATTTTGCTTTCGATGTCGTTAAAGCATTTTTCTGCTTCGTTTAGATGTCCGAGCTTAAGCAGGGATTTCAGCATCAGGACGCGCGCGGTCAGATAATCCGGATAGATCTCAAGCCCGGTTTTACAGACGGATATGCATGCCTCATACTGCTTATTGAGGAAGTATACGTTAGCAAGCCGGATGAAGACAGGCGAAAACACCTTTTCATTGAGCGACGCTTTAAGGTTTTCTATGTAGCCGTCGAGATTATCCATGTGATCCGGCGAGTTTCATTTTCTGTGAAATAATTCTATTTGCCATAATAACCTGCTTAATGGAAAGATAAGCCAATAAACTGAAACCTGCAGTGAACATCAGCTGGAACGGAATTGCCGCTATCTGTGCATGGATTATGGCGAGCACCACTCCTGCACCGCAATACAACCCCATTAATGCCTCTAGATAGGACGTGAACGGTATCTTCTTCATCTGGTACGATTTATCGTGCCATTTGTCGGTTTGTGAGGTGATCTTATATTTCGGGGTGCGTACGAACTCCGACTTTTTGTTTATTAACCCTTCGAATACAGCTTTGGTATTGTTCACGGAGAGTCCCATGCTTCCCGCCAGAAACAATGGAAAATATATTATCCGCTTTTGCCAGTCAGTGTAGACGTCTTTTTGCGAATACAGGTAAAAGAGGAATGAGCCGATGAATGCAAAGACGAAGATGGACATAAATTTAAACGTGCCGTCGTAATCACCGCCAAGTTTGATTAATAGTATCGGAATCTGTAGAAGCGCGCATAAAAGGATGAACGGATAGGCGAGATTACTCCAGAGGTGAACGAACGATTGTACTTTCTCTTTGAACGGCATTTTAGAGCGAAGAACTTTCGGGTATATCTTCTTCGCGGTTTCAATTGCACCTTTTGTCCAGCGGAATTGCTGAGATTTGAGTGAATTTATTTCAGCGGGGAGCTCCGCGGGGGAGGTGAAATTTATAAGGTATTTGAATTTCCATCCCTTCAGCTGAGCCCGGTAGGAGAGGTCGAGGTCTTCGGTTAGTGTGTCTGCCTCCCAGTTACCTGCGTCGAAGATGCATTCTTTACGCCAGATGCCGGCTGTCCCGTTGAAATTAATGAAGAACCCTGCTCTATTACGGACTGCCTGCTCTATGACGAAGTGACCGTCCAGAGCCATAGCCTGTGTTTTAGTTATAAGTGAATATTCCCGGTTCAGATGTTCCCATCTGGTCTGCACGAGCCCGAGCTTTTCTATTTTGTAAAAATAGGGGAGCGTGCGGAGAAGGAATTTTTTCCTCGGGATAAAGTCCGCATCGAAGATCGCAACGAACTCACCGCGCGCGGTTTTAAGTCCTTCTTTCAGCGCGCCTGCTTTATAACCGGTCCTATCGGTGCGGTGGAGGAGTTTTATGTCATATCCCTGAGTCAGGTATCTTTTAATATGTTCGGCGATGATCTCTGTGGTATCATCGGTGGAATCGTCGAGTATCTGGAATTCTATCTTATCTTTAGGGTATTCTATACGAATACAGCAATCGATGAGCCTGGTGGATACGTAGCGTTCATTAAACATCGGGAGCTGGATAGTAACGACAGGAAATTCTTTGAGGTGGAGGTCTTCCATGGTAAGGTCATCGGTACGTTTATTGAACGTTCTCATGTAGTAATATATCATGGTATAACCATGTGCTCCGAATAAGAACAAGATCGTCAATGCAACTATATATATTGTAAGTATTACGCTTTCGATTGCCATGTAATGATGATTGCTACCAGTTGGATGTTAGATCGTTTAAAATATCTTCCGTGATCTTGTCGATTGCTTCGTTTATTCCTGTCGTTCGTTCAGAAAAGCTCCCGGAAGGGGAGTTGTATTCTCCGAAGTTATTAAAGGTCTTTTGCCAGATCTGTTTTCCGGTTTTTAAATTCTGAAAATCGGCGCTGATAGTAATAGTTATCTTTCTTTTTGTTACGGTCTCGTCGCCGGAAATAACGAGGGGTTCATCGGTTACTGTGGCAATATTACAGACCAGCATACCGTCTGCGCCCTCTTTGCTGTCGAGAAGGAACGTATTGTCGGCGACAATCTTATTTTTCAGCGATTCGGTAAAATTCTCTCTTATGTCGGCTTCAGAAAAATTGCTCGTATTTTCAAAAAGCGGTACATATAATGTATTGATGCCTTTGGGCGGGTTCTTGCCTCTGAACCCGTAATTGCACCCGCTCTGCGTTAAAATTACGCCGATAAGAAGCAATATAGCCAATATTAATCTATTCATCCGTGTCATTCTTCTTCCCTGATATTATACTTGTTTATTTTTCGGTAAATGTTCCTTGGTGACTGGTCCAGTATGTCCGAAACCCTGTTGACGTTCCAATTATTCTCCTTGAGCAGGTAGTGGAGAACTTCCTTTTCTATTTCGTCGAAGTTCATGCTGTTCATTCTTTCTTTGGGGATGGTAAAGTCATCGGCTTTCCCGTTACCGGATCCTTTGCGTGATTCTACAGTGTAGATATAATTTCTAAGGTCAATTATGTCCGATTTTATTTCAGCCAACGCTCTCAGGAGTATCTCCCGGTTTCTGTAGTCTCCAGGTTCATCCATAGTATCTTTCAGCACGACAGGGAGTGATGAACCCGGCAATTGCAATTCGGGCTGTAAATGTTTTTTTACGTCGGCAAGAGTTATCACGCCGCCCTGGTTCAAGACAATTATACTTTCTATGAAGTTTTTAAGTTCACGTGCATTTCCCGACCAGTGGTAATTAATTATAAAGTTCATTGCGTCATCTTCTATACCCGGGAATGAGATGCTGTTGGATTTGCAGAAGGAGTTTACAAAGTGATCGAATAATACCTGGATGTCGGATTTGCGTTCACGAAGGGGAGGGATGTGAAGGTTGATGGATTTTAACCTGTAGTACAGATCCTCCCTGAAATTTTTATTAAGAACTTCTTTTGCAAGGTCTTTATTAGTTGCGGCAATGACTCGAACGTCAACCTTTACTTTCTTAGAACCGCCAACACGCATAAATTCGCCTGATTCGAGCACTCTTAATAATTTTACCTGTGTCAATAATGGCATTTCACCGATCTCATCTAGAAATATCGTACCTCCGTCCGCTGTTTCGAAATATCCCTGTCTGCTGTCGGTTGCTCCGGTGAACGCGCCTTTTTCATGACCAAAGAGCTCGCTTTCAATGATCCCTTCCGGGATAGCGCCGCAATTAACGGTGATCATTGGTTTATCTTTACGTGTGCTGAGCTTATAGATCGCATTTGCAGCAACTTCTTTACCGGTACCACTCTCGCCTGTTATCAAGACGCTGATATTGGTCGGCGCGACCTGTTTTATGGTCTCGTTTAACTCCTTGATCTGTACGGAATCGCCTAAAAGCAAATATCTCATATTATTAAATAATTACAAATATAGCATTAATGGACAGGTTATTAAAGATAAATAGAAGGACTCCATTGGTAAGGATTTTATTGTTAACAAAATTTTAATTTGATATTAATTTAATTTTTACTAACTTAGGATAGCTCCCAATTTTAAAATATTAAAATTAAGGGTAAAGAAATGAAACACATTCTAACTACCGCAGTCATTATATTTTTTTCAATTTCAAGCCTGTCGGCGCAATCACTTTGGGTAAAGCAAAACCCTAATTCTTCCAATATTTCGAATTTTAATGTCACCAGGATACAGCAGGTTAGTGCCAGCAATATTTATGTTGCAGGTGCTGCGCCCGGATCGCTTTTCGGCGGATATGGGTATTTTGTAAGATCCACAGATGGCGGCAACACATGGGAGATGACTTTAAACCATATCAGTAATGCAATTTATGGACTTTCTTTTGTGGATCAAAATCTTGGTTTTCTTGGAGGTTCTAATGGAAGTGTTTATAAGACCGTAGATGGAGGCCTTAACTGGACACTTTTAAATACGGGTACAAGTACTCATGTATGGAACGTAAACTTTATCAATTCTAATACAGGATTTATAGTTGGTGAGTCCGGGATGATCAGAAAGACAACAAACGGGGGAGCAAACTGGTTTGCTGTTGTTAGTAATACAATTGAAGTCTTAAGAAATATTACATTTTGGGATGATAATAACGGACTTGCAGCCGGATATTTTGGAACGATACTGCGAACCTCCGACGGCGGTAATACCTGGAGCAATAGAAGATCGAGTCCCGGGGGACTTGTAGATATTGCCTATGCAAGCTCCAGCATAGCAATTGCTGTAGGCGAGCAAGGTATTATGTATAAGACAATCGATGGAGGATTGAACTGGTCTAGTCTTTCGAGTGGATCATCGACGTTATTTACGGGGATAACATTTATAGACGGCAATACAGGTTTTGCATCAGGGTATGGTGGTGTTATACGAAAAACCACTAATGCGGGTAATAGCTGGACCAGTCTGCCCACGGGAACAACTAACAATTTTGGTAATTGTTCTTTTTACAATTCCGAGGTTGGAGTTTGCGGCGGAGTAAATTCCACAATTGTAAAGACGGTAAATACGGGAACATCCTGGGATTTTATTCTATCGGGTCCATCGAGTGGAATTACCTCAACATTGAGAGGAGTTTCGCTCATAAATGTCGAAACAGCCGTAACTGTTGGGGATGGCGGAACTGTTATGAGGACAACAAATTCAGGTACAAACTGGAGCATAGTAAATAGCGGGACAAGCGGAGATTTAGAAGCGGTTAGCTTTAATGGTTCATCAGGGTATGCGGTAGGAAGTAATGGTCTGATCATAAGGTCAACAAATAACGGTCTAACCTGGTCAAATGTTTCGATAGGAGTATCAAATACATTATACGGTGCTTCCACCGTTAGTTCAACAACCTGTTATGTGGTAGGCTCAAACGGATTAGCTATGAAAACTACCAACTCCGGCAGCAGCTGGTCAATACTTTCTACGGGAGGAATAAACAACACACTGAACTCGGTTTCATTTTCAGATCCGACACATGGTATTGCTGTTGGCTCAAATGGAGTGGTTATTGCTACGACAAACGGAGGTTCATCATGGCAGGCACAAAATTCGGGAGTTACAAGTACATTATACAGTATTTCAGCAGTAGATAATAACGTGGCTGTTGCCGTAGGGTCAAACGGAACTATTATCCGCACCGCTAACGGAGGACAGCTGTGGAATAACCAATCAGTAGGTATTTCCAACACATTCTATGGTGTAGATTTTGTAAACGCATCGACGGGTACATTGGTTGGAAGTTCCGGGCTTATATTGAAGACACAAAATTCCGGATTGCAGTGGTTTATTGAAAATAGCACGGTTTCAACTACTCTTTATGGAGTTTCTTTTGTAAACGTAAATTCCGGAAACGCTGTTGGTACAGGCGGAGTAATTTTAAGAACAGATGGTTCAGTTGGTATTAACGATCCGTCGTCACAAGTACCTGTAAATTATCTGTTATATCAAAATTATCCAAATCCGTTTAATCCGGAAACTACTATAAAATTCGATCTGCCATCCCAGAGTTTTGTTACTCTTAAGATATATGACATTGCGGGCCGTGAGATAAAGACTTTAGTCAACGGACAATTAAATGCAGGCATCTACAGTTACAACTTTAACGCAAGTTCTCTCAACAGTGGAGTTTATTTCTACAGACTTGTTACAGATGGATTTTCAGAAACAAAGAGAATGATGCTTGTAAAGTAAATTTAAAATTATAAGTTTACATAAGGGGTTCTTTCATGTTGAAAGAGCCCCTATTTTATTGTAAAACCATAAATAATGAATTTCTTTTTTATGTTGTTATAAATATATTTCCTATCTGTGCCAAAGAAAAAAGCTAAAATATCACCTAATAAAAACAGTAGTATACCTGATTTTGACCTAAAGATCTCCAAGTATTTTTACCTGGTGATCCCGATCCTTACAATCATTTATTACATTTCCAGTAAATATTCGTTGGGTTACTATCAAGATGATGAGATTGGGCATTTCCTGAATATGCTTCAATTTTGGAATGATCCATACGTGATTGTGGGTAACTGGCCAAAATTTGGATACAAGGTATTCATGGTGCTTCCGTCGTTATTGGGGTATGATGCGGTATTGATAACAAATTCCCTGATTGCCGCGGTAGCCGTGTATTTGACATACTATGTCATAAAAATGTATAAGGTAAATTATGCTTACCTTGGCGCTATGCTGTTGGCATTCCAGCCATTATTTTTTGATCTTTCATTCAGATCATACGGAGAGATCTTTACGGCAGTATTATTGCTGTTACTTATAATTTTTTACAAAAAAGAAAGATACTTTTTGGCGGGACTTACCTGCGGTTATGTTTACCTGGTCAGGCAGGAAGCGGTTTTGATAGCAATCTTTCTTGCGATAATATTTTTCGGCAAGAAACAATATCTAGCGATCCTTGCCATAGGATTGTTTCCCGTAATATTCGATCTGCTTGGTTACTTTAAGACAGGTGACATAATGTTTGTAATTACGGAGATGAAGTCATTGGGAGCAATGAACTTTGGAGGAGAGGAGCGAGGATTTTTCCATTATTTCAAAATTTACATATACATAATAGGTCCGGTTTGTTTAGCATTATTTATGCTTGGTTTTTTTGGTTTCAATTCCGGTAAGCTCAAGGAATATTTTTTTAAATACGATATTTTGTATGTGATATTTATTTTAACGTTTCTTGTGCAAGCATTATTGATGGTACAGGGAGTTAACCCGGGAACATGGCGTTATATGCTTCATATTTCTCCAATTGCAGCTATTTTTGCAACCATTGGGTTTAATAAGCTGGGAGATCCTGCATTTAAGAAAAAGTTTTATTTATTAACAGGTTTTCTGATACTGGCAACACTTATATTTTCGTCCAGAGTTCCTAATGGATTGGAGCTTACGGATAAATCTGACTTTACGATGTTTGCTGTGCTTTTGATCTTTTTTGTCAGCATAATTTTAATAAGCAGTTCACCTGCGCGCGCATACCTAAACAAACTGTCTGTGATCTTCGTTATTTTATCTATCGCATCTACACTTTACGCTTTTGAGCCAAGAAAACTTTCACCGGAAAATATTTCCGTACAGGAAGTGTCCAAATATTTAGAACAGCCGCAATTTACCGGTAAGAAATTTTATTACACGCACACAAATCTGGTATTTTATTCAACACTTGACGGAATGAAGATGGACGAATTCATTCCGCTCGATATGAAATCCCTGGCCGAGGCAAAACCCGGTGATGTTATAGTCTGGGATACTCATTATGGTTACAGGCCGGAATACAAAAAGGATGTGAAAATGGAAGTATTACAGGATTCTACCGCGTATCAAATTATTAACCAATTTGTCTCGACCGATAGAAAGTTCGCGGCATATGTTTTTGAAAAAAAATAAACTAAACAAGTAAATGAAACCAAATCAGGAAAATTTTGAACAATGGAATGAGGAGCTTGCCGCGAAGCATGACCTTGATAAGTTTTATAATCACCCAAATTTTGCATTCAGGTACATAGAGCAAAAAAGGATAAATAAACTGATCGATCTCGCAGAAATAAAAGATACTGATAAAGTGATGGAGGTAGGATGCGGTGCAGGACATATACTTGAAAAAATCAAGAAAGGTAAACTTTACGGTACGGATATATCGGAGATACAGATAAAGCGATCCAAAGAAAGGCTCGGAGATTCGGTTGAACTAAAAAAGGCAGCGGGTGAAGAACTTCCGTATCCTGACAAGTTTTTTGATAAGCTTCTTTGTTCTGAAGTGATCGAACATGTACTTGATCCTCGGGCTGTACTCAAGGAGATGGCGAGAGTATTGAAAGATGACGGAATACTATCCCTATCTATCCCGAACGAGGACGTGATAAATTCGACCAAAAGGATCCTTAAAAAGACCGGTTTGATAAAATTGATCGATAAAAAGAAGGATACGGATGGTTGGGAGCTTGCATCGAAGGACAATCTGGACGAGTGGCATTTACATAGTTTTTCGCTGGATCTGGCCGATAAATATGCCGAAGGGGTATTCAGGAAATCGAAAGTAGTAAAGATACCTAATTTCATATTCCCAGCAAGGTACGTAATTCAATATAAAAAAGTATAGTGTCCCGAGGTTCTTGTATAATATACGGTGGCGGCGGTTTTATTGGTTCGCATCTTTGTGAAGATCTTCTTAACAGGGGGTACAGCGTTACTATATTCGATAAGACGAATTTCTCTCTAAAGAATCTTTCAAATGTGATTGACGATATAAAGATCATAGAAGGTGATTTTAATAATGAACGGGATATCGAAAGGTCACTAAAACATATCGATTATGTATTTCATCTTGTGAGTTCAACGCTTCCATCAGATTCAAATGAAAATCCACTGTATGATGTTGAAACAAATCTTCTTTCTTCCTTAAGACTATTCAATGAATGCCGTTCCAATGGCATAAAAAAAGTCATATTTATTTCATCCGGCGGAACAGTTTACGGGATCCCAGAAGAAATACCTGTAAAGGAATCTCATCCCGTAAATCCTATAGTTTCATATGGTATAATTAAAAGAACGATCGAGAAATATCTGTATATGTATTACAAGTTGTACGGCCTTGATTACTATGTATTTCGGCTATCAAATCCATACGGAGAGCGTCAGAATCCATTTGCCTCTCAGGGGGCTATAGCAGTGTTTCTGTATCGTATTATAAATAATATGCCAATAGAGATCTGGGGTGACGGAAGTGTCACCAGGGATTATATATATATAAAAGATGCCGTTGACCTGATAGCAAAGTCAATTTCACGAAAGACAGATGAAAAGATCTTTAATGTAAGCACAGCCAAAGGTTATTCACTTAATGAAATTATAGAAATTATTTTTAAAGCGTCCGGTATGAAGGCAATTGTCCATTATGCTGAGGGAAGGGGTATAGATGTGCCGGTGAGTATATTGGATAATACCCTTGCAAAGGAAACATTTGACTGGGATCCTACCACAAACATTACAGACGGAATCAGAAGAACTTATGAATTTATGTTTCATAATTATAAAGATAATCGAGATTCCTGATGCCGGGTTCCGACTTCCATAGCATAACGCTTAGCGTCTTCTTCCCTGCATACTATGACGAAGGCAATATAGCGAAGGTGGTAGATAAGGCGGTTGAAGTTGTCGAGTCAATGAATTTGAGGGATTATGAGATCATTATTATAGAAGACGGAAGCCCGGATAGAACCGGTGAAGTAGCTGATGAACTAGCCACAAAGTATGAAAAGGTAAGAGTGATCCATCATGAAAAGAACCTGGGTTATGGGGCAACCCTCAGAGACGGTTTCCTCAGCGCTAAAATGGATTATGTATTCTATTCCGACGGTGACAACCAGTTCGATCTCGAGGAAATGAAAAAATTTATTGCACTGCTTCCATATTCGGATATTGTTGTTGGCTATCGTAAAAAGAAGCAATATTCTACCTACCGTAAGATAACATCGATGTGCTATAACTTTTTGCTTAGAGCTATCTACGATATAGATTATGTAGATATAGACTGTGCATTTAAGGTATTCAAGAGGGATCTTTTTGATAAAATAACGATAGACTCTGTGGATGCTTTTATAGATGCCGAGATACTGATTAAGGCAAAATTGCTGGGATACACTTCTACAGACGTAGGCGTTAAGCACCTGCCTAGAGTTGATGGTATCTCAACAGGTGCCCGTCCTTCCGTTATCATAAAAACAATCCGGGAGGTATTTGCTTACAGGAAAGTATATAAAAAAGAATTGCAGCGTTTAAAAAAAGTAAAAGTGTCTTAATTATTTACTTCACATTTATAGCCGCTGGCTTCGATGGTCTTAGCTATATCGTCCTTGCTGGTTCTGTTCGAAGCGAAAGTTACTTCAACACTTTTTGTTTTATAATCTGCCTTTACATCCTCTACTCCATCCATCTTTTTCACTTTATTTGTGATGGTCTGCTCACATCCAGTGCATGTCATAGTCTCACATTTAAATGAAGCTGTTTCAAGCTTAGCGTCCTTGTTGCTGACTTCCTTTGTTTTCGTTTCTTCACCGGCTTTTTCTTTTGATGTCATTTCATCCTGAGAAGGAGTTTCCTTTTGCTCGGTCTGAACATTTTGCTTTATCTCATTGCTTGTTGTGTCCTGTGTCTTATTGCATGATGAGAAAAGGAACATACCAAATACCAATACAAATGCTAATGTGATTGCTTTCATCTTCTTATTATTTAAGTTTCATATATTTTAATCTCATGGAATTACCAACTACCGTAACTACGTCGCTGAATGCCATAAGCATTGCGGCTATGACAGGGCTGATAATTATCCCAACCGGAGCCAATACACCTGCCGCTGCGGGTATTGCCACAGTATTATAAAAGAATGCCCAGAAAATATTCTGCTTGATCACCCGAACGGTTTTACCCGAAAGTTGTATTGCTTTATAAATACTTTCAAGATTTCCTTTTACAAGAATTACATCCGCAGAATCTATAGCAATGTCCGTACCTGTTCCTATAGCTATGCCGACATTTGCTTTAGCCAGAGACGGAGCATCGTTTATGCCGTCGCCAATCATAGCCACATTCTTTCCCTGGGATTGTAAGAGAGCAATGATCTTCTGTTTTTCATCGGGAAGTACGTCATAGTAATAATTCCCAATCCCAACTTCATCCGCTATTTTTCTTGCATTCTTTTCGTTGTCACCAGAAAGCATGATAAGCTCATAACCCGATTCCTGTAATTCTCTAACAGCCAGAATGGCTTCAGGTTTTATTGTATCTTCGAATTGTATCACTCCCGCAAGCTCTCCGTCTATACCAACATACAGGCTTCCTCGCTCGCCCTGTATTACCGAAGGGATGTTGTTATCCGTTAAAAGCGCCGTATTACCGATCAGCACCTCTTTATTTGAAACAACTGCCTTTACACCTTTCCCGTCAACGTTGCTGAATCCGGTGGCATCCATAGGTTCGATATTATTTTCGACTGCGAATGTGTTTATAGAATTTGCGATCGGGTGATTAGACTGCTTTTCGACGGAGAATATATAACGTATCAACTCCGCTGCAGGAATGCCGTTAAGAGGTTTAATAGCTTTTACCTTCATCTCACCGCTGGTCAGTGTTCCCGTCTTGTCGAAGCACAATGTGTCCACTTTCTTTAACTTTTCTATAGCCTCGACATCATTAAATAGTATCCCGTTTTCTGCAGCTCTACCCACTCCTATAACGACAGCCATAGGTGAAGCAAGTCCCAGAGCGCATGGGCAAGCTATTATCAGAACAGCAACGGAGTATATGAGCGCGTTTCCGAAGTGTACATTTACAAGGAAAAACCACACAAGGAACGTAACAGAAGCTATAATAAGCACAAGCGGAACAAATACGGCAGATATTCTGTCAGCAAGGCGCTGTATCTGCGGTTTGGAATTGGATGCTTCGTTGACCATGTCTATAATCTTTGAGAGCATTGTATCTTTGCCGACCTTTTCCGCGGTTATCTTAATGAACCCGCTCTTTAATATCGAGCCGCTTAACACCCTGTCACCTTTGCTTTTCTCTATGGGTAAACTCTCGCCGGTCATTGCGCTTTCGTCAAGTACACCGTTTCCTTCAGCGATGATCCCGTCCACGGGTATCTTATCGCCGGATTTAATAATGACTGTATCGTTTAATCTCACCTTTTCAAAGGGAACATCTATTTCTTTGCCGTCCCTGATAACGGTGACAGTCTTTGCCTGCAGTCCTTTTAGTTTCTTTATCGAGGTCTGCGTCCTGGCTTTGAGGGTTGATTCGAGATAGTTTCCGATCATTATGAACATCACGATCATGGCAGCTGTCTCGAAATAGACCTCGTGCGAGCTATTCAGCGCTTCGATATTCAATCCAAGCAGGTGATTAGCCGCAATAACAAGGCTGTAAATGTATGATGAAAGCACACCGAGCACGATCAATACATCCATATTGGATGTGCCGGACTTTAGAGCGTTATATGCGCCTTTGAGAAACTTGCTTCCGGACCAGAACACAACAATGCTGGTCAGTATAGTGAGTATGATAAGCGAAGTAGTAAACGGAATGGAGATAACGTCGAGAAATCCAAAATGTCCCTGCATGCTGATGAACATAACTGTAAGAGCCAGCACAACCGTAATGAAGATCTTATTCCTTTGTTTCTTTAGAGCGGTCTGTTTTTCCTGCTCTTTCTTTTCATCGTCTTCCGTATCTATCACACTGTATCCCAGCTGACCAATGATGCCCTTTATGCTGTCGAGGGAAATAGATTTCGGGGAATACTCTATTCTTGCGGTCTCGGAATTGAAATTCACTGAAGCGTTCTTTACGCCGTTGGTTTTGGAGAGGTATGTTTGAATGCTAGCCGCACAGCTTGCACAGCTCATTCCGTCAATTTCCAGGTCTATTTTTTGTATATCGTTCATTTATCTCAGTCTGTCTGCTACCCGGGCAGCTCTCTTATTCTCTAAAACATCGTGGACACGTATTATGTTCGCTCCATTTACAATGCTGACTGCGTTTGCCGCAATCGTTCCTTCCAGCCTCTCACCGACCGGAGTAGGGAATATCTTATCCATAAAACTCTTCCTCGACAGCCCCATTAGTATCGGGTGATCGAGCTCCTTAAATACAGCCAGGTTTTTTATAAGAGCAAGATTATGTTCGAGTGTTTTCCCGAATCCTATCCCCACGTCGATAATTATTTGCCTAACCCCGGCATTCTCCGCTATCTTAATCGATTCACCCAAGTAATCATACACTTCATTTACAACGTCATCGTATTGGGGATCTTTCTGCATGTCTTTTGGTGTCCCCTTTATGTGCATCAATACGCAAGACGCATTATACTTTGCTGTTATCTCCGGCATCATCCCGTCGAATCTGAACCCGCTTATGTCGTTCACGATGACCGCGCCCGCTTTCAACGCTTCCTCGGCGACGGCGCTTTTGTAAGTATCGATCGAGAGGGGAATGCCGACATTCTTTTTCAATGCTTCGATCACGGGAATAACCCGTTCCAGCTCTTCATCCAGGCTCACACTCTCCGAACCCGGTCTGGTGGATTCACCTCCCACATCCAGAAAGTCCGCGCCCTCCTTTTCCATCCTTACAGCATCTTCAACAACCTTATCCAAGTTCAATCGGGAATCGAAATACTTCCCGCCGTCAGAGAAGGAATCGGGAGTGATGTTCAGCACCCCCATTATGTATGTGCGCTCAGCCAGGTCATACGTGACGTCACCGAATTTGTATTTAAAATCCGGCACCTAGCTCACCTCCGCGCCGGAGTCAATTTCCTTGTCCACAGTTACCAGAGTCAGCTTACCATCCTGCTTTGCCGCGAGGAGCATCCCTTCGGAGAGAACTCCCATCAACTTCGACGGCTTCAGGTTATTTACAACAATTATCGATTTTCCGATCAATTCCTCCGGTTTGTAATGTTCGGCAATTCCGGATACTATCTGCTTCTCCGTATCACCGACCTTCACCTTTATTTTAAGGAGCTTCTGGCTTTTCTCTATCTTTTCGCATTCGACTATCTGCCCCACGTTCAGCTTCACTTTTCCGAAATCCTGTATCGTGATCAATCCCTCAGCCGGCTGACTTCCTTTGTCCTTACTCTGTTTGACGTCCTTTGACTCGTCTTCTTGTGTTTTCTCTTCCTCCATTTGCGGGAAAAGTATCTCGTTTTCGCCGATTTCGGTATCTTCTTTCAGATTTATCTTTCCAATGCTGTCCCATGCTAATCCTTCGGTGCTTTGCTTCAGTATTCCCATTATTCTCCTGCTTGTGAAGGGAAGCACGGGGTATATCATTACCGCGGTCGAATAGCATGCCTCCAGGCAGTTATGGATAACGTCCGCCGCTTTTTCCTTGTCGTCTTTTACAAGCTTCCACGGCTCGCTGTCATTAAAATACTTGTTGGCCGCTCTTACGGCATTCATCGTATCTGTAAGCGCGTCTTTGAAGCGGTACTTCTCGTAATTTTCACCGGCGGAATTTGCATGCGCCGCGAATTCATTCAACAGCTCATTATCCGCATTAGCCGAGCGGGAAGGTACTTTGCCGTCGAAGTGCTTCTTCGCGAAGACCACCGTCCTGTTAATGAAATTACCGAGTATCGCCGCCAGCTCGTTATTATTCCTTATTCTAAAATCGTCCCAGGTGAAGTCCGCGTCCTTATTCTCCGGCATTACTGCAGTGATGGCGTAGCGAACGACATCCGGCGGTATTTCCTTCAACACATCTTTCACCATCCAGCCGACGCCTTTGCTCTTGCTGAACTTCTGTCCGCCGACATTCAGGAACTCGTTCGCGGGGATATTATCGGGAAGTACCATGTTGCCGTAAGCGATGTTCATCGCGGGGAAGATTATCGCGTGGAATATCACGTTATCCTTGCCGAGGAAGTGAATTAGCTTCGTCTCCGGGTCTGTCCAGTAATCCTTCCATTTATCCGGTTCACCGCGCTCGATGAAAAGCTCCTTCGTAGCCGAAATATATCCTATCACCGCCTCGAACCATACGTAGATAACTTTTCCGTCGAAGCCTTCGATAGGAACGGGGACGCCCCACTCGAGATCGCGTGTGTATGCTCTTTCCTGTAAGCCCTTCTTAAACCACCCCTTGCAGTAATTTATCACGTTCGGCTTCCAGCCCTTTTTCGTATCTATCCATTCCTCCAGCGCGCCCTGGTACTTACCAAGAGGAAAATAAAAATGAGTTGACTCCTTTACAACCGGGGTATCACCGGATATCTTGGAGCGGGGGTTTATTAGTTCGAGAGGGGAGAGCGAAGATCCGCAGTTTTCGCACTGGTCGCCCTGAGCTTCCTCATATCCGCATACCGGGCACGTACCCTCGACGAACCTGTCCGCGAGGAATCTCTGTTCTTTTTCCGAATATAATTGCTTCTCGGTCTTTTGCTCCAGCAGTCCCTCATTATAGAATTTCAAAAAGTACTCCTGCGCGGTCTGCTTGTGCACGTCCGTCGATGTACGGGAGTAGATATCGAATTCCATCCCGAGGTCTTCATACGCCTTTTTATTAGCTGTATGATATTTATCTATGATCTCCTTCGGTGAGACATTATCCCGGATAGCCGCCATCTCGATGGCAGTGCCGTACTCATCCGATCCGCAGACGTAGATGATGTCCGCGCCCTGCAGACGCTTGAACTTAACGAAGATGTCGCCGGGCAGTATAGAGCCCGCGATATGCCCGAGGTGCGTATCGCCATTGGCATACGTCAGCGCCGAAGTAACTATATATTTGTTTTTATTACTCATATGGGTAAATATACCGAAAATGGGGGATTTGTTAAATGGAGAAGGGGGAGTTGTTATTTTTAAGGTTTCGGTAAGGAACAAAAAGTTAATTCACTTTTAAGCTCATTAAATTCATCATCCCAAAGTGAATTATCTCTTAAAAAATTTTCTATAGCTGCAAACTTAGAGCTTTCTAGAATGAGGGTAGATAAGGTTGCTGAATATTCATTTTCTCTAGTTGCCTGTTCTAGAAGATTCTTTATTTTTGTAATGTATCTAGTCTTTTTACGAGATGTACTAATAGTTGAAATAACTGCATCATCATGAAGATCTTCTAGTATTTCCATTGCCTTCAAACCAATTCTTGCTCTTTTATTGGCAAAATGCTTTCTATTATTAAGGCCAGTTATATCGATTGTAGTTCTGCCAAGTGGTGTTTTGGCATAGATTCTAAAGTATTCGATATACAAATGTTGCTTTGGGTCATCAATACAAGGATTAAGTATTGGTTCCAATAATGTATTATGCTCTCCTTTAGTAGCATTACATTTTTTACTGGACGGAAGCAAATTTCCCCATTCAATTATTTTTTCTGGGAAATATTTCTTAGGGAAAAAATGATCAACCTCCATGTATTTACTCTCTTCTTCAAGCATGCATTCTGAATAACAACACTTATAAAGCGAGAATTCTAAAACAGCTCTTCTAATAAATTTTTTATTCCATACATCACTCCCGTCCCTATTATACTTATCTATTAATTCTTTTTCCTTTCCTGGAGTTAATTCAGATGGCTTTTCAGAAAGCTGTAGCTTAATCATTATTTGGGATTAACTGAGAAAGTTGTAATTCGAGGATTTTCCTTTGTGAACTATTTGGATGAATAATCTTAAGTAACTCATCGAATGCTTTTTTAGCTTTATTGTAATTATTTGTATCTAAGGATTGATCAAACTGCTCTATAAGATCCTGATATCTCTTTGTAAAAATATCATTTCCCATATCCATTATATCCTCTAAAATCTCTTCAACAGTCCATCCAACAAAGCTCTCCTTATTAATTTTTTCAATTTTTATTCCATCATCAGTTTTCGATAAAATGAATAAATTAATATTATTAATTGCTTGAATTATTAACGGACTATGAGTTGTTACAATAAATTGAGTTTTGGGGAAATGTTTAGTAAGATGACTAATAATATTTCGCTGCCATTTTGGATGAAGATGTAAATCTAATTCATCAATTAGAACAACTGCAGGTTCTTTAAGGGGATTACTTGATCTGGGGTATCTATCAAACATTTTTTTACATAAATCTATTACCCAAGAAAGAGTTGATTGATACCCATATCCGAGGTCTTCTAATTGGTGGAATCCATCACTAGTTTTAAACAAAATATAATTCTCTAGGTTCTCATTCGTTATAAAATTGTATCCTTGTAAATCGGGGAAGACATCTCCAATTAAAAGATTTTTAATTTTTTCAAGCCTATTTTTAGCTTTCAAATTCCCATTTTTTTGGGCATAATCTAATTGAAAAAGCCATTCCTCAAAATTTATCAATTTTGTATTGTTTTCGAGCAAGGAAATTGAATTTAAAAGTTCGTTGCTTTCTGTTAAACCTTTTTTACCATAGCTTCTTGTAACTCCATAGCCATAAATTTTCAGTTCATTTAATTTGTTTACATCTGCAACACTCCAACCTTCGTTTCGTGAAAATCCCCAATTAGGTGAATATTTGGTTACCTCCTTATCATTTATTCTTTTTTCAGTTTTTTTATTTTCAAAGTAGATTTCACTATATATAGATCCACTTTCTTTAATATTTTTTATTTTTCCTAATTTTCTAATGTAATTTAAAGGAATTAATCTAGTCTCCTTCCTTTTTTCTAAAAAATTGAATTCCTGAGGTTGTGGTTCTAATTCAGCAATAGCTTTTAATAAATTTGTTTTTCCAGTATTATTATTCCCAAGTATAACTGTCCATTGATGTATTCTTTTATTTTCATCTAATAAATTTAAATATTTTTCTCCTTGAAAACATTTATAATTCGTTAACCGAATTCCTCCCAAGTATGTTGCCTTTTTGCTCATTTTTAAAAATTGATATTGTGTAATATACTTATATGATGTTTATTATATAAGTGTAAAACTAAATTATAAGTTGATTAGAATTGCTTCTTTGTGTAATTCATTGTCCACTCAAATATTTATCTCTACAAAAACTTCTCTCTCAGCTCCGGGGTGGGCATACGGCATTCGTTGCGTTTGCCGAACCATTTATAGCGGTTATTGGCGATTATGTTGTAGAAAAAGTCTCTTATGAAGGGCGGGACGATGATGAAGGCGTAGAGGAGCTTCCATAGTCCCGGGAAATCCTTTACCATATGGAGCGCGGCAGATGATCTTTTGTAGTATCTATCCCCATCTACAAGTATAAATGTATCGAAGTCTTCAGTAGGGAGGTCGAACTTCTTCAGGAGTTCCTGCCCGGCTTCGGACTGCAGGGCGGCGAATTTGAATTTGTTGTGCTTGTCGTGATCTATGATGAAGTTCACGGAAGAGTTGCAGAAATTACATACACCGTCGAATAGAACTATTTTATGGTTATCCATCTCACTCATTTATACTAAACTAATAAAGATAAGTTCGAGATGAAATTCAAATCGGGAGAACAATTTTACCACAGAGGACACGGAGAACACAGAGATTCTTTTTTGTGTAAAAATTAGAGCAAATTAGTGAAATTAATGGTTCAATCTTTTTCTCTGTGAACTCTGTGCTCTCTGTGGTTGCAAAACTTGGTGTCTTCGTGTCTTGGTAGTTAAAAAAGAAATTATAAATTTCGGTTGCAGATGGTTTTGTAGTCGCAGTACTTGCACCGCTCCTCCTCGGTGGTCTGCCTGAACGGCGTATCCCTGTCGAATATTTCCGCGAATAACCTTTCGAGACGTTCCTCGAAGCCTTTCATCTGCTCCAGCGTCAGCTCCTTGCCGTTGTTGAGAAGAGTAACGCCTTCGCTGAGTTTCTTTATTGGATATATGCCGACTTGCACCCTTTCCCCGGCGTTCTTTTTCAGATACATGTACGCGTACAGGTATGCCTGGAAGAGACTGCTGTATTTTGGCTCCATGAACATCTCCGTATAGAACTGGTCGCTCACTTCCTTCTGCGCATGCCTCCACTCTACGCGTCCAGTCTTGTAGTCTATTATTCTCACTTTGCCTCCGCATACGTCCACACGGTCGAGCCGTCCCTGCAGTTTTACCTGTGTATCGCCATCGGGGAATGTTACTTCGCTGTCGATGCCTTTTTCGAGCTCACGTATGCTGAATGGCGCGGTCCTTTCGTCGGTTTCGAGTATCATGCCGAGGAGCTTCTTCATTATGTTCCGCGTGAGCCGGTTCTTCCCGCTGAGGTAATCCTCGCCTTTGAATTCAATCTCGAAAACCTCCTCCAGCTTTTCATCGATTATATTATGGAGCGAGGTGAAGTCATCCGGGGTTATGTCGCGCTCGATGTAGTCCTCGTATATCCGCTTCAGTGTATTGTGGACAATGTTCCCGAACTGCCGGGGATCGATTATCCCGTCCCTGTCCTCCGGCTCGCGCAGTCCGGCAATGCACCGAAAATAGAACTGCAGACTGCAATTAATGTATGTATTCAGACGTGATGCAGAAAATTCCAGTTCTTTAAGTCGTTCCATTACGTCATCGGATTTCTCGATCTTGATCTTCTCCAGCTTCGGCGCGTCGGCTTTAGCGCTCACGATGTAATTATTGAGATCAATCTTTTTATTCTGCCGGCATAACTCGAATTCTACCTGGGGAATGTACCTGCTCCGCTCGCCCTGGTTGAGCTCATCCACCTCGGAATTGTAAAATATGGTGAAGTTCCGCGCCCTCTGCATCAGCCTGTAAAAATTATATGCGTATCCGGAGTCGTCATCCTCGAACGTCGGCAGTCCGAATGCTTTCCTAATACCGACCGGTATGAAAGTCTTGCCTAGATCGGTTCTCGGGTAGGTACCCTCGTTCATCGACAGCATATATACATTCTCAAAATCGAGCCCGCGCGTTTCGAGGACGCCCATTATCTGCAGTCCCTTGAGCGGTGCGCCTGTGAAGGGTATTTTTATTGAGCGGAGGGTTTTGAGGAGGATGCTCCACGCGGTTTTTGGCTCTATCTCGTCGCCGAATCCCGCCATTAGCCCCTTCAGGTCTTTTATATGCTTTTTGAATTGCTCTATCTGGTATATCTCGAAGCCCTTCGCCCTGCCTTTTCTTCCGCGCACGTTCTTTTCGATCACTTCGATTATTTCTTCTATGTAATCGAAAAGGTCTTTCGTTCTTTCGACCAGTTTGAATATTCTATCGACAGATTCGAGTTCACCCTCAACTTGCTCCATTATAAGTTCGCGGTTGAAATAGACGCGCTTAGTATCGTCGAGCTTCTTCGTCAGCTCGATCGTTTCATCGAAATCGATGGACTTTATATACGGATGCTCCAGTATGTCCTTTACATAGCGGTAGCCGAACAGCGTATCCTTTCCCGTCGAGGCGGTTATCGTGTGCATGTCCTTCAATAGCTCCATCAAAGTATAAAGAGACGTATTACGAAGAGAGTAACCCATCGTGATATTTATCTCGGTGAACATGTCCGGGAGAGCGCTCAGGAGGGGGAGAAGCAAGGATTCGTCCGGCAGTACTATCGCCGTCTGCTCCGGGTCTACACTCTCGAATGACTCGTTTAACAGCTTACCTAATGCCTTTGCCTGCCCGGCGCGAAGAGGAACGGCATATATATCAATCTTCTTTTCATCGGTTAAAAGAAGGTCTTCCCTGATTTCCGGCTTCTTAATTTCAAGGTCGGTGAAATTCTTTCGGATGAACCCGCCTGCTTCCTGTTTTTTATCGTCTGTGTAATATTTATCCGTGTCCCAGTATATCTCTGCCTTTCCTTTCTTGAGGAGCGTCTTAATGATGAGCATTTCTGCTTTAGAAAGGATGTTGAATCCTGCAAAGATGATATTTACGTCTATGGAATCGGAGATATCCTCGATGTTCTCGGCTGTGTTGCGGTATATCAAGCCTTCGTACGCGACCTTGCCTTCTCTCAGCGACTCTGTGAAATTATCGTAGGTTTTTCCCAATAACTCCCATATGCGTGTGAACTTTTTTTTGGTTTCTGAGATATCCTCATCCGAAAAACTTTCCCAGAACTTCTTGAAAGATTCAATTTCGGTAAGATGTAAGGTAAACTCCTGCTCCAGCTCTTTAATATTTTTTATACCGGTATATAATGCTCGCGCATTAGCGAGGTTTTTATCTATGAGATCGTAATCCGATAATATTATTTCACCCCACGGGTAGAATTGGTCGAATGTTTCGTCCGGCTGGAAGTGCTTGTAAGTCTCGTAAAGCTCAAATACAAGAGTCAGGGGCTCGGCAACTTCGTAGCCCGACAATTCCGTGATGAAGTCGTTAATGGGGATGAGTTTGGGGAAGTTCTCCGTCTTGATGTCGTTTGCCGTGAGGTACTTTTCGAGAAATAGTATCATCCTCCGGTTAGGCACAACGATACACACATCCTTGAGACTGTCAGGATATTTTGCAATAACTTCCTTTACCAGTTTATTTAAAAACGCGTCCTTCACTTCTTCTCTTTTTTACTTTTCGCGGAACTGAGTATCAGCCTGTCGTGCCAGTCTGTTGCCGGGAATGTGTCTATCGGATAGAATTTTTTTCCTTCGTCTTTTCTCTTAACCGGATTTTTCATTTCGCCATACTCGAACATCTCTTTTTCAGCGTCATAATATTTTTCGAGATCCGGCGATGCTGTTATCGTTTGTGAAATTAAATTCTTTGCCGAAAATCCCTTTTGAGGGTTGTCAGGTGCTATAATAAACAGCCTTTCAGCCGCTCTTGTGAATGCCACATAAACGAGATTCAGATTATCAATGTATGACTGCGCTTTTTCCAACTGCATGTCATCGTTGAGGAATGTATTCTCAAGCGAGTTTGTTGCTCTGACCAGGTACGGCGCGGCTTCGTTAAAGGGTTCTCTCTCCGGCGACACCCATATTGTGTTTTTGAACCCCTCGTAAAAGATCCAGTTAGCGAACGGAATTATCACAACAGGTTTCTCGAGACCTTTTGCCTTATGAACGGTATAGATATTCACCGCGTCCTCCTCGCCGGATATGGTAATAGACTTTTTATCCTTATTTTCCTCCCACCATTCAATGAATCCCGCCAGGTCGTTATTAACCTTTGTAGAATAATCGAGAATTATGTCCTGAAAGCGGAGCAAGTACGCATCGTTTTTCATGTTCAGTCCGAATATCCTGACTATTTCTTCGACGAGTTCTACCAGTGAGAATTTATTCAGGCTAAACGTCCTTTTGGCAAACTCCTCCGGCATCTTCTCTTTGAACAATTCACCCCTGTCGCTGAATATCAGGTGCGGGTCTATTTTGTCGTGCTTAATTTTTGACAGGTAATAATACAATATCTGCGCACGGGCAATACCATCCTTCCAGTTATTCAGGTATTTTATTATGTTCACGAGGAATTTTACCGTGTAGTTGGAATTAAGATTAGACGAGTCGGGAGAAATGACACGGATGCCGCGTTCCAAAAGGTATTCCGTAATTTGTTTTGCTTCCCGGTTGGTTCTCGTCAGTATCATTATATCCTTTTTAGAATATCCGTCATCAAGCGCCTGTTCAACGCGCATAAGGGCATGCTTCATGGCTTCCTCATATCTTTTCTCTGTGTCCGGTTCGGAGATTAATTTCACATTTACATACCCGCCTTCTTTTTGCTTCTCCTGTTTTACTTCCCGGAAGGTAGTCTCTACCATTTCAATGTGCCTGTCATCTATTTCGGGTTCGATGTGCTGAAGTGAATTAACAAAAAAGATATTATTGAAATCGATTATATCTTTACCGCTCCTGTAATTCTGTTCCAGGGGCAGGCGTTCTATCAATTCACCGAACTCAGTGAACTCGTTCTCAATCCCGTTCAAAAGCTCCCGCTCTCCGCCTCTCCATCGGTAGATAGCCTGTTTTGAGTCGCCTACAACGAGGGCGGTATTGCCGCTTCCAAGGGCATCCTTGATTAGAGGGGAGAGGTTCCTCCACTGAAACTCAGATGTGTCCTGGAATTCGTCTATAAGATAATGTTTGAAATGGCTACCGATCTTTTCGTAAATGAAAGGTGCTTCGTCTTTTGTTATCATCGATTTCAGCAAGCGGTTAGTATCCGAGATAAGGAAAACATTCTTTTCTTTCCTGTATTCTTTCAGACTTTCTTCGATGTCAGCAAGAATGCCCGCGACGTAAATATTCTTTTGTATCTCGATGGCAGTGTTGTATTCCATGAAGTTCTCATCATAGTATGTCAGCACATTATTGAGAACGTCTCTCAGCCCGGCATTCAGGCAGTCTAGAATAGTCTTTTTGTTGCGCGAGGTTTTTGAAGCCCAGTTATCGTCGTGCTCCTGTGCTTCAAAAACCCGTGTAGTGGGTTTGTAATCCTTCTTTTTGCCGATCTTATAAACGAGATAAGCCGCGACTCCGCTCGTTCCGTAAGCAAAATCTTTCACTCCAAGAGAATACTCGTTCATTAATTCTTGTGCCCGGAGAGAATAATTCATCATCGTCTGCTCGAAAGTGTCTGTAATATTTCCTAAAGTTACGATAAAATCCCTCACCCTTTGCTTGTCATCTTTATCTTTTTTGTCGATGCCTTCCTGGAGCTTATGATACCGCTCGTAGAATAGCTCTTTACCGTTCCTGTAAATATCCTGTTCGATGTTCCAGCCCTTATCCCTGTCTATAAGGTTGAATACGAATTCTTCGAGGTACTCCGCCAGGTTTGCATCTGTATTTATCCTATTGAGCATGCTGTCGGTAGCCGACGCAATTACAAGGTCCTGGTCCAGTTCAAGCTCGTAGCCAATCTGCAGTTCCAGTTCTCTCGCAAATGCCCTCACGACCTTCTGGAAAAAGCTGTCTATAGTCTGTATGTGAAAATTAGAGTAATGGTGGAGTATATTTTCG
Source organism: Ignavibacteriota bacterium (assembly GCA_020437585.1). Taxonomy (GTDB): domain Bacteria; phylum Bacteroidota; class Ignavibacteria; order Tepidaquicellales; family Tepidaquicellaceae; genus JAEYVS01. The sequence goes on from JAGQWG010000003.1 coordinate 614,200, forward strand.
AGAACTTTGTTAGCCTGAGTCTCAAGATCATGATTGGGATATCTCTCCTGTAGCTTCGTGTAGTAAACACTTTTCTTATTGCCGCGCGCGATCTCCATCAAGGTAGAGATGATCCTTGTTTTCATCTCCTCCGTCGCTTTATTGGTGAAGGTTATAGCAAGAATGTGCTTATAATCTTCCGGATTTTCTATCACCAGGTATAGGAATTCCATTATCAGGTTAAATGTCTTGCCTGATCCCGCCGATGCTGTTAGTATTTTAAATGCCTTATCGGACAACTATATCCTTTGTATTTATATTGTGGTATTTGTTTGGTAACTGAATAAATAGGGAATTTATTCTATTTTTTTCTTTATTAAAATGTAATATGAGCTTAATTGCGGTAATAGGAGACCTTCACGGGTGTATAGGCACTCTTAGGAGCATATATCCTAAATTGAAGGAAAAAACGGATGAAATATATTCTGTGGGTGATCTAATAGACAGAGGTCCGGATCCGAAGGCTGTAGTACAGTTTTGTATGGATAATGATATTAAATGCGTCCGTGGTAATCACGAGGATATTCTGCTCAAGGTACTAGGGGTGGAGGAGGACCGCCCTTATATTAGCCCTAAACAGCGTCTCGAAAATCACATCCTTAACGGCGGTGATGAGACGATACGGTCATATACGGGTTCATACGAGCAGGATGTGGAGGCATACCGCAGGGAGGTTGAGTCGAGCGGGCATCTGGATTTTATTTTCAGTTTTCCTTTTAAAATAGAGTTCGAAGGTGTAGTAATCACTCATGCAGGGATTGTGGAAGGCACGGAGGATGTGATATGGCACAGGAAAGAGGTGATGAAGCTCCCGAAACTCCAGATATTCGGACATACGCCAATGCCGGAGGCGGATTATCAAAAAGGGTGGTATGCTAATATCGATACGGGATGTGTATATGCAGAGAGAGGATACGGGAATCTAACAGCTGTGCTCGTTGACAGCGATACGGGTGAAGTGAGTGAATTTATTACTGAAAAAAATGTTGGAGAGTATTCGGATCATAATGTATAGATTTATATTTTTAATATTATTTTTTGCAGCATTTATTCCTGACACTAAAGCACAAGTTGTTAAGGTTGTCGCGGAAGAATGGAATATCTATAATGATTCTCTCGGCAAATTCGAATCCCAGGGAGATGAACTTGTATTTGTGGAATTCGATCGCGAGAAAATGCAGATCCGGGTCAGCCATGGAGAATATATCACACGTTCCTATATGGTGCTGTCTATAGAAGATGAGGAGGTCGACGGGCAGACCGCACTTTATTGGAATCTGTATGACAGCGATTATCTGCGCGTGGCATTTATCCCCGAAATGATAATGTTTATCGACCATGACGGAAATAAAGCCATGGTGCTCACAAATCTAACATTTCTCGCTCCGGAGTAGTAGACGAAAATTGCCATTTTCCAATTCCTGTTTTTTATATAGCTTAATCCCGTATGAAAAGAACGGCATTAAATTCAATCGCCATTGTAATGGTGGTTATGCTTTTTCTGCAGACCAATTATCTGCTGGTGTTTTACGGACTTTTCCAGCTTAACCGCAAAGCACTTACGGAGGAAGTATGCGAAAAGAAAGTGGAAGGTTGTAATGCATGCTGTTACCTGAATAAGAAGATGAATGAAGATGAACAGAATTCACAAACCGCACCAGACCCGGTCAGAAAACCCGCAACAAAAGAAAACATAAAACTTTCCGAATACGTAGTTAACTTTATTAATCTTGCCAATATATCTTATAATGATCTGCTAAATTACACGCGGATTAGCGAATCTCTCTATTCATCGGGATACTTTGGCTCAATAGACCACCCGCCTAAGGTTTAATTCTTTATTAAATGTATAATAAGGTCATGTGGGGAGGCGCAATGTGTATTTGCGTCTGATCGTGCTTTATTATTGTAAAATTTTAAAAGAATTAAACCAAATGAAAAAACTATTCAATATTACGTTTGTTTTATTGTTGTTTACTACAATCGCTTTATTTGAAGGGTGCAGTGATGACACAAACCCAACTGCTCCTCAAGGACCGAATACATCTTCTTATGTTTATTTTGGTGAAGAATATGCTATAGGCGGCAGGGCAAAAGTCGTGCTGTACTTCGGCGATTCTCTCTTTACGGGGTATAACAGAATATATTTAGTACTTTATGATTCGTTAACTAATGACCTTATAGAAGATGCTCATATTGAGTTCGAACCAGTAGACCACGGTTCGGGCGCGCCTGTTGAAAATCCCGATCAAAATGCGGTTAATGGTGTCTTCTCGGGTGCAGTTGTATTTACCGAAGCGCAAACTACCGACGATCCGCGTCACTGGCATTTTCATATACATGTCCATAACCATGAAGCCCCGGGTGAACCCGAAGGCGAAGCTGAATTCGAAGGTTTCCACATAAAAGATACTCCGGAGAAAATGTTCGTTTACTCATCGGACACTACTACTTCCTATGTATTTGCGTTGATCAATCCGCAAAGCCCGGTACAGGGGTCCAATAATTTTGAGATTCTTGTAAGTCAAAAAGTTGGTGTCGAATACCAGGCATTTCCATGGTTTACGTTCACCAATATCAAGGTGCAGGAGATAGGTTCGGGAGTTTTGTCTACAGGCAATTCCGATCCAATAACAACCGGAAACGGACGGTATGCAGGAACGATAAATCTGCCCTCATCCGGAACTTGGAATGTGAAAATGGATTTCTCTCACAGCGGAGTAACAAATTCGGGAGATTTCTTCCAGATAAATCTGTATTGATGTAAATTTAAAAGAACAGAAAAAATGAAAAGTCTTATTATAATACTTTTAGCTTTGGTCATAGCCGGAAATGTACACGCGGACGATAAGTATGGGGAGTTCAGTAAATATCTTTCGAAAGAGCTTGAAAAGCAGTATAAACTTTTTAAACCCGAATGCGACCTTTGCGCATGCTATTTGGGCATAGACCCAAGTTACAATAGCAGTCAGATCAGTCTGCGCTATTCCAGCTTTAAATATTATTCCGAGGGTATTCCGGTCGAGTCAGACCCTAATGTCGATCATGGCGAAACGGGCACAGATCCTTCCACCGAGTATTATAACCGTGTGGAAGTAACTGGACGCTATTACATGAATCCGTCGGTAAGATTCCTGATAAATATTCCATACTCGTTGAACAATATTGACGGGAAGCGTATAAAGGATTTCGGAGATGTTAGTGTGATCGGACAATACCAGCTTTACAATACACGCGTCGATGCGGAGACGGATTTTCGTAACAGGGTATTTGTTGGAGGCGGAGTAAAAGCTCCGACTGGGGCTTACAATAAGTCAATCGTTTATGGTGAAGTCGAACCTCACTTCCAGCCCGGTACGGGAAGCTTTGACTTTCTGCTGAGCGGTACTTACTTAGCTAGATATAAAAGCAATCTCGGATTAAGCACCGACGTTATCTATACTATCAATACGACTAACAGCAACGAGTACCGTTTCTCTAATAGATTCAATGTAACATCCACTTTGTTTTACATAATAAATGCCGGAAAAAGGACTCACACCGGAACTGAATGGACGTTCCTTCCGCATTCCGGGGTATATCTGGAATCAGCAGGATATGATACCCAGGATGGTGCTGATGTTGACGATTCCGGCGGTTCGGTATTATTTGCAACTGGCGGGATAGACATATATTACAATCAATTTGACATTAGTTTTACTTATCAGGGACCTGTAAGCCAGTCTTTAAACGGCGATCAGCCCCAGAATAAGTATAGATTTTATATAGGCGCAGGGTATTCTTTCTAGATTTTCACACCTCATTTTTTTGTTAGCGTAAAGCCTGATTTTACACCGAAAAATTCGGTGGATCAGGCTTTTTTATTCATTGAAAAACACACCTAAATTACTTATATTTAAAGGATTTAGATGTTCCATATCCTAAATATTTATGGGGTTTCTAGGTCCAAATGACGGGGCTATAGCTCAGCTGGTCTACGACTCTTCGAGTCGAAGACTCGTAGAGTAGAGCGTTCAGTTTATGGCAAATTATTTTGTATATACTTAAGAGTTCTTTGGATGGAACATATTATACTGGCCAAACCAATAATCTAAAGAATAGAATTACAAAGCACAATAAGGGTCAAATAAAATCAACAAAAAGCAAGGCTCCGTATAAATTATGCTATTTCGAAGAGTTTGAGAACAGATCAGAAGCGATGTGGAAAGAATGGGAATTGAAAAAGAAATGGAATACAGAAAGAAGAAATAAGTTAGTAAGTTCATTTGACAAAACAAAATTAGAAGAGTTTATGGGGCTATAGCTCAGTTGGTAGAGCGTTTCGTTCGCAATGAAAAGGTCAGGGGTTCGACTCCCCTTAGCTCCACAGAATATTAAAAATAAGTAAACATAACCCAATAAATGTCCAATAACGAAAAGATTATTCCCGTCAATATAGAAGAGGAAATGAAGTCCTCGTATATTGACTATTCCATGTCTGTAATTGTTTCTCGTGCGCTTCCCGACGTAAAAGACGGATTAAAACCCGTTCACAGGCGCGTGCTTTTTGGTATGAGTGAGCTTGGACTTGCCCCCAACCGCCCGTACAAAAAATCAGCGCGTATTGTTGGTGAGGTGCTTGGTAAGTATCACCCGCATGGCGATAAAGCTGTTTATGATACCATGGTTAGATTAGTGCAGGACTTTTCTCTGAGATATCCGCTTGTCGATGGGCAGGGAAACTTCGGTTCAGTAGACGGTGATTCACCTGCGGCAATGAGGTATACTGAGGCACGTCTTGCCCGTATATCCGAGCTCATGCTCCGTGATCTTGAAAAAGACACCGTTAACTTTATTCCTAATTTCGATGACACGCTACAGGAGCCGGTCGTGCTTCCTTCTGCATTTCCGAATCTTCTTGTGAACGGTTCCAACGGTATCGCGGTTGGTATGGCGACTAATATTCCACCGCACAATCTATCGGAAGTAATTGATGGCACAATCCACCTGATTGATAATCCTATCACCAAGGAAGTTGAAAAAGATAAGAAAAAGTTTAAATCCGCTGTGAAGGAACTGATGAAGCATATCACGGCTCCGGATTTTCCTACAGGCGGAATAATCTACGGCTATGACCCTGTAGTGGATGCTTATACGACAGGGCGGGGAAGAGTATTGCTCCGCGCTGTAGCTGGCATAGAAGAGCAGAAGAACGGCAGGATGAGCATAGTTGTTACGGAGATTCCATACCAGGTAAATAAGGCTTCACTCATTGAGAATATAGCCCAACTTGTCAGGGATAAGAAGTTCGAAGATATCGCATCTATAAACGATGAGAGTGACAGGGACGGTATGCGCATTGTTATTGGGCTCAAACGTGACGGCAACCCGCATGTTGTTCTCAATAAGCTATTCAAATATACCCAGATGCAGATCACATTTGGTATAATAATGCTGGCTTTGCACGAGGGTGTTCCAAAGGTGATGCAGCTGCATGAAATGATTCAGCATTTTATTACCCACAGGCTCGATGTCATCGTTCGCAGAACAAAGTTCGAACTCGACCAGGCTGAAAAACGCGCGCATATTCTCGAAGGATATATTATTGCCCTCGATAATATCGATGCAGTTATAGCTCTTATAAAGAAATCCAAGGATACCCCAACTGCGAGGGAAGGTTTAATGAAGAAATTCAAGCTTTCCGAAATACAGGCGCAAGCTATACTGGATATGCGTTTGCAGAGATTGACGGGGCTTGAAAGGAAAAAGATCGAAGATGAATATAAACAGCTTCTCAAAACTATCGAGATGCTCAAAGCTATTCTAAAGAGCGAATCGAAGAGGAAAACCATCCTTAAAGATGAATTACTCGAGATCAAGAAAATCTATGGTGACGAGAGAAGAACGAAAATAATTCATAACGTCGAAAAGATGTCCGACGAGGATATGATGAAACAGCTCGTAAAGGAAGAGGACGTGGTTATTACCATTTCCAATAAGGGCTTCATAAAGCGTATTCCCGCATCATCCTATAAGTCACAAGGCAGAGGAGGCAAAGGTATTACAGCCGCTTCCACAGGAAGTGATGACGAGGATTTCATCGAATACATGTTCATTGGCTCGACGCACCAGTATATTATGTTCTTCACCGATAAAGGTAAATGTTACTGGTTAAAGGTCTATGATATTCCTGAGGGAAGCAGGACTTCACGCGGTAAATCTATCCTCAATCTTATTGCAAAGGAAAAGGATGAGAAGATAAATTCTTATGTTGTGGTGAAAGACTTCAACGAGGAATTGTTCGTTACCATGGTAACAAGTAACGGTGTAATAAAGAAGACAAAACTGGACGCTTATTCCAATATCCGCCGTAACGGCATTCAGGCAATAAACCTCAATAAAGGTGATGAACTCGTGAACGTGCGTCTTACTAACGGTTCACAGGAGATACTCATTGGTACAGCTAAAGGACAGGCGATACGGTTTAACGAGTCCAATGTTCGTGATATGGGCAGAACCGCAACCGGTGTTAAGGGTATCTCTCTTGCCAAAGGTGATTTTGTTGTTGAGCTCGTAGCTGTTTCCAGGGCAAGCGCTTCTATTCTCGTTGTTACCTCGGAAGGCTACGGTAAACGAAGCGACCTTGCCGATTACAGGATCACCAGCAGAGGCGGCAAAGGCGTCATTACCGTTAAGACCAGCTCAAAGGTTGGTGAACTTATTTCTATTAAGGAAGTGACTGATTCCGATGACCTTATGATCATCACGACAAAGGGTATATTGATTAGACAAAAAGTAAAAGATATCCGAGTGATGGGCAGAAATGCCCAGGGTGTTAAGTTGATCAAATTAAACAAAGGCGATTCTATTTCAGCCGTTGCAAAAGTTGTAAAGAACGGTGCAGAAGAACAATAATTGAAGAGTAATAATAACAGGAAATTTAAATGATAGATCTCCGCAGTGACACCGTAACAAAGCCTTCAAAGCAAATGCTTGAAGCAATGGTGAATGCAGATCTAGGTGATGATGTATTTGCGGAAGACCCAACCGTTAATAAGCTGCAACAAAGGTGTGCCGAACTTACCGGGAAAGACCGTGCATTATTCGTTCCTACAGGGTGCATGGCAAACCAGCTTGCCGTAAAGGCGCATACAAATTCCGGCGACGAAATAATCTGTGAGGCCGAATGTCACATCTTTAATTACGAAACTGCCGCTCCGGCAATCATCTCGAATGTGCTCGTTAGGCAGCTTCCCGGTACTGGCGGTTATTTCAGCAGGAAGGGTCTCGAACAGGCTATACGACCTCCCGATTATTATTATCCTAGGTCATCCCTGATGTGCCTGGAAAATACTCATAACAGAGCCGGCGGTGCAATTATTCCAATTGCCGCAATCGAGGAATTAACCTCATACGCTAAAGAAAGAGGATTAAAACGCCATCTTGATGGAGCGCGTATATTCAATGCATCGGTCGAGACAGGGATTCCCATTAAGGAATATGCGTCGCATTTCGATACGATATCATTTTGCTTTTCAAAAGGACTTGGTGCTCCCGTAGGATCTATACTATGCGGGGATGATGAATCTATCACAAAAGCTCACAAATGGAGAAAGATACTCGGCGGAGGAATGCGCCAGGCGGGAGTGCTTGCCGCGGCGGGACTCTACGCCCTGGACAATAATATTGAACGGTTGAAAGAAGACAACGCGCGGGCAAAAAAGTTCGCGGAAGAATTATCTAAGATAGACGGATTCGAGATAGATCCGTCAAACGTCCACACAAACATTATAATTTTTGCAAGCAGTAGAATTAATAAGGACGACCTTGTAAAGAAACTTTCTGAAAAGGGAGTTCTTATTTCATTTGGAAACTATGACTTTCTCCGCATAGTCTTCCATCTTGGTATAGATGATGCTGATCTTGAAAAAGCTTTGGATGCTTTTAAGAGTTTATAGATATTTTTGAATTTAAATTTTTGGAGATGTAAATGTTTAGGCGGCAGATTGCTGAACACACGTTTTTATTTTTAGGTATTATTAAATGGGTTTTTTGGGCAACTTTTGCCGGAGTAGTTGTCGGCGGAGTTACCACAGGCTTCCTTAAACTTCTCGACTGGGGCATTGCCACAGGTGAGTCGAGCGGTTACCTGCTTTTCCTCATTCCGATCGGACTTTTTCTTAGCGGACTTATCATAAAATATCTTGCTCCCGACGCTGAAGGTCACGGTACAGAGAAGGTGCTCGAAGCAGTTCACAAAAAATACGGAAAGATCAAAGCCGCAGTTGTCCCTGTAAAGATCATCGCAACAGTGATCACTCTTTCTACGGGCGGTTCTGCCGGTAAAGAGGGACCAAGTGCGCAGATAGGCGCGGGTGTTACTTCTATCATGGCAGATATTTTTAGATTCAGTAATGTCGATAGGAGGAAACTTGTTATATGCGGTATTAGTGCCGGTTTCGCGGCGGTTTTTGGAACTCCCATTGCGGGAGCGATATTCGGTGTGGAAGTACTTTTTGTTGGTAATATCCTTTACTCGGTTATGCTTCCCTCATTCATAGCAGGAATAGTAAGCTACCAGGTGGCAGTGGCGCTAGGAATGCATTATTCGTATCATCCTCTATATTTCGTTCCTGTTTTTAGTGAGTCATTTCTTTTGCAGGTCATTCTTTCGGGAGTTTTCTTCGGTTTGGTTTCTGCGCTTTTCATTGAGATACTTCGCGGCGGAGAAAAACTTGCAGCCAAAATAAAAATTTGGAAACCGCTAAAGGGTTTGATCGGCGGTGCTTTATTGATAGGAATTGCGCTCATCTTTTCCGAAAAATATCTCGGTCTTGGTATCCCCGTAATAGACTCTACGCTCCGCGGTGAAAATATCGAATGGTATGCCTTCCTTATAAAATCATTTGCGACGACAGTTACATTCATTTCCGGCGGCAGCGGTGGGGTAATTACGCCCATACTCTTTGTAGGTTCGACATCCGGCGCTTTATTTGGAAGTGTCATGGGGCTCGATATAGCGACATTTGCCGCGATAGGGCTGGTAGCGGTCCTTTCGGGTACAACAAACGCGCCTATTGCCGCCAGTATAATGTCTGTTGAACTGTTCGGTCCGCAGGTCGCTCCTTACGCTACGTTGGCATGTGTGGTGAGCTTCCTTATGACGGGTTCACGCAGCGTATATCCGTCGCAGATACTCTCTATGGATAAATCCGCTTCGACTAAATCACAGATAGGTAAAGAAATGGATAAGGTGGAGACGAATTTCGATGCGGAGACCAGACGGCAAATGGCAAGGATACGGCGTATGGCAAGAAAGATACCTTATGTGAAAGAGATAGACGTAGATACATTAGCCAAGACTATTCGTAAAAGAAAAACTAGAAAAAGAAAACCGGGCGGCGAGGACGAAAATAATTCCGGAGAGCAAGAGTAGCTATTCTTGCAGGATATTTATTATCTTCTCAATATTTTCTCTGGTATGCATCGGGAAATTTCCTATACGGATCTGTTTGTCCTTGTATTCCTTATAGCCTGAACCTGCAATTATTCCCTGTGAAGCGAGTTTATCCCTGTATTCTTTTGAATTTCCTTGGGGTATATCTATTACAATAGTTGTCTGTGAGCGGTCTTTAATATCTTTTACAAATGGTTTCAACTCATCCGAACTATCCAGGAAGTTATACAGCAATTTCGCTTTATCTTCCGTTTCCTGTCTTATTCTTTCTACACCTTTCTCATTCAACGTTTGACATACTCTGCCAAGCAGGTAGATATTCATCACGTTTGGTGTTATTGCTGTCTGGTATTTCCCGGCATTTTCCGCAAGTGTAACAAAATTGTGATAGCTTCCTATTATGATCCCTTTTTCTGTAAGTTCTCTTGCTTTATCAATGCACTTCTGATTCGCAATTATTACTCCTAACCCGCCCGGCAGTCCAAATCCCTTCTGCACTGAAAAAAATGCGCAGTCGATCTTATCAAAATCAATTTTTATATAGGGAACACCCGTTACTATATCTAACGCGATAAGTTTATCCGGATATTTTGCTTTTAATCGGTATATATCCTCCATATTCAGCGCAACACCGGTACTGGTTTCGTTTTGTGTCAGGCATATTATCTCTGCATCACCGGGAATATTCACACTTTCAAAATCGAATCCCTTTCCAAATTCCACTTCAGTTTTTTCCGCATCTTTGCCGAGTTGTTTCGCTATTGTATAAAATCTCTTTGAAAAAGAACCGTCCACAAAATGAAAGCTCTTCTTTTCGACAAGATTTTGGATTATTCTCTCCATACATTCCGTGCCCGAACTCAAAAAGAATATCCTGAACCCTTCCGGTATTCCGAGAAGTTTCCTCAATTGCCCGTCTGTTTCCTTGTATATATCCATGAATTCCTGAGAGCGGTGAGAAAGCGATGGGATATTATCTCGCAACGCGTCGGCGATAAATCCTTTGACCTCCGGGTAGAGCTGTGTAGGCCCAACCGTATGAAAAACCTTTTCCACTAGTATAATATCCTGAATTTAATTGTATGGGGGATGTTCTTTAGATCCTTGATCACCTTTGTATCGTAATCTTTTGCAATATCTGTGATAACGTAGCCTATAAGCTCGTTTGTTTTCAAATACTGCCCGATGATATTTATGTTGCTTTCGGCAAGTGTCTCGTTTATGCGTGCCAATATACCCGGCTCATTTGCGTGAATGTGTATCAACCGGTGTGAATTCTTGAAAGCGGGGAGTTGTATGTTCGGGAAGTTCACGCTGAACATCGAATCACCCTTATTCACGAATTCGATTATCTTATTTGGGACGAATCTGGCAATATCTTCCTGTGCTTCTTCCGTACTTCCTCCGATATGTGGAGTTAGTATCACGTTTGGAAGCCCCTGCAATACATTTTTAAATTCCTCCTCGTTGCTATTGGGTTCATTCGGAAAAACGTCTACCGCTGCCCCAGACACTTTCCCGCTTTTTATATTCTTTGCCAGCGCTTTCAAATCGACTACGAAACCCCTGCTCATATTAATAAATATCACGCCGTTTTTCATCCGGTTAAATTCCTTCTCACCTATGAAATTCTTATTTGCAGGATTATCATCTATGTGGAGAGTTATCACGTCGCACTTTCTCAGAAGTTCTGTAAGCGTATTGCATTTTGTAGCATTGCTGAGTGCGAGCGTATCTATTTTGTCATAATAATGAACATCCATACCAAGAGATTCTGCCAGCACGGATAGTTGCGAACCTATTTTGCCATATCCTATTATTCCAAGCTTCTTTCCCCTTATTTCATAACTATCCTGCGAGCTCTTTTGCCATTTGCCCGTGTGAAGAAGGTTACTCCTTTCATATACCTTCCTTATCAGCACTATTATTTCCCCGAGCGTCAGTTCTACCACGCTCCTGGTATTGCTGAAAGGTGCGTTAAATACCGCTATGCCCTTCTTTGTGCATGTGTCATGGTCTATCTGCTTTGTTCCTATGCAAAATGCTCCGATGGCTATCAGCTTATCTGCATTTTCTAGGACCTTCTTCGTAACGTTTGTTTTGGATCGAATGCCTAGTATAGATACATCTTCGATCTTTTCAGCCAGTTCTTCCTCGGTAAGGCTTTTGCTCACCGTTTCAACGCGATAACCCTCTTCTGTGAATATCTTCACGGCTTGTTTGTGGATCTTTTCCAGAAGTAAAACTTTGATTCTATTTTTTGGGTATGATATTGCCATTGGTAATTTATTTACAAAAAGAAATTCATCGATGCTCGGTGTTACGTGGTCGGCATTTTTTAAAACCTTTTCCCGCTCGATATTCTCTGTGAATGCGTAGAATTTATGTGCGACGCCCGCTTTTTTCAATTCGTAATCCGTATATCCGTCACCGATCACATATATGTCGCCTTCCAGTCTGAGTCTCTTAAGCAGTTTTATTTTCCCGCCCTGTTTAGCCAGAATATTATCCTTATCGTAACCGGTTACTTTCCCTTTCTTGTCAAAATAAAATTCATTGGCATATACATTTTTCTCGGGGATGCCGTAATCTTTTACTATGGGAACAATAAATTCCTTAAATCCGCCCGATACGATATAAATACTTTCACTGTTCTCTTGGAAAAACTTTTTATTCCTTGAAACAGACGTGGATATTTTTCGCTTTAACCTTTTTACCAGTTGCTCGATGTCTTTTTTGTCGGCATCCAGCAATTCGAGGCGGCTCTCCAGCGCTTTAGAGAATGGCATCTCACCGTTCATTCCTGCGGTCGTAAGCTTTTCTATTTCTGCAAGTACATTCTGTCCGTTCTTCTTTCTTTTTGATGAAATAGCCGCAAGCTCTTCCATCGCCTCCACCTTAATAAAAGTGCTGTCGAAATCCACAATAAAATGCGTTTTCCTGTCCTTAAGCATGTACAAAAATGGTTAATTAAAAATTGAGATTAAATTCAGAAATGAAGGAATTAGTGGTGTGTTATGCTCGAAATAAGGAAGGATATCACGGATACGAGTATTATGTACAATAGGTATCCCAAAAGCATTGCTAGAAAGCTTCGTATAAGACGCCAGAAAATTTTGCCTTCATTAATTGAGCCGATACCCCACGCAATGTATAGAAGTGTAAGATTTTTTATAAAGGCAAAATAGGGATTGATAAACACCAGTGGTATAAAAACCGTGTTGAGAAGCATGAAGTGTCCTATTATAAAAAAAGAATATGCGATATTCTCAGGGAAACTCTGCTTCTGTTTAGGAAATAAAACCCTTGAAGCGATCGGCATTGTAACTACTAAGAGAAAAATAAAGTAATTAAGATTATTGCGGATCATATCGGAAAATGTATCGGGGCGGTATTCTTTGCCAATAGCTTCGTAAAATGATTTCACCGGGTTGTATCCAGAGATCTTAAAAACCAAAAAGTATATTGCTGAACAAAGAATAAAGTATTTGATTGGTGTGTAATAGCTTTTTCTTTTCCCGGCTATATATTCATGACCAACTTTACCGGGATTTGTCATCAATCCTTTGAATGTTTTCCACAACGGTGAGTCCAGAGAGAATACGTAATACATCGCGTCATGTAACTGATCCTTAAAATAAATATGACCGTCATTAGCCTTCATCCCGCAATGACTGCAGTATTTATCCGTGAGTTGACTTCCGCAGTTGGTACAGGTGTGCATTATCCGAAAATTTTATAAAACAAAACAAATATTAATAGGGTTAAGCCAAGGAATACGATAAAACTTAATACCACGGATAGGAAACTTAAAAGTAATTTTACTATAGGATTTCCCTTGTGAAATGAAAACATACCCCATATAAGGTAGACCGCAAATATCTGATTCCCAATATTTACTTCGGGGAAAAAATAAATGAATGGAATGTATAATATATTCAGTATCATATAGTGCCCAACAAGGAAAAAGCTATATGCTATATATTCTGCATAATTAAACTTTTGTTTGTAAAAAAATAATTTTGAAAATACCGCCAGGATAGGAACAAGGAGAAAAATAAGATAGTTATAGTTTTTTACTATAATTTCTGAATTACCTACGCTGACAGGATTAATTCCGGTGATTTTTACCAAAAGGAAGTATATTGCCGTACATAAAATGAAATATTTTATCGGTGTGTAATACTTCTTTCTCTTTCCTTCAATATACTCGTGTCCGACTTTTCCGGGATTTGTCATCAGACCTATAAATGTAGCCGTAATAGGCGAATCGACCGAAAAAACATAATACAATGCATCATGAAGCTGATCTTTTAGATACAGCCGTCCGTCATTTTTCTTTACTCCGCAGTGATTGCAGTATTTATCGGTGAACTCTTTACCGCAGTTCGTACATGTATTCATATCTAGTGTGATTTTAGAAATAAGTTTGCAATGTTGCTAACCAAAATAATAAAAAGTGCTTCACTTGCTATAACAGTAAGTAAACTCAAAAGTAACTTTAACCATGGATTTCCTCCGTGAAATGAAAACACACCCCATATCAGGTAAATTAAGAAAAATGTATTTGCGAGAATAATATTAAAAAAGGAATAGAGCGGAATATATAGCAATGTTACGAGCAGATACTGTGCTACGAGCAGAAAAGAATATGCTATATATTCGGAATAATTGTTGTGCTGTTTAAAGAAAAAAATCTTTGAAAATAAAGCTAGTATCGGTACCAGCAGGAATACGAAATAATTTCCATAATGTCTTATTGTTTCAGTAGTACTCTCCTCGAAGGGGTCTATTCCGGTTATTTTTACCAGCAGGAAATATATTGCCGAGCAAAGTATGAAATACTTTATCGGTGGGTAATACTTCTTTCTTTTCCCTCCAATATACTCACGGCCGACCCTTCCTGGATTAGTCAATAACCCCTTGAACGTTGCTGGAAGAGGGGAGTCGAGCGAGAAAAGATAATACATTATGTCATGGAGCTGATCATGAAAATAAATTCGCCCGTTGTTTTTCTTTACCCCGCATTCCGGACAGTATTTCCCTTCGTATTTAAAGCCGCAGTTTGTGCAGACGTGCATTTAATGTTATTTGTTGTGGGAAAGTCACTCCAGCTTTAGTCTTCCTAATTTAACTAAGCTGGGACTATTTTGCAGGTCATAAGGTGTAACAAAATCGGCTTCGGTCCAGTCGATATCGTATCTGTGATCTGCTCTCATATAGTCATTTTTAAACTTTTTTATCTCTTTTTTTAGTAATTCCATTTCACTGCTCATATCGTCCGATGCATTATCCAGATATGTTACCGCTATCGCCATCATAATGTCGGCAAGTGAACCGCCGCGTATTTTAGCCTGCGGGATGATGAGTTTTATCCTTTCCGATGTGTCGGCTTCGCTGTAGCATCTGTAGATGAGCTCGGAGCATATCATCGGCTGTTTTCCCTCAGCTAGCATATTTGTAAATATTGTCCCCGCTCTATCTATAAAACTCCTGACTACCGGCGCTAATATCTCGAGCGGGAGTTTACGTGTCGCGGTTAGTACGCCGAGCAGCATGAACTGCTCATACGAATACCTGTCACCGAAATATTCATACTGTCGCATCACGGACACAACGCTTTCTTTTTCTGCTGAGTCGAGATCCTTGTACCGGAATACGTCGACGTAATTGACTCCATTGATACTCTCGTCGAGCGGAATTGATTTCACGCCACTGTTTATTGCCTCCAGTACATTCTCACCGTCATATATTCCCGTGTGACTGTAGTTACCTCCGTCGAAGAACATTATGACCTTCGATATTGCCGAGTTGCCATTATACATTAATATATCGCCCGGCTCCAGGTTTTCACGCGAAATAGTTTGAGCCCGTGTAATCTGTGTAAATAGCAGGAGTAATATTACATGCCCGAAGAATTTCATACTAAAAATTTCATCAATTTTTTTAAAATGGGAAAGCTAAATCGAAAAGAATTTATATTAAATTTCATTTGATTTTTCCCCATTTTTTTGTAAAATATATGTATGAGAACTTAGATTTGAGAAAAAGTTTAGCAATGATACTTTGAAATTGAAAAATTTCGTAAATAAATCATTTATATTCAATTATTTATAATTTAATAAATTTTAGGTATTGACAAGGTTATATAAATTATTTAATTTGAAACCGAGTAAGTTAACTTTGAAAGCATAACTTTAATAGTAAAATTACTACAAAATAAGTGAAAAACATTCTGATCGTAGACGATGATTTAACGTCTTTGATTAGTCTGAAGAAAGTACTAGAGGATACCGGTTACGGAGTTATGACGGTCTCTAACGGGGAGGAAGCTCTAAAGAAATTCGCGGATTTTAAGTTTGATGTCCTGCTGACTGATTTAATGATGCCCGGAATTGATGGTATCGAGTTGACCAAAAGAGCTTTATTACTTGATTCAGAGATAGTTGTTATACTAATCACGGCGTTTGGCAGTTTAAAAACTGCAGTAGAAGCAATGAACATGGGCGCATATTCTTACCTTACAAAGCCCCTGGATCACAAAGAACTGCTTCTGACAATTTCGAGGGGACTGGAATACAAATCCTTAAAGCAGGAAAACATGCTCCTCAAAAGAGAGCTCGAGAAGAATGAATCCAACGCGGTATTCCTCTCAGAGAATAAAAAGATCAAAGAGATACTTCATGACGCGAAACTTGTAGCTCAATCTGATTCAACGGTGCTTATAATAGGAGACGACGGGACCGGTAAAGAACATCTGGCAAGGTTTATACACGAGCATAGCCTCAGAAAAGATCATAAGTTCATTTCCATAAGCTGTTTATCCATGCCCAAAACGCTTCTCGAGTCTGAGATATTCGGACACCAGAAGGGATCTTTTGACGGGGCGCTGGAAAATCATAAGGGCTACATGGAAACAGCAGACAGCGGCACGATTTTTATTGATGACATTCAGGCGCTCGATCCGCTCATGCAGGTAAAACTACTGAACGTGCTTGAAAATAGGACGTTCTCCCGAAAAGGATCTTCTAAGCTCACTGCGACCAATGCAAGAATAATTGTAGCAAGTAAGGACAACCTGAAAGATCTTGCGGACCAGGGCAAATTCAACAGAGACCTTTATTTTAAGGTAAATGTATTCGAGTTTACTTTGCCGAGCCTAAAGGAAAGACCTGAAGATGTCATTTTGTACTTCCAGAAGTTCATAAAGGAATTTGCAGTAAAAAATAAAAAGCACATAAAAGAGATTTCGCCGGAAGTAAAGAAAGCATTGGTGAATCATTCGTGGCCCGGCAATCTGACCGAGCTGAAAAATGTTTCCGAAAGGATGTCTATACTCGCAAAGAACGGTGTTATAACCGTAGATCTGCTTCCCCACAATATATCGAAGAGGGAAGACACACTTGAACTTCTGCCTTCTAAAGATTTTAATGAAAGCAAACACGCGCTTATAAAGAGTTTTGAAACTGTGTTTATTAAAAAGTATCTCAAGCTGAATAATGGGAATGTCACTGCGACAGCCAGGGATATAAATTTCCACCCTGTAACTTTGAGACAGAAAATTTCCAAGCTGGGCATTAATCCGAGGGAGTTTAAACAGTAAATTTGTAAGAGTAATAAATATTCCTAACTCATTTTTATAAAACTTCAAAGTAGGAGGGTAATAAAATGAACACGACAGAAGTAAAGGTAAACCATCGCTCTAAATTCGAGATCTACACTTTCGTATTTATGGCGATTCTATCTGTTGTATTGATCGTTGGATTTTTTGTCTAATGATCACAAGCAATGAATTTTCAAAAGGAGGATATATGAAAATTCGAAAACATGATGGTACGAGGGAAAGCATAACTATTCTTTTTATGCTTATACTAACGATTTCAATGATCGTAGGTTTTATAATCTAAGATTATCTCCTAAAAGTTTTTTTTTCGTTCTTTATCCCCCCGTATGCTAGACCAGGATTAGTTTATTCCTGGTCTTTTTTTATTGTTTTATGGCATTTTATAAGGACTTTCATAGATTTATATAAAAATGCTATATTATTGATGAGTAAGGGTAATATATGCCGCAATTACGGGATGAGTGGGTAAGCCTAAATGTAAGTAGATATGAAGATATTCTCATTGTCATTAATATATATTCTTTTGGCATCGCTAAATGCTAGCTCCCAGGTGTATAACGAATATTTCGATAAACGCGATTTTTCGGTTACCACCTCAGTTAATTATGTAACCTCAGCCTCTATTCAGTTAAATCCAAACTCCACTGATATTATCGAGCAAAACCAGATCGAGGAGCTTCACGGCGGGATCAGTTATGGTCTGTCTATAAAAAAGAAGATGTTCGGGGACGACATAATGCTGGGGCTTTCTGCCGAATATCTGCACATCGAGGATGATAATCAAAAGGAGAGGGTGTTTAACGGGGCATCTACCGTAAATTTGAGAGTTACCGAGATAATTACCGTACTTCCGGTCGAATTATCCGTATATTATAAGCTCCCTAAGTTCACGGAATCATTTAACTTATTGTTAGGCGGTGGAATGGGAGTATATTTCGGTACCAGGGAAAGAAAGATACTTAACCTGCAAACTGAAACTAATTCGACGGAACAGGCGTTAAATTTTCATATAATAACAGCCGCAGAATACATTATCTCAAGGCATCTTTCGGCTGTTGCCGATATAACCTTCAGAGAAGGTGAATATAGGGTTGATAGTTCTTTTCCGACAAACCGGGTCAGAGTGAACGGGACCACTTACATGATACAGCAAAACTACGATTCAAAGATATTTATCGATGGTCTTAAGCTGGGGCTGGGTTTGAGCTATTATTTCAATTAAAGGGCATATAAATGAACAAACGCTATACAATTTCACTATTTCTACTGCTAACGATAATATTATCCGCAAATACCGGGTATTCCGGAAACATCATCAACTATTCTAAGACTTCATTTATTGTAAAGATGAAGCAGGACCTCGGCGTATCCGAAGCTACAGGAAAGATATCTACTCACACCGGTATAAGATCCATCGACGAAAAGAATAATAAGTACCAGATAAAAAGTATTAAAAGAATATTCGAGCTGAATAATGGCGATGCTGAGCTTTATAAAGAACTCGAGATGTCGAGGATATATCTCTTTACACTTGATGAAAAAAATGTTTTTGATGTAAAAGAAATTGTAAGATCGTATTCGGATGATGAAAATACAGATTACTCCGAACCGAATTACCTCGGTCAGGCTGCCGGCAAAAAAGGCAGGGACATGGGAATACTGAACCAATTTGCCACGACACCAAATGATGAAATGATGTACAGACAGTGGTATATAAATAATGATGGCTCTATAACACCCAGCGGAAGAAGGAGCGCGTCACGCGTTGGGGCCGATATAAACATGCTCAAAGCCTGGGAAATAGAGACCGGTTCATCCGAGATCGTGGTTGCCATACTTGATTCAGGGATCAGGGATGACCACCCCGATATCAGGGAGCGAATCTGGATTAATGAAGATGAGATTCCCAATAACGGTATAGACGATGATAGAAACGGCTACGTTGATGATTATAAAGGCTGGGACTTTGCTTATGAAGACAACCGGCCTACCGATGGCTTCGGTCACGGTACGAATATTGCCAGCGTCATTGGCGCTGTTACAAATAACGGTATTGGTTTTGCCGGAATAAATCAGGCATGTAAACTGATGAACCTGAAAAACCTGCGCGATGATAATTTCGGCGAATATTCATGGTGGGCGGAATCAATTAAATATGCCGCTGATAATGGCGCTGATGTAATTAATATGAGCGAGGGTGGTGATGATTACTCGGAGACATTAGAGACCGCAGTGCAATATGCTGTAAGGAAAGGCTCCTTTATAGCCGCCGCGATGATGAACAAAGGCGACAGCAGGGATTATTATCCCGCGAGTTTCAATGGTGTCTGTGCAGTCGGGGCAACGGATACTGATGACAATAGATGTACACAATTCTCATGGGGCGGAGGAAGCTGTTTCGGAAGGCATATAGCAGTAGTAGCTCCCGGTAATAAGATCTATGGTTTGGATTTTGAAGATATAAACGACTACACAGTTTACTGGAGCGGAACTTCACAATCTACCGCAATAGTAAGCGCTCTAGCTTCACTGCTGTTAAGCCAGAACCCCAATAGAACTAATAAGGAAATTGATAAGATCATAAAGGTCACTGCACGCGATCAGGTAGGCGACAGGGATGAGGATTCACCCGGCTGGGATAAATATTATGGGTACGGCAGGGTTGATGCTTATCTTGCACTGACTAATGATATTACACCTGAAATTCAGGAAAAGATGAGGGAAATCGAAGACAATACTAAGAAATTCGATACCAAGAAGAAGAAAAATGATGACGCTGAAGCCAGCGATAGCGACAGCAGGAAAAAAGACAAAAAATCTGACGCCAGGACAAAATCAAAGCCCGCAAAACCTGACTAGAAAGTAATATTACGTAGTTAGTTTAATTTTAAAAAGTTAAGCCTTATTTTCACTTAAGGTTTAACTTTTTTTGTTGGTACACATGGATACAGGGAAAATTAGAGACACCCTTGCGGGAAGGGTGAATAACGTAGAATATTTCGATGAAATTGATTCTACGAATGATTACGCAAAGAAAAACAACTCGCCTGACAATACGTTGATTCTTTGCGATTATCAGACAGAGGGTCGCGGCCGTTTCAAAAGAAAATGGGACGCTGTCAAAGGTGAAGATCTCACCTTTACCCTAGTGAAAAGTTTTAAGCTCGCGATCGATGACATGCAGTTAGTGAATTTCTATACAACGTATGTTACGTTCTCTGCATTGAAAGAATTGCTGGGTGAAAACTCATCAGCTCTGCGTCTTAAATGGCCGAATGACATTCTTATCGGTGGGAAAAAGATCTGCGGAATACTGATAGAAGTAAAAGACGTTAATAAACTCGAGAAACGTTTTATAATCGGGATAGGAATAAACGTAAACCAGGAGAGCTTCCCGGATGACATAAAAAAGAAAGCGACCTCTATTCTCATTGAAACGGGTGAAAAGCTCAAGCGCGAAGATCTGCTCTTAAAGATAATGGACCTGTTTTACGGAATGAGTGACCTTATCGGGGATAAAGAAAGCCTCTTCTCATTATGGAAAGATAATTTCGAGCACATGGGTAAGAAAATAAAAATAAGAAAGTTCGTAGATGACATCGAAGTCTCAGCTCTGGTAAAAGGACTTCGCACTGACGGCGGTCTCGAGCTCGAAATGGAAGACGGAAGCATGCAGGTATATTACTCCGGTGAAATTAGCCTCACATATGACAACTAGATCATGAAGATTCTATTAATCCTTATCGCGGTAAGTTTGTTTTCTTGTAACTCTGCCGGTGTAAATAGCGGAGATAATGGATTACTCACTTTGTCGAAGGGAAATAGCTGGAGTTATGATTACGACGTCGAGCTGAATCCAAAAAGTTCATCCTTTAAAATAGAGAGTGTTTCAAATTCATCTGGCGAAACGAAAGCTGTCTTTGATTCTTTTCCAGTCCTGGGAATGTGGGATACTAAAACAACAATTTTAGAGAAGAGCGACGGCTCATATTACCTGGATTACCCCGAGGCAATGGATTTAATGTTCATTCCTCCAAAAGAAAAGATAAAGACTGGGTATAAATGGACTTCCGGAGAATGGAACTGTAATGTGGCTGGTGAAAGCGAGGATCTGCTTGTATCCGGCAAGACATACAAGAATTGCGTACATATATCATTCTCAGCTTCGATCACCTTCTGGGGTGAGTTTTGGGCAAAAGAAGGCGTCGGTATCGTTAAATGGCAATTTCTACGGACAAATCCCCCGACGACTGAACTCGGACATTATTTATTAAAAGAATATTCGTTAAAGTAAGGAAAAATATGGTACATGGTATTTATGTAAACGCTGTAATAATGGCGCTGATGGTTTTCTTTTCCTGCAAGGGAGGTTCCGACGGTGACGACCGCAGCAGTTCGGGCACCAGTTTCACTCTAAAAGATTACTACTCTTCCAATGCTGACCTCGATAACAAAGTCGATCTCATTTACAATGGTCTCTCGGACGGACAGCGTGTAGCACAGATGATAATTTCATCCGCCGGCTCTAACGGCAAATCGGAGAACGAGGTGCAGGGGCTTATAAATGACGGTATCATCGGCGGGGTGATATACCTCGGCGGCTCGAAGGACGAATTTACCTCGATGTCCTCACAACTTCAAAAATCCGCAATTGATGATGCCGGTTACCCGTTACTCATATCCACAGACGGAGAGCCGAGCCTTATTAATAAAAAGATTTCCGGAATACAGGAGTTTCCCAAAACGAGCGAAATAACCACCACCGAGGACGCGAGTAAGACCGGATCGGAAATAGCAGACATTTTAAAGAGCATGGGCATCAACCATAACTATGCTCCGGTGTGTGATTACGGTTTCAATAAAGAGATTATCAGCACGCGCTCATTCGGTGGTGAGGAGAGTGGCGTAGGGAAGCTCGCGGGAGCCTTTATCACAGCTACACAGGACAACGGAGTCATAGCAACTGCGAAACATTTTCCCGGGCACGGCAATGTAAGCGGTGACAGTCACAATAAAGTGGTTTACATAAACGGCGAACTGAAAGAGCTCTCTATATTTAAACAAGCCATCGATGCCGGTGTAATTTCCGTAATGGCAGGTCACATCGCAATAAAAGGAAACCCGCAGTACAATACGGACGGACTTCCCTCTACTCTATCGAGAGATATTATTACCGGACTTCTGAGGAATGAGCTCGGCTTTAAAGGATTGATCGTAACCGACGGCATGAACATGGGTGCTGTGATGAAGCTTGGCAATGCCTCGCTGAAAGCATTCAAAGCCGGATGTGATCTGATAATAATGGAGCCGGATGAGCGGTCGCTTCACACGTCAATAATGAAAGAAATCTCCTCAAGTGAAGATATGCGCAGTCAGATGGAAGAATCCGTAAAAAGAATAATCCGAGCCAAGGTCTGCCTGGGGCTGTGGTAAAAATTCGATGTTAAAATATCGGTGGAAGATGCTCTGTGACGTAAATATATTTGTATAAAAAACGATGAATACAGCCGAAAAATTAACAAAACAACTACCCTCCGAGACCGAAATGCTAAGGGCTTTTAATAACAGCGATAGGTCATACGACGGTATTTTTTTTACTGCGGTAAAGACCACCAGTATCTTCTGTCGACCGTCCTGCCGGGTTAAAAAACCCCTTAAAAAGAACATAGAGTTTTATGCTACTGCGAGGGAAGCGCTTTTCGCCGGCTATAGACCGTGCAAAAGATGCAAACCGATGGAGATTGGCAATGACACTCCGGACTGGGCTAAAAAACTAATGGAAATAGTTGACAAAAATCCCGAGAAAAAGATCCGCGATTATGAAATGCGTCAGATGGGATTCGAACCTTCCAGGGCGCGCAGATTTTTTAAACAGAAATATGGAATGACGTTCCACGCATATTGCAGAAGCAGGAGGCTTGGTAAAGCGTTTTCTCTGATCAGGAACGGTGTCGAAATTGACGACGCTGTTTTTGATAACGGTTACGATTCACATAGCGGGTTTAGGGATGCTTTTTCTAAGACTCTTGGCTTCGCGCCCGGTAAATCATATTCAAAAGACTGTATGGTAACATCATTATATGAAAGTCCGCTTGGACACATTATACTCGCCGCGAATGACAAAGGCTTATGCCTTGCCGAATTCAGCGACAGGCGTATGCTCGAGTACCAGCTAAAAGTGCTGAACAAATATTTCAAAAGCCCGCTTGTGCCCGGACGTAATAAGTTCATCGAACAAGCAGAATCCGAACTCGAAGAGTATTTCAAAGGCAATTTGAAAAACTTCAAAGTACCTATCGAATACCCCGGAACGGAGTTCCAGCAAAAGGTCTGGGAAGGTCTCCGCAATATACCTTACGGTACAACTGTCTCATATGTTGAACTTGCAAAAAACGTTGGCACACCAAAAGGTTCACGCCCTGTCGGAACTGCAAACGGTATGAACCGGCTCGCAATAATCATCCCATGTCACAGGGTTATAAAAAATGACGGTTCTCTGGGAGGTTATGGAGGCGGCTTATGGAGAAAGAAGAGACTGCTTGAGTTGGAAGGCGTGACGGGTATCGCTTAATATCTTTTCGGCATTGTGAGCGTGTTTAGATTGTCATTGTCTGCGTATTCAAATCCCACATCGTAGGTTTTTAGAAAGCTAAGACATGTTATTATCTGGAGCTTCACCCTATTCGGAAGTTCATATCCGTACTCGAATACAGGCGCACCCGAACCAAATGACCCGTTACGGTATGTCTCTACCGTATACGAATCTATTCCCAGCACGTCCCGGAAGTAATCTTGCGAATACCCCTTTTCCGGAGCTGAGGGCAGATTTATTATAGTGAACTTATGGTCATCTGCCATTCCGGTATTTATTAACTGCTGTGCATAGAGCAATGTTGTATCGTCTATCAGCGCATCGAAGTCAAAGTTATCACACTTCCCGTGACATGATATCAGCACCTGCCCCATGTAAAAATCCTCACAGTCGTACCGGTTCACTCTGTCATCGTTAAAATCCTTGTCCTCGTGTAGGTTCAGCACCAGCACAGGGGTATATTCTTTGATCATGTTGGTAAACTCGTCGGCAACTATTGCTTCATAGTTAGACATGTCCCTGCTCGCATTACCGGGGAAGTTACGGTTCATGTCGTATATCTGGTTAAAATTTACATACCTTGTCCGTGTTACTTTATCACATGCGGGCTTATTCAGTCTGGGAACAATGATG
Organism: Ignavibacteriota bacterium; assembly: GCA_020437585.1. Taxonomy (GTDB): domain Bacteria; phylum Bacteroidota; class Ignavibacteria; order Tepidaquicellales; family Tepidaquicellaceae; genus JAEYVS01. Next base: position 638,524 of record JAGQWG010000003.1, read on the forward strand.
ACTGTTCCTTGCGTAACCTTTAAATTTATCAGCAGGTCGTCGCATGCGTAGCTTCCGGCAACTTCATCGCCGTGCATTCCGCCGTCTATGACCACGATAGGAGATGGCGTTTTATTCTTCTTTGAGGAAATAATATAGTAGGGAGTCTGGTAATCGGCTCCCGGCGCGAGATATTGCGGTACGATGGTAACACCATAAAAATTCTTAATTTCATCGCCTGCAAAAGTAAGACCGGAGAGGATCAGGATATACAGTATTGAAAAGCAAATTTTATTCATTCCCTGGTCGAAATTGCTTAAGATATGGAAAAATATTAAAAACGTTGAAAAATTGCCATTCAGAAAGGCTCTTCCACTTTTATTATCAAGGAAAATACCAGGCATATTGTGAAACTCAGTTCCCTATTTGCAAACATCGCGGTACATGGTTTGGACCGGAAAGAGATACAGAACAAGAAGCTAATGAGGATAGAGATAATCACATTGAAGACTGTGAGGGTCATGAACCAGATGTTATACACTGGTAACATAGAATTTGATGTTCTTATCTTTAAATATGTAATTGTAACACAGAGACACTTCTTTTCTTTTAGTGTCTCTTTTTTTCTTCGTAATTACCACTTTTTTACCACTCGGCGCACTCACGTTTTTGTTGAACGATTGTTAATTAATATTAAAGACCGTTGCTTCACATTCTGCATCGGAAAATAATATGGTTGAATTATAGATTAAATATCTCAATATTATTTTGTTTATAACATTATAGCCATTAATGCTGCTTCGGAGTAAAATACATCCCGATAATTTAAAACCTTCGCAAAAAAATATTTACAGAGCTTCGGCGGTAGAAGCTTTGAGGCAAAATTTAGATAAGAACATTATTATTGTAAAGGCGCAAGTAGGATATGGCAAGACTTCTCTCATATCGGAATTGATCGATTATACGCGGATTCCATTTGCCTATTTCCGTATCGATAGCGATGACGATAATCTGTACCGGTTCTTGTCATATTTATTTACTTCGATAGGGGATTCTCATGAACAATTTGGCAGCGAATCTCAAAATTATCTGGATACATTTAAAGACGAATTCAGCTCAAATCGTGCCGGTAAAGACTTAAAGAGATCCCTGTTATCGATGTTTGTAAATGAATTGTATGAGATCGATAAGGATTTTTTTGTGGTTCTTGATGATTTTCATTTCCTTGCCAAAGACAGTCCTGTCACGGACTTTCTAAAAGATGTTTTTGATAATTCTGCCTCGTGTGTTAGATTTATTATTCTAACTAAAGAGGACGTACGGTTTAGCACGGTAAATCTTTTGTCTAAACGCAAGATATATGAGTTGCCCATAAATCTTCTTTCCTTTAATACAAATGAAATAATAGACCTGTCGGTTAATCTTTATAAAAAAAATCTTTCATATGACGAAGCCGATCTAATAAGAAAACTAACTGAAGGGTGGATTACTGGAATACATCTTTTCCTCCAGGCAGACACGGATTTGCATTTGCAAAAAGGAGATATTCCCGGGGATATTTATAACTTCTTTACTGAAGAAATATATTCACATCTTCCGGAATCGTCCCGGGAATTCCTTATGTTCACTTCTATCCCCGGCAGTTTCACAAAAGAACTGGCGGATTTTCTTTTCGCAGGATCGGATATTTCAGAAACCATAGAATTCTTGCTCGCCAAAAACGTCTTTCTCAGAAAATTTGAAGAGAGTAAAGGGGTTAAGTATATTTACAGTGATCTGTTTGGAAATTTTTTGAGAAATAAATTTGAGTCTTCTAAGACTGGTGAAGAAAAACGGAAATTTTATTTTAGGCTCGGAAAATTTTATCAAAAGAATAAGAATATACTTAGTGCAATAGATTTTTATTTGTTGTCCGAAAATTATACCGTTAGTATAGATTTGATCATAAAAAATATAAAGTTATTTCTTTCTGAGGATATTTCGGTGTTGTTTAATTGGTTTCAAAAAATACCCGGTAATATAAAAAACGATAACAAGGAGCTGGTATATTATGAAGCAATGATTTGGTTAAGATATGATTTGAATTATGAAAAAGCTCTTGAATTGTTCGATAGCTCGCTCAATAACTTTCCCCCGGTCGATGAACTTGATATAAAAACTGTGGCGTTTACCGGTGAGATCCACATTCGGAATCTGGATTATAAAAGGGCGGAAACACTTTTGAAAAAGGAAATTAAAAAACGTAAACATTCCTTGAATTCTTTTTTACTCTTTAATTTGTCTAAAATTTATCTTGCCACTGGTGATTATAATAAGTGTGAGAAAGTGCTTGTCGAAGCTTTGGAAGTGATCGAAAATTGTAAAAAGGATTTTAATATGCCTGATCTGAAATATGAAATAATGAATGTCCTTGGCGGAGTATATATGATCAAGGGTAATTATACTAAAGCATTATATTATTATAAACTCGCTGTAAATAACATTAGCAGTCAGTACAAGAGATTCCAGATATATCAAAATGTTTTACATGCTAATATGTACTGTGCAAATTTTAAGGAAGCATTCGAGATATATGATAAAATAAAAGAATTTGAGAAACTAAAAGAATTACCTGAATTAAAATCCAACATTTTGCTCTCTCTGGCAATTTTATATTATGAATTGGGAGATTATATTAGCTCGATAAAGTATTCTGAAATACTGAATGAACATGCTTTGCGGTTTAAGATTAAAGAAGCGGAGTTCTTCTCTCTTTTACATATCGCGAACAATCTGTTTTACCTTAAGGATGAAACAGGTTCAAAAAAATACCTGGATCTGGCTGAAAAAGCCTCGGATCCTGTGAATGATGCCAATAAAGTAGAATTAAAACTTATTTCGGCGTTGCTGCTAAAAAGCAGTGGTGATTTGAATAGATCGGAGGACGAACTCAATGAGGTGCTTAAATTCTTTGAAAAGAACGATATGGAAAAAGATAGTACCTACACCCTGTTCCATCTGGCAGATTTGTATTACAAAAAAAATGATAAAGAGAGATCAAAGCATTTTCTTGAGTTGTCACTCAAAAGATCTGCCGAAAACAATTATATCGGTTTTCTAAGGAATGAGCTCCTTTATAGTTCCGGTATCTTTGACTTTGCCGTTAAAAATAAGATCCGGAAAAATTATATTGCTCAGGTATATGCGGAGGCTTTTAGTAATGAGAATATTGAGTTCTTTTCAAACGAGGGTCTTGAGTTCCATAATTCAAACGTAGAACAGCTGTTCAGGATACGGCTTTACCTGCTTGGCAGGGAAGATATATTTGTTGACAACAAAGAGATCGATAACAAAGTCTGGAAACGTAAAAATTTTAAGCTGGCGTTCTTTTACATTATTTTAAACAGGAATGATCACTTGAGCAAAGATTTTTTGATCGAAAAGTTCCTTGATGACGTCCCTTTTGAACATCTGGATAATGTTTATCACCAGCTGGTTTCGGCGTGCAGAAGTGTTTTAAATTCTGGAAGTGATAAAGAAGATATTTTAATAAATAGGAACAAGATCTTATCTTTGAACGAAAATTATTACTACTATTCTGACGTAGAGGAGTTTCTTGATAACTACAAAAAATTGGCAAACAGCTCGCCACTCCAAAAGCCTCTCTTAAATAAAACGCTTGCTCTCTACAAAGGTTCGTTCCTTAAGGATAATTTCGACGAATGGGTCGAAGACGTCAGGGTAGAGATCGATAATAAATATGAAAGACTTTTGAACATGGCTTTGGTCATGGCAAAAAATGAAAAATCATTAAAGGACATAATAAATTATACTGAGCTCTGGATGAAATTTGATAATCTTGCCGAAAATGCCTACCTCGAAAACATCCGCGCGAACATTCTCGATAATAATAAAAATGCAGCCCGCTCAAAAAGTGAAATTATGAGGTCCACTTTTAAAAAAGTCCTTGGCGAGCTGCCTTCTCAAAAAACTTTAAAAGAAATTGATTTACTTTTAAAATAATTACTTTATTAAAGCCATATACCTCGATTTTTTATAATTACCCGCCTGTAATGAGTAAATGTAAATTCCACTGGCAAGGTTTATATTAAAGAATTTTACCGAATAAGTGCCGGGCTTCTGGTTTTCGTTTACCAGAACTGCTACTTCTTTTCCCGTAATGTCATATAACTTAAGCGTGACATTACCGCTTTCCGGTATCTCATATGTTATCGTTGTGCTGGGATTGAATGGGTTAGGGTAGTTTTGCTTTAAATTATACTCCCCGGGCACTTCGTTGCTAATTGTTGTAATTGATACTACTATGGAAACTGTCACCCTTTGATTAGCGTCGATCGTTGTATTCATAGAGTCCGTGATCCCGCCCATAAAATAAAATCTGTATAACAGGGTGTCGAGTGAGCGCCGTGAATAAAGAGTATCGCCACCGCCGGTATTGCCTCCGGTAGGATCATCTCCGTTTGTAACTATCGGGCGCGCTATTATTCCATATAGGCAGTATTTAAAATCTGAGTTAACAAGGTAGCAAGCCTCGACCGGGGTTTCCGGGAATAGGGTTGACGAACCGCCAACGAACAAGGCTGCCCTGAGGGATTTATTTCCCGATGAGCCTATTCCGAATAGAGCGCCCCCGGGATAGTTAATTGGAGATGTCCAGGATATACTATCCGGCTGCCCGGAAATGATCTTTATATATCCCGCGTAAAGTTTGTTCGAGATTGATGAGTAGTTTTTTCCACCTGCGAAGAAAATTGTTGTATCTGTTACTATTGCCATTCCGCCCTGCGATAGTGAGTCGGGGAGGGGAGTGCATGCAGTCCATTGGTTTTGCATCGAGTTGTACCTGTAAACGTTCCTTGTTGTGACGTTTCCTGATGTTTTGCCTCCGACCAGGTAAGCTAGCGAATCGTTTAGCTCCTCACTGCTCGAAGACACTTCTGCGATTGGGATCGGCAGGTCCTGTCTCAAAACCCAGCCCCCTCCCGGATTGGAAAGATCCAGCTTGTATAGCTTATTTGAGATATTTGAATCGAATACTCCTGATGTTGACTTAATGATCGAATTTTTATCACTTATTATTGTTGCCAGCCCGGAGGAGCCTTCTCCGCCTATGGCTCGAACGGTATTCCCGGTAACACCCCGTTTCCTTACCCACGTAGTACCAAGATCCTCCGTGCAGAATATATTCCCGTTTTCTCCTACGACCGCCAGTACGGAGTTATTTACATATTCGATGTCATTGATAGCTGTTGTAACGCCAAGACTTATTTGTGACCAGTTGAGTCCCCCGTCTGTAGTTTTAAAAAACGCTCCGCCTTCTCCGCCGGCAAACCCCGTTGTTGAGGAAACAAATTTTATTGTTTTGAGTTTGTTTCCTGTAATGTTTTGTGAAGACCAGTTCGATCCCGCATTTGTAGTTCTAAGTATCTTTCCGCTGTCGCATGCCGCCCAGAGCATGTTTGTGCTCACCGCTGATACGGAGTTTATATTGGAGGTGGTGCCGGTATTGATGAACCCCCATGACGCGCCGCCGTCGGATGACCGGTAAATAGTCCCACCATTGCCTCCCGTCCACCCGAATATGGAATCTGCAAAATCGATCTGGTTTAGACGCGCAAGTATTTCTACCTGAGCCCAGCTGTTTCCTGTATTGGTTGTTCTGAATATTATGCTTGTATCCCTGCTTGCAACCGCGTACCCGTTTGTTCCGCTCGTGAAATCCACCGATACTATGTTTCTGTTCGTATCGAGAAAAATATTCGACCATACCGTTCCGTTATTCGTTGTCCTTAGTACTCTTCCTTTGGTGCCTATAAATCCCGTTGACGAAGTCGGATATGAAATGTCGAAAAGTGTATCACTCACCGGGGATGTCTGGTCTGTCCACGCCTGAGTATAGCCTCCCCCGTAATACATCGAATCCCCTAAAGTAAACCCAAAACCGTTCGCCAATTTCTGAGGAAGCGGAGGTATAAGTGTTGTGTCAAAGAAATTCGACGATATATTGTAAGATACTACCTTGCTTGTAATGGTGTCATTTGCATATCCTCCTAGATTAAAAACATACTCGGTCCCTGACGAAAACCCGCTTATGACCACGTTATGTGAAAGTGTATACGGTAATTTTACTAAAGTGTCAGTCGTTATGTCCGGACAATCGGTCTGGATGTCATTTCCTGTGGAAAAGAGTCTTTCACCTATTATTACAAGTATCACTAAAGCAATGGTCGATAGGATTTTTTTTGTTTTCACTGTCTAACTCATTTATTTTATGATTAACAGCTATTTAAAATAGGACAATACTGTAAGGTTTTCTGTAAGGTTCAAAAATACCTTTGTACAACTTTCAAAATTAAGCCTGCTGAATAAAAGGCACGGTACAAAGGAGAACCAAAAAATGAAAACTTTAAAGAACTTATTCGTTGCTTCAACACTGGCTTTAGCTCTTTCTTCAACTCTCTATGCCGGCGGTTATGAACTCGGGTCAACCGTAAACGCGGGTCAATGTGATCCAAACTGTAGTGCATACTTTACAGGTAGTGATATATATCTTGTCTCGCCAAGCCAGGGAACGGTTATTAATCCGGTCGGAAATGCGGTTTCTTTTTCGGAAGGTGCCGGTACTATTTCAATAACAGTCGATGGCGGTAAAGTATATATATATACTACCGGAGATAATCCCGAAATTCAAGAATTTATTGAAGCATTATAAGGAACTAATTATTAATTAATAAAAGGAGTCAGGATATTAATTCTGGCTCCTTTTTTAATAACTTTATTTTCTCTAAAAACCAATCCTTTGAGTAAATAAAATGTTTGTTTGAATTAAAGTTTTTAATAAATATATCCCTATCTACTGTGATGTCTTTTCCCAAAAATTTATTTTCATACAATTTTATTAATTGCAAAACATCAACGCTAAATCTTTCGTAAGTTTTTATGTAAACATCAGGCAGTTCAGAGTGCGATTTTATAAATTTTTTTAACGTTTCGACCGAATTTAAAACATTTCCAAAATTCCTTAACTCGAATTCTATTTTTGCGAGGAGCATCTTGGCATCAAAGTAATGGATATAATCATTATATTCAACTTTTTCCTGGTAAGATTTAGCTTTTGAAAAATTATTGGCATAGAAATTTAATTTTGCCAATGAAAGATTTACTAGACCATTTGAATATTCTTTTTTAATTTTACCTCGGTATTTCTTAATAAAGTAACCGGTCCATTCTAGGTCTCTTTCCGCGATCGATATGTCTACAGCTAATTTAAACTCACTCGGAAGTAAGTCTTCGTCATTTACTATGGCGTCTTTTAAATCTAATTTCTTTAATATTTCAAGCACTTCTTTCCGATATTCTATATATCCTTTGTTGACCATTAGTGAGGCGTAGCTTATTATATTCCAGCTGTGATCGGAGTACTCGGTTCTCGGTATGATGTCTGAGTACTTGAGGATAAATTCTTTCATTTCCTTAAAGTCATTGAGATCGTCATACTTGAATAACTTTAATGTCATATACTCAAGAAAGATCGAAGGATGATTAATTTTAACTTCCTGGTAGTTGTCTTCTATGTATTTTTTAATAGCGTCATAAAAACTCCAGACATAATCTAATTTCTCTTTATTGTAATATTGTTTTGTCCACATTGAATTAAATGTTCTCAGTTTCGTTAATATGAATCCATGGTCGTTTGTATCTGATGCTCTCTGGTCTGTTTCACTATACTTTAACATTTTATCCGCAAATTCCATTTTGAGCTCTTCCTCTACTAATTCACTCTCCAGCTTGTAGTGCTTCTCATCTTTGTATTTTACCTTTTCCAGTTTTTTCGTTAGGTCATTGAGTTTTTTCTTAAAACGATCTTCGGCTCCTCTTTCACGCAGCGTTTTTATTAGCGCAAGCGACATGCGGTCATTGTTTCCCATAAATTTAACCGTAATAAGATAGGTGTCCAGCAGTTTCCCGAAGTCCGATAACAGCTTCCTTATTTTCTCATCCGTTTTCTTTGAGTAACTCTCACCCGGGTACAGCTTTTTGGCGAGCTCTTTCTTGGAGAGTCCATTTGCTTTATATACGTCGTAGTTTTTGTAGATCAGTGCAAAAAAATCGGATAAGCGCTTGCTCTTATTGTAGAAAGGGGAATTTACAAAATCATTAATGCTTTTTAGCTCCTTTTTGTCAATTCCGTCGAATAGCTGTAGTATGTTGTCCTTCTGATTTCCCAAAAATTTTTACCTCTTTTTACATTCACAGAAGCTCTTTTGGTTCTTCCAAAAATAAGCAATATAACTTAAAAAAAGAAACTTTTACGGCTCCCAATTCCGAAATAGTGCTTTCACAAATGTAATTTCCATTCTTTTGATTGACAATAGTACTTTTCTAAATTGAAAAAACCAAAATAAGGAAAAAAATGAAATATCTGGAAAATCTGATCAAAAGGCTCATTGAGCTGCAAAATGGGGTGAAAAAAAATATGGATCAATGGAATGGACTGCCGAACGGCATTGAAGACCATATCGGCGAGTTGAAAAAGATGGATGACGAGATCGAGGATATTAGAAAGCTCCTCTCAGCCAAACTAAGAGAAGCAAGAAAGCTCCGCGATGAAAAGAAGGATGAAATTACAAAACTGGAAAAGCGCGCGATTGGGATACACGCTGATGATGAATCAAAACTAAAGGACTATAACATAATTGTTAAATAAAAATTTTAAAAAGGGAAAATGAAAAGATCACATTTATTTATTCTGACATTAGTTCTAATGTCGTTATTATTTGGTTCTGACCTTTGGGCAAGTGATAAAGTTAGGATTGTGCTAAATGCACCCCCTCCGGGTAGCCTCAATATGGCTGACTTATGGTCATTTACAATATCAAATCTCACAAACCAGCAGCAGCAGGTTTATCTTAAGGGTTCTGCTACCGAAGAAAAAGACGGGTTGATAGCTACGGCGCAAACCGTCAGCATCACGCTTAAGCCCAACGAAACGAAGAACATGAAGGTGTCTGATCTTCCTCAAACGCCGGACGTTAATTATGTGGCAAAGGACCCTCGCTATAGTGAGTCCCTTATACGGCAGGGGAAATTTCCGGAAGGCAGTTACGAGATATGTGTAAGAGTGATTCAAACCGGTTCTAACGAGGAACTCAGCAGTGATTGCTTTTCGCAAACGGTCCAGGCTCAGGGAACGATAATTCCGATCTCACCTTCTGAGGGAGTGGAGATCGACCCGGATAACCAATTGATTTTTTCCTGGACCAGTACGATCAAAGATGCCGAGTACACTCTTTACATTTCCGACATAAGTAAAAATCCTGGTCAGGACCCTGTTAAAGCCAGGGACAAATTCAGTTTTAATGCTGGTAAGAAAATGACATATAACTTGAAACTGGGTGACATCAACGGCTTTGATATTGAAAATGCCGAAAAAATAGTTTGGTGGGTCGAGGCTAGATCGGGAGGCATAATAACCCTCGGACCGTTTATACCTATTCCGATAGGTATAAAAAAATGTAAAAGACTAAGCGTAAATCTCCAGCCGAGCGGTAATAACGATTGTTGTTACAAACTTATTATTACAAACAGTAATTCTCCGTTATCTCCATGGAGTTTTAGATTAAAAACGACGACTGCATATATATCTTCCGCTAATACTATTCCTTCCGGTTGGACACAGTCCCCGGGCTCTGTCCCGCCCGCGGTGAATACCGTAACCTGGAATAAAGGCGGTCCCATACCAAATGCTTCTATAATGCTGTCCGATGTCTGCTTCCAGTCAGGGTTACCGTCCTTTTATGTTGTTTATGAATGGCTCAATAAAAAGAAAAAGGTTGTTTGCAGGGATTCGGTAAAAGTTCAATGCAAACAAAAGTTAGATACTTGTCTTGAAGTTGGTTTGCAATCAATCAAATGCGATACGGACTCTGCCGGCTATTTTCTTTACTATTATACTTTAACATATAATAATCCAACAGGTGTCAATCAGAATTATTATTTAACGGCATCTTGTGGTAACATAAATTTAGCTTCGCCGTCCGTGCTTCCTCCCGGCAGCGGCTATATAGGAGGTATACTTGCTTCCACTTCGAGCACGGGTGTCTGCTGTATCTATATACATAAACCCTCCGGGTATGTATGCGATACCGTTTGTTTTAAGCTTCCGCCTTGTCCGCCGGTCCAGTCCGATACTTGTATGGACATTCTAAGCATAGACAGTATTAGATGTTTAAAGGATTCTATCGGTAATTATCAATATACTTTTTCTCTTAATATCAATAACTCTTATACAGCATCTCAATATTATAGCCTGACATCCACCTGCGGAAGTGTTATCAACTACACTCCAACGAACCTGCCGCCGGGTAATAATTGGGTCAGCGGTATTCTCTCGACTCCTAATAACGGCGGACCGTGCTGTATATATCTCCGCAGACCATCGGGTGCGATTTGCGACAGCATTTGCTTTAATTTGCCGCCATGCGGACAGGGTAGTGATACATGCTCCTGCGGGGGTTTCAAAAATATTTTTGCCTCACATGATGGTGTCTTCGATTCACTCCATTGCGGGGATATCATTAATATGTACGATCCCGGGATGCTTAATATAAATTATAATTACTATTGCTATCCAAGCAATAATGTATGTCCGCCTTCTATGAGTTGGGTCTTTTATAATTCGTCGATGGCAATGATAAACAGTGGATCTTCTTCAGGATCGCTTTCTATGAATATCTCTACACCCGGCTCATATACTTTGGTATTAAAACCTCAATGCGGTGGGGTGGTATGCGATTCATGTATAATATACATAAATGTAAACAATATCTCCCAAAGCTGCGGCTGTATGATACCGACCTTTGGACAATTAACCATAAATAACGGAAGTGTGAATTATATAAAGTGCGGACATGCAACAAGTGCTGTAGCCAACGTGGGCGATCTGATCACTTATAACCATTCGTTGACGTGTATAGGTGACAGTTGTAATGAACAGAATTTCTGGACAGTGTCAGGACCGTCAGGGTTTAATGCATCAGGTACAACGCTCCCGCTTCAATTCACTCCGACAGTAGGCGGTATGTATGACCTAACGATTGGAGTGGTCTGCAATGGTGATACTTGTAAGTGTATAACTAGTATTGAGGTTGTGGATAGTACCGGTCCCTGTGGTTTCCAGATAACCGGCGGTCCTCAGGCAGGCGATACGCTATGTGCCGGAGATAACGTCACGATAACCTGGACGAGCACAGGTACTCCCGGCAATGTGAACTTAGGTTTTATAGACGTGAATAACTGGGTCGTGAATCAATCTATAGTAGGAAACATTCCTAATTCGGGAAGCTATAACTGGACTATTCCGGCGAATATTCCGTGCGACTCTATACGAAGGTGGCAGTTTTATGTTGAAAATACCGCGAGAACGTGCTGGAACTATGGTCCAACCTTCTACATAAAATGCTGCGATTCTCTTGATTGTTCGATAAATGCTCCGGATACGGTATGTCTCGACTCCGCTGGAAATCTTATAATGACCTCCAACATCATTGCCAATAACTTCCCCGGAAGTGGTTCGTATTCATGGCAGCTTATATCGGATCCGTTCAACCCAACAAGCTGTCCGGGAAGGAGCGGAAGCTTTAGCAATTCTCCCGGTTCGATAAACATCTATAATTGGGGAATTACTCCTCCATGCAGGTATATACTCAGGGTAAGCAGGGGCGGATGTACTGCCGAAAGATATATAACTGTTGTAGATTGTAATACTAATGATTCATGCAAATGTGGTTATTGGAAGAAGAATAAAGTAAGAATAACAAACCTATTAAATAATACGCGCTATAGAATTAGCTGCGATTCCAGTATCACCGTCGATTTTAAAAAGCCAGTTATTCTTTTTCCTGAATATGTGTGCGCCGGTAATTGTACTGCAACTTATACGTGTACAATAATAAAGCCTAACGGTACTTCCAACACCTGGAATGGTAGAAAATTCACAGCTACACTGGGTAAAACTGGGCTATATACCGTAACTCAGCGAGTATATTGTGGAGGTATCTTATGTGATTCATGCACAATCTACATTAATAAAGAATAACATAGGAATCTAATTAAAATTTTATAAAAACCCGTCCCCTTTGGGGGCGGGAAAGGGAAAATAAAAATGAAAACCATAACAATATTTATTCTAACGGTACTTCTGGCTTCTTCATCCCTTACTTACTCAAAAGAAAAGCCCGCTAAGATAAAATTCAGAGAAGTTACTCATGACTTTGGTAAAGTGGAAGAGGGAACCCGGCTCAGTTACTCATACAAATTCAAAAACACGGGAAAGGGAACGCTTATAATCGAAAGCGTTATTGCATCCTGCGGATGCACAGGCGCCGCTCTGGATGGTAAAAATGAATATTCCAGAAATGAAAGAGGTGAAATAAAAGTGACCTTTAATACCCGCGGACGTGAAGGCGTACAGACTAAAACCGTTACAGTCAGGACGAACGACCCGACTGATCCGCAGGTCGTGCTTACATTTACTTGCGAAGTTCTTAAAAAAGATTAAAATTCGGGAAAAAATGAAAACTCTATTTTCAATATTACTCATTATTTTTTTTAAAACTTCCTTATTTGCACAGGTATCTGTCACTTTGCAGCAGCCTCCTCCTTTCCAGTTTCATACTGAGAATATGTGGAAGGTTACACTTAACAATTCGGGTGGGGCAGTCGACGTGTACCTGTTTGGAACGGTTGAGAAGCAGGGTCAGAGGCTTGTAGATGGGACCACTTCGGTATTCAATTTACCTGCAGGCGTTAAAAAAGTAAATGCGCAGGAGCTAAGTCCGATAGACATTGAAAAGTATTCGGATGAAATTGAAAACACTCTGAATTCGACCGGCACGTTCCAGAGCGGGGTATACAACATATGCGTTTACGTAAAGGATGCCTCGACAAATATAGTACTCGGATCATTCTGTAATGATTACCAGATAATAAACGCTACAAAGTCTGAGCTTATCTCACCGAATGACAGGGATGATGTTCTTGAAATATTCCCGGTATTTAACTGGCTTCCTCCAACACCTATCCCTTCCGGCAGAAAGCTGACTTATAAATTCCTTTTGACCGAAATATTAGATAAACAAAGCGCGTATTTTGCTGTGCAATCCAATCCGCTGCTTTACAGCCAGGACAACCTGCGCGTAACTCAATTACAATACCCGCTCGCGGCGAGACAGTTGAAGCCGGGAAGGAGGTATGCATGGCAGGTAATAACTTATGTTGACGGAAATATGTTTTCCGAAAGCGAGATATGGGAATTCAAATACACGCCGGTGAATTCTCCGCCGAACACTCATGATCCCGGGATCTCTATGATGGAAATGCTTGGCAGTAATGATACACATGACCGTATGTCATCCGGAATGGAGAATAAGGCGGATAAAATAAAGCCCATTGAATTCACGGGGTCATACAGGCTTGAGGGCAGTCACAATTCCCGGCAGGGGAACGGTTCGGAGGTTCCCACTAACCTTGGTTCTTTCAAGTTAGATCCTTCGGTGCGCTTATACGGGATCCCTTTTAATCTGAATGTATTCCTTGATACACAGCAGGAAGAAGATAAGCAAAACATAAATACCGTAAGTTTCGATTTCCGACCGGATGAGCTTACTAATATACTCAGGCACCGTGCCGAGGATAATGAAAAAGTTTCGGGAGTAATGCGTGTTCTTTCTTATTTTAATACACTGGGTATAGGAGAAACCTACCCGGATTACTCCCCCAATACATTAAGCGGAACAAGATTACGGGGGGTAGATCTTACGTTTAACCCGGGTTTGTTTTACATGGCTTTATCGGGATTAAGAAATCTCGACCCGGTCCCGGACAAAACATTTTCAAGAAATATTTTCGCGGGCAAGATAGGTATTGGCTCTACGGAAAATAGTCACTTCCATTTTACTGTTTTAAAGGGAAGTGATGATCAAAACTCCATAGATATAAACAACGTGCCAGACGGTACTGCCCCGCAGGAGAATATTTTAATTGGGACGGAAGGTAAATTAAATCTTTTTAAAGATATGCTGACTATCGAGGGCGAAGCCGTCGGCAGTATGCTGACCAGGGATAAGACAAGCCCTGACCTTGTCTCGGAAGATTTTCCTTCATTTCTTAAGGACATTTTATCACCTAAAGTTAGCAGCCAGTTTGATTTTATGTACAGGATAGGATCGAAATTCGTGTACGATAAGACCGGAACGTCCGTCGAAGCCGGATTTAAATATTACGGTCCGGGATTTATATCGCTTGGAGCGCCAAATCTCAGGAACGGTGTTGCCGGGTTAAATTTTAAACTTAAACAATCACTCGATGAGAGAAGGATCAAAGTAGGTCTAGACGTCCAAAGAAGTGAGAACAATATCGGCGGGCTGAATAATTTTACGGAAACGACACTAAAGTTAGGGTTTAACCTTGCTCTGAATTACAAGGACGTCCCCTTTGTTATCATCGATTACAGACCAAATAAAATATCCAACGACGCGACTGTTGATTCGCTAAAAGTTAATAGTTCTGCAAACGTACTTACATTTTTGACTGGCATAAATGCAATATCGAATCGATACGTAAACTCAATAAATCTTTTAGTAACTTCACAGGATGTCAGTTCTAGCCGGGGGACTGGGGATTACAGCCTTATTAGCTTTTCTCTGAATGACGTTCTTTCATTTACAAAAATACCTCTTTCACTTGGGGGCAGTTTAGGCTTTACGTTTACAAATGCTGATTCTAATTCCACTTTATTCAATGGTGATGTTTACCTGACTTATGTTGTCGATGAAATATGGAGCAGTACTTTGGGAACGAATTATTTTAATGAGAAGAATAAAAACAACAGAGTAGGTATATACTATTCTTCATCGCTGGATTTTATGAATGTTATAGATTTTATATTCGATGCTCAGTTCAATCTTTACAATGAAACTGTATATTATTATGGGGATTACAATGAGTTCTTGTTCAGAGCGGGTATATCCAAATCATGGTAATCTATTCTCCTTTCAGCAGCCTGTCGTTATCCCCCTTTCGGCAGGCTTTTTTTTCTTTTATTTTCCTTCGTTATCCTTTTATATTATCACTTTTTTACCACTCGGTGCTCTGCCATTTCCATTAAACAGTTGTTAATTAGTATCAAAGACCTGTGCTTCACATTCTGCATCGAAAATAAGAGTTATCATCAAAAAACTAACTAAAATTCCATTCTTTCTCTAAATTTTTTTGTTTTTGTTATTTAAATAAACTTTAATATGCTCTAAATTATTTTTTAAGCTAAAACGGGGCCTATAATTCTGAGATATTCTGACGCTTTAATAATCCTTTTTATATATTTCTGTACACTTCCTTTGTACAGTCAGCCTTCCAATATCAATTTCAATCAAATTACCGTTACTAATGGGCTTTCACAGAACTCCATTAATTACATAATAGAGGACCGGTTCGGGTTTATGTGGTTTGGTACACAGGATGGGTTGAATAGGTTCGATGGATACGACTTTAAGATTTATAGGCATCAGCCGGGTGATCCTAACTCACTCTGTCATAACTTTGTCTGGTGTATGTATGAAGACAAGGACGGTATGATCTGGATAGGTACATTCGGAGGCGGTCTAAGCCGGCTGGACCCTGCGACCGATACTTTCACACACTTCAAGAAAATAGATGGTGATGAAAATTCACTTTCAGATCCACGGGTGACTTCTATTGTAGAATATCCGGAAGGAACGCTCTGGATTGGAACAGATGATGGATTAAATAAATTAGATAAAAAAACCGGAGACATTAAACGATTTCTCACCTACGGTGATGACAGCAAAAAAAGAAAAGTATTGAATAGGATTTCTTTTATTAATGTACTCAATGACGAACTCTGGATGATTTCAGATTCCGGTTTGACAAGTATGAATACTGGATCTGAGGAATTTAAATTCTCCGGATTCACTCCTTTTGGTGAAAAGATCTCCCTCGATGGATTACTGGGTATTTCCAAAGAAGGTAGCTCCCTGCTGTTAAGTTGCGATGCGGGGTTGATCAAATTAGATTTTAATGCGCGTACATCATCACTTATTGCCGGCACTGACTTATTTCATGATAAGATTAAATTTACTAATTTTTTTGCATTCCCTGACCGGGGCAATTTTTATTGGATCAGCACGGACAAGGGATTACTCGTTTCGGATAAGCAATCTGGGAAATCGATCCTTTATGAAAGCAGCAGTACGAACCCGCAAGGGATTACCCACAATAATATACTCAGCATTTATCAGAATAAAGCCGGTCTTATATGGGTGGGTACTCGAAATGGTCTAAATAGAATAGATAAATTGAAGAATGACTTTGGTCTTATAAAATATGACCCAGGCTCAAACAACACTCTTGCAAGTATAAACATTGGAGCATCGATAGGCGATAGTAAGGGAAGACTCTGGATCGGATCTCAGGAAGGGATGACACTCTATAATCCTGGGCAGAATAAATTCACTATTTATAAACATGACTCTGGCAATCCCCGTTCATTGTCCTCGGACTACATACTATCGATGTTCGAAGATAAACGAGACAATATATGGATAGGTACCCGGAATGGAGGTCTGAATAAAGTGGTGCTCAATGGTGAAGGAAGTGCTGATGTAATCGAATTTGAAAATTATCTTGATAAAAAAAATGCTCCTGCCTCAGTGCATAGTATTTATGAAGACAGTGAGGGAGTTTTATGGATTGGTTCTTCTTTGGGAGGACTATATATATTTCATCCGGAGACGGGCGAATTTACAGGATTTCCTTATAATCTGGACGGATCCGGACCTTCTCATCCTTACATATTTTGTATGAGTGAGGATAGTAAAGGAAACTTTTGGGTAGGAACTGCCAATGGTGGATTGAACATTTTAAACAGAAAAACAAACCGGTTTCATTTTGTCAGACATGATGAGAATGACCCAAATAGTTTAAGTGCTGACATGATATTATCTATTTTTGAAGATAACGAGGGATATCTTTGGATCGGTACATCAGGACGATTAAATAAGCTTGAAGTCCCGATTGAGGAAAATATGTTTGAAAAATTTTCTTCAGGAGCCATTAAACCCCTTTTCAAAACTTTCGGAACGAATGAAGGATTTCCCAATGAAGTGATATACGGAATACTGGACGACGATGAGGGAAATTTCTGGATCAGTACTAATAAAGGGATCTTAAAATTTGATCCTCATAGCGAGAAAGTGCTCAAGACGTATGATGCATTGGATGGACTTCAACATGACGAATTCAATCAGAATTGTTACTTTAAGGATTCCGGAGGGAAAATGTATTTTGGTGGCATAGAGGGATTGAATTTCTTTCATCCCGATAGTATGAAAGGTAACCTTGTCCCGCCTCCGGTAGTAATCACAGACTTCTTATTATTCAATGAATCCGTTCCTATTAATATGAAAGATAAATTCTCCCTCGGTAAAAATGTAAGATATCTTGATGAGATAGACCTTGAATACGACCACGATGTGATTTCATTTGAATTTGCCTCACTTAATTTCACTAATTCGGAAAAGAACGAGTACACCTATATGATGGAGGGCTTCGACAATGACTGGATATATGCCGGGGACAGGAGACAGGTGACATACACCAATCTCGATCCCGGTACATATACATTCAGGGTAAAAGCAAGTAATAACGACGGAGTATGGAATGAGCAGGGAGCATCTGTGATCCTGAATATCCCTCCACCTCCATGGCTTAGCTGGTATGCGTACCTTATCTATGCAATAATATTCATTGGCGTGATACTTTTTATTATCAGAGTCAGGGTAGCCTCGATCAAACGTGAAATAGAACAAAAAGCAAGGATAGAAATGGCAAAAGTCGAGGAAAGAGAAATTGTCAGAAAGAAAAGCTCGGCGGACTTTCATGATGAAGCAGGGAATAAAATAACGAAGATATCCCTGCTGACCGAGCTCGCCAAGCGTGAAGTAAAAGGGCACAACGGTCTGGAGGAATATCTTGCAAAGATTGAAGAAAATACCAAAGAGCTTTCTTCAGGAATGCGGGACTTTATATGGGTGCTCGATCCGGCGAAGGACTCGCTGCTCGATACGGTTCAAAGATTGAAGGACTTCGGAACTTCTATGTTCGAATACACAGAGACGGAGTTTAAGGTGACCGGATTGAATGACTCACTAAATAATATGCCACTCTCGATGGATAGCCGCAGGGCGCTCATGCTGATTTTTAAGGAAGCAATGAATAACATCGCCAAGTATGCGAAGGCGAAAAATGTGACTTTTGATATTTCAGTGGATAATGAAAAGGTTTCGATTACATTGGCGGATGACGGATGCGGCTTCGAGGAAAATACAAATGTTAATGGATACGGATTGTCTAATATGAAGGAGAGAGCCGTAAAGATTGGGGGAGAACTTGAAATACAATCATCCAAAGAGGATGGTACTAAAATATCATTTGTATCCAATATAACCCATATGAGTAATTGATTTGGTGAGAGGATTCTAACTATTTTATATAAACTGAATTATGGAAAATAAACCCGGTGTGATAAAAGTGGCTGTCGTTGAGGATGACGCTGAGATTAGGCAGCTTCTTACGCTGCTGATCGATGCATCGCCGGGCTTCTCGTGCAAGCATTCGTATAATGATTGCAAAACTGCGGTGAGCGAACTGTTCGGGCTCGATCATGACGTAATTTTAATGGACATCATCCTTCCGCAGATGAGCGGTATTGAGGGTGTGAAATTACTGAAGGAAAAGATCCCTAATACGGATTTCATTATGCTCACCGTGCAGGAAGATGACAACTCTATCTTTGATTCATTGTGCGCCGGCGCTTCAGGTTATCTTTTAAAAGACACGCCGCCTGCCGAACTTCTCGAATCTATAAAAGAAGTTATCAACGGCGGATCACCAATGACACCTTCTATTGCCAGGCGTGTTATAGACTCTTTCAAAAGAACGGATGAATCTCCTTTAAGCAAAAGAGAGACCGAGATACTCGAACTGCTCTGCGACGGAAAGAACTATAAAGTTATCGCAGATCAACTGTTCGTCAGCGGAAATACAGTCCGTGCCCACATCAAGAACATTTACAGAAAACTCCACGTCAGCTCCCGTGCTGAAGCCGTAAAGAAAGCAATCAATGATAAATTAGTATAAAATCAAATACTGCAAACAAATTACCCCATATGGGTAATTTCATTTCGTTGCCTCCCGTCATATCTTTGAATAACGTTAAAATTAAATACGGGGAGATCTATCATGGGCAAGATCTTAATTACGGTTTTTCTTTTTACTCTGTTTATAAATATCGATGCCAGCTCACAGATAAGAGGGGGCAACCCAATACCTAATTTCAGCTTCGAAAACTGGGGCGGCAATCCATCCAATCCAACTGGCTGGACAACGAGCAATACTCAGCCGTTTCAGCCGGTCACTCAGGTCGGAACGGCAACGCATGGCAGTTCATCTGCAAAGGGAAGTGTGGTCACTTTTATGACTGCACAGATCCCACCTTTGCTTACATCGGATGAATTTCCGGTAAGCGAGAGATACGGTTCTTTAAAGGGGTATTACCAGTTCGGACAGGGAGGGTTGGATACTTTTCAGATAAATGTGGCGATGAAAAAGGGATCAAATTTAATCGGCTCAGGTACGATACAATTTGTAAGCTCACAGACCTCATGGAAAGAATTCTTCGTCGATATAGAATATTCCTCTGCGGATACTCCTACATCGTGTATCATTACAATAGATTTACAGGATGTTTATTTATCCAATACCACAAATTTTCATGTGGATAACCTTGAATTCGGAGAGCCGGAATTGTTTAGTACGGCATTCTTCGTTGGGAATAATTCCGTTCCGTCTGTCGAATACTCTGACCACGGGTCATTGACTGAAGCGGCAGACGACTTTACAGTTCCTTCAGGGGAATCATGGCATGTTGGAGGAGTTAAAGTTTATGGCACTTTTTCTAATGGTGTAGGCGGTTTTGAAGAAGCAATAGTACATATAAGATCTAATGATAACGACAAACCCGGAAGTATTATTGCATCAGATACGATTAGGAGCTTAAATTCATTCTTCCCGCAGAATTTTTTTATTCCAATAATTCCAGCTGTAAATCTGAACCCCGGAAAATACTGGGTGAACGTGTACGCTAAAATGGAAAGAGCGCCGGACAGTTCAGTCTATGCGTGGGCGACGAGTTCCGCTTCATTTGGTTCACCGTTTCATTGGAGAGACCCGCAGTTTGTTTTCGACACGATTAGTAACTGGAAGCCTGGAAACCAGGTGGTGATAGGAGGTGGTCAGCACGACCTTATGTTTAAGCTCACAGGAACTATAGATACAAGCGTAAGTATACAGCATATAGGCTCTGAGATACCGGACGGTTATTTGCTTAAACAGAATTATCCAAACCCCTTCAATCCGTCGACCTCTATAGAATTCAGTATTCCGCAAAAAGCATTCATCAGTTTAAAGGTCTATAATATTCTTGGAGAAGAGGTTGAAAATCTGGTTAATGATGAATTGAGCCCGGGTAATTACCGGTTTAATTTCGATGCATCGAACCTCACAAGTGGAGTGTATTTCTACCGGATAAATGCGGGTAGTTTTACGGAAGTAAGAAAGATGCTGTTAATTAAATAAGAAAACAATAATATGAAAATATTAAGCATCATATTCATTGCTCAGTTTATTGTAATAGCAAACATATCATTCTCGCAGGATGTGGACGGCAGTAAAGACCATCCGCTTATCACAAGGTATCCCGGCTCCTTTATAAAGGTTTATGAGGAGAATAACTTCCGCGAGTATGCTGTTGCTACCGGCCCGGAGGTTGGTTACAAGAAAATAGATGAATGGATAGAGACTAGCGGAAAATTCACGAGGATATACTATGAACTAGAAGGAACAGTGACCCTTTCCGAGATCTACGGTAATTATCTCTCGGCCCTCGAAAAGGAGGGATTCGAGATTCTTGCGAAAGGAAATCATTTGTCGAGAAATGTTTCCAAGGAAGTCGGCGGCGGCTCATGGCTTGGTACATTCTATGCAAGGAATGTTTATGAAAATAATGATATCCGTTTCGGACATGGTACAGCCACAGCAGGCGGTACCTGCTACATTGCGGCGAAGCTCACTCGCGGAAGCGGTACGATGTACATCACTCTCGGCGGCAGGGAGCACAGCTTGGAAAGGAAGATCTTTATGATAGACATTATAGAAGAGAGCCCAATGGAGGACGGACTTGTTCTCGTAGATGCTAATGCTATGCTTACAACTCTGCAAAAAGAGGGTAGAATTGCGCTTTATGGGCTGTATTTTGAGATAAATAAAGTGGACGTGAAGCCCGAATCCGAGTACACGCTCAAAGAAATGGCTTCACTAATTTTGAATAATCCTTCGTTGAAATTTTACATTGTCGGGCATACTGATATGAGAGGTACTCTCGAGCATAATATGGAGCTGTCCTTAAGAAGGGCAACCAATGTTTCTAGAATATTGCAGACTGCATACCAAGTGGAAGATGAAAAACTAATACCGATGGGTGTAGGTCCGCTTGCTCCGGTAGCAACCAACGATACAGAGGATGGAATGCAGAAAAACAGAAGGGTCGAACTCGTTCTAATAAAGTAAACTACAAAAGCTGTATATAATTCCCTAATCGATTTAACCGACTTACCCGAAACAAGAAAGTGATTTTAGTAAAGCAGAGCTTTAATCTTAAAAACCTGTCATTAATTTCATATGGCAGGCTTTTTCTTTTGTTTTCCTTTGTTATCCTTAAGATTACAACTTTTTTACCACTCGCCACACTCTTGTTTTTAATAAACATTTGTTAATCAATATGAAGGACCGGTGCTTCATATTCTGCATCGGAAAGTGAAGGTGACTTCTAGGCTTTTTTATCCTTTTCACTTCTCATCTTAATTCATTATCTTGATTCCTATAATAAGTAAGCCAAGTATTACCAATGGATATTCAAAAAATAGTTAGTGCGCAATTAGTGGTCAATTTCGGAAATTGCTTGGCAATGAAAAAATCAATATTAAATAATTACTAGTAATATATAATAATTAACCCACCAGCCGGGGTGGCGGAATTGGTAGACGCACCGGACTCAAAATCCGGCGAGGCTCAAACCTCGTGAGGGTTCGACTCCCTTCCCCGGTACTGCTATGCTTGGGGGAATATCCTGTTATTACAGGGATTCCTTTTCATATAAAAAATTCCCTGTTATATTAATAGCAGGGAATTTATTTTTGGTATAGAAATTGTACATAGAATATTGAAAAATTAAAATCTTATCAAAATGTGTGGAATAGTAGGCTACATCGGAAAAAGAAATGCCCGGCCCATTATAATGGACGGTTTAAAAAGACTCGAATACAGAGGCTATGATTCAGCCGGGATCTCCATTATAAAAGACGGCGAAAATGAGATAATCACATATAAACAGAAAGGTAAAGTATCCGAACTGGAGAAAAACCTGGATATTGATAAATTCAACGGAACGGTTGGGATAGGGCACACTCGCTGGGCTACCCACGGCGTACCAAACGACGTGAACGCGCATCCGCACTTTGACATGGATTATAATATAGTATTGATTCACAACGGCATAATAGAAAACTATAAAACCATAAAGACAAAACTTGAGCGGGAAGGATATACATTCCGAAGTGATACGGATACCGAAGTCCTCGCTAACCTCATAAATTATAACTACAAGCAAAAAGGTGATTTTGAAATAGCAGTGAGAATGTCCCTCGCAGAGGTAGAGGGAACGTACGGCATCGCCGCGCTTTGCGCGCAGGAGCCGGATAAGATCGTCGTTGGAAGACTGGGTAGTCCCCTTATGCTCGGTATCGGTGTGGAAGAGATCATCCTCGCCTCCGATGCCTCCGCAATAATTAACCACACAAAGAACGTGATGTATCTCGAGGACGGCGAGATGGCCATCCTCACAAAAAATGGCTTCCAACTAAAAACCATCGAAGACAAGGACATATTCAGAGATATACATGAGCTTGATTTCGATCTCGAACAGATAGAAAAAAGTGGTTTTGATCATTTTATGCTGAAGGAGATATGTGAGCAGCCGGATACAATACAGAACACGTATAGAGGGAGGATCAATTTTGAGACGGGGATGGTGAAGCTGGGTGGTATAGAGAGGATACAGGACAAAATATTCAATGCGCCAAGGATATTGATCACGGCGTGCGGCACGGCATGGCATGCGGGGTTGGTAGGGGAATATATGATAGAGAATTGCTGCCGTATCCCGGTGGAGGTAGATTACGCGTCAGAGTTTAGGTACCGTAACCCGGTGGTAAGGGAGGACGACGTGCTAATCGTGATAAGCCAGAGCGGTGAGACAGCAGATACGCTGGCGGCGCTCAGGGAAGCGAAGAAATACGGAGCGACAACAGTGGGTCTGGTGAACGTGGTGGGAAGCACAATAGCAAGAGAGGTGGATGCGGGGTCATACATACACGCGGGACCGGAGATAGGTGTGGCATCGACGAAGGCATTTACGAGCCAGCTGATGTCTCTGGCGCTGATCTCACTGATGATAGCGGGAGAGAAGAAGACGCTTTCACAGGAAGAGCTGGTTAAAATAGCTCATGAAATAAAGCTGATCCCCGAAAAGATACAAAAGGTTATAGATAACAGGAAGGAATATGAGTACATCGCGCAGGAATTTAAGGACGCGAAGAATTTCCTATACCTGGGCAGGGGATATAATTTTCCTGTAGCGCTGGAGGGCGCATTGAAGCTAAAGGAAATCTCCTACATTCACGCGGAGGGGTATCCGTCGGCTGAGATGAAGCACGGACCAATCGCGCTGATAGATGAAAATATGCCGGTGGTATTTATTGCGCCGAAGGATGAAACATACAGTAAGATAATATCCAATATAGAAGAGGTAAAAGCAAGGAAGGGCAAGATAATCACAATCGCGAGCGAAGACGATGATGAGATAGCTAATTATTCTGATTATGTAATAAGAGTACCGAAGACGATATCGATGCTTTCGCCGATCATAAATAATATACCGCTACAGTTCCTGGCATATTACATCGCAACCGCAAGGGGATGCAATGTAGATCAGCCTAGGAATCTGGCAAAGAGTGTTACTGTAGAGTAGATCCTCTTAAAATCGAATTTTTATCCATACAACAAGCCCCGGAATTTAGCTATTCCGGGGCTTTCTATTTAGATTTACCACTTCAGTTCGTTTGTCTGATAATAATATTAAAAAATTCCATAAATAAGCAATCAGGTAAAGTAATTTATTTTAAATCATTACTTTGAATATTCCACTTGATTTTAGGAGTCATAAAAACTAAAATGAAATACACACACTATCATGCTTAAAAAATTATTATGATGAAAGCATATCTCATAATTTTTTTATTTTTTATTGCGTTGAATGTAAATGCCCAATGGATATTCCAGACCACAGGCGTAAGCGTACCTCTATGGGACATAGAATTTATTAATGAAAACACAGGCTGGGTCTGCGGAGAACAAGGTGTAATCCTTAAGACAACGAACGGCGGTAATGTATGGGAAATTCAGAACACAGGGATCAACAATAAGGTCCTCTATGGTATCTATCCGGTAAATGACAGTGTGGTTTATTGTGTCGGTTTTTTCGAAACAATATTGAAGACAACGAACGGCGGTGAGAATTGGATCGCTATAGAAAACGGACCTGCAGGGCAGGGGGATAGCTACTACTCAGTTTTCTTTTTAAATGAAGATACAGGATGGATCGGGTCCAATTCATTAGCTACGAGAAAAACAACTGATGGAGGTTCTTCTTTTAATAACCAATTTATATTTACAATACCAAGAGATCTTTTTTTTAAAGATGCAATGAATGGAGCCGGATGCGGGTGGGGAGCGACAATTGGCGCAACTACAAATGGTGGGAATAACTGGAATGTAGAACAATACTGCACACCCGGTTTAGGCTGTGAAGATTTTTACAGGTTTTCCTTTATAGACGATTTTACAGGGTTTGTGGTTGGAAGAAGCGGAACTACACTTAGGACAACAGATTTTGGATTTAACTGGGATAGTGTTGGTTTTGTAGAGGGTAATGCGGAGTCAATGATATGTTCACGTTTCAAGAGTGATTCGATCGGCTGGGCAGGGGGTACATCCTATCTATTTAAATCAACAAATGGCGGAGTAAGCTGGAAGAGAGAGACTCCCACCGCGGGATATTTTACGAGTATCTACGCGATTAATGACAGCATAGTCTGGGCATGCGGCAACCCGGGGCGGATCTGGCATACGAAATCAGGAGGAGATACTACAGTAAATATTACCCAGATCGGTAACGAGATCCCATCTGGGTTTGCATTAAAGCAAAACTACCCGAATCCTTTTAATCCATCGACAAATATACAGTTCGATCTTCCAAAGGACGGCTTTGTAACGTTGAAAGTGTATGATGTTTCCGGCCGAGAAGTGGAAACGTTAGTAAATGAGTTTAAAAAGGCAGGAAGCTATATTGCCGGGTTTAACGCTTCACATCTCTCCAGCGGGGTCTATTTTTATAAGATAAATGCGGGAAGTTTTGAGGAAACAAGGAGGATGATACTGGTTAAGTAGCTAAAAAAGGTGCTTCGGCACCTTTTTTTATGACAGAAATTCCATAGAGTAAATCGTTGAATTTTATAGGGAATTTGACGAATTACTGCATTTGAATTGAAATCGAAAATGGCTATATTTGGGTTTATTTAAAAAATTTTAAACCCGTAATTAATGTCAAGTAACGGACAAAACATAGGCAGAATTGTTCAGGTCATAGGACCTGTTGTGGATATGGATTTTGCAGGGGGTACACTTCCTGCTATAAATAATGCAATACATATAAAGAGGAAAACCATAGAGGACGTAGAAGATACATTGATAGTGGAAGTACAGCAACACCTCGGTGAGAACAGGGTAAGAGCGGTAGCGATGGACAGTACAGACGGACTTGTAAGAGGAATGGAAGGTGTTGACATGGGCGAGCCGATATCAGTACCTGTAGGACCTGAAGTGCTGGGAAGACTTTTGAATGTAACAGGACAGGAAATAGACGGTAAGGGACCGATTGGTACAAAGATGAGATTACCGATACACAGACCAGCCCCGAAATTCGAGGATCTCTCGACAAAGCAGGAGATGTTTGAAACAGGGATCAAGGTTATCGACCTGCTCGAGCCTTATACAAAGGGCGGAAAGACCGGTCTATTCGGCGGTGCAGGTGTAGGAAAGACGGTTCTCATACAGGAATTGATACATAATATCGCGAAAGAGCACGGCGGTTATTCCGTATTCGCGGGAGTAGGTGAAAGAACACGTGAAGGTAACGACCTTTACCTGGAAATGACAGAATCAGGCGTATTGAGCAAGACTTCACTGGTATTCGGACAGATGAACGAGCCTCCGGGAGCAAGACAGAGAGTTGCGCTAACGGGACTGACCGTAGCAGAGTATTTCAGGGATGAAGAGGGCAGAGACGTGCTGTTATTCATCGATAACATGTTCAGGTTTACGCAGGCAGGATCAGAGGTATCGGCGCTTCTCGGACGTATGCCATCGGCGGTAGGTTACCAGCCGACACTGGCATCCGAGATGGGTACCCTGCAGGAAAGGATCACATCGACAAAGAAAGGATCTATCACTTCTATTCAGGCGGTATATGTACCTGCTGATGACTATACAGATCCGGCGCCGGCGACTACATTCTCTCACCTTGACGCGACGACAGAGCTTTCGAGAAAGATATCCGAGCTGGGAATTTACCCGGCTGTGGATCCGCTGACATCAACATCGAGGATCCTGGATCCGATAGTTCTTGGTGAGCATCACTACGAAGTTGCGCAGGGAGTAAAGAGACTGCTTCAGAATTACAAAGATCTTCAGGATATTATCAACATTCTGGGTATAGACGAGCTATCGGACGAGGATAAGCTTGTTGTAGCGAGAGCAAGAAAGATACAGAAATTCCTTTCACAGCCGTTCTTCGTGGCGGAGCAGTTCACTAACAGACCGGGAAGATATGTAAAGCTGGAAGATTCGATCGCAGGCTTTAAGGCTATACTTGACGGTGAAGTGGATGATCTGCCGGAGAACGCATTCTACCTGATGGGAACAATAGACGAAGTAATAGAGAACGCTAAAAAAATGAACGCATAAGATTTGGAAACAACGAACATAAATCTAGAAATAGTAAGTCCGGACAGAAAGGTATTCAGCGGAGAGGTAAAATCCGTATCCGCGCCGGGCATAGAGGGCGGGTTCCAGGTACTATCGAACCACGCTCCATTCGTGACGACTCTCGGAATAGGGAAGGTGAAGATACAGGGCACAGACGGCGGTGAGCAAATATTCGCTATCAGCGGTGGAATATTCGAGGTGAGCAAGAACAAGGCTACCATACTGGCTGAATCTATAGAGAGCCAGGAGGAGATAGACGCAGATAAGGTGAAAGCGGCGCTGACAAGGGCTGAGGAACTTTTGAAGAGCCAGGAGATATCGAAGGACGAGAAGTCGAAAGCTAAGCAGGAAGTGGAAGAGCACAAGAATAAACTGAAAGTGGTTAAAGAATAAGAAGATCTAAGCAATTAGCTGTAAAAGCAAAAAGCCTGCAGAAATGCAGGCTTTTTTTGTTTACTTTACGAGTATCATGCGTTTAGTATCCCTGAAATTATCGGTCAGGAGTGTATAGTAATAAACCCCGCTGGATAAGTTATTATTCACAAATCTGTATTCGTATTCACCCGGGTTTAGTCTTTCGTCAATTAATGTGTTTACCTCTCTCCCCAGCTGGTCATATACGATCAGTTTAACATTTTCCGCTTTGGGCAGATTAATCCTGATATTTGTAGAAGGGTTAAAGGGGTTTGGGAAATTTTGTTTTAATGAGTAACCACCGGGAATCCCGGAGGATATCTGATTAATACCGAGTGTAATACTTCCGTAAGTGACACTGTCTATTATTGCGCCTTTTAAAACTATAGAATAAGGTCCAAACGGTCCACTTGAGCTTTGGGAATATATAAAAAACCCAAATTTTTCTGTGAATACATACATTGCCGTTCCATCGGATGTAATACCCGTTGAAGTATCCACCCTAGTGACGGTTTTAAGAAGTTTATTATAATTAAGGATATTTGAATAAGAGGATGTATCGACAATATAACTTCTATAGTACGGTTTAGAGGTATCACAAGTATTCCATATATAACCAACCGGAAGTTTAAATCCAGCTTCAAGGCTGAACCCGGTGGTATCAACACATGTTTGCGTTAAGCCATTATAAATGTTTAGTGTGTTGGTATCAATTCTATAATAAACATCATAGTTTCCCATTCCGGGTTCATCGAAAAAGCTTAGTATAGCAACCTTTTTTCCATTTATTACTGTATCTCTTGTAATCTTTGCATAATATCTATAGTTAAAACTGCTTCCAGCATAATCATATTCAAAGTAGCTTCCGATCTTGAATGGAAAATCGAATCCACCCTGAGCAAATGATAGATTGCTTAGAGTGGATATAATAATTAATAAAATTATAATTAATCTTGTTCTAAGGAGATTAATATACATGTTGTTACTTTACGAGTATCATTATGTTTTTTCCAGGTAATTAAAGTTACAAAATCATTTAAGAGTATGCTATAGGAAATTGTTTTTTGTTTTAATGAGAAGAAACCGGCCCGGCATTCGCCGGGCTTTGCACTTATTACACCTATGAAACCAGAGCCTTGATTATGACAATTATCCAGTAGGAAATTTTCAATCCGACTGCTATTACTTTTCCGAAAACTATTATTAATTCGAGTGCTTTTTTTAGCTTGTTCATTTTATTTCTCGATTTAATAAAGTAAGTAAACCGCGCCGAAGCGCTATTGATACAAATAACTGTAAAATGTCAAAGAACGAGTATTACTTTAATATAAGGCTGTACCACGAAAAGTAAACAATTTATCTGAAAATATTCGCCGGACATATCTCTATGTAATTATTACCTGTTTACCGGGTCCGCTGACCTCATATACGCACATATACCTCACAAAGAACCTCTATACTTCTTTATATAACTATTTTTGAAAACGTTGTTATTGACGAATAAAGTGAAATTTTTTTAAAAAATTTGTGCCTAAAAGAGGCTAAAAATTACGTTTTTACAGATTTCTGAATTATAGGATGATCATCTGCTCACTTATCAGCACACCTTCCGAAATCCTTCATTTTTTATTCAAAATTTCCCTTTCGAGACAATCGAATATTTTATCCGGTTTATTAACAGGTACTTAGGTGCATAGACCCCCTTCCCGCTCGAGACATTCCGGGAATCTTTCTTTGGTTTGGCGGTCTATTTGGGTTATGTTTATTTAGAATGAGACAAGAAGAGTCAAAAAAATAAAAAACATAATAAAAAACAAAAAAACCTAAAAACAATGGAAACTTTACAGAAAAACACGCTAAACACCTTACTTAACGAGTATGCTGAGATAAACAGCATGATCGAAACCCTAAAAACAGTCAAAAAAGCCGAAAAAAACACATCAAGCCCGGTAACATTTTCGTTGAGTGATTGTTTTCCGAAAATGGATGATTCAGCTATAAGGATAGAGTTTGCGCTTCCTTACAGGAGCAGGGTAACGGTGACGGTATTCGATTCTATGGGAAGCGTCGTAGAAGCTCCATATTTCGACGAGATGATGAATTCAGGGACATTTGAGTGTAACGTGGACAGGAGCGGTCTGGATACGGGAACGTATTTTTATTCGCTGACAGCAAACGACGAAGTGATCTCTACAAAGAAGTTAGTACTGGTTTAAGACTTTTAGAAGATAAACACCATAAAAATGGGTGTAGTAAGAGTATATACAGGAATTCCACAACCTCCAGACGGTAATATACAGCAATGCGCGGTAGAAATTACCGGTCCGGGCATAAGTATCCCACGACCTCTCTTTTGAGTTTTCAAAAGAAAGCCCTTCAAATAATATAAATTTCAGTTTTTAAGGTTTAGCGAGATAATTCTTTCACAAGGTCATTGTGATTCGACTCGTATTTTAATACTTTGGTCAAATCTTCTTCAGAAATGTTATCTCCCCGTTGTGCTTTACCAATAAACAGCTTAAGATACCCACCAACCTGAATAAGCCTAATTAATGAGGCTTTTTCAACATCCGTAAGATCGTCCCCCCGTTGATCAACTTCTTCGAGTATCTTCTTCACCTTAGCACTCTTTTTTTCGAGACGCTTGACTAGGTGTTGAAGGTTCAATTTTTTGCCAGATTAAGTTATTAAATTGTCCCCCTGTTGATTTAAATATAAATTAAAGAATATTGATACCTCAAACAAAGAAAGATTTCTTTTTTGTACATGAAGATTATGAAATCATTAAGGAATTTTGGTTGAAAAATGTGTATTTTTTCTAGAAAAACGCATATTTTGTAAGCAATGTTACGAAATGTGTACCGGTTGATGGCAGTAGATACCCTTAAGAGCAAAAATGCTTTGAAAATATTAGCAAAAAAGTTTCAATATGAAAGTCAAACTCTTTTAAAAAAATATAGAAAAAAACTATAGCCGGATTGCTGGAAATTTTGTGACTCTTATGTAAAAAGATTTTAGAGTCTGTAAGAGCTGACATAAAGAATTACCGAGTGAGATTTTTTATGTTACACAAGGTATTATTTTTAGAATTATATAACATGTAAAAAAATACAAATAAAAAAATATATTGCCGATAAGTAGGGTCGCAAAATTTATTATGCAAAAAGCGTAAAAATTTTTTATGATACTTCGCGCAAAAAAAGAAAAAAATTTTTTATTTAAGTGGTGAACTCAGAAACTTTTACTTTTGAAGAAATGTTCGCTCTTTTAAGTTGGTATGTGTTTTTATTTTGTAAATTTGTATCTTTACATCAAAGTACGGGGTGATCAGTAGTAAAAGGGTTATTTGGAGAAGCTAACCTTTTTTATGCAGAACACCAAACTGATTTCTTTATTTAAAACATTTAGTCCGGTCGAATTTAAGGAGTTCGATAAGTTTCTTAGCTCGCCTTTTCATGCGGGTGATAGAAACCTAAGGCCTTTCTTTGAAACACTCAAAGATTTTTATCCAGATTTCGACGATCCTAACCTCACGTCCGAAGAGACCTTCCGGGTATTATATCCAGACGAAAAATTCGATGAATCACGCATAAGGAAGCTGAGCTCCTTCTTATTTAAGATGGCGGAAGAGTATCTCATTATTGTGGAGTTGAGAGGAAAGACTATCGAGAGAAAGTTTATGCTTCTCGAACAGTTCCGTAAAAGGGGACTCGACTCACCTTATAACGGGCTTGCCAATTCACTGGATAAGGATATCACAAGCGAAAAATTCGAGATGGAATTCTTTTATGTGAACCGTCTTCACTATTCACTCGAGGTATCAAACTATTATTACGCATATAAGAATGATTATGCCAAAGCGTTTTCAATGGCAGAAGAGCATATAAGTAACGCGGTAGGAATGTTCTTATTCTTTTTATTTAAGGCGTACAATATCGAGACAATAGCAAAGAGATCGTTTGTGCAGGCTTTTAATCCACCAATATTATCCGAGATGAAAAAGTCATTCGACCTGGAGGAATTTATGAGTTCGGAAGCGGTACAAAACGACGAAAAGCTAAATATTCTGATACCTGACTATCATATTTATAAATCCCTTTTTGATTTAAATGACACAAAGAGTTATCAAACCGGGAAGGAATTATTTTTGAAAAACATACCTCGCTACAGCCGTAATACGAATCTAATGTACTTCAGGGATTTTAACAGTATCAACCTGGGACGTCTGAACGCACCCAAAGATGATCAAACAAGGGAAAGTACAAGAAAGGAGATATTCGAGATGGTAAAGCTCCAGCTGAAACTGGACGCAATAGTGCCCGATCATCAGAAATTTATTCCAAATGAGAACTACAGGTACATGCTTCACAGCGCGCTGAATGTGAGTGAATATGACTGGGCTGAGGACTTTATCGGTAGGTACACGCCAATGCTGGAGCCTAATCAAAGAAGCACAATGAAGTTCTTCTCGTTAGCACTCCTGGAATTCAAGAGAAAGAACTTCGAAAAAAGCCTGGAGCATCTGATCAAGGTCAAGCATGATACCCCTTTCTTAAAATTCGGAATAAGACAGTTAAACTTTATGTTATTCTTTGAGCTGGGGCTTTATGAGGAGGCGAGGTACTTCCTCGATACCACACAGAAGTATTATTATAACACTAAGGAGCTGTCCCCAAGCGTAAAGGCGCGCGGGGAGAACTTTATCAAGTATTTCAAGCTATTATTAAGATATTCGGATAAGAAGGATATAGAAGAGATAGGAATGAATTTTAAAAAGCTAAAGGCGGAGAGCGCTATCTCAGACAAAGACTGGTTACTTTCCAAATTCGAAGGAATATTAAGTAAGTAATTTATTCGTTATTATTTTACCCACCTATTAGCCTGTTTACCCTGTAGAAAAAGGTATGGGTACACAGTACAATAAATTCTGGGCATGGAGAATACAAAACTAACTTCTTTATTTAAGACGTTCACTCCCTCTGAATTCAAGGAGTTCGAGAAATTTCTTTCATCACCGTTTCATTCGGGAGACAGGAATTTAAAACCTCTATTCGAGATCGTTAAAAAGTATTATCCTAAATTTGATGATCCAAAATTTACCAAAGAAGAGACTTTTCGTGTATTATACCCTGATGAAAAATTTGATGAAGCCAGGATAAGAAAACTAATGTCTTTTTTATTAAAGATGGGGGAGGATTATCTGGTTGCCATAGCTCTGCGAAATGATAAATATGAAAGGAATTTTTTGCTTTTGAAGGAATTCAGGGAAAGGGAGCTCGATACACCTTACAAGGGTCTTGCAAATACTATGGAGAAGGAGATTAGTACCACAAAATTTCCAGTAGAAATATATTTTGCCAAACGCCTCGACTATTGCCGGGAGACATTTATTTATTATTATGACTATAAGTATGACTATGGTAAAGCCTTTGAACTTGTAAATGAACAGCTCACGAATTCAACATCGTTATTTTTATTCTTTTTGTTCAGAGCTCTAAATACAAAGTCGATCGCAGAAAAATTTCATGCTACAGATTACGACAAAACGATCCACAGTGCGATCAGAAATACTTTTGAAATCGAGAAATTTTTCAATTCCGAAGCAAAGGGAAATGAAACCATCGAGATCATGCTTCCCGGTTTTTATATCTCCAAGGCACTGGAGGATATATTTGATTTTGAGAGTTACGAAAAAGGTAAAAAATTACTCATCGAAAACATCGGTAAATATAATACAACAAGCCAGCATGCCTTTTTCCGGGATCTGAGAAGTATTAATATTTACCGTGAACACTACGGAGAAACAGAGTCAATAAAGCAGGAAGCACAAAAGGAGATATTTGAGATCATAAAACTCATGTTTGAGTATGAAGCAGTAATACCAGATAATGAAAAGTATCTTCCCGTTAATAGCTTTAAGATCATTTTAAATAGCGCTCTAATAAACAAAGATTACCAATGGGCAGAGAAATTCATTGAGGAGTACATTCCGCGTTTGGAACCTGAACAGAGAAAATCGATGAAATATTTTGCACTCGCATTTCTCGAGGTCAAAAGAGGAAATTATGAGAAATGTCTCGAGTATATAATTAATATTAAAATCGATACTCCATTTATTAAATTTACCGTCCGGCATTTAAACTTCATAGTTTTTTATGAGCTTGAACTGTATGAGGAAGCCAGATATTTTCTCGATACGACTCAAAAATATTATTCTAACACAAGAGAAATCCCTTCAGCGGTAAAAGAAGAGGGACAGAATTTTGTAAAATATTATAAGATGCTATTGAGGTACTCAGATAAACTCCAATCGGAGGAGATCGAAATGAACTTTAAAAAACTGCTGTCTGAGAAGGTTTTAACGAACAAGGAATGGCTATTAGAAAAATTTGAAGGTATAGTCAATAAAACGGGCGGCATCGCTACCGCCCACTGATGAAAGGAGTAAAGTAAGTTTAAGTGTGAATTAATTGCTATAGTGAGTATTCAAAGTTTAACCCGATGACGTAATTTATCAAGTTACCCGAGAGTTCATTTCCCGGTACTCTAAAACTGATTCCCGGCCTGAACTTTTTATATGGAACGGTAACGCTAACACCATAAACCAGTACATTATCTTTTTGCGGAAGTTTGGGACCCGATGAGAGATCATATCTTCCATCTGCAGTAAATAGAAATTCAAACGCCTTATCTATGTATCCCGCCTGCAAAGTATAATCAACAACTACAAAAGGATCGTTGTCAAAAGTTAGTGAATCAGTGTTAAACCAGAGGTTGAGTCCTCCTCTTGCTTTTAGGTATAGCTTAGAATCGCTTAATGACTCAAAATTAATGGAGCCGTAAAACGGGATGATATTATTAAAGAATGCTTCGGCACGGTCAAAATCCGAAAGCAACCCTGTCCTGACAGCAGTAACTTTATCGTCCGGAGCCAATGGAATGCGCATTCCCAATTCAAAAAAGAAAGGCTTATCTTTTAGGTAAAACTCTGCCCCGATGTAAGGATTTCCCAGCATAGTCTGGTCACCGTCGGTAAATAGGGTATCATTATCTATTTTACCGTGTGAGATAGGAATATCTGCAACCAGGGTGATATTTTTTGTAAGGGAATACCTTCCTGAAAGGAATACCGATCCGGAAAAAGTGCTTAAGCCGGGAAAAACAATTGTGCCCACACTATCAGACGGGATTACGGGCTTATTAATTTCCAGGGATATGGAGTTTCCCTTTGCCCTCTGATACCATATCGATTGAGCTTTAGCTCCTACCGGCAATGCTGAGATAATAAAACATACTGTTATAATTCCTTTTATAATATTTGTTTTATTCAATTTTGATCTCCTGGCTTTAGTTAAAATGATGTACACGGAGGATTAATTCCCGTATTGCAAGTAGGAGGTTTGGGAATGTTTGAATTCAAATATGACGAGAAATCATCATTACACATAGTTAGCATGTTTGCTTTGTTGTAATTGCTGCGTCCGTTTGAACATCCCGTAGTTCCTGTGAAATCTTTTCTGATAGGCAAATGGAAAGCTTTGGATGTCGCCGAGTTAATAGGTACGCTCGTACTGCTGTTTCCATTGTATGCCCAGCCCGGGGCCGTCGAGCTTGAACTCCATGAAAGATTATTACTCACTACATATCCCCCGTAATCACCCTTACATATCTTTGATTTGCCTGAAAGTTTATACCAGTCATTTTTTATTGTTGCTCCGTTATTGTAATTCACATCATACTCAA
The DNA here is from genome assembly GCA_020437585.1 of Ignavibacteriota bacterium. Taxonomy (GTDB): domain Bacteria; phylum Bacteroidota; class Ignavibacteria; order Tepidaquicellales; family Tepidaquicellaceae; genus JAEYVS01. The sequence goes on from JAGQWG010000003.1 coordinate 673,954, forward strand.
ACTCGTATGGACCGCACGGACTATCTCCATGTAAAGAGTAAGGTAAGATACCATTGAAATTATTTGAGCTAAAATAACCGTGATTTTTCATAGAAGCATCTATAAATGGGATTGCGTAAACATCGCCGGCAAAACCTCCGTCAAATTTGATAAGACCAGCAGGAATAAATATTAAGCCTGTATCTGTATCTTTAAAACCGACCGATTTCAGGTAATCGGATACATTTGCAAAGCTATTTGTGTTGTATTCATTAACCAAAAGTGAGAGCTCCGTGATCTCCGCAAATTGAAATCCCTGTGTACCTCGATATTTTGTAAAGTTTAGGGTTGAATTTGCAACTCCAACAAGCGAACCACATAGATTATACATGCTCAAAGGATAAGTACAGTTAGATCCCGATTGAGTTGTAAAATCCTGCATTGACCTGACCCAGACTACGGGTTCATTAGATGAGTTTACCTGGTATAAAAGGTATTCACTTGTAGTAGGTCCTCCAACATCCATGAGCTGTCCTATAAGAGCATTATACTGAGTATTTGTTTGGACTACCACATTATTGCAGTCATTCTGGGAAGTTCCATTTTCTGTACAGACCTTTTGAACAGAGTCTGCCGTCGCATAAGTACTACCTGGTGAACCTGCATTTACCCATGCTCTGTAATGGTAGGCTTCGCTCAGCATTCCAAGGGCTATCGTCTGGTAGTAGTAATAGTAATTGAAGAACTGAGATGCCTGATTGTAATATAGCGTATCCAAGCCGAAACTTCCTGAGGAAGGTTTGGAAATATTCTGGATGCAAGCAATTATTGCGCCGGAATTTGTTTCCAGGTTAGCCTGTATAGTTCCCAGTATTATACCTACGCTTATGTTAGCAGTATGGTTTCCTTCGGCAAGTACCTGGTCTGACCAGTCTTGCAGAATAGAATTAGCAACTGTATCACCCTCCGAAGCTGTTGCAAGTATCGCATTATACTGGTCATAGAGATTCTTTATGGTTCCTATTTCTGTTTGAAGTGATGATTGCTGTTCGGCACAATTTATTATGTTCAGAGTACTATCAATCGCTCTCAGCTCTGAATCAGCAATGCTCAATAGGGTTACAATAGAATCCAGATCTTGCTCTATTCTTGCAAGTTGTTCCTCCCATCCCTGGCTTTGTGTTGTTATACCGATAGCACCAAGGAACCATCCAATACCCACCTTGCCGATTTGCCCAGCGGCTCCCTTACCGATCGATTGGAATGCACTGGTGATCCCGTTTGATATCGGACTTCCAACCAAGTTAGGTCCCCCCGTGTTATTGGTAGGCTGTACCAAAATACCGTCCTCTTCAGAACAACTTACCAATAAAGAACCAAATACTAAGGATGACAGCAGAAGGATACTCACCACAACATCCCTTAATTTCCTAATCCTTTTACTTTTACCCATTGTTCCTCTATTTAATTTATAGATAATTAGAAGTTTAAAAATCCTCTATACTAATTAATTTAAGTAATTTAAAAAATGTATCAAAGATTTAATCCTATAGTATATTACCTTGCTTTGTTTTCTTCGTGGAAAAATTATCATTTTACTCTCCTTTTCTTAATTTCTATGTAAATTTATAGCTTTTAACGCTTGGACACAAAGAAACTTTCTTGCAATATTCCAGTGCCTCTATATAGAGATATTGCCCAAATGTGTGATTTTTTGCTAAAAACGCGCTTTTTTATCCAATAGTGTACCGATAAGCGTGAAATTGTCTCAGATGCTTTTTTCCACTATTGCTAGATCCTACAGCAAAATATTAGAAGTATGTCCAGATCAAAAATTTTTGGCGATAACCAGGATTTCCGCATATCGATCCGGCTTAAATTAGGCAGGTGATACTCTCCTAGAGCTAAATTTCCCCCTCTCAGAATAAGAATTGTATCTCACAACAGATAAAAATGCAGTGATTTCATTTTTATTTTCGAGACAATTGAACTTTTCTTCGGAAATATTGAGCCTGAAAAAACAGCATTTTAAAAAAATCGCATTTTAAAAATGCCACGAGACAATTAAAAAATCTTTCTTTTGACAGGGGGGCATTTCGATATAAATTTGTATCAAAAGGTTCTAATAAAATTAAAAAACATTTTAAAACAAAAAACAAAAACAAAAAGGAAAACAAAAAATGACAAACACAACAAAAGTAGCAACAAAGGTAAGAAACTTCACACTCGCAGCAATTCTTTTAGTAATCGGTATCGGAGCAACAGCTTGTGACAGCAAAGAAACAAACTCAAGCGAAATAACTCCAGGTGTAAAGATCGAAAAGACAGCCAAGGTTTCTGAGTCAGAACACGCTGGCAACTAAAATTTTAAAAATTCTAAAAACTTTTATTAAAAAACATTTTAAAAAAACAAAACA
>JAGQWG010000004.1:0-162278 GCA_020437585.1 Ignavibacteriota bacterium
CCTGAGCACCCTTTACACCCAGTAAATCCGGACAACGCTTGCCCCCTACGTATTACCGCGGCTGCTGGCACGTAGTTAGCCGGGGCTTACTCTGTGGGTACAATCAAAGCCTGTAAACAGACTCATTTTTCCCCACTTACAGGAGTTTACGACAAATATGCCTTCATCCTCCACGCGGCGTTGCTGCTTCAGGATTTCTCCCATTGAGCAATATTCCTTACTGCTGCCTCCCGTAGGAGTCTGGACCGTGTCTCAGTTCCAGTGTGGCTGATCATCCTCTCAGACCAGCTACCCATCGCAGGCTTGGTGAGCATTTACCTCACCAACTACCTAATGGGACGCAGGTTCATCCTTAGGCTCCGAAGATTTAACAACTGTCTCGATGCCGAGCCGCTGCATTATCTGATATTAGCTTCGGTTTCCCGGAGTTATGTCAGTCCTAAGGGCAGATTACCTACGCGTTACGCACCCGTGCGCCACTTTCCACAGAATGCAAGCACTCTGCTTCTCGTTGACTTGCATGTATTAAGCACGCCGCCAGCGTTCGTCCTGAGCCAGGATCAAACTCTCCGTAGTAAATTTTTTATTACTCGTGAGAGTGTATCCTAACTGCAAGGCTTACTAAATTATCCTATGCACACTAAACTTTTGTATGCTTTTTAGAATTTTGACGAGTGAAAAGTCAAAGAACTTGTCTAAAATCGACTGATTTACTTTTTCAGACGAATTACAAATATAATGGAATTTTTTTGATAAGTCAATGGACTAGGTAGGCAATTTTACAGAAATTTACTCCTAAGTACTTTGTGTTGACCTATACTCATAACCTATAAATTTAAGGATTAGTTCCAATACCTAAATTTTTCTAAAATCCTTAAATTTAAGCCAATTTCACAGTCTTTCCAAAAGACCGTATTTATAACCAATTCAAGTATAAAATTCGTTCCGGAAAATAAAAAAAAATTTTTATTCCGCTTTTAATGTCCTCAGCATTAGTTCTTTTGTGGCTTCCACAGGACTTTCACCCTCAAATAATATCTTATTCACTTTCTCCACTATCGGGATCTCTACGTTCTTTTCCTTTGCCAGTTCAAGAGCCGACTTAGCTGTACTAACTCCTTCAGCCACCATCTTCATTTCCGATAAAATGTCGTCGAGCTTTCTGCCCTTACCTATTTCTATACCCACATGCCTGTTACGTGAATGCTCCGACGCGCATGTTACTATCAAGTCGCCTATACCGCTTAGCCCGTAAAAAGTATCCTTCTCCGCGCCAAGAGTACGACCCAGTCTCATTATTTCGCTGATACCCCTTGTCATAATGGCGGCTTTAGTATTATCACCAAAACCCGCTCCATCCGATATACCTGCGGCAATAGCTATGACGTTTTTCAACGCGCCGCCTGTCTCTACTCCCACAACATCCCTGCTTGAGTAAACCCTGAAGTATTCATTCGAAAAGATCCTCTGTACGGTCTCCGCAATACCCACATCCCGCGACCCGCATACCACAGCCGTAGGGATCCTCCTTGAAACTTCCTCCGCATGCGAGGGTCCGGAGAGTGCGGCTATATTGTTAGGATCTACCTTTATAAAAATGTCTTCTACGATTTCATTTACGAGAAGCATTGTGCCGATCTCTATGCCCTTTGAAACATTGAGGATGATCCTGTTTCCAAAATCAAAATCTTTTAATGACTCGAATGACCCTCTTATGAACTGCGTAGGCGTGGATATTACCAAAAGTTCCCCGGATTCCGCAGCAGATAATAGATCATTTGTTATGTTAATACTTTTGGGAATATTGACTTTGGGAAGGAAATAGAAGTTTTCCCTGAACTTTCTCATCGTTTCGGCATAATCGGGATTGTATTCCCATAACGTAACGTTATGCCCGTTTTCGTTTAATAGAATAGCAAGCGTTGTGCCCCAGCCACCGGCACCGAGTACAGAGACATTCATTAGAAAGAGAATTTAGGGTTTAAGAGGAGTTTTGATCTTAAACAGCCGTATGAGCCACAGATTTTTGAACTGGTTCTCGTTTCCGTACAGAAGCCGTTTAATATTTGTCCTGTGATTATAAATAATGAATACGGATACCGCTATTGTAAAGAATATGAGCGTATTATACCCGTATATACCCACGTCAAAGAAGTTTTCCCGTATGAACATTATAATAGGCAGAAAGACTGCCGCTATAATGGAACCAAGTGAAACATAGCCAGATGAAATGAGAATAAGTAGAAATACCCCTACAGTAAGAAGAACGTCCACCGGCGCCAGAGAAATAAATACACCCAACCCCGTATTGATACCTTTTCCCCCCTTGAAATTCGCAAACACGGAAAATGTATGACCGATAACAGCCGCAGAACCTGCCATTATCTTTATAAGCGTGATATCCTCAAATGGAGTCTGATTTTTGAATGGAAGTACATCGTAGAAGAAAGTAGAAACAATAAGCACAACAACGAGCCCTTTAGCAATATCCAGGATCTGTACAAGCAGTCCCAGAGGCAGTCCCAGCGTCCTGATGGCATTCGTGGAGCCAAGATTACCACTGCCGTAATTCCTTACATCGATACCTTTGAATACCTTCCCTATTATCAGGGCGAAAGGTATCGAACCCACTAAATAACTAGCTATTAATAATACACCTAGTGTCATTTTATTCTTTTTGCCCTCGGTTTATAAAAATCCCACATCAATAAATTTAAACAAAATAAAGCAAAAAAACATTCACCGAATAATTATCTAGTTATTACTTCTTTGATAGCTCGGTCTTCGTCTTTATCACGTTCCTGCCCAGAGCTTCATTGAAAAGAAATACCTGGTCATTTCCTGATACCTTTAGCAGATAGTTCACATTTAGCGAATCACCCTGCTTTAGGAAGTTTAGATCGGTAGAATTACCGCCCCAGGTAATTTTTACTTTATCGGTATACTGTGTTTCCGGACCAAGTACCGTATCCTTAAATGTCTGCGTGTTAAAATCCTGAAGCATATTGAGAACCCCGGCAACAACACCTGAATCAGCAGGAGCACCATCTATGTAGTACCTTCCCGTAGAGTCTTTTGTAACGGTATATGACCCTGAAGGAGTTTCATATTGTATCGAATTTACACTAGTAGCAGGTATGGAGGTTATCCTGAGATCTCTCCATGATTCCAGCGTTGGTCTTACGAAATTATTCTTTAGGAAATTCTTCGCGAGATAGATCTCATCTTTATCCGGAACCTTTATATAGGTTTGGTTAGGTGCATCGGGTGTCTTCCCGATATCGAATGATCCAACGAGATTACCGCTCTGATAAACCGAGACAGTAACCTTGGCTGAGTCGTCCAGTCCGAAATCCTTTTTGTTTTCCGGATTCTTTGAAACTATACTTAATACCTGGTAATTTTTTAGATCGGATAGGACCGCGCCTATGAACTCTTGATTGACCTTGTAGTTTACAGGTTCGACCAGCTCCCAGGTTCCGGCATTGTTTTTCATTGCTATTTTTTTACCGTCCTGCATGATCTCCAGCCTGTCGACCGCAGCAGAATCGAACTCATATATCTTCGTCGAAATTTTATCGGTCGAAGACCTCTGGTCAGACTTTGTCAGAAAGTACGCTATTAGAACAAGAACAGCTAAAACGCCTGCCAGTATAAATAATCTGTTTTTTTCCATGTTGCTTTAAATGTTATTCGGATTCTTCAGCTTGTAATTTTTTCCTTCTGGATTTTCTTCTATCCCAAATAAAGAAGCCCACCAATAACACTAATACAGGCGGGAATATCAAATTGAAATATCTTACAAATCTCTTTGTATCGTCTGATTCATCCTCTATTGGAGCTTCCGAAAATGCTTTACCTCTGATCTCGGATAGACCTGCGTCATCAGCAAGATATTCGACCATGTTCAGGAAGAATACAAGGTTTCCAATTGTCTGAGCATTGTTTTCATCTATAAAATCCGCGTCACCAACTGCTAATATCCTGCCCGGCTTTTCAGATTGAGACTTATGGACCACATTGAATGTCGCTGAGCCCTCGGATGTATCTTGAGGCTGTGGTTTGCCGTTATAAAAACTTGTAAAAGTACCTTCATATACTGCACCCATCAAAAGCCCGCTCAATCCGAATAAAGTATCGATGGCTTCCTGTGGGAGGTTATTAAACTGATTCTCATTTAATATATAAAATCCTGTTGCGATGCCCGATTTTTCGGAGCTTTTAAATAACGGAGTAATAGTAAGATTCTTTCCAGCCGCCACCGATGTATCCAGTGAACTTGCGAACTGTAGTATAACTTCGTTCAGCTTCGAGAATGCACCAATATCATGATTTATGTCTGTGATCTTTGGAAAATAGAAATATGGTTGGAGTATATTCATACCCATCTGTGACCTTTGCTGAATGTAACCGCATTGTAGGTCCCTCACAAGGTCATCACTTACCTTTATACCATAGTTAGCAAGCATATCGTCGAGCCCCGTATTCACAGGTTCACCCATAACGATCTGTTGCTGGAAGTTTGGTGCAACCTTATTCATCAAGAATGCAACATTCTTTCCTCTCATTATAAACTGATCGATGAGATACTTCTGAGCCTCTGGGATTTCGGATTTTGGTCCTAAGACTAAAAGTACGTCAACATCGTCCGGTACCGGCTTATTCAAAGAAAGATCGACTGCCTGTATGTCATACTGTGCCGAAAGCGCCTGGTTTAATCTCTGCATACTGGATAGATCGTACTCTCCGTGTCCGTTTACAAATCCTATCTTTTTCTTCTTCTCTGTTGATATCTGTAAGATACGGCTCGTTATGTCATACTCTAGATTTTCGGGAGACTGTACGAATGGAATGGACTCGGTTTTTCCTTTGTAGAAAAGTACAATACCTACCATACCGTTTACAACTTCCATCTTGCCCTGGTTGGTAACCTGGAATTGAACAGGCTGGATACCGTATCCTTTTGCCTCTTCTATGACCGGTTGATCCGATTCGTTTTCCAATGAAATATTTATATACTCATAGTTAAGCTTACCGTCTGAAAGTGACCTATAATCTTCAAGAACGTCTTTTACCTGCCTGCCAAGGTTGTTTACCGGTGGAGGAAGGTTTTCACTGACGTATGCCTTTATGACTATATTGTCATTAAGGTTCTTTATTATATCGTCGCTGACCTGTGATAATGTGTAGGACTTGTTCTTGGTTAGGTCAACCCTTGTGAAGAGTTGGTTTGTAATTATATTTACAACTACAATGATAGCAATAATGATAACGGTCTTTATGATCGCGTCCCTTCTGACGTCGTTCTTTTTAACCGGGGCAGACTCTACTGCATCCTGCTCTTCATTGGTTGTATTCTCTTCGTTTGTATTTTTCTCTTCAGCCATCTGAAATAAAAACTTTTTTAGTTTAAAATATTACCATTTTCTTTTATCGAGGGAGAGCCTTGTCAGTATAAGGAATATTGATATTCCGCTGAAGTAATAGATAAGGTCTCTTGTATCGAGCACTCCCCTCTGTATGCTGGAAAAGTGATAACTTGTGCTGATATATTGTAAAATTGATGCGATCGTTGTCGGCAGATAGTTCAAAACATAGTTCAATAGATAAAGAATGAATATGAATAGAAAACTAAGGATTGCCGCAATTATCTGGTTTTCTGTCAGAGACGATGTAAAGATTCCTATGCTGATATACACACCTGCCATGAGGAATAATCCAACATATCCCGCAAAGACTGTACCGTAATCGACCGGTCCGAGAAACGATAGCGTGATAACATAGACTACTGTTGGGAGCATTGTAAAGAATGTCAATGCCAGTGTAGCAAGAAATTTTCCGATAATTATATCATAATCAGTGATCGGTCTGGTAAGAAGAAGTTCGATAGTTCCTATCTTTTTCTCCTCGGCAAAAGACCTCATCGTGATTATAGGAACGAAGATAACAAATATGAACGGGATGACACTGAATACAACCCGCATAGTTATCACTCCGTTCAGGAAAAGCTCATTGGTAAAATACCATCCCGTTATTCCCAGAAAAACCATCATAATAATGTACGCGACAGGAGTGGTAAAATAGGATACCAATTCTTTTCTTGTAATGGTTAGGATATTATGCATACTTCGATTAATTTATGGTTAATTGTCTGAATATATCCTCGAGAGAAGTTTCTTCCTGGTGCAGTTCGAGAATAACGGCGTTTCTTGCGCCCATTTTTTTGAATAATCCCTCTCTAATATCGGATCCTTTTTGCGCTCTTATTTCGAATACTATCTCTTTGTCGTTTTCGGATTTGACTTTGGCTTTCTCCACATAGTGAACGGATTCTATATCTTTGATCAGCTCATCTTTTGAAGGAGCGCCTTCTTTTTTAATTGTTAGAATTACATCGACCTGTCCTTTGAATTTAGCCTGTAGCTGGTCCGGGGTTCCGTCTGCGACTATTTCACCATTGGCTATAATGAGAACCCTGTCACATGTAGCCTGTACTTCCTGCAGTATGTGTGTAGAAAGGATAAGAGTTTTTTCCTTACCAAGCTCTTTGATAAGCTTTCTAATCTCGCCGATCTGATTAGGATCAAGACCTGATGTTGGTTCGTCAAGGATAAGTACTTCCGGATCATGAATCATCGCCTGGGCAAGTCCAACTCTCTGCCTGTAACCTTTTGACAGCTCTCCAATGTCTTTGTGCATCATTTCTCTTAGACCGCACTTCTTTATAATTCTAGGAAGCGCTTCATCTATCTTCGCCTGTTCCATACCTTCCAGCCTTGCGCAGTATATCAGGTAATCCACAACATTCATATCCAGGTAAAGGGGATTGGATTCCGGGAGGTAACCGATCTTTTTCCTTACACCGATCGAATTCTTTTCGGTATCTTCACCGTTCACAGTGATGGTTCCTTCTGTCGGTGTTAGGTAAGTGGTGATCATCTTCATTGTAGTTGACTTCCCGGCACCATTTGGTCCGAGAAAACCAACGATCTCACCTGTCCTTATTTCAAAGGAAATGTCCTTTACTGCGGCAGTGTCGCCGTAGTATTTTGTTAGATTTTCTACTTTTATTGACATAATTTTTCCAATTAAACCAATAAATTATAAGTATAAATTTTAAGTTGCAAACCAAAATGGATTCAATAAAGCCGACTTTACTTCATGGTAGCATAGGATTAAGGTACAGATTTAATTATATCTTATCGGAATAATTCATTTCATAATACTTTAGATATTCACCGCTCATAACCTTTCTCCACCAATCTTCATTCTCTAAATACCAGTTAATAGTGAGTTTAATGCCCTCTTCGAAATTATGCTCCGGCTTCCAGCCCAGCTCGGTCATTATCTTGGTGGAATCGATTGCATAACGTCTGTCATGCCCCGGACGATCCTTTACATAAGTGATCCTATCCTCACCCTTACCGAGAGTCTTAAGGATCAGCTTAACAATATCTATATTATACCATTCATTATTTCCCCCAACATTATATACCTCACCAAGTCTTCCGTTTTCAAGCACGGTAAGTATCGCTGAGCAATGGTCCTCGACGTACAACCAGTCGCGAACATTTTTACCATCACCGTAAACTGGGAGATTCTCACCGTCAATAGCTTTTGCTATCATGAGAGGGATGAGCTTTTCGGGAAATTGATATGGACCATAGTTATTCGAACAGCGTGTTATCAGCACCGGGAACTTATGCGTATGACAATAAGCATTGCATAATAGATCGGCGGATGCCTTACTTGCCGAGTATGGACTGTTTGTTGTGATTGGCGTTTTTTCGGTAAATAAAAGATCCTTTCTATCTTCCGGCAGTGAACCATAAACTTCGTCTGTAGATACCTGCAGAAATTTTTCTATGCCGGCTTTCTTCGAAACATCGAGCAGGACCTGCGTGCCAAGAATATTTGTAAGTATGAACTCTTTCGATGAGAGAATACTGCGGTCTACATGTGACTCAGCCGCGAAATTTACAATAGTATCGATGTCATTCTCCGTAAGCGCTTTCTCAACTTCATCGACACTGCAGATATCACCTTTTATAAACTTATAGTTAGGATTGTTCTCAATATCGGAAAGGTTTTCCAGGTTTCCAGCATAGGTGAGCTTGTCATAGTTAAAAACATTATAATCCGTATTGTTGAGGATGTACTTAACAAAGTTGCTTCCAATAAATCCAGCCCCCCCGGTAACAAGAATATTCTTCATCTAAAGTATTATTTAAAAAATAATCCGAAATTAAGACTGAAATCAAAAACCAGCCCGTCAGCTTTTATGCCCTTTGGAGCATCATCTATCTCTTCCCCGTTTTCACCCGTCCAGCCCGAGTTAACACTGACCAGATACCCGGCATTTATCTTCGCGTACAGATAGCTTTTTAAAAAAATACCGAGCCCCACTTTCGGGGTCGCTGAGTAAAACCGTAATGCCATTGACCGGGAAATGTTTTGTGATGATGAGGTATTCGTCAACTCGTTCCAATTATTCGTCCAGCTGGTCGTACCATTCTTATATTGGTATATGTCTATAACAAGTTGTCCTGTAGCTATCGTCGTTCCCGCAGTAAATTCAAATGTCTCACTTAGTGGCTTTACATACTCAAGGCTAATTCCACCGTACCCTATTTTATAATTTACCCGCTTAGTGAAATTGTCCGAAGTCACGATCTTCGATTCCGTCGAAAATCCCGTTCCCAATCCTCCTATCCTGAAGCCATCCAGCTTAGGCACATCCATATATCCACCTCCGCCTATAGTAAAATAGCCGTCCGTGCTGATCTCAGGAAGCCCGGAATTTCTTAGCTGGGCATTGATATCATCCACCTGTGGTATCTGCCAGCCTATCATAGGACCCCCAAAGAGCGAGAACTTCCCGAACTGCGAGTATCCATTGGAAAAACCGATAAAAATCATTAACAAAACAAGACTTAACCTCATTTTTTTCAACATAATAATCGCTTTTGTTAAAATATAGGCAAGCTATGTAAATTAGAGAATTAATTAAAGTAAGAAAATCGTGATGTAGAATAAGGCGGCTCCGTTGCATGGCTGAAAGCCATTACCCCCGCTTTGCGGGGTCAGCGCCGCCTCCGGCGGCGCGCAACGTAGCCGCCTTAAATCATGCTAAATCTTCAATAGCACTCTCTATCAATTTTAAGACCTCCTCATTTTTACGATTTGATAACTCAAACGCTCTTATAAAAAATGGAAGTCCTTTTCGCGAATCATTTTTAATTGAATGATAATAAGCCCCTAACTCAACGTACCCGTCAATAAATTCATTATCTAATTCTATGGCTTTCTTATACAACGCTTCGCATTCATCTAATTCATAGTTATCAATATCAGAGACTTGAATTAGATTACCCTTCAATACATAGATGATTGGATTTGTTGATCCGTTTGAAATATGAATTTCTAATATCTCGAACGCTTTTTCGAAATTTTTATCGGCTATTAAGCCTCTAATTTCGTTAATTGTATTCATAATAAATATTTAATAAGCCAGATTCGCCCCTAACCAGCGCTCGACTTCCTCGACACACATTCCCTTTCGCTCAGCATACTCCTTAACCTGGTCAAGCTGGATCTTACCGACACCGAAATACCTCGACTCAGGATGCGCGAAATATATCCCGCTCACCGACGCCGCGGGGTACATCGCGAGGCTCTCGGTAAGTTTCACTCCGGCGTTCTTATATCCGTGGAGTAGCTCGAATAGTGTCCGTTTCTCTGTATGGTCCGGACATGCAGGGTAACCCGGCGCGGGGCGGATGCCCTTATATTTCTCGGCAATAAGATCGTCGTTAGTTAAAACCTCGTCCGACGCATATCCCCAAAACTCCTTCCTCACCCGCTCGTGCATCAGCTCAGCAAACGCCTCTGCTAACCTGTCAGCAAGCGCTTTAAGAAGAATTGAATTGTAATCGTCGTGGTCTGCTTTAAACCTCTCCAGATGTTCCTCGATTCCCAGACCTGCCGTTACAACAAAACCGCCGATGTAGTCTCTGATTCCCGTTTCCTTCGGAGCAATGAAATCCGACAGCGAGTAATTATATGTTCCCTTAGCTTTCTTATTCTGCTGGCGGAGAGAGTGGAAGAATGTCCTGCTGGTCCCGTTCAAATATATCTCAATATCGTCCCCGACTGAATTCGCCGGCCACAAACCTATCGCTGCCTTTGCTGTCAGCCATTTTTCGGAAATTATCCTGTCCAGCATCGCATTCGCATCGGAATAAAGGCTCCGCGCTTGTTCGCCGACAGTCGGATCATCTAGTATATCGGGATACTTACCAGATAGCTCCCATGTCCTGAAGAACGGCGTCCAATCTATATATTCTCTAATCTCTTCCAATGAGTAATCATCGAACGATTTCACACCCGTAAATTTCGGCTCGGTTATTTTCACTTTACTCCAGTCCGCTGTGAACCTGTTAGCCCTCGCATCTTCCAATGACACATACGTCTTCGCGGTCTGGCTCTTAATATGGCGAGTTCTCAGATCGTCATATTCGGACTGCACATCTTTTATAAAAGCTCCCTTTTTATCACTGAGCAGACTGCCCACTACGGGAACAGACCTCGAAGCGTCGAGCACATGCACCGTTTGCGATCTCTTATAATTCTGCTCTATCTTAACCGCCGTGTGTATTTTTGATGTAGTCGCTCCGCCGATTAGAAGCGGTATATCGAACTTCTCTCGCTCCATCTCTTTTGCAACATGAACCATCTCGTCGAGCGACGGCGTTATCAGCCCGCTCAAACCAATTATATCCACGTTCTCCGTCCTTGCCGCTTCGAGTATCTTCTCACTCGGTACCATCACCCCCAGATCGATCACTTCATAATTATTACAGCCTAATACTACCCCAACAATATTTTTCCCAATGTCATGCACGTCTCCCTTTACCGTTGCAAGAAGTATCTTGCCCTTCGACCTGGTAGCCTCAGCCTTCTCGTCCTCGAGATAAGGCAACAAATACGCAACCGCCTTCTTCATTACTCGCGCGCTTTTTACGACTTGTGGCAGGAACATTTTCCCCGAACCAAACAAGTCTCCCACAATATTCATACCGTCCATCAGCGGACCTTCTATCACCTTAATAGGTCTGCCGTATTTCTGACGGGCTTCTTCCGTATCCTCTTCAATATAGTCTGTTATACCTTTCACAAGCGAATGCGACAGACGTTTCTCAACCGGTTCCTTCCGCCAGCTGTCATCCTTTTTCTGTTCCTTGCCCTTTCCTTTGACCTTCTCCGCGTACTCTACTAATTGTTCCGTAGCATCGGGCGTTCTGTTTAGGATTACATCCTCGACTCTTTTTAATAGCCCGTTTGGAATATCTTCGTATACTTCGAGCATGCCCGGATTAACAATTCCCATATCCATCCCGGCATTTACCGCGTGATACAGAAATGCCGAATGCATCGCTTCACGAACTGGGTTATTTCCTCTGAACGAGAAAGATAGATTGCTCACGCCCCCGCTGACAAGCGCACCGGGAAGATTTTCCTTTATCCACTTCGTCGCGTTTATATAATCGACAGCATAGTTGTTATGCTCCTCTATACCAGTGGCAATTGCAAGAATATTTGGATCGAAGATTATGTCCTCAGGATGAAAACCGACCTCTTTTGTAAGTATATTATAAGCTCTCTTACAGATTTCTATTTTCCTCTCGAATGTATCTGCCTGCCCTTTCTCATCGAACGCCATCACTATGACTGCCGCTCCGTACATTTTCACTTTCTCAGCGTATTCCTTGAATTTCTCTTCACCCTCTTTTAGCGAAATAGAATTTACAACACTTTTTCCCTGCGTGCATTTAAGTCCCGCTTCTATCACAGACCACTTGGATGAATCGATCACGATCGGAAGTTTTGCGATATCAGGCTCCGCACCGACCAGGTTCAGAAACCTTGTCATTGACGCTTCTGAATCAAGCATACCTTCGTCCATATTTACGTCGATCATCTGCGCTCCCCCCTCGACCTGGTGTCTTGCTACTGAAAGCGCTTCCTCGAAATCATCTTCTTTGATCAGCCTAAGAAACTTCGCAGAACCCGTTACATTCGTCCTCTCACCAATATTCGTAAAGTTACTTCCCTTATATATAGTCAATGGCTCCAACCCGCTGAATCTTGGAAGCCTTTCGATTACCGGGGGTTTTCTCGGCGGATACTTCTTGGCAATATCAGCTATAGCTTTTATGTGCTCCGGTGTCGTACCACAGCACCCCCCTACGATATTTACAAGCCCTTCCTGCAAGAACTCCTCTATGCTTTGAGCCATTGTTTCAGGTGTCTCGTCATATTCTCCGAACTGGTTCGGTAATCCCGCATTTGGATGCGCGCTGACGAAAAGATCCGACTTATCCGATAGCTCCTGCACGTATGTAAAAAGCTGGTCCGCTCCCAGTGCACAGTTCAAACCGATCGAAAGCAGGTCCATGTGGCTCATCGAGATCATAAATGCTTCTGTCGTCTGTCCGGAAAGCGTTCGTCCGCTCTTATCGGTGATCGTTCCCGATACCATCACGGGAAGTTTGACATTTTTCTCTTTAAAATATTTCTGGATCGCAAACAACGCCGCTTTAGCGTTAAGTGTATCGAATATTGTCTCGACTAATAAAAGATCCACTCCACCCTCGACTAACGCGGATACCTCTTCATAATATGACTCGACGAAATCATCGAAAGTAGCTGATCTGAAACCCGGATTATTAACGTCCGGTGAAATGGAAGCCGTCTTATTCGTCGGTCCTACCGAACCTGCTACAAAACGCGGTTTGTCGGGTTCAGCTTTGGTAAACTCGTCCGCGACCTCCCTTGCCAACAGTGCCGCCTGGTAATTTATTTCGTACGCATGGTCTTCCAATCCATAATCGGCTTGCGATATGCTTGTTGCGGTAAATGTGTTTGTCTCAATAATATCAGCGCCCGCTTTGAAATACTCTGCGTGGATCTCTTTAACTATATGCGGTTGAGTGATCGAGATTAGATCATTGTTCCCCTTTAGAGGCTTTGGATGATCTTTAAACTGCTCGCCCCTGTAATCCTCCTCCGACAACTTGTAGCGCTGTATCATTGTCCCCATTGCGCCGTCTAGGATAAGGATCCTTTCTTTTAATATTTCTTTTATGTCTTTGCTCATAGATTTATGCCAAAAAAAAATCTCTACCGGCATCAGTAGAGATTTGTATAATAGAAAGTTTTTCTTTTCGATTAACTAAATCCTACTGACTCATCTTTTTTCCGATACGGAAAATAGGAATTGGCACCTTTCCTTTTATTCGGACGGTTGCCAAGGCTTCACAGGGCCTAGTCCCTCCACCTTTCTTAATAAGTCAGATTTGTTGAGAACTAAAGTAAAAGCAAATTAATTTAGTTAAATCGAATATGCAACAGAAAAAAATTGGTGCTAAATATTTAACTAATTAATTGCTTAATCCATTTGCCTTCTCAAAAAGGCAGGTTTCTTGAAATCTTCGTTAAAGTCGAATTCGCTGAAACCCAGATCATCATCGTCATCCGTTACTGTATCCTTAACATCTTCTTCGCTCAGGTCATCGTTAATGTTTATTTTTCTCCTCTTTATTGCGGGTTCGTCATACTGTGCAAGCTCTTCCGGGGTCGGGATCTTTGTGATCTTACCTGTATCCGGGAATATGATATTTTCCTGTACCACCATGTCGGAATCATCATCCTTACTTTGCGCTGCACCGCGGAATCCCGTTGCGATAACCGTAACCATTATCTCGTCACCCATATCTTCGTCATCTACTACACCGAAGATGTATTTTGCGTCCTCACCTGCTTCACCCTGAATCAGATCGTTGATCTTTTCGATCTCGGACATCTTAATGTTTCCGTTACTGCAGATATTCGTAAGGACACATGCTGATCCTGTAATATCGATCTCTTCTAAAAGCGGATTTGAAAGAGCATCCTTAGCGGATTTTAAAGCTCTCTCGTCACCTGAAGCAAGACCGGTACCTATCATAGCATCGCCCATATCCTTCATTATCGTGCGGACGTCGGCAAAGTCTACGTTGATCTCACCTGTCTTTGTAATGATCTGTGAAATTCCTCTCGTTGCGTTGTATAAAACTCTGTCAGCCATCTCGAATGCTTCTCTCTTTGTGGTATCCCCCGTTATAAGATCGAATATCTTCTGGTTAGGGATCACGATGAGACTATCGACTTCATCCTTTAAATTCTCGATACCTGAAACTGCCTGCTGAAGCCTTGGTTTACCCTCGAATTTGAACGGGGTCGTTACAATTGCCACTACGAGCGCGTTCATGCTTTTTGCTATGCGCGCAAGTTCGGGAGCACCACCTGTACCGGTACCTCCTCCCATTCCTGCTGTTACAAAAACCATGTCACTGCCCGATAGAGCTCTTTCGATCTCGTCCCTGTTCTCTTCGACTGCCTTCTTGCCCGTCTCGAAGTTCATGCCTGCGCCGAGACCGTTCGTAAGGTTTTTCCCGATCTGGATCTTTAGATCGGCTTTACTGTTCTCCAATGCCTGGAGATCGGTATTTACTGCAATGAACTCAACACCCTCTATACCCTTTTGCACCATGGTATTGAGAGCATTTCCGCCGCCGCCGCCTACGCCCACAACGCGGATCTTGGCATTACCTCGTTCGTTGGTAAGTAATCTAATTGCCATTTTTTGTTGCCCTTTCTATTATGTTTGACTTGCTGATTATTTGATTGCTTATTTTTTAACTTATTTAGAGTTCGTCGAACCACTCTTTTATTTTTGAAAATATATTCTTCATGTTGACGTTCTTCTTTTTCCTGTCCACAGATCCGGCTTTCTCGAATACCGGCTTATCATCGTCATGCAGTGACTTATACCTATAAAGCACCAGCCCCACTCCTGTCGCGAATATCGGGCTTTCCACTTCCTTTATCAGTCCGCCCGTAAGCCCCGTCGGGATACCGAGATTCACATCCGTTCCCATTATACCCTCGGCTAATTCCTTCGTGCCCTTTACCAGCGAACCTCCGCCTGTCACCACTACCCCCGCGTGAAGCTCATTTGCTATCATTGAATTTTGTATCTCTATCGCCGCCAGTTCGAATATATCCTGCATCCTTGCTTGTATTATCCTCGCTAGTATGCTCTTTCTGGTCTTCTTCGGAACCTTGCCTTTGATAGCCTCTACCGTGATTATATCATCATTCAATATCTCACCGACTGTCGCATACCCGTATTCTCTCTTTATCCTTTCTGCTTCGCTCTCTGCTATGCCGAGCGCTTCTACTATGTCATTCGTTACAAGATTTCCGGCTATACCGATACCCGCCGTATATTTCAATACTCCCTTCTTAAAGACCGCTATATCCGTCGTGCCTCCGCCAATATCTATCATCGCGACACCCACCTTCTTCTCCGTCTCATCCAGCACCGAGTATGATGATGCGATCGGCTCCAGCACAATATCATCTATATGCACACCACAGCTCGTCACACATTTCGAGAGATCGTCTATCGATGAGACCAGCCCCGTGATGATATTCACCTTCGCCTCCAGCCTCACACCAAACATCCCCACCGGCGTCTCGAATATCCCGTCCTTGCCGTCTATTATATACTCCTGCGGTATAACGTCTATAATCTTTGTATCGCTCGGCAGTTTCATTATCCTTGCCTGCTCGATCAGTCGCTCTATGTCCTCTTCCTGTATCACACGATCGGGATTATTTATTCCCACAGTACTGCTCGACTGTATGCACCTTATGTGATGCCCCGCAATACCCACCGTGACGGAATCTATCTCCACCCCGGAGTTCAACTCCGCCTCGTCCAGTGCTTTCTGTATAGAGTCTATAGTCTTATGTGGATTCACCACTATCCCCCTGTGAAGACCATCCGATGGAGCCATTCCTATACCCAGTATATCCAGCTTATTATCTTTACCTGCACGCGCTACTATTACACATATCTTTGTAGTACCTACGTCCAGCCCGACAATTATCTCGTCGTTTGATTTAGATTTTTTCTTTTTGGGACTCATTTTTCTCCCTCTGGGACTCTTCATCCCCTTGAGTTATGATATTTCGTTTATAATTGACCACTACCTGGTTTGAAAATCTCAGATCGACATACATTATATCCTTCTGGCTCCCCAGTATCTTCTCGCAAAACTCCTGGTACACATCCAGCTTTTCCTTAAGAATATCCTGATACTCCTTATCCACTATACTCTTGCCCTTGAGCCTCGGGAAATAAAACGGCACCCCCATCTCGTTCGAATAAACGATCACCTTCTCCGAATCCGACATATTCACCTCGGATATCTCATAAAGCACCGACTTCCCCTCTCTCCTCGCATTCGTAATGATGAACGCCGCTATCCTCAGATCCTCCTCGTCCAGCTTATCCGGATCAATCTTCGTCGGCTTTACCTTTAACCCGCTTATTACGGGCATATCGAACATCTTCTCATAATTATTGAACGGGAATATTTCCAGCTCGTTATCTATAAGCTTAACCTCACTGCCTGTGTTCAATACCGCTATCGGATTCTTCTCGATGATCTGTATCTTAAGCTCAGCTGGCGGTTCTTTGCTTACGAAAACCTTCTTGATCTCCGGGTGCTCTGCAATCCTGTCCTGTATCAGGTCTATATTCAACTCATCCACATTAATAGTACTGTCATCCTTTATTCTTGCCGCCGCGAGTATCTCATTCCTGTCTATCGTGTAATTCCCTTCGACCGTTATCTTCGTAAATACCTCATCGTTTCTCCACTTATTGGCAAGAAACACCGTCGACGCTATCAGCGCCACGACCAGCAATGCAAGTATCCCTATTTTCTTTATTGACATATTCATGCCGTATGTGCCATTTCGTTTCTCTTTTCCAAAAGACTCACGAATTCGTTACAATAATTGGTGATCGTACCCGCTCCCTGAAAAATTATATAGTCGCCCTTCTTTATGTTATCGTACAGCATTGAGTAGATCTCCTGTTCGTTTTGAAAATAAAATGCTTTCTTTTTTTCTCTTTCTGAAAGATCGTTTAATATCATTTCGCTCGTTACCCCTTCTATCGGAGCCTCCCTTGCAGGGTATATCTTTGCAAGGATGAGTATATCGTTTTTTTTTAGAGCCTCTGCGAACTCCTTGTGAAAATCCCTCGTTCTCGAATACAAATGAGGCTGAAAAACTGTTATTATTCTTTTCGGCTTCATCCTCTTCACTGCGTCCATCGTTGCGTTTATTTCGGTCGGGTGATGCGCATAATCATCGAAGACCTTCACCTTCCCGTCATACTTCAGCTCTAGTCTCCTCTGCACCCCTTTGTACGTTTCCATGCTTTTCTGGAATCCGCCGAACTTTATCCCGGCTATTCTCGCTGCGATACGGGTGGCTGAAGCGTTTAGTATGTTATGCTCGCCGAAAATATGTAAATGAACTTCCTTCTTTCTTAATAAAAATCTTACACCGTCCTTTGAATACTTTATCTGCCTTATCCTGTAATCATTATCTTTTCCAAGCCCGTAATACATCGCTTCCTTTATACCGCTCATCTCCACAACTCCCCTCATGTTCTCATCATCTCCGCAGGCAACTATCTTTCCATCCTTTTTCAGATTTTTACAGAAGTCTGCAAAAGCCTTCTTCATGTCGTCGAAACTGCTGTAAATATCCGAGTGATCGTATTCCACGTTCGTTATCACTGTTATATCCGGTTTCAGCCTGTGAAAACTCCTGTCATACTCATCCGCTTCTACCACTGCATACTTGCCGTTCCCGATCCTGCTCGATGCTCCTTCCAGAAAGCTCACGTTTCCCCCGACAAAAACTGTCGGATCGTAATCGTTATCTAAAAGAACCTTCGCTATCATCGAAGTTGTCGTCGTCTTTCCATGAGTGCCTGCTACTGCTATCAGGTACATCCCGTTAACTATATGACCGAGCATCTCCGCCCTCTTTATCATCTTCATTCCGTATGCTGCTGCCTTCTTAAATTCCGGGTTGTCATCATGTACCGCCGCCGTGTAAACCACAAGGTCTGTGTCCTGGTGCAGGTATTCTCCGGTATGCCCTTCCGATATTTTTGCGCCCAGGCTGTGAAGCCTCGCCGTTATGTCAGTAAGCGTCATGTCACTGCCCGAAACTCCGTAGCCTTTTCTCAATAGGTACTCTGCTATCCCGCTCATCCCTATTCCGCCAATACCTATCAAATGTATCTTCTTCACGCCGTTTAATATTTCTATATCCGGCTGTGACATCTACGCGACGAGCTTTAAGGCTTCATCCGCGATCTTCTCCGCGGCTTGTGGATCGGAGAACTGTCTTATGTTCTCCCTCATTTCATTTAAAAGAACGTCATTCGATAATGTGCTTTGTATCGTCTCAAGCAGTTTTTCTTTTAACTCATTCTGTTCCAATACCAATCCTGCTTTAGCTCTCTCTATAGTTCTCGCGTTTTTCTCCTGATGGTTCTCCGCCGCGAATGGATACGGTATCAAAAGCGCCGCCAGACCCAGCGTCGAAAGCTCCATAATACTGCTGATGCCTGCCCTGCAAACGACAAGATCCGCAATGCTGTATGCATGCCCTATATGTTCTATGAATTCGTACACCCTTAAATCCTGACTTTCATCATTATATTTTTCATGCAGTCTGTCAAAATCCGTCTTGCCTGTCTGCCAGATAATGTTAATGTTCATTTCTCTAAGCTTATCGATTATATTCTCAACTGCTTCATTGATTCCCTTTGCTCCCTGGCTTCCCCCGAAAATAAACAGGGTTCGTTTCCCGCTGTCCAGTCCGAATAATTCGTATGCTTCTTCTTTTGAAACCCTGCTCAGTGAAGCCCTGACCGGATGCGAGAACCTGATTATATTCTCTTTTCTCTTTAAATGAGCGCGCGTTTCTTCAAAATTTATCACTACCCTGCTGACATACTTCGATAGGAACTTCGTTACCTTGCTCGGATATGAGTCACCGCCCTGTATAAGTGTTGGAATACCCATTTTAGACGCCGCGTATATCGCGGGCAGGCTCGAATAACCGCCCGTGCCGATTGCCACGTCGGGACCAAACTCTCTTATTATTTTCCTGCAATCTTTCACTGCGCCTAATATCTTTATCGGTAATGTTATGTTCTTAAAAAAATTCTTTCTGTCTAACCCCTTTATCGTAATTGTCTTTAGTTCAAATCCGTTATCCGGTACTATCTTTTCTTCAATCTTTCCCTTAGCTCCTATAAAAAGTATCCCCGCATTTTCATCCCGCTTCATTATCTCGTCGGCGATCGCTATCGCCGGGTATATGTGCCCTCCGGTTCCTCCGCAGGCAAAAAGTACTTTCATTAAATGTTGAGTACCTCCCCTTCGGGCTCTTCCGCAAACGTCGTCTTCGGCTCGTTCCTGAATGAGGAAATGTTCAGCAGTATTCCTATCGCTATCGAATTAATTATCATCGCCGTACCTCCATAACTTATAAAAGGCATCGGCACACCCGTCGTCGGAGCGATTCCCGTTGAAACGAACATGTTTATTACGGCATAAGCTGTTATTACCGCCGTTATACCGAAAGAAACATATCTTCCAAAATCGTCCTTTATCTCCTTCGACACTTTAAATCCTCTGAACATTATCACCATGAAAAGCATAAGCACTGCCATAGTTCCTATAAATCCATATTCCTCACCTATAATAGAGTAAATAAAGTCACCATGCGCTTCCGGCAGAAAGAATTCCCTCTGAAGAGAATTTCCCGGTCCGATCCCGAATAGCCCGCCGTTACCGAATCCGATTATCGCCTGGTACAGCTGGTAATTTGAATCACCGCCCCCGGTATATTCCGCGTGTGATGTTATCCTGTCTATTATGTAAGCCTTGGAAAGAACGAATATTATTCCGAGCGGTATCAGCGCGACTATCGTGTACATAATGTGCTTCTTCTTCACATTCGAATTAAACAATATCAGTATTCCCGTTCCAAAAATTATCAGTGATGTCGAAAAGTTAGGCTGTAGCGCCACAAGTCCCGTTACAAGCAATAGATAGAATAATATCGGCAGATATCCTCTGTAAAGCATCCACGCGTAATCTTTCTTTTTAACCAGTAACGCGGATATGTAGATGAGCAGTGTGAACTTTGCCAGGTCCGAAGGCTGGAAGCTGAACGGGCCTATGAATATCCATCTTGCCGCACCCTTTACACTGCTTTGACCGCCGATAAATATATACAGCAGGAGCAGTATGGAAACTATTATCAACGGCTTTGCTGCGTCCTGCAGGTATCTGTAATCTATTTTCGCAAAAAGGAAAATAAAAAAGATCGATACTATAACTCTTAACGCATGCTGTTTGAATAAATACATTGGGTCCGAAAACTCATCCAACGCAAAAGAGGAGCTCGCGCTGTAAACCGCTCCGATGCTGAATATAAGCAGGAATAATACAGGCAGTAATATCCAGATGTCTATTTTTCCTCTTTCTTCGTTCATTACTATAATGAGTTAACTATTCTTTTAAATTCTCTTCCTCTTTCTTCAAAATTATTAAACATATCGAAACTCTTATATGCAGGTGAAAGCAATATCACATCACCCGGCTGTGCTTCGCTATGTGCTTTCGTTACTGCATCCTCGAATGTATCGCTCACATCCGTTAATTCGCCAAAATTCTCCTTCACAAACTCCTTTGAATCACCTACCGCTATTATTTTTTTAACTCTGTCTTTCACGATACTCTTTATTTCATCGAAGTTTGCGCTTCCGTACCCGCCTAATATCAGTACTATGTTCTTATCGAAGCTCATCAACGCCATCTTTGTCGATTCCACGTTCGTTGCCTTGGAATCGTTGTAAAACCTTACTCCGTTTAATTCCCTCACAAACTCTATCCTGTGTTCGACACCTTTAAAGGTTCTTAATGTTTCTCTAATTACATCGAAGCTCACTCCAAACTCGATGGCAGAGATTATTCCCGCCATCGAGTTGTAAACATTATGGAGTCCCTTAATGAAAATCTCGTTTGTATTTATTACAGCTTCGTTCATTTCTTTATTATAGTAATAAATTGTTTCTCCTTCTAAATAACACCCTTCATTGCTCTCTCCCTTTATCATTCCAAACCCTGCTTTCCTTGCTCTCAAGTTCCCCAGATTCTTTATTATTTCCGCATCATCTTCATTGTAAACGAACAGGTCGCTCTCATTCTGGTTCATCGTTATCTTCATCTTGGCATTCATGTAATTTTCTCTCGTCTTATGCCAGTCCAGGTGATCATCTTTGAAATTTAAGAACACTGCCGCTCTCGGTTTAAACTCTTCTATACTGTCCAGTTGGAAACTGCTTACTTCCAGCACCACCACCGAATCCTTCGTTACTTCCGGTATCACCTCCGAAAAAGCCAGCCCGACATTCCCGCAGACTTTCACGTCCTTGCCCGCGTTCTTAAGCATTTCACCGGTCAGTACTGTTGTCGTCGTCTTACCGTTCGTTCCCGTTATTGCTATTATGGGAGCTTCACAAAACCAGTATCCCGCTTCTATCTCGCTCACAACTTTTTTGCCTTTGCTCACTGCATCTGTTATCACTGCGCTGTCCGGCGGTATCCCCGGACTCTTGATAAAAACATCGTTGTCGAAAACCTTCTCACTGTGTCCGCCTATCTCGTATTCAATTCCTTCCTTTTCCGGCAGTCCCGCATCCAGGTAAGCAAGTTTTTCGGGGGGATTCGAGTCGCTGAGAAAGACTTTCGCGCCTGCCTTTTTAAGAAGCTTTGCGATTCCTATTCCGCTCCTCCCTGCTCCCAAAATTGTAAAAGAACTATTTCTTATCTCGTCTAACTTCAATTTTTTCTATCTCAACTTAAATGTTGCCAGTGTGACTATAGCAAGTATTACGGCAATAATGTAAAACCTCATCACGATCTTCGGCTCCGGCACACCCGTCATTTCGAAATGATGATGCACGGGTGCCATTTTGAATATCCTTCTCCCCTCGCCGTACTTATTCTTTGTGTACTTGAAATAATATCTCTGCAGTATCACCGTTAGTGCTTCGACGAAGAAGATTCCTCCCAATATCGGCAGGAGGAATTCCTTCTTCACCAGTATACTTAAAGCCCCGACTGCCCCGCCCAGTGCCAACGAACCTGTGTCACCCATAAAGACCTGGGCGGGATAAGCATTAAACCATAAAAACCCAAGAGCAGCGCCGGCTAAAGCAGTGCAAAATACCGAGAGTTCACCGGCACCCTTGAGATAAATGATGTCGAGGTAATCAGCCGTTAGAATGTTCCCTGACACGTATGCAATTATTCCGAGCGTTAGCACCACTATTCCCACCGTCCCCGTTGCTAGTCCATCCAGTCCGTCTGTCAGGTTTACCGCGTTTGACGTCGCTATAATAATGAAGATTATTATAGGTATATAAAAGATCGAGAAATCGAATTCCACACCCTTTAAAAACGGTATCGTCGTTATCGTATTAATACTATCAAACTGAGGCGCGAAATATATCACCAGCGCCATCACCAGTCCCACCAAAAACTGCCCCAGAAGCTTGTACTTCGCAACCAGCCCCTTCTTGTAATGCTTGATCACCTTCAAATAATCATCCGTAAATCCCACCACGCCCAGCGATATCGTCACAAAAAGGATTATCAGCACATACAGGTTGCCGAGATTCCCCCATAAAAGAACGGGTACCAGCGAGGATATAAGTATTATCAGACCGCCCATCGTCGGGGTACCGGCTTTTGACCAGTGAAATTCCGGCCCGTCTTCCTTCTTCGCTTCGCCGATCTGCTTTTTTTGCAGGATCTTTATTATCCTAGGTCCTACAAAAAAACCAATGAGAAGCGCCGTTATCGCCGATAGTGCCGCTCTGAATGTAATGAACTGGAACACATCGAATCCCGGTGGACTGTATGTCGCGTTGATGTATTCCGCCAGATAATAGAGCATTTATCCCCTTTAGTTTATAATGCTGTTTAGCACGTCTTCCATTTTCATTCCCCTGGAACCCTTTATGTAAACAACATCCCCTTTCCTCAAAACCGCCTTCAGCATTTCAGCCATGTCCTCTTTCAGTTCGAAATAAAAATTGTTCTGCACTCCCTTTGCTGACTTGAACGTATTGAAAGACTCTTTCCCGTATGTGTACAAATGCTTAAATCCCATTTTCTTTACCAGCTTCCCGATATCCGAATGCTCTTTCTTACTCGACTTACCCAGCTCCAGCATATCAGCCAGCAATATGTACTTATTGCCTTTTCCATTGTACTCTTTGAGTGTCTCTAATCCCATTTGCACTGAGTTTGGATTGCTGTTATATGCGTCGTTAATAAATATCATTCCTTTGTGTTTTAATACTTCCATTCGCTTTGAACTAGCCGGTTTGAAATTTCCCAGCGTCCTCTTTATTCCCGCAGTGGAAACTCCGAAATATAATCCCACTGCCGCCGCCGCCAGCCCGTTGTATATCGAATGCTTCCCGAATGTCGCTATCTTTACCTCAAAATCCTTTCCCATCCCTTTCACTCTTATCACCGGCTCGAAATCCTTGCTGAACTTTACGAACTTTCCCGTGACATCCGTCTTGTATCCGTAGGAGTAGGTGAACTTTTTCTTCTTTCCCAGTTTCTTAGCGTATTCTCTTATGTACTTATCATCCATGTTCATAAAACAAACGCCGTCTTCCTCTCTTCTTAAATAATCATAAAGCTCGAACTCTGCTTTTGCTACTCCTCTTTCATTTTTAAAGAACTCTAAATGCTCCTTGCCGATATTTGTTACTAATCCGTAATCAGGTTCGGCTATCTTATTAAGGTACTCTATCTCGCCGAAGTGGTTGCTTCCGACTTCGAGCACCGCGAACTCGTGTTTGGAATTAATTCTCAGGATCGTTAGAGGGAGTCCTATGTGATTGTTAAAATTTCCCTCGGTCTTGAGAACTTTAAATTTAGATGAAAGTACCGCGCTAACCAGATCCTTGGTTGTTGTTTTCCCGTTACTGCCACCTATAGCCAAAAAGGGGGTTTTGAACTTTAATTTGTGGTTGTGGGCTAACTCTCCCAGGGCAGAAATAGTATCGGGCACAGTAACGTAAGGGGTTTTACTTAACGTTTTTTCAAATTGCGCCCGGTTCCTCGAACAAATGACAACAAGATTTACTCCTTTCTTTACTACTTGCTCGAGGTACTTATGGCCGTCGGTACTTTCACCTTTAATCGCAAAGAACGCCTCGCTTTTTTTTATGGTGCGCGAGTCAATGCCTACACCGGTGATATTTGTTCTCCTAAAACAAACTCTATTGTATATCTTGCTTCCTTTTAAGCTTAAAAAGTCATCAAGCTTTATCATTTTGCAAGATTTGAATATTTCGCTACCATCTCCTTATCATCGAAATGCGTCTTCACTCCTCTTACTTCCTGGTATGTCTCGTGTCCCTTACCGCAGATCAGTACCAGGTCACCCTTCTTCGAATACTCTATCGCTTTCCTTATCGCTTCTTCCCTGTCTTCATCCACTTCAAAATTTCCTTCCGTCTCCACACCCGAAAGTATTTCGTTAATTATAGCCATTGGTTCTTCGAATCTTGGATTGTCGGAGGTAATAATGGAATAATCCGATAAACTCGTTGCGTATTTTCCCATGACCGGACGCTTCGTCCTGTCCCTGTTGCCTCCGCATCCGAATACCGTTACAACTCTTCCTTCACCCTGCTCTTCCACGATCTCTCTCGCCGCCTCGACAGCGTTCTTTAATGAATCGGAGGTATGAGAATAATCCACCACTGCATATGCTCCGTTTGGAAGCTTTATGCGGGTGAATCTGCCGTCCACATCACGAAAATCGGCAACTGCCTCACGGATGATTTCCATATCTACCCGCAGAGCATTTGCCGTCGCCATTACGGCTAACATGTTCGATACGTTGAACCGTCCTGTTAATCCGCTTTTCATTTTAAACTCTCCCTCTTTTGTTACTGCTTTAAATTCAAGTCCGTCTATTCCCAGCTTTATGTCTTCCGCTCTGTAATCACTCTCTTTATCTATCGAATAAAATATCTTCTTTGCCTTTGTGTCGTCTAGTATTGCTTTACCGTATTCATCATCCGCGTTCGAGACCGCGAAACTCTCTTTGCTTAATCCGTCGAATAATATCTTCTTTGCGTTAAAGTAATTCTCCATGTTCGAATGCAGGTCCAGGTGCTCACTGCTCAGGTTCGTAAATATACCTGCCGTAAAATCCAACCCGTAAACTCTCTTTAGCTCCAGCGCTATCGACGAAACCTCCATCACACAATACTTCATCCCGTTATCAGCCATCTCCCTCAGCATTCCGAAGATCTCTATCGAGTCGGGTGTTGTCAGCGTAGACCCCATTTTTTCACCGCCTGCGTCGTAACTTATCGTCCCTACCAATCCCGTTTTACTTCCGGCCTTCTCGAGCACCGCTTTCATCAGGTATGTTATCGTTGTCTTGCCGTTTGTTCCCGTTACACCGATAACTTTTATCTGCTCTGCCGGGTTACCGTAAAACTCCCGGCTCATCTCCGCCATTACTTTCCTGATATCCTGTGCTTCGTGGATCTTCTTTCTATTGCCGTTTTCCAGTTCCCCCGCGTATTCATTGCCCTCTATCCTCTCGGTTATCACAGCCCCTGCGCCGTTTGCCAGCGCGTCCTTTATGTACTTATTTCCATCATCCTCGTATCCTATTATGGCAAAGAAGATGTATCCTTCTTTTACTTTTCTCGAATCGTACGCCAGACCTTTTACTTCAAAATCATCCCTGATCTCGACAGGTTTCAAAGAACTTTTATCAGATAACTCTGAAAACTTCATCATTCATAAAAATTATTCGTTCTCGCAAAAAAGCGTGACTTCCGTCTTATACAGCTCCTGGGATTCCGGTTTGGGGTCCTGCCCAACCACCTTACCGCTTCCGCTTATGTGCACCCTGAATCCCGCGTTGACCATCGTGTTTATCGCCTTTCTCAAACTCTGATTGGTTACGTCAGGCACTTTATATAGATTTTTTTCTCCGGGCTTCTTCCTGATAACGTGTATCTTTATCTTCTCGCCTGCCTTTAGATTTATTAATGTGTTCGCCGCCGGGAACTGGTCCGCGACGATAAACTCATACCCGGTATTATCGGTCGTCTTCATGTCTGTTACTTCCTTCACCAGCTCGTACTGTATTCCCTTCTCGGTCAGAATGTCGATAGCGTCTTTTTCCCTCAGGTTTACCAGGTTGGGAAGGTACATCTCGTTTTCTGTCAGCGATGCAAATTGATATTCGTCCTGGTTTAGCTTCTCATAGTTTGCGTTTATCAGCTGTGTACTCGAATAGTCGGACAAACCTTTGTAACCGATTATCCTTGTTGCGATATTTTTAAATATTGGAGCTGATACATGTCCTCCGTAAAACTGCCCTGATTTTGGGTTATCTATTACCACGGCAATGAGTATCACCGGGTTTTCTGATGGGAAGAACCCGACGAATGAAGCGTTGTGCGACGCGCTCGAATATGAACCGTTCACCAGCCTCTGAGCCGTTCCCGTCTTACCCGATACGTTCACGCCTTCTATCTGGGCAACCTTACCCGTTCCTCTCTGTACCGCGCCGTATAATAGCATGTTTATCTTCTGCGCCGTTAATTGCGAAACGACCTGCCTTACCTGTGTCGGCTTGTTCTCAAATACTACCTTTCCATCCAGTCCCAGCTCCCTCTTCACAATGTAAGGAGCCATCATCATCCCGTTGTTTGCTATCGTTCCGTATGCTGTCGCTAATTGCATCTCGTTTATCATTACCTGGTAGCCTATTGCCATGTATTCTAGCGTCTGTCCCGTAAAATCCACCGGTCTTTTCAAAAGACCTTTGTTCTCACCCGGAAGTTCGACACCGGTATAAATTCCGATTCCGAAATCCCTGGCATACTTATAAATTCTTTCCGGTCCCAGCATTCTGGCAGTTTTCATCATACCTACGTTGCTCGACTGCTCCAATACCTGCTGGAATGTCATACTGCTCGCTCCGTGTTCATCCTTAACCGTTAAGTCGCCTCCGCCCTGCGTATTTATGATCGTGGATACATCCACAAGATTTTCTTCTAATGAGCCGGCTGCCGTGATTAGTTTGAATGTTGACCCCGGCTCATATATATCGGAGAGTACTTTATTCTTCATTCCGACGGTATCGGCTGAGGTGATGTTGTTTGGGTCGAATGTCGGGTATGAGCTCATTCCGAGTATCTCTCCCGTTTGCGTGGACAGCACTACCACCTTACCGCCGTCAGCCTGGAATTCCTTTACACCCTTTGCCAGTTCCTCTTCGACGATCCTCTGTATGTTGATGTCTATCGTGAGAACTACATTGTTTCCTTTTACCGGCTCCTTGCGCGGATAGTTCAATGCCGGACGGGTGTTGCCCTTTCCGTCCTTCTGCATTATCATAAATCCGTCCTTACCCGCTAGCTTATCATTGAGCGACAGCTCGATACCCATCTGTCCCCTGTTCTCGTTATTCGTGAATCCGAGTACCTGAGAACCGAGATAACCGTAATTGTAAACTCTTGTCGGCTCATTGAGAACTATCAGTCCGGGATATTCAAGTGTGTCCAGACCGCCTACGTTCTCCGGATCTACTTTCCTTTCCAGGTAAATAAAGGAAGTGTTCTCCGCCGTTATCTTGTCGAGATATTCTTTCCTGTCCTTGTGAAATTTCCCCGCCAGTATGTCAGCCAGCTTATCCGGATCCTCTACCATGTTCGGATCGACCGCAAGGGACACCCTGTAAGAGTTTGACACGAGCAGGTTCATATTCCTGTCGAATATCAGTCCCCTTGATGGATACAGTACTATCTTTGTCTCGTACTGCTTCTTTGCGGCGATCTTGTATTTCTCCGATTCCATTATCTGGATCACGAAAAGCTTTACCACAACCGCCGTAAAGAGCAGGCAAAAGATGATTGCAAAGAAGTTTACTCTTCTGTTGTACTTCTGGTTTGGATCTTTTGATATTTTGAAGCTATCCTTCAAAAAATAGTATTAGTTTGATTCCAGGTCCGATTTTTTTAAGATTATTACTTTTCCCTCGTCTATCACCGAATCAGAATACACCATGTTGAGCCTCTCTTCCGCTACCTGCTTTATCCTCTCAAAACTGCTCAGCTTCTCCACCTCCGTCATCAAAAAATCATTCGTCTGCTTCACGTCGTTTATATCGCCTTTGAGCTTGTTCGTCTCGACGGACAGGTTGTTGGACGCTATTATGTTATTTATGTAAAAGACTATAAGAATTGCGATGAGGGTCAATGACAGTAGTGCGTAGAAGACCGATATCTTCACCTTTTGCTTTTCCTCCGCTAGCGACTGCTTCCTTCTCATTTAAAATATCCTCGTTTTTAAAGCCTTTCTGCGGCTCTGAGCTTTGCGCTCCTTGCTCTAGTGTTATGCTTTACTTCCTCGTAACCCGGTGTTACTGCTTTCTTCGTCAATATCTTAAACACCGGCTCCGCTCCCGTAACTTCTGCTTTCTTATACTTTGAAACTTTCTCTCTCTTCGATTTGTCTTTCAGGAAATTCTTTACTATCCTGTCCTCCAGTGAATGGTAAGAGACTGCTACCAGCCTGCCTCCCTGCTCCAGAAGTTCTACCGAATCTTCCAAAACCCGTTCGAGATTTTTCATCTCCGCATTCACTTCTATCCTTAAAGCCTGGAATATCTTCGCCAAAAAATTTGCCCTGTTCTTCTTGTCTATCCTGTACTCATCATCCACTATCCCCACCAGATCAAACGTCGTCCGTATCTCTTTACTCCTGCGCCTGGTCTCTATCGCTCTCACGAGCCTCCTCGCGTCCCCTATCTCTCCGTACCCCTCGAACACCCTCATCAGCTCACCTTCCGTGTACTCGTTCACCACCTCTCCCGCGGTTATCTCATCCTCCTTGTACGCCCTCATATCCAGCGCCGTATCCCTCATAAAGCTAAATCCTTCTTCCGATTCCAGCTGGTAAGATGAAAGCCCCAGGTCCATCACAATTCCGGATACTTTCTCAATGCCTTCTTTACTTAGCAGTTCTTTTAGGTTACCGAAGTTGCCATTCGCAAAAAGCGTCTTACCCTTAAACCGGCTCAGCTTTTTCTTTGCGTGGGCTATCGCGTAAAGGTCTTTGTCTATGCAGATCACTTTGCTTTCGGGGGAGGTTCTTTCGCAGATCAGCTCCGAGTATCCGCCGCCGCCGAGCGTGCAGTCCGCTATCACATAATTCTTAAATTCAGGATTGAGTAGATATTCTATGGCTTCATTTAAAAGAACGGGTGTATGGAATTCATCCTTATACATCCTTAGGAGGAAGTTCCGCCGTTTTTCTTGGCTTCGATTATCTCCGAGACTTTCTCCGCGATCTCTTCATAGGTCTGCGTTTGCGACTTATCATATTCTTCTTTTGTCTTCGGGTTCCAGATCTCCATCTTGTCCATCAGTCCCAGCATTACTATTTCTTTTTGAAGTCCCGCATATTCCATCAATTGAGGCGGAATTAATATCCTGTTCTGGGAATCAAGTTCGCATTCATTTACATACATAAAAAATTCACGAATGAAATAACGCTGATCCCGGTTAAATGAATTGTATCCGCTGAGAGCATTTTTTACCTTATCCCACTCGTCCTGTGGATAGACGAGCAGACACTTATCCATGCCTCTGGTAAGGATAAGCTTATTATCAGCCTCAGGCGTCATGTATTTCCTGAATTTAGCCGGAATCATGAGCCTGGACTTCGCGTCAAGATTGCATATTGCGTGTCCTTGAAACATTAAAAAATGCTTGTTTTAGCGGAAATTTAAGGGAAGGGTCTCCACATCTCCCCACTTTTCCCCACTTTATATACAAAAATAACTAATTTCTTTTAAAAGTCAAACATTATTTCTATGAAATTTATATTTTTAGGTCGGTGGTGAGCTTTTGGAGGAGTACAAAAAAAGCCATCCCATTTTGCAACAGGATGGCTTAAATATGACTAAATTACGTTTTTTATGCTTCTACCTTCTCTTCTTCGGCTTCTACCTCTATTTCTACAGGTTCTGAGCCCGATTCCCTTTCCTTCATTACGATCAGGTCACGGTATTTCTTGAGTCCTGTACCGGCAGGTATAAGCTGTCCGATGATCACGTTTTCCTTCAATCCCAGCAGATTATCGACTTTACCCTTTATAGCCGCATCGGTGAGTACCCTGGTGGTCTCCTGGAACGATGCCGCCGAGATAAAGCTGTCCGTGGTGAGTGAAGTCTGAGTGATACCGAGAAGTATCGCGTCTGCTGTCGCAGGCATTGCATCTCTTGTCTTGATCTGTTCTTTGTCCTTCTTCTTAAGTTCAGCCTTGATATCCTTAGCTTCTTTCTTGGTTAATGTATCGCCTATCTTTACGTTGCTTCCGCCTACGTCGGTAACGATAACCTTTCCTTTCAGCTCATTATTAGCATCGGTGAAGAGATTCTTGTGAACGATATCACCTTCGAGGAATCTCGTATCACCCGGATCGGTTATTTTTACCTTTTGAAGCATCTGCTTCACAATAACTTCGATGTGCTTATCGTTTATCTTCACACCCTGGATCCTGTAAACTTCCTGAATCTCATTTACAAGATATTCCTGTACAGATGATACACCCTGTATCTTTAGAATATCTATCGGGTCGAACGCACCGCCTGTCAACGGCTCACCAGATTTAACGATGTCGCCGTCTCTAACGAGGATATGCTTTCCAATAGGCACTTTATAATCAACTACTTTACTTCCGTCGAGTGAGTGTATTCTCAGCTCCCTGCTTCCCCTGGTCAGTTTACCGATCTCGACCTTACCGTCGATCTCAGCAATCTTTGCAGGATCGTTAGGACTTCTTGCTTCGAACAGCTCAGTTACTCTCGGCAGACCACCGGTGATGTCCCTGGTCTTACCGGATTCTCTCGGGATCTTAACAAGGATAGTACCGGCTTTTACTTCGGTGCCGTCATCTACCAGCAAGTTAGCTTTTGCCGGAATGAGGTAAGTACTCAATACCTTGTCATTTCCATCCACGATCTGGATAGCCGGGCTCTTTGTCTTATCACGGCTCTCGACCACTGTCTTTTGATAGTGTCCTGTCTGCTCGTCTTTGATAAGTTCATACTGCTTGCCCTCTTCCATATCGAGGTATCTTACGCTACCATCGTTTTCCGCAACGATAACAGAGTTGTACGGATCCCATTCGTAAAGCATCTGGTTCTTCTTAACCGCCTGCTTATCCGATACCATCAGGTTAGAACCGTAAGGCACATGATAACGTGTTAATACAGATCCAGAGTCGTCAACAATATTGATCACACCGTTCCTGCTGAGAGACATCGATGTCGTACCCACAGCAGATTTATATTCAACTATTCTTAAATTTTCAAATTTCGTCTTACCTTCGAACTTAGTAGCGACCTGTGACTGAGCAATGATCTTACTTGCAGTACCACCGATGTGGAACGTTCTAAGTGTAAGCTGTGTACCCGGCTCACCGATAGACTGGGCGGCGATAATACCTACTGCCTCGCCAACCTCTACCATCTTACCTGTTGCAAGGTTTCTGCCGTAACACTTAGCGCAAACACCGCGCTTGGATTCACATGTAAGTACCGATCTTATTTCAACAGATTCTAACGGCGAATCGGAAATTATTTCAGTTTTTTCTTCGGTAATTTCCTCGCCTGCTTTTACAATGATCTCTTTTGTAAGCGGATGAACTACGTCGTGGGTTGCAACCCTTCCGAGTATCCTTTCCGCAAGTGTTTCCTTAATATCTTCACCTTCTTTCAACGCTTCCGTTTCAACACCTCTAATCGTACCGCAATCGACTTCAGAAATGATAGCGTCCTGAGCTACGTCAACAAGCCTTCTTGTCAAGTAACCCGCGTCCGCAGTCTTTAGCGCCGTATCGGCAAGACCTTTTCTCGCTCCGTGAGTCGAGATAAAGTATTCGAGGATCGACAGCCCTTCCTTAAAGTTAGCAAGGATAGGGTTTTCGATGATCTCGCCTGCCTGACCTGTTAACGATTTCTGCGGTTTCTGCATAAGACCCCTCATACCCGCAAGCTGGCTAACCTGATCGGCTGAACCTCTCGCGCCGGAGTCTATCATCATGTGAAGAGAGTTAAAGCCCTGTTTCGACCTTGTAAGGTTCGTCATAAGCTCCCTCTTAACTTCGTCTCTAACGTGTGTCCAAATATCAATAACCTTGTTATATCTTTCGTTCTCGGAGATAATACCTCTTCTCTTAGACTTTTCGATAACGTCCACCCTCTTCTGGGCTTCGTCTATGATCTCCCATTTGTTATTCGGGATCTCGATGTCGTCGATATTTACGGAAAGTCCGCCGATAGTCGAATATTTAAATCCGATCTCCTTGAGGTCATCCAGAAACTGCGCAGTTCTCAGGTTTCCGACCGTCTTATATATCATACTGATTATTTCATAGATCTTTTTCTTTCTCAGAAGTTCGTTTATGTACGGCACTCCTTCCGGAACTATCTGATTAAATATCACGCGTCCTACCGTCGTCTCAATTATCTCACCTTTGTTCCTTACTTTTATTGCAGCGTGAAGTCCAACCTGTCTCAGATCGTAAGCGAGCAGTACTTCCTCAGGTGAAGCGAACGTCATGCCTTCACCCTTATCTCCCTTCATTTCTTTCGTTACATAATAACATCCGAGGATCATTTCCTGGTTAGGTACGATACTAGGCGCACCGTTTGCAGGTGAAAGAATATTGTGAGATGAAAGCATCAAAATACCGGCTTCGAGCTGTGCATCATATGAAAGCGGTACGTGAACTGCCATCTGGTCACCGTCAAAGTCAGCGTTAAACGCAGTACATACGAGCGGGTGAAGCGTAATCGCCTTTCCCTCGATCAGCACCGGCTGGAATGCCTGGATACTGAGCCTGTGAAGAGTTGGCGCTCTATTTAGTAATACAGGGTGTCCGTCGATAACGTTTTCCAGAATGTCCCATACTTCCGGGGTTCTTCTGTCGATGAGCTTTTTAGCGCTCTTAACAGTCTTGACGTAATCCCTGTCTATTAATCTTCTTATTACGAACGGCTTGAAGAGCTCCAGCGCAATGTCCTTTGGCAGACCGCACTGGTGAAGCTTCAATTCAGGACCTACAACGATAACCGAACGTCCGGAATAGTCAACCCTCTTACCGAGAAGATTCTGTCTGAACCTTCCCTGTTTTCCTTTAAGTATATCGGAGAGTGACTTGAGCGCCCTGTTCTCAGCCTTAACTGCGGTTACTCTTCTCGAGTTATCCAGCAGAGCGTCGACCGCTTCCTGAAGCATTCTCTTTTCGTTCCTGAGAATAACTTCCGGAGCTTTAATTTCCATCAGCCTCTTAAGCCTGTTATTCCTGATAATAACTCTTCTGTAAAGGTCGTTAAGGTCACTTGTCGCGAACCTTCCGCCTTCCAGCGGTACGAGCGGTCTGAGTTCCGGCGGAATAACCGGTACTACGTCCAGCACCATCCATTCGGGTTTATTCGGTCTTTCGTCTTCAGATTTTCTGAATGCTTCAAGTACTCTGAGCCTCTTAATATTCTCGTTCTTCTTCAGAGCTGAAGGGCTGTCCTTCAATTCTTCTCTTAATCTTACGATCTCTTCTTCTATCGGTACGCTTCTGAGCAGTTCCTTAACAGCAACACCGCCCTGATCCGCGTAGAATTTCTTAGGATCGTCGTTGGGCAGGTCGAGTTCTTCCTCGCTCATCGAGTCCATCACTTCGTTATATTCTTCCTCGGTAATGAATTCCAATCTCTTGTACTTTGTCTTACCCGGGTTTACTACTACGTATGTCTCATAGTAAATTATCTTTTCGAGGTCTTTATTGGAAATACCCAGCAAGTGGCTGATCTTTGAAGGAAGCGACCTGAAGTACCATATGTGAACCACGGGAACGGACAAAGCAATGTGCCCCATTCTTTCCCTTCTAACGCTCTTCATATTTACTTCCACACCGCACCTGTCGCAGACAATACCTTTGTATCTTATGCCTTTGTATTTTCCGCAGTGACATTCCCAGTCCTTTACCGGTCCGAATATCTTCTCGCAGAATAAACCGTCCTTGTCCGGTTTGAACGTTCTATAGTTGATCGTTTCCGGCTTTGTCACCTCACCGTATGAACTTGCGGTGATAGATTCGGTCGAAGCAAGGTTTATCGAGACCTTATTAAATCTTTTTGGTTTTCTTTCTTGTTTAATTGCCATGTTGACTCCGGTTTTAAAATTTAGTTTGTTTTTTTCTTTTCCTGATATAATACACCGTTATCATTCGAGATTTATATCGAGACATAATCCCTGCAGTTCCTTCAGCAGTACGTTGAAGGATTCCGGAGTACCCGGTTCGGGCAGGTTGTCCCCTTTAATGATCGATTCATATACCTTGCTTCTTCCCTGAACATCGTCACTCTTAACCGTAAGCATTTCCTGCAATACGTTCGCAGCGCCGTAGCCCTGAAGTGCCCAGCATTCCATCTCTCCAAACCTCTGTCCGCCGAACTGGGCTTTACCTCCCAGTGGCTGTTGAGTGATAAGAGAGTATGGTCCAATCGACCTTGCGTGTATCTTATCATC
The DNA here is from genome assembly GCA_020437585.1 of Ignavibacteriota bacterium. GTDB lineage: Bacteria > Bacteroidota > Ignavibacteria > Tepidaquicellales > Tepidaquicellaceae > JAEYVS01. The sequence goes on from JAGQWG010000004.1 coordinate 34,652, forward strand.
GACAAGGTGCGACAGCTTGAGCATGTAAATATAACCTATCGTAACCCTCTGGTCGAACTTCTCGCCCGTTCTTCCGTCGAAAAGCTCAGTTCTGGAATTGGTAGGAAGACCTGCTGCTTCGAGGTTCTTCTCTATCTCTTCCACTGTAGCTCCGTCGAAGATCGGTGTAGCGAATTTCACACCGAGGACGTTTGCCGCCCATCCGAGCGCTGTTTCATACAGCTGACCAAGGTTCATCCTCGAAGGCACACCAAGCGGGTTAAGCAGGATGTCTATCGGGGTTCCGTCCGGCATAAACGGCATGTCTTCCACGGGTACTATCTTTGCGACAACACCCTTGTTTCCGTGCCTACCAGCCATCTTATCACCGACCGACAGCTTCCTCTTTTTCGCTACGTACACCTTTGCCAGCTTAACTACACCAGTTGGCAGTTCGTCACCAAGCGTTACTTTTACTTTTAATCTTTTGTACTTCTCTTCTATCTCGTTGATCTTGTACTTATAGTTCTTATAGATATCCGGAAGCATTTCATTGGATCTCTTATTGGCTACCCATTCGCTGTCGTAATCGAAGTCGTTTAGGTCGTGTGTTTTCTTTTCGAGCATCGTGGTGAAGGTGTCCTTTTTAAAGTGTACCCCGCTCCTGATCGCCATGTTGCCTTTTGCATCCCTTACGCCGGTGGAGTCTTTTCCATTCAGCAGGATACCCAGCTTCTCGGCGAACTTCTCCGTTGCTTCCTTTATCTCTTCTTTTCGGTTTGATTCGTACCTGTCAATCTTCTTCTTTTCTTCTCTCTTGCTCTCAGTGTCCCTGGTCTTTCTGGAGAATAGCTTTCTATTGATTACTATTCCCTTGAGTCCGGGAGGAGCTTTGAGAGATGCGTCTTTAACGTCGCCGGCTTTATCACCGAATATCGCTCTAAGGAGCTTTTCTTCCGGTGTCGGCTCGGTTTCGCCCTTCGGGGTTACTTTACCGATGAGTATGTCGCCTTCTTTTACTTCAGCACCTATTCTTATAATACCGTTCTCGTCGAGGTCTTTAGTAGCTTCTTCACTTACGTTCGGGATCTCCTTAGTAAGCTCTTCCTCGCCCCTCTTGGTATCTCTTACCTCGAGGCTGAATTCTTCGATGTGAACGGATGTGTAAACGTCTTTGGACACTATCCTTTCGCTGATGATAATAGCATCCTCATAGTTATATCCTCTCCACGGCATGAATGCAACCAGCACGTTCCTTCCGAGTGCCAGCTCGCCATTGTCCGTAGATGAACCGTCAGCCAGGATGTCGCCTTTCTTAACCCTTTGACCTTCAATTACAATCGGTCTCTGGTTAATCGAAGTGTCCTGGTTCGTTCTGAGGAACTTTGTCAATCTGTATTCTACTCTCTGCGCGTCTTCAAAATTCAGCAGGTTCTCTTCCGAATCTTCTCTTATACTGTATTTAACTATTATCCTGTCAGCCGATACATACTCAACAACACCGTCGGCTTCCGCAGCTATCATCGATCTTGAATCCCTGGCTACAATCTCTTCAAAGCCGGTTCCGACGAACGGCGACTGCGGTCTGAGCAGAGGAACTGCCTGCCTCTGCATATTGCTACCCATCAGCGCTCTATTAGCGTCATCGTGCTCGAGGAACGGTATCAATGCCGCCGCCGCACTCACGATCTGGTTGGTCGCAATGTCCATGTATTCCACTTCTTCGTGCCCAAGTGTCGGGAAGTCTCCTCTGAATCTTGCTCTTACCTTTTCGTTCAGGAAGTTACCTTTGTTATCCACCGGCTCATTTGCCTGCGCGATCTTGAAAAGGTCTTCTATTTCCGCCGAAAGGTATTCTATTTCGTTTGTTACTTTTCCGTTTACTACTTTTCTGTAAGGAGTCTCGATGAATCCGAGATCGTTCACTCTCGCGTGAATACAAAGCGAGGAGATGAGTCCGATGTTAGGACCTTCCGGGGTTTCGATAGGACAGAGACGTCCGTAGTGAGTATAGTGAACGTCACGAACTTCGAAGCCTGCTCTCTCCCTGGACAGACCGCCCGGTCCGAGTGCACTGATCCTTCTCTTGTGTGTCATTTCGGATAGAGGGTTCGTTTGATCCATGAACTGCGACAGCTGGCTTGTTCCGAAGAATGATGCCAGCGCGCTGGTTATTGGTCTCGCGCTTATCAGTCTCGACGGGGTAAGGCTGTCCTCGTCATGTATGCTCATCTTTTCCCTGATAGTCCTTATCATTCTGGATAGACCAAGTCCGAATTGCTGTGCTAACTGCTCCGCAACCGTCCTTACTCTTCTATTTCCAAGGTGATCAATATCATCCACAGTCATCTTATTATCGACGAGGTCCCTGATATAGCTGATTATCTCTACTATATCTTCGAGAGTTAATATAGTGATATGCGGGTCGATCTTCAGACCCAGCTTGTAATTTATTTTGTATCTTCCGACGCTTCCGAGGTCGTATTTCTTCGGATTAAAGAACAGCTTTTCGATATAGCTCTTTGCTGTCTCTGCGTCTGTTTCCATCATCATGCGGGATTTCTTTCCGCCGATCTTATCTATCTCCGCGGCTTTTTCTACAAGTATATCGCTTTCTTCATCATCGCTCATTATAGTATTATAGATGATAATCTCACCGTCGGTAGCATCAGGTTTGAGCACCTTCAGTTCCTTTATCTTCGCATTCATTATTTCGACTAACTGCTCTTTGGATAAAGCAGTGTTCTCGTGAATTTCGAGATCGTCGCCCGTCTCTTTATTTATAACATTCTCGACAACCACCCTATTCTCATAATCGAGGTAATTGTTGTTGTTAATATTGATCGTCTCGACCAGTCCGAACAGCTCGAGCATCTGAGTTTTTTCGTTAAAGCCCAGAGCCTTTAGCAGTGTAGAGAAGTAGAATTTCTTCTTTCTATCTACGTATGCGTAAAGCAGGTCGTTAATGTCTGTCGTAAATTCCACCCATGAACCTTTGTAAGGAATGACCCTCGCAGAAAACAGCTTCGTGCCGTTTGCGTGCGTGGATTCGCCGAATACAACACCCGGCGACCTGTGAAGCTGGCTCACGATAACCCTTTCGGCGCCATTGATAATGAAGCTTCCTCTTTGTGTCATATAAGGAAGATTTCCGAGATACACGTCCTGTTCCAGAACGTAGTTATACTCTTTCGCGGCAGCGTTTGGTTTTGTCGATAACCTGAGCTTTACTTTGATAGGAACCGAATAGGTCAGTCCCTGCTCCTGGCACTCTATAATAGTGTAAGGTGGTTTCTCAACATAATACTCTACGAATTCCAGTATTGCGGTCTCTCTCGAGTCCGTAATAGGAAAGTTGTCTTCGAATACTTTCTGTAATCCGACGGATTTTCTCTTATTCGCGGGAACGTTCTCCTGGAGGAAATCCAAATAGGATTGTACCTGAACGTTTAATAGATCTTCGGGATCACTCGTTATCCTTGACTTTGAAAATGTTAGCCTATCATTCTTATCATTGATGGGAGGCAGCCCCATCTTTACTTCGCTTGTTGGCATGTTTATTCCTCCGATGAAATTAATGAACAATCCCGTTCCCGGTTTTCCGGGACGGGACTATTCATATTATAAAAAGAAATAAATTCAATTTGGATGTTTTGGATATATTTTCTGTTTAGGAAATTTACTTAAGTTCTACCTTTGCGCCTGCAGCTTCTAATTCAGCTTTCAGCTTCTCGGCTTCTTCCTTAGATACATTTTCCTTTACAGGTTTTGGTGCACCTTCAACTAATTGCTTAGCTTCGGTTAATCCAAGACCGGTCGCAGCCTTAACTGCTTTGATAACGTTGATCTTTTGTGCGCCTGCTTCTACGAGCTCAACGGTAAATTCCGTCTTCTCTTCTGCTGCCGCACCTGCGCCGCCGTCACCTGCAGGCATCATACCACCCATCATAATAGGAGCTGCTGCTTGCACGTCAAACTTCTCTTCGAGCGCTTTTTTAAGATCCGATGCTTCCGAAAGGGTAAGCTTCGATATCGCGTCTACCAATTCTTCTACTGACATTTTTTATTCCTTTATTAAATTAGTATTTAAAATTTTAATTGTTTTGTTTCTTTGCAACTTCTTCGATCACACTGAATAAGTCTCGCATAGTCGAATTTATAGCGCCAACGATACCGGTTATTGGATAATTTATACAATAAATTATGCCTCCAATTAGTTCCTCTTTGGACTGTAAAGACGCTAACTGCTTTAGTTTGTCCGACCCGTAAAATTCGTTCTCGACCATCGCCATCTTAAAAACAGGCCTTTCCTTATCGTCGAAGAACTTTTTCAGGATCTTTGCGGGTGCTATCGGGTCGTCATCCGAAAATGCGATGCTAGTAGGACCTTTTAGAAACTCCGCGAACTTATCCGAAAATTCGGAATACTTATCGGACTCTTTTAAAGCACGTAAGGCAAGCGTGTTCTTTACTACTCTGTATTTTACGTTAGCTTTGTAGAATTCGTCACGTAACTGTTCTACATCGGCTACCGTCATGCCCGTAAAATCGGTCATGTACAGCGCGCCTGCATTGTCAAACATGTCTTTCAGCTCGTTGGTCAGATCTGCTTTTTGCTGTTTATCCATTTTTACTTTGTTTGTGAAATCAGCGGTACCTGTCGGGAGCGTGAAGCGAGGTTCTGACAAGATACCATATAATTATACTGAGTGCGTAAGCTATTTAATAACCGGTTATTCACCGGTTCACTACATTAGGCAGCCTTTTTACCTGCTGTCTGCGCCGGGTCTATCTGTACTCCCGGTCCCATCGTGGTCGAAACATAGATCGACTTTACATACGTGCCTTTTGCTGCCGCAGGTTTCAGTTTTATGATCGTGCTAATGAATGTCGAAATATTCTCTGCCAGTTTGTCTTCTGCAAATGAAGCCTTTCCGACTGCTGAATGTACGATACCTGCTTTATCAACTCTAAAATCTATTTTACCTGCTTTAACTTCTTTTACTGCCTCGCCCACCTTTGGAGTTACGGTTCCGCTCTTGGGGTTAGGCATAAGACCTCTCGGTCCCAAAACTTTACCGAGCTTTCCAAGCTCTGCCATCGAATCCGGTGTCGCGATAATGACATCGATGTCCGTCCAGCCTTCTTTTATCTTATTCAGATAATCTTCGAATCCTACGTGGTCTGCACCAGCTTCTTTAGCTTCCTCATGCTTGTCCTCTTTTGCGATCACCAGCACCCTGACACTTTTACCCGTTCCGTTTGGAAGGGATACGGTTCCTCTTACTACCTGGTCCGCGTGTTTTGGGTCCACACCGAGCTTCATCGCTACTTCGACCGATTCGTCGAATTTTGCTTTTGCGGATTTCTTTAATATAGTTACCGCTTCATCGACGGAATACATTTTTTCCGGATCGAATAATTCTTTTACAGCTTTTTGATTCTTTGTGAGTTTCATCTTATATACAGATTAAAATTTTTCTTTTTTATCTCTCAGTTATTTCTCGACTGTGATGCCCATGCTTCGCGCAGTACCTGCGATCATGTTCATTGCGTGCTCAACGTCTCTCGCGTTGAGGTCCTTCATCTTAGTCTCTGCTATCTCGCGGAGATGACCTTCATTCACTTTTCCTACTTTAGTCTTATTAGGCTCGCCAGAACCTTTTGGAAGACCTGCGGCTCTGAGCAGTAATACCGCCGCCGGAGGAGTCTTTGTAATGAATGTGAATGACTTATCGGAGAATACCGTGATAACCACAGGGATAATCAGACCCTGTTTGTCCTGTGTCCTTGCATTAAACTGCTTGCAGAACTCCATACCGTTCACACCTCTCTGACCGAGCGCCGGTCCGACCGGTGGCGCCATTGTTGCCTGTCCTGCAGGTATCTGCAGCTTAATGTAGCCGTCTATCTTTTTTGCCATGAATTATTATATAAAAGTTATGTGTTATTTTTCTTTTTCAATTTGAGTGAACTCAAGCTCTATAGGTGTCTTTCTTCCAAATATGCTCACCATCACCTTTACCTTCATCTTCTCGGTGTTTATCTCCAGCACGTTTCCGCTGAAATTGTTGAACGGACCGCTGGTAACCTTTACCGGGTCGCCCACATTCAGGTGAAGATCTATCTTCTCGGTTTCAGATTCCTCGCTCAGCAGTGAAGCAATTCTCTTAACTTCATTCTTCTTTAGCGGGATCGGTTCGAGCTTAGTTCCCTGAACACTCTTCGAGCCAACCATGTTGATTATGGACGGCGCCTGTGAAATGAAATTCCTTATCTTATCGTCCAGCTCTGCCTGAATGAGTATATATCCCGGCAGGAAGTTCTTATACTTTACTTTTTTCTTTCCGCCTTTTACTTCGAACACCTTTTCCAGCGGAATGAGAACGTTCTTTATCCTGTCATCATAGCCTTCTGTCTTTATTTCGCTGTCGAGGTATGCCTTTACCTTGTTTTCGTGTCCGGAGATTATCCTGACAGCATACCATCTATATCTCTCGTCGTCTATATCAATGACGTTCTCGTCTTTTTTCTCTTCGTCCGATCCTTCAGCGGAGCCTTCCATAGTTTCTTCTACCTGCTCGACTTCTTCTTTCTTTTGCTCGTCTTTCTCTTCTTCCGACTCTTCCTCTTCCTGTGAATCCTCCACCTGCTCAGTGGGAGCGGCTTCGTTTCCGGTGTCGGTGTATTCCTCTTCCATCTTTTGTTCGAGTTGTTCCTCTACGCTTTCGCTATCGTCCCTTTCCTTATCTACTGCTGCCTGCTCAAAGACCTCTTCGCGCTCTTTTTCTTCGCGCTCTGCCTCCTGCATTTCTTCTTTCACTTCTTCCATGAGCGGGTCATTGGACTCTTCCTGTGAATCCTCCTGCTCCACGTTGAGATCTTTCTCGTCCGTTGTCTCTTCGTTTTCTATGTTATCTTTTTCTTCGACCATTAGAATATCACGTTTAATATTTCACTAATACCCTTATCGATCAGGTAAACAAAAATCGCAAACAACACCATAGTCACAAGCACAATCTTTGTCGAATCGATGAGCTCCTGTTTTTTAGGCCAGGTGACCTTTCGCATCTCTTTGTAAACGTCCGTGAAATAACCTAAGATTTTATCCTTCATGTACCGGATTAAAAATTAATAAACTCTAAAAACTTCTTTCGCACGGGAGGAGGGACTCGAACCCCCAACCAACGGTTTTGGAGACCGCTACTCTACCAATTGAGCTACACCCGTAAGAATTTTTTCTTTCGAGCTGATGACCGGGATTGAACCGGTGACCTCTTCCTTACCAAGGAAGTGCTCTACCAACTGAGCTACATCAGCAATTGCAATTCCTTTTTTAGAAAAAGAACTTCACTTTCAAAAAACTTTTCTCGAGCGGCGGACGGGACTCGAACCCGCAACCAACAGCTTGGAAGGCTGTGACTCTACCAATTGAGTTACCACCGCAAAAAATTTTCGCAAAAGAAAATAGTATGTCGTGGGTAGGGAAGGATTCGAACCTCCGAAGACATTTGTCGACAGATTTACAGTCTGTTGCGTTTGACCGCTTCGCTACCTACCCGAACGTACTTCACCCTGAAAAAGGGATAAGCATCAAATTACCTATATTTACGATTTAATGCAATACCAAACCAGTGCTTAATTCTTATACAGAACTGTTATTTAGCTCCCTCCAGGTGATGTGATTTGGGGTGAATCAGGAGGTCATTTTCAGAGCAATTTTACGCTCAAAATGCTGTCCAATCTACTGCGCTGGGACTTCAAATATTCGAGTCTCTGGAGGATGGATTCCCTTTCGTATCGGTCCGGGGATATATTGGTGAGACCAAGTTCCTCTTTTACAGGGGTATATAGGGGGATTGTCATCTCTTTGCCGTCGGGAGTCTCAATGTCCACGGTCCCGGTCTTTGTTGCGTCGATACTAACGAATTCTCCCACTTTAAAGCCAAAATCACCCGCTTTTACTGCCAAAAGGGACCCTTTTTCGCTCGATTTAGCTAAAAATGTGGAATTATTTAGTTTTTCCTCGATCGTTATGTTTAGTACCGTCGTTGCATCCGATTTCGTATCGGCTTCACCACCATATTTCTTCAGTTCATCCAGTTTTTCCTGTATCTCGACCTGTATATTTTCATATTTCATCATGGATGCTGCCTTATCCGAGAGTATCATAATATTGGAATTCAGCTTTTCTCTTTGCTCGGCAATTTTAGAATCGGGGAATTCCTTGATAATATCCAGAGCCTGCTCCATCATATTTTTGGCTTCGATGTACTTTTTCATCGAGTTAAGCTTTTTTGCAGTGGAAACGTTCTCGCTGAATTCGGATGAAGCGGAGGAGTAAATCTTTCTGTAAACGTCGCTGTATGTTTTTGCGCTCCTGTCCTTATCTATTTTTTTGAGGTACCGCATCGCTCCGCGCCAGTCACTCGATGCAAGGCTGTCGGCAAGTATCCCGGAAAAGTAACTTACCTTATCCATGGCTTTATCATAATTCCGCCCGTCACGGTATTTCATGGCGAACCGCTGGTAGGCGGATAATTGCATCTCCATCTCTTTCACGTCCTCAGTATTATCTTTTCTCTCTATCTCGGCAAAATCCCTGTCTTCTTTCAGTACTACGAAATAGTACGCAGCGTACGCGATCGCAACGAGTATCAGCACTACGACAAAGCCCGTTATAAAATTATTTATCTTTCTTCGTTTAATCTCCTGGGGGACCTTTTCCCTGACGGCGGCGATACGCGCATCATTCATTTTTCTCTCTTCATCATCAAGGAACTGCACCGCATTGGAGTAATAAATCTCCGCACTACGGTAATCCCCCTTCGTAAAAGCATTCTCAGCTTCATTCAGGAGTTTTATCTTCGTATTGATGAGTGACACCGCTTTATTGTAATAGCGTTTTGCTTTAATACTGTCGCCATCGCTTTCGATGATGCGTTTGGCTTCAGTGATGGCATCGGCAAACCTTCTCTCGTTGATTAGGTACTCGATATTAACATACATGTCGCCGACGCTAGACTCCTGCATGTAAACCGCCTTTTCATTGCATCCATAAACAGCACAGCCTTTATTCTCTTTCCAACAGTCCTTATGATAAGGCGTTCCGCACCCGGGACAGACCACTGTCTCCGCCTCGTTCTTTATCGGGGACTGGCAGTAACCGCATATTTTCTTATCAACAACCATATTGTATCAGGTAATACCTAAGCATTTTAATTTTACGGAGATATAACAAATAATAAAAACGGGTGATGTAACAATCAAGATAATGCGTAGTCGAAAACTTTATAGAGAAGGAAAAAGCCCAGTCCGAAGAGTATTACACCTACGGCAATATTGATCTTATTGAGAGCCCCGGGGCTTATCTTATGGACATTTTTGGATATTGCCGTTACAAGAATATAGAACCACGCGACGGATCCCGCCCATACTCCAAGCCCGTACGCGAGACCGGAGGGAAAATCCGTACCTATTATTTTGTAGCCTTTGAGATAGCTCACTATAAGAAACCATGATGCCGGAAGAGTAATGGATGACACACACATCACACAGCCGGTTATAAAGTTAGCCCATATACGGGGATTGTCATCGGGGGAATGGTTCGCGGAGTTCATTATCTCCTCGAGCTGTTTCTCCCCTTTTTCGATGTCGCGTTTGAATTTGATCACTTCATCATGAAGGTCCTCATCGAGATGCTTTTTTAGGTGTTCTTCCGAGTGTTCATACAGTTTTTCTTTCTCACGGGCTTTTTCGGAGAGATGTGTATGGAGAAACTTATCGAGCCTCTGCCTATTGAGTTCGAGTACGGTGCGGGAGTGCTTTATCTGCTTCTCGAAATCCTCGGCGTTTACGTTCCTGTCACGGACGGAAGATTCGAGCTTTGTGCGCATTATCTTAAACCCGTAATAGACGACGACAACACAGCCAACGGAAGTGAGAGCAATTTTGAAAATGTGGGTGTTGCTTTCGTAGAAAGCGATAACGGAATCGGGGATCAATCCGATGATGAGGGCAAATCCGCCATAGGATATGAGTATATAGACCATATCCATAAACCCCGCGCCGGCACCGATTGCAATGCCATTTTTCCTTTCACCTTTAAACCCTTTTGCCATAATGGCAAAGTTGGTGGGTCCCATGGGGGGCATGGAAAGCAGAAACCCGGTGATCAAACCGGCTATTAACCCTATGAGCAAAGCCCTCTCTTAGATTAGAAAGTATAAATTACTCATTTAACTATTGTTATGCAATTTAGGAATATGGCAGATAAAACTTTTTGTATAAAAAATAAATTAATGTATCTTCCTCAAGATCCTTCTCTTCATCTAAACCTTTTTTAAACATTTCTAAAAGCGTTGAATTTATTCTAGTTATAATACTGTCCTCAGTTATTACCAATCCTAAGGTTATCAAGGAAAAATAATTTTCAAACAACTTACCATACATCTCACCAGTTTCCCAATAAAAAAATTTATCATATTTAAACCCAGTTATTTTAAAATATTCTTCTTTGATTTTATCTCCTAGCACTAAATTTTCATTAATTATACGAGTAAACCTAACTTTATTTTTATAACAATAAAAAATAATCACTAATGCTACAAAATCCTTGTTTGTTAAAGTTTTGTAGAAATACTCAATTTGTTTCTCATTTAAAAGTGAGTCATTAACACCAAATACTTCAGGACTCTTTTCTTTCTTCTCATTTATCTCATTTGCAATATTATTTTCTGAGAATTCTTTTCTAAAATCCGAAATTTCTTTTTGAGTTATTTCAGAAGTTTGAAGATTTGCTTCAATTTTATCCCTAAATTCTTCTAGTATAAATTTCAAATCCTGTAATTTATTCAACTCATTCAGATTTTCTAATTGTTTTAGATTTTCAGTAGATTTATTAACTTCGGTTACACTCTGAGATAATTTGCCAACTTCTTTTGAAATATTACTACTATAAGTAGTTTGAGCAATACCTTGAGTTACTGTATATATGATAGCAATTACTGCAAGGATTATCGATATAGCACTACTTGCAAATGAAACATTACTAACAATCTCCGAATTACTGCCACATAGTAAAGTTGCAATTAATAAGGACAACCATCCGGCACATACTAAAACTAAAATTAAAATCCATTCTCTTGTAGTAAATTTAGCTCCCATAGTAAATTAAAATTTATTTTAAATCAAAAATTTAGAGACATTAAATGTAATAAATTTATTTTGATTTGACTATGAAAAATACAGCCTTTTTACTTACAATGGTAATTTTAGGGTTAGTTCATTGTTAAAAAGAGGTATAATCCTTAATTTTTTTTATGGACGCAAAGAGACTGATATTTACGGCGGTACTGCTCATAGCGCTGAACTTTTCATTCCAGCCGGCACAGAGCACGCTATTCCAGAGGGAGAGGCATTCGATAGTCCATGTGGTAGACGTCAGCGACGACCCCTACATGAGCGGGTTCATCGATTCTAATAAAAAAGCCATCCAAAGAATTTCAGTTTCGCTAACAGCAATAATTTTAGCCACGGACCTAGCTTATAGTCATTATGATACTTCATAGTCTTTTTAAAATTAGACATTTTCAAAAGACAACGGTTTAATAAAAAATCCCGCCATTCAAAAGAACAGCGGGATTTCTTTTTCTAGTAAGACCTCCCTTAAGGTCTAACAGACTTCTTAGTTGAGTTTCTTTTTGAAATCTTTCGGATTTATACCAAGGCTGATGATCTTCTGCCTTAGGGTAACCGGGTGGTAATTAATCTCGCGGGCTGTTGCCGTGACATTACCGCGATTGAGCTTGAGGAACTTACTGATAAACTTTTTCTCGAACTGACGGATTATCTCCTTTTTGTTCTCGTTGAAATCGTTAGTGAGCAGTATGTCGCTTTCGTCGCTCTCCCCGTCCGTCATGAACATCTTATCGGGAAGCAGGTCGGCGGTTATCCTTCCTGTCTCGGATAGTATAGTAACACGCTCGGCAGTGTTTTTGAGTTCGCGGATGTTTCCGGGCCATTCATAGCTGAGAAGCGCTGATTTTATCTCAGGCGAGATCTCCTTTATCTTCTTGTTGTTCTTCTTAGCGAACTCATTGACGAACTTAAGGAAGTAAAGTATGATATCTTCCGGTCTGTCCTGCAATGCAGGGAGATGGAATTCGAAGACGTTCAGAATATAGTAAAGGTCTTCCCTGAACTTACCTTCTTTAATCATGTCCTGCAGATTCTTGCTGGATGCAGCAATTATGCGTGCGTTTGTGGAGACGACCTTATCATCGCCAACGCGTGTAAACTGTTTATTCTGAAGCACGGAGACAAGCTTCAGCTGAAGCTGGGGATCGAGTTCCGAAATATTGTCGAGGAATATCGTGCCGTCACCGGCTATCTCAAAATATCCGTTATGATCCTCGTGCGCATCATCGAATGCTCCCTTTACGTGACCGAAGAGCTGTGACTCAAGCACCTGGCTCGGCACGGAGGAACAACTGACAACAACGAACTGGTTATTCGCTCGCGGGCTGTTTTTGTGGATAAAGCGTCCGAGATACTCTTTGCCTGTTCCGCTCTCACCGGTGACGAGGATCGTCGAATCACTGTCGCCGAGCTTTATCGCTTCGTTGAGAATTTTCTTTATATCATTATTCTCTGTGAGATATTCAAACTCCTGTTCTTCCTTTGCTACTTTTTGTCTTAAAAGAGTTACCTCTTTAACGAGAGATATTCTTTCCAGACCGCGTTTTAGCGCAAGTTCGAGCTCGTCCTTATTGACTGGTTTGGTAAGATAATCGAACGCACCGAGTTTGATTGCCTCGACAGCGTCTTTAATAGTACCGTAAGCAGTGATAAGAATTACGATGAGCGCGGGATCGATCTCGAGCGCTTTCTTTGTAAGTTCAAACCCGTTCATCTTAGGCATGCTGAAGTCGGTAAGAACTATATCGAACTTTATCTGCTTTAATCTTTCGAGAGCTTTTTCACCGTTTTCTACGACTACGGCTTCATGCCCGATGTTAGTAACGATCTGCTTAAGGATGACCCTTGAAAGCTGTTCATCGTCTACAATAAGAATTTTTGACATGTTGTGATACCCTTGTTCCCGTTTAGTTAAGAATTGTGCATATAAAAAGCCCCGGAACTAACATAAGGGAGAAATATTAGCAGGGATACTAATTTATTCTAATTAAAAATAATTAGCAATACAAATCTACTATAAAAACTATAAATATTGTAAAAAAATAGCCTTAGAGCTAATAATAAAAGGTGAGTAAGCGTGAGAATTCGAAAATCTTGAGTTAAATAGCTTTAATCACTGTGGAAAAAATCTACAACAATATGCTAAATTACTCTAAATTCTTTATTGGTCAGGAATAAAAAAACCCCAATTTAGGGGTATTTAGCAGAGAGAGAGGGATTCGAACCCCCGGAGACATTGCTGCCTCAACGGTTTTCAAGACCGCCGCTTTCAACCACTCAGCCATCTCTCTGTTTCGCAAAATCTATATTTAAGAGCAAAAATTCGCTTTCGCGAAAAGAATAATTAAATTACTAAATTAGACGCTGTTCTTCAATACAAATATTCTATTCAGAAGGCAGAACTCTATACCTTATGCCATTAATTTCCCTGTCCATATCGCTGATAGAAAATTCACCTACGGATGTGCGTCTTAATTCTTTCAAATAACCGCCAACGCCGAGTTCAGCACCGATATCGTTTGCTATACTTCTTATGTAGGTACCTTTTGAACAAAGGATGCGAAACTCAAGTTCGTTCTCGGTCATACGCTTTAATTCAAACTCAGAAATAGTAACCTTTCTGGGTTCGCGATCTATCTCTTTTCCTTTGCGCGCGAGCTTGTAAAGTGGTTTGCCTTTATGCTTAAGCGCAGAATGCATAGGCGGTATCTGCATGATCTCGCCGAGGAATTTTTCCCGAACGGCTTCCACATCTTCATCTGTTACATGAGATGCGTCAGTTAGATCGTACTCCTCTGTCTCGGTGTCAAAGCTCCCGGTTTTTGCGCCGATCTTTATAATTCCCTCGTACTCTTTATTGTAATCGATAAAGCCGGAAATCTTTTTCGTCATTTTGCCGGTACATATTACGAGGAGTCCTGTAGCCATCGGATCTAGTGTTCCCGAGTGTCCTGCTTTTTTTATGCCAAGCTTTTTTTTAAGAACGTTTAATACGCCGTTGCTGGACCATTCCTTTGGCTTATCGGCAAGAATGATCACATCGCTATACGATTCATCCATTGCTGCAACATCGATACTGCCATCGTCATCATAATTCACAACGGGAAATATTTTATTCTTTTTCGTCGTCGTCATGGATGTCGTTTAGCAACTTCTGTATCCTGTCGGCATATTCGAATGTGTCGTCGTAATAGAATTTAAGATCGGGTGTATATTTGAGTCGGATGCTTTTTCCCAGCAAATACCTGATGTGGCTTTTTCTGAGATTCAGCTTTTCTACGCATTTCTCCGGGGGGAGGGTGTTTCCCAGGAATGTAACGTAAACTTTTGCGAGCTTTAGGTCGGGAGACATAATAACATTGGATATAGTGACCAGCCCCATATTAAGCTCTGCCAGATCTCGTGACATTGCAGTATTCAACTTGTGCTTTATCTCTTCAGCAACTTTATCGGTTCTTATAGACATCGTATGTAATTAAAATTTTATGCTCCGGAAGTAGTAAGCTTTCTCTTTGTCTCGATCAGTTCGTAGCCTTCGATAATATCACCAACTTTGATGTCGTTGAAATTTTCGAGACCAATACCGCACTCGTAACCTGATTCTACTTCTCTTACGTCGTCCTTAATCCTCTTTAGAGATGCAATCGTTCCGTCAAAAATAACAAACCCGTCTCTCAAGAGCCTTACCTTTGTATTCCTTGTGATCTTTCCGTCCTGAACATAGCATCCGGCAATATTTCCGATCTTCGGAACTTTGAAGACTTCCCTCACCTCGACTGTAGCAGTAACTTTTTCGGAGATCTCCGGTGCAAGCATACCTTCGAGAGCCTGCTTAACTTCCTCAAGAACATTGTATATAATATTATATAGCCTTACGTCAACTTTATGCTTCTCGGCAAGCTTCCTTGCGTTGAGGTTTGGTCTGACATTAAATCCGATAATAACCGCATTGGAGGCTTCGGCAAGAAGTATGTCGGATTCGGTGATCTGACCGATAGCTTTATGAATAACGTTAACCTTTGTTTCGGAAGTAGTGAGTTTATGCAATGAATCTGATAGCGCTTCAGCTGAACCATCGGTATCAGCTTTAAGGATAATGTTAAGCTCGACTTGTTTACCCTCCTGAATCTGTCTGGAAATGTCATCGAGTGTAACAAACCTAACCTGCCTGAAGTCCTGCTCACGTTTGAGCTGTTGTCTCTTCAGAGCTATTTCTTTAATATCTCTTTCAGATTCGAGAGCAACAAATGTATCCCCCGCCTGCGGAATACCGTCAAAGCCGAGTATCTGCACAGCGTGGGAAGGACCGGCTTCCTCGATCTTATGCTCGCGCTCGTCGAACATTGCCTTTACCCTGCCCGGGTAAATACCGGCGATGAAATTGTCACCGATACGCAGTGTACCTTTTTGAACGAGGACGGTAGCAACAGTACCTTTTCCTTTGTCCATTTTGGCTTCGATAACAACACCGCGAGCAAGTCTATCCGGGTTTGCTTTAAGCTCAAGAACCTCCGCCTCAACAAGAACTTTTTCTAGGAGTGTATCGAGGTTCTTTCCAAATTTTGCTGATATCTCAACAGACTGATATTTACCGCCCCACTCTTCAACAAGGATTCCTTTATCGGAGAGCTGTTGTTTTATTTTGTCCGGATTTGATTCCGGTTTATCAACTTTGTTTATTGCGACAACGATAGGAACATTCGCAGCGAGAGCGTGATTTATAGCTTCAACCGTCTGAGGCATAACGCTGTCATCGGCGGCAACAACAAGGATAACAATATCCGCCGCCTGACCTCCCCTGGCTCTCATCGCGGTAAACGCTTCGTGACCCGGAGTGTCAAGGAACGTAATACTCTTTCCATTGTTAAGCTCAACAGTATATGCACCAATGTGCTGAGTAATACCACCGGCTTCACCGGCAACAACGTTCGTCTTTCTCACCTGGTCGAGGAGAGAGGTCTTACCGTGATCGACGTGACCCATAACAGTAACAACGGGCGAACGTTCCTTTAATTCATCATCGGAGTCTTCGCTATCCTCAAGTACGTCTTCTTCGTATTCGCTCTGAAACTCTATTATGTAACCAAACTCTTCAGCAAGAAGCACTATCAGGTCCTTTTCCAATCTCTGGTTAATGGATACCATCATACCGAGATCGAAACACTTCCTGATAATCTCGTTAGGCTCAATATTCATGAGATTAGCGAGCTCAGCAGTAGAAAGGAATTCCGCTACTTTAATAACGTTTCTGCGTGATTCGGCAATCTCCTGAGCTTTCTGCTCCTGTTCGAGCCTCTCTTTTTTCTTTCTTCTTCTTGCGATGGTACGGGCGGATGCATTCGCATCTTCTCCAATCTTTGCAAATGTCTCACGGATGGCGTCGTCAATCTCTCTCTGGCTAATATCTTTAGCTCTATGACCTTTTGTGAACTTCTGTTTTTTCTTTCTTTCGAGGGCATCTTCTGGCTTGAACTTTTTGTCTTTGTCCTTTTTGCCGACAACTTTTTTAAATTCTCCCGGTTTTGCAGGAGTAGATGATCCACCTGCCTTATCAGACGGCTTTGTTTGGTCACCCCTTTGAGGATGCTTCTTCTTTGGGGGCTTTATATCTTTTATAGTAACTCTTTCAAACTTTGCTTTCTTTTTCTTATCCGGTCTGCCATCCCTGCCATCAGGTCTTTTCTGATCGCCCTTGTCCCTTGGCTTATGATCAGTTCTTTGCTGAACCGGTTTTCTCTGTTCTTCTTTTCTTTCCGGTCTTTCTTTTTCCTGTTTAGGTTCGGGAGCTTTCTTTTCCTGTTCCTTCTGTTCTTTTTTCGCCTTTTCACGTTCCTGGTAGGCGGCTATTTCCTGTTTTTTCCTTTCCTCTTCTTTCTTTCTGTTCTCTTCTTCGAGTGCTTTTCTTACACGCTCCTCTTCTTCACGCTTAACCTTTTCTTCTTCTTCCTGTTTAAGCTTTTCTTCAGCCTCATAAATGGCAATATCATTCCTCTGAACAAAGTCCACGACCTTTTTAAGGTGTTTATCCTGCTCCTCTATATCTTTCTTAAAATGTGAATATACCTTTGCCACTATCTCCGGCTCCAGCGAGGTATTAATGGAAACGCCGTCCACCCCGATAGTATCGAGATACTTAATAATATCCTCTTTCGACCTGTTAATCTCTTTAACAAGCGAAATCAGCTTTTTCTTTTTTGCAACCGGTGTCTTTGTATTGGCCATTTAAATGAAAAATCCTTGTTTAATTCCTAATAATATAATAAAATAATAAGCAAATCCAAAAAAAACGTGTTTATTCAGTCTCTTCTGAAGTTTCTTTCTTTTGTTCTTCTTCATCTACGCTTTCCTCTTCATCATCTCCGTCTTCACTTTCTTCATCTTCATCCTCATCCTCATCTTCTTCGTCTTCACTTTCTTCATCCTCATCCTCATCTTCTTCGTCTTCACTTTCCTCTTCCTCGTCCGATTCATCTTCGCTTTCTTCTTCGTCGTCCTCTTCATCACTTTCTTCTTCCTCTTCATCCTCATCTGATTCGTCTTCTTCACTTTCTTCTTCCTCATCTTCATCTTCTTCTTGACTTTCCTCATCGTCTTCGTCCGACTCTTCCGCGCTGTCCTCAACCGTTTCGGTTTCTTCGACTTCTTCTTCGGTCTCATCAGACTCATCACCTGCCTCATTCGCTACTTCATCAGCTACTGTCTCATCAGATTCTTCCTCTTCCTCATCTTCTTCCTCTTTGATAACGTCTATTTGATAGCCGGTAAGTTTGGAGGCAAGCTTTATATTCTGCCCGTTCCTACCAATAATAAGGCTCATCTGGTCATCGTCAGCATAAATTTTAGCGACCTTGTTCTCTGTATCCAGATAAATATCCTGGAGCTTAGCCGGAGACAGCGCTCTTGCAATGTAGAGCGCAGGATCATCGGTAAAGTTTATCACGTCGATGTTCTCATTACTCAGCTCTCTAACTATAGAGTGGATACGCATACCCTTCATACCCACGCATGCACCGACTGCGTCGATCCTATCGTCATTGGATATAACCGCGATCTTTGCTCTTTCACCCGGAGCGCGTGCAATAGCTTTAATTTCAATGATACCGTCATATATCTCAGGTATTTCGAGTTCGAATAGTTTTACAAGGAACTGGTCGTCTGTACGCGACGCAATAATAAGCGGCGGACCGGACTGTCTTTTTTCAACACTCTTTATAACAGCTCTAACTGTGTCCCCTTTTCTGTAACGCTCTTTCTGAATCTGTTCGGACTTCGGAAAGATTATTTCGTTTCCATTATGAATAAGCAGTATCGAGGTCGGCTTTATCTGGTAAACCTCGCCAACGATGATTTCACCAACGACATCCTTGTATTGATTAAACGTAACTTCCTTTTCGATTTCCCTTATCTTCTGGTTGAGATTCTGTTTAAGATTGAGCACGAGCCTTCTGCCGAAATCATCGATAGGCATTTCCTCCACATAATCATCGCCCACATCGAAATCTTCACCCGATTGCTCTTTTGCGCCGGCAGGATCTATTTCTGTATTCGGGTCAACGATCTCTTCTACGACCGTCTTATACAGGAAAATCTCTATATTACCCTTTTCCATATTCACAATTACATCGAAATTGGCTTCCGGTCCGTATTTCTTTTCCATCATCTTTCGGAAAGAATCCTTGACAACACTTTCCAGAATATCCCTATCGATATTCTTTTCTTTAGCCATCATAGAAAAGGCTTCTATTAGATCTGACTTATTCATTACCTATTTAGTTTAAAATTTGATTTTCACTTTAGACTCTTTAACGTCCGTGAATTTAATTTTTATTTCTTCGTTATTTTCGGAGGATAATTTCTTATCCTTCTTTTTACTTTTCTTAACTTCCTTTTCAAGAACTAAAACACCATCATCACCGACATCCCTGAGCACTACCTCCATCTTCGTACCGTCATTCATCACAATATCGAGCGTCCTTCCGATGTGTTTTTTCATCTGCCAAGGAAATCTAAACGGCTTATCGACACCCGGAGAAGACACTATCAGCTTTGATATGAAAGAATTTACGTCTTTACCGGAAAGTGTCTCATTTAAGTCCCGGCTGATCTTTGCCAGGTCATCAAGAGAAACCGGTTCAACACTATCTAAAAAGAGCTCAACGATCCTGTTCTTTTTCTCGCCTTTGATGGTTATATCTACGAGTTCGTAGCCTGTGTTGGCGAGATAACTATTTGTAATATCAATTATTTCTGATTCCATTCAGGAAAAAAAAAGTGGGTCAAAGACCCACTCATAAATTAATCATTAAATCAGTTAAAACTAGACATTCCAGCTATCAAAAACAAGTAAATTATCAGTACATTAAAATGTCTGTGCGCTAAATTGGAACAAGAAATTGTCATAGCAAGTTTCAGAAAATAGACGTATATAAAAGTATAACTGTAGGGAAGATGAAAACACTACTATTTACACCGGCAATAGTAACGCTTATACTACTATCGGGATCACTGAACGCGCAGACTCTCTGGAACGTGGACGTGCAGGATGTAGAAGCGGCAAAGTCATGGCAATACGACGAAGGTATCTACATGAATAGCTCAGATGCCTCAGCAGCAGGATTTACGGGTATATCATACATACCTGAAGCAGGGTTTGTATTTTATATAGAGGATGCCACAATAGATGATTATCACAAAGTCTATAACGAGCTGGTAGAGAAATTTGGTACGGAAGATCTTAATAAGGACTATATAGACCCAACCATACCATTCGGGCGAAAAAACATCTCCGCCAAAGTTCACGAAGAATCTATAAACCAGGGTCATACGTATGTTTACCGGGAATGGAATGAGGGCGATACTAAGATAAGGTTTTTCTGGAATCAATACCGATTTTGGGTAGAAGCAGTAAAAGTAAAATAAAAAATACAATTAACTAAGGGAGAAAACAGAATGAAACTTATTAAATATTCATTCGTGGCAGTATTTGCATTACTATTATGCACGGCAGTAAACGGATATTCACAAGACGGAACCTCAGATGAGGGCACAGTGAAGGAAGTTAAGTCCGACGATGGTACGATCAAACAGGAAGATGACAAGCCCGCGCCGGTCGATGACAAAGTAAAATCCGACGACGGGACAGAAATAAAGACAGAGATAAAGACAAAGGAAGAAGAGATCAAGGAAGAGATGGAGAAGAAAGAAGAAGAGAATTCACAGGTAAACGGTGAGGAGAAAAAAGAAGACACAGAGACTAATAACGGAACCATAAGGGAAAAGATAAAAGAGAAAATAAAGGATGAAGAGAATGGCAAGAGTGAATCAAAGGGTAATAAAGATAAAAATAATGATTCACCAGACGACCACGATCAAGGAAAAGGAAACGACAAGAAAATAAATAACAATGATGATGCCCCAACAGACGGGAAATAAATCATCATACATATAAGTCTTTTAAAACCCGGAGACTCCGGGTTTTTTTATTCCCATATGTAACAAAATACAATAATAGTAAGTAAATAATAGCATGAGCTATAATCTAGATGGAAAAAGAATGAACGTCGTAGAGACGGATCCGGACGGTGTAGTCAATTCGGACACGATATTTGATTTTTCACAGGACGGTGAGACCGTATATGCCGTGTATCGCGGAGGTAAAATAGAGAAGGGCTTTTTAATTGGAACCTTATCGGGAAATAAGCTGGAGTTTGCTTACTGCCAAAAACAAACAGACGGGAAAATAGATCAAGGAATATCAGTTTGCGAAGTTTCAATAGGTACAGACAGTAAGTACATTATTATCGAAGAATTTGAGTGGAAGTCGCGTCCGGGAATAAAAGGAAAAAATGTTTTTAAGGAATTATAACGAAGCTCATAATTTAGTCACGATACAATTACTATGATTATGAGAATATTCCGTTTGATTTGGAATGACCAATGATGTAACTTTATAATACAGACAGACCATTAAGAAATGTTTTTTCTGTATTCCCCCACATCATGATAAACTAAAGCCCGGAGGAGTTTATTTTCCCCGGGCTTTTTTTGAATTAACTCTTTACTGACTCCAAAATTTGTTTAGCGCCATCTACACCGGAAGAAAGTGTATTCTTTACGGAATCAAATGCCTCCGAGCCAATTTCCTTTGCAGCATCCATTGCCGCCATGACAGCTGATTTTGTAGCATCGGCTGTATTACCACCAACTGAGCTGACTGCCTCGACAGAGCCCTTAACCGACTCAAGCGCAGTTTCTCCAATATCAACACCTAGTTCTTTTGCGCTGTGAATAGCCTGTCCAACTGCTCCCCGGACTGCCTCATCCTGCTCGACGCCGGATTCCATAACACCTTCGACAGTTCCTTTCACAACGCCTTTGACGGATTTTATAACCGAAGATCCAATCTCAGCAACACCCGATAAAGCTCCCTGAACAATTGAAGCCGGAAGTTTTATACCTTCCTTAACCAGATCGGAAGTCTCCTTAATTGTATTAACCGTTATCTTTTTCACAACGTCAACAACGGTCCCCGCAATATCCGAAGCCCCTTTCAGGCTTGAAGATACTGCTCCCTTAACGCCATTTACCAGACGAGAAATTAATGAAAACATGTTTTCTGTGATTTAATTAATTAAGATAAGTTATAATAATTATAACCAAAATCGCAGAAAATTGCAAATTTTTAATGTTAAAACAGAAGTTTAAGCTAGGATTGCTAGATTAAATCCTCATAAATTTTTGTTGTATGGATTTTCTATATTTTCTAATTTATCAGAATGGGAATATTCTTAGAAATAATTTCATGGTTAGTTTTCACATTGACTATCCTCAAGTTACTGGAAATGCTTACCTGTATTAAATGGGCAATTCTAAAAGGAAAAGATTTTATGCTAGATGTCAATGATATTGTAATAGATAATGCTCCAGAATTTCAAAGTCTACTGACAAAACACCGGCATCCTTTTTTTCCGGGAAACACAACCTTAACAAAATTCTTCAAAGTCTTGTTTATCAAAAAAGGTTGGAAGCATTTAATTGGGATCATTTTCCGCTATCCTACTTTAATGATTCTCTCATCAGTTATAATCTTTAATAGTAACAAATGCTATCTAAGACATTCATTCTTTTGGTTAATAATTATAGCATTATCTTTAGAGGCAATCCACCTTATTGTTTACCGACTTCAATTTGGCAGTATTGACAACTATCTAAATTTTTATTCGACGAGATATACCGTTGATAGGTTTAAATTACCATTACCAAAATATGTTTCCATCCAAAGGTTTTTTAAAATATACTCCGTAACTTTTGTTATAATTGTTATTGCTTTTGCTTCTCTTTATGATACAATAATTCATAATTGTATAAATGCAAACTCATTTCAAGGAATTGTTCCACAAGAACCTACCTGGATACAGTCAATATATTTCAGCACTTTGACAATATGCACTGTGGGTTACGGAGATATTTATCCCGTTGGTATAATATCTAAAATACTTGTAACAGCACAAATGTTTCTTGGATTTATATTATTAGTATTACTCCTAACAACATTCACCGCAACTATTGAATCAAAGGATTAAAGCATAATCACTTAATTCCAATGCTCATTTTAAACTCCCCTTTCCATGGATCGCCGGACATCTGGTTCTCGCTTACGATGAGCTGCCATTGACCTGCTTCATTGAGGTCATAGGAAATAGTAGGTCCGAAAGGACCGTCACCATCACCATTAGGACTTATGATCTGAGAAAAACGGATATTATTCTGTTCTTTTCCCTCTTTGCTGATAGCTTCAATACTTCCTGTAAGTTTTTGACCCTTTGAGACATCCATAAAATATGTAACGCCGTTGAATCCGTCGATATTTCCTTTTATTTCAACTTCGGTAGCGCCTTTAGGGAAATTGATCTTATAACCCCCGGCTACTTTTTCGGTAAGGGGCTTATTATCGGAGGTATTTTCTGTTTTTTCTTCTTTGGCGTCCTGACTTCCGGTATTGTTATCACCGGTGGTATTACCATTGTCAGTATTTGAAGGCGCTTCATTGCGGGCGGTATCATCCATCTTGCTATTAGGGTCATCTTTTTTATTACCACAGGAGGAAATGCCAAGTACAAGTATTGAACAGACCACAAATATAGATAAGTTTTTCATTGTAAGATTATTTGTATTATTTAAGAATATCAAAATTAGGAAATATTTTTTCCGACTCAGGAAGGTCTTCCATACATCCAAACTCACCGAGAGCCATCATTTCATTCCAGATCTGCAGTATATCCGGATCTTTATGTACTGCGTCGATAGATTCCTGAGATTTCCATGCAAATATCTCTACGAGATAGCCATTGGAAGCTCTAACCAAATAATCGTCCTTTTCGGTAATGTAACCTTTTTGCCGAAGTATCTCGATATGCCTATCAAGGATGGGGAGAAGTTCGTCTGTTTTACCCTCTTTGGGTTTATAAACCGCAAAAGCTAAAATACCCTTCATGATTTTTTATTTAAAAATAATAGAAATGGATTTGAGAAGCAAAAGCCTGGAACCATCGCGGATGATGACTCCAGGCTTTACTAGACAGGAAAAATGATATTATTACTTAATTAAAGTCTATGAACATACTTTCAAAGTTTATAGTATATGACTTATAAGCGCCAATAAAATCCATTCCGAGATTCCCATAGAAATATTTAGAATCTTCTCCCAGAGGTGATATAAGAGCATAAGTTTCTTTCAGAATGTTTTGAGTTTCACCAGTTCTTAGCGCCAGATCATTGATCAAATACGCATCTACCTCTATTATTCCTCCTGCTCCGCCAAATTTATATTTTGTAATTTTAAAATTCTTTTCGATTTCATCCTTTGAATCCAAATAGTATGGAGGATATAACATTGTTCTATTTGCCCCGGTATCAAAGCCAAAGCATAATGAGTCGGAGTTTACGATTATTTCAATCACTGGCGACAGACCATCCAGCGCAAGGTTGTTATAGCTTTTCTTAGAAGGAGTTTTGGGAACAAAGATATAATCCTCTGAAAATGTCAGCTCTTTCATGGCATTTATTATGGGAAACCCTATAATGCTTCTGATAACCAAATCCGGACCAAATGTAAATTCTTCATCGGGAAAGACAAGAAAGAGAACATTATTGAATGTCATATTTCCGATATTCACATTATCAGCCACCCCAAGTTCGGCAAATATCTTCTCCCCTGTAATTGAAGTAACTTTAAACTTACCGGGAAGCATCCTTACTCCCATGTCCTCGGCTACCGATTTAATTAATACGGAAAAATTAGCACCCGTATCAAAAATGGAGAGCATTGTCTTTCCATTAATATTGACAGTAATATTCTTACCCACAAAAGAATCCGTCAATTCCAGTTTTGAGTCGGAGGTAATGCTCATAGTTTGCGGCGGGACATCGCGTGCAATTTTCCAGAACTCCAAATCATCGGCATATTCCACTTTCTCATTGTCATCCAGATAGTTACTATAAGAATTTAATAACTCCTCTGATGCGACGAGCGCTCCTTTATAGTCGAATAATTGAACCTTATTCCCTATCTGTGAAGAAAGAATATCTTTTTTGAGGGAATCCGGGATCAGCCTGGCATATTTCCCAAGAAGAGTTTCGGCGTATTCATTCGCCAAAGCCGGTTTATTAGATATACTTGCTTCAATAACATCAAAATAAAGTACCTGCCATTCATTTAATTGATCCCTGGACGCTTCAAATAAATTTTTGAACCGGAAATATTCCTTTCTGTCGAGCAAATTATAAATATGCCCAAATGCATCTTCCTGGCTGCTATTTTCAAGTGAACCACTGCCCAGGAAAAGAACACTTATTAGTACAATAATTATATAACGTTTCATATCTATCAGTAAATAAAATTTAAATATAGATAAGATAACAACTATTTATAAATTGTTATTGTAAAAAACCGACATACGGCAAGTCAAGGAAGGACTAAGTTTACAACTCTGACACGGTCACGATAAGTCAAAGGACTGCACCCATGAAAATCTTTAAAATCTTTGATGTAGTGTGGAAGGTCAAAATAACCGAAATCAAAAACTAAGCCATTATCTTTAAAGTCATTTTTAAGAAGCTCATGAGAGAGGCAGGAAAGTTTTAGATTTTTTAGAAAGGACATCGCGCTCATACCGGTCTCGTTTTTAAATCTGCGCTGGAATTGCCTTTCACTTATCGAAAGATGGCTGGTATACTCTCCTGGTTTTATTTTACCCTTAACAGCGATAAAATCGTTGATCGCATTGTAAATAATTTTGTCGTCCGGTTTAGGTCCGATATTATTAAGCATATTACCAAATTTCTCAACGGTTCTTTCAAACGATCCACACATCAAGGAAAGAATCGTTTTTTTATCAATCAACGAGTTTTTCAGATCATCGACCGGTAACGACAATTTAAGGATGTCTTTAGCCGATACGCCAAAAACAGGGTTTAGTAAATATGGTTTTAATTCAAAGACATATAAGAGCGTACCTCCGTAAGAAGGTGAATCCTTTCTAGGAGCAGATGAACCATTAAGTACCACGGAAATCTCTCCCTTTATTCTGCTAATATATAAATACGGAAGATGGAAAGAGTTAAATCCCCATCTTTTTTCCGTGAGGTCATCTTTAATTGAAAATTCCCATAACCTGACAAAAAAGTCCCGGTATGTTTCAGGAATAATATGATCCCTGTAAAGAAAGTTTTTATTCATCTCCGATATTGGGCAGTGTAATTAAAATTAATATTACTTATAATGATGTTTAATCAAATTCAAAAAGTATGGCTGTACTCGAAACTACCCGTTTAATATTACGCAAATTCGAGCCGGGTGATTCAGAGTTTATTTTCAAGCTTTTAAATTCCCCGGGATGGCTGAAATATATAGGTTCGAGGGGAATTGCAGGCCTGAAAGAAGCACAGAAATATATAGAGACGCTTTTGATACCGCCATACGAAAAATACGGGTTTGGGCTGTATATGATGGTAAGGAAAGACGATGATGTATGCGTCGGTATGTGCGGATTGATAAAACGGGATACTATGGAGGATGTAGATATAGGTTTTGCGGTACTGCCCGAATACGAGGGCAATGGGTATGCAAGCGAAGCGGCTATCGCAACCATGGATCATGCTGATCAATTGGGATTAAAAAAGATCGTAGCTATTACAGTTGAATACAACACCGGATCAATAAAGGTACTTGAGAAACTGGGTATGAAATTCGAGAAAACTATCCGTCTGCCGGATGACCCGGAGGACCTTATGTTATATGTAAAGGAATTGTAAACCCGTCGAGGTTACCTAAAAAATTTAGGTAAATAAAATCCAAATCAGCTAAATTATCTGAGGTAGTGATCAAATCTAAAACCTTGGAGAAAACAAAATGGGTAAGATCAGCTCAAAAACGGTTGTGTTCATTCACGGCGCCTTTGTCACCAAAAATTCCTGGGGTGAATGGCCCGCCTACTTTGAAAGTAAAGGATATAAATCGGTTGTGCCCGCATGGCCTTTTAAAGACGCATCCCCGGCTGAACTCCGTAAGCGTCAGCCCGATCCGGACGTAGCAAAGCTCAGAATGCAGGACTTAATAGATCATTTTACAAAGATAGTAAGCGAGCAAGAGGAAAAACCGATTGCAATCGGACATTCATACGGCGGACTTTTGACACAGATCCTTCTTAATAGAGATCTGGTTGTTGCCGGGGTAGGAATTCATTCAGTTCCTCCTCAGGGTGTAATTCCAACGGCTCTTTCGTTCTATAAAGCCACATGGGGACCGCTTGGATATTTCACCGATGCAAACAAAACTTTTCTATTTACACAGAAGCAATGGAATTTTGCTTTTGCAAACGGTCAATCACCCGAAGATCAGAAAGAATCCTACGAAGAGTATGCTGTACCGGAATCAAAACGTATAAACCGCGACGCAGTTACAAAAACAGCAAAAGTTGATTGGAAAAAAACACATGGACCATTATTGATAACCTCCGGTGATACCGATCAAATATTGCCGGTTTCTATAAGTTACTCTAACTACAAAAAGTATAATAAAGAGAACGGTTCTGTCACTGACTATAAGGAATTTAAGGGAAGGAACCATTCGGTGCTCGTTCTGCCCACATGGAAAGAAGATGCCGATTATATAATTGATTGGCTGGAAAGAAATTGATTGTGTAATAAATATTAATTTTTAACAAAGAAGTGTCCTTTCTACATAATTCACTAATGGACACTTTTTTCGGGCTATGTTAAGCAATTGATAACTTATAATTAAGAATTGCTTTCGAAGTACGAATTGGGTAGAAAAGTAGAGATATAAATATAAACTTACGGTTCGGGACAATAATGTCCGATTCATAATCAATTCAAGAGTATGGAAAGAAGCCCTTTAGATTTTATTGTTCCCAAAACAGAATCAACACGCTCCCGGTATAAACCGGGTAAAAACCCTTCCTTTGGACATTTCATAGAAGATTATATAAACGGCAAGATAGATATAAACGGAGATTTTGAAGAGTTCATGGCATGCAGAGGAAATTATTTTGATTATACTTATACACCCCACCACGTAAAATTTTTTGTAACAAGATTCATCCCTGAAGTAGCGATCCATTCAAAGAAACAAGATGAGCGCATTGTACGTGAGCACTACGACAGAGGAAATGATTTCTTCGCATCATTTCTTGGACCACGTATGGTGTATACAAGCGGATTCTGGATGGATCCCAAAACAGAATCGCTGGAAACGGCACAGGACAGAAAGATGGAAATGGTTTGCAGAAAGCTCTTCATGGAACCGGGTAAGAAATATCTCGACATCGGATGCGGCTGGGGTACACTTGTTACATACGCTTCAAAATATTTTGGGACCGACTCGACCGGTGTAACGATCGCACAGGAAGGACATGACTGGGGAATGAAACAGATACAGGATCATGGGATCAGCAATGACCAGGCAAGGATCCTCCGCAAAGATTACAGGGATATTCCGAAAGGAAAGAAATGGGATTGTATCTCATGTCTCGAGATGGGAGAACATGTGGGGATAAGGAAGTTCAAGGGGTTTATAAAAATGATATACGACATGCTCGAAGACGACGGGAGATTCTATTTACAGCAGGCAGGCTTGAGAGCAAACCCGGGAGCTTTCACGAAAGGAGAACATAAGCAGGACCTTGTCTGGGGATTATTTATGAACGAATATATTTTCAGCGGTGCGGATGCTTCACTTCCATTGAAATTTCTTGTTGATTCCTTGCAGAGCGCAAATTTTGAAGCAGCACATATAGAGAATATAGGTATTCACTACTCTCACACTATACATAAATGGTATTATAATTGGCTCGGCAATGAGGAATACATAACGGAGCATTACGGCCAGTTCTGGTTTAGATTGTGGCAATTATTCCTTAAATGGAGTGTAGATATTGGTGCGCAGGGAAGCTCAACCTGCTGGGCGATAACTTCACACAAAAATCTCGATAGCGTAGACCGGAATAAATACATCGAACAGGCTAATATGGGTTTGTGGATGGATCTTAGAGAACCAAGAAAACTTGATAGAATTTTCAGTGAACCTTATTCGGAATTATTTAAATTGCCCAATACGCAATATCATACTAACGGAAAGCCAAAACAGCACGAGGAATCTATCATAAAGCAGGATTAGATTCATCTAATTGTATTGTATAATTTTTATGAGTTATATAAATTAATCCCTTACGTATGCACCCTTAGCTCAGTTGGTAGAGCAACTGACTCTTAATCAGTGGGTCCAAGGTTCGAATCCTTGAGGGTGCACTAAATAAGTCCTTTAAGATTAATTTCTTAAGGGACTTACTTTTCGTTTGTAAATTCGTTGGGCAGCACTTCGGGCAGCACTTTTATTAAAGTCCATATTTTTTTCTCTTAAGTTTATACGCTTCATATCCGCCTTCTAAATGTCCAACAACGTTGTCTTTGATTACTTTTTGATCAATGGAACCTGATGAAGCTATATATCCATTTTTACCATCAGCCTCTAATACTATATATTGATCGGAGTCAGAAGAAACAGAAATGCTAGAATTATGAGTTGTAAATATAAATTGCCTAGCATGTTTGCTAATTCTTAATCTTGTGCAAATATCTGCCCAAATAGAGGGTACATCTAGGGCATCTTCAGGTTGGTCTATTATTACAGGCATTTCTCCATCACCTAGGGCAATCATTATTAAAGCATCTGCCTTTTGCCCCATAGAAAGTTCTGCTAGCGGATAGTGGTTTTCATCTTTCTTTTGATAATTAATCTCGATCCTATCTTCAGGATATCCTTTATATTGCATCGACAAACTCTCAAGTACATTTTGATGTGTTAATTCTCCAATTATGTTACCTGCTTTCAATTCAGATAAATTACATAGCTTGGCAATTTTCTTTATATTTTCGTCTAAAGCATATTCTATTAGATCTACCGGTGAAACTTTTTCTACAATATCTTCAATTTCTGTTTTCTCCACTTGAGAACCGACTTTTAACTTTTTAAGCATTTCTAAATATACTGTTTTATTATCACCTGGTTGAATAATAATATTAAGTTTATTATTCGATTTGGTGTTAATGAGATCAGCTTGCTTGCACCTCTCATCGTAATAATTTTTCTTAATAAGTTTTAGATCTTCTAAAATTGATTTTCTAGTTTCTCTAATGTTTTGAAATTGTTCAGAAGCTTTTTTTGCAAAATCAATTCTTTTTTTGAGATTGCTTTTCTCTTTTTGTAGAGCCTTCCGTTCAGTCTCCAATTCCTTTTCTTTTTCCTTCAATTTTATATTCTCTAAATATCCTTTTTCAACATGAGTATACTTAGTTTTTTTAATCCAATTACTTAAAACTTCTTCAGATTTATTTCTTGACCCCTCAATGTTTGAAAGTTCTTTTTTAAGAGCTTTAATTACATTACTATAGCTTTTATTAAGATTAAACTCAATAATATCTACGGCTTTTTTAGAAGATGCTTTTTTGGGTGGGCAGTTCGTTTCAAATAACTCAATTGTTTCATCAATACTTGCTATT
The DNA here is from genome assembly GCA_020437585.1 of Ignavibacteriota bacterium. GTDB lineage: Bacteria > Bacteroidota > Ignavibacteria > Tepidaquicellales > Tepidaquicellaceae > JAEYVS01. The sequence continues at coordinate 64,907 of JAGQWG010000004.1, forward strand.
AAGATATCATATTCTTTAATTTTTTCTTCAATTGATTCCTTCTCGCCAAATAATTTTAAATAAGTATCGCTCTTTCCTAGAGAATCTAGGCCACTTATTTTTTTATTTATCTTTTGCAATTTTTCTTCACAAGTTTTGTACTCCTTTGTAACTCTTTTAAGGTTTTTTGAATCCGACATTGCTTGAAATAAATCTCGATCCAAATCTGCTAACTGATCCTCAATACCATTCGATTGTTTACGATACCCTTCAAAATTTCTAAAATTATCAAGAAGTTTTAATTGTGCATTAGAATCTCTTGTTATTTCAAGGATTTCGTTTTGGCTGTAAATTAACAATGGGAAAATTGATGAGATATCACCATCGTACTGCTTGCCAGTAGATAAATTTGTACAAACGGGAACATTAGAGTATGGATCCCTAGTGTCATTCAATCTTCGAATTAGCTTATATTCATCGCCTGAAGAGTCACGAAAATAAACCTCAATTTCACCATTAAGCTTTAATTCCTTTTTGAGTTTTTCAATATGATCTTTGTAAATTGAATTTGTTGTTGGTTTGTAATCAAAAACAAATCTTAAAAATTCGATTGCTAGTGATTTACCTGTACCAGTGCCGCCAATAATACTATTCATTCCGGGATTAAATTCAAAACGTTCACCATCAAGAAATCCTCCTTTAACTGTCATACTCAAAAGAATTGGATGATTGTGCATTATTTTGTCAAGCTCATAATCCTGAATAATTCTACTGCCTGGGTCTTCAAAACATTGGCGAAGGGATTCCAAAGTTAGCTCACCCATCTTAAAGTATGTAAATTGAGAACCTATTGATTCTAAGCAATGACCATTATCATCGGGGCTTCTATTATCCGAGGATTTATATACTGGAAGCTCTCTCTTATATTGCGGATCCTTTCCATCCAAATAATCAAGCAATCTTTTACCTATTTCTTTTTTAAAATCACCCGCCGTCGCTTCAACCGCAGAAAGTTTGGGATTTTGAATAAGATTAATACGGGGATTTCCTCGTATATCCGAAAGTGCACCATTAGTAGAATTGGCGTGAGCTAAAACTGATAAACCTCCCTCTTCCCTTAAAATGTTTACAACATCATTAACACTTTTCGCGGTAAAGGCTTCTTCTCCTTTACCTCTGATACCTAGAGCCCCGACTACTTTTTGTAAATCGTCTTTACCAAATGAAGGATCAAAAAGACCAATAACATGAATAGGACCTTCCTTACCTCCATGACAAGAAACTTCTATACCTGGAAATATAACGAAGGCTTTTTCTAAGGCTGACTCTTTTATTTTATCAATGAAATCAACGGTATTATGATCTGTTATAGCAATAGCATCTAAACCAACTTTTATCGCTTGATCAACAATTTGGTCTGCGGTAACTTTTTTGTTACAAAAGTCATATGATGCCGGCGTATGAACATGTAAATCAAGTTTTTTTAATTGAAGCGACATATTTTTTAAAATAGAATATTAATATTATTTATTAAGGATAAATTTGAATTACCAATGTAATTTCTACATTATTCACAAATAATTATGTTTTCACTATCCCTACTATAAATAAAATTATCGAGGCAAAAGCATCTTATCTTAGTTAATCGAACCCCTCATCAGCTCAAAATTCACTGGAAAATTTACATTTTAAATTTTTCCAAAAGTATTTCTTTTATTTTTTCGTTTGTAGAATTTACATCTACTAAAACAGTTTCACCCAATATTCCATCTTCGGGTTTATTATAGCTAATCTTCAAAGCATAAGCATATATATCATCAATTTTTTCTCCATCTGATAATCCTACATTTTTCCTTTTTGGAAAGATGTCGATTAATTTAACATTAGGAATTGATAGTGAGTCAAAGATTTCTCTAATTTTTTTCTCCATTACTATTCTGTTCTCGAAAAGTCATTACTATGTTGAACAAGCCAAATTATATCGTCGAATGCTTTTTCTCTTATTGCTCTTCTTTCTTCTTTATCAATTTCTGGAGTTTCAAATTCCCCTGTAGCAATTGCTCTTAGTATATTTTTGATTGTTTCCCAATCCTTTTCCGAATATTCCTTTTCTTCAATTATTCTTTGGAAAAAGCCCAATGCAAATTTATCTTCTGGAGGATACAGATTTGCATCAGAACCATAAGGTTTAATTCTTTCAATAATAGTATGATTAAGTTTAATAACTACCGGTTCTCTCATTTTTTATTTTCGATTAGTTAAAAATGTAAAATTATATTTGTTCATCTATTTAATACTTTTCTATTAATAAGGAAAACATTTTAATTCAAATTTGCCGATAGTAAAATTTGGAAGACTAATATATCTTTATGTAATTACATTATTAACGTTATTAGAAATAGAATTTTGCCTATAGTAAAAGTAATTCCGGGTTAATTCTCAATTTTTAGTCCAACTCTATCGTTATCGACGTATAAAAGCCTATCCCTATCTGTGTCAAGAATAAACGGTTTTGTTTCGATTGAAATCCCATTTCTTGCATACTCTCTTATTTTTTTAGATAAAATTAACTTTGGGAAAATATTAAAAAAATGCTTGTTGTGTTTATAAAACTTAAACAAATTTAAACCAACTATTTTTGAGCTCTCTAAAATCCAATAGTTGATGTCAACAGAATAAAACCGTTCTTTTTGTATTTGCAATTCTTCAATATGAAAGTAATCTGGATTCAAGAATTCTAAAAGCCCAGTGTAATATGCTTTTGTTAAATTCTTCAATGAAGAATTATCATATGGTATATCTCTTTTAAATGGATCATGATATTTACATTTAATCCTATTGTAAAGGTTGTATGAAACACAAGCAATTGAAAAATTCACACTAACTGGCCCGGATGTAGCTTGTATTTTACAACCACTCATATTCGGGTACGTAGAGTCTGTGCGTCCCTTCGCTTCAATCGCAAAAATTGAATTTGGGGAATATGCAATTAAATCTGGATGACTTCCCCCTAAAGCAAAACCATTTAATCGCATAACGGCTTCATAATTAACAGTATAAAGTGAACTATCAATTCTTTTCGAAAGAAAATCGGCTATGCTTTTACCTGCTATATTTGAAAATTGACCTTTTTCTGTAGGATCATACATAGGTATTGGTGGAAGAGAAAATCTATTATTATTGTAGTAGTCATTTCTTTGCAAATATAGACTATAATGTAATAACATTCCAATTGCCTTAATAATTTTTCTTGGATTTGGAGCGTAATGTAACCCCGCCATAGCAAAGTGTTTGATAAATGCAAGCTTTGACATAAAATATGTCTGATTTGCAATATTCCCAAATTGATCTAAATATTCGACTGTTAGATTCATGATATTGTTAAAATTAATAAATTTGTTTTTAAAATCGATCGCTTCTATTAATTTTGGGTACAAACAGTTCAATAAAAGCATGCACCCCAGAATAAAAGAGCGCATGCTTTCCTATCTACTTGGTACTTAATACATGGAGTTATTATGTACGTATTTGTAGTTTTCCATTTGTGTTTATTTTATCAATAACATCTTTTTTGTCTCTACGAAATTACCTGCCTTAATTTTGTAATAATAAATGCCACTGGAAAGTTTAGAGCCGTTAAATGAAATTATGTAACTTCCAGCTTTCCTTAGTTCGTTTACAATTGTAGCCACTTCTCTTCCCAAGATGTCATATACCTTTATAGAAACATATACATCCTTTGGTAGATCAAATTGAATGTTTGTTGATGGGTTAAATGGATTTGGGAAGTTCTGTTTTAGTGCAAAAGTAGTTGGAATGTCCAATCCGTTTCCATTTACCGGACGTTCATCCTCCTCACCACCACCTGGTCCGCTAGGTTGTGTTCGAATACCGGTAGTTTTAACAAAATCTGATAAAACCGAGGCATCATCGTAAACATCCACTGCCTGTACCCTATACCTGATTGGATATTCTATCCAACAATAAGGGGGACACTCTCCATCAGGAAGGTAACATCCGGAAATAACTGATGTATCAACAAACGTTGGAGTTGTTCCGGTATCTATATCCACTGTTGCAATATAAGTGTATACATTTTCTGAATAGCTATGAGCATCGGGTGGAACTAAATCCATACTATCGGCTACTGATCTGTATATTTTATACCGTTTAAAATAATTTTCAGATACACCTGTTCGTATCATATCAGGCTCCATATTATGCTGCCAGGATATCTTAGGTCTAAAATAGTTGTTAACAAATTCACATGTTTCGTTTTTTAATCCCATTGGTCGCGAAGGAGGAGTTAGTTCAAGAATATCATCTTCATCAAGACCAGCTTGTCCAACCTTGTAAATATTCAATTCTGCATTTCCATGATTTTCTTCATGGAACCAGATAAAAATATTACTTTTAGATTGATTCCATTGGCTTGAGCTCGGACTTGAATATGGCGAAAACACTTCGTTATATCCCGGCAACCAGGGATCATCTCTATCGCCTGCAAGTTCACCTCTTGTATAAATCTCATCTAAATTTGTTTCAATTCTATCTGTACCAACTTCGCAAACACTGGATTGTTTTTCACCATTGCCCCACCATTTTGGATATGTTTGACCACCTGTATTGTAGTGAAAGCTTATACCGTCACCGATTAGTATTTGCTTATGTAGAGTGCTCGAATCATTATCATATCTTGCACTCGTTTTATTCCAGTATGGCCAATCAGGATTTGGCGATTGGTAACAAGTCGAGGGCACAGTCTGATAGTCATATCCTCCAAACTCCCAGTTCCAGTATCCATCAGCACATTCCATATCTGAAAATGAATCATTAAGATAAACAGGCAAGTGGTATCCTTCTCTAAAGTGATAAATATAAAGTCCTCTTCCTAATTCATAAGATACATTATATATATTTCCTATAAGTGCAACATCACCACTCATTGGTCTATCCCAATAGGACTCTTTGTTTCTATAAGCAATAGAAAAGATTTCATCTCCTTGAATCGGTATGGTTAAAACATTCCCTGTTAAATTTGAATTTCTTGAAGAATAGTCTCCTAATTCAAAAGAAGTATTACTGAAGTTAAATGTTGTATCCTCCATATACTGATTAGTGATCATATCATTGGGACTGAAAAACCCATCAAACCCAAATCCATAACTTACAGCGCTATATGTACTATGTCCACCGGAAAACATTTGATGCCCAAGCTCATGTCTGAATAAAGCCAAGTAACCATATTTTTGGGCATAAGTTGAGCCTGTTATACCCGAGCCTAAGTAACCTGAACCAGAATTTACATACACAGTGTCATTATTCTGAATTATCATATGCTCTGAACTATACGATCCTCCGAATGCATTGTATCCTGCATAATTTGGCATGGACGGAGCGCGGGATTTTACAACTCGAAATATCATATCAATTCGTTTATCCTTTGTATAATAAAATTTTTGGTCCGTTGTATTATAGCTCCACCTATCGTAATTGACCCAGTCAACTCCTTGTGCTGTAAGACTATCAAGTATTTCCTGGTTCATGTTATATTCATTAGTATAAGTGCTCCTGTTTCCGCTTAAAACAACTGAATAAGCCTTTCCAAGAACATGAAGGTTCCCCCTGCTAGCCTCCATATAATAATCGCTGAACTGTTGTGTGTTCTGATTATAAGCATCCCACCAATCGGTTTGGCTATTGTATTGGTTCGGAGCTGCTATCAGGGAATCCAGATAGATGGGTTTACCGTTATTTGTATTTTTATCTGGCCAATCCCAATAACCGGCATCATCCTGAAACTGAACGAAAACAATTATTACGGGAAAATGTGCTAAAGGAGGGCTCAATGTATCTCCGCTCAATGTCGTTCTGTTTGGTTTAACCCTGCCAAGAAAAGTCGGCATATTATCTGTAGTTTCAGAACTATCAACATAATAACAATCAAATGATTGAGAGTAGGATTCACTAAATACAAAAGATAAAAATAAAATTAGACTCAAATACTTAATTTTCTGTATCATTTTTGTGTTTTTTAAATGTGATAGAAAGGTTAATTTAAGCATAAAAGGGCGGACAATATCTAGTTAATAGATAAAGGCTTTTAAATTGCAACTGGAAGTCCTTGGTCTGCCCTTTAATTATTTAATTTATCCGGTGGATCCATCTATTATTACCTCCTTTCAGTTTATTTAATCAATAAAAATTTTTTAGTTTGGGAATTGAGCACTGAACTCAAGCGGTAAAAATAAACCCCACTTGAAAGCGCACTGCTCTCAAACCTTATGCTATAACTCCCTGACTGTCTGTAATCGGAAAACAACTCTTTAACAAGTTTTCCTTCTATATTAAAAACTTCAAGCTTGTAATATCCATTTCTTCTAACCGAATAATTAATCAATGTAGAATTGTTAAATGGGTTAGGGTAATTCTGACTTAATTCAAAATTATCAAAAGTGATTGTATTGTTTGTAATTCCAGTGATTGGATCTCCGCCGGTAGTTGTTTTGTATATTCTTCCAGATGTCCCAACAACCCAGCCTATAGTGTCATTTACAAATCGAAGTCTTCTGATAGTTAAAAACCCGATGTTTTCCCTTGTCCAGTTATATCCGCCATTTGTCGTACTATACAAAAGTGCAGTAGTCCCTCCAACAAAGCCGGTATTACTATTAACAAAATCTATCGTACGGAGGTCTTCATTTGTAAACGTTATCCGGGAAATTGTATCCCAGTTATTACCAAAATCTGTTGTTTTAAATATCCTACCATCTCTTGCCGGCATGAATCCTGTATTTTGGTTAATGAAACAAAAATCCTCAAACCCGGGTAGATTTGAAGGCAGATTAATATTTGCCTGGTACCAGTTTATACCTCCATCTGTGGATCTTTTAACAATGTCTCCTTCGCCTGTTAACAACCCGTCAAACGAGTTCTTAAAGTATATCTCAAACATATCTGCGATAAATATATATGTTGAATCAAAAGATATTCCTCCGTTGGTGGTTCTTAGAATTTTTTGAAGATCTCCGCAAATCCAACCCGTATCTTTATTTATAAAGCTACAAGTATAATAACTTGCTGTACCGCCTATCTGACCATTTCTAATTGCAAACCAGTTATCACCGCCGTTAGTACTTTTTAGAATTGTCTCAAACCATCCAACGCAATACATGGTATTGGCATCGACTACATCGATGTCAAATAGGGGCTTTCCAGATGCCGGGTTTGGAACGTTAATCCAATTCTCTCCGCCATTTGTTGTCTTTAGTATTATTCCTCCATCGCCGCAGATCCATCCTGTGTTTTCATTAACCATTTCAACATCTCGAAGTATATTTGTCGTACCTGAAGGCTGTAGAATCCATTGTGCATTGCATATTCCTGAGGAAATAATGAACAGGATAAGTATTAGTTTAATTTTCATAATCACTTTTTTTTATTTTAATTCTTTCAGGTTATAAAGTCACCATTAAAATCTGATAACTTTTCTTTGACCATTGGCTGATAAAAACCGCTTTCCGGGTAATCGTTACCGATTGTTTCCGACGGCTTAGATAGATCTACATACACTAGACTGCCATGTGGATAATATCCTTCATCAATTGATTTTTTTACTCCCCGTAAGAGATCCTTTACACTTTTCCCAAAAACAACTGAATATTCAAACTTTTCCATAAAATTTAGTTTGGGTTTGTTAATAATACATGTTATTGGATTTTAAGACAAAGGAAGGAAAAAATAAAACAATATTATGGGGGATTGCCGACCCAGAAATTCTCTAAACAATACTATCTTAATGTTTATATTTAATATATCTGGATAATTACATAAGAACGCCGATACTAAACTTTACTTTTTCCCCTTAAATCAAATTTTTCTATTAACCATAATTTAAACATCAGTCTTCCTTCAGATTTTAATTTATTATGAAAATACTCAAGTTCTTCAAGATTATCAAAATACCGAACAAGTTGTTTTAAATAGAAAAGAAATTTCTTATAGAAATTTCTTAAGGAATTTCCAATTAAATTATCTCTTGATAAAGCTACTTCGTATGAATGAATTAGATCCATTACTCCTACAAAGTCATTTAATTCATAATAATTTACTAATCTCAAATTTCTAATATCATATTTGTAAATAAAGTAATCAGGGTTTATTTTACTTATATAATCTAGGGATTTACGAAATTCTTTCTTTTTAAAATATAAATATGAAAGAGCAAACCTTTTCATATTTGTCCTAAACCTTGGATGAAGTTTTGCTGAATATTCCTCAATGTATTGCTCTAACCAGATAAGGTTATTATAATTTACGGCATTGATTAAGATATCACGGAATAATGTATAAGAAAGATATTTCTCATTCTTAGTTATATAGAAACCTTTTTCAAGAAATTGATTGTACAATTCATATAATTCCTCATTCCACTTTGTGGAGTCTTTACTTACTCTTTTTTGCAATAAGCAATAACTAATATGCCTTGAATTATGAAATTTTATTTCTTCATAGCTCAAAATATTACTGCTACCTTTGAAATTCTTCTTATACGTTTTATAAAAACTAATATTATCCATACTTTTATATGACAAATATAAGCTGTTGTATAATTCAATAAACTTTAATTCATCCGCAGTATAATGCTTAAATTTAATTATACTGCTTCTTAAATGGTCAATCAAATCTTCTATACTTACATTGTCACTTTCAATACTGAACTTCCTTTTATGAATAACAATACTTGAAAAAATAGTCACTAATGAAACATAGTGATAAATGGAAATGCTAAGAGCACATCTGTCAATCATAGAAATTTCAGTAAAAGCATGCTGTAATTTTCTAACTTTAGTATTGGAAACAAAATTATTAAATAACTGGGCATACAAATGATAATCCGTCATGAATTTGTTTAATTCATATCCACCGGCAGTAATCTCCTCATTAAACTTAGCATATTGCTTGTCGAATATATCCCCTAAATCCCGTTCCGATAAATCACTTAAGAGAAATAATCCTCTTGAATCATTCCTGTTCTTTAATTTTTCAATGATTAAAAATTCAAAGATCAATGAAAGTAACTTTGAAAGATAATCTCTTAATTCAGAACCCTTATGGATACCGTCTTTGTTTAAAAATGCCCCAAGATTTTCACGTGACAACTCTTTATTCGAAAAATCAGGATAATATTTTATTAATCTTTCATATAAGGACAATATTTTCCTACTCTTATTGAAATACGTTGATTTCATAAAGTTTGTAAGCCGATTGACCTCTTTGATACTCATTGATTTTAAAATATCTATCACACTATGCTTTAACATATTTTTATTTAATTCGTCAATCAAAAATTTAAGTTATTCTAAATAGCTTATAATTTCAATTGTTTAAGTAAGCTTTAAAAGAAATATGCTCAAAATCTTATATCGGCAGTTCAAATAAAGATTGTTTTAGAAAATCGATTCCTCCAATTAATATGCTTAAAAAAATTAATGGAGGTCATTATGCAATCTTTATCTTCTTTATTTTCAAAAGTAAAATATTTTCTTCTTTCCCTTATTTTTGTTTTTCTTATTTCAGCCTCACCAGTCTCTTCGGTTGTTTATTCAAAAACTACAGAAATAACAACTGAGAAGGTTCTTGTTGAAGGTGTGTGGTGGATTTATGTTTACGAAGACGGTATACTGATCAATACATATCCGGATGACGAGGGTGATTAATTGGTTTAAACAAATAAGAAAGCCCATCCCCCAAAAAAAAGATGGGCTTTCTTGTGGTAAGTTTAAGTTTTATAACATTGATACTTTTTTTCTTAAATCAACTAATACGCAAACTTGGACTGTTAATCCACCTTCTCAAAAATCTATAAATTTTCAACCATTAAAATCCCACTCTTTAGCATGTGTTTTTACCCCAAGCTTTATATACTTCGTCCATGGAGGGCATATTTTCAATATCTTCTTTTGTAAGATTATCCGGTAACATTTGCAAATTAAAAACATGCCTCTCGAACTTATTTATCAATTCAACAAGCTTTTTCTCATTAGCTCTTTTCACAAAACATAATCTAAAGTAATCTTCTCTATACGTTGAAATATCCGTATAAATAACTCCATTCTCAATCCTCGTTATCTTACCTTTTAACCGCCTTCCCCATATTCTTCCTTGTAGACTATATGGCTCTTCATCAGCCCAAATATAATCACCAATATTCAACTCCCATATATTCTCAGACTTTAATGAAGTAAAACAATGTGCCATTTCAATACTTTCGTAACCAGCCCACCAATTATAGAAAACAACTACTTGTCCTTCCTTTACTAAGTCATATAGTTTTTCCATGAATTATTGTTCTTTAAAAATTTACTTCAATTGCCTTCTCGGCACTTACTATTAATGTTGGTAGATTTAGTCTGCAAATGCCTATAAACTGAAAAATCGTAAGTGTGCCGAAGTTTGCGAAGATGAGGAACATAGCAATCATAAAACCAAAGTCGCCAATCCTGTTCATTACGAATGCATTCTTAGTTGCATCACTGGTGAATTTCTGTTCATACCAGAATCCAATCAGAAGTTATGAACATAGCCCCACACCATCCCAACCGAGAAATACCAGTAGGAAATTATCTGCCAGAATCAGGTTCAGCATTGCAAAAACTGAAGAGATTGAGGAAAGCAAAGAACTTAGCAAAATCCTGGTCGCCGTGCATATACCCGATCGAATAAACGTGTATCAAAAAACCAATTCACGTTATGATAAGAAGCATTGTTATCGACAGGGGATCAATTAGATATGAAACATTTACCGATAAATTCCCGGTTTGTATTCAGCTGAAAAAAGTTAACCGTAATGTTTCTTCTTCCTCAGGCACTCCAATCATCTGGAAAAGCAGTCCTACCCCAATCACAAATGGAATGAATACGAGCAGCGATGAAAGACATCCTGAAAACTTTTCGTTATTTATTTTCTTGCCGAAGATTCCGTTAATTAGGAATCCAACAAGTGGCAGAAGTATTATTAGGAAAAATAAATTCGTCATTCGGTTTTATTTACCATTTTAAGATGTTGAGTTCGTCGATATTGAGTGTATCCTTATTCCTGTAAAGTGAAATAGTGATAGCCAGACCGACTGCTGTCTCAGCTGCAGCGACAGTTAATACCATGAAAACGAATATCTGCCCGCTCACATCGCCCATATATGATGAAAATGCTACCAACGATAGATTAATCGCGTTTAACATAAGCTCTATACACATAAATATGATGATTGCGTTTCTTCGGACGAGTACTCCAATAACACCTATGGAAAATAAAAATGCGCTGAGAATGAGGTAATAATTAACTTCGAGCATTTAGGATTATTTGGTAAATTATTTTATCCGTAAAATTAATAAATGTATTTCTAGGATAAAAGTTAAAATTTTGTAATAATCGAATGGTTATTTTAGAGGATTATTCAAGAAAATTTATAAAAAATCAAAACTTTGCGTTTATTGCCTAATTTTGAGTTTGTGGTACACTAAGCAATACGGTGCCATTAACCTGGTATAAGGTTATTATTTACAGATAAATTAATGGTAAATACAATAGCCATATAACAGTATTTGAGGTATCTAGTGTCTTCCAAGCTGATTCATCGAAATAAGGGTATCTGCTCTTAGGTGATACTTGTAAAATTATAGCTAATATTAGTATTCTCATTTTTCCTGTATCTATCCAGATCCTTTGCAGTAAATTTTTCATCATCAGATGAAACTATATAGAAGAATGCTACAGGACCTTTAAAATTGAGAGTGACTTGACCTAAAAAATCATCTTTAACACGCAAATAATAATTATAATTTATTAATTCACTCAATGAACCACTTAATTCATTGGGGGTGATAAATAATTCTATGGGTTTATTTTCTATTATGTAATATTTTGTTAAAGCATTCTTACTTTTCACAAACACAACACTATCACTTGAAGTTATCAAAAATGTCCCCGATTAAAATACGGTAAAAACCAGAGGCGACATCCTTCCTGCAAAATCTGAAGATACTTGCTCATTAATTTTAATTTCAAAAATCCCATCCTCGTTTTAATAACACCATTATTAATAGTCCAGTAAAGTTTCATAATAATATCAGAACAGCTTACACTATAAAATGAATTTCAGATTCATTAAGATAAAAATGGTAAAATTACAATTTTTTTTTCATAATTTTGGTTCGAGCAGAGATGTGCCTTTTGAATTCGTTCAAAAGCACACGAGCCTCATTGTGGACTTCATCTTTTGTGCCATAAACTAAGGTTACATCTTTTTTCTTAATTTGCTCTATTAAAATTTGCACAGGTTCTTTATTTCCTTTGAGTTCTAATATATATCTTTTTTCAAATTCTTTCCATTTTTCAGGATCGTGATCAAACCATTTCCTAAGTTTAGTTGAAGGTGCTATATCTTTTAACCATAAATCCACCCTTGCCTTTTCTTTAGTTAATCCACGCGGCCAAAGTCTGTCTACAAGGATTCGGTAACCATCCTTTTTATCAGGTTCTTCATAAACTCTTTTTATTGTGAATTTCATTTATTGCAACATCCTTTTTAAAATGTTTATAAATTTTATTCTTTATATAGCCAAAATTCATCACTTAAATTGTCAACAAATCTTTCGTCGGAATGTATCTGTTCAAATTTCATCAATTGATCATCAGAAGCAGCTTTTTGAATCTCATTGAATAAGATTCCTTCTTCAAACCGAATATGTTTTTCAAGCTCAGTAGTAATTAACTCCAGATTGTTATCAATATTATTTTTTTCAGTAAAAAGTTTAGTTAGTTGCTTATGCTCTTCAATCGCCTGCTTAATCAATTCATTATCAATTCCTAAAACCGGGTACAAATGCTTTTCTTCCAATTCAAAATGATGAACAATGTGATTTTTATAAAACCAGTCAGTATATGCTTTTATTCTGTTGATAGGAATTCCTTTCTTTAAACCAGTTTTTATCTTCCAGCATAATAATAAGCTATGGTGATGATCTCTACTAAATGGCTTAATTTCATCAATTCTTTTTAATGGTTTTCCCATTTTATTTCACCGTTAAACATTTACAGTATTATATTTTCTTTTTATGGAACTTACCAAGAACAACACTATAAGTAGCATCGCAAATGATATAATTGGCAATATTGTGTTTAACAATCCACCTGAAGCCGATGATGTTGTTTGAGACTCTTGTACAGTCACTACACCTCTCATATATGGATGCGGAGTACACATATATTTATACTCACCTTCATCTTCGAATGTATACTCAAATGATTCCGTATGAGCCAACAGCTCTGATGTAAAATTATTGGGACCCTCGTACGTCACTACATTGTGTATTCCGGCAAACTCCCCCTCCATATATGAGAATACATCCTCATTTACCCACTTGACTTTCGTCCCAGGTGTAACTTTAACAACCTTTGGACTGAATGAATTTCCTATAATCTTAATTGTTACTTCCTTCGTAGTTTCATCATATACTACAGGCACATCCACATCTGGACTACCAGGCTCAAATGGTGATATTGTCCTTGTTGATTTGGATTTGATCTCTTCCATTTCCTTAGTATCGTAGGTAGGTCCATCTCCTAGTACAACCGCCGGCGTCTTAGCACTGTCATCACATACCAGTAAGCCTATTGCTCCTCTGTCTGTTGATCCTACTGCGTGCGTGATCATATAATATGATCCCTCATCAGGGGGCATTCTAAATTCTATTACCCATGAATCAGCTGGACCAGCTGTAACACTCTGACCACCTTGCATTACAGCATCCGGATTTCCCTGCCAATAAACAAAATCCCATATTATTCCAACAATGTGGAATGTGGACAGCAGATTAGGACCTGAATTTAAAAAATATATCCTAACATAATCACCCGGCTTTGCTTTTATTGGCTCCTCTACATATCGGAATATCTTTCCGTTGAATGTAACATACATTGGATCACTTGTTACAGCATCTTTACCACTTGCATAAAATTCATGCTGATTTAAATATATCTCAACATCCGGTTTTTTGTTAAGTATTTGTTCCATCTTATATTGCTTCTTTGGCTTTACAACCATCATACCATATTGACCAAATATTATATGCATTGGGATTGCATGGCCACCCGGTGCGCAGTGATACATATATACACCAGGGACTGTAACTTTAAATACCATCGTTCTGCTTTCACCGGAAGGAATCTTACCCAGGTATTTTGAAGTTTGAGTATATGCCGCGTGAATTGATGCTCCGTGTGGTACATTACCTTTATTATTGACTGTAAATTCTACTATGTCACCTTCTTCTACAATTATTGTAGGACCGGGAATTGTTCCATTGGTTACAAATCCTTTATACATAACTCCGTTTCCAATATACACTTCACCTTCATACAAATCTATGCTTACCTTTTTTGTAGATGCAGTATTCTGCGGTACATAGCTTGTTGGCGGAATTGAAAGCCCATTATCTCTGTTTATTATTTCAATAAATTCCTTCTTATCACCTTCTTTATCTGGAACCTGTATTGTTCTTCCTGTAGTTGAGGTCACAACTGAAGATACTTGTTGCGAGTACTGTGAGCTAGCCATGCCGTAGTTATTGATAGCTCCTAACAGCTCTTTCGATACAAGTGTATTCTCTCTCGTTGTGGTTAACTCATCATAAAATGTTGCATTACATCTCGGACAGGTAGTGGTATTATTTTGCGTCAATAACATTAACATTACTACCACTATAATGTAAAATATTATTTTATATCTTTTCATTTTTGCTCTTTGATTCATTATTTGATATTATTTCCAGTATGTTTTCTCTAAAATATTGTAAAAAGAAATATGACAATATAAAAAAGTATCAATACAATCACCATATAATAGATAATGTTTATATATTTCATTTCTCCCGCTAGACTGGTATTACTTTTTACAACGGAACATGCAAAAGAGTCTGGTAAAATCTTAACACTTACATTTTCACTTGAAGGTTCTTTCACGGTAATATCTGAAGTATTGTAAATCAATACGATGAATATCAGAAAGATAAGCACTAACAAACCAAAGCTCAGAATTCTTGTATACAGTTTCATATCCATCCCTTCATTTTCTGTTTCACCGAATAACAAGGTCGGATAAATTATCATCAACAGTAAACTAAATATTGTAAAAATTGTCTTTTTCATTTTGTCCCTCAATACTTTTTACATGCTGCAGGAATCCTGATCTATTTTCATTACACTATATTCAAGTTCCATAGCTTTTGGAAAAAGTATATTATTTTCTAAGTGAACGTGTACGTGCAGATCTTTTTCAAAATCCTTTAATTCACTATACAAAACACGAAAAGTCCCGCAGGAATTATTAGGAGGTGTATAGTTATTCGTTAGCTTACTTATTTTCGCCATATCATCGCCGGCTTGCTGGTGCTCTTCTTCCATTACTTTAATCGGGTTTTGTACTTTCCCAAAGGGTGGTACAGAAATAACCTGTGAGTTATTTTTTGCCAAATACAATTTATGAATATATGGGAATAACATCTTCTCTTCTTTTGACATATGCATCAAAAGATCATCTTTCATTATCTTGAATTGCTCCCCTACTTTCACAACTTCGGGGTTCCTTTCACCATGAGCTGATATCACTTTTTGTAAATGATTTTCTATACTTGGAATATTTTTTCTAATATATCTATGGTGATTATTCACAATATAATCTGCAAGGAATCCGGCATCCCAATCTCCGTAATGGCTGGAGGATGAATTATCCTCTTCAAGTCTGGATAATTTCTCAATCACTAAATTTTCATCAATCCCTTTATCTTTACAGGCTTGATTGATGCTTTTCTTTCCACCGCAGCAATAATCCAGTCCAAACTCTTCAAATACTCTGGCTGATTGGAAATTCTTTGTGACCAGATCACCGATTCTGTTTTCTTTTTCTACTATCATTTTGGGTAATCTCCTTTTTTCTATAAAATTACAAAATTTATAAAGGAGTTACCTTGACTTAAATCAATATAATGATTTTTCTATTAAAATATTGATTTGGATGAATTTTGAAATGTTAGAGAAAGAGTCTCGATTATAGTACCCAATACGACGCTAAGTCATTCTTGCTTATAGTGAGCTCTATCAATTATTCATCATTTCCATGTTTACTGTCATATTCTGTAATGATATAACCTACTACCGTTTGGTGACATCTTTTAGTGTTACTTCCCCTCTACATGGCTAGTAAGAGTTCTTAGCCTTTTCGCAAACCATAATAACATTTTCATACTTATTTCAGGATTTCTAGTAAGCAGATCAATGAATTCTTTTGCAGGTATTCTTACAACCTGAGTATTATAATGTATTCATCCACAATCACAATAAGAAAAAGATTACTATTCGAGAACTTAATTGGTATTACTTCTATTTATATTGATAGTAAGCGATCTAATTGATATTCTTTAAAACGGCATCACACAATCAATTACAAAACTAAATATAGATAAAATAGATAGATACATCTTATACTCCTGAGAACTTAAGGATTATTCAAAAGTAACTGAATTTGGCGAAGAACTTACAAAAAAATTTTTTGACTATTTTGAGCTTCTAACATTTAAAAAGGATTATATAAGAACTGAAGATACTAACGAAAGGGAATCAATTGAAAAGATATTAATGAAATTAATATAGATTGAACCAATTTTTCATAGTTAAGACAACACATACTTTTATTTTTTTAAAAAATGAAAACAGAAACAACATCTATTCAGCAAAAGGCAATTGACACAGTGCGTATATTAGCGGCTGATGCAGTTCAAAAAGCAAACTCTGGTCATCCGGGAGCTCCTATGGGGCTTGCCTCTGTAGGCCATGTTTTATGGACGGAATCCATGAACTATAATCCGCGTAATCATGAATGGCCTAATCGCGACAGGTTTATTTTGTCTAACGGCCATGCCTGCATGTTACAATACAGTTTTTTGTACCTAACAGGTTATGATATCACATTGAATGATATTAAAAAATTCCGACAATTACATAGCAAAACTGCAGGACATCCTGAATATGGATTGTTAGCGGGCATTGAAGTTACAACTGGACCATTAGGTCAGGGCTTTGCCAATGGAGTGGGATTTGCTATTGCGCAAAAATATATGGCTGCCCGGTACAATAAGCCGGGCTTCGATATTTTCAATTATAAAATTTATGCTATCTGCAGCGATGGTGATTTGATGGAAGGCATAACTTCTGAAGCCGCATCTTTGGCAGGACATCTCCAATTAGGCAACATGATTTATTTGTATGATAATAACCATATTACAATTGAAGGGAATACCAACCTAACATTTGATGAGGACCTTGCACAACGTTTTGAAGCCTTTGGCTGGCACGTTCAAGTACTTGCAGATGGCAATGATTTAGAAGCGTTATCCTCGGCTATAAAAAATGCCCAAAATGAAACCAATCGTCCTTCCCTGATAAAAGTTCGTACACATATAGGCTATGGTAGCCCCAACAAAGCAGATACTGCCAGAGCACATGGTTCCCCTTTGGGTGAAGAAGAAATAAAACTGGTGAAGAAAAGCTTTGGTTTTGAACCTGATAGGAATTTTGATATTCCAGATGAAGTTTTAAATTATTATCGTAAAGCCGGTATTAGGGGAATAAAAAAGGAACAGGATTGGAACGAATTGTACAAGCGCTATAAAGAAAAATATACAGTGCTGGTGAATGAATATGAATTATTAAGCAGCGGTAGGTTGCCTGAAGGGTGGAAGGAAAAGTTATTGGTTTTTAAAACCGGAGAAAAGATTGCAACCCGAAAAGCTTCGGAAAAAGTTCTGAATGTAATTGCTGACTATTTGCCCAACTTGATTGGTGGTTCGGCAGATCTGGCTCCATCCACATATACGGACCTAGAGAAATACAAATCATTTTCAGTTGAGGATCGTAACGGACGCAACTTCCACTTCGGTATTAGGGAACATGCCATGGGTGCTATCTTAAATGGATTAGCCCTTAGCAAAATTATTATTCCTTATGGCGCAACCTTCCTTATTTTCTCCGAATATATGCGGCCGCCCATTCGCCTCGCAGCCATCATGAAAATTCGTCCAATATTTATTTACACGCATGATAGTATCGGATTGGGTGAAGATGGAACAACGCATCAGCCCGTTGAACA
This sequence comes from Ignavibacteriota bacterium, assembly GCA_020437585.1. Classification (GTDB taxonomy): domain Bacteria; phylum Bacteroidota; class Ignavibacteria; order Tepidaquicellales; family Tepidaquicellaceae; genus JAEYVS01. The sequence continues at coordinate 83,089 of JAGQWG010000004.1, forward strand.
ATTAATCTCATTAAGGTCTATACCAAACATAACGTTTATTCGCCCAGCCGATGCTAATGAAACAGTGCAGGCATGGAGAGTTGCTTTGGAACATACCGATGGTCCGGTAGCGATTATATTAACAAGACAGGGAGTTCCAGTAATTGACCAGGAAAAATACACGAAAGCTGATGAACTGGAAAAAGGAGCCTACATTCTATCCGAATCAGAAACATATCCTCAAATAATTTTGATCGGTACCGGCTCTGAAGTTCAATTAATAATAGCAGCTCAGCAGAAATTAAAAGAGCAAAACATTGAGGCCCGTGTAGTAAGTATGCCTTCGTGGGAATTGTTTGAAAAACAGGATGCCGCTTATAAAGAAAAAATATTTCCACAAACATTGAGAAAAAGATTGGCTGTAGAAGCCGGCTCACCACTAGGCTGGCATAAATATGTAACCGATGAGGGCGATGTTGTCGGCATCAACACATTCGGACATTCTGCACCTGCAGAAGAATTGTTTAAATTATTTGGATTTACAATTGACAATGTGGTGACCAGGGCAAAAAAACTACTTGAAAAATGAAAATAGGAATTGCAGCAGATCATGGTGGATTTATATTAAAAAATAATATCCATGAGTCCTGAATAATCAGGGATTTGAGGTAATAGATTTTGGTGCAACTATTCTGGATGACACAGATGATTATCCTGATTTTGTAATTCCGCTTGCTAAATCCGTAGCTGCATATGAAGTTGAGCGGGGTATTGCAATTTGCGGTAGTGGAGTTGGCGCATCAATTGCTGCCAACAAAGTTATTGGTGTGAGAGCAGCTTTAATCAACGATTATTTTTCTGCGCATCAGGGTGTGGAGGATGATGATATGAATTTGATTTGTCTTGGTGGAAGTGTTATTGGTTTTGCAACAGCACAGGAATTTATCTCAGCATTTTTAAGCGCAAAATTTACCAACGCTGAGAGACATATAAGAAGATTGCAGAAAGTTAGAAAGTTAGAAAGTTAGAAAACAAAATTAACTGAACTAATCATGGAAACAAATAAAGTAAAACACATACTCGATTTCGGTCAGAGCATCTGGCTCGATTTACTGGATCGCAAAATTATGGACTCGGGGGAATTAAGGAAACTAATTAAAGAAGATGGAATCAGGGGCCTTACATCCAACCCTGCTATTTTTGAAAAGGCAATCAGCAACAGCACCGCATATGATGAAGATATTGCAGCACTTTCAAAACAAAAAACCAGCACCAGTGAAGTATTTTTTGGCCTTGCGATCAAAGATATTAAACGTGCCGCTGATTTTTTTAAACCGGTTTATGATGAAACCAAAGGGGAAGATGGTTTTGTGAGCCTTGAGGTTTCTCCCCACCTTGCTCTCGATACAGAGGGAACCATAACTCAGGTAAAAGAATTATGGCAAGCAGTTGATCGAAAAAATGTAATGATCAAAATTCCTGGTACACAGGAAGGCTTGCCGGCCATTCGACATTGTATCAGCAAAGGGATAAATATTAATGTAACCTTGCTGTTTGGTTTGCCCAGATATAAGGAAGTAGCTGATGCCTATGTATACGGCCTTGAAGACAGATTGAATTCTAACCAAACCATTGATCAGATGGCATCAGTAGCAAGTTTTTTTCTCAGCCGTATTGATGTTATGATTGATCCGATGCTGGAGAAAAAAGGGTTGAGTACTCTGACAGGAGAAGTGGCTATCGCTTCCGCAAAAAAGGCTTATGAAATTTACCAGGAGGTAATAAATAGTGACCGCTTTAAAAAACTGGAAGCAAAAGGAGCAAAACGACAACGAGTATTGTGGGCTAGCACAAGTAGTAAAGATCCTTCATTCAGCGATGTGAAATATGTGGAGGCTTTAATAGGTACAGAGACCATCAATACAATTCCCTTGGAAATATGGCGAACGAGGAATTCGAGGAAGGGCTTAAAGCGCTTATCAAGATTGCGAGCCTCAGAAACACCGCAATTATGAGCGCTGAGGCCTTGCCGTGGCGATGCCATCGTTCACTCATTGGTGATGCGCTTACTGAAAAGGGTTGGTGCAGGATATTATGAGTCGTGCATCCGCTACAAAGCACAGGATGACACCTTTTTTGAAAGTAAGAAAAGGACAACTCATTTATCCCGAACCAAAAATATGATCAGGTATAGATACAAAAAACCGAATATACTTTTTGTAGGTATTAACCCACATCCTGGGTCGTTTAATCGTCGCGTTCCTTTTTCCAATAACAAATTGTTTTGGTATCTTCTCTCGGAAGCCGGTCTTATCAAGGAGAAAAGAGACGAATTGCGTGACGATAATACATTAGAACGGATGTACAGAGAGAAGTTTAATGGAGAATACGGGCTTGGATTCGTAAACATTATAGGCAGACCAACTGTAGATATTACAGAGATCCAGAAGCATGAGGAGTTACCTGGTCACAAAAAAATCTCTCGTATAATGAAAACAGAGATGCCGAAGGTAGTCTGTTTCATCGGTAAAGTCACATACGAAAAATATACCGGGTCAAAAGATTTTTCTTTTGGTTGGCAAGAAAACATAGGCACATCAAAAGTTTTTGTCATGCATTTTCCTTTGCGCGGTGAAGCTATTGTTAGAGTTCGAGAATTGCGTCAGCTTAAACGAGCTGTCAAATATTTATGATATTAATTGATATTATTGGATTCATCACTGGCATCAGCTGCAGAGCATACGCGACATGTTCATGCGTGCGGCTATTTCTGTAGCAGAGTTTGCATGTAAGTATTTTCCGGAGAATCTTCTACTAAGAGATTCTTCGAAGTACGAGGATTCTTTATTGTCTCGGTTCGCCGAATTATCTTCTTCATTGTTTCAACACTCCCTCCTGCCACCATGATGAGATCGGATCTCCTATTATGGAATCTATAGATAATAAGGTGTGGTTGTTTTGATACATCTTATCAGAAAAGTGAAGGAGTTCTAAAATCATCTCGAGCATAACTTTGGTCACGCTAAAAAGCCTCTTTCACAATAAAGTTGTCTTTAACCCCTAATGTGTCTAAGTGCTTTTCTGTAGCCTTCATCATCGGCGGTGGTCCGCAGAGATAGAAATACCGGGTGTTTTGGTCCATGTGCTTTTTTATCAGTTCTGCTGAAATAAATCCGTGTTCATATCCCTCACGTTCTTCGTCAGAAAGTACGTTGATGAAATTACTGCCCAGCATCGCGTTGAATTTATCTTCCAGAATAATATCAGAAACAGTTTTATTTGCAAAGATCAGTTTATTATTACCGATCTCGTTCTTCTCCTCAAGTTGTTTAAAAATTGCAATGAAAGGTGTTACTCCTGCTCCTCCCGCAATAAATATACCTTCACCTTTATATTTAATATCCCCATAAATATCATGAATAATAATTTCATCACCTTTGTTTAATGTAAGGAGCTGATTCGTAACTCCATTGTGTGAAGGATAGGTTTTTATGGTGAATTCTACATTTTCATCACTTGGTAGAGAAGTAAAGGTGAAGGTCCGTAATTCTTTTTCCCAGCCGGGTTTATTGATTGACAAATCTGTGGCTTGTCCCGGAATGTAAGCCAGCTGTGCAGATTTTTCTACAGTGATCCTGAGTACATCGTGCGTCAGGTGTTCGATGGATAATATTTTTAAAATATCCGACATAATATTTACCTCTTATTTAAGTATGATAGAAATTCATCTCTGACAATTATATTTTTAAATTTGCCGGAATAAATTGATGTAATAGTTGTACTTTTAGTATCTTTGATTCCTCTAGATGATACGCACAAATGTTCCGCATCAATAATAACTGCAACATCGTTATGCTGTACTACTTCTTTTAATGCTTCTGATATCTGCATCGTGAGCCGTTCCTGCACCTGGGGACGTTTTGCATAATACTGCACCAGGCGGTTTATCTTTGATAAACCCATTACTTTCCTTCCGGGAATATAAGCAACGTGTACTTTTCCAATGATTGGCACAAAATGATGTTCGCAATAAGAGTAAAGAGTAATATCCTTTTCGACTAGCATATTTTCATAGCCATACTTGTTTTCAAAAAGGGTTATCTCCGGCTTATTATCAGGATTTAATCCGCTGAACATTTCCTTCACGAACATTTTCGCCACCCTTTTTGGAGTACCACTCAAGCTGTCATCATTAAGATTAAGCCCTAGCGTGCGCATTATTTGCTCAAAATGAAATTCTATCTTATTAATTTTTTCGTCTTCGCTTAGCTCAATAGAATTATCCTGATACAACACATCAGTATAGACTTCGCTTAAACTATTGTTTATTACATCTTCCATAAAATAATTTTAAATTTCATTTATACTCTTCATAACGTTTTCTACTATTGCATCGCAGTAGATTAGATTAAATTCGAACAATTCCCCCGCAGCATAATTGCTTTCTATTTCCTTCCTTAACATTGACTTAGCCCTGTTTAGCCTGACCTTGACATTGGATTCGCTGATTTCCAAAAGGTCTGCAGTATCCGATACATTTAGTCCGTTTATCTCTCGTAAGGAAAAAACCATCCTGTAGTCGAAAGGAATATTGACAAGAGCTTTTTCTATGATATGCCCTAACTCACGGTTTTGAATTGTTTTTTCAGTGTCATTATTACCGCTGATAAACATTGGTTTTGAGTTATCGTTCATATCCTGTATAATTTCATTTTTAAAGCTAGACTTCCTTTTTTTCCTGTAACAATTATTCATCATAATGCGAATGATCCACGTTTTAAAGCTCGCGCGTCCTTCAAATTGGTTCAGATTTTTGTACGCATCAATAAAAGTATCCTGCATTAGATCCTGTGTGTCTTCGTGATTATAGTTGTATGACCTTCCAATCTTATACAAATAGGGATTAAACCTTCTTACAATTAATTCATAAAGTGATTTTTCCCCTCTTATAATTCGTCCGATAATTTCTGTTTCGGTAAACTTTTCAAATGAAACCATAAGTTTGCAATGTTTTAAGTACTTATTTTTGATATTCTTGCCATGGCAAAAGCAGAGACAGCCATCACAAGGTCACGTACAGCTACATCAACATAGTTAAATGCGGCCAATAATGTCAATGCAATGAGGGTAAGCCAGGCTGCAACAATATATCCTCCAATTTGCGGCTTTTTAAGGACAATGATACCGGCAATTATTTCGATTACACCTACGATCATCATAAAGGTTGAGGCAGAAAACGGTAATAGACCAGCCAAAGAAGGATTAATATATTGCTCCCAATTGGTCAAAAGGTTTGTAAATTTATCAGCTCCTGCGACGATAGGGACAATAACGAATGTAACCTTTAACAGATTGAATGTTTGTGTCAAAGATTGATTTGTTTTTGTAATTTCCATTTTCTTTGGTTTAAGTTGTTCTACCTATTAGAGTAAATCAACTTTTGAAAGGTTACAAAAAATTTTACAAGGAAGTAAATTGATGGCACCTGACAGTATTCTGATGTTCCATTGAATTATTCTTTAATTACCTGATATGAGTTAGTTTCCGAGCCAATTCAGCCGAGGCAGTGTCGGCATAAATACTATATGCGTTCACTAAAAGCCCTTTAACATTATTTTGTGTTGATGATATAGCATATAAAATACTCTCATTATCTATATCTGACATTTCCTGAAATCTATGCACTTCGTCAATTTCAAATTCATGAGGGCGGAGTCGAATATGGTTTTCAACACACTCAATACAATCAGTATCTATATTGAAATTGAATGTATAACCTCGTTTTGTCAGTTCGTTTATTGCTTCAATAAGATTAGAATATTGTTTCATATTTTTTGATTAAGAGTTTACTAAATGTATCAAATCAAGAAATTATTTAAAACATTCATAATAATCCTATGCTTGTGTTATTTCTGTGCATTTGTATCAACCCATTTTTCAAAAGCTGCCATAAAACTATTCAGGAAGGCTTTAGTAGAGTCGTTGGTCAGCTTTCCTTTATCGTCAAAAAGTGTTGCAGCTCCTCCAATGTATGCTTCCGGCTGCGCCATGGTGGCCACATTTACAAAAACCATGGACTGTCTCAAATGGTGATTAGCTCCGAATCCGCTAATGTTACCAGTTGAAACACTAACAATTGCTGCCGGTTTTCCAGCCCATGAATTTTGTATGTACGGACGGGAGCCTACGTCAATTGCATTTTTCAAAACACCGGGTACTGAGCGATTATATTCAGGGGTGAGGAAAAGAAGTCCATCAGCATTAATGATTTGTTTCCGGAATTCTACCCATTCATTTGGAGGAGTTGCTTCCAGATCTTCATTGAACATTGGAAGATTCGTTATGTTTAAAAGTTCAAGCGATAAAGAGTCCGGCGCAAGAGCAATTAGTGCATTTGCTGTTTTAAGGTTATATGATTCTTTGCGTAAGCTTCCTACGATAACTCGATCGCTGTTTTTAATTTCTGATGCCCTTGAACAAGTATTATTGTTGCATGCCCAAAACACAGATTTATCATGGCACGGATTGTCTTGGTTTTTCCAGTCCCCGGCTCACCGCAAAGCAAGTATCTCAACCCGTATCTAATATTTTTATAATTCTTTATGGTATTTTCAAATCTGATAAATTCATTTTTAATATTATCAGGAATATATATCTCGTCAATAGTTTCATTCTCAAACTCAGTAACCGGTAATGTATCTATTTTTATCACTTCTTGACTTTCCGTCGGATTAGTCTTAAGTGAAATAATTTTGTTACGGTAAAAAGAATTTTTTAAGGATTCCGTATAAACATAATCTATCAGGCCACTTGGAGTAATTGATTCGGGTTCGATACCAAGTGCAGCTACATAGTAATTGTTAATAACATCAAATCCGGGACCGGCATCTACTCTCATATAAATTGACATCTGGTATTGTGATTTACCAAACCCAATATCAACTGTAATAAGTTGGTTTTCAAGGATAACGTTATTGTTTTCATCCCTTGATCTTATTTGAGGAGCTACAACAATAGGATTCTGAAGTGATGCATGTGTATTGAAGGCGATTATTTCGATGTTCGAATCAATCCTGACACTTTCATATAAAGAGAACAAATAAGATTTTATGAAATCAAACTCAAACTCATTGATTTTAGTTTGGTGAAACGGATATAGAGCATTTTTTAAACCCTTTGAAATTTTAGTCTGGAATACCTCATCCGTAAACTGAAATTCTCCGGTTTGTAAATCTGCATCTGAAATCTCACTTATGTTGTTACTATTTACCCTATTCAAATATTTATCTCCTTTTTTACAAAAAAATAGTAAAAACAAGGATTAATTAATTCTCATCAGGTTAAAATAAATTTTATGAATATAATCTTAAGATCGAATTAGACTTTTCCAAAATGTCTTTTTTCAGCTTTGAAGGCTTTATTACCTTTACATCTCCACCCCATCCCATTACCCAGGAAATGAACTCAAAAGAAATCTTTACCTTTAGCTTTAATAATATGCCTTCCGGCACGTCAATTACTTCTTGCTCTTGAACAAATATCTTATCCTTTAAATACTTTTTATGTTTTTTATCAAATAACAATTCTACATTACTCGACTCCTTAATACCGGTATAGTTTGACCAGGAAAACCTGTATATGTCATACAAATTTGGAAAAACTTTCAAGGATGATTTTTCTTTATTAAATTTAACACTGATAATTCGCTCAAATAAAAAAAATTTTACATTATCTTGAACATCATTCTCAAGAGCAATTAGGTTGAAGGTATGTGCTACCTTATTAAACCCAATTGGGGTAACCACTCTTTTTATAGGATCTCCGTATGATGTAATTCCGTATTCAATACTAAGTTTCCTTTTTTCGTTTATTGCTTTAATGATTTTTACAAAAATGCTCAAGGTTTTATTACCGTACTTTCTTGTAATTGGTCCCAAATTTCTAATAAGGTCGTTCTCATTAAGAGCGAGATATAGAGATATGAGCTGATTAAGTTTATTTAATTTTATTTTATTTTCAATATATAGTTTGCCTTTAGAAGAATGAATAGAAACCCCTTCACTTCTAATTTTGACGAAATCCCTCCTTATACTCTGCACACTGCAATTATAGCGATCGGCCATATCATGTTCGGAATACTTACCAGGACTTTCATAAACTGATGCTGTGATTTCAACCTGTCTTAGCAGTTCTTTTGTTATCTCTTTGGGCAATATAATTTAAGATTTTGGTTTATACTACTTCTTTGTTCAATACCTCTAAAATCCTTACAAGAGCAAGTGTATCTAGTTTACAATATTCAAGTAAGTTATTTCTAATTTCTTCTTTCTCTTTTCCTTCTATATTATTCCCAATTAAATATAAAAATGCACTGCTGGCAGAGGAACCATTTGAGATTTGTAGTCCATCATAGCTCATTTCGGGTACTAGTGAAGGTAAAACCACTTTTAAAGAATACGATCCATTCATATCAGGTTTATAATACGATTTCTCTCTAAAGGGACCCATCAGATCCTTGGCACGGTTTATAATTGCTTCAACTTCATCTTTATATTTAGGAAACGCTAATGCTATTTCACTTAACCGGCTGCTCTCAAATGACATATTATATACAATTATATCGCCTTCTTTTTGTAAATGTTCAATCAAGGAAATTATGAATTGTTCCCTGGAGTCATTACTACTATTAGCTAAGAATTCAAAATGTCTGGGTTCAGTGGACATATTATCCAAAACATGTAAAGAGTACTGAAATGGGATCTGTCTGTATGGGCGTGTATTATCATAAAGTGGAATAGCCGGATTTATAGTTTCAAAATCCAAAAAATATAGCGGATATCTAAGATTGTCAATAAATTCTTGAATTTTTTGTTTGTCTATCCGCGAATTATTCGTTTTATGGGATTGAATCTGTATTAGTTGCAATTCACTTACTTCATCTTCATCTATGTCAGATAATTTTGTTATTCCATTCTTATAAAGTTCTAATTTCTTTTTCATTCTCATTCCTGCTATATCAAATACAGAGTTTTCCGGGATATGACTCCAACAGTAACCATAAAAATCACAATCATATGGCGAAAAACATTGCTCCCCGATATCAATTGAAGGAGTATCCGAAGACTGAAGGATACTTTTAAAGTCATTCACAGATTTTTCTATCAGTTTCTTATTTTCTTCACATTTTACTTTTAATGATTCTCTTTTGAAAAGCTTTGTAACATCCAAATCACCTATTCTTACATAATCACTATCAATATATACAATAAAAATATCATCTAATGGTAATCCAGATTCTTTAATAATATAATACTGATATGATATATCGAGTATATTTACCTTTTTTATGGATGCAGAACTTTTTACCTCATAAGCTTTCCAGCAATCTCCATCATGGACCAAGATATCCACTACAGTCAAACACTCTTGAAACATAAAGGCTGCTTCATAAATTACTTTTATTCCTGAATCAATAAGTCTTTTTGTCTCATTTATAGCTTTTTGAGTATCCAAGTCAGCACCAAAATTAGAATCTACTCCACCTGGGAATAATCTTTTTGCAAGTTCTCCAACTATATGGCCTGTATCAAAAATTGCTTGTTTTGACTCATCAATAGGGTCTCGATACTCCTTGTGAAATTTATTTAAATAAAGAGATTTCCCACACTGAGATCCTCTTAGAAAAGTGGATTTACTTAATAAATGTGAAGAAGTATTCATAATGATAATTAAATTAATGAAACCTTCTAAAAAGAAGTTTTAAATTTGAATAATATAGTTACCGTTTTCTTGCACTGCTATTCCAGAACATTGAAGTAACTTTCCAATGGCGTGTACATAACACGGTTTATCTTTAATTTGTTTTGGATATTTTTTAAGGAAATTATTCCGGTTATAAATACCGGTTTCTTTTGAATCGTTTATTAAGATTTCTAACATATCCAACGGAATGTTTATAAAGGATTTTTTACCAACCTGAATTCTATATCCTAAAGAATTTTTAAAGTTTTTGCATTTATATGGAGGAACTTCAGTAACGATCTTATATTTGGTACGGGGATTGGGATCGAGGCGCATTCCTTTATGGATGTTTTTCTTTAATAACTTTATTGCTTTAGTTAATTCCAAAATTAATTTCTCACAATTTACTTTAGATGATTCAATCTACAATATAACGAGTTTTTAAATAATTTAACCACTTAGAATAATCAGAACCTGGAACATTTGAGTCAAGGATCGAAAACAAATCCTCGTATTTTAGCCCAATAAATTTATTTTCATTCTTATTCATAAATTTAATATATTTGCCGCATACCTCTTCATAATATGTATTTCCTTCAGGGAATACTGTTATTAGAGTTGAGTATGAAATATTATCATTCTGAATAATACTTTCACCTAAAAGCTGGTTCCTCCATACCTGGCGGAATTCTTTACTGATAAGATGATCATAAACATTTGGTTTGTATAACTTGGATTTTTCTGAAACTATATAATATGGAGAGGATTTATCCCTTAAATATAACAACTGCTTGTCGGCTGCTGTATCTCCTCTTTCCGTATATTTTACTTCAACTCCTATAGTCCCTTTACAACCATTTATATGAGTATATTCTAAATAAGCATCAAAGGAAGTCCTGTCATTTAAATAATTACTTCTTGAGGAGGGTGCATATTCTATTTCTACTCTGTCAATTGATTTAATTATACTGCCCAATATATCATTAAATACGTTCCTGCAATACAGTTCATTTTGCTTTAAAGGAATAAAAAAATTGAATGGGATATGTTCACTTCGAAGCATATCATAATAAGATCGGTTTTTGAAACCAGGATAGCGAATTTTGACTGCATCAAATACTGCAAATCCATTATAGAAATTTAATCCATTTCTAATGCCATCATCAGTTAACCAGGTTTTGTGTCTATTATATCCAGTCTTAAGAATATCAGTTCTATACTTTATTTGATGCTCCATAGCTCTTAGCTTGAAGCTGGCTCTTTTTCCCCCTGAATTCATGAATGTTATTACTTTTTATTAGGTTTAAGTTCATCAAAATCTACATTTCCCCAAAGTCCCTTCCTGTTTTCTCGCGCATCACGTTCAGCCTGTCTAAATTCTTCCATGTAAACAAACGGATATTTTGTATATGCATAAGCAAAACCATCTTTAATGATCTGAAGATTAAAAAAGATTGTATCGTTATAATATACATACCGGAGCAGTCTTTTGTATCTATCTCTATTCGAATTAGTGGAATCAGGAATTAATATTACCTCTTTGCCGGAAAGAATACTGTCTGCATAATCTGAAGCCATTAAGCCCAATTGAACAATTGTCTCTCTATCCTTACTGCTCATTTCAATATCTTTGTTTAGCTTATCACTATCGTATTTTTCTGGCGTATCAATTCCAATTAGTCTTACCCTTTCCCCGTTTTCTAATTCAAAAGTATCACCATCGATAATTCTCTTCACTATTCCGTACTCTATAGAGTCACTGGGTGTATCTCTTATTACAGTACTTTGATTAATATTGAAAGATAAACATAAAAATAAACACACCAGTATGCCAATCTTCAACATTATAAGCCTCCGTAAACTTTTTCGGATAGTTTCTTCTTTAGATCAGCTAACTCTGACATAGCTTTATCAAATGTTACTCCATTGGATTTTTTAAAAAGCTTTTTATACCGATTCATGTCTCCATCGGATAAAATTTTTTTATCAACCGGGCTAAGTATTTCAACCCAGGCTGACAGAAGTCCATTTAATGCTTTCTTCTGAAAGGAAGATAACAATATATAATTATCCTTTCTCATCTTTCAATTAGATTAGTTTAAAGTAATACACTTTTCTCTAATAAATCTTTGGATTTCTCCCTCCAACTTTATTATAGAGTTTGCTGTCTTTAAGAAATCATCATATACTTCAGAGGTTACATTCACCATTTGAATTACCTCAATTGCTTGATACATATCAGTAAAATTGGCAAAGGTTTCGTTAATCACCTTGGAGTTTTGCAAGATCTTTAGAATTTTCTCATCTTCAATATACGTTGCTATCGAAATATATATTTGAATATGAGAATCAATTAAACCGGCAAATTCTTCTTTTAAAATACCATTTTGTTTATACAACTCACTATAAAACAACAAAAGATACTTGACAGAGTGTTTTATCTCTTCAGCTGAATATGGCAACACATTAATACTTTTAAAAATACCGGTATATTTATTATTGGAATTATTATAATGTTCAACAATTTCCTGAGCACGGTCTAAGGTAAGCTGCATAATTTATAAAATATCAGGTTTAATTATAACAGTTATTTAGTAGTTTTTTTTATGATTAAAAAAATTTAATATTAGTTTACGAATTAAACAATATTATAATGCTAGACAGGTTTAAACCTGAAAAGGCCAAGGATTTATTAACAATAACTTTACACATAATTTTTTCTAACTCCAAGGTTACTCGTGATGATTTAGCTGAAATTTGTGATAAAAGCATTCCCTCAATTGACAGATATCTTTCTGATTTACGATCTGTTGGGATTCAAATACATTCAGAAGCACGGAGTGGCGTTGAATTAATAAGTGAAATTGATGAAAACTTGTACAAATGTATTTGCAATGAATTCATTATAGCAAAATTCTCGTCTGTATTATACCTGGACGACTCATTTGACTTTAGTGATCTAAACGAAATCCTCGGAGATAAGCTTGTAATGAAATTTATACATGGCCTTGCAAATAAACTTTTTATAAACGTGTCTGTAAAAAATACAAATGGGGACGTTAGATTTATTTCATGTGTCCCTTTACATATATTCAAATTAGATGAAATTAATATTGTTTTTCAAAAAGATGAAACTATACATTTTTTCAATACGAAAGAACTTAGCAACATTCAACTGTTAAATGACCTCCATAACCTTTCAGTCAATCGAAATGAAATTGAGGATAAAGTTAAAAGATATATATCTCAAAATACAGTTTATTTACGTCAAGGACCTGCTTTAGTTAGAGATGATAACGATGATGATTTATTACATGAGGAAAAATCTTTGAATCAAGCCTATTACAATATTAGTTTGAAAGTGCGCGAAATTGATGATTCCATTTCTCTTAAGGAAAAAAATCGTCAAAACGCGATAAATATGTTCAAAAAACTCCATAGATAAGCTTAAATTATTATCACTGACTGATAGTAACTTTCTTTGAAAAACTTCTATATTGACAGTAAACTAAACAACGTTGATATGGAAACCATCTTTAAATCAGTTCAATCAGCAAAGTGCCTTTCAGTTCTACAGTTTGAATACGGTAATGTAAACAGCCTGGACTATATCTCCGGAAACAGGGCTATTAATGAAGGAATAATTCACATCTCTGAAATATCTGATTCAGGGAAAGTAAATTCACTGAAGATAACAAATTCTTCAAGGAGTTATGTATTTTTCTCAGACGGAGATATCCTGGAAGGAGGCAAACAGAACCGCCTCTTAAACACCTCAGTATTTATCGGGCCAAATTCCATCACCATTATCCCGGTTAGCTGTGTAGAAAGGGGCAGGTGGAATTACTCCAGGAGAAATTTCAAACCTTCAGATTTTTATGCTCCGTCACTTCTCAGAAAAGTAAAGAACATCGATGTTCAAAGAAGTCTGAGAAATGATAAATCCTTTAGTTCAAAACAGTCCAAGGTTTGGGAGGAGATACAATACAGGCAAACAGATCATAATAAACATTCGAAAACATTGGACATGACAAATCTCTTTTCCGATATGCCTGTGGATTTTGATAAGTTTGTAAACAGATTTAAGATCACAGAGAAGGCAAATGGAGCGGCGATATTTTTCAAGAACAATCTTATCAGCCTGGATGTTTACAACCGAACAGATATTTACAAAGAGTATTTTAAGAAACTGATCACATCTTCGGCTATTGAAATCTACAGGATGAACCTGGAGGAAAAGCCAGAAGAGACAGTATTGTTAAACAAAACAGAAATATTCCTTGATGAATTTGAAAACAATCCAAAGAATATAAACGAGCCTGTCGGGGAAGGAATAGATCTCAGGCTCCAGACAGGGAATATTATCGGAAGCTCACTTCAGTTCAACAGTGAGATTGTTCACTTAAACATTTCAGAACTAAAAAATCCCGTTATCTAAAATTTTCAGATAACGGATTTAAGGATAAAGAAAAAATGAAAAATTTAAATACGAATAAGATATTAATCGGAGCATTTATTATTCTCACTCTATTGATCTCACTTACAGGTGAAGTATTTTCTCAGCTTAGAAGCGATGAGGTACATGATAAGATATCGGGGGCTATCGTCTATATTACAAGTTATGACGGAAGCGGCGATTATAACAATCAGGGAAGCGGCGTAGTGGTCGATCCTTCAGGAGTGATATGGACAAATTTTCATTTATTCGATAAAGACTGCAGAATGAATTTAGAAATTGATGGTACTACGTATTATAACCCAAAGATTATAGGAGCAAATCCGGAAAAGGATATACTGATATTAAAATTAAACGAAGAACTAAAATATTACATAAAACCGGTGTCAACGATTGATATTAAAAAAGGTTCTGAAGTATATGCATATGGTAACCCATTTTCCATCAGCAATACTTTTTCCGATGGAGTTCTTTCAAATATTTACCAGTTCCCGTTTAAAGACCAAATCTTCCTGCAGTATACTGCCAGCATATCAGGTGGAAGCAGTGGAGGAGCATTAGTAAATTCAAATGGTGAATTGATAGGAATTACATGTTCTTCTTATAAGGATGTTGGCGTTCAAACTCTTAATTTTGCCGTAAGATCAGACGATTTTTTGAACACAAAAATAATCAGTCCTGACGATCCAAAGGCTGTTTCAGCAATGCATGAATACTGTATTGCGTATGATCTTTATAGCAGGTCTGATTATGTCAGGTGCATTGATTTACTAGAAGGTTACATTGCCTGTTTTCCGGATGACGCAAATGTATACTATTTAAAGGGAATTTGTTACTCAAATGTTGGAAATTATAAAAAAGCTATCGATAACTTCACGATAGCAGTTGATCTCAACGATCACGATGCAAAGTTCTTTAGAGAACGCGGTTATTCATATATGAAAGACGACAAATTAACGGATGCTTCAAAAGATTTTGACAGATCTCTGAACCTTCGCAATAACGACCCGCAAACATACTTCTATCTGGCCTTTATGGACTATGAGTACTTGGGATATTATGATAATGCAATTAAATATTGCGACAAAGCACTTGAGCTGAATTATGATGACCCGTATCCATATAGTTTAAAAGGAGATATCTACTTAAAAAAGGGCGATACAATATCAGCCATGACAAACTATTATAATTCTATTTATACAGATTCCACTTATGTAATTGCTTATGAAAAATTAGCTGAAATATATTTTACGCAAAGGAAATATACTGAATCAGCTTATAATTATTCATACATGATTAAATTTTCACAAGAATCCTTTCTTAGCAGCAAGGTATTTTATAGAAGGGCGGTATCTTATAAGAATTCAAAGCACATTAATAAAGCAATAGAAGACCTTAAAGAGGCGCTTTCACAGGATTATTATGACAACGATAATTATTTTACAGCTTTGGGATATTGCTACATTGATACTAAGGATTACGAATCAGCGAAGAAAGAACTCTTAAAGGCTTTGGAAAAAAACAAAAAAAATGTCGAAACTTATTTAGCCTTAGCAATTGTAAGTTTTATGTCAAAGGATTTTGACGAGGCTGATGAATATATGGAAAAAACCGTAAGATTAAAGCCGCTTATGAAGAAGGGAAAAGTAGAGATTGTGAAACTTAACAATAAATTAAATATCAGGCTGGACCAGGATCAATTGGAGATAGTTTATGAATTATTGAATCGTCTCGGGTATGAAGTATCCTATGGTTCATATTTTAAGAATGATAAAACAGCAGATCCGGCTGAAAAGTAAACCTGAAGAAATTAATTCTATGTTATGATAAATTATTATTTATTTAGGTGTAGCAAAAGGACTTACCAGGAATGTATTGACAGAATGCTATTTGGGCAAAAGTCAAATAACGATACTACTCCGGTATCCTCTGTACAAAAGGGTGATATTATATTTCTCCATTTTGTTACAAGCGAACAAGAAAAAGAAAATCAATTTGTAGAAGGACCTTTCGTCGCAGTCACTAATGGAGAAAAAAATATAGATATCAAGGCGTGGGAAGGCCAATATCCATGGCAAGTTAGGGTCTCTGGTGAGAATGGAATTATTAGGATATATCAATCTTCGTTCGATAAGTTTAATTTAAAATATCAAATACCTGATCGCTTTTTTTCATTCAAGATTGAAAAAACTATTGGTGATAAATGGAAAAATTATTTATTCAGGGTATTCAAAGGTAATTTTAAAGAAGACATTTTTGAATGCTATTATATTGACGATTATTACGCAAAATTCACTTACACCGATGAAGAGATTACTCCTTACCAAAGAGTTTTCAGAGAAACAATTTGGAAATTTAAAGATGGAGAAAATAGATTTGTGTTTACTCTTTCATCTTGCTTAAATAATAAATTTGGTAGTGAATTTTTAAAGAACCAGACATTGGCTTTCATTCCAGCTTCAACCAAAGAAAAAACAAAAACAAGATTTCAAAATTTTGCTGAGAAAGTTTGTAGAGAAACCGGAATGAGTAATGGTTTTGGATTAATTCAAAGCAAGCTTGATAGAGAACCAAAGCACATAAGCGGAGTTTCCAATTCTCTTCCTTTTAATGAAAGAATTAATCTTAATCCAAACTTAAAAGATAAATCTATTATATTAGTTGATGATATTTACAATACGGGCAGAAGTTTTCGCGAAATGGCTAGTGAGTTAAAATCGGTTGGAGCTAAATCGGTTATTGGTGTATTTCTGGGGAAAAATGTAAAAAAAATTAAATTAATATGTTAAGTAATTTACAAATTGCAGCTTTATTAAGTATTCCTAACATTGGAAAGAAAAGTGTTATTAAGATTATTGAATCTAATCCTCCATTTATTAAAGATCCAATTGAATTTTACAATTCAATTTGCTCAAAAACCAAAACCTTATCTAAAAGTTTGTTTTTGAATCATTATGAAAAGGTTATTGAAGACTTTGATAGACTAAAAATAGAAAAGATTAATACTGTCGGATTCAATGATATTGAATTCCCTATTTTACTAAAGGAAATTCAAGACCCCCCAGTGATTCTTTATTATAGAGGAGATATTTCTTGTTTAAATGATTATCCCACGGTTGCGGTTATTGGAACCAGAAATCCATCTGTATGGGGAGATAAAATGGGGCACAGAGTTGGTGAACATCTTGCAGAAAACAATATTACCGTTGTAAGTGGGCTTGCTCTTGGATGTGACACCGCTGCCCACAAAGGGTGTTTATCTAAAAACGGAAGAACTGCTGCATTCCTTGCTCACGGATTACATAAGATTTATCCAAGGCAAAATCAGATATTAGCCGACCAAATAATCGATTCAGGAGGTTGCTTACTTTCAGAATATTCATATGGAATAGAACCGCAAAAATATTATTTTGTCGAAAGGGACAGGCTTCAAAGTGGATCCAGCCTTGCTACGGTAGTAATCGAGACTAACGAAAAAGGAGGATCTATGCATACTGTAAAATTTACAGAAAATCAAAAAAGGCTACTATATTGCATATCTCACCCTGTTGAAAAACAAAATGATATGTCAAAAGGTAACAAAAAGCTCATTGAGGAAAAGAGAGCTGTTCCTGTTAAAGATTCAAAAGATGTTTATGATTTAATGAATAAAATTAAATACGAATATTTTGAAAGATTGAACAAATCTAATACCTTAGATAATCCTGAAATATTTGAAGAAAACAATAAAGAAAGTAATTTGACTCTTAGTATTGAAAATTTTGCAAAGAGGGTTAATAGAAAACCGGCAACCGTTAAAAAATATTTTCACAAACCAAATAAATTTAAAGAATGGAGTAACAAGTTAGACCCGGACTATGAATGGAAATATGATGATAAAAAAAAATTATTTTACGGTATGCCAATTGATAATTATAAATTACCATTAGAATGAGTGCTTTGATTTTCGACCTTGATATGACTCTTATAAATTCCAAAAAGGCAGAAGTTTATAGAACTGCCAGAAAATGGAAAAAAGTTTATGAATTAATTCCATATTTAACTTCATATCCAGGCATTTCAGAATTGATTAATTATTTGAACGGAAAAAAAATTAAAATTGCCATTGTTACATCAGCTCCCAGGCCATATTGCGAAAAAATAATAGAATATAATAAATGGGAAATAAATGAAACAGTTTGCTTTCATGATACTACCAAAAAAAAACCTGACCCTGAACCCCTTTTTAAGGCATCTGAATTATTAAAATTGGACAATAGTCAAATATTAACTGCCGGTGACTTAGATAGTGATATAATTTCTGCCAAAAAGGCCGGGATGAAATCTATTGCATGCCTATGGGGTTCGGAGAATAAAAATAATCTTATGAAGGCTGCTCCAGATTATGTTGCAAACAATACCTTTGAACTGAAATCCATTATAGAAAATTATTTTACTTAAAATAACAGAATCAGTAGAAATCCAAATATTCAACATGAAATACAAAACCAAGATGTATCACACATAAAAAATATTCTAGATGGATTTATTCCAATTTAATTAACCAAAACACATGTTCGAAACTATTGAGAAAATGTAGTCAACATAATCACAAGAAATATTGCTTTTAAATATATGGATCTATTAAATTTTATTAAATATTGTCTCGGATATGTAAAAATTGCTCGGGATAAAACAATTGTAGGACCTCAAAAAGATTCTCTACTCTTATCAAACCGATATTTTAATTTACTTGGCTTGCTTAATGGTGATACTGACGGGAAAGTAGCGGAAACAATTAATCTCGAATTATTTTATGAATACGATCCTTATCAAATTCCAGAGGAAGATAGGAGCGAGTATAATGAAGAGAAAAAGATTGCAAATAAAATTGAGGAGATTGTAAGCAAATATAGAAATAACCAGTTCACAAAACAGATCCTCCTTAGTTTTGGATTTTTTGAGATTGAACTCCCTATTAATACTGATGACGTCTTGTTTGATGCTGATGATACTGATACTGAAGTTGAGACCACAATTGATAGATATCCCCTTTTCTCGATTCCGGTAAAAATTGAAAAGGATTCCGGTGTATATTCTATATATTCTGTCGATCCTGAAGTGCATGTAAATATTAGCATGCTAGAAACAATACTTGGTGAGGATTTATACTATGAGTTACTTGAGAAGATGGGTGTTTACGAAATGGATGGTAAGCTTTCCCTGCCAATTGTGAAAATGGATATTTTCTATGACATTTGGCATGATATCAAAAGACAACTAAAATTAAAAGAGGCAGGATTTGATGAAGATTCTTTTAATACAAATGACGTCAAACTTTCCATTAATCCAAAAGCAAACTATTTTCTTGCAGAAGACCTGGCAAAATTATCAAAATTAACTGAGGAAGATTTAAATCAAACTGCATTGTCAAGTTGGACTAGCGATGAATATCTTAACGAGGAAGGTGGCATCCCGTATGAAAGAAATCTATACTTTCCATTCCTCTACGATAAATATCAGCTATCCACATTGTCAATCTTAGCAAATAAATCAGCAATAGTTCAAGGTCCACCTGGAACCGGAAAGTCAGAGACAATTTCCAACATACTTTGTCATCTTGCTGCTAATGGCAATAGAGTACTTTTTGTAAGTCAAAAAGCTCAAGCACTTAAAGTCGTAAAGGATAAATTAAATTCTCTAAACATTAAATATCTTTACGGATATATACCAAATCCAAGTTCAACACAAATTGGAGAAGAGGATGAAGCAGATGGAATAGCTCCTCAATTAAGTGGTATTGGTTCCTTTGTTGACAACCTTGTTTATCAAGCAAAGTTAGCTGATAATACTAATCTAAATGAGATTGTTGATAGGATAGCAAAGACAAGAAACAACCTTAATGAAGAATTATCGATCCAAAGAAATTGTTATTCTCTTTATCAAGAATTAAAAGGATTAAAAGAATTTAATATTGAAATCAATAACTTAGAAAAATTTACAAATACCTTTTCTTATGATGAGTGGAACTACTTTAAAAAATTATTGACCGAAATAGCACTGTTAAAAAACAATGTAACAAAATACGAAGAGAATAAAACTGTTACTGATAATAAATTCCCTCTCGATGATTTAAAAGGATACGTATACTCCGATTCTATTAAAAAATATTGTGAAGATATAAAAATCAGTGGTTATGACAGACATTCAATTACATTTAGAAAATTAAACAATTCTTTCAGGAATTTTAGACTTCGTTCCTTTAGAAAGAACTTACCCAGGGAAATAATCGATAGTATTGATGATATTCTGAATTCAGATATATCAAGGAGTGAAGCTGTTACTAAAGTGAATTCAGTTTTAAATTACTGTATTTATCTTGAGAATAAAGATAGGCTAGAATCACTTTATAATGAATTAAATGAAAAATTAAATGATTGTGGGATTTCCTTTACTCAGTTTAAAACATTAGCCTCTTTTATAAAGAAGGGAGGTGAACCTGATTTTAATATTGTAAAAAATTCAATTTTAAGAGTATTCTCAATAAAAAATGAATTGAAAACAATTTTGAATCAAGATGGCTCCTCTCTAAATCTTGATTCAAAAGAAGAAGAAAAACTCCGAAATAATCACATTGCACAATACATACAAAATATTGTAAGCAAAAATATATTGTCTCAATGGCAAACCGGACAATCAGTACGAAAAATCATCCAAAAGTTATCACGAGCTTTTGGAAAATCCAAAAAAGCATTTAAAACCTTTGATAATATAAGGAAGGATCCTGATAATTTTAAAACAATATTAAAATTAATTCCAATCTGGATAATGGAATTAGATGATGCCAGTCGGATTATCCCACTTGAAAATGAACTTTTTGACTATGTTCTTTTGGACGAGGCTTCCCAATGTAACGTTGCATATACTTTGCCAGTTATGTTCAGATCTCGGAAAGCATTGTTTGTTGGAGACAGTGAGCAAATGAGAGATAATACAATAATGTTTAAATCTAATAGAGTTTTTGATGAATTGGCAGCTCGATATTCAATTCCCGAAGAATTACAAATAAAAGCAACCGGGTCATCAGTGCAATCTGTATTAGATATTGCAAAGAACAGAGGGTTCATTTACAAAACCCTTCACTACCATTATAGATCGCCTAAAGAATTAATAGAATTTAGTAATAAGAATTTTTATAAACCTAATGGTAAAAATCTTATCCCACTTAATAGTCACTATCTCACATACAAAGACACTAATCGAATATTAAATATTCATAAAGTGATCCCTGACTTAAATATAGAAATATCTGACAATGTTAATGTAACTGAAGCAAATGGAATATTGTCTTTGTTTCAGGAATTAAGAAGTGATGAAAAATATAAAGATAAGTCAATAGGAATTTTAACCTTTTTTAATGCCCAAGCATCTTACATCCGTGATCTTTTCGAAAAGAATAATTTAAATGAAGATAGAGACAACTTTAAGATCAGTATTATTGAAGGTATTCAGGGAGATGAGAAAGATATAATTATTTATTCGTTTGTAATCAGATCCCCTGATCAAAAGAATCGGTATATTCCATTAACTGGTGAAGGTGGGGATATTCGGGGAGATATTAATAAAGGTAGAGTTAATGTCGCTTTTTCAAGAGCAAAATTGCAAGTTCATTGCTTTACCAGCATGGATACAATTGATGTTCCCAATCGTATCTGGATTAAAAAATACCTGGAATATATTGAGGAGTATGGGAGAGTTGATATTAATTCAATTACTTTAAAACCCTTCGATTCATATTTTGAAGAAGAGTTTTACTACTTTATAAGGAATAGTTTTGATAATAATTATACAATACAAAACCAAGTTGAAAGCTGTGGCTTTAAGATTGATTTTGTAATCAGTAATATAATTAATGGCAATCGTATTGCCGTTGAATGCGATGGACCTACACATTTCCAAAATGAAGTTGATGAAATTTATGGTATTTATATTGATAGTGATGAAGAAAGACAAAGGGTATTAGAAGCAGCCGGGTGGGAATTTTATCGGATTAAATATTCAGACTGGATAAATGACAGATTTGACAGAAATAAAATTATAATGAATCTTGCAAATATTTTAAAATAAGAATGTAAAAATAATGCGAAACAATAAATGGCAGCATGGAGATGCTGACTTTAAACTTCCAGATTTTCCAGAAAATTACTTTGAAACTTCACTATTATATGATTTACCCATTATATTAGACCCGGAAGTAGGAAGTGAGATTTCTTTAGCAGTAAAAAGTACGGGAAAACATATTTTTGAAATAAAATCAAACGAACCCATTGATTTTTATTTGAAAGTCGGAGCAGTAAAAACATCTTATGGACCTTTAGTCACATTACTTTTTTATATCCCAGATAAAGACAATCCCGATAATCCAATATATATGTCAGACCGAGTTTTAAATCCCTTTGATATGAAAAGCTTTGAAAATTGGTTTAAACTAGCAAATCAATCTTATTGGCATTTAATGCTTATAAATGAAAAAATGGAAATTGATGGGTTCTATGAATTTGAGAATGGATATAATTTACAAGCTTCGCTTGAAACAATATTAATTGCTGTGATTGATTCAGGTCCAACTGATTACGAACTAGCATTGCAGGAATATTTCAAAGAATACACACTTCAAGATATCCTTCACGCAAAATAGTTATTTAATGATAAATAAATTCAACAAGGCTTTTTTAAAAGCTACTCTACTTCATAAAGGTCAAACAAGAAAAGGAACCTCTATTCCTTATATAGTCCATATATTAGATGTTGTTTCAAATTTGATTAAGAATGGAGCTTCAGAAGATTTAATTGTGGCAGGATTTCTCCATGATAGTATTGAAGATACCTCTTATACTGAACCACTTCTCAAAAAAGAATGGGGAGGTAAGGTTTATTCACTTGTCATGAGTAACACTGAGCCTGAAAACCGAATTTCAGAATCAGATTCTAAAAAAGTTGTCAGTTGGAAAATGAGGAAAAAACATTCATTGGAAGTACTACCAAGCAAAAATGATGACGAATTATTATTATTTGCCGCTGATAAACTGTCAAACTTAAATGATATCCATGCCGACTACTTAGTTTCGGGAAATGAGGTTTTTAAAAGATTCAATGCCCCAAAAAAAGAAATAAAATGGTATTACTCATCTATGATACCAATATTCAAGAAAAGATTGGGAAAAATTAGATTATATAAGGAATTCTTAGTAGCCCATAAGGCTCTTTTTGAGTAATTGAAAATATTTGCATCGACATTTGTCAAACGTTATTTCATAATAAAAAGAAATTATTATGGAATACTTGGACATGGAATTAATACAAGCAGGGGAAAAAGAGCTTGTAGAATTAAAAAATTTTAGAGAATCTATAGAATTTAATGAGCTAAAAGACTTTAAGAAAAACAAAATAGAAAAGAGAATAATAAGACTGGAATTAGCGCTTATTCATGAAAATCCTTTTCATGAAATAATCTTAACAAAATACTATAACTTAGTTTAAAGCTACCTACAAAGTCACCATAAACAATCCTACCTAATTGTCAAAATTTTTAGAGTTTCAATAGTTTTTTCGTTTAATTACATTTTTGAAACTTAAGAATACCCATTAAAAACTCAAAAAAATATACCTTTTCCGGCCATGAATCATTTGCATGCAAACTGCTTTGGCTAAAAAAAGCATACGACTTTATAATTGAAAGTAATTCTTTCAATGAAAGCGACTCCGTAATTAAATTAGGTGTAGGTAAAAACATGGTGGCTTCTATTAAATACTGGTCAAGAGCATTTGGACTCATTGATGAAAAAGGTCTTTCTACAGAGATTGCAGATTATATTTTTGGGAAAACCGGAAGAGACATATATTTGGAAGATATTGGGACATTGTGGTTGCTCCATTACCATCTTATTAAAACAGACAAAGCCTCTATTTATAATTTAGTTTTCAATGAGTTTAAAAAAGAACGATCATATTTTACAAAAGAACAGCTTTTAGCATTCATTAAAAGAAAGTATGATGAAAATGGAATTATAAATCTTTATAATGAAAATACTATTAATCTTGATATAAATATTTTTCTGAAAAATTACCTGCGACCTTCTAGTGATGATCAAGTTGATATAGAAGAAGATTTCTCTGGTTTGCTATTAGAATTAGATGTTTTAAAGAACTTTAAGCAAAAAGATGTTGATAATAGGCTAGTTAACTGGTATCAATTTGAGCACAATGAAAGGGACAATATACCCTGCGAAATTATATTTTATTCTATATTAGACAACTTTGAAAATTCTACAACAATCTCTTTTAATGATTTATTAATTGGTAACAACTCTCCAGGGTTAATATTTTCAATAAATTCTGATGGACTTTACAAAAAATTAATTGAAATTACTAATAGCTATAATAATGTTACATATTCAGAAACAGCAGGAAACCAAATTTTGCAAATATCCAAGAAATTTAACCCATACATGGTATTAAATGGATACTACAAAAAAAATTCACAATAGAAGCTTTTCACCATCCGTAAATATTTCGAGAGATAGAAATCTAAAGTTGGACTATATCCCGACTCAAAATTCTAGAAGAGTATATAGTGAGATTATTAAAGATTATGAAATTGGGATTAGGGCTTTCAGTATTATCGGTTCATATGGAATTGGAAAGTCATCTTTTCTCTGGGCATTAGAGAAATCATTAAATTCCAAACAAAATTATTTTAACTCAGAAAACCCGGATATTAAATTTGAGTATCACCCAATAGTTGGAGAATATAATTCTTTTATAAATTCATTTGCTAAATCGTTTGGTTTTAAAGCAACCCCAAATGTTGAAAGCATTTTTAAAAAAATAGATCAATATTATTCTAAAACAAAGAAAAAGGGCCTTCTAATAGTCATAGATGAATTTGGAAAATTCTTAGAATATGCATCCAAAAATATGCCGGAGAAAGAATTATATTTTATTCAGTTATTAGCTGAATATGTAAATAATCCAAATCATAATATTATTTTAATAACTACCTTACACCAAGATTTTAATGGTTACGCAATGTCCCTAACGCGTTCACAACAAAATGAGTGGACAAAGGTAAAAGGAAGATTAAAGGAAATCGCTTTTCAGGAACCGGTGGAACAGCTTCTTTCTCTTTCTGCTAAAAAAATAAAAAAATTAAGAATAAAGCATGATAGAAATAACTTAAAATTGCTTTTCAAAGCAATAGAGGCATCAAAGGTATTCCCCTTAAAAGATTATCTTAATGAAGAAGTATCCCACAATCTTGCTCCATTCGATATTTTATCTGCTGCTGCATTAACAATAGCTTTACAAAAATATGGACAAAATGAGAGATCCTTATTCACATTTTTAGAATCCAAAGGACATTTAAGCTTATTTGATTATGATAAGTTAAAGGATCCCTATTATAATTTAAGTTGTGTTTATGATTATCTCACTTATAATTATCATTCATTTATTTCAAGCAAATACAATCCTGATTATTCTAAATGGGCTGCGATTAGAAGCTCTGTTGAAAGAACAGAAAGTATATGCACTAAAGATTTACTAAGTCAAATTAAGATTGTAAAGACATTAGGATTATTAAACATCTTTTCGCCAAATGGCTCAATAATTGATAAGGATTTTTTATGTAAGTATTCCAAATATTCACTGGGCATAAAAAAGCCGGATTCACTAATTAATGAACTCGAAAAAAATAAGATAATTAGATTTGTAAAACATAACAGACGATATATACTTTTTGAAGGAACAGATTTAGACATTGAATTGGCTATAGACAAAGCCGGGCATTTTATAGAACGAATATCTAACGTTGTTGATGGATTAAACAAGTATTTTAATTTTCCATTTATTTTGGCTAAAGCAACAACTTACAGCAAAGGAACTCCGAGATATTTTGCATTTCATCTAAGCGAATCACCAGAATCGCTGCACCCAGAACGTGAGATTGATGGTTACATAAACCTAATTTTTTCCGAGGAATTATCAGAAGAATCTCTAAAAGCATTTTCTAAAAATTGTACGACAGCCACTCTTTTTGGAGTGTATAAAAATACTGAAAAGATCAAAAATTTATTATTTGAAATAGAGAAAATAAAGAAAGTAAAAGAGGATAATATTGATGATAGAGTTGCAGTAAGAGAACTAAATTCAATTTATAAACATCAAATAAATCTATTAAACTATTTTGTCTTCGATAGTATATATTCCGATACCTCAAATATAGTTTGGTATTTTAAAGGGGTAAAACAGACAATAAAAGGAAGAAAATCCTTAAATACCTTAGTTTCCAAGATATCCGATAGCATTTACCAAAAGACACCAATTTATAGAAATGAAATGGTAAACAAAACAAAATTATCAAGTCCTATACAAACCGCAAAAAGAAATTTGCTATCTAGATTGACGGAGGAATGGAACAAAGCAGATTTTGGATTTGAAGATGAGAAATATCCACCCGAAAAAACAATTTATCTCTCATTGATCAAAGAGACAGGTATCCACTATAGAACAAAAGATGGATATGGGCTTGGAATACCAAAAGATAATACATTTACTCCACTTTGGGAAGAAGGTGTCAAATTCATTACCAATTCAAAAAATAACAGAAAAAATTTACAAGATTTATTTGATATTTATTTAAAAGAACCATACAAATTAAAAAGAGGATTTCTCGATTTTTGGGTACCAATATTTTTGTTTACAAATAGAGATAGTTTTGCTCTTTTTAATAACAATATCTTTATTCCAAACTTCACTTCTGATATATTTGAACTAATTATAAAGAAACCTAGGAATTATGAGATTAAAGCATACAATTTTACCGGCATAAAAATTGAAATATTTAATAAGTATAAAAAGTTATTAAACTTAAATCAAAATAACGAAATTACAGGTCAATCATTAATTGAAACAATAAAACCTTTTTTGGTTTTTTATCGTCAATTACCTCAATATGCAAGAACAACTTCCAGATTAAGTAAAGATACCCTAGCTTTTAGAAGCGCAATACAGAATTCTACCGAACCTGATAATGCTTTCTTTGAAACTTTTCCGCAAGCCTTTGGATATGATATAAACAAACTTAAAAGTAACACAAATTACCTAGAGGAGTACATCTCAAAATTACAAAAAAGCATAACAGAATTACGAACTTGTTATGACTTATTAATAAATAGGTTTGAGGATTTTATTGCTAAAAATGTAATTGGCGATAAATCAACTTATTCAAAAATGCGTGACCTTTTGCAACAACGCTATCGGTACATAAAAGAATTTTTATTGTTGCCAGATCAGAAAGTTTTTTATGCAAGACTTTACTCAAAAATTGATGATAAAAATTCTTGGCTGAATTCCTTAGCCCAACCACTAATAAATAAATCATTAGAGTTAATTAGTGACAAAGAAGAAAATATTCTATACGAAAGATTTTCTGAAATAATCCATGAATTGGATAATATGTGCGAGCTAAATGAAAAAACAGTGAATAAAAGTAATGAAATTGTGTATAAGATTGAAATTGCAAATATTCTCACAGGATTAAAAAAGGATATTATTAGATTTCCAAAAAGCAAAACAAAAGACATTACAGAACTACAAAGAATACTAAAGCAACACTTGACAAATGACTACTCAATAAATGTTGCAACTTTAACATACATATTAGAAGAATTATTAGAAGATGGAAAAAAGAGTTAGACATGTTTTAGGAATCTCTGGTGGAAAAGATAGTGCAGCACTTGCAATCTACCTTAGGGATAAATACCCAAGTTTAGATATTGAATATTACTTTTGTGATACCGGCAAGGAATTGGACGAAACATATCAACTAGTTGAAAATTTAGAAATATACTTAGGGAAAAAGATTCAAAAACTTAATGCAGCTCAGGATAGTCATGAAGTTCCATTTGATCATTTTCTTAAACTGTATGGTGGGTATCTTCCCTCTTCAACAGCAAGATGGTGCACAAAAAAATTAAAATTAGAGCCCTTTGAAGATTATGTTGGTGACAATCTAGTTGTATCTTACGTTGGAATACGTGGAGACGAGAATAGAGAAGGTTATATTTCAAAGAAAGATAATATTCAATCTATATTTCCATTTAGAAAGAATATATGGAGTGAGGATGTTATTAATAAATTATTTAAGAACGAAAATATCGGGTATATCAAAGAATTATTCCTAAAGCATAGTAACGTTTCAGATAGGATTATCGAAATAATAGATTCTCCACTTTCAATCAACAATACAAAAGCAAATAAAATAAATACATTATTAGATTTAAGCATATCCACTTTTAATAAAGTTGTATTTGATTTTCTTCAAACGACAAATTATCCTTTAGCAAATGAACTTGACTATCCGATTTTAGAGAATGAGGATATACTTATAAGAGATGACATCTTTAGAATTCTTAGGGATAGTGGTGTTGGAGTCCCCAGATACTATGAAAAAATTGAGTTTGAAATCAATGGCAATAAAGGGGAATATGCTAGAAGCAGATCAGGTTGTTTTTTTTGCTTTTATCAACAAAAAATTGAATGGGTCTGGCTATTTGAGCAACACCCCGAATTATTTAAAAAGGCTATGTCATACGAGAAGGATGGATATACTTGGATGCAAAATGAAAGTTTAAGCGATTTAATTCAACCAGAAAGAATTAAGCAAATAAAGGATGATTACACAAAAAAGATAAATTCAAAAACCAATAACTCCCCTTACCTTTTAGATATACTTGACGAATCTGAAGGAGAAGGTTGTGCATCTTGTTTCATTTAATATTTTGGTAAATAATGGATCCTTCTAGAACTTTTTTTAATTCTCTTAAAGATTTTTTTCTTGATATAATTGGTTTTTTAATTCCCGGAATTTATTCGTTATTCCTTCTTACATTTATTTTTCCATATGAGAATTTCAAAAATCTACTCATACCCGAATATGAGGTTATAACTTTATTGACCCTTACATACATAATGGGATATATAATTTTTGGAATTAGCGAGCTATTTGATAAAATATTCCGCTACCGAATTAGGATTGAGAAAGGATTAAAAGAAGGTCCTGTTTATGGGATTTCCCAAATACATTACTATAAACATCTATGTAAATTAAATTACAAAGTCGACATTAAGCAAATATCATTCAGGAGTGTTCGTAATTATTGTATGAGCAAATTTCCTGAAATGGATGAAAAAATTTATAAATTCCAATTTAGGTCAGAATTTAGTAATCACATTGCAAATATATCTTTAATCGCTTTTGTGATTTATCTATTAATAATATACCCCTTTTATGATAATTGTAATTTTAATTTTTTTACAATTATTTTATTATTTATAGGAATAATTTTAAAATCTGTAAGAAAAAGATTCTTTACAATAGCACAGATTTTACCAATGACTATTTATATTTCTAATACTAATGGAGAATAAAGCTAAAATATACTTATCGGGAGGATTTCATTCTAATTGGCAAAAAAATATAATAGACAAATTGGGTAACCGATTTATTTTTTTTAATCCAAGGGAACATAAACTCGAGAGTATTGAAGAATATACAACATGGGATATTCACTACATTAAAGAGTGTGATATTTTCTTTGCATACATGGAGAAAACTAATCCATCAGGTTATGGTCTTTGCTTTGAACTAGGATTGGCATATTCTCTAGGCAAAACAATTATTTTAGTTGACGAGAAATCTCTTGAAGATGATACGTTCAGGAAATATTTTCAGATTGTTTATTTACCCTCAACTATTGTATTTGATGATATAGATAATGGAATAAAATTTTTAGAAAAATTTTCTATTTAACGTAATTTTTTACTTTATATAACCTTTCAGAATGATGTGGTTTATCTACATTATAGACACCATCGCTCAACTCAACGATCCATCTATAAAGAATTTGAATATTGTCCGTAATTTCCCACTTACGAGGTGTCGGGACTGTTGTACAGTTCTTATGTATCCAATCTTTAGCTCTCCCAAAATAAATTTCACCATTCTCATCAATATTTTCCAAAAAACCATTTATAAAGGGGTGATTAAAAAAAGCTTTCTTTACTGATAGCATTAGATCTTCTTTTTCTAAATCCAGATTAACATCATATAGTGCTAAATCATGGAGAGCACAATTAAAATCAATCTCGGAATACTCACTCCTTTTATAATATACATCTAATAATTTTTCTGTATTATAGGACATTGGTAAAGAAGAAATTAAAAAGTTTCTATCAGGTGCTACTAATTCAAAATCTATATCAATTTGAGGTTTTATTGCCTGAGAATTTTCAATCTGTTCCTTAAATTGTTCATATACTACATCCGTTATTAAAATGCTATTATTAATTAGTTTGTTAAAGTAGAGCTGTTCGTCAATTGAGATGTTTTCTACAATTGTACCCAGTTCATAATTGTAATTATTAGAATTCGGGATATTTAAAGCTCTTGAAGAAATATTAGCGCTTCCCATAAAACATCTTTTACCGTTATCAATAAAAGCTTTTAAATGAAGCCTTGGATTTCTATAAAGATATATTCCCTTTTTATTTAAGTATGGATAAATTTCCAAATCAGATACACCCATTATTAAATCTAAAGGTTCCCATCTAACTACAACTATATTTACACTTTTAGAATTTTCAATTAGAGATTCTAATGAATTTAGCTTTATATATGGACTAAATATTGTTAATAATTTCGCATTAGCTACAAAATCAAGCAATTTATCACCAAGGTCTACCCCATTTCTAAATATTTTGCTGGACATTGTTTTACCTAATTGTTGATACTATAAAGAAATAGTTTATGTTTAGCACGGGATGATTCAGTATACATTCTTTTTTTAAATTCATTTGGTAAAATGTTACTTACATCAATAATAAAAAGAATGTCAACTTCTAACCCTTTAAAAGTTTCGATAGTTGTGAAATGAATACATTTATCTAGAAATCGTCCCTTATTGTCAAGGGATTTAATTTCAAAATCCCCTATATGCTTTAAATTTGAGATAGAGGAATCTTTTTTTTCTGAGTTTAACAATATCAATATTTGATCATTCCTTATGCTATGATCTCTCATGAGTTTTTCAATATCTTGAATTAATAAACGTTGAATATCAGTTGAATTATTACATTTCCGAAGAACGACAGAATCTCCCTCTGGATTACCATATCGATTAATCTTGTCATCAATTACTTCTTCTAAATAGCAAATAATCTTATTAGTATTCCTGCAGTTATATTTTAGATTAAATTTTGTAAAAGTTGTTTCCTCAGGAATTGCAACATTACGTCTGAATATATCCTGCATCATATCCATAAATATTATTGTTTTTGAATTTTTTTCTAAAAATTTGAATAGAACTTCAAACCACAGTTCCTTGAAATCTTGCCCCTCGTCAATAATTATGCAATTAAATTTTCCTAAAGAAAAGCTATTAATTATATTATCAAGTTTTGCCGGGACATCAAGATCCCAAAAATCGTCATTTGATTTATCATTTGCTTCCCACCAATGCTTGTCATGTTCTTCAATGATTCTTTTAGCAAATGAATGAAAAGTGCATGACACTATATTTTCATTATTTCTGATTCCCAATTCGTATGATAATTTATTAGAAAGTGTTCTATTAAAGCACATTAGTAATACCTTTTTATTATTCTCGGCGTATTCCTGTGCGAGTGTCTTTGCAATAATAGTTTTTCCGGAACCTGCGGGACCTTTAACTAGAAGTTTATTGTTTTCGGCTAATTGTCTAAAAATCTCAATTTGATCTTTTATTAATTCGATAAACTTATTTTCATCATTTTTTATTCTAGACCCTAGTACTTGAACAAACCCAATACCCCTAAGTAAACTATTTACGAAACTTTCGTATTCCCATTTTTTGCATCCGTTTTTGCTAGGATATTGATTCTTCAAATCTATAAACAATTGATCAATTGCTTTCTCAAAAAATGTTAGTTTTTTTTGATCTAAAATTACATTTTTGTTTAAATTTGTAGGCAAATCTGTTCCGTATGGAATTTGACAATCTGGGAAACAGAGTGCCCACCCAATCGGAATAGATTTTGATATTGATTTGTATCTATTGATTAAGCTATGTGTAGCCGAGCTTGCCTGTTCATCAGGTCCTAGTTTGAGTTTTTTTGAATTCTGATACCATTCTTTTTTAATCCCATCAAATAAAATAATTCCTCCTTTAACTTCCAAGCAAATTATTCCCTTACAAGGTAAGCACACTATAAAATCAATTTCATATTCAT
Organism: Ignavibacteriota bacterium; assembly: GCA_020437585.1. Classification (GTDB taxonomy): domain Bacteria; phylum Bacteroidota; class Ignavibacteria; order Tepidaquicellales; family Tepidaquicellaceae; genus JAEYVS01. The sequence continues at coordinate 115,571 of JAGQWG010000004.1, forward strand.
TTTTTTCAAAGTTACTTAATGCAACAAACTTCCTAGCATAGAAAATATCAAATTTGTTGGATAAAAAAGATAATTTTTCAAAAATTATTTTTTCGGCAACATTGTTTGATTTTGAAGGAAATTCTTGAGGATATATCATAGCCTGTATTCGTTAAAACTAATACAAAGAAATTTTGAATACATAGAATTAACCGAATTTTGTTTATTCTTCATTTAAAAATTTTTCAGCAATTCGACCCCAATCCTGTCGGGCTTCCTGCGTTCTGTTTTTAGGATTGCCATCAGGTTGTTCATCTTCATACCTTCCCCAGGCCATCAACAATAACTTTAATCCAGACGAAGCATTCTCTAATCGTTCTTTTAGCTCTTCTTCCGATGCTGATTCTGTTGATTCTGACAATACTTCAACCAATTTGTGATATGCTGGATGATTCACATTTAAAGATATTATTATTTTGCCCCCCCTTGATTTTACAGTAAAAAAAGCTGGCGTTTCAACATCAGCATCCACAAAAGAGTACTTTAAATCATTTTTAAATAAAGTTTTGAAAACTCCTGCGGGGTCATCAACACCATCATCCATTAGACTTTTTTTAATGTCATCTTCTTTTTCCTCATCAGACATTGTTTCCTGTTCATCACTTGTTCCAAAATGACCTTCTTGTTTTCTTTCTTCAGTTGCTTCCGTAGCCCTCTTTTCAGGTGAATCTCCATACCTGGAAACATCGGAAGATTTGCTGCCTGTTCTTTGAGTTTTTAGGTGAGCCCTCATACCGCTTAGATTAGTAGTAATACCTTCAACAATATCAATTAATAACGATTTGGGGTCATTTTCCTCATTCAATTTATCCTTAAACTGTTGCATAGTTAATCCTTCAGTTTTAAGCATTTCTTCAAAATCAACTTTCCCTAAATCACTAAAATTATTAGCAAATTGTTTGTTGTTTGTAACACCAAATATTTCATCTAGAGCAGGGGGAAATTCAATTTCAATTCCCCACCATCTTTCTCTTGTGTCGTAGTGTATTACAAACGACTGATCCAAATCTAATTCTCTACCAGCTCTCATTATTGAAATACCAATATTTTTAGCAGCATGTTTACCATATGGTCTATCTCCAGGATTATGCCCTTCTCTTGCTTCTTTTTTTGCAATAGAATACCTGACCTTAACTTCATACGTTTCTCCGTTATAAAATACTTTATGAATTCTTTCTGAGGATTCGTCACCCCATTTCACAAACATAGGCTCGTTGTTATATGGTTCGGGGCAAGAGGTATTTTTCATTAAATACATTGGGTCATTCGGTAGAGCTACTCTAGTTACTAAATTATCTAAATCACGTTCATTGAAGGTCACCATTCTTATTTTAACTTTTTTATCAGCTAAATATTTTCTATACATTCTTCCAATTAATAACTCAGAATTATCCATAATTGCTTTTCCGGTTTTCCAAACACATTTATCAATTGTCGACCAAACCACAAGTGTACCAGAATTAATAAAATTTTCACCAACCTTTTCCCAAATGTTTGGAATCGGTTTCTTTATGGGCTTGGGAACTTCGACTAAAGATTTATCTAATATTTCATCAATATCTAAATATGAGTAAATAGCATTCTCAACTCCATTCTGCCATGTCCATACTTCTACTCTTTTTGCTTGCGAAATTGATGATGAAGGTAAACCCATACCAAATTTACCAATACCCTTTTGATTATTTTTTTCTAAATGTGTTCCATTCCCGAATTGTAGTGCCATTCTAAGAGTTTCACTTGACATTCCCTCTCCATTGTCTAGCACAGCAATTTTGTTAATTCTTGAAACTGTCCTCATAGATAAATTTTCGTCTTTTTCTAAGCATAATAATTCTACATTCTTTGCCTTATGTTGAATTGAATTATCCATCAATTCAGCAAGTGCATAAGCCGCATTTTTATAACCATTGTCTCTCATTGCTTTAACTGCAAGGTGAGCCGGTACAATTGAATTGTCCATTTTATTAATTATTTAGTTAATAATAAAGAATTACCAAACATCTTCCCAATTGTAAAATGCATTTTCTATTTTATCAAACCCCGGTAAACAAGTGTCTACAACAGTTACAATTTCCGCTATATCATTACCTCCCAATTTAATCCCACGAATTGCTCTACCTACCATTTGACTATATAGAACGAGGGAATCTGTCGGTCTAGTGATTACAGCACAACTCGTTTTCGGTGCATCAAAACCTGTTGTTAGTATCCCATAATTACACAATATTGTTGGTTCAGAAGAATTGTTCTTAAAGCTTTCAATAACCTTCTTTCTTTGTTCACTATCAGTATCTGATGTAAGTGAATAGGCATCAATGCCTCTCGCTTGTAAACACATTGCTAATAAATTCGAATGGTTTACATTTAAAGCAAAAAGAATTATTCTATTATGCTTGATTATCAATTCTTCACATTTTTGAATTATTAAAATATTTCTTTTTACATCGTCAGATAACTTTTTTATAAAATCATCCGGTAATTGTAACCGATTCTTTAAGTAGTTTAAATCATTCTGTGATATATTTAATCCACTGCTGTAAAATAGTGGGGAATTAACAATTTTCGCCAAATATCCTTTATTAATTAAATATTCAATTGGATTACTATATCCATCAATTTTTAAAGTAACTTTTTGTCTCTTAAAAAAATCAGAAAGTTCCTCGTCAATACTAGGATCATTCCAAGTTCTTCCTGGCGTTGCCGATAGCCCTAATAAGGGTGTCCCAAATGACATTAACATACTGAGAGTTGATTCATAAGTAGGAGCAATGGCCATATGAGCTTCATCCATAATTAAAAGTGATGAATTATCAGCTAAACTACTTATCATACCCGGGTCAGAAGATGCAAGATTATATAACTTATTTATTCCGCAAACTAAAAATCCATCTTTTAAGTCATCTATACTGAACTCAGAATTAGCCCAATACTTTTTTATTGTAATATCTCTGTTTCCAATAAATCCCCAGGCTTTCTTGAATTCATCAACAGCTTGTTCACATAATTCTTCTCTATGAGCCATCCAAATAAATAAAGACGGTTCATTTGTTCTTAGTAATTGACACAAATAGTTCATTGTAGTTCTTGTTTTTCCCGAACCTGTAGGCATATGAAGCATTACTCTACTATTTTGAGAATTCAATTTATCTGTTAATTCTGAAACTACGTTTCTCTGATATTTATATAAGGGATATAAGCATTTACATTTAATATTCCTTTCAAATTTTTTAGTATCTTCTTCCTTTTGTTTTAATTCAAAAAACTCAAACAATATCTTCAAATCTTTATTTGATCTAAATGTTTTGTTTTTCAATTCTCTGTAATAATCCGATCCATTTAAGCCAAGGTTTGAAACAAGATTTTTTGCTTCTCCTGGCTTTAATAAATCAAAAAAAATATCGCGAATAATTTTATTTCGTAAAAGCTCTATTGGAGAATAAATTTTAAGCAGTATTCTTTTCATCCTACTTATCCTCGTTAAATCCGTGTCAAGAGAGCTCAAAGTTTTTATGGTCGGTTTTCCTACAATCTCTTGAATTACATCTTCATCGAATCTTGAGATAAATTGTTCAAAGTTCATATTTCTTAATTATTTTTTTTCAATAATTTTTGAAATTGCATAATACAATTCTTCAACATCATTTTTAGTGTTGAATTTCCCTAAGGAAAACCTAATCGAATTTGAAGCGTTTTTTATATTTAGACCCATTGCTGTTAATACATGCGAAGGTTGCATTATAGCGGATGTACATGCTGATCCATTTGAAAGTGCAAAGTCATCTAGTTGAGATAGCATCCAATCAATGTCGGAAGAAGAAAAACAAATATTAGAGACATTATGTATTCTTTTGTCAGAAGTTCCATTAACAAAAGTTCCTTTAAATTTTAAAATTAATTCCTCCAAATAATTTCTTAGATCATTAATTTTAAGAATATTCTCCGCCATTTCTTCTTCAGCAATTTTACAAATTTTTGCGAATCCTATTATTGCAGGAACATTTAATGTTCCACTTCTTAAGTTAAATTCATGGCCACCACCATGGTGTAATGGTTGTATAGAAACGGTATTATTGCTAAAATTTCTAATATAAAGGCCTCCAATTCCTTTTGGACCATGGAACTTGTGAGCCGAAAATGCTAACATATCAACTTCAAGTTCCTCAACATCAACAGGTATTTTACCAACCGCTTGTGTTGCATCACTAAATAGTACAGCACTTGTATTTTTCACCAATTTTGAAATATCTTTAAACGGTTGAATTACTCCTGTTTCATTGTTGACCAACATTATACATACTAATATTGTTTCTTTAGTTATATTATCCTTTAAAACTTCTAAATCAATCAATCCATCAAAATTTACATCTAAGTAAGTAATATCAAAGCCGATTTCTTCTAGATATTTACAAGTGTCAAGGACTGCTTTGTGTTCTGTTTTTAAAGTCAATATATGATTACCTCTATAACGATTAGAGATTGCATAACCTTTTAGTGCAACATTTATACTCTCGGTAGCACCAGAGGTGAAAATTATATCATTTAAATTACAATTTAAGAATGATGCTATTTGCTGCCTAGAACTTTCTACTCTACTTTTTATTTCTAATCCGAAATTATGGATGCTAGATGCGTTTGCATATAGATCAGTATAATAGGGGATCATTTCTTTTAGTACCCGAGAATCTAATTGTGTAGAAGAATTATTATCTAGATATACCATTAAAAAATATAATGTGTGATATATAAATTATTTGAGAGAATTTAAATTATATAAAATAATAAAACATTGCAATATTAAACATTTAAAATAAACATTAATAACCATTTATAGGATTAATGTGGTATAATATAATAAATCATATTGAAGTAGTACTTTATTTAAATTAATTAACTATACATTATGGACAAATACTTAGTTCAAATTCCCTACTCATACCTAAGATATGGTACAAAAAGCGGATATGTTTATGCAGAATCCCGGGATGAGGCATATGATCTTGCTGTTGATGATTGCATGTATAATGAAGATTATGATGATGATGGAGATTCCGGAGAAACGGAATGTGATTACAACAACGTTGAGGTCATATTAGATGAATCTGATATAAGCGAAGATGAAATTCCTTCAAGACAGCAGTATTACAACACACCTACACAATATTCTCAATACAATCTACCAGATTATTTTCTCTCAGAAGTAAACACCCTTTAATTAAAAATCAATTTAAAACTTAAAAAAGGAGTAAACTCATGTGGAACTCAAATGGGAGCCAGGGGCAAAGTACGTCCACAACAGAATCTTTAAAGATCAAATGCAACGGAAATGAAATAGATGCAACCGGATTATCCGGCATATCTCTTTCCGAAAAGATTAAACAAGTAGCCCGGGATTATCAAATAGGTAAATTCGACATTTACGATGCTTGTAATAGAGTGATCAATCCCTCTGAAATAGAAAGAGGAGAATTCACAGGCCCGCTTACTATAATCAGATTCAATTCTGCTGCTGCTTAAAAGCGATAATGAATGAAAGATATTCATATGGGAGAAGCTTACAGAGCTTCTCCCATAATTGTTAAAACAAAATTAATGCAAATGGAAAACCAGAATAACTTATACAACATTATTAGCAGGAATGGACAAGACCTCAATAACAATTTCAAGCCGGATCACTTCAAGAATATTATTATCGAAGAATTAAATATTCAGGAAGTTCTTTCTAAATTAACTCAAACTAAGCAGGAAAAAATAAAGATAAAAGAATTAATACTTGAATCCCAGATTGATTATATAAATTCAGTAAAGCAGTTGAAGATTGTATTTGAAACTGAACTGTTTAATATGACCGAAAGAATGAATGATATCTACAACAGAGAAATATTGAAAATAAAATCTCTGTATCACGAAACTGTCGCAGGCAATTTTATGATGACAATAATAAAGTTGCTTGAGAAGGAACAAATTTGCTTAGTTATTAAAGATGGAACCATGTGGATGTATAAATACTACAACCCATCTTTCCCGGTTAGCGAGGCTTACCACCAGGATGGACATGAAATAATTTATGATGAACCTGTGTGTTATCTAAAGGGAATATATCTAAACATCCTTCATCCGCAAATAACAAATGGCTCAATTATGGTCTCCTCAGAAAAACAACATCCTAATGTCCGTGGGAAAGGGTTTTCCGAAGCATGCCCTGGTACTTTATCTAAAAGGGAAATTCCAATTGACAGACCCGAGGAACTTATTTCATTCATGAAGGAAATTTGTACAGTATATGAAAAGATACACCTTCAATCAGCTTATTATACTCCAACTACAACTTACAAACTAAATGAACAAAAAGAATCATGGACAACTTAATTTCTGAATTATACAAAAGACAAGAAGACCACCTCCCTTCTTTTTCGGACAAATCAGCAATTGTTATAGGTTGCGGAGGAGTGGGTTCCTGGATTGCAATAGACCTGGCATTAATAGGAATGGGAAGCATAATATTAATTGATAAAGACCAACTTGAAGCAAGTAACCTTAATAGAACTTTATTTAAGGTTACTCAGATAGGTGAATCCAAAACCAAGGCTGTGGAATCTCTTATTCATGAAAGGAGACCCGATGCGATAGTTTTATCAATAGAAGATTATTTTAAAACAGAACATCTCGAAAAATATAATGTTGATTACGTTTTTGATGCGACAGATAACCTGGCATCCCGAAAACTAATCAAGGATTTGAAGGATCAAGACACTCTTCATATACCATATTGTAAATGTGGCTATGACGGTTATTTCGCAACCCTAAGTCTGAATGAATTTGAAGCAGGCAGATGGGGTGAAGAAGGATCCTATCAGATAGTATCAAGCTTTTTTGGCACTCCACAGATCCTTTCAGCAATTGCTGTTATTGAAATGCTACTCTTGGAAGATACAAAGCAGATTAGTGTAAACTTCAAATCCAATAATTTAATAAACAAAATAGGAGAAGCATATGGAATCAGCCAAGAATAGCTGGGATTCTGAGCTAAACATTAAAAATGGTGTAGATGTAATTGTTCCTATAAAATTAATACTGGTTTGCGATGCCATAAGTAAAATTGTTGGAGATAATGAATTTTCAATTGTAACAACCATGAATGAAGAAAAAGATCTAGAAATAAGATTATCCGAGGAATACTATATTCCAAAACAAAAAGTCTCACATTCCAGTATCGATTATCTTCCAGATGATTTCACTCATAATGTTGTAATTCATCGCCATCCAGAAGGCTGTTACTCTTTTAGCCGTACAGATCATGAGTATATAAACCAGAATTTCATTTTGAGTCTTTTATATACTTATGAAAAAGGTTTTGTTAATGGGCTATATAATCTTAAACATAAAGCAGGGATAATACAAATTCCCGTCCACATAACAATCGATTCTGGAATTCATGGAATTGACACCTCAAACATTGAAAAGATAAAGCAAATTTCCAGGTTTATTGATGATGATAACGCTTCCCTTAATATAAAAAGAAAAACACAAAAAAAAGAGGAAGAGGAATTTTTTAAAGACAAACTATCAAAAGAAGAATCAATCGACGAATTGACAACCCGTATGGATCTAATGGAAGAATATGTTTTCCAGGGATTCTAGTCAAATCTTATTTTTAATTCAAATATTGGAGGTCCTATGGGCAATATGAGCAAGATGATTATTATTATAATAAAAGAAATCTTTATTGAATTACTTAAAGCAATCATAAATAGACTTCGGCGAAGATAAATTATACTATTATACTTCTTGAAGAGGGATTTCAATTTTGACTTCCCTCTTTTTTTATTTAATTAAAACATTTTAATATGAAACTATTTACAAGTGAAATAGAAGATAGAGCCCAAAAACAATACCCGCTTGCCAATGATCTTGATAACCAAATAGTCGTTGCAAAGTTTTTTAATCCAATTGGATCAGGAACATGGTATCTGGTAAACCAAGACCCGGAAGATCCGAATTACTGCTGGGGAATAGCTGATTTATTTTGCGTAGAAGTCGGCAGCTTCTCAAAATCAGATCTAGAAAATACTAGATTACCTTTTGGACTAAAGATTGAAAGAGATTTATACTTTGACGAAGTTAACGCAGGTGAGTTATATCGTAAGCTTTTAAAAGAAGAAAATAATTAAAATAATCTTCAAAAATGAAAATTTCGTTTTGTTTTACTCCTATCCTCCGGAATTTCCAGTAAAAACCAACGAATGTTTGGACCTGTACCGACATAAATAAAAACAGCTTTGTGATACCCCTTCTTGAAAACTACAGGTTGACCAACATCTGCATTTGTACCTTCGAAGTAATTCTGATTCCCAGGAGGAATTATTGTATCTCTTTCTGAATAATATCCATAAACATATTGATAAATGTCATTTTCATACTTATAAAGATGCTCAAGGTAAATTGTTTGAGAATTTACATTTATGCCAACGACAATCATCCCGAAAAGAGAACAAAAAAATAGAAACTTCATTTTCTTCTAAATTTTAAGGATTTTTAAAATAATGCCCAAAATTTTTGGGCATTATTCTTCCACCTCTTACTTTTTTCCTTTACCGAGGAAATCAAGAATTGCTCCGGCTAATGCACCAACAGCTGCAACAACTGGAGCAGCTTTCTTAATTGTTACAATAATTTTTCCCCAATCCGTTTTTTTACCCATGTTTTTTGAATAAATATGTTGGTTATTGACAAATAAAATTGAAATAATTTTACTATCTAAACCTTATATAATCATCTTCAAGCCTCAAGGTACTCTTATTTCTTAATCTGTCATACAGAAACCCCATCCAGGAGTTTCCATTTTTAACAAATCTGAATTCCTTCTCTACAATAAAATTTGTTCTGCCAACAAATCTTAACCTTGGAGGCAATCCACCTGCAACATCATACACATCTGTTACACCGCTCAAACGAATTTGCATTCTTTGTTCTCTTCCATCACCTTTTGTTGAACTTGAAACCCCATCTTTACTTAAGATATCCATGTTTGTAATAGCAAGATTTTTATAAACCCCATCTTTTTCCATAAAGATCGCGGTATTATATTGATAATTCTTATAAGGGATCTTACTTATTAGCTCATATACACCTGATTCGATTTCATAATCCGACGGTCCAGGTTCAGTGTATTCATTTTTTGAGGAATCTTTGCCGGTTGATTCACTTTCTGAATCTTTCCCACAAGAATACAATATCAACATTACAAATAATCCAATTATTATATTTTTCATTTTTGGAGTTTTAAGATTAGCGAATAATTATACAGCATATTTGATAATTATTCAATTGATTTAGTTAGTTTAAATACAGCTTTTAACGGGTAAACTAAGATTATAATTTTCCTTAGTTTTGAATGTGCCAAAATACAGCAAAAATAAATCAAATTTCGGACATTTAATTAAAACCCACCGAAAATTAATGGGCTTAACACAAGAAGAATTGGCTGATCAGGTGGGTGTAAAATTTCAGCAGATTCAGAAATATGAATATAATTTAAATCTTCCATCAATTGAAAACGGAATTAAGATTTGTAAGATCCTAAAAATACCAATTGAAAAGATATTTGGTGAAAACCATAAGGATGACCTCTTAAAGGAGGCTAAAAAGGATATTGTTGACAACTACCAACTGGTAAAATTGTTAAGCCGTAATAAAGAACTGTTGCCTTTTATTCGGGCTTATGACAGCAATAGAAAAGAGCTACAAAATATCAATTTTAGTGCAATTTTGAAGGATTTCCTGAAACTATCCCCAAAGTCCCGTAAAGCTTTAAAAGATGTCATTAAGAAGCTTCCCTGAGCGTTATTTGAGCTTTGAGAGACGTCCAATCAGTTTGGGTCTATAACAACCATACCCAAAATTTAAACATTATTTCTTGTCTTTTTGGATTTCTCATTTAAAAGGTTATATATCTTATATACCGGGAGACTCGTTTAATTAACATCAATTTTCCCTCTATTTTAATAAATATTCACTATAAAATATGCTACGACAATATGATATAAACCGAACCATACCATTTAACTATAATTTGGCTAATAACGGAAATGATGTTATTGAATCAAATATTTTTGAACAGCTTCCTATTAGTAAAGCAAGAAAAGTTGACATTAAGAAAAGATGCCTTAATAATATTTTCTCTAATTTAAAATTCTCTGAGAAAAGTCGTAGTTACCTTCCCGTAGCCCGTAAACCAAGTTATTATACACAAATTCCAAAAAGGTATAGAACAGACTTCCAAACATATGACATAATGACTTCTGTTATTGATGGGCTTGAAAATATGGGATTACTAGAATCTGTACCGGGTTTTATTGATTATTCAAAGAAAAAAGGAAGGCTTACAAAAATTAAACCTACGGATAGTTTTAAAGAATTAAGCGGCGGATTAGCAGTTAATTCAATAACCCAATTGGAACCAAGTGAACTTGTTATTTTAAAAAAGAGATTTGATAATACATTAATGGAGTATAAAGACGATAGAATAATTAAAGAAATTAGAAATCAACTAAAAAAATACAACGAATTAAGGCAAAATTGTAAACTATCACTAAAGGGGCTTTCTACAAATGAGATCCAGGACAATATGGATTTCCTAATGTTGAATTCTGCAAGTTTAGTTGTGCCCGATCAAGAATTAAAACTGAAGAATCCTTTCATGTATAGAGTGTTCAATGGGTCATTTAAAAAGGGAGGAAGATTTTACAATGGCATTGAATCAAATATGCCCAAAGAACTGAGGGAAAAAATTTTGATAGATGGTGAGGAAACAATTGAATTAGATTATAATTCCTTCCATGTACGTATATTATACCATCAAATTGGAAAAGACTTCAAAACAGACGCCTATTCCTGCTTATCCGGAAATTGCCCTCAAATGAGGCAAGTTTATAAATTAGCGGCAATGTGTTCTATAAACGCATTAAGCAAAAACACTGCTATACAAGCTATCAGGAAACAGATCGTGGAGAATGGATTAAAAAGTACAGTTAGCAGTATAGATGATAAAGGAATTAATACACTTTTAGAAAAGTGGGAAGCTTACCATTCTGAGATAAAACAGTTACTTTATTCGGATAGGGGTGTAAGGCTGCAAAATTTAGATTCTAAAATTGCTGCCGGAATTATTCAAATATTTATGGATGCTGGGGAAGTCTTACTTTGCATACATGATTCGTTTATTGTTAAAAAAAGTTTAAAGGAAATGCTTTATCAAGCAATGATGACAGAATACAAAAAACACTTACCTTTTGCCCCGGTTATATCATAGTAGGTTTATTGGTTATTATAGTTATATTGTATTTATTGATTGGATATTCAGTGCTTAGCTTTATTTTACTTCTACTAATATTATATTCTCCTACAGAAAGGGAAACTTAAGCTGAAAAGGCTTATGAACAAAGCCTTTCAGCCGGCACCTGCGAAAAATCCATAAACCTGAATCCCAAATCAGAAAAATTAAAAATAATTTTATCTGAACAGTTTGATTAACTGAAAATGTTAAATTAGAATTAGTTAGCTCAAACTTGGCTCACCATTCTAGAACCTCATTTACGGTATCGGACGACTCTATGCCTTGATTGAATTAATCCGATTTATTATTTTGCTTTCACTGTTCAACAGAGGACAGTAATAAAAAGCAAACAACGATGAGGTAGCTAGTTAATTAATCAAACCCAACATAAGGAGACAAGCCGTAAACAGAAGATAACAAACCTTGTCAAACCTTCCAAAACACACATTTCAGAAAAACTGCTTTTAGAATATCTCTAATAGCAAATCAAATGATCAAACGACGGTCCCTTGGAGTTTTAAAGGGATGCATCTGACTCAAAAATTTAACATACATTTCAGGCAAGGGTGATTTACGCCTTTGAAGAAATACGGTGTCTTTCATACAATATGAAAGGATATCACTATATGTCCATAACGGACGATGGCTGATATCTGGTTTGAGAGACAGGTATACCCAAAAGGGTAACCAATTAATAATTTAATATATGTTTAAACATGAAACCCGAAATTGAAAAATCGGAAAAAATAATGCTGAACGGTGATTCAGCAACAGAAATCCTAAACCTATTAAGTAAATTTTATAGAAAAGGAACAGACGCGACGATTGAGATACTTTTGTTAGATTGTGATCAACTTTCAATAAATGAATGTTTAACAATTTCAAATTTACTCACATCTATTCAAGACAAGTTCGAAATTCAAACATTCTCATCAGATGTAACAGTCAAACAATTAATTTTACTTAGTTCAGTTGGTCGTGACAAAAGAACAATGCAGTCAACATCCTCGATTCTCCTAAAGTCTAATAACATGACTAAGGATGAAATCGACTCCGTTTGTAAACATCTTTCCCAGCCATCCAAATCCAAATACGTAGTCGAGGATTTGAATAAAGATATTCAAACTGGCAAAATACTGGATGCGAAAGAAATTAAGAAAATGAAATTTTGTGTTAAGTTTAAAGGCGAAACTCCCAAGAGGAAAAAACCTTTAAAACCTTCTTCATCTTCCAAATCTGATAAAGATGATTCCGACGTCAAACGTAAAGCAGAAGAGGAAACCAATCAAAAGGACAAAGATGAATATTCAAATGATGAGAAAGATGATGATAAGAATGCAAAGAATAAAAAATCTAAAAAGCTGAAGACCGCGGTGACTATAGATAAGAAATAAATCTACAGAATTACTCTCCTCCTCCGGGAGGAGGGTAATTCTTAAACAAGATCGTTATGAAAGTTCAACCGGAAATATCCCCTCGATTGGTTGCCAGTGTATCGTCGGTCTATACAGATATCAATAGAGTTATAATGGAGTATGTCGATAACTCCTTCGATGCATTCACTGACAAAGATGACGATTCATCGGGTACGATTAAAACTAAATATGATACAAGCTTAATTATAAATGTAAATATTATTGAAAAGCCATTATCTGATAGGCGAATTGAAATAACCGACAATTGTCATGGCATTTCTGATATTTCTGAAATAATAAAGAATATTGGTAATTCGGATAAAAAAATGCAAACGTGGACTAACGGTCAATTTGGATTTGGTATATACTCCTTTATGGCTGCTTGTAGTAAACTTCAAATAATTTCAAAAACAAAAGATAAAAAAGTAAAATCTGTTGAGATTTTTAAGGATGATTTCTCAAAAGATAAAATTTCAGATATAAAACTTGATGTGAAAGATTATGATAAAAATTTCCCTTATGATACCGGTACCAAAATTATTCTATCGGATTTTTCACAAAACGATTGGCAGGAAATTGATATACATCACATAGTTTCCGAAATTAAAGATCATTTTGAGTTACTTTTAAAAGAAATACCAAATGATGTAAAAGTTATTAAAGGAAGTAGGTCTTTCAAGTGCAAGCCATTTGATTATAACGCTTATAAAGGAGAAGAATTTAAAAAGGAATTTAAAATTGTTGATGAAGCTACAAATAGCGAGTATCCTAGTCCTATCCGCATCTACCTTAAATTTACCAATGGAAAATCTATAGAAAGATCACCTGTGTTTATTTCTAGAAAGCGCAGAGTCCAAAAAGTATCTGAATTAAAAATCTTTGACACGGAAAAAAAATCAAGGATATGGAAACACCCATTAATAACAGGTTATGTAGATACCGGTGGAATATTAAAGCCAACCATCTCTAGAACTGAATACAAAAAAGATTTGAATGCTAAAAGACTATTTACAATGCTAAGAAGAGTTGAGGATGAAATTATAGACTGGGTAAACGAAAATACTTCCAAAAATACATTGAATAATTTCTCACACATCGAAGACTTCTTCAATGAGAGAGTTTTACAAATTGAATCTGATACAATTAAAAAAACTGAAATTCCTATTCATCAATATGATGAGGTAAAATTGTCACAAGATAAGAACGACCCCAAAAGAGAATGCATATTACTTTTCACTGAACAAGACGATAATCTACTATCCAATGAATATCCTACGGTTATATCCCTCATTGATGATGATACTGAGGATAAACAATCAGTCAAAAGTATTGATAAGTATAGTGATTTTGTTTCGAAAGAGATAAACGTTAAACGTAAATATGGGCTTAGGAATACAATAACTCTTAAAATTGACGGTGAATCTAACCCGGTGATTAATGCCTCAGGAATCGCTCTTAGATCTCATCTAATTGAAAAAACTGTTGTAATATTTAAAAAACATCCAGACTTTGAAAGGAGGATAAAACATTCACCAAATGGCAATACTTATGTAACTAAAGAATTAATTCACTATCTCGCGCTTGAATATTTATCTAATGTCTTTACACATTCTGATGGAGAAGGTGAAGATAGAATAATTAAAATAAACCTTTTAAAAGACTCATTTTATAAGCTTCAACAAGAGTTAAATGGTTTAAAAGGTCAAAAGTTAACATCAATCTATTAAAAAACTTAAAACAACTTACTTTATGAATTCTTTTAATCAACAAACAATTTATCATGAATAATCGTGAGGGGCCAAAATGAGTTCTTCGGAACTCATTATTGAAAAAAGTCCATCAATAGAGGTGAAAGATCTCAGATTACTGTCTATTAATGGCGTAAGAAAAATATTACAAATAAGTTACAGTTCAGCAAAGAAATTAATAGAAGAAGGAAAGATTAAGTCAATAATGATTGAAGGCAAGATGAAAGTACCCATATTCAGAATACATGAATTTCTTCAAAATGAAGTACCAGAGAACGAAGCAGTTTCCATAAATAAACCGGAGGTAAGCAGCCAAAACTTAAATGATAAAATTAATTCAATTATTTCAAAACACAGGAGGTAAATTATGGCATCTCTATACAAAAAAAGAGGAAAGTGGCATATTGATTACTGGGTTAATGGTAAAAGACACACCAAAAATACAGGAATAAAAGCAAATCCCGATACTAAGAAAAAAGCAACTAGGATCAAACGTGAAATCGAAGATGCTTTGAGTTCACCTGAGGTAATGGATAATCACAGTAGTACACAAACATTAGAAGAAGCTTATGGATTTTGCCTTAATAACAAATTCAATCCTTCATTATATTCTAAATCGCATATTGATCAGTTCAAGATTGCCATGAAAAGATTTAAGAATATTGTCGACAGAAATAAATCCATTCAGGATATCACAAGATCCGATATCTCTACATTCATTGCTACTGTAAAACCAGAAATATCCAATGCTACATTGCATACATACATTCGATATTTAAAAATCTTCTTTAACTTTTTAGTAGATGAAGAGCTAATTAAAAAAACACCTATATCAAAAAAATTGATTCCGAAAAGAGAAAAAAATGCGATCATAGTATTTACGAACAATGAGGTTAACTTAATTCTAAAAGAATCGATTGAACGCGATGAAAATTTATATGATATATTTATGCTTCTTTTGTTGACCGGTTTAAGACCAATAGATCTTATGAATTTGAAATCTGAGGATTTTAATTTAAAGAAAAGAATCATTCGGGTGAAGGTATCTAAGTCAAGTAAAGAGATCCTGTTTCCTATTTATAACGAGCTTGAAGAATTTATTGATAGAAGACTGTTGTCTAAACTCAAATTCTCAAAAGGTTTAATATTTAATGGATATTCGGTTGAAAAAGTGGGTGACAAATTTCAAGAGATTAAGAACAAATTAAACATTCCCAGAAATTATAAATATACACTGAAAACATTCAGGAAAACATTCGCAACCAGAATGGCATCTCTAGGTGTCCCAATCTTTGATGTAGCAAATCTACTTGGTCATGATAGCATTAAAACCACAACACAGTATTACACTGAAGCTGATATCGAATCACTTAGGAACAGGCTTAACCAAAAGCTTGCCGGATAGATTCATGGAAAGCACTTATTTGAAGTGCTTTCCTGAGTTTCTAATATTTGAATAATTTTGACTTAGCTTACAGTCGTGACCTAGCCCTGTTGTACCTTTGCTGAACCCTTTTCTTTAATGATAAGGGAAGACTATTTTTATTCACTACAGATTAAATCAAGATCTACTCCTATTGTCTCTTTAAGATAACTATATGCGGCAGCAAGAACTGCTATTTGTTCTGGAGTATGATTAGATCTTGACAAACCTGGCTGAACAATAATTATTTCTGGCTTGAGCTCTTTCAATCGCATTAATTTGGCAAATTTATTTATATCCGCCTTACTTCCTTTCAAAAATCTTGTTTCTCTTGGACCATTGGATGCCTTTTTTTCTCTTTCAAGAATATGTTTACCTAAATTTTTAAATTTCCACTTCCACTTTGCAGATCTAACCGCTTGTGAACAGACCTCTACCACATCTTTTACACGTTCTCCTGGAGATTGTGCAGTAGTAAATTTACAATGCACAAGTACGAAACGAATGCAGTCCTCTTCTTCCTTAAAACATATTAAGTCTGCAGCCTCTCCGCTTGAATCATCATCAAATACTACATCAAAGCCGCCTTCAATAAATTCCTGGGCGACTCGTTCTTGAATAGTATTTTCGCGTTTGGCACCGTCCTTCCACATTGATTCTTTCGTTATATCAACTTCACTCCAATCCCAAACTTCAAATCTCTCTTCGGGGAAAACTATATTTTCTGTACTTTGTGGTCTCACTAACAAATCACCATCTAGTTCAGATAAATCAACGAATCTAATTAGAGGGGGATAATCCGAAAAATAGTCTTCAACCGGGAGACTTATATTCCCAACAGTTATAGATATAGGATCTGTGGATGTTCTTCTAACCTTAAATACTTCTGCTCCCCCAATAGTAAGGGCATAATTCCCCCATAGTTCATCATCTGACCTTAAGCAAAATTCTATTGTATTTGTTTCTTTATCAGTTTTAATTAGCTCAATGTCAATCATTGAAATGGATTTCTCATTATCTCCGTTATAAATCACTACTCTTTCCTCGGATTGTCTTAAAATTTCTATTGGCCATTCGATGCTTAAAATAACCTTGTCAGGAAGTTCTGTTACTTCTTCTGGAATCAGAACATTCGCTATTATGTTTCGAGTATCAATCGAGTCATCTAGAATTTTTTCTCCAATTCCATCACACCACTCTACTAGCTCTGGTATCACCCCCGCTTCTCTTGACCATACTCTGCCTTTATACGAACATCCGATTGAAATAAATCGACCATTTTCCCAACCAGTTCCATTCAAATTTGATTTTATTGAACCAGTTCTTTCAGAAATACTCAATGCAGTTGCAACATCTGAACCAGCGTATGAAGCGTAACGTAAATTTCGCCGACCATGTTTTTGTAATCCAAGATTTTGAAATAGCAATCGATTAATATTCCCTAGTGATCTAAATATAACATCGCCAGATACTATTTCAGTCGCTCCCACTGCTTTTGCAATTTTTTCATGTTTAGAAGATTTATCACTTGAAGATAAGTAAAGTAAGTTTTGATCTTCATTAAAATGGAGGACGTGTAGATGCCACGTTCTATCTTTAACTTTATTTGATCGTGTCCAACGAATATGAGGCTCTGCCCTAGTGACAAAATAAAGCGTATTAGACTCTTGATGCAACCATACACGATGTATATAAATTCCTTTTGGAATACCTTCTATAAATTTCTTTGGACGAAAACTGTTTGCTTTGTAGAATAAAGTACTTAATGTTGGTCTTAATAAATGATGTGAAATTTCAATTTGCTCATCTTCTACAGATTGATCCAATTTCTCCGAAGAGTTTAAAAAATTTATTAATGCGTTATGAGATCTAGCTGCTTCCGAACTAAATTCGCTTAGAAGCTGGTTCCAATCTGCATCTTCGCTATACAATCTTTCTAAAGCATATGAAACATCCTGATCTGCAATATTAGCAATTACTGTAGCATCTCCAATATTCTCACCAGCTGTTCGAGTAAATCTCCCTGTAAACTGAAGTATAACAGCTAAACTTTTATGAGTATCATGTATAGCTGCTATTTTTAACTCAGGTAGATCAAATCCTTCACCTAACATATTCACACATACAACAATTTTAGAATTTCCCGATTTTAAGTTATTTAAGGCTTCCTCAGACTCATCTTCTTCTGAGTGAATTATAACTGGATTAAATTCAGAACCAAATTCATTATAAATTGAAAGAATACAAGTTGCTCTAGCTATATTTTTACATCGAACCATCATTAAATGGTTTTTACCTTCTGAAATATCCTCTTTCAATTGTTGGATAGCTTGTTTAGCAATTATTATATCTCCATCATCAGGATCAATTTCATATACAGGGCGAAATGAGATTTTTTTAAAATAACCATCTTGCTGTGCAGAATGCAAAGGATACTCATAAATAACTTTGCCGTCTACTAATTTACCGTCTCTCCTATACGGTGTTGCGGTGAATTGTAATACCTTTTGTTTAAAATTTTCTCTAAATGTAATCCAACTATTTGCTCCAATGTGATGGGCCTCATCCACAATTAATAAATCAATCCTATCAGCAATATCATTTGCAAATTGCATTGCAGATTGCTCGCTTAATACAGCCATAGTAGCTATGATCACATTTGCATCTTCTAGAATTTTTAGATCTTCTACTCTTTTAGGGCGTTTTGTAATAGTTGCAACAATAGGATTAGTAGCTTCTGTATATAAATTTCCTAAATGTCGGAGCAAGCCCAAGGTTATGAATTTATTTTTTGTTTGATCCCTTAGAATTTTAGAAGGGACGACAACTAGTACTTTCCCGGGAGAATAGGCTACTAAAGTCGAGAGCATTGTTTCTGTTTTTCCAGTTCCGGTGGGCATTACAATTGTAGCGGGTTGTTTATGTAAGCTCCAGTGTGCACCTATTGCATGGAGACTACCTATTTGAGGAGGTCGAAGTCCCTTGACAATTACAGACCCATCATCATCTTTTTGCTCTGAATGAAAATTAAAATGACCTTTCCAGTTACTAGATATTTCTTCTGACAATTCTCTGAGACTGTTTTTATTAAATCTTTCTTGAAATACTTCAACTAATTTATTTGAAATCCAAATCAATTTCCCTTCAGGGTTGTACTTTAAAACACCGTCAATTTCATCAGGTCTTTCTAATGTCTTCCGTTCAGTTATAATGACCCGTTGTCCATCTTCTAAAATATATACATCCTCTTCAATTCGAGAAGATATCTTAATCTTATTTATACGGCTCACAACTACTGGCTTTTCTGGGCTAATTAAATGATCTACCATGCCAATAGAGTATTTAGCTTGAAACAACAATGGAGGTAAATTTAGAATGCCTTCGTTATCTGACATTTTTATTTTTTATATATTTTAAGAAATTTAATCATTGTCATTTATTTATAAAACAGATTTATCACATAAAATAAACTCTGCTTGATTTTGAGAAATAGGTATTGTTAGTGGTTATTAAAACATTGCAGAAAATATCTTTGAGGTAGGGTTAAAAATTTTGGGCAGCAGTTCGGGCAGCACTTTTACAAAAAACCAGTAAAACTTAGGTAAGGATAGTGACTAAATAGTTTAAAAAACGCATTTTTTAACGGTATACTACCTACCAATACCGACTCTTAATCAGTGGGTCCAAGGTTCGAGTCCTTGAGGGTGCACAAAACAAGCATACATACCGGGGGTTTTCGATGAATAGCGTGGTCTGAACACCCGGCACACCAGTTTATTTCACCAGACATATATATTTACATTTACCGGACGATCAGCCATTCTGTTCATAATTTCAAAAGAAAATAAATTTTATGAGCAAACTCTTTATCTCCCTTTCGGTAATTCTATTAATAGTAATATCTTCGATCCCGAAGCGTACCGATGCACAGCTACTCAACGGGTATAACCAGCAGTTATATACTTCCGTATTCGACGCGGCGGAGGGGGTCGCTATGCCGTTCTTGTTACAGCAAGGATACATGACACTTCCGGGTGTAACCATATACAATGACACGATGCTGATGTACAATGGTCAGGTTTACACACTGAACAACCTGTATCAGAATCCGGAATCGGGTAATCCGAACAATTATTACCTGGATCATAGTCTTTACGGTCAATACCAGATAGAAATTTTCACGAACGTGTGGCACATAAATATTCCGAACGTGTTTTACAATTATATTGAGCATTCCTTTTCTTCACTGGCAGATTGCGTCGGGTATGGGACACGTGTGCTCTCTTCCGTGGGGGATACAACCGAAAACGGTAACGGTTACTTATCGCTGATAAAAATATTAAAGACTGCAAACACGACCGTGATGGCTGCAAGGGGTTTTGTTGCATCGGCATATGAGATCGGTGCGGGGCTTCCTACACTTCCCGATAATAATCCCGGTAGCTGGGAGTATATATCCGGCAATATCATAGCCGATTCGATCGATGCATATAATCACAGACTTCACCCTTCGGTGGGGCAATATAACGGACGCGTTAAGGGCGGGTACAACTTCTCGAGAAAGGGCGACATCCTGGGATTTGCTTACGGTCCGGGTGGTGAATCTAACGGTCACTTCATGGTAATGGCTGATGACCCTTACCAGGTGAATTTCGATACACTTAACAGGATCTATCCAAACGTACCTGACACATCTATACAAAGTTTTCTTAATACCTATAATGTATGGGCAACCCCGGTGTATGATTGCTCCGGACAAAAGGCACACTTTTATGACTCACGCATATATACAAGTGGTATTGGACATGGTGTGCTCTGGATACTTACCGACCCTTCTACCAGTACACCCCAAGGACTTATTTTCAAAGAGCCGGCTAGCAATACAACTCAGATATATACACAGATGCTGGACGTAAGCCATACATGGGCGATCTCTGTCGGACGTTATAACGTGGATAATGTAGGTATAGGAAATACAGGAATAAACGGACTGCCCCTAAAAGTAAACCTTGCTCAAAACTATCCAAACCCGTTTAATCCGGAAACGAAGATACGATTTGATGTACCTAAAGCCGCTAACGTCGAGCTGATTGTTTATGATGCAGGAGGAAAGGAAGTAGAAAAGCTGATAAACAACGAATTAAACGCCGGAAGCTACGAGTCTAAATGGAATGCGTCACGCTATGCCAGCGGAGTGTATTTTTATACATTAAGAACCGGGAGCATTTCGGAAACAAGGAAAATGGTTGTAATTAAATAAAAAAGGCGGGTTATCCCGCCTTTACTCATTTTTTAAAGTTCTATTCCTATCAGCCCAGTAAGCCCATAATACGATGAGCCATTGGAGTTGTCCTACCCAGGCTATTGCAGTGACATTGGGAGGCGGCGGACCCGTCATATTAGATCCGTGGATAACAACAAGAAATATTATCATCGACCAGAATGCAAAGATACCCCTTTTATTCTTTGGCTTTGTGACACTCACATATAATACTAGCCCCAATAAAAACACCAGCGATTCAATAACTATTTCGACAATAGCATTATTCCATAGTCCCAATCCCACCATTGCCGATCCCCACGGGAAAAGCGGCAGATCCGGACGGTGAACAAAAAAATCCAGCACCCAGTGACTTACAACCAGCAATCCTAGGATTACAGAATTCTTCAAATCCTTCCTTACAACAAAATATACTAGTCCAAAAGTAAAACCCCAGACACATGACATCAGCAGGCTGTGAGATATTGGATACGAAGTGAAATCCAGCGGGGTCAAGACGGTATTGCCCGGATCGATCTTTACTGTTTCCCATCCCAGCAAAAGAAAGGTCGGCCAAAGGAGGTCCAAAAACTGGCATGCCATAAATAGCGTACCCAGTGATACTCTCGGAGCGGCTTTTTTGGCACCAAGTCCTACTCCAAAGTGTCCTATAAACATATCAATTGATTTATTTTGATGTAAAAAACTACTTTTAATTTACTCCAATATCAATAATGAAATACTCCTTATCGATTATCCATTTGAATAACCATTCCAACTTCCGTATTTTTGTATAACGCCGCATTTTCTCAACTTAAAGATTCCATCATGAAATACTCATCAATTACATTCATTTTACTACTGGTATTTGTATTCTATTCCTGTGGACAAAAGAAAGAAAATGATGCACAAAACAACGGGGATACTAAGACAGAAACACAATCGGGTCCTAAATTCGAGGGAAAAGTTTTATTCCAGAGCTATAACGGATGCAAGGAGAATTCGGACAGTTGTTCATATATCAAGATCACTTATGATGAGATGACTGCAGGAAAAAGCATGAGCGCGATTAATTCACAGATTAACACCATACTTCTCACAACCATGTATCCGCTTGGCGACAGCACATACGGATCCCTGGACGCGATGATGAACGGGTTTATTAATGACTACGAAACTACAAAGAAAGAGATTCCTGATATGCCGGGAAGCTGGTATCTGAATGCAACAATGAAAGATACAACAGGTACTGAAAAGATATTGAGCTTTAAGCAAAACTTCGACATGTTCACGGGTGGAGCTCACCCCTCATATTTTGAATATTACTATAATTTTAATGCTGAGACCGGTGATTCTATCACTTTGAATGACATATTCAAACCGGGATATGAGAAACAACTTACTGACTTGGTCGTCGCAAAATTCCGTAAAGACCAAAATCTCCCCGCAGATAAGCCTCTCACAGACGCAGGGCTATTTGCTGATTCACTTACTTTCAATAACAACTTCCTGCTTACAAAGGAAGGCATAACTTTTCATTATAATATCTATGAGATCTGGGCTTATGTATATGGACCGGCGGAAGTGTTTATTCCCTATGCTGACCTAAAAGCCATATTAAAGGAAAACGGGATATACTAGATTGAAACAATTTGCATTCTGATGCATTTAAGATTTATAATTTTAAAAGTATATGAGAAAAATCAAATCATTTTTAATTTGTTGTTTATTAGTTCTTTTTGCCGGGAGCGCGTTTTCACAGGATGGTAAAGAACCGCCATACGGCATTAAGTATGAAACCAAGACCATCAAAAGAACGCTCAAAGGGTGCGATACAACCTCCAGTAACTGCCCTGAGTTTGACCTTACTTATGTCTGGATGACCGAGGGAAAAAACAAGGATCTGTTTAACGGATATGCAAAGAACGTAATACTAAATGATATATTCAGGATGGAGGATACAAAGTACAATACAATAGAAGAAATGGCAGACGGGTTTATCGACGAATTCGTGAAATTCCAGAAGGAATATCCCGATGTCCCGCCGGTAGGATGGTACCTGGATGCAAGCTACCAAAACTTAAATGAGCTTTCACAGGTAGTAAGTTTCGAGCTCGGGTATGAAATGTTCACAGGAGGGGCCCACCCGGTTCATTACCTTACTTATTATAATTACGATTACAATACAGGTAAACCGGTTCAGCTCAAAGATATTTTCGTACCTGGTTTTGAGAAGAAACTTAATCAACTGGTCGATAAAGCATTCCGCAAGGAAAATGATCTCGGACCAAACCAGCCATTAACCGATGCAGACATGTTCGAGGATCATATAGAGTATAATGATAATTTTTTATTAACACCTCAGGGGATCTATTTTTTTTATAATATCTATGAGATAAAGCCTTACGCGGCAGGTACTACAGAACTTCTCGTACCATATAGTGATCTGATAGACCTGATAGACGAAAATGGTCTAGGAATATACTAATAAAAGGACCCTCCTAACCGGAGGGTTTCTTTTTAAAACCATACGGACAATTCCTGCATCCGTTTTCACAGCAATAACCCCTTTTCAATAAATATTCCGAAGTAAAAACATACCTTCCCAGCTCATCTACATAATAATCCTCGCCTTCGATCAGCTTATAGTCATCTGGTAGCTTGCTTTTCTTTTCATTGTCATTCATATACAAAAATAAAAAAGCCCGCCGGTAATTAAAAGGCGGGCTTTCGTATGCTAACTACTCTTAAATATTATCTAATTCTCTTAAACTCAATTCTTCTGTTTTTGAGTTTATTTTCAGGAGTATCGTTCGGAGCAATCGGTTTATCTTCACCGTAACCAACAGTTTCAATTCTGTCACCGTTGATTCCATGTTCTACCAGCCATTGTTTTACCGAATTAGCTCTGTCCTGTGAAAGCTGTTGGTTGTATGAATCACTACCATCGCTGTCAGTGTGACCGCTGATCTCAACAACTATTTCAGGATTATCTTCCATAGTTTTAAGAGCACCTGTTCTTAAGATCTCTTCGGAATCCATTGTAATTGTTGCCTTGCCTTTTTCAAAGTTAATTCCTTCAAGGATAATTACTGTTCCAATTTCGATCTTTTCTACGTCGTCAACAGGATTCAGAGGATCCGTTCCCCTTCTTACTTCCGTGCCGTCATCGACACCACCTGCATCGGTATCTCTATTCAGTGGATTGGTTCTGTATGTTAAGACTTCTTCTCCGTCTGTAAGAGTATCACCGTCACTATCTCTGTTTAAAGGATCAGTGGCATATTCTCTTACTTCAGCACCGTCACTGAGTCCGTCTCCGTCAGTATCGGCGTTGTTAGGATTGGTTGCGTAAGTATTCACTTCTTCACCATCCCTTAATCCGTCACCATCGGTATCAGGATTGAGCGGGTTAGTGCTGTAAGTTCTTACTTCTTCACCGTCTTTCAGACCATCACCGTCAGTATCAGGATTGAGAGGATCGGTCTTGTAAGCGTTAACTTCTTCACCGTCCTTTAGTCCGTCACCGTCGGTGTCAGGATTGTTTGGATCGGTACCGATCTGCTCTTCGTAATCATCAGTCAAGCCGTCCCTGTCTGTATCAGTAGGACCACTGCTTCCTGTCAGAGTAAGACCGACATTCAAATAAGTGTAACAATCTTTGAAATCATCTACTACAAAATAGTTCAGGTTATCTGTAAATGTATACGCCACACCTAAATTGACGTCAAACAGAGCCTGCTTACCTAACTTAAATTCCATACCAATACCGGCAGGAATAAAGCCTGTCCAGCCGCTTTGAGTTGGACCTTGCCCTGAAGGTGCCGCAACGTTAACGGAAGTAGTATCCGTTACGTCGTAATGCATAACTCCACCACCAATGTAAAAATATGGATTAACTGTTTTGAACTTGAAAGGTTCGATTCTCAATCTTAGATCGATTGGAATCAACTGAGTGGTGAACTCTTCGTCAGCCGGATTGTAAGTTCCGTCACTTCCTTTTATCCTTACGAAACCTCCTCCAATTTCCAGATCAAAGTATCTGCCCAATTCAATAGCTATAAAACCTCTGCCGTTGAAAGAGAAACCTCTATCGTCGAATTCGGAGAAGAATAATGCCGGACCAAACTGCAAGCCCCCTTTAACTTTATAACCTTTAAATTGGGCCTGGGATGGTAAAGAAACTACTGCTGTAATAAGAAAAAGTAGAAGAAGAAATTTCTTTTTCATTCAAAATCCCCCTTTTGGATTTATTAAATTATTGCTTAATCTTTAAAAATTAGTAAAACAAATATAATGAATAAAATAAAGAAAAACAAAAAAAAATAAGTAGTTAGCCTTATAATAACGCAGTTGTTTTACTAATAAATGAAGGAGGATTTAATAATTCCTTAATTGATTTGTAATATTGGCGGGATTAAATAATTAAATATTCTTGTATTAAATAGTTCAAAGTTTGCGCAAATTTATAGCTTTTCCGCTTCGGATTTATACTTTTCTAATATCTTTTTTTCTTTTTCCGGATCGATCCCGGCGCGCAATTTTGTTTGTTTTGGACGGCTGGAATCCCATTTAAAAGTGTCCTTTATAGTGTTTTCCAATGTGGTAAATTTCAATCCATTTGCCAAAGCTTTATTGATATTGATCCTTCCCAGGCCGTGAAATTCCTTTACAGAATCGGGTGCCCATGCCGGCATTTCGGACCATGGAGAAACTTCATTTTCTTCGAGTGATTTTTCGTCCATCCATACCAGATCGGCATCCGGATTACATATAGCACGGCATGTCTCCAGAAATTGCCCCATCGTCAGTAAATGATCGGGTCCTGTCCCGCTGTAAAGTCCGGATTCTCCGTCCAATGCCATTTTGACAGACCATCTTGCCAGATCCCTCACATCGATAAATTGTACTGGAGTATTCCCATTTCCGGGACATAAGACACTTCCGCCCTTACCTATCCTGTTCACCCAGTAAGTAAATCTATCGGACGGATCATTTGGACCGACAATAAGCCCCGACCTTATATTAACATATCCATCGGGGAATATTCTTTTCACTTCATGTTCGCATAATACTTTCAATGGACCATAAGTCTCCATTGTCATTTCATCCATCGATGCCCCTTCGGGAAGTTGCGCTTCAGGATAAGATTCGTCTATTCCTGCTTCCTCGACATCCCTAAATGCATTTATACTCGAAATAAAAACATACCTCTTAACCGAATCTTTCAATGTCTCGGCGGTATTACGCACATCACCCGGGACATACCCGCAAGTATCGATTACAGCATCCCATTCCCTGCCGGCAAGCATACCATAATCTGTTTTCCTGTCTCCCTTGATCTTTTCAACATCCGGAAATAACTCCGGGTTGTGCTGACCTCTGTTAAATAATGTAACTTCATGTCCTTCGCTTAGCGCATACTCTACAATATGTCTGCCAAGAAAAACTGTACCGCCAATTACCAATAATTTCATGTTGTGAATTTTTTATTAAATGATACGTCGGAGTAAACGAAAAGATTCGGAGAGCAGTTTTTAAAACTGAATATTTACACCTGAATTAAAATTCCTGTTTGGAGCCTGGATGCGTTCCAGCTCCTGGTAAGACTCATCCAGGATGTTATTAGCTCCGATAAAGATCGAGAAATTGCTTGTGAGTTGTTTGCTGAGTTTTGCATTAAGTAGGAAATAATCCTGAGGCTCTTCATATCTATAGAATATCACCTCTTCTACTTTGCTGAGATACCTGCCGTAAATATTTAGATTAAATCCGTAGTAATCGAAATTTGTGGTGAAGTTCAGATTATTCTTTGGTTTGTATGGAAGCAGGTCGTCTGCTCTGTCGGGTGATGTATCCTTCGCGTCCATATATGTATAGCCTACATTAAAATAGTATCCGAACGGCTCACCAGAAACATTTAACGTGGAGTTATAGTCAATATAAAACTCAAATCCCTTTATCTCTGCATCCGCAACATTTTGTACCTGGAACGGTCCGTAAACCCCCGTTCCAATATTACGGTATTGTATTAGATTATCGTACAGATTGTAAAAGACCGCCGCATCAAACGTAAACCTGTTCCTGAACTGCTTTCTTAATCCAAATTCAATTGAATACATTTCCTCCGGCTTGAGATCAGGGTTATATACAAAATCAAAACCGCCGAATAGCTCCTTTTTGAAATATAGCTCTGCTATAGACGGCGCTCTGAATGCTCTCCCTCCCAGCAATCTAAACGACGTATTGCTCAACACCCCGGAGGATACCTCCGGTGTATAGAGAAACGATATTTTTGGACTTACCTGGAATGACTCAATTCCAGATACAACAAGGTTATAATCTAATCTTGCGCCGAGTGTAGTGCTTAATACCGGGTTAGAGAACTTGTCGGTTATGAGATCTATTTTATCCTGCGCAAAGATTCCAAAATTATTCATCTGCTGGTCGCCATAGAGTATATCCGCAGGCTGTGATCTTACAATATTCCATTGCGCATCCAGCCCGGCGATCAGGTAATTTGACTTCCCGATCTGCATATCGAATTGTGATATGTTACCGAAATTATATGAATCTATATAGGTATCCAGTCCCTGCCCGGAAGGAGCGAACTGCCGCGATACGGGATTATTAGGATTATAGAAAGAATTACTGTTCAATCCGTAATAATAAAATCTTGTACTGTATTTAGATTTTGTATTCGGGAAGGCCCGGTAGTAAACGTCGAAGCTCTGCGTCTGTTTATCGATCTCATCGCCAAGATAATAAGTCGCAACCTTGTAAGGCTGTGATGAGTTGCTCCAATAATGAGGATAACCGCTCTTGGAATTCGTATACTGAAGGGAGACCTCCAGGTCACGGTTATCTATTACATCATACGTGAATTTAGAATTAATTCCATAAAACTCGTAATCGGTCTGCTGTGCATGCCCGTCACTTTGTTTGTAGTCGAGATTAAATAAATACGAAAACTTTCCGACCGTATTGCTGTGGAGAACGTCAGCTCCGGTATATGTGAGCAGATCATTGGAAAATCTCTGGCTATTCGGGAGCTTCTCATAAAACCCATAGTTAAGATTTACGTATAGGGAGGGCTTATAAGTCGGTTTCTTTGTTATGACGTTAACCACTCCCCCAATCGCGCTCGACCCATAAAGAGAAGAAAATGCGCCTTTTACTACTTCCGTCCGCTCTATCATCGAAATAGGTATCAGCGACCATAGCGCTCCCTTTGAATCGCCCGTAAGCGAAGGTCTTCCGTCCAGCAGTAGGAGTACCCTGTTTCCTATACCGCCGCCCGCCACATCGGATGAACCCCTTATGGAAAGTGAACTAACATTTATACCACTGCTCCTATTCACTGTAACACCCTGTACTCCCTCCATTATATTATCGAATGTGAGGAAGTTCTTTTGCTTAATTTCGTCTGATTCTACAAGGTTGATCGAAGAAGGTGTCTGCTGTAGGGTTAGCTCTACTTTTGACGAAGTGACATTTACCTTTTCCGTTTCTATCTGAGCGGGCGAGAGGAATATATTGAATGTCTTCTTTTTACCGTCCTCAATTAATATGCGGAAAGACTGCGAAACGTATCCTATTCTGTTCGATGAGATATTGTACAGACCTGCCGGTACATCTGCAAACGCATAATTCCCTGAGATGTCCGTCTCGGTTTTTATAAAACTCTTAGTATCCGCGTTCTCGAGCGTAACCGTTGCGGAAGCTATCACCTCCTTGGAATCATCATCGACTACAAGCCCCGACAGCGACCCAACCTCCTGGCAATATGCGGATGAGATTAGCGGGCAATTAATAAGAGCTGTCATAAAACAAACGACAGCTCCCTTATAAAAATATTTCAGATCTATGATCAAACGTATTAATAGATTTTATTCGTTGTATCTGCCCATGACAGAAAGTTTACATCTGTCACGCCAGCGTTATTCACAATTGAGATCCTCTGCGGATCAAGGAAGCATGTCGAGCCCCATACAGCGCGTGCAGTATCGCATCCATATACGCCCATGATCGGGCTTTGACCGCCTGTATCTTTTCTAAATCCAACTGCTACTACATAATCTCCGTCTGGTACACCTGATAAGCTATAAAAAGCTTCATACTTACCATTTACGAATATTAACTCTAGCGTGTCATTTACAGTTGGTGGTCCAAACCAATACGTCGGTGGATTCGACGGGTTTGGAAATACACCTATATCATAATAACCGCCGGAAGTTATGCGGTTCGTGTCAACAAAAGTTATCTTCCCGCTGATTGTATTATTTGCAGGGGTAATAATTATCGTATCACCCTCATCACAGCTGTAAACACTGAATACAATCGCCAGAATAAAAAGAACAACTGAAAATCTTTGTAAAAGATTCTTTTCCATTTCCTTATAGTTAGTTTGTAGTAATGTTTTATAATTTTATCTTCACATTACAAAAATACGAGTAATCGAATCGTATTTAAATGCAAAGTTTTAATGTGAGCAAAATCACGTAATTTTATCCTTATTAAGACTCAGTATAAATAAGATACTTAATATTTTTTTCCTTTCAAATACAAAATACATGGCACTATAATTCTAAAATACGAAATTCCGGGATGCTTAGTTACCTTAGGTTAGTCTTTGAATGATATCGATATGATCGGGAAATTCCTTTTGAAGAGTATCTCTTTCGGCAAGCTCAAAATCCTCGAAGTGGAAGCCGGGTGCAACAGTGCATCCTACAAGCGAGTATGAATCTTTATTGTTTACTTCCGCACCAAACCATTCGCCGTGAGGAACGGCAAACTGTAACTGTTCACCTGCATCATGATTTCTGCCGAGCACTGTCGATTTTAATTCACCGGTCCTTGTAATTCTGTGTACCATTACCGGCGATCCCTCATAAAAATGCCATACCTCATCCGATTTTATGCGGTGAAACTTGGATACCTGCTCACCAACCAGCAGAAAGTATATCGATGTGCTGTGCGACCTGTCTCCGCCAAATCTCTCTGGCAAATGTTCCCCGCTGTATGATTCTTCCGATCTGTAAACTTCCTTAAAGTACCCCCCTTCGGGATGGGGTTTCATTTGTAACTTATCGATCCAGTATTCGGGATTCTTCATTATGATATCTCCAGGTCAAAATTTTTAGCGGCAAAAAGAACGTGATTAAATACGTCGGCTTGTATCTCTTCATATGTCACCCAGTCTGTCGTATTAGTGAATGCATATAGTTCGACAGGCATTGCATTGCCTTCGGGCGGTAATTGCCTCACGGTATGTATAAGATTTTTTTGTATGTGCTCATGGTTACATAAATAAGAATTCATGTAGTGTCGTAACAGTTCGAGGTTTGTTATATGTACCCCTTTAATTGGTTCCGGTACTCCGCCTTCACTGCTATTGAATGCTTCAATTTCAGCCTTCCTTTTATCTATATAATCCTTCATATAATGCACGTCATAATATTTTTTGAGCATTTCATTATCACAGATCTTTATACTGTGAAGATTTATTTTCACTGCCCTTTTGAGCCTTCTTCCGCCGGCTTCAGCCATCCCGCGCCAGTTTTTAAAAGATTCGGAGACGAGTTTATATGTCGGTACCGTTACAAATGTATTATCAAAATTCCGCACTTTCACTGTTCCAATAGAAATATCTTTTACCACGCCGTCGGCACCAACCGAAGGCATTTCTATCCAGTCACCAATCCTGATAAGGTCGTTCGCGGATATTTGAAGCACCGCAACAATTCCCAGTATTGTATCCTTAAATATCAAAAGTATGATAGCCGAAAATGCTCCAAATGCCGTTAGGAAATATACCGGCGATTCATCGAGCAGTATCGCCAGTATTATTATCCCGGCAGTTATGTAAAAGACCACCCTTAAAGTCTGAAAGTAACCGTCGAGCGGTTTATGTTTAAAGACTTCTCCTCTTGATGCTAACTTTTGAAGCGGTATGATAACACCGTTTATGGATGTAAGAACAGCAATAACTATATAAATATCTGCCATCTTTTGAAATGCTGGAATGACATCCGGCAGGTCATCAAAAATAAATGGGATCGAATAACTGATTATTAATGCGGGTATTATGTGCGCAAGAGGCTTATATACCTTTGCCGAAAAAAACGCATCATCCCAGAGATTCTTTGTCTTACCCGAAATTGATTTGAGGATCCGTCGGAAGAGCTTAACTGTGAGGAAGTAAAATATAAAACATATTATGCTGAGGAAAACAAAATTTATCAGTAGAGCCAAATATACTTCAACGTCTGCGGGAACTCCAATACTTAGTAACCAATTGTCCAGCCACCTATCAAAAAGGTCATCAAGATAAAACATTGGTTATTTTTTAATTAGAATGGTCGATAATAATTTACAGTAAATTGATTTCTTTTCAAATGAATAAAATTCATTCACCTTCTTTAGTAAAATTCCCATGAAATGCCAGCCATAAACATTCCGGTTCACTGCTTGTCATTTCTACTCTATGCTTTGTACCGGCGGAAATAAAAACATAATCTCCTTTATTTAAATCGACATCATTACCACCTTCGAAAGACAGCTTTGCATTCCCCTGCAAAAGCACCACCCATTCATCTCTATCCTGCTCAAGCCATTTACCTTCGGGTGTTGACTGCCCTGTCGAGACTATCCTCTCGACGAGAGTATCTCCCAAAGCAAAGAGTTCGTCGAACTTTTCATACTTTGAATTGTTATCCGGGTCATATTCAAAAATATTTCCGTCGGGTTTTCTCAATGTTACCTGTTTTCATAAGTTGACGTAACCTCGAGAAATACCGGAGCGCCCGATTCGACGCGGTTCTTTCTCTGTCCTATCATTGTTCCTTTACCTGTAATACCAAGGTATTTCCCTTTACCGCCAATGTATGTTATCTCGGTATCAAAGACCGTCTTCTTTTCATCCGGGTATTCGAGTGCCGTACCTACCGCTTTTAATGTGATCTCGGACTCATCGGTAAATTCTATCACATAATAACCCGTAAATCCGCCGTTGCCGTCGGTATAATCAAATATAAAGTATGCTGTCAGTACTGCAACACCTTCGTCGAAATATCCGAGTCCCGTTCCTTTGGCTACACCGACCGTATGCCCTTCATCATCACCTACAACATAGGACTGTGTTTCTATTATCTGGTGTGTGAGTTTGAAATTAAGATCTTTTACTTGCGCTGAAGCAGTTCCTGCATAAATAAATACTACCGCAATAATTAGTAAAAACTTTTTTGTCATATTATATATATTTTAATTTGTTGTATGTGTTGCAAAAATTCCCAGCCATTCGTCCTGGTGCAGTATCTTTTTTATCTTAAACCCGGCATTTATCAATGTCCCTGTAATGGATTTTTCTTCACCAAGCAGAACTCCGGAAATAAAGAGCTTACCTTCCGGGGCAAGCTTCTCTTTTATTGACAGGATATTATCTTCTATTACACTTCTAATAATATTAGCGCAAATAATATCGAAATTCCCTTCCTTTACTTCCGTTATATTACACTCCTGGAAAGACACCTTCTCTTCCACTCCGTTTATTTTCACATACTCCTTTGAATTTTCCATCGCTTCCGGGTCAATATCTATCGCAATAGCATTGCTTAAGCCGAGTTTTATTCCCGCTATAGAAAGGATCGCCGTACCGCAGCCATAATCGAGCATTGTCTTTTCGTTCCCGCTCATATACCTGCTCATCATCTCCAGCATCAGCTGAGTCGTCGAATTATGTCCTGTACCAAATGACATCTTAGGGTCTATCTCGATGAGTATCTTCCCTTCAGGGTCTGTTACTTCATGTTTATTAAATGAAGAGTGGATCACTATCCGGTCATCTATGTAAACCGGTTTGATCGATTTCTCCCATTCATCATTCCAATCCTTATCCTCGAACCTGCTTACCTTAAAATCCCCCTTCTTGACAAGCCTCTTCTTCACGAGCTCCTCATGGAGATTCTCTATCAGCCCCCAGTCCTCCTTTGGCATATAGAATTTCAATGAACTTTCCTCTTCGAGGATGCTCTGTATCCCAAAAATATATAAAATGCTGTTTATTCCTTCAAAGTTTTCCCGCGGTGATTTTATTTCTATTTCGAAATAACTCATATGGGAGGTTTTTTTTATGAGGGATATATAGTTCCTTTTGCGGATTCGAGAGTATTTTTCATCAACATCGCGATCGTCATCGGTCCTACTCCTCCCGGTACCGGGGTTATCTTACTGCAAATAGGTAGACATGCATCGAAGTCCACGTCGCCAACCAGCCGATATCCGGATTTCTTTGAACTGTCTTCCACACGGTTGATACCTACATCGATAATAACTACTCCTTCCTTTATCATGTCGGCGGTTACAAAATTAGCGCGTCCGATAGCCGCTATCAATATATCCGCATTTTTAGCGTGCGCTTTAAGGTCTTTCGTCGCGCTGTGGCACACGGTTACGGTCGAGTTGAATTCTTTTCTAAGCAAAAGATTCGCAACGGGCTTACCGACAATGTTGCTTCTGCCTATTACAACTACATCCTTTCCTTTAGTATCCACATCGCTCCTGCTGAGTAGCTCAGTGATCCCGTATGGCGTGCATGAAATGAACGCGTTCGTTCCAATTGCCATCCTGCCTATATTTTGCGGATGGAACCCATCGACATCCTTTTTGTAATTTATCGCTTCTATTACTTTTTCTTCATCGATATGTTTTGGAAGAGGAAGTTGTACCAGTATACCGTGAATGGAATCGTCGTGATTGTGTTTATCAATTAAAGCAAGTAATTCTTCCTCAGTCGTCTCCACAGGAAGCTTGTTAGTAACTGAATGAAAACCGAGCTCTTCACACGCTTTGCCTTTGCTCCTCACATATACTACTGAAGCCGGATCTTCTCCTACCAGCACAAACGCAAGCCCCGGCGTTATGCCCCGCTCCGATTTTAATTTTTCCGTTTCGGCTTTTATTTCTTCCTTTATCTGTGTTGAGATCAGTTTACCGTCTATCAGTTTTTCCTGCATACAAGTGATTAATTCTTTTTATATTTTTCTATGATCTTCATAAATTCAGTAAAAAGATATTTACTGTCATTCGGACCTGGAGAAGATTCAGGGTGATACTGTACCGACATGACAGGGTACTTCTTATGCCTGATTCCCTCGTTGGTCATATCATATAGATTAGTGTGAGTTATTTCCGTGGTCTCCGGATCGATCGTACTTACATCTACTGCGAATCCGTGGTTTTGCGATGTTATCTCTATCTTATTGAACAATTTATTTTTAACCGGGTGATTTGCTCCCCTGTGCCCGAATTTCAGCTTATATGTTTTCGCGCCGAGTGCAAGAGCAGTTAGCTGATGCCCCAGACATATTCCAAAGATCGGGACACCCGTTGGTACAAGTGCTTTTGTATTCTCTATTCCGTATTTAACCGCGTCGGGATCCCCCGGACCATTAGAAAGGAATATACCATCCGGCTTATGATCGAGTATCTCCTGATAATCAGTCTTTGCCGGGAATACTTTCAGCTCAGTATCAAATTGCAAAAATTCCCTTAAGATATTCTCCTTTATTCCAAAATCATATACTGCTATCCTGTATTTCGGATTAGATGACTTTAATTCATAGGCTTCCTTGGATGTAACATACTTTACCATATCCTGCCCGGACATCGGCGGGATCTCGCGTACTTTTTCTAGAAGCTTTTCCTCGCCGGCCCTCTCGCCGGTGATTATACCGCGCATTGCTCCTTCGGAACGCACTATCTTAGTCAGCGCTCTGGTATCTACACCGGTAATAGCTGTTATTTTATTTTTCTTGAGATATTCGTCCAGTGAGGCTTTTCCATCAGCGTTGCTCCACTCATCCTCGTAACTTCCTACGACAAAACCTGCTGCCTGAACTTTTGATGATTCGGTATCACGGTTGTTAGTGCCATAATTACCGATCAATGGATATGTCATTATTATGATCTGACCGTAATAGGAAGGGTCGGTCAGTATTTCCTGGTATCCGCACAATGCGGTATTAAAAACTACTTCTCCCTTTGCTACACCTTTATAACCAAACAACTCACCCTCAAGTATCGTACCGTTTTCGAGAACCAGTTTGCCTTTGCTCAATTTACTCTCTAAGTATTATTGATTCATTTAAAACTATCTGGGTATTGTATGCACAAATGCATCCGGGTAACCCCTTGATTGTATTCCATTCAGACTGCTATTGGCTGTCTGAACATCGCCGTAATCCCCAATTTCGATCTTATATAGGCCGTCCAGGTTATCCAGCCTTAAAGTAACGTCTCCGCCTAAGCTTGCCTTTGCCTTCTGATAAAACTCATCGGCATATTCCTTATTCCTGAATGCGCCAAGCTGTATAGTAACCCTGTAAGGCACCTTGTTTTCATCTATCACGACCGGAGGAAGTTTTACAGTGTCCGGTGGAATTATAACATCCTCCTCACAGCAGTCATCATCAAATGACGCGCATGAGTGAGAGGCGAGTGCTATCAAAACCGTAACACATAAAAGATAAAATACTCTGAATTTTTTCATGAGAATATTTTAGTTTATCTTAAGTGTTTTTCTAAAAACTCTATTTTCTTTTTGAAAACATCAATAGTATTTTTTACTCTTGAAAACCCGTGCCCTTCATCTTCCAATATAATATATTCAACCGGCTTATCTTGTTGTTTCAGTTTATTTACTATCTGTTCCGACTCATCTACTACAACTCTTGGGTCGTGTCTTCCCTGGATCACCATTAGTGGACACTTTATATTATCGACGAAGTTTATTGGCGATCTTTCGTATAATAATTCTTTGTCTTTTTCTGCATCCCCTATCAGCCTGGACGTTGCATCCTTCCAGTGCTCGGGGATCGAGTTCAGGAAAGTGAACATATTCGACGGTCCGAATACATCAACCGCGCATTTCCATAGTTCGGGTGCCTTTGTAATACATGTGAGACACATAAACCCGCCAAAACTTCCGCCTACAACAGCGATCTTTTTGGGGTCCACATAGCCTGTATTCTTGAGATAGTCCACACTGGCTACCACATCCTTAAATTCCGCACCGCCCCAGTCTTTATATATCATCTGCTGGAAGGACTTTCCGTATCCTACGCTTCCTCTGAAATTCGGCGCGATTATTATAAAACCTGCATTTGAGAGCACCTGCAGATACCTGCTGAAATTATGCATCTCCTGCCACTCCGGTCCGCCGTGAGGCCATACTATAGCCGGGTTTGTACCGTCCTTCTTCAAACCCTTGGGAACATATAACAGTCCGTGTATCTTAAGCCCGTCGAAGCTCTTATAAAAGATGTCCTTCGGTTTTGTATATGCGCTTTTATCGATTCCGCCGACAAGAGAAAATGTTATCTGCTTATTCTTATGCGTCTTAAAATTATAGATATAAATATCAGCCGGGTTTAGCGGGTTATCACAGATAAAGACCAGGTTCTTATTATCCTTTGTAAACTTAAGCGATGAGTAATTACCTTTGGGCAGTTTTAGTTTTACAACCTTGCCTGTATCCATGTTCATCAGCTTAGGAGTGTTACTGCCGTATCTGTTTACTGTATATACGAGGTATTTGTAATCTTTAGAGAACTTATATTCGGTTATGTCCCAGTTCTCTTTAAGAAACCACTCAGACTTATCCTTCTTTATGTCATAGTATTTTAATCCCTTGAACTCTCTTCCTTCATCCGATATGTAATAGAATCCCTTTGAATTCTTATCGAATTCTATGTTGGAGTTAAATATCGTTTCCGCAGGGTCATGCTCTGTCGCAAATTTCAGTTTCTTATTCTCGGTATCATACAAGATTATATCCTGGTTGATATTACCGTAGAATCTCGCGAACGCAATATACTTTTCATTCCCGCTCCATGCCTCTGCTACGGTTGGATACCTGTCCTCGAATGAATATATAAGCTTGTTCTTACCTGTTTTGGTATCCTTTGCATAAGTTTCGAAATTATGCGGGAGCTTTTTATTTGAACAAAAGAGGAATTTATCGCCCTTTTTATTGAAGCAGACTATCGACGTCTGGGAATCCTCGAATCCCTTTGACTCATATACCACTTCACCGCCTGTATCAGGCATGCTGTATATCTGGGTTTGCTCGTTTCCATTCTCATCGCTTATAAATATAAGCCTGTCTTCCTTTGGATAGTGGACTACGCCTTTAATTGCATCATTCCATAGCGAGATCTGGTCAGCCCACCCGCCTTCGATTGGTACGCTCCATATCTGGGGTAGTCCCGTAGTATTTGAAATGTAATATATCTTTTTTTGATCAGGTGATAGAGTAAAGCCTGTTATTGATCTTATCGAAAAGAATTGTTCAACCGGGTATCTTTTTACTTTTGCACCTGTTTTCTTCTTGTCAGACATTGTTTATTATTACTTTAAATAAATTGGAATTTTACAAAGATACGTGTTTTTTTAATTAAAGTTTAGTCCAATTATTAAAACGGAAATGCTTAATTTTCCACTTCGTGTCCGTAATATGAGAAAAATCCATAAGCCATATTAGCAACAAGCAGGACAATTATTGATAATAGTAATTCTATTGAAGAAAATGATGTCCCCACTAATCCTACAAAAAAGATCAAGATTCCGGTAATGACTTTCAAGAAAGTGCTCTTTACAACATGAGTTGGTTCATTTTTGTCCCGTCGTAAGGTTAACTCAATGCAAGATGCGAATAATAATACTGCAAATACTGAAAAGCACATCAGAATTCTAACATTAGGGTCGACTATCTTTTCATTACTTTGATTTATCACATTTGATAGACAGGCTCCGCTCATTGCAATTGCCATAACAAGTGGCATGTGCAGATATGCCCAGATAAATGTTAGATAGGTTTTATTCGCAAACGGACGTCTCCCTATATAGTAAAAATATATCCACCACATACAAAAGGAGATCGCAATTCCTGCTATACTGGTTAATATAATTTTGCCGGTGATATGATGCTCTCCCGCAACGGTCCCGAGTACTCCAACAATGGATTCACCCAGAACAATTAATGTAAACAAACCAAACCTTTCCGGAAGCTTTGACGTACTGAACCTTGGCAAATAAGAAGTGAGCTCGACTGTTGTGAGAGGTGTCGCCAGATCGATAAATAACGCGGTTCCAAACATCCAGTACCTGTACGGAACATCCATGAATACTGAAATGACGACCAGTATAATAGAAGTAATGAATCCCGATCCGTATATAACTCCGATAGACCTCGCCGGTTTATTGTAATATGCACCCCTGATCCAGAGGAATGTAATTACTGCCCGGGCTATGGCATATGATAGCGCAAAACCGGTGTAAGTATCCTTAAATGCTCCATGCACAAATACAGCCAGTCCGGCAGAAGGTATCATAATTAGGAACGCAAAAATCCTGTTCTCCGCACCGCCCGACTCAAATCTTTCGTTGTACACCGTATAGCCTATCCACACCCACCAGACAGGAACAAACAATAATAAGTACTCGAACACCCCCGTCCAGTTCATTCTCAGCGCTAAATAATGAGCCAGTTGCCCCACTGTCACCACAAAGAATAGATCGAAAAATAACTCTATCCAGGTTACTCTTCTGTCTCTGTGCTCATCTTCAGCCGTATTTAATACAGGCTTTCTCCAGACTTGTGGTCTCGCCATTTTTTATAAAATATTATTGTTGGGAAGTGGTATTAGAAATTAGCTGTGAAGGATCTCTTCCAGCTCGTCTTCGGTGATCATTATCTCGCGCCCTTTAGCACCCTGGTTAGGACCAACTATTCCTGCGTCTTCCATCTGGTCCACTATTCTCGCCGCTCTCGCATATCCGAGTTTTAATCTCCTCTGAAGTGTTGATGTTGAGCATACCTGCAGTTTAAGCACAAGCCTCGCCGCCTCTTCGAATAGCTCGTCTTGGTCCTCCATTCCGCTCGTCGAATGGGATCTGCGTTCTATTATCGATGGAAGCAGGTATGACCTGGAAAAGCCCTGCTGTTCCCCGATGAACTCTACTACCTTTTCACACTCTTCCGTGGAAATATACGCGTTCTGTATCCTTATCGGCTTGGGTGAATTAGATGATAGATAGAGCATGTCACCATTCCTTAGAAGTTTATCCGCACCGCCCATATCTATTATAGTACGGGAATCTATCTTCGATGCTACCTGGTATGCAATCCTTACAGGAAAGTTTGCTTTTATCACACCTGTGATCACGTCCACCGACGGTCTCTGCGTAGCAACAACAAGGTGAATACCCACCGCTCTTGCCATTTGCGCTATCCTGGCGATCGGGTCTTCTATATCCCTCTTCGCCGTTATCATCAGGTCAGCCAGCTCATCTATTACGACCACTATATAAGGCATCTTCCTGTGTCGCAGCACGTCGTTATTCCTTAGCTCGCCCGCTTCATACTTTTTGTTATAAGCCTCAATGTTCCTTACACCTGCATTTGCAAGCTTGTCGTACCTCTGCTCCATTTCCATCTCTACGCTCTTCAAAATAGACACCGCATTCGACGGGCTGGTTACTATACTCTCATTTATATCAGATGACGTCGCAAGGAAATGTTTCTTTAGCTTTGTATATAAACTCAGCTCTATCTTCTTAGGATCTACCATTACAAACTTGAGGTCTGACGGATGCTTCTTATAAAGGAGACTTGCAATAAGAGTATTAATACCGACACTCTTACCGGAACCCGTTGCGCCCGCTATCAATACGTGGGGCATTTTCGCGAGATCTCCAACAAATACTTCACCCTCTATAGTCTTTCCAAATGCTATCGGGAGAAGTTTATCCGTCTCTCTGTATTTCTTCGATGCCAGCACGTCCTTTACCCTTACCATCTGGGCAACGCTGTTAGGTATCTCTACACCCACCGTTCCTTTGCCGGGAATTGGAATTATCATCCTGATACCCTTTGCCTTCATTGCAAGTGCTATGTCATCCTGGAGAGATTCTATCTTAGAAAGTTTTATATGCGGTGCCGGGATCAACTCATACAATGTAACAACCGGTCCCGGTGTTGCAAACACCTTCTCTATCTCTATACCGAACTTTAACAGCTTCTCCTGCAAAAGCTTCCCGTTTAAAGTCAGCTCTTCATCAGTAATAACGTCGCCGTCGTCCTCCGATTCATCAAGCAGGCTCAATACAGGTGTCTCATAATCATCCAGCGTTTCTTCTTCGTAGTCATCCTCGTCGCTTCCCGATCCCTCGGCTTCATTATAGTTTTCAGGGTTTATCTCTGTCTCGGAAAGTTCATCCTTTGGCTTGAGGTCAGCCAGCTTGTTTCCAATTCCGCTCCCTGTTCCCGTTAGCAGATCATCTTCCTCTTCTTCCACGTGTACTTCATTCTTTGGACGGTTTATAAGCGTTTCCTTTATCGGCTCCTCTTTGACCTCCTCTTCCACATCTTCTTTGCCAAGCTTGCTTCTTCGTATCTTTTCCTTCTCCTGCTCTATCGGGCTTAGTTCTATTTCCTCTTCGAGCGCGGTCTCGTCCGCTTCGTCCGTTTCCTCTTTCGGTTTTCGCAATCCTTTCAGCTTCGCGAATATCCAGCTGAACATCCTGCTCAACCTGTCCATGCTCTTAGGCAGGTTGCCGTCTATAACCAGCATCACATTAAGCACAAGCGCCATAAATAATAGCACCGAAGCGCCTACACTTCCGAGCGTTTGATATAGTACCGTCGAAATGTAATCCCCGGTCGCCCCGCTGTAACGCGAAGGAATGGTGTCACTGCCCATGAATATTTTCAAAAGTCCTGCGCACGATGCAGTCACGACCATCAGCAATAAAAAATAGATCGAGAACTGGATTATGCGCGGGAATTTCTTCTTGAATAAAAGCAGTCCGCCGTAAAGCGTTATTAATAAAGGGATTGCCGCTGAAAAATATCCGAATAACTTGCTCACCAATAATTCCGAAACGACCGCACCCGCTGCCCCGAGCCAGTTATATATCTCCGCACCATAGGTCTCTTTCCTGAACATTTCGAAAAAACTGAATCGCTCGAGTGCCGCCTGGTCTTTTATGGAATATGAAATTACAGAAAGGAAGACTAATATCCCTGCGAGGGAGAGAAGGAATCCAAAGATCTGCTTCTTTGCGTCTTCGGATATACTGAAATCTTCTGTGGGAGTACCTTTTTTATTAGAACCGTATGACTTTCCTGTACTCCGTTTACTGCTGGATTTTGCCATATTTAATATTCACACTACTATAAAAATACAATATCTAAGCCTTTTTTACACTATCTTTTTCATCTTTTATAAGATTCACCTTTTTCAGCTTCGTCTTTGCAGAATCTTCCGATTCGATCACTTCTTTCAGCTTAATTACACCGTTTCTGAATAATGGTACAAATGGAAGCGAATCTATCTTAGAACATACCTCCAGGTCATGTCCGAATCCTAGCGAAGAAAGATATTTTCCGTGTTCTGTTATCTGGAGCATCTCCTGTACTGCTTTGCTCGAGACTCTTCCCGACGAAGCGAAGTAAAATTTACAGAGGTCTATCGCTATTTGTTCCGGATCGTCTATTCCTTCGAGCTCTCTGCCAAGTGCTTTGCCGAGCTTCATCAGAAGTAACCCCGCGCATACAACGTCCTCTATACACACATTCGAAAGTTTGCCCGAACATACAACGTTTAGATCCCCGTCGAGTTTGGAGATATAATCTACCACTGCCGAGATATTTAAAAAACTCGCGAGTACGGCGGTCTTGGCGTGTTTTGCCTTCACAATTGAAACCGAGCCATTCGTTGTGCTCCAGACCAATATCTTATCTTTAATAGCATCCTCCGTAAACTCGAATGGTGAATTGCCAAGATTAAAACCTTCTACTATCTTGCCGTCCCTCTCTCCGCAAAGAAGCGAATTTCCTCTGCCCTTTGCTATCCTTGCTGCGGTCGATGCGGTATCTGTCGGAATGATCTCTTTCGCTCCGTTTGCCAGGGCTATCGTCATCGATGAAGTTGCCCGAAGTATATCTATGATCACAACGTTCTTGTCTTTTAAAAACAAGTCGTCGCTTATCAGATTGTTAGATAAAAATAAATTTACGTTCATACAGTTTTAAAGTTTGACTGAAATAAAATTCTTTGCGCAAAGGGAAACCCTCCGCTACCCTGCAATTTTCAGCCCCGTAATCTATCCCCTATAAAAATGGAGTCTTCACCACCACTGCCTTGATCCTGCGTCCCCGCACGTCAATCTCGATCTCGGTACCCGGCTCGTGGTTTCCCATTTCCAAGTAGCCTAGTCCTATATTCTTACCGAGAACAGGTGATGGTCCTCCGCTTGTTACATATCCTATTTTGTTACTGCCTGAATATATCTCTGCTCCATGCCTTGCCACCATTTTCCCGTCCACTTCAAATCCCACCAATTTCCTCTTCAATCCCTCTTCCTTAACTTTCTTTATTGCGTCCCTTCCGTTGAATTGCTCGACGTCCATCTTCGTTATCCATCCCAATCCCGCTTCTATCGGGTTGGTCGTTTCATCCATATCATTGCCGTATAGCCTGAACGCGTATTCCAGCCTTAGCGTATCTCTTGCGCCTAATCCACACGGTTTAATATCGAACTCCGCTCCTGCCTCCATTATGGCATTCCACAATGCCTCGGACTTTTCCTTATCCGACGAGGAATATATCTCGAAACAAACTTTTTCACCGGTGTAACCCGTGTGCGAGATTATAACATCCTGCCCCGCCACTTTACCGAATTCAAAACTGTAATATGGTATCGCCGAAAGATCCGTGTCCGTTAATTTCTGCAAAGTCTTCAGCGCGTTAGGTCCCTGTACGGCGAGAAGCGATACCTCGTCCGACTTA
This sequence comes from Ignavibacteriota bacterium, assembly GCA_020437585.1. Lineage (GTDB taxonomy): Bacteria > Bacteroidota > Ignavibacteria > Tepidaquicellales > Tepidaquicellaceae > JAEYVS01. The sequence goes on from JAGQWG010000004.1 coordinate 158,642, forward strand.
TTTACCAGCTCCACGTCACCGGACACATTCTTCTGCATCCAGTTAAAATCTTTCTCGATGTTGGATGCATTTATTACCAGCATAAAATGATCACCGCAGTCATAGACAAGCAGGTCATCCACTATGCCCCCATCCTCCATGCACATCGCCGAGTACTGTACCTTACCCTTACCTAATTTGGATACATCGTTCGTCGTCAGCCTCTGAACAAAATCGAATGCGTCCTTTCCGCGAACCTCTACCTCACCCATGTGCGATACATCGAATATACCGACCGACTCCCGCACAGCCATATGCTCTTTCAAAATGCCCTCGTATTGTATCGGCATTTCAAAGCCCGCAAAGTCGACCAGCTTACCGCCAAGTGATTTGTGTATGTCGTAAAACGCTGTCTGTTTCGCCATTTCTATTTATGAATTTCCTTCCAGCTTTTTCCAGTCGTTCAGGAAGTTTTGCAGTCCTATATCTGTTAGAGGATGCTTCGCCAGTTGCTTTATGACCTTAAATGGTAGTGTTGCTATATCCGCTCCCATCATTGCAGACTCTACAAAATGGATCGGATGCCTGATAGAGGCTACCAGTACCTGAGTATCATAACCGTAGTTATCATATATCGTAATTATCTGTGAAATCAGTGCCATACCGTCCTGTGATATATCGTCCAGCCTGCCTACGAACGGGCTGATAATATATGCCCCCGCCTTTGCCGCCAGCAATGCCTGCGACGGTGAGAAGCATAGTGTTACATTTGTTTTGATACCTTCATCCGTTAATCTCTTCACCGCTTTCAGACCCTCGGTTATCAGAGGAACTTTCACAACGATGTTGTCATGTATCTTCGCCAGCTCCTGTCCTTCCTTAACGATCTCATCTGCCGTTACCGATATTACTTCTGCGCTGATGTCGCCGTCCACCATTGAACATATTTTCTCCAGCATCGAACGGAAGTCCTTATGACCTTCCTTTGATACGAGAGACGGGTTGGTGGTAACGCCGTCCAGCACACCCATGTCCGCGGCTTCTTTTATCTCGTCTAAATTCGCTGAATCTATAAAGATTTTCATAACGCTAAGGTTTGATTAACTGATGTCGCAAAATACCCAAATTAAAGAATTTTAAAAAGGCAGGAAAGATTTATCTTGATTTTTAAATAATGTATAAACAATTCATTTAAAGATTAAAACCCGGTAGCAAACCGATCACTAAAATTCTTATATCCAATTTTAATAGTAATTTAATTAGCAAAGGTCGAGGTCCCAATTTACTTATCCATATTAATAAAAAATTTAATAAAACTATTTGCTAAACAAAATTAATTTCATTAAGTTAATTGAAATTAAAATAAAAATATGTCAACAAGTTTAAACTTTATCCAGGCTGCCAATATGGCTGGTCACTGTTGCTATCAAATACAGATAACAACAGATGTTGAGAATGTAACTGCGGTTATGATTTCAACTTTAAATCCCATTATTGATAATATTACCCCGGCTCAGGGCTGGACTGCCGAAAGCACAGCTGTAAACGAATATATTTTTAAACCGGGGTTGCCCGTTACAGGAACATTCATAATTGGAACTATCTGCTTTAATAGAAATCTTTTACCTGGTAACTTCGAGTACTCTATTCAAGCAAAGGTTTTTACCGGTAACGCCAGTGTCCCAATATGCCCTGCTTCTGATTGCGGCGATGGTGTGATTGCAACCGATGTGTGTACATACTCAGGTCAGGAAGTACAACTTGAGAGTTTTGTGTATATTAATAACCCTAACCACTCCGGTGGGGCTTTTGCTACCTTGGAAATGCCATTGCCAATGCTCGGGGTCGATGGAGATCCACACGCTGACCTCAATAGCTCTCCCATTCAAAGTTCTTCAGTCACAATAAATAGCGCTAGCAGATACCTGGTTTTAAGCAGAACTGGCGAAAATTTTATAACTGACGGTGGACAATGGGGAATGAATTTTGATCCCTGTTTTTTTATTAATAACTTTCCAAACTACCAGGTAAAATGCGTAAATCCTATTGATCCTATTTTATTTTCCGATGCGAATCTTAGCTCTAGTCCTACTTTAGTTAGCCCCAGGAATTCACAAGGAATACTCTACAATGGTAAGTGGCATAATTATTACTTTATAGTTGAAAACAGCTCTATATTAATTTGCAGAAACTTTTTTGCTCCGACAAAAGACTGGCTTAATTTGACTGATAATACCATGGTAACTGCATATACCCTTGGAAACAAAAATCAGGCGAATGTAATGAGATTTCGTATTTATGAACTTTGCCCGGAAAGTGAAAATTATGATTACCTTTGGGAACCTATCCGACACAATATTCAGCTTAGCGATACTCGAATTAGAAATCCAATATTTCCGGCAATTACTGGGGGTGGTAACCCAAATTACAATTTTAAACTTACTGTTACTAAAAGTTCTGGTGTACATTTTACCACTACTATAACAGTCCATGTTTATCAAAATACATTTAATACATGTGTTTGATATATCTATTCGGTCCTGTACCTCACACGACCAACACATAAAAAAGCGTTATTTGTATCCCCCCTTTTACAAAGGGGGGACTAAGGGGGGTTAAACAAAAAAGTATATATAAGTATATAACCCTTTCTTCATTTAATCTAACTTGACTTCACATTATTTTGCATCAGCCCTACCCTTGCCATTTCCGTACCATTGGAGTGCCCTAACTTATTCCATGAAAACCCCAGTCATCCAGTAAATACGGCATTATAAAAATTGTCGTAAAAATTATGGAGTTTTCTGTGTCCATCGATTTATCGAGGGCGGGAAAATACTGTCTGAGCATAAGAGCATCCTAGTATTAATTCAGCTCTCAACCGCGAGTTTATTTTCCCGAACAGAAAACGGAAATAATTTTAGGCAATTTTTATTAAGCCGGCGCATTTTGGTACTTTTGTGCGAGCAAAAGTACATTCACGGAAGTGAAGAGTTGTTAGACGCATTAATGCATGAGCCTTGATTTTTTGCTTCTGGAGCCTGCCCCGCACAAGCGGAGCGGATGCGGGGGATCAAGCCAAAAGAACTCATACGAAGTGTGATTCTATCCCCCCTTTTACAAAGGGGTCTACGACCTCGTAGAGGGGACTAAGGGGGGTTAAAAAAAGTATAGATACGTATCTCCGTAGGAGTCCTTCGGACTAACCCTTTCTCCCTTGCATCCCCCCTCCACCTTGTCATTCCTGCGGAAGCAGGAACCTAGACCCGTCTCCCGGGATCGTTGCCTTACCGTACATTCCTTACTACTGATTACAAACGGGTATCCCATACCACGGAAAAACACAAAATTATAAACTTCGCAACACAATAAACTATTCAATAAAAAGTATAGATACGTATCTAACCTTTTTGTATTTGGAATCTCACTTTTCTCATATTAAATTGCATACAGTTACTCGAGTTAACCAGTTCTTTAAATAGAACCGGTATTTACGGCAGGAACGGTAATATCCGCGCTCCGCGGTGTTCTGTTTGTCTAACTTGCATCGCTTTCACTGTTGCTTAAGTAAAGATTGTCAATGTCCTAGGTCGCTAGGCGGGCGGGACCGCTTGATCACTTCTGTTCGAAGGGTCTATACCGGCAGCATAAGCTGTCC
>JAGQWG010000001.1:0-1079436 GCA_020437585.1 Ignavibacteriota bacterium
GGATAAGGATACAACTGCTCCTTCTGCCAAAGGCGACGGAACACCTTCACGCAGTGTTTTTCACCGCATTACAGACGGCTGAACTGTTTCGCCGGACTTTTTAGTAGAGGTCCGATCCAAAGTCACTATTAGACTCTCACCGCCGAAGGGAATATACATATCACCCTTCCACAACATCCCTCACCGTGAAGAAAGCAACGGTTTGCACGAAATGATCCTCTCACAATTTTATGCACGAGGGACAGCTTATGCTGCCGGTATAGACCCTTCGAACAGAAGTGATCAAGCGGTCCCGCCCGCCTAGCGACCTAGGACATTGACAATCTTTACTTAAGCAACAGTGAAAGCGATGCAAGTTAGACAAACAGAACACCGCGGAGCGCGGATATTACCGTTCCTGCCGTAAATACCGGGTTCATCAAACGCCGAAGGCGTGCCTACTAAGAAACAAGCCGACGGCAGAACCTAGTTATTCGAATAACCAATGCAAAATAATGTGAAGTCAAGTTAGATTAAATGGAGAAAGGGTTATATACGTATATATACTTTTTGTGATAAAGAAATTTAACCACAGAGAACGCGGAGAACACAGAGAAAAATAACCACAGAGACAACAAGACACGGAGAAAAATTCTTCTTTTTTGTCATTCTGAACGAAGTGAAGAATCTCGGAATGGTTGAGATTCTTCGTCGCCCGATAAATCGGGCTCCTCAGAATGACAAAGGGTGGAGAGGGTGATGCAATGAAGAAAAGGTTAGATACGTATCTATACCAGAACCATATCTAACCCTTTTTGAATTGACAAACTTAACAACGTACTACTTCACAAGCACCATCTTTTTTGTCTGCGAAAAGCCGTCCGCCTCTATTGTATAGAAATAGACTCCCGCGGAGAAATTCTGCGCCTGCCAGTCCACCTCATACGTGCCCGGCGAGAGCGGTTTCTTCAGCAGTTCGCTGACCTTTTGCCCGAGAGCGTTATATACATTGAGCCTTACGTAGCTCGACCTCGGCACTGCAAACCGTATTTTGGTCGAAGGATTGAACGGGTTCGGATAGTTCTGCGAAAGCTCGTACCCGTCCGGTATCTCCGACGATATGTTATTTATTCCTATCGACGTTGGGGTTACATACACCGCGTATATATTTCCGTTTGTGGTGCTGTTACCAAAGTTAGCGGTATCGGCGAGGATACCCCCGTAGAAATAGCCGACGAGTGTCCTGCCCGTGAGCGATGCAAATTTTATTACCCAGTTGCTGTAGTTCGGAACAGTCGAGTCGGTTATCACGCGGGCTTCCGTTCCAAGCAGGTCCGGCATTCTTACGGGAAGTATGTTCTGGTTAGATGTACCGTCCGACAACCTGGTAATGTATGTGATATCATGCACGAAAGGAACAGCCGAGTCCTGCACGACCTGGCTTATAACGGTGTCATAATAGTAATAGCTAAGTCCCCCGAAAAATACCGTGTACAGACTTCCGTTAGTGCTGTCGAACATCGTCAGCGTACCGCAGTCATACTGCTGGAATAATTGCGAAAAACTATTATCCACGGCATACCCGGTATCATTCACGTAAACGGGGTCCAGCCACGGCAGTGTGGATTCGGTAAACACCGCGCCGTAATTCGCGAAGTAGGGCGAACCGTCCGGGTAGATCGCGTCCAGAAAATTAAGATCGCGCCGCCGGAGATTTGCCGTATCGGTGTATAAAGTAAAGTTGGTTATTCCTATTACCGACCCGTTATCGGTGACCTGGAATTTGGAGTAAGTGTAATTGTAATACTGAACACTGTACGGGCTTAGATAGTCGCCGTAAAACCTCTGCCCGGCATATAGATAAAGATAACCATCCTTGTATTGCAGCTCGCCGCCGGTATTTATAAGCCGTGAATCCTCTACCGTTCTTATGTGAGATGCAATGGACTGGTTATTGATAACAGCGTCGATGGTCTCCTGCACATCTATCACCGTCATACATCCGAATGTCGTGATCGAATCAGCCGTGCTGTCGAGCCCGTAACCGCCCGCGATATAGAGCTTATTCCCAACCTGCTCGTAATTTGCGTTTGTAGAGCTGAGCCGGTCCGCCAGGTCGAGCGATAGATCCTGGTAAACGCTCCTGGACCAGACCTGACCCGTTGCAACGTCATACACATACATAGTTCTATTCTGAAACCATGACGGGAATGACGGTGACGTGGTAAAGCTGTGGAGACCGTTAGTCCTGCCGGCAAGCAGAAGCCACTTCCCGCTCGATTTTGCATAGCAGAATGACTGGAGCGTCGGCACATTCATCACAGGTACCTGTTCCAGCTCTATGGTAAAGGGATCAGTACCGGGAAAGGCATCTTTTACGAATAAAAAAGTAAGGGAAATGAAAAGAAAAAATTTAAAAGCAGAGTTCATGGGGACCATATTTCCTCAGGGTTAATTAAAAAAACTTTTTCCGACTATGAAATACTTTGTGTGTAAGTCCTCCAGGATATACTCGATGAAATAGGTCCTCATCTTGTGATACTATTATAAAAATCAACAATTCCAGCAAGATATGCAATGAATTACCGAGTGAAAATAAAAAAGGCAGCCGAAGCTGCCCTTAATCTATAAACTCAAAGAAACTTTATTTCACTACTACCATTTTCTTTGTTTCGCTGAACGATCCTGTTTCGAGACGGTAAAAGTAAACACCGCCGGCGATATCGCCTGCGTTCCACGTGACTTCGTAGCTTCCCGCGGAAAGTTCTTTATTCACGAGCTCGGCAACTTTTTGTCCGAGTGAATTGTAAACCGCAAGCTTGACAAAATCCGGCTTCGTTATATCGAATGCGATATTGGTCGACGGGTTAAACGGGTTCGGATAGTTCTGTGAAAGTTTGTAACCCGATGGGATCTCGCCGGATATATTATGTATGTCAACCCATGACGGTCTAATGTAAACTTTTAAAATCACATCGCTGGCTGAAGTGCTTCCCATAGAGCCTGTTCCGGGATTTGGATCGGTAGCTTTTATTCCTCCGAATATGTATCCTGCCAGGGTAAGTGAATTTAGCGATCTGAACTTGATCACGCCGTTATCATACGTAGGAAGGTTCGGATTCGGGATGAACTTTGCATTCGAGCCGAGAAATCCGGGCATACGTACCGGGTATCGCGTTTCGGAATAATTTCCGGCAGCGTTTCTGGTCATAAGTGTAATATCTTTCGTAAACGGTACCAGTGTATCCATCACTATCGAGCTTCCAGCCGTATCATAATAGTATAAGCCCATTCCTCCAAATATCATCGTGTACATGTCGTTTGTAGTACTGTCAAAAAGATTCATATTAGCAGTCGTGTACTGGTTTAGCTGTTCCTCGAATGAATTAACAGTCGCCCCGGAATTATCGAGTTCGATCGGGGTTTGGAATGGACGGTCGATACCGTATTTAAATACACCACCATAAATTAAAAGGTACTCGGAGCCGTCGGGTTTGATAGCCGGAGCAAGATTATAATCCCTTCTGTGAAAATTAACCGTATCGACAGTTTCCGCATAATCGGCAATGCTCACGGTACTTCCGACTACATTCACGTGGAATTTTTTGTAAGCATTCGTGTAAACCTGGTTATTATTTCCCTGCCCGGTATTAAAGTAAACGCCATTGAAATTATGACCGCCAACAAGGTATACAAATCCGTTCATGTAAGCCATCTCGCCGCCGGTCACACGGACACGACTATCATTGAGCTGTTTTACATAGGGTGACATCGTAGTACCGCTAACAACCGCATTGATCATACCGTCGACATCAATGACGGAAAGTTTTCCAAATGTAACAAGCTGTCCGCTATTACTGTCGAGTCCATAGCCACCGGTGACATAAAGATTATTTCCAACCTGCACGTACTGCTGGTTCGTCGAGCGAAGCGGGTCGGCTTGTCCAAAGCCTAAATCCAATGCAAGCTCTCTCGACCACACCTGTCCCGAACCGGGATCTATTACGTAAGCATATTTATTTTGATATTGAGGGGGGAAAGCCGTCTGGGGCGTAAATCCATGCAGCCCGTTGGTCCTTCCGCCAATGATGAGCCACTTACCATTCGACTGCGCAAATACAAATGATTGTATATTCGGCGCAGAAGGTATAGTGACCGATTCAAAAATTAAAGCGTAGGGATTGCTCCCTGCAAATGAAACCCCCGAAGCAAGAACAATGAATAACAATACAGTGAATAATTTCCTTACCATAACCTGAATTTTTGTGTAGTAATTTAATTTAAAAAAATCTTTAGGCGGCCGGATCTATCCAATCGCCGTTATCTTTTATAAGACCAATGAGTTCGTCGAGTGCGTTTTCGGAATTAACGCCTCTTTTGACGACCTCTTTCCCCTTGTACAATGTTATTTTTCCCGGACCACTGCCGACATACCCGTAATCCGCATCTGCCATTTCACCGGGTCCGTTTACTATGCATCCCATGATAGCTATCTTCACTCCTTTTAGATGGCTGGTCCTGCCTCGTATCATCGCGGTAGTCTCCTGCAGATCGAATAAAGTTCTCCCGCATGAGGGACACGAGATATATTCTGTCTTTGAGATGCGGGTGCGTGATGCCTGCAAGATACCGAACGCGATCCTATTTACTATTTCCGGAGAAGCGGCGGATGACTCAAGCCATATGCCGTCACCGAGCCCGTCGACAAACAAACCGCCCGCGTCGGTAGATGCATAAAGCACAAACTCATCATCACCTGTTTCATAAGAACGTTTTATAACCACCGGGGCATCTATTCCTTTTTCATTAAGCTCGATAAATGCTCTTCTCATTTCGGGCATTGCATGCTCATTGTCCGAGCTCAAAATTAGAACAACATTACCGGTAGATCTCAATGCTTCGAGCAGTGCGGTGTCGTAAACATCATCCGCATTTACGGAGACGAAATTCATTCTTTCGGAACGGGCTCCGTTATCGAGGAATTGCTCCGATGTAAAGAGCGGGAACGAATCAGTTTTGTTTTCTAGCGAATTCCATTCATCAAAGTTGTATATCCTTTTTAAGGAACCGGGCAGTTCAAACTCTATGTCACGATCTCCTAGGTAAATATAATCGGGCGCCATATCACCGATGTTCCATTTATCTAAAGCCGGATCGTAATCGTATCCAATGCTGGAAAAATTTTTCGGGCTTTTCAAATCTTCATCCGGCGGAGTAAATATCACAACCGGAACGTGCGTACCGCCGATATTATCAATTGCGTTGGACTTCCTTCTTGTATAGTTAAATGGGTCGAGATCGTGATTGACAACCGGCGGGATGTACTTATGACCGGCGCGTTTTTCGTACCTGTCGACGAGTTCACGGCAGACGGGAATCTCAAACTCCGGCTCCTCAGTAAGCGAAACGCGAACCGTATCGCCAATTCCGTCTTCCAGTAGCGTACCGATACCGAGCGCGGATTTAACTCTTCCGTCCTCGCCGTCACCAGCTTCGGTAACGCCGATGTGAACGGGGTAGTTCATCCCTTCTTCGAGCATTTTATTGAGCAGAAGGCGATAAGCCTGCACCATAACAATCGGGTTACTAGCTTTCATCGAGAGAACTATCTCATGATAATCATTGTCCTCACAAATACGGACAAACTCCATTGCGGACTCCACCATGCCAAGCGGGGTATCACCGTAACGGCTCATTATCCTGTCGGAGAGCGAACCGTGGTTTGTACCGATACGCATGGCAGTACCGTACTCTTTACATATCTTTACGAGCGGTGTAAACTTTTCCCGGATGCGGTCGAGCTCCTGTTTGTAATGATCATCAGTATAATTATATACCTGAAACTTTTTCTTATCGGCGTAATTGCCGGGATTGACTCGGACCTTTTCCACGATGCGCGCGGCTATCTCCGCGGCGTTTGGCGTAAAATGTATATCAGCGATGAGCGGTGTATCGTAACCGCGTTTACGGAGTTCGTTTTTAATATTGAGAAGGTTTTCGGCTTCGTTTTTGCTGGGAGCGGTAATGCGGACGTATTCACTTCCCGCCTCGATCATTCGTATGGACTGCTCGACGGTGGCAATAGTGTCCATAGTATCGGTGGTCGTCATCGACTGCAGACGTATCGGGTTATTTCCGCCGAGAGGCACGTTTCCTATACGTACTTCACGTGTTTTAAAGCGGGAATAAGATGTAAGGTCGTTGCAGTATTTTTTGGAATTCGATATTGTTTCCAGTTCCATTAAAACCTATCTGAGCTTTTTACTTTCCTGAAATAAAACCTTCTTCTCCTCCTCGGTAAGGCTCTGGTATCCACCTTCGCTTAGCTTATCGAGTATAGCATCAATTTTCTCCTGTGCAGTTTTTTCATTGTCGTCGATCTCCTTTTTGTAATCGTGCTCTTCTACTTCGCCATAATCATCTTCTTTAATATGAACTTTCCTGGAAGTCGTACCTCCATTCTGCCAATTTCCGAACGTACTCTCCTTTTTTTTGCCGGACGAGGAAAACTGCGAAGAAAACCTTCCGGACCCTCTATTCACATCGGTAAAGAAATTTCCCCTGGACGTCTTTCTTGTAATTAACAGATAAATAATACCAACCACCGCGCCGCCAAGGTGAGCAATGTGAGCAATACCCGTGTCCGCCTGTCCTATCACCGATACCAGATCCATCACCATATACAAAATTATAAGATACTTTGCCTTTATCGGGATAAAGAAATAAAGATAGATCGGTCTATTGGGAAAGAGGAACGCGAACGCGGCAAGTACACCGTAGATCGCACCGGAAGCACCGACAGTCGGAGCAACCGTCGTAAAAAGCGGAGCGATCAAAAGATTAGCGAGACCTGCTCCCACTCCACACATCATATAGTACCAGAAAAACTTTTTGGAACCCCATACAGTCTCAAGTTCAAATCCGAACATCCACAGTACGAACATATTGATAAAGATGTGCATAAAACCGGCATGCATGAACATATACGTTACTAACTGCCATGGTCTGAATAAGCCGGAGCTTATCGGCCATAGAGCAAAATTCTTCATGAACGCTTCACCGAGATTTACATTCCCAACGGAAAGATTTGTAAAGAAGAAATTATCGAGAATAAAAATGGTAATGTTAGTAACAAGAAGGTACTTGATCACCTGCGGTAGGAGTCTGCCGCCGAAGCCTCTGCGTTTATACATTTTCGCGTAAGTTAAATTGTCATATTAACATAATCTATAAATCCAAACAAATCTCCCCTAAAACCTGTTCCATCCATAAAGGTGAGAATATTCGGACTTTAAATATATAAATTATATATAATAGAATATATACAGAAATCGGTTTAAAATCCACTAATTATCTCTAAATACGGTATTTATATGCTAATGTTCCGGTGAATCGGAATGGGCTAAAGCGAATAGCTGTAGAGTTCTTTTTCCAGGTCGGTAATCTCGCGTATCTGGTAAAGGAACCAGCGGTCGATCTTTGTGGCTTCGTAGATCTGCTCTATATCTACTCCAAGGAGGAAGGCATACCGCAGATAGAAGATATTATCGTTGCGGGGAATCTTTAATTTGCCGAGAACTTTTTCGATGAGATCTTTTTTCTCGTCGCCTTTTACTTCGAGCAGGTATTCGGAGGGATAAACATCTTTTCCGTCAGCTCCGAGTCCTCCCCTTCCCGTTTCGAGCGAGCGGATAGCTTTTTGAAATGCTTCTTTGAAGTTACGTCCGAAAGACATAGCCTCGCCGACGGATTTCATCTGCACGCCAAGCACGTCGCTATCGGGGCTTGTCGATTGGAACTTATCGAAATCCCACCGCGGAATTTTTACGACGACATAATCTATCACAGGTTCAAAACAGGACGGCGTAGTCTTTGTGATGTCATTGGGAATTTCATCTAGCGTGTAGCCGACTGCAAGTTTAGCGGCGATGCGGGCAATAGGAAAACCGGTTGCCTTAGACGCGAGCGCGGAGCTTCGAGAAACACGGGGATTCATCTCGATGATAATGATGCGTCCCGTCTCCGGGTGAACCGCAAATTGTATATTGGAACCACCGGTCTCCACACCGATCTCGGAAATTATTTTTTTAGCGGCGTCGCGGAGCTTTTGATACTGCTTATCGCTGAGCGTCTGTGCAGGAGCGACGGTAATGGAATCTCCCGTATGCACGCCCATAGGGTCGAAGTTTTCGATAGCGCAGATAACAACGAAGTCATCATTCTTATCGCGCATTACCTCCAGCTCGAACTCTTTCCAACCGATGAGTGATTCCTCGATAAGAACCTGTGTTACGGGTGAAGCGTTCAACCCGCGGTTTACGAAATTCTCAAACTCTTCTATGTTGTATGCGGTACCGCCGCCTGTTCCGCCCAGAGTGAACGACGGGCGAATGATAACGGGGAAACCTATCTCTTCGACAAACTTCTCCGCCTCCTCGAATGAATGGACGAACTTCCCTTTCGCGACCTCGAGCCCGATCTTTATCATGGCGTTATTAAACTCTTCACGTGATTCGGCTTTTCGGATGGCTGGTATCTTCGCGCCGATGAGTTCGACGCCGTATTTATCGAGGATGCCTTTTTCGTGCAGGTCCATCGCAGCATTGAGCGCGGTCTGCCCTCCCATTGTGGGTAGAATGGCATCGGGTTTTTCTTTCTGAATAATTTTTTCGATGAAGTAAGGTGTAATGGGTTCGATGTATGTCGCATCGGCAAGTTCAGGATCGGTCATTATGGTCGCGGGGTTGGAATTGATGAGCACAACGCGGTAGCCTTCTTCTTTAAGGGCTTTTACAGCCTGAGTACCGGAATAATCGAATTCGCAAGCCTGACCTATAACAATGGGTCCGCTTCCTATAATGAGAATGGATTTAATATCGGTTCTTTTGGGCATAAATCTAACGGATTTAGACAATTTAATGGAAATAATCGTGATGTTCTATGGAAAAAGAAGGGGAAATTAGTAAGTGAGGCTGATTATGTTCTGTTTTTTTCTTTTCCTCATATGTTCGGGGATAGCGGAGACTATCTCGCCGGACAGGGCTTTTAGCAGACGTGTTTTGGCGAAGCTGCGGTGAGTGACCATGCTGATCTCACGGACGGGCGCCGGCGCTCGGAAATGACGGACGCGCTGGAGCTGTTTTTTTGTCAGGTCATTGAGCGCGAGTTCGGGGAGTATGGTTATTCCTTCGTTAAGCTCGACCATTTTCATAAGCGTCTCGATGCTTCCCGCCTGGTACTCGATGTTCTTAATTCCGCCTGACTGTTTACGGAGTTCGCAGAGATTAAGTATCTGAGAGCGGAGGCAATGCCCCTCTTCAAGAAGCCACAGGTGATCGAGGTTCAGGTCTTCGGCAAGGAGGTATTGTTTTTTGTAAGCGGTCTCGGATTTAGAGGTGTACACGACGAACTGTTCATAAAAGAGCGGGTACTCCTGCAGTGATGAATCATTCAGCGGGGTAGCGAGCACCGCGGCGTCGATAAGATTCTTTTTGAGCTTTTCTATTATGACGTCGGTTGTGAACTCGTTAACAACGATCTTTACCGCGGGATATTTCTTAACGAACTTCTGCAAGAAAAGCGGAAGCAGATAAGGCGCGAGAGTAGGTATGATGCCGAGCTTTATCTCGCCTTCCAGGATGTTCTTTCCTTCGCTTATGATCTCTTCCAATCTGCCCGTCTCCGCGAGGATAATGCGCGCCTGGTCGACGATCTGTCTGCCGATATCGGTAACGATCACTGGCTTTTTAGTGCGGTCGAATATTTTAACGCCGAACTCTTTTTCCAGGCTGAGTATCTGCATGCTGAGCGTAGGCTGTGTAACGAAGCATTTTTCGGCGGCGAGTTTGAAGTTTTTGTACGTATCTACTGCGATTATATAGGATAATTGCTGAATGGTCATAATTATAGATAAAATCTATCGTTTTATAAATATAATCAATTTGAATTATAATATGAATGCCTGTATTTTAGTATAAAGGAAACAAATCAAATAAAGACTATGTCAGAGAAAAAAAGAAAACTAACGACGGCATCGGGAAAGCCATACACGGAGAACGAGAACTCGATGACGGCGGGTCCGAGGGGACCGATATTACTGCAGGATTTCATACTTCATGAGAAGATGGCGCATTTTAACAGGGAGAGGATCCCGGAGAGAGTGGTTCACGCGAAGGGAACGGGGGCATACGGTACTTTTACGGTAACAAACGACATTTCAAAATATACCAGGGCGAAGATCTTTAACAAGATCGGAAAGGAAACGAAGCTCGCGATACGCTTCTCTACCGTAGGTGGTGAAAAAGGAAGTGCGGATTCGGCAAGAGATCCACGCGGTTTCGCGATAAAGTTTTACACAGAGGACGGAAACTGGGACCTGGTAGGCAACAACACACCGATTTTCTTCATAAAAGATCCAAAGAAGTTCGGAGATTTCATTCACACCCAGAAGCGCGACCCAAAGACAAATTTAAAGAGCCCGACGATGATGTGGGATTTCTGGTCATTAAACCCGGAGAGCCTGCACCAGGTATTGATACTTATGAGCGACAGAGGTACTCCTTTTAGCTACAGGCACATGGATGGATTTAGCAGTCACACCCTGTCGATGATAAATGACAAGGATGAGAGGGTGTGGGTGAAATTCCACTTCAAGACAGAACAGGGAATAAAGAACTTCACCGACAGCGAAGCAACAGAGATGGCGGGAAAAAACCCCGACCATGCGCAGGAAGACCTGGTAGAAGCAATAGAGAATGGTGATTTTCCAAAGTGGAAGATGTATATACAGGTAATGACCGAAGAGCAGGCAAAGAATTTCGAATTCAACCCGTTCGATCTGACAAAGGTATGGTATCATGATGAATACCCGCTGATAGAAGCTGGGGTGATGGAGCTGAACGCGCTGCCAAAGAATTACTTCGCAGAGGTAGAGCAGGCAGCATTTGCGCCGGCACACGTGGTAGACGGTATCAGCTATTCCCCGGACAAGATGTTACAGGGAAGGCTATTATCCTACCCTGATGCTCACAGGTACAGGCTTGGAGTGAACTATGAACAGATCCCGGTCAACAAATGTCCATACATGGTGGCAAATTACCAGAGGGACGGACATATGAGAGTGGACGGCAACGGCAACGACAACCCGAACTACTTCCCTAACAGCTTCGACGACATTTATGTGGATGAAAGCTACAAAGAGCCGGGAATGAAGCTGGACGGCGATTACGCAGACTGGTATGACAGGAATTCACCGGGTGAAGACGATCATTACACACAAGCCGGGCTGTTGTTTACCAAAGCGATGGATGACGAACAAAGAGCACACCTCATCTCAAACATAGTCGGGCATATGAGCGGAATAAAGGGACCGAAGAAAGACGAGATCATAATGAGACAGTTATGCCATTTCTTCAGAGCCAATGAAGATCTGGGGAAAGGAATCGCAGAAGGACTCGGCGTGAACATGGCAAACATGAACATGGAACCGGCTCATTCATAAACGAAAAGTATAGATCATGGAAAAAGAAGAAGTAAAAGAAGAACAGGAAAAACAGACACCCGACGACACAGAACTTTGCAAGTCGATGTATGAGAAGCTGGTAGCAATGGATGAACGACTCAAGAAGATAGAGGAAAAACTAAACAAGCCGCTAATAGGTTAAGTTATATTTATTTGTTTCCCCAAACGCAAGAAAACCGGAATGTTTGTAAGAATTCCGGTTTTTATTATGGTATAATAAATAGACATAAAGGGGAATTTTTATTAAATTGAAACTGAGGGCAAATTAAATTAAAACTATGAAAAAACTCATCTTACTAGTATTAATATTGACATGGGGGGGAATAAATGTATATTCACAGGACGGAATTCCTGTAAGGAGAGTATTTTTTGAAGCGCTGACAAATGCATCATGCGGACCGTGCGCAGCGAATGACCCGGCACTTCAGAGCTACATCACATCAAAGGGAGACAGTATAGTTGCGTTGAAGTATCACGCAAGTTTTCCGGGATTCGACCCGATGTACAGCGCAAATCCAACACAAAATTCAGCACGCTATTCAACATACTACGGAATGAATGCGACACCATGGCTGGACGTAGATGGAAAGACACACCACGACGTATGGCCGTTCTCGATGGCTAACCTCGACAATGCATATTATGACAGGATCGCGGTTGCACCGAAGGTACAGATATTCGTAACGGATACCCGAATCGCCGGCGATACAATACAGGCTGACATAACGGTAAGCGTTTTGGAAAACCTGGCGGCAGGCGACTACAAGCTAAGGGTTTATGCTGTTGAGGGTGTAATAGATTACGGAACACCTCCCGGAAACAACGGAGTAAGCTTATTCAAGTATGTATTCAGGAAAGCATACCCGGACGTAGGCGGAACAACAATTCCGACGACAGCAGGCAATTATAACTTCACTATAAAATACCTGAGGGAGTCAGCTTGGGTCGATGCGAACGTTTATACGATAGCATTCGTGCAGAATGACGGCGCTACTAACAGAGAAGTATTAAACGTCACTAAGGCGGGAGACAATCCTACATCGATCGATCCGATAAGCAATAACACAACTCCGGATAAATTCACTCTGCATCAGAACTATCCGAATCCATTCAATCCATCGACGAGCATAATGTTTGACATACCTAAATCGTCGAAGGTAAAGCTATCGGTTTACAACACACTTGGTAAAGAGGTGGCAGTACTGGTAAACGAGGAGCTTGGCGCCGGGCAGTATAATCTTGCATGGAACGGAGCAGGACAATCAAGCGGTGTTTATTATTACAGGCTCGAAACAGAAGGATTTACAGAAGTCAGAAAGATGATGCTGATAAAATAGTTCATAAAGTTATGGATTCCCGCTTTCGCGGGAATGACACACTCAAGGGCGGCGATTGCTGCCCTTTTTTATTCCTTAAAATCGACCGGGAAAATCCCTATTTTCCATTAATTCCATGAAATAAATCAACTGTAATGTATAAACAATTCCAACCACAGCTAGAGAATGAGCTAAAATCCATCGAAGAAGCAGGATTATTCAAAAAAGAAAGAATAATAGAGACTCCGCAGGGAGCAGAGATAACCGTAAACGGAAAGACCGTGTTGAATTTTTGCGCGAATAATTACCTGGGACTGTCATCGCATCCTAAGGTGATAGAAGCGGCGCACAAGACACTTGATCAGTGGGGATATGGTATGTCATCGGTGAGATTTATATGCGGTACTCAGACGATACATAAGGAGCTGGAAGCAAAGATAGCAGAGTTCCTCGGCATGGAGGACACGATACTATACGCGGCATGCTTCGACGCAAACGGCGGGGTGTTCGAGCCATTACTTAGTGACCAGGACGCGATAATATCGGATGAGCTGAATCACGCGAGTATTATAGATGGTGTAAGGCTTTGTAAGTCGATGAGATTCAGATACAAGAATAATAACATGGAAGACCTCGAACGATGTCTGAAGGAAGCACAGGAAAAAGGAGCAAAGAATATTCTTATATGTACGGACGGCGCTTTTTCAATGGACGGGCATATAGCTAACCTGGAGGGAATATGCGACCTTGCGGATAAGTATGGTGCGCTTGTACTGTCGGATGAGTCTCACTGTACCGGGTTTCTCGGAAAGACAGGCAGAGGCGCAATAGAGCACTGCGGAGTAATGGGAAGAGTAGATCTGGTTACCGGCACGCTGGGGAAGGCATTAGGAGGCGCAATGGGAGGATTTACGACAGGTAAAAAAGAAATAATAGAAATGCTGAGACAGAGAAGCAGACCATATTTGTTTTCCAATTCACTTTCACCTGTGATAGTTGGCGCTTCCATTGCAGTATTCGATATGCTAAGCGAGACAACCGAACTGAGGGATAAACTTGAAGAGAACACGACGTATTTCAGGGAAAAGATCACAGAGGCAGGATTCGATATAAAACCCGGAGTTCACCCGATAGTTCCAATAATGCTGTATGACGCAAAGCTGTCGCAGGAAATGGCAGCAAAATTATTAGACGAAGGAATATATGTGATCGGATTTTTCTATCCGGTGGTTCCAAAAGAGCAGGCAAGAATAAGAGTGCAATTATCGGCGGGGCATACAAAGGAGCAGATAGATAAAGCGATCGAAGCATTTGCAAAAGTTGGGCGTGAACTTGGTGTAATCAAATAATGTCCGGTATTGAGTGATAATCTATAGATACATACTTAAAGCTCATGTAGGACCATTTATACTGGCACTGTCGGTGCTGATGTTTCTATTTCTATTCCAATTCCTCATAAAATCCATAGACAGGCTTGTAGGCAAAGGGTTGAGCATATGGGTAATAACAAAGCTCATATCGCTAAACCTTGCATGGATACTCACGCTGGCCGTACCAATGGCAGTTCTGGTCGCCACGTTGATGGCGTTTGGCGCTCTTTCATCCAATAACGAAATAACGATAATGAAGGCAAGCGGTGTGAGCCTTCCAAAGCTGATGATCCCCGTATTACTGGTGTCTGGGGTATTATGTTACGTGATGATATGGTTTAATAATGACATACTGCCGGAGGCAAACCACCAGGCGAGGGTGCTATTCGGGGATATATCGCGGACGAAGCCGACGCTCATACTAGAGGGAGGAAAGTTCAGCGAAGACATTGGGGGAGCGAAGATACTTGTGCAGAAGACATTTCCTAACAGCAATAAGCTGGAAGGGATTTACATTTACGACTACTCCACACCGCCGATAAAGAACCTCTTCATTGCGGAGAAGGGAGATATAGGATTTTCGAGCGATTTTAAGAATATTATTATGAACCTCGAGAAGGGGGAAATACACCAGCTGAACGCGGACAACCCTTCACAAAAATACAGGAAGATAGAATTTGACAAGCACCGGATAGTTCTCAGCGCGGAGAACTTCGGGTTTCAATCAACGGATGAGAATTTGCTGACGAGGGGCGACAGGGAGTTGTCCGCCGATTCCATGTCGAGCATTGTGAAGAACTTCATAGACAGCAAACAGCTCGCAATGGATAATTATTTTACGACACTCGATCAGGACGTAAGGAATTTCGTAACGCTGGATTTTAAAGATACAACTTTTGAGCGACCGCCTCCCGTGCCGGACTCGGTAGCAGCAAAATTAGAAAGCGATCAACAAAGCATTGGTAAAGCTCCGGGGTTAACAACAAACAGACTCAGCGCTTACGACAGCCTCAAGACCATACATGACAGGCTCCTTAACAGAATGCAGGCATACGAATCGGTAAAGAAAGCGCAGATGTCATTACAACAGCAGGCTGATTCATATTCGGTCGAGATATATAAAAAGTTCTCTATACCCTTCGCGTGTATAATATTCGCGATGATCGGCGCGCCTCTAGGATATAAGGTAAAGAAGGGAAGTTTTGGGATAGCGGCGGGGCTATCGCTTTTATTCTTTTTGATATACTGGGCATCCCTCATCGGGGGTGAAAAGCTCGCTGATAGGGGCGTTATCACCCCATTTATTGGGATGTGGCTGGCAAATATTGTTCTTGGGATATTCGGATTGTATTTAATGTTTAAATCATCCTGATTATATTGAGATAAGTTTATGTCAAGCCCCGAACAATATGGTGTTACCCAACCCCGTCAGGTTCGGAAGAAAGCAGCGGCAAGTAATTGCTATATGTGATTCGGGTGTCTTGGCATTAAATAACTGTCTTATCAACTCTCTCCGTTTTTGAATTCTCCATTATTTCACGTCTATTTTGTGTATATTAATGCTTATTGGAACGATAGGATAACAATTTCTTAACAATTTGGTAACAATGTTTGGATAAATTATGAGTAAAAAAAGAGAGATGAAAATTAATGTTCTGGTAGTTGACGATGAAAAAGACATTGTCGATCTTATTAAGTACAACTTAGATAAGGAAAACGAATTTGATGTAATAACGGCTTACGACGGAAGAGATGCACTGGAAAAAGCGGCTGAAAAAAAACCCGATGTGATATTGCTGGATATAATGATGCCGGAAGTAAACGGCTTCGACGTTTGTAAAAAGCTAAAAGCAGAGAAAGAAACTTCATCTATACCGGTAATATTTTTAACCGCTAAAGGTAACGAAATCGATGAGATAATAGGGCTGGAGCTTGGCGCAGACGATTACATACAAAAGCCTGTTTCACCGAGGAAAGTAATCGCAAGAATTAAGTCCGTTATAAGGAGATCATCCTCAGAAAACGGCGCGGTGTTTAAGAAGGATGAGGTGCTTAAATTCAAAGGGCTGGAAGTGGACAGCATAACTCACAAGGTAAAGATAAACGGTAAGGAAGTATTTCTGCCGAAGAAGGAATTCCAGCTGTTACAATTTTTACTTTCGCATAAAGGCAGAGTGTTTTCACGGGAGATACTGCTGAATCAGATATGGGGCGAGAATGTATTTGTGATCGACAGGACGATAGACGTGCACGTCGCGAAGGTGAGAGAAAAACTGGGTGAGTATTCCGATTACATCGAAACCATAAAAGGGCTCGGATACAGGTTTAAGGACGAGTAACGAGCGAGTATAATTTTTAATTTCCGATCAAAGTGAAGAGGTTAAGTTTAACCTTCAAATATTCCCTGTTCTTTTTCCCATTCCTGATAGTAACCGGAATAATCCTGTATTTTCTTTATCCCGATCCAATCGTAACCGTAATAACCTGCGGGCTACTTTTAATTTCATACATAGTTTCGATCGCTTTTATCCGGCTGGAGGTAATAAAGCCATTGCGTGACACCGCTGTTATTGCGGACGAAATCTCACACCCCAGGATAGAGGAATTCCATGATGAGGATTTTTCGGTAAAAATCGCAGAGCTGAAAAGGATCTCGGATAAACTGGAGGAGATCATTGGCAGAAAGTACACCGCAAAGGAAATACAGGAAGTTTACAATTCGATGTTTTCAGTGAATAACAGGCTGATAACTGAGCTGGATACGGCTAAGATATTTAAGGTGAACAGGAATGAATTTTTCGGAAACGTGGCGCATGAGCTAAGAACACCAATCTTTGCGATACAGCTTTCGCTGGAAACACTCATAGACGGGGCGATACATGATAAGTCGGTGAACATAGATTTTCTCCAGCGCGCAAAGAAGCAGTCGGAACGGCTTAAGGATCTGGTAAGTGACCTGATGACCATATCAAAGTATGAATCGGGAGTAAAACTAAGCAAAAGATATTTTTCGCTTTCCGAGCATATACAGGGAGTAATCGGAGAGCTGAAAGGAATCGCGGAGAACAGGCATATTGTAATAAACTACGTGAACGAACTCAGGAATGGAGTACAGGTTTTCGGCGATTCGGATTCCATAAAGCAGGTATTTATAAACCTTGTAGAAAACTCAATAAAATATACACCAGAGAACGGCCATATAGTAATCAGCACAACTGACGGAGGGAAAGATGTAAACGTCACGATAGAAGATGACGGTATTGGGATTCCGGAGAAAGATCTGCCGAGGATATTCGAGAGATTTTACAGAGTAGATAAGAACAGGTCACGGGACAGAGGAGGCACAGGACTCGGATTATCGATAGTAAAACATATACTGGAAGTTCACGACAGCAAAATAAACGTAGAAAGCGAAGTGGGTAAAGGTACCAAATTTAATTTTACGTTAAAGAAGTAATTATATTCTTGCCTTCGGCAGTTCAACAAAGAATTTTGCTCCCTTTCCGAGCTCACTCTCACACCAAACTTTTCCTTTATTTATATCGACCAGCTTTTTCACAATAGACAGACCTAACCCAAAGGATTCCTCGCCGGCAGTCGGTCTTGCACTAAGTTTTGCAAATCTGCCAAAAAGACTCTTTTTATCATCTTCAGTCATGCCGGGACCCTCGTCATCGATCTCAAAGCGCGCGACGTTTTCACTTTCCGATATGCTTATGTAAACGTTCTTTCCGGGTTCGGTATATTTTATCGAGTTTGAAATAAGGTTAGAGAGTATCTGTTCAACAGACCTCCTATCACCATAAAACAGCACGGGCTTTTCTTCGGTAAAGTGCAGGTCAATATTTTTTGCTTTAGCTTTTTCCGTATAAAACTCGAGGGCTTTTTTTGTAATCTCTGTTAGGTTATTGTTCTCAAAATCCATTTTTAATCTACCTGTCTCGATCGCATTTATATCGAGCAGTGTCTGCAGGAGCTTGATCACGCGTCCGGCGGATGTTTTAATATCAGTTACAAAATCTCTCTTATCTTCTTCAGAAAGAGTGCTATAATCCGCAAGTATCAGATCCGATATGCTGTAGATACTCGAAACCGGATCACGCAGGTCATGTGAAACGATACCAATAAAATTATTTTTATCCTCGTTTATCTCATCGAGTTTTTTAACGATCCTGGTGAGCTCCTCATTCTTTACCCTATTCATCTCCGCCTCTTTCTGGTGGCGCTCTGCTTCATGCTGTATCATAAGGCTCCTTGTAACCATTTCAGTCTGGCTTTTAAGAAGCTCTTTGTTGAGTTCATTGTATAGTTTTAAATACTCGATCGCCTTCATGTAATTTCCCACTGCCTCATAATAGGCAGAGAAGGTTGGATAGAAGTTGGCAATAGAGCTTTTATCTTCTATCAGCTTTGAGTGTTCAAGGCCTTTTTCAAGAATAGAAATACACTGGTCATATTTTTGGGTACGAAGCATAAGTTTGCCAATATTATGACAGATATTGGAAATAAGCACCCTATCCTTTATATCCTCGGCTATTTGCAGACCATTGCCAAAGCACTCTATGGCTTTATCATAATCCCCTTTTGCTAAGTACATCTCACCGAGCCCATCGAAATTATCGGCTTCACTTTGCCTGTTGCCCATTTTTTTCGCAATATCCAAAGCCTCATTGTAATATTTCAATGCGACATCAGTATTTCCAAGCTTCTTATTACAAAGCGCGATATTGCCAAGTATCACAGGTTCGTTAGTACGCTTATCAAATTTTCTCAGGAGTTCAAGCGACTTCGATGCATACTCAAGTCCTTTTTCATAGTTTTCCATTATAACATAGATATTACCGATATTGGAGAGAGTGTTGTGAATGGTTTCCTCATTTCCAAGGGACTCTTTTATTTTGAGGCTGTCCAGGTAATATTCGAGGGCAACCTTGAAGTTACCAAGAATCTTAAACACAACTCCGATATTATTCAGCAGGTGAGATTCAGTTTTATGGTCATTCAAAGACCTGCTTATTTCAAGGCTTTCGAAATATGATTCGATTGATTTCGAATAGTCGAAATTTTTGTAAACGATACCAAGATGCAGGAGAGCATTTGCTTCGAGTTTTTTATCACCGAGGGAGCGGCTAAGCAAGAGTGCGCTATCGAGATGATCTATAGCGGTTTTGAAATCCGCATTATGTGAATGACTCTGTCCTATAAACTTATGGCTTTTGGCTATGCCAAGCTTATAGTTTATCTTTTGTGAGATATCGAGAGCCTGCCCGGCATAAAAGTTGAGTTTTTTAGGCTCCTTCTCTTTTACAGAATCACAAAGTGATAAAAGGGCGTCAACTTTTTCCTTTCCATCGAGCATACCCATCAAGCTATTTTCAAGCTTTTCAATAGAAGTATTTTCAGAAGTACTTTCCTTATTTGTATCCATATTCCGACATAGAAAATGAAAATAAAGAGGCGATATTAACCCTATAAAATGTTAATATCGCCCCCGGTTTAAAGCCTTACGTACTAAGTATTACTTCAGAAGTACCAGTTTCTTGATCGAAACAAAATTCTCAGTTTCCAGCTTATAGAAATAAACTCCGCTGGCAAATTGTGAAGCGTTCCAAGCTGATTCGAACCTTCCGTAATTCAGGAACCCGTTGTATAATATTGCAACCTGTTCACCAAGAATATTGTAAACCGCCAGTTTTACGTTACCTGCTTGCGGAATATCAAATTTAATCTTTGTTTCGGGGTTGAACGGATTCGGATAGTTTTGATACAGTTCATAGCTGTCAGGAATTTCACTTCCTAACTGGCTAACTGCAGTTACAGTATCGAATATAGCAACTTCACTAATGAAATTATCCATAGATGAGATCTGGAAGCTGGAATTAGTACCGGTATATGAACCGCTACCACCACCTATCCAGTTCTTGAAATAATACATCTGACCGTTGTACATGACCTGTGTAGGCGTAATCGAAACGTCCACGACAGATCCTGAATCGATAAATTCACCTGCATGTGTAATGGTTACCGGTAGTCCACCCGGACTCGTAAAGCCGGTAAATTTAAACTGTGTATTAAAGTTAGCAGTGTAACCGCTTGTACCTGAATTTACAGTAACCGTTTGTGTAGGTGTATTTACACCGTTGCTCCAGTTTTCGAATACATATCTTGTATTTCCAAACGTCTGCGGAGTTGTAACACTAAGATCATGGTTTGATGATATGTCCCAGTCGAATAACCTGAGTGAGCTGTAACTTGTATTGTCAACCGAGAATGCAACTAATGGTTTACTTGTACCGACGCTTACATAGCTCTTACCAACCAAGTATGAAACAACTATTTTATGTTCATCATTGCTTGCATTTGTACCTGTGACAATAACTTTATATATACCTGTAGGAACTGCCGAAGTAGAATTTACTCTTACAGTAACCTGACCCGGGAATGAACCAATTGTGTTTCCACTTGGGAATGAAACGGTTACGCCAGGGTTGCTCGGTTGAACTTCAGCACTCAGGGTAACTGTTTCATTATAACCTGCAGCAACCACGGGAACACTGATCTGGAAATCGCCGGAAGCATTCTGCCCCTGGTCAACAACTTTGTATGCCAGGTCTGAGAGTAATGTATAATCATATGTCGGAACACCAGCATTAAGAATCTCTTTGTCGTTAGCCTGTACAAATATCAGCGGTCTTAGATTGCCCTGAACATAAGAGGGGTCAATATAAAATGATCCTTCAAGCACATATGTTGTACCAGGGAATAAAGTTACTTTTGTTCCACTGGAATTAGGATACATTTTTCTCATAACATCAAGGAAATGCGACTCACCGTTTGTTCCGGGAGGACCCGGATATTGTATTGGTTTTTCAAGCAGAGCCATATGAACAGTTACATTAGGATCGGCAAGGAGGTCTTCGCAAAATATCTTTGCAGTGACTTTCATACTATCGCCAACGATATTATAAGTAGTAATGATAGTGATCGGACTGATAACTCCAGTTCTACTTGCATATGAACTAGCAACGTTTCCAGTACTTACTTCCATCGAACCGTCTGTTCTCCAGTGAGGAATAGCATTCACGCCATAGTAATTCCTTCTTCCTGTATTATCAGAGGGATTAAAAAGATACATAGGATCGTTACCCGGCGCGGGCCAGTTCATATGATATGAAATACCTGTAAGCTTAGACGGGTCTGTAGTATTTAAAAGCGCATCGAGAGTCGGGTTTGCAGACGCACACGGACCGCATGTCGAACTTGTATATCTCTCAATCAGAACAAGTCTGTCTCCCGCAAATGTGTTAACTGATACCAACACGCTCAGGAGTAAAACAATGGAAAATAGATTGTAAAATTTTTTCATGGTTTTGCCCATTTGAGTTTAATAAAGACTAATCACCCCCAAATCGTAATTTAACAATAAAATCAAAAAAAAATAATGAAATATTAAAAAATCCGGACTCAAAATCTGAGTCCGGATCGAGTAAGGGTAATAAATAAGTAGGGTAAATAAAGAAATGAAAGAACAATCACTTAATGAGGATCATCTTCTTTGATCCGAAAAACTCTAATACACCTGTATTTTCACCTATTACCTCCAACCTGTAAAAATACACTCCTGATGCGAGATCGCCGCCATCAAACTCAGCGGAATATATGCCTGCATTTAATACCTGCCCGTTCAGCAATTCTGAAACCAGTTGTCCGGCGGTATTATAAACTTTTAAATTTACTATGCCCTTTTCGGGAAGTTCAAATTTTATTTTCGAGACGGGGTTAAAGGGGTTCGGATAATTTTGAAGCAATCTGTAACCTTCGGGGATTATCGTTGTGTTGCCGGAGATGCTTACGGATCCTCCGTCTGATATTGTAAGAGTGAAATTAACGTCCTGCAATTGTTGCCCGCTCGAGAGTACAACATTATTTTTAACTTGTGTTGTGTATCCTAACCTATTGACAATAAGCTGGTATGTTCCTGCAGGAAGGTTACCAAGTGAGTACTCACTAAACCTGTCGGAGATACCGAATGACTTCCAGCTATCTCCTACGCGCGCATATACTATAGCCCCCTTATGAATATCGAGGCTATTACCTGTCGGGTATCCGGATGGCGTATAATCCAGCAGTACTTTTCCTGAAATAGAACCGGGATTAGTAGTATTCGTGATCCGCTCAACTTCGACATTATAATCATCGACATCTGATGCCTGATTTATCACTGCAGCATTTTCCCAATAGATTGTCGCAGGGTAATATGTTGGAATGTAGTCGAGCTCATCATCAGAAATTATAATGATCCTTGCAGGTTTGTCCTTTGGTACTTTAACCTGATAGTCACCATTGGGCTGTACCTGCGATGAATCATAAACAATTATTCCCCGTGTATAGGCATCATACCTAACGGATTTTGCAACACCTCCCGTAACACCAGGACCTCCTACATAATGCACATTGCCTGAAACAACAATTGTCTGTATTGTATCCCAGTAAGTAACATGATTAACTGAGTCACCACCTGCTGATATAAACCCACCACCAGCATAAAGCTTATTATTATCCGTGAAAAGGGAGCGGACGTCACTATTCATGCCTGTTCTCAACCCTTCCCATGATGAGCCGTTCCATAAGGCGACACCATTAACAAACAAACTGTCAGTAACCGAACCGGCGTAGCGGAAACTTCCTCCAACGACAAGGTTGTTCTGATAGTTTCCAAAAGATTTCACCGTATCACTAACACCATTACCAAGTGTCTGCCATACTGATGAATTCCATTTCGAAACATGTCCTAAGAATTCCCCTCCTGCAATTATTTCATTATTAAATCTTATGAGTGAATGAACATCGCCATTCAACCCAGAACCCATTCTCTGCCATTTGCCATTATTCCAACGGGCAATATGATTTACCTGCGCAGTATCGGAGGATGAAAATTTTCCGCCCGCTATAATATCACTTCCGTCCGAAGTCATACACATTACTTCAAGATCAAGTCCATCACCAAGATTGTCCCAAGCATTGGATTCCAATACCGCAACATTGCTTGCCCCTCCGGAAGTAAAATTAAGCTTAAACGAGCCAGAGGCGTACAGCTTGCTTTCATGCACGAGAAGCGCCTTAACATATTCATTGACCCTGTTAACAAATCCTTTACCTAGAGGCTGCCATATTGATCCATTATAACTGAATACACGCCCGGTATCAGTTGTAGTAACAAGAAGATATTTACCTGCAGCAATCAAATCGCCATTAAATACGGTCAAGGCATAAACCTCATCCGGGAAACCAGTTCCAACAGGCTGCCAGTTGGTACCATCCCACTGAGCAATATTATTGACAGGGACGCCTCCTGCCTGGGTAAAACTGCCTCCGATAACAATCTTATTATTATAAACGGTAATAGCATTTACAACACCGTTTGTACCGTTTTTGATCGAAGACCAGTCGTATATACCCTGGGCAGGACTTGTCCTTGTGCTTAGGGGGAAAAGTAAAACCGTTAAAAGTAATATTTTAAAAATTAGCTTTCTCATTTTTAACTTTTTTCGTATTCACTGATCGTCATCGATCTATCCCAATAATAATCAAACAAATCTTTCATTGCAGTAGCATATTGTTCGTTGTCAATAATAAGGTCACTTCTGTTATCCTTCTCTAAGGTTTCATCAACTATGTTTAAAAACACGAATTTTCTATCAAAAACGAAGAAACTCTGTGGTAATGAATCCGTGAGTCTAATTTGTGAATTTTTTCCATCAAATTCTTTCAACCAATCAATTATTTCGCCCTTACCAACATCACGCCAGCCATCATCATATCTCATCTTAATTTTATCTCCTAGCTGGTAAATTGTCCTCAAAGTACCGCCATTTTCAAGAAATTCATCAGCCTCATCGTTCGCTTTCTTTGAAATCCTATCCGGTAGTTTATTTGCAATTAGAATCTCCTTATGAGCATTGTCAATCAGATTAATTAACTTGTTAGTTCTGTGCATGTTGAAACCCTTGAGAAGTTCAATCTTCTCGGAGGAATCGGCCTGAGCTTTAGCTTTGTAAAAGCTTTTTAATGTTTTAAAAGAACTGTCGAGCTCCGACGTTTTCTTTTGATAGGCATTCTGCATTTCCCTCTTCAGCTTATCCTCTACGATATCGGGATCTATCATTTCATAGCGGAGCTTGCTGGGAGTTTCAATTTCGTTGCAGATGCCTTTCTGGGCGAATGACTTTAGGATGTCGTAAACTGATGTGCGTGGTATCTTGGCTTCTTTTGCTATCTCAGCGGCAGTCATATTATGACCCTGCATAAGGACCATAAATACCTTTGACTCGTAATTTGTAAAACCGATAGCCTCTAGCTGTTTAATAAGGTCCTTCATAAAAGAGTTCTAAGCCGCCGTTAGATTATTTTTTCTTCTTTTGAATTTGGAGGATATCTCTTCATCGATGAGGCAAAGCCAGCTTTCCTCGAGTTCCTTGTAATGAGTATGCGCCCAGGTAATTATCTCCTGTGTGATCTCAACCGGCACCTCCCCCTCGATTATGCGCATGTCTATTGAAAATTTAACTTGTGAATGGTCATGGTCTATATCATCCCGCTCTACTATAAAATGCGGATAATAAGTATCGGCTATTTTTCCAAAATCCATAAGAATCCTGTAACCGTGTTCCCTATTATTCCTTAATACTACCATGTTACCCTTTTATTTGTGGAAGTTCTGCTTACCGAGCATATGCAATTGCAACATAAAGCAACTGCATATGCGGGTTTTAAAAAAATATTATGCCGGTTAACTGATTATCATTACCACAAACATAAGTATGGTAAGAACCAGCATCACTGCTAAATACGTTTTCCCCGTCCGTGCAATGTTTTTTGATGTTAGCTGTGTCATTTTGTCCTCCTCGACAAAGTATTTTCTAAGCTGTCGTAGTTAAAGCTACAACAAATTAAATGGAATCATCATTATTGTCAAGCGAATTATCTGAATAAAAATAAAAACTTTACTGCAATAATAATTTATTGTAAATCATTTACTTATTTTTTGACTGTGGAAACTGTTTGCGGAAGAGGATACTTTTTCCGTGCAAGACTTTCCAACCTGGTGACCAAAACCCTGTTACAGGTATTAATGTTACGTCAAACTAACTACCTTTGTAAATTTTAATTGTTTTTTCCTCACTAACCAAAAAATGAGAAAAATGAAAAACACAAAAATCTTTTCTTTCGCGCTATTTTTCGTTGTGATCTCTTCTTTTGCTTTAATCCTCCAAGCTTCCGGGGATTATGAACCTTCTACTTATACCGTCAGCGGCACTGTTTATGCAGGCGGAAATACCGTTCCCGGTGCAATCGTCCAGGCTTACCAGCACAACCGTTCCAATTTACTCGCTACAGCCACAGCCGATGCAAACGGGAACTATATTTTTTCGGGAATGTCAGGTATGATCGATGTAATTGCTTTTCCAAATGATATAGTAGGTCAAGATTATATTCCAACATGGTATGTCTCCACAGATGATCAGAGCTCTGCTACGGGTATTAGTGTTACATCAAACTTATCCGGGATCAATGTTAGTCTTATTAGCAAGTAATTAAAAAATTAAAAGCCCTCCAATGTTGGAGGGCTTTTGTTTAGGAGAAAAAAAGAAAAAATAAATGTTTTTTCTTAACTTAGCTTTAGCGTGTTGCCTTTAGCTTTATCCTCTAACTAGCTTCGGTTACTTTAATACAACCATCTTTTTGGTCAATGAAGTTTCCGCAGTCACAAGTTTGTAAAAATATATCCCTGATGCCAATCCACTAGCGTCCAGGCTAAGCTCATAGCTTCCGGGGGTATAAGTCTCATTATTAATCATTTTTCTGACCACCTGCCCGAGCGAATTATATAAATACATCGTCACGGATGATTTCGTTTTTATATCGAACCTTATCTTCGTCGTCGGATTGAACGGATTAGGATAATTTTGATATAGTGTAATATTATCCGGTATGTTGTTGCTGATATTTTGCACGCTGACATTATTATCCATCGGATTGATCAGGAAGTTGACATTATTGACTGTTCCTCCATTAGATAAAGTTACAACCGTTGTGTCCGATTCATATCCGAGCCGGTTAACGATAATATTATATGTGCCAGCCGGGAGCGATGATATGGTGAAGTTAGTAAAGTTGTCACTTATGTCGAAGTTCTTAAATACACCGTTAAGCTCCGCGTAAACATTTGAACCGCCGGTGAACTCTTCACCTTGACCGGATAGGAACCCTGTTGGAAGATAATTAAGTTCAACTCTGCCATTGATCGTACCTGTACCCGATGGGTTTTCCGTAGGTTGAGCGTCCATTACGTTAATATCAATTCCGGTTGTATCAGTATGTAATAAGATGGATGCAGATCCTTCCCAGAACATCGTACCATTATGATAAGTAGGAATAAAATCCTGTCCCTCAACATCTTCTGGAAACGCTATAATATCAACGGTATCTCCTCTTACGGTGTTTAATTTATATGTTCCGTCAGTTGGATTTATTTGAACAGAATCAAGAGTTAGATATTCGCGAGTGGCTAGCTCAAGTCTTACCGCTTTAACATAGCCTCCGTTTACGGGCTGGTTATTGGAGGTATATCTCACTGTACCTTCTACGGTATAAGTCATAATAGTATCATTCCAGACAGCAATATGATTAGCTGGCCTTCCGCCGGCAAAATTAAACTCACCGCCCGCATATAGAGAGGTATCCGTCGATGTAGCATATGTAAAAAGTGAGCTTACCCTCTCATCCATGCCGGTTTCAAACCTGTCCCACCTGGAACCATCCCAGCGTGCGATACTATATACTGTCAGGGTAGCAGAATCATTCTGATAAACATGTTCAAATTGACCTCCTACAACGAGTTCATTTTTATAAACAGTTAAAGCATTAACTTCTTTATTATCTTCAACACCTTTTCCGACTCTTTGCCAGGTCGTGCCGGAGAGTTTTGCTATCGATTTTAGGGTTGGATCTGTTCCAATTTCATCAAATTTTCCTCCGATATACAATGTATCATTCAGAACACCCACTGCAAAAACCCTGTCATTTATCACCTGATTGCTGACTGCAGACCATGAACTTCCATTCCAACGGGCTACTCTGCTCGCCGAAACACCTCCTGCCATGACAAATCTACCAACTGCCACAAGATCCCCCTGCCAGATCGTAAGACCATGAACATCGTCGCTCATCCCGGTTCCCATTCCAGACCATGAAGTGCCGTTCCATTTAGCAATATTATCACCGGCATTACCGAAGCCTCCTCCAACAACGAGTTCACTATTATAAACTATCATAGCCCTTACATCACCATCCAGACCGGGTCCCATAGCTGTCCAGGTTGCTCCGTCCCATTTGGCAATATTATTCGCAGGACTACCTCCGGCTGTGGTGAATGTACCTCCAACATAAAGATTGCCATTAAAAACAGCCAAAGCATCTACAGGTCCATTAACGCCCTGAGCCAGTGAAGACCATTGCATCCCGTCCCATTTGGCAATATATCCTACATTAACGCCACCGGCAGTAGTAAATTCACCGCCGACAATAATATCCCCATTATATTCGACTATGGCATTTACTTCAGTTCCGTTAACACCGCTGCCGAGGTTTGACCAGCCTTTTATTAAAGGGTTTCCATCTGCAAAAATATTGGTAATCCCGATTCCCCACATTAATAACAAAAAGAGTAATTTCTTCATACTTGGTACCTATTGAAATTTTTTCTTAAAATCTTCAAATGTTTCTGAGTTTTCCCAGGTTGAAAGAAATAAGGAGACCATACTTTCAGCATAATCCTTATTCCGTATTATTAAATCAGTCGTTTTATTTTTTTGTTTGGTCTCATCATTAAGACTTATGAATACAACCTCCCTGTCAATAATAACCATGTTTTGCGGTACTCTTTTAGATAGCCTTATCTCTTCACCGTGTGATTTGAATTCATCGCATAACTCTATCAAATCTTTTTCGGTTGCATTAACAGTTTTACCGTCCTTCATTATTTTAAAATCTGTATTTTCTTCATAAATTGATCTGACAACACCACCTCTTTTATAGAATTTCTTGCCTTCGGTTTCTAGTTCTTTTGAAATTCTTCCAGTGGTAATTCTATTCATTAATAACATCTCATTTTTTGCTTCTTTTAATAAATCAATAAACTTCACAAACCTGTATTTATTAAATCCTCTAATGAGCTCAACATCCGTTACCTCTTCGCCTGCCGTAGATTTAAATAACGGAGTCAGCTTATCAAAAGAAGAATCAAGGAGAGTTTTCTTTTTATCGTATTCGTAAGTTAGCTCATTGCTGATCTTTCCTTTTACTATATCCGGGGCGACTATCTCGTATCTTATTTTCGATGGCGTCTGTATCTCATTACAGTAGCCCCTCTCGGCAAATATCTTTAAAATATCGTATGCTGAACTTTTAGGGACTTTAGAATCTTCAGCAACTTCCGGCGCTGACATATTAAAGCCCTTCATCAAGGAAACAAATACCTTTGCCTCGTAGTTCGTGAACCCCAGTCCTTCCAGCTCCGATATTAATTCCTTCATTATTATAAATTTATTTGATTAACCTTTGTATGACTCATCATATATAACCACTTTTCTTCGAGCAGATCATAATTCTTCCTTGCCCAATCCATTATTTCATGGGTTTCTTTAGGAGGAAGTTTTCCCTCCGTCATCTTCATATCCAATGCAAATTTTGCATATCCCCCATCATAATATGCAATAAAGTGCGGGTAATAAACGTTATTAATTTTCCCATTTTTGATCGCAACTTCTATTTTATTCTTTACTATAGTCATCTTTTTCTTTTTTTAAGTAAGAGCGCCTCACTCATGAGAGAGACGCTCTTTGGTTATGGGGGAAGGTACTAGGGTTGTCCGTTTAAGTCATTATCTATAAATATATGTCTGAAAGCATTCTTAATATTGTCATCAATCGTATTTTCATTATTACTGCTCGATGGATTTATATAATCACCGTTAGCAAAGAACCAGCTATACGGGTTTAGTGAGATCGTCATGTTGACCTTTTGACCTGCTGAGATAGTTACAGGATTTGAAAAAGTCATTTCCATGTTGATCGATTTCCTGGACTTGTACACGAAAGAAGAACCGTTGAATGAACCCTTTGCAATAACCGAATACCTCTTGCTTCCACTTGTTCCTTCTTTGAAATCCGGATCCGGAACAGTTTCAAAATCTTCTACTTTATGTACTTTAAATCTTAACCTATTATAAGTACCTGCAGGAATACTTCCGGATGTTGCAACGGTAACTCTTCCTGTAAGATCCAGATATACAACAACCGGGGCTATCCTGACTTCGCCTTCTGTGTTATCGGGTCTTCTAAAGTAAACTTCGGTAATAAGAAACTTTGCTTCACTTAAAGAAAGTGTGTTAGACGGATTGTCCGATTGCGATACTTTCATTGCTACAGAAACATTGTCATTCTCGTTTTCATTTTCATTTTGTCCACCAGCTACATTTTCAAGATTACATCCTGAGAATAAGAATCCCATTAATAAGAAAAAGCTAAGGATTCCCATTAAATAAATTGCAGTCTTTGAGTAAGAACTATCCTTGTACTGATCTAAGTTGATTTTCATGTTGTATGCTCCTTTATTGGAGTTATTTAAGTTATTTAAAAATTTGGGGTGCACGGAAATATTATTGTTTTTAAAAAGTTGTTCATTTTAATTTTCCTTATTTAATGATTCAAAATGTCGTACTAAAAGGTACGATAAAACTATATAGAATTATTGCAAATGTCAATACCCTAAATAAGGAAAATTTGCGATTTTCCTAAATAGTTGATTCTACAAATAAAAAAAGCCTCTTCAGGAGGCTTTTTTACACTTTAAGAATATTAATACTAATTAATATTAATACTAATTATAGATGAGATATTTTTCTCTCTTCTCCTTGAATTGGTCAAGAGATTGTTGATATGAAGAGATTATGTCAGAGTAGGAGGACCCGTTTGAGACCATCTGCCTAAGTTGTTTTGTTCCGGCGAGTTTATCTATATAGTTATCTTTTCTCCAGCTAAAACCGGGAAAATTATTATTAAGCTCTACAAGAAGCGCGATGCCGACTTTAACCGGTTCGAACTTTGTTTGATCAGTTACATTAATAAATACTCCACTGCAATTTTTGTCCACATATTTTGGCGGGTTAGATGGGCTGGTAATAGATGATGGTGTGAATTCTATAGCTTCAAATGACACGCCCTCGAAGTTATATTTGTCCATGGCTTCTTTTAATACATTTCCATCACAGTATGGCGCGCCGACGTATTCGAACGGTCGGTCGGTTCCTCTTCCTTCGGCAAAGTCCGTGCCTTCCAAAAGACAAGTACCCTGGTATGTACCGGCAGTGGAGGGAAAGTACATGCTAGGTGATGGCTTCACCCATGTAATCCCAAGATCATCATATTTCATCGAGCGCGAATAGTTTTTCATCTGTACAACTTCAAGGTCACATGATCCGCCGAGGTATTCCGCATTGATAAATTGAGCAAGCTCGCCGCACGTCATTCCGTATGCTATCGGAATATCAAGTAAGCCTACGAATGACTGAACATTATCGTCGAGCATAAATCCATCTACATAGTTCGCATCGGGAATGAGAGGTCTATCACAGACTATAAACTTGACTCCATTTTGCGAGGCGGCTTCCATACAATAGTACATAGTATTAATGAACGTGTAAAACCTTGCCCCAACATCCTGTATATCATATACCAGTACGTCTATCCCGGAGAGATCACCGGAGGAGGGCTTTTTCTTGTTTCCATAGAGTGAAACTACATCAAGCCCAGTTCTTTTATTTACATGACTCACATCGCGATCATCTATTTCAAATCCATGCTCAGGGCTATAGATTTTAACCGGGTTCAAACTTTCATCAGCTAAGAGCAGGTCAACAAATAGTCTCCCATCAGAGACCACACCGCTGGTATTAGTAATAATACCAATGTTCTTTCCTTTTATGAGATCAACCTTTTCTGACAATAAAACCTCATTACCAAGCATGAATCCATCTTTGTGAAATGATAGAGTTCCGGCAGTTCCCTGGCTAATGCCAGAAGAAATAAATGCTACTATAAATAGACACAGACCGGCTATTATTGCCGCGAGTAGTTTCGAATTTATTCTTTTCATTACTGTAAAATAAAGAAGGTTTATCTATAATTAAATAGATAAACCTTATATACTAAAAAAATTAAATTAATTGTCGTTTCGGATCAGGTCTATCAATAATCTCACACCTACACCTGTCGCATGTGAAGGAATATATTCGGTCGGTTTTGCATTCATGGCAGTACCGGCTATATCCAGATGGGTCCATTTATAATCTTTTACAAACCGTTTCAGGAACATACCTGCTACTATTGAGCCTGCCTGTCTGCCTTTTCCTACGTTAGTAACGTCGGCAATGTCTGAATCGATTAGTTTGTCATATTCATCCCATGACGGGAGTTCCCACACTCTTTCATAAGTTTTTTCACCTGACTTAATTAATTTTTTCGTCAATTCATTATCATTGGAAATAGCTATGGTGGCATAGTGCCCTAGAGCAATCACAGCCGCACCTGTCAATGTTGCAAGATCAATCGCGTATTTGGGTTTGTATTTTGCTGCATATGATAGAGCATCTGCCAGTATCAGTCTTCCCTCAGCATCAGTATTTTGTATTTCAACAGTAGATCCGTTAAGCGCAGTTAATATATCTCCCGGTCTGAAAGAATTACCATCCGGCATATTTTCGACAAGCGGAATCAGTCCGACGAGATTTACTTTTAACCTGAGCCTTGCTGCGGCATCAAATGTGCCGACGACAGCAGCCGCTCCGCACATATCCATTTTCATCTGGTCCATCCCGGAAGGTGGTTTTAGTGATATACCCCCTGAGTCGAATGTTACTCCTTTACCTATGATTGCATACGGTTTATCAGTTGCTTTTCCACCTTTATATTCCATTACCACGAATTGAGGTTCGAAACTGCTTCCCTGGGCAACCCCAAGAATGCACCCCGCCTTCATTTTCTCAAGTTCTTTTTTACCGAACACCTTGACGGAATATTTCAGTTTCGCGCCTTGCTTTTTTATAAAATTGGCGATATACTTTGGACTGGCAATATTCGACGGTTCGTTACCAAGGTCCCTGGCAAGATTTGTGGATTCGCCAAGGATGTTACCTATTCTTACACCTTCAGTAAATTCTTTGTGGTGTTTACTTTTGCTGTCGGAAAAAAATATTAACTGCTTTAGTTCTATTTTTTCATAATCCTTATATGTGTAGTATCTATCAAATCTATATAATCTCATAATACAACTTTCTGTTTGAGCGATTGCAATATCCTCATAACTGCACCCGCTAAAATCTTCATCAAAAATCTGGATAGCTACTGAATCTACTTTAAGCGTGCCAGCAATTTTTATACCCCTGGAACAGGCTTTCCTGAGCTTTTCCAGATCACATTTACCTTTTGGACCAACTCCCGAAATTATAATCCTCTTTCCACCGGCATATAGAAGATCATTCTCCGTCTCCTTGCCTTCAAAGTCTTCGATGCTTTCTTTTTGAAACTTCACTGAAAGAAGTTTTTCAATTCCTTTCAGCCTTTCACTAATTTTTTTCCCATCTTCGAAACACAGAAACATGTATGCATCTGCTTTCGGCAGCCCCTTACTATAAGTAACTTTCATTTCAAAAAAAATTTAGATTTATATAATTTTATTTAAATATCCTCTGGTAACAGATAAAACTTTTGTTTTTAGCTCTGACAGATCGCCTTTGAAATATGATGCGCCCGCGGCATTTATATGACCTCCACCGCCAAACTCTTTTGCAATCTCATTGACTTTTATTACTTCACCTTTTGATCTGAGTGATATCTTTATGCTGTGCGGCAACTCAACCAGCATAATACTCATTACAATCCCTTTTATGCTCATCATTATACTCGAAAACCCCTCGATGTCCGTTTGGTCTGCCCCTGTTTCAAGAAAGTCTTTATCGGTTATCATTCCAAGTCCAACTTTATTATCGAAATGAAACTCAAAGCTTTCTAGATACTTTGCCATGAGCTGGATCTTATTTATACTGTTCTCGTTATAAACTCTCTCATATATTCCGACAGGATCCGCTCCCCGTCTCACGAGTTCTGCGCAACTCAAGAATGTCTCTTCAGTCGTCCGAGGGTATCTGAAAGAACCAGTATCTGTTATTATACCCGTATAGAGAGCTTCGGAGATATTTTTATCTATAGTATCCGGGTGCTCAGTGATCAGATAGTCATATAGTATCTGACAGGTTGAGGGAGATTCGGGGTCCGAGATTGCAAAATTAAAATTTTCAGGCTTAATATCCTGATGATGGTCAATACAGATCTTTTTTGCGTCCGAGTTAATTAAACTTTGCTCCATCGAGCGAGTGCGGGAATATTCATTTGTATCAAGTATTACAATCAGGTCGGCATCGGTTATTAATTCCTCGTTTTCATCCCTATCGTTTTCAAAGACCCTTATCGAATCATCTTTATCGAGGAATTTTAAATTACCGGGAGTCTGTGAGTGGTTGATTACTTGGGGATTTCTATACTTTTTTTCAAGGAACCTCTTCAGAGCCATCTCACTCCCAATAGCATCGCCGTCCGGAATTACATGAGTAGTAAGTACTATTTTACTACTCGAATCAAATATATCGTTTAGCTCGGCGTATTTTACACTCATAAAAAGCAAAGGCTAAAATTAACACAAATATAACACGTAAACAATGGAATTATCATAATTTATTAATTGCGCCGAGTGGTTTAAAAACTGAAATTACTGTGTTTACTCGTAGCTTTCCTCTTTAGAAGGAAAATCTCCGCTTTTTATGTCTTTAATGTAGGATTTAAGCGCTCCCCGCAGGTCTTTCGCAAAATCCATATAACGTCTGACAAATCTCGGTTTGAATTCTTCATTCATACCCAGCATGTCGTGAAGCACCAGTACCTGTCCGTCACAATAAGGTCCCGCACCGATACCTATAGTTGGGATAGAAATGGCTTCCGATATTTTTTTGCCAAGATCCATAGGAATCTTTTCAAGAACTATTGAAAAGCATCCGGCTTTTTCCAGTGCTAGTGCGTCTTCATAAATCTGCTCTGCTTCTTCTTCCGACTGCCCCCGGGTTTTGTAAGAACCGAATTCATGTATTGATTGCGGCGTCAATCCTAAATGTCCCATTACAGGAATACCGATCTCGACAACCCTTCTCACCGTTTCTGTTATATGCCTTCCACCTTCCATTTTAATAGCATCACATTCGGTCAACTTTAGCATCTTCCCACAGTTTCTAATCGCGTCTTCCGTACCCACCTGGTAGCTCATAAAAGTCATATCTCCAACTACAATTGCATTTTTCACTCCCTTCTTTACGATCTTAGTATGGTATATCATCTCCTCCAATGTAACCGGGATAGTTGTCTCATAACCCTGAATTACATTACCAAGTGAATCACCCACAAGGATTATTTCTATTCCGCTCTCATCGAGAAATTTCGCAGTAAGGTAATCGTATGCTGTAAGCATAGCAATCTTTTCACCGCGCTCCTTCATCTGTTTCAGGACTTTAGTGGTAATGTGCTTATTATCTTTACTGGTGGCTGACATTATTGAATTGTTTATCCGCGAAGGATACCGCGGTTGCTATTTTCGATGAATTTCAATATCTCGTTTACTTCATCAGTCATCTGCATTTCCGATTTTATTTTCTTTACGGCGTCCGATACATTAAGCCCCGACCTGTATATCGTATCGTATGCATCCCTTATATTACCTATCTGCTCGTTCGTAAATCCCTTCCGTCTCAATCCGACAATATTAACACCTTCATATTTTAGCGGCTCACTACCGGCAAGTATGTATGGAGGAATATCCTTCACCGCTTTACATGCCGCGCCGATCATTATGTGTTTGCCTAGTTTTATAAATTGATGAAGTGCTACAAGACCGCCTACAAAAACCTGATCGTCTATCTCTACGTGTCCCGCCATATTCACCGCATTTGCGATAATGACGTTATCGCCTATCACACAATCGTGAGCTACATGCACATAGCTCATAATGAAGCAGTTCTTCCCGACTTTTGTTGTACCGCTGTGTTTCGTCCCGCGGTTGATCGTTGTGTATTCTCTGATAGTAGTGCCTTCACCAATCTCGACAGTAGTCATCTCGCCTTCGAACTTCAGGTCCTGGGGTACTCCCCCGATGATAGTACCATGCCCTATCTTTACATTATCAGCTATTCTTGCACCGTTCTCAATCACTACATGATTTCCAATTTCACAATTATTGCCGATCACAACGTCGTCGTTTATTATACTAAATTCCCCCATGCTTAGGTTTTCACCTATCTTTGCCTTATCACTGATCTTCGTTAATTCCATAGATATTTGAGTATTCACTTGAGTATTAGTAGAAGAGTAATTAAGAATTAGCTATAGTTTAGATTCGATGAGATAATCTTCCTCTCGTGAGGCGGTCTTAGTGATCATTTCCGCTATTAAACCAAGAGATAGAAATTGTACACCTACAATAGTAAATAAAATACCCACCAAAAATAATGGGCGGTCGCTGATCGACATTCCCTCGACGTACTTCATAAATGTAAGGTACGCCATTATAATGAATCCGCAGATAAAGCTCAAAAATCCCAGTATTCCGAAAAGATGAAGCGGTCTGCTCATGAACTTCATTGTAAATGCAACAGTCATCAGGTCAAGGAATCCGTTTAAGAAACGGCTGGGACCGAATTTTGTTACCCCGTACTTCCTGGCATGATGCTTCACCGGCTTTTCGGTAACTTTAAATCCCGAAAGGTGAGCCAGCGCCGGCACATATCTATGCATTTCGCCATATATCTTTACGGATTTCACAACATCCTTTTTGTATGCTTTCAGACCACAATTGAAGTCATGGAGTTTAACTCCCGATACTTTAGACGTCACAAAATTAAAAAGCTTTGAAGTGTGCTTCTTAATGAATGGGTCGTAGCGGACTTTTTTCCAACCGGTCACAAGGTCATAGCCTTCATTCAGTTTTTGTATCAGCTCGGGAATTTCATCCGGGTCATCCTGAAGATCAGCATCCATTGTAATAACGATGTCGCCTTTTGCCTCCTTAAACCCGGCAGCCAAAGCGGCAGATTTGCCATAATTCCTCCTGAACCTTATACAATGAAAACGTGCATTCTTGGAATTTATCTCTTTAATTTTCTTGAATGAATCATCCGTACTGCCATCATCTACGAATATGACCTCATAATTACACTGAAGCCTGTCCAGCACATGATATAGCTTTAACGAAAGCTCCATTAGGGATTCTTCTTCATTGTAGAGTGGAATTACAACGGAAATCATCTGGTTGGAGGGAACAAGTTTACCGTAATTTACACGACTTTCCTCATTTGTGTCTGAAGTTTTTTCATCCGGTTTCTGAACATCTCTCTTCTTATTTACGTTATAATGACCGCTCCTACGACGTCTGAATGTAGGCTGGCGTCTCTTTCCTTGACGTCCATTGGAGGGAGTCTTTTTATCGTCTGAAGATGTATTTTTCTTTTTCTCTTCGCTTGTTAAATTATTGTTTTTCCTTTGCATAAAGTATGCGTAGTTCTCCTAATATAATTTTAATACAATTAACTAAACTAACTCTATTTTTAGCGAAAATCAATGAATTAGGCTTTGTTTGAAACAGCCTTTAATGATCTTGTAATTAAAATTCCTTTCGAGATGTTTATATTATTTTAACAATTGGTTGCTATTTTTAATTTATGAAAAACACTCTCGAAGAACTGATACATAAGCGTATATCACGCAGGGATGCGTTAAAAGGAATGGCATTTCTAACTGCTGGCGCTATACTACCCACAGCTTTTTTTAACTCCAATTTTACTGATACTAAAAGTATACCCAAAGCTCCGGCTGTAATCGATAAAGAGTCAGGAGTTTTCTTCAATCCTATACCGCCCTCCGACATAGATGCCTTAGTCTTACCGGAAGGTTTTAAATACAGCGTCGTGCGTCAATGGGGTGATAATATCTCCGATACGGAGATGTTCGGATTTAACAACGATTTTGTCGTTTTTTTACCAATTGATAAGCTCCAGGGAGGTAATAGCTCCACAGATGGGATCCTCTTTGTTAATAATGAATACACTCACCCTGTCTTTGTTAGTGATTACCCCGACAGTGATTTCAAAGCAAAAAAAGCAAAGACGAAGGACCAAATCCTTGCAGAGAAGATGAGCGTCGGGATTTCGATATTCCGTGTCAAACGGACCGATAGCGGGTGGGAATTTGTGAATGATCCAGTTTATAACAGGCGGATAGATGCTACTACGCCCGTTATACTCTCCGGCAAAGCAGCCGGCACTCCCGAAATGGGAAATTCATCCGAAGCCATGGGAACACTTGCGAACTGCAGTGGAGGAGTAACCCCGTGGGGCACTGTATTAAGCGGTGAAGAAAATTACCAGGATTGCATGCCGGACGGTTCCTACAGATGGACCGGATATGGGGAAGACATGATACCCGAGCATTATGGATGGGTGGTAGAAGTAGATCCATTCGATAAAAGTAAGCCCGCAAAGAAGCGCACTTCGCTCGGTCGTTTCCACCATGAAAATGTTGCTGTAGGAATTACAAAAGATGGAAGAGCCGCAGCATATATGGGAGATGACATCATTAACGAATGTGTTTACAAGTTCATCTCCGCAAAAAAATACGATCCGAATAATCCCGAAGCAAATATGGATATACTCGATGACGGCGATCTATATGTGGCAGATTTTGAGAATAACAAATGGCAATTACTGGATTATGAAAAGAGGTCTGAGCTTAAAAGTGAATTCAAGTCACAGGCTGATGTGCTGGTAAATTGTGAAAAGGCTGCAAAACTAGTTGGCGGTACAGAGTGCAACCGTGCGGAAGATATAGAAATCAGTCCAGTTGATAATTCGCTATACGTATCATTCACAAATAATTCCAAAAAGAAAGATTACAACGGAAGTATAGTAAGAATAATAGAGGATAATGATGACCACGGAAGCGGGTCGTTTACATGGGAAGTATTCGCAACGGGAAGCGTAGAAAGCGGGTTTTCATGCCCGGACAATCTTACATTCGATAGTAAAGGAAATCTCTGGGTACTCTGCGACATATCGGAAAGCAGTATGAACAAGGGGGTTTATGAGCCATTTAAGAATAACTCGCTATTTATGATACCGACACAGGGTGAAAATAAAGGGGAAGCATTCAGATTTGCCGCAGCTCCTAAAGATGCAGAGATGTGCGGAGGAAATTTCACCCCAGATGAATCTACAATGTTCATTTCCGTCCAGCATCCCGGCGGAGGATCAGAAACGAAAGAAAATCCAACAAGCCGCTGGCCAAATTACGGGGATGATATTCCACGACCCGCTGTAGTTGCAATAACCGGGTTTAAGTAGGTTACGGGAATATTCCCAGGTCCATATATGAAATAGCTATTTTGTTAATCGCATTAATGAACGCCGCAGTTCTCAAGTCACTGACGTTATATTTTCTTTTTACATCAAGTATCTGATGATAAGCAGTGACCATCACCTCTTCCAGTCCGGAATCGACAAGGTCAGCCTCACCAGCGCCTTTTACAACGTCGGAGAGCTGGTTCTGCGTGAATTGTATGTGTGATGCATCCTCAATAAGGTGAGCCATACGCGCGTTTGCATACTCGGCATAACGCTTACCTATTCTACCGAAAGCCACATGAGAAATATTTTTCAGCCATTCAAAATAAGAAACCGTCACACCGCCGGCATTGAGATACAGGTCCGGAATAATAAATACTCCTTTGCCAAGAAGAAGATGCTCGGCTTCCGGGGTTACGGGACCGTTAGCAGCTTCGGCAATTATTTTGGCATTTATATTTCCTGCGTTGTGAAAATGTATCTGGTTTTCGAGCGCGGCTGGCACAAGTATGTCGCATTCTATTTCAAGTGTTGCGGCTGTCGGCTCTATATTTTGCGCATTCTTAAAATTCAAAATGGAACCGGTTTCTCTGCGATGTTTGGCAACCTCCTCAACATCCAATCCATTCGGATTAAAGATACCGCCTTCATATTCAGCTATTGCTATTATAACGGCACCGTCCTGCTGTAAATACTTAGCAGAGTAATAGCCTACATTACCCAATCCCTGCACTACTACCCTCTTATCGGCAATCCCCGGAGTAAGCCCAAGTTTTTTCATAGTATCTACATCGGCAACGGCTTCTCTGACACCAAAGTAAACGCCTCTTCCGGTTGCTTCAG
The DNA here is from genome assembly GCA_020437585.1 of Ignavibacteriota bacterium. GTDB lineage: Bacteria > Bacteroidota > Ignavibacteria > Tepidaquicellales > Tepidaquicellaceae > JAEYVS01. Next base: position 39,580 of record JAGQWG010000001.1, read on the forward strand.
TTCTACCTCTTATTCCATGCTGTGAAAGCGGTTTACCTGTAACACATGCCATAGTGTCAAGCTGTCCGTGACTAAATGTCATATACGTATCAGCTATCCATGCCATTTCGCGTGAACCTGTACCATAATCCGGGGCGGGTACATCTATACCAGGTCCGATGAAATTCTTATGTATCAATTCGACTGTATAACGACGCGTTATCTTTTCCAGTTGCTCTTCAGTATATCTCGACGGGTCTATTTTAATTCCCCCTTTGGCTCCGCCAAAGGGTACATCAACCAAAGCACACTTATATGTCATCAGGGCGGCGAGTGCTTTTACCTCATCTTCATTCACCAACAAACTGTATCTTATACCACCTTTAACAGGAAGCTTATGATGTGAATGTTCAACTCTCCAGGCCTGAATAACCTCATATTTCCCATCCGATTTCTTAAGGGGAAATTGAAACCCATACACACTGTTGCATAGATTTATTTGCCTGAGCAATCCTTCGGGATGATGAGTTAGCTTAGCGGCATTATTGAAATAATTATTTACATTGTCAAAAAAATGCGGTGCCTTGGATGGTAAAGCCATGGATAGTCGTTTTATTAGTAAATTAAGTGAAAAATAAGGTTTTTGAGAGAAGAAATAAAGTAAGCAATTATTAAATATTCATAAATCTAAGATGCTATAACGTCATACATTCTAAGTAATCCCGCTTCATCGAATTTCCTTCCCATCACCTGCAGACCGAATGGAAGACCCTTACTGTCATTACCTACGGGTATTGAGATTGCGGGAATTGCGGCGAGATTGACCGAAGCAGTATATATGTCATTCAAATACATTGCGAGCGGATCGTCAACCTTGTCACCCATTTTAAATGCTGTAGTTGGGGTAGTTGGAGAAATTATGTAGTCCACTTCCTCGAAGGCCTTTTCAAAATCTTGTGTAATTAATCTTCTGACTTTCTGCGCTTTTCTGTAGTATGCATCATAATAACCAGCGGATAGCACATATGTCCCAAGTATAATTCGTCTTTTAACTTCTTCACCGAATCCTTCCGTACGGGTATTGACGTACATATCTTCCAGATTAGATGAATCCTCCGAGCGGTAGCCGTAGCGTACCCCATCGTAGCGTGCGAGATTGCTTGAAGCTTCAGCAGAAGTAAGTATATAGTAAGTTTGTATCACATACTTTGAATGCGGGAGTGACACCTCTTTTACCTCAAAGCCGGCTTTTTTGAGATCATCTATTTTCTTTTCGATACTCTGTTTTATTTCAGGATTGAGACCTTCACCGAAGTATTCTTTTGCAATGCCTATCTTAATATCACCCGTCTTTATTTTATTCTCTATCGTATTAGTGTAGGTGTCAACTTTTTCTTTTGACGATGTTGAATCCCTATCATCCTCCCCAGCTATAACTTCCAGTACAGCGGCAGTATCATAATTATTATTGGAGAATATGCCAATGGAATCAAACGATGATGCAAAAGCAGTGAGTCCGAACCTCGATATTCTACCATAAGTGGCTTTTAATCCTGTTACTCCGCAGAACGATGCAGGCTGGCGAATTGAACCACCTGTCTCCGAACCCAACGATACAAGACACATTCCGGCCGCGACAGACACTGCGCTTCCTCCAGAGGAACCTCCCGGGACGCGCGTTTTATCCACCGGATTCAAAACCGGACCGAAATAGGAGTTTTCATTAGACGACCCCATGGCAAACTCGTCGCAGTTTGCTTTACCGATTATAATAGCATCTTCCGCTTCGAGCCTCTTTATAACTGTCGCGTCATATAAGGCAGTAAAATTTTCGAGTATCTTAGAACCACAGGTATGGCGTTTATCTTTTATTGAAATAACATCCTTTATGGAAATGACAAGCCCTGCAAGTTTACCGGCATTACCGGATTTGATCTTCTCGTCTATTGCTTTTGCGCGCTCTTTGGCTTCACTATCAAAGACAGTAATGAAAACATTAAGATCTCTCTGTCCATCTATCCTCGCCAGGTAATGATCCACAAGGGCAGAACAGGTAAGTAAGCCTGACTTAAGATCAGTTTGTATGTCTTTTAGGTTTGAGGGAATTGTCATATAAAATCCAGCCATCCCGTGAAAACAGGATGGCATTATTTCGGAATTTTAAATCTAGTTTATTTTGGAGTAGTGGGATTCTGCTCAGTAGGATTTTTATCCTCGGTAGAGCTTTTTATGTCCTTTTCTATTTCACTCGTAGCTTTTTTGAATTCCTTAACACCTTTTCCAAGCCCCTGCATGAGTTCAGGTATTTTCTTTGCTCCAAATAATACCAAGATAACAATAGCTATCAGTACTATTTCCGGCGTTCCTAAACCAAACATAATGTTTCTCCTTAAAGATTTTTTTATTACAAAACCGATTCGGCTATACTCTGCAAAATGCGTCTGCCGTCGGTATTCCCGAGTATTTCATCGGATGCCCTCTCAGGGTGAGGCATCATTCCCATTACATTCTTACTTTTATTCTGGATTCCCGCGATATCCATGTATGAACCGTTCGGGTTATCGTTATATGTAAATAGAATCTGGTCATTGTTCTTCATCTCGTCGAGTGTTTCCTTACTGCAAAGGAAGTTTCCTTCTCCGTGCGCGATGGGCACCTTAATATCTTCTCCTGCATTATAATACTTGGTGAAGATGCTATTAGTATTCTCCACATGCAAGGATACCGTTGTACAAATAAACTGAAGATTTGCGTTTTTAATTAAAACTCCGGGAAGAAGACCTGCTTCACACAATATTTGAAAACCGTTACAGATACCAACGACAATACCGCCGTTATTAGCAAACCGGATAACGTCCTTCATGATATTAGAGAATCTTGCTATCGAACCGCCTCTCAGATAATCACCATAAGAAAAACCGCCGGGTAAAATAATAATATTCCTATCTCCTATACCGCTGTCTTTATGCCAGAGAAACTTCGTATCGGTTTTTAAGATATCATTGAACACATAATAGGCATCATGATCACAGTTAGAACCGGGGAAGACGACTATTCCAACTTTAGCATTCACTATTCAGCTCCGTTCTTTGAAATTTCAAACTCATAATCTTCCATAACCGGATTTGCAAGAAGTTTTTTGCATGCTTCCTCGGTTATTTTCTTTGCCTCATCTTCACTTTTAGCGTCTATTTTCAGTTCGATACTTTTACCCATCCGAGTATCCAATATAGAGTCAAAGCCAAGGGATTTCAACGAATGTTCTACAGCTTTGCCCTGTGGGTCAAGTATTGATTTTCTTAGTGATATGGTTACTTTTGCTTTGTACATCCTATAAACAAGGTTAAAATTTGATATTCTAAAATAAGGGGTTTGTATATTAATTGTAAGTCTAAATATTCGTTAAAAAAAGAGGCTGCCCTTTTGGACAGCCTCTTTTCCAATATAGAAGTTAAAACTGCGTTTTATTTGACACCGGATTTATCCTGAACTTTTTCATTCAGATCTTCCAATTCAGATTGGTCAATTACGTTTCTTGTTACTCTTTTACCCTGCTCAAGTGATTCCGTTTCCTGATCATCATTACTTAGAGAATCGGTTTTTTTCTTTTTACTTGGGGGTATAGCAGACTTTTTTTCCATTCCAAGCATACCATCTTTATCTACTTTCCTTTCCTCTTCTTTAAGCAAACCTTTGGTCTCCATGGAGGGAGATGGTGATTCAAGTGTTTTTTCATCGGCGACCTTTTCCGGCTCAACAACCTTGGTAGGCGTGACCGAACGGGTAGTTTCACCAGTTACATCTGTTCCGCCTTCTCTATCACCTCTGTTTAAGTCCCGCTCCGAGTGAGTTTCTCCAAACGTACTTGTTATCTCCTTACCCGGCAATTGGGTCTTCAGAGTCTCTCCGGGAGTGTTTTCATCGGAAGAGGTAATACTCTCATTTTGTTTTTGTTCTTCATTTTGAGAGATCGTCGTCTGTGTTTTATCTCCGCTTGATGTGTTCACACCATTCTGGTTTACAACATACACCCATATAAATACAAGAAACACCACGGCTGTAACGCCCATAGCGGGAACCAGCCATGCGTTCTTTCCTGCACCAAAGAGCTTAGCAAAAAAACCGCTCTCGAGCTTTTCCTGATGCTGTTTGTGAATCTGAGTACTTGGTTGAGCTTCGGCGAGGTTTATCCTCCTCTGGAGCTTCATTACAAAGTCATCACTAGCCTTCATAGAAGGCAGATTACGCAGCTTCTCTCTTATGTCTAAATGTTTCTCTTTCTCTGTCACTTCCTTAATCCGTAAATTAAATTGTTTCGATAAACTTGTCTTTGATTTATTCTCTGTTTATTCGCCGGGTTTATAAATATCGCTTAATAACTCTTTTAATCTTTCCCTGCCACGGTTTATCCTGGATTTAACTGTACCAAGTGGCAGTCCTGTTATTTGCGCTATCTCTTCATATTCCATATCTTGTATATCCCTGAGTACAATAACCTCTTTGAATTTTTCCCCAAGAGAGTTTATAGCCTTTTGAATATAATAATTTTCAATGCTGGCATTCGCGCTGTCCTCAGGCGATATTACATCTGCCGGAAGATCAAAATCCTTTTCATTCTCAGGATCGAAGTCACTTATAGAGATAGCTTTTTGTCTGCTCTTTTTCCGCAGATTTGTTTTTGCAATGTTAATAGCAATTGTATAAAACCATGTCGAAAATTTCGCGATCTCTTTATACAAATGCTTAGAACGATACAACTTTAAAAAAGTGTCCTGTGCCAGATCTTCAGCTTCATCCCTATTACCGGTATACCTGAATAGAAAATTAACCAACTTATCTTTATACCGGAATACAATTTCATTGAAGGCTTCCACATCTTCCTTCTGAAATTCGAATATCAATTCCTCGTCTGTTAAAGCCTTATAATCTAGATCAGCCGGGGGCACCTTTTCAGTAATTTTTTAACGATTTATTAATGAATTAGTTCCGTAAAAGCTATAAATTAACCAGATTGCTAATGAGCTGAGTAAACACTGCTCGCCTGTCGGTTCCTGATGATTTTAGAGCTTTTTCAGATTCATCAATATAGCCAAATGCTTCTTTTAATTTAAGTTCATTAATTTCACCTCTATATTTTTTATAGACCGGAAGCATTTTATCAAAATCATACCATAATTTGAGCTTTTGTTTAAGATCCCAGCCGTGATAATTCCCGATCCGGGGATCGAACATCTTGCTGAGAGTCACAAATGCTGAATTTAACAATATTAAGAGGAATATTTCAGCATCTTTCTTAAGTATAAGATTATTATATATTTTTAGAGCTGAGTTGGCATCCCGTGAGAATACTGCATGAATGAAGTCACTCTCGCTAAAATCCCTCGAAACACCAATACATAGATTAATATCATTTAAAGTAATCTCTCCTGTATCAGAGGCAAAAGTTTTAAGTTTCTCTATCTCCTGGCTTATTTCATCCATAGATAAATTCAGCATCTGTATAAGGTGCATAATAGCTTCGTCTGTAATCTTATACCCGGCAAATTTTCCGGCGACCCATTTAAAATATTCCGATTCCCCCAGGTCACCGATAGCGACTATCTCAAGATTCGGGTCCTTTATCTTATCATACATCGAGCTTTTTACTTCGTCCCCGGTATCAACAATAATAAATACCACATCGCTGTTTTTCATCCTAAAATAGGCTGTTAGAGCCTTGGCTTCATCTTCACTAAACCCGCGGTAGCCGGGTTTCCTTACTACCTTAAGAAGTACAATCTTCCTTTCGGTAAACATACCCGTGTTACTGCATTCATTTAATACAACAGAGGTATCCGTATCATCTGTAAAAAAAGAGAAGAGGTGATCTTTTGGATTGTAGTCAGAACCTATGAATTTCCCGGCAATGCTGTTTACTACTTCATCCAGAAGTATTTTGTCCTTTATAAACAGTAATAGGTTTGGGGGGATATCACCTTTTTTTATTCCGCTCAGAAATGTGGAATAAGAGCGCTCATAATTTTCCTTTCGCTTTGCCATATATAAAATTAGTAATAATCGAGGAGATTAGAAATAAATAAGAGGTTACAGAAATTACAAGGCGAGAGGATTATTGTATCTTTTCTTTCTCGTCAGTCCAATTATGAGTCCAGTCAAACAAATGCCTACGCAAATAACTGCCCAGAAAAAGAAATTATAACCATTTATTGTAAGCCTATAAATGACTATGAATAAAAACAATGCGAGCCCGGTGATCTCCCACACAGGATCATTTTCGAGTCTTTTGGACGTACTTATGATCGGGGGCTTATTTATCAGTACCCTCAGCACATCCCAATCCCATACAATGAGCATAATATTTGCAAGAAGCATTAGCCCGGTAATAACCGGTGTCCCGGTAAAGTGATAATTTACAGTGAACATAAAAACGAAGGAAATTATCGGGAAAAAAGCTACTGCACCCAACTTAGCGTAACGCTGTGTCATTAAGAGAAATCCCGCAACAAGCTGGCCAAGTCCCATAAACCTCCACAGCATACCGGAAGCATAAAGTGTCTCAAATAAATGCCCGGCCGAATCTATAGGATCATCAGCTCCACTCCCGGAAGTAAACCGCTCGCCCAGTATCTTTACAATACTGGCAAAAACAAACGCCGAGCCGATCAGGTAGCGAGTATAGATAATAAATAGCTGGGCCAGAGTATTTTGTTTGAGTTTTTCCACCTGATAAAATTTACGGAATAAACCGCAATAAGTTAATAATAAAATAATTCGCCCGGTCCGAGGGTAATGCAACCGGGCGACGAACAGCTAACTACAACTTCATACCCTCGCATTATTTTACCAGGACCATTCTCTTTGTTTCCGAAAAAGCATCTGTCGTAATTTTATAGAAATAAATTCCACTTGCCAGCCTGGAGCCGTCGAAAGAATATTCATATTGGCCCCGCTCAAGATTCTTGTTCACCAGCTGAGCGATCTGCCTTCCGGTAATGTCATATACTACCAGTTTAACAAAAGACGCTATTGGTATCTCAAATTTCAATTTTGTAGATGGGTTAAACGGGTTCGGATAGTTTTGGTACAGTTTAAAATCATCCGGAATGCCCGAACCTGTTGCTTGAATTCCGCTTGTCACATCCACAACGAAATCCAACGACCACGCATTAAGAGTACCTGTATTTCCTGATGCTCTGTCATATACCTGCAATATCCAGTCACCGTTTATACTCACATTATTAAATCGGGAAAGCGGGCTGGATGGTTTATACTGTCCCGAAAACGGAGCGCTTCCCGTCGATATAGAATTCGAGGCAGAATCGTTGAGAACAGTTCCGATAAAATTATCTCCAGAGCCTCCGACTCTATAGATCGTAGTGTCGGTTAAGCCATTATGTGTGAGATAGAACTCGAGATCATCAGTATTGGGGTGCAAAACCGAATCAATGTTTAGATTAACATCGACCACATTGTAATTAAGCAAGGAACTATATTCTATCGAGATCGTGTCCCTTGTGCTGACAAGGTCATTGATAGGTTTACCGAGCGAGTTCTTTTTAAACCGTATTCCAAAATTAGAGGAAGGTGCGTATTTTATTATGGCTATATCGTACCCGGTAGTATCCCCCAAGCTTGTTCCGCAGGTATAAGCATTACCATTTAGATCCACGCCGACAGCTACCGGATTATCCGGACCATTGCCGGTACCGTTGTAAGTCTTACCCCACTGGAATGACCCGTTCGAATTGTATTTAATTGTAGCTATATTTCCGGCACCGTATTCTGCTCCGGTTACATATATATTTGATGCATCGTCAATAGCAATATCATATCCTCTATATCCATCTGTGTTATTGCTGAAACCATCATATGATCTCAGCCATACTTGGTTTCCGTTTGGATCATATTTTATTGTAGTAATATCATAGGATGTAGGAAAACCCGATGTACCGCTTTCACCGGTTACATAAACATTACCAAGATTATCACATACGACCGACCTGCATACATCCCAGCCCATCGGAGAGTTATAAGTCCTTACCCATAATATGTTGCCGTCATTATCCAATTTTACGGTTCCAAAATCCAGATGATCATTTCCGGCAAGGATGATGTTGCTGTTATTGTCTATGACCATGTCATTCATTGATGTATTGGATGAATTCATCGGCGGTGTATAATAGGTAAACCACACCGGTAAATTCAGACTCAATTCCGGCTCATACTTTAACACAATATACCGGACCGTATCCTGGACATCTGCATACCCAGCAACAATAACTTTACCGTTTCCGTCCAGAGCAATATTCCTTGCTCCCTCACTCCCGGCATTAAAGAAAGTCTGACCTATCACCTGCCCTGTTGAACCATCGAATTTCACAATAAGAAGATTGTTCAGAAACGTTGCGCCTGTATAATATTCACCGCATACAAAAACATTGCCCGATGCATCCGTCACTAGATCGAAACCGCCCGTGTAAGCCATGTTTCCAGTGTAATGATATGTCTTAGCCCAAAGCTGTGTACCTCCGGGGCTGTATTTAATAACAAGCATTTCGTTCCCGCCTCCTGACACGATCGCATTTTCACCCGTAACATAAACATTACCGCCTGCATCGACGTAAATCGCTCTTCCAAATGCACCGTTATCGAGCGGAGCATGGAAATTTTGTATCCACTGCTGCACACCTTGGGAATTGTATTTTACCGTCACAGCTTCCATAACGTTATTATTGATCCCGGTTTGTTTTTGGTAACCTGTTACATATACGTTACCTCCGGCATCAACATACATATCATTTACACCGTCGTTCCTCACGCTGTCAGAGGTAAATCTCTGCACCCACTGCTGGTCAACCTGGCAATAGGCACTCACCACCAACATCTGAAGAATTATTACTAAAAATGTTTTCATTTTTTTACCCTCGAAATTTTTATTTAAAAAAGTTGAGTAAATCTAGAATTCAGCATCGAATTCACCAAAGAATCTTTCGCTGAAATTTAGGAGATTTTGCATTAAGCAATCGAATATATATTGCAAATTCGTGGCATTTTCACTTATTTAAGCTATTATTAGAGGATAATATTTAGGAGTTTTAGTGAGGAATTCCAGAACACTTAAGGCTTTGAAGACGCTGAATACCAGAGAATTCAGAAGATTCAAGGAATATGTACATTCCCCATTTTTTAATAAAAATAGGAATGTCCGTAAATTAATCGATGTAATGGATAAGTATTATCCAAAGTTCGACAGTAATTCGATAACCGAAGCAAACATTTTCAATAAAATTTTCCCGGAACTGGATTATGATTACTTTAAGTTAAGGAATCTCTTATCGGAGCTCTTCAAGCTATATAATTCTTATTTAAAGATTATTGCTTATGAAAAAACCGAACTCGAAGGTGATATAGACCTATTATCCGAATTACATGACAGGAAACAGGATGTTCCTTACAGGCAAATCGACAGTGAAACAGAAAAGAAGCTGGCTTCCTCTCAAATAAAGGACGAATACTACTTCTACTTAAAACATAAACTCAATAAGATAAATACCTCCCATTACAAATTCGACAAATCAAAAAAATATGAATTTGACAGTATACAAACCGAATTCAATAGTTTCCTGCAATACAGTATAACAGGATTACTGCAACATTATTCCAAAATGTTACACAACCGAAACCATGGAAACATAAAGTATAACATGGAAATGTTCGATCTTGTAATGGAGTATATTAAGGATAAAGATTTTAGGGAAAGTCCATCATGTATGATCTATAAGCAGATAATACTGGTCGAGCTTTCTAGGAAAAAAGAAGATTACAGGAAGCTTCTGAAACTCAAGGAGAAATTCAAAAATAACATTTCGAGGGAAGATTTATACTATGTATACCTTGTAATGAACTCTTTTTCCGTTGGCAGACTAAGGATGGGAGATGAATCCTATTATAAAGACAGGTTTGCAGCTCTCAAAGGTGTTGTCGATGAACAATTTTTCGCATCGGATTATATACTGTTCCCGAACTTCATTTCTACTTTTACATCAGCATGCATGATAGACGAATTCAAATGGGCGAGTGATTTTATGGAAAAGCACAGTGATGGGATATCTCCGGTAAAGGAAAAGAATAACACTATTACATACTGTAAGGCTTTCCTGGCATACCGAAAAAGGGAATACGACAAGGCACTTGATCTCTTTGCTGTGACCAACTTTAAATTTTTTCTATTTAAAGTGATGGTTAGAAGTTATATGCTTAGAATATATTACGAAAAAGACCTGCACGAACAAACCTTAAATGCAGTTGATGCATTTCGTCACTACCTTAAGAGCGAGGAAATGATCGACGAGGACCAAAAAAAAGCACATTATGATTTTTTAAAACATCTGACCACGTTGTCAAATATGAAAATTGAAAATAATCAAAAGAAAAACTTCCCCTCAATAATGTCATTGGAGAAGCAGATTCAATTGATGGATAACTCACTGGGCATAAGAAATTGGCTGCTAAACAAAACAAAGGAGTTATTGAATTCGACATAGATTGCTGGATTATTAATGCAAAATTTTAATTATTTTTGTATATAAGATTTTAAAGATGAAATTTTCCTTCCAGGAATTAGGCTTTACAAAAAACGAGGCAAGGATATTGATCCTGGCTGTCTCGGTAATAACAGCCGGATTCTGCATTAGGTATTATGATAATATTTTCAATCCATCGAGCGATGAGAACTTCGACTTCACACGGTCTGATCTGGAATTTAGCCTACAATCCTCTGTATCAAACGAAACGGAGGCTCCCAATCAGGAAATCCCAATAAATATTAATACAGCTTCACTGGAAGAGCTTATCACATTGGACGGAATCGGGGAGTCAATAGCATCGGAAATAGTATCATATAGAAACCAACATGGCGAATTCTCAAAGCCTGAAGACCTGATGAAGGTCAGCAGGATAGGAAAGAAGAAGTTTGAAAAAATCAAAAAGAAAATAAAAGTAAAATAAACTTGATCTCATTAGCAATAGGATTTTCTGGAAATAGTATAAGGTTTGCCGCGATAAACGACGACAAAAAGCTAACTCATATTTCCGAGCTTGAAACAGATTTTGATTTCGACAATGAGATCCCCGATCATCATGGGGACGAACACCTTATCTCCGAACTCGCTTCCATCATATGCGATAATCTCAAAAAAATAGACGATATATCTTCTACAAGCGTAAACCTTGTTTTGAATACAATGCAAATGTTTTCGAATGTTATGCCGCTCGAAGTTGCCGAAGACGAACAAGTTACATCGTCCAATATATTATGGGATACTTCGATCTATTACCCGGATGACTATGAGAATTTTAATATAAACTTTTACCGTTTAAATAAATTAAACGAAGATGACTCTAATAACACTTATACCGTGCTTGTCCTGGGAGTAGATCGCAATATTATTAATTTTTTTAGACGAATATTCGATGAGTGCGGACTAAAGATAAATATATTCGACTGCGATCACTCTGCTGTTTCAGGCTTGATCGAATCCGACGAACAATATATCCTGCTTGGTTTAAAACCGGGACGGATAGACATGTCTATAAATGACAGAGAGGACATCAAATATTTTGATTACTCATATACCGGATCGTTTGATTTTAAAAGAGAGCTTGACAAGCAACTTGCGAGCCTTGAAATAAATGAAAGCTTTGAGAGAGCAAAAGAGATATATATTTATGGAGAGAGTCTACTTGAATCCGTAAAGGAATATCTGGAGCAAAAGTATGAGGACAAGGAAATAAAGATACTGGATCCTCTGGAAAGATTTGGACAGGGAGCTTCAATCGACAATATCCTGCATTTCAGTTCGGGGGCAAGATTCGCACCGTTATTCGGTCTTGTTCTAAAGGCAATGGAGCATGAGTAATGAGGATCATCTCCGGAGCTTATAAAGGCAGAAGGCTGAAATCCCCTCCAAAAACATCAAAGGTAAGACCTACAACCGACCGAGTGCGTGAAACACTCTTTAATCTAATCACAAATAGAATTGACCTCAAGAAGGCAAAAGTGCTCGACCTTTTCTGCGGAACGGGCAGTCTGGGCATAGAATGCTTATCGCGAGGAGCGTTAGAAGCTGTTTTTGTGGATAAGGACATTAGTACTATAAAAGAAAATGTTGATATGCTTGAAATAAATGATAATGTGAAGGTCAGAAAAGCTGATGCTTTTAGATATCTAAAAAAAACTGAAGAAAGTTTTAATCTAACTTTTGCAGACCCTCCCTATTCTTTTAATAATTATGACTCTCTCATTAAAGAAGCCTCCGGAAAAACACAATATTTGATATTGGAACATTCATCAAGTAACAGATTTGAAGGGGAAACCGTCATGTTACGAAAGGATTTTGGTGAGACATCATTGACTTTTTTTGAATTTAAGAAATAGTTTTATTACAGCATGGAAAACATCACGGCAGTATATCCCGGTACATTTGATCCAATCACAAATGGTCATCTTGATATCATCGAAAGAGCATCCGCTTTATTCAGCAAAGTCATAGTAACTGTTGCAGTTAATACAAGTAAAGCTCCCCTTTTTACAAAAGAAGAGCGTAAGGATATGATAGAAAATGTCACCTCCGGGTTTGACAATGTTGAGGTTGATGCATTCGACGGACTGTTGGTAGAATTTGCGAAAAAAAAACAAGCCTCCGTTATCATAAGAGGCTTGCGTGCTATATCAGATTTCGAGTATGAATTTCAAATGTCCTTAACTAACAGGAAACTTGCTCCCGGCATAAACACCATCTTTTTAATGCCCAATGAAAAATATACCTATCTAAATTCCTCACTTATTCGTGAACTTGCAAAATTTAATGCGGACATAACCGACTTCGTTCCGGCTTATGTACTGGAGAAACTAAAAGGGAAAAACTCCCGTTAAAGTACAGTAGAGAGATCCGTATCAGAATATTTTCCGTCCCTGAAATATATAAGTATACTCTTAAAGTCACCTGCATCGACGTATCCCGGGAAACTCACCGACTCAACTCCATTATATTTAAATTTTATGACATCCCCTGACGCAGTCATAAAAGCATGCGTCGGGTAACTGGTCAAGCCAAGTGCTTTAGCAAGTTCACTGGCGCTGTACTTTTTACCTTTATAATCATACGATTCGCTACCAGCGGCATTAAGCTTTATGTATATAAAGGATCCAAGAAGATCCTTTATATCAGCCTGGGAATACACATCACTTTCCATCTTTTGACTCCACTTGTCGGAGTCGGAATAGATATTGATAACTATTTTTTTACCCTGTGACTTTGCGGCATTCAAACCGTCAGTAAAACTATAAACGGTTTGACCGTGCGCAGTGGATAATCCAGTCACTAAAAACAGACCTAAAAAAAATTTTAATAGTGTTTTCATTTTCGTCCTTTCTCTCCTCACTACCATTAAACCAGATTTATCAAAAATAGTTCTATCTAATATTTAAAAATTTTACTCTATAAATTCAATACAATTATAATTTTACAAAGAGGATTGGAAGTGGATTATCTGTATGTTTTATTCTAAGTTGCTCAGGATTCCCTGACTTAACAATAAGATAATGATGAGGCCTAAAACAATTCTATATATAATAAAAACCATGTTAGAGTGTGTCTTTAAGTAGCGGATAAGGAATGCAATCGAGAGATAGCCTACTACTCCTGAAACAACCGTAGCAATTATCAGCACAGTAAAATTCTCATTCAATAATGTTGTGCGCTCAGAATAAAGCTCGTATAGACCACTCAAACCAATAGCAGGAATACTGAGTAGAAATGAATACCGGGCCGTCACGTCTCTTTTTAATCCCCGGAATAAACCGGCTGTAATAGTAACACCGCTTCTTGAGCTTCCCGGTATCAGAGCAAGCGCCTGTGCCAGTCCAATAATAATTCCGTCTTTTATTGTAATCTCCTCAAATTCCTTTTTACGGGTTCCCACCTTCTCGGCAATAAAAAGCACTATAGCAAGTAATATTAATGACGCACTGATGACGTATAAACCCCTCGCATCACCTTCTATAAACTTTTTGAAAAGTAACCCGCAAATCCCAATGGGAATCGTACCTACGATGATAAGAATAAATATCCGGGACTCAGGATTTGAAACGAAATCCTTATTTTTCACAGCAGAAAAGAATCCTTTAGTAAGATTGAGAATATCATTTCGGAAATAAATGAGAGTGGCAATAAGCGTACCCATCTGAATTACCGCACTGAACGCGGCTCCTGCATCTTTCCAGCCCAGTAAAGCCGGAATAACTCTTAGGTGTGCTGTACTACTGATAGGAATGAACTCTGTTAAACCTTGTATTGCTCCATAAACAACAGCTTTAATTATTTCGTCCATCTATGAGTAAATTAGAAGATGAAGATTTCCATTCCGAGGCGTAAACCAACTCCAAAACTACTTGAATTAACTGCTTCACCATTATTATTCAACAGAGGTGTTTCGTTATCATCTTTAAGGTCTCCGGTAAATGTCTTAAAAGTATACACGCTCACGTAGCCACCAACATTACTGCTGATCTGCAGATTAGCCACACCCTCACCCATAATACCAAATCCACTGGAGTGATATTTGGTTTCACCTCCAAATCTTTTGGCAGAAAAATTAGTGATTATATATCCGGGACCTGCTCCAATCTTTATAAAGCTGTTCTTATCCGGTATAATATAATTAAACAAAATATAAGGCTGGTGGTTTATGTATGAATATTCATAATTAGGAAACCTGGTAACCGAAAATGATTTAGTAAAGAATGAGTACTCACCTTTTATGGAAAAATTCTTTGCAAGCTGGTATTCTATTCCCGAAAAAAATTCCAATCCTCCATCTAGCGTCGAAAGGCGTTCATCCGAAGGAATGATATTGTATGAAGGTATGTCACCTTCAATGAAAGTAATTATGGATGGATTACTGCTGTAATTAGCACCCATACCAAAAGAAAAAGATATGTAACTGTTTTTCTTATTTAACTGGCTAAAGGAGTCGGGGTTTTTATTCTGCCCAAATAAACTACACGAGAAAATAAAAACTAGTATAAACGAGACAATAAAAATTGACCCCGAGCGTAAGAGTTTTATTTTATGCGTCAATGTTTGCGTAGCGAGCATTCTCCTCAATGAATTTTCTCCTGGGCTCTACTTCCTCACCCATCAATGTTCTGAATATCTTATCAGCAGCAGCCGCATTTTCATTCGTAACCTTAACAATAGTTCTTGTTTCCGGATTCATAGTTGTAGACCAAAGCTGTTCGGGATTCATTTCGCCTAAACCTTTAAAGCGGGAGATGGTTACTTTAGCACCTTTAGTGGTTTTGATTACTTCCGCTCCTTCCTCGGGAAGATCCTCCTCTTCATGTTCGTCTGCACCGTTGGCAATAGTTTTCTTATCAACTTTCAACGATTTCAAAATTGTATCTCTCTCAGCCTCATCATACGCATACTGCTCTGTACTTCCCTTTTTTATCTTGTATAGTGGGGGTTGTGCAATGTAAAGCTTACCCGATTCAATGATATCTTTCATGTGCCTATAAAAGAAAGTAAGCAAGAGTGTTCTTATATGGGAGCCGTCGACGTCAGCATCACACATAAGGATTATCTTTCCGTAACGGACTTTCGATTCATCGAACTCCTCTGAGCTTCCCAACCCAGCTCCGATCGCTGTTATAATGGATTTTATTTCTTCGTTAGCAAGGATCTTATTTATCCTCGCCTTCTCTACGTTTAGTATCTTACCTCTTAATGGGAGAATAGCCTGAAAGCGCCTATCTCTTCCTTGCTTAGCAGTACCACCTGCGGAGTCACCCTCAACAAGGTAAATTTCACATTCATCAGGATTAGTTATTGAGCAATCGGCAAGCTTACCGGGAAGCCCACCAATATCGAGGGCGTTCTTTCTCCTGGCCAAATCACGAGCTTTCCTTGCCGCCATTCTTGCCTCAGCCGCTGAAATACATTTCTCGAGTATCTTTTTGGCAACGGATGGATTCTCTTCGAGGTAATTGCCTAGCTGTTCACCTGTAATGGATTGTACAATACCCTTTACCTCGCTGTTACCAAGTTTCGTTTTCGTTTGTCCTTCAAATTGCGGCTCAGGGACTTTCACACTTATTATCGCAGTTATTCCTTCTCTGAAATCATCACCTGTCAGCTGGAG
Organism: Ignavibacteriota bacterium; assembly: GCA_020437585.1. Lineage (GTDB taxonomy): Bacteria > Bacteroidota > Ignavibacteria > Tepidaquicellales > Tepidaquicellaceae > JAEYVS01. Next base: position 55,762 of record JAGQWG010000001.1, read on the forward strand.
ATCCTTTTTTATAATGTTATTTTTAGTTCCGTAATTATTAAGTGTTCGTGTCAGAGCGGCTTTGAATCCTTCGAGATGTGTGCCTCCTTCATGCGTATTAATGTTATTCACAAAAGAGATCATATTATCATTGAAAGAAAGATTATATTGGAATGCTATTTCCACCTGAATGCTCTCCCTCTCGCCTTCTACGTATATAGGTTTACCACTAATGGATTTTTCACCTTCATCAAGATATTTTACAAAATCAATGAGACCGCCTTTGAAATTAAACTTCTCTTCCTTGCCGTCTCTTTCATCTTTAAATATTATCGTTATGCCTTTATTAAGGTAAGCAAGTTCTCGCATCCTTGCTTCTAGTGTGGAAAATTTAAACTCGGTCGTTCTGAATATCTCTGCATCGGGTTTAAACGTTATAATGGAGCCGGTTTTTTGTTTTACCTTTCCTACCACCTTAACTTTGGAAGTAGGAACGCCTCTTATATACTTCTGCTTAAATATCTCTCCATTCCTATATACTTCGGCTTCCAGCCACTCACTGAGCGCATTCACGACTGAGACACCAACGCCGTGAAGTCCGCCGGACACCTTATAAGTATTCCTATCGAACTTACCACCTGCATTTAGCTGTGTCATAACAAGTTCGAGTGTGGATATCTTCTCAGTTGGGTGAATACCGGTTGGGATACCACGCCCGTTATCCTCTACCGAAACAGAACCGTCCTTGTGAATAGTAACCACGATCCTGTCGCAGACACCAGCTAACGCTTCGTCTATCGCATTATCAACAACTTCGTTTACAAGGTGATGAAGTCCGCGTGAAGAAACGTCTCCAATATACATAGCCGGTCTTTTCCTGACGTGTTCCAGCCCTTTGAGAACTTTAATATCACTCTCTTTATAGTCGTTACCCTTACTTTCCTGTTTTGCTACTTTATTCTCTTTTGCTTTTGCCATAAAATTATCTAAATACTATTTCCTTAATTGTTGATTTTTTTAAAACTTTATTTAGGTTGTCTATTATTTCCGTTTTCTTAAGTGAAAGCTCGTATCTCCAGACACTATTTTCAGCCTTCACGAATAGCTTTGAATTTCTTATCTCCACCGGCTCGGAATGCTTTGCGATTGAGCTTCCTACACATTCCTCCCAGGCATCGTATATCTTTAACTCCTGCATCCTGCCATCGACACCAAAGTATCTCATGAACTCATCCAGATCCTCTTTAAGGCTAATCGTCTTGTTCATTCTTGTTTTTGTATCGATCTTTTTATGCATCTATTGCTCTGTTACATTACCGCGTACAACTTTAAAAACTTCTATTTCGTCTTCCCCGTACATCTCTTCTATCTTTTTAAGATAATCCTCACCCGTCGTTGTAAGGAATATCTGTCCGAATTCTTTCAAATGTGATATGATCTTAAACACCCTGCCCGAATCAAGCTCCGAAAGTATATCATCTAATAAAAGTAACGGTGCAGTATCTCTTTTCTCTTTTAGAAAATCAAACTCTGCTAAAATAAGCGCCACAACGAAAGTCTTATGCTCTCCTTGCGAAGCGTGATTTTTAAGGTCAAATACTTCACCCGTATTTTCACTCTTATCTTTCTCCAGCTTGAACAAGAAATCATCTCTCTGAGGACCTACAAGAGTCAATCCTCTGTCGATTTCTTCCTTCCTTCTCTCTATGAGAACGGCTTCGATCTTTTCCTTAATTTCGCCGGGAGTATATTCATCTATCTCATCATACTTTATTTCACCTATAACATCCGAATAATAAATAATACTGCAATAATTATCCTCAGCGGTAAGATATCTGAAATTCTTTTCGAAGAACGACTTAAACTCTTTTAAAAAGATCAGCCTCCTGAATATTATCTCAGATCCTACATCAGCCAGTTTCTCATTGTATGAATTCAGCAGATCATCTTTTTCCGAAGGCGCATACCTGCTTCCTGCCTTCAAAAGAGCATTCTTAAGCTTCACCAGCTTAACAAGTTTCTTCAGATTATCCAGGTATATTGTGCCGGTTTGAGAGATTATTATGTCGAAGAACTTCCTTCTTTCACCCGGATTGCCATAAGTAATATTGAGGCTGTGAGGCGAAAGAAACACAACCGGTATTCTTCCAAAAAGGTCTGAAGAAAAAGAACGTACCGGGTCTCTGTTTAAATGATACACTTTTTTCCTTGCTTCGCCGTTGTAATTAAGCACCACAAGGTCAGTATTATCTATTTCATTCTCAAACTCTCCTGTAACAAAGAACTCTTGTTCACCAAACATAACACAATCTATTTCGCCTGAACCAATAAAACTCTTCCCGAAAGTCAGCAACGAAATCGCCTCAAGTATGTTCGTCTTCCCATGCCCGTTATCGCCATAGATATAATTAAACTTTGCATTAAAGCTAAGCTCCAGTTCGGGATAATTCCTGAAGTTTGCAAGTTTGAATTTCTTTAAGATCACTCTCCATCCTCTGCAAGGCTGTACTTTAGCCGATTCGAACCGGCATTACCAGCTCCATAAAATTTTCATTTTCCTCCTGCTCCGAAGGATGGGCTATGGTGGCTTTAGAAGGTGAGCTAAATGAGAATAACACCTCGTCAGTATCGATCTGTGATACGCAATCCAGCAGATATCCTGCATTAAATGCAATTACAAACGGATTTTTTGAATAATCCTCCTCACCTGAATCATTCTCAATAAATTCAATGTCAATGGTTTCTTCTCCTTCAGATCCTATCTCAGGGTTATCAGCTTTTACGGTCATCGATTTATCAGAGATCTCCAGTTTTACTCTCTTTGTTATAACGTCAGCGACGATCTCAGCTCTTTTGAGCGAGCTTTGCAGATCACTCTTTTGAACTTTCAACTTCTTGTCATTTTCTTTTGGTATCACGGTTTCATAATTGGGGAAAGTATCATCGATCAGTTTTGAAAAAATCTCAATCCCTTCAAAGGATATCTTCAATACATTGTTATCAAACTCAAGTGTTGTATCATTATTGCTGTTTAATCTTAAATATAGCTGGCACGTCTTTGTTGGCACAATGAGATTGCTTTGTGGAATACCCTGGTGTTTAAAATCCGATTTGATGATCTTTCCCAGTCTAAAGCCGTCAGTCGCAACAAGTCTTAATTCATTCGATTTAATATCAAACAATATTCCCGCCATGTTCCTTCTTATCTCATCGGTATTAACTGCATGGATCACTTTACCTATGAATCTTCTCAACACGGACCCGTCGAGTTCGATCTTATTGAAATCATCTCTTTCCTCCGGCATTGGGAACTCTTCAGCAGATTCACCCGGTAATGTATATTTTCCCTTCTTGGTTTTTATCGTGAGTTTGTTTTTGTCGTTGGATTCTATCTTAAGGTTTTCACTTGGAAGCGTTCTTGCAACATTAAGCAGGCGTTTACCATCGACGGCAACCGATCCATCAGACTCACCATCTACTTCAAGAGTAGTTCGTACGGAGATCTCGAGATCAGATGCCATAAGCTTTAGTGTGTTCCCCTCAAGCTCAAATAAAATATTGTCAAGAATTGGAAGTGTCGACCTCGAAGGCAATACTGAACTCAGCTTTGAAAGTGAATTTACAAACTCTTCACCTGTAATGTTGAATTTCATCTGTATTTTGGATTAAATATTCACCCTGAATATCCCGTTAAATGTGGATATTCTCCGGTGGAAAATTTGTTTAATTAGCTAAAAATACCTATTAATCTTCGGATTTTCAATGAAATAAGTCGCTCCAAATGCTTTATCTTAGGGGGTTTTCAGGAAATTTACAAAAACGGATCCCAGGGTAATTCTAGAGATTAAATTATTGTTAAAATGTCAAAATACTCATGGTAGAGAAAGAAAGATAACTTTTCAAAAATTTTTAAATACGCTATCTTTATAAGTTTCACTAATTTTTAAACATTTATTAATATGATTTTAAAAGACAAATTTGCTTCACAGATTCCCGCCCTTAGAGAGGAGGCAAAGTCAATTGTAAAAAACCACGGCGATAAGGCAATAAGCGGGGTTACAATTGACAAGCTATACGGGGGTATGCGAGGTGTTAAAAGCTTGATCTGCGATACGTCAGAGGTTGGACTGGATACGGGACTTATTATCAGAGGTATTCCTATTCTTGATCTTGTTGATAAACTCCCGGAAGAGATTTATTATCTTCTAATCACCGGTGAACTACCGGACGAAGCAGGTCTAAAAGACCTTCAGGACGAACTAAGGAAAAGGGCCGAGGTTCCGTCTTATATTTTTGATGTTATTAATGCACTGCCGGCTGATACACACCCGATGGTAATGCTTAACACTGCTGTACTTGCAATGGAAAACAGCTCTAAATTCCACAAAGCCTATGACAGCGGTCTCGGTAAAGATCAGTTGTGGGACCCTATGTTTGAGGATTGCCTGGACCTTATTGCAAGGCTACCTGTTGTCGCCGCCTATATTTACAGAAAGCGTTTCAACAAAGGTGACAGAATCTCGGCAGACCCGTCACTCGATTGGGCAGGAAACTTTGCCCATATGACAGGTATCACTTTTGAGGATGGTTCATTCAAAAAGCTCATGAGACTCTACATGGTACTGCACTGTGACCATGAGAGCGGTAATGTCAGCGCTTTTTCATGCCAGACAATTGGCTCAGCACTTTCGGATGCTTACTATTCAGTAAGTGGTGGATTAAATGGACTTGCAGGACCTCTTCACGGTCTCGCTAACCAGGAAAATCTGAAGTTTATCCTAAAAATGAAAGAAGATATCGGTCATACCCCGTCAGATCAGGAGATAAAGAACTACTGTCAGAATCTCCTCGACAATAGGCGAGTAATCCCGGGTTACGGTCATGCCGTTCTGAGAGTTACTGACCCAAGGTTTACGGCATTTACAAACTTTGGAAAGAAAGAAATTCCTAATGATGAAGTCTTTAAGATCGTCTTGCAGGTATTCGACGTTGTGCCTAAACTTCTTATCGAGCAGGGTAAAGCTAAAGACCCATGGCCAAACGTTGATGCCGCAAGCGGATCGCTTCTGTATCATTATGGACTTAAAGAGTTCGAATATTATACCGTACTCTTCAGTGTGTCCAGAGCGCTCGGATTAACAGCCCAGCTTATCATCGCAAGGGCAATGATGTCGCCGCTGATCAGACCCAAATCGGTTACAACCAAATGGGTTAAGAGCCAGATCTCAGAATAAGATATTTAACAACATGTATATAAATAAGGGAGTTATACTCCCTTATTTTTTTATAAAGAAAATTTGCCGAAAATGAAAAATCTAATTCTTTTCTCGGTTTTATTTCTTACTTTATTATTCATCGTTGATAATGCAGTGTCGCAAACAATCGGAAAATCAGACAGCACAAATATGGGCTGGGATCAACTTGCTGACGACATGGAAGTCTTTATGGAAAGATTAGAATTCAAAGATGGTGCTTTCGAAAAATGGAATAAGATCCCTAATATAAGACAGCTGGTAGTACTTGACGCATGGGCGGCATTTGCTTTACCATACATGGAGGGGGTGCTCCCGACTATAGATGATGACCAGGTCAGACAGGACGCCGCTGCCTACATCGGATGGCTCCAGGGTGACAAGGACCTTGGAATGAAGTGGGTCACTCTTTCTAACGAAAGACAGCAAGCAGTTTACGAAGCGCGCAATAAACCTGATATCGATGCCATGAAGATATTGATTGCTCGTCTAAGAGGAAATTAATTTTTAAAACACTAACACGGAAAGGAAATCTTATATAATGCTCCCAATTTTTATATCTCTAATTATATCGCTTTTTTCATGCAATAACACATCGCACGAAACCGCAGGCAATAATAATGAAATCCACAAAGACATCCCGGACGGCCTAAGAAAGTTAGTGCAGGCATACCCCGACTTTCTGGATTCCGCCGATGAAAACAATCTATATTGGAAAGACGGCACTGTAATGATATATGATGACGGTAGACAAAAGTCATACCAGGAACTACTCGACGACGCAGATCTGGAAGACCAGATGTCACAACATTACGGCAAAGGTGATGACTGGGAAAATCCACCACCGAAGAATTTCGAGCCTGGCAGGATTCGTAATGAAGAGTTTTTCAGGAAGATGTACGGAAACTCAGCCGGCGAAGTTCAGTCCACATTAACTAATGTACAATGGCTCCCCAGCAGTGAAAACACATCGATTGTTTTTACTACTGTAAATGGAGCAGATGAACAACTGTTTAAAGTTTCACAAGAACTTGATAACCTTTCAAATGAACTTCTAAAATATGTAAAAAATAACGCCGGGTCATTTAATTGGAGAGTAATAGCTAAAACAAACCGCCTCAGTATGCACAGTTTTGCGATAGCAGTAGATATAAACACTCAATACTCAAACTACTGGCAATGGGAGAAGGGAATGACTTATAAAAATCAGATCCCGATGGAGATAGTAAAGATATTCGAGAAATATGGATTCATTTGGGGAGGTAAGTGGTATCACTTCGATACGATGCACTTCGAGTACAGACCTGAATTACTGATAGATTAAAGTTTCAGTTTCCAGTCCTGCATCTTTTCATACGTCCCATAGTCTGTAAGGTCATATTTGATCGGGGATACTGAAATATATCCGCTATCCACAGCTTTTTGATCAAATTCGATGGTTTTATCCAGCTTTGCCATTCTACCTGTCAGCCAGTAATATTCGCGTTTGTTTGGGTCCAGCCTTCTTTCGTACCTGTCATCCCAGAATGATTTCCCCTGTTTTGTGACAACAACTCCTTTGATCTTGCTCTCTGGGAGCGGAGGAATATTTACATTTAGAAGTGTTCCTTTGGGGAGTCCGTTCTTAAGCACAGTTCTAGCCAGTTTCTTCGCGAAATTAGCCGCCGGCTCGAATGTCTTGCTTGTATAGCTTGTCAATGAAAAGGCGATCGAAGGAATACCGAGGATAGTTCCCTCTGTCGCCGCAGACACTGTGCCGGAATAAATAATGTTTATGGCAGTGTTCGAACCGTGATTTATTCCTGAGACAAGCAGATCTATCTTTCTGCCTTTGAGCAATGTGCGAACGGCAAATTTTACTGAATCGGCTGGCGTACCGTCGATCGCGTATCCGTAAAAATCTTTATCGAGCAGGTTTTTATAGACGCGAATAGGACTAGCAACCGTTACAGCATGCCCGACTGCACTCTGCTGGGAGTTAGGTGCAACGACTATCACTTCACCGATCTTGCGCATTGCATTCATCAAGGCTTTTATCCCGTCGGACTCTATTCCGTCATCATTAGATACTAATATCAACGATTTTTTATTCATCATCCTTTACCTTTTGAAGTTTTTCCCAGAGCAGATCTTTCAGCTCATTAAGGTTTTCACCCGTAATTGACGAGATCATTATTTTATCCTCATTCGTTTTTATTTCGTCGATCCTCTTCTTTGTTTCGTCGAAGACCGAATCGATCTTACTAAAACATATCACGCGTGGTTTTTCCGTGAGTTCCTCCGAATAATTACGAAGCTCCTTTAAGAGCAAATTATAATCGGCCAAAGGATCACTGTCAATGTATTCGTTTTCCAGCTTAGTGGCATCAAGCAAAAAGAGAAGGACCTTCGTCCTTTCTATATGCCTTAAGAATTGTATGCCTAGTCCTTTTCCTTTGGAAGCACCCTCTATTATACCCGGAATGTCTGCAACAACATACGTGTCATAATCTCCGTGTTTAACAATTCCAAGATTCGGAACGATCGTCGTAAAGGGATAATCTGCTATCTTTGGCTTAGCGGCGGAAATCTTTGAGATCAGGGTTGACTTACCCGCATTTGGAAAGCCGACGAGCCCAACGTCCGCGATTAGCTTCAGCTCCAGAATAACTTCAGCTTCCTGACCCGGTTTTCCCTTCTCGGCATTTCTCGGAGCCTGATTGGTTGAGCTTTTAAAATGAACGTTGCCTCTACCACCTCTGCCGCCTTCCAGCACATTAGCTTCCTGGTTATCCTCCAGCAACTCTGCCATTATGTCACCCGTCTCAGCATTTCTAACAATTGTACCCATTGGGACTTTGATCACAATATCTTTACCATTTCTCCCTGTTTTATCTCCTCCCTGCCCATGTTCGCCGCGTTTAGCCCTGAAATGTTTATTATATCTATAATCCAGAAGAGTAGAAAGATTTGCGCTCGATCTGAATACTACGTTTCCGCCGTTCCCGCCGTCACCGCCATTTGGTCCTCCTTTTGGAACGAACTTCTCACGTCTGAAACTTACGCAGCCATTACCACCGTCACCAGATTTAATAAATATTTTTGCATAATCTATAAACACTAGCCTTCGATCTGGTTATAATAGTCATTTAGCACATCGACAAACAAAAGTACACATTTATTATATATATCTACATTGTGATCGTAAAAAAGATCTTTTAAATATGTGGAAGCATCTTTCCATTCGCTGAATTCCTTTAGTTCACGAAAGGACTCATGCATCTTGTGTTTGTCCCCGTTATAGATAACCTGACAGATATTAACCAGTTCGCTGTGTTTGAAGAGACGGCTAATAGATTTTTTTTCTACGTCGAGGTTTGTCTCCGAAATTACTGTGGTTGGCAATTTAGATGGATCTTCCTTCTCGGCTTCTCCAATCTTTACTTCATTTTCATTTCCCGGAGTTTCTATCTCGTTATCTTCAGCTTCTTTCTTATCAAAATCCACAATGATCACATCATCCTTTTCGATATCCACATCACTTTCTTCCGTGCCGCTCACCTGATTTGCATCTTCAGTAATATTCTTTATTGTTATTTCATCCTTTTCATTATCTTCATCCTCATCGGGAAAAATATCAGTGCTGTCTATCTTCTCGACTATAGCGGATTTTTCTTCCGAAGGTGGAGTGAACTTATCCGAAACGATCTTAATACATTCCTTTAACTCTATCTCCGTTTCATTCGTTAGATCTTCGATCGAGTTAAACTTTTGCAAAACATCGGAATATTCCTTGTCCTCCAAAAATGTCTTGATGAAAAGAACAGGAACAGTTGAAGTAAGGCTTACATCCTCTTGATTCTTTTCGGCAAGCCTGTAAAGTTGAATGAAAAAATTCTTAACCTTTACGCCTGTTACATTATTAACAAGCTTTTCATGCAAAGCACGGTTTGCTTCTTTAATGAACCTGGCAACTTTATCTTTTGTAATAACGACCAAGCCATGTTCATCGATATAATTTACTATGAAGTCTATATAAAACCTATAGTATGTAAATACGTCGGATTTTTCTTTGATAACTTCAGCCTGTTGGGAATCGTATTTGCTGAAAAGGAAATTAAGGAGCGTCCACCCGGGACGGATCGTGTAGTTTATATTTAGTTTTACTGCTTTTGTAAGAAGCTGGTCAAATTCTTCGCCTGTGAGCTTTCCCTCGAATCTGGCAAGGATATATCTCTTTACGGGAGCGGAAAGTTTTGATTTTCTGATGTCGCCTTTGCTAATGTCATCATACTTATCTATCCTCGCTCTTTCGGTTTTGATCTTGGATTCGACAAATTTTTCAAGCATAGCTTATATCCAGGCAAACCGCCGGGAATTATTTTATAATCCTTGGGAAGATATTTTCTTCTTTAACTGGGAGATATGCCAGGTAATATTAATATCTTTGGGACAAGCTTCGATGCAATTAAATATTGTATGACACCTCCAGATACCATCCGGTGTGTCGAGTATATCCAGCCTCTCGTCTCCGGCGTGATCACGTGTATCCGCTATGAACCTATACGCTTTTAGAATTGCAGCTGGTCCGATATAATTCTCGTTTGTCCATGTAGATGGACAGCTTGTAGTACAGCAAGCACAAAGTATACACTTCGCCGATTCAAAAAGCTTCTCCGCATCTTCGTTTGACTGAAGCCTCTCGCTGTCCGGCGGTGGCGGTGTATTATTTATTAGATAAGGTTTAACAACCTGGTATTTTGCAAAAAAATCCGACATATCTGTTACCAGATCCTTTATTATTGGCATCGATGGCAAAGGTTCGATCGTTATGGGTTTCGTCATGTTCAGGTCTTTGAGCAGAACTGAGCAAGCAAGCCTATTCTTTCCGTTCACTTTCATCCCGTCACTTCCACATATACCATGAGCGCATGAACGGCGGAATGTAAGTGTTCCATCCTGATGCCACTTTATCTCATGCAAAACATCCAACAGTCTCATATTCCCATTAACATCAGTTAAATGAAAATCCTGCATGTAGGGCTTTTCGTCTGTTTCAGGGTTATACCTTTGAATTTTAACCGTTAAATCCATTTTATGCCTGTATAATTTTATTTCAGGTTGTATGTATTTCTTAATTTCGCCTTAAAATCTTCTTTGTTAGAACACTTATAATATTTATCCACCATTTCATATCCCTTATCTGCTTCATTTATCGATGCATAATCAAATACTATCCCTGCCAGATATCCCTGTACTTCTCCTGCTTCGGAGCCCCAATATTCATCGGCGGCTTCCGGGCATTGATAATCAGGATATTCTTTCACTAACTTTTCAAACTCGTCAATATCTTTAATAACCTCTGATCTAAAATCTTCATTGACCATTTGTACCTTCCCATTCTTATAGCCGTAGATTAGGATCGGAAAGGGACTTCCTGCAAACGAAGTGAACTCATACGCAAATCCGACATAGTTAGCAACGAGTTCTGTCTTTCCATCACCATTTATATCCTTCGGATCGAACATGCTATCCCCTAGAAATATAGTATCTGAAATTAAAAAATTGTCATTATCTACATCTCCGACGTATAATATGAAACAGCAGTGCGCGCCACCCGTGTATGAAAGGATCAAAGCACTGGAATCTCCGTTTCCTTTCAGATCTTCAAATGAAACAGATTCAATAAGCAGATCTTCATCCAATTTGAATATTGACCTGCCGTCTTTGTATATATCGAGAACTGTTACGCCAAATCCTTCTACTGACGAGTACACCGAAACAAATTCATAACCTCTATATTCGATCTTAGTCGTATCACCACCCTGTGCTAATAAATTAGCACTTAACCCCATTAACGTAAGAATTATGAATACTTTCCTCAGCATTAATATTTCCTCTCCATAGGCTGATACCGTGTTACTGTAACAGGTTTATATTCTATCCTGACACCATCTGGAGCTTTATAAATGAATGTATGCTTCATCCATTCAGTATCATTTCTGTCTGGATAATCTTCTCTAGAATGAGCGCCCCTGCTTTCTGTACGGTTTAAGGCACTGTAGACCGTAGCTTCAGCAGTGTCGAGCAGGTTTCCTAACTCGATAGACTCGACAAGGTCAGTATTGAAAACTTTTCCTTTATCCTGCACGGAAATATTCTTATAGCGTTCTTTTAACTCTGCAATCTTTTCTGCTGCTGCGGTCAGGCTCTCTTTGGACCTATATACACCGCAATCCTTCATCATAATATTTTGCATCTCAGTCCTGATATCTGCAACGTTTTCGATTCCGTTTTTATTCAGCATTTCTTCAATAAGATTTCTCGAATAATCTGCCGCTGATTCACTTATCTCCGAAAACTGTGCATCTTTTAAGAAATTCGCTATCGCTTTTCCACCTCTCCTTCCGAATACAACAAGATCAAGAAGTGAATTTGTACCCAGCCTGTTGGCACCGTGAACAGATACACATGCACATTCACCGGCAGCGTAAAATCCCGGAACAACGTTGCCCATTTCGCTCATGAGTACCTGGCAATCGACATTTGTTGGAATTCCGCCCATCTCGTAATGCGCCGTTGGCTGAATTGGAATTGGCTCCGCAGTAGGTTCTACACCAAGATATGTCCTTGCAAAACCTGTTATCTCAGGGAGCTTATCATCTATAACTTCCTTACCCAGATGAGATACATCCAGGTAAATATATTCCGTGCCGTCGCTTCCCATAATACCTTTGCCGTCACGTATCTCGGATATAATAGCCCTTGACACCATATCCCTTGGAGCAAGGTCTTTAACAGTAGGAGCATAACGCTCCATAAACCTCTCACCTTCTTTGTTCTTTAAGATGCCACCCTCACCTCTCGCGGCTTCACTGACAAGAATACCCAGTCTCCATAGACCTGTAGGATGAAATTGATAGAACTCCATATCCTCAAGAGGCAATCCCCTCTTATATACCAGTGCCATACCGTCACCTGTGCCCATGTGAGCATTGGAAGTTATTCTAAACATCCTTCCACTTCCACCTGTTGCAAAGAGCACTGCCTTTGCATGAAATATAGTTATCTCACTCGTAGCAATATCCATTGCGACAACACCCTTACAAACGTTGTCCTCTATTAACAGATCAGTTACAAAGTATTCCGAAAAAAAGCTAACCTGGTTCCTGATACAGTTTTCATACAATGTCTGAAGCATTACGTGTCCTGTTCTATCGGCAGAGTAGCATGCTCTTTTAACAGCCACTCTCTTCCCCGTTGGGTCATTTGGATCAACAGGTCGTGTATGACCGCCAAAATTCCTCTGGGCAATTTTCCCTGCCTCATTACGCGAGAAAGGCATCCCCATATGCTCGAGCTCTATGATTGCTCTTATTGCGTCCTTACACATAACCTCAATACTATCCTGGTCACCAAGGTAATCGCTTCCCTTGACGGTGTCAAATGCATGATTTTCCCATGAATCGTCTTCCATATTAGCAAGCGCCGCACATACACCTCCCTGAGCAGTTCCCGTATGTGAGCGGGGAGGAAATACTTTTGAAATTACTGCGCAGGAATATTCTTTCGGGATCTCGACAGCCGCCCTCAATCCCGCACCTCCTGCGCCAACAATTACTACATCATAATTCTTTATCATTATAATAAGACCTTAGATTTTATTCGTCTAACTCTTTGATTGCTTTATACAGCTTTTGCTTCTTTTCGTTGTCATCCTTCTCGTATGTGTAAACATTCTTCATCTCTATGTATGCCAATATCGCATCGAACTTTCTTCCCTCCCGTACCGCTATCATTCCCAAATAATAGTGGAGATCAAGATTATATGGAGAACTTCCATAAGCAAGAATATATTTTTCGGTAGATTCTTCCAGTATTTTCTTTGCCCTGGAATAATCCTTCCGCTTGTAATAGATCTCACCGAGTTTCACATAAGCCTGAGTATAACTGGAATCATACTTGATCGCCATATTGAGATTCGTAATGGCTGACTTGTTATCGTTTTTCTTTTCATAGAGATCCGCTATCTGGTAATAAATAAAAGCATCATTTGTATCCTGGTCGAGCATCTTTTTGTAAAAGGTCAACGCCTTATCATAATCCTTGGAAGATGAATACGCATCAGCAAGCGATGATGAAAGCGTATTCAGCAAACTATCGGAATTGAATCTTTCTCTAATAGTCTTATACAGTTCCTCAGCTTCAGTAAAATGATCTGTAAATACATAAAGATCCATTAATCCCTGATATACATAAAATGAATCCGGTCTGAGATCTATACATTTATCATAATATGTCTGCGCCTTGACAAGGTTGATTTGGTTTAATGAATCTTGCCTGACCGCCATAGTATCATACACTGTCATCGTATCGACAAGCTTTGTGTAAAACCAATTGTAATAAAGCTTGGATTTATAGTTCGAGGCAAGCTTGTAACTCGTTTTGAACTGGTTATCCTCCATCTTTATCTTTGCCTCCTCATCATTCTCAAGCTGAGAAAAATCTACGGATGTCCACAGCTTCTTAAAAGAATTTATCGCGCTCGCGAAATTCAGATTACCGTAAAATCCATATGAATATGTTGTAACTCCTATAACTTCACCTTTAGCATTGAAAAGAGCGCCGCCACTATTCCCGGGAGATATCGCCGCTGTTATCTGTATGACTTTATCAAAGACTTTTTCGACGGGCATGTATGTATTGGGATCGGTAAAGCTAACTTTCTCCTCATCCCTTATTGCAGCAATAATGCCCTCTGATATCGTGTATTCGAAACCGAGCGGACTCCCTATCGCAAAAATATTCTGACCGACAACCAGGTTATCTGAATCACCCAACTTGACCGGTTGGAATGCTCTATTCTCGGGATTCCTTATCTTAAGGATCGCAAAATCGTTTGATTCATCGACCAAAAGGAGGTCAGCATCATAAAAAGTCCCATCACTGGTCTTTACTATTATACTGTCTATCGATTCGACTACATGATAATTTGTAGCTACGATACCGTCTTCACTAACAATAAAACCACTTCCATTCAGAATAGTGGTATCAACTCCATACGAGTATGTGTAATATGAAAAATAATCGTCGGTATGAAACCATATCGAAACAAGCGACTGCTTATTTCTCTCTATTATTTGTTCAGCATTTAAAGGATCGTCTGTAAGAACTGTCTTTTTCCCGTTATCACCGTTCTGTCCATACGCCTGTAAAGCAAATACAAGCCCAAGTACAACTAAAATTAATATTCTCAAATATTGGTTAAGTTAATTTTTTTACCGGAATAGTTATTTGCCCTTCCATTCGGGTTTTCGCTTTTCAACAAATGCGTTCATTCCCTCGAACTTGTCTTCGGTCGCAAACAGAAGATAGAAATTCTTTCTCTCGAATTCTAATCCTGTTTCTATTGTAGTATCGAATGCTTTTAATATACACTCTTTTGCAAGCTGAACTGCAATAGTCGGCTTTGATGCAATATTTTTTGCCAGCTCCATTGCCTCATCCAGATATACTTCATCCGGGACTACCTTTGTCAAAAGACCTGCCTCCATCATTTCTGAAGCAGACATCATCTTGCCTGTCAATATCATCTCCATCGCGCGTGCTTTACCTATCGCTTTCGTGAGACGTTGGGTACCTCCGGCACCAGGAATGACAGCAAGGTTTATTTCAGGTTGCCCGAATTTCGCACACTCGGCCGCAACTATCATATCACATGTCATTGCAAGTTCACATCCTCCACCAAGCGCAAATCCGCTCACTGCGGCTATAATCGGTTTCTTTACCTTTCTGATCCTATCCCAGCGCGCGAATTGATCTCTTAAAAGCATTTCGATCGCTGAAGCATCTGCCATCTCTTTTATATCTGCTCCGGCAGCAAAAGACTTCTGATTACCGGTGAGAACCATACATCCGATATTGACGTTCTTGTCGAATGCCTCAAGCGCAGAGACGACTTCTTTCATCAATTCTACATTAAGAGCATTTAAAACCTCGGGACGGTTAAGCTCGATGAGACCTACTTTTAGGGCTGATCCGTTATCTATTTCGGATACTTTTATTAAAGAATAAGATCCTGTATTATCACTCATTACTAAATTTGTGGGATAGGTTATGGCCCCATAAATTCGGGGTGAAAAACAAAATTTAACCTTAATGCATTTTAAATACAATGAAATAGGGTTGAAAAAGGAGACAAAAAAAGGCGGAAATTTTACTTTCCGCCTTAAAATTGAAATGTTATCATTTTACTGATCCTATCCAAAATCAATTCTATTCACAAACTATCGAATAGCATTCATCTGTACAGGCTGTAAAGCTTGGGATTCCTCCCGATATATTACATGAACATTGAGGTGTAACAGTATAAACTAACCCTGATGTTAGTCCGCAAAAAACTACGATACCGCTTCCATCTGTTGTGCCTCTATCGACAAGATTTCCATTCTGATAGAGAAATACGTCACATCCCGTCACTGGGTTTCCGTTGTGTGTCATACAAACATTCTGACAACATCCACCTTCCTTTTCCGTAGTCGATGCATTAGTCTCAGCATTATTCAGTAAAGCATATCCTAAAAAGGATATAGTAAAAATAGCAATTACAATTAATGTACGTTTCATTTCCTACTCCTTTGATTTGAGGTTTGGTAATATGATTTAGCTGACAGATAGTGAGGTAGTTTTAAAATAAATAATATTTATTACTTATGCAAGTAACAGTAAAAATAAAAGCTTAGTTAGCAGACTCTTTATACTTTAGTATACTTACTAAGCTTTGAGATAATTAACAAAACTAAACTCTTACGCACCCTTACTTTTGAGCCACTCTTCGACCATCTTTTCGAGGATCTTTATCGGTAATGCACCATTCTTGAGGACAATGTCGTGAAATTCCCTTACATCGAATTTATCCCCGAGTCTGTCCTCAGCTTTCTTCCTTAATTCTTTGAACTTCAATTCACCTATTTTATAAGCCAGTGCCTGTCCAGGCCATGAGATATACCTGTCTATCTCCGATGCCATATCCAGGTCCGATCCCGGTGTATTAGTTTTTAGGAAATCTAACGCCTCTTCACGCGTCCATTTCTTTGAATGCATTCCGGCATCAACAACCAGTCTGCACGCTCTCCACATTTCAAATGTCAGTGCGCCGTATTTTTGGTAAAGATCTTCGTACATCCCCGATTCGTATCCCAGGTGCTCTGCGTATAGCCCCCATCCCTCAACAAAAACCGTTTCACCGCCCCCCTTTCTAAATTTTGGGAGGTTCTCACGTTCTTGAGATATCGTGATCTGCAAATGATGCCCTGGCACTCCCTCATGAAGCGCAAGTGCCGTCATTGTGTATTTTGGACGTGATGAAAGATCATATGTATTAACATAAAAATATCCCGGACGTGAACGGTCTTCCGGTGCCGAGTAATAATAAGCCGCTGGGGCGTTCTTAGCACGAAACTCCTCTATCTCTTTAACATCCAGTGGAGCCTGCGGCAACGTTCCAAACAAACTCGGGAGCTTTGAGTCCATCTCGCTCAATATATTCTTGAAACCCTGCATGAGGCTGTCCTTGTCCGTATAGTAAAATTGCGGATCTGTTTTCAGAAACTCGTTAAATTCGTCCAGTGTCCCAGTGTAACCTATCTCACCCTTTACTTTTTCCATCTCACCCTTTATCCGGTTTACTTCACTCATCCCGGTATTAAATATCTCATCAGCCGTCATATCCGTTGTGGTATAATTCTTTATGTCATATTCGTATATCTCTTTACCGTTTGGCAGGGACCATATTCCTGCATCAGTCCTGCATAATGGGAGATATTCATCCCTCACAAAATCATGTAGTTTCATATAAGCCCTATTAATATCATTCGCAATAACCTCCTTTAACTCCTTATCCAGAGACTCTTTGACGTTCTGCTGTGCTTCTATCTCCATAGGTGAAACATAAAACGACGATTGTTCCGTGCTTTCGATCTTATATACATTTTCCATCTGCCCCAACGTTTGTTCCATAATAAATTTAGGCGGCATCATCCCTGTCTGCATACCCATCCGCATTGCCTCTATCACATTATCTATTTGTACCGGAAATGCTCGCAAACGTGATAAATATTTGTCATATTCTTCCGGCGTACTCAATGGTTGGACATTAACAATTTGCGGAAACCCTATATGCAGTCCGCTCTGCTGTCCGATCGGCATATACTCAAAATGGAATTTCTGTGCATCCAGACTCTGATCGAAACCATCCTTAAACAGATCGTAATTAAGCTTATCCTCGTCCAATAAATCATCATAGGGAATTTCTTCTAGCCAGGCTAAGAACATTCGTGTGGAATCATAGCGAGCCGTTATCGCAGCAAGGGAATTATCTGTAAGCCTGTCATCGAACCTATGATCACCTTCATACGTTGCCCAGGTTGGATATGTTCGCATATTATACTCCTGGTAATCGTCAAAGAGCTTCCACAGCTTGTCATGTGCTGTTTCCTGAGCGAGAATGGGATTTATAAATAGTGAAAGGAATAGAATGGTAAGTAATCTCTTCATAATGATTTTTCATTTTTAAAAAATTAGCATAATGCAACGAATTTAAAAAGATATTTTTTGAATTATTTGTAGAAATTCAGCTTTATTTAAATTATTTTAGTCTAAATACCAAATTATCACATGAAAGTAAAACTTCTGGTCTTAAGCATTCTTTTTCTTAATTTTACTGCGTTTACTTGTACTAATAACAAAATCACCGAAAACAGTACAAGCAACGTAAAGGACGAAAAAAAGGAACAGCAATCTTCTATAAGTGGAGTTTATATCGGTAGGACTGATGCTAAAGGGATTTTAGTCGAGGATAATAGGACATGGAATAAAGATAAAGAATTTAAAACTGATGACCCGGAAGGATATTATAAATATGTAGAATATATCAATAGTATTGCCAAAAAATATTCTCAGGGTAACGACTCTTTAGAGGTTTTAATAGAAGGATATAAATCTGAATTTGACAGAATAACGGATTTGAAGATGGACGACAAGGTGTATATTGCAACAAACAATGATGTCCTTGAGGGAACCATTTCCAGTTATTTTATCAATCTGGATGACGAGATTGGAAGCGGTAATTTATTCTATGGTGTTGCTGTTGTTCCAAATGCAATGATGATGAAGGCTGATGAACCTGTTATAGTATCACGTAGTAAGATGTCTTCACCTATTAATTCAAATAATATTACCGATGCATCTGTACTTTCTATGGCTAAAAAGATAATAGAGCCCTTGGTAAAAGACGTAAAAATGATCGATGAATCCGGAAACACAGAGGAGCAAACACCCGTAATATTAAGTGATGAAGATTTTACTATTCTCGATAAAGGTAACGGAGAGTATGTAGTTGGCTTTAGTAAAAGGATCAGTTTCGATTCTTTCACAGGCACTATTTTTACAATGGATAAAAACGGGAAAATGGTGAACACCGTTTCTCGTTTTACTCCGGGAGATTTTGGATACTCAAAACTCCTCGGCATAATAGATCTTAATGGTGACGGAGTACTCGAATACTTCGTTGAATCTGGATATTATGAGGGCGCTGGATATATTTTATATAATTCAAAAGATGGAGAGCTGACTGAAGTAGCCAGTGGTTTCTTCTTCGGCGTTTAAAAACAAGTTGATTAAAAGATTAACAATAACGGTAACCCTTTTGTTTGCGATCGTTGCATCCGGCTATATGACATTTAACCGAGCCTCATTTTACTGCATGCTGGCTGAAGTAATGTACATGCATAAGATCGGCGACAATGTTTATATAAGCCCGGGCTCGAATGATGCTCAGATAGAACTCTGCCGTGAACTCGTTGCAACAGCAAAGTCCCGAAATACCAAACTGTGGGGCAGTGTGCAATCAAGACCTGTTTTTATTTTCTGTACCGATTGGGATGATTACTATAATTTCGGTATGTATAGGACACAGGCAATGACACGGATGAACTTCGCAGGCGAGTATATAGTTATCAGTCCGTTTGGCATGAACTCCGACGATGTGAGCCACGAAATGTGTCACGCCGAGCTTTACTCACGAGTAGGTTACAAAAACGATAAGAAGATCCCGTTATGGTTCCATGAAGGACTGGCTATGATATTATGCAAAGAATATCCTCAGTCATACACGGACTATCTTACTGAATGGAATAATATGACAAAAAGCACTCCCGAAATGCTCCCTCTCGATAGGATATCATCTGATGAAGACTTTTACTCAAGCCCCTCGCGAAGCAACCTTGCGTACTGGCGATCGGGAATGGAGGTTACACGCTGGTTTGAGATCTCAGGCAGAAAAGGACTAGTAAAAATGATGAACCATCTTAATGACGGATGGGATTTTTATACCGCATACAAAAAAGCCGAGGAGATATATTGACCCGGACTATCTTTACTATCCTGATAATAGTTATCCTCAGCGGATGTAATAGCATTAGCTCCGGCGACAAAAGACTAAAGCTTGAATACCTGTATAAAATGAAATCCCAGCTCGCGCAGATCATTGATGAAGGTTATAAACTCCGAAAACCTGAAAACATCAGCAGTTATGAATATAATATTCAAAGGAATAGAAAAGTGATAATAGAAACGAAACCTCTCGATGGATGGACTGATGCTGAAAAATTCAGGGAGCGTTTCTTGAGTGTAATTGAGCAAGACATTCATGTAACCGATTCACTTTCAAAATTGGATTCTGCCGCAATGTTCGATTCAAATATTGCCATACTCTCCATCCAGGACAGGCAGTTTATGCTAATGGAAGGACTCGATTCATTAATATCAAAAGTAGATAGAGAGTAAAATGAAATTTGGTCAGGCTGAAAATATTGACAAAATTGACTTCACTATACCGGATGATCCGCCTATTACCGAGAAAGTTCTCGGAAGCCTGAAGAAAACAAAAAAAGGCAGCGAAATTATAACCGGATGCGCTAAGTGGGGGCGTAAAGATTGGATTGGTAAGATCTATCCGAAAGGTACTAAGGAAAAAGATTTTCTCGCCGAATATGTAAAGCATTTCCAGTCTATCGAAATGAATGCGACTCATTACAGGATATTCCCAAAAGAAACTGTAGCGAAGTGGAGAGATACAGCGCCAAAGGGATTCAAATACTGTCCTAAGTTTCCGCAGTTCATTAGTCACATCAAAAGACTAAAGGATGCTGACTCTATGACTGAGGCATATATTGATATGATATCGGAATTTAAAAGCACGCTTGGACCGTCATTTCTTCAATTACCGCCAAATTTCGCTCCTAAAAGCTTCCCTCAGCTTAGAGATTACCTGGAAAAATATCATAAGGACGTCGATATCCACCTTGAGCTAAGACACCCTGACTGGTTCAAAGACAGCGATATCGCTAATGAAACCTTCGCTATGTTAAAACAGCTAAAGGTCGGCACAGTGATAACTGACACTTCTGACAGACGTGATGTCCTTCATATGAAGCTTACCACACCGGTTGCGTTCATTCGCTTTGTTGGAAATAGTCTCCACCCTACGGATTACAAGAGGGTTGATGACTGGGTGGAAAGGATAAAACAGTGGATGAAAAAGAATATAAAGCAGGTATATTTCTTCATGCACCAGCACGAGGAGAGAGATTCTCCTGAACTCCTGGCTTACACAATAAAAGAATTAAATAAAAAATGCAGGCTTAGTATTCCCGAGCCTGGGTTAATAACAAAAGAAGAACAGGGCGCAATTTTTTGACCTACTTCAGTAAAACCATTTTCTTTGTTTCCTTAACACCATCCACATCAATAGTATAAAAGTAAGTTCCGCTTGGGAGGCTCACCGCGTTAAATGTGTACTGATACGACCCCGCTTCAAGTCTTTCGTCCACCAGCGTTGCTACCTCCCTCCCGGTAATGTCATATACTATTAGCTTCACCCCTGCCGCTTTCGGTATCTCAAACTTTATCTTAGTAGATGGATTAAATGGATTCGGGAAATTCTGTGCCAGGTAGAATTTCTCCGGGATACTCAGTGAAATGTTCTGTATTGAAACCGTACTTACACCAAGTATTGTAGCCCCGCTTCCTCCGTAAGCACCCATGTCATTCCTTAGTGTTCCTCTTGACGGAAAAAGCGCATTGCCCGGGCTTAGTGTATCTTCGAGGTCATTATATATAATACTTGTATCTCCCTCATCTATTCCTGCTGAACCGGTTGCAAGATAGTAATTAGTACTATCGAATGTCGGCGCAACGTTTATGTTTCCTTCACCCGTGAAACCGCCCTGCACGTCACAGTATCTTACACTTACCGATCCGCTTATTTGGTTCGGCCCTGGAGCTGTATTCCCCCAGATAATATTATTCCTCATTATTAGTATTGAGGTATATGACTGGATCCCGGCTGTACCTGCAGTCGCAGAGTTATTAACTATAGTATTATTCTCGATTATCTTTGAGTTAAGAGAACCACCCGTATTCCATATACCCGATCCTGCTCCGTAAGCATTCGAGCCAAAATTATTCGCGATCACGTTATTTTTTATCAATACTCCGGTATAATTTAACACAACACCGGCGCCGTATTTACCTGTGTTTCCGATTATAATGTTATTTAATATTTTCGGGTTACCATCGCCGATCCTGATTCCCCCCCCGCCCGTGCTCACAACACCGACCGTATTGGTAACAAGGTTATCCCTTATGATATTATGCTGAATAGTCGGAGAGGAAAGCTCTATTAAGATCCCGCCCCCTTCTCTATATGTACCTGCACCATGTATGTCTAACCATTTTGTACCGCCCCCGCCGGTCAGTGTAAAGCCCTGCAATATTGCCGAGCTGTCCTGTCCGCCACTTATTATTACACAGCTCGCTGTATCGGCACTTACCGGACTGCTCCCGTTTATGATTGTGCTTGAGATGTAGCTCGGATCATTACTTAAATAATACCGGCTGGTAATGACAATGTTCTTGTCACGGTAGTTAATGTTTTCCATGTATGTACCGGGTTCAACCAGGATAGTATCGCCGTCCACAGAAGCATTGATTGCCGCTTGTATCGTCGAGTAGTCGTTCGGTACATTGATTATGTTCCCGAACGATACCGACGCAAGCATCAAAAACAAAGGAAAAATGAGAGTAAACTTTTTCATATTAGTTGAAATTAAATATTTTTTTGAATTCATCTCTGTCGAATAAGTTCTTTATCACTATGGCAGCTTCCGTGGAATGATAAAACGGATGATCCCTAAAAAGCTTTTCACACTTATCATCCATAAATTCCTGTAACTCGGTCCTTTTCTCTTCTGCCATTAGACTTATTGAATAATACTTCTCTTTAAAGAATTTTGTATTTTTCGGATCTACGTACCCGGAATCGATTAACACTTTCGTTTTCTTAGAACACCGGCACGGATTCTTCTTATCTACCAGCCCGCACTGATGAGTCATAAAATTATAGAGATCTTTTCTTGCTCTTGAAAGCCGCTGGCGGAAATTATCTTTACTTATCTCCATTATCTCAGCGCCTATAGTGTCCGAAGCACTCAGCACGGAACCTAAAACGAAAATCATCCTCTGCTCCCGGTCTAAACACAATAACATACCAAACATACAACTGATCATTACTTCCTCTACCGCGGCGCGCCTTTCATAAGGAGTAAGATATTCCGGCATATTAGCATCCGGAGCTGTATTAATTAAATATGAGTATTGATCAAAATTGTCAGTGTGGGTTGTCTCACCATAGCTTCTCTTGGTATTAAGTATATGATTTACCACGATTCTGTATGCCCATGTACGAAAACTGCTCTCGTATCTAAATTGTGACAATTTTGTCACTATTTTGATGAGAGTCTCCTGCAATACATCTTTTGCATCTTCTGGGCTATGTAGCATCCTCAGCGCAATATTATATATCCAGTCTTGGTGACGTATTATCAGCTGTTCGAGAGATTTTTTATCGCCTTCGATCGCCTGTTTGATAAGATCCTCGTCCGGCGTTTCCGGAAAGTAACTGTCTGATAGAGGGTTTTGCATAATGATTCTTTTCTTTATTAGACACAAAAAATCATTGACTGTGACAGAAATTCGGAGGAAAAGTAGTATAAATATATTACGGAAATACTTCAGGTTAAGTTATGGGGTGATAAATCCACTATTATCAATACTAAATTAACCTTGATATATGAGGAATACTATATACGCGGCATATAGGATGAGGAAAATTACACCCTCTCCCCTACGGATAGAATACCTCTTTCCCACAAAAATTGATAGTATTAAAATAATGGTAACGATCACGACTATGCCCAGATCGACAATATTGTGCGCGCTGAAAACAAGAGGATTGATGATCGAGCTTACACCCAGTATCCAAGTTATGTTAAAAATATTCGATCCAACAACATTACCGATCGCGATGTCTGTATTTCGTTTATATGCCGCGACCGCCGATGTTGCAAGCTCAGGCAATGATGTCCCAATAGCTACTACCGTCAACCCGATAAAAGATTGGCTCATACCCAGACTAGTCGCAATTACTACTGCTCCTTCTACGATCCAATTACCTCCCAATACCAAACCCACCAAACCCAGAA
Source organism: Ignavibacteriota bacterium (assembly GCA_020437585.1). Classification (GTDB taxonomy): domain Bacteria; phylum Bacteroidota; class Ignavibacteria; order Tepidaquicellales; family Tepidaquicellaceae; genus JAEYVS01. The sequence goes on from JAGQWG010000001.1 coordinate 79,574, forward strand.
GGACAAAAATAATACTCTTTCCAATCCCCATTTCTTTTATCTCTGTATCGATAGGACTCTCGTTTTCCTCTTTGGAGAGCCTATACGTATAGTAGAGGAATCCCCCAAAGAACAAGATTAGTATTATCCCATCGACTCTTGTTAACATTGCATGCGGCGCATTATCGATAAAAATATCACCGACCAAAAACCCCAAAACGACCGCCACCACCAGGCTGTAGGGGATTTCCTTTTTTACGGTATTCTTATGAACAGTGAGAGGGTAAATAATGGCTGAGACGCCAAGAATGAGGAGTATATTTGCAATATTGCTGCCGAGGATATTTCCAATTGCGATATCCGTGTTCCCGCTAATACTTGCAATGACGTTCACAACCAGCTCCGGCGCGGAGGTGCCAAAGGAAACAACCGTTAATCCAATAACAAGGTTTGAAATGTTGAACTTCTTGGCAAGTGAAGCTGCGCCGTCCACCAGCATGTCAGCCCCTTTGATCATTATTACAAATCCAATTACAAATAGAAAATATACCAGCATTCTACTATTTTGCGTAAAATAGTTAATTCTTTAAAGAAATAATATATTAATAGAATTTTACGTATCTACTTTTGCAAAGGAATAATTTTTATGCTGTTTTAAATTAAGTATATTGTATTTTTGTATAAATAGCAGCCGGTACGTTTCCCGGCAAGCTTATTTAAAATGGCTGAACACTCAGACAGTTCAAAAATAGATCATCATTCTCCTCATAAGAAGAAAACAACATCTTATCTTCTTCTTCTAACACTATCTGCTATTGGAGTTGTATACGGCGACATTGGAACCAGTCCTCTGTATGCATTCAGAGAATGTTTTAATGGCGACCTTTCTATAGAGCTCTCTGTCCCGAATGTATACGGCATATTGTCGTTAATATTCTGGGCGCTGATAATTATAATCTCATTTAAATACCTTATAATAATCCTCCGAGCTGATAATGATGGCGAGGGAGGCATACTCGCTCTTATGGAGCTGGTCAGGTCAAAATCAAAAGCCGCCGGTCTTATTATGGCGCTCGGGTTATTCGGAGCAGCATTGCTTTATGGTGACGGTGTTATCACTCCGGCTATTTCCGTGCTTAGTGCTGTTGAGGGGCTTGGCATTGTGACGCATCAATTTGACCCTTATATTATACCTCTCACACTCTTAATACTTTTCGCACTTTTTTCACTTCAAAAAAGAGGTACAGGAGGAGTAGGAAGGATATTTGGACCGGTTACTCTCGTATGGTTTATTACTCTGGCTATACTCGGGTCTGTCGAGATAGCTCAGGTACCGGAAATACTACAGGCCGTTAACCCGGTTTATGCTGTACAGTTTTTTGCTGAAAATGGTTTCGAAGGATTTGTGATTTTGGGTGTAATATTCCTGGTAGTAACCGGTGGCGAAGCCCTCTATGCAGACATGGGACACTTCGGAAGGTTCCCCATAAGGCTGGCATGGTTTACTGTAGCTCTTCCCAGCCTCCTGCTCAATTACTTCGGACAAGGCGCTCTTTTGATCAGCCACCCTGAATTCATAGAGAATCCGTTCTACTATCTTGCCCCGGAATGGGCACTGATTCCGATGGTTATACTGGCTACATGCGCAACTGTGATCGCTTCACAGGCGGTTATATCGGGAGCGTTTTCTCTCACGTTCCAGGCATTGCAACTCGGTTACCTGCCAAGAATGAGAGTCCTGCATACATCAGAAGAAGAACGCGGGCAGATATACATTCCAAAGATCAATTGGATGCTGTTTGTCTGTACGGCTTTATTAATTCTGGCATTTAAAACATCCGGTAACCTCGCTGCCGCATATGGTATTGCCGTCACTTCTACAATGGCTATCACCACTTTACTTGCATTCTCAGCTATGCGAAATATCTGGAAATGGAGCTTGTTCATTGCTATACCATTGACCATATTTTTCTTTGTAATCGATATTTCATTCTTTGGTGCAAATATCCTTAAGTTTTTCGACGGCGGATGGGTGCCACTGCTAATAGGATTTATAATCTTTATGATAATGGAAACATGGTTCCACATGCGGAAATATGTCGGTGAAAAGATCAAAGGAGATACACTGCCAATCCAGGAGATTATCCCCGACGTGCTCAGCATCAGGCAGGTTGCAATTCCCGGCACGGGTGTTTACATGTGGAGCAACCCACGCGGTATTCCGCCTGCGCTTTTGATTAACCTTAAACACAATAAGATACTCCATAAGCAGATCGTTATCCTTACACTTAAATACGACGTAGTACCGCATGTTAAATTTGAAGATTCCTTTCAGATAGAGGAACTGGCTGAAGGATTCCATAGGGTTGTCGTTACTCACGGATTCAAGGATTCGGCGGATGTACCGCGCATTGTTGAACATCTAAAATCACGTGGAATGAATATCGATATTGAAAAAACATCCTTCTTCCTGGGAAGAGAAACTCTCCTTCTCGAGGGTAAATCTACGGTTAAAAACTGGAAAAAGAGGATGTTCATTGCGCTCTACTCCAATGCCGAATCAGCCACAAAATATTTCAACATTCCTGCTGACCAGGTAATGGAGGTTGGTGTCCAGTTTCGCCTCTAAATCCCTCAAAAAGTTTTCCTTATACATTTCTATTTTAATGTAATCGGAGTAATTTCCCTCACATGAAAAATGTAATAGCAATTGTAGGACGTCCTAATGTCGGCAAATCAACTCTTTTCAATAAAATAATCGGGAAAAGAATTGCAATTGTGCACCCAACGAGCGGTGTCACTCGGGATAGAAATTCCGGCGAAGCTGAATGGCTGGGAAAGAAATTTTTTCTCATAGACACCGGAGGATTCGTGCCTGATACGGACGAAAAGTTTGAAAAAGCTATCCGCGAGCAGATAGGTATCGCGCTGGAGGAAGCCGACAAAATACTATTCATTGTCGACGCCGCTAATGGGCTTCATCCTATAGACAGGGAGATTGCCAATATGCTCCGGAAATATGACGGCGATAAACCCATCATACTCGCCGCTAATAAAGCCGATAATGATAAGCGTGATCTCAATGCCCCTGAATTTTTTTCTCTGGGGCTGGGAGAACCTATACCTATTGCAGCAAATACAGGCAGAAATGTCGCCGAACTTCTCGATATCCTTACAGAAGATATTCCCTCTACCGAACCTGAGGAAGAGGACGACCGCATGAAATTTGCTGTGGTCGGAAAACCTAACGCAGGTAAATCATCGCTTGTAAATGCCCTCCTGAAAGAAGATAGGAACATCGTTACAGATATACCCGGCACGACAAGAGACTCTATCGATTCTATTTTAAAATACCACGGGGAAGACGTGGTCCTCATCGATACAGCCGGACTCAGGAAAAAGAGCAAAATAAAAAGGAATGAATCTCTTGAGTTTTACTCCACGATGCGTACGTTTAAATCTATCCAGAGGTGCGATGTAGCAATCCTTGTTATAGATGCAACTGAGATTATGGAAGCCCTTTCCGATGCCTCCGATATTAAACTCGCGGTTTTTAAACTAGACAAACAGGATGTAAATATCATTGAGGAAGTTCTTTACTATAAAAAAGGTCTTCTCCTTGTAATTAATAAATGGGACCTTGTGGAAAAAGATGAAAAGACTGCCGAAATAATACGCGACAAAATAAATGACCACCTTAAGACATATAACTTCCTTAAGATAATTTTCATCTCAGCGCTCACAAAACAACGCATACATAAAGTACTCGAAGAAGCTGTAACTATTTACAATGAAAGGAAACGTGAAATAAAAACAAGTGAGCTAAATGAAGAACTCCAAAAAGAGATTAAGAACACGCCTCATCCGTCAGCGCGGGGAAGAGAGCTCAAAATAAATTATATCACACAGGTCAAATCCGCTCCTCCGGTATTCGCTTTCTTTTGCAATGAACCCAAAATGGTCAAAGAAAGCTACAAAAGATTCCTCGAAAAAAAGCTCAGAAGCAAGTTCGGGTTTGAAGGCGTACCAATTGGAATGATATTTAAAAAGAAAAACTAACAATGATATCCGAAGTCCTTACTGCCACCACATATGGAGTCGATGCTTTCATTGTAAGAGTTGAGACTCACATTGATAGAGGACTATTTAGCTTTGCCATCGTCGGACTGCCCGATAGCGCCGTAAAAGAATCCCGTGAGCGAGTAGCCGCCGCCATTAAAAATTCCGGATTTGAATTTCCCGTAAAACGGTATACCGTGAATCTCTCTCCCGCAGATATAAGAAAGGAAGGATCGGGGTTCGATCTTCCTATAGCAATAGGCATACTCAGCGAAACCGGACAGGTGGATCCGGAAAGCATCGGCGATTATCTTTTTATCGGTGAGCTTTCGCTTGATGGAAAACTTCGCAAAATACCGGGCGTATTACCCATTACTATTGAAGCTAAAAAGAACGGATTTAAAGGCATTATTCTTCCTGTTGAAAATGCGCAGGAAGCCGGCATTGTTGAGGGAATTGAAGTTTACCCGTTCGAAACTTTGAACGACGTTATACAATTTATTAACGGTGACATAATCTTATCTCCAATAAATATTGACGCCAAGAAGCTCTTTGACGATCACCATAGATATCCAGTGGATTTTTCTGATGTGAAAGGCCAGGCGGAGGTAAAGCGAGCTATGGAGGTCGCCGCCGCAGGAGCTCACAATATAATAATGATAGGTCTCCCCGGCTCCGGTAAGTCCATGATTGCAAAACGCCTCCCTACGATACTTCCCCCTCTCACTCTTGAGGAAGCGCTCGAAACGACGAAGATACACTCTATAGCCGGAATGATACCGTCCGATGCATCGATTATTTCAACGAGACCATTCCGCTCTCCGCACCATACTGCCAGCGACGTCTCACTTGTCGGCGGCGGCCCCAATGCAAAGCCCGGTGAGATTTCTTTTGCGCATAACGGAGTACTTTTCCTTGATGAGCTCACGGAGTTTAAAAAGAACGTACTCGAAGTCATGCGGCAGCCCCTGGAAGACAGGAACGTTACCATTTCCCGCTCAAAGATCACCGTACAGTACCCGTGTAATTTTATGTTCGTAGCAGCGATGAATCCCACTCCCGCAGGTACCGCCAAAGAAATGGAGATGTACTCTGAATACGAGATCCAAAAACACCTCGCAAAGATATCGGGACCTATACTGGACAGAATTGACATCCATGTTCACGTTAATCCTGTAAAATATGAAGAGCTCTCGAGCAAAGCTGAAGGAGAACCATCGTCCGTAGTTCGTGAGAGGGTCACACAGGCAAGGGGAATTCAGAATGCACGGTACCGAAATCTAAAAGGAATTTATGCAAATGCTCACATGAGTTCCAAAGAGATCAAAAATTTCTGCTGTGTCGATGCTGATTGCGAGAATCTTATGAAAATGGCGATCAATAAACTCGGGCTGTCTGCGCGAGCATATGACCGCATCTTAAAAGTAAGCCGTACTATCGCTGACCTCGCCGGTGAAGAGAATATACAGCCGGCTCACATCAGCGAGGCTATTCAATACAGGAGCCTGGACAGAACCAACTGGCTTTCCTGACCTATTTAACTAACCAAATCTATTTAATATGGCATGGATATATATACTTATTGCGAGCGTTTTTGAGATCTCCTGGGCTATCGGGCTAAAATACTCCGATGGTCTTTCAAAGGTCGGTCCCACTATCTTCACTGTGATAACGATGATACTTAGCTTCTACTTCCTCGCTCTCGGAGTAAAAGAAATTCCTATCGGCACCGGTTACGCCGTATGGACGGGCATTGGTGTTGTAGGAACTGCCATCCTGGGAATGATTCTATTCGGGGAATCTAAAGAATTGGTGCGAATCTTTTTTATAATGCTTATTATCGGTGGGATAGTTGGACTGAGGCTTACCACTAAGTAAGCCCCAACCCAATAAACTTATCTTATCTTTTCGATCTCAACCGCATAGACCTGCTTCGTACCTGAGCTTTGCAGAAACATTATTATATGCGCGTTGTTATCGTTTATCTGTGAATTCAATGTATAATTATATGTAAACGATGCCGAACCGCCTGCCGACACATTGACCATTTCACCTGTACCCGGTGTCAGAAGATCCCTCAATACATTATTAAATTCCGTCTCACCGTTTGGAGCGTTATACATTAGCTCGTCTTCCGTTACAGCCACGTGCATCACCAGGTCACCCACCTGCGTACCCGTTATCTGGTTCACAGTCACGTTAAATGTTCCCTGCCTGTTGTTAGTGTTATAACTGTTACTGTAGGTAAAAGCATATGATGTCAGCGTTCCGAAGTTGTTATTGATCAAAGATGTCCATGCACTCGAGCTGTAATTACCCATAAATGTTCCATCCAGGAAAGCATACGGATTAAAAATTCCGCCGTTGTAATAACTTTGTCTCGCATCATTAGCCGAAGTATTGAATAAATAGAACGGGTCGTTCGGGTAAAGGGTTGAGTGATACCTTATCATTACTACGTCCGCATCGTTATTCGTAATTCCTTCGAGGTTCTGTATCTTGTCCAGGTATGTGTTAGCCTGTACGCATGGGATACAGCTTGTATTTGTGAACATCTCCACCAGCACCTTATTATTAGCCGATACCAATGCTACCTGCACGGAGAAATTGTTCGAGCTTGTCCATGAGGTCGTATCTGCTGTCCTAATACCTCTTACTCTCCAATAATATGTCGTATTATCTGCCAGCCGGCCGCTGTCGAGATCTACCCGCGATGCCGTGAATCCCGTGCTGTCAATTGCCAGGTTGGTAAAATTCACGTCAGTCGCTACCTGTAGCCCGTATGCGATCGCATTAGGCAGGTCTGTCCAATCGAATGTCGCGCCCGTCGTATTAATGGTCGAATTATTCGACGGCAGTAAAAGCGTCAGCGGTGGAGTAGTATTAGCCGTTGGATATACAGTGCTGTCATTACTCTCGCAGGAATAAAAGACCGTGCTTCCTGCCATTAGTATCAGAATAATTATTAATGATCTTAGCTTTTTCATAATAATGATCCTATAAAATTTTAAAACTGTGATTGAATTGCGAGCCTGAATCCTTCAAACGGGTTTACGAATCGGCAGATCCCGTTGGTACATCTGAGTCCGCCTCTTTCCTTTCCATAGGAAACAGTAATTATGTTTGATTGGTTCAGCTTATATAATGCTTCTGCAAGAAGCCATGACTGTGTATCTGTCGGCTCCTCTTCATCATTTGTAAATTCAGCATTTAAGGCGATACTAAATTCCGGCGACCTCGTAAGGTTCAATGATACAAATTGATTCATATACCCTTTTTGATCGATCCTTATCGAATTATTTACCCATTGCTGTTCTACAATTAATTTAAGCGTGTACTTATTATTGAAAGAATATCTTATCTCACTCGGAATCGTCGTAGCCTGAATAGTCTCACTGCTTAATGGATTCTGCTGGTTATAAGTCGTTTCGCTCTGCCTTGCGTATGCCAGCTTCAGGTAAAGCTTATCCGATGCGTAATACTCACCCTCTGCATATACTTCCCAGAATGGAGAAAATGATGCATCCAGATCGGGAATGTAATCGAAATCCCTGTCCACTCTCACGTAAACCGTCGTTCCCGAAGTATCTACGTTGTTATACATATAGTGACGTGATGCTATACTTCCGTTGAAAATAAATGTCAGCTTATCATTTGCCGCATAAAGTATATCGAGCTGTCCCCCAACCTCATCATTAAAGTTCGTCACGTGAGGATTTCTTGAAACCAGCGTGGAGGTATGCTCCCTCTGAGCGGTTGGAGGATTCTGAAACGGTAACATCTTAGTCGGTCTGTCCGGGCTTTGGTTGTCCGGGTTAGTCACGTCAAACCTGTAATTCTTATACTCTGCAGTTATACCGACATTGCCTCTTGTGTATGAGATCGATGAATAAAGCCCGTCACCTTCTGCAGATATTTCCTGAGGGTAAATTGCATTTGGGGTTGTGTTAACGTGCTTCCTTGCGTACGATGTATAAAATTGAAAATCCGGAATGTTGAAATCGAAATTCAGTTCCGGCAGGTATGCCTGTATGTCGGTTGTATCTGTTCCCGTCGGCAGTCTTCCCTCTGAATATATATAGCTTCCGCCGATCGTCAGCATTTTCAGAGGTGATATGTCGAAGTTCACATTCCTTATCTTATAATCCTCTATCCTGTCCGGATTAAGATAATCGCTGTATGTGAGGTCTCCGCCGATGATCTGCCCGCGGAATCTCACAGGGTTCTTCTTTTTCCCAAACTTGTTCTCATAGGTCACCCTTACACCGTCTATTCCCGTATCATAACCTAGAGCTCTGTCCTCGAATACATTGAGTGTCATACCTCTAGAAAATATATCCCAGAAGTCTCCCGCTCTCAGCGAAACACCGAAATCCCTGTTATTGTATTCAACGAATCTCTTACGGATGCCTTTAAAGTCGAGACCGTATTCGATCGGGTCGCTTACTTCCAGCCTCGCACCGAAAACAAAATCGTTTATATTGATCCTCGCGTCTGCCAGATTTTCGAAGTATTCCTTTCTTACTTTCTGAGAACCCTGGTATTCTGACCCGCTACCATATCTCAAAAGATTTTTAAGAGAAGCGTCGACGTTCAGATTTATCTGGGAATATGAGGAGTTGCACAGTGAAAAGAAAATAATAACGAGTGAAGTTAGTAATGTTTTTTTCATTTACCCTCTTTAAAATATAAAAAGGTTCGCCCTCCTTAAAAGAGCGAACCCTAAAAGGTTTATTTATCCATTGATTCTGAATTACCGGATGGCAGGAGCTCTACGACCTCTTTCTCTATCTTTTCCTCGTCGCCGGGCAAAAATCCGACGTGCTTTGAAGAGATCTTTTTATCCGTTCCTATAAGGAGTGAATACGGTAAGCCTTCGCCCAGGTATGCCTCAAAGATCTTTTCATCCGTATCGAGCACTACAGGGAATGTGTATCCCTTTGATGAAATGTATGTCTTGACCTTCGATAGCGATTTTTGTGAATCTGTATTTACTGCAAGGTAAGTAAATCCTTTGTCTTTATACTTATTGTATATGTCCTGTAGATATTTCATTTCCTCTTTACATGGACTACACCATGTTGCCCAGAAGCTCAAAAATACCGGTCCTTTTGCAACAAGTTCATCCAGCGATACATCATTTCCGTCAAGGTCCTGAAGTGTAAAATTATAATATGACTGAGATTTTGCGCTGTTTACGAAGAAGAAACTGAGGATAATTGCTAAAAAAGCTAACTTTTTCATCTTATATCGGGTTTAGTTAATGTTCTTTACTGCTTATTTTAATAATAATATAACTACCGAAGTTACAAGTAAGTTCAATAATGCTAGTGGAAGCATTACCTTCCATCCCAGGTCCATAAGCTGGTCATATCTGAATCGCGGTATTGACCACCTTACCCATACAAAGAAAAATACCAGTGCGACAACTTTCACGCAGAATGTCAGCACCTGTAAAAGGCTGACAACCAATGCCGGCAACCCGAAATCCTGCAGATATGGGAATTGCCATCCGCCGAGATATAGCGTTGATATTAATGCGGATGAAACTATGACCGCCGCGTATTCCGCGAGAAAGAACATTGCGAACTTCATGCTGGAATATTCCGTGTGGTAACCGCCGACAAGCTCCTGCTCCGCTTCAGGCAGATCGAATGGAGCTCTGTTAGTCTCGGCAAAAGCCGCAACAAGGAATATTATAAATCCAACCGGCTGTAATATTATGTTCCATTTCCAGCCGTACTGGTTTTGTACTATTGTATCGAGTTCGAGTGTTCCGTTGATTATTATAATACCAAGCACCGCAAGACCCATCGACAGCTCGTAACTGATCATCTGTGCTGATGACCTTAGTCCCCCGAGAAGTGAGTACTTACTGTTTGAGGACCATCCGCTGAGTGTAATACCATAAACTCCTAACGAAAGCATTGCGAGTATGTATAATATCCCGATGTTTACATCTGCTATCTGGAGTTTGATCGTCTTTCCGAAAAGATCTATCGTGTCTCCGAACGGGATAACCGCAATGGTCGACAATGAAACAACAATTGAAATTCCCGGCGCGAGCGCGTGGATGAGTCTGTTAGCGTTCGTCGGTACTATATCTTCTTTTAATAAAAGCTTTATCACGTCAACAAGAGGTTGGAGAAGTCCTTCCGGTCCTACCCTGTTCGGACCGTATCTGTTTTGAATGAATCCGGATACGCGCCTTTCCATGTAAACTGTGTAGGCGACACCTCCTAAAAGGACACCATGAACTACGGCTATTTTCGCGAGAAGTATTAGAAAGTTGACGAGATTTTCGGGCATTAAGATATTATTTTATGAAGCCTTAATTTTCAAAAAATTTTTAAAAAATGAAATACAAACAATAATGCAAATATACCTTATTTTGCCTCGGAAAGCTTGTTTTTGAGGTAATTTATTGCTTCCACGGGCGTTGGATCTACTCCGTTCAGTATAGCCAGGTAAAAGCTCATCCAGTCTCCCAGGTATGTCAGCTCGAATATTCTCTCCAGTTTCGTTTCCGCATCGGACTCTACGGCGATTATCGAGCTGCATTTCTCTTTATATATGTCGGTTGTGATCTTCATTCTCAGCTTTACCCTATCATTGTCATCCCTGTCGCAGAGCAATATAACAACGATACGGCTTAGAATCTCTTCATTCAGATTCCATCCCACCAGCTCATTGTGATTCATCTCAGGAACGAAATTTCCGTATGCAAGCACCTCTGCGTTCTCCGATATCTGTCCCTGCCATCTCAGGTTTACGGCATCCAGCACGTCCGATGATGAATAAATAACGGGAAGGTGACTCTTTACTTCCTCCGCTATCATTATCGGGTGATTGTGTTCCGATGAAAAATATGAATAGCTATGTGAAAGATTTTGTAAGTGCTTTATCGTTGCTGTTATTTCTGGAGATTTATCCGGTATTAGTCCTAATTTCGTTAGTGCGATCAAAAGCGAAAAGAATGAATATCCCAGAGCGCACCTCGGTTGAAGTCCGCCCGGTATCTTTAGCACGTCGATGTTGTTGTCATTTGCAATTCTTTCTACTTCACCCCCGGACGTGATGCATAGTATCCTGCAATTCCTATCTCTCGCTTCCTTGAACGCGCTCAGTGTCTCTTCCGTGTTTCCGGAGTAACTCGATATGACCGCTAGCGTATTCTCATCGGCGAATCCCGGTAGATTGTAATTCCTGTTCACAGCCATCGGGACCTTCATCTCGTATGCCGCATAGCTTCTAACAAAATCACCGCCGATAGCCGAACCGCCCAGCCCGTTCACTACCACGTTCTGTATTCCGTCCGTATTCAGATGCTTAAACTCGAAAGCGGTTGCTATACTGACGGCTTCCTCCACCTGCTGTGGGAAGTCCTTTAGCACATCGAACATGTTCGATTTATCGTACGCGCGTATTTGATCTATATCCATTCGGGTGCAATTTTATAAACCCTAAAATACTCCATAAATAAATGAGATTAAAGGTATTAGGCGGGTTATTCCGATGACGGTCGCGCAAATCTCACTCCCACATTCTCCTCGTAAAACGCTGTTATCTTATCCCTGACTTCCTTTTCTGTATTGTATGTCAGTATTTCACCGGCGAGATCTTTTACGTCATCGTATGTTAGACAGCGGATTATACTCTTTATTTCCGGGAATACCGACGGCACCACGCTCAGCTCATCCGCGCCAAGTCCTATCAGTAGTACGGCCGCGATGGGATTCGATGCCATCTCCCCGCAAATGCTCACCGGTATCTCGTTCCTATGCCCCGTGTCGATTATCTTCTTTATCGTCTTTACCACCGCCGGATGAAATTGCTGGAACATGTCCGCTATAAGCTCATTCCCCCTGTCCACCGCGAGTAGATACTGTATGAGATCGTTCGTCCCTATACTAAAAAAATCCACTTCCTTTGCCAGCTCCTCCGCAATAAAATACGTCGACGGCACCTCAACCATTATCCCGACCGGGATATTTTTATCGTATGTCACCCCCTGCCCATCGAGCTCCGCTTTCACCTCTTCCAGTATCTCCTTCGCGCGCCTCACCTCGTCCAGCGACGATATCATCGGAAACATTATCTTGAGATTCCTCTGCCGTGACGCGATCAGCATCGCCCGCAGCTGCTCCTTAAACACCGTCACCCGGTCTAGACAAATGCGTATACCCCGCCACCCAAGGAAAGGGTTCGCTTCCTTTTGTGAGCTGGGAAGAAGTTTATCTCCGCCAATGTCATACGTTCTGATTGTTACCGTGTTTGGATATGTTACGTTAGCTATGTGAGAGTACTCCTCTATCTGATATTTCTCTGAAGGAAAGTCCCCCGCTTCCAAAAACAAATGCTCCGTCCTGTATAATCCGATACTGCAATGCCCGAACTTCGTAACAAAATCTATCTCCTCATCGAATTCTATATTCGCGGAAAGCTCTATGTGTTTCTTATCCTTAGTCTCACACGGAAAATCAAATACCTCATACAGCTTCTTCTCGTACTCCTTTATCTCCTCAAGCTTGGCTTTATATTTCTCTATTGTCTCATCCGTCGGTCCGGTTATAAATAACCCGCTGAACCCGTCCACTATCACCAACTCACCCGTCAGCACCCTATACGAAGCCACCTTCGTACCAACAACCGCCGGCACTCTCAGAGCCCTCGCAATAAGAGCCGCGTGTCCTGTCACCCCGCCAATGTCCGTCACATACCCCTGCACCTTTCTTCTGCTGAAAAGTATCGTATCTGCCGGTGTAAGCTCATGCGCCACTATTATAGAGTTCTCCTCAACCTTCGAAACGAGCTTACCGCGCTTCATGTTGCGAATAACTCGGTTGCGTACGTCATTTATATCTGTGACACGGTCGCGCATATAGTCATCATCCGAATTCGACAGCGCATTCGTTAACTTCCCTATCTCCTTGCTGAATATATACCCCGCCGTCCGTCTTCCTTCCTTTATCTTTTCCTTCACCATGTTGATAAAGAAGTCATCATTGAGTATCTCCATCTGAGCATCGAATATCCGGCTGGTCTCATCACCGATCCTCTCCCTCGATAATTCATATATCTTGTTCAGTTCCTTCAGCGATATGCGTATGGATTCGTCGAAATCTTCCAATTCCTGGGTGATCTCTTCCTCATCCAGCTGAGCATCGTCTATTACAACCTGGTTTTTTGCATAGTGGTACGCCTTGCTTATCGAAATACCGGGAGATGCGGCAATGCCCTTATATATTACTTCTTCTGCCAAAATTTATTGATTTTAATGGAAAATAAGGTTTTGCGTAGAGAAATGTAAGGAGATTAAAAGGTACAAACCGCCCTCCAAAAAAAGAAGGGCGGCTCATAAAAAACTTTACCTTACTAAAGTCATCTTCCTGACCTTGTAAAAATCACCCGACCTGATCGTGTAAAAATATACACCCGATGCAGCCGGTATACCTGAATTTGTAACACCTCTCCATGTCACTTCATAGTTACCCGGCGAACGGAAATCATTCACAAGTGTTGCAACCTCCTTGCCGAGTATATCATATATTACTATCTGTACATTACCTGCTTTCTTAATGCTGTAGTTTATCTTTGTCTCCGGGTTAAACGGATTCGGATAGTTCTGTCCGAGATTATAATCCAGTTCCGAACTTATCGGCGTAATGCCCACCATCGGAGAGAGCAGGTCTCTTTCCCAGACACCACTTCCGTGTGTAGCCGCGCGCAGTTTCCTGTTTAGCTTTGAAATACTCAGGTCCATAACTATCGAAGCGTCCGGCATTCCCACTTTAAATTCCTGCCAGTTAGTACCGCCGTTTGTAGTTACATAAACACCGATGTCATTACCGAGATATATATGCTGGTTGTTTAACGGATCGACCACGACCGACGAAGTCGGCACGTCGGGGAGATTATTGTCCACACTCGCCCATGTGTCACCGTAATTCGTCGACTTATATAGATGGTCTGTACCAAATCCCGATGCCGTTACATATACAACGGATTCCTCTACCGGGTCTGCCGCAATATCGATCATGTACCTGTTCGGCAATGTACCGGTTACGTTCTGCCAGGTCGTTCCTCCGTTTGTAGTTCTAAATACCTTCCCGTTCGATACTACCGGCGATGATGAAACATAAACGAGATTATCATTCAAAGGTGACACAGACATTCCCAGCGAAGGATTGTTGCCGTCCAGCTGAACGCCTGCGTTCGGCGATAACCAGCTATTTCCTCCGTTAGTTGATTTGTATATAAGTACATTGGCTGAATATATCAATTGCGGGTTTCCATGAGCAAGCATGAACGGAGAAACAAATCCGCCTGTTCCGCCTGTCGGAGGCGCAACGTTATCAAAGTTTGAACCGCCGTCCACTGACCTGAATAGATTCAGATATTGTGCCGTACAATACATCGTATCGGTATTCCTATAGTTTATCGCCGCCCAGTTTCCGTCTCCGCCAAGCACCCTTATCCAGGCAAGTTGTCCGTCCCATATTGCGCTCGCGTTATCCTGAAGTCCACCGATCGAAAGCATCGAATCGGTTTCTGCGGAGTTGAATCCATTATAAAACTGCTGTGTCTGGTAACCTCCGTTTAAACCCGAAAAGGTCTCCCCGAAATCCGTCGTTCTGAATATTCCACCGTCATTTCCCAGGTAAACTATGTTAGGATCGCTCGGATGTGTTACAAAACAGTGATGATCCGCGTGTGAATAATCCGGCGGTCCCTCAGGTCCTCCGATTGGAGTTCTGCCGAGGTCCCACAGATACCAGAATGACTTTTGTGATAAATTAAATCCGCCGTTTGTTGATTTATAAACGTCTACACCGGCACAAAGTACCTTGCTCGAATCGGACTGGTTCACAACTGCGAAATGCGAATACCATCCCTGGTATGTTGCGTAATCGTTCGTTGTCCTGGTTGACCATGTTAGACCAAAGTTAGTGCTTTTAACTAACCATGTACCTGCCCCGGTCGCCGCGCCGTTTCCTATGCTTGCAAATACTGTATTCGGGGAAGAACCGTATATAGAGAATATTGCCTTTCCGCCCCATGATGCAGGGAGCCCTGATGTTATTTTAGTCCAGTTGGCGCCGGAATTAGTCGTTCTGTAAAAACCTGTCCCCGTACTGCCAAGATTTCCGCATGCTATCAATACCGTGCCCGTATCGTTCGGATTTATTATAAGGTCCGTTACCATTATTGTAGTATCGACCTGCTCCCAGTTATTCCCGGCATCGAAGGTAACGTAAGTACCCTCTGAAGTTCCTGCCCAGACAGTATTGGGATTGAGCGGATTGATTCTCACAACTTCCACCCCTCTCATTGTATTTGGAGACCAGTCGAGCGTTTTCCACCATGTAGCGCCGTTGTCTGTTGTTTTCAAAATACCTATTCCATAACTGCCCCGTGTCGTTCTTACGCTTATACCGCCAAATGACATTCCGTAGCCATAGACCTCTCCCGTTCCAATATACATTTCATTTGTATCTTGAGGGTTGATAGCTATCGAACCAACGCCTAGAACAGAAAATCCTGTTTGAATGTTTTCCCATGCGCTCGTGCCCACACCACCTGTGTAACTTCTCCATAAACCTCCGCTTGCCGAACCGGCGTATATCGTGTTCGGATTGCCCGGATTGAGTGCTAATGAGATCGTCCTGCCGCCAAAATTATGGGGACCCAGTTGTGTCCATGAGGTGCCGGAGTTGTCGGCTTCCTTCCTCAGGGTATTTTTGGAATACTCGAATGCTTCCTCATATTTACCATCCGGAATATCGCTGTTTGGGTAAGCCCTTTGAATGGTCCAGAATTCGAGCGACTGAAGTGCTCCGGACATTCCCTCATGCTCCTCTTCTTCTTTGATGTCCGGTTCCGGCGTGAATTTATTCGCCAAAAATCCCGAGACAACCAAAGGGGCGATAAGAAGTAAAGCAGTAAGTAATCTTTTAATCATTATGATCTGGATTATGGTTTATAAAGGTCCCCCAACCTTCTGATTATTAAAGTTTAAACAAAAGATTTGCTTAAACAAAGTCAATTAATATATTATTAATATACGCTCGCTTATGGAATTGGTTTATCGTATTATCTAAAGCCTAAAGCGTTTAAATTGCAGAAAATCCGGATTAGAACTTGAACAATTCTCCCGACCGAAAATTCAATATTCATCGTTTCCATGGGTTCTTTTCCCGTAGCGATGACCCTGTTATCCAGCTTATAAAGGTTGCCCTGGGTCCTCTCATTGCGCTGTTAATAAATCTGTTAGTCGAGATAGATCCCGCAAGACCACAGCTTACTTATATGCTTTCGATAGCCGTATGGATGGCTGTCTGGTGGATACTTGAAGCAGTGCCGATCGCGGTTACTGCCATACTGCCGTTCATACTTTTCCCTTTCTTCGGAATAATGAATACTAACGACATCGCTCCCCTGTATATGAATCAGGTGATATTCCTTTTTATCGGCGGGTTTATAATAGCAATTGCGATGGAAAAATGGAATCTCCACAGAAGGATAGCGCTTAGGATAATAATGTCCGTCGGAAACCACCCCGGTAAGATACTCGCTAGCTTTATGTTCGCGTCCTATTTTCTTTCCATGTGGATCTCCAATACCGCGACTGTGATGATGATGCTCCCGACCACACTTGCTATAGTTTATGAGATCAATAACCAGTCCGGGCGCACTGCCGGGTTTTCGATAGCGCTACTGCTTGGTGTAGCGTATGCTTCATCTATCGGCGGTATTGCAACACTTGTCGGCACACCGCCTAATCTGATATTCCTGAGCAATTACATAAAAGCATTTCCCAATGAGCAGACTGTTAACTTCACCACATGGTTTGTTTTTGCTCTTCCTACATCACTAATACTTTTCGTCGTAGCGTTCTTCCTGTTAAAGAAATTTTTCATACATAGAGACTCATACGCAGGGCTCGACCCGACTATATTAAAAGAGGAGTACCTCTCACTCGGGAAGATCACTTACGAAGAAAAGATGGTGCTTACCGTCTTTGTCGGAACGGCGGTGTTATGGTTCACACGGGCTGACCTGCAGATAGGAGACCTTTTGCTACCGGGATGGAATAAACTTTTTCCTAATCCGGAATACTATACTGACGCGACCGTAGCGATTTTTATGGCGCTCATTCTCTTTATTATACCCGCGAAAAATCCGAAGGGTAAAATGCTGATGAATACGCGCGCACTTTCTAAAATACCTTTTGGAGTGATACTTTTATTTGGAGGCGGATTTGCGCTAGCCGAGGGCTTTATAAAAACCGGGCTTTCTCAATGGATGGCAGATCAGCTAGCTGTCTTTGCAGTGTTCCCGACATTTGTACTCGTCCTCAGCATAACGACTTTCATGAACTTCTTCACCGAGTTCACATCTAATACTGCTTCATCGCAAATATTTCTGCCCGTTATACTTGTCCTGTCGCAATCTATAGGAGTCGACCCGTTATTGTTGATGATACCCGTTACGATCGCGGCATCCTTCGCGTTCATGCTTCCGATTGCAACACCTGCAAATATGATCGTCTTTGGAAGTGACATGATAAAAGTGAAAGACATGATAAAAGCCGGTATATGGCTAAATCTTGCCGGCTCATTGATTGTGACTATAATGATGTTTCTCTGGGGAAAAGTTGTGTTTGGTATAGGGTGAAGTAACCTCAGTAATCTTACCGAAAACATAATAATAAAATTTTAAAGGGATTATATATGTTACTATAGTTATATTTACTTATGGATATAGATTTTAACATATTAATTATTAAAGCAGCATATAAATGCGAATATTGTAAATGTGATCTAAAAAATGACATTTACCCAATGGATCACGTTTTACCAGCTGACAAGAATGGCCCTGATGACATAAGTAATCGGGCAATTGCATGTACTAGATGTAATACTAATAAGGGTAACAAAACACATTACTTGGATCCAAAATCTTGGGAAATAGTTCCGTTATATAACCCAAGAACAATGAAGTGGAATGAGCACTTTTTCTTTTTTAATAATGAAGTTAGAGGGAAAACAAAAATTGGCAGAGCAACTTGTAACTTGTTATTTAAAATATCAAATAGTTTTACTGTGGGTCCTAAATATAATACGGGAACCGATGAGACAATTTATAATTTAATTAATGAATTAAGGTATTTAAGATTAAGTAACCAATTCGGAAAATTTCAAGAGCTGTATAAATCTATTGACCATGTATTAGAGAAAAACTCTGTTATTAAGGAAAGAGATAGGAATTCGCTTAATCTCCTTCAACTTGAAAAGAATTTTACGAAATCATCGGTCGAAGAATTATTTCGAGGGATAGCATTTGGACTTAATCTCCATATAAAAAATAGTGAGCAAAGATCCGAATATTGGTCGATGCTTGGAACTTTGTTTGCACAAAAAGCAACCAAATTGTTTCTGGAGAATAATTCTCGTGAAGCCTTCTATTATCAAAATTTGGCTGTGAAATTAAAATATAGAGCTTACAATTCTAGAAAAAATCTGAATGACAAATTCCATGGGTTTATTAAGTTTGTTGCTCACAACAACAAATTCGCAAAAGAAGGAATTGATATACTTAGTTTAAATAAACTAATTGTATCGTCCAGTAAACTTCCTCTCAGTAATCAGATTGACACATTTAAATATTTAATTGACTTAACCTACAATTTGAGACTAAATATAAATAACTTGGAAAGTTTATATGAAAAGACAACAGACTTGCTAGAGTATGCTGGATATGGGTATGTTTTAAATGTTGCGTCAGCCATTACACTTAGACGACGATGGTGGTTGCTTCATTTTCTCTATGAAAAACACCCTGAAATTGATATGCTCTTAAAAGATTTACAATTCTGGAAGAGAAAGGAAATGTTCAATGAAATCAGAGAATTAAACTTTTTGTTACTCTCTCCAATGCTACTTGATAGAACAAGAAGGGAAATTTTCAATAATGTGCCTAAAGGCACTTTACTTTCCTTGAATTAGGTCACTTAATTATTCTGAATCTTCCGGGGACACCTCCTCGTAATCAGTAAGGTCAATATCGGTTATCCCATTTTCTTCCGCGTACTTTAATACTTCTTCTTTCGTATCGAATGATGTAACAACTTCGAATGCCACGAAAAATTCTTCGCCCTCCCACACTATCGTAGTAAAAGGCATCGCTCTCATCTCACCCGTAGGCAAGCGGTCTGTGGACACCTCCAGCACGAAGTACTTCTTGTCGCCCCATTCGCTTTTATCTCTCGGACGCTTATCCGGCTTATACATATACCGTATGAACTTCTCTCCCATAAACGGAGCGTCCATCGGCACATCCAGCGAGTCACTCGCAACGTTCGTTTTCACTTCCGTGGTCGTACTACTTCCATCCTGCGCCATCACCATACACGGCACCGCGACCGCAGCTAATATTAACATGAATTTTATCATGATCTCTCCAGCTGATTTATTTCATTGTCAATGGTTTTAACCTCATAAGTTAAGCCATTTATTTCTTCTTTGTTTTTTCCTTCAAGCAATGCTTTTGCCAATTGCTTATTTTTTGTAATTCTGTCATCTATTAATTTTCTTTTTTTTAGTTTCTTCAAAACATCTTTAACAAATTTCATATTTACTTTCTCTTCGACTTTTGAAGTAAAATGATCATTTCTTGATTCTCTTTCAATCTCGCTAGCCATGTATTTGTCCACACTAAGTGATGCTAAAATGGATTTTAGGTTATCATCATCTATTTCATTAAGAGCTAATCCTATATCTACTTTACCTATATTATCAATCTGATTTAAGAAATATACAACTACATCCTCCAACCATTTTTCTTTTATATAATCTATAAATAAATTTTCCTTAAAAAATTCCAAAGATTCTGGATCCGCCTTTATAAAAATTTTTAAAATTTCTTCACTTACAACTTCAGCATCTTTATCCGATTTCTTATTCTTGGGAAAAGGTTCTTTCTTCTGAAAAGATCTTGAAGTATTTGCATTTCCATTAGTATTTCTGCTATCCTTCACCGCCTTCTCCAGCTCCGCGCGCAGGTCCGACTCATACAAATTATACGCCGACGCTATCTCCTTCACATAAAACGCACGCTTGATGCTGTCCGGCATCTTGCTAATGTACGCTATCATCTCTTTGACAAATACCGTCTTTTCCTCCGGCGTAGAAAGTTTGTCCTCTTTCTCGTATATGTCACCCACAAACCTCAGCACGGACTTCTTCTTATTAAGATGCTTAAGGAAACCGTCCTTACCCTCCTTATTAACTATCGAATCCGGGTCCTCACCCTCCGGCAGTGAAACTATATTCAGGTCCAGTCCCGCCTCAAGCAGTATCTCTATCCCACGGCGCGCCGCTTTCACTCCCGCGAAGTCCGAATCGAACAACAGTGCCACGTTCTTTGTGTATCGTGAGATCAATCTCGCCTGGTCTTCCGTCAGCGAAGTACCGCTCGATGCCACCACGTTATGCACTCCGGCCTGGTAAAGCGAGATCACGTCCATGTAACCTTCTACCAGTAGTATGTAATCCAGCGTACGTATGCTCTCTTTCGCGAAGTTCAGCCCGTACAATATCTTACTCTTGTTGTATATCTTCGATTCAGGCGAGTTAATATACTTCGCCCCTTTCTCATCCTCATACAATATCCTTCCGCCGAACGCCACCACCTTCCCGCTCTCATTGAATACCGGGAATATCAGCCGTCCCCTGAACCTGTCATAAAACCGCGTCTTGTCGTTCTCCCTCTTTAATATCAAGCCCGCCGTCTCCACGTCCCTCGCCTTGAACGTATTATCCTCGGCGAAGTAATTGAAGAGTCCTTCCCAGTCCTTTGTCGCGTACCCGACACCGAACTTCTTCACTGTGTCCGGTTTTATTCTCCGCATTGCGAGATAGTCCATCACAAAGTTGCGCTCTACATCGGGGGCGTTCTTCAGATTATTATGGAAATACTTCGCCGCGAATTTATTTATTTCGAATAAAAGTGAAACTTCGTTTGACGTGTCGGGAGAGCTCCATGAATAGTTAAGCTCTATCCCCGCGCGGTCTGCAAGTATCTGCGCCGCTTCGACGAACGTTACCTTTTCGTAATCCTGCACAAACTTATACACGTTACCGCTCGCCCCGCAGGAAAAACAATGGTATACCTGTTTCTCGGGAGATATGTTCATCGACGGATTTTTATCCGGGTGAAACGGACATAATGCAAGGAACGACTTACCGCTCTTTTTCACGCGCGTGTAAGAAGATATTATATCGATGATGTCATTTGCCTGGGCTATCTCGTCCAGCTTTTCGGGAGGAATTCGCATTATCCGTAAAATCTTACAAAAAAATAATAATTATATGACAATTCAGAAAATTTACTTCTTATATTTATTGTTTAATATATAAATATTAAGTGATGTTTCAAAATATCCCTGTCTATATGTGTAAATTCATAATTGATAATATATTAGGGGTTTATTATAAACAGAAATTCATTTAAAATAAAATTAAAATTAGGCATATTATAAACATATCGGGCTTTCCTATGAAAAAGATCTTGTTCATATGTGGTTCACTGAACCAAACTACGATGCTTCATAGAGTATCCAAACACCTCGAAGGGTACGATATGTATTTTTCCGCCTATTATTGTGACGGTATCGAAAAGCTCGCCACTAATCTGGGACTCCTCAATTTTACCGTATTGGGAGGAAAGTTTAAACGCAGAACGGAAGCCTACCTCAAAAATCATAAACTTAAAAATGATTTCGAGGGCAAATCTCATGACTATGACCTGGTCGTAACGTGCAGTGACCTCGTTGTTCCAAAAAACACACGGGACAAGAATATGGTGCTCGTACAGGAGGGGATGACCGATCCGGAAAATCTCACATATCATCTGGTGAAAAGATTTAACCTTCCTAGATATTTTGCGAGTACGTCCACAACCGGGCTTTCTAATCTATACACAAAATTCTGCGTGGCATCGGAAGGATATAAGAAACTATTCGCAAAAAAGGGGGCTGACGAAAGCAAGATCGTCGTTACAGGTCTTCCTAATTTCGATCATTGTAACGATTATCTGAATAATAATTTTCCACATAAACATTACGTACTTGTATGTACGTCAGATTCGAGAGAGACCTACAAATACGAGAACAGGAAGAAGTTCATTAAAAGAGTTATGGAAATCGCGGACGGTAAGCAGATTATATTTAAACTGCATCCTAATGAAAACGTCCCGCGCGCGACCAGGGAGATCAGGAAATGGGCTCCGGGAGCGCTCGTGTATTCCGTGGGTAATACCGATCACATGATAGCGAACTGTGATGTGCTGATCACTAAATTTTCGACAGTAGTATATGTCGGCTTAGCGCTTGGTAAGGAAGTTTATTCCGAGTTTCCCATTGAGGAGCTTCGCGAACTCACGCCGATCCAAAACGGAGGCGTATCTTCTTATAATATAGCCCAGGTATGTAAAGAGCTTCTGGAGGGCACTAACGATTTCAGTAAGGATATATCAAAAGGCGCAAAGCCGTTCAACAAAAGCTACAGCGCCGCAAGATAGGTTGTTTAGTTCATTTGGATAGTAAAAATAAAAATATAGTAATAGTAACACAGGCGCGTACGGGTTCTACCCGTTTACCGGGAAAAATTGTTATGCCTCTCGCCGGAAAACCTCTGCTCGTCAGAATGGTCGAGAGGATAGAGGCTTCGGCAATTCCAAAAACCGTCGTCGTGGCAACCACTTACGACGCTGAAGACGACGATGTGGAAAAACTCTGCGCCGAATACGGATTCAACTGCTTCAGGGGACATCCCACCGACCTTCTCGAGAGACATTACGAAGTAGGAAAAAAGTACAACGCTGACATCATTGTAAAGATCCCATCGGACTGCCCCCTCATAGATCCCAAAATTATAGATAGAGTGATAAACTATTATCTCGACAACGAGGATAAATATGACTTCGTTAGCGATCTTCATCCCGCTACATACCCGGATGGAAATGACGTCGAGGTAATGCCTATGGAAGTGCTGGAGACTGCGTATAATGAGGCTAAACTACCTATGGAAAGGGAGCATACGACACCCTATATCTGGGAAAACAGCGACAGATTCCGCATCGGAAACGTGGAATGGGAATCGGAAAAAGATTACTCCATGACGCACAGGTTCACAATTGATTATAAAGAAGATTATGATTTTATTAATAGAGTGTATGATGAGCTTTATGAAAAGGATCCTATGTTCGGGCTAGATGAGATATTAGCCATTCTAGAAGAAAAACCGGAAATTTACGATATCAATAAAATGTATGCCGGTGTAAACTGGTATAGAAACCATCTGGACGAGTTAAAAACAATTACAAAAGAACAAACCAAAATTATTTAATGGAAGAACAAAAGAGAAAAGACCTGGAAGAAACTGCTTTTAAGGTGAGAGAACATATAATAAGGATGTCAACCGACGGAGGATGCTTTATCGGAGCATCGCTCTCATGTGCTGACCTTATTGTTTACCTTTATAAAGACTTCCTAAATATTAACAAAGATAACTTGACCGATCCTGAGAGGGACTACCTCCTTTTATCTAAGGGACATGACGTGCCGGCGCTTTATGGCACTTTAGCGGAACTGGGATTTATCGAAAGGGATAGACTGAAAAATCATTTAAAGACCAATGATAATATATACTGGCATCCTAACAGGAATATTCCCGGCATCGAATTTCATTCCGGGTCACTCGGACATCTGCTCAGTGTGTCAATAGGCATCGCGCTCGATTGTAAACTCAGGGGACAAAAGAACAAAGTGGTAGTTATACTCGGTGACGGCGAGCTCAATGAAGGCTCTGTTTGGGAAGCCGCGCTTGTCGCCGCTTCGTTTAAACTGGACAACCTTATAGCGGTTGTGGACAGGAACAAGTTCCAGGCAAACATACAGACCGAGGAACTCATACCGCTTAATTCCATCACCGACAAGTTTAAAGCTTTCGGATGGGAAGGAAGATCACTGAACGGTCATAGTTTCGATGAACTGCAGGAAGGCTTTGCAAACTTTCCTTTAGCAGAAGGAAAGCCGAGCGTAATAGTTGCCGAGACCGTTAGAGGCAAAGGACTGCCGAGCATAGAGGCAAGAGCCGACAGGTGGTTCGTTAATTTTACACACGAAGAAGTGGACATGCTCTTGAAAGAACTGCATGGCGAAAAAGAAGCCGAGCTGACGTCGGAGACGATAGTAGCGAGATAATTTTAAAATTTAAAATCAATTTAATGACATACGAAGATCTTTTACATGAATTAGTAAAAAAGGACGACAGGTATCTTGTAGTTACTGCGGAAAATAGAGCCGCCATTAGAGGACTGCCGGATAAAATCGGGAACAGGTTCATAGATACCGGCATCACCGAGCAAACTATGATCGGGATGTCCGCGGGACTTGCGCTTAGAGGAAGGATCCCTATCACTCACGCGCTCGCGACTTTCATTACGATGCGTGCATTTGAATTTATTCGAACCGATGTAGGGATCGGGAACCTCCCGGTAAAAATGGTCGGCGGTTTCTCCGGTTTCCTTTCCGACGGAAACGGACCTACTCACCAGGCTATCGAGGACGTCTCTATTATGAGAGGCATTCCAAACGTGAATGTGTTCTGCCCCGCTGATGAGGAGGATATGCTCATTGGTCTGCCTGAGGTGCTGGCTAGCGAATCGCCCTTCTATATTAGATATAACAATCTGAAACCTGCTGTTGAGCATTCTAAGGACTTTGAGATCGGGAAAGCCGAGATCATATCTGAAGGAAAAGACGCTGTAATACTCGTTTACGGCATCCTGCTCAAACAGGCTATGGAAGCTAAGAAGATACTTGAAGATAAAGGTTATTCTATCGGGGTTACCAATATAAGGACAGTAAAGCCCATTGATGAACAGGCAATTATTAATTCAGCGAAAAATTCCAATATGCTTGTTACTTTAGAAGACCACTTTTTAACAGGCGGATTGTATTCCATTCTGGGCGAAATATTTTTGAAAAACAAGATCACTGCTGACGTTCTCCCCATAGCTCTCGAAAACAAATGGTTTAAGCCCGCGCTATTTAATGACGTGCTCGAATACGAAGGATTTACAGGGGAAAAGATCGCCGCCAGGATCGAAAGCAAAATTCAAAACAAATAGACATGCCAAATAAAGTTGCATTCAATGAAAATTTTCCTGAGATAACTAAGTCGCAGGAGATTTTCAAAAAAGTTGAAGAAGGACTGATACCGGGTTACACACAGCTTCTAGCCAAAGGACCCGAGCAGTGGACTAAAGGAATAGCGCCTATCTATCTTAAAAAGGGGAAAGGCGCTCGCGTATGGGACGTTGACGATAATGAATACATTGATATTAATATGGCGGTTGGTCCGCTCGTACTAGGTTACTGTTATGATAAAGTCGATGAAGCAATTAAGAAACAGCTTGAGGATGGGATTACTTTTTCTCTCACACATCCGCTTGAGGTCGAGCTTTCCGAAAAGATAACGGAGCTTATCCCCTGCGCGGAGTCCGTGAGAATATCAAAGACGGGTTGCGACGCCGCGTCAGCCGCTGTCAGGATCGCAAGAGCATTCACCGGCAGAGAGAAAGTTCTTTCTTGCGGATACCACGGATGGCATGACTGGTACATCAGCGTTACCGACAGGAACGCCGGCATCCCAAAAGCTGTGCAGGACCTTACGTTCACCTTTAATTATAACGACATAGAAAGTTTAAAAGATTCTATCGATGAAGATACGGCTTGCGTTATCATGGAGCCGACGGTATTTCACGAACCGCGTGAAGGATTCCTCGAAGAGGTAAAGGAGATCTGCCATAAGAACGGGAGCCTTTTGATCTTCGATGAGATATGGACCGGCTTCCGTCTGAATATCGGCGGAGCGCAGACACACTTCGGTGTCACGCCCGACCTCGCGACCTTTTCTAAAGCGATGGCTAACGGTATGCCGATCTCTATCGTCTGCGGCAGAAAAGACGTAATGAAAGTATTGGAGCACGACGTTTTCTTTTTCACGACGTTCGGTGGTGAAGCGCTTTCCCTCGCCGCCAGCGTAGCTACGATCGATGAGCTCGTCGAAAAAAATGTACCCGCGCACCTGGACAGGCAGGGCGCTAAACTAAAAGACGGCTACAACAAAATTGCGGAAGACCTGGGCATGGATTATACAAAAGCGATTGGCTTTAATTACCGCTCTATGGTCACCTACGACCCAAAAGCCGGCGACCCGCTCCTCCAAAAGACCCTCGTCCAGCAGGAGATGATTAAACGCGGAGTGCTGTGGGGCGGCTTCCACACGATGTGTTACTCCCACACCGACGCCGACATGGACTTTATCGTTAAAGCTTACGCAGAAGTGTTACCTATATTGAAGGATGCCGTGGGCAATAATAAACTCAAAGAATCGCTACTTGGTGAGCCGCTAAAGCCGGTTTTCAGGAAGACCACTAACGAAGGTTCAAAACCTAAAGTAAAAACAGAGGTTTAATTTGGGAGATGGCATAAATAAACTATTTTCGCTGGAAGGAAAAATCGCTCTTGTGACGGGGGCTGTAGGATTGATAGGAAAGGAGCACTGCAGGGCGCTGTCAGAAGCGGGTGCACGTGTGATAGCGGGAGATGTGAGTGACGCTGTGGAGGAGTTAGCGGCGGAGGTGGGAAGTGATAGTGTGGAGGGGTATTTTTTGGATGTGACGAGCCCGGAATCTGTCACAAAAGTACGAGACTATATGCTCAGCAAATACGGAAAACTCGATGTGCTGGTAAATAACGCAGCGATAAACGACATGTTCGAGAATCCGGCGTCAGCGCTGGAGCAGTCGAAATTCGAAAACTACCCGCTCGAGATGTGGAAGAAGTCGCTCGAAGTGAATGTTACAGGTACTTTTTTATGTTCGCAAATACTGGGTGCAGAGATGGCAAAGAAGGGTAAAGGAAGCATAATCAACGTTGCATCGACATACGGAATAACCGCTCCAAACCAATCAATCTATATTAATGAAAAGGGTGAGCAGACGTTTTATAAATCCGCGGCGTATCCCGCGACAAAGGGAGCAGTGATCTCATTTACGAGATTCCTCGCGGCGTACTGGGGAAATAAGGGCGTGAGAGTAAACACGCTTTCACCGGGCGGAGTCGAGAACAATCAGCAGGATTTCTTTATTAAGAACTACTCCGAACTGACCCCGCTGGGCAGAATGGCTAAAGCAGATGATTATAAGGGAGCACTGGTATTTCTGGCAAGTGACGCGTCGTCTTACATGACAGGTGCAAACCTGGTAGTGGATGGCGGATGGACAACCTGGTAAAATTTTAAAAACAAAATAAGAATAATGGCAAAAGTAAAAGTAGGTGACAGATACATAGGGGATGGCGAAAGCGTATATGTTATCGCCGAGATAGGTATTAATCATAACGGGTCGATGGAAAATGTAATGAAATTGATCGACGGCGCGGCGGCATCAGGCTGTGACGCAGTAAAATTCCAAAAGAGGACACCCGAGCTCTGCGTACCAAAGGATCAGTGGTATATAGAAAGGGACACTCCCTGGGGAAGAATGACATACATAGATTACAGGCATAAAGTCGAACTAACAAAGGAAGATTACCAGGCAATAGACGATTATTGTAAGGAAAAGGGAATACACTGGTTCGCATCATGCTGGGATGAAGAGGCAGTTGATTTTTTAGAACAGTTCGATGTAAATTTATATAAGGCGGCTTCAGCCTCACTGACCGATATAGATCTATTAAAGAAAAAGAAATCCACAGGGAAGCCTCTCATGATCTCGACAGGTATGTCGACAATGGAGGAAATAGAGGCGGCGGTAGATGCTATCGGCACGGATAATCTAATGATAGCTCATTCGACATCTACGTATCCGTGCAAGCTGGAAGAGCTTAATTTACGCGTAATAACGACATTAAAGAATAAATACCCGGACGTTCCAATCGGCTATTCCGGGCATGAAACGGGGCTTGCGCCTACATGGGCGGCAGTAGCATTAGGAGCAGGATTTGTGGAGAGACACATCACACTTGACAGAGCAATGTGGGGATCAGACCAGGCGGCTTCAGTCGAAGTGGGAGGATTTCACAGATTGGTAGAAAACATAAGAGATATAGAAAGATCACTCGGTGACGGGGTAAAGAGAGTTTACGAAAGCGAACACGGTCCCAGGAAAAAATTAAGAAGGGTTCAATAATAACCTAGATCAATGGAAGTACTTAGCTGGACATCTATAGTAGTATTCGGATCTGCGGTAGTGTTTTTGATACTCGAGAAGCTATTCCCATATACAAAAGGGCAAAAAATATTCAGGGAAGGCTTTTTCTACGACTTTATTTTGTATACTATCGCACAGAGCTATATACTCGGACTTATAATATTCGGACTACTTGAATTTCTAAAGACCAATACGGGTTTATACAAATACAGCCTTATAGGTGACTGGCCAATCTGGGTGCAGGTACTTTTTTTCCTTATCACTCACGATCTATACATTTACTGGTTCCACAGATGGCAACACAACAACAAGTTCCTCTGGCGAATCCATGAAGCACACCACTCTCCTCAGTCGGTCGATTGGCTGTCGGGATCGAGGTCACACGCATTTGAAATACTAATCAATCAGACTATAGAATTTGCACCAATAATCCTTCTCGGAGCGGCACCGGTAGTTCCCGCAATTAAAGGAATGATAGACGCAGTCTGGGGCATGTATATACACTCTAATATAAACGTGAACAGCGGGAAACTTCAGTATTTTATAAACGGACCGGAGATGCACCGCTGGCATCACTCCGATGACGAGGGAAAAGAATACCAAAGTAATTATTCGACGAAGCTCGCCATCTGGGACTGGGTATTCGGAACCGCATATTACCCGGATCCAACAGTTAAAAAACCTCAGCAGTATGGAATTGCGCGCGACATGCCTGAATATCCTTTATCAGAGCTTAATGAGAAAGAAAAGTCACTTGCACAAAAAAATAAATTTATACATATAGTATTAGTCGTAGTAAAAGATGTATACGTTTACTTGAAACAGCTTATTTTTGCTTTCAGAAGTTTTGAAAGTAAAGAAGAAGCGAGAATCACTCCGAAAGAAAGCTCCAGTAAGGGGGAGCCGGCATCACACACGGGGGACTATAATGTCCTCGCCAGGGAAGATAAAGAAGCTTAACAAACGTACTACAAAAATTTAGGATTTTTGCTACTTGCATTAATTTATGCTTAAATTTATATTAAGTTAAATGCAGGTGTATCTTACTAATTTTATAGATAGTAGGGCATATAATAGATTATTATGGAAAATAAACTTGACATTAAAGAAAAAACGATATATTTTTGAATCATAGTTACACAGCTCTATTTTAGGGTTAAATCAAAGTAAAATAGCTTTCATTTTTCTGGAACAGAATTTCTTTAATACATTAATTATGAAAAAATTCAAACGAATTTATCTGGTAGCCGCCATAATTATGTTTGCCAATATTTGTTTTGGGCAGGCAGATCGTACTCCCGATACGAGACTAAGTAAAAACACAGGGGAAGTAGGTGAGGTAAGTCATTACGACAACTCCTCAACACAAAAGCCTGAGACGGTTAAGCTAACCCCATGCACAGATATTTCAGTAACTAAGTCACACCCCCCATTCCAAACAGACTGGGATGAGAACGACATATTGGTCGATGGCGGGGCAGTTGCGACAGCCGGGTTTAGACAGGCAGTGATCAAATTCGGTCCGGATTTTAGCATGTACGCGGTAATAAATAAGAAGACGATCTCAGGACAATTTAACGGAAAGATTGTTATATACCGATCGGATAACGGCGGATTAAACTGGACTCTCATCTCGACACTTCAAAGTACATCGAGCTATATCGGACAGTTCTCATATTTATTGGAAAACAATACACCCGGTGTCGAGGACTCAACACGAGTGATATTATTCTATACTTTATCACCGAATCAAAACCTTAACAGTTCGGTGCTAAACTATTATTCCGTAAGAAGGAACGGATCATCGGTTATACAAGGAACAGTTGGGATAGCAACATCCGGATTCAAATTATTTAATCCAAGCGCATTCAGTAATGGAGCATATGGTGGAAACGGATACGGAGTAATCATAGGTGAATACAACAATGCAACAGACAGCAGTAAAAGTTTCCGTTATTACAGAACCACGAATTTCGGTGTTTCTTTCCAAACAGTATCTTTAATAGATCCCGGGTATCCGGCTTTCAACGATTACTTCCCTTCAGCAGGATTTAAAAAGGGATCAACGGATTCCGTTTATATAGCAGTCGAAAGGCGCAACTCGACCGATACACTGGTAAGAGTGATAGTAACTCCTTGGGAACCAACGGCATCTGCAACCACAAATTTCCTGACAAGCGGGCCGGATAACTATGAAAAACCGAGCCTGTCCATATTGCAAACAGATCCCGCAAACCAGATAATGGTAGCATGTATAAAGAACATCGGAACTCCGGTTTATCATTACAGCCTGGACGGAGGCAGTTCATGGATGCTAGATATGGGATTAGGAACAGAAACTCAAAAAGACATTAAGTATGTGGCAGTAAACTCCGATCCCGATACAACCGACGGCGGTTACTTTATAGCCGCGTACCAAGATGCGTTCTTCAGTCTTGCGGATTCGGTAACGGTAAGAAGAGGAACCTTAGGAGATATGGGACCCTACGAATTTAAAGTAAATAATCTTTCAACTACAGGATTTATCGGACCTTCGGTTGCTATCTACAAATATACTCCTATGGGCGGTTCGCTTCAAAAGAGATCAGCAGTAATGTATGTAGGCGCGAATACGGTGAATACATACTACGACCAGGAAAATCTACCTACGGGAATTATCAATAATAATGGAATAGCATCGGAATTTAGACTGTCACAAAACTATCCGAATCCGTTTAACCCATCGACAAAGATAGATTTTGAGATCCCTAACTTTTCAACAGTGAAATTAGCAGTGTATGATGTTTTAGGCAGGGAAGTTTCGACACTAATTAATGAAAATCTGAGCGCAGGCGCTTACACGGTAGATTTCAGGGCAGAAAATTTAGCCAGCGGAATATACTTCTACAGCATTAAAGTAGAAAATCAGAACGGGCAATTCCGCGACATAAAGAAAATGACATTAATAAAGTAACCCCTTCTATAATTTGAATTTTTAGGTAAACCCGGGCAAGTAAGTGCCGGGTTTTTTTATTTCACTTCTTCACCGGTGTCTTCCCAAAAAGTTTTATCCTCACCTCTATTACTGCCTATAATCTGATCTATGATAGATCTTAATTCCTTACGGGAACGAT
This sequence comes from Ignavibacteriota bacterium, assembly GCA_020437585.1. Taxonomy (GTDB): domain Bacteria; phylum Bacteroidota; class Ignavibacteria; order Tepidaquicellales; family Tepidaquicellaceae; genus JAEYVS01. Next base: position 111,007 of record JAGQWG010000001.1, read on the forward strand.
AAATTTTTAGTAAAGCCGGTAAATATCTTATGCGTTTAGCCAGACCGGGTCTGACGTGAGGTGAACCAGCTATACCGCCGCCTATTCCGAGCTCAAAGCGCTTAGCGCATATATAATCACAATTAAGACGATACGCATCTTCGTATTTTACAAAAAGCTTTTCTTTATCCTCTACCAGATCCTTGCTCCACCCGGCAACGATCCCATCTACCCGAGAATTGATACGTACCGGTTCAGATGCAGAGTATTTTCCATAGAGACATCTATGCCAGCGATGATCACCCGCCGGCTTTATACTAATAAGATAAAACTCTGTTTCATCCCAGCCCCATTCGATATAAGAATGAAGGTAGGAATTGCAAGCTATACAAGATCTAAGAAAATCGAAAAGTTGTGAGAGCATCAGTCCAAACGGAGCTTCCTCCGTATAAACGTTCCAGTGTCTCTCCCATTGCCATCCAAGTGAAGATATCACCGAGCTGTATTTTTTTAATTCGCCGGTCTCACGGTTTGTCTCTTCCCACTCGACCTCACAGGAAATTTTTCTTACAAAGGCAGTTCCCCTTACCGAAAGTTTTTTCTCAGCGCCGGACGCAATGAGTATGCCAGCTTCCCTTGCATTACCGATCATTGCTTCGGGATTCATTTTACGGTTCTCCCATTGGCTGAATTAATATCTTTGATGAGTTCGTTAACGGGATGTTTGAGCAATTTTTCCAATGAAAGGGGCATCACGAGGCGCCAGTTCTTATTATTAACGATCCCGGGAAAATTTATCCTGTCGCCAGCCGAGCTGTGCCTGGTAAGTATCTTTTTATCGAGGTAGAGCCATTCAAAAAGGAGCTGTATAGAAAATACGGATGCGGTACGGGATATTGTCTCGAGCGACCGTTTAATAAATTCAGTATCGGGGAGTGGTCTCATCTTACCCTGGAAGCCGATGTATTTCCAGAAAGTTTCCTTTTCGCCAAAGCTGGACCTGTACATACCAATAAGTTCCTGTGCTTCAGGTTCAGGTAATTTAATGATCGAGAGAAGTTTTTCCACAGAATCAACGGAGGTCTTCCAGAAGAATTTATCCTTTCCGGGATGGTCCTTGTCGAAAAGCTTGTGCCTCATCTTGCCGACCGGGAGCTTCTTATTTTTGCAGAACTTGCGGAAGGGATACCGGTCAATAGTACCTGCTTCGTATTTCCACCATGCAGGGAGCGTGCTGGAGTCATGCGTGGAGACTGTAGCGACGGAATTTATCCGGTAGTCGGAGGGCTTGATAAAGTCGAAGCCATCGCTCCAGTTTTTGGACCAGCGCTGGACTTCGACGCCGGGAACGCCAGCTTTCCATAGTATGTGATAAGATGCGGGCGGTACGGTGCCGAGATCTTCGGCGCACGGAAGCATATCTGTATCCTCCAGGATGACGGTGAGGAGCTTTCTGCCGTGCTCTCCCCAAATATATTCCAGCTCCGGGTCGAAGCGGCCGTCTTTAGCGCCTTTAGCTTTGGGAGAGTGTTTGTTTATGATCCAGACGCGAAGGAGTCCAACGAAGTGATCTATGCGAAACATGTCATAGAAGGACGCGGCGTAGCGGAGGCGGTGCTTTATGTAGCGGAAGCCATCGCGGGCAATGTTATTCCATTCATAGGGAGGCATGCCCCACCGCTGTCCTTTGGCAAAGAACACATCGGGGGGTGCGCCGGCTTCATAATCAAGCTTAAAATAATCCTGGCATGCCCATACGTCGGCGCTGTCCCGCGCAACAAGGAACGGAATGTCTCCCATAATGAAGACTTTCTTTTCGGCAGCGTATTTTTTAAGGGCGGTAAGCTGTTCATAAAGCTGCCACTGTAGCCAGTAGTAAAATTCTATTTTTTGCTTATTTTGTGAGGCAAGCTTACGAAGAGTTTTTTCGTCGCGGTCGCGGTACGGTTTTTTCCATTTAAACCACGCGCGCTCGTCTTTTTCATCTTTTATTAAACGGTAGAGCGCGTAATCGTTGAGCCAGTATTCATTTTCACGGACGAATTTTTTATACTTAATGGACCTGCCGAAGTCTGAATCTTTACAAATCTTTGCGAGGAGTTTCAGCTTTTCTTTTTTTATATCGTAATTTACCTCGCCATGCCCGGCTGGGAATTTTTCGCGGAGAGCAGTAATCTCTTCTTTGAACTTCCTTTTATTCATTAGTTTCAGGTCAGTAAGGCGCAAATATACGGGGTCTATCGCAAATGTGCTGACAGAGCTATACGGAGAAAAATCCATACCGAGCTCGTTCATAGGGAGGAGCTGAATAATGCTAAGCCCGGTCAATTTGCACCAATCGACGAGGAGCTTAAGGTCAGGAATTTCGCCTATGCCGATGCTTTTGGATGAGTATAAGGAGAAAAGCGGTACCGCAACACCAGCCCGCCTTTGAATCCCGATCTTCTTCCAGATCTTACCACTGTATGTATTTAATAAATGTTCGTAGTTCAAAATTACGCGGACATGTATTTATTTCTCAGCTTAATTTTAGATTCATAAATGTATCTGCCATCACGGTATTGGGGAAGATTCGATCTTGCCTCAGAGAGCCTCGCGAGGAATTCTTCTTCGAGATCGATTCCGGATACTTCCCTAGCCAGTTCGATGGCTCTCGCCGCGAAGCGCAGTATTATCAGTGTTTCCAGACCAGACACATCGGAAAAAAACCAGCCACAGCTGGTGAACATATACATTGCGTTCCTCTGCATTTCCATGATCTTAATGCACAGTTCGCTCTCATCCTCAGTAAGGAACTGCTTCGCATTGAAGTAAAAGAATTTTTCATATGATTCTCTGGACGGATCCAAAACGACGTGAATATAATCATTGCGCGCATCCCAAACGTTTTTGAGATACTTACCTCCTTCGATCTCAGTAATCTTAATCATCTCATCTCGAAGCCAGTTAAGGCTATCGCGCAGAGGTCTTCTCCATTTCTGATTCCAGCCCGGCTCACCCTGCCCACACCCACAATCTTCCTGCCACCTACCGACCCCGTGCGCACAACTCCATGACGTCCCTTCCCCGTTCCTTCCTTTTTTTATTTCCACTTCACACAACGGGGTATGGTTAGAGAGAAATTCACCGAAGTTAGTTACCTTATATTTGTGTTTAGGCGCCAATTCAGATAACAGATATGCGATAGTGCGTTCAGTAAAAGGTTTATGATGTCCGAATGTTTCACCGTCAACGGCGGCACTAATCAATTCATCCATATGCGAATTATCCAGATTGATAATTTCAATCCGTTCCATCATTCTTTCGGCATTAGTAATATAGTCATCAAAGGCAATATTCTTTGACAATAGACCGTCGTAGAAAAAAACCGTTAGCGAAGCACCGCTGTGTATTTTCGAAAAGAACCTGTACGGCCGGGTAGTGTCCAAACCTCCACCGGTTACATCTGTCCATGAACCACCGGGCAGTTTGCGTATTTTCTCCGCCTGTGAAGGATCGAGTATCGTAAACTTAACCCCTTCCTGAATTAAGGCTTCTAGAGTGGCTTCATTGCAAGCAGTTTCGGGAAGCCACATACCCTCCGGATCACGGTCAAAATGAAACTTAAAATCTTCAATCCCCCATTTTATCTGGGTGATCTTATCATTTTCGTTAGCAAGGGGCATTATAACGTGGTTATATATCTGCGCAATCGCATTCCCGTGTCCATTATGCTTTTCGACACTTTTCTTATCAGCATCAATCATCATCTGGAGACGGTGCGGGTGTTTCTTTTTGATCCAGGATAAAAGGGTAGGTCCTATATTAAAGCTCAAATATTCAAAATTATTTACAAACTTTAAAATCTTATCGTTCTTGTCGGTGATAACCGCCCTTGTATTGGGTTTGTAGCATTCCTGATATATACGCTCGTTCCAATCATGCAGTGGGGCGGCAGACGGCTGAACTTCCACCTCACCCGTCCACGGATCTTCGCGAGGCGGCTGGTAGAAATGTCCATGGAATATGAGAAACAGAGTCTTGTTTTTATACTTATTCAAATTATGCGCCGGATTTCTTTTTATGAGAAGCTTTTTTAACAGCTTTCTTTGTTGTTTTTTTGGAGATCTTTTTAGGCGGACTTTTGACCGCAAACTCTAATCCAACATCGATCCATTTAGACAACTGCCTTTCGGTCTTAATTCCCTGAGAACCCACATAAAGGAAGCCTTTTAAAGGCTTACCTGTGAAATCCATTTTCCTGACGTGAGGTTTCTTCAAATACTCGTCATATTTTTCAGGAAGCACCCTTATCATGAGGTCATCTTTTACGATGCCGACACTCATCTTATCTTTGTACATGTAGCAGATACCGCCGAACATCTTTTTTTGTACGATACCGCGTTTGCCTTTCAGGATAGAATTTATTCTTTCCGCAAGTTTTTCGCTGTAAGCCATTAGTTTTTATTCTTCAAGTTTAAAAATATTTACAGCAAGCGGAGGGAGTGTAATGCTGATACTATTCGTATAAGAGTACCGCTTTTCGTCGTTTGCCTCTATACCGCCAAGATTTCCCTCACCGCTTCCGCCGTATTCTACGGCATCGCTATTAAAAATCTCCCTGTAAAAACCTTTTTCTGGAACGCCAAGCACATAATTCTCTCGTTTTATCGGCGTCATATTAAAAGTAAATACAAGGAAGTCCTTCCTGCCAACGGTATATCGGATAAAACTCAATACACCGGCATCGGCATCCGTAAAATCGATCCACTGAAAGCCTTCGCTTTTGAAATCTTCATCGTAGAACGGAACATGCTCTTTATACAAATGACTAAGGTCTTTAAAAAAGAGATTGAACTCACTGTTCCTTTCAAACTCAAGCACTTCCCTCTCAACCTGCGCTTCGCTATTCCATTCGTTGTACTGCGCGATATCGTTTATCATAAAGTTCAGCTTCTTACCAGGGTGCGCGAACATAAATCCGAAGAATAGTTTCAACGTGGCAAACCGCTGGTCAATATCACCGAAAAATTTTTCGATGAGAGTTCTTTTGCCGTAAACGACCTCATCATGTGATATAGGGAGCACAAAATTTTCATCAAATGAATACCAGAGCGAAAAAGTTATCTTATTGTGATGGAATTTCCTGTGAATGGGGTCGAGTGAAAAATAATACAGAACATCGTGCATCCAGCCCATATTCCATTTCATATCAAATCCAAGCCCACCGAGATAAACGGGCTTTGTAACGCCTTTCCATGCGGTGGATTCCTCGGCTATCATCATGATTCCCTTATTCGACTCATGTACTTTCTCATTGAGAAGGCGCAGAAACTCAATGGCTTCAATATTTTCGTTACCCCCGAAGATATTAGGCTCCCATTCTCCCTCATCACGGGAATAATCGAGATACAGCATGGATGCAACAGCATCTACCCTTAACCCGTCAAGGTGATATTTTTCAAGCCAGAAGAGCGCATTCGATATGAGAAAGTTACGGACCTGATTTTTTCCGTAATCGAAAACCATAGTTCCCCATTCCTTATGGAACCCTTTGCGCGGATCATCATAAGCATAAATCTCCGTGCCGTCGAATTTATATAGTCCGTGTTCATCGGTTGGGAAATGACCGGGTACCCAATCGAGAATAACTCCTATACCATTATAATGGCAATGGTCAACAAAATACATAAAGTCTTCAGGTGTACCATGACGGCTGGTAGGTGCGAAATAATTCACTACCTGGTAGCCCCATGATTTATCCAGTGGATGCTCCATAACCGGCAGAAGTTCGATGTGAGTGTAACCCATTTCTTTAACATGGTCGACGATCTCGTGCGCAAGCTGGCGGTAATTCATGAAGCCCCACTCATTCGGGAAGTCGGCATTGTCATGATCCCTTTTCCATGAACAAAGATGCACCTCGTAAATGGAAATAGGCGATCTTTTGTAATCCCATTCTTTGCGGTCTGCCATCCACTCCATATCATTCCATTCAAACTCACCCAGTGTATGAACGACAGAAGCGTTACTAGGGCGGAGCTCAGAATAGAAAGCGTAGGGGTCGGATTTAGCTTTAATCTCATCATCAAGCGCAGACTTAACAGCATATTTATACAGAGAACCGTCTGTAACTTCCGGAATGAAAAGAACCCAGATGCCCGAGTTATTCACGTTTTCCATCGGGTACGCACCATTATTCCAGCTGTTGAATTCGCCAATGACCGAGACTGCCCTGGCATTAGGCGCCCACACGGCAAAATGTGTACCTGTAACCCCTTCGAGCTCGCGGACGTGCGCACCGAGCTTTTCATATATTTTAAAATTATTTCCTTCACCGAAAAGATGAAGATCGTATTTGGAAAATATCGTCGGAAAATAGTATGGATCCTCACGCTGGATGATATTGCCTTCGCCGTCAGTGTACTCTATTATATATGGAAATCTTTCCTCTGTTTTCTTGAACACAACGGAGAATACATCCGTCTCTCCAATGCGTTCCATTTCCTGACGCTCATTCCCCTCCTTTGGAATAACCCAAGCTCTTTCTGCTCCGGGGAGAAAAGCTCTAATAACCATAGACTTTTTGCCGGCTTTATGGGGTCCAAGAATATCGAAGGGCTTTTGACATTCGAAGTCCCGGATCTGCCGGATCTGCTCGTCTTCCGAAGTAAGAATTTGTTTTGAAGGGGATTTTTTACTCATAAGGGAAAATTATCAAAACTTAGGGAAAGAAAAACTGTATAATATTTATACTTTACAAAAAAGTCCGCTTCTCAAATGAAAAGCGGACCTAGTATTAAGGTAAAAACAATTTTTTATTTCACCAGAATCATCTTCTTAGTAATCGTGTAACCTCCGGCATCAAGCCTGTAGAAATAGCTTCCGCTGGCTAATTCAGGTCCGTCGAAGCTCACCGTATATTCACCGGCATTCATGGTTTCATTCACGAGTGATTTGACCTCCCTGCCCGTAAGATCGTACACAGTCAATTTAACAAATCCCTCACGCGGTACAGCAAACTTTATCGATGTAGACGGATTGAACGGATTCGGATAATTTTGTGAAAGTGAATACTCTTCGGGGACGGAATTGCCTGTAAGCTGGACATTAGTAGTAAAGTCTATCAATGCAGTCCAAATACTGAGGCTGGATCCATCGTTCCTTGTCCAAATCGGTCTTACGATACCATTGTGCGCTGTAATGTCGGTATAATCACCAAAGAACCCGCTAACCGGAATGAAAGGTGAGGAGCTTATCTTTATATTCTGGAACGTAGCGCCTCCATCAGTCGACCTGGCAAGGTAAACATCAGTCTGGTTATTAGAATATGCCCTCCTGTCATAAAATAAAACATACAGATCGCCCGTTGTCTGATCAATATCCATAGATGACATGAACTGTTGTTTCCCAGCAGGATCGTCATTTACACGAATCGCACTGCTCCAGTTAGCACCGCCATTGGTGGATTTATAGATCCACACGTCGGTATCGGTTGTGCCGTTACGCTGGTCAGTAAAATTTATGTAGATGTTTCCGTTATAAGGTCCTCCGCTGATGTCGCAGTCTGTGTAAGGAAGCCCGTTACACCGGCTCAAGCCGGATATCATGTAGTCCCATCCACCGGGCTGGTCCCCTACGTAGATAGGTTCAGAGAGCCATGTTGCACCCTGGTCGGTGGACTTATTGAAGAATATGCCAAAGGTGGTGTTCCTTACGAGCGGTCCTGACCACGCGTCATAAATCTCGCCATTGGGACCGACAGTGGGTACAGCGCCCTCGACGGTATTGTCTTCGTCCACACAGTCGCCGCCGAGTTTATCCAGACGGAGAGGCGCACTCCATGTCGCTGAGCCGTCGGTGGATTTTACAAACAATATTCTCGAACTGTCTGTTGGAACTGACGTACCATAATCATCGAACTCTGTCCATGAGACATAAATATTATTATTGGTGCGGTCAATGACCACCCAATGCTTGTCTTCGGCTTTTGCAGGTGTGCGAAGACCGAAGTAAGTGCCGTTGCTCCACGTGACACCGCCGTCGGTGGATTTTTGGCAGACGATACGGTCTATCCAGTCACCACCGGGTGGGTTAGATAAGTGGAAGAAGTAGAAATTTCCAAGCGTATCGACAACGATACACGGGTCGCCCCATACTCCATAAGTAGAAGTGAGCGTGCCCTTAGTCCAGTTAGCGCCGGCGTTCGATGAGTAGTAGAAAAAGCTCAAATTAGAGCCGGCGACGAGACGGTTAAGGTTGTTCGGATCGATCATAATGGACGGCTCGTTTGGGCTACCCGTACCGGTCAGCATAACATTCGTAAACTGCGCATGTGAAACGCCGTACATAAAGATGAACGCCAAAATTAGTAAGTATTTCAAGATGATAACCTCCGCTTTAATAGTTTTGCTACCACCCCCACAACATTTAATTTCTTTATCATAAATAGTACAAATTACTTAGTAAGAATCATTTTTTTAGTTTCCACGTAATTTCCAGCTTTCAGGACGTAATAGTATACGCCGCTGGATAAAGAACTTCCCTTAAATTCATAACGATAAGAGCCGGGATTGAGTTCACTGTTTACGAGCTTTGCTACCTCCCTGCCGAGGACATCATAAACAGCAAGCTTTACGAGTGATTTCGCAGGAATCTCGAAGCCTATAGTCGTCGTCGGATTAAACGGATTAGGGTAGTTTTGCTTCAGTGAGTAACCGGACGGAATCTCAGAACCGATCTGCGAAATGCCGACAGGATTATATATCCGTGTTAAAATCCAGTAAATCACATTAGACTGGCTTGCGCCATTATCATAATTTTGTCTATCGTAACCATAATTCGGGAAGAACGACAAAGCATTATTTGGATATGCAACCGCCTGCACCCCGACATTAATAGTAGTCCAGTTCCATATGCCGACGTTCGTATTAGAAGGATTGAAACACTCAGTTCCACCAAGTCCATTAGGGTAATCATATATATCCTTAGAGTAAGCATACTTCCATAATTGTTCGGTAACCGGTGTAACAGGGATCACCTGAATTCCGTGTATAGTATAATTAGTTGTTAAAAAGAAAGTGTGAGCATCAATTCCGTTCTGGTAAAGGTTTGTTACTATATGATAATTATTCGTATAGTATGACGGGTAAACGGGATTTGTCTGCGGGAGAGTAATGTGATAATATTTTTTGACAGCTCTGACCTCCTGCTGGAGATATAGCGCTCCAGTGTTTTTAATATCATCATTGCCCATAGCCAAACCGAAAAGGTACATTCCGTACCACGCGTTAATCGATTCGCTCGAGCTTTCCTGGTTTTTACCACCACCGTATGGGACAAGACCGTTCGCCCATGAGTTGCCATCAAACCAGTCTTTATACCTGTTAAGAGCATAATGTCCATCAGTTCTGCTGGGATTTCCAATGTCACGAATAAGATCAATAACCCTGTTCAAGTAATGATTGCTATTCGCGGTAAACCAGCCCGGATCTTTTTTCGCAATCGCGGCAGCAGTGTAAAGAATATATCCATAATGGAAGTGGTGATCATTATACAGAGCACTTCCGAAATCAGTCCCTGCTCCGGTTGGCGAGCTTACGCTATCGTATGACTGACTGGAAATAAGTCCACCGTATTTAGTATCATACAACACCGAGTCTTTGAAAGTGGCTGACGGAAGCAGTGTCGGTCTTCCATCAAGATAAGCACCAAGATATAATTTAAGCGAATCCCTCATTGTCTGAACAGTATTTTGGACTGATGCATACCTAACATTATCCCGTTCAAAGAGTTCATCTGCAATAACAATGGCACGCGCGAGCTTAGCAAGATTTTTTCCCCTGCTGTAAATATCCTGCCACAAATATAATCTGTTAAATAAGAATAAATCCTCGTTCACATAATGCTGTACTGTGTCACACCATTGGAGCGGAACTGTCGCAAGCTTTCCGTTCTGCGGATACCATGAATAGCCGGGTAAATCCTCAGTCATTGTCCACGTCTTACCATGAATTTCAGTAAGATTACCTTTGAGAACTGCATACTTTAAGGTGTTTGACGTAGGATTTGAAATAATGTCAGCATGATGCGGAAGCGCCATCATTAAAAGAGAATCACTTCCAATCGAGCCCTCATTATACCGGGTAAATTTAAAATTGATAGAGGCTGTCGAGCTGCCGGTACCAATGGATGCGGCAACTTCACCCTTAACAGGTACAAACTCTGCATATCTGTTGAGTAAATTTATCTTATCAGTAACCTGCTGTGAAGTAATTCCTTCACCGTCATACGTAACGTGAGCTGCACGCAGATAGCCCGTAAAATTGCCGGTCGCAATCAAGCCCAGAGTTTGCGGGGCTTGTGAAAACTCAAGCGTAATGCTACTAGAGCTGTAAATCATCCATGTTTGCGCACGGAATGCTGTTCCGGGACTTCCGGTCGTCTCCACTTTAAAAGACGTTCCGGTAAACTGCTGTCCGTTTGAGACTGTGAGATCATTTACTTTCAGCACAGCCGGACTCGGGAAGTAAACACCCGGTATTACGTTATTATATATCATAGTGACATAAGGCATGCCTCTGACGAGAGGAGCCTCATAGTACTGGTTTGTGTTAGATGTATTTGTAAATCGTATTGTAGCCGACAGGTCAGTGTAATCGTTCTTAATAGATGGTTTTATATTAGTGGGGTTTGTTATTCCCATGAAAAGGAATGCCCCATCATCCCAGTTAATTATCGGAGTCGTGCCGCCCGTTTCATTGACCTGGAACGGTTTGTAATTTATAGCAAGCAGTCCTTTCGGATTCGTGTAACCGATATAGTTCCAACCAAAATTAACCTGGTACGGGTAAACAAATGCTTTATTACCACCAAGATTTCCCGAAACACTCGGATAAGAAGTCTGCTGTAAAAGGAAATTATTAAACCATGCATTCGTGGGATATGGAAACGAGAGACTATCGAACATCTCATTGAAAGGCGGTTTATTCGGAACCTGCTGCCATGAAGGCGACGGAGCCGAGGTTGAAATCGGAGACCCGTAATTCCACTGAGAATACACATCATTAAGACAGAAAAGAATCACAACCAGTAAAATGAACAAAACGGTAAACTTTTTCATAGTGTTGGTTTTAAAAGTTTGGATCCCGCCGTAAAATGTAAGTTAGTAAAAAGATTATCAATTAGAAAAGTAAAATTCAGGTAGGTGTAAAGTAATGTAAATTATAAGAATAAGATCGCACGTATCGATCCTATTATCGCATTGTCATCCGAGCTGTCTGCTTTAATATCCACTATTAAGGTATCCTTATCGCCTCCAATTTTATACTGCCCGCTTTTATCCGCAGAGATAGCTTCAATCAATTTTTGGAAGAAACTGCTCTTGAAAACCGAATGTTCCTTATCCTTTGGAAACTGAAGTGAAATAAGACCATTATTGATAGTAATTTTTTCCAGTCCGAGCGATGTCGCTTTTATCTTTAGCTCGACCAGTTTAAAAAGATTTTCAACATCTTCCAGGAATTCACCAAACCTATCTATCAATTCGGCTTTAATCGTTTCCAGCTCTTCCGTATCAGCGGATTCGAATATCCTTCTGTAAATATTCAAACGTTCGGTGTCATTGATGACATAATCTTTCGGTATAAGCGCTTTCAGGTCATGCTCTATTACAGCCGGTTCAGTGAGCGGTTTTACTATTTTCGAAACTGATTCATCCTTTACCTTTTCAGTTTCACCCAACGGTTCATCTTTGAAGAGGTCTTTAAATTCGTCTCCTTTTAACTCCGCGACAGCTTCATCTATGACACTCATAAACATATCGAATCCTATCTGCTGAATAAACCCGCTCTGCTCTTTACCGAGTAAATTCCCAACGCCCCGAATCTCCATATCGCGCATAGCAAGGTTTATTCCGGAACCGAGGTCGGTGAACTCTTCGATCGCCTGCAGTCTTCTCACGGCAGTCTTAGTCATCTTACCGCCCGGTGATATAAGGTATGCATATGCCTGCTGTTCGCTTCTTCCAACCCTCCCTCTTAACTGGTACAATTCGGCAAGTCCGAACATATTCGCATTATTTATAATGATCGTATTGACATTTGGAATATCCAGACCTGATTCGATGATCTTTGTACAGACAAGCACATTGAGTTTCTTTTCGATGAAATTTACTACAACATCTTCGAGTTCACGTGAATCCATCTGCCCGTGAGCTATACCGATCTTTGCAAGTGGAAGGTATTCTTTGATCTTATCGGCTATATCATCGAGCTTCCCAATCTTATCATTTACAAAATATACCTGCCCGTTCCTTTCAAGTTCGGTTTTAATTATTTCCGCAATTTTTTCCCAATCCCGGCTTATAATCTCTGTTTGGATCGGTTTACGATTTTTGGGAGGAGTATTAATTACCGAAAGGTCCCTCGCGCCTAGAAGCGAAAAGTTAAGCGTCCGCGGGATAGGCGTAGCGGTTAGGGTAAGAGTATCCACATTCGGCTGGAAGGTTCTCAACCGTTCTTTTGCCTTCACGCCAAATCTCTGCTCCTCATCTATTATAAGCAGCCCGAGATCTTTAAACATTACGTCCTTTGACAAAAGACGGTGAGTTGCGATAACGATATTAACCTTCCCCTGTTCGAGCCTTTCAAGGATGAGCTTCTGTTCTTTGCGGGGCTGAAAGCGGGATAAAACTTCTACATCTACGGCATACGGAGAAAGCCTGTCACGAAAGGTGTTATAGTGCTGTACGGCTAGGATCGTGGTTGGTACGAGCACGGCTACCTGCTTATTGTCGAGCACAGCTTTGAACGCGGCTCTGATGGCAACCTCAGTCTTACCAAAGCCTACATCACCACAAACAAGCCTATCCATGGGGTTTTCAGATTCCATATCCTCTTTTACATCAAGAGTAGCCTTATATTGATCGGGCGTATCCTCATACATAAAACTAGCTTCGAGTTCACTCTGCCAGTGCGTATCGGTATTAAACCGGAAACCCTTCTGTGATTTTCTCGATGCGTAAAGCAGAATAAGGTCCCGTGCGATGTCTTTGACCTTGCTCTTGGTTTTCTGTTTAATCTTATCCCACTCACCGCCGCCAAGTTTTGTGAGCTTGGGAACAAATCCTTCCGTGCTGGAATATTTCCTGATAAGATGAATATAATTCAGATTCAGAAAGACGGTATCTTCATCCGCGTAAGAGAGCTTAAGCACCTCCTGTTCATTTCCCCCCACGGTGATCTTTTTAAGACCGGCAAATATCCCAATCCCAAAATCTCTATGAACAATGTAATCACCAATCTGCAGTTCCTTGAGCTGTGAGAGGCTCAGTCCTCTGAACTTCTTTCGACGTTTTTTGTACTGCTTAAAGTAACGGCCGAATATCTGGTGTTCGGTAAAAACGACCAGCCCGGCTTTCTCATATACAAAACCACTCTGGACGGAATCTGATACTACTTTGAACTTATCCTTTATTGGATTTTTAGCAACGTTAGTAGTTCCGTCGTGATGTATTTCGGAATCTTTTTCAAATACAACGTCATCTTCAAAATCCTCGATGAGTTTCTTAATTCTTTTTGCCTGGTAGTCATCGGAGCAGAGTATATATATTTCATCGTCTTTTTCGAGGTAGCCCGCGATACTTCCGTAAAGGGCTTTCAAGTTAGAGTGAAAGTCCGGCTGGGGTTTGCTGTCGAATTCAATGTTTAGATCAGTATCTACATCCAGATGCCCGGTACTTTTAAAACTGGTGACAAATAGACAGTTCCTTTGCAGAATTGCATCAGCGGTTTTACCAAGTTCATTAAGCGTAGATTCTGGTTCGTCTATAATTATCAATGTATCATCAGATACATAATCAAGCACGGTACTGTCTTTTGGGGCTTCCTGTTTTTCTTCGAAGAATATGTCACTGGTGCTAAGGTTCATTCCCATTCTAACGGATTCGACCTGCTTAAGAGATCTCTGTGTAGTAATGTCGAACTCACGGATAGATTCTATAGTATCACCGAAAAATTCGATACGTAAGGGCGTGTAATAGCTCTCAGGAAAAATATCGATAATGCCTCCCCTAACGGAAAAATCCCCGACTTCCTCGACGAAATCCTTTTCGATGAAATTGTAATTGCCGAGCTTCTCTATAAGGCTTTCGAACGGGTACTCTTCACCGGACTTTAGCTCGATGACGGAATTTTGGAATATCTCTTTAGAGATGATCTTGTCGGTAATCTCTTTGGTCTGGGCAAGCACAATATAGGATGAGTCTTCTGTGAGATCGGTGAGAGTTTTAGCAAGCTCCTCCTCATAGTATGCGCCTTTAGCAGAATATATTGAGATGTTTTTACTATCGCTGAGTAGGGACAGATCGTCCTTTACTATTTCCAGCGTGGATTTGTCGCCGGAAATGAAGAAAATCTTAGGGTTTACGTTTTTGTGTATGTATTCGGTGATGAATGATATAAGCGAGCCGTTCACTCCGCTCAGGAGAGCTTTTTGACCGGAGAGTTGTTTCAGGGCTTTGAATTCGGGGCTGTGAAATAACTTTTTCTTAATCGCATCCAGCATAGTTTATTTAACCCGCTTTTTACTAATTAAATTCGTGAGGTGTAAAAACTCGTCAATGGTGAGACTTTCCGGTCTGCGGGAGAAGTCAAAGTTGATAGAGTTTATATCTATCCCGCTTTCTTCGAAGAATTGTTTGAGCGAATTGCTCATGACCTTTCTTCTCTGTCCAAAGCTGGTACGCACGACGGTCTTAAAGAGGTCCTCGTTTTTAATCTTGATGTCCTTTAGCCTGAACTTGACTACCGATGAGTGTACGCGGGGCTTTGGGAAGAATGCGGTGGGCGGGACATTAAATAATATTTTTACGTCACTGTATAAGCCTGTCTGTACTGCTAGAATCCCATAATCTTTAGTATTGGGTTTGGCGGTGAGGCGGTGCGCGACTTCTTTCTGCATCATCATGATAGCAATGCTAATGTCATCTCTCATGTCAAATATTCTGAACAGAATCTCGCTGGTGATATTATATGGGATATTGCCGATAATCTTTATCTTGCTCTTGTTGTTAAATAGTGATCGTATCTCTTGCCCGGTAAGTTTTAAGAAATCTTTGTGGACAAGATTAATTTTGTCACCGTATTCCTGTTGTAAATTTTCATAGATACTTTTGTCTAGCTCGACGGCAGAGTAGTTGCAGTCTTTTTCGACGAGGAATTTCGTAAGTGCACCGTGTCCGGGACCAATCTCGAGAACATTATCTCCCTCTGCTATATCCAAAGATGATATTATCTTCCGAGCGATGTTATTATCAACAAGGAAGTTCTGTCCGAGGAATTTCTTCGGTCTATATTTTTTATATTTTTCTTTATTGGAAAGCAACTCTTCGGAAGATTTATTCAACGTAATAGATATAATTAGTAATGCGCACAAAATAGCCGGAATTTCCACCGCTCATATCGCTCCATTGATCGCCAACATTTCCAACTATGGAATAGCCGTTATCAACCAATTCCTGTCTCCTCCGGGTTTTATACTCGGCAGCGGTAAGTTTTATCTCCCTGGGGTCCCTGCATATTAATGTGTCAAAAACGTTATAACCAACATTTACAAGATTTGCCTTTGTAACATCAAAATAGTCGGAAGTTCTACCGGTAATAAATATTATGTGAAAATCACGGGAGACGAGATAATCGTATAGCTCCTTAACGGGTTTCAACGCTACCGCTTTTCCGCTCTTTACCCATTCATTCCATCTTTCTGAAGAGTAAGGAACATGTATTGTATCAAATTCAAAATTAGAGAGGGCAGTTTCATCTATATCGAATACAACTGTAGACACCTGTTTCACTTCTAAAAGTGAAAAATACTCCTTAGCCTGCCAAATGATACCGTTTATCTCCTCATCATATCCACCGGAAGTATAATACTCGTAAACGTCCTTTGTATTAGTAAGTTCAAATGCCTGTGATAAAACGTTTCCGCTTTTTAGAAACAATAATATTGTAAGTACAAGGAATATTCTTGCTTTCATATCTTAATTAAGTTGTACAGGATCTATTTAGGACTTAGTGTTAAAAGATTAAAACCAGATCTTTCTATGTTAGAGCGTGAATCTTCGATCTTTTTATATTCCCCGTTAAGCCATAACCTCGATTGATCACGGTAATTAGCGTGAAGAGGCTGACCTGACTGACCGGTAGTAATGATAGTATAATACTCCGACGGTTTTGACATATCAACAATCATCCGCATCGAAGGGGCAAGTATCGTCATATATTCACCGGTATTCAACGCTTTAGTAAAACTATATTCGGAATTTGTTATGGTAGTTCCGTTTCCACTAATATCATACGGTCCTATATTTAAGACCGCACTCAAGGCAGGCACACTTCCCAGCGGGTGTTTTATTAAAACCTTATGATATAAACCCCAAACCCAATTATTCATATCATCACCACCTGTTCTCTGTTTCAGGACATTGACCGCATCATAGAAACTTTTTCTAATCACCCGATCCCGGCTCTCCGGTACAGCAAGCAGGTTACCCGGTTTAAACAAAACAGATCTATTACCTTTCAATAATCTTGCAGTATTTCTAACAGGAATACCTTTCACATACATATATTCTTTGAATAGATCTTCACCCATTCGGGATTCATACAGATTGAAATAAAGTTCTTCTTCAAATTGAGCAAAGAGCATGGCAGCGGCACTCGAAGTACGCATATCATAATCCCAGTCCTTTAGCAACTTGAGGTAATTGAGATATTCCATTTCAATCCCAACTGAATCGGTGAACGAATCGAAAATATACTTACACCACTCTCTTGCCTGCATGCTCGAGACATTATTCTGTATAAGCTTAAATTCTTCGGTAGAAAATATTTTACGTGAATTAAGTATATTCTCTATCTGGGCAGCCCGGTAATCAGGCTCAAAATGATTTGAAATGTAAAACGGAAAATTTTTAACAGGTGGATTATTAGCCGATACGATATACCCTGTATCAGGATTCAAGACTCTTGGTAATTGATCAAAAGGTACATATGATTTCCATTTAACAGAACCATTCGAAGGAAAATAAGCCTGCGATCGATCGGAAAGATTTTCTCTTACAGGAATATATCCGACAGCTTGATAACCAATATTTCCGGAGGTATCCGCGTAGACTAGGTTCAATCCCGGAGTGCCAAAACTCTCCAATCCCTTTCTGAAATCTTCCCAGTTAGCAGCATTATTTACATTGTAAACTGCACCTATTTCATCACTCATATCATACCCTGTCCACTTAAAAACGAGTATTTTTCCCTGATCTTCCCCTATCTTACGCTCGCTTGCAAAGCCACTTTTCTCAAGACCTGATACGACCGGACCTAGCGCGGTACTATAAGTAGTATAGTAATAATCATCTGTTTCATTTTTTATTTTGATAGCTTCGACAGTACTGTCCATGCTCATTATCTGTCCGTCAAGTAAATATTTCGATCTGTCAGCATTATCTCTATCGAGTATATAAAAGTCGGAATCGTCGTTCATTAGGTTTGTGATACCCCATGATATGGCATTGTTGCTTCCTATGACGATACCGGGAGCTCCAGGGATGGAGAAACCTCCAACCCTGCTTCCTTTTGAGTTATCGGTAAGATATACTTCATACCATTTGCATGGTACACTGAGGCTGAGGTGAGTATCATTAGCTAATATTGGTTTACCGGTCTCGGATTTCCTCCCGCTCACGACCCAGGCATTACTCCCTACACCGGTTCCCTCCTGTATAAAATCTCTTCTATACGAATTAAGTATCTCAAAGAAATTGCGTCCCCCTTTTTCCATGAACGAAACATTGGAACTTTCAGATGTGCCAAAGTAGCTTACCGGTCCTTTAGTAGAATCGGAAGTTTGCTTTTGATCGCTTCCGCTTTTAATAACAAAAACATTGTTCTCATTATCATCGGGAATGAACTCCTTTGCTAATGAAGGACCAAACTTCCTAATCAATTCGGTAAATAAATAGTCGGTGTACCAGGATTGATTTAACTCCCACCCCATCATCCTAACAACCATCAGAGAATGTTCAGGTTTCCAGTATTCTGGTTTGTAATTAAGAACGTCAAACTCAAGCGGTAAGACAGACGAATGCTCATCTATAAAAGCGTTTACACCCCGGCAGTAGCTATCGAGCACACTTCGAGATCTTTCCGAAAGCTTTGGATAAATTTCATACGCAGTTTTATATATTCCAAGTGTACGGAATAAAATATCATATTGGAGAACATCCTTTCCAAGTATTTCCGAAAGCCTCCCCTCTGCAACGCGTCTAGCAATATCCATTTGCCAAAGCCTGTCCTGCGCATGCATATATCCCATTGCAAAATAAAGATCCTCTTCATTTCCACAATTAACATATGGAACCCCAAATCGGTCCTTGTAGATCTCGATCTTTGAAGTTATTCCTTCTACCTCGACATTCCCGGTTTCGTTATAAAACGACTTCTCTGTCAGATCCGTAAAAAGTAAACCAAGTGTAATTACCGCAGATATAATGAGTAGAGAAAAACCTATAATTGGTTTTAAAGCAGGTCGCATGAAAGAAATTTACTCAATTAAATGTGTTAAAATGAGGGGAAAATTCTAGGGGAAAAGTAAAAATAATCCAGACGGCATTACCCGTTCAATTTATCCCGGCAGCTTCCAGGAGGACTTAGGAAGCATCAGCCGCCTGAGATTATTACTCTAAATAAAAGGATCAGGATGTATAAGAGCATCCGTGAGGTGCTCCATCCGCTAGCTCATTATAATCTCTTATGGTCTGAGCAATCAATTGAGAATCTGGATCATACTCATGCTCCAGGTCAAAATGATCCGTGGCATCCTGCATAACCTTATCGTACTCGCCAACGAGCACAATATCGCATGTAATACCCGTACCCGGGTACTCAGCCCCCATAAAAACCTTTTCAGACATAATATTTCTCCTTTTTTTGAGGTTGGTGAAAAAAAAACTGACCGGAAAAAACCTTTTTTAAAATAATTTGGTTTATATAGTGAATTTATAGGCAAAAATATAATAAATCAAAGAAAATTTTTTGATGAAATAGCAATTTTATGTTGTTGCTATTCTCTACAGCAATTTGGAAAAATGCAAATTTTATATATTTTTTGCTATTTTTTATTTATAAAAAAATATATATAATCATAAAAAATCTGGCAAAAAAAATTTAGTACATTGGAAAACTCAAAATTAGTTCCTCTTCTTCAATCCCTTGATAAAGAGGAATTCAAACAGTTTGGGAGATTTGTAAAATCAAAAGTTTACAACCCCAATAAGAACCTCATTAAGCTGTATGAGGAGCTTAAAAAGTATTATCCTGACTTTAAGCCCCGTAACATCGAACAAGAAAAAATCTATCTACACATCTTCCCCGGAAAACCGTTTCACATAGGAATCATGCGAAATCTTATTTCGGATATGATGCAACTAGTAAAGGACTTTTTTGTTTACAGTGAGTCCATAAAGGATACATTACGTCAAAAGAGATATTTGCTCAGAATGCTCGACGAAAAGGAACTGCAAAAATTCTTTGACAAAGAGCTGGCAGAAACCAATTCAATATACAAATCTGAAAAAGTCTTCAATGAGCTTAATGAGTTGGATATGTATTATGTACGTGAGGCAGAAGCAAAGAACCTCAAGAGAACATTACCTGTGGGCAAGGCTAGTAAGTACTATAATACTATAAACAATAGGGTTGACAACCTGGTAAATTTCTTTGTTGTATCGGTACTAAAGGAATATTTTAATCTGATCTGCGGAAGGACAATTGTCAAGTTTGACGAGAACTTAAGCATGAAGGATGAGGTTTTTGCATTCATAACAGCTAACAGAGAAAAATATTTTTCGATCCCTATCATAGATATTCTATATCATTTTATTCAGCTAAAGGAAAGAGACATTGATGATAAGATGTTTGAACTAGTAAAGAAAAAAATCTATGATAATGAAAAGAATCTTTTAAAGAACGATCTTAAAAATCTTTTTTTGGAGCTAACAAATTATTGCGTAAAACGGGAACTGGATGGCGAGAAAAAATATTTGAAAGTATCCCTTGAGATCAAAAAGGAAATGCTTGATTGCGGGCTATATTACCATGACGACGGGTATCTCTCAGGTCATGCATATTCAAATATTGCTGTTACAGCCTATAACGCAAAGGAATTTGAATGGGCTGAAAAGTTCCTTTATGATTACAAAGATAAACTAAGACGAAGTGAAAGGAATAATTCCTATAATTATAATCTGGCTTTAAAATTTTATACTCAAGGTTCATTGACAAGTGACCCTGACGAAAGGAAATACTTTTACGAGACGTCCCTTAATCTACTATCTATGGTAAAGATCGAAGATTATTTTTATGAAACAAGAGTAAAGCTGTACCAGATCAGAATCTATTTTGAACTCGACGAACTTCAGAGAACGCTATTTTTACTGGACACTCTAAAGCACTTCCTTAAGAAAAATAAGGTTATGCCAAAGGACACAAAGGAAAGATTTAAAAGCTTTGCAGATCATGTATATCACCTTATAAAACTAAGATCAGGATCAGACAGGGTTTCGTTCGAAGAGTTTAAGGAATCAGTTAAGAATGCTCCGATGATATCGTCAAGAAACTGGTTACGGAAGCAGGTCGAAAGGCTGGAAGCCGACAGGAAAAAAGGCGTAAAGCCTATCAAGCCCTATGAAACAGCTAATGCATAAGGATAAGCCCTAGAATACCTCCTATGAGGATAAGGTAAAGGGATTTGAGCTTGAGCTTATATAGGCAGAACAACGAAATTATGGCCAGGGCTGCAGTTATATAGTCATTCACCGCCGCACCGGAAAGCAGGTAAGCAGTGGAAAGTATGGCACCAATTGCTGCAGCATTGGCTCCTTTTATAAAACCCCTCACGTAAAAGTTTTTGCTTATCTTTCCGATAAACCGGGCGAGTATCATAACTGCCAGGAACGTAGGGAGGAAGATGCTAACGGTACAGACAATTGCGCCCGGTAAACCCTGTGTAAGGTAACCGATGAAAGTGGAAGTTATGACAACAGGTCCAGGTGTTATTTGACCAAAAGCCAGTCCATCCAGAAACTCCTTTGAAGTAATGTAGCCGTAGTTATTTACCACCTCCTGATTTAATACTCCAACTATAACAAACCCGCTTCCGTAGGTCAAGGCTCCTACTTTCATGAACAGGAGCGATAATTCGACAAGTTTTGAATCAATGAAAGATCTTGCAGTTATGAGGAGTTCGGAGATTGCCTTTGCTGACACGGCGAATAATAAAAATCCTGACCGGGTAGTTATCTCATCATTTTTTTTCTCTTTTATTATGTAAAATATGAGCGAAAGCAAACCAGAGCCAAGTATCACAAACATTATCGGAAATTTAAGGAATATTGTAAGGACTATGGATAAAGCAAACAGAAGGTAAAGGAAATAATCTTTGTTGAACACTCTGGAGGCTAGCTGTAGTCCCGAATACAATATAATAGATATGACCACAGGGCTTACGCCGTAAAGAATGGCGGTGACGTAATATGTGTCTTTGAAGTTCTGATAGAATATAGAAAAGAATAATACGATCAAAAAAGACGGGAGAACGAGCCCAATCCCACCGGCGACTGCGCCCATTATACCGGCTCTAAAGTAACTCACATAGAGACAAACCTGAAATGCTATCGGACCGGGAGCGATCTGGGAATATCCAAAATAGTTTTCGAAATCATGTGCGGACACCCATTTTTTATCATCGACCAGATCATTCCGCATATTTGCTATGATCGCAATTGGTCCACCAAAGCAGGTCAGCCCAAGATAAAAGTAGTATTTAAATATCTCTAATATCTGCAAAATCGTTTACAAAATAAAAAAAGCATTCATTAAGTTAAATGAATGCTTTTGCAAAAAAAAGAAATATTTATCTATACTTATTTCCTGCCAATATAAAATGATACACCGCCGAAGAAACTTACAGCGCTCATAGTCCTGCTACTGGAGAGAAGCGAGTTTACACTCGGATCACTACCGTCCATCAGGTAAAACTCACCTTCCTGGTTTGCCACTTTAACATCTTTTCCGATAAGATTCATAAACGCAAACCTTGTTCCCATATTAAAGCCAACCGGAGAATTCTCGATACGGTAATTATATCCAACATTTAGACCAAGACCGAACCTAACATTAGACTTCATGGTATATGAAACTTCATCCCCGGGTGCGGCTGCACCAGGAATCGCATATGGATGTGTTTCGTTAACCCTGCCAAAAATAAAACTCATCGTCAGATCCAATCCGAACGTAAAAGATGAAAGATTTTTCTTGTCGGTATATTGAGCAATCTCAAATCCTAGAGCGGCGGATGGCATTCTAAGTATTACTTCGCTCGTTCCTGTTGTATCCACAGGTACATAAGTTGTTTGACCATTAAATCCTGTTGTAGGCCAGTTAGGTGGAATAGTACCATCGGGGTCATGAGACCTTCCGTCTTTATCACCCGAATATTGTGAATAGCCCAATGTAAAATACGGTCTCAACTGAGCCATTTTATATGTAACAACACCAAGCTTAACGGTAAGTCCACCTCCATAACCGGTGTTAGTTCCGTAGTTACTAAAATTCCAAAACCCTGTTGCATCACCTTTCAAATCCATTAAAGGTAGTTGGTATCCTGCATTTACCTCTAAAATGATACCGGGCTTTCTTTTTATTGTTTTAGTAATCTGGGCATTAGTGCTTTGGGAGGTAAAGCAAAAAACCAGTAAGATTAAGATTGTAAAAGAAGATTTTGTCATAAGACCCCTCAATTTAATTTTTTTTAAAGCAGGTTGAGCTCATTGGTCCAAATAGTGCCAATGATACAGCCGAGCAATCTTGCTCTGTTTTTGGGAAGTTTAAAAAAGGCTGCTCTTAAATAAATTAAACTCGAGTGTCAGAGCAGCCCTAAAACAAAGGGGTAAATTTCCTATGGCAAATATATAGAGGTTTTTAACTAATGTCAATAGAAATCTTAGTATAAATACTCTAATACAGGAAATTTTTAAGCAGAAATGCTAACTAATCTTATTTTTCATTAGCGGCCTTTTCATATTCCTCTTTTATATAGCTCATTAGAAATCCCGATTCAGGGTAAGATTTCATGCCTTCATCCAGCGTTTTTTTTGCCTGATCCATGTCACCGTCGTCACCTCTTTTTATATATGATAGAACTTCATAACCAATTGCCCAGTCGTGCCCCCAATCCGGGTAAAGTTCATTCTCAGATTTAGTAGTTGTAAAAAGATCACTCGATTTACCAAGAAGCTCAAGAGCCTTATCTGCGCCACCGCCAAAGGCATCCGGTGTCCAATAAGCAGAGATCCCTCTTAGTAAATAATAGCGCGGGTTCTTTTCGCCGTACTGCTTTGCCTTTGGATCTGTCTGCTGATCCACAGATATTATATCGTTCATTTTATCCTGCTCATATGACCAGCGACTGAAGTTTAGAAACATCTTTAGAATGTAAGCGTCCGCAAAGTCACTTTTATTCTGAATTACTCTATCAATTATTTCCAATCCCGATTCGGTATATTTTTGTAAATTCTTCATGACGGATTCATCGGGCTTTCCAGCAGACAATTCACTCACGCCTAGCATGTAATCACAAAGAGCGACATAATAATTGACCAACCACTCATCCTTTTTTAACTGTAGTATTCTTTCGAATTGTCCGCGGGTCTTTAACAATTCGCTCTTATCCATTTTATTCATAGCCATAGCCAATTCGGTTTTTGCATCAGACATGGCATCTGAAAAGTCATCTGCTTTTGCACTATTGGAGTAGATGACAAGCACCGCAACAATCAACAAAAGTAAGTATTTCATTTTCTCTCCTGTATAAGGTTTATGTTTTTACACTTTTAAAAGGCAACGCCAATCCCAAACCAGATAGTTCGCTCGTTAGTAGAGACGACCGGAATCTGCTGTGAGTAGTCGAAGTTATACGTGTATGTAAATAAATTTTGTTCATTAAATACATTATTCAAGGCAACGAACCCAACCGTGAATTTCCCAAGAATTGAAAATATATATTGCAGGTTAAGATCCACTCTTTTATATGTTGGGAACCTTCCACTGTTATTGTCAGCATAGGTAGGAATGTAAGCATTCTGAGACGGATCATACGTGCTACCTATTACCGGTGTATATGGCTTTCCCGTTGCTATCCTAAAAGTTGCCCCCGCTGTGAGTTCACTTGTAATATTATATGAAGCTACTACCACCAGATTATGAGTTATATCATAGTTAGCAGATGACTCAATAATATCTGTGTATTGTTTTCTCTTTGAGTCCGTGTATGAATACGATATCCAACCAGTGAATTTTTGTTTGAATCTCGTTTTGAAGAAGAAATCTATCCCTCTGGCAAAGCCGTCGCCTGAGTTTGTATACATATTAAGTGATGTGTCAAGCGCAACAAGGTTTCTGTAATCCTTATAATACCCTTCGAGCCTTATTATATAATCTCCATCATCATTGTATTCATAGCCGAGTATATAATGTATAGCCTCCTCCGGTCCAAGATTGCTATTATTTCCGTTAATATTATTGCCAAGTGAAGTGTATTGATGGTATATTCCCGTTGCACCTTTAATATAATCTTTGTCCGACAATCTGTAAACCATAGATAGCCTTGGATCGAAGTTTACTTTTTCCGAAAGGGTATTATAATCACTTCTTAGTCCGGTTATTGCATAAAAGTCCTGCAAAAGTTTTAGCTTAAGTTCACCATAACCGCCTATTCTGCCTGAGTGAAGAGCACTAGAGTAATCAATGTTGGGCGCATCCGGTCTAATATTATAAGAATACCGTGGTGCTATTCCATTTGCGCTATATTCATTATATTCATATTCCAGCCCAGTCTTCAGATCAATATCACCATTCAATGGTGCAGAATAGTCTGCTCTTACTTTTCCGTAGGTCGTGATATCGCTGTTGTTTAAAACACCAAATCCAACATCGGAGTTATACCTACTGTAGGAAGTACTAATTTCAAACAAACTGCTTGATGAAAGTGTTTGAGATAGTTTAAGATTACCAAAAAAACTTTTTGACTGTGACTCGAAATAGCCATCATACGTTGGACTTGTTGTATAAATTCCTACCTTATCCTGCGAATAATTCGAATAAAGTTTTAGGGTTGTATTATCGCTTGGTTTATAAGTAGCAGTACCTCCGAGTCCCTGTGTTTCAGGGATTGGATTGTAGTCATCCGCTCTACCATGAAGTTCAAGGAACGGTTTCAAATATGAGAATGACCCCTGGAATGTACCGCCAAGCACTCCGTCATCCGATCTGTAAGAACCGGCAAGACTGCTGAGTCCGAGACCTAGTATAGCAAACATGCCGGTATTCCTCGGCATATCATAGCTTTGTAAATCAAGCACAGCGGAAAGCACATTTCCAAACTCAGCCGGGAAACCACCACTTGTAAAATTAATTCCCTTTAATCCCCATGGATTTACAGTAGAATATGATGAGGTATTCGACGCGTTATCAAATATAAAAGGATTGTATAGTGATGCCTGGTCGAGTATAGTCAACACTTCACCGGGGTCACCTCCCCTAACTGCAATACGGCTTCCTTCATCCACCTGGTTACTTCCCGGGAATGTCGTAATTGCACGGTAAAGATCCGCATCTGCCCCGGGGATCCTAACTATTTCCAGAGGTGTCAGGGTAAGTTTTGAATTTTCACCGGTTACAAATGAGCTTGCAGTAACAACAATCTCATCCGTAGTAACTTCCTTTAACATAACGATCTTTAGTTCGGTTTGCTGACCTTCCTCAATGCTTATAGCAATTGCCTGTTCGGAATAATCCAGCGCAGTTATAAGCAGGTTAAATTCGCCCGTCTTTTTTGTTTCGAACTCGAATTTACCGTCTTTATCGGAAGTAGCACCGTCTATCGTACCTTCGAGTACCAGGTTAGCACCCTCGATAGGTTTACCCTTTTTAGTGGTTACGGTACCGTATATCCGGGCTTTTTCCTGTCCGTATGACATGGAAGCCGTAATCAGTGATAATAAAATTAATAGTAGTAGTAAGCGTGTCATTTCAGTTTATAGTTAGAATTTTAATTTATTGATCTCTTTTGCAATGTTTATGTCTTTATTGGTTATCCCACCTTCAGAATGTGTAGAGAATGAGACGTCGATCTCCGAGTACTTTAAAGTAAGCCAGTCCGGGTGGTGATCGAACTGCTGACAAAGGGAACCAATGGCAGTTACAAGTCCCATTGTCTGCGGGAATCCGTCAGTTTTAAATTTTTTCTTAATTGAATCATCGTCTCTTTCCCAACCGTCAAGTGCATCGAGCTCTGAAGTTATCTGTTCATCTGTAAGCTTAGCCATTTGTTTCTCCTTTATTGTTTTTTATTATTGACTCAAGTTTAAAAATATAATCTTCGAATGCCTTATGACCTTTAGAGGTTATTCTATATATAGATTGGGGCTTGCGGTCAACAAACGATTTATTAACCTTTACATACCCGGCATCCTCGAGCTTTTTCAGGTGAACACTTAGATTTCCGTCGGTCGCATTCGTCTTTTCCCGAATGAACTTAAAGTCTGCCTCCTCGACACTAATAAGTACTGCCATTATCGCGGTACGGATACGGGAGTGCAGTATTTCATCTATTTTTTGATAATCGAATTCGCTCATTTATGCGTGTGATACTAGATCCTTTTTCCATCTAAAATATAAAACGAAACCTGGGATAATAGAGAATAAGCTAAGCATAATACCATACAGTAACATTATTTCAATTCCATCCATAAAAAACAAAACCGCGGCGCCTATCCACCAGCCGAAAGCCACCATTAAAATAAAACCCGACCGCTGAACTCTTGAGCTGATGTAATTGGCACCTCCGGCAATAGCAGCTATTATAGGACAAATCGCTTCGTAGGGAACTACTTTAGCCGGTATCCCAACAAAAGCAATAACCGCCATTGTTATACCGGCTCCGACCCACGTGTGAGTTATCATTCTACCGGCAAAGGTTTTGTGTTTCTCTTTTTTTCTATCACGTATGCCGAAAATTATCGAAAACACCCAACCGATGACGATGAAATTCATCCAAAGCCAGTTAATGAAATTTTCTCCCCAGTTCTGGCGCACTCCGATATAGGTTCCAATAGACGCAATACCGACGACGACTCCCCATAGGATATAATATTTACCATTATCCAGAGCAGCCCTGCGGCTGTCTTCCATTACTTTTTTTATAAAGGTAATCTCGGTTTCAAATTGTTGTGTGGCCATGTTATTTCTTCCTATTGTACTTTTACTTTGTATTCTTTTTTCCATTTATTATAAAAATAAAGTCCGGGAATCACCTGAAATAAAATCATCATTATTCCGAACAAGGCAAGTGTGTGAATACTATGCCAAAAAAATAAAACTATTCCTCCCGTCCACCATCCGAGCCCAATAAAATACATCCATTTGGTCTCATAAATTTTTCCGCTGGCAAAATATGCTACACCCAAAATGACAGACATTACCGGAGTAATAGCAAGGCCCGGGAGAGTACCGGACATAGAACCTATAAACCCAACAATCCCTAAACCAATACCTGCACCAATCCATAACGTACTGAGTATCTGCTGTCCGAATGATGTACTGTTTTTATAACCTCTTTTCCTTTTATAAAGGAAAAAGGTTACTAGCCAGCCAAAGCCTATTATTACAAACCATTCATAGCCGTGCAGTAACGGTATCTTAAAGAAAAATTTTGAATATTGGAGACCAATACCGATAACAACGAGAACTCCCCAGAATATATACCCTACCCCTTTTTCTACAAGGCTTTTTCTGGAGCTTTCGATGACCCTTTTTATATAGGTTAATTCGAGTTCTGCCTGTTGTGATTCCATGATAAATTTTGCTTTAATTAAAGTACTTTATTTTTTAAAGTACTTTACAAAAGTATAGGGAATTAATGAGAATGTCAAGGGAAGGAATAAAAAAACCCTCAATGAGGGCTTTAAGAAACTGTATTTTTCATGTTTATTTACTGTCCCTGGGAACGGCTATAACCTTCAACACCGTTGAATTTATAAAGGTGTTCGGTCTTTACAAAATCATACCCGGCGTCATCCAGTCTTTTCAATAGATCGAGGATGTCATTGTGGGAAAGTACTTTCTCTGATTCGAAGCGGCATCGCCACTGATCGGCGCAGAATATATTTGGCATACCTTCGGGCCAAACTTTAATACCGCGGTTGCTAATCCCAGTCAGCGTCATTGTTTCGTTGGAAAACTTGCTCAGCTTGCTTCCCAGATCTTCAGGAGCGCCGGTCCAGTCAAGATATACGTCAACCCCGACGAGCTCCTTCTTTTCCTTTTCATGTATGGTTACTTCCTGGCGCTTTATCTTTTGATCCCCGGTATGTGAATATGAAACCGGTTTTAATACTTTTGGCTTTTGTCCGAGACGTTCTATAACAGCATCCGTGAATTGAGTTGTCCCGACTTTCTTCTGGTTAAGGTCTTCGTTATAAAGATCAGCAGTAAGTATACCGTCCTCGATGGTGGTAAGCCATGCGTTATGAACTTTTTCCGCAACGTCGTATTGTCCAATGTGGACGAGCATCATCACGGCACCCATAAGTAACCCGGATGGGTTAGCTATATTCTTTCCTGCGATGTTTGGAGCGGAACCATGTATAGCTTCGAACATTGCATAATCGTCACCAATATTTGCCGAGCCGGCAAGACCGACCGAACCGGTTATCTGTGCCGCGATGTCAGAAATAATATCGCCGTAAAGATTCTCCGTTACGATAACGTCCAGAATGCCAGGTCTTTCCGCAAGGAATGCCGAACCAATATCGACAATCAAAGAATCGCTCTCTATTTCCGGATACTCGCTAGCAACTTCATTAAACACTGTGTGAAATAGGCCGTCCGTCAGCTTCATTATATTGTCTTTAATGAAGCACGTCACTTTCTTTCTGTTATTATTGCGAGCATACTCGAAAGCGTACCGGCATATTTTTTCTGAACCGGGACGTGAGATGAGCTTAAGGCAGGCGTAAACGTCGTTTGTCTGCCTATACTCGATACCTGCGTAAAGATCTTCCTCATTTTCCCGTATCACGACTACATCCATTTCTGGATGTTTGGAAGCAATAAAGGGATTATAGGATACACACGGTCTGACATTAGCATATAAACCCAGGGTTTTTCGCGCAGTGACATTAAGACTTTTGTACCCACCACCACGAGGTGTGGTGATAGGTGCTTTAAGAAAAATTTTTGTCCGCATCAGGGAATCCCATGATTCCTGCGAAATGCCGCTTGTATTACCGGCAAGGTAAACCTTTTCGCCGATATCTATAGTTTCGATGTCTAACTGTGCTCCTGCCGCATCAAGTATTCTCAGGGTTGCAGTCATTATTTCAGGACCAATCCCGTCGCCATAAGCAACTGTTATCGGTGTCTTACTCATTAAGATTAACTTTCTTTAATATTTTTAATTATTTCATCACCAAATTCAGAACATTTCAGCAATGTCGCGCCATCCATTAATCTCTCAAAATCGTAAGTGACTTTCTTGCTTTGTATTGTCTTTTCAATGTTTTCATAGATAAGTTTCGATACTTCAGTCCAACCAAGATAATCGAACATCATCGCGCCGGATAATATTACAGAACCTGGATTTACTTTATCCAGACCGGCATACTTTGGTGCCGTTCCGTGAGTAGCTTCGAATATTGCGTAACCGTTTTCAAAGTTTATATTCGCACCCGGTGCAATACCGATACCGCCAACCATAGCGGCAAGTGCATCGGAAATATAATCGCCATTAAGGTTCATTGTGGCAATTACCGAGTATTCGGCAGGTCTAAGAAGGATCTGCTGAAGGAATGCATCCGCGATAACGTCTTTGATTATCACCTTTCCTGCTTTTACTGCTTCATCCTGTAACCTGTTTGCTTCATCCTTTCCTTTTTCCTCAGCTATCCTGTCATACTGTGCCCATGTCCATGTCTGATTGCCGAATTCCTTTTCGGCAAGTTCATATCCCCAATTCTTGAATGCGCCCTCTGTGAATTTCATTATGTTACCCTTGTGAACAAGAGTAACTGACGGGAGCTTTTTATTGACTGCGTATTCGATTGCCGCCCTTACAAGGCGTTCGGTTCCTTCCTTCGAGATAGGTTTTATGCCAAGCGATGTTGTTTCAGGGAATCTTATCTTTGTAACTTTCAGTTCATCAATGAGAAACTTTTTCAGTCTGTCCACCTCTTCCGTTCCATACATATACTCTATCCCTGCGTAAATATCTTCCGTATTTTCCCTGAAGATGTGCATGTCTACTTTTTCCGGATGTGCAACCGGAGTCGGTACACCTTTGAACCATCTCACAGGTCTCAAGCAAACATACAGATCGAGTATCTGTCTCAGCGCTACATTAAGTGATCTGAATCCACCGCCAACCGGTGTTGTAAGCGGACCTTTGATGCCTACTATATATTCTTTAAATGCGTCGAGTGTTTCGTCGGGAAGCCAGTTACCGGTCTCATTAAACGCCTTTTCGCCGGCGAGAACTTCCTTCCACATTATTTTTTTACTTCCGTTATATGCTTTCTCTACTGCAGCGTCAAAAACCCTGTGTGATGCTGCCCATATATCTACCCCTGTGCCATCTCCTTCTATAAATGGTATGATCGGGAAATCAGGTACATTAAGTCTCCCGTGTTCGCCTACGGTAATTTTTGCTCCGTCCATTGTTGTAACCTTAATTTTGAAAAACTATAATTTACTAAATATACCCCTCTTTTTAAATCTAATTAGGGTTACTATTATAATTTTATTATATTATATATTAGAACGAATAGAATTTAATTAAACACAATTTATGGATCCAAAAGAACTCGAATTGATCCGCCATTTCCTTTCTACAATATCGTACAGGGCTGAAAAAGCACTGGAAAAAGCTCCCGAGAATTTCCCCGATCTCCAGCTCAGGGACGGGGTACGTACGCCCAAGGAGATCATGCACCATATAAATGAGCTAATTATACGTACTAAAGCCAGGGTATTAAATCAGGACCTTAATATTATAGTAGTCGAGCCTTTAAGCTGGGAAGACGAGGTAAACAGGCTGTTTTTTTCAGTAAATGAACTTGATAACGCAGTAGTAGAACACCAGGACAATATCGATCTTGAACTTGCACGCAGATTACTGCAGGGACCACTTGCCGATACAATGACACATATAGGTCAGCTTGCAATGCTGAGACGAGTCGCCGGAAGTCCTATAATCGCAGAG
Organism: Ignavibacteriota bacterium; assembly: GCA_020437585.1. Classification (GTDB taxonomy): domain Bacteria; phylum Bacteroidota; class Ignavibacteria; order Tepidaquicellales; family Tepidaquicellaceae; genus JAEYVS01. The sequence continues at coordinate 142,336 of JAGQWG010000001.1, forward strand.
AACTTTATGGGAGCAGATATAGGAGTGGGAAAGATTAAAAAGAAAAAGTGAACCTATTTCATTGATCAGGGTATAAGAAGAAAAGCTTTATTATGAAAAAATTAATCACTGCTTTTCTTTTTGTATTTATAGTCATGACGATCGAATCATATTCGCAGGATTTCGATATAGTAACATTCGAAGGTGAGGAATATTTCGTTCTCCCATATGATTTTGACCCATACAAGACAAGCCTCGACTATTTATATCCAAATTATATAAATGTATTTAATCTTCCTGATGGTAAGTGGATCGCTTTCCTTCAAAACATGCCAGATAAACCCAGCGTTACCGGCGAATACCGCAATGGACTTGCTAAAGGTATGTGGAAACTCTATTCGATCGATTGGACTGATTCCACATCATATGTCTTCCTAGAGGTGGAATACAAGGATGGGAAACGCAACGGTGCTCAAAATTATTATAATACACCCGGCAATTTATCTCAGGTATTCAATTTCAAAGATGATAAGTACCACGGTGACTTTTTCTCATATGGTGCTGAAGGATTGATACTTTTGAGAGGACAGTATATGTATGGTATACCTGTGGGTGAATGGGAATATTACAATTTCGACGGCTCGCTCATGCGTATAGAATCATACAAAGAAATAATCCCCGAAGACTCAGTCGAATTCTATTCCGATAAGACCAGATACCAACAATCCAAAGTACTAATGGCAGATCTTTTCTCTGATAATATATACTATGCAATAGAATACATTCCTTCAGCGGAGGGAGTCTGGAAAGAATATCACCGGAACAGAAAACTAAGCCGTGAGAAAATATATTCCGGTGGACTGCTAAAGCATGTTAAGGAATATTACGAGAATGGGAACATTAAAGCCGAAGGCAATACAATAGCAGGGATAGATTATGGAAACGTTCCGATAAAAAGAAATTATATCCCCGGTGAAGACAAACAGTACATCGAATCGGGTTTATGGAGTTATTATGATGAGTCCGGAAATCTTATAAAGAATGAATTATATAAGAATGGTAAGCCATATAGAGGAGAGGATTTTTATAAGCCGGAATGACGCCAAACCCAATAAAGAAAAGGCTTGACATTAATACAATAAATATGTAATTTTGTCTTAAGTGAAAAGGACGACAATATTAAACACCCTTAGCCCTGCCAAAAGCTAAATGTCCAATTTCACGAATCTCTATAGTTTTTAGGGTTCTTTATAGCACTCACCCCTTTTAGAGTAAAACCGGGTACCGGGTCTTTTTAGAAGAGCTAATCATTTTTCCCCCTTTGTTAGAATTTCGAATTTACGACCAGGTTATCCGGTTTTTTATGTATAAACAGCTTTAAAGGGATAAAGTGTTGCAGTCATAACACCGCGTGTGATCGCAGGATCGCTTTCCATGATTGCCCTTGCTTCATCCTCGCTATCCGCATCAAAGACCACGATCCCGAACGAACTCCTATCATCAATAGTCCTGCCAACATATTTAACAGTCCCTTTTTCATACAGATCAGTAAGATGCTTGAAATGAACGCTCACAGCTTCCCTTTCGGCATCAGTCCAACCTTCAGGACTGCGTAGTCGCTCCTCTGTTAGATTCAGGACATAAATATAGGTTGTGTGTTTTTCTTCGGACATTAACTTAAAATAAGTTTACAAAATTTTTTCTTCCGGTAGTAAACCCGTTAATGAAATTAAAACAGCTTACAAAGCCGGGAGAATTTTGACTTTTATTTTACGAGTAACATCTTTTTTGTTTCAGTGAATCCGTCAGTGATCAGAGTGTAATAATAAACGCCGGTACTGTAACCGGCTCCGTTAAAATTAACTGAAAAATTTCCCGCAGATAATTCTTTATTCACAAGCGTGCTGACTTCCTGCCCGAGTGAATTATATACTTTTAAATTAACATAACCGCTTTTTGGAATACTAAAATCTATACGCGTTTCCGGGTTGAACGGGTTCGGATAATTCTGTATAAGTCTGTAATCATCCGCGATACCGGACTGATGATGAACGGATTGTACAATAATAGGCAACTGAATATTCCAGGTAGCTGCTACTTCGGAAGAATCTAGTGCCCGGCGGTAAAAACGGAACTCGTCTATCAAAGCTCCGCTGGGAAGACTACTGTTTGTATGATAACTTCCTACTTTAAATGGAACAGCAGCTGTTAAGTTTAATTGTGGTTCTTGCACTTGTGTTTGGAACACCCCATTTATATAACCCTTTAGAATTGCAGTTGTTGAATCGTACACAAAATGTACAACAGAAGGGCCGGGCAATACTCCAGTAAGATCAATCTCATTAAAAGTTGTCGAATTTCCATCTAAGCGTATTCCAGTTGGTCCCGACGCCCCTTTCCCGAAGCACCTGAAGCTTGAAGCAAAGTCATTTCCAAAAAGATAATTTGTTGTTGTTGCAGTATAGCCGCTTATCCAGAAAGAAATGGTCCAGCTGCTTCCTCCCAAGTCCATAATCCACCCTGAGTTAAGATAATTTGTAGATCCTGTACCACCGGTTCCAGCAAGAGCACTGTCGAATTCTCCCCCGGGTCCTAGAATATGACCTAATATATTTGCAGGATTATCACCTGCTCCTGGATTGGCATAATTTGGAGTATTTGAAGGACCATTATTGCTGAATTTGTAATACAATATTTCTGGTTCTAAATATGTTTGTGCTGAAAGAGACACTGTTATAAATAAAAAAATTGGTATAAATATCTTTTTCATATTATTAATTTTACTTTGAAGAGTAAAAAGAAATTAATCCTCTAATCTTTTATAATCAATAATCTTGACGATGTACCATAAATCCAAATGGTTGTTTGGGATTCAGCTATAGGCTGTCCAATAAATGATAGACCTTTTCATTTAGTGATAGTTTTTAATATGTATATATACTTTTTATTTTATTTTTATTTCATTTCAATATACTGTCATTTTCCTTATTTTTGAACTCTATTTGAATAATTTAAGCAGATTATGACCCACACTGTTAAAGCTCCAACCGGCTCGGAGATCACATGCAAAAGCTGGCTCACCGAAGCCCCTATGCGAATGCTAATGAACAACCTCAATCCCGACGTAGCCGAAAACCCTGCTGAGTTGATTATTTATGGAGGAAGCGGAAAAGCCGCCAGAAACTGGGAATGCTATGACAAGATAGTCGAAACCCTTAAGACACTGGAAGCGGATGAGACACTTCTTGTTCAATCCGGAAAACCAGTAGCGGTATTCAAAACACATGAAAACGCACCACGTGTAATAATATCGAATTCACAGATAGTACCAGCATGGGCTAACTGGGATGAATTCAGGAGACTGGAGGGACTGGGTCTGACAATGTACGGACAGATGACAGCAGGGAGCTGGATATACATAGGCACACAAGGAATATTACAAGGGACGTATGAAACATTCGGGGCATGCGCTACGAAACATTTCGGTGGAACACTCTCCGGCAGGTTCGTACTTACTTGCGGGCTCGGGGGCATGGGAGGCGCTCAGCCTCTTGCGGCAACTCTAAATGGTGCGGCATTCCTTGGTGTTGACGTTGACAGGGAGCGTATTCAAAAAAGGATCGATACAGGATACTGTGATGTGATAGCAAATAATCTCGAGGAAGCACTTAAGATAGTTTTAGAAGCAAAAGAAAAAGGCATAGCAAAATCGGTAGGACTGGTAGGTAATGCCGGTGAAGTTCTCCCAAAGATACTGGAGATGGGAATCATACCGGATGTGGTAACTGACCAGACCTCCGCTCACGATATGCTCAATGGTTATGTACCAATGGGAATGTCACTTGCCGAGGCACTTGAACTAAGAAAATCTGATCCCCAAAAGTATCAGGAACTGGCAAGAAAAACTGCAGTTGTGCATTGCAAAACGATGTGGGAATTTATGCAGAAAGGATCAGTTGTATTCGATTACGGAAACAACCTCCGCGGTGAGGCCTATAATAACTGTTTTAAATCAGCATTTGAAATACCGGGATTTGTTCCGGAATACATCCGCCCGCTCTTTTGCGAAGGTAAAGGACCTTTCCGATGGGTCGCATTGTCAGGTGACCCGGAAGATATTTATACAACTGATGAAGCTATAATGGAAGCATTTCCGGATGACGAACCTCTCCACCGTTGGCTGAAAGCAGCGAAGGAAAAGGTACACTTCCAGGGACTACCATCTAGGATCTGCTGGCTGGGATATGGTGCGCGGGCAAAAGCGGGAAAGGTATTCAATGACCTGGTAAGAACAGGTAAAGTTTCCGCACCTATTGTAATAGGTCGTGATCACCTGGACTGCGGAAGCGTGGCGTCACCTAACCGTGAGACAGAAAAGATGAGAGACGGTTCGGATGCAATTGCTGACTGGCCTGTGTTAAATTTTGGGCTTCACTGTGTAGGAGGAGCCACATGGGTATCTCTTCATCACGGCGGCGGTGTAGGTATAGGAAATTCCATACACTCCGGCATGGTTATAGTAGCTGACGGAACAGATGAAGCAGAAGTAAGGTTAGAGAGGTGTCTGACCTATGATCCCGGAATGGGCATAGTAAGGCATGCCGATGCAGGTTATGAAGAAGCATTGGCAAATCAAAAAAAGTTTGGCATTAAGATGCCAATGATAGATAAGTAGAAGTAATAAAGAAATGACAGACGATAAATTTAAAAGTTTAGATCTGGACCTGGAAGAAGACCTGTCTTTCGAGCCTCCTAAGCGAAAGAGCGGAGGCGCGAAATGGGGATTCATTATAGTAATAACATTACTCATAGGTGTAATTGGGGTAATGACCTATCTATTGTTTTTTAATACATCACCATATGAACAAGGTGTAATATACCTTCGTGAGAAGCAGTACGAAGCCGCGTTAATCGAATTTCAAAAAGTACCACCTGCCGATAAAGATTATAACTTCGCTCAGTCAAAGATAAATTATATCACGGGGATGCAATTTTTTAACGAAAACAAACTCGACGAAGCAAAGCCCTTCCTTAAACAGGTAGCTGTCAACGATGAGTATGCAAACGAAGTGAAATTTATGCTGGAAAAAATCGATACATTTGAAAAGCAAAAGGTCCTTGAAGATCAACTAGCTGAAGACCAGAAAAAACTCATAGAAGATGCACAAAAAGAAACAGAACAAAAAATTAAAGATACCGAAGCGGCTAAAAAATATTTTTCAGAACTGACAAGACTTATCGATAAATTCGAAAGTGAATACCAGCTCTCAAAATTAGAAAGCTCATCAACAATGAAAAAGAATCTCCGTAACCTTAATGACATTCGTCAGCAGATGTTAGACATAAGCTACGAAGCAGATAATCAGGATCAACAGGTACTTGATTTTCGCTCACTCACTGACCAACTGATGAAAAGCAGAATAGACCTTGTTCAGAAGATAATATCTCTGAACGTTGAAAGTGTCGATCAGGTATCAGACGAAACTAAATTGGAAATCTCCGACAGTGACAAATTAAAAGAAAGTATGGTATCTGAGCGGGATAAGCTAAAATCAACATACGGAGTAAAGTAAACAAGTCCTGAGGCTCCCAAATTACTTCAGGCGTACAAAATGACGAAAGGAAAATTAGCCATCGAAGAAAATCTTTCATTATCATCTTTAACCACGATAAAGCTCGGGGGTAAGGCACGGTACTTTGTTTCATGCAAAAATGAAGAAGACATAATCGCCGCATTAAAATATGCGAAAGAAAACTCGCTGGATGTTTTTGTTATCAGCGGAGGAAGTAATGTTGTATTCCCGGATTCCGGTTACAGCGGGCTTATTTTAAAAGTTGACAATAAAGGAATTGATTTCCAGGATGAAATAGTCGTCTGCAAAGCAGGTGAAGACTGGGATAATTTTGTAGCTCAATGCGTCGATAAAGGACTCGGTTATATTGAATGTCTCTCCGGAATTCCAGGCAGTGTCGGCTCAACACCTATACAGAATGTAGGAGCATACGGACAGGAAGTTAAAGATTCAATCGTTTCCTTAAAAGCAATAGACAGAGAGACTTACGAAATCATTGAATTTTCAAATGCAGAATGCGAGTTCGGATACAGGAGCAGCCGTTTCAAATCAGCAGATAAGGATAAGTATATAATCACTGAGGTTACTTTCCGGCTGAAAAAGAACTGTATTCCTCATATAAGATATGCCGAGCTAAACAGATATTTAAACCATTTCCTCGACATGGAGACCCTGCTCCCGGGGAGGGAAAAGCTAACCATAGTTAGAAACGCAGTTCTCGAAATAAGGCGTAAGAAATCCATGTTAATAGACCCGAAGGATCCCAACTCGGTTTCCTGCGGTTCTTTTTTTACAAACCCGATACTCGATGAGGAAGAATTTCGGCACTTCAAAAAGATCTGCAAAAGAATGCATATCAAGTTTCCGATGTTTGATGATCCTAAAGGTACAAAACTCTCTGCTGCGTGGTTAATAGAAAATGCCGGTCTAGAAAAGGGCTACCAGAGAAGAGGCGTTGGAATCTCAGAAAAACACACGCTCGCTCTCGTCAATTACGGTGAAGGAACTACAGAAGCATTGTTAAGCCTTGCAAACTGGATAAAAGAGAAGGTGAAAAGGAAATTCTCAGTTGAGTTGGAAATCGAACCGGTAATCGTAAGTTAATCCGGTATTTTAGCAAGCTGATCCTCACCAAGAAGGTAATCATCTACAGGTTTTCTTACTCTTTCCCGTGAGAAATACGAATAAACCGCAGGCACGACGAAGAGCGTCAGGAATGTAGCAAAAATCAGACCTCCAACAACGGCAATACCCAGAGAAACACGGCTTCCTGCTCCAGCACCAACCGCTATAGGAAGTATTCCGAGAACTGTAGATAATGTTGTCATGAGAATAGGCCTGAATCTCGCTTCAGCCGCCCCTATAACAGCCTCAAGTTTATGTAGTCCCAATTCCTTTCGCTGATTTGCAAATTCAACAATGAGGATCGCGTTCTTAGTAACAAGACCGATAAGCATTATTATTCCTATCTGTGAGAACACATTCAGTGTCTGCCCAAATATCCATAACGAAAGCACAGCACCTGTAAGCGCAAGGGGTACGGTAAGCAGGATTATGAATGGATCAACGAAGCTTTCAAATTGTGCCGCCAGAACCAGAAATATAATTACAAGCGCAAAGATAAAAGTGAACATGAGCGATGAGGAGCTTTCTGCGTAATCTTTTGATTCACCGTTAAGCGCAGTACTAAAAGTCGGATCCAAAACTTTAGCGGCTATTCTGTCCATCTCAGCAATTCCATCTCCGATTGCAAATCCCGGAGCGAGGTTAGCTGAGACGGTTGCGGATACAAACCTGTTATACCTATTCCTTTCAGCAGGTGAGATCGACTCCGTCAACGTTACAAGATTATCCATCTGCACAAGCTGCCCATTTTTGTTCCTTACATAAAGGTATTGCAGGTCATAAGGCTCATCTCTGTTTTCTCTATCAACCTGCCCTATCACCTGATATTGTTTACCATCTTTAATAAAGTAGCCGTATCTCTGACCACCAAGGGCTGCCTGAAGAGTTTTCGATATGTCCTGGACCGAGACACCCAATACAGATGCTTTATCTCTATTGATCTCAACTTTAATTTCCGGCTTATTAATTCGGAGGTCGGTATCGACATTTTGCACAACCTTACTATTGTCCGCTTCCTCCATAAATTTGGGAAGAACTTCTATCAACTTCTCATAGGTCGGCGCCTGTATAACATACTGTATCGGCTGTCTTGCAAATCTTGAACCGATAGTTGGAGGCTGTATTGCAAAAGCTCTTATCCCCGTAACACTACCGAAATTTTTATTGAGCATTTTATATATCTGATCCTGTGTGCGCTTACGTTCATCCGGTGGTATAAGATAGAGATTTATAATACCCGTATTTGTAGCACCTACGCTCGAAAAGCTAGGTGCAATTATCTCTATAGGCGCGGGTACTTCAGGCACAGAATCCATTATCATCTGGTTTAGGTCTTCCATATACCTCTCCGTGTATTCATATGTAGTACCTTCTGGAGCACGGATATTAACACGCACATTCGACCTGTCTTCGAGAGGTGCCAGCTCACTCTGCAGGGAACCCCCTACAAAGTAAACGACTAATCCTACCCCAACAATAATAACAAAGGCCATCCACCTCACTTTCATAAATGCTTCGAGGCTTTTTGAATAGATGTTATTCAACCAAACATAAAACGGTTCGGTCTTATTATAAAACCAATTCTCCTTGTCATGTTTCCTAAGCAATCTCGAACAGAGCATCGGGGTTAGACTCAACGCTACAAAAGAAGAGATAATAACAGCGGCTCCTATCGTTACACCGAACTCTCTAAACAGCCTTCCAACCAGCCCCTCTAGAAAGAGTATGGGAAGGAAGACCGCTGCAAGAGCAAGTGTGGTCGCGATAACAGCAAAGTAGATTTCTTTTGACCCTTTGAATGCCGCCTCGACGGGGCTGTAGCCTTCCTCTATTTTAGAATATATGTTCTCAAGAACGACTATAGCATCGTCTACCACAAGTCCAATTGCAAGAATGATACCCATCAATGTAAGCACATTAATGGAAAATCCTGCCGCATACATAACAAAGAAAGTTGCGATTATGGAGATTGGGATAGCTACTATCGGGATTAATGTAGATCTCCAATCACGTAAGAAAAGGAAGATTATCATTACTACTAATCCAAATGCAATGAAAATTGTTGTTTCAACTTCCTTAACAGTTCCTCTTACATATTCCGAGAAATCGAAGCCCACATCAATAGTATATTCAGGGGGAAGATTTTTTTCGATCTCATGATACCTTTTCCAAAACTCATCCGATATCTCTATCAGGTTAGCACCGGGCATAGATTGAAGCGAAAGCCCTATTCCCGGGAGACCGCCTTTTTTAATACCGGTTCGTTCATTCTCCGGAGAAAGAACCGCGTAACCGATATCCTTAAATCTCACCACCTTACCATCGACTTCCTTTATTGTGAGATTATTAAAATCCTCCACTGTAGTCAATCTACCCAGAGTCGTAATAGGGAGCTCCGTATTGTCTCCTTCGATCCTCCCTGATGGGAGTTCAACATTCTCTCTTTGGAGGGCATTCTGAACGTCTATAGCAGTTAGTCCGAGGGCAGAAAGTCTCTGTGGATTAAGGCGCATTTGCATGGAGTACTTTTTCTCACCAAATACATTTACGGCGCTAACGCCTGTAATTGTTTGAAGCCTTTCTTTAATAACATTATTGGCGTACTCGCTGACCTCCATTATATTCTTCGTATCGCTCTGCACAAACATAAATATAATGGGTACAGCATCAGCATCAGATTTTCTCACCAACGGATTTTCAACGTCCGGGGGAAGGTTTCTTTGCGCGCGGGATACTCTGTCTCGGACATCATTCGCCGCAGCTTCGAGATCCCGATCAAGTTCAAACTCGATGGTTATACGGCTGGACTGTTCACGACTTTCGGAAGTGATCGACTTAATACCTTCGATTCCATTGAGTGACTCTTCTAATGGTTCGGTTATCTGTGTTTCTATCACATCGGAGTTTGCACCGGGATAATTGGTGGTAACAGAGATAACAGGAGCATCGACACTGGGATATTCCCTGACCTCAAGATTGCTGAACGCCACAATCCCAAAAATGATAAGTATAAGCGACATTACAATCGATAATACCGGTCTCTTTATTGAGGTTTCGGATAAACTCACTTTAATCGAGATTTATTGTTTTTTCTATTTTAACATCAGCACCGGGTTTTAAACGGAGAATGTTCGTAATGATCACAGTGTCCCCGGGATTTAAACCGGAAAGTATCTGCACTCTGTCACTCAGTCGTGTTCCAATCTCTACATCAATGGGTTGTGCTTTACTATCTCTTACTATATATACCTGGTGTCCCTTAAGGATTGGGATGACCGCTTCTGTAGGCACCATCATTGCATTAGTAATATTGTCTAAATTAAGAGTTACATTTGCAAATGTACCCGGAAGGAGCTTTCGCCCGGCATTTGAACTGACCGCTCTTAATATAAGTGAGCGCGTGCTTCCCTCGACCTTTGGCTCGAAAGCATAGACCTCCCCTTCGAAATCATCGTTCATCCCGTCTACTTTGAACTTGATCTTCTGTCCCACCTTAAATGCAGAGATATATCTCTCAGGAATAGAAAAATCTATCTTTATCTTACTTACATCCTGTATAGTTGTCAAGGGAACGGACGGGGATACATAACTGCCCCGGCTTACTTCACGCAAACCTACTATACCCGAAATCGGCGCTCTTATACTTGTTTTCGATATGTCTATTAAAAGTATATCTATATCTGCTCGCACCTGTTCGAGCTCTGTCTCGGATATGTCATAATCTTCCTCAGCAAGTAGTCCTTTTTCTTTCAACTGTTCGTTTCGGGCGAGTTTTTTCTCCAGGAGATCTTCCTGGATTTCAAGCTTTCTCAATCTTGCATAAAGATCGGCGTTATCCAATGTGAATAACGTCCTACCTCTACCCACATATGTACCTTCCTTAAAATGTATACCGGATATTTTTTTAGATACTTCACTTCGTATTTCCACCTCTTCATTAGCAAGTATTGTACCAACTGTCTTAATATTGTTTTCGAGAATGGTGTTTTTCAGGACATATGCATCGGCTAGAACGGTTTGACTTAGTTTGTTACCCGTGTTTTCACCGGGTTTATCTTGCGTAGACGTCAGCTTCGGAACAATAATGATAGCTGCAATAATTACTACAATTATGAGAAAAAGTGAAATGTATTTGACAGGTTTTTTCAAAAGGAGTAGCCCAGTTTTATAAGCGGAATTTTTTAATATGGGGAAAATATTTAATTGAGAAAGCACAAAAAACAGGGATATAAAGGCGAAACATCACTATTGCCTAATAATGTTCCCTTAAACTAAAGAAAGTTTTCTTGACAAAAAGAGAAATAGTTTTTAACTTAAGATAAGTTCTTTCGGCAAAATATTGGGGTGCTGTTCCCATAAACAGGAGCGGCTGAGAATATACCCAGTGCCCACCATCGGGACAGGAACCTGATCCGGGTAATTCCGGCGTAGGGAATAATTTTGAACGCTTAATCCTTTTTTCGGAAAAATAAGAAGGGTTAAGCGTTTTTTATTTGATAAGGATCATACGGCGTGTCTCGGAAAAAGAAGATGTCTTGAGCCGGTAAAAATAAACTCCGCTGGAAAGTCCTGCTCCGTCAAACCGGTATACATGTTTGCCTTCCGTTAGTTCACCATTTACCAGCCGGGCAACTTCCTGCCCGAGCGAGTTATAAACTGAAAGATTTATAATTTGCTTTGCAGGTAATTCAAATGAAATATTTGTTGATGGGTTAAATGGATTTGGATAGTTCTGATCTAATTTGAATCCGTTTGGAACTTGTGCATTGCTTAGTACCGATGTTGGTATGTCATTAAACTTCATCGCTATCGACGTATATGCATTACCTGTAGGCTGTAATCTCATTCTTCCTCCAATATATACGTCATTCGTACCCGGTACTATACCGCTAACCTCATTATTACCTGATATACCATTTGAAAAAAGACCCAGTCCCATACCTATACCGTCGGGAGAATATTTAACAACGTAGAAAGAACCCCCCGCGCCTCCGACGTATACATTACCGTTTGTATCACACTTTACATCACCGGGTATTGCAGAAGTATTGGATCCTTCCATTTGCAAATACTTGCTCCATAGAAAGGTTCCATCAGGTGTATATTTAACAGTGCCCGTATGCGTCCCTGCCAAATATGTTTCACCGGTTGCAATAACATTCTGCTGGTTATCAAGAGTGACCGCAGTTATTTTGTCATTTCCGGAAAAATCGTGACTTCGTGACCATAAAGTATCCCCGTTAGTATTATACTTTACTAAGTAAAAATCATTCGAAGCAAAAAACTTATAACCTCCCAGATAGAAGTTTCCGGAATTATCTGCCGTTAGTATTTTATCGCTTTGGTCTATTGGAATCTGAGGATTTTTTGACCATTGAAATACACCTGATGCATTATATTTTAATAGTACCGTCATCGCAGATGCCCCAAACTGCGAGAAACCCGTTACAAATACGTTCCCGGAGTTGTCCACGCACAAGTCCAGCCCCCGGTCAAACCCGCCCGAGTTAAATCTCGCAATCCAAATAGAATCTCCATTCATATTGTATTTAATTGTAACAATGTCTCCTGATAGAGTTGCGCCATGACTGTATCCGGTTACATATACAAAATTGCTGTCATCGATGGTCATCGCCTCCACTTCATCCATTGCAAAATTGTTCAGTCCATTATATATCCTTGCCCATAATGAGTCGCCGGTAGGACTAAACTTCATTACCGTATAATCATAAGTACCGGTGTTGTTCTCTCTTATTCCTCCAACGTAAACATTTCCAAATGAATCCATGACAATCCCTCTCGGAAGATCGAAAATGCCAAGCTTAATATTCCGCGTCCATTGTTCGACCCCTGATGAATTATATTTCACAAGGAAGCTCCCCTGCTGACCCTGTCCGGAAGCAATATAAACGTTGTCTGAGTTATCCTTTACAATACCTGCAGTATAAAACAAACTAATAGAAGAATCCGCGAATGTAGAAACCCACTCCGGGTTAATCTGACCTTTAACTTTCCCGGAAAGGATTACGATCGTTGTGAAGAAGAGAATAAATAATTTTGCTTTCATATACAAAAATACTTTAAACAGGTTTCCTCTGCTAACCAAAAATATACTTTAAATGTAGGTTTCAAGTTGATTAAGGAATTGTTAATTTGGATTAGTTCTTAAAAGAACAACAAATTACCGGGGTGCTTTTCCTGAATAGGAAAGGCTGAGATCATACCCGGTGTCCCGAATAACACACAGGGACAGAACCTGATCCGGATAATACCGGCGTAGGCAATTAATTTTTAAACGCTTGATTCTTCTCTCTTTTGTCAGGTTCGGAGAAGGGTTAAGCGTTTTCGTTTTAAAGGAGAAATTTCAATTATGAAATTACTTTTACCATTTACTCTTTTAATCTTATGTGTAAACTTTTCTTTTGCGCAGGATGAAAATGTTTCCGATTCAACATATTCCATTCAGACAATTGAGGTGGATGCTTTAAAAGGAGTAGAAGGCACCACACCGATCACGCTGGAAAACATCGATAGAAAAAAGATCGATGACTTTTACTGGATGGAAGATCTTCCGATGTTCCTCAATGGTAACACAAGCATCAATGCGTATTCTGAATCCGGCGCGTCGGTTGGCTATTCCTATTTTACTATCCGGGGATTCGATCAAAGAAGGATCTCTATCCTTATCGACGGTATCCCACAAAATGATCCCGAAGATCACCAGGTTTACTGGGTTGATGTTTCAGATCTTACCGCTTCCGTGCAGGACATACAGATTCAAAGAGGGATAGGAACAGCGCTTTACGGCTCATCTTCTATTGGCGGAGTAGTAAGCATCGAAACAATTAATCCGTTCAAAAACCGCTTCCTTAAAACCACAGGTGGTTATGGTGATTATAACTCAAAAAGGTACTCGCTGGAATTTTCCTCCGGGCCAATCAATGAGGAATATGGGTTGTATGGGAAATTTACGAAGATAAATACAGACGGCTACCGTGACCTTTCCTGGTCTGACCACTGGTCATATTTCCTCAGCGGAGAAAAAATGTTCGGGAGCAAAGCCGTACTCAAACTCACAACATATGGTGGACCTATACAAAACCACCTGGCATATCTTGGCGTGACTAAGGAATACCTCGACGGTGAAGTAACCGGAGATCAACGTGTCGATAGGAGGTACAATTTCCTCGATTTCCCAAACGAAACCGATAACTATAATCAGCCGCACTACGAAGCTGTATTTAATATTCAGCCAAACAAAAATCTTTTTATTTCCAACACGCTCAGTTATATAAAAGGAAACGGATACTTCATTACAAACTTTCCGACTTATTATGGTTATGATTTCGATTACTTCAGGCTTCAGCCGTTCTTCACAACAGACAGTAATACATATAATCCGGACTATTACAGAAGAAATCCGGACGGGACACTATACTACCAGCCGGGACAGGGATATGAAATTGTAAGGAGCAACCTGGTTACGAACCTCTGGGTGAATAATGATACCTATGGGTGGTTTCCCAAAATGAAACTTACACATTTAAAAGGCAAAGGCGATCTGGTATTCGGAGGTGAGATACGCTATCATAGATCCGAACACTACGGGGAAGTAGCATTCGGTGACGCACTTCCACCCGGGACACCGGATGATTATCTTTACTATTTTTACAATGGCGGGAAAAACACTTACTCAGTCTATGCAAACGAGATCTACCGCGCAACTGACAAACTGACCGGTATGGTCGGCTTGCAATACGTCTATCATAGATACAAGATTGAAAATGACAGGTTCAAACCATATGACTTTGATGTGAGTTACAATTTTTTTACTCCGCGCTTTGGAGTTAATTATGCATTTAATAACATACTGAGAGTGTTTGGTAATTTTTCGATCGCAAAAAGAGAGCCTCGGCTGAAAGACATCTACGATGGGGAAAATCCTTACAGTACTCCGAATTTCAGAATTGTCGACCCTGCTACAAATACCTACGAAGACCCGTTAATAAAGCCGGAAGAGATGAATGATTATGAGCTTGGATTTGGGCTAACAATGAATGATCTAAAAGCAGACCTTAATTTTTATTTAATGGACTTCAGCAACGAGATTGTAAATAACGGACAACTGGACAATGTCGGACAGCCCATAGTAGGTAACGCGGGAAAATCCATCCATAGGGGTATTGAGCTGCAGTTTGCTTACCAGCCGTTCAAAAGAATGTTCGGGGAAAGGTCACTCGGACCGTTGAAGGTAGAGGGAAATCTGAATCTTTCGGATAATTATTTTACCGAGTATGTGGAAGTACTTGGAGCTGATTCACTGGGAAATATCATCTATGGTAATGATTACTCAGATAACCAGATTCTTCTGAACCCGGGCATAATAGCAAATCTTTCGCTGGACTATTTCGCTCCCTCGGGTATAGGGGCGTATATTGCTGTTCAGCACATCGGGAAACAGTATCTCGATAATTCCGAAAATGAAAGGAAGAATCCGACTGCCGCGACACAGCCCGGGTATGTTGATAAAGTGATCGAACCTTATACAGTATTTAATGCAGGTGTATCTGTTGATTTAGTACCATTAGTTGGCAGCAAGAAGTTCGGCAACATATTATCCCAGCTACAGGCTAATTTCAGGATAAATAATATTTTCGATGTATTGTACGAAACTTCCGGAAACGTCGATAGCTACGGGACATCTTATTGGATTCCTGCGGCAGAAAGGAATTTTTACATCGACCTTAAAGTAGGATTCTAAGAAGCTAATGGGGAGCGTGACTGCTCCCCGCTTACCTTTTAGATATTTTTTATAATAGGTATATTTATCCAACTAAAACCAAGCTTATGAGGAAAACTCTCTCTTTGATTATAATATTCACTTTGACAGTGCTATTCACAGCCTGTCTGGACAAAAAAGAAGAACCAATCGAAAAGACGAAGGATAATAATACGACCGAAGAAACCTCTGATAATTCGTCGAATACTGCTTCCGGAAATGAGGGAGAAACCGGCAAAACAGACGGAATAAAGGATCTTAAATTTGGTACGAATCTTATTCCGTCGGGATTTGATAAATACAAAGGTAGCCCGGTCGCGGTAGCTGAATGGGAAGATGCTAACGGTGAAAACCTCATTATTATTAGCGAGACTAAAGTGAACGAGAAAGAGGGGCAGAATGGAACAGAACTTTCTAAGGAATTATACGGATATCATTTTATAATGGATGGATCGGATGGCGAAGAGCTATGGAAGATACAGGATTTCGTTAAAGACTGTGAATTTGATCTTACTCTTTCATACATCCCGGAATCACTGACAGTTACCGACCTGGATAATAATGGGATTGCTGAAAGTACATTTATGTATAACCTCTCATGTAAGAGCGACGTAAGCCCGGACGATCTAAAGCTTATGATGCACGAAGGGAAAAATAAATATGCTCTTAGAGGATATACTCTTTTAACGGGTATTGGCGGAGATTATAAGGTCGACAAGGCATTCGATGACGCGCCGGAATCATTCCTCGATTATGCAAAGAAGCAGTGGGAAAAATTCAAGAGTTTTGAATATTAATTTTAGTAAGCCCCGAAAGGGGCTTTTTTTATTCCCCTTTTCTTGATTCACTTACCATTAGTACACCTCCTGAAAAGAAAAGTAACGCTGCGAAAATGAATGTTGCCTCTATAGAAATAAGCTTTAATATAAGATAGCCAAGGAATGGACTGAATAATCCTCTTAAGCCCGTCAGAGTAATGTGAACAGCCTGGTAATTAGACACCTCAGAATGCGGGGCATAATATATAGAACCGAGATTCCAGGATAGCGTTACCCCGCTCATGCTTATCCCGAAAATAAAGAAGGTAACATATAATAATATATCTTCCCTGATATGAACCAAGTGAAAATACTTGATCATTAATAATAAGATGGGAAAAAGCACAAGTGTGATAAAAGAAACGCCCGTGAATTTAGCCGGATTTCTCGAACCCATGAGTTTACCCATTAGCGGTGTGAACAATACAATAGCCGAATGTACCATGAATCCCTTTGCCAGTGAAATGGGTGTATAATCAAGTGCAAGGTCCTCTACCAGGAATATCGGCAGGACAGCCTGTATCATCATAAATGCCATCCCATAAAGAAAGAAATATATTTCAAACCTAAGGAAACCTTTACTCTGGTTAAATATCCTCAGCATGTTCCTGATGGGAAGGATAATTATATCTTTAACCAATTTAACAGAGAAATTCAAAGCCAGGCGAACACGGTTTTTTGGTTCGATCTCATTATCGAGCTTTATAAGTTTCGCAAGATTATAAAACGCGATCATGTCCACGACACCGGCAAGCGGGTAAAATATTTTATATACTTCATAATTTATATCAAGCAGGAAGCCAAGTGAAGTGGTTGTAACCAACAAAGCTAGGGTGTATAAACTTGATGCATAAGAATAGAGCGAACTTCTCTTTTCCGGAGAATAGTTATGTTTGATAACAACGTTCCATACAGGCTTTATCATAGAGTCGATGAAACTCATTACGGCTATACAAAATATAAAATAATTAGGTGTTTCATAGAGAGGTATTATAAATAAAAAGAACTTACTTGCAAATCCCAGCCATAAGATTGTACGCTGTTGATTGTGAACGCGGTTGATGAGCTCGGCTCCATATATGGAAAACAGGAAAGCCGTACTGGTTAGAAAGATTAATACGGTTACCTGGAAGTCACTACCTCCGAGTGACTTCTTTAAAATGACATCCATCAGCAGGAATGTGCCGAATGAAATGCCGTTTAATATCTGTGATATAAGGTGAAGACGAAATGTGTATTTCTCTAAGCGGGGTCGGTTAAATTTGAGAGTCTGAGATGCGCTCAAGTTGTTTACATATTTACATTTTTTCTAATTCTATATGCCTTAGTTCTGTTTTGACGTTTGGAAATTTCAAATCTATATGTTCTCTTAACTTCTCAGAAGCGTAAACCGACCTGTGTTGTCCGCCGGTACAGCCGAAGTTTGCCATAAGGCTTGTAAAATCTCTCTCCAAATAATTCTCAATCGCAGAATCTATAATGGAATACACACTATCGAGAAATTCGCCCATCTTGCTTTGACTCTCAATAAACTCTACCACGTCTCCATCAATACCGGTCTTTGATTTAAATTCTTCTTGTCTTCCCGGGTTATTTATAAAGCGGCAATCAAATACGAAACCGCCTCCGTTTCCAGTTGTATCAGGCGGGATCTGTGATTTTATGTATGAAAATGAATTGATATAAACCGTTAAAGACATGAGTAAATATAGTCATTAGACGGGAAGTTTTAACACCGAAAATCTATCCGAACATCCCGAACTGTTTCTGATCTTTCACCCTCCTGAAATGATCTCTCGACAATCCCACAACCTCCTTGTCTAATCCGTATTTAGCTCTATTAAGACGGAATATTTTCTTTATTGTTTCAGCCCATTTACCCTGTCCCGAAAATCTTTTAAAATATTCACTATTATATAACTTCCCTCCGTGAATATCTGTTATGCGGTTCAATATCTTATCTGCTCTATCGGGAAATTCCCTTCTCGCCCAATCTATAAACAACTCCTTATTCTGCCATGGCAATCTCACTAACGTCATTGCCGCCGTTAAAGCCCCCGCTTCCTTAGCTGCCTTTAGTATGGAAGGAACTTCCTCATCGGTCAATCCGGGTATTATCGGCGCAACATTAACCGAGACAGGTATGCCATTATCTCTTAACCTGCTCACCGTATCCAGCCTTCTTTGCGGTCTGGCTGTTCTTGGTTCCATTACTGTTGTTATCTCTGGCTTCAAACTCGTTATCGAAACCACAACGTGTGAGAGGTTCATAGCAGCCAACTCTTTTAAAAGGTCTATATCTCTTTGCACAAGCGCATTCTTTGTGATGATGTAAACCGGATTTCTGAACTTAAGAAAAACTTCCAGACACCCTCTCGTTATCCTGAACCTCCTTTCACCCGGTTGGTAGCAATCCGTATCTCCTGACATTCCAACCGCATTCGCTTCCCATGTTTTTTTATTCAGTTCGTTGTGAAGTAGTTCCGGAGCGTCAGGCTTGACCATTATCTTCGTTTCAAAGTCAAGCCCACTGTTGAAACCAAGATATTCGTGCGTTGGCCTAGCGTAGCAGTAAATACATCCATGCTCACAACCCCGGTATGGATTCATGCTAAACATCATCCCCAGATCCGGGCTCTCGACTTTATTTATCATTCTCTTTGTGTTATCCCGAAAATAAACCGTCTTGGTTATGCGCTCTTCCTTATCGAAATACTCATCCGCTTCAAGATCCGGCTCCGTATATAATCTCTCGAATCTGTTTTGCGGATTTAATACCGTCCCCCTCCCTTTGATCTTATTTGGCTGTACTGAATATTCTTTCATAAAAAAAGATACATAAAATAATTCTTATATACCATAATTTTCTATGGTATATAAGTTAATAAAAAACCCCACTCTACTAATCGACTGGGGTTTACATAGGGGGAAATAAATTACTACACTCTATTTTAATACTACTACCTCTTTTGCGCCTGTTTCATTATTAAGAGTTAGCTTTACTGTATAGAAACCCGGGAGGAGCTTAGTTAAGTTATATCCAACGCTGTATATTCCTTCGCTTTGATATGTATCGATCAACGTTTCAATCTCATGGTTCATCGAATTGAATATCTGTACTTTCACGTTCCCGGCTGATCTTATTTCGTAGGATATGTTTGCAAAGTTTTTAACCGGGTTAGGGTCTATTTCAAATATTGTAAAATTCTCAGGCTCATCTAATTCCATGTTATATTCATCACTGTTACCTATACCAATCGTATACGATTGGTTGCTGAAATCATTGTCACTAATAGACTCAGGCAGATATAATTTTGTGGCAACAAAAAATTTCATATTCATTCTCACTATAACATTCATATATGGAGCTTCACCTTCAGAGACCACCCCCGGATATAATGTTTCAAATATAACCATGCCGTCATCACCCGTCAGCTGGATGCCTCTAAAAAATGTCTCACCTATAGCATCTCCTGTACCTGATATCTCACCCTCTTCATCGGCATGCCAAATCTCGACAAATACATTTTTAAATGGCTTCCCATCAATATCTATCACTTTTAATCCCAGTCTCAGGGGAAAACCTTTTTTGTTTTCCTTTATATCACTTCTAATAATATCGGAGTTGAAAAAATATGGTTCTTCTTCATCCTCGGGTATTAACCAGAGCACATCATTATCTTTTGTAGTTAGTTCTTCCATCTTATAATTGTGCATCTATTACTCATTTAATTAGGAGCATTTCTTTCGTTTGCACAAAACCTCCTGCGATCAGCTTATAAAAGTAATATCCGCTGCTCAATCCATTCGCATTGAATTTTATCTCGTAGGAACCGGCAGTCTGCCTCTGATTAACAAGTGTCCTCACCTTCTGTCCCATTGTATTGTAAATAATAAGCTGTACATCGCTGTCCTGCGCTATCTGGTATGGGATCACAGTCGACGGATTGAATGGGTTTGGATAGTTTTGCTTTAATGCAAATTCATTAGGCTGAACTTCCGGATCGCCTATCGAGGTCGGAGAATCTATCCCGATTGTATATTCACCGTCGTATCCGCCATTGCCATTTGGTGTCGCTGTCATCACTAAGTATTGAGGAAGTGCTTCATGGAAGATGCTGTCTGCCGCGTTTGTCGTCGGGTTAGGACCTCTCCCAACATACTCCGGCGTAGCATATACCGTGTTGTTTGTTTCATCCGGGAAACAGAACTGAGACGTGACATATGTCGATGCGGTAAGCCTTACCTTGAAGTGGATATGTGTTGCTCTTCCCTGGTACCAGCCTGGATAAACCGTATCAAATTCCGCCAGTCCTTGGGAATTTGTAGGCTGTATACCTCTCATAAATGTCTGCCCTACAAATCCGTTAAATCCCGAGTAGTTACCGTCTTTATCGGCATGCCACACATCGACCAACACTCCTGATACTGGATCACAATTGTAATTGATCACGTTTATCTTCATGTGAAGTGGCATACCCGGTCTGCCCTCGGTTATATCTTGCCTGAATAGGTTTGGGTTAATATAATAAGGACCCTCCGTCAACGCCGGTGTGAGCCAGCAAGTATCAACGGCACCTGTTTTCCCCATAGCATTCATCGCTTTACTAATGGCTTTTTCAGTGTTAACAAGAGGAAGCATTGTCCCAAGTCCAACTAAGCCCAGTCCTTTTAAAAGATCTCGTCTTTTCATTTTTAGGTATTATTTATTTATAAAATGAATGCCGGATAAATTACTTCGGGGGCGGCATCCCACCTGGAGGTCCCTTCCGGGGTCCTCTATCATCAGATTCAGGTGTTCTCATTGGTACAAAGACTTCATTTATTACATCCTTAAACTTTTCTTTCTGTTCAGGTGTACATATATCCGATATATCTTTAAAGTGATTATATCTTTGTATATCTATCCTTCTTTGTAATTCTGTTATTTTATTTATAAGTGAGTCTCTCTTACTACCATCAGTAAATATTTCATCAAACATCTGCTTCCTTACCTGTCTTATGCTGTCAAATAATATCGATGATTCTCTCTCGTATGCTTCCGTTAGCGGCTTGAACTTCTGCACCTGTTCATCACTCCAGTCAAGCCTTTCTTTAAAGAAATCTGTCAGATTATGACCGGGAGGGGGACCTCCGTTTTTAAAAGGCTTTTCTCTAAAATCCGGCATTTGGGGTTTATCAAACCATATGATAGCCAATGTGCCCAGGTTAATAACTGCAAGGACTATCACCACCCAATAAAAGATCTTAACTTTTACGTACTTTTCCATTTCCCTCCCCCTTATCTGTTATTTGTCAAATGATACTGCTCAAGGAATATACTTATATCAGTTGGGGAGGTAACGGATTCGGTGACTTCTCCTTCGTCCGAACTGTAAACCATTGTCAGGATGTTAAAGAGCAATATCAACACAAGCAGAGCAGGGAGAATAACCGCCCCTTTGAGGGACTTAAACATAGATTCGGATTCATCCGATTGTATTCTCCCCATCAGCTTTGTGTAGAAATAAGGGCTTGCATCTATTTCCTCATGATGTTCATCGAGTAATAAGAGAGTCCTATCCACATCGCTATCTACTACTGAGCGAGTTTTTTCAACTTTTTTATTCATTTCCTTACTATTTAATTAGACGATATCTTTTTGAGAATACTTACTGTATTATTTGTAATTTTTATAAAAATTATAGAGCTTTTTTTGAAGATTTTGTTTTGCCCTAAATATTAATGAATCTACCGCATTCACCTGAACCTTTAATATCTCGGCAATCTCGCTATTGCTCATACCCTCGAATTTGTTTAATGTTATAGCTATCCTTTGTTTATCAGGAAGTTCACCCAATACTTTCTTTAAGATCTTTCTCCGCATGTCATCATCGAAAAGTGTAGCCGGATCCGGCTCATTGGCGGGAATGTTAGCTAATACTTCCTCATCAGCCTGTTTGCCGAATGAGAATCTCTTCTTACGTTTTTTACTTTTTATAAAATCAAGGGATTTGTTAACTGCAATCCTATATATCCATGTTGAAAGTTTTGACTCAGATCTAAATTTATTCAGGGAATGATATACTTCGATAAAAACTTCCTGCGATATGTCCTCTGCATCATGTATGTTAGAGGTGAAACGATAGCAGATATTGATGACTTTCTTCTGATGATCATCGACTATCTCCTTAAAACTAATATCCTTTACTTTATCCCTGTTCACGGCTGTAAGGTTGATACTTTCGTAAAGATAAAGAAATCCTTATTAAAATAAAAAACCCGGTGCAGATCATTATATCATACACCGGGTAAGTAGAGAGAATAAACCAAACTCTTATGCTTTGCTCACAACTGCTTTTGAACCTTTTCTTTTCGAGTACCACTTAATGATCCGTATTACAATGTATACTACGATCGCCAGGAATACAAGCAACGGCAGTAAAGCAATAGCAACTACAATAATTGCCTTCAATACATCCGTGAATCCTTCCAGACCTTGCTTGAATGCCTGTCCTATCTCGTAAAAGAATCCTCCGCCCGATGATGTATCGAGGAGTGATGGCTCGAATACAGAAACTGTAAGTGTGGAATATGCCGCCTGGGTCCTGAGAAATTTCATCCTGCCCTCGACGCTTTCAATTTTCTGCCTGACTGTAGCCAGCTTTCCTTCTATCTCGATTATATCGGAAAGAGAACCTGCTTTAGTATCGAGAAGCGATATCAGTCTTTGCTCCAGCTCCCTCTCTGTTTTTAACCGTGCCTCGAGATCTATATACTCTTCGGTTACATCATTCGATGAAATATTTTGTGAAGCTATTGTGCCTATCTCGCCTAGCTTTGCTACCAACTCGTCAAATTTCTCTGCCGGTACTTTTATCGTGATCGACCCCTGCTTTTTCCCTGCCGCATTTAGGCTCGAGCTCGAGGCAGATGTATAACCGTTTAAATTTTTCACAAGATCATTGATCTTTGTTTCCGCCTCACCGTAAGTTTCGATCTCAAGATTCATTGTTCCCGTTCGGATAATGAGCCTCTGCTGTTGTTGTGTAGGTATCTCTGTTTCATCCTGCTGATTTTCGGATGTCAGGCTCGTTTTTTTGTAAACCGTCCTTTCCTCGTCGCCGGCTACATCCATGTTTGTTGTACCGTCCGTATTGTATGTCATCGGAGGCTGATTCTCCGTATCCTTATTTCCGGATTTATCCATGCATCCATTCAGTATTATAAATCCGAGAATAAGAAATAACACTGCTTTGAAATTCTTTGCTTTTTTCATGGCTATTAAGTTTTTTCTTTAACCGCTTAAAGATTGATACTTGATATAAAATGCAAATGTTCCTTAAAAAAAGAAAGCCTCACCGCATAAAGCAGAGAGGCTTCTAAGTGTAAGGTAATCAGCGTACTTTGTTTACTTACACTTCCTATTAAACTTCATAGTAAAGATGGAATTCATAAGGATGAGGTCTCAGCTGTACCTGGTTTACCTCATTCTCTATTTTATATTTTACATACGTCTCTATCAATTCTTCCGAAAATACACCACCTTTAGTCAAAAATCCATGGTCTTTTTTCAGATTATACAGCGCCAGGCGGAATGTCTCAGGTGCATGGTTCAGCTTCATATATTCGTCGAGCGGCATGTCATAGAGGTTCCTGTCGAGCGGATCACCCGGGTGTATCTTATTCTCGATACCATCAAGTCCTGCCATTAGCATTGCAGCAAAGGCAAGATACGGGTTTGCAGTACCGTCCGGGCATCTGAATTCCACTCTCTTTGCCTTTGGGTTATTTGAATACATTGGTATTCTTACTGCCGCGCTTCTGTTTGCTTTTGAGTATGCAAGCGTAACAGGAGCTTCGTAACCGGGTACCAGCCTCTTATAAGAATTTGTCGTCGGATTTGAAAATGCTAGTATCGAAGAAGCATGTTTTAAAAGACCTCCTATAAAATACAATCCCATCTCACTAAGCCCTGCATACTCATTCCCGGCAAAGAGAGGCTTTCCGCCCTTCCAAAGACTAATGTGTGTATGCATACCGCTTCCATTATCACCGAATATCGGTTTTGGCATAAATGTGGCTGTCTTACCAACTAACCTTGCTGTGTTCTTTATTATGTATTTAAACCATTGCATCTGATCTACCATATCCAGCATCTTGCCATACTTAATATCAATTTCCGATTGCCCTGCTGTGGCAACTTCGTGGTGTTGAGTCTCTACGTCCATTCCTACTTCCATTAGGTAATCAACCATCAGGTTCCTGACGTCATTCATTGAATCTGACGGGGGCACCGGGAAGTATCCCTCTTTTTGTCTGATCTTGTGACCCAGGTTTACTTCCTTCTCACTTCCGGTATTCCAGAATCCCTCTACTGAGTCCAGTCTATACCAGCTAGAGTACTCATTCACGTTATATGCTACGTGGTCGAGAATAAAAAACTCTGCTTCCGGTCCGAAGTATGCCGTGTCTGCTATGCCGGTGGATTCCAGATACTTCTGCGCCTGCTTTGCAATATACCTGGGATCATGATCATAAGGATTTTTATCACAATCAGTAATGTCGCAGATCATGACCAGTGATGTAGATTTAATGAACGGATCTATGTGTGCAGTGGTCGGGTCGGGTATTACAAGCATGTCGGATTCGTTGATCGACTTCCAACCTCTGATCGAGGAGCCGTCAAAGCCGAATCCCTCATAGAAACTCTCCTGCTCGAGCTTGTCGATTGGAATTGAAAAATGTTGCCATTGTCCCGGCATGTCTGTAAAGCGGAGGTCCACCATCTTTACTTCCTTTTCTTTCGCCAGCTTAAAGACGTCATTGATGGCTTTCAATTTGTCCTTTTCTGCATCGATTTGGTTCTTTTTTGCCATAGGGTTTTTGATTTTATGATTGGTTTTTATTATTAAGGTAAATATTGGTCGTTTCCTTGTGAGTTGAAAGAACGATACTGGATGTGGTTGCCGTGACACCGGGCCATGCCTGTATCCTGGCTAATAGCTTCTCCAGTGTCGTGGTGTTCTGCGTGCGGATCTTTAAAATATGCGAGCCCTCACCGGTCACCGAATGACATTCGAGTACTTCTTTTTCTTTAAGTGCATTCTGTATGATGCTCGAAAAATGTTTCGATGATTCGCTCTTTACAAAAATAAAGCACGTGATGTCATACTTAAGTTTCTTATGGTTGAGAACTGTCGTATATGAAGTGATATAACCGTGTGATTCGAGTCTCTGGATCCTGTCGTTTGTGGAGGGAAGTGACAGACCTACTATATCTGCAAGAACATTCTTCTTTATATGGGCATCCTTTTGGAGCTCGGTCATAATGCTGTAATCTATTGCATCGAGCTTGATTTCCTCTGTATTTTCTTGAGCCTTAATTTTTAAGGTATTTTATGTGATTTGCCTTATAAATTAAGGCAAATAGATTTAAATGTCAACGTAATATAAAGAATCTTCACAAAATTTCCTTTTAATTCACTTTTAGATCTATTGAGTCACTAGGTTTATTCTTTACAAAACTTTATATATTCAATATATTATTCACCTAAGGAGAAATTTCAACTATTCTGTTTTTTGTGTAAGATAAGGGGAGAATTAAAGTCTATTAATTTTCACGGGGATTGCTATGCCCATTAGATTACTCAAAAGCTGGCCATCCTATATTAATAATCATAACCACTTTTTATGAAATCGAAACTTATAAAACAATATTTAGCCATTCTCATGGTATGTATATTGCCGGTTGTCCTCTTCAGTTTTAGAAGCCCGGCAGTCAATCAAAGCACTCACGTAATGGTAAACGAAAAAGTAGTAAAGAGATTAAGTGATGACGCTCTTTATGAAAAAGGAACTATCAACATTATGTTCAAAAGTGCTGTAAATAATTTTTCATCCCGCAAGCTCGGAGTAGACAATATAGATAATTTCCTTAACGGGTTCGATGTTACCTCTGTAAAACAACGTTATCCGCTCAAACCCGAACGCTCAAAAAGAAAGATCGGCGATGAAGAGCTTGCAAAGATATTCGAAATTAAATACGAGCGCGATATAGACCCGTTTGAACTGTCCGAAATGATTATGGCTCAATATGGCGACCAGCTCCAATGGGCAGAACCGGACTTTGTTTATGAAACGGACTATATTCCTAATGACCCGAGCATAAATTCCCAATGGCATATCCCTAAAATAAGATCTTATCAGGCATGGGATTTTTGTCAGGGCGACACTAACGTGATAATTGGGATTGTTGATAGCGGAAGCGATCTGGATCACCCTGACCTGCAGGCAAATATATGGAAAAATCTGGACGAAATTCCGGGCAATGGCACCGATGATGACGCAAATGGGTACATAGATGACTGGATCGGGTGGGACTTTGTTGGTACCGGCTCCGGTCCGGACAATGATCCGCAGGTCTATGGTAATAACTGCGATCACGGGTCCCACGTTTCAGGTGACGCGTCACAGGTCACGGATAATGGTATTCACGGCGCGGGTATCGGTTTCAAATGTAAGCTCATGATCAGCAAGCACGGTGACGATGACGATTTCTCCGGTGCAGGCGGTACTTCGTTAATTTACAATTCAAATGATGGAATAGTTTACTGCTATCAAAATGGTGCGAAAGTGATTAACTGCAGTTTTAGCAGTGGTACCTTCAGCTCACTACAGCAGACTGTTATTAATAACGCTTGGGCAAACGGTACGATCGTTTGCGCCTCCGCTGGAAACGGCGCGGCCAATATCCCGAGATATCCTGCCGCTTGTAATTTCGCTATCTCTGTCGCGGCTTCGAACAGCTCAGACGTAAAAGCAAGTTTTTCTAACTGGCACTCGACGGTTGACATTACGGGACCTGGCGATGGTATACTCAGCACATTATGGAATAATACCTACGCGATATATAGCGGTACTTCTATGTCATCACCCGTAACGGCGGGTGTTGTTGCTCTTATATGGGCTAAAAATCCCGGCTGGACACAACAGCAGGTTTCCGATAGGCTCCTCGAATCCGTTGATAGTATCTATAATATCCCTGCTAATTCTTCATATATAGGCGGACTGGGTACAGGCAGAGTGAACGCCTTCAAAGCGGTTTACGATAATCCTATTTTTTCCATCCAAAGCTCGACCGCATCGGATTCATCACTTGGAAACGGAAACGGTACCTTCGAAACTAACGAAGAAGTTGCCCTTAAGCTTGAAATTAAAAACACCTGGCTTGCCGGTTCTAATATCTCTCTGAGATTGACGACCTCCGATCCAAATGTTGAGATTGTAAATGACTCCATTTATCTGGGCAATGTAAGCGCTTACGGAACATACACGTCAGGTTACAGCGGAGGGTTTGTTGTAAAAGCAAAGCCAAATTGTCCGTTCGATTATACTGCTTCCTTCGATGTTATTGCCAATCAAAATGCATACGTCGATGAAGCTAACCAGACTATCAATATCACTTTCAGGAAGGGGTTTGTTGTTCATGACCAAAATCTTATGAAGCTGTGCCTCACAAAAGACGGGGCAATAGGAAAAAAACCCGAAGCGTATGGCTCCGGTTTATTCCTTGGAAGCGGAAACACTAACCAGATATATGAAAGCGGTCTTATGATTGGTATCAGCAATACGCAGGTATCTGACATGACACGAAGAGAGTCGGCGCCTGCAAACGTTGCCGATTCGGATTTCGTCGCTTTGGAGACATACACACTCACGACACCGGGCTCTCTCTCGGCTCAGGACGGGTTAGGACTATTCAATGATGACGGCGCCGGGTCGAACAAGATCGGCGTTACTGTCGATGCGAGAAGCTACGTGTTCAACTCGACTTCACAGGACAGCAACTTTGTCATCCTGCGTTATAAAATTAAAAATGATAATGCCACTGCTCTTAGCAATGTGCATATTGGTATCATGTCTTTCTATTCTCCAAATGGAGCCTTCTCAACAAACGTCTGCGTAGGCGATACTGCAAATAGGATGGCTTATACTTATTCTAACTCGAATCCTAATCCGTATTTTGCGACGGCATTGCTCTCGGATCAAAGCATAAACTATAAGACCTTTAGCGCGACCGTGATGTTCGACGGGTTCACTCCACAAGAAAAATGGGACGCTCTCTCGAACGGGCTGAATAACCTGTCCACCAGTCCCGGACCAAACGCATTCATTATCTCAGCCGGTCCGGTCAGTATTCCTGCGGGTGAAACGGTCATTGTCGGGTTCGCTGTCGTAAAAGGAAACGATTACAACGACCTCGTTGCCAATACGACAAGGGCAAAAACGATGTGGAATTCTGTCGGTGTAAACCAGATCTCTCAGCAGATACCGGACAAATACCAGCTTATGCAGAATTACCCGAATCCGTTCAACCCTTCCACTAAAATAACCTTTGCTCTGCCTAAAAAGGATTTCGTTAAGCTGTCCGTGTATGACATCCTCGGCAGAAGGGTCGCTGACCTTGTTAATGAAGAGCTGAACGCAGGCACTTTCGAATATAACTTCGACGGCGCCGGGCTCTCGAGCGGAATGTACTTCTACCGCCTTGAAACAAACGGCTTCGTTCAAACGAAAAAGATGCTACTGGTTAAATAATACTGGTTAATATTTAATTCTTCTTAAAAAAGCCCGTTATTCAGTAGCGGGCTTTTTTTTATTTGTCTGATTTACATAGAAACTCAAACAGTTATCTTTTATTTTTACATCATCCGGTAAATAAATGGAGTAAACATGAACAACGGCACAGTAATGCTTTTCAATTCTATCGTACTCATTCTTTTAGGTTTCATATCATACTTCGACAGCAATGTAAAAAGCTGGACCGCACTCATCGCCCCTGTAGTCGGTATAATATTATTCTTCCTCTCATTCCCAACCAGGAAGGAAAAACACGTCCCCGCTCATATAGGCGTGGTGCTTACGCTGTTGGTAGCCATCGCGCTCATAGTTCCTATCATACGCACAGGCAGTCCCTACGCCATCGCAATGTGCGCCATGAGCTTCGTCAGTGTTATATTTTACGTCATGAACTTTATGAAAAGGAAGAAAGAAAGAGAAGCGCAAAATTAAATTTCCCCCCTTTGTTTTAACCTTTCTCATAAGTCTCTAACGGCAATGCGGAAATCGCCGGCTGGATCCCGGCTTGCCGGGAGGAAGTAAAATTCCGAGGCTTTTTGCGTTCTCTGATGCACATCGGGGACGGGGAAAATACTGCCTGCCCCTCTTTAGCGGTGGTCCGAGCCTCTAAAAATCCCAATATTAAGCTACACACCTCGTGGCGAGTTTATTTCCCCGAGCAAAAAACGCAGGAATTGTTAGGCGAATTTACGCCTGTGCCGTGCCTTTTTGGTACTTTTGTGGCAAGACAAAAGTACACGCCGTCAGGCGCAAAAAACCCCGAAGGCGCAGGAAGGCGCAACTCAAAAGCGAAAGACCGAAACACAGGATTGTTAGGCGAATTTACGCCTTAGCCTTGATCTTTTGGTTCTTTTGTGGTAAGACAAAAGTACACGCCGTCAGGCGCAAAAGCAAAAGCCAAAAAAAGTATATATACGCATCTAACCCTTTCTCATTTGTTTCCTCCCCCTCCGCGCGTTATATTCCCCTGTCAATCGAACCTCACAAGGAGAAGTGACAATCGAACCTCGCGAATTACCGGCATTGCGCCTTACCGGCATTGCACCGTGTACTCTGCCAGGAGCAGTTAGCGTGTCCCGGCTCGCCCCGCATAAAAGCGATGGCTTAGGGATGGATAATCGAACCACCGTTCCGGCTTGCCGGGATATGGAGTATTTTGATCGAACCTCGGAAAAGGAGCTTTACCCCAATCGAACTACAAGGGCAGGTCTGTCATCGGCGTTTGCTCGGAGCGCGCCTTGATCGGCTCCCAAATAGAAGAATGAAGAAGTTACGTATAATTATCCGAGTGGTGAAATAGCTTTATATACATCATAAATATCATTAATTTACGGTTATAAACGATATTTATGGAGCTGCCCAAAATTGGCTTTGGTTGTTACCGTGTAGATTACCGCGTTCGGGAGCATTATGATGCCCTCGTAAAGGCTGTTTTGTCCGGCGTTACCCTCATCGATACCTCCGCCAACTACTCCGATGGGGGCAGTGAGATCCTCGTTGGAAACGTCCTGAACGACCTCATCGAAAAAGGCGAGATCATCCGTGAAGATATCACACTCGTAACTAAAGTCGGCTACATACAGGGACAGAATTACAAAAATGCTATGAAGCGCCGGGATGCCGGGAATCCTTTTCCCGAAGTTGTGGAGTATAGCGAAGGATTATGGCACTGCATTCACCCGGAGTTTCTCGAGGACCAGCTAAAGCACCAGCTCACACGCCTCAATACCGATTACATCGACGCGTACCTCCTGCACAACCCCGAGTACTACCTCGGCTGGGCTGATAAAGAATGGAAGCGCATCGATGCCGCGCGGGATGAATTTTACGTGCGGATAAGGATGGCGTTTGAATGGCTCGAGCAAAAAGTGATCGATGGTGTAATAAGATATTACGGCGTTTCATCCAATACATTTGTTTCCAATCCGCATAAGTTCGATTTTGCTTCGCTGGAGACAATGCACAAGATCTCCGAAGAGACGGCTGAAAAATTCGGCGGTGAAAATCATTTCCGCTTTGTACAGTTCCCTTTCAATCTTTTCGAGATCGGCGCGATGACCGAAAAGAACCAGGACGGCAATAGAAGATCGGTGCTGGAATTCGCGCAGGAAAAAAACCTTTACACGCTGATAAACCGCCCGCTAAACGCGATCACAACAAAGGGGCTTGTCCGCCTGGCGGATTTCGATTATAAGGAGCATAATGAAAAAGCATTTATGGCGCAGGTGCAAAAGGTAATGTTTCTCGAGGATGACATGCTGAAAGAAAAGCTCCCGAATTACGATGTCAAAGCAGTGGATATGAAAACGCTCGAAGGATTATTTGTATCGGGGCAGAAGATAGAGGAAAATTGGGATAAATTCGGCACGATAGAGCATTTTAACGATGTGGTGGAGCATTACTTCGGTCCGCGGATAAACTATCTCATGGATTACTTCGAAGAGAATTTCCCGGAGCACGACATGTCGGAATATTTTAATAATTATCTTACGGAGCTGTATAAATTATTAAATTACACCTCTAACTATTATAAGATAACCGCGGGAAGACGGAGCGGTTTCATTCACGGGATAATAGATACACATGCGGACGAACAATATTATAAGCTGACACTCTCGCAAAAAGCGGTCCTGCTTTTGCTGTCCATAGACGGGGTCAATACGGTGCTGATTGGAGCAAGAAAAGATGAATATATAAACGACCTGCTCCCCATACTGGATATGCCGAAAATAGAAAACGCAAAAGATATACTGATACGGCTTCACGACGAGCTCGAAAACGCGCAATATCATTCACCGGAACTTTAGATGATAACGATCAAGAATAAGTATAAGCTACTCGCCGTAATTATAATCATACCTGTCATAGCAGGCTTATTCATTCTCAACTCGATAATAGGCGGAAACGCGGAAGAAAATAACGAGAACCGGCAAATCCCGCTCACATCCGCTGCATTAAAGCAGATGATACCCGCGCAGATAGACAGCATACTCTACACATTCGGAATAGAAAAAGAGTGGATAAAAAATATAGATCCCGGCGCCGATACGACAAAGAAATCGAAGGAAAAACCCGACCCGCGGTACGAAAAAGCATGGCTGATAAAAAAGGTAGAGATACCTACCGACCTCCCGCTCTCAAATGTAAATTATGAAATAACGAACTACCTAAACGCGCTTAAGCTGAATACAATGGCGTTCGAGGATCCGCGGAGTACAGAGCTAAACATCGAAGTGCTGAATGCGGAGGGTGATACAAACAGCGTCGAAGCGGTAATTAATGTCAAATATAACGATTCGCTCTCGCGTGAAGGGTCGGAGATAGCGCTCGTCCTGACAAATACAGAGCAGTACAAGCCTGCCGATCTAAAATCGATGATAGAATCGCCGGAGAATTTTTCCATGGTACTGCCTATAGATTATAAGTATTCGGATCTTCAATCGCTGATACTCGAGTCGGATAATGATTATGCTTTGTTTTACACGATAGGGCAGGAGGATGATTTTTCCGCAGATTTTCGTGACAAGATGCCGGAGAAAGAATGGCAGTCAAAAGTAAAGTCCATTAGTGTCGCTTTCCCCAAAGCGGCGGCGGTAGTACTCATTAACCCGGAGAAACTATACAAATACGAAAAAGCCATCCGTGAACATTTCCTCGAGTACAGACCGAATGTTTACCGTGACACTATATTTACCGATATAAGAACATCGGATCTGTCCGGCGGACCGGTGGATAAACTTTACGGCAGCATTCTCAATAACTCTAAAGCCGGCAAGAAGTACCAGATTTACGTAGCGGAGTTTACCCCGGCGGATTTTGAATACTATACTCAGAAGATATACGAGCTAAAGAAGAAAGGTTATAAATTTGTTTCACTTTCACGGATATTAAAACACATTTCAAAGGTAAACGAAGAAAACAAATCAGCATCTGGAAATGATTCCCTTAAAACAGAAGAGCAGAAAGACAAATGAAAACATTAATATTACTTTTATCAGCTATTGTCATAATGGGCTGTTCGACAAATAAAGTTTCAGATAATCTTAAAACGTCAGGAAGTAAAATGGACAACATTAACATTTCGGATATCACCGTCAGGACTATAGACGGACAGGATAAAAAACTATCCGATTATAACGGTAGTGTACTTCTTATCGTGAACGTTGCTTCGCAGTGTGGTAACACTCCGCAATATGCCGGACTGGAAAGCATCTATGAAAAATATAAAGACCAGGGATTTTATGTATTGGGTTTTCCGTCGAATGATTTCGGGGGACAGGAACCGGGTACAAATGAAGAAATAAAATCATTCTGCGAAACAAATTACAATGTAACATTCCCGCTCTTCGATAAGATAAAGGTACTGGGCGATGACAAATCCCCTCTTTATGCCGAACTGATAGAGATGGAGCCGGGCGGAGATGTAAAATGGAATTTCGAAAAATTCCTTATAGATAAACAGGGGAACGTGGTAAAAAGAATAGGAAACAAAGTACAACCGGAATCAGACGAAGTAATCTCTGCAATCGAAGAACAATTAGGCAAATAGAATGGGTATATGAATATGCATGAGACATGGATGAAGCACGCTTACAGGGAAGCCGAGAGGGCATACGAGGAAGGCGAGGTTCCAATTGGGTGTATTATTACGTTTCAAAATACTATAATAGCAAAGGCGCATAACCAGGTAGAAGCGCTCAAAGATCCCACTGCACATGCGGAGATAATAGCGATAACTTCAGCCGCCGAATACCTCCAATCGAAACAACTTCCCGGATGTTCAATGTACGTAACACTCGAGCCTTGCTCAATGTGCGCGGGCGCAATAGTACTGGCAAAGATAGAAAACCTTTTCTTCGGAGCATACGACGTGAAATCTGGGGCTTGCGGAAGCGTAATAAACATCACCACCAACAAATCACTTAATCACCAGTGTAATACTTCCGGGGGTATCATGGATACGGAGTGTAAAGAGATATTGAGAAGTTTTTTTGAAGTAAAAAGATAATCAGCCTTTAAATACCGGCACAGAGGTCAGGAATTCGTAGTTGTAATATATCCGTAAAGTATATGCCCCTTCATTAAGAAAATCGTAATTGTAGAACACTTCATGCCAGCCGGGTTCAAAGACACCCATTCTAATCTCACCTGCATTATTCCCAAATCTATCCGTAAAGATCAGTTTCAATACTCCCTCCCCGGGTGCGGAGAAGCCGTACTTTTTATAATCGAACGGTAAATTTCCTGCCGATGAAGGTTTGAGTTTTTCTGCAGGAATGACCTTATTACATAGAGAATCATTTAAAATCTTACAATCGAGCGTGTCGAAGATAGGCTTTACATGTTTCCATATTTCATTATCCTGCAAATGAATGTGGCGGTTACCCTTGCTCCCGTGTTCGAGAAAGCGTACATCGAGCGGAGCACACCCCGACATCACAGTACTCCTATCACCGGCAGAGTAATATACCATGTCCGCAGCAAGCCCGTACATATGCGGAGAAGATTCAACGTCGGTCCACCCTCTTCTTTTATAGAGTAATTGTTCATTCGATTTTCTCATCGCGTCAGAAACAGTCTGAGTCGCCCCGATCTTTTCGATCAGATACAGGAACTTGATCGCAAAGTTAGGATGAATGAAACGAGAAACATTGTCCTTAAAAGTGAGAAATGGGTAATCGAAATTTACCAGCGGGTAGCACGTACCCAAGCGTCCCGACATTATAAAATTTTCGGGAGATAGAAAATACTTTCCCGCCGAAGGATTATTTACAAGAAAATAGTTAACCGGTTTCCCGTTATTATAGTAGAGTAGATGGGCAGAATAAAATAACGTATCATCAGTCCGGACGAATTCATAGCCGGAATTAACAATGTTTCCGGGCGCTTCATTAGGATAGCAAACTCCGGAAAACAGGGTTAGAAACAATATGTAAAAAGGTATAAGTCGTTTCAAATGCAAGGATTTACATTTCACCGAAACCGCTCTCGAAAAAAGCAACCATCTCTTCGGCAAGTTTTTCTTCATCTTCCCCTTCGAAACGGAGGGTAAGTTTAGATCCCTGCTCGGCGGCGAGGGTCATTACACCGATGATGCTTTTGCCATTCACTTCAAAGCCGTTCTTTGATATATAAAAATCAGCTTTGTAGCGCGCGGCGATCTTTACTATAGCGGATGCCGGGCGGGTATGCATTCCGGCTTTATTCTTTATCAGTACTTCTTTTTGTATCAATTTATGATGAGCGCGATAATAATGTTAATAACGATTATTGAAATAACAATAAGGGTTAAATACTTAAAGTAAAAATGAACGAAAGTATCACGAAGGATCACCTTATCCAGTACGAGTGAGAACACCCACACTACGGAAAAAAAACCAACCGAAAGAACGATGAACGGTGATACTATTATCTGGTCAACGAGCAAAGAGAAGTTCAATATCAGAAAACATACAGACGCTATTAAGATAAAATTCCTTTTCTGGGCAGAATCCGGCTCGGTCTTCTTATCCATGCGCACCTCAGTAAAGACAATCCGGGTAACCCAGAAAAAAATCAACACAAAGGCAACGATATTGAGAACAAGAACGCCATAATCTGAAACCAGATATAAGATAAATCTTAGAAAAAGAACAATGACCGTCGCAGGAATTAAGATAAGCAGCTGTCCGCGCCTATTAAACCCAAGCCAGGGCTCGGACTTTTGCTTTAACTCAGATATTTTATTGCTAATATCCTCATTCACGTATCAAAAACTCCTGCCAAGCAGCATCCCCGAAAACCACTTAAGCATTTCTTTTGCTTCAGATAATGGGAGCTTTTCCAAATAACTATCCGCCTTTTCGGTATAACTTTTGACCTGATTTGATGCCTCGTCAATTATACCCAGTCTTGTATAAATTTCCTTAACTTTATGGATTTCCTCGTCGGAAACAGAAGAACTTTTGGATGTAACTTTTTGAAGGAGCACAATATCTTGTTCGTCTGTCGCTTCCTCAAGCGCTTTTATTAAGAGATACGTTTTCTTACCCGCTTTTATATCACCGCCAATCATCTTTCCGAACTCTTTCTCATCTGCAGTAATATCCAGCAGATCATCCTGTATCTGGAACGCAAGCCCGATGTTTTCAGCGTAATTTCTCATAAGAGTTTTATCGACGTCAGAACCATCTGCAATCAGCACTCCTATTACAGCACATGCCTCAAGTAAGCGTGACGTCTTCATTCCAATCATCATCAGGTATTCCTCGTGTGTTACATTATTGCGATCCTCAAATTCCGTATCGAAGCTTTGCCCTTCACACACCTCGATCATACTTTCGGTAAAAACTTTAGCAATTTCGGAAATACGCGGTGAATTTGTTCTTAACAAAGAACGGTATGCTAGTCCAAGCAGACCATCACCGGCTAAAATAGCAGTATTTACATCCCATTTTTTGTAAACCGTCTCATTTCCCCTGCGGGTATCCGCGCTGTCCATTATATCATCGTGGACAAGGGTGAAATTATGTAATATTTCTACTGCTACAGCGGCATCAATAGAATCCTCGAAACTTCCCCCAAACGCCTCACAGGAAAGTATAGTGATCATGGGACGGATCCGTTTTCCACCACCATTAAGCACATAATTCATAGGATCATAGAGCCCGGCTGGAGATTTTTTTTCAATAAAGGAGAACAAATTACCATCTATCCTCGTTTTATAAGAAAGATAACGGTCGTAGTATTTATCCATTATTTGGATTATATAGGAAAAACAAAGTAATTACGTTATTTTTAAACTTATCAATATATATAATATATATTTTTAGAAATATGGATTTTAAAACACATATATCATACAATTATCCAATGAAGACAAAATCGTTTTTGAGGCGGTTCAGCTTTAGCACAGTATTTATTATAATATTTGCTGTAACATCAGCTTTTTCGGGAGTATATAACGCGGTAAGCGGTCACAGGGCATTTAGTAACCCGGAATACAGCATTCTGTATAATTTATCCTTAAGCAAGGTATCCGATGGCGATCTGCCGGATTGGGCGTTATTAGACCCGGATAAAGACGGGTACGAGGGAACAAGAACCAAGACATTCTTTGAATATATAAATTCGCTTCCCGAAGCTCCGCAAAGAAGTGAGGTTATAGTAGCGGTTATCGATTCGGGCTTTGACATAAACCACCCAGCGCTAAAGAACAGAATATGGCAGAATGAAGCAGAGGTGAATGGTGTTGCGGGTGTGGATGATGATGGAAACGGTTATATAGATGACTTTAATGGATGGAATTTTTTGGGCGACGTAAAGTATTCGAATTACGAAATGACAAGAGAGTTTAGAAGATTAAAAATGGAAAAAGTACCTGAGTCCGATCCATATTATCAGAAGGTTGTGCAGGAGATGAAAGAAGAGAGAGACGAGGTAGAGGGCACATTGAGCGGACTGAAGCAAACAATGGAAGTTGTAGAAGATGCATATGAAACTCTCAAGAGCGGAGGTTATCCAACCGATCCGGAGAAGCTCCAACTGGTACAGGAAAATCTTAGCGGAAAGTACAGAGAAGCGGCTAACAAGATAATGACGGCTTACTTGTTATTCGGAGTGACGAAGGAGGATCTGGATGAATATATAAAAGAGTACACAATAAAGGATAAGTACTTGTTCGATACAACAATGGCGCACTTCCCATATAATGATAATCCAAACGTGCTGGATGAGAAGGGTTATGGGAATAATGATGTTAGCGTGGATTTCGAATCACACGGGACGCACGTATCGGGTATAATAGCAGGAGAAAAAGACGGCATAGGGCAGGCACCATTTGCAAAGATAATGACACTACGCGCAGTGCCAAATGAAGGTGATGAAAGAGACAAAGATATAGGTAATGCGATAAGATATGCTGTCGATAACGGTGCGGATATAATAAATATGTCGGCGGGAAAGTATTACTCCCCAAATCCGGAGTATGTAGTGGATGCTATTAACTATGCGAAAGAAAAAGGAGTGTTGTTTGTTGTATCAGCCGGTAATGAAGCACTGGATGTAGAAAAGACCGTGAACTATCCTAGGAAATATTACGTGGAAAACGGTCAGGTAAAGAGCTTTGATAATATGATAGTGGTGGGAGCCAGCACCTGGATGAAAAGCTGGAATGAGGATAAAGATCCGGATGACCTTGCACAGGGATTCGATCTTGCAGCGCCATTCTCAAATTATTCGGAGACTGTGGTGGATGTATTTGCGCCGGGACTGGAAATCAACTCGACAATACCAGGAAGCAAATACGAGAGGATAAGTGGTACAAGCATGGCATCTCCGGAAGTGGCAGGAGTGGCCGCGGTACTAAAAGCTTACTTTCCTTATCTCACACCTGAGCAAATAAAGGAAACACTCATTAACTCGGTAAGGAAATATGACGGATTAAAAGTAAAAGTCAGAGGAAAAAATTCAAAGATGGATTTTGAGAAAATGTCAAAATCCGGGGGGGTTATAGATCTTATGAACGCATTTGAATATGCCAGGACACATTTTACGTCGAATTAAAATCTTAAATTATCAATATTTTACCAGTGATACCCCAATATTAAAAAGGAATGATGCTCATCATTCCTTTTTTGTTTCTTCATCTAGCTGACTCCTAGATATTTTTGTCTAATTGTATTGAAATAAATCAGAAATTATTTCAACTTTATAATTCCTGCAGTTAAAACACTTAGAAATCAATATTTTTATTAAACTAAATAATACGCTATGAAAGTAAAGTTTTTTACTCTTATGATAGCGGCAGTATTAATTGGACTTTTCGTATCTAATACAAATGCTGATAACCGCTATGGTGTAAGGGCTCCTTTTGTTCAAAATTTTCAGACAGATGACATGGGAGGACCTGATTCACTTGGATATACCTGGAAAGATTCACAGGAACCGGAAGTAGATTATATTTTTCTTGATACAACATACGGTTCTGGAACCTGGACAAGAGTAACCGGTCTTGGTGACGACAATTTCGTTGGTCCATTTAATATGGGACTAAGTTTCAGATATTATTATTACAATGTAAATAGATTCTGGATCGGTTCAAACGGATACATAATGTTTGGTCCACAGACAGGAAATATGGCATCGCCATTCCCGAATATTCCACTAAATGCACAGCCAAACAATATGGTTGCAGCATTTGGTTCTGACCTGAATTTTGCAGGGGCAGGTAACACAGCAAAATGCTACTGGTATACAAATAATGCCGACACAATAATAATTTCATTTTATGATGTTCCATTCTGGCAACAAGCAGCACCGGGATTCACCGGTTCAAACACATTCCAGATAGTGTTAGCAGCAAGTGACAGCTCCGTTACGTTTAACTACAAAGACCAAACAGGTATTTCAAACAATAATGACATAACTGCAGGTATCGAAGACATCGCCGGAAATCTTGGATTACAATATTTAAGAAATGTATATCCGACTCCAATGCGTTCGGTTAAATTCTTTTATCCCGATACAGTAACATACCAAGTAACGGACGCTTCCGTAAACTGGATTAACAACAGTGACAATGGTGCAATTTCCGTTGTTACTGGCGACGATTTTACTATCAGTGCAAATTTTGGTAACCTTGGTAATACAAATACGCCTACATATAAATCCGTAATGAGAGTAAGGCAAGGTGGATCTACATTATTTGCTGATACGGTCGATGTACCTCCATTATCTCCAACGGGTGATACGACTTTATTTGCTAATACTAGCTGGACATCCGGGGCAGTGGGAACATACGAAATAACCGTAACAAATCTCTTCTCAGACGGAGTATCATTTAATAACTTTGCATCGTTTGAGCTTCAAGTTATTGAGAGAGACACAGCCGGACAGCAGCTCAAATATGACAATGGAACAAGCGCTTCTTCTGTTTCATGGACGGGTGGCAATGGACACGTTGCCCAATATTTTGTACCTCCTTATTACCCGATCACTATCGATCAGATAAGTTTTTATATCGCAACAACAGGACCGGGCTTTGCAGGAAGGATACTCGATGATGACGGAACAAACGGACTCCCGGGTACCGAATTATTTACACAAAGTATTACCAGTCCTGCGGTAGGATTTACAAATATCACCGTAAATCCACCTGTAACAATCAATGATGGAGGATTCTATGTTGTATGGACAATGGAAGGCGAAACTATTGCGCTAGGTGAAGACATAACAACACCGGTATCTAATAGAAGTCTTGAGGGCTTTGGAAGCGCCTTTTCACCTTATAGAAACGGTGCAACCCAGGATCCGATGATCAGAGCGCAAATACATCTACCCGGCTTTGTTGGCATCACGCCAATTTCCGGTAATATCCCTGAGAGATACAGTCTCAGCCAGAATTATCCAAATCCGTTCAATCCGAGCACAAAGATAAATTTTGCAATTCCGAAAAACGGATTTGTGAAGATTGCTGTATATGACATTCTCGGAAGAAGAGTAAGCAACCTAATAAATCAAAATCTGAACGCAGGAACATACTCAATTGATTTTAACGGTGCTAACCTGAACAGCGGAATTTACTTCTATAGAATCGAGGCAGATGGGTTTGTTGAAACAAAGAAGATGTTGCTAATTAAGTAACAACCATCAAAGATATTTTTATAAAAAGCCCCATCTATAGATGGGGTTTTTTTATTTATTAATTGCTTTATTTCCAATAATCGAACTAAAGGATTTTTTTTCTATTTTACTATCCAGCCAAGAGTCAATATCGAAATACTCCATTATTCTATTTTCTCTAACCTCCTTTGAACGTTTAGACAGTTTATACTTCAGATCATTATAGAGATCAATTTTCGCTTCTTCGTCGTTA
Source organism: Ignavibacteriota bacterium (assembly GCA_020437585.1). GTDB lineage: Bacteria > Bacteroidota > Ignavibacteria > Tepidaquicellales > Tepidaquicellaceae > JAEYVS01. Next base: position 183,085 of record JAGQWG010000001.1, read on the forward strand.
GCAAATATAAGTTTGTTTAAAAAGCTAAGTATTATTTTCTCAAATTCATTAAGATAGTTGTGGGAGTCAAAAAACCTACGAGCGGATTTAATTTCATATTCCAGCAAATCATAATTCCCAATTTCATAATGAACAAATAGGTTAAGGAGGCGGGAATAAATCTGGATATCTTCCCTGAGCCTAAACTCTTTTTTATTGAGAATCTTGTTTATCCACTCCAATGATTTTTCATAATCTCCCGCTCCAAAATAAATATACGCTATATTATAATAGAAAAGTATCTCCGATTCCTGATCTATTCTTCCCGAAAACTCCTTTAGTCCTTTTTCTATTTCTTTCGCAAGCTTAACACCCTTTTGAAATTCGCCAGTGAGTAGATATAAATTCATTTCATTGTCATAAGAAATAATAAACATCTGCGCTCTCATTGTTTTTGATTCCGGTTCAATCGCACGGATCTTTTTAATCGACACCATTGCATCGTTATACTTTTTTGTTTCCATCTGTACTATGAGGAGGTTATTGAGGGCAGCAAGATAGTTATTTGATCTCATCATGCCCGGATTAGCTTCTAAAAATTCTACAAGTTTATTACTATACCTCAATAAATTTTCATAATCTCCCTTTGTAAGATAAAATAGCCCTTTAATATTATAGTAAAAATTTTTGGAGAAATAAGTTGTTGCTTTATCTTCCGATTTTAATAGAGGATTTTTCATAAGCTCATTGAATTTATTCAACTCTTCACTATCTCTGATGTTACCATACTTTTTCCTTAGAAAGAAGGATTTAGTTGAAAGCCTCCAGAAGTCATTTATATTTCTTATCTTTTCTACAGCATCATTGACCTCATAATAAATATTATCCAAATCTTCTTCAGTACGTTTTGTGTACGCTTCCGCTCGAGCAATCGCTTTTTCCATGTCTATTATTTCCAGCAACTGTGTATATTTTTCATGAGTGAGAGCGATTTTCTTCGCTTTATTTAAGAGCTTTTTACATTGTCCGTATAAGGACTTATGAAAAAGTATATCTACATCTCTAAGTAATCCGTGTAGTTCGTTAACCTTTGATTTTTCAGAATTGTATAGCCTTAAGCTTCTCAAAATCGTGCCATAGAGATAGCTTTTTAATACATGAAGTTGTTTTATAAACTTTTCGCCCTTAAAATATTCTTTTACAGCATCTTCATCATAATTACCTTGATTTGAGGCTTGTTTATCTATAAAATCAAATAGCCGTACATAATTATTATCACCTTCTGACCTTCTGGCATTCATCGAAGCAAATAGTTTAAAATATCTCTTTTCAGTCTGATCGAGCGATCTTATCAGGTCAAATAGATCGTCTGAAGTTTTCATAAGTTAGACGCTTAAGGAATTATTTTGTTTAAGGTATTGTTTATATTATAAATACCTAATTTTAGAGCCTAGAAATACTAAATTTGAATCCTACGATTTCAATAACAAATGTTTTTGAAGTTAGGTAATCTATTTATTAACTTGCAAGTGAAATCAATTTGTAAAAAAGTTTCCGGAAAAAAATCTTTATATAAGATGAAAAAATTTTTAAAAGAAAAACTGGCTATACTGCTACTGGTAAGTGTGGGGATACTTATTAGTAACAATTCATTGATAAGCCAGGTTAACGTATCAAATGCGTTCGAAGGGGATGATATTCCTCTAAAACCAGGTAAACTGACTGCAGAACCATTATACTATAGCTTAATAAAGCTAACCTGGTCGGATCAGTCCAACAACGAGACGGGCTTTCATGTTTACAAAAAGGATGATTATAGAAATCAGTATAAGTTACTATTCGATGTTTCTGCAAATAAAACGTCTGCGTATATTTGGGACCTACATGAAGAGACAGAATACTCTTTTTATGTAGTAGCATTCAACGGGCACGGTAATTCCGATGCGTCTAATATAGCAAATGCAACGACTCCGAGAGGTTATGTGTTTGGAACACCGGAAGCTCCATCCGATCTTGAAATTATCACACAAAGCGGTACCGAAGTTGAAATCGGATGGTTGGATCATTCTAACAATGAATGGGGTTTTAAGATCGCTCGCAAAAAAGACAATGAACCATTCTTTGAAATTATAGACTCAACCGCAACAGATGTACTAACATACAGAGAAGTCGGTCTAGAACCAGATAGGATATATATATATAAGGTATGTGCGTATAATGAATATGGTCTTTCGGCATACACAAATAGTGTTGAAATCAAGACAAACAATGATAATAGTTCAGGAAGCACTGTTCCACAGGAAAACAGAAACGGATATTCATTAAAGGGTAATTACCCTAATCCCTTTAATCCGAGCACACTAATTGAATTTTCCATTGCTCAGGCTTCAAACGTCAAATTGGCAATTTATAATGCATTGGGCGAAGAGATCTCTGTAATCTCGAATACGTTCCTCCAGGCAGGAAATTACATGTACGAATGGAATGCATCCGAGTTTGCAAGCGGAGTGTATTTTTATAAATTAGAAGCAGGGAATTTCACCGAAACTAAGAAGATGTTATTGATAAAGTAATTCAGGTCGGGGGACGTGAAAGTAAAGTTTAGACAAACTCTTATAAATTAAATATTTTAAAAATGAAATTACTGAAAACTACTTTATTACTCCCGGTAATGGTTATAATTGCTTTCTTTTCAATTACCAATTTAAATGCAACTACTCATACAATAGAAGTTGGTGGAGGTGGAGGATTTTCGTTCGTCCCGTCAACAACAGATGCCATAGTCGGTGATACGATATTGTTCCAATGGGTAAGCGGCTCTCACACTACAACGTGCGACGGTTCTACAGGAACCTCCCGTCCAGCAGGAGCTGATCCCTGGGATCAACCGATGAACTCAGGAAGCCAGACTTTTACATATGTGATCGCAGTAGCAGGTACATACAATTATAAATGTATCCCTCATTTCCCATCAATGGTGGGGACAATCAACGCAACAGTTTCATCAATCTTTCAAACATCTTCATCTTTACCAGAAAGATATAACTTGAGTCAAAATTATCCAAATCCTTTCAATCCAAGTACAAATATAAAGTTTGATATAGCAAATGCAGGTCCTGTAAAAATCACGATATATAATAGCCTTGGGATGCAAGTTGAAACGCTCGTCAATGAAAATTTATCTCCCGGAAGTTACCAGGTTAACTGGAATGCATCCAGTATCAGTAGTGGTACATACTTTTACAGAATTGAGACTGATGGTTTTGTCGAAACGAAGAAAATGCTCCTAATAAAGTAAAATCCAAAATGATTAAATTCAAAATGGTGTTTATTGCGGACGATATTGACAAGAAGTGGATACCTGGACCGGTAATAACAACAACATCAGGAAAAGAAAAGATACATTAATTCCCCCATAACCTGAACGTGAACCCGGCACCGGAAACTTTTTAACATAAGCCGGGTTTACGTCTTAAATAAACAACGCAAAATTATATATAGATATGAGATCAAAGACTATAATAAGCAGAAGGGACTTTCTGTCAAAATCAGCAAAAGCAGCAGCAATCGGGGCGTTAACATTAGGAAGTGTAAAACTTGATAAAGTATTCTCAGCTACAAAAAATAATGATAAAGAAACCAGTATCCAAAAAACTATCAATATATCTGACTACCCTTCGTTACAAAAGGTAGGAGGCTATACAATGATAACCGGCACCGTTATAGTTATAAGAACAAGTAAAAACAAATTTACCGCGCTAAGTACAATTTGTACTCACAAGAAGTGTGACGTGGAATATACAGGAAGTAAATTTGAATGCCCATGCCACGGTTCGGAATATAATAAGTTTGGGAAAGTATTGAATGGTCCAGCAAAGAAAAATCTTAAAAAATACAGTACATCCTTTGATGAGGAGAGTGGTGTATTAACCATAAACATGTAATCATGAGCTCTGCCCATCTCCATTTATTATTAAATCATTTCCCTGTCATAGGAACGATTATAATTATTCTAGTGATAGGTTATGGTATATTGAAGAAAGATAAGGCAATCATAAAAACTGCTTTACTTATAACTGTTTTTATTTCAATTGTAACAATCTTTGCCTATACAACCGGTGACGGAGCACAACAAATGGTTGAAGGCATGGACGATGTCACCGAGAAGTACATCGACGAACACGAGGATGCCGCCGGCTTTTCATTTATCATAATGGAAATATTAGGAGGTGTTTCGTTGATTGGATTGATACTATTTAATAAAAAAGAGCATTATCCATCCTGGTTCATTGCTGTAATAGTTTTTTTACTCCTTGCTACCGCAAGCACGATGGCGAGAACCGCTAATCTCGGCGGAAAAATACATCACCCCGAAATACAAAAGGACGTTTTCTAGCCAAAAGAATTAATTTCCCATTTCACTCCTATTGTTTTTTTTATAAATTGAATTATGGCGAAAATAAACGTTACTATTATCGATGCAACAGGCAATAAAGAGCAGCTTGCTACACTTCCTGATGATGCTTCAGTAAGTAGAATCATGGAAGTATTATTACCAAAAATGAAAATGCCACTTGAAGGACCTGACGGGCAACCAATATCTTATAAATTTCACCATAAAGCATCCGGTAAGCAGTTGAAAGACGAGCAAACCCTTGGAGAAGCCGGGGTAAAAGACGGCGACGTATTAAGACTCCATCCTGAAATCACCGCAGGTTAGTTTCCCAGATCAATTATTTTCCTTTGTATGTCTTTTTCTCACAATTTTTTAATATTTTATCCCGATGGAAAAATCTATGGAAATAAAAGATGATAGATATTCCCGACTAGATATAATAACCTGGTGGGACAGAAATGTACTTTCGTCAGCTCACATAATGGTTGTAGGATGTGGTGCATTGGGCAATGAGATCATCAAGAACCTGGTGATGCTTGGCATAGGTAATATATACTTAGTCGATATGGATGCAGTAGAAAAGAGTAACCTCACAAGGAGCGTTTTATTCAGGAAAGAAGATGAAGGAAAAAGTAAAGCTGAAACTGCCGCTATAAGAGCAAAAGAAATTAACGATGAGGTTAATATTCATTATTTTGATGGAAGTATTTATGAGCTAGGATTAGGGATTTTTAAAAAAATGGATATTGTTATATGCGGGCTCGATAACAGGGAAGCTAGATTGTTTGTAAATCAATCCTGCTGGAAGGTATCGACACCATGGATCGATGGTGCCATCGAGGTACTAAACGGTATCGCAAGAATGTTTATCCCACCTGATGGAGTAGATTATGAATCTACAATGACCGAAACGGATTATAAGCTTCTCAATTATAGAAAATCATGCTTACTTCTTGGTATCGACGATATAGAGCAAGGGAAGATACCAACTACTCCTACCATTGCATCAATAATCGGAGGGATCGAAGTACAGGAGGCTGTAAAATATCTGCATGGTGAAAATGATCTGTTAATTCTTGATGGAAAGGGATTTGTCTACAATGGAAATACAAACGAGTCCTATATTGTAGAATACCAGATCAAAGAAGATTGTAATTCCAGATATACGTTTAATAAAATAAACATGTCTGGTATAAACTACAGCAAAGCTACATTGAGCGATGTAAAGGATTTTGGAAGTAAATTTTTTGGAGATGATTTCACTGTCGAGTTTAACAATGAAGTGGTCTACAAATTGAGCGATGGAGAAACCGGTTCCGGGAAAGGATATTTTGCTAATTTAAACCTGTTAAAATCTTCCGACATAAAAGAAGGTGAGAATATATTAAAGGTTCATACCTTTCACTCTCTAAATATAAATTCTGATCTATTTAAGGAATTGTTAAATATGAAACTTTCCGACCTTCATATTCCGTCTAATGATATATTAATACTTAGAAAAGAAAATAAGGAAGAATACATAGGATTTGGTTTCAGTGAGATATTCAAAGAGGTAAAATAGGATTGTCTCCGGTCAAAAATAAAATCTGTCCTTATTGCCAGACTAATATAAAGGATGGCGCCGAATACACTATTTGTGCGGAATGCGGCACACCACATCATCGTGAATGCTGGAATGAAAATAGAGGATGTACGACCTTCGGGTGCAAAGAAAATCCCGATATTAAAAAGGAGTCAAATGAAGTCATCGACATAGGAAATAAAACTGTCGAAGAAATTGAAAGACTCATTCAGCAGGCAAGAGAACGACGAATCCCTGTATCAAACCTCTTAACAAATTGTCCGGAATGCAACTCTCTAGTAGATGAAAATTCTCGTTATTGTAAGTTTTGCGGACACAATTTTAACGAAAACCAAACACCCATAAAGCGAAACGACTTTGAGAAAGAATATATACGGAGGTATAAACAGCGAGTATCATTACAAAGAAAAGGTGGATGGACGACTCTATTGAGCGCTGTATTAATAGTAACCATATTGATCCTATCGGGATATTTCGCATACATCAAGATCAATGAATTTATGAGTTCTCCCAGAGAAGAAATAAGGAGTACTGTAGTAAGCTGGAAAAAGGCATGGGAAAGTAAGAATATAGAGGAGTATAAAAGCTATCTCGCAGATAATTACCAGTATACTTCCATTGAAGGTGATAAAAAAGAGGAAAAGAGACTTGGCAGAGAAGAAAGGATTGAGAGAATAGAATGGACTTTTAACAGATATGATTACATAAAAATAAGTTTTTCGGATATGAAAATAGATCTGGATACTTCCAATAATTCAAAGGCATTGGTAACGGTTCAAGAAAAATATGAATCTGATAAATACGGCGATGAGGGAAAGAAAGAATTGTATCTGGAAAAGGATGCCGAGGGAAAATGGAAAATCTATAAAGAAATCTTTGAATTATAAAAAAAGCGGAAGTTTACATTCCGCTTTTTTGTATACTTCTTCAATACTTTACAGTAAAACGAAATAAGCAATCATTAAACCAATTATTAACGTAAGTCCAAACTGCATGTTGAGTTGAGCAGTCATTATTATATGTTTGGTACCATATTCAAATCTGGCCTGCGGTTCCTGAGGAATTCCCCCAATCATTTTGATCAGTTTCAGGCCTATCGGCAGGGTCACCAAAGCTAATAAAGCCGGCCACGGCAATAATCCCAGGATAACAAAAATCACCAATGAAAGATATGCACCAAGAATTAAAAAATAGTAAAAAACAATCGATGCTTTTTCTCCTATTAGAATTGGAAGTGTTTTAACACCAAATTTACCATCGAAATTTATATCCCGTATGTTATTAGAATGAAGTATTGCATCTATTAAAAGACCTACTGGAATTGAAAACAACAATGGATACCATGAAAATTGTCCCGTCTGAACAATATATGCTCCGAGCGTCATCCCTACACCAAACGAAAGTATCACCTGAATATCACCAAGTGCTTTGTATTTTAATGCAAAGGGTTTTGCCGTATAGAAGATTGCAGAAAAGAAGCCAAAGCCTGTAAGATACAGAATCCACACACCCGCTTGAAGATAAAGGTAAACTCCACAAACCACAGAGAGTAACAAAGTAATAATCGCCATATTCCACATCTGTTTAATATTCAGGACTCCCATGGATAAGACCATAGAACCCCCATGTGGAATCCCAAGCTCCTTATCTTCCTTGTCTATCCCCTTTTTATAGTCATAAATATCATTAATAACGTTCGTTGCCACCTGAACAAGGATTGCGCCGACCAAGGCAACGAAGAAGTTTAGATAATTAAAACTAAGTTCAGGATTGAGAACTATTGCAAGGACTGAACCCAGCAGAATAGGTATTATGGATGCAGGAAATGAATAAGCTCTTGCCGCCATCATAAACTTCCCAAAACCCGAAGGCTGTGACATGGTATTTTCTGACATAACTCTTTTTAATTGATTTTGAAATTCGTATTATTCATCTGAACGCAAAATTATCAATTCATACATTAAATATAAGTCAAATAATATGATAAATATTCGTTTAGCTCAGTCTAATGGTTTAACTTTAAGAAGCAGGTTTTTCCTATCCAGAATTTCTACAACATCCCCTTTCTTGATAAAAAAATCAGATTCCGCCTCCCACACGGTTCCAAATAATTCCACTTGACCCCCAAGCTTACCAGGCTCTATATCCTCAACAACAAGTGCCTTCTTTCCTTTAACTTCATCAATGCTTTCCCCTGGTTTTCTTTCGTGCCCCACATCACCCCTAAAGTCTCTTTTCCATATCAATCGAAATAAGGTAAGAGATAATAGTGAGGAAATAATAAACACTACCACTTGGGCAAAAATAGAATCTATTATCCCAAAGGCTAAAAGTATTGAGGTAACTACTGCGCCAATTCCAAAAAAGAATAAAATAAAGCCCGGCACTGCCAGCTCCACCAGGAAAAAAATAATTCCTATCACAAACCACAAAACTACTGTCGAAGAAATATCAATTCCCATAAATTTGCTTACCCCTCTTTAGTTGATTCCTTAAATATTTTCCCGGCAGTAGCAATAACCGACGAAATGTCCGTTAGATCTTGCGGAATTATCATTGTGTTACTCTTTGATGCTAGTGATCCGAATTCTTTTATATATTGTTCTGCAAGTTTTAGATTAACAGCATCCTTTCCGCCCGGTTCATTTATAGCATTCGAAACCTCTCTGATACTCATTGCCGTTGCTTTTGCAATTCTTTCAATTTCCTGGGCTCTACCCTCTGCTTCATTGATCCTCTTAATCTTTTCTCCTTCGGATATAGAAATAGCTTCCTGTTTGTTTCCTTCAGCTACGTTTATTTTTGCCTGCTTTTCGCCTTCCGATTCTGCGATCAGTGCACGCTTTTCTCTCTCAGCTCTCATTTGTTTTTCCATGGCATCCTTAATACTTGCCGGAGGAACTATATTTTTAATTTCATATCTTGTTACTTTCAGACCCCATGGATCGGAAGCTTTATCTACAGCCGATACTATTGCTGCATTTATTTTCTCTCTTTCTTCAAAAGTTCTGTCCAGCTCGATCTTACCTACCTCGCTCCGCATTGTTGTCTGACAAAGTTGTATTGCTGCAAACGCATAATCGATTACACCGTATGAGGCTTTTACCGGATCAACTATAAGAAAATACAGTACACCATCCACTTCAACCTGAATATTATCCTTAGTTATACAAGCCTGAGGGGGAACATCAACAGCAAACTCTTTTAGAGAGTGCCGGTAGGCTACTTTATCCATAAAAGGTACAAGTATATGAAATCCCGCTTCGAGTGTTGCCCGATACTTTCCGAGCCTTTCTATAATAAAAACTGTTTTTTGTGGAACAACACGTGCTGTTTTCAGAAAAACAATCAATATAAACAAAGCAATAACCAATATTATTACTGTTTCTATCGGACTCATTCTAAGTGATTAATTTAAGTGGAATTTGGTTAAGGCTTTAAATTAATTATAACTCACAAAAGAAAAAACTGTTTTTTTGTTCTTCACCCATTTCACGCAAAAAGAACTATTTATTCAATTGAAATTATTAAACTTAAAGAATAACTTGAATCTTATCTTAAGAAGTAAACAGTAAAATTTGGAAAACGAAACCCCTAATCCTAATATAGAGGAGCATTCACAGGAAAATCCTCTTTTAAAATTTATAAAATCAACGAGCTGGTCTATTCCATTTATAGCTCTAGTCGTTCTTTTAGTCGTTTTTTCATTAAGATTAATCAATAATGCAGATATTGGTTTTCATTTAAAAGGGGGGCAATGGATACTCGAAAATTTCAAGTTTCCCGGAAACGATGTTTTTACATACACAGTAAACACACATGAGTACATTGACATGCAGTGGCTATATCAGGTATTGATCTTTTCTGTACAAAGCATTTTTGGTTATGCCGGTTTAACGATTTTGAATGTATTATTTATACTAACAACATTTTATTTACTCTACAGGGTAATGCAATTTAGAGAGGTTCCCCTACCTCTTATAATTATAACTCTATTTACAATTCTTCTTGTTGTTCAGATTAGATTCAGTTACAGACCCGAGCTGATAAGCTGGATAGGTATAATGCTTACACTTTTTATAATGGAGGTTTATTACTTTACAAAAAAGAAAAACCTCTACTTACTCCCTATAATTACTCTGGTATGGGTAAATATGCACGGATTGTTCATGATAGGTTTATTTATGATGGCGTGCTATATATTAAGCATATGGATAAAAGATAAAAAACTTGATCTGTATTTACTAAAGTGGTTCGGAATAGCCATTTTGGCAACATTGGTAAATCCATACTTTATAAAGGGTGCAACCTATCCATTCTATCTTCTCACCAGACTGGATGAATCCAATATATTCGCCCAAACCATATTTGAGTTGAGATCACCTATTGGGGTAGGTTTTTCGAATCTTCTGTTTGAGTTGAGAATATATTATTGGACTGCCGCATTGTCGCTGGCGTTTTTTTTACTCACATACAGAAAAAGAAAAATACATGAATTCATAATTCTTGTGGCTTTTTTCTACACTTCATATGCAGCTGTAAGGAACGTTCCAATATTCATGTTTTATGCAGGTTTTATTCTTTCACTGTGTTTAAAGGATATATTTGCAACTGAGTTCGCAAAAAAAATCACTTCCAAATTAGAGGTTATCAATGATGCACTTGCCTATTCGCTTGCAATTGCTTTTATACTCGTATCGGCCAGAGTTGTAACAGGAAATTATTATTTAGGTTATGGTTCTGGTGCAAATTTCGGGATTGGACTAAATGAAAAGAGCTTTCCGGTTGGGGCTCTAGAGCATTTAAAGAAAAATAATCTTAATGGAAGAATCTTGAATGATATCGGCTACGGGGGATGGCTTGAATGGCAGTACCCTAATCAAGTCTTTATCGATGGAAGGCTTGAAGTAATAAAAGAGGATCTATATAAAGAATATCTCGCAGCCCTAAACAACAATAAGCTTGCTGATCTAATAGCAAAATACAATCCCCAACTAGTAATTTTTAATCATGGAGTATCATACAGCTGGATCCCACAAATGCGAGACATGCCCGGGTGGAAAATTGTGTATTTGGACGATAACACTGCAGTATATGGAAAGTCGGATTACTTAGGTACTGTTAGTATGAATTATATCGGCGAATTTTTTGAAAAAGAGGGCTACCGAATTGATTTCAATGATGATGATATAAACAGGATACTTGATATTGAACCGGGTTTCAAAAAAACAGATTGGTTTAGTGGGTTTTACGAAGAACATAACCAGTATAGGGAGCTAAACAGCTTTGCTTTGTTTTGCCTCGATATTAATAGGTTAAAAGAGGCAGAGTTTGCCTATTTAAACATACTTGACAAGAGTAATGGCAAGCTTGAGCCTGAAATAATAAAGGAATTATATTTTAACCTAGGCACAATCTATCAAAAAAATGGTAATAATGAAAAAGCATTGAAATGCTACAAGGTAGCAATCAAGTACGATCCCTTTAATAGCGAATTGCAGAAAAGAATACTGGACGTTGACGTAAAGAAAACCCTTTAATATCATATTGGAGCGCATTTTGAACTTATCAGTTATTATTCCAATATATAATGAAGAAAAGTATCTTAAAGAAATAGTTACCCGAGTTACCAATACAAACCTTGCATATGAAATAATATGTGTAAATGATGGCTCAACTGACCTCTCACAAGTTATACTTAAAGACCTGAGTAAAGATTCTGACTTACCAATTAAGATCCTAGAACATAAGACAAACCGGGGGAAGGGAGCTGCTATAATAACCGGCCTCAACGAAGCTACCGGTGACCTGGTCCTAATTCAGGATGCTGACCTGGAATATGACCCAAAAGATTATGGAAATCTTGTAAAGCCGTTTATTGATGAAAATGTTAGAGTTGTATATGGCTCAAGAAATTTAGTAAAAAATCCAAAGTCCTCGCTAGCATTTTATTACGGAGGCCGGCTTCTCAGTATCCTGACAAATATTATATATGGTTCGAAAATAACGGATGAATCAACCTGCTATAAGGTTTTTAAAACTGAATTATTAAGAGATTTGAATCTTGAAAATGAGGGATTCGATTTTTGCCCGGAAGTAACGGCAAAAATTTTAAAGCAGAAAATAAAAATCCACGAAGTCCCTATTAGTTATAGTCCCCGTTCAAGAAATGAAGGGAAAAAGATAAGATGGTATGATGGTATTATCGCAATCTGGACATTGCTTAAATACCGTATTAGATAGGTACCTGATCATACTTCTTGGCGTTAAGTATCTTAAATTTTATTATGAAACTTATTCCCTTTGAATCTATATCCTGAGCAACGGAAATTTCACCTCCTTGTTTCTCAATAATTAATTTAATTATCGCAAGTTTTAAACCTGGAACTTCACCTCGCCTTAGAACATTGCTTTCTTTAAATGGTTCCCAGATATTCTTTATATCTAAAGTAAATGTTCCTTCACCTTTACTTTTAAATTCTACTAAGTAATCTTTATCGTCAATTACTCGTTCTTTAATAACAACGTTTTTCTCTTTGCTAAACGTCGCTATAATGTCAATAAGTGTTTTAATACTATTGCCACATTTCTCTGTATCCAAGACAATCTCATGATCATTCTCAAATTTTCCAAGATGATAAATCTTTATGTCGCTTCTTTCCAATTTAAACTCATTTACTGCCTTACTGATAAAGTCTCCATATTTAACCTTGGATAACTTTAAATGGACTGATAAACTTTGGTATTCTATATACTCGAGAACTAATTCAACGAATTCCTTTAATCTTTTATAACTCTCATCTACCATGTCTACATATTCCATTATCTGCGCTTTTTCATCCTCGTCCTTGAAAACTGCTGCTTCAATATCATCTTTTAACAAGGCTGAAATTGACATTCCATGGAGCGGCGTCCTTAATTCATGAGATATAATTCTTAAAAAAGTAGTTTCTATTTTTGCAAGTGCCTGAGCTTTTCTTTGAGCTTTTCTAAGGTCTGAAATAATCCTCCTGATCTTGCTTTGCTGGTTAAGGATCTTGGAGTGCATTGAATTTGCAGCATCGATCAATCGCTTTACTTCACCCTCGGCTGATATATCCAGCTTCTTCTCCTTGCCAAAAAAAGAAAAGCTTTCCATAAAGTCAGTAACCCTGCTAAGTGGACGGCTGATCTGTCTCGATATCAAAATACTTAAAAGGATTAATATGGGAAACAAGATCAATCTTGTTATTATTAGATCATCATTAAATGAACTAATAGCAACGTTTACACTATCCGGGTCAAATGCTGTAGTAACAATAGCAATAACTTTTCCCTCAGGCGAAATAACCGGCGCCATACCTGCTATCCAGGTACCGGAATTATTTTTATAGATTGGGGTGTGAAGAGATGCTTTTTCATTATAAACGTCCCAGAGAATTCTTTGCCTTATGGGACTAACGATTATAAGTGTATCTCCGGCTGGTATAGATGTATTAGTATTAGGACCGTAAATTGCTATATTGCTGTCTACGAGGTATAAGGAATATATGTCCTGCTTCAGTCCCAGGCTTTTCTTTATCTCTAGGAGTTTTTCGTCCAGTTCAACGCTTGGCAGAGTAGGTAATGTGTCCGAAAATGAAATGTATAGGGATTCTAATTTCTCCGAAGGTAATGATAAAGCACTAATGGAAGAGATAGTTTTAAGCTGCTCACCGTGAAGTCTAATCTGCTCATCCTCATAAATGTCTTTAATCTGATAGAAAACTACTTCTATAAGGATAATTGAGGTTGCTAGAACAAAAATCAATATTTTCGTCCAAATTTTCATACCTTGTTGAAATTAAGTTTATTAAAAAGAAACGTAAAAATCAATATTATTATATGTTTTTCAGTTAGTTAGACTTCCTCTAAGTAACTAATAAATAGTAAAATAAAAGTGTATTTCCATAAACACTTAAATTATTTAAATTGAAACCTTTATTTTAATTATTTAGTATTATATTTATATATACATTTAAGATTCGATATGACCACTACGAATGCCGGAATAATATATAACTCCCTCGAGCAAAGATTATCCGTTACAAATAAGAAAGAGTTACTTTACAATTTTCTGAGGAATACCCTAATAACATTCCTCGTATATGGTGTGCTTATTTTTCTTTTTGTTCTGATTGAAGCAGTATTTCATCTTCCAACTTTGGTCAGAGGGATCATTTTTTGGGGGGTTATATCGACTTCAGTATCAACTCTTGCATATATATCTCTAAATTATTTTTTAAAGAGAACCGGGCTTATAAAGTCATTCGACCCGGTGAATTATTCAATTAAAGTTGGAAGTAAATTCTCCGCGATCAAGGATTCCCTTTCTAATTCTCTTTCATTATTTAAAAAAAATTCCTCAAACGTTTTTTCGGATGAATTAATTACCGCTAATCTAGAAAATGTAAATGACAGAACCAACGGACTCGATTTCTCTTCTTTCATCCCCTTTAAAAATATTAAGAAGCTATCAATTACACTGACAGCTTCATTATTGTTTTACTCTCTCACATTTGTCATCTTTCCAGGCACTATGCTTGGTTCGCTGAACAGACTGGTAAACTATCACTATAATTTTATAGACGGTGAATACGGGATAGTATTCGAGATCGAACCCGGTAATACCGAAGTTGTAAAGGGAGAGCGAGTCGATGTTTCTATTCTTGTTAAAGCTAATAAAGATGGACTCGACATTAAGAAGCTGAAATTCTATACAAAGGAAGTAAAGAGGGACGGTACCGAGATTCTTCTGAGAGAAAAAGAGCTCGAGACAGATATAAACGGATATTTCCTTACAACAATAGACGTAGTAAATACTGACATGGTATATTTCGCTGAGTTTGAAGGAATCGAATCTGAAAAATATACGATAAAGATACTTGATTACCCGATCGTAAAAAGTTTTAAAATTACTGTAACTCCTCCCGAACAAACCGGGATACTTCCAAGAGAGCTGAAAGAAAATGAGGGTGACGTTTTTTGCCCGGAAGGAAGCAGACTGGATTTTGAAGTAACTTCAAGCAGGGAACTGTCATCTGCCGGGATTGAACTAAACGGGGATTTGAATACATTTACCGTAAACTCAGATAAAGCCAGCGGCTCGGTAACTGTCAGCAACAGCGGTACCTATAAATTTGTTCTTAAGGATACCGAGGGAAGAGAAAACCGTAATGCAAAGCTCTACAATATTAAGGTCGTTAATGATGCCCCGCCAAAGATCGTTATTATTGAACCCAGGGAATCAAACTATACACTAAAGGGTGAAAGGGAATTAATTGTACGCGCACGAATCTCCGATGATTTTGGATTTTCAAAGCTTACTCTACATTACTCTAAAAATATTAACAAAGCTGCCTCGGGAAATTATACTGTGATTAATATCCCTATTAAAAATATGAATGCAACCTCGCTGGAAGTTCCGTACCTGTGGAGTTTGCCGGGGCTGCGGTCAGGTGAGCGGATAGAGTATTTCATGGAGGTTACAGATAATACTGGAAAGACTGCCCGCTCTGAGATCAGAACTCTTCAATATAAGGGAGTTACGGAGCTTTTGAAGGAATCCGAACAGGTTTCAAAGGAACTGAAATCGGATCTGGAATCGGTTTCACAGGATGCGTATGACCTGCAAAAGCACCTCATGGACCTGAAAAATAAATCGCAGATGAATGAGGAACTGGGACTCAATGAGCAGCAAAAGCAGGACCTCCAGCAGCAGATAGATAATGTACAGAAGAATCTCGATGCAACTCAAAACAAAATAAATCAGAGCATCGAGCAGATGAAACAGAATAATCTTAGTGATAAGACACTCGAACAATACATGAAAATGCAGGAGCTCTTTAACAAAATTAATACACCGGAACTCCAGGAGATGTTAAAGAAATTAAAGGAGGCACTGAAAAAGAACAACAAGGACGAAATTAGAGATGCAATGAAAAACTTTAACTTCGACGAGGAAGCTTTTAAAAAGAATCTCGAGAAGATAATGGAAATGATGAAGAAGATAGAAACTCTGCAGGATTTTGGAAAGCTTACTGAAAAACTCGATGAGCTGACTAAAGAACAGGAAGACCTTAAGAATGAAACACAGCAAACCGACAATAATGATAAGAATAAGCTTAATGATCTCTCCCAAAAGCAAAATGATGTGAAAAATAAGACTGATGAATTCAAGGATGCACTGAAAGACCTTATCGATAAAATGAGGCAGCTTAAAGACGATGACATGAACCCGAAAGATCTGCAGGACTTACTCGATAAGCTGAATAAGATGAATCTGCAGAATAAAATGAATAACTCACAGCAGCAGTTGAAGGACGGGCAAAAACAAAATTCCGAACAGACTCAGCAGGATATTAACCAGGACCTTAGCGAACTCAACCAGGATATGATGGATGCACTTGAGAAACAGCTGTCAATGATGGATATGAACAGCAAGATGATGGAAAAAATGAACAGTATTAAGGAGAAACTCGAGGAGCTTAGTAAAAAGCAGCAGGAGCTTAAGGAAAAAACGGAAGAATTCAACCAGTCCGACAAGAAAGAAATGAAGGATGCAGGCAAAGAACAGCAGGGTTTACAGCAAAATCTCTCGGAGAATATAAATGATCTTATGAATATGTCCAAAAGCGGTGCACCATTAACACCTGAATTGGGCAAAGAGCTCGGTAAGTCATATAATAAAATGGACCAGGCGGGTGATAATCTAGACCAGGGTAAAAAGAGTGAAGCCACGGATAACCAGGGCAAAGCAAAGGAATCTCTGGATAATGCAATCAAGATGCTGGGCGATATGATGAGCCAGATGCAGCAGGGCAAAAATGGTCAGCAGGGTGACGGAAAAATGAGCCAGCTTATGCAGCAGCTCGCTAAGATCATTTCACAGCAACAGGGACTGAACGGTCAGATGGGACAGTTCGGGGAAAATGGTAAAGGGAAAGATGGCAAGGACGGAAAGGACGGACTTTCACCGGAACAGCGCGAACAACTTCAGCGGCTTCAGATGGAACAGGAGCAGGTAAGTAAATCACTTGAACAATTGAATAAGGAATTAGAAGAGGAAAAACAAAAGAGCGGTGAAAAAGTTCTCGGTGACCTGGACGAAATTAAGAAACAAATGCAGGAAGTGATAAAAGATATGCAAGACCAGAAAGTTACAGACAATACACTGGAGAAGCAGAATAAGATCCTTTCACGCCTGCTTGATGCCCAGTTATCACAAAGAGAAAAGGACTTTGAACAAAAAAGGGAATCACGCCCGGGAGTCAATTACACAAGAACTTCTCCTCCTGAGATAGTTCTTAGCGGTCCGAAATCCTTTAATGCTCTTAAAGAAGAGTTCCTTAAGCTCCAAAAAGAGGGCTATACGGAAGACTACGAAGAGCTTATCACAAAATACCTCATTGAGTTGCGTAAAAAAGGTTACGTGACCGAAGAATAATACCTCCTAATAGAATTTCATTTTCATCCCATAACGGTTAATTTCGATACCAATGGAAGATATTTATCTCTTTAATACGCTTTCCCGGACTAAGGAAAAATTTGTCCCAATCGAACCTGGTAAGGTTAAGCTTTATACTTGTGGTCCGACTGTCTATAATTATCAGCATATAGGAAATCTCCGTACGTTTTTCTTTGAGGACATATTAAAAAGGGTTTTGCTTTTTAATGGATATGAAGTATCACACGTAATGAACATCACGGACGTTGGGCATCTTGTTTCGGATGATGATGAAGGCGAGGATAAAATGGAGAAAGGAGCTGCCCGGGAAGGAAAAACTGTCTGGGAGATTGCAGATTATTACACCGGGGTTTTTAAAAATGATATTTACAGGCTGAATATCATTCCTCCGAAGGAATATTCGAAGGCAACGGATTATATACAGGAACAGATCGATATGATAAAATGTCTGGAAAAGAAAGGTTTTACTTATGTTACAAGCGATGGTGTTTATTATGATACATCTCAATTCCCGACATATGCCAACCTCGCTAAGCTTGATATAGAGGGACTACAGGAAGGAAAGCGGATAGAATTTTCCAAAGATAAAAAGAACATAACCGATTTTGCTTTATGGAAATTCTCTCCGAAGGATTCAACACGCCAGATGGAATGGGAATCTCCCTGGGGCAAAGGATTTCCCGGCTGGCATATTGAATGTTCGGCAATGAGCAAAAAGCTTCTTGGGCCACATTTGGATATCCATTGCGGAGGGGTTGACCATATCCCGATTCACCATACTAATGAGATTGCACAGTCGGAAGTATGTAACGGAGAAAAATATGTTAACTACTGGCTACACGGTGAGTTTCTGCTAGAAGACTCAGGGAAAATGTCCAAATCAAAAGGTGATTTCCTTACTTTACAGACTCTGGTAGATAAAGGATATTCTTCTATGCATTACAGATATTACCTTTTGAATACGCATTATAGGAAAAGGCTGAATTTTTCGTTCGAAGGACTGGATACTGCAAAGAATGGTTATGAAAGTCTGTCCGGAAAGATATTGCAATTGAAAAAAGAAACCGGTGATGCAGATATTTCCTCTCCCGATAAAAGTTATGTCGAAAAATTTACTAAAGTGATAAATGATGATTTGAATGTAACGGAAGGGCTTGCAGTTTTATGGGAATTGATACGTGATAAGGACATCCCGGCAAGCGTTAAGCTTGGCACGGCATATGGACTTGATAAAGTTTTAGGACTGGAATTATCGGAATTATCCTCTGCATCCGCTGACGATATACCCGATGATGTGAAAAATCTTGCCGAAGAGCGTCTACTGGCTAAAAAGAATAAAGACTTTGCTCTGGCTGATAAACTGCGCGATGAGATTAAAGCGTTGGGATATGAAGTAATGGATACAAAGGACGGTTATGAGATTAAAAAAATATAAAAAGCCCCTCGGGAATAGGGGCTTTTAGAAGTTTACTGATTCTCCTATAGTTATTATTCACTTCACTTCCCGTTTTTCGATTTTGCTTCATCCAGCATTCCAGCCGGCAGTAAACTGTATATCACTGAATATACCTTTACAAGTCCTTCCTTATACTCCATTGTTGGAAATGCCGGTACCTCAATTCTTACTGGAGATTGGTCGAGATTCGGATCCGGGTTCACTATCGTTATTGTCATAGATTCTGTTGGACCGCCAATCGGATGATCCGTTTCCTCTTTTATATTACCTTCCAAAACGTTGCTATTTACAATGGCATCCGTTAATGATTTCAATTGCGAATCCGAAATTGTAAATTGCTCCTGGCTGAATCCTGTATCAGCATAGGAAGGGTAGAAAATAAACTGAGCCGTTTTGTCATAGTTAATTAACACCCGATAGTGATAATAATATTCAGGAGACACCGTTCCTGTCCTATAATGATAATCAATTGTAGACCAAGTAGTGTCCTGTGATGTTTTATTCTCAACCTTTACGTTCTTATTTGAGGAGCTTTTGTTGCTACTCGAACATGAAAAAGAAAACGATACAGCAACAGCCAACAATAAAAGTAAGATTTTTTTCATTCAGATTGTTTTAGTTATATATAAAACTATCTTTATTATTAATTATTTTCAAGTACAGTAATATTATTTGAATATTATTATGAGTTTATTGTTTTATTTACTAAATTGAAATAATACGTTATTAATAGTAATTTAGTAAAATCAGTAAAAACATATGAAAGCTATATTTCATGGACATTCATTTATAGAATTAAAACTTCGGGGAGAAGATGAGGAATATATAGTACTTATGGACCCATTTGTAACGGGTAATACATACTGCGACGTAGCCCCGGAGAATCTGAAATGTGACTTTATTATTCTCACACATGCTCACGGCGATCATTACGGTAATACCGAGGAAATTGCCAAAAATAATAATGCAACAGTGATTTCCAACTTTGAAATTGCAAATTATATTGGGGAAAAGGGTATCAATGTTCATCCGATGCATATTGGTGGTTCACGAACTTTTCCATTTGGAAAAGTCAAATTCACAATTGCGCATCATTCTTCATCTTTTCCGGACGGCACATATGGAGGAAATCCTGCTGGTGTATTGATTTTCAATGATGGTAATACAATATATCACGCCGGCGATACGTCTTTATTTTATGATATGAAATTGCTCGGTGATATGCATAAGATGGATCTTGCATTCCTCCCAATTGGTGATAATTTTACGATGGGAATCGATGATGCTGTAAAGGCAGCCGAGTTTACGGGAGCAGGTAAAGTTGTCCCAATCCATTACAATACTTTTGATGTAATAAAAGTTGATCCCCAGGAGTTTAAAAAGAAAATAGAATCGATCGGGAAAGCATGTGAGATAATGAGTCCCGGTGATGAAATCGAAATATAATCATTCCCTATTTGGCAAAAGTAATAGCAATAGCAAATCAAAAAGGCGGAGTAGGAAAGACCACTACTGCCGTTAATGTATCCTCTTCAATTGCTTTAGCCGGGAAAAAAGTTTTGCTAATTGATTCGGACCCGCAGTCTAATGCTACTTCGGGAATGGGTGTTCAGCCAAACGATGACGGACACTCTACTTATGAAGTCATGATCTCGGACCGGACGATAACAGAGTGTATTAAAGATACCTTGATCAGGGACCTTAAACTTGTTTCCGCAAATATTAACCTGGTTGCAGCAGAATTGGAATTGATCGAATTTCCATCACGGGAATTCAGATTAAAGCAAAAAATTCATGACTTCCTCCAGACTGACCTGGGAAAATCATTTGATTTTATTTTTATAGACTGCCCGCCTTCTCTTGGCTTATTGACTATCAATGCTTTAACTGCAGCTGACGCGGTCTTAATACCGGTTCAATGTGAATACTATGCGCTTGAAGGCTTATCACAGCTTTTGAATACAGTGAAATCCGTTAAGAACTCTTTCAATCCGGATCTTAATATCGAGGGGTACCTTCTAACAATGTTTGATTCAAGATTAAAGCTATCTCAGCAGGTTGAAGGAGAATTAAGGAAATATTTCGGCGATAAGGTTTTTGATACAAAAATATTCAGAAATGTGAAGCTGGGTGAAGCCCCCAGCTTTGGAAAGCCTATAATATTGTATGATCCGCAGTCGACCGGTTCAAAAAACCATATCGAACTCTCTTTAGAATTGCTGAAGAGGAACGGAGTAGATGAAATAAACGAAACAATTAAAAGCATTCTAGAAAATGGCTGATAAAAATGAACGTCTCGGTAAGGGATTATCTGCACTCTTTGGAGAAAAAGGTGTAGATGTTCCGCCTATTGGTTTAAAAGATTCTCCACTTACCGAACTGGAAATAAGCAAAATTAATGTAAATCCTTACCAACCACGCGAGGAGTTTGATTCGCTAAAACTCAAAGAACTTTCGGACTCTATTAAAGAAAAAGGCGTATTACAGCCAATCACGGTAAAAAATTCGAATAAAGAAGGGATCTTTGACCTGATTTCCGGTGAAAGACGTCTGCGTGCCGCTCAGATGGCAGGCTTAAAAACTATCCCGGCATTTATTTATACCAGGGAGTATAAAGACGAAAGAGCGGAAATGCTGGAGCTTGCCCTGATAGAAAATATTCAGCGTGAGGATCTAAATCCAATGGAATTATCTAATTCGTTCTTGCGCCTTATTGATGAAATAGGTCTTACACAGGAAGAAGTCGCAAAAAAAGTTTCCAAAGACCGGAGTACCGTGGCAAACTTTCTCCGGTTACAGAGACTCCCTGATGAAATAAAAAATTCTCTTAGAAAAAATGATATTACGGAAGCTCATGCAAGAATGATTTTGCGGCTGGAGGACCGGAAGGAACAGCTCGACCTGTGGAACAGGATCGTTTCCGAAAAACTCTCTGTAAGAAAACTTGAGGATATTACAAGGTCTTCCGCAAAGCCCAAAAAGAAAAAATCATCTGCCGGCAGCCAAAAGTGGGATCCGTACCTGGAAAAGCTTGAGGATAGAATGAGGAATTTCTTTGGCACAAGGGTTAAGATCGTTTCAAAAACAAACTCGTCAGGGCACATCATCATTGAGTTTTATTCTAATGATGACCTTGATAGGATAATTGAAAAATGTGAATAATAAATTATGGGAATAGTAAAAATAAAAAAAGAAAGAACTTCACTTTACTCACCTCTGGCTCCGAACCCCATCGGACCTTATTCTCAGGCGGTATCTTACGGTGACCTGATCTTCACGTCCGGACAGATCGGCCTCGATATGGACGGAAATATTATAAGCGATGACGTGGAAATCCAAACACGTATAGCCCTTGAAAACCTTCTGCACATTCTCGAAGATAATAACTCCTCGATGGACTTTGTTATCAAAACGACGGTATACTTAAAAGATATGAATGATTTTACAAAAATGAACGAGGTATACAACGCTTTTTTTGGTGAATCCAAACCCGCCCGCTCGACAGTCGAAGTTTCTCGTCTTCCAAAAGATGTGAAAGTTGAAATTGATGCGGTAGCATATATAGTTAAGAAAAAACGTCACTAAAAATAAAAAGCCCCGTTCGGTATAACCAAACGGGGCTTTACTCAAACCTATTTGTTATTACAAACCCTTAATATGTTTTGATAGTCTTGATTTGAGACGCGCCGCTTTATTTTTGTGAATAATTCCCTTTGTTGCAGCCCTGTCAAATACAGTTGTAGACTTTTTAAATTTCTCTTCTGCAGAAGATTTATCCTTCTCTTCCAGGATATCTTTTATGGAACGCTTTATTAAAGATTTGTAAGCCTTGTTCCTATCGGTTCTTTTGGTTGTCTGTCTTGCCCTCTTCTGAGCAGATTTATGTCTTAATGGCATATTCTTTATTTAATTCAACTGAACTTGTAAAGTAGCTATAAATATACTTATTTTCAAAGTAAAAGTAGATGGACTTTAAACCCTGAAACCCATATAAACAAAGGAAGTCTTTTAATATTTTGACCGTAACTATTGCGTTTTCACTCAAAAAGGTTTAATTTTACCAAATAAAATTCTATTAAAAAATATCACTTATAAAGAAATGAAATGCCCATATTGTAACTCTCTAAAGTTAAGCGTAATCAAAACAGAAAATTATTTAAACTCTAAAGTTAGACGTAGAAATTGTAAAGAATGTGGAAGGAGCTTTAATACGGTTGAATCTATTCTTTATGAAGAACACAAATTAAAGTCATACTTGTTAAAGGACAGAATATCAAATACCGCTTAAGTATTTAATACAAAATGAGGAATCTATTTTGTATAGATTCCTCATTAATAAGTTAAAAATCTGTTCTACTCAATTGTCTCAGATATCCATCAATATATAATAGTGTTAAGATATCACCAGCTGTAACAGACCAGTCTCCGTCTGGTAATTGAAAACCTATACCAGAACTCTCTCTTCCTGATCTAATTAAACAATCTGACGCAAAATACAGTGCTATTATATCACCTTCCAACAATCCTGAAGGATCAGCTTCATCAAGTGTTTGCCCACTCTCATCTATAACAATTATATTTCCGTTTAGGAAGGTTAAACCTGACGGAGAAAACTCACCATACGAATATGCTCCTGTGTTGGTATGGATCCTCCCATGCAAATCTATATCAGAGTTGCATGTTATAAATCCAGTTGTAATTCCCAGTACATCTATAGTACTATCGAAAATTACTTCATTCACAAATTCCCACCTACCCTCTTCTGAACAAATTGCATCCTCACCGACAAAGAACCCTTCATTAACAGTTAAAAAATTTGTAAAAACATGACGTGAATATAGATCTGCAGGAAAAGCACCGTCTTTTAGAAGTAGTTGTCCGTTCAGGGTATCCTTTAGTGTCACTTCTCCTATATGCAATGTCTGCTGTGCGTAAGCGCCGTTGAATAATAGTCCAAAAATTGCTATGATTATAATTTTTCTCATAATTTTTTTTATTTTGTTTATTAATCAGGGTCAGGAATATATGCTGTAATATCGTTCGGAATATCTGTCCATGTAAAATTACCACTATATATTACTGGAGAACTCGTATTATCAACATTAGGGTCATTGTTAAAGGTGCAATTTATTATCTTGCAACCTGTACATGTTGCCTTATATACACTACTATGAAGTATAAGACAATTATTGAGTATGCAATTATTAAATGCAGTATCGTTATAAGCAAAAATTACACAGTTAGTAAATACAAAACCGTTATACGACCTCTCTCCCGTTTGATTTTGAATTATGTTAAGATTAGAATCACCAAATATGAGAGTAGCATTTGAAATTGTCATTTTTTTAGTCGCGGTTTTTTCGCACACTACCACTATTGTTCCAACGTTATTCCAATCAACTGGATCACCTGGACTAGAAAGGAATGCGGGGACATAACCTATAATGTTCATATAGTCTTTTAATGATCCTGGAGCTGCAACATAATAGTTTATTTGTGGGTGATTTCTAATATACATTACACCTCTTTTCTGAGCATTTAATCCAAGAGTGCTAAGATGATTTGCAGCGTTTAATATTGACGAATAAATTTTACCTACTACCTGTGTAATTCCTCCTATTACAACAACCTCCGTACCCGAATACGGTACAGCTGGAACAGTTATACCCGCCACAAGAGAATCGGCATATTGCTTTGTTGCTACATGCAAAGGATGGGTAGGAGAAATATAGGTTTCGCCCGATAGTTCGTCCTCGTAATAGATTTTAGGATAGTTTATTCCAGAAGCTCCCGGTTCGAATCTAGCCCCACCCAACCATGTTTGAAACGCCGACCAAGATTTTGTTCCAGTAATTGTTTGGACTGACGTTTTATCTACTAAGTTTCCAGAACCTGTAACATTATTTCCGCTCATCTCAATGCTTCCACTCATCGTTCCTCCATCAAGCTTTAAGTATCGCCCATCATTATATCCTCTATCGCCAACTTGAGAATCATCAGAAGGATCTCCAGGATTTATTAACTTGTTACCACCCATTGTAATATTTCCAGCCATTGAGCCTCCAGAAAGAAGTAAATATCTCCCGTCATTATAATCGCGGTCTCCGATATCTATCCCAGATACGGGATCACTAACATTGTGAATCCTTTTATCTTGTGCAGACCAGTGACCTCCACCATCCCCGGGCAGATAGTCCAATGCATCATCACCTATCCATCGACCGTTTGATCCACCCCATTTAGTTATTTCAGTTGTATCATTGAATAACTTATAAACCCCATCCTCTACATTCGAAAACTTATATACCCCATCTCCAATGTGAGTACCTGCATATGTTGATGAAGAAAATGGGGACTTCCTTAGATTCAAGTTTGAAAGGTTTGTAACTGGTTGGTAATTACCTCCAACAACCTGTGTAATTGTAATTGTAAAATCCTTTGCCATTATTATTATATTATATTGTTATATTAAACCGTTATAAAGTCGTCCAAAGGAACATTGATGTTATCCGGATCTACCCAATTTAATGTAACTCGTGATTTAGAGACCCATGATAGAACCGGAAGTCTGTTTGCAGGAGCTTTTTGCCCGCCCATCAATAAACCAAGGTCAAAGCTCTCACCAGCATAAACCACCTGAAAGAATCTTGCTAAAACATCACTTCGCGGAATTAGAAAAATAGACTTACCATTCTTTTCATAATCAAGAATTCTCTGAATTTTTAAAAGATTTTCCTTTTGTATATAGTCTCCATAATTTAGAGTAAACCGTATACGACTATCACGCGGAATCCGAAATATTACTCCCTTAGCTGTTTTATGAATGATGTCCTCATCCTCATATGATTCAATTACTCCTTCATAAATAAGTTTATCTAAATCAATGGATTCTATTAAAGCACCACTGAATGTTTCTCTTATCAAAAATCGTGGATTTCCGTATCCATTTATAAATTCGCTCATTTTGATTCCAATTCTATTTAAGTTATTGTGAGAAAGTAAACTTCTGTCCTATAATATCAAACGATGTTATCTCGTTTATCAGATCAACTTCTAAGGAAGCAATATCCCAAAATCTACCATAGAGTATACTTTGACCATTAGAGCCTGTTACTTTATAGTATGGACTTGTTATTACTTCTTTATGAACGTATCTATACACAAATCTTTCCATATTGGATAAGAAAGGATTGAAGTTAGCTTTAAACTGTCCCGACAATATGTAGTCTTCGTAAGTCTGCGCCCCTCCTCCTGCTTCTATTCCTGTTAACATTTCACCGTAGTTCCCAAGGTAAATTAATTCAAAGTGCGCATCATCGGGAGAAGACTGAGTCACACCAATCGTATGCCCTGTGTTAGAACTGTTAGTATCAAGTCTTATCTTCATTGCCTCGGGATAGGAAGAACCGGTATCTATATAGAGAATCTTATCCTTGTTTATGGAGGTTATGTCTAACGGTCTTTCAGGCTTATTAGCACCTTTTGCTTTGTAAATTGTTATCCTATTATCATCTTCACTTCTTATACACTGCATTTTGTGATTATTCCAAAAGAAATTTATCCTATAACTACTTCCTCCATGATACTTTACAACTTTGTTAAAATAGTTGCACGAGTAATTGGGTTCATACTTTTCGGAAATTATTATGAGACGCCCACCCTTGAATTCACTTACTAGATCATAATCTGGGGCTATGTAAAATGGATAATCACCTCCAATCATTGTGCCATTATTAATAATAACGGCATCATAAAGACTATTGTTGTGCTCCTTGCTTTTGCTAAATTCTATCATAAGGTCAGGATCCAGGTAAAGCGAAGTAAGCCCTCCATCAGACCTATTTTTAATTGCTACTTTCTGTTTGTTATCCGTATCATCTACAAAACTAAATATCATAAAACCCATTGCATTACATAATCTGCGTAGCCAATCCCATCTATTCTCACCGTTTGTATAAACTCTTTCGTATCCAGTTTTCCACCATGCCCAGCTATTGTCATTATATACCGCGAAAAAAGGTGTCTCCATCACTTTCATATTCAACATATTGCTATTCAAGACAAATTCAACTCCTGGAAATTGTTCTCTCAACATCCTTCCAAATCCCAAATACCTTACTCCTACTGAATTTGCATCCGCCCAATTCACATCCATATTACTTTTCAAGGGAGTATTGGAGAAATAATCTTTTATCTCAGTTATAAGATCTTTTATTCTAATTATCAAAACATGGGTGTCCGAGCTGGTCCCGCTACTTTCCATATACTCTACTCCTTCCGGTGTTATCCAGCCTGAGTGAACCAATTTATTTTTATAGAATACATCACATTTCCACTTTATATATGTTGTCCCGGAATTCATTTTAAAAAATGATGCAACTACTCCATCGTAATTTGATACCTTCACTGTTATTTCTGAGCCAAAAGGTAAAAGTTTCGGAGAGTCAAAGTCATCACTTATATTTTCAAAACTCCATCTTAGAGTAAAGTCTTCGTCGAGTAGATAATCTATTAAATCAAATGGTGCAACATTTGTTGTATAATTCTTATCCGAAAATATAGACGCTTCATCAGGGGTTTGAACAGAACCGGTCCAATCATACTGCGTTAATCTTATTTTAATATCCTCAACCGCCAAAATATCTATTATTTGATTTAAGTTTTTGTAAAGCTTTCTGAACCACATGTACGTCACCCCGCCTGTCAATGTGAACGTCAAAACTGTTATTCACAACCGGGGATGGAGTAGCTGAAACTATTCCACCCATTCCATAATGTCCCGCCATCGATGGGAGAAGACCACCATTTATCCAGGCAAAGAAAGAAGACCCTAACTTATCAACGATACCTTTCTTGATCACGAATTCCCCCGGGGTCAACATAGCCGGGACCGTGTCGCCTGAACCAAATCCAGGAACATGTCCGCCCTGGGCAAAGCCGAAAATCTTACCAACAAGTCCGAATATACCTCCTCCGAGTCCACCAGTTCCTAAGTTAGCCAATAATTGAAGTATTGAATTTGCAAGTGAAATGCCAGATTGCAAACCTCCAAGTAATTTTGCGACAAACGTCTCTGCTCCAAGCCCAAGTATATTCGAAATGTTCTGTGCGATGGAAATTGTACTTTTTACTGTTGCCTCGAATTGTTCAGCATTCACATCGCTTAAAGCCTTGTCTCTTAGTTTTGACTCATTTTCAATATACTCTTCTGTTTTAGGTATATTCCTATCGAGACCTTCAGTTTTTTCTTCAAAGTTACGGTTTATTTGTGCTCTTTTTTTATCAAAATTATTATCTATAAGAGCAATTTTTTGACTTTCGATCTTTCTAATATTATCTACAATGCTTCCATATAGTTGCAATTGTTTCTCAAGATAGTGTGTTTGTTGCTTAAGGAAATTATTATCCAGTCTCTTTCCAATTTCTTTCCACCATGAGTTTATGCTCTCTGTGATTTTATTACTCTCCCTGAGTAGTGAGTTATATGCCTCTTGCCCCTCACGTTGATCTTTAATTAAAGCTACAATATCAAATAGTGCATCAATTTTGGCTTTTTGTTCATGATAAAAAAACGTGTTTGCTCTTTTTTCAAGTTCAGCAGTCTCTATATCGCGTTGAATATCACCAAGTTCTTCCCTGTATCTCTTTAAATTCTCATCAACTTCTTCCTTTGACACATGAAAACCAGGACTTTTATATATAGGAGCTTTAATTTTAGGCTCTACATTAGAAGAGGTAACTAGGGAGCGAATCTCATTTACTAGTTTACCAATTTCCCCATAGTTAGGATTCGAGGAAGAGGCTAAGGCTAATATTTGTTGTATTTTTAAAGTTATCTCACCCAAATTCTTCATATTACTTGTTACACCCAGAATACCTTTAATGGTTTCAGCGCTCATAGAGGCAAAGGTACCCTGAAGTAACTTAACACTTTGTCCGGTAGAACCAAGGGTAGCTGTTAATTGGGTAAACAAATCTCCTATCGTTCCTGTTTGCAAGGCTGTAGAAATTAACTCCTCATACTTTGCTCTTAAATGACCTATAGTAAGAGAATTCTTATTTAGCTCAACCCCAGTTTCTTCCAATCTGGTTTGCATCTTCTCATACTGCTGATTATACAATTGAAGTGAGGTTTTTGAACTACTTAACTGTCTATCCTGTGCTATTTCTGAATTTGTGTATCCTTCAAGTTTTTGTTGTGTTTCTTTAATAAGCTCTTTATGGCTCTTCATTTTTTCAAAAATTCCTTCATATCTTTCCTCCAACTCAGCAACTTTATCAATCTCGTCCTCATGAGCCTCAGAAAGTTTCTTGACCTCAACAGCCATTTCATAAGCAACAGATTGTTGCCTTATTCTTATAAGCTCGTTTTCGTTATCAATCACTTTCTTTATGGCATCTGCATTTGTATTATACTGACCTGTTACTGCATCTACCCCCACAACTATTGAAGGATATAGTAAACCCGCTGTCTGAATCTGTTCATTAAGTGCTTGCTGTTGCTCTTTTGTTAGCACAGTTGAATTTGCAAATTTTTCATGCAAATCAACTAACAACTCAATATTAGATTGCTGTGAAGATATCTCATCTACAGTAGCTTTATATTTACTAATCGCAGAATCAAAACTTGTTTCTAGCTCCTCTACGGAAGTTCCCAGATCTGAAATTCCTGATATAATAAGGGACACACCAGTAACTACTGCAGCTAATAAGATATTCAACCCACCGCTTGCCACAGTAACTCCTGCCCCTAAAGCAATTATTCCAGCGGTCAACGCCGCAACCGCACCTATCAGTATGCGTATCTCAGGAGGAGCAGCGTTAACTATTTGGTAAAAAACGGACATTAAATCAACCACAGGCCCAAATTTACCCCCAATTCCCGATATTGTACTTTGTAGACCATTTAACGCCCCTTTTAAAACTTCTACATCAGATGGCATTTTACCCAATGTTTCATTAAACTTATCCAAGCCTTTTTGGAGATCGGAAATATCTATCTTTAACTTTATAGAAACTATTTCGTTAGCTTGGGTATTAAAAACTTTCAATATTGACAATGCTGTTCGAATGCTCTCGTTTAATGTAGAGTTATCTAGTAAAACATTTATTCTTACGTCACCTATTGTGCCCATTGTTATTTATTTTCCAGTTATAATTATTTTGTTGTTGTATCATTGATCAAAGTACTTATAGCATTGTTGTGGATGTTTTATTTCTGGTTTCTATTTATATTGACTGACGCAATATTAATAGGGATTATTATACTTTGTGGTTATTTCTTTTTTTAAAATTAATTTTTAACCATGAAAGTAACCTTCTAAATGTTTCCTTGATGGAGAACAATTGGTGAAGCAAATGAAAACCTTAAAATAAATCCTAAGCTCAAGCAATGAATAATTTACTCTTTCCCATTTCTCTGCATCAACCATTCTGTAAAAGCTTTCTTTTCCTTAGCTATTATCCATATCATTGCATCCGATACTTTCATCATTAATACATCATTTATTTTCAAGGGATCTCCTCCGGCTAATTCATACACCAGGTCTTGCATAAGCATTTTGGGCGCACCGGCTGTTAATCCACGGAGCTCTGCTCTGTACCTGACGTATTCGGGCTCATCTTCTTCGAACTCAGAGCGGCGCCTAAAGTCTGCAATAAGCTCTTCACCGTGGGATTTAAAATAAAAAAATCGGATACTACCGCCTGCAGTTCGGAATTCTTAAGTCCCGAAAACTCGGCATCTTTGCCTTTTTTTTCCTTTTGAATAAGCACAACATTTAGAAATTTGTTTACCAGTTTTTCCTTTACAAGGATCTTAAATATGTCAGTAAGTTTCATCTCCGCCACGTCCGACATATTAATTGCGGTCAGTATATCAGCAAGTTTTTCATCTTGTTCAAGTGTGAGTTCTTCCTGATAAGCCTTTATACCACATTTAAAACTATATTCAATTTTACCGTTTTTAATTTCTGAAGAAGGTTTTTGCTTCTCCTCGGATAGAAGTTTTTCTATCATTTGGTTTTCTTTTTATTTGAGGTTGATAAAATTCCATAAACCCCGGCATCTACCTGGTAATACCGGGGTGGCATAGATTACCTTTAACTGACCGCAGTTTCTAGTATTACATAATACGGATTTTTTCCCGCAACCGGAGATGCTCCGCTCGCTTGCGCACTAGACGGTAGATCAGTATCAGGTGTTACCGAAACATCAGAGGATTGTGGATTAACCGAAAACTCAAATACCACCTGCATCGGAGATCCGGGAATTTCAAGATTCATCTTAGGTATTACATTGAGTGCCTTAAAATAGAATTCCTGATGCTTACCGTCTATTATGCCATTGTAATAATAACCCTCATATGTACCTCCTCGCAAATCATCGAGCAGTTCCATTTCCTCCTTAGAAGTTTGGGCAAGTGTCATAACAAGTTTCACTTTTCTCTTACCATCTATTTCTATTGAATTTCCATCAGAGAAAACTACCTCCTGCGAGTCGGTTTCATCCATTATCTGCCCTTTAAGCAGATGTCCTACATTTGTCCATGAGCTGGATACTTTCAGCTGAAAATCGTTTCCGCCAAAAAGTCTAATTCTGTTTGTGTTTTTTCCTAAAGCCATTGAAATTTAATTTATTGTTTTAAAATTGTACTTCTTTAGAAGATTCCTCTTTGTTTTCAATCGGCGACAAAGCGGTTTCTCCGTAGGTTACAAAAAGATTGGAGTCAAGTCTGTACTTAATTATTATACCCGGTTCGTTTACTTCAACAATAATCCCGGATATTGCTGTCTTAGCACTTTGTCCTTTATCTTTCGGATAAACTTCATCCCCGATACAAAATCTAGTTTTAATATTCATTTTCTCTTTTCGAGTTTTAGTTGAGTTACTTCGCCATTTACAACTGACTGCGTCTTAAATATGGCATCCCTGATTCCGAATGCCGCCAGTACAACTGATATTACCTCAACAGAGCGAAATATCTTTTCCCAGTCGTCACCAGTAAGATGTATCCCAAACATAGGAAGCCAAAGTTGAGCTAATACTACTACTGCAAATAAAATTGCCCCAAGTTTTGATTTTGAATTAAATATTGTTGGTGTCATTTGTGTTTATTTTAATTGAATTCCTTCTCCACTGCCTATAATATCGGATGACATTTCGAAATCTTTATCACTTTTTACCGTGTATATTCTGTAAACACTTTCGTCTTTATCAGAACAAAATTCACCTCGTTTAACTACGTATTCGATATGTACTATATCCCCTACAGTAAAATTCTCAAAACCCCTGAACTTTGACAGATCTATTGTTAAACAGGCCGTTTCAATATATACACCTTGAGTATATGCTTCTATCGTACCTTGGTATACGAGGGGAAATTGATTGCACTCAATACATCCTTTAAAAGGAGGAAGCGATGAGCATCCCTGTATACCAACAAGTAAGGCCATAGAAAAAACTAGAAATGATTTTTTTAGATTATTCATTCATTATCTTTTCAAGTGTTTTATTATTAATTAAAAATAATGTAAAGTTAATACCGAGTTTTTTGTGAATTGGTTTAGCTCTTTCTAAAAGTGGTTTAAATTCTGCTTTATACTGCCATTCATTTTCATAGGAAATTATAATACATCCAAGTGAGCTATTCCAAAATCTGCCGGCATCATGAACATTTATACCAAAAAATCCTGCATCGTATTTTATAAACTTCCCATTATTATCGGAACGAGCTACCCGGACAGGGTTGATATCCTGTCCGAGTGCTGTTCTACCGCGCACCCAATTGTGAGGTCTTACAGTATATGAATTGTACGCCCCCTCACAAAGATGCGCCCTTCCCTTCTTTAATCTAGCAAAGTCACGAAGCGTGATCGGCGCGCAAGGATCAGTCGTGCAGGGAAATTCATAATAGCGGAAACTATCCTCCGGACGGTTTTCAAATACCATAAGAATATCATTATTTCTTTTTCTGTTATTAAAATCCAGTTCGTTGTTTTTACGAATTGCAATAACATTAATAGTTCCTTCCTGATCATACCATTGAGGATTTCCATATAGGGGAAGATTTTCTTTTTTGCAATGATCCAAAAAGCGGTTGGTAATATCCCGCCAGAATTTATAGTTACTGGACATAGTCTGTGGTAGTAGTTTTTTTCAAATAACTTATTTATTCTACTTCATCTTCTAACTTCTGAATTCTCACTTCGTGATCATGATAAAGTTCATTAAGTTTTGATATTTCATCTTTTAAGTCTTTTAATGCATCTTTTATGCCTGAAAGCTTATCATTTATAAGATATCCGATAACTGTCAGTAGTGTTCCAATTAGTATCGTAATAATATATTCCGGCATTATTAATCCTATGGCTTTGTTTTTACAACTGCGAACTTACTATTAAACAATTTTGCTCCTGCATGAGCTACCATATCGTGCACCCATTGGAGATTAGTAGTATCCCATGATGAATTTACTTCACCACCTCTATTTAAAACAAATGCTACCCCAGGTCCATAAAATGCTGAAATAGAATACTGACTGCTAACCTGATTTACATTACCTGATATAAACGTCCTGAAGCCGAGCACGTACCCAATCTCGCCTGATTCTAAATAATTAGTATTAAAAGTCATCGCATCACGGAGTTCATCAATTGCAAAAAATTCGTCTTCGATGTTTGCATCAATAACAAGAACCCTTCCACTTTTAGGAACCTTATTTGTATCCAATGTTTTCTTTATCGCAAGAATATCTTCCCAGGCAAGTGAAGCACCTGCAAAATCGCTTGCGTTTGTAGTTGTTTGAGCTTGCGAAACAACTAGGTTATCAAATTTTTCTTGTAATACTAATGAGGCTGAATTAAGATACTCCCGGATTAATGAACCGGCAGATTCGAATTGAGCAAGAAGTTCATCTGCCAAAGGAACAGCATACCCCACTAACGGAACATTAATAAGACTTGTATCAGCTTTCACTTTCTTTCTGTCGCTATCAACTAACGGTGTCCCGGCAGTCTTAACTATCGGGATAGCGAGATCAGGTACATCAACAGAACTTGCTCCGGGTCTTACCATCGAATCGAATGCTCTATTGGCAAGTTGAAAGATTCCCTGAGACTCAATAAGACGTGTTATTACACTGTCCGCTACAATTGTTTTTGAAAATGCCATAATTTAAATTTTAAAGTTTAGATTAACAAAATTAAAAATTGCCAAAATCATTGGATTCTTCTCTTAGTTTTATCAACTCCTCTTCTGTAAGAATCTTTGAATACTTCCCCGGATTGTTTAGTACATCACTATATGTCAAAGGACTACCGTCGGACTTAGTAAATTTTTGATTATCGTGTCCGGTAAATCCTGTTGACTCTATGCTTCTTGTAAAAAGAGCTTTCGGAGGAAGCTTGTCAATAAATTTCATACATGCGTCTAGATTTTCTTCTGCAAATTCCCTAATCTCACCCTCCTGGGCAGGGACTATTTTCGCTTGGGCAATCGCCGATTTAAGCAATATATCTGTTGCCTTAGTTTTGTAGATTTTTACTTCATTTTGCAATTGTGTATAAACAGAATGAAGTTTTTTGGCAAGCTTTTCTTCTGTTATTCCTTGATCTAGCTCAACTCCGACCCCCAATGCAAATTCCAAGATTTTTTCCATTTTATTGTTTTTATTTAAATTGTTACCTGATTTTATTTCTTTTCGAGACATTGAATAAAGTATTTTCCCAGCTACCAATTCCGGATTATAATTTCTATCCCTCTCGGTAAATTCAAGTGCAGGAAGCCCTGCTACAGCAGGACGGTTTGTCAATGCAACAGCAACCAGATAGAGACAATCTTTAAATGGTTCATAATTAAGCTTACCAAGCTCAATCGAACACCGTCTGTACTTTTTTGAATTAACCAATTTAATTAGGTCATCATCTAAGTGTGAAAAAGATGCGTACAACTTATCTCCGATCACCATTAGAGCTTCGACCCAGCCGTAGGCTTTTGGTTCTTCCGAAGAAGATGAACTAGGATGGCCTATCCATATAGGCGCTTCATAAACTGCAGGATCATAACTTTGAGCGATTTGCTCCAGTTCCATTGCGGTTACCGTCCCCTGTGGATATTGTCCCGCAGTAAAAACATGAAAGAATTTTTTGTTGTGGTAGTTTAACATAGTGATGCAATTTATAATATGAAAATCATTTTTCCAAATACTAAAAGGTTAGATACGTATCTATACTTTTTTTATCTTTTGATTAGAACAAGGCAACCAATTTAATAAAAGAAAAATCAGTTTCCAAATACTAAAAGGTTAGATACGTATCTATACATGATTTTCAAAAATTATTATTATAGCAGTACTAATTTTTAAACTGATCACTAATCCAAGAAAGTAAATTGTGATATGAATAAAAAGTATAGATACGTATCTAACCCTTTTCTCTTTGCAATCGAAATTTTCATACTATATATTTGTATCGGTTTTTAAATCAAATCATACTACCGCATGCAAAAAGAAATTAGAGATAAACTTATCTCCCTGCTTGACGAAAGCCTCCCATCTATTACAGGTAAAGTTACTCGCTACCGAGGAGAGTTTGAAAAAGACTCCCGATGGAATCCGGAATTTCCTGCCTGCTTTGTTTTTCTTAAAGGATTCAACAAAGACATTGAGGGTACATACGGAGAAACACTTAAAAAAGGTTACTCCTTTCTTATTTATATTGCTGATCGAGATGATTGCGCTTCTCTGGCTGAAGAAATCTACAACACTCTGGATGGACTACAGATCGACATAGATGGAGATTTTTATAAATTGAACATTCGTTTAGTAAAACTTCTTGGATTTTTATATAGTGTTGATGTCTATACTATTGAATTAACAATAACCTAATTTTATTAACCTATAACTACCATAAAATGGAATTAATTAATAAACTTAAGCGGTCCATTTCAGATTCCTTAATAAAATTCGCTGCTGATAAAAAACCTTTATCAATGAATCCTGCCATGGATAGTAAAGTTGTACGTCATGGAGGATTTAGAAATGTATTTAGTTTGTACACGGAAGAATTCTCTGGGCTAACGGCATATAATATAAAACATTATTTTGAGGCAGCAAGGAAGGGCTTAAATTTTTTTAAAGCTGCACTCTTTGAAGATATTAAAAGAAAGGATATGCAGATCGGAGGTGTCTGTCAATCTAGAAAGCTTGGAATAACAGGCAGATATAAACTGAACAGGATCGAAAACTTTGTTCATTGCAATGATGAAGGTATGAAAGCCTTTGTTTTAGAAAATTTTTCCAAAATAAATTTACCTGCATTCTTTTCTGATGTTGTAGATGCAAGTGTAACAGGAGTAAGTAATTTCGAGATAATATATAGGACAAATGGGAATAGTATAACAATTGATAAAATACAGAAAATCCCAAATGAATTGATTGTATATGATGAAGGGGGCGACAGATATCTTTACCTTTCCCCTGAGGAAAGGGACATATTTAAATTAAGAAGCTTGACTGCCTCAGCTTATAGTGGCTTCGATGATCGACTTGATATCAGTAAACTATCTCTTATTGAACTACCTGAAGAAAAAGTTCTTGAAGTTCATGCGCTAGATGGAAATGCGGGTAATGGATTAATGAACGGATGTATAGATGCTCTCATATGGGCTTTCTTTTTCAAAAGTTACCTTATAAAAGATCTGGCAACATTCCTGGAGCTTTTCGCTATCCCCGCGATTATTGGGAAGTACGACCCCTTAATGAGCCGGGAGGACAGGGTTAAGTTCGACACAGCAATCCGTGATTTTGGCAATCATTTTAGGATGGTAATGAGTAAAGATGCGGAAGTAGAATTTGTAACTGATACAAATAAAGGAAGTTCCAATGAAATATATCACCGCACTCTTGAATACTGGGATAAAAAAATAGCCATCCGGATCCTGGGGCAAAACCTCTCAACTGAAGTTGACTCTGGAAGTTACGCAGCAGCGCAGGCACATAGTATTATTAGAAATGATTTCCTTATCTCTGATATGATTCTATGTGAATCAGCAATGAATACCCTGATAAAAAAGGTAATAGACTTGAACTTTAGCAACCCTAAAGTTTACCCGAAGTTCGAATTTCCTGAAACTAAATCCTTGGAAGACAAAAAGATGCTAAGCGATATATACAGTTCCCTCAGCAGTTCAGGCTATCACCTGGACAAAGAAGAAGTATCTAAAGAACTTGGCATAACAACAACTCCTCAATCTGAGATAATTAGTAAATTAAGAGACCTTACTAAGGATCACTCGAGAAACGGAGAAATGGAGAAATTCTTGACTGATACTCTTGAAGAAACTATCTAATTGACAATCTAAACCGATAAACAAATGGCATACTCTACACAAGAAGACATACTAAAACGTATTAGAAAGCGCGAGCTTGACAAACTGATTGAAAGTCTGGACGGCGAACCTGATTCCGCCGACATCCTGACTGAGGCGATCTCGACCGCCGATAGTATAATCGATGGATATCTAAAAAGCGTCGTAAAGGCACTCCCTCTGACGGAGGTTCCCGAGGCAGTCATTGACTGTTCAGCAAACATTGCAATCTACATTCTTCACTCTCGCATACAATATCACGATGTACCTGAATTTTGGAAGGAAAGATACGATAACTGCATCTCATATCTGAAGGATGTTTCAAAAGGTCTGGCCAATATAGAGACAACTATAAACGAGGATGACCAGCAGGATAGCTTAAAAGCCTACTCAAATGAGAATGTTTTTAATAGGAATCTGTACTGATGGAAATAACAAGTCTTAATGATCTTCTTCCAAATTATAAATCTCTGCCTGCTTTAGAAAAGTGGCACATGTCAGATCACCTTGAAAAAGGGATAAAAGGTGGAGTTAGAAGCGGGAAGACATATGCACTAATGGCTGAGGCGTTATACCTTGCATACTGTAACCGCCCGTTTTTTCATTTATCTCTCTCTCCATCATTTGATAATGCATGTGATACTGTTGTCGTTGTTTTGGAAGAACTCTGTGTTCGAAATAAATTGGAATACAGATGGATAAAATCAAACCGAACATTTCAATTCTGGCTTGAGAATGATAAAGATAACCACGCAAATATCCTCATTTACGGCTCGGAAATGTCGTTTAAAGGCATTACTGCCGCGTCCGGCGATATAAACGAACCCTTCTCAATTCCAAAAAAGAATATCCTGATTTGGTGGGAAAGAATATCACATCCGGAAGCCGCACGGCTCGTTCGCCTCTGGGGAGGAACCGCCGAACCCGACAAGATGCAGTGGGGATGGGAGTATTGGGAAAAGGAGGAAATCAAAAATGATGATTCTTATATAACCACCATCACCACATATGACAATATCCATCTGAGTGATGACTACAAAAGACGGCTGGAGGATAAATACGATAGTCGTATGCGTGAGGTTTATATGATGGGTAAGAACATAAACCTATCAGCTGACCGCGCTTACTACGCTTTTGATACTGAAAGATCTGTTGTGAAACAAAGCCAGGTGCAAACAACCAAAATTATCATCGGCTTCGATTTCAATGTGGATCCTATGTGCGCAATAGAGTTAATCATAGACGAAGATGTTCGAACTCAGGTCGATGAGTATGTAATTCATTCCTCAAATACAGGTGAACTCTGTGAGTACATTATTATGCGACTTTTACAAAAATACAATCGGGAAGATATTACATTGATCATCACAGGTGATGCGTCAGGCAGGGCTTTGAAGACCGCTAGCTTCGGTAGAACGGATTATATGATCATAAAAGAAGCATTCGAGAGAGCAGGATTTAGCTTAGATTTATATATCCCGAACAGTAATCCTCCCGTCCGAGATAGGATAAACTTTACTAATAAACTCTTTGAAACGGGTAAATATCTGATAACAGAAAATTGTAAGCAGTCAATCAAAGACCGGGGTCTCGTAACATGGAAACAGGGAACCGACGGCTTCATTATAGATAAATCGCGTCGGGACATATCACATTTATCGGATGCAGGAGATTACGCACTTTGGGCTAGCAAAAAAGTTGAAAATAGTGAACAGGATTACTTTACAATTCAGCAAATGGGAAAAGCAAGGGAGTACCTCTAAATCGACTCGTATTAATTAAACAAAAGGATTAAGTTATTATAAATAAAACTTTTGAAAAAGAATAAACCTTTCTGGAAAATACTCTCGACCCAAAAAGGGTTTGCAGGTGGCTGGATAGATATGGACATCGACCGCGTTGAGCTTCCCGATGGGAAGGTAATCGAATTCGAAGCGGTTCACTATCATAATAATGGCGTCGGTGTTGCGGCGGAAAATTCAGAAGGAAAGGTGATCCTTGTTAAAAGCTATCGGTATATAAATGATTTCACCGGTTGGGAAATACCTGCGGGTACTATCGATAAAGGCTTGCATCATTCCGATGTGATAGTTAAGGAACTGAAAGAGGAAGCAGGATGCGAGGTAAGCAAGGAGGATCTAACTTACCTAGGTTACCATTACGCATCTATCGGTTCCAGTTCGCAAAAATTTCACTGCTACCACGCAAAGAACGTTAAACAGGTTACAACCGAGCTGGATGAAAATGAAATCCTCGACGCAAAATGGTTCACAAAAGACGAGATCAGAAAGATGATTATGGGTAACGAGATAAAAGACGGGTTCAGTCTTTCAGTACTCCAGAGGATACTGCTTCAGGAGTGATCACACCGGGATAGTTTTGCTCCTGTTATTTATTATGTCCAGGTCTGAACGCTTTGGAAAGTTAAGTATTACATATACTCCTGCTACTATCATTCCAAAAGTCGCATACACAAGGTTATAATTTATAAACAAGTTAGTAACAATTGCAAATATACCTCCCAAATCGCAGAGAAAAAAAGAAATAATATAAACACCGGCAAAGGTGTTTTTGAAGTTGTCCTTGTTTACGCTTTTTAATCTGGCTTTTCGGAGATAGATGGAGGAAATACAAAGTATTGGTGCCGCAATCACCGAAATTAAGTTAAGTATTGCCATATCTTTATTAACATTATTAGAAGCTACTATCAAACCAAGGCTATAAATAACAATTAGCCCCACTATTATACTGATCCCAATTACACGTATCTTTCGGGTTTCAACCAAAAAACGAACTTCCTCGACTAAGTTTACAGGATTTTCCATATTCCTTTAAAATTGTTTGTATTTTAAATTAATATTATTTTAGAGGAATATTAACCCTTAAATTCATATATGTCAAGAAACGGAACAATAAGCACTGCTGAGAAACTTCCTGATGAGGATATGGATTTCGTTACCGGGGTTAGACCTCGAGAATTCAACGAATTTGTTGGACAGGAAAAGGTTAAAGAAAATCTAAAGATATTCATTGAAAGCTCCAAAAAACTTAATGAATCGCTCGATCATGTACTTTTTACCGGTCCTCCCGGTTTAGGGAAAACAACTCTCGCCCATATCATTGCAAATGAACTCGATACGGATATTATCAGCACTTCCGGTCCGGTAATAGAGCGTCCGGGTGATCTTGCCGGCATGCTGACCAAATTAAAGGAAAAGGAAATACTTTTTATAGATGAGATACACAGGATCCCGAAGGTTGTGGAAGAGTTTCTATATTCTGCAATGGAAGAGTACCGGCTGGACATAGTGGTAGACCAGGGACCGGCTGCTAGGAGCATCCCACTAAAGCTGGAAAGATTTACCTTGATTGGCGCAACTACCCGACAGGGGTTATTATCCTCACCTATGCTGGACAGGTTCGGGATAACAGCGCACCTCGATTACTATAATAACGAAAATCTGAGCAGCATTGTAAAACGATCTGCAAAAATACTCGGGATCGAAATAACAGAAGAGGGGTGTCATGAGATTGCAAGAAGAAGTAGGGCAACACCCCGAATTGCTAACCGTTTACTGCGAAGAACCAGGGATTTTGCGATAGTCAAAGGCAACGGAAAGGTGGATAAAGAGATAGCAGAGTATGCGCTCGAATCATTGGGAGTAGATGAGTACGGATTGGATAAGATAGATAAAAAAATCCTCGAAACTATAATAGTAAAGCATGATGGCGGTCCCGTTGGGCTCAATACGATCGCAGCTTCGATTGGTGAAGATGCCGGAACTGTAGAAGATGTTTACGAACCGTTTCTGATTATAGAGGGCTTTATAAAAAGAACACCAAAGGGCAGGGAGGCTACGCCGCATGCTTACAAGCATCTTGGAATACAAAAACCTCCAGCAGGCAGAAAAGGACCTCAGGGGGCTACTTTATTTGACAATAATAAAGATTAAATCTTATGGGCACAAATTAT
Source organism: Ignavibacteriota bacterium (assembly GCA_020437585.1). Lineage (GTDB taxonomy): Bacteria > Bacteroidota > Ignavibacteria > Tepidaquicellales > Tepidaquicellaceae > JAEYVS01. Next base: position 224,322 of record JAGQWG010000001.1, read on the forward strand.
AGAAATTTCTTGATTATTTTCATTTCCGTTTCGGTTTTCCTTGGATGCTCTCTATTTAATAAGCTGAAAGAAAAACTATCCGAGAACAAAGAAGGAGAAAATATTGAAAAAACGGAAAACAGGGAGGAAACCGATAGGTCGTATATGGATCTTGAGTTTTATAACTCCTATATAGGGGTTATGAATAAACTTTCCGAATCCGTCGAGAATGTTCAAAAAGCATACCTGCAGAACGTACCCGAGCCAACAACGATCAAGAAAAATACTTTTATCATAATAGTGATGGCTGATACATATCTAGGTTTTCTTGAGAGGGATTATAAGGAGCAATATCGTTCTATGTACGATGGCGGAGATCTAAGCAAACTGGAAGCATCCGAAGAAATGAAAACTACAGTTGAAGGTGACTTCAAAGATCTGCTGAAATCGATCGATGATTATATGAAAACAGCAGACAAGGTTATTTCATACTATAAAGACGGTGATTTTAAAAGTGACCCTTCAAAGGCAGTTCCTTATGACGAGGAAATGAAGAATTCATACAAAAAGTATGAAGATGCGGATAAGAAGATCATGGCAGATCTAAAAAAATATAAACCTGAAAGAGAAGTAAGGGATCCAGATGATTACTCAAATCCTGATGAAAAATCCGTAGTAATCTTGGAGAATGCATATTTTAATACTTTAGATCAGGCTGACATTTATATGGAAGAATTTAGAAAAGCTCCAGATAAACCGGACCTTGTTGAGTTAAGGAAACAGCATGATCAGCTGGAAAAAGTGTTCAGCGAAGAGTCCGCTAAAGTTCAGGATGCACCTTTCACAGAAAAATCCAAGTATTTAAAATACAGTTATGAAGATTATTTTGCTAAAATGGTAAAAGGACTCTTTGACAGCTCAAATGATTATATGAAGAAAATGGAAAAGGGTAATATAAAGGATTATGAGTATAATAATATATACGATGCAGTCATTAGAAATTATAATAACGTTATAAATTCATACAATACTTCAATAAATAATTTGAATAGTTTTGTTGTTTATTAAGAATACCAGCATTATGCATAATGTTTTAAGAACTTATTTTATATTTTATTGCTAGAATTTTAAAGATATGAAAAAAACATTAAAGCAAACATTAATATTACTTTGTATAGCAATTTTCCTGGGATTCCTGGTAAATTTTATTAATCCCAATGGCGTCCCTCTTGTTATGGATACTGAAAAGTATTCAAAAGATACTGAGGAACCCGGTAAAGTGCTAGACCAGCTGGGAAATGACGGAAAGGATCTTGACCTCTCAAATCCTGACCTTGGCAATACACATCATGAGACAAAAGAGAGCACAAAACCTGTGAAGATCAACTATGACTTCGCAAAGCAATTGTTTGATAGAAAAGCGGTTTTTGTAGATGGCAGACCAGCAAATGAGTTTGCAGAAGGTCATATCCCGGGTGCTATAAATATCCCTTATGCAGATATCCGCGAAAAAACTCCAGAGGACAAGAGAAAAATGGTACAAAATATTAACGAGAATGCAGTAATAGTAACCTATTGCAGCGGCTCTCATTGCGATATTAGCATAGACGTAGCATATGAGTTGTTCGATCTTGGATATAAAAACATTAATATCTATCTGGGCGGATTGGGAGAATGGGTAGAGAAAGGATACCCGACTGAAAAGTAGATGAGCTTTCTTTATAATAAATACTTCCAATTACTCCTTAGGTTTGTCGTTGGTGTAATTTTTATTTACTCCTCATTAGATAAACTTTTCAATCCCGGAGATTTTGCCGTTGCAGTAAAAAACTATCAGATATTACCCCTCGGATTAGTTAATATTTTTGCAATAATTATTCCATACGTTGAATTTCTTGCGGGTACCTTTTTAGTATTTGGGTTATTAAAGAAAGGAAGCTCTTTTACGATTTCTGCTCTATTGGTGGTCTTTTTAATTGCTTTAATTAGGGCTAAATTAACCGGATTGGATATAAATTGTGGTTGTTTTTCTATTGATTCAAATGCGCCAAAATCCGATATTTCTATAAGGATTTTTGAGGATATTCTAATGCTGATCGGTTCGCTAATCATTTATTTTTTCTGCGAGCCAAAAAAAGAAGCCGAAACTACGGCAAATACAGAACTTAAAACTCAAGGAGAAATATAAATGTCAAATTTTTTAAACAGTAATGGAGGAAAAGCTTCATTCTTTGCTATCGGACTGGCAATAATTGTCGGAATAATGTTTTTTGTAGTATCCAATAATAAGATAGTTGCCTCAAATTCTTCAGCTCATCTCGTATTTAATGAAACAGTTCATGATTTTGGTACAGTACCGGAAGGTCCGCAAATAGAATATAACTTTAAGTTTGTAAATAAAGGAAGCACTCCTTTAAAGATAGATAAAGTTACAACATCATGCGGTTGCACAGCTGCTACTACAAACGGAAAAGAAGAATACGGTAAAGGTGAAGAAGGATCTATCCATGTAACGTTTAATACGCGCGGAAGATCCGGAGTTCAGGAAAAAACATTGATGGTATTTTCAAATGACTCAAAAGAACCTCAGCAAACTTTAAAAATAACTTGTAATATAGATCCAAACGCTAACTAATATTAGTAAAGATTAATCGGTTTTAACCCTCCCCCTTTACAGAGGAGGGTTTTTTATTCCACTTCCTTGATTTCTTTTAAATGATCTTTTTCTTCCAAAAGCTTGATTGATTTTAATTTCCACTTCCCTCTCTTAAACCAAATCGCCATTAAGATACCCTTGCCTAGATTTGAAACAGCAATAGCGAGCCAGATTCCGTTTAATCCAAGCCCTGGTGAAAGTAATGCCGCGAGCGGAATACGGAGAATGTTAAAGGGCATTGTTATTATTGCCGGCGGCATAGTATCACCTGCCCCTGAAAATGCTCCTTCCAATACAACCTCAACGGCAGTAAAGATTAACACAGCTGAAGCAAACTTATTGTAGTCTGAAGCTGCATTTATCACTGCTAAGTCTGAGGTAAAGATGGAAGCAATTTCCGAACTAAACATAAACAGACCTATAGAATATACAAGAACGATACCTCCGCAGACAGCAACAATCCTCCATGCTATGTTTTCTGCCTCATCTTTCTTACCGGCACCAAAGCTATGACCCACCATTATTGTTGAGGCGAGTGTAAATCCCATACAGATTTGGAATGCTACAGATTCCGATTTATGCCCGATCCCCATAGCAGCCAACCCGGTTGACCCGTATAGTGCAACAAATCTTGCTACAAAAACATATATCATAGAAAAAGCCATTCCGTTAACTGCAACGGGCGTTCCAATTTTAAACGTTTCTTTTACTATAGGGAGATTTATAGTGTATTTCTTTATTGAATTAAGAAGATCCCTCCGCCGGGCAATAACATATCCGATAATATATGAAAGCAAGTATGAAAACAGCGTCGCAAAAGCGGCTCCGCTCAGCCCGAATTGCAGTATTCTTTCGTTGCCTATCTGAATTCCGAATATCAGTAAAGGGGTTGTAAAAAAGTTCAAAGCTACAGCAAAAAGAAGTAAGTAAAATGGTGTTTTTGTATCACCATAGCCCCTAAAAACAGCACTAATGGCATCTCTTAGTGCAAGACAGGGCAAACCTATCAAAATGGGGATGAGATATTGATTTGCCTGTGAAACCTCTGTATCATTGAGCCCCATAATATAAAATAATCCCGGGATAACTGGGATCATCGCCCAGCCTATTAATATAGAGAAAAGAAAACTATTTGTTATATTAACTGTACTTACTTTTTTTGACAAATTAAAATCTTTAGCACCAACAGACTGGGCTACAAGTGCGTTAAGACCTAGAGAAATAACCTCAGTCAGGGAAATGACACCCCAGACTATAAATGTAGCAACAGTCAAGCCAGCCAGCTCCAAGCTGCCGAGTTTCCCCACCCAATATGCATCAATAATGGAAAAGGAAGATTTTGTAATTGTATATAATACAGCCGGGAGAGCTAAAGAGAGTATCTTTTTATTAATAGAAATGCCTGTCATGTGGTTACTTAAAATAAAGGAATTGAATTAAATATTAACTACACAAAATGGGCTATATACTAATCAATATACTATTTTTCCTCTCTTTTATTTTCATTATATTAATAAATCATTTTCTGCCACATGTTTAAAAGCAAAATTATTTTAAATATTATAATCTTAGTTGTTGTTTCCTTAACTTCGATACCTCTTTTTGCCCAAAATGATGATAATGAGCAAACAGGTATTAAAGTCAAAGGACGTATACTAGACTTTATCTCAAAGGGAGTGCTTGAAGGATGCTCTGTTCAATATATGGAAAACGATAGTATAGTACTGATTGTGTTTTCAGATGATAAAGGTATGTTTTCACTGAGTATTGATACTGCAAAGAATTCATTCATAAGACTTTTGAAAGAGGATTATGAAACCAGGGTCCTCCCGTCATCTATTCTTTCGGTTGATAATTTAGACACGATTTTTATGGTATCCTCAAAATACATAACAGATGAGATTACTGTTGAAGGTGAACTTCTATTTATGCAGGTAGAAGATGATAAGTATATCTTTAATCTCAATAAAGAAATTATATCGGGTTCACGCACACTTGCCGACCTTTTAAGAAAGATTCCCTTACTATCAATTGATCTGGAAGGGAACGTTACTCTAAACGGTTCAACACCACAATTTTTGATGGATGGACGTAAAACTGATATATCTAGCTTTTTAAAACAATTCCCGGCTGATATTTTCTCAAAAATTGAGATCCTTATCAATCCGTCGTCGAAATACAATTCCGTTTCGGGTACAGGAATTATAAATCTTATCACAAAAGAGGAGACCGGTTATAATATATACGGAAGTGTAAACGCAGACGTAACAAACCAACTAAATTATAATGGTGGTGCGACCCTTAACTATTACAAAAACAAGTTTAACATTGGGTCAAGATACAGTAACTCACATTATAATAATGATATCGATTATACCTCCACTAGGCTAAGCTATCTCGATAGCTCAACTCATGAAGTAAACTCATCTTCTACTTCCGGATATACCTCAAATTACGGATCGATCAGTTCAGATTACTCTTATGGAAAGGAAAATTATTTCGGATTGAGCGGCAGATTTAATTCAAATATTAGCAACAACTCTTCGAATACAGATGAATCAGATATTAACTCAAATAATGTTACAACAAATTTTCAAAGAGGTGTTCAAACCTTTAGTAGTAAACCATATTCGCTTAATCTAGCTGCTTATAATAATATTACCAAAGGTGAAAGCGAATTTTACAGCGAATATGATTTTGAATATAGAAAATATAATTCTTACAATAACTTTACTATAGAAGACTTATTCAATAGCAATGATTCATATTTGCGAAACGAATCCACATTAAATACTAGTAGAAATCATACAGTAAAGCTCGATTACTTAAACAGAATTAACAGAACGTTTGGAATCGAAAGTGGATTATACGGTGAATTGAACTACATAGAGAATAATTACTCAAACTCATATTCATCTGTGGATTCGACCAGTGTCAGCCCAAACAATTTTTACTACAACAATGATATTGCTGGTGCTTACACAGACATTTCTTTTAAAATACTGAAATTAAGAACAAAATTTGGTGGTAGATTAGAGTACTATTATAATTATGGAAATCAGAAAACGACCGGCGAAGAATTTAATAATTCGTATCTTGATATTATGCCATATGTAAATTTATCGTATAAAACCAATGACTTTACAACGATGAAATTTTCTTATTCCAATAGAGTTTCTCGCCCGGGCTATAGTAGACTTAACCCTTATAAAAAGTATTCTGACCCTTACCACTATTCGGTTGGAAACCCGTATCTTCAGCCCGAACGTAGACAGAATTTTGAAATTGGATTTAACACCCTATTTGAACAACTAAACATAAACTTCTCAATATTCTATAAATTAGCGACTAATGTAATTGAGCGGACAGTAAAGCTTCTAGAGGGAAATGTAGCCGCCTCTACCTATGACAATATTTCCACATCGAAAAGCTACGGATTGAGTACCTATCTAACAGGTCAATTATTTGAAGTCTTTAATTTGAACGCAGGATTCAGGGCAGATAAATTAGACTATTCTAATTATACTTCTGGGGGATGGAATTATAATCTGAATGCCGGAGTATATGGAGAACTTAAAAACTTATTCTCATGGGGCGCAAATTTCTATTATTCTGCTAACTCGTATTCGTACCAATCTTCTCACGGAAGTTTTCAAAGCTTATTTTTATACTTTGGAAAGGATTTATTTGATGAAAAGCTAAACATTGCAGTAAATATTATGAATCCATTTAATAAAAATACTTATAATTCGGATATTTATGGGGAAAATTTTAAGCAAACATATAAAAGCACATATAATGCTCAATTATTTTCGCTGTCAGTAAGCTATATATTTGGTGAAAGTGAAGATTCCCAGATTAAGAAAAAGAATAATGATAGGAAGCCTAAAAATACTCCGTCAGATGAAGGGGGCTTGAAATAATTACTGCAAATCCTCCATTTCAGTTTATATTTTAATTCTATTCCTATAAATTAAAATATAAACTACTCAATTGGCTCACGAAATAAAAATTCCCGAATCGGCTTCAAAAACCGACATCTATGATCTGTTAATAAAACAGATTGACTTTTTATTAAAAGATGAACATAATATTATATCTAATATTGCAAACATTACATCTGTTCTTAAATATTCACTTCCGGGGGTGATCTGGGTCGGATTTTATTTTTACGAACCAGCTACAAATGAACTGGTACTTGGACCTTTCCAGGGAAAAGTTGCTTGTACACGAATCAAATCAGGTCAAGGTGTTTGTGGACAGTCACTTGAAAGAAAAGAATCCATTATAGTTGAAGATGTAGAGAAATTTCCAGGACATATTTATTGTGATTCCGATTCACGCTCTGAGATTGTGATCCCGATAATATCGAATGGTACCCCAAAGGGGGTCCTTGATCTTGACAGCGACAGCATTGGAAATTTCGATGAAACAGATAGATTGTATCTTGAAAAGCTAATAGAAAACATTAAGTATTTATTTGAAAATGAATAAAAAATCTCTTTTAAATAAGATAATATATAAGAGTACCTTACGAAAGGATACGGCTGAAAAAATATTTGATAGGATGTTTGAATTAATGAAAGAAAGTGTAAAAGAGAATAAAGGCTTTGGGATTGATGAATTTGGTAACTTTGAGGTTATTCATATAGGTATGCGAAAAGAATTCGACAGCAAAAAAAAATCTGAAGTCTTAATTCCTCCTAAAGATAAGGTTTTATTTACACCATCTGGAGTTTTGCTGGATAATATAAACGAAACCGTTGAATAAAGATGAACTTGTTATAAAACTTGCCGAGGAATTCGGTATCTCAACCATCGACATTTATCAATTGGTAAATTCGGTTATCGATTCGATGTCAAACGCACTGAGAAAAGGTAAAGCTATAAACATTAGCGAGTTCGGCAAGTTTAAAATTATTTCAAGAAAAAAGGGAGAAGATATATATAAGACTGTTTCGTTCTCACCTGTTAAAAAATTTGCATTTGAAGTAAACTCAAAGTATAACAATCTTTCACCAACTATTCTCAGACCGTCAACAGACAAAGATGATGAAACATCTGGAATAAATAAAAAAGCTCCATTCAAAAGAGATATTGAATATAAAATATTACCAGAAAACATAAATCCAAGAGTAATGGAAAACAAAGATAAATATGACCGAAGTATCATTCGTGATGACCTTTCTCAAGATTCATCATCTAATGAGATTAATGATTTCATTAAAAGTAAGTTGGAAAACCCAGAGGGAGAACATATTTCCGGAGAAAAAGACATGAAAAATTTTGAATTACCGCATAGCCTGATAGAGCTTCACAAAGATATCACAAGTGAAGAGAAAATAGAGGACATTTTGCCCAGTCCGGATCAACTACCTGAAATTGATCAACTCGCAAGTATCGAAAGACTGATCAATGAAAGGAAAAAAGCGCTCGAACAATTAACTCCCGAGCATCAAACCGAGGAAAGGGATGAATCAACATCGATGCAGGAACATGATATCAAAGATTTTGCAATAGACGATAGGGATAAGTTAGAGGAGTTTAAGACTTTCGAAGATGAAAGGAATGCAGAACTAAGTAAAATAATAGCGGAAAGAAATAAAATAATAGAAGATATTAATTTAATGGTCGAGCAGGTAGATGAAATTCCCGCCATAAAGGAGATACACATCGATGAAAAACCTATCCTGGAAGAAAAGCATGCCGAAGATGAAAAACCATTGGAAGAAATGACTGTTGATAAACTTGAGCCAGCACCTGAGATCCAACAGGAAGATATGACTCTAAAAGAGGATAAGTCAGAGGAAACGAAATTCCAGTATGACGAGACAGAATTACTGCATGAAAATTTTGATCCTATTGCTAGCGATGATGATATAAACAAGGATACTGATTATACAAAAAATGACATATTAATACCGGAGGATGTTGAAGAGCTAAAATCGGGAATATTAGAGACTGGAAATGATGCTAAGAGTTTCGAAGATATATTTGAAGCCAAGACTGATCCCTTCCCTGATAAAAAGGAAGTTGAAAAACCAACGCAAATCCGGGAGGAAAAGAAGTTAATTGAACCTCCTGTATCAAAAATTCCCGAACTCAAAACTCCTCAACCCTCTCCAATCCTTTCACAATCCCCCTCATACATTAAAAAGGAGCAGGAAAGGGAGCAGATGTACAAGGAAAAGTCCGAAAAATCTCGTAAAAAGGGTTACTGGATCGGAGGAGCTATTGTAGCATTCTTAATTCTAATGGTTTATCTGGCTTCAAACACGGGCAGTTTTACACCACCGCCTGAAAGCAAAAACGATCAGGTCAATACGGAACAGCAAAACACACCTCCGCAAAACAGTGAACAAAAAAGTGAACAACAAAATCAAACTTCAAAAGAAAATATACCGCCCGTAACTACAAACCAGGAACAGAATACGGAAAAAGCACCTGAGACAAAAGATGAAAAGACACAGCAAACACCTCCTGCTCAAGAAGAGGTTACCTTTGATAAAACCCTTAACGTTGCTTTTGTTAACGCACCGGACGGAATCTATATTCAAACAGCATCCTTTAAAACAAAGTCAGATGCTGATAAGTCCGCTTCAAAAATATCGGCAGGCAACAAAAAAGTTTCTGTGGTTCAAGCTGACCTGGGTGAAAAAGGGACTTATTACAGGGTTAGGATTGGTAAGTTTGCATCAATGGAAGAAGCAAGGGAGTTTGCCGGTAAGCTTAAGAAGTAGTTCGCTTACGAAATTTTAGCCCAATAGCGATAATTAATGTTGCTATTGAGACCAGAATCATAATTTTAGAGAAAACGTCACCATGAGTGGTATAAAACGTTTTCTCTTTTCTTATGCCTATTTCCGAATTAATGATAGCCTGTTCGTTTACATTTGAGACATCATACATGTTTCCATAAGGATCGATAGTACATGATATTCCAGTATTGGCGCTTCTTGCTATCCATCGACGGTTCTCTATTGCCCGGAAAGTTGCATACTGATTGTGCTGGTAGGTTCCGAATAGTTTTCCCCACCACCCGTCATTTGTAATTATAACCGAAAACTCCGCTCCCATATCCACATAATGAGCAAAGAATTCCGGAAAAACGGATTCATAGCAAATAGCCGTATTGAATTTGTATTTCCCATCCAGATCAAATAAAACAGTGTCCTTCCCGATCTGGAAATTACTCAACCCAACCGACCATTTAATAAGATCACGAAGAAATAAAAGTCTGTTTTGGTACGGCATCCTCTCGCTTCCGATTACGAGCTTAAACTTATCGTGTGTCTGATAATTTTCTTTCTTAACATTTTTCTCGACAAGAATCGCTGTATTAAAAATATCATATTTTCTTCCGTCCGAAAATTCCCGTGCATCAGGAGGAACATAGCCTGTATCAGGGTAATAAAGTATATCCGGTGTTCCAATAAGTACAGGAATACCTTGTTCTTGTACAAACGTTTTTATAATAGCATGCTTAGTCTCATTCATAGGCATACGAAGGACATATGGAAGCGAAGTCTCCGGTAAAATTATAAGTTTAGGTCTTGGCTTATGATCTGCAGCTTCTTCCATAAGCTTAACATACTCCTTTGTAATCTCAAACTGATCACTGCCCCATTTAAACCATGGGTTCTTGTTCGGCTGAACTATACCAACATCGATCTTTCCATCTTCAAAATTCTTTGTGTATTTTTCACTCGGTGATGTAATAAATGCATAAAAATCCGGAATGAAATATATAATAATTATAATTATTCCAAGTATTATTATTTTACCGCCTTTCAATTGCCATTCCCTGCTAAAGAGCTTCCTCGCTCCAAAGAATAATAAAATTGCAATTATCGTTATCCAGAGTGTTACTGTATACATCCCGGTGATATCAATATATTGAACTTTGTGCAAATTATATGTCTGCGTATATGCCAGAGAAAGCCAGGGAAATGTCAGTTCATTAGTTGTCTGCAGGTATTCAAATGCTATCCATATAGGCGGAAGAAATATGAGAATCAATTCCTGGTTCTTCTTAAATTTCATATTCCTGGCGACAAAGAAAAAAATGATAGTTGGAGGTAGTAAATAAACGATCGGATGGAGCAAGGCGGTCATAAACCCTCCAATAATCATAAAATACTCCGGCTTTGTAAAACCGCTCAATCCTATCCATGAGATCGCTATCATTTCCCAGATAACAAATATCAGATAGGTCCTTAATATAACTTGCCTGTATGTAGTTGCTGTCGTTACAATATATATGTAAATAGCAAACGCTACGAAGACTAGGAAGTAAAGATTTACCGGGGGAAACGAGAGACCGAAAAAGATCCCTGCTGTGATACAAAGTATTGTCTTGTTCTTGAGAAAATCGGGAATATTCAATTTTGCAAGATTTTGAACTTCTCGTTAAACTTTTTCCAAATATAAACCAACAGCATAGCCCATAAAATTCCTACTACCGCTCCGACCACCAGGTCGAACGGGTAATGTACGCCGCAAAATACTCTCGAAAGCGATATGATAGTTGCTGCAATATAAAACCACCATTTTAATTTCGGATAAAAATAAGTAAACAAAAACGCAGCAGCAAAATTATTCATTGCATGGTTAGATGGAAACGAATATGAATCGTTGCATCCTACAAGCAAGTTTACATTTGGAAGGGAATGACATGGCCTTACTCTTCCAAAAAATTCTTTTAAGAGATTTGAGAACTGGTCTGTTCCAAGTATCAGTATTATTGCAAGTATAACTGCAACCCTGCCTCTCGCCCCGCCTTTGATAACCAGGTAAAGCCCTACAAGAAAATAAAAGATGTACCAGTGTTTAGTCTCGGTAATAAACGGCATGAAGGAATCGAAGAAGGGATTTGCCAGCGTCTTATTAAAAAAGTAAAACAGCCAGGAATCTATTCCATCGAAGATCATCTCTACACCCATACGATTTATTTATATAATAATACAACCGAGTAAGATGCACAGCCCTCACCTCTTCCGATCCCTCCCAAACCTTCGTTTGTCGTCGCTTTTATAGATACTCTATCACAGTTAATAATTCCTGATATGTTCTTCTTCATTTCCGGAATGTGCGGGTATATCTTTGGGTCCTCAAGGATCACCATTGTATCCGTGTTTGCAACCTTCCAACCGGCTGAAGCCGCGAGATTCATTGATTCTTCTAATAATACAAGGCTGGAAATATCCTTGAATTCAGGGTCTGTATTCGGGAATTGATGCCCGATATCTTCAAAACCCGCAGCACCAAGAATAGCATCACACAGTGAGTGCAGAAGCACATCGGCGTCCGAATGGCCATCCAATCCCATAGAATGAGGAATTTCCACTCCGCCGAGAATGAATTTTCTTCCTTCAGCAAACCTATGGATGTCATATCCAAAACCTATCCTGAAATTGGGGGTTTCCATCACTCAAAATTAAGTTTAATTATTAATATATACGAGGTATTTGGATAAAAAATATGCATCATTCTCATTATTTTGAGGATATGGAAATTAAAATCTGCAAAACAGAAGAAATACTCCCTCTCAGGATGTTAGTACTGCGGCCGGGCAGACCGGTCGAAGAAGGAAAGTTTCCGGGCGATGAGGATCCATCAACTTTCCACCTGGGATTATTCGAAGGAGATAAACTTATTTCGATCGCCTCCTTTTATAAAGAGGATAAAAAAGGTTATGACGGAGTGGGTTACCGGCTTAGAAGCATGGCGACCGACCCTGCTTCACAGGGAAAAGGCTACGGTAAAAAAATACTGGACTTTGGAATAAACGAACTCAAAAATAGGAAGGTCGATTATCTCTGGTGCAACGCAAGAACAAAGGCAACCAGCTTTTATAGAAATTTCGGCTTCTCGGTTATTTCGGAAGAATTCGAAATCCCTACGATCGGTCCTCACTTTGAAATGATGTTAAAACTGGATCAGGATTGAATGACCCAAAGAAAATACGCATAGAAAATTACTCATACGAACTTCCGGAAGAAAGGATTGCTCGCTACCCTCTTGAAAAACGGGATTCCTCTAAGCTGCTTGTTTACACGGACGGAAAAATTTCCGAAGATATATTTAGTCATATCACCGAACATATTCCCGAGAATTCAATTGTAATTTTTAACGATACAAAAGTTATCCAGGCACGGATACTGTTTGAGCGTGAAGGCTCAAAACATATAGAGATATTCTGTCTTGACCCACATAATAAACCTCTAGAAACAGCCCTTAATGCAAAAGAGCGATGTACATGGGTATGCATGATCGGCAACTTGCGGAAATGGAAATCGGGAATTCTCGAAAAAGATTTTACAGGCGGGACACTCCGCGCCGAACTAAAAGGTAATGCCGGGGATAATTATCTCGTAGAGTTTTCCTGGGAACCGGACGGTATTACATTTTCAGAGATCCTTGAATCGATCGGCGAAACTCCCATTCCCCCTTATCTTAAGCGAAATGCTGAAGAATCAGACAGAACCCGTTACCAGACAATCTATGCAGAACATGAGGGGTCAGTTGCTGCGCCTACAGCGGGGCTTCATTTTACCGATGAAGTTCTGGAAAAACTTCGGCAAAAAAATATTGAGATAGGGAAAGTTACCCTTCATGTTGGAGCCGGAACATTCAAGCCGGTAAAATCGGAGCTGATTGGTCAGCATACCATGCATAGCGAATTTGTAACCATTCCGGCGAGGACAATCGACCTTTTGACTGAAAATAGAAATATTGTTTGTGTTGGTACCACTTCTTTACGTACAATAGAGAGTATACCTTATATTGCAGCTAAAATATTTGACCTGGAAATAAGAATTGATCAATGGGAGCCATATAATGATCAATTATTATCAAAAACTGACCAAAATCCGTTAAAAATCATCCAAAATCACCTCAAAATGACCAGAAATGACCACATTTCTGCTCAAACAGGTATTATGATTGTACCGGGATTTAAGTTTAAATATACCAATATATTAGTTACAAATTTCCACCAACCGAATAGCACATTACTTTTGCTGGTTTCAGCCTTTGTGGGCAATGATTGGCAAAAAATATACGATTTTGCTCTCAAAAATGATTTCAGATTCCTCAGTTACGGAGATTCATCCATTCTCTGCAGAAATTAATTTCATTGTTACTATTTAAGGTATTAGCTATATTTAATGTTCATATAATTTAGCAACTTAAATCTTAGGAAGGGAATTAGATGTCTTTAAAAGTTGGCGATAAAGCCCCGGATTTTACACTCAAATCTAAAAACATGACCGGGGAAGTAAAGGATTATTCTCTTAGTGATTATAAAGGGAAAAATGTTGTCTTGCTGTTTCACCCTCAGGCTTTCACAGGTGTTTGCACAGATGAGATGTGCAGCATAACAGACGGACTAAATGAATACAAGGACTTGAATGCTGAAGTACTTGGCATTAGTGTTGATTCCATCTTTACACTTGATGCATGGTCAAAAGCAAACAATATAGGTATTCCACTATTAAGTGACTTTAACAAGGAAGTTATTAAATCATACGATACAATTTATCCGGACGGCGGGTTTGGTTTTGATATGAATGGTGTCTCGAGAAGAAGCGCATTTGTAATAGATAAGGACGGGGTTGTACAATATGCTGAAGTTTTGGAAAGTGCCGGCGACCTTCCTAATTTTGATAAAATCAAAGAAGTTCTCGCAACGCTTTCTTAATGCGTTTGCTTATATGAAGATTGCAAGAGACCTTAACGAAGTAGAATTTGACAGGAAAAGCGCGGTAACAGTAGGCACGTTCGACGGTGTACACCTGGGACACAGACAGATAATTAATGAGTTAAATAAAGTAAAAGAGGACAAAGGATTAAGAAGTGTTGTAATAACATTCGACCCGCATCCTCAAATCGTTCTTAGAAATAAAGCTAAAGACATAAAGCTTTTAAACACAACAGAAGAGAAACTGGATCATTTTCGTGAGCTCGACATAGACCTGGTATATATCATAAACTTCACCAAAGAATTCTCACAAACACATGCAGTCGATTTTTACAAGAACTACCTTATAAACGGGGTAGGGCTGTCCGATTTGGTTCTCGGCTATGACCACATGTTCGGCAAGAACAGGGAAGGTAACTTCGAAACCCTGAAGGAACTAAGCAGTGAATACGATTTCGAAGTACACAAGATAGATGAATTTGCGCCGGGCGGTGAGCATGTAAGCAGTACGGACATAAGACACGCTCTCGACTCAGGGGATATTCCCAAAGCATACAGGCTTCTCGGAGAGCGGTTTTCTATCACAGGTACAGTGGTCCACGGTCACAAGAAAGGACGGGAACTTGGTTACCCGACTGCTAATATTGAGCTTGATTCACATTTTAAGCTTATCCCAAGACTCGGCATTTACGCCGTTCAGGCTGAACTAGAGGGTAAGAGATACTTCGGAATGATGAGCATTGGATATAACCCGACGGTTACCGATGAAAAGCAGTTGAGAATAGAAGTTCACATTTTCGATTTTGACGAAAATGTTTACGGCAAGAAGATAAAGATAAATCTTCTTGAATATCTCAGGGAGGAAAAGAAGTTTGATTCCCTGGATGAATTAATAAAAGAAATGAATTCCGATAAGGAAAAAACATTATTAATAATAGAAAAACTAAAGAATAACTAAACATTTAAAGAATTAAATGGGACTAACAACAGAAGAAAAAAAGGAGATCATCACCAAATTTGGTAAGAATGAAAAGGATTCCGGAAAGCCGGAAGTTCAGATCGCTATCTTAACAAAAAGGATAAAGGACCTCTCCGCCGATCATTTCAGCAAACACAAAAAAGACCATCACTCAAATACAGGTCTTCTTAAAATGGTAGGTAAAAGAAGAAAACTCCTGAGATATCTGGAAAACACAGACATCGAAAGGTACAGAAAGGTTGTAAAAGACCTCGAACTCAGAAAGTAAACATTCAAAAAAATTAATGACACACAGAAAAAGTATTGAGATTGGCGGTAGAACGTTAACGCTCGAAACAGGAAAATTAGCAAAACAGGCAGGCGGAGCGGTTCTGGTATCGCTTGATGATAACGTTGTGTTATGTACTGCTACGGCTAAAGACGAACCAAATCCCGGTCAGGATTTTTTCCCGCTTACGGTTGATTACAGGGAAAAAACAGCATCGGTAGGAAAGATCCCCGGCGGATTTTTCAAAAGAGAAGGAAGACCATCAGAAAAGGAGATCCTCTCTTCAAGACTAATAGACAGACCTATCCGTCCAATGTTCCCGGATGGATTTTTTAACGAAACACAGATATTATGCTCGGTGTATTCATCTGACGGCCAGGTAGATCCGGACGTGATCGCAGCTACAGGTGCATCGGCAGCATTATTGATCTCAAATATACCTTTCGACAACCCGATAGCTGAGGTTAGAGTTTCAAGAGTCGACGGACAGCTTATGATAAATCCGACTCATGAACAATTGGACAAAGCAGATTATGATATTACTGTTGCAGGTACAGTTGATTCTGTAGTTATGGTCGAAGGTGAAGCAAATGAAATTTCCGAAGACGAATTCCTAGAAGCAATAAAATTTGCTCACAGCAATATTGCGAAGCTTTGTGAATTCCAGAAAGAATTTGCTGCTGAGGTAGCAAAACCAAAAATGGAGGTAACGCCTCCTGAAGTTAACCAGGAATTGCTCAGCCAGATAAACGATCTATACTTAAATGAAATAACCGCGATACTTTCCAATCCTGATCTTAAAAAGGCGGAAAGACACGATGCAAAGAAAGAACTTGATACAAAAGTTTTAACAACTCTTGAAGAAAAATACACTGCCGAAGAAAAAGAATTCGATGCAAAAGAAGCCGGAGAAATTATGCATGATATTCAGAGCGACATTCTCCGTAATAGGATATTAAAAGAAAAGGTAAGACTTGACGGCAGGGGACTTACCGATATTAGAGCAATATCATGCGAAGTAGGAGTTCTTCCCAGAACCCACGGATCGGCGTTATTCACAAGGGGCGAGACACAAAGCTTAACAACAGTTACTCTTGGCACCAAAAGAGACGAACAGCTTATCGAAGGATTAAAGGAGTTGTCTACAAAGAGATTCATCCTTCATTACAACTTCCCGCCCTTCAGTACAGGTGAAGTTGGCGGAAGACCGGGACCGGGACGTAGAGAAGTTGGACACGGTAACCTGGCTGAAAGAGCATTGAAGAAAGTTCTTCCTTCCGAGGATGATTTCCCCTATACAATCAGGGTTGTATCCGATATTCTGGAATCGAACGGTTCCTCTTCTATGGCTACTGTTTGCGCAGGCTCCATGGCACTGATGGATGCCGGTGTTAAGACAAAGATGCCTGTTGCGGGTATAGCAATGGGTCTTATAAAAGAAGGCGACGACGTAGCTGTGCTGTCCGATATTCTCGGCGATGAAGACCACTTCGGTGATATGGACTTTAAAGTTGCCGGTACGGAGAATGGAATCACATCCATCCAGATGGACATAAAGATAACCGGTATTTCTTTTGATATCATGCAGACGGCATTGACCCAGGCAAAAGCTGGAAGGCTTCATATACTCAGCAAAATGAACGAAGCTATTTCTGTACCGAGAGAGTCGATCTCAAACTATGCACCGCATCTCTATTCTATGTATGTACCTGTAGATATGATCGGTACTGTGATCGGACCGGGCGGTAAGATGATAAGACATATCATCGCGGAAAGCGGAGCTGAGATAGACATCGACGACGAAGGTAAAGTTACAATTGCGGCGGTAAGCGGAGACAGCGCTCACATCGCTAAAGATATGATCGCGAAACTTACCGAAGTACCTGAAGCAGGTAAGACATACACCGGTAAGGTAAAATCAATAAAAGACTTCGGAGCATTTATTGAAATACTTCCGGGTAAGGAAGGGCTTCTCCATATCTCTGAAATAGATCATAAACGTATTAATAAAGTTGAAGATGCTCTTAAAATGGGTCAGGAAATAGAAGTTAAGCTTCTCGGCATTGATAATATGGGCAAGCTAAAGCTCAGCCGTAAAGCACTTCTGCCTAAACCCGAACGTCAACCTGAAAAACAATAATTATAATGAAATTCGAAGTAGATAAACAGCCGGACAAGACTATTTTTAAACTCGAAAACGATACTCTCGGTCATGAACTCGCCGCAGATCTGAAAACTGAGTTATTATTTCTTCAGAAGGAAATTGATAACCAGTTCATAATAGACCTCGGCGACGTGATAAAATGCGACAGCAGCGGTATATCATGCCTGCTTATGTCTGAAAGAGTCGAAAGAGAAAAGAACAGGAAACTTATTCTCAGGAATGTGAATGAAAGCGTGATGGATATTATAAAAATTGCGCGCCTTGAGAGAGTTTTCGACTTCGAATAAGATTTCGTTTTATATTTATATTCAAGCTTCTTATCATAATATTTTGGTAAGAAGTTTTTTTATACTCATATGGATAAAGACTACGTAAAACTCTGTAAGACATCCGAAGTTTACAATAAAAAAGGAAAACTGTTTCAGGTAGACGATGAAACGGAAGTTGTCATATTTAAAGTGAATGATAATTTCTACGCAGTGGATAACGTCTGTCCTCATAACCATTCTCCGCTTATCTATGATGGGTATATAGAGGGAATGTATGTCGCTTGTCCCGTTCATGGATTCCAGTTTCACCTGGAGACAGGTGAACAGCCAACAAAGATGGGGTATAAGCTGAGAACCTTTCCGCTCAAGATTGAGAATGAAGTTATCTATGTAAAGAAGCCGGATAGAAAGATATTTGATTTTAAATGGGACTGATACTATGAGCTTCTCCAAAAAGGAATTAACCATTACGATCAAAAATATTTGCGCGAATGAGGGCTTTTCAAAAGTAGGTATTGCTAAAGCAGAGAAGCTAACAGAAGAAGAACCGTATTTTAAAAAATGGCTGACAAAAGAGATGAACGGTGACATGAAATGGATGAATAATTCGTTTGAAAAAAGGCTTGACCCGCGACGGATAGACGAAAATATAAGATCTGTTATCTCATTGGCATATTTATATGATACCCCCGTATTGCATTCGAATGATACTAATATTCCTAAGATCTCGCGCTATGCATGGGGAAAGAGGGATTATCACAAAGTTCTTAAAAAGAAACTAAAGTCTGTTTGCAGATCTATCGAGGAACTATCCCCGGAGATCAAAACATGGTCATATGTTGACGACGGACCGGTTATGGATAAAGCCTGGGCAGTTCGCTCCGGTATCGGCTGGATGGGTAAACATACAAATGTCATTAATCCTGACATTGGAAGTTTTTTCTTCCTCTGTGATATCTTTCTCAATTTCGAACTCGAGTATGACGAACCGATTGGAGATCTTTGCAAAAATTGCACTCTTTGTATAAATGCCTGTCCGACAGGAGCTATTTATGATGAGTACAAACTCGACGCGAACCTTTGTATTTCGTACCAGACGATCGAGAATAGGAATGGAATACCTGATGACATTTCACTTGAGGGCTGGATATTCGGATGTGACATATGCCAGGATGTATGTCCATATAACGGCAGGAAAGTATTTACCAATGACGATAACTTCTACCCAAGAATTGACGTAATTAATAAGACATTTGATGAACAGCTGGGAATGACTGAGGAAGAGTTTAATACTATATTCGAAGGTACCCCGATCCGCCGAACAAAATATTCCGGCTGGATGAGAAATCTTAAAAAGGCTAAACAAAAAGTTTTACATTAAACACAATACACCAACATGCTAAAAATTTCTATCTCCCTAATTCTCTTTATTATTGCATTTTTAAGCATAAATTCATATGCGCAATACAGCTCACCTGAGAGTGTGACTTACGATTCCGTAACCAAACGATACTTTATTTCAAATACCAGCAGCGGTAAAGTCCTTCAGAGAAGCCAGGCCGGTGTTGTAACGGACTTTGTTACTCCCGGTGGCACGCTTCGCGGTCTCACTATTTACAATGGGGTCTTATACGCAGCCACAAGTAACTCTGTTAAAGGTTACGATCTGAATACGGGTACACCAGGCATGAATCTCTCGATGGGTACCTCACTCAATGGCATAGATGCTGATACAAACGGGTATCTTTACGTATCTAACTTTACCTCAGCCGGGACAATTTACAAAATCCGTATTTCCGATAATCAATTCTGGGCTTTTGCAACTGTACCTAGAACGCCTAATGGTGTTTATGCAGATTACAAAAGGAACCGTCTCCTGGTAGTTGCATGGGGTGGCAGCGCAACTGTAATAAGCGTAAACCTTACCGATTCTACCGATGTAACAACTCTGGTAACAACTCCTTATAGTAATCTTGACGGTATCTCGCTGGATAGAAATGATCACGTCTATTGTTCGTCTTATAGTAGTAATTTGGTCTTCCGATACGACATTAACTTTGCCTCTTCCCCTGCAGTAGTTGTCAACACAGGTCTTTCCAGCCCTGCCGACATATATGTAAATCGTATCACCGATACACTCGCTGTACCAAATGCAGGTAATAATACTGTAAGCTTTATTCCATTAACAGTACCAACAACTATACAACATACAAACAATATTGCTGATGGATACTTCCTTAAGCAAAATTACCCGAATCCATTCAACCCCTCGACAAATATCTCTTTTGAGATAAAAGAAAAAGGATTGGTAACTTTGAAGGTTTATGATATACTTGGCAATGAGATGGCATCACTCGTAAATGAGGAGCTAAACTCAGGAAGCTATAATGTAACATTCGACGCTTCCAATTTTACAAGCGGGGTTTATTTTTACGAATTGAAATCAGGAAGTTATAGAGATACTAAAAAGATGTTGTTAGTAAAATAATGGTAGAAATCAACATAACATACGAAGGCGACCTTCACTGCCGGGCTGTTCACGGTCCCAGCGGGGTCGTTATCGAAACCGACGCTCCCGTCGATAATCAGGGTAAGGGCGAATCCTTTTCACCGACTGACCTGCTTGCAACATCATTTGGAGTGTGTAACCTGACTTTAATGGGGATCTGTGCGCGTGGGCATGACATTGACCTTATGGGAACAACCGTCCGCGTGGAAAAACACATGACTAAAGAAAAACCGCGTAAGGTGGC
The DNA here is from genome assembly GCA_020437585.1 of Ignavibacteriota bacterium. Classification (GTDB taxonomy): domain Bacteria; phylum Bacteroidota; class Ignavibacteria; order Tepidaquicellales; family Tepidaquicellaceae; genus JAEYVS01. Next base: position 245,091 of record JAGQWG010000001.1, read on the forward strand.
AAGGTTAGTTGTCGAAATAAATCTTCCGGCTGGGATACCTCATAACAAAAGGGACGTTCTCGAACATGCCGCTCGGACATGTCCTGTGGCATTGAGCATTAGTCCGGAAGTAGTTATTGAGCAGAGCTTTACTTACCCTGACTAATCCCTAAGGTTTGCCCTCGCAGCAGCAAGTCTTGCTATAGGTACTCTGAATGGTGAACAGCTAACGTAGTCCAGCCCCAGTCTGTGACAGAATTCCACGGATGCGGGTTCCCCGCCGTGTTCTCCGCAAATTCCTATTTTTAATTTCGGCTTTACTTTTCGCCCTCGCTCGACCCCAACTTCCATTAATACACCTACCCCTTCCTGGTCAATCGTTTCAAAGGGATCTCTTGCAAATATCTCATTCTCCACATAAAATGGCATAAATATACTGGAGTCATCTCTGGATATTCCGTATGTAAGTTGTGTCAGGTCGTTTGTACCAAATGAAAAGAAATCAGCTTCTTTCGCAATATTCCCTGCGATGATCGCGGCTCTTGGTATTTCTATCATTGTGCCAACCTTGTGATTGATCTTTATCTTCTCCTTCTCCATGACTTCCTTAGCTACTCTTTCAACTATTTCCTTTTGTAAAATAAATTCATTCTCATTACCAACCAGGGGTATCATTATCTCCGGATGAACTTCTATTCCTTCTTTCTTAACTTTCGCCGCTGCCTCGAATATTGCTCTTGCCTGCATCTCCGTTATCTCTGGATATGTATTTGCAAGACGGCATCCCCTGTGACCCAGCATCGGGTTAAATTCCCTTAACGCATTAAGCTTGTATTTTATTTCATCCACCGACGTTCCTATTAATTCGGCAAGTTTCTGTATCTCGAGATCCGTATGAGGTAAAAACTCATGTAGTGGAGGATCTAAAGTTCTAATTGTGACCGGTTTCCCTTTCATTACCCTGAATATTCCTGTAAAGTCTTTCCTCTGGTAAGGAAGGATCTTTGCCAGCGCTTTCCGTCTTCCTGTTTCGTCATATGCCAGTATCATCTCTCTTACAGCATCTATCCTGTCACCACCAAAAAACATATGCTCCGTCCTGCAAAGCCCTATTCCCTCAGCACCGAATGCAACGGCATTCTCAGCCTGGTCCGGCTGGTCTGCATTTGTCCTGACACCCAGCTTTCTGTTCTTATCCACCCAGCCCATAAATTTTGCATACATCTGATATAGTTTCGACTGGCTCGGTTTCATGGTCTTATCTATAAGAACCGCTAAGACTTCTGATGGCTTGGTATCCAGCTTCCCGGCGATTACTTCACCCGTAGAACCGTCTATTGAAATGTAGTCCCCTTCCCTGATTACAGTGTCTTTACCTTCCGCCTTTATCGTTTTCAATAGATAGTCTATATCGAGGATCGTACATCCGGCTACACATACTTTTCCCATCTGTCTTGCAACAAGAGCCGCATGCGATGTCATTCCGCCTTTGGAGGTAAGAATACCTTCCGATGCATTCATACCGCGTATGTCTTCAGGTGATGTTTCTATCCTTACAAGTATCACTTGCTCACCTCTGGCAGCTGCATTTACTGCATCGAATGAATTAAAATAAACTCTCCCCGTAGCTGCACCCGGTCCGGCATTGAGCCCTTTCGCAAGGAGCCTGCCGTCTTTGATAGCATTATCCTTCTGTTTGGAATCGAATATCGGTCTAAGCAAATGGTTGAATTGTTTCGGCTCGACACGCATTATAGCTTCCTTCTGGCTGATAAGTTTCTCATCCGCCATTTCGACTGCCATTCTTAGAGCCGCTATGCCTGTCCTCTTACCAACCCTGCATTGAAGCATGTAAAGCTTACCGTCCTGTATTGTGAACTCGACATCCATCATATCTCTATAGTGCTTCTCGAGGGTCCTTCTGATCTTATCGAGCTCCTTATATATCTTTGGAGAATCCTTTTCCAGCTTGGTTATCGATAGCGGTGTCCTGGTTCCTGCCACAACGTCCTCACCCTGGGCATTCATCAGGTACTCACCGTAGAACTTGTTCTCTCCCGTTGCCGGGTCACGTGTAAACGCAACTCCCGTTCCGGACGTTTCTCCCATATTTCCAAATACCATCGACTGCACATTAACTGCCGTTCCCCATTCTTTCGGGATATTGTTCAGTTTCCTGTAAACTATCGCCCTGTCATTCATCCATGAACGGAAGACCGCACCGATGGCTCCCCATAGCTGCTCCATTGGATCAGTCGGGAAGTTATGCCCGGTATTCTTCTTAATTGCATTCTTGAATTCATCCACCAACTCTTTCAGATCGTCGGTGCTGAATTCAGTATCGTATTTTATTCCTTTCTGACGCTTCTTTTCTTCTATTACTTCTTCGAATGGATCGATCTGGTTCTTGTCCGCAGGCTTTAGATCGAGTACAACGTCTCCGTACATCTGAACAAATCTCCTGTAGCAGTCATATGCAAACCACTCATTTCCGGATTTCTTAGATAATGCTTCGACCGTAGTATCATTAAGTCCCAGGTTCAAAACCGTATCCATCATCCCCGGCATCGAAGCTCTTGCTCCGGAGCGCACACTCACTAATAGCGGGTTCTTGGAATCACCAAATTTCGCACCCATTAACTTCTCGATCTTCTTAAGTGCTTCCTGTACCTGATTTTTTAACTCCTTTGGGTATTTCTTTTTGTTTGCGTAATAGTATGTACAAACATCCGTTGTTATTGTGAATCCGGGAGGAACGGGAAGCTTAAGGTTGGTCATCTCGGCAAGATTCGCCCCTTTTCCCCCTAGAAGGTTTTTCATGTTAGCTTTCCCCTCAGCCTTTCCATTGCCGAAGAAGTAAACGTATTTTTTTGATTTCATTTAAAGAAGTTTATAATTTATCCGGATATCCATTTTTCCCAGACTTTCCTTTGCATTTCATCTGGATTTTCTATTTTTACAAGCTCGTATGTAGGAACCTGTTCAAGTATCTTCATCTTGAGGTCCCTCACTTTCCCGGCTCGGCTGTATACAACTTCTGTCTCGTCGCCGGGTTTATATGTGTTTAACACTGCTTTAAAGTTACTATTACTTACTCTAATGCCATTCAAAGCAATCAACTCATCACCCGCGCTTAATCCAGCACCATAAGCGGAGCCCCCGTCATAAACCTCATCCAATATTACATTATCGCTTTTCTTATTAATAACGGCATTTAGCTTTATCTCTCCCTCCTTATTTTTATCCTTCAATTCAACACCTGCCTTTAATAAATATTCTGCAAATGAAATCTCATCCGTCCCCCTTATATACTTGTTCCAAAATTCATCCATATTCTTGCCGGTTAAACTCTCTATTACTTCCTTTACCCTATCACCTGTATAACCCTTGCTTGAATCATTGTTGTAATCATCGAATAATATCCTTAGCGCATCATCGAGCGATTTTTCATAGTTAGAACCTGTGATTATCTCGATATCAAGCATTAAGGCAATCATACCACCCTTTTTATAGTAAGAGATTTGGTCATTCCTGCTGTTCTCGTGACGGTTGTAAAACTTTGTCCAGTTATAATAACTTGAATCTTCCAGCGACTGATGAAATCTTCCTGTATATCTCATTACCTCGTTAACCTCATCAGCGACAAACTCAAGGTATTCTTTATCATCGACAATATCAGCTCTTCGTAGAATAAGGTTATCGAAGAAACTAGTCCATCCTTCCGTTACCCAATGCATCCTGGTATAGACTTCCTTTGAATAATCGAATGGCCCGAGTCCGACTGGTCTAACCCGCTTTACATTCCATACATGGAATAACTCATGAGATATCAGTCCAAGGAATTTCTTGTACCGCTTCTCGTCGTCGAATACCCATGGCTGATACATTGCAGAAAATGAATTGAGATGTTCGAGTCCCCCACCCGCACCTTCGGCAACTGTAATTAAAAACGTAAAGTTCTCATAGGGAAGCCCGTCCATCATCTTGCTTTCTGCTTCAACTATCTTTTCAAAATCCACTACAAACTTTTCAGCATCATAATTACCTGCTCCATAAATACTTATATAATGTTTCTTCTCATCAACTTCAAATTCCAATACTTGCTGATTCCCTATTTCTATTGGACAGTCTGCCAAAATATCATAGTTCTCAGCGCTGAATCTGCCATCACCAATCTTTTTCAATCCGGTTGATATCTTTTCCCAGTCTTGGTATGGTTGTATTTCCAATTCGCATTCGTCACCTATCCTCCCCTTAATATACATAAACACGCTCGTTCCATTTAAATATGCATGATCAGAGGTTATCTCACTCGTCCTCACTGTAAGCTCGTTACAGTAAACCCTGTAAGCTAGTTTTAGATCTCCTACACCGGATGTATTTATTTTCCACGAACTTTTTCCGGTTTTTTCACAATCAAGTTCCTTACCATTTGTAATTGCTTTAACCTTATCCACGTGCCTTGCATAGTCTCTAACCTTATATGATCCCGGAGTCCACACCGGCATCTCAAACTCCATCTCTTCTGCACCATCGGTAGAGGTTTTTATTTCAACATCACAATAATGTGTTACTGGATTTGGAAATGAAATTTTGTATTCTATTTTACTCATTGAAATTACTAGTGCTGAGGTTGATTTTGTGGTTAAATTTAAATGTCCTGATAATTCTCTTCTTCGTTCTGAAATAGCCCTAAAACCTCTTTCGATGTTTTAGCTTCATCTAGTTTATCCCGGAACTTATCGTTATTCATTATTCTGGAGATACGGCTGAGGAGTTTTATGTGTGTGTTCAATAGACTGTCTTTTCCTACCAACAGGAATACGAATTTCACCGGCTCTGAATCTATTGAATCGAAATCTATCGGGTCCTTAAGTATTGCGAATGAAGCAGTAACATCCGATATCTCGTCTGTTTTTCCGTGCGGAATTGCAAACCCTTTCCCCACCCCTGTCGAAACAAGTTTCTCCCTCTCAAAAACACATTCCACTACCTTTTCCTTATCGATGATCTTCCCGGATCTTGCCGCAATATCAATCATCTTATTTATACAATCATCCTTATCATTTACTTCCAACCCTACGGATATAAGATCCTCTGTAAGTATTTCACTTATTTTCATTGTAAAACGAAACTCCTTTCGACTTAATTGTAATTTTTTACTATATAGCTTAAAATTTTTGTTTTATAACTCTCTATTAATTCATCTGTCCTTTCTTCCGAATCAGTCTCGACGTTCAAATGAACTAGTCCTCTATGCTTATCTGGCGTGAATAACACTGTATCATTATTGTTAATGAATATCTTTACCCCATCTATCAATTCCTGCGGATATTGTACATTATCTTCCATAAACTGCCTCATTATCGTTCCTTTTAGATCTTTCGGACATTCGATATTTTCTTTCTTCATATTCAGCTTTACCAGCTCCCGGTCTAGTTCGTCTATATTACATTCGCTCCTTGCTATCAATTCTAGTATTTTGGCAACAGAAAACATCCCGTCCGTCGCGTATAGAAATTCCGGGAATAAAAATCCTCCTCTTGTTCCTCCCACAAAACTTACCTCCGGGTCCTCACATGCCATCATCATCGCATAATGAGTATCCTTCACCCTGACTACCTCTACTCCGTACTCTTTCGCGATTATATCCACTTCCCTTGTTGATTGTACGGGAACAGCTATCTTTTTCACATCTGGTGTCACCATCAGAAACATTTTTAATACCAGCACAAGGAATCTGTCTCCGCCAAGTATCTTACCCTCACTTGTTGCAAGCCATACTTTCTCACCGCCCGCGTCGATAGTAAAACCCAGGTCATATCCCAGGGATTTTACTACAAACGAAAAGTGCGTGAATGACTCTCTGAACTCGTCCACCGATCTGGTTATCTTATCCCTGTCCAAATGCGCATTTAGCGAAACGATCTCGCAATCAAACTCTCCCAATATGCTGGGAAAGATTGTCGATGCGATTCCAAATGAATAATCAATTACTAATTTAAACTTTGCTTTCTTGATTGCCTCCACGTCCAGCGATTCCAGAAAGTGTTTTTGATATTTCTCGTTCGTCCTTTCCTGAAATTTAAAATAACCTACATCGTAATAATCCGCTCTCCTGTATTCCTCACTGAAGAATAATCTCTCGATTGCCTTTGTCTTATTGCTTGAAAGATCTTTCCCATCACTGTCGAAAAATATTATATCCGTCGAGCTCCTGTCGAATGGCGATTTCCTCACAAATATCCCCGCGTCTCCTTCACCGTTTTCAAGGATCTGTCTTAAAATTGGTATCGGTATAACCTGTGTGTCTATAACGTTTACCCCTGCTGACATTAGTCCGCTTGATACAGATCTCTTTATCATGTTTGACACATAATCGATATCCCTGGCTATCAATACCCTCTTACCCTCACCGACAAAAGCGCCAAATACTGTTCCCAGCTTAGATGCAAATTCAGGATTTACTTGCAGATTCGATAGTCCTGTTATTCTTGAATCCGTGAAAAGCTCCGTAAAGAATTTATCATCATATATAAGACTTCTGCCGACCTTCTCACCATCGTCGATCACCTTCTTATCCCATATTTTAATGCTCGAGCTGATGAATACATTATTGCCAATACTACATTCATCTCCTACAAAAACATAATCATTTATCCTGGTATCATGCCCGATCGTGCAGTTCCTTCCTATAACATCATAGATAAGCTTGCTATTACTCCCGATTTTTACACCATCCCATACCACCGAATTCTGTATTACTGCCCCGGCTTCTATCTCGACATCGTCACCTATAATACTGTGATTGATTGAGGCATCTGGATGGATTTTCGCCGTTGGACTAATACAGTTGCCGTTCCCGTCCGTCTCATTAATATAATTCAACTCGTTGTTTAGAACATCCATGTTGGACGAAATATACTCTTCCAGGTTACCGACATCCCTCCAGTAACCGTCCGTCTTACATCCGTATATCGGTATCCCGCTTTCTAGCAATTTTGGAAAGAGGTCTTTGGAAAAATCGTAATTCTCTTTTTCCGGTATGTGAGAAAATATCTCTTTATTGAAAAAATAAATTCCAGTATTAATTGTATCTGAAAAAACTTCCGACGATGACGGCTTCTCCAAAAACCTTACTATCCTTCCGTCTTCACCTGTTAGCACTATCCCAAATTGAAGCGGGTTCCTTGAGCTGTATAACGCCATTGTGGCTATTGTTCCTTTATCGTTATGGAACTCACCTATCGAGCTAAGATCAAAATCCGTCAGCACATCACCGCTGATAACCACAAACTTGTCCTCGATATATTTCTCGGCTAGCTTCACTGCGCCCGCAGTCCCATAATCCTGGTCTGGTATAATGTACCTTATATTAACACCATAGTCCGAACCATCCCCGAATATCGCTTCGATCTTCTCGGGCATGTAATAAAGCATTATGGTATAATCTGTAATATTATGAGTCTTTAGTAGTGCAAAGATGTGCTCTAGGATAGGTTTATTGACGATGGGTACCATCGGTTTCGGAATGTTGTTTGTTAGTGGTCTTAGCCTCGTTCCGAAACCTCCGGCCATTATGACTGCCTGCATGACGTTATAATTGCTCCATTATTTGTTGAAGTTTACCTCCGGTACCTGGTCACTGCCCTCTTTCGATTTGAAATACTGCTTCTCTTTGAAACCAAATATTCCTGCCGTTATCAATGTTGGGAATGATCTTATCTCTGTATTATATGCCTGAACCGCTTCGTTAAATCTCCTTCTCTCCACCGCGATCCTGTTCTCTGTTCCTTCTAGCTGTGCTTGAAGCTGTAGGAAGTTCTCGTTTGCTTTCAACTCCGGATAATTCTCTACTACAACAAGAAGTCTCGATAGAGCCCCTGACAGTTGATCCTGTGCGTTCTGAAACTGCTGGAATTTCTCCGGGTCGCTCAGGTCATCTGCTGTTAACTGGGTCTGTCCGACTTTGCTTCTCGCATCGGTAACCTCCGTTAATACACTTTTTTCAAAATCCGCGTATCCTTTTACTGTATTTACAAGATTAGGGATCAAGTCTGCGCGTCTCTGGTATTGATTTTCTACCTGGGACCACGCTCCGTTTACCTGCTCTTCCATTGTAACAAGCGTGTTATACCCGCATCCGGAAAGAGAAATCGATGTTATGAATAAAATTGATAGGAAAATTAGATTCTTGTAAGCAGTCTTCATATATTGCGTTTAATAACAAAAATACTATTAAGTGCCTTAAATTACAATCCGTATTGAACTCAATTAGTCCATTTAACAATGTAAATTTAAAATACTAAACAAAGGACTTGCGGACTATAATACCCATGCTTATATTATTATAAAAAAATTATATTTGGGCAATCACTCAATTAATAGTCCTTTCAGATATGCTGGTGGTAAGTTTTACGCACGGAAACTAATACTATCCCTTATTCCAGAACATTCTGAATACATCGAACCTTTTGCAGGAGGTGGAAGTATTTTCTTTGCCAAGGGAAAGGTGGACTTTAATCAATTAAATGATATTGACGAAGAACTTTATAATACTTTTTTAACAATTCGTGATTTCCCTGATGAGTTAATATGTTTCCTTACAAAAAGACCTGAGAGTGAAAGCTTAATTCTTGAATCATTAAGTCCAGAAGTGGCATTTGGGGATCCTCTTCCCGCTAAAAAGGAGCTTCATAAATTTTTCAAACACGATTTTAATCCTTCAACCGATATTGAAAGGGCTGGACGATGGTATTATTTGAATCGTACTTCATATAGTGGTATTATGAATATTCAGAACATGTATTGGGGTTATGGAGATAAATTTTCAATGCAGCCTAAAAATTGGGCTTCTAACATTAGAAGAGCAAGTGAAAAACTTCAGAATACACAGCTTACTTCTCTGGATTTTGAAGAAGTAATTGATAATGCACCCTATGATTCTTTAATATTTGTTGATCCACCATATTTTAATGCCGATCAGGATAAATTCTATACCCATTATTTTAATAAGGATGATCACTTCAGGCTTGAAGAATGTCTCAGAAGAAATTCTCATCGCTTAAAAATTTTCCTTACTTATGACAATTCATCTGAAATCAAGGCTTTGTACCATTGGATGAATGAAATACATGATAAGGAATGGAATTACTGTTTAAACAGAACTGATGATCAAAGAAATAAAACCAAACGTAAGGGGGAAAGAAATAAAGGACAAGAATTATTTATTTTGAATTACAATTCAGAAGAATGCCTTGTTAATAGAAGAGTTCAATTACGTCTAGAGGCTTGATTTGATTTCCTTTTTTTCTCTACAACCTGTAACAATTTCTCTTCAAGTAATTCAGTTGAATTCCAATTTTCATCATTCAATAACTTTACTCTAGGTGTTCTAGGAATAAAACCCCTAATAGAAATTGATTCTGGAATGCAAAATCTCCAATCCGTTTCCGTGCTAATAATAAGATCGTGGTCTGTTTGAACATTGTAGTGCCTACAGAGAAATTCTCTGGTTCCAATATCGTGAATAATTTCTAATCCTTCGCTGATAGTATTTCCTTGATATATAGAATTAGTTGGATTGGTAAATATTAAATCAAAGTCATTTTCAGAATATTTGTCATTGGTAGTCCCGGCAAGTCTAATGTTACTTCTGGATTTATGACACTTAACAGAAAAATGAGGCTCTTTCAAAATCCTAGAGTTTTTTCCTTGTGTAAAACTTCCGCGTACTGCACTTTTACTTTCTACTTTTAATATTATCCCTGTTCTCCTATGAGTAATTGAAATATCCTCATCTATGGTACCGGGTTGAGCATTAAGATTCAACTTTTCAATACTCCAAATGCTTCGTGAAAGGTTTCTAATCAACATTGAATATAGATTATATTCCATTGCTTTACCCCTCACCATAGGAGTAACTTTTTGATCCTCTAAAATATGAAATAGGAACTCTATTGGTATGCCAAATTTGCTACAATAATCTACCATTTTCTTACCTAATAATTCTAAATCTTTATTGTCCATTAATTAAGTTTTTTGTAAAATCAGATATTTCACAATTTAATGTTCGGGCAATTTTAACCAGTGTTAAAAAACTAACATTTCTTTCACCCCTCTCTATACCTCCCACATAAGATCGATCAATATTAGCTTTTAATGCAAGTTGTTCTTGTGAGAGATCTCTTCCCTTTCTTATACTTCTTATCTGCAAACCTAATGCAATCAGATATTTGCTTTTTTCTTTCACTAGACAAAATTATCATAATGGGAGAAATAATACCACAGACTATAATACCTCAATAGTGTTTGAAGTTTCGGCTAAATGCCATATACTTAGAGATTTAAAAAAATCTTACTTTGATTTCTATTCAAGCATTTTTTTTGTCTCAAAATTATTATATTGTATCCCCATGGAAATCGTAACTAACATTTACGAGGAACATGACAGCTACAATAGGGAAATCGCGGGTGAGCTTTATAATTTATCCTGGACTTTATTAGATAAGAAAGCGCGTACTGAAGAAGAAGATGAAGCAATGCTGAATGCTGCTCATGCTTCGGTATATCATTGGAGAGCGCTAGGCTCCGACAGCAGTCTCGCTGCCGGGTATCTCCTCCTTTCACGTATTTATACATACAAAAAGTGCTATGACCTTGCTCTGGACTACGCCGAAAAATGTCTAGACATCTGCGAGCAAAAGGATATTTCTGAAAATGAGTTTGATATTAATTGGGCTTACGGCGCAGTAGCATCAGCGCACCAAAACCGCGCGGAATTTTACAAAAGAAAGTATAAGAAGTAAATCTTTACTGGTACGTAAACTCTATAGAATCCCCCTCTTTCAACCCGTACTTATCTGCAAATCCTGCAACAGTCTCGACTACATACATTGCCGGCTTTTCTGAGGGTAGATCCTTTTCTGAGAATGGTGTGGTGTTTTTATGTATTTTAACGATCTTCTTATCTTTACCGATGAACATTATATCCAGAGGCAGTATCGTATTCTTCATCCAGAAGGCTTGCTGATCCTCTGTCGGAAAAACAAACAGCATTCCTCTCGCCTCATCCATGGTCTTTCTATACATTAGTCCTTGCTGTCTCTCCGGACCGTTGTCTGCGATCTCGATGTCTATTTTCTTTACTTCCTTACCGTCTTTCGTAAAAGTCAGCTCACCCTCTTTCTTAAATTGTGGCTCCTGTACTTTATCTACTTCTTTTTGGATCGTGGGCGGTACAACAATTTCTTCTTTCTTTATCGCATACTCATAGATCAAATAGCCCGCAATAACCAAAATTACGACTACTAGTATATTTCTCGGAAGGTTTGAACTTTCCTGCTTTTGAGGTGCCTTTTTAGTCTGCTTGCTCATTTATTTGTTTACCTTGTTTAAAAAGTTGCTTACACCGTTTTTGCATTCCTCTGTCATCCTTGTTATTGCATTCAGGTCCACAGCATATTCCAGCGCCGCTTCAAAACTCATCGAGGAAATATTCCCGAACATCTCTTTTGTCAATTTTAACGAACTTAACGGCAATTTGTTCAATCCTGCGCAGAGCTTATCCGTAAAGCTCTCCAGCTCATCCGGTTTAGTTACGTAGTTCGCAAAGCCCATTCTGTAAGCTTCATCTCCCATTATAAAACGGGAAGTTAAAAGAAGGTCTTTCGCGTGCGCTTCGGTCACTCTCTTCATCAGGAATATCATCACTATCGCAGGGATAAATCCTATTTTTACCTCCGTATACCCGAACTGCGCTGTCTCCGATGCCACCACTATATCACATGCTGATGCTATCCCGCATCCACCTGCCAGTGCATAGCCCTCTACCATCGCAATTGTTGGTTTTCTGTTATTGTAAATTGCAAGGAGCAGATTTTTAAATTTTCTCGAATCGTCCTTGTTTTGCAATATGTCATACTCAGATATTTTTTGCAGATAATCGAGAAAGAGCCCCGAACAGAAATTACCTCCCGCCCCGGTTAGTATGATAGATTTAGTCTCTTCGTCGTTTGAATACTTGTTCATAGTATCTGTCAGCTCTTCTATCATCAGCTCGTCCAGTGAATTCCTTTTCTCCGGGCGGTTCAAAATTATCTTTTTTGTCTGGCCTTTCTCTTCTACTAAAATTCTTTGATAATCCATTTTATTATAATTTTGGCAGATAATTAATTAACAATTCATTGTTGTTTGAAATAATTGCCGAATTGATAAGGAAATACTTCCGTAGATTCTCTTCCGTAATTATGTCATGTGTTTTGCCCGCGAATACCAGCTTCCCTTTGTCTAGCAGCAAGGTCTTATGAGTATATTTTAGAGCGAGGCTAAGGTCATGCATCACAACCATTATCGTTAGTCCTTTTTCCGAATTTAACTTATGCAATATCGAAAATATCTCATGCTGGTAATTTACGTCAAGGTATGTCAGCGGTTCGTCAATGATCAATACTTTTTCCTTAAGATCTTCTTTTAAATTCAATTGCACCAATGCAAGAGTAATTAGAACTTTTTGCCTCTCACCTCCCGAAAGCTCGGAAATTTCCCTGTCCCTAAAATCCATAATACCTGCCACATCCAGCGCTTCACTTACAACCGATTCATCCTCCTCATTATACCTAAATTCCGAAAAATTCTTGTAAGAGTATCTTCCCAATAACAGAAAATCTTTTACGGTTATCTTATCCGTAAGCATTATTCCGGACTGAGGGAGGTAGCATAAGCCCCTTGAAAGAGTCTTCCTTTCATATTCTGCTATATTCTTATCTTTAAAAATGATCTTACCACTTGTATTAGTGTGGATCCCCGAAAGCAGTTTTACCAAAGTTGATTTCCCGGAGCCGTTCCTGCCGATGATCGAAACGAATTCACCTCCACCAATAGAAAAGGAAACATCCTTAAGAGCGAACCTTTCATTGCCGTAGGAAAAGCTAATATCTTCTGCTCTAAGTATCTCACTCATTAGTAGAATACCTCGGATTTAGTTTCGCACAGCACAGGTTTTATACCGTCTGTTTCGAGAAGGGTTACTTTTTTTATCATGTTTTCATCGGCAAATTTGGGATCGGCTTTTACCCTTATATAATTCGTCGTAAGTCCTTCCCTGTAGCCGTCTTTCACAGATTCAAATAATACATCCTGCTCCGTCCCAACAAACCTGCTGTAAAAGTCAAATCTCTTTTTATCGGACAATCTCCTTAGTATATGACTTCGCTTTTTCCTCACTTCCATGTCCACGCTTCCCGGCATCACAGCCGCATCGGTATCGCGTCTCTCTGAGTAAGAAAATACGTGCAGGTAACTAATAGGAAGTTCGTTAAGGAAATTATACGTGTTTTGAAACCTTTCTTCAGTCTCACCCGGAAATCCAACAATAACGTCTACACCAATACCAACATCCTTTATCTCATCATTCAGTCTGTGTACGAGGTCACGGTAGTATTCCTTCTTGTACCGGCGTCTCATGCCCTGCAGCGTCTCCGCGTCACCGCTCTGAAGCGGTATATGGAAGTGGTTGCAGAACTTATCCGACGACTTTGCAAAGTCTATTATCTGCTGGTTCACAAGATTAGGCTCGATCGAACTTATTCTAATTCTCTTTATATCCAGTTTGTCCAACTCATACAGCACGTCCACCAGCCTGTACAATCTTCCATTTTGATATTTATAGTCACCTGTATTAACTCCTGTTAGAACAATCTCCTTATACCCTGAATCAATCACCCTCTTCGCGTTGTCTATTACTTCGTTTATCGGCTGGCTTCTTGACTTGCCTCTTGCAAGCGGTATCGTGCAAAACGAGCATTTGTAATTACATCCATCCTGTATCTTCAAAAACGCGCGAGTGCGCGAATCAATGTCCGCAGAAAAGGCAAAATGGAAATCATTTACTTCCTCGATAGGGGAACGGTAAATACATGACGGCTCGCCTTTTTCGAAGCTATCTACATAGTCGAATACTTTGAACTTTTCCTTTGCGCCTAGCACAACATCCACGCCCTCGATCGAAGCAATCTCGCCCGGTTGTAACTGCGCATAGCATCCTGTAACGATCACATATGTTTCCGGATTATTGCGGAGTATGCTTCGGACGATCTGCCTGCATTCCTTATCGGCGTTATTCGTCACGGAACAGGTACTGAGGACAAATATATCAGATTCATCACCATATTCCCGTATCTGGAAGCCCCGCGTTTCGAACTCCTTTGCCAATGTGGAGGTCTCGCTGTAGTTCAGCTTGCATCCTAATGTATGTAATGACACACTTTTAGCCATAGGAGGAAATTTACTAAAAAAGTAATGGAATTTTAAGGCTTAAATATAGCATTCGGATTGCTATCATAATGATGGAGCCGGATAAGCGGTTCTTCCGGCTGAGCCTCTGACTTTCGCTTCATTCCTTTCCCCGGGTGAGGATCGGGAGGTGAGGGAAGCTACACGCCCAAGCCCGCCTACATTTAACTTATTTACTCTTCCATAAGCGGTTTCCCGCCGGTGGGTTGATTTAAAGGACGGTAAGATTCCTCACTTTCTGTACCAATTTACGCATGTTCCAAGTATGGGTTGATTTAAAGTTCGGCGGCAACACTTTTAGTTGTTGGTGACGGTTCACTTTGTTCACCTAAAACACCAACAACGGCGTTACGGTGTGTTGTCCCATTTTACACATGTTCTAATCCCGTCAAGGACGGAACGCGGATTGTACTTTCTAAGAAGAAAGCATACCGCTTGTAGGTTGATTAGGTCGGGACGAATCCCGCCTTAAATAAGGAAATATAGGGTGAGAAAAGAATGAAAGCAAAGAGAAAAGGGTTAGATACGTATATATACTTTTTTTTCTACTAACTCTATTGCTCTAGTTTAGCTTCCAAATATCCTTTCAGGCTTTTTTCAAGAATACTTGTCCAACCAGCTTCGAAGTTCTTCCTGTCAAATTCAGGTTTATCCGGGAATGTCTCCAATCCGGAATGGGTAAGAACCAGTTTTGTCGAGTCACCTTCAGGGAACAGCTCCCATGAGACATACGATATTCCGGGTTCGCCGTCATATCTCCAGCTGTATACAAGTTTCTTCCCCGGTATCACTTCTATCACTTCACACAGATGAAGGAATAGTTTATCTTTTTCTCCGGCTGTAAATTCGAACCTGAAACCTTCCTCAGCAATAAACTCTTCCAGGTCAAAATACCATTCCTTCATTTCCTCCTTACCGGTTATTGCGCTCCATACCTCCGACACAGGAGCATTTAATGTTATTTCTTTTATCAGTTGCATTAAGCCTCCGCAACTTCCTTTAGTTTAGCAAGTTTCTCATCCCAGCCTTTGTTGTGTCCTTCTGACATGCTTTCACCCAGTGGTCCTATATTTTCCCATCCAGTGTGTGTCAGCGTCAGATCCGTTTCTCCATTTCCTTCCAACTCAATGGATACTTCACTGTCACCTTCAAATTCCGGTAAACGCCACGTGTAAACAAGTTTCTTGTTCTCGACAAGTTCTTTAATTGTGCAATTAATTGGAAAAGGTC
Source organism: Ignavibacteriota bacterium (assembly GCA_020437585.1). Taxonomy (GTDB): domain Bacteria; phylum Bacteroidota; class Ignavibacteria; order Tepidaquicellales; family Tepidaquicellaceae; genus JAEYVS01. Next base: position 260,592 of record JAGQWG010000001.1, read on the forward strand.
CCTCGCCCATATCCCCGGTGAAGGCAAAAGACTTTCCCACCTCTGAGACAAAATCATTCGGCATCAGCCATTGGGCAAGCTGCTCAGTATTGATCAAAGCCTGCCATACTTTCGATACCGGTGCATTTATGTGAACTTTCTTTTCGATCTTTTTCATTTCTCTTTTTCTATATAATTTTTTAGTGAAATTAGTTTGTCATCCCAGAACCTATCGAAGTACTGAAGCCACTTGTTCACTTCCTTCAAAGGTTTCGCATTTACACGGTAATACCTTTCCCGTCCGTCACGCCGCGGTACCACCAATTTTGATTCCTGAAGTATCCTCAGGTGTTTTGATACCGCCGGACGGCTAAATTTAAAGTGTCCGGCTATATCATTTACCCGCATCTCTTTTTCGGTTAGCATAGTCAATATTTGTCTCCTGCTCGAATCTGCCAGCGCATTGAATATAATATCTATATTTCTATGAGAATTTTTAATCATAATTGGTAACTTTTCGGTTACACAAAGATACGTAACTTTTTGGTTACTTGTCAAGTAGAAAATTATGCTATTAGTGGGATTTATTTATAGGAGAGATTCATTCTCTTTACGGACACCGCCATTACATTGTTCTTTAAGGCAGGGTCATTCTGAAGTATTGTATTGATTTCCTCTACAGTACAGTCAAATACCGTCAGGCTCCCCGTACCGTCTTCGTAAGGACCACCAAATTTCAGCTTTCCTTTGTCATTCAGCTCCTTCATATATTCAATATGAGCTAAAAAGATAGGATCATCCGGAGAGCCCCAGTTATCTCCTTTAGACCAATCTAATATATAATAGTATTCTGCCATTATTTCTTGAATATATCTTCCAATGTCTCTTTTAGATGTGGATATTTAAATTCAAACCCGTGTTCAAGCAGATATTTTGGAATAACCCGTCTCCCCATTAATATAAGCTCATGTTCCGTACCGATTATCTTCGTGCCTATTTTAAGTATAAATGCCGGATTGGGAATGCCGATTGGGACATGCAAAACTTTACGGAGCGTTCTCATCAATTCTGCATTTGTTACAGGTGCCGGACCGGTACATATTATCATTCCTTCAGCAGTATCGTTTTTTATCACCCAATCGATGACTCTGCAAAAATCCAGTTCGTGCATCCAACTGATGTATTGTTTACCGCTACCGAACTTCCCACCCAGACCAAGTCTTGTTACAATTGTGAAAGGCTTAAGCACACCCCCGTCCTTTCCAAATACCAGCCCAATACGCAGATAAACTTTCCTTGTACCCGGGGTAACAATATTATTGAATGTCTCTTCCCACTTTTTCGCAACTCCAGGCGAAAAACCACCCGGTACGGGAGACGACTCATCCATTATCGCATCTCCCGAATCACCATATATCGCGGCTGTGCTGGAATTGATCCATAGCTTAGGAGGATCCGTTGGTCTTAATATTGCCTCTCCTATTATATCAGTAGAATCTACCCTTGAATTAATAATCTCTTTCCTGTTCTTCTCGTTGTACCTGCAATTAACCGATCTTCCCGCCAGGTTGATCACAACGTCACTACCATCTATCTCTTTAGCCCATTCTCCCAATGTTTTTCCGTCCCATTTTACATATAAAATGTTTTTGTCCGGAGACTTTGGATTTCTTGAAAGCACAACAACCTGAATATCGGAATTATAAAAGTGTTTTATCAGACAACCACCCAGAAAACCGGACCCTCCGGCTAAAATTATCTTCTTTGCCTTATTCATAAGTATTCGATCTCCGTTTCACTGGTATCAGTATCATAAATCAATATACCGGGATTAGAATTATCCATCTCCCCGCATAGCTTTCCCTCCTTATTCCAAGCAGAGGATGCACCGTAAGAATCGAAAATTTCACATGGTCCAACGCTGTTAGACATTATGACATCCATTGAATATTTTTTTGCAATCCCGGGATAATGCGTAAATACTTTTTCAACCCCATTTTTGTTTTTTACAACACTTGTCAGGTAAATCCCAGAACCAAGTTCATTTGCTTTTTCGGAATGTTCCGGGAGTAATGACTCGTAGCAAATGGCAGGGGTAATATGATTATCTTCGAGGGGAAAGACTAATTGCTCATTGCCTTCGGTGAAATAGGGCAGTTCATCCGAATGAAGATATTGCTTTGAATAGAGCCTTCTGTCCAAGCCAGGCGAAAAGATCACCATGCTTATTCTTACACCGTCATTCGCTCCGGTGGGCACACCTACGCAAACAGTTATATCTCCTTCATCACTCGCATTTTGGAAAACATCGAGCCTTTTATCTTCCGGGGAAGTCGCAAGTTCCCCGGCAAGCGACGGTTCATATCCGGTTAATGATAGTTCAGGAAAAACTATAAGGCGCGCTCTATGCTCGAGCGCTTTTTTTATAAAGGAAAGGTGATCATTGATATTTTGTTGCATATCACCTCTAACAGGCAGGGTTTGAGCAGCACAAATCCTCATATATTAATTCTTTTTCATCAGCAGGTATGCCTTTGATTTATTGTTCCAGCCGGCTTGTGACTCATATTGTACCTTGTAGATCGTTAGATCAGCCTGGGATTCATAGTCAACGAAGTACAGCTTAAAATCTGCCTGTGACTCATAATCTACGAAATACCATAGTCCGTCTTCGTCTGCCTGCGATTCATACCTGACCGTATATACATTGAGGTCAGCCTGAGATTCATAATCAACGATATAGACCTTAATATCCGCCTGCGATTCATATTTTACAGGATATACTTTCTGGCAGAGAGCTATATTTGTAAAGAAAGCTGTTCCCGACAGTGCAAAAATAAAAATGAGAAATAATTTTTTCATGATAGTTTAATTGATTCATAGATTAAACAAGCCGGGCATCTATAAGTTTCATTCCGATATATGTTTTCTTCTTATTCTTCTATATGTCTTTATTGAGATAGCCGAAATTAACGGCAATACATATAAACTCATTTTAGCTACCGTAATATCAAAAAAAGCTAACACCGCCGTGAAGAAAAACATAGCAGGTGTTAAGATCTGAACTTTTGTAATTGACCTTAGCTCTTTTAGGTTGAGATTGTCATCAATCAGCCTGTGATTCCTGATCGCATATTCCCAGTGAATGATCAGGATCACACCCAATATTATAAGGTTAAAACAATAGACCTGGATGCTTATATGATTATTGCTGTACTCCACCATCATCGATGTCGTGAATGGAATAATGGCAACAAACATGAGAAAAAAAATGTTTATCCACATCAGATTCCTGTCGGATGTGCGTATCTCTCTAAACTGCATCTGGTGCCTGACCCAAAAAAGTCCAAGTACAATAAAACTGATAAAGTAGTTTTCGAGAACCGGAAGTACCTGTAATAACTTATGTATGGTGGTCTTATCATCGGGTGAAAGCGGGGGTACCTGTACGCTTAATATAAGGAGGGTCATGGTAATCGAAAAAACACCGTCAGAAAGTGCTTCTATCCTCGAAACACTGTATTTTTCAGGGTCAGGTTGAAATAGCTTTCTGAAATTCAATGGTAAACACTTTATTTAAGAATTTTATAAATATACCTAAAAATGAAATTTGAAAAAACAGCCTATTTCCCAGCATAATAATGAGCAAATCTTATTAACTGTGTATTTGCAACGGTATTGCGTATATTATATTAACAGAGTTACGGATTTTAACCTCCGATATACCGGAGGTTTTTTTGTATAATTAAAAAGAACAATGTACACAGTTAAGTTTAAGGAATTAGATCTGTCTAAAGAGATAATGAAGGCGGTCGAAGATATGGGATTCGAAGAAGCTACCCCTATCCAGTCGCAATCGATACCAATAATCATGCAAGGGAAAGACGTAATAGGACAGGCTCAGACAGGAACGGGAAAAACAGCTTCATTCGGAATTCCAATAATAGAAAATATTAAGAATGAGAAGAGAATCCAGGCTCTTGTGCTCTGTCCTACAAGAGAGCTGACGATACAGGTAGCCGAAGAAATAAATGAACTGTTGAAATATAAGAATGGAATCAGCATAGTCCCAATTTACGGCGGACAGTCAATCGACAGGCAAATAAAGGCTCTCAAGAGCGGAGTTCAGATCATAATTGCAACACCGGGAAGATTGGTCGACCATATCATGCGAAAGACCATAAAACTTGATAAGGTATTTATGGTTGTTTTAGACGAAGCTGACATAATGCTCGATATGGGATTTAGAAATGATCTTGAAACGATCCTCAAGAATGTTCCAAAACAAAGACAAACAGTTTTATTTTCAGCAACGATGTCAAAACCAATACTGGACTTATCCAGAAAATATCTGGTAAGCCCCGAGATGGTTAAGGTCGTTCATAAAGAACTCACAGTTCCCAAGATCAAACAATACTACCTGGAGGTAAAACCCAACGTAAAGTTGGAAGCGCTGACACGATTGCTTGATATTCACGACCCGGAGCTTGCTATAGTATTCTGTAATACAAAAAGAGGTGTGGATAAGCTCGCAAAGCATTTGCAGGCACGGGGCTATTTTGCAGAGGGACTGCACGGCGACATGCGTCAGCAACAAAGGGATAAGGTAATGTCGAAATTCAGGACCGGTGAGCTGGATATTTTGGTAGCAACGGATGTAGCAGCGAGGGGCATAGATGTAGATGAAATAGATGTGGTGTTTAATTACGATGTCCCACAAGACGAAGAGTACTACGTACACAGGATCGGGCGAACGGCAAGAGCAGGACGTGAGGGAAAGGCATTTACATTTGTAACAGGCAAGGAGATATATAAGATCCGGGATATAGAAAAGTTTTCAAAGACAAAAATAGTAAGGCAGAACATCCCATCTGTAAAGGACGTACAGGCAATAAAAACAACGGAGATAATAGAAGAAATAAAAGAGGTGATAGATGGTGACGAAGGAATATTTAAATACAGGGAGATCCTTGAAAAACTAATGCAGGAAGACTATACGTCAGCAGAAATTGCTGCAGCACTTTTAAAGATCCTCCTCGAGGGTGAATCATTCGAAGAACAGGAAATCCAGTCTAAACCTCTGGCTAAGAGCAAAACCGAAAGATTGTTTGTCAATATAGGGAAAAGTAAAAAGGTGAAGCCGGGTGATCTGGTAGGCGCATTTTCGGGAGAATCGGGAATACCGGGAAATGCGATTGGAGCAATAGATATATATGATAATTTTAGCTTTTTAGAAATAGAAGGGAAGTATCTAGATACAGTCCTCAAGAAAATGAACAAGGTGACATTTAAGGGGAAGAAACTTTTTGTTGAACCGGCGAAGAGAAATTAATACCATCTTGATTTCCGGAGCAAGTATTTTCAAGCCTTCCGAACCCCTAATTATACTGATTTTTAGCTGAAATCATAACATTTCAAGATTCGTGAACTTCCTTTTTTCGTTTAGAATATGTACATTTCATCTCTATAATTCTAAACTAAAAACTAAGGAGAAAAGAAAAATGTTACGCATCAGAGAGGTTTTTTATTGCAAACCCGGTCAGGCAAAAAATTTGGTCGAGAAATTTAAAAAAGCAGGCGATGTAATGGAAAAGGCAGGCGGTTTTTCCGGCATGAAGATCATGGTTGATTATATTGCAACTTATTGGACGGTTATTCTCGAAACCGACGTTGAATCAATCGATGAGTTCGAAAAAGGCATGGCTGAATATGCAGGGAATATGGAAGTTCAAAATGCTATGGATGGATATATGGATCTGGTAGAGGGCGGACGCAGAGAAGTGTTCCGTATAATGTAGTTTTTAATTTTTTTTTGTGGTGAAAAATCTTTATGTGATGCTCACCCCTGCATTTAATTTGCAGGGGTGAAGGACTTCTTCGTCAAAATTTAATTACTTCCAGAGAGTCGGATTTTTTTTCATCTATAACTAAATTTTCTCCTTTCAGATAAATATCGAAAAAAGTCTTCATATAGTCCAGAGTCTCACTAATTATCCTGAGTGCATTTTCTTTAACGGGCTCATTGTCGGCACTATAATAGTTTATATCTAAAAAACTATTATGATCAGCTCCACCAATTAAAACTCTATACGCACCCCCTTTTACTTTTTCACAAAACTCACTTCTCCTGATAAACTGCTTCTTGAAACCGTCATGATTCTTATAATCAGGGAGATCCTCGATAAACATAAACGGAACGTTAATTCCTTCCAGAGCTACTGTAGGAGGCGTTCCATCTATATCAAGAACCGCTTTAATGCGGTCATCCAGAATGCTCGCATAAATAGCCGCGGCTCCGCCAATCGAATGCCCCCATACACCAATACTTTTAAGGTCAATTTTTCCATCAAAATCTTCCGGATTAACTTCCTCCAGTTTATTGAGAGAATAGATCATGTCTTCCGCAAGTACTTTTTGCCGTTTACCTTTCTCTTTCCTGTAATCATCGGCTGTTATTTGAGCCGGGATTTCCAGCAATTTCAAACTATCATGAAATGAAAGATCGGAAGGGAAAACCTCACCCTCTTCATTTAATACAAACTCGCTTTCGTATAAATGATTTACACCCGCTACAATAAATCCGTTCCGTGCTAATGCTTCAGCATAATAGGTATACAGGCTGATATTTCCTCCCAATGTTGGGGAAAATATCAATAGAGGAAAACTTTTCTTCTGAGTACTCACCGGAGCATTTACAAATGATATTGTGCTAATACTTGAGACAAGTGTCACATCTTCTGCTGACCACCCGTTCAATTTTTCCCATATATCTTCAATGTTACTATAATAACTTGACCTTTCGTACTCGTTATTTGATTCCGTAATATCGGACGGGTACCATACCTGGACATTTATGATCCTGTAATCTCCATAATACGGGTCTAAGCGGTTTGTATCGATCCACCGAAAATATTTAGTTCCTACATTGTATGTTTCATTAGGATAGTCCTGTGCTATAGAAAATGTCTGGGGCAGAAAAAAAATGAATACTAGCACAAGCAAATGTTTCATTGTTAATTTTCTCAATACTGGCTCATTATAAAATCTTTCACCTTATCATTGGAAGGGTTGTTTAATACGACATCCCTGTCGTCATATTGCTGTATCTCCCCCTCGTCTATTACCATAATTTTATCGGCGAGCCGCTTTGCCTCCGTTAAGTCATGTGTCACCATTATAATACATCTTGGCTCATTCTCCTGTAACGTCAACAGCTCAGCGTGTATCTCATTTTTTGTAGTAGGGTCGAGAGCACCAAACGCCTCATCCAATAAAAATATCGGCGGATTCAATATCATAGCCCGGCAAATTCCCACTCTCTGCTGCTCTCCACCGGATAGCTGATATGGGAATTTCTCCTTAAACCCGGGTCCAAGATTCACAAAACCCATCAGCTCTTCGATCCTGTTATCTAGTTCCGCCGGGTTTCTGTGCCCGTTCACCTTAGCCAGGAGCGCAATATTCTCATAGACGTTCATATGAGGAAATAACCCCGTGCCCTGCACCGAGTAGCCTATTTTAAGCCGTGTCGGGATAATATTCCTGTAATCAAGTTCCTCACCAAAGAGATAAACCTTACCCGATGACGGATGAACCAGCCCGTTCACCATCTGCAATAGAGTTGACTTACCGCTTCCGCTCTTACCTATTATCGCGGTTATTAAATTATCCTCTATCTCAAAAGTAGCGTCCTTAACCGCTGCTTTTTCACCATAATAACGGGAAACATGTTCAAATTTTACCGGAAACACGAGAAGTGAGTTTAAATTTTAGCGAATATGCAATATATTTCTATTCAGGCTAAATTAAGTCTTAATTAAGGAAATTAAAAGAATAAAATGGAAAACATTATTATAACTACGAACAAAGTGGGTGGCAATAAAGCCATTAGTGAAGAACGAGTAAAACTTTATAACCAGTTCCTCGATGTCAGATATCTTACATTCGATATACTGGACCCCCTGGAGATCGAGGATTATGTTGTTCAAACAGAGGCATATATGAGCCCTCCGAGATGGCATATCGGTCATACCACGTGGTTTTATGAACAACTCCTACGGTCGTATTATAAAGATAAATTTGTTCCCTACAAAGAGGATTACGCATTTTATTTTAATTCATACTACTTAACCTTTGGTAAACTCTTTAATAAAGCAAAGCGCGGTACACTTTCTCGCCCGACTGTTAAAGAAACCATTAACTACTGTAATCACATCAACAAGCAAGTACTCGACTTCTTCCTGGATGAAAACGTTGAGATAACCGACGACATTAAAAAGAAGTTCGAACTCGGCTATAATCATGAATACCAGCACCAGGAATTAATAGTTTACGATGTTCAGCATCTCCTGCAGGATGATTACAATCCTAAAACAATGAAGGAACCGCCTACTTCATCCGGAGAGATTAATTTCGATATGGTGAAAATTCCCGGAGGTATTTTCGAAATGGGGTTTGACCCAGAGAGATACGGTGACCGTTTTGCATACGATATAGAAATGCCCTTGCACAAGATCTATCTCAACGATTATCTGATCGACCGCTATCCTGTAACAAATGGACAGTATCTTGAATTTATAAATGACGGCGGCTATAAAGAATTCCGCCACTGGCTCTCCGAAGCTTGGTATGCAGTAAACGACAATGGATGGGAAGCCCCTCTATACTGGCTGCAGGATGACAGCGGTGAATGGTATAAATATGACTTCCGCGGAAAATCATACATAAAAGACATTGCCAACGAACCTGTAACACATATCAGCTATTTCGAAGCGGATGCCTTCGCTAAATGGGCAGGAAAGCACCTCCCTACCGAAGGCGAATGGGAAAAAGCTGCATCTTTCAATGAGGATCTGGGAAAAAGCACACTTTTCCCATGGGGTGATGACGATCCATCATTTGAAAACACAAGCCTCCTCGGAATGGATGTATGGAGAACGACCGATGTAAATTCTTATGAAAAGGGTAAGAGCTATTATGAATGTTACCAGATGATAGGTGATGCCTGGGAATGGACTTCATCGGAGTTTATGGCATATCCCGGATTCAAATCAGGTTTTGCCGAATATAATGACAAATGGTTCAACAACCAAAAGGTTCTAAGAGGCGGCTCATTTGGCACGCCAAAACAATCGACGCGTAATACATACCGTAATTTCTTTAAGACACACGAAAGGTGGCTCATATCTGGTTTCCGGTGCGCAAAGGATATATAACTACTCGGGGCAGCTCTGACTGCCCTTTTTTATTTATATTTACAATAGTTTGTTTTTTAGGTAAAATTACCCAAAACACAAAATGGGGGACTTATGAAATTTTTACTCACACTTCTTTTGGCATTTTCCTTCTTTTCTTCAGGATTCGCAGGCAATACACCGCACAGCAATTTTTCTGACCTTTTGGTTTCCATGGAAAAAGACCCGAAAATCGAATTACAGATCAGAAATATTGCTTTACAGGATAATTCTCCAATGGAGATCTATCTCGAGCAAGGTATATACATTCGCGCACTTGGAATAGAGGATGGTAAAATTGTTTATGGAATTATCAATAATCTCGCTGACATATATGCCGGGGCTGAAGTATCTTATTTAGATAATATAATTACCCGGTACGATATCTTAAAAGCCCGGGTCCATTATGCTGATGGTACCGTACTAAATCCAACACTCGGGATCCCTCAGCCTTCTATACTGGAGGGGGGAAGTAATAATCTTCTCTTAATTCCTGAATCGACCAATGATAAAGTTTGGGCATTCAACCCGCAGAACGGCGACCTTGTAGAGTCTGATTTTATTCCACCTGATGCTGTAAATCTGAGCCTTCCTCAACATGCAGTTCAAACGCCCAGGGGCACAATTACTATTTCAGACCAGACTACAGACGGGATTTTCGAATATGATACGTCGGGGGTATTTATAAGGCTATTTGCTCCTTCGACCGGCGTCAATACCTCGATACTTGATAATACAAGAGGTCATGCTTACCAATCAAATGGAAACCTCCTCGGAACCGTAGGCACGGGACCTAATATTAACGCAATTCCACAATTCGATACAGGCGGCGCTTATCTCGGAACTTTCATTACATCCGGAATAGCCTCGAGTTGGTTCATAGAATACAGAACTTCCGATATGCTGATCTCTGTAATAAATACGCCCACCGGTGTGAGCAAATATGACCTGAACGGAACTTTCCAGAGTACCTTTGCATCTATCTCGTCATTTCCACAGCAGGTACATAACATGCAGAATGGTAACGTTGCAATTGCTAATTTTTCTTCCGGCTCTCAGCAAGGGATCCTTATTTTCCCTTCCGCCGGAGGTACTTTTATTAAACAGTTACAGGGCGTAACCGGAAATAGAGGTGTCTGGCAGCTTGGGAATGGAAACTTCCTTACAACAAATGGAAGCGGTGTTCATGAGGTTGACAGTGCTACGGGAAACCTTGTCCGTACAATAGTCCCGGGTGTTCAATCAAGATTGATCTCATTCTACGATCCTGATATGCTTGTAGGATTAGAAAATCAAAATAGTTCTGTTCCGGAAAAATACTCTCTGCAACAAAATTATCCGAATCCCTTCAATCCCTCGACCACAATATCATTTGATATACCTCTGAACGGGTTCGTAACGCTGAAAGTTTATGATATTCTTGGTAAGGAAGTTAAAACACTGGTCAACAAAAGCTTAACCGCCGGAAGCTATGACTTTAGCTTTGACGCATCCGAGCTTAATTCAGGAATATATTTCTATACCCTGAGAACGGGTGACTTTGCAGAAACTAAGAAGATGTTACTAATAAAATAAATTTTAACATTTTATAACACTAAAAAGGCAGCTTTTAGCTGCCTTTTTTATTAAATAACGTTAGTGCAAAATACTTTCTATCGTCATTCCATGTCTTTATCCAGTCCAGTCTTGCGGTATCCGCAAATTCCATTATAAGGTCATCGTTAAATTTATAAGAATTCTCGGTGTGAATACTCTCCCCTTCTTTAAGATCTATTTTCAAACCAATATCGTTTATCATTACACTCTGTTCCTCTTTCGAGAACAAATGCATTTCTATCCTGCTCTTCTCTTTATTGTAGATGGATTCATGTCTGAATTTTGACAGGTCGAATTCTCCACCCAGTTCATTATTTATTCTTTGAAGAATATTGAGGTTAAATTCCGCCGTCAAGCCGTCCCTGTCATTATAAGCTCGTACTAATATATCTTCATCTTTAATTAGATCGAACCCTATCAGCAATGCATCTGTATCCTTCATCTCGCTTGCGATCTTTGACAGGAATTCCTTAATGTATGACCTTCGGAAATTACCTATGCTCGAGCCCAGGAATATCGTTAGATTGTCCGAGTTATCTATATCCTTAACTATCCTGTATCCAGAAATATATTCTGCAATTATGCCATTTATTGTTAAGTTTGAATAATCTTTAAGTAATTGTTCAGATGTGGGAATCAGTATATCCGAAACATCGAGAGGAATGTAATTCAACTGCCGTCCTGTTTCGAGCTCCGCATCTAGTAAGTGACGGGTCTTTGTAGACGTACCACTACCGAGCTCTACCATCACAGGTTTATTTTTACTGAACTCTATAATATCACCCGACCTCTCAATTAAGATACTCTCCTCCGTTCGTGTTGGATAATAATCCTCTATCTGTGTTATTTTATCGAAGAGCTCCGAGCCCCTGTCGTCATAAAAATATTTCGGATATAGAAATTTTTTCTCTGCGGTAAGCCCGTTCTTAACATCCTCTGCGAATGTGCTTTCAGTCAGAGCTTTCTCAAACCTGTAAATGTTTAACCGGTCATTCAAAATTTCTTTTGAAAAGACCGGCGAATTTTTTATTACTGTGTCCGTCGGCAACAATTTTAGGAAGGTTAGTTAAACTTAAAATAAAGTTCTTGTTGCTAATTACAACACCTAAAGAGCGTCTAGCTGTTTTCCCAGCGGTTTATTAGTTCAATAAATTCTTTTTGTATAGTTTCACATCTGTCTTTCGTGTACCATATTGCTATATCTTTCTGAACTTCGGCAAGTTCTTTCTGCTTTGTTCGTTTATGTTCCCGCATCATCTCCTGCGCCGGCTCAGGTCGGGGTCCCCACGTTCCCATATAGCTCCAGTTGGACTTATCTACTGATATAAGCTTTGGTATCGATCGTGTCCCGCTCGTCAGACAGCAATCCATTAATTCGGGGTTCTCATCCCTGAAAATAAACCCTAACCCTATATTATCAGAGAGTTCCGCTATCTTGTTTATTGCAGGAATGTTCTGCGCAGAATCTCCGCACCATGATTCCGTTAATACCAACCACGCATAATCCCTTTTTAGATCCATAGTGATCTCGACCATTCCGGGCAGTATCTCGATCGTATTATCCCATCTTTTCATTCTTACGGCATTTAGCTTGGTATTGTTTACCCTGCTTTCACTTTTCTCCGTACCGGTCGTATCTCTCTCATCAGCCAGCCTAAGTACTAAATTTTTATATTCACTATAAGATAATGCATTCTCGAATTTATTCCTGAAGAACTTAGGATTATGTTCTTGAATATTGCTATTTATTGCTCCGGTATTGTTTGACATTGTAAAATTATTTTAATCTTGATACTCTTATCAACATAAATTGGAAAAAATTAATCTTAATCTAAATTCATAAATTATGGCAGCAGAAGAAATAAAATTAATAATGAAGTACAATACTTTTGTATTTAATAAAAATCTTGAAGAAATTTCAAACGAAGATAGTCTCACCACTGCTGATGACAGGGTAAACCTTATAAACTGGGTTGCAGGACATATTGTAAATACGCGTGATGATCTGCTTGAAGACGTTGGGAGTGGAAGGATCCTCCAACCTGAATACAAAGAATATTACGCGGGGAATAAACAACTTCCCTCAACCGATGTTGCAATTGATATTGATACAATAAAGAAAGATTTCGAGAAGCTTACGGAAGAAATAAACAAGGTTCTGAATGAAGGAGATGATGAAAAGGACAAAAAGGTAGCATTTTTTATGTTTCATGAATCATACCACGCCGGACAATTGGGTGTATTAAGGAAACTGCTTGGAAAAGAAGGGAAAATGCGGATATAAAAAAAGCCCGCATGAGCGGGCCTTTACTTATTTTTCGTTCCCATCTTTGTCTTTGAATTGTAATGATACCGAATTTATACAGTACCTCTTTCCAGTAGGAGGAGGACCGTCATCGAATACATGTCCTAAGTGAGATCCGCATCTTCCGCATGTTACTTCAGTCCTCACCATTCCATGCGAAGTGTCTTCACTTAGCACAATACTGCTGTCCGTTACCGCTTCAAAAAAACTTGGCCATCCGCATCCTGATTCGAACTTTGCAGTCGAATAGAATACAGGATTTCCGCACGCATTACAATGAAATGTGCCTACATCTTTAAAATCTTCATACTTCCCCGTAAAGGGTCTCTCTGTTCCTTTCTCTCTAAGAACGTGGTACTCTTCGTCTGTTAGTTCTTTCTTCCACTCTTCTTCGGTTTTGTTTACTTTATCGGACATATTATCTCCCTGGGTTTGATTATTTTCCGAATCCAATGAATCGGACACCAATTTGACGTTTTCACTAACTACATTGTTGTCCGGTTCGTGCCCTCCGGAGAAAAGCGAATTTCTGAATAGAAAAGCCAGCACGGCTACCGCCGCGATACCGATCACTATTAATGGTTTCATTTTCATTTGTGGGTTATTGTTTGCTCTAATTCTCTACGTAATATCAAACAGATTCCACTGCTGTTTAGTTTCTTAAACTGAATATATTTATATATGATTGAAATGTTAAGCGATTAAAATTATATTAAGTATGCCAGTACTAATTTAATGGAATATAATAACATAGAGATACGCCAATTTGATCCGAATAGGGATTCGGTTTCTGAGCTGACCAAACTCCTTAATAAAAGCTACAAACAGCTAGCAGATATGGGATTTCGGTACATTGCTACTCACCAGGCAGACGACATAACATTGAGCAGAATTAACAGGGCATACTGCCTGGTTGCTTTAAAAGATGGCAAGATCATAGCAACTATATCCTATTACCATGAATCGGGTTACGAAAGATGTAACTGGTATGATAAAGATGGTGTCGGATATTTTGGACAATTTGGAGTTGATCCCGCGCTTCAGAGATCGGGCATAGGAAGCCGTTTGATGGAATTGATCGAGGAACATTCCCGCAACAAAGGTGACGCCGAGCTTGCTCTCGATACAGCCGAGGGCGCTTCTCATCTTATCGAAATATACAAAAAGAAAGGCTACCGCTTCATCGAATACGTTCAATGGAAAGATACTAACTACCGCAGTGTAATAATGAGCAAAAAACTAAACTGATCAAAAATTATGAGCACAAACGAAACAATTGCCGTTCTCAGACCGGATGAAAAATTCACTACACACATCTCCGTAGACGGTCACGAAATAATTGCAGATGAACCTGGCTCCTCCGGTGGATATGATAAAGGACCGACTCCCTATGGTCTCATTGCATCAGGACTTGCCGCCTGTACCGTAATGACTATGAAATGGTACTCTGATAGAAAAGGTTGGAATGTTGACGAGTTTAAAGCCATTATAACTCACGGAAAAGATTATGTAGAAGATTGTGAAAATTGCGAAGAGGGTAAAAAAGCCCAGATCTATAAATTTAATGTGACGGTAAAAACAAAAGGACAGCTCTCCGACGAGCAAAAGCTCAAACTAATTGACATCGCTAAGAAATGTCCCGTCCACAGGACACTTTTATCACCGATCGATATAGAAACTAAATTCGAAGACTGATGCCCGCAGGATATTCCGGTACACCGCTCGTAAAAAAACTCGGTATTAAAGAAGGCTTTAAAGTCCGCTTCATAAATAAGCCAAAGAATTATATGGATCTGCTGGAAGAAATTCCTCCTGCTGTTAAACAGATCAAAACAGGCAAAGCTGACTTTGTTCACATATTCACTAAAAGCCGTAAGGACCTTGCTTCCGAATTGAAAAAGAATATGAGATCCATAGAGCAGGACGGAATGATATGGGTTTCGTGGCCAAAGAAAGCATCTAAGGTACCTACAGATATTACGGAGGATGTTATCCGTGAAGTTGCCCTCCCGATGGGACTTGTGGATATAAAAGTATGCGCTGTGGATGATATCTGGTCTGGATTAAAACTCGTCATTAGAAAAGAAAACCGAAGATAAAATGAGCGAAAGAAAAAAAGTATCGGCTGGCACAAAATGGGGTGATTCCGTCGGGTATTCCCGCGCGGTTCTTGCGGAAAATATCATCGAAGTAGCCGGCACAACCTCCTTTGAAAATGGTGAAGTTGTCGGAGTGGGTGATGCATATGCCCAGGGAATGTTTATTTTAAATAAGATACGCTCTGCTATTAGCGAGCTGGGCGGTGACATAAATGATGTTGTAAGGACACGCATGTTTATTACGGATATCGGTGCTTGGGATGGCGTTGCCAAAGCTCACGGTGAATTCTTTTCTGAAATCAAACCCGCTTCTACTATGGTCGTTATTAGCGGGCTTGCTCATCCTGATATGCTTGTCGAGATCGAAGCCACTGCAATTTTAGCCAATAAAAAACCCGGCTGAAAAACCGGGTTTTAAATCTTTTAATTCTCCCCTAAAATTATTCCTTCTTTGGTTCTTTCTTTACAGGAGTATTGTTATTATTGCTCTCCCTCTTATACTCTCTTCCGGAGTTATCGTTATTATAGCTCGGCGGAGGAGTATAGGTATTATTTGAGGACTTATAAGAATTATTCGAAGATTTCTTCTTAGTTGTATAACGCTTCTTAGAAGTTTTTCTTTTCTTGGAATATTTCTTTTTAGAGTTCTTCTTGCTCTTTGTGTACTTCTTATTTTTATTTGAAGTTTTCTTGTTCCCTACTGTCTTACCGGTGGTGTACTTCTTTCCATTCCAGGTAAAAGTAGAAAGACCTTTTCTCTTTGCGTCCTTGTAAGCAGAGCCAAAGCTTACATTCTTATAACTGGCGCTTTCACGCTTGTTGTTGTTGCTTTTCTTATTGCTGGTGATGTTCTTCTTACCGTCGGTGTCTTTCTCCGTCGTGTAAGTCTTACCGTTGTATTTGAATGTCTTTAAACCTTTTTTTCTTGCCTCTCTGTATGCCTGTCCGAAACTCGAGAGGTTACTGCTAGACTTCTTCTTGTAAGTCTTTTTCTTTGAAGATTTCTTTTTCTTCTTTTTCCTGTTTTGCTCTACCTTTTCAGTACCGTTTGTTGATGCTTGAACGGTGCTGACTTCAGCAATAAACCCTCCAAAAAAAGAAAAACAAATCCCCAAAATAAGCGCTCGTAATAACACGTAGCCCTCCTTGTTTAATTAAATGGTTGACGAAAAAGTAAATTCACATTGCTAACGATTATTAACTTATTATTAATAACCAAAAAAAACAATACAATTTGGGGTAAAAGCCATATTACGCGCTAAAATTAAACCTTTTCACTGTTTTTTGCATCAAATGTAATATATTTTAAGTAATATTTCATTTTTTAATGCAAGATTCCAATTTTAAGCCTAATCTCTTATTACTTCTAAATAGAATCGCTGAGAAACCTGCATACATCACATTGAACACGGGTAACGATGTATTTGGATTTACTGTCGGTGAGACATTCCTGCCTCCGACATTGATCTACGCCTATAGAGGAGGATGCATGATCTCTCAAAACGATCGAGAAACCCGGTTGCGAAATGGATCTTTTCTCATTTTAAATAAAAATGAAAAATTTTCTATTTCCAAGATGAACGGTACTGACCGCGGACCTGTATTGCTGTTATTTAAAAAGGATTTTGTAACCGATACCCTTTCGGAAAGTATCTCAGGAAAAATATTCCCGGCTGACTGGAGTTTCCATTCCCTAATCCGTGAAATGAGTACTGGCATGAAGAGAATTTCTACGGACTTCCAGTGGGGAGAAGAAAAGTTTTTCGAAGTACTAATACATTTAAATTCGTTGGGGAGTAAAATAGAAAACGAATTAGAGAACCTGAGCCACCAAAAGAAATCAACGAGGATGGAAACTTACCGCAAACTAAATAGAGCAAAAGATTTTATCCGTACATACTATGATGAAAAATTAAATCTCGATGATATCTCCAGGGAAGCTGGATTATCCAAATATTATCTTATCAAATTGTTTAAAGAACTTTATCAGCTTACCCCATATGAATTCCTACTTAGACAGAGAATGATACACGCCTGCGAAATGTTGAGAACCGAGAAGAAAAGCATAACAAACATTTGCTACGATACCGGATTTGAAAGCCCTTCCTCGTTTTCTTTATTATTTAAAAAACATACCGGATTATCCCCTCGCGAATACAGGAATTTATCCCTTAATTATTAGCAACATTTGATAAGAATTATTTCGCGTGCGAAACTAATTTTAGATTATTTAAATTTAATAATCTAGAAACATGAATACACTTAAATTGAAAAACCTGTTATTTATACTAATTTTGTTTTTACCATATCTTGCCCAAGCGCAGGATAAACCTGCTATCCGGTTCGATGATAAAGTCCGTATAGTCGAGGCATACAGGATAGAGGAAAAATCCGCTGATAGCATCTGGCAGGGATGGTCAAAAACACCTTTCGTCATTCTGTTAGTGGACGATAATTATGAGTATCTCTTAGGACATACTCCTTTGACCGATGATTTCATTTCCTTGGGATATGATGATATTCTCAAGCAGGAAGTCTATTACCGTAATAGGACATTCGACAAGAAACTTTTAGCGACTTTTCCAGCAATTGACGGAATTCCTACTATTGTGATCGGACTCCCGGAAAACACCGGCTTAAACTCTGTCGGTTGGACAATAACATTACTACATGAGCACTTCCACCAGATGCAAATGTCTGATCCTGATTACTACACATCAGTCGCATCTCTCGATCTTGCAAAAGGTGATGAGTCGGGTATGTGGATGATAAACTTCCCATTCCCATATAACTCAGCCGAAGCAGAACAGAAGCTTGCGGTAACAAATGCTCTACTGGCAGATTTAATTGCAGATTATAATGAAGATAAGCTTAATGAATATTTAAAAGAAAGATCGAAGCTCAAAGAGATATTTGGCGAGGAAAATTACCGTTACTTCTCTTTCCAGCTTTGGCAGGAAGGGATTGCCCGGTATACAGAAATGCAGGTCATGAAAATGCTAAATGACGGATATACACCCACAAAAGCATTCCAGCATCTTTCCGATTACCAGGATGTAAACAATGTGATAATATACGCATTTAAAGAATTACAGAAGACTTTGAGAGAAGCCAAATTAAGTGATTACGAAAGGGTCATATTTTACTCTATTGGTGCAGGGGAAGGATTATTACTTGACATAGTTGATCCTGATTGGAAGAAAAAATACTTTACGGAAAAATTTTATATTGAGAATTACTATTAAAGTTATATTTTATTGTAAAGGGGATTGATGGATACGCATACTTCTGAAGCCGAGAAATTAAAGAACCTCATAATTGTCGGTGATAGGGTTTTAATAAAACCAAAGACTGCCGACGAAAAAACCAAAACCGGTCTTTATCTTCCTCTCAATGTACAGGAAAAGGAAGAAGTAAGGAGCGGGTTCGTGATGAAAGTGGGACCGGGCTATCCGATACCACTCCCTGCCGAAGGTCTTGATGAGGATTGGAAAGGAAACGATGAAGCAGTAAAATATATTCCCTTGCAGGCAAAAGAAGGCGACCTTGCTATTTACCTTCAAAAAGGAGCAGTCGAAGTTCTCTATCAGGATGAAAAATATTATATAGTCTCTCAGCACTCTATACTTATGATTGAGAGATATGACGATGTTTATTAAAATAATTTATATATTCCGATAAGTAAAAAACAATTGGTTCATGACTACAAATATTAATTCGGATACCACTACTAATGGCATAAGAGTTCAGGTTTTTCCTGAATACGTGCAGGAGCATTCGGACACCGATAATAACCTCTATTATTTTAAATACAGGATAATTATTACAAATAATTCCGATAAGGCAGTTACGCTGGTTTCACGTCATTGGGAAATCATTAATTCCGAGGGCGATACAGAGGTCGTAGATGGTCCCGGAGTTATAGGTAAAACTCCTTACCTCGAGCCCGGTGACGATTTTGAATACGAAAGCTATTGCCCTCTTGATACGAGCTGGGGTACAATGGAAGGCTCTTATAGCATGCAGGATGATGACGGTGATTCATTCGACATTGAGATCGGACGTTTTTATCTGTGTATACCCGTAACCGTGTAACATTAATCCGTAACTTTGGGTTTTAATCACTTCTTTGATTCCTTCGTTAGCGACCCCCTTAATATCTTTATCTCTATTCTTTTCGTTTTTTATTTACTGACCTATATTGAATATTATTTCGGTAGTAAGTCGATTAAAAACCTGAAAGACTTCCCGCCAACTAAGGTTGACGATCCACCATTTATCTCATTCATTATACCCGCTAGAAATGAGGGAAAGAAAATAAAAGAAGCCCTTTCGTCGGTCCTGGCTCTGGATTATCCACGATATGAAGTAATAGCAATTAACGATAGATCCGATGATAGTACGGGCAGGATTTTAAATGACTTATCCGCCATAAATTCCCATCTGAAAGTCGTTCACATAACTTCACTTCCACCGGGATGGCTCGGAAAGAACTATGCACTCGATTACGGAGCAAAAAATGCTTCCGGCAAGTATTTTATATTTACTGATGCAGATGTAGTTTTTAAACCGGATACGCTGAACCGTGTATTGGAATACATAAAACAAAACAACACCGATCACCTGGCAATGGCACCTTCACACGTTTTTAAAAAGACCCTTCTGACCGCAGTTATATGTATTTTCGAATTCCTTTTCATGGTAAAATTTAAACCGTGGAAAGTAGCTAACCCCAAAAGCAAATACTTCATCGGTATAGGCTCCTTCAATATGATCACGGCAGACGCTTATAAAAATACAGGCGGATTTGAAACACTGAGGATGCGTCCGGATGATGACATTATGCTTGGGAAGCTTGTTAAAAAATCCGGCTATCGTTCTAACTTTGTTTATGCTCCTGAACAATTATCCATTGAATGGTATCAGTCAGTTGGCGAAATGATACGGGCATTCTATAAGAACACGTACTCAGGTTTTAATTACAGCCTGCTCAATGCAGTTCCTTCTATTTTTATGCTCATTGTATTATCAACCCTACCTTATATAAGCCTTTTTTTTCTTAGCGGTATCAGTTTAATTATAGATGGAGCAATACTTGTAATAATCTTCCTTATATACCTGCTCTTAACAAAAGCAAACGGAATAAGTATTTTCTACTTTCTCACTTACCCCGTTGCGTGTTCTATTATCGCTTACCTCATGATAAGATCGGTTTTCCTGAGCGTGATCAGAGGCGGTGTCGATTGGCGTGGTACCTTTTACAGCTTAAAGGAACTGAAATCCAATAAAGTATAATGTCAGATAAGAATTGGACCACAACTGATAAGTGTCTTAATTGCGGTAGTCCCGTAACCGGAAATTACTGTTCAAATTGCGGCCAGGAAACAAATACCGGACGGTATGGTGTTTCAACGATTTCAAAAGATCTTGCAAAGGAAAAGTTCAATATTAAGTCAAAACATCTTAAGACCCTTTTACAGCTTATAATTTCACCGGGTAAATTTTCGAGAGAATTCTTATCCGGAAAACGGGTCTCTTACACTAAGCCCATTGCCTTTTATTTGTTTATCCTTGGTATATACCTGGTACTATTTCATAATTTCAGTGATGTTATCCTTCCCTCTGATAATACGGATGTAAAACATAATGAGCTGAATAACATTGTAAAGCAGAACATGAACTATTTTAGTTTTATCATGCCTGCGGTATATTCGCTGACTTTCTATTTGTTTAATGGAAAAAGAACAGGAATTAACATTGCCGAATCATTCGTGATTTCATTATACTTTTTTGCAGCAACACTTGTAATTGGTATATTATTTATGCTTTTGATTTTTATAGATCCTCTACTTTGGTCTTTGAGAACTATTATAATTGCCCTATATCTCCTTTACTCCTATTATCAGCTTGCTCAGTTGAAAGGGATAAAAGGCATTCTACTTACTATAATCACGACCTCTTCAGGATTTTTTATAGTGGTCGTAATAATTCTTGCATTCAGCATTATCTTTGTTTACTAGGGAATGTTGTAGGTTCCACAATGGAATTAACATAAAAAAAGGCTCTGCCGAAAACCGGTAGAGCCTGAAATATTCTTTAACTCAAATAATTTTTTAGGTGGCGAACTTGTATATCTCACCCGGTCCCTCATACTCCAGCAGACCAAAATCTTTTTCCGATAATGTGATCTTTGCATTGCCTAAAAATTCCGGCTTTTCTATTTCTATCACATTGCCATTCCTTGTAAATTTGTATTCACATGGTATCAGCTTGCCCGTATCCCAATTGATAGCATACACTTTTTTAACAGCCGATTCACCTTCCGCCAATCCAACCATTAATAACGCGTTAAAGTAATCGAACATTGGGTTTGGTCCGTCGAATATCTTCTCGTCTATATCCACCTCGCCCGATTGCATATCATCTTCCTCTCTGAAAAAATACGTGTAACTTTTTCCGTTTGACCCGGTAATTTCATATGTCACGTTCTTTTGAGGAGAGCTTAGCTGGATCCTTACACCCGAATAACCCAATGGCGTCAGGTTAAACTCACATTTTGCTCTTACATCGGGTCTGTTAATAAATTTCCCTTCCTCGGATACGTACCAGTTGCCGTTTCCGGCGATCAGCTTATACTCCTGCTCTTGTAATAGTTCGTTGTCCTCCTTGTTGTACATTAATAGCTTTCCGGTGGTTTGTGTCTCCATGGCAGTTAAATTTACTTAATGAAAATTTTTAAAGGTTATTTTATTAGTAACATTTTCTTTGTTTGTGTAAAGCCTTCCGTTTCGAGTTTATAGAAATATACTCCGCTCGGATAAGCGCTCGCATCAAAATTATAGCTATATGAGCCTGCTTGTAATTCTCCGTTGACTAGCAACGTAACCTGCTGACCTAATTGGTTATAGACCGTTAATTTCACACCCGACGCTTTAGCTATGTCGAATCTTATCTGTGTAGAAGGATTGAAAGGATTTGGATAATTTTGATAAAGCGCGTAGCTTTCCGGTGTGTTTCCGGCGTTATTCACTATTCCCACCGGAATATCATTGGTATCAACCTCTATATTATAAAGGGTTCCGCCGTTTCCGAATGTCCTCGCGTGAATTGCCTTCCCGCCGGCTACCACAGTACTTCCATCACCAGATGTGCTCGTCCAGTATAATGAACCCGGAGTATTGAGTGCATACAATGGTACATTCCCGGCAAATGTCTTAAATATAAAAAGATCCTCTGTTGAGTTGCTGATCGGTCCATATGATGATGCACTTAATATATTACCACTCTTTGAAAAGGATACGTTGCTAATCTCATCACCTGCACCTGAAAACGTCCATATCGGTGTTGAGCTTCCCGAAGAAAAGACTTTTACCTTTCCGTCGTATGAGGAAGCTGTTATGAAATTCAATGTACCTACGGCGATAAAATCACCATTGTCGGTTATGTCGACCGCATACATCCAGTTATAAAATGACCCGGGCGCCTCCTGGTGTTCCCACTGGAATACATATGAGCTTCCATTCCATTGAAATACTCTTACATATCCCCTGTAATTGATCATTGCAATTATACTTCCGTCTCCGCTGATTCCTTGACGGCTTTGAGTTCCCGATGTCGAAAGAGGATTTATTAGCCCCCTATCCAGAAGCTGCCCGGTGTATGTTCTGAATACAAGAAATTCTCCGTATGTATTCACTATAACTACCGAATCATTTGCTGATATCTTGATACCCTGGATTA
This sequence comes from Ignavibacteriota bacterium, assembly GCA_020437585.1. Classification (GTDB taxonomy): domain Bacteria; phylum Bacteroidota; class Ignavibacteria; order Tepidaquicellales; family Tepidaquicellaceae; genus JAEYVS01. The sequence continues at coordinate 283,544 of JAGQWG010000001.1, forward strand.
AGCCTGTGCTGACTGCCGGCACTACTTTAAAGCTCCATACTGGGGTTGTCGAACCGCTGTTGAAACCGAGTATTGTGCTCGAATCTGACCTTGATGCACATGCAATCAAAAAATTTCCGTTACTTGTTATATCGACCGGTCCGGCTATCCCGGTATCTGGCAATGTTGTGAGGTCATAATTAAAAAATGGAGTATTACTCGAACTGTTGAACAATAAAATATTATGATGTGACCCTGTCGCAATTACTCCGCCAGTATCGGAAATTGCAATATTATTCTGGCTCGTTTCGCTACTTACGAAATATTCCCAGGCTGGTGTGTTATTGGCATTACCGTATAGTGATATTCTCTTACTATTTAGATCCCACGAGTTGATCGTGCTGTTACCATTCCGGCTTACTTCACAATGGTTTGATATAGCCGTTGCGTCACCGGTGTTCCATCTTAAGTTTGTCCCGTTTGCATCCAGTATAAACGGGATCTGGCTGTACTCCTGAGGATACTGGTAACCTTCGTTCCGCTCGGCATTGATCACCGTGCGTTTCTTTATTATTCCGTTTTCGTTTATTGTCTCCTCGAATTTTCCTATCTGTGGGTGGTCTTGTGAATATGTTTTTACTGAAAATACAGATAGGAACAAAAGCAGTAAAATAGTTTTGCTCATAGGTGAGTGAATTAATTTTTTTGGAAATGTGCGTAACAATATGTTAACAAAAATTTTTTAAAAATAACAGAGAATTTTCATTTATTTTATAGACCTCGGAAATTGAGATCTCGGCACTCCATAGGTGATTTCCTACAATAAAATCGGTTTATAGCTTATTTGAAGACAATTTCATCTATAATAATTTTGAATCTAATTAAGATTAGGTTGTACTCATTGTTCTATTAGGTGAAGCAAAATGGAAATGTTACGGTTACTACTTCGTTGCTGCCCAGGACGCTAGTATTATACTGTTAAGGCATTAACATGCTCCAAATTCCATAATGGCGAGTATTAGTCCTCCTGATACCGCCTGCTTCACCGTCTTTTTATCTCTTCGTCCCAAAATCAATCCTACATTGCAGTTTTTTACTCCTTTTTATAATTTATTCCAATGAAATTCTCCATCTGCATAGTATTAATTTTTCTTAATTCACTCGCGGCTTTCTCGCAGGTATCCCAGCAATGGGTCAAAAGATACAATGGACCTGCCGGGGGTTTTGACATTGCCAGAGAAATGTTGCTAAAACCTGACGGCTCTATCATTGTCATTGGCAATTCCGTCGGAATCGGCACTTCCTCTGATATTGTGATCATTAAATACTCTCCGGCTGGTGATGAACAATGGGTATCACGTTACAATTACCCTGCTGATAGATCTGATAATGTTTCATCAGCGGTATTGGATGATCTGGGATACATTTTTATTACCGGCTTTATAACGGACTCTACCGATGTTACCCGTATGGCTGTGCTTAGATTCGATTCTGCAGGAATATTTCAATGGATCAGAACATTCGATTCAACTGCCTACACACAGTCTTACGGCGAATCCATCGCTGTGTCCGGTGACGGCAATATCTTCGTTACAGGAACCGCAAGGAGCATTTCTTCTTTAAATGATTTCGTTACTATGAAATTCTCCTTATCAGGTGAACTCTTATGGCGAAAGACATATAACGGACTAGGTAATGGAGATGATAGCTCCGTCGGACTTGTACTGGATGATCAGAATAATGCCTTTGTTACAGGAAGCAGTAAAACAACAGGAACTGCATCCGATATTGTTACGCTTAAATACAACAATTCGGGAGATCTCCTGTTTACAAAAACATTCTCCGGACCGTCGGACCTGGATGATAGACCTACTTCGGTCACTACCGACCAAAATAATAACATAATCATAGCCGGGGTTACTTCCGGCTCAAATGGTTTCGATTACCTTACTCTTAAATACTCTAACCAGGGAAACCTTTCATGGTCTAAAATATACGATGGTACAGGCAATAGTATTGATTACACATATAAGGTAATAACTGATGCCGAAGATAATATCTACGTTACAGGAAGTAGTAGGAGCGGTACTCTACTGGGAACGGAAGATGCCGTTACAATAAAATATGATTCTGCGGGTGCTGTAAAATGGACTAACCGCTTTGACGGTCAGGCATCGGGAAGCGACATAGGATACTGTCTTACAGTTGACTCAAAGCAAAATGTTTATATTGGATGCGCTACCGATAGAGGAGGTATTCAGCTTATACTCGGAACATTAAAACTCAACTCTTCAGGTAAAATGGAATGGTTACAAACTTATAACTTTTATTCCGCGCCTGAGGATTTTCCATACCGCATCCTGGTCGATGATCTGGACAATGTTTACCTGTGCGGTATCAGCTTTGGAGGAACTACTGATTACGATATTGCTACAATAAAATACTCACAATCGATAGGAATTAGCCAGATTGGAAATTCCCTGCCGGAGAAATTCGAGCTTTTCCAGAATTATCCCAATCCCTTTAATCCCTCGACAAAGATAAGCTTTGATCTTCCGCAAAGCTCATATACCACATTAGCCATCCATAATTCTATCGGACAGGAAATTACCGTCTTAATCGACCGGGACCTTCAGCCCGGTAAATATAAATTTACTTTTGATGCTTCTTCCCTGCCTTCGGGAATATACTTCTATACCCTAAGTTCAGCCGGCTTCAGAAAAACCGGCAAAATGATGCTTATCCGCTAGTTATTCTCCAAAATTAACCCTTGACAAGAGCCTATAAAATAAGTATGTTAAAAATACATAAGAACTTATATAATTCATTATATGGATTTAATTAAGCAATTAGGTTATTTATCTCTCGGTACCAGATTCAGAATACTTACGGATAAGCTATTACAGGATGTCGATAAGGTATACAAAAACCTTGATTTAGATTTTGAACCCCGATGGTTTACAGTTTTTTACCTGGTTCATAATACCGGAGCGATAACAGTCACAGAAATTGCAAATCACCTGGGATATACACAGCCCGCTGTCACGCAGATAATTAATATTCTGACCGAAAAGGGTCTGCTCAGCTCGGTTAAGGAAAAAGAGGATTCCCGTAAAAAGGTTATAACCGTAACTACAGAAGGAAATGAACTCTTTAAGAAACTCCAGCCGGTTTGGCAGGTGATCGAGAGATCCGTTAGAGAGCTTTTCTTATCGACGGGATATGACATTCTTTCCGTCCTTGGAAAAGTCGAGGCAGAGCTGGAGCGAAAGGATATTTTTTCACGCGTCTCCGATGCGATAAAACAAAAGAATGAAGACGGTATAAAGATCGTGCAGTACCGTCCGGAGTATAAAGATTTCTTCAAAGACCTTAACTATGACTGGATCAGAAAATACTTTAGAGTTGAAGAGCCCGATAGAAAGATTCTTGAAGACCCGGAGCATGAGATACTTGCAAAAGGCGGTACTATATTCTTCGCTGATTATAATAACACTATCGTGGGCACCGTTGCATTAATAAAACATCCAAACGGCTCTTATGAATTAGCCAAAATGGCTGTCACAGAAGAATACCAGGGAAGACATATCGGCGAGAAACTTGCTATGGCTGTTATCGAAAAAGCCGCTGAAGAAAACGCTTCTGAATTATTCCTCGAAACAAATACAAGTATGATAGCCGCAACTAATCTTTACCGTAAGCTTGGCTTTGAAGAGGTTATACAAAACGAGCCAAGCAAATACGAAAGATCTACAATTAGAATGAATATGAAGCTCAATTAATATTTTTAGAGGGCGCGAAGGGAAAACAAATGGAAAAGTTCAATTCTACAAAAATAGTTATCACTATCTTGAAACTAGGATTTATACTGGCATTACTATTGTACTCGCATTCTACACTTTTTAATTAAGAAGATATAAAAAATAAAATAACTGTAAATACAATGAAAACACTCTCAACTTCACGGACATTTTTGCGGATCCTTGGATTGGCGTTTACCACCCTCATAATAATCCAGAATCCCGCTAAAGGTCAGAACGAAACCGGCGGAAAAACCTTAAACTCGGAGGAAAAAATGCAGGTCGTCACAAACATCTCTGACCTTCTTAATAATAATTATATATTCCCGGAGACTGCCGCCAAAATGGAGGAATTCATTAAGTCCCAGCTCCAGAGCGGCGTTTACGATAATATTACAGACCCGATGGAATTCGCAATGCAAATGACAAAGGATCTGCAATCCATTAGCAAAGATAAACATATCCGTGTAGGATACTCTCCCCGACAGGTTAATGAGATCAGGGAAATGCAAAGCCAGAATGTTAGCCAGGAAGAACAGGACAGGATGTTTCTACAACAGCTCCTCGGTGATAACTTCGGCTTTAAAAAAGTCGAACAGTTACCCGGCAATATTGGTTACATTGACTTCCGCTTTTTCGGTCCCGGTAATCTGATCAAAGACAAGGTCGCTACTACAATGTCCTTTGTGGAAAATTGCGATGCGTTGATCTTTGACATGCGATACAATGGCGGTGGTGACCCGACGGGCATTCAGCTAATTTGCAGTTACCTCTTCGGTGAAGAGCCCGTTCATCTTAATGACCTCTACTTCAGACCAAATGACACATTGGAACAATACTGGACTTTAAAAGAAATTAAAGGTAAGCGTATGCCCGACGTACCTGTTTATGTTCTAACCAGCTCGTTCACCTTCTCCGGCGCAGAGGAGTTCTCTTATAACCTGAAAAATCTTAACCGTGCAACTATAGTTGGCGAAACTACCGGCGGAGGCGCGCACCCGGGTGGTACTGAGATTGTCAATGACGATTTCGTGATGAATATCCCTTCCGGCAGGGCAATTAATCCCTATACTAAAACCAACTGGGAAGGAACTGGCGTCTCACCCGACGTACCCATAGACAGTAAAGACGCTTTTACAAAGGCATATATCATGGCTCTTGAACAGCTGGCTTCAAGATCAGGTGATGACGTAGGAAAGGGTCGCCTCAATTTTCTTAAAGAGTCTCTCGAAATGTCTATGAACGCCCCCGAGATCAGCCTCGAAGTTCTCAAAAGCTATGCCGGAAAGTACGGCGAAAGAATGATCACATATGATAACGGAAAATTATATTATCAACGTGCGGGTAGACAGACTTTTGAATTAACACCGCTAAGTGAAGATACTTTTATGTTTAAGGAAATAGAATACTTCCGTATAAAATTCGATAAAGACTCGAATGGAAACGTTACCGGCATTATAGGTATTTACGACGACGGTCATACAGATAATACTCCAAAGGATTAACCGGACACCCATCTCCGACGGTTATTCCATAATAATCCCCCGTTCGCTGCTCCGATAATCAGCATTTGCGGTTTTTCCGCGCGGGGGATTTTTGCTTTATAACTCAAAAACTGCTATTTTCTCTAAACCCTCTTATATTGTTTATCATCCTAATTTATATACAAATCAATCTATAATTATGGTAAGTAAATTAATTAGCCAGTTTGTTTTCTTAGTAACGTTTGCATTTTTAATGCATGATCCGGTTTTTGCACAGGTTAAAAACGAAAACTTTGTGCTTGATATGGAAGTGAAATCTGAGACTGTCAGTTCAGTTTCAGAGTTACTTTTGGACAATTACATTTTCCCCGATGTTGCCAAAGAAATGGGCGATTATATAAATGCTCAACTTCAAAGCGGAGCATATACTAATATTACAGATCCTGTTGATTTTGCTCAACAACTCACTGGTGATCTATTAAAAATTAGCAATGACAAACATATAAAGGTTTCCTTCTCACCCGATCGTGTAAAAGAAATGAGGGAATTCCAGGAAATCCGGCTTACTCCTGAAGAAGAAGACAGTTTGTATATTGAAGAGTTAAGACCCGAAAATTTTGGTTTTAAAAAAGTAGAGATCCTCCCGGGTAATATCGGCTACATTGACTTCCGTAGATTTGCTCCGGCTAATATTATCGAAGAGAAAGTTTTTTCTGTTATGGAATTTTTAAAAGATACCGATGCTCTTATTTTTGATATGCGTTATAATAGCGGTGGGAGTGCTTCAGGAGTTCAGTTAATTTGCAGTTATCTCTTTGGAGAGGAACCCGTGCACCTTAATGACCTATACTTCAGACCGATGGACACTACTGAACAGTTCTGGACATTAAAAGAGCTAAAGGGAAAGCGCTTGCCGGATATTCCTGTATATATTCTTACAAGCTCATTCACTTTTTCAGGGGCTGAAGAATTCTCATACGATTTAAAAGCGTTAAATCGCGCAACCCTTGTCGGACAGTCTACAGGCGGAGGAGCGCATCCGGGAGGACCTGAAATAGCCAATGACTACTACTATATCAACATTCCAAAAGGACGAGCTATTAATCCATATACCAAAACCAATTGGGAAGGTACAGGCGTCTCTCCTGATGTAGATATCGATAGCCGTTTAGCTCTTACCAAAGCCCATATTCTCGCGCTCGAAAAAGTTCTAACAAATGTTAATAGTGACCAAACTAAAAACCAATTAAATTTTTTAATTGGATCCTTAAAAGATGCTCTGAATGCTCCGGAAATAGATATCAATACACTGAAAAGTTATGTAGGAACTTACGGTGAAAGGAATATTACCTATGAAAACGGACAACTGTATTTTCAGAGAGGATGGAGGCAAACCTACAAGATGAGCCCTATTTCGGAAGATACCTTTATGTTAATGGATATGCCTTACTTCCGTATCAAATTCGACAAGGACGCAAATGGAAAGGTAATTGGTATTACAGGTATATACGACGACGGGCACACAGATAATACCTCAAAGGATTGATCTCGGTTTGCGTTTTTTATAATATTCCTTCTGATTATGTTGAGTAATGATTTTTAATAGAAACATCGTCCTTGAGGATTCAAAGATCCTCCTCCGCCCTGTCGAACCCACCGATAAAGACGGGCTTCGAAGTATCTTTTTCGATGATGAGATATGGGAATATACCGTAACAAAAACATCCACAGAGAATGAGCTCACCGCATTTATTAATGACGCGTTATACAATAAACAAAATGCCATCCGCTACACTTTTACTATTATAAATAAAATATCCGGCGAGATTGCCGGTTCATCCAGTTTTGGAAATCTCTCGGAAAAAGACATGTGTGTTGAAATTGGATGGTCATATATGGGAAGGAAGTTCTGGGGCACACACGTGAATATTCATGCCAAATTTCAGATGTTGCAGTTCGCCTTCGAGGAAATGAAAATGAACCGGGTCGAATTTAAAACCGATGATGCTAATCCCCGCTCCGGCCGCGCTTTGCTAAAGATCGGTTGCAAAAAAGAAGGAGTTCTCCGAAGCCGCCACCTCCTGCATAACGGCAGAATGCGTGATACGGCTTATTACAGCATTCTTGCCGGCGAATGGGAAAATACTAAAGAAACAGTATTTGCAAAGCTATTATAAGCACCGCGTTTGACCTTTAACTTGCAACTTTTTATATTAATCTTATTGATCAGTATTTAACTTCCATCATTTACTTCAATGATAACTAGAAAAGATATACTCCTTCAGCAGATGCACGCCTGCTTCGATGAGGAGACGTGGTTCGTTACTCTCAAAAATGCTCTCGATGGACTGACGCCGGAAAATGCTGCGTGGAAATCCGGCGGCAATCATTCTATTCACGAGATTGTAAACCACCTCATCTTCTGGAATCAACGGTATCTCAACCGTTTCATAAATGTTCCCGTCGAAGAGATTAAGGACAACGAGTATACTTTTACAAATGACGCTACCGGTAGTCACGTAGATAGTTGGAAAGCTACAGTAGAAAAAGTTTATGATGTGTTTTCCGAATGGTGCACTCAACTCGATGAAGCGCTCGATACCAAACTTGAAGGAATTCCTATCAAAGGTTATCCTGATACATGGTTTACAGTAATTGCAAATATCAATATTCATAACGCTTATCATATTGGACAGATCGTTACCCTGCGCAAAGAACAGGGATCATGGAGCCCCGATCGGGGTGTAAAATAACAATCAGAAAAATGAAAAGTCTTTATAACGAAACAGATTTAAACGAGATCATCTCTCGTATTGAAAATCTTCCGGCTGATGCCCAGCGTCAGTGGGGTAAGATGAACGTTGGACAGATGCTTGCTCATTGTAGCGAACCTTTCCGCCAGGCTTTTGGTGAAATTAAGCTGAAGCGCACACTGCCTGGAATACTCTTTGGTGGATTTGCCAAAAAAATGGTCACAGGTAATAAACCGTTTAAGCAAGGACTCCCTACTGATAAGGAATTTATTTTCAAAGATGATAAAGATTTTGACGAAGAAAAGAAAAAGCTTCTGGATGCCGTTCGGCGTTTCGGTGAAGGTAAAGGAAACAATCTTACAACCGACCCGCACCCCTTCTTTGGTAAGATGTCTATAGAAGAGTGGGATATGTTATTTTATAAACATCTCGATCATCACCTTAGACAATTCGGAGCATAAAATGCCAAAAAAAGATAAACGCGTTGATGCTTACATTGCAAAAGCACAACCATTCGCTAAACCTATCCTGAAACATCTGCGCGAACTTGTTCATAAAGCCTCACCTCTGCTTGAGGAAAATATGAAATGGAGCGCCCCAAGCTTCGAATACAAAGGAAATGTTTGCGGATTTGCCTCCTTCAAAGAACATGTTACTTTTGGATTCTGGAAAGCCTCCATTATGAAGGATGCAAAGAAATTTCTCGCTGCCGACACCGCCTGGGGGCATCTGGGAAAAATTAAAAAACTCTCCGATCTCCCTTCCGATAAAAAGATTATTGCTTATGTAAAAGAAGCCGTCGAGCTAAATGAAAAAAATGTAAAACTCCCGCGTTCTACTAAATCCGGAGAGAAAAAGCCTGCTCCCGAACCCCCTGACTACTTCATGAAAGAATTGAAAAAAAATAAGAAAGCGGTGGGCGCCTTCGCCGCTTTTTCACCCTCTCATAAACGCGAATATATAGAGTGGATCACCGAAGCAAAAACCGATGCTACGCGTGATAAACGTATCGCAACTGCCATCGAATGGATGTCCGAAGGAAAATCCCGTCACTGGAAATATAAAAACTGTTGATGAATTGTCATTCCCGCGAAAGCGGGAATCTAGACCCTGTGCTCCACTCTTGCTTGCTTCTGGTTCATATCAAAGTATTTTCAATTTCTCTTCCCCTCTATATACACTATATTCTAAACAATGAGATATGCATTCTCAATATTACTTCTCTTTACACTTTTATCTTCTACACACTCACAGACTCTTAAAGTCGGCGCAAAAGCATTCAACGAAGGATACATTCTCGCAGAGATTCAATCACAGCTCCTCGAAGATGCAGGCTTCACCGTCGAACGCAAATTCAATCTTGGCGGCACACTCATTTGCTTCGAAGCATTAAAAAACGGCGAGATAGATACCTATCCCGAATACACCGGGACGATCTCCGAGGAAATTCTTAAGCTGAATACTGACCCCTCTGAGGACGAACTCCGCAGTCGGTTGCTTGGTCAATATAAACTTAATATTACTCCATCATACGGTTTCAATAATACTTATGCTCTGGCAATGAAGCGTGAGACTGCCAACCGGCTCGGTATCAAAAAAATATCTGACCTCACCGCTCATCCTGATATTAATATAGCGCTCAGCTACGAATTCCTGAAACGAAAGGACGGCTGGGATAATCTCGCTTCTTTCTACAGCTTGAAAAATAAACCCGTAGGCATAGAGCATGGACTCGCCTACCAGGCGCTCGATGAAGGAAAGATTCAGCTCACCGATGCATACTCCACTGACGGAGAAATAGAAAAATATGACCTTGTCATACTCGACGACGATAGAAACTTCTTCCCTAAATACTACGCGCTCTCTTTTTACAGGGATCAGCTTGACCCCAAAGCTCTCACATCCCTCGAAAAACTCGACGGGCAGATAACCGAATCCGAAATGCAGGATATGAATTACAAGGTCCTGTACGAAAATAAAACCTTCGGCGAGGTCGCTCACGAATTCCTCAGTAAAAAGAATTTACTTGATAATACAACCGGGCATACTTCGGCATCCTGGCTCATGGAGATCCTCGATAAGACTATAACCCATATCTGGCTAACATCATTTGCTCTTATTCTCTCTATTATTGTAGCATTACCACTGGGAATATGGATATATTACTTTTCCTCTGCCGCGCGTCCGATTCTCTACGTCGCTGGTCTTCTACAGACAATACCTTCCATCGCCCTCCTTGCATTCATGATACCCCTCTTCGGTATCGGGGTCTTGCCCGCTATCGTGGCGCTGTTCCTGTACGCGCTCCTGCCCATCCTCCGTAACACCGCCACCGGTTTATTCTCCGTCGATCCTCTACTCAAAAAGGTCGGCACCGGGATGGGCCTCACCCGCTGGCAAAAGCTCCGCTATGTCGAGCTCCCGCTCTCCTTCCCGACAATTATCGCAGGGATCAAAACCGCCGCCGTAATAAATATCGGCACGGCTACCCTTGCTGCCTTTATTGGCGCGGGGGGACTCGGTGAGTTTATAGTTACAGGGCTGTCGCTGAATAATACTAATCTCATACTAATGGGGGCAGTACCCGCGGCGTTACTGGCTATACTGGTGGAGTTCTTCTTCGAAATGGTAGAGCGTGTCCTTGTACCAAAGCACCTCAAAATGAAACTGGAAAACTAACATGGAACACCAATCCCCGCCAAACCTAACACAGGATGAGAGATTAATGAGTTTGTTTTGTCATATTCTCGGTGGACTACTATTATCAATAATTCTTTACTTTGTTATGAAGGATTCAAAATTTGTGCGCTTTCATGCTCTGCAGTCGATTATTTTTCATTCATTGACGATCATACTATTGATGATCCTCTTTATTGTATATTTCTTTGCCGCATACGTCACGGAATACAGCGGTAGTTTTGTTTGTTTTCTCTTTTTACTACTTCTTGGTATTATGGCTCTTGCAATTGTTAGTGTGATTTACAGCATTGTTGTGGGAGTGTCTGCATTTCAGGGAAAGCTCAAAGAATATCCTATCGTCGGCAGGTGGGCTTACGATAAGATCTACCAAGGATTATACTTCTGATATTATTTGGAAAGCAATTCCTCCACCCATTTAACCCCCTCATCATAATTATTCCTCAGCGCATCACCGTCCTTGCAGAAATACAGTCTCTCCAATTTCTTAACTACGTCCGCCGGCAGTTCATAATAAACATACCGTGTAGCAAAGTTATAATGCTCTCTTGGCGCGTATTTCATTCTAAGCAGATCTACGAGTGGTCTCAGTACATACGAATTATAGAATGCAAACGCCTCTATGTAGTTTTTTCTGTTTATCTCTTTCAACGGGAGTATCTTAAACATTTCAAAAGTTGTCTCTATATACCGGCGCCTCCTCTCTATCCCTTTATCTATGTCATTGCTATCAAACTTCGCCTTCGTCTCCGTGCCGTTCTTATCCAGATAGAATTTTAATCCGCCATGTATTTCCTTCTCCGTGAATTTTGAGTCATTGCTTCGGGGTATTACCGAAAGATCTATCAGCCGGAAGGGACTTGTATCCTCCAGGAGGTAAAAAGACTGCGGATTGCCGTGCCATGTCGGATCGGGAAGCCTGTATTTTATTTTAATGGGCGATATTCCATTCAGCACTTCTTCTATCTTAACAAAAGCATCCTCGACATTTTCATCGTTAACGTCCACACCCAGATCTATATCAGACCATTCGTCCGTCCTATCGAATGCCTCAGAGCCTCCCTCCCACATTGCATTAATATACCCGACCGGTTCGAGCTCTTTTATCAGCCTGTTTATTATTTCTTCTCTTTTTATCATATTTTTTAAATAATATAACGGTTTTCACTTTCCATTGTTTCATTTCCTCTTGCCATTTCCGGTTTAAATTTTTTATTGTATCTTTACCCAATCAATCACTACCAATATGACTGATCAAACCAACACAGAGGCCATAGCCTCCGACGACAAACTAATGGCGCTCGTAGTAAATATAGGTTCCATATTCTCAGGTATAATTCTGCCCCTGGTTATTTACCTGATATACAAAAAGAAAAATAAATTCGTGAGCTTTTATTCACTCCAATCCCTTTACTTTCACATCTTTCTCATTATTATGTTCATTATTTTATGGAATGCTGTAGGTATTATTCTTTTTTCATTAAATGTTAACATTGATAATGCGGATGAGATGTTTACACGGCAATGGTTCACAAAAGAGCTTATAATTCAAGGAAGTATATTTCTTTTATATATTGTGTCGGCAATTTTTCTGATCAGAGTGGGATTCAAAGCAAATAAAGGGCTGATAGTTAAACTCCCTCTTGCCGGGAAAATGGCATACGAAAAGGTCTATGAAGAAGAATACAAAAAATCTTTTAATCTCAACCGAAATTATAAATCCGAATTCACATACAAAGACAAGACCTCCGAACAAAAACGCGGAAAAGGACTAATATAAAAAGCGTCCCATGTGATACAGGGACGCCTTTGTAAGATCAGGGTTCAACCAAAGAAACCTGAAGGAATGACAGTCTCTATTTAACCAATATCATCTTCTGTACTTTCACGAAGTCGCCCGCTGTTATTCTGAAGAAGTATACTCCGCTGGCAAAACGAGATCCATTCCACTCCACTTCATTCCTCGACGGTTCGATATTCTTATTCACGAGAGTAGCTACCTCTCTGCCTGTTATGTCATATACTTTTAGTGAAACAAATCCTCCCTTTGGTATGTCAAACTTTATCTTAGTCGTCGGGTTAAATGGATTCGGGTAATTTTGGTAAAGCTCATACACGGTTGGTAATGACGTCGGCTCGATATTAGTTACGCCGGTAGTGAAGTTCCATATGGGTGAGAAAGGTCCTTCTCCCAGTGTATTCTTTCCGCTCACTCTCCAGTAGTATTTTGTATTGACGGAGAGGAAGTTATTGCCCAGCTGCAATTGTGATGATGTAACGGTATCTACATCCACCAGAGTACTTCCGAAAGTAGAATCCGTAGAAAGCTGTATGTGGTAATTTACCGCACTTCCAACGTCATCCCAGTTCATTAAGGGGTTTACTTCTACCAGTACAGCATTATTAGCCGGATATACCAGCACGGGAGCCTGCGTGATAGGACCGATCCCGTTGAACTCATCCGCCCCCACGTCGGGCATTGTCGGGTTTCTTGTCGTGCCGTGTATATCCGTCGTTATTCCTGCTATCGGCATTGCCCCGCCTTCACAGAGTGTCGCCACATTTGTCTTCATATCCAGATTGTATGGGTGCGAGGATACATTCATAAATGGACTGTTTTCTGTGAATGAGTTTGTATCCGCCGGTGCTACCGCCGTCTGAAATGCGCTAAATGTGGTATGAAGAGTCATGCTGTCGAGATAGTATATATTCAGAGGTCCGCCGGATACATATACGTTATTATTGTTCGAAGCAGGATTATAGGTAGCTCCACCTGTATTAAATATACCAATTGTCGTTCCGGTCGAAAATTTGTTTACCAGAATGTTGTTCTTTAATGTAGCATCGGTGTTCCCGTTTAGATACAAAGCAAAACTAGCTGAGTTCATCCCCGGTGAGCTCCCATCCATATAAATGGTATTATAAAAAATATTCGCTGTATCACCGCCGTCTATCCACAGCCCCGGTACACCATACCCGGAATTATCCAAAGGCGCGTATATCTCGCTTATCATATTGTTATATACATTATAATTCGAATAACTCGCGCTTCCATCTAGCAGCATTCCATAGACAGGACTATAGGTTACTTCGTCAGCTCCTTCATTGATAATGTTATAAACACGGTTTGCCGATATATTTCCGGTATTGCTCCCATCGACGAAAATACCTCCCGTCTGTCCCGTACCTTCATTTACAACATCATGAACCTCATTCCCACTTACGTTAATTGTCCTGTTATCCGAACCGTTCGAGTTCTGGGTAAAGATTCCCGTGGTGTTCCCGGTACTATTGTTGACAAGGTTATATAATGTGTTATCATAAATACTTTCATATCCGTCTGCCTGTGAACCGAAGCAGTAGATCCCGTCTACTCGCGCCATACCTGTATCGGTTATGAGATTAAATATTGTGTTATTGTAAATCTCGATTGTATCCGTATTATTGTTATTGTGGATTCCACGCATTGTTGTATTGCTCGATTCTTTAAATAGATTACTAATTGTATTATCGTGCACGCTTAGCTTGCCGGGAGCTGTATATTGACTATAGATCGCTGTCAGGGTTCCACCGGGAGCAGGATTGTATATGCTGTCAATTACGTTCCCGCTGATTTCATAGCTCTCTCCCGCGCTTAAGATGTATACGCCATAAGTGTTGCCAACACCCGGTGCTGACTGGAATCTCCGCAGATTCTTTATAACATTATTCGAAATTGTCAGGTACGACCCGGCGTTAAAATTCGGTCCGGAAACGTATATCCCGTATTGGTCACGCCTTGCAGTGGAACTGCCATTACCGACGTAATTATCCCTTATCGTATTACCCGATATATTTATTTTATATATGTGGACTCCTACAAATATGTAATAATTTGTTGCTGTGGTTGCGCCGTCATATCTGCAGCTGTGTATATTGTTATTAGTTATGCTGACCAGGTTATCGGTACCGTTTGCACCCATATTTGCGTAAATTGCATAGTGGGGGAGGGATGAGCCTCCGCAAGTGTCAGATATATCGTTATTATCGACTGTTGCTGTTGTATTATTACCGCCGCTCATTAAAATTGCCATTGCCCCTCCGTTCTGATTTCCCGTATTTACTCTTATAGTATTATTGCTGATACTTATACTGTCCTGGTTAGAGATGTAAAATCCAAGTCTGGTGTAGTTTGAAAAACTGTTAGATAACCCGCTTCCGATATTTATCAGAGTATTCCCGGTAATACTTCCTACATCGATGAAATGGTCATAAAGATCATAAGGCGCTGATGATGATGAACCGATAAACCACATTCCGTTGTAGCTGTTATTCAGTGTACACCCTTGTATGGAAATGTGTTCGTGCCTTCCGCTTATTGTCGTTGCATTAGTTGTAGTACCGGCTGTATCCCTGCTCAAAGCTGCTATGCATAGAGACAATGTATTCGTCTGCTGCTGTAGTATCGTGCATCCTGTTATTGTAACATATTTACACCCGTCCGTAGAAGACCTCCTTAGCATCACGATACCAAATTCCGTTCTAAGCGTCTGTGAAGTGCCAGTGTAGTTCTCTACAAAATCTATATTGCTGAATGTTATGTAATCCGTGCCAACCAGTTCTATGATCGCATCACCATACGATCCCAAGGTGGTTACCGCTATTATCCCCGAACCCCCCGCATCGGTTTGTAGTTTGGGGTTGGTCCCGGCTCCGCTCCGCTGGAATACAACCGGGCTGGTCACGGTAGGCAAATTAGTAACTATTTCTACCTTATAACCTCCGGCAGGAATAGTCTCGGTATATCCCGGCGCAATATTAAAAGTGACACCGCCCGCGCCTACACCATTGCCATTTAGATCGTTAATCGCGGAGGCGACGGTGGGATAATCCCCCGGTATTGTTTTGTTACCTGATAAGCCGCCTCCGGCATTCGCATTGCTTTGTGCCAATAGTAAAAACATAGCTATTGCAAGTACTGTTGTTGTAATCCTTTTCATTTTATGCTATTATAGTTAATGTTAATATTTTTTTATTTTACCAGAGTCATTCTTTTCACCTCGACAAACCCATCCGCTTCTATCCTGTAAAAATATATCCCGCTCGAATAACTACCCGCGTTCCATTCCATTTCATACCTGCCAGCTGAGAGTTCGTTATTCACCAGCGTACTCACCTGCCTGCCAAGTATATCATAAATTGCCAGCCTCACTACACCACTTTTCGGAATATCAAACTTTATCTTAGTCGTTGGATTGAATGGATTAGGATAGTTGTTATATAGGGCATATTTATCCGGTATTGAACTGTTATTCTCTATACCCGTTATCATGCTCGATACTATATTCGAATATCCTGAGTTACCGCCTGAGTTATACGCATACACCCTCCAGTCATAAGTTCTTCCAACTATCAATCCCGTTTGTATAGATGTTACAGAATCTGTGATCGTGGTGTCGGTGTTTACCCAGTTTGTATTTATATTATCCCTTCTTTGAACAACAAAACCATTCTCCGTACTCGAACTGTCCGTCCAGCTCAGAAAAACTACTCCCACTTCAAGCACACTTGACGATAAACTGTGCGGAGGATTCGGTGGAGATAGCACATTTACGGGTATTGTATTTGAATAGCCTGAGTTGCCTGATACATTATATGCGTATAGTCTGTATGAGTAACTTCCCGGAGTTAGTCCTGTATCCAGGTATGAATGGATATTCTTACCGGTTGTATCTATAGTCACCCAGTTTGTATCCGGCAGATCCCTCCTTTGAAGGACAAATCCGTCTTCATTTGACTGAAACTCAGACCAATCAAGTTGAACAGCCCCGGGTGATGGGAGGCTGTGAGTTAAATTGATAGGCGCAGGAGGTGCATACACAAATACCGCTATTCTGCTGGCTGCGGTATCCCCGGCTTGAGTAAAAGCGCCGCCCGTATACAAATTATTATTATAATGTAATAGACTATATACTGCGCTGCTCGTCCCCTGCCCGATTGGTGACCAGCTCGCTCCATCCCATTTGGCAACTCTTCTTATGGAATCCGCGCCGGACATCTGAAAATTCCCTCCAATATATACATCATTACCTGATGTTATAACGGATATGACAATACTGTTTACTCCGGGACCAAGCGCTGACCAGCTGGTACCGTTCCATTTGGCAACAAAGTTTACGGGAACACCACCTGCCTCGGAAAAATAACCGCCGACATAAAGATTGTTGCCCGCAATCGCAATTGACTGTGTAATGTTATTTAAACCGGATCCAAGCGCTGACCAATTTGCGCCATCCCACTTTGCAATGCGATTTGCGGGAATTCCGCCTGCTTGTGTAAAGTAACCACCCGCGTAAAGATTAACACCATCTGTAGCCAAATTGATAACTGTATTGTTTAACCCTGAATCGAGCGCAGACCAACTTGTGCCGTCCCATTTGGCGACGCGGTTAGCCGGGTTTCCGCCTGCCTCGGTAAAGGTACCGCAAGCATAAAGGTCATTCCCTATAAAGACAATTTCAGAGACCAGGTCATTTAAACCTGAACCTAGCGGTGACCAGTTCGTACCATCCCATTTGGCTATGCGGAATGCAGGGGTACCGCCCGCAGTGGTAAATTGACCTGCAGCATAGACAACTCCATTCTTTACAACAAGTGAAAAGACGCTATTGTTAAACCCTGTACCAAGCGCGGACCAACTTGTGCCGTCCCATTTGGCGATGCGGTTTACTATATTTCCTCCCGCTCTTGTAAATAATCCACCGGCATAAATAGTATCTCCATCAGCAGCAAGGGTGTAAACTGTACTATTTGTTCCTGATCCCAATGGGAGCCACGTTCCGGGCTGAGCCATGCCTTGTGATGTAATAAAAATGAACAATAGTATTATTAGCTTCTTGAATACTTTCATTTTAAATCCTCCTGGTAAGATTTTTTTATTTTTGATTTTTTTGTTTCTTCTATTATCCTGAAAAGTTTGTTCTCGATAGCTTCTGCTTTATTTGGGGAAAGATCCTTCTTCCTCAAAAACATTTCTGCTTCAGCCGATACGATTATCATTTTCACAATATCGCTGTTCGCCTCTGTTATCATCCCGTTTAGAATGTTTAATTCCTTTTTTATTTTTGTTCGCATATCCGTCTTTTTTAAATTCATTACACAAAATTACCCCCGCTCCGGTGTTCACTTCAAACAAATTTTTTTAAATAGTTTCATGGAAAACTCACGTTGGAAATTGACAATAACAGCAATTTTAGGCTGAATTTTAACTTTCCCCTTTTAACTTTTGAACTCCGGAGGTATATTAGTTTCAATAAAATAGACCCCTTTTTTATTAATGCATACCGGTAAACTCATACAGATATTGAAGACTTTTTCTCCCGACGAAGTAAAAAATTTCGAAAAGTTTGTTGCCTATCCCTATTTTAGCACCGGGAGAAATGTGGAAGGTTTATACTCGATCCTGAAGTCTTATTATCCGGAATTCGATTCACCGAAGCTGGATAAGAAAAATGTATTTAAGAAACTCTTCCCCGGAGAGAAGTTCAGTGAGATGAAGCTTAAGAATGTCACTACCGCCTTGACAAATCTTGCCGGGAGATTTCTTGCTTATGAGCGGTTTGACTCTGATCAGTTTAACGCTAATTATTTCACAGCCTTTCAGTTTAAGATCCGTGGAAATGAAAAGCTCCTTTCCAATTCACTGAAACTTCTTGAAAAGGGTTTAGAGAAGCTCCCCTTTGATTCGGTGGATCTCTTTTCAAAACAGGAGAGGACCGCCCGTTTGAAGGAAGAGTATCATTATATGGTGAGTGACTTCCCGAATGTCTTTAAAGAACGTGATAGATATGCAGGCTATTTTACTCTTTCGTTTCTTATTGCGTCTTTGAGGCGGGAAAGAGAAAAAGTGCAGATAAAAGAAGCCTATAATATCCCGTTGGAAAATACTTTGTTTGATTCCGTTATAGACTTTCTCGACTTTGAAAAGCTAATCGGTGATCTAAAAAAGAAGAAATATTCGATGGTTTGGATGTTGGAGTTGTACTATTACTGTTTCTGCTTTACGCGGGATCTCAATGATAAAAATTCTTTCGAAAAATTTAAGAAAATTTTTTATCCCAATATTGATAAATTCTCTCGCCGTGAAAAATATTTCTTCTTTAATGACATTATTGATTTTAGCGTAAGGAATGAGCATAGAGGAAATAATTCATATATTAGCGAAGAAATGAAAGTTTACAAGGTTATGATGGAACAGGATAGCTTCACTGTTTCCAAAAGCGAGTATATAAGTATCATACTTTATAGAAATGTGATGCTACTGTCGTTGATGCTCAGGGAATATGATTGGCTTGTACAATTTATGAAAAAATATTCCGGTAAACTAAAACCTGAATATAGAGAATCTATGAAGCATTTTACCAAAGCCAGCATAAATTTCGAACAGGGAAATTTCGAATTGGCGTTGGAAGATCTCAGCAAGATCACCTACGATGTATTTTTCTATAAATCCGATATCAAAGGTTTACTGCTTAAGACTTTTTATGAACTTGACCTTTATGAGCAGGCATTTTCGTTCATTAATACATTCCGGCAGTATTTAAAAACCGGTAAACTCGGTTCCAGCAATACAATTATGTTCCAGAATTTCCTTAGCTTTTATACAAAACTTCTTAAAGCAAAAACGGGAAACAAAACAACTAGCGTCGGAAAGCTCATCGATCAGTTAAATGAAAAAAAATCCATCTATTCCGGTAATTGGTTGATGGAAAAATTGAAAGAACTTAACAAATAAAACATCTGTGAATGATAGCAAATTAATTCAGATTCTGAAGACTTTCTCTGTAAATGAGATTAAGGATTTCGAAAAGTTCATTGCATCACCATACTTTAGTACAGGTAGGAATGTTGAAGGGCTGTATTCGATTCTGAAGCCTTATCATCCCGAATTTGATTCATCAAAGCTGGACAAAAAGACCGTTTTTAAAAAACTCTTCCCCTGCGATAAGTATAGTGAAATGAAGTTCAAGAATGTTACTACCGCTTTAACACGCCTGGCTGAACAGTTTCTTGTAAATGAGAGCATTAAAAATGATCCCGTAGAATTCGAACGAAGGTTGACTGATAGTTTTTTAGAAAGAGTGGATCTTAAACTTTATTATAATGCTTCAAATGCTCTGGAGAAAAAAATTAATAAATTACCTTTTGATCATCATAAGGGCTTTTCCATCGAGGAAAATATTGCTGCAAACAAGTACAGTTACTACCTGAAAATGAACCGGCATGATAAAGCAATACCCTTAATGAGCAAGGCCGCTGAATATAACATTCTGACATTCTTTGTTAAATATATTAAGAGTATTAACTACATGAATAGGATTCCCGGCACTTACTACGATGAAATGAAAAATGATCTTGTCGAAGCCTTCCGTAACAATCTAGACCTCGACCGGATCATAAATGATCTGCGTAAACGTAAATATCCCTATCTATGGCTGATTGAGTTATACTATTATACATTTAAATTCTTTAATGACCTTGATGACACGGATGCTTTTCATATTGCTAGAAAGTCTTTCAATAGCAATAAAGAGAAATATTCTCGTATTGAAAAGCATTTTATACTCGGAAATTTTTATGCCTACTGTATAAATAAGTTTAGCATGGGCAACACAGATTTTGCCCGGGAGGAATTTGAGATCTGCAAACAGCTTAAAGATGAAAATGCTTTAACATCAACTGATTATGTATCGTTGGAATTAATGTCTTTCAGAAACATTTTATATACTGCAATTAAAGTAAAAGAGTATGACTGGCTCGAAAAATTTATCAAAGATTGCACATCCTTACTGCGCTCGGACGGAAGGGATAATATGAAGAACTTTGCACTGTCAAAACTGGAATTTGAAAGAGGAAAGTTTGAGAAAGCCCTGGAGTATGCATCAAGGGTACAATATGATATGTTTACTTATAAGCTGGATATCAAAAACCTGCTCCTTATGATATACTACGAACTTGGTCTACTCGACCAGGCCGAGTCACTCATTGCTACATACAAACATTACATAAAGCACAATAAAGATTTCTCACGTAATTACATGCGTAAATTTAAAAACTTCATTACTGTCTATTCTTCTCTCTTCAAAGCCCGCTCGATCGCCAATACAAAAGACATCGGCCTTCTTCTCAAAAAATCTGAGGACACCAAAATCCTTCCCTCCCGCTCCTGGTTCATTACTAAGATCAAAGAACTCCAAAAATAAAATCCCCCCTTTGTACAAAGGGGGGTGCCTCGAAGAGGTGGGGGGGTTAAAATACCTTTTAACTTTCTACTTAATAAGTACCATCTTCCTTGTCTCCACAAACCCTTCCGCCTCGATCCTATAGAAATACATCCCGCTCGCAAACCCTACCGCATTCCACTCCATTTCATACCTGCCTGCTGAGAGCTCTTTATTCACCAATGTGCTTACCTGCCTACCTAATATGTCGTATATGATCAGCTTAACAGCACTATTTTTTGGGAGATCAAACTTGATCGTTGTACTTGGGTTGAATGGATTTGGATAGTTATTATAGAGAGCGTATTTCTCCGGTGAGTTTTCCGCTCCCGTGACAGCAGTTATTACCGTAGATACCGTATCGGAGTACTCGGAGTTTCCGCTTATGTTAAATCCGTAAACTCTATAGTAGTAAGTATTACCGGTTACCAGCCCGGAATCGATGAATGATGTTACATTAATTGCTGTAGTATCCATCACAGTCCAGCTAGTATCTGAATTGAGTTTCCTCTCAATCACAAACCCGTCTTCATTAGAGAGCGTGTCAGCCCAGTTAAGCTCAACTGTTCCTTGTAACGGAATGTTCAAGGTAAGATTTCCGGGTGCAGGTGGTACATATATGAATACTGCAATGTTATTAACAGGATTGCCTCCAGCCTCAGTAATATTACCGCCGGCATAAAGGTTATTGTTGAGGTATGCAACACCGTTAACCCTCAGACCATCGATTCCATCTCCGAGAGCAGACCAGCCGCTGCCATTCCATTTAGCTAAATTTTTGGAAGTATCTCCGTTTGACTCTACAAACTGCCCCCCTGCAAAGATCTCACTTCCGTTTCCTGAGATGTCTCTCACATATGATGAGGGAGGATTAAAGCCATCTCCAAGAGCAGACCAGCTGCTGCCGTCCCATTTGGCCATTCGCTTGGCTCCGGTACCCCCGGCTTGTGTAAATACCCCGCCTGCATAAATATCATTTCCTTCCGCGTATAATGTATAAACGTTATTATTCATCCCGGTTCCGAGCGCTGACCAACTGCCACTCCATTTGGCTATCCTGTTCAGGGTAGTTCCACCTGACGCTGTAAAAAATCCTCCGACATATATGTCGTTACCGACGTTTATTACTGATTCAACATCACCATTTAAACCCATGCCCATCGCTGACCAGCTGGTACCGTTCCATCTTGCTATTTTGTTTGCGAAAACTCCACCTGCTTGTGTAAAAGTACCCCCGGCATATACGGTGTTTCCGTTAACAGCAATTGACTGTACGAAGTTATCACATCCTGTTCCAAGCGAAGTCCAGCTGGTGCCGTCCCATTTTGCTATTCTGTTTGCGCTGACTCCACCCGCGTTTGTAAAAGCGCCGCCAACATATACATCATTACCGGATACTGTTATGCAAAAGACCGTGTTGTTAAGGCCTGTTCCCAATGCAGACCAGCTGGTACCGTCCCATTTAGCTATTCTCTTTGCGCTGACTCCCCCGGCGGTTGTAAAAGTACCTCCGACATATACATCCGTACCGCTTACTGCTATTGCCCAGATCGTGCCGTTTACTCCTGAATCAAGCGGGAACCAGGCACCGTCCTGGGCCATTATTTGTGTGGCGAACAAAAGAAACTGCACAACTAACAATTTTTTTAAAGTTTTCATTTTAAAATCCTCCTTGTTTATAAATATTTATTTAAAATTTCTTCGATTCTATTTTCTGCTGTCTTGATTTTTCCTGCCGGTACGTTTTTATTCCTTATCATTAGCTCTGTCTCAGCGGAAATATTTATCATTTTCATCACGTCCGAATTCAATCCCCTTATCATGTTATTTAGCTCATCCAGTTTTTTCTTCAATAATTCCATTTGCTTTTCTTTTTTCATTTGTATCAAAATTACATCCATAGTCTCAACCCTTCAAAGAGATTTTCTCAAAAAGTCTCATGGAAAATTCAATCAGAAAATGTCAAAAACAGCGTTTTTAGCCTGAAATCGGGCTTTGACCTTTTATAATACACTGTATTGGGGTATATTTGGTCTCATATGAATAAGAGCAAAATAGTACAGATCCTGAATGGCTTTTCTCCGAAAGAGATCAAAGAGTTCGAGAAGTTCGTCGTGTCTCCTTATTTTAACACTGGTAGGAATGCGGAGGGGCTCTTTAATATTTTGAAAGAATACTACCCGGATTTTGAGTCGCCGGACCTGGAAAGGGAGCTTGTTTTTGAACGACTGTTCCCAGGAGAAAAATTCGTCGAAAAGAAATTCAAGAATGTTACATCTGCACTTACTCAGCTAGCCGACCGTTTCCTGGTAAACGAAAGGCTAAGGAATGACCCGGTTGAATTTGAACAGCTTCTTTACAAGGAATATTGGGAGAGAGAGAATTATAAACCCTTCTTGAGTATATTAAACTCCCTGGAAAAGAGAATTGAAAAATTACCTTTTGATCGTAAGAATGCCTTTTTGGTTGAAGAAGGAATCGCGTCTTACAGATATAGTTACTATTTAAAATTATCACGCCCTGATAAGGCAATACCATTTATTGGGGAATCATCGGAATACAATTCTCTTTCCTTCCTGATCAAATTTATTAAATCCTTTATGCTCAGCCACACTGCTGTAATAACATACAATACACCGGTGAAAAACACATTATTTGAAGTATTCAGGAATGGACTGGACCTCGACAAGATAATCGCCGGTTTGCGGAAAAGCAAATACCGGTATCTTTGGCTGCTGGAACTCTATTACTATACCCTAAAAACCTACACTGACTTGAATGACGTAAAGTCTTTCAAAAAGGCGAGAGATATCTTTAACAAACATATTGACAAATTTTCCCGCTATGAAAAATATTTTATTTTTAATGATTTCTATGGGTTTTGCGTAAGGCAGTTCAGCAGGGGAAATACCAATTTTCTTTCTACGGAATTTGAGATATGCAAACAGCAAAAAAATGAAAATGCTTTAACTATCTCTGATAGTGCATCTCTGGATTTAATGTTTTTTAGAAATTTTGTTTATACTGCTTTAAAAGCAAAAGAGTATGATTGGCTCGAAGAGTTTGTAAATGACTGTGCAATTATGATGCCGCCGGACGGAAGGGACAGCATGAGGGACTTCACTCTTGCAAGGCTTGAATTCGAAAGAGGTAACTTCAATAAAGCGCTTGAGTACGCATCCAAAATTCAATATGAAATATTCACTTATAAACTGGACGTGAAAAACCTTCTTCTTTTGACATACTATGAACTTGAATTATTTGACCAGGCTGAATCGCTCATAGATACATATAAACATTACATTACTACCATGAAAGAGTTTTCACCCGCCTATTTGAAAAAGTTTAAGGACTTCATAAAAATTTACTCTTTACTCTTTAAAGCACGCACCTCCGGTAAATCTCAAGACCCCGATCTCCTTCTCAAAAAAGCGGAAGACATCAAGGTCCTCCCCTCCCGCGCCTGGTTCGTACAAAAAATCAAGGAACTACAATAAAAAAGCGCTCCGTGCAGAGCGCTTAATACAATCAGGTTTTTTGTAGAGAAAACCTGGATTAGAGGACTCTTTACTTCACAAGTACTCCGCCACGGCAGATATGATTAAGTATTTCTCATTACTTAATCAATAACATCTTTTTAGTTGCTATCATTTCTCCGTCAATCACCAATGAATAAAAATACACTCCGCTTGCCAGACCGCTCCCGTTGAATCTCTGCGTAACCTGCCCCGCGTTCATCCTTTGGTTATTAATAAGAGCAGCCACCTCCCTGCCCGCAATATCATACACCTTCAATGAGACGAGCCCTGCTCTCGGCAGTCCGAACTTTATTGTTGTGCTCGGATTAAACGGGTTCGGGTAGTTCTGTTCCAGGTGATACTCTGACGGCACTTCATTCGTGAATGTTAGCTCCGTTCCGGTTACTGTCTCCCGGTATTGTAATATCTCTCCGCCGGATCCTCCAATAAATGCCCTGTCAGGGGCAGTCATCCAGAGAGCCTCGTTGTAAACGGTGGTATTGTTTGCTTCCCAGGTCAATCCGCCGTCCCGCGTCCTGTAAGCCCCTCCGCCATAGCCTGCTATGACAATACCGTTGAATTGATCGATGAAATGTACCCTGTTCAAGGAGGCATCGAATGGAACGTCAGCTGTATCCCAGTTATTTCCGCCGTTCGTTGTTTTCCTTACAACACCATTATCTCCCACTATCCATCCTGTATTTGCGTTAAGCATAAAAATTTCGTCGATATCATCCGGCATCTGAGGATCTTGCTGTGTAACGGTTGCTCCCCCGTTCGTCGTCTTATAAACTTCACCGTTATCTCCGACAGTCCAGCCGGTGTTACCGTTTATAAAATGCGCTCCGTTTATATATTCAAGACTTACCCCCGGCGCGTATGTGCTCCAGTTTACACCTCCGTTTGTTGTTTTTGAATTTATGTCGCTGAATACATAACCTGTATTTGCATCTGCAAAAAATGTTTCACCAATGTAGGTGCCTCTTATCGTCGATGGCTGTGATGTTGTGGCTTCCCAGCTTACTCCGCCGTTAGTGGTCTTAAATACTGTTCCATCAGAGCTTCCAACATACCCGGTCATTGAGTTTACCATGCTGATGCTCGATATGGCATCATCTACCGCAGGAAAAACCGATGTTTGCCAGCTCTGTCCCCCGTTTGTAGAGTATATAATCTGGTTATGGTCACCTGGCGGGTTAATATAGGTTTGGCTTCCCACACATATCACTCTTCCATTTGTGCTCTCTGCCCAGAGGTCATTCTGATTCCACCATGGACCTTTTATATAGCTGGTTAGAAACGTCTTGTTTGTCGCGCTGTTTCTTAAGTTCATAACACCACTGCTGCCGACGGTAATGATAGTATCACCGGTTATACTGAAATCGGAAGCATAAAATTCCACGTCTCCGAGCTGTAGCTGCGAATCACCAAGGAATGAAACAGGTTCCCATGACGTAGATCCAACAGGCGCCCGGTAAAGAACCGTATCCTGACCGGTCAGATATACATACTTCGTTCCGGATATATTTACAATGTCCACGTCGTAATTGCTATACTGTAGTGAATCCGATACGACCGTCCAG
Source organism: Ignavibacteriota bacterium (assembly GCA_020437585.1). GTDB lineage: Bacteria > Bacteroidota > Ignavibacteria > Tepidaquicellales > Tepidaquicellaceae > JAEYVS01. The sequence goes on from JAGQWG010000001.1 coordinate 309,617, forward strand.
TCAGTTCCGAAATTTGTTGACATTAAGACCTCATTTCCCGTGGCATATACTGTATCACCCCCCGCTATCTCCATATCGACGAAATATGCAACTGTACCAGTGCTAACCGTTGTCCAGTTTACGCCTCCGTTTGTTGTTTTTTTCATCCCCCCGTTGCTATACCCGGCAAGTATATTGTTTTCATCTTTCGCGCAAATGGTACTGATATCGTATTGGTTATTAATAAACAGACCTGTCCAGGTTATCCCGCCGTCTGTTGTCTTTCCGATCCATTTACTCGATCCGCATACGAATCCCGTGTTTTGATCCAAAAAGTACAGGTGGGTCCACCAGGTGGTAGTATCCTGGGGCACTTGTGTAAATGACCAGCTTTCACCCCCGTTCGTGGTCCTGAGTAATTTACCGTATAAACCGCATGCTACTCCTGTATTCATGTCAAAAAATTCCGCACCGAATATAAATCCCGTATTATTATAATCATCATTGAGTAAATTATTGTATATCGTCCAGTTCGCTCCGCCGTTGGAGGTTTTCATGAATGTGGCTCCGTCACCGGTCGCGTACCAGTTGTTCGCGTCCCATCTTTTTATCCAGGATATGGTATTCCCCTGCGGACCCGGAGTCATCCACTTATACTGGTTATTTACCTGTGAGCACACTGATCCCGTAAAGGAAGCATAGGCAATGATAATTAATAAACATCTGATAACTTTTTTCATGGTTTACAATTCCTCTTTATATCTTTTAGTTTTTAAATGCTATTTTTTAACTTCTTTGATCAGTTTATCTATTCTCGCTTCGTAACCGGCTATCTCATTATCTGTCAGCTCCATTTTCCTGAGTTTCATTTCTACCTTCGCGGAGATATTTATTAGTTCCATTGCATGACTATCCAGGCTCATGATCATCTTCTTCAGTTCCTTTAGTTTTTTATTCAGTCGTGTATAATCTTTTCCATTGTTCATGCGTCAAGAATAACGGTTAGGGATTTATCAAACAAAGAAACATTTATCCATTATTATGGTAATTTTGACTATTTAACGATTTTATTACTGTACTATGTTATTGAAATATAGTATCTTATTGAACCCCCATTTTTTTAATTATTGCGGATTTTACGGTGAAAAATACGAACATCATAAAGCTCTTAAGAACTTTTTCTAAAAAGGAATTCAAGGATCTCTGCGCGTACGTACACTCACCCGCTAAAAACCGCAGCCGTGATGTCTCCCGGCATTTTGACGCGATAAAAAAATATTATCCCGGTTTCGATAGTCTCAAACTTACGGATGAAAATGTTTTTAAAGCGGTTTTCCCCGGGCAAAAGTTTGATAAAGCCCGTTTCGCTATAGAGGCATTTTACATGTTTGAAGCAGCATGCAGGTTTCTTTCCGTTGAGGAGCTCGAAGGAAATGAAATAGAGCAGAACCTATCCTTATTGAAACAGCTCTCGGAGCGCGGAATGGACGGCTCCTTCGAAAAGCTTTCTAAAAAATTAGACAGGCAGATTGCTCCGGCTAATTTCCAGCTGGACGCATTTTTTCGGTACCGCTTTGCCTATGAAGACCTGCTTATGACACATTATTTAAGAAAGAATAATTTCGAATTGCAGATTAGCCACTCTTTCAGAAAAGCCGACTGCAGTGTGGGGCTCTCGCTCTTGCGGTCATTGAGAAGTGTTTCCGATAAGTCTATCGCAGAATCCAGCTACGGCTTAAAAATCGACACGCTTCTCATTGATATAACGCTCGATAATACAAGGCTTGATAAGATCTTTGCTGACACGGATAGGCATCCATATCTGAAGCTCCTCGAAACTGTTTACTGCCTTTCTAAAGGTATTACGGACAAAAAGGGCTCCGAATGGATAGACAGGTCCCGTGACGCTTTCCTGGATAACTTCGATGCGTACTCACACGACGAAAAAATATACATTTTCAGGAGCATACTCAACGTTTACCATCTAAAGATGAACCTTTCTACAGATAAAGAATTTTTAGAGAAAATGGATCTGAAAAGATATGAACTGATGAAGATGACTATGGATAAAGGACTGTACAAGACTACAAAAGAAAAGTATATGCTCCTCTTTCACTACAGGAATATCCTATTCGCGGCGATCGATCATAGTGATTATAAATGGGCGGAGTATTTTATTAACGGTTTTACCGATAAACTCAAACCCGCAAACCGTGACAACATGAGAAACTACTCCATGTCTGTGCTTTACTTTAGCCGGCAGAAATACGAGAAGAGCCTGGATTGTCTCTCGCTGGTTAAGTACGATACATTTCTCTTAAAATTGGATGTTAAGATCCTGCTTATGCAGCTGTATTATGAACTTAAGCTTTTTGACCAGGCTTACTACATGTATGATACCACTCTTAAATACTTCAAAAGCACTTCCGATATTTCCGACGATTTACGTATCTATAATCTTAACTTTTTGAAATACTACTCGAGCCTTTTAAAACTTACAAATGAACCCGATACAATCGAAGCAGAAATGACTCTCAAAGAGATTGAACGGTCCCCCGATACAATCGACGGCTGGCAATGGCTTACAGAAAAATTCGAGGAATTAATATCTAAATAAAAAACGCCCTGTACTTTTAAATACAGGACGCTTTTTGTTAGGCTTTTCATTTTACTTCACTAGCATCATCTTCTTTGTCTCTACAAATCCATCCATCTGTAGCGTGTAAAAATACACCCCACTCGCCAGTCCGCTTCCGTCGAACCTCTGCTCGAATGTGCCTTGGTTTAGCTTTGCATTATCGAATAAAGAAGCCACCTCCCTCCCGGCAATGTCATATATTTTGAGCGATACCGTTCCCTGTCTGGGAAGAGCGAACTTTATGGTAGTAGAAGGATTAAAAGGATTTGGATAGTTCTGCTCCAGTTGATACTCCGACGGTACTTCATTCGTGTACGTAAGCTCCGTCCCGGTCACAGTCTCCCGGTACTGGAATATTTCTCCACCCAACCCGCATATAAATGCAATGCCTGTTTCGGTCATCCAGACGCCACTATTGCTTTCATCGGCAGTAGTATTACCATAGTCCCAGGTCATACCGCCGTCACTGGTTCTTAATGCTATCCCACTCTCCCCGACAATAAGCCCGTTCATTTGATCGATAAAATTAACGGAGTATAGTTCTACCTGGAATGGAATATTGACTGTATCCCAGTCCGTCCCGCCGTTTGTGGTTTTACGTACTGTTCCATAGCCTATCGTCCATCCTGTATTTGCATCGAGCATGAAAATATCTTCTAAAGTGCTCCCGGTCTGTGAATTTTGCTGTGTTACGTTTGCTCCCCCATTAGTGGTTTTAAATATTTCCCCGTTTTCTCCTGTTGTCCACCCTGTACTGCCGTTTACGAAGTACGAGCTGTAAATGTAATTAAAAGACTGTCCCGGTGCATAATCGCTCCAGTTCGCTCCGCCATTCGTAGTTTTCACGTTTGCTACTTCCCCGAATACATATCCTGTATCTTCATCCGTAAAAAATACATTCTCTATCCCATTTCCTCTGACCGATAAAGGCTGTGACGGTGTCTCTTCCCAGTTAACACCGCCGTCTGTGGTTTTTAATACTTCACTACCGTCGCTTCCAGCATAGCCGGTCATCGAATTTATCATACTGAGGCTCAATATACGGGTTCCTATTGCCATCGGAATGTTTGACACCTGCCAGTTCATCCCTCCATTCGTCGAGTACATTATCTGGTTATGGTCGCCTCCGGGATTTACAAAGGATTGATCCCCTACGGTTATCACTCTCCCGTTTGTGCTTTCCGCCCAGATATCAGTTAAATAATACCCGGGGGGTCTCATATAGCTAGTAAGCAGTGATTTATTCGAAGGACTGTACCTTATATTAATGATACCGTATTCCCCGACTGTTAGGATAGTATCACCCGTTATGCTGTAATCGGATGAATTAAAAGCATAGTCACTCCCTATGGACGATGCACCCAGGAATGATACTGGTGTCCAGGATGATGTCCCTACCTGGGAGCGGTAAATAAGAGAATCATTGCCGGTAACATACACATATTTTGTACCACCATTTGTTACAATATCAATGTCGTAATAATTTACTGAAGGAAGTGTACCTGTTACGCTTGTCCAGGTGGCTCCGAAATCTGTTGACATAAAAACCTGGTTCGATGCAGTGTATACAGTATCACCTCCTGCAATCTTTAAACAGTTGAAATATCCTGTTCCGCCAGGACTTGGAGAGGTCCAGTTCATTCCTCCGTCTGTTGTTTTCCTTACTAAACCATTGACATACCCCACTAATATATTGTTCTCGTCTTTCGCACAAATCGCCCGGTGAGTGTTCAGGTTTGGTAAAGAAATTCCGTTCCAGGTTGTGCCTCCGTCTGTTGTCTTCCCTATCCAGTTTCTTGAACCTGCGACGAATCCCGTATTTTGGTCCAGAAAATATAAACTGTACCATAGTGTAGTGGTGTCTTCAGCTACAACACTTACCGTCCAGTTTACACCACCGTTCGTGGTTTTTATTATTTTTCCATTCGAACCGCAGGCTATGCCGGTATTCATGTTTAAAAAAATTGCATCGCGCAAATACTCGGTGGCATAATTATCGCTTAGATATATATTATCATAAACTGTCCAGGTTGCTCCCGCATTAGAAGTTTTCATAAAGGTCGTCCCTGCGCCGACGGCATACCAGTTATTTGCATCCCACATTTTTACCCATTGAAGTTCACTTCCCTGAGGCTTTGGGTTTATCCATTTGTACCGGTTGTTTTCCTGTGCTTTTAGCGGTATATTTAGTGTGATCAATGTTGCCGTCATTAATATTGCCGTTAGTAGCTTTTTCAAAGTAATTTCTCCTTTATTATATTTAAATTTCATTTTTATATCTTTTGTGCTTACTTAACAAGCATCATCTTTTTAGTACTGACGGTCTGCCCGTCCACTGCAAGCGAATAAAAATATACCCCGCTCGCCAGTCCGCTTCCATCGAACCTCTGCTCGAATGTGCCCGGATTAAATCTCGTGCCGTTTAATAAAGAAGCCACCTCCCTCCCGGCAATATCATATATTTTGAGCGATACCGTACCCTGTTTGGGAAGAGCAAACTTTATCGTAGTAGAAGGATTAAAAGGATTCGGGTAGTTCTGCTCCAGATGATACTCTGACGGTACTTCATTTGTGAACGTAAGCTCGGTCCCGGTCATGGTCTCTTCATATCTCCATACTCCGGAATTAGCCCCGCATAAAAAAGCCCTGTCTGTAGCAGTCATGTAAACACAATTTGCTGTACTTCTTGGAGTATTAAGTATTTCCCATGAATTTCCGCCGTCCCGGGTTCTTAAAACATCACCGCCGCTTACAGTTACCATCCCGTTCAGCGGGTCTATAAAATAAACCGACTCAAGTGTCGATGAGACCGGTACCGCCACGCTGTCCCAGTTGGCACCCCCGTTCGTGGTTTTTCTTAAATTTCCATCATCGCCGGCAAACCAGCCTGTATTTGCGTCCATCATTTGGATCGAATTGATTGTACCTGTCATTCCCGAATTTTGAGCGGTTACGGTTGCTCCGCCGTTAGTCGTTTTATACAGTAAACCGTCGTCTCCGCCGGTCCAGCCGGTATTTGAGTTTATAAAATACGACCCGTAAATATAGCTGCTCCCGTGACCGGATACATAAGGTGTCCAGTTTATACCTCCGTTCGTTGTTTTAAATGAGCCGTCGCCAAATACATACCCGGTATTTACATCGGGAAATGATATAGCCGAAAAACCACTCGCGCCTCTGCCTGCGCCCGGCATGGAGAATAGTAAAGGTGAAGTAAGTTCTGTCCAGTTCTCTCCCCCGTCTGTGGTCTTAAATACATTACCGTTGGTACCCGTAGTATAACCTGTCAGGGAATTGACCATACTCAGGGAGGCCATTCCCCCATCGTCCGTATTAGGGAAATTTGCTATTTGCCAGTCTGTCCCCCCATTCGTCGAATACATTACCTGGTCGAATGTGGTTGATGTCGTTGGGCTCCCTGCAGTGATAACGCGCCCGTTTGTGCTCTCTGCCCAGATACTTTGCATGGTTCCTGTTTTTAAGATATTTGTATATGATTTCCTGTTCGAGGGGCTGTATCTTGCATTTATTAGCCCGAAATTACCCGCGGTTATAAGTGTGTCCCCCGTCACGCTTATATCAGTACTGTATAACCTGTCTGAAATAATCTGCGAAGGAGCAAGTATCTGAACCGTATCCCATGAAGTTGTTCCTACGGGCGCTCTGTATATATTGGTTGGATTTCCCGTTATATATACATAATCCACTGAGGATATATTTGCAAAATCTATATCCTGATAAGGAGTATTGGGGAGAGAACCCGTCATATTTGTCCAGCTGCTGCCAAAGTTTGTCGTCATGCTCACTTTTCCGCTTAGGCTTACTACATACCCGGTATTGCTATTTAAAAAATTTACCTTTTGTATGCTGCCCGCTATTCCTGTGCTTATCGTGCTCCAGTTTTGTCCTCCGTTTGTTGTTTTACGTATGTTACCGCTTAGGCTCGCCAGTATGATATTACTTGTGTCTTTTGCATATACATCGAAATAATTCGTCGATATCCCTCCCGGGAGCGTGTCCCACGTAGCTCCGCCATCCGTAGTTTTTGCAATTGTTGAGGGAGAGTTGCCCGAAATAAACCCTGTACTGGAGTTTAAAAAATGCATCCCGGTCCAGATTATACCCGAAGAAATAACCGCCCCGGATGTATCCCAGCTTGTACCGCCGTTCGTGGTTTTCAGTACCTTCCCGACGCGACCGCATAGAAAGCCTGTATTCATATCCGCAAAATAGCCGTCGTATAAGCTCGTTGATCCGTTACCCTTGAAAATGTTATTCAATACGGTCCAGGTATTTCCTCCATTTGTCGTTTTCATAAAGGTTGCCCTGTCACCGCATGCGTACCAGTTATTCGCATCCCACCTTTTTATCCAGTATAGGTCATTGCCCTGCGGAGTTGGGTGTATCCATTTTATCTGGTTATTTACCTGGGCGGAAGTGATTTCCGGTATGCACGCCGTGATTAACAGCAATAATAAAAGAGAGATTAAAGGTCTTTTCAAGGTTTTATCCTCCTTATATTTTTATTAGTATTTTTTACAATCTTGTCTAACCGGGAAAACATCGCCTTCAGATCTGATTCCTCTGAATTCGATATATTGCTCTTTTTTCTTTTTGATAGATTTTCTAAATAACCGCTTATCATTATTATTTCTGTAATTTCCGAATCGTTGTATTTCACATTTCCATTGTAAAATCCCTCACGGATCAATTCTTTGCAGATTTTTGTTTTTTCTATTAGATCTTCGTTTGTTTTTCCGTTCATTTTCATGCTTTCTTGTTCAATTGCTCCTAAGATAATAATGCATATACCCTTCGTGCAAAGAATTATTTTGCGAATATTGAGGTAACTTTGCCGGCTTAACAATTTTGTAACTGTACTATGTCATTAAAATATAGTATCTTAATTGAGCCACATTCTTCCTAATTATTGCAAAAAACTGCCGTGAAAAATACAACCGCGATCAAGCTCCTGAAAACTTTCTCGAAAAAAGAGTTTAAGGAGTTTGAAGGATTTGTGCATTCGCCCGGGAAAAGCAGGAGACGTGATGTCTCCCGGCATTTTGATGCTGTAAAAAAATACTATCCCAATTTTGACAGCCCGAAATTTACAGATGAAAACATTTACAAGGCGATATTGCCGGGAGAAAAGCTTGATAAAGCCCGGTTTGCATTAGAGGCGTTTTACCTCTTTGAATCCGCGTGCCAGTTCCTATCTGCACTGGAGTATGAAAAAAATGAAATAGAGCAGGATCTTTCTTTATTGAGACAGCTCGCCGAGCGGGGAATGGACGGCTCGTTTGAAAAACTTGCAAAAAAACTTGATAAGGTTATTGTAAGCGCTAATTTTCAGCTCGACGCTTTTTTTAGATACCGCTTTGCTTATGAGGATCTGCTGATGACATTTTATATCAGGAAAAATGATTTTGCATCTCAGTTTAAACATTCCTTGAGAAAGGCAGACTGCAGCATCGGGCTCTCGCTATTAAGGTCGTTAAGGAGCATTGCGGATAAGTTTATTGCCGAAACATATTATAATATAGAGCCGGACGCGGTGCTACTGGATATGTCATTAAGTAATGCAAACCTCGATAAGCTCTTCGCTGATTCGCAAAAGCACCCGTACCTCAAGCTTCTCGAAACAGTGTACTATCTCTCCAGAGGTATTACCGATAAAAAAGGATTGAAGTGGATAGATAGGTCAGAGGAAGCATTTTTTGAAAATTTCGATTCTTATTCCCAGGATGAAAAGGTCTATATATTCAGAAGCATTATGAACGTTAACCAGCTCAAAATGAACCTGTCCCCCGATAAGGAAGCGGTTAAAGTCATGAACAGGAAGCAGTATGATCTGATGAAGACAACTATAGAAAAAGATATTTATAAAACCTCTAAAGAAAAATACATGCCGCTTTTTCTTTTCAGGAACATTCTCATTGCGTCGCTTGAAAATCAAGATTACAAATGGTCGGAGAAGTTTATAAACGGTTACGCAGATAAACTCAAACCGGCTAACCGGAATAATATGCTGAATTTTTCTATGGCTCTGCTTTTATTCGACCTGGATAAATTCGAGAAAAGCCTGGAGTATCTCTCTAAGGTCAAGTATGGAACGTTTCTTTTAAAAAGGGATGTAAAGATCCTGCTCATGCAGTTGTATTATGAACTTAAACTTTTCGACCAGGCGTATTATATGCATGACACTACATATAAATATTTCAAAAACACCCCTGACGTATCCGATGACCTCCGTATAAATAATCTTAACTTCCTGAAATACTACTCCGGTCTGTTAAAACTAACAAACGAACCCGACTCCGTCGAGGCGGAGCTGACTCTCAAAGATATTAAAAAAGTCCCCGAGACTATCGAAAGCTGGGACTGGCTCGCCAAAAAATTTGAAGAATTATCCAAATAAAAAATCCCCCATTTTAAAGAAACGACCGCCGTTGTTGGTGTTTGAGCGAAGCGTCACCAACAACAACTAAACCCTGAAGAGCTGACATTTTAGGGGTGCACTAATTAAAAATCCCCCCTTTTACAAAGGGGGGAGCCTCCTAGAGGCGGGGGGTTTATAACACCTTTAACTACGACATTAAACAGCTCAAAGCGTCGCCAACAAGAATTAATCCCCCCATCATGCTGTCTTTCCCGCGAAAGCGGGAATCCACTCGAGTCTATAAAAAAATTCCCCTTTAATAAAGGGGGATGAAGGGGGTTGTTCATACTTAAAATTTATTAGTTTCATCTTAACCGAAAATCCCCCCTTTTAGAAAGGGGGGTGCCTCGTAGAGGCGGGGGGTTAAGAATATTTATCTGATCAAAATTACTTCACTAGCATCATCTTCTTTGTCTCTACAAATCCATCCGTCTGCAGCGTGTAAAAATACACCCCGCTCGATAGCTTTGCTCCGTCGAATGTGTACTCATACTCACCTGCGTTTAGTTTACCATTTACAAGTACTGCTACCTCTTTTCCTGCTGCATCAAATACGCTCAGCTTTACAATGTTTTCGCTTTTAATTTTAAATTTTAAATTTGTCGTCGGGTTAAACGGATTTGGGTAGTTCTGCTCGAGCTTGTATTCGTCTGCAATGTTGTTACCTGTATTCTGAATTCCTGTTATTGTAAAGTGCATGAAGCTCACGGAGTTGCCGTTGAAAGACGGGATCGCAAGCGTATCCGTCATCCTGTTATAAAAAATATCTGCCGGTCCGTTTATACCTGTTGCTACCTGCATCGGAGGCGCAGAAAAAGTAATGTCGTAATAATACACACTGCCTGTTCCCCAGCTCGACACGAATATGTTATAATTATCGTCCCTTGTCAGTCCATCTAATTGCTGGAACGGTGTGATTGCTAATGTCGAAATAGATGAGTCGCTCATGTTGATTCCGTATATCGCTGAATTTGATGTTATGTATGTACAAACCAACATTCTATTCCTCGGCGCGTCATACAATAATCCGTTAGGAGTATCTATTCCCGATGCGAATGTCCAGAATGCTCCTGTAGCTATGTTGAATTTTATTATGCGGTTGTTGTTCATATCAGATGCATAGATAAACCCGTTACCGTCGGTTTCCACGTCGTTCATAGACGTGATGTTCCCGGCCATCGGCACCTGCACATTAAAAATTTCCTGCCCGTCACTCAGCCTGTATCCCATCATCCTGTCAAAATTCGTCACATATAGATTATCCCCCGCTATCACCATTCCCCTGTACACCGCAAATCCCGGTGCCGTCACAAATGGACTTACCACGCCCTGTGAGCTGATCGCTTTTATGTCTGCACCCCCCACATTCGATACTAAATACCTTTGCCTCGGCGCATCATATACTACGCTCTCCGGCGCATTGTACTGCCCGTACACTTCCACCACAAAAAACATACTAACTAAAATAAATAATAGAGTTTTCATTTTACTTCTCCTTTTGATATTTGATTTAAAATTTGTTTTCATCTTTCAGAAATCTTTAATCAAAACTACCCATCTCTCCCTCATAAACCAAAGAAAAGTCGCATCATTTTTAATATTTTAATTGTATCTTTTAGAAAGATTTATTCCAAATTTTGCTGAAATTCAGTGTTTTAGGGACTTTTCAAATTAGTAATGTATGGTACAATCAGATGACATATTTTTGCTGGTGAAATCGCTGACAAAGGAGGAGAAGATCCATTTTAAGCGGCATGGGGGGGTGCATGTGATGGGCGATGGCAATAATTACATACGGCTATTCGATGCGATAGAGGCGATGAAAGTGTACGACGAGGAAGCACTTGTGAGGAAGTTCGAGGGGGAGAAATTTACGAGGCAGATATCGGTGGCAAAAAACTACCTTTATAGAGCCATACTCAAATCGCTGAAAACCATCCGCCGTCCGCGGTCAAAAAAGGAAGAAATACTGAGCCTGCTTGCGGAGGTGAATATATTGTTTGAGAAGAGGCTGTACGGACAGTGCAAGAAACTGCTCCGGCGTGCAAAAAAGATTGCGCTGGAATATGAGAAGCATCCGGAGCTAATGGAGATACTTTCATGGGAGATGCAACTAATATACAGGGAGGACGTGCTGAAAAGATTCAGTGAGGAAAACATAAACCGGATATTCGACGAGAGGAAGGAACTGCTTAAAATAAGAGAGAACCTGAATGAGTACGACAGGCTGGAAAGAAATTTTAAAACACTGACGGGGTTTGTTAAAGACAGGGAATCCGAAGAGTACAAGAGGAAGCTGAGGAAATTTTTCGCGCACCCGCTCCTAAAAGGAGAGGAGAAGGCGCTCTCGACTGTGGGCAGGCTGAAATACTACGCGATAAAGGCTAACTATTTCTATGAGACACAGGAAGACGATAAGAGTTTCGATTATGAGATAAAGCAGATCAGATTGCTCGACGACAAGCCGGCGGTCAAGTCGGAACGGTTCATAGATTACCTGGTATTGCTGAGCAATACCATACTGCTGTGTATAAATCTGAAGAAGTACGAAGATTATAAATGGTACCTGGAAAAGCTGAGAGAGCAGATGGATGAAAGGATAGTTTTAAAAAATACATCCTACCAGCTGTATATAATAGAGAGGTCGTATCTGATGGAGATGGTTTATTATAATAAGCAAAAGGACTTCGCAAAGATAGTTGAACTGTATGACCGAGCGAAGGAGAAGGCAGAGGAGAAGGGAATGGAACTCCGCGCGACGGAGGACAGGAACATGAGATATTTTGTGTGTGTGGGATATTTTAATATGAAGGAGTATTCTAAGGCGCTGGAGAGGCTAAACGAGATATTGAACGATAAGGAGGCGGAATCGCGCCCTGTGGAGTATATTACCGCGCGGATCTTCAACCTGGTACTGCACTATGAGCTGGGGAACATGGACCTGCTGGAGTATGCCTCGGCATCTACGCAAAGGTACATAAGGGAGCGGAAGAGGATATCGAAGTTCGAGATGCTGTTCTTCCGGCTAATGAACAGGCTGGTGAAGAGGAAGCCGGGGAAGAGGGAGTCAGAGATATTCGAGGAGTTTATTTATGAGCTGAAAAAGCTGAACGCGGGCGAGTACAGAGCGGAGATGCGCTCGATGCAATTCCTTGTGAGCTGGGTGGAGAGCAAGGTGTCAACATAGTTTACTACAGAATTTCTTTAGATTGTTTGTGTTAAATTATAATTATGAAGATATTAATAGTAGAGGATGAGCCCGAACTTCTGGATTCCATCGAGAGGTATCTGAGCAAGGAAGGCAATATTTGCGAGGCATCGAATAATTATAAAGATGCATCCGAAAAGGTATGTATGTACGAATATGACTGTGCATTGGTGGATATTATGCTTCCGGACGGGAGCGGATTAGACCTTATAGACATGTTGAAAAGGGAGCAGTCAAAATGCGGGATAATCGTGATATCCGCCAAAAATTCATTAAACGATAAGATCACCGGGCTGGACCTGGGAGCGGATGATTACATTACAAAGCCATTTTACATGTCGGAACTTAATTCAAGAGTGAAATCGGTAATAAGAAGGCGGGTATTCGACGGCAATAAGTCGGTATCTTTTAATGAAATAAGAATACTGCCTGACGAGAAAAAGGTTTTTGTGAGGGATTCGGAGGTGAGCCTTACGAAAAAGGAGTTCGATATACTGTTGTATCTGATCTCAAATACAAACCGTGTGCTAACGAAGGAGTCAATTGCGGAACACATCTGGGGAGACTTTGCCGAGTCTTACGATAATTTTGATTTTGTATATACACATCTCAAAAATCTCAGGAAAAAGCTTTCGGACGCAGGATGTAAAGACTACATAAAATCAATTTACGGTACGGGATATAAACTCTCCGAAGAATGAAGCTGATAAATAAAATAAGCATAAAGTTTTTCTTCGTAACACTGTTACTATTTATCTTATTCGGTTTTGTGACGCTTTATGTCATAAAGGGAGCTATCGAATCTGAAATAGACGAGGAGCTTGCCACCACAAGCGAAGCCGTAGTGCAGAACATTAAGAATGAGAAGAGCGTCGTCTTCGAGCCGTTCATAGAAATAAATAAAATGGATAAACCGGGTGAAGATTACCATACGTATAAGGACACTTTATTACCGGATGAAGATAATGAAGCGGAACAGTACAGGGAATTAATAAGCTATAAAAACATAAACGGGTCATACTACAAAATAACTGTCAGAGCCTCATCACTGGAACAGGATGATCTCTTCGATTCACTTTTGACAGTTTTCTTAATACTCACCCCGCTTCTTCTCATATCACTTTACTTCGTTAACAGGAGCACGGCGAAACAGGAGTTAAGACCGTTTTACAGAAATCTAGAGAAACTAAAATCCTTTTCATTAAAAGAGGAAAAAGGATTTCAACTCGAACGGACGACTGTTAAAGAATTTAAGGATCTTAATGAAACATTAGAGGAGCTCATTTCCAGAGCCGTTTCCGAATACAAGCTTATAATAGAATCATCGGAAAATCTTTCGCATGAGCTTCAAACTCCCATCGCCGTAATAAAATCAAAGCTCGAGCTTTTGATCCAGAATGAAAAGTTAGATCCGGAAACGGCTGAATTAATTAGTTCTATAGAGAGCCAGATAAACCGGCTTTCAAAGATAAACCGGTCGCTTATTTTATTGATGAAGCTCGAGAACAAGGAAATGTTCGAAACAGAAAGTGTCAACCTAAACGAGCTGATCGAGAAGCACCTGGAATTTTCAGAAGACATTATTAAGAAAAAGAGTTTATCCGTTAATAAAAATGAAAACGACCCATTAATAATAAACATGAACAGAGCGCTCGCCGATATATTTATCGGTAACCTTATCTCAAATTCATGCAAACACAATTATGAAGGCGGACAAATAGAAATAGAAACGAGCAATAATCACCTGGTCATAAAGAATACAGGAAATCAACCCGCTACAGATACCGGCAATTTTTTCAACCGTTTCGCGAAAGATGACAGGGCTTCAGACAGTGTCGGATTGGGACTATCAATAGTCAAGCAAATATGTAATTTCTATAACTTTAGCATTAGTTATATCTATTCCGACCCTTTTCATACCATAAGAATAAATTTCATTTCGCAATAGCACAAATTTCCTTCAGATTCTCCGGTTAATTTTATACAGGTATTTAATTAATCAAAGAGGATATTATAATGAAGATCAAACTTTTAATTCTCGCAATCGTTTTGTTTCCTTTAACGCTGTCGGCACAGGATGTTCCGTCTAATGTCAAAGAAAAGGCTAAGTCAATGTACCCAAATACGAGCATTAAGTGGGACGTCGATGGACCGGGCAAATATGAAGCCGAATTAACTGACAATGGTGTTACGATGTCCCTGCTATTCGATGACAACGCAACACTGCTTGCAACCGAGACCAAGATGGACGTTAGCGGGCTTCCGCAAAAGGTTCTGGACTATATGGCGTCAAATTATAAAGACATGAAGATCACCGAAGCGGCTAAGATCGTGGATAACAACGGCAATACAACCTATGAGGCAGAGGTATTCGATGGTAAAAAACATAAGGACGTTCTATTCGACAGCAACGGCAATCCGTTAAGGGGCAAAGGTGATAAGGATGATGAAGAAGATGAAGACGACGGGGATTAATAAATTCCCGTCACTCCCCTTTTTTGAAAAATTACTTATTACAAGACAATGGACAGATTGAATAAAGTTGCGAAGATAACGGTATACTTCTGGATAATGAAAGTATTCGCAACGACACTTGGGGAAATCGCCGGAGATCATCTATCGATGACTTCCGACATAGGATACAGTGTGAGTTTAGCTATAACGATGGGTTTGTTTGTGTTGGTGGTCTCGATACAGTTATCAGTCAATAGATTGTACACGGCTCTTTACTGGCTTGTTATAGTAGGTTCGACGACAGCGGGTACAGAGGTTTCCGATTTTATGGACAGGACACTGGGATTAGGTTACGCCTGGGGATCGCTCATACTCTTTTCATTATTGATGCTTGTCTTATACCTATGGCACTTTCGTGAAAAGGGTATAAGAGTATATCCGATCACCGAAAGAAGAATCGAACTATACTACTGGATAGCAATATTGATCTCGAACAGCCTGGGAACAGCATTCGGAGACTATTTAACAGATAACATGGAACTCAGCTATTTAGCAGGAGCAAGTGTAACAGCGGCGATAATAATTATTGTGGTACTACTACATTATTATACAAAGATAAATGAGATACTACTATTCTGGATCGCATTTATTTTCACCCGTCCGTTCGGAGCAACATTCGGAGACCTGCTTACAAAGCCCCTATCAAAGGGCGGTCTCGAACTTGGAACCGGAGCGGCGGCAATAGTAACAGCGGTATTGCTTTCGTTAATAATTGTATATACGAGTATGAAAGATAAGAACGTAAAGATAGTTTAATTGAAGGGCAGTGAAGTTATTTTTGCAGCTGCTTGATCTTTTTAATAAACCATGCGCGGAATGGCAGGACGTCGGTGTCTTCAGCTTTTTTTAGAAGGAGGTCGGCGTTTTTTGTCTTTACGGAGGAACGGATCTTTAATAGAGAATTATAAATATCGATGAAGTTTTTATATTGACGCAGAAAACCTTGAGAATAATCTTTAGTGTGTTTGACATAGTGCTTGTAAGTATCTATAAGGTATTCTGCCTGGTCAAATAATTCCAGCTCGTAATACGTCAAAAGAAGGAGATTTTTAACATCGATCTTATAAGTAAACATATCGAATTGTATTTTTGAAGCATGTTCGAGAGCTTTTTCAAAATTACCCCTTTCAAATTCCAGGCGCCCCAGTGAAAAGCTTTTCATGCTTGCCCTATGTTGAGGCAGAAGCTTAGGAATACAATCCTCAATAAACGTTTCAAGCCAGTTAAACTCTTTCACTTTAAGAGCAGCATTAACAGTATTTCTGAATCTTATAATTTCATAAGTCATATTGTCGTCAGGTGTCAATGCATTTTCATCCTTGATCTGCTTGCATATTTCAAATTTCTCCCGTCGAACATCGAACCAACATCATTACCGGTGGTATATGAGCTATACCAAAATTATCCGAATCCGTTCAATCCATCGACAAAAATAAAGTTCGACATACCCAAAGCAGGCTTTGTATCTCTGAAGATATATGACATTACAGGCAGGGAAGTAACGACATTAGTAAACAGGAGCCTCGAAGCATCCCGATATGAAGTAGAATGGAACGGATCGCGGTTCGCCAGCGGAGTGTACTTCTTCAGAATAGCAGCCGGCGATTTCGTGAAGGTTCAGAAAATGATACTGGTTAAATAAATTTGATTTAGTTATTGGTACACTACAAAAGGATGTTGCTTATACGGGACATCCTTTTTCCTTCCTCTCCGAACAAGTGACTTATAAAGTTAACACAGCATTTATTTTTGTAGCCCTTTTATCTTCTCGATGAGCCATCGGCGCGCGGGGAGGTCTTTGATGTCTTCTACTTTTTTGAGCAGGTAGCCGTGATCCTCCGGATTACCTGTAGATCCGGCTTTGAAGAGAGCTGAGTAGATATTAATGAAATCATTGAACTTGCGCAGATATTTTGCGGAGAATTCCTTGTTGTTTTTAAGGTAATGCCTGTAAGTGTCCATCATAGATTCCGCCTGGTCGAATAGCGCCAGCTCAAAGTATGTCATAAGGAGCAGTATCTTAATGTCGAGTTTATAGGTGAACATATCATATTGCACCTTCGAAGCGTTTTCGAGACATTTTTCGTAGTTTCCCCTTTCAAATTCCAGCTTGGCTGTGGCAAAATATTTCATGCTTTCCCTGTAGGGCGGGCGCAGAAGAGGTGTACAATCACGAATAAACTCTTCGAGCCATTTATACTCTTTCACTTTAATAGCGCATAAAACAATATTCCTGTATTGCAGCAATTGAAGCGCTGTCGAGTCATCAGGGATCAAAACATTCTCATCTTTAAACTCCTTAGCTATATCAAATTCGATCCGGAAAAAATCGGTCGAACCGCTCACAAACTTCCTGATGCAAAAGGCGGTAAAGTCTCCGAGGATAAAATGTTTTTCACTCCGTGAAAATTTTTCTTTGTTTTTACCGTATATCTCTCGCGCTTTATGAAACGAATCTACATCATTAATGTCATGTGAGAACCTTGAAACATTATAGTATAACTCAAGGAGCCAGAGGTGGGAATACTTTTTTTCCCTGAGGTCAGCCATAATAGTATCGAGGTCCATGTTTTTCCATACAGTATCTATAAGTACATCATCCATTCCTGCTTTAAATGTTCCGGGTATTCTGCTTTTATAGTTATTCGCCTTTATAAATTTCACAAGGAATGTCAGCGTATTGTATTCTGCTGTTTCTGCGATCAGCGGTATTCCTTTATCCGGCCGGTTGATCTTCAAAAAATAGCCGGTTTTATTACCCAGGATCTTTTCTTTATAGTAGTAAGCATTGATATGATCGAAGGGAAGGTCATCCACCTTTTTTTCCAGGGATTTTAAGGTGCTGTAAAACAGCTTAAGATTTTCATTTTTCCAGTAATGATCAAAAAGTTTAAGCTCAAATTCGTATGGGTTTTTCTTTAGATCGTCGATCACCATAAACTGCTCAGCCAGCTTAATAAGTGAGGAGGTTATATTCTTAAGTTTTTTCTCGTTGTATTTTTCCCTGGGAAAGAGTTTCTTGAAGATCTTTTCTCTCTCGATATTAACGGAGTCGAATTCAGGATGGTATTTTTTAAGGATATTAAAGAGCCCCTCCACGCTGCGCCCCGCAGTGAAGTAAGGTGAAATGACAAACTTTTCAAAAGACTTCATCTCACCTTTTGAAAACATTCCAAGCATTTCCACAAGTTTACTGTCTCTCATACCTTTGCAATATAGCAAAAAAGATAGCTTTATAATCAGACTTTAGAAAGGAAAAAGGTTTAATTTTTTAAAGGAATCGCCGTTTTTTGCTAAAATTGTAAGAAAACGGTTCGAGACTTTTTAAAAAACTTTCATTGAAGAGCTATGGTGTCATTAATATTTTGAAACCAAAGTTAAACAAAGCCAAATGACGAAGGAAAGATTAACAAAAAAGCTGGAAGACCTGAACAGGTTAATAAACGGGATCAACTCAGACGTAGTGAAACTGATAAATGTCTCGGCAGAGACAGATCTATTGACCCGGAGAAAGAACGTTCCAGAAGAAAAACTCATCATTGCCGAAAATAAAATAGAAGAAATCTTAAAAAAATATAATAGTAGGGAGAATTGAAAATGAAAAACGGTAAAATTTTAGTACTTGTATTACTACTTGTAACACTGCAAAGCAACGCCATCGCCCAGCTTACGGGAATAAAGACCATTCCCGGATCATACGCAAGCGTAAAGCTGGCGATCGACGACCTCAACGTCAACGGGGTCGGCGCGGGAGGTGTAACCTTCAATATCACGCCCGGTCACGTAGAGATCGTACCAACCGGCGGACTTATAATTGACATCACGGCAAACCAGCCGACTCCGGGCAACCCGGTGGTCTTCCAGAGGAGCGGCGCGGGAATAAATCCGGTACTCCAGACAGATGTAAGCGGGTCAGGTACTATCACCGGAACAACCCTGGGTGGAGTAGGTGATGCGATCCTATGGCTGGCAGGAGCGGATTACATCACTTTCAATAACATTGATTTTGTAGAGCAGTACACAGGCAGTTCGCAGACTCTAAAGACCGAGTATGGCATATTAATGGTTCGAAAATCCAGTACCGACGGGTGCAAACATATTACCTTTAACGGCTGTACAGTCCAGCAGCAGCAGTCGGACATTTACTCAAGTTGTATTTCAACAACAAACAGAAACCTGGCGGGAGTAAGCACAAATCCCACCACTATCGACGGAAGACACGAGAGCATTTCCATACAGGGCTGTACCTTAAATAACAGTTTCAACGGAATGTATTTTGCAGGTTTTGCCGATTCATCGCCATATGATCTGTATGACCACTTTTTTGATATAGGCGGAACTACCGGGAATATACTCTCGAATATCGGCTCGGGCCTGGCGGGAACTTCGAACGATGCGAGATGGGGAATTTATTGTCTATTCCTGGATAGTATTATAATCAGCAATAATACTATTAGAATTAATAACGGATCAAATAATGGCAGTATAATCGCTCTTTATCTGTCAAACGGTATGAACTCATCGGCAACTGTAGATAATAATGATATTTCGGATACATGCGGCACTACATTGACAGGCTCCCTGTACGCATTGTACTGCGCGTTTGGAGCCGACGGTGTCGATAATACTATAAATATAACTAATAATACGATCCATGACTGCAGGTTTGATGGCGCCTCCAACGGTGGAAGCTATTATATTTATGTTTCTTTCAGCCCATACACGGTAAATATAACCGGAAATACTATCCGGGACAACTATCATGGAGACGGGAGTTCAACTGCTACCGGGAACCAGTATAGTATATTCCGCTCATCTACAAACTCAAACTTTGACGCGTCATGTACGATCTCCAATAATGTCATAAAAAATATAAGAAGGACTCAATCCACTCCTGGCTCAGGTAACAGCATCTGTATTTATTCACCCGGAGGAGCTTATAATTACGAGGTAAGCAATAATACTATCGATAGTATTTATTCTACAACTTCAACAACCAATATGGCAGGAATATACTGCTCATATTCCGCGCCGGGAATGAACAGCATACATGATAATACGGTTAGCAATCTCATGAAAGTGTCGGGTACAACCGGTAGTCTTTTCGGGATATACAATGGTAATAATACCGATACAACATCAACATATAATAACACTGTCTTTAACCTCTACAATAACGCGACAACCGGGGCAACGTACGGCTACAATAATTCCGGCTCACCCACCGACGGGTATGAGAATGTTTATAATAACACGATCCATGACCTGCATCCAAACAGCAGGGGGTTTTGCACGGGAATATCTGTTATCTCCGGCAGTTCTGCGTCGATAAAAAACGTGTTCGGTAACAATGTATATAATATTGTAAACGACAGTATCGGTGATGCAGGCGGTATCGTTGCCAGTGGTTTTACTACCGGGAATGTACATAGCAACCGGGTACATGGGATCTCCAGTGCAAAGAATTTAGATGATATGGGCACAGCTTTCGGAATGCTGGTAACAGGAGCATCCGGTTCTACAGCCAACGTCTATAACAATATGATAAGTGAGGTATATGCTCCGGTGAATAATTCGGGACTTGGAGTAATAGGGTTATTTGTAGTCGGTGATACGAGTAACATATCATATAATACTATATATATTGACAGCAGTTCACTGGGTTTAAATACCGGCTGCTATGCTGTGTACTTATCGGGAATAAATGCAATTTTAAAGAATAATATCATAATAAACAAATTCACTCCTTCAGGGTCAGGATCAATTGTTGGGGTCTATAAAGATTCCGCGACTGTATATAGTTCGGCTTCTAATAATAATAACGTATATGTGCCGATGGGCGCATCGAACTATTTCTACTCTAACGGTTCTAATACATATTCGACATTTGCGACATTCCAGACGGCTGTGTCTCCTGCCGAGACTAACTCCTTCGCCGAGGATAGTCCCTTTATGAACGTATCCACACATCCGTATGATCTCGACATGAAGACAAACGTCTCAACTCTCTGCGACGGCGGAGCAATGCCGATACCCGGCATTACGACGGATATTCACGGCACTACGAGAAATCCCTCGATGCCGGACGTGGGAGCAGATGAATTCGACATCATAACCAATATCGAACCTTCTTCATTACCGGCGGCGTATGAACTTTACCAGAACTATCCGAACCCGTTCAATCCGGCGACAAAAATAAAGTTCGACATACCAAAGGCAGGTTTTGTTTCGCTAAAGGTATATGATATTACGGGCAGAGAGGTAGCGACATTGGTAAACAGGGACCTTGAAGCATCGAGATACGAAGTAGAATGGAACGGCTCACAGTTCGCCAGCGGAGTGTACTTCTTAAGGATCAATGCCGGTGATTTCGTGAAAATTCAGAAAATGATGCTGGTCAAGTGATAGAATTCAAATATGAACAATTTCTTAAATCCCCTTATCAAGGGGATTTCTATTTCTGGAATTCTTTGATCTTTGTTAAGAACCACGTGCGGAATGGGAGGGCATTGATGTCCTCAGTTTTTTTTAGGAGGAGGTCTACGTCTTTTATTTTGCCGGTGGAACGGGCTTTGAATAATGAGGTATATACATCAATAAAGTCTTTGAAACGAGCCAAAAATTCCTTTGAATAATCTTTATTATTCTTTATAAAATGTTTGAATGTATCGATCATCGACTCAGCCTGGTCAAACAATTCGAGTTCGTAGTAAATCAACAGCAGAAGATTTTTTACATCGAGCTTATAAATGAACATATCATATTTTATTTTTGACGCAAAGGTAAGGGCATCTTCAAAATTTCCCCTTTCGAATTCCAGCCTTGACAGTGAAAAATTTTTCATGCTTTTCCTGTGCTGGGGCAGAAGCATCGGCACACAGTCCTTAATAAACTCTTCAAGCCAGTCAAATTCTTTCGCTTTAAGGGCAGCATAGAAAGTATTTCTGAACTTGATCAACTCATAAGTCATATTATCGTCAACTGTCAATGCGTTTTCATCCTTGATCTGTTTACATACTTCAAATTTTTCGCGGGTAAAGGAGGAGTCGCCCATTGAAGTCCTTTTAATACAAAAGGAGAGAAAATCTTCTAAGATAAAATGTTTCTCAAACCGCGAGTATTTTTCTTTATGCTGATTAAAACCCTTTCTTGCCATATAATAGGAATCCACATCATCATAATCAGAATGAAACCGGTATGTGTAATAATAAAGCTCCAGAAGCCAAATGTATTCATAATTACGTTTGCGCAGGCTTTCCATAATCTTTTCAAGGTCCAGGCCGTCAAAGACCACTTCGACGAGTGGATTTTCGATAGAGCTTTTTAAAAGATCCTGAGCTTTTAATTTATAACAAAGACTTTTGATAAACATAATGATGAAATAGAGAGTACTATATTCAGCAGTTTTACCCATTAAAGGAATTGCCTTATCGTATTGATAAAATTTTAAATAGTAACTGTACTCATACCGTGATATCACCTCTTTATCTTTGAACGTTCTCTCTCTATTAAACGGCAGCTTATCTGTCTTCTTTTGGAGAGCGCTTATAGTGCTGTAAAACAGCTTAAAATTTTCTCTGTAGAAGTATTCTTTAGACAACGTAAGGTCAACCTCAAAGGAATCTTTTTTAAATCTTTCGTAAACAATAAACTGTTCAGCAAGCTGTACAAGAGCAGAGGCAACATTTACAAATTTCTTCTGATTGAATTTTTCCCCGGGGAATAATTTTTTGAAAACAAGCTCTCTATCCAGTTCCGGTGAATCAAAAGCAGGGTAATAATTCTTCAAAATATTAAACAGCCCATCGGCATTCCTCCCTGTGCTAAAGTAGGGTGAAGCAACAAACTTTTCGAACTCATTTATCTCTTTTGGTGAGAAAGTCCTCAGGATCTGTATGACTTTGCTGTTTTCCATTTGAGACTAATATACCTTTACGATTAAATTTTTTAAAGGGTAAAGTTGAATTTCTGTTTGAAATCGCTGTTTTTGGCGTTTCCCGCATAGAATTCTGCTTGAGAATTTTGAAAAAAAATTCTTTGAAGGAGAGGACGACTATGAATAATTTGGATACAAATGAAAAACAAAAACTAATGGAAACATTAACAAATAAATTAGAACGATTAAACAGCCTGATAAAGGATAAAAATTCTGAAGTAATAAGGATGATAAATATATCAGCAGAAACCGAGCTATCGATGAGGAATAATGATACTAAGAGACAGGCTATAGCAGAAAAAAAGATAGAAAGAATATTAAAAAACATAAATAAACCAAGGAGGATAAAATGAAAACATTAAAAAACCTAATCTTACTATTGTTCTTTTTTACGGTTTCACAAACGATGGCTCAAAGCGGAGCGTGGCTTCCTCTCAGTACGGGTGTCAATAATATAGTCTCATCAATGGCTATCGACGGGGATGATATTTATATCGGGGGATCTTTTGGTAATGCAGGCGGAATAACCGCGAGGCACATAGCCAAATGGGACGGCATAAGCTGGGACACGCTTGGTTCGGGATTCGATGGTAATATCTATGCCATCCTGGTAGACGGAAATGACATATACGCGGCAGGTTTTTTTCATAATGCAGGCGGTAACCCCGCAAACTTCATAGCCAAATGGGACGGTACACGATGGGACAGTCTAGGCTCGGGGTTAAACGGGTCTGTACGTGGCTTAGAAAAGGTCGGGGGTGACATATATGTAACAGGAACTTTTACCCAGGCAGGCGGGATCAACGCAAATCGTATAGCGAAATGGGACGGCACCAGCTGGTCTGCTTTGGGATCTGGATTAAACAGTGAAGGACATTGCCTGGAAGCGAATGGGACCGATCTTTTCGTTGGCGGGACATTTACGCAGGCAGGCGGAATTAACGTGAAGTATTTAGCCAAGTGGGACGGCACAAACTGGACAGCTATAAACGGGCTGAGCAATGGACCGGCTAATGGACAGGTCGAAGCCCTGAGAATGAATGGAAATGACCTTTATGTGGGGGGACTCTTTTCACAGGCTGGCGGGATCACCGTTAATAATATTGCCAGATGGGACGGCACAAACTGGGACAGTATAGGAGCGGGAGTATCGGGCGGCACTCTTCCTATTGTTTACGATATTGCAATAAACGAAAACGATATTTATATCTCCGGGAATTTTACGCAATCTAACGGCGTCACAGTAAATAGAATAACCAGATGGAACGGTACAAACTGGGACAGCCTCGGCGCGGGAGTTAATAATAGAGCACTTTGCATCGGTTTCTCTAACAACACCGTTTATACCGGGGGATATTTTACAAATGCAGGCGGGAATTCGGCAAGCCGTGTAGCTCGTTTTGTCTTCGTACCTTTACCTCCGCACAGCCTTTCAATAAGTGTACTCGATACGGGGGTGGTGAAATTAACCTGGGCAGACAGTTCGAGCAGTGAACAAGGGTTTGTACTGGAGAGAAGGGACAACGTAGATACTAACTGGACAGTCATAGACACTACAGGAGCGGATACGGTAATGTACACTGACACGGGATTAACCGTGGGAAGGACATACGAGTGGAGAGTGTATGCGTTTAATACTGCTGGTAACTCGGGGTATTCTAACATAGTGTCATCATTGATAACAGGTATAGCTGGAAACAGTTCGCTCCCTGAAAAGTACGCTATGCATCAGAACTATCCAAATCCATTCAATCCAACTACAAAGATAAAATTCGATATACCAAAAAATGGTATAGTAAAGCTTACAGTGCATGATGTATTGGGCAGGCAGGTGAGCACGCTCGTTAATAATGACTTAACAGCAGGCAGATATGAAGTAGAGTGGAGTGCGGGCGGTTATTCGAGCGGGATATACTTTTACAGGATCGAGGCGGAGGGGTTCGTAGAGACAAAGAGAATGATGCTGGTTAAATAATTATATAAATACAAAAATATATAAGGAGAACTACAATGAAGGGTATCACAAAAACAGTATTTGCGCTAGCCTTACTCTTACTAATGATACATAACAATGCAAACGCTCAGCTAACGGGTACCAAAACGATTCCCGGTACCTACGCAAGCATAAAGCTTGCGATAGACGACCTGAATGCAAACGGGGTCGGGACAGGGGGAGTTACATTTAATATCGCTGCCGGTCATACGGAGACAATACCGCTTGGCGGACTGGTGATAGACATTACAACAAACCAGCCGGCAGCGGGCAACCCGGTGGTCTTCCAGAAGAACGGCGCGGGCGCAAATCCCATATTACAGACAGATGTAAGTGGTTCGGGAGTGCTGGGAGCCTCAGGCGCTGATTGGAATGGTGACGCCATACTCAAGCTGGTAGGTACGGATCACATCACAATAAACAATATAGATTTTATAGAAAATTACACCGGAACCTCCCAGACGCTTCGAACCGAGAGCGGAATACGTTTGCTGAGAAAATCGTCCACAGACGGATGTAAGAATGTGCTGATAACAGGATGTACAATTCAGCAGCAGCAAACTGACTATTACTCCACCTGCATAGCATCTTTAAACAGAAACCTGGCAGGCGGTGGAACAAATCCGACAACAATCGACGGGCGACACGAGAATGTATCCATACAGGGCTGTACTATGAATAACAGCAGGTACGGTATTTATTGCAGAGGTTATAACGCTCCGTCACCTTACGACCTGTATGACCATTTCTTTGACATAGGCGGTACTGTCGGAAATACCTTAACCAATATCGGGTCAGGTCTTGCCGGCGGTACTGTCACCATCGGTCACCAGGGAATATTCATTAGTTACCATGATAGTACAACAATCAGCAATAACATTATAAGGATAAACACCGGCATTAGTAACTCTTATGCTTTTGGGATATGGTTGGCAAACGGATTTAATAATTCAGTCACAATTCACAATAATGACATTTCCGATACCCTGGGAGGTACTTCTCAATCTAATATTCCAATATTTTGCGATTTTGGCGACAACGGAGTAGACAATGCGGTAAATATCACTAATAATAAGATCCATGACTGCGTGTATAACAAAGCAACTACCGCTACTAACTCTTATATATATGTTCAGACGAATCCTTATACTCTAAACATAACTGGAAATATCATAAGGGATAATAACGTAGGAAACGGTACCTCAAGCGCAACAGGAAGTATCTATAACATCTATAAGTCTACTTCAAATAATTTATTCGGTGCATCCATAACCATAGCCAATAACACCGTAAAAAACATCAGTAAAAACCAATCCACTCCCGGTTCGGGAAATATGTACGGGGTATATGTCACCGGTCCCAATTACAATACTGAAATCCATGACAATGTGATAGACAGCCTGTTTAATCCCGGTGATGAAGGGAATGTTGCAGGGATCTACACTGTAAACGAAACGGATGGGAAGCTCAGCATACACGGCAATACAATAAGCAGCTTGTTTAAAGAATCGGTGGATAAGTCAAATTTGTTTGGGATCGCATACTTCGGCGATACAGATACGGTAGAGATATACGATAATAATATTTTTAATCTTCACAACACTACCGGTAGTTGTTTAACAGTGGGTATTAACACAAGAGGCAACCTGACAGGCGGATATGTTAATGTATATGATAATATAGTACATAGTATAGTAAGCACAGGTATTTACCGCGCCCTGGGGATATTGATAGAAGCTGAAAATACAAGTAATCTGACAATAAATAATGTAACAGGGAACACCATATATGACATCAGAAATGACAGCACGGGGCAGACCGGTGGATTATATATCGATGGACCGGGCGTTGCAAATATATCTGCAAACCGTATATATAATATAGTCGATGCGGCAGGATCCACACCCGCATTCGGATTGTATTTTGAAGGTTTAAGTTATTCGAATTGTAATGTGTATAATAATATGATAAGTGAGATCTATGCTCCAGCGCATGATTTCATTGCGGGCGTGGTCGGGCTGGGGGTAGCCGGAGGAGATACCGTAAACCTTTCCTATAATACAATATATATGGACAGCAGCTCTACGGGTACGAACTCGGGCAGTTTTGGGCTATATCTTTTCGGACCAGGTGATATGACAATGAAGAATAATATAGTGGTCAATAAGTTCACGCCATCCGGGACGGGAAAAACCGTAGCCATATTTGGGGATGCAGGAGCAACGTACGGTGCAGCTTCAAACAACAATAATCTTTTTGTTCCGGCGGGAGCATCTAACTTCTTTTACTTCGACGGCGGCAATTACTACTCTACATTTGCCGCATTCCAGACAGCGGTAGCTCCGGCGGACACGAACTCATTTACCGAGGACAGTCCGTTTATGAATGTATCCTCGCACCCATACAACCTGGATATGAAAACAAACGTGGCAACACTTTGTGAAGGTGGGGCAATACCGATAGCAGGGATAACGACGGATATACACGGCACGACAAGAAATCCCTCGATACCGGATGTGGGCGCGGATGAGTTCAACGGGATCGGTCCTATCACGCAGGCTCCCGTGCTGGTATATCCGGCTAATAATGCTGTACTGGTAGAAGTAAACCCCTTAATGAACTGGGATGACGTTGGCAGTGCGGTAAATTACCACATACAGATATCGACCGATTCCACCTTCGGAAGCACACTAGTGGATGTCGATACCATAACATCATCACAATTGCAGCTGGGCAATAACTTCCTCGCCGTCAATACAAAATACTACTGGAGAGTGAGCGGAAAGAATACCCTGGGGGAAGGACCTTTCTCATCCGTATGGAGCTTCACTACCGGCGTAACTAATATCGAGCCGACGTCATTACCAACTGTGTATGAGCTTTACCAAAATTACCCTAACCCGTTTAATCCAAGTACAAAAATAAAATTCGACATACCAAAGGCAGGTTTTGTTTCGCTAAAGGTATATGATATTACGGGCAGGGAGGTAGCGACACTTGTAAATAGAAACCTAGAACCGCAGAGATATGAAGTTGAATGGAGCGGAGCTCAGTTTGCGAGCGGTGTATACTTCTTCAGGATCACAGCGGGCGACTTTGTGAAGGTTCAGAAGATGATGCTGATAAAATAATTTTGATTTAGTTTGTTGGTATACTTCAAAGGATGTTGCTTATACGGGGCATCCTTTTTTCTTTTCACGATACCAAATTAAAAACGGGAGCCCCATGCGCTCCCGTTCGGGCTTGGTGTCTCCGTGGTTAATTTCTTTATTTTCACCTCCTTCGCAATATCAAAAACAGACCCGCCTACTTGATCGAATTCTTCACGCTTTTTTTTCTTTTCCTTACCGGGGACTGACTTCACCGGATACTCCTTATTAGACTTATCCTTTTTCCTTTTTCTTTGTTCAGCCGGTTTCCTACCGCGCATATTTTTAAGTGAGAGGATCTCAGGCACTGCAAACCTTTCAAGCGTGATTATATCCCTCTCATACCTTTTTATCGTGTACAGCTCGATGGGAAGGTCATCGAAGCACGCGAGATTTTTCTGGTAACGTGTATATGACTGCGAAATAAAAACAACCTTTGAGTCGGACCAGTTGATCGAGGAGGTCTTTAGTGATTCATTCAATGCTGTATTATACATGAGTGTGAACGAATCCATGTTCCTTAACATCACGGACAGGTATGCAAATCCCTGATCGATAAGAGATCTCCTTGAGGTTTTTTTGTACTCGATAATAACGAATGACTTTGTCCTTGGGTCGAATGCGAGAGTATCAATCCGGAAGTTCTTTATACAAAATTCCGACATCACGAATTTATAGGAGAGAAATGATGGTAGGTCTGATTCGATTAGAGAGCGTATTTCATCTTCCGAATTGAAAGACTTCTCGCGGAGAGATTCGAGTGTGGTAGAATTTTGTATATAAACCTTAAGCACAATACCCAAATATAATCCCCCGCTCAAAGCGGAAAAATAAAGAAAAGGTTAGATACGTATCTATACACGATTTTTGCCGTTGTTATCTTTAAGTTAAATTGTGTTTTCCGTTGGAAATTTGTAACTTTTTGTGATGAAGAATACCAAACTGATCTCTCTTCTTAAAACCTTCAGCAAAAAGGAGATAAAGGAATTCGAAAAATTCCTCTCCTCGCCGTACCATACCGCTTCAGCCGTCCTGTCACCTCTGTTTGACGAACTGATAAGGTATTACCCGCAGTTCGACCACCCCGAACTGACAAAAGAAAAACTTTACGCAAAACTCTACGAGGGTACATATAATGATGAGTACATAAGAAAAATGATGTCACGTTTATATGCTTCTGCAAAAGATTTTCTGATCAATGAGGAGCTGAAGGAGAGAGTGACCGAAAGAGAGCTTTTACTATTGAGCCAATTCCGTAAGCGGAACCTGGACACACAGTTCACCGGTCTGGCACAGCAATTGGAAAAAGATGTAAGCGCAAGCCGCCTTGCCATCGAGGAGTTTTTAGATCTCGGTGTTGGCTTGACAGGAGAACAAACCGATTATTATCGCAACAAAGAAGCCTATGGCAAAACGTTACATCATGCGGGACATCAGGTAGAGGCGGTGGCTGCCCAATTCGTTTATTATTTGATAAAGGGTCTCATAGCCAAAGAAACTGCGAGCCGGGCATATGCCGGGGGCTTTTACCCGCCTGTCCTGGAAGCGCTCGAAAAGAATTTTAATCTGGAAGAATTTTTAAGATCAGCCTCGGACGAAAGCACCGCTTTAAAACTTATGGTGATAGATCATTATATTTACCTGTCTCTTTGCGACCCTGACGATATGGATATGTACGAAAAAGCAAAAGCCGCATTCCTTTTAAACATCGAAGATCTCTCGCTCCAGACAAGGCATGATTATTTTAAATGGCTCTCCAGCGCCATCACCTCGCAAAGCAAATATGCAAAATCGGAGGAGATCAGGCAGAGGGCGAGAACGGAGGGATTCAAATTGATAAAGCTACGCTTTGAGCATAATGCCGTTTTCCCTGAGGGAAAGAAAACTCTCGATATTCAAAATTTCGTGATCATTTTAAAACATTCGCTCATGGAGAGAGACTTTGAGTGGGCGGATAAGTTCGTCGAAGATTACGTTCCGCGCCTTGAGCCGGAGCATATAGACAATATGAAAGAGTATTCGATCGCCCTGGTCGAATGCATAAGAGGAAATTTCGAAAAAAGCCTCGAGCACCTTATAAAAGTAAAACCCACCACCCCCTTTATTAAGTTCGACGTGCGAGAGTTAAACCTGGTCCTCTTTTACGAGCTGGAGCTCTATGAGGAAGCCCGGTACCTTATTAGTAACTCGCAAAAGTATTTCGAAAATACAACAGAGCTCGCCCCCCATGTAAAAAAATCCGGCATGACTTTCCTAAAATATTATAAAATGCTGGTGAAATACACCGACCGCCACGATAAAAGCGAGATCGAATTAAACTATAATAAGATGAGAAGCGAGAAATTAATGACCGCAAAAAGCTGGCTCACCTCAAAATTCGATAAAATCCTAAAATAATAGTGATGTCACAAATTTTTTTGGCATATTTTTCCCATTTGATTATTTATCAATAATTTATCCTTATACCTCTTTCTTTACTCCTCACCCTATGTGTAGCCCCCCCTTTCACAATGGAAATAATTTGCTTTGGAGAATAGGGTGCGGGATCATAAATTATGCTATGAACAAATCAATAAAAATGGGTATCACAACGGGATATATAGGGTGCATCGTAAAGTCGGTCGATGTGAAAAAATCCTGGGCTTAGGGGAAGATTTTCCGACATAAATTATGGAATGACAAAATATTGTCCTCCAATTAACAATTAACATTCCATACTACAAAAAGCGTCTCAGTAGAGGCGCTTTTATTTTTTGTGGCCGATGATGTATCTCATCCGGACTGTGAGCTTACCTTTTGTGATGCCGGTCTCCCAGGTGTACGCGGGGAAGTTTTTCACGAGGGAGCGGATCTCGGGCTCGCTGTAAAAGCGGAACGCGGAGGCAATCCCGTCCCATATAGTAGTGACCGGAATAAGCGGGATGATGTAAGTAAAAAAGAGACGGCTGAAGCGGAACGGCTTTATGAACGGTGTGGCAAAGAAAAAGATGAAGGGGTGTAAAAGCGCAATCGAGAGCGCGATGATGAACTTATTTCCTGCCCCGTCGAAGAACGCGACGGGCGCGTCATTTTCAACGGCGTTTTTAAGAATGAGCTCTGCCTGTGCCGGGGTGAAGTGGTGAAAGGCGGAGAACATCGTGCGAACTCCTTTAATGTAAGCGGGGACGTCCAGCGCGTCGATGGATGTATTAATATATTTTATACCGCCATTTGTGATGCGGTTTATTTCTTCGAACGCGGGGATATTGGGATATTTGTCGGAGAGGGTTATAGTAATATTTTGAGCGGACCGTTTGTTGAGTTCGTTATACACGTCCAGCATACCGCCTCCCCCGCCGGAGCAGAGATCGAGAACGGACGATAAGCCGGTCTTTTGCAAAACTTTTTTTATGTAAGGGACAGCGGGGTCGTAGAAGCGAAGCTTCTCAATCATAAAGCGGAGATAATCCGTGGCAGAGTCGCGTATCAAAGCGGGAAACCACGGGAAGTCCTCGAATTCAAAGAGGTGAAATCTTTTCATTATGCAAAGATACAATCACATAATGAAGTTTTCAGGGTATTTAGCTAATCATTGATTATCATCTGCGAATCGGGAATGTCTATAGTTACTTTTTTGTCTTTGAAGATACCGCTTCCGATAAGCCCTTCATATATCAAACCTGTTTCGAACTGGGCGGGCATATTCATTTGTGTAGTGCCCGTACCGCATATTTCAACTTTAGGAATGGCGCCGTTCTTTCCCGTTCCGGTTACGGTCATAGTGCTTGCGTCGAGACCGAGCTTATCTATGAAGTACGGATTAACAAAAAATGTACGGAAACCGCTTCCCGTATCGAACTCCGCGTCTATCGTAATCGAGTCATTCAGGCAGACGGGAATAAACATATCGAGCACCATGTCCGTCATGCTGTTAAATTTAACCGGGACGCTCTTTCCCGAACTTTCTAGAGCGCTGAGTTCTGAGGGAGTATTGAGTATGAGAAGTTTATTTTTAAAATCGATCGTAAATGGCTGGTCTTCGAACATTTTTAAAGAGACGAGTCCGTCCATGCCGTAATCATCGAGGAGCCCGAAAACACCTATCTTCACAGCAGACTTTTTGTATTCGCCAATGCTGATGGAAGGAAGCAGATACGTGGGTAAGTCCACGCGGTCACCCTGGCTGCGAAATCCCGTACCTACGGAGAGGCGTGTGAGCGAGCCGTCGAGCTTTTGTAGTGTCTTATTTGAAATAACAATGATGCCGGCGCCGGTATCGAGAACAAAATTAGATTTAACGGAGTCATTTAGTGTAACTTCGACAAATATAAATCCGTCTTCGCTTATATTGATGGGATATGTCTGCGCCCTGCTGACGCCGGAAAGGGAGATAAGGAAAATGAATACTAGGACAAACTTTCTCATGAATGCTGAATTTAGAGGGTTTTAAAACTTACCTTGCTTACGGAAGTATGGCAGGTAAGTTTCTTTATAACTAAGTTTTTCAAGTAAACAAAAAATATAGATTGCTAATTCAATAACTTTCTATATACTAGTATATTAGATGATAACTATATCAGATTATTCAATTGTAGATTAAATTAGAATCCTTTAAATTTATGGATGTCCAGTTTTATTTCAGAACATACAGCCGAGTTTGTATTGGTTCCAAAGCTTTTGTATTTATTAAATGAAAGCTTTGCTCAAGTCATCCCTATTTATTTTTGGGCTACAAGGGAAGGTAATTCGTTTTCAGTGAGTGAAATAGGTGACAAAAGAGTCAAAATATTATCTCTATATCCTAGAAGACCCAAAATTTATGGGTATGAGAAAAATCTTTTCTTAAAGGTTAACTATTATCTCGTTCATAGAAACAAATATTTACAGGAAAATGGAATTTGTAATTTTTTTGGGGTACCAATAGCTAAAAGTT
Organism: Ignavibacteriota bacterium; assembly: GCA_020437585.1. GTDB lineage: Bacteria > Bacteroidota > Ignavibacteria > Tepidaquicellales > Tepidaquicellaceae > JAEYVS01. Next base: position 342,385 of record JAGQWG010000001.1, read on the forward strand.
TGTTAGAGTTAGGATTAAACACAAAATGTAATTGGTTCTATTTAGAAAAAAATGCAGAGTGTTTTGATCAAGAGTTTCCTATAATAAATACTATTCCAACTAATAGAAAAGGATTAATTGGTCCACTTAAAAAACAAAATATTCTCAACTATATAGAATCAATTTCTCAAGAAATGGAATACAGTGATTTTGTAAAAATTATTCGAAACAGAGAAATGCGAGGTAATTTCAATCCTTTTTTCTCTAATCAATATAAACCTGTTTATTTTGTATTACATAATTAATGGCAAAATATACTGAAAAGATTGTTGTATTCTTGGATATATTAGGCTTTTCAAATATGCTAAATGTTTTTGAAAAAGAAGCTCTTGGAAATGATGACTCCGGGATTGATTTGTATCATCAATCTCCTAAATTAAACTCAATTTTAAAAGTAATTGATGATTCAATCCAGTTATTAAATAAAAATCAATGCAAGTGTTATTTGTTTTCAGATAATATTTGCTTTACGATTGATTTTGTAGATGATGAAACAGAATTTCCTGATTTATTTATCGAAGTATTGTTACTTATTAACATATTATTTAAAGATTTTCTTAAGAATGGTTATCTGTTGCGAGGTGGTATTGATGTAGGGTGGTTTCTAGAAGATGATTCAAAAGCTATCGGTGTACCTTTATTAAATGCTTACTACCTTGAGAGTAAAATAGCAATATATCCAAGAGTATTGTTATCGGAGAAGTTTATTGAATACTTGAAACAATACGCGGCCAGTAATGTGATTAAAGACTCGCTTATTAATAAAAAAGATTTGCTAATATATAATCAGCAAAATAGATATTATCTAAATAGTTTTGCCTATATTTTTGAAATTGAGGATAAGAATGAGAAAATAGATTACTTTATAACAATTAGTAATATGGTTTCGGAATTATATTCAAAGCAATCGTACAAAGGAAAAAGATTAATAGAATGCAGAAAGGTATTGCATGTAAAGAAGAAGTATAAGTGGTTTATTAATGAATATAATAAGTTTATCAATTTATATATTTCCAACTACAACGATTTTGAAGTAAATGAAATAAATTATAATCCTTCTGAATTAAATCTTATAAAAAACCTAACTTTAAAAAAATGAGTTTTAATTTTAAATATGTTCCAATATTCAGGGTTAGACAACAAGAAATTATAGTATTAACTTCGTTTAATTTTTCTGCTCAAATGTTTCCTCTACTGGAAATAATCAAAGAAAAAGATAGAACTAATAATGCAAGATCTTCTCAAGAAATTTATTCAAATCTGATACAAGGGATTGATTCTGAGAAAGTATTAATAGATCTTCCTGTTTATTTTAATCCAACTGTGAGTACTACTCAAGAAGTGATAAGGTTTTATAGACAAGTTATTTCAAATTTAGATAGAAGAATAGAATTCTATAATTATTTTAGAGAGCTAAATAGTAAGGTTATACCTGTACTTTCCTCGATTTCACATATAACGGGAGAAGAAAATTCAATTCAAATTCAACGAAACTCAATAGGTGATTTTTCAATTGTTGCATATCGATTATATCATAAACGATTCAATAAGGACTTTGCTGAGATAAAATCAAATATTAGTCAAAATGATATAATTCTTTATGATGTAGATGACATACCTATCACAAATCCTGTTGTAAAAAAGCAAAGCGAGCAAATACATGATGAATTAGAAAACTACTCCGTTATTATTCGGAGTGCTCTAAATAATGATATCCAGAATAACAGATTACAAAACGATCAAATTGTCGGAGAGGCTGATAACAGCTTAATCGATTTTTACTCACGGGATTATAATTTTAATGCATTTGGTGATTATGTAGGGATTAAAAAGGATGATTTGACATCAGGAGGTTCTGTTAGCCCCGGATTCATAATTTATGAACCCGTGGATAATGTTTACTATGGCTTTAGTGGTAATACCCGAGTCTTGTCTGAGTTTGAAGATACAATTGTACCACAAGTTTTAAACTCTCAGATTATTAATAGTATGACAAGATACGATCCAAGATACTTAGACAGAAATAACTCGGGATATCAGACTTTGTTAAGTATTAATTCAGGAAACGAGTCTGGTAAGAGTCAAGCAAAATTCAAAAGGATTTCAATGGATCATTATTTACATTCAATTAGGACTAGTTTAATAAATAGAAGAATAAATTAGGCTGAATAAATTATACATGGTTGAATATTTTTTTGGAAAAAGAATTGATAATCAATAGAATATATTTCTTTATGTCTAGAGAGCAGAAATTTCCATCTTGTTGAATACCTTTTTTTAATCATCTCCTTAAATACTTTATTTACCAGAGATTCGCCTTGGGTATTGATTATCTTAGTAATATCTAATTCCTTAAAATAAAAGGCTAGTTCTTTCTTTGAGAATATACTTAATTGATTAACCGGATTCAAACAGTTACTATATATGGCCTTCCTCTTTTCCACCAATTTGTTTTTTTCATTTATTATAATCCCGTAATTACCAGGAACAATATTAATTGCTTTTTCTAAATGCTTTTCATCAATCACAATATAATTTTTTTCAAAAAATTTATTATAATTATTACTTTGCTTTTCAAGTTTTAAAAGATTATCCAATCCTGATTTTATCTCATAACTATTACTAATGCCATTAACTCTAACAAAATCTATTCTATTAGTAGGAGTCTTTACTTCAAAGGCACAAATAGAATCTTCCTCAACAAACATTTTAGCTAATAAATATTTGTACTTAATCTCACCGGTGTGATTGAGCAAAATTAAATCATCTATAATTTTATGGAGTTCTTGTTTTCCTAAATTGGATGGTAATGGATTTTGTATCAATGATTGAATTAATGATTTCAATTCAATCTTTGACATTAAGGTATGATATGAAGATGCAATAACACTTGATGTAGTTTTTGCATCAAATAAATAGTTAAAATTCATTATTAAATCGTCTCCTGCTTAAAATTAACAAAAATCTAAGATAAAATCTACTTAAAGTAACACTTTAGATAGAAGCCATAATATATTATATTTATAGTTGTTGCGCCTTGCGTAATTGCAAAACATCTTTCATCCTTCTAAAGTTTTCAAATTCCTAACTCCGGTACAAATCAGACAACAAGAGTCATTTTAACAATGATTTAAAACATTATCTATTCTTTCCCCCCAGTACAAAAAGGAAATCTTTCTTTGCCAAGGATATGTTAAATTTCTATTTTAGTTTGATCTCAAAATCATGTAAAGCGGAGTAAGAAAGGTTAAAGGGTATTAGCACCAATCAGAGGTACTACCACATGTGTATCTCTGCTAACAGTAAAAGAAGAAATATTATATAATACAGAATTCGATCTCTGCCACAGTAAAATACGAAAAGAGATCCGAACGGAACGATGCTCATCATCCGACAACGAATAATTGCTGAATCTTCTTTCCTCCCCTCTCGTGACTCGGAAGAGGGGAGTTTTTTAAAACCTGTTAAACTCCTGACATGAACCGTACGAAAGAAGAACTGGAAAAGAAGCTGGAAGAAAAAGCCGGCAAGGATGTGGAATTTCGTGAGCGGCTGATAAATGATCCAAAGGGAACCGTGGAAGAGACTTTCTGGATAAGGATCCCGGACGACCAGGAAATAACAGTCAGTAACGAAAAAGGGGGTAAAATAAAAGTTTCATTACCGTTTATTAATAGGATAATTAATAAAGGAGACAGCCACTGTATGGAAAGTTAGTAAACCCTTTATTGGGCAGTAAGGGTAATTTTTTTTGTTGTTGTAATTCCTCCTACATGCTTTAGTAGCTCCGAAGCGCCTCCTTGTAAGGGAGGAGGCGCTTTTTTTAATCCTCAACTTTGTAAGTTAGATTTGGTAAGTTTTTGATATGGAAAGCACGAAACTTACAGCGATGCTGAGGACATTCGACACGAAGGAGATGAAGGAGTTCGAGAAATTCATTACTTCGCCCTACCATTCGGGATCACGCGACCTGATGCCCCTATTCACCGAGATAAAAAAGTTCTATCCGAAATTTAACAGTCCAAAGTTCACCAAAGAGGAAATATTCAAGAAGGCATTTAAGGGAAAGAAGTTCGATGAAGGCTATTTCAGGAAGATGCTGTCATTCCTGTATAAGATGGGAGAGGATTTCCTGGTAGAGCTGGAGCTGAAGGAGAAACGCACGGAAAGGAACCTTCTTTTATTGAGACAATTCCGTATGAGGGAGATGGAATCCGCGTTCCTGGGTCTATCCGAATCAATAGATAAGGACCTGCAACTAAAGGACCACAAGCTGGAGGATTATTATTCGAACAGGCTGAGATATACAATGGAGAAGTTCGAATATTATTATGAATTTAAGAGCAATTATGAAAAGGCGCTGTCATTGGCGAGTGATCACCTGGAAAGCGCAACCGGGCAGTTCGTGTACTTTTTTTTGAAAGGGCTTGTCGCCCGAAAGATCTCTGAGAAAAATTTCGGAGGCCGGTTTAGTTTCAGCCTTCTCGAAACGCTCGAGAAAAGTTTCGATGTAAAAGAATTCTTCGAACTTGAAACGCAAAAGAGTGAAGCTTTGAATCTTCTATTGATAAGTTATTTCATTGAGAGAGCCATTGCCGAGCCGGACCGGACGGAACACCTCGATAAAGCCATCGACCTATTCCTCACTATAGCGGGTAATCTATCACAAAGCATCAAGTATTCTTATTTCAGAGAGCTTTTGAACGCCACCACAAATCAAACATTTAGTGCGAAATCCGATGAATTGCGGCAGAGATTGCGCAGGAAATATTTTGAACTGACCAAGCTAAAATTCGAATTTAACGCAATATTACCCCCGGAAAAGAAGTACATAAGCATGCTGGAGTATAGCTCGATCTTAAAGAATGCCTTAGGTATCAGAGAGTTTGAATGGGCGGAAAAATTGATCACGGATCATAATAACCTGATCGAAACTCCTCACAGGAAGAATATTAAGGAATATTCTTATGCAATGCTCCTGTTTGTAAAGGGAAAGTTTGAGAAAAGCCTTGAGCACCTGGCTTTGATCAAACCAACGACACATTTTATTAAATATGATGTACGTGAATTAATGATGGGTATTCATTATGAGCTGAGATCAAGTGAAGAAGCCCGGTATCTAATAAACAACTCCCAAAGATATCTCGACACTACCAATGAGCTTGGTGGTACTTTAAAGAAGAAAGGATTGAATTTTTTAAAATACTACAGGATGCTCATAAAATACCTGGATGACGGCGACAAAGAAATCATAGCGATGAACTACCCAAAGCTGAGAGACGAAAAAACCGTAACCAGCAAGTCCTGGCTGATGGGAAAATTCAGGGAAATCACAGGCGAATCTTTGTGACAATCCACCTGCCCGAAATCTATATAAATAACTAATAAATATAAATATATCTCCCCCGTACTATTCCATTTCCGAGGAATAATCCAATAAAATCGCTTTGGAGCAGAGGCTCCTCCGCAGTATCTTGATGACAAATAAACGCTCAAAATACAATCAGGAGGAAACCATGAAACGAGCAAATCTTATTCTTTTTAATCTTTTAATTACACTTCTATTAATAGTACCTATTATTCCAACCTCAGCACAGGTGAATAACGACTATAAGTGGCTACATCCAAATACACAGGGAAATGAGCTGGACTGGATAAAGATGTGGGATGCAAATAACTGGTACGCATGCGGTCGAGGTACAACATTTTTGAAGACTTCGAACGGAGGTAATACGTGGGAGATACGAGACAACTACTTTACATATGATAGCCTTTATATACTCGACTTTACAGATATGGAGTTTTTTGATATGAATACAGGATACGCCTGCGGTACACAAGGGAAATTTTACAAGACAACGAACGGGGGAAAAACCTGGGACTCGATGACGGTCCTTAGTCCTTCAGCCCTCTGGACGGATATGTATTGGGTAGACCAGATGACAGGGGTACTCAGCGGTTTTAAACCATACTGCGCGGCAGTGACAACAGACGGAGGAGCTACGTGGTACCAGCCGGGCACCCCGCCAAACTACTCAGCATTTTCCTTATTTGCATTTTCCAAGGACAGTATAATGCTATGTTGTGAGCAAGGGAGGATATCGAAAACTACAAACGGCGGAGCAAACTGGGAATCTGTGCTCGCGGCTGTTGCAGGCATTACATTATTTTCAGCAGATTTCATCGATAACTCAACAGGATACGTATGCGGTACAAGCAAGACTGTACGAATGACAACGAATTTCGGATCTAACTGGACTAATCTAAATGCAGGTCTTCCAAATGAACATTATTACGGCGTAAAAATTAAGACCATTTCAGACACGCCATATGTATATGTAACTGGAGGTTATAAAGCAATCTACAGAGCAAAGCTCGGAACTACTGCGTGGGATACACTTTCCATATATGATACCACACAAACACTAACATCAGCAATGATCTATTCAGATATATCGTCGACAGGCGATACAATAATCACCTGCGGGAACTATGGTCTGATAAACGCAAGATACGGCTCCTCACATAATAAAGCATTTACAAATTACGTCACAACATCGGAAAAGTACGACATCTGGTCTGACGGTCTGGGAAGAATTATCTCGGTCGGAGAGCAGGATGGCGGTAATGATGAGTCCATTTATTCAACAGACGGAGGTATCACCTGGCAGCGAAGTAATATAACAGGTTCACTGGATAATTTTTATGGAATCTCAATGGTGAATTCAACAACGGGATATGTATCCGGTGACGGCACTGTATTTAAGACAACGACCGGGGGCGCAGATTGGTTCGAAACCTCATCCACAGGCATAAACAATGACTTGTACGATGTTTTCTTTTTAAACGAAAATACCGGGTGGACAGTTGGTCAAAACGGCAAATGCTTTAAAACCACTAACGCAGGAAATAACTGGATTTCATTTGATTGGGGGGGCGGTACGGATGACGCTCTGAATTGCAGTTTTATAAATGCAAATACAGGATGGATATGCGGAGAAAACGGGAAATTATATAAGACTACAGACGGAGGCGCGACTACCACTTCTCAAGAGATAAATGCTTACCATGGTGATATTATAAGTCTCGATATGTTTAGTTCGAATACCGGATGGATAACCACTCAGATAGACGTAAGAAAGACAACTAACGGGGGCACGAACTGGGATACCGTCTATTTGCCTTTTACAGATATATATCCCGAGGATCTAAGTTTTGCAGACGAGATGAACGGCATGATATTAGATGGAGAAGGAAATGTCTTTAAGACTTCTGATGGCGGGGACAGCTGGGAAGCAGGAAATTTAGCGGCTTATCCGAGTTCAGCATATATGGTATCACCGACCGAGGCTTATTTTTGCGGAAATTATTCCTATATTTTCGGATATAAGGAGGTCATTTCCGGGACAGAGCTGACCTATACAAATTCCATCCCAAAGGATCACTATCTGGAGCAGAACTATCCAAATCCATTTAATCCGAGCACAACGATAAAGTTCGGCATACCGAGGCAGGGGCTGGTCTCGTTGAAAGTATATGACATGTCGGGGAGAGAGGTGGCAAACCTTATCAATAATCGGAAAATGAATGCAGGACAAGTTACGCAGAGATTCGACGGAAGCAGCCTGGCGAGCGGGGTGTATTTTTATTCGCTGGTGGTGGATGGTGAGTTGATAGCAACAAAAAAGATGGTACTGGTGAAGTAGGGTTAAATCGATAAATAATAACCCCCCCGATTTCCTCTATCAGGTTTCTTAGGAACCCTGATTGTATAAGGCGTCCTGTGTGACATGCGCGGGACGCTTTTTTTTATTTTTCCTCAAAAATATTGGAGGGAATCGTTATTTTAACATTATGATAAGTACCAAGCTAGTACACCTTCTGAGGACATTCACCAAAGCAGAATTCGCCGATTTTGAAGCGGAGGTATCCATACATTATACAGGAAAGAAAAAAGATCTAAAGGGATTCTTTCTCCTGCTAAAGAAGCATTATCCAAAATTCGACGACCCGGAATTTACAAAAGAGTCCGTATTCAAAAGTTTATATCCGAACAAGAAATTCGAAGACATAAGAATACGCAAGCTATTATCGTTCACATATAAGCTTGCGGAGGATTTCCTTGCAAAGAAGGTACTCAAAGAGAATGACATAGTAAGAGACCTTCTTATGTTGAGCGAATACAGGAGCAGAAATCTCGACAAGTCGTTTAAGGCGCTCTCAGCAAAGATAGATAATGAACTGAGTAACTCGAAGATCTCACCGGATAAATATTACAATTATAGGACGACGTACTACCAGGAAATGCTGGATTACTATGCGTTCGAGAAAAACTTTCCTAAATCCATCGAGTACCAGAACAAGCTGATCGAAAACATTACGTCACACTTTCTGCTTACATATTATATTACTACAGCATCGAAGACCGCGATGGAAAGTTCGTACCCATATAAAATGTGCTCGGATGTGCTGGAGGGCATAAGAGACGGACTGGAAACGGACAAGTTCCTGGTAAAAGCGGGAGATAACGAAGTAATAAAACCTGTCGTGCCTTTTTATTATGCGGCTAAGGCGCTTGCGAACACAGATGATATTGAAAGCTACAGGACAGCAAAGAAGTTATTCCTCGAAAATATAGATAAATTCACCAAGGGTATGCAGTATGGTATCTTTTTAATGCTGATAATTTTCAATACAGCAAGGAAGAATCATAATAAGAATACGAAAACGGATGAAGAAACCGCAAGAGAAATATTAAATATACAAAAACTCCAGCTGGAACACGGCGCTTTGATCCCGCTGAATAAAAGATATATGAGCCCGATAGGCTTCAGGAACATGTTATTAAACGCCATACACCTGGATGAATTCGAATGGGCGGAGGAGTTTATGGAGAGCTGTATCAAGCTGATGGAACCGAAACAGCGGGATAACATGGAAAGGTTTTCGATGGCATATATGGAGTTTGCAAAAAAGAATTTTTCAAAGAGCCTGGACCATGCATCCGGAGTGAAATACGAGACTTTCTTTTTTAAGAAGGACATAATGCTGTTAAACTTTATGCTCTACTTCGAGCTTGAGCTGTATGAAAGGGCTCACTACTACATCGACACCACGCAAAAATATTATTCCGGTACTAAGGAGATGGTGGATTCATTTAAAGAAAGCCATGAGAATTTTCTAAGATACTATAAGATACTTCTCCGGTACATAGATAAGCAGGATAAAGATATACTGGAAATGAATTATATAATGCTCAAGGCGCAGGATCATGTGAAGAATAAGAAATGGCTTATGAATAAATATGAAGGGATACTAAATAAGTAACTAAAGATATTTTTTCCATTCGTCGGACTCCAGACACTCCTTAACGGCATTACAGCGCCGGGCGAGAAACCTCTTCATATATTTCACAAGATAGATACTATCGAAGGCTTTACCGATGAAACCAAAGGGTGATACCATTTTCATCCTGTCGGTCATTACAGTTATATCTCCTCTGGACTCAAATATATGTTCGTGTCGGAGGTCTTTGAATGGACCACGGAGCATTTGATCGGTGAATTTGCGGGGGCGGTCAAACTGGATTATTTCGGAAGTGAGCTCCCAGCGGAAGCCGAGATGACGCGCGGAGAACGTGATCGTGTCGCCAAGCTCCACCATCCCTGTCGTACGACCGGCGACTGCTCTTTCACCGGTGCGGGCAGTGGATACTACATGGAAGTCAATATTACGTGAGAGGTCGAAACAGTGTTCGATGGGAGCGCGAATCTCTGTGACAATTTCAAAAACAGCCATATCAGAGCTTCTTTCCCTTGCGCTTAACCATGAGGAGCGGTCCTACACCGGCTTTCTGCGTGTAGTTATAATACCTGTCTGTTAGGTGTTCGGGGGCTTTTTCAGGTTTTATTTGTGTAAAGCCGATATCACCGAGGAAGGTTTCGAGGTATGCTTTGCAGATACAGTAGCACTCGCGGTCACCAATCTCTACATCCATCAGGTCGAGCATCTGCTTCCCTATCCCCTGCCTCTGGTACGGCTTATCGATAAACATACCGCGGAGAACGAGTGTATTTTCTTCGATAACAAGACGGACCACGCCAATGATACGGTCATCGTCCTCGGCAACAAGCGTGAACTCGCTTCCGTCCATAGTATCGGTGCCATGATAATTCTGGGATTTGTAAAATTCGATGACGGCTTCGAGCTCGTCTTTATTTGCCTGACGTATGATCATGAAAAAAAGTTTTTAACCACAGAGGACGCTGAGTCCGCAAAGAAAAAATTTAGTCTAAAATTCAATAATGGTGGTTAGTAATAACCCACCCCCAGCCCCTCCGTCGGAGGGGAGATCTATGCTTCACAGGGTGTAACCCTGTCGATCGCTATGAGGTAATATTTTCCGTTCTTACTGCCGAAGTAGAAACCTACCTGTTGATCGGTATTATAGACGAAATAAACATAGTTTTTTTCGGAAGCGGCGGCTTTCTCACGAAGCTCCGGCGCAACCACTGCATCGAGCAGGTCATACTTTATCATATCGTCATAGACACCGACAAGACTGCGGTCTTTCTTCGTTCCGTAAAAGCATCCGGTCTTATTCCATCTATCCTCCTCACAGCTGTATACGGGTTCACTTCCCTTGCGCATTTTCACGCAGTCAACTTTTGTCAGCTTGAGATTCCCAACGTCATAGTCTCCCGTCATCGCCATAATGTCACCGAAGGAATTAAGATTGGTCGCGACAACGTAAGCACCGGGATTATATATCACAAAAAGCCCGTAGCTTTTATCTATATATTTATCTATCGCTTTCACGTCTTTACTATTAAAGGCAGTGATAAATTCATCAGCAAAAGAGAGGAATTCCGAATCTCCCTGGCTGGACGAGCTACATCCCGAAAGGATAAAAACAAATAATACTAAGGCTATTAGGTTTTTCATTTGTCTAAATTTTAAACTATTGATTTCAAACCGGTGGTTAGTAATAACCCACCCCCCTCCCGATAAATCGGGAGTACCCCTCCGTCGGAGGGGAGTTATTAGCTACCTGACTCCTGTATAATGGTTTTGAGTTTATCAATTATCCACTGATCGGGCGCGCTTTCTTTATTCACAAGCATTCTGAAATGGTCGGCAGATGCTTCCTCCGGATGAATGATATAGCCTGTATTCCTGCCAACCTGTTCAAAAAAGTTACTTACTTCGTCGAGCTGAAGTATGACGGGCTTGCCGTCTTTTATTACGGGTGTTTTATTATTATCGTCACCCTCCACGACCATAAGACCGAGCTTTGCATAGCGGAAAAAGCTGCCTCCCTCGTAATCCTTTAATGAATACAGCACCAGCATGGCATCGACGGGACCGTCAGCCGATTCGACGGTAATATAATAGTTATTGAATGGGGCGTCGGGGTTGGAGATGCGCTGTATACCATCCGGGTAAGGTACTTCGTTGCTTTTTTTGAAGCCGAGCGAATTGTAAACTTTCCCCTGCAATACCGGGTTATTCCTCGAAAGCACGTGGAAAAGCTCGTGAATGAATACGTCTTCGAAATCTTTATCACTCATGCCGAACATATCTGCACTCATTGCGATGTAATTCAAACGTGTGTAGGCTGAGGCGCCGCTCTCCTCTTTCATATCGGTCTTTATAACCTCAATAATAGGAGGAAATGCCGGATGCAGACCCGCGTCATCGAGTTTTTTTGTAATTGAGGCGGCAACGCGTTTAAGTTTTTCGACGTCTTCGTATGTATATTCCATCGCGCGTCCCTTAAGGAATTCGAGGTACTCTTCACGAGTGACAGTTCCTATGGTAAGCGTCTTGGACTGAAGATCGAAGCCGCTTAACCCGTTGACGAAGCCGTCTACAGTGATCATCATTTCGGCAGCTCTCTCCGGGAGCGTGGTAATGAGCTCACATTGATCCTGCAGGGGTATGCCGTCTGCAATAGCGTATCTTTGCAGGGCAGGTAAAGTCAGAATGGATAATACAAGTATTAGGAAATTTCTTTTCATTATTATAATTCGTTAGTTTGTTTTTGTAAGAACAGCTTTTTGTACGGTGCGGACGGGATAATTTATCACTTCTGGGATATCCTCCGTCCCGCCGGTCCTTTCGCCCTCGATATTCGCCGAGGTAACTTCAAAGTAAATTTTCTCGTCCTTTAGTTCATATCTTACCGTTATCAAGGCTTTTCCAACCGCGTACATGCTGTAAAAAGCATCATTAAAGTAAAACATATCGAGAGTAATGGAATTCAGCTCGTCCATTTTATAAACACCGGATTCCGGGTTATCGCCGACGAGCTCATAATTTCTCCATGCTCCGCCGTTATTGTCGTCGTACCATATATTCCACAATCTCACGCCAACTTTCGGTGACTCCTGTATGCTGAGCTTCATCTTTATAACCTGGTTCTTATCGCCGGGCTGATTATGAGCTATGAGATCGCCCTCCCAATTACCTATCCATCCGTTTGGAAACTGGGCATACGAATTTCTGATAATAAATAAGCTAACAAAGAGAAAAATAATAATGTTTAATTTCATTGAGGAAGTTTATTTACTGAACTGTAATATATTTCCATTAAATACCAGATAAAGAAGGATACAGATAAAAAAGTTATCAGGATAGCTATCCACATCATAACATTACCGGGCTTTCGGTTTTCATCCATTGAAGTATAATTTATATGCGATTACCGGAAAGTAAATGAATCGATGATGAGCTTGACGAAAAAGAAAATCGATATAAGTGTGGCAATAACAACAACACCCATAAGAAGCTTACCCAAACCTGACGTCGATGTTGTTTTGTTTTCTTCCATAACCCTGCGATTTATTTCAATAAAGTTACGGATTTTTGAGGAAATTTACTATTTCACAATTTTTTTCAGAAATATCTGTCACGTCGATACATTTCCGGCGGTCTAATTAATAACGGTAAAAATTCATTTAAATAAACCTTAAAATCAAAATGGAAGCAACACAAACAACAGCAGGGCTTTCGGACATTCTGAAACTGCAGACAAGATTATTCAAAAACGTGCTCAAAGACATTGACCCGGAAAAAGAAACGGAGAGAATATACGGGAACACCAACCACCTCAGGTGGCTCGCGGCACATGTAGTTTCGACGAGGTATTTTATCGGACAGCTGGCGGGGATGGAGATAGAGGAGCCGCATTTTGACATTATCGGACAGGGTAAGAAGCTGGATGAGACGATCGAATACCCGACACTCGAGGAGTCACTGCAGGATTGGGATGCTATCGCCGGGAAAGTAGAAGAAGGACTGGCAAACGCAAGCGATGAAGTCCTAAGTGCTAAAGCGCCGTTCGAATTTCCTGCAGTGGATAATACTATTCTCGGTGCGGTCTCTTTTATGGTGCATCATGAGGCGTATCATATCGGGCAGATGGGGCTGATCAGGAAATCCTTTGGCAGTGAAGCGATGAAATATAACTAGACACTATGACAGCTTTTCGAGAAACTCGAGCCTGTTACCGAACGGGTCACGTATGGAAAACCGGCTGACACCGGGTATACGCGTCTCCTCGTGAATTTCGATGCCGCTTCTTTCGAGATAATTACGGGCTTCGTCCAGGTGCAGGATCTCAAAAGCCGGGTGTGCTTTTGTCAGAGAGCCGGGTTCTTCGACACCGATGTGAAGCTCCTGGTTCTCTCCTACACTGTACCATAGACCTCCGTTAGGTTTTAGTGCCTCGGGTTTTTCGATCTCCTCTAGTTCAAGGATACCGGAGTAAAAGTTGCGCGCTTCGGTTTCCTTGCCCGGGGGGATACAAACCTGTACGTGATCGAGACGGAGTATTTTTATTACCATATAATGTTATTTGATTGCAATTAGTTCGAGCCGACGTGAATTAACCGTAAACTCTTCGCCTTTGAATCCGCCAAAGGAACGAAATTCCGTAAACCCGGCTTTTTCCAGCATATCGATATGCTCTTTATAAGTGTAAATCCTTATACTACTGTGAACTTTGAGTTCCTCTTTACCGCGCAGAAAAATCCATTCAACATTAATCCGCGAATTCCTTGCATCGTATTCACGTTCTTCGATAAGATATCCGCCTTCCATTTTCCTCGTATCGATCGGGCTGTATATACGCATAATACTTTCGAGCGTCAATGTGTCAAAAACCGCCGCACCGCCTGGACGAAGGGCTTTGTATAGAGAACAAAAGAGGTCGAAATTTTCCTCATCCGAAAAATAACCCAGACTGCCCCACATACATGTGATCAGATCAAACTCTTCTCTGTAAGAGATCTCTCTCATATCACCCTCTATGAATTCGATATTCATGCCGGATGACCTTTCCCGGGCGATCCTTACAGCGTTGGGATTAAAATCTATGCCCGTAACCTCGTACCCTCTTTGCGCGACCGGAATGGATATTCTGCCTGTACCACACGGTATATCGAGGACTTTCTTGTACCCCCGTTCTTTTGCAAATTCATCAATGAAGTTGGTTTCTTCAATTGCTCTTTCGGGAGCAAGGTAGGCATCCTGGAGTTTATCCCATCCATTTATAAAAAAATCTTCCTGCCAGTCCTTTTTAATCTCCATGTATGATCTTGTTGAAATTGATGGGGTCTGTATTACCCTCCGTATTAAACACCAGTACGCGCGAATTGTTACTCAGTCCGATAAAATCTCTTGCTTCTCCGAGTGAATCCTCCCTGAGCATTGCAAGCAATCCGCCAAGCCCGGCGGCTCCGGATTCACCGGAAATAATCTGCTCGTCTTCATCTTTAGCGTAATAAAGCGCATTCATTGCCGCTCCTGCATACCAGTCGGGGATCGAAAGAAAGAGATCGACGCTATTATGCAGTATTTCACAGGCGAGCCTCGATGCAGTCGCGCAATTAAGACCAGCCATCATCGTTTCGCCGGATTTTTCTATAGGCACAGGCATACCCCGCTTCTTTGATTCCATTACGCAATCGGCGGAAGAAGGTTCGACGAGAACGATCTTCGGACGCTTTTCGCGGTACCGCTCATGATAATACCATGCGGCAGATGCCGCCCAGCTACCTACACCTGCTTTTAAAAAAACTACATCGAACGCAGGCTCACCCGGTTTATGAAGCGTGTCCTCCATTTCTCTAAAGACCGTGCTATATCCCGCCATTATATTAACAGGTATGTCGGTGTATCCTTCCCATGACGTATCCTGTACCAGTATCCATCCCTTCTCTGACGCTTTCTCCTTTGCCATGTGTACCGCGTCATCATAATCTCCTCCAACAACGATAACCTTCGCGCCTTCATTCTCGATATTGTGTATCCTGGACTCGACAGACGATGCCGGCATAAAAATAATGGAGTGCCTTCCTGCCATCCTGGCTGACCATGCAACCGCTTTGCCGTGATTGCCATCGGTCGCAGTGCAAAATACAGCATCTTTAGACAGGTCATCCAGCATCTTACTTATCGCATAGGAAGCACCGAGCACTTTAAATGCTTTTAGACCCATTCTCTCGGATTCGTCCTTGACCCAGAGTTCACCTATATTCAGACCAGCCGCAAGCGATGAAAGGCTGTAAAGTGGTGTCGGCTGGTACCCGGGTAATGACCTATGAAAGCGCAGTATTTCCCCGTTATCAAATACGCCTTTATATTTGACAATTAGGTCATCCGGTAAGGTTGAGCCATGATTGATATAAAACTCACAATCATTCATAATTCCATATTAACGAAATCCGCCTCAATAAAAAAATGAAAAAAACAGAGTGATACTTATCACTTATTTGGTATCAAAAGGGCGGTCTTGAGGCATTAAATAAACACAAATTCCCAGTTATGCCACAGCACAAGCCAGAGCTGATTTTGTCGATCTATACCTTGAGCGCCGAAAGCCTTTGTTTACAATAGTTTTGGGCTATGGCACCGTATCCTTTGTCATGGCACGGGGCTTGTAATATATAATAACGAGTTCGTTAATAAACAGGTTTTAACCCGAAAGCTAGTGAAAGAATATTATAAGGGAGGGTGTGCTTATCGATACAAAATCCCCTGAAGCTACACCCTCAAAAGTTTTATAATAACTCAAGCATAATATAAAAAGGAGAAGACAATGGATGACCTACAAGTAAAAGGAAACTGGAACAAGATCAAAGGTAAAGCTAAAGAATTATACGGAAGCATTACCGATGATAAGCTTAAAGAATACGAAGGAAAATATGACCAGCTGGTCGGATTCCTTCAGGAAAAGACCGGAAAGACGAGAGACGAAGTAAAATCAAAGCTTGAGGATTTCCAGGAAGGAAGTGAAGCTCATGCAAGTGAGGAGAAAGAATCGGCGCGTGAGCACTAAAAGAGTAGCCCTATAAATATCTTTCTCCATATTTTTACCAACGAAAAGCCCGGATTAAATCCGGGTTTTTTTATTTACTTACGCCCTTTGCCTCTTCAATCAGTTTATTTAAATTCGTCGGTATGGGGTTTCGGCTGAGGAGATCAGCCATATAAATCAGATTATGCGCCATGTAACGAGCGGTCTTATTGGTATATAGATGCTTATCGCCATGCGCCTCGATATAGCTGGGTCCGGGACCGGCGTCCCCTACCCAATAGCAATCGGAGTTGGGCGGTATGGTGCAACCTAAGTGGGACAGGTTAAAAAGCGTATTAGATGCGCAGTCGTGAGCGCCGTCCTCGTTTCCTGTCACGATGACACCGCCGACTTTATTGTAGAGAGGGAACTGTCCGGTCTCCTTATATCCGTCAGCATAGCTTCCATCCAGGCGTTCGATAACCAGCTGGGCAACAGATGAGCGCACACCGAACCATATCGGCATACCAAGCACCAGTATATTACATTCCTTTATTTTCCGGTATAGTTCGGGCCATTGATCGTCATCCTTTATACGTTCCGAAGTAATGCCGAAATATATTTTATAATCGTTAGCCCTTACTATCTCGGTCTGCGCTCCAAGCTCATTCATCAGGGCGGCAACTTTCTCTATAAGGGCATGGGTATTGGATGTTTCGGGGCTGTACTTAAGTGTGCAGTTTACAAAAAGCGCTTTCAGTGACATGGTCTTAATTTTAAACTTTAAAGAAATCTATTATCTCGTGGATCAGCTTATCGCCGGAAACTTTTTCTATCGGGTGATATGTATCGGGAAGTACCAGCATTTGCCCGTTCTTTAGCTGGCGGTAAACACCAAGCGTCTCTTCAATGGAGACCATTTTATCACGGTCACCGACACTGACGAGTGCAGTGTTTTCTATTGTCCGGAAGTCCGCATCCTTGAGCGTATTATTATGCCCGAGAGCGATCATCATTTTAGCGGTTTTCCGCAATACTTCAGCCCAGTCCTCGGGGGCGTGTCGGTGCTTCAGTTCCTCGGCAAACGCAGGAAATTTATCCATTATCTTATCCGGGTCGAGCATTGAGGCTTCGTGTTTAGCAGTCTCTTCGTGCCAGTGGAATTTAGTCGCGAGTGTAAATACCCGTCCAATCTTTTCCGGATAAAACCGTGCCAGGAATAAACCAACATATCCACCCATGCTATATCCAAAGATGTCTATTTTGTCTATTTCCTTTTTTGCCATCCAATCCAGCACATCATTCGCAAACATTTCTATTGTGAAATCTTCAGCAGGTATCTCACTACCGCCGTGTCCGGAGAAATCTATCGCATATACTTTAAAATCGCTTTCTAGAAATCTGATGAGATGAGTGAATTGTTTGACGGAGCCTATAGCACCGTGAAGGATAAGAAGATTATTCATAATGTTAGATTTTAGCGCGGTTATAGTAATATAAGGATTGACATGGGATGTCTAAAGGTGAAAACGGAAAAAGGTGTGTCAATTATGGGTTATCTATAAAGGCTCCTCGCAAATTCGTTCATCTCTTTGCGGTTTTTGAGAATTATGATATTTTTGGAATCTTTATAGTTGGTAAGAAAATTAAGGATCTTCGGGCGATTGTTCTTATTATACTGCCAAACCCATTTTGTAAAAGCCCAATCGAACCTCTCCGGGCATCCCTCCGGCAGATCGGGGCGCGTTTTCCCGTAAAATTTTAATACACGCGTGAATACTCCCCATAATTGCAGAGTACGGGAAGTATCGAGGAAAATAACGGTATCCGCGGCTTCGACCCGGATAGGGATGGTCTCACCAAAATTTCCATCCATAACCCATTTATCCTGCTTTATCAGCTCTTTGACTTTGGGAATCCACTCCTCATCCGTCGATTCTATCCAGCCGGATTTCCAGAAATGGATATCCAGATGGATCACGGGCAGAGAGAGAATATCACCTATCTTTCTTGCCAGGGTGGATTTTCCTCCCCCGCTGCAGCCTATAATGAGAATTTTTTCCATGGTTAAAGGCATTCAATATAAGAAAATGAAGCGTGAGAAAAAATTCTTTACATTTTCAAATAAAAGATATATTTTTGAATATGGACTATGATACATTAAAATCCATAAATGATAATATAAAGAGAGCTAACGGAAAACTCATATTAGAGAATGATGCTTTAAATAAACAGATTGAGGCATTAACTCAGGAATTAGCGCTTAGTGAGAAAAAAATAGACAGTTTGAATGTAAAGCTCCAGGATCTCATGATAAAATCCGATTCCCTATTCGATAAAAAGGAATCCCTGAAGAAAGAGAACAAGGAGCTGTTGAAAAACACTAATTACTTTAAGTCCATAATAGAAACTCTCCAAAAAGAGAAAGGCACCGGCAAAAATACTCTAGAGGAAGTACCGATTTCGGAGGAGATATCGGAGCCGGATGCAGGAAAAACAGCACTGATAAAAAATAAGCTTAAGGACCTAACGAGCGGAAATTATCTAAATCCAGTATATGACAGGATCTCGGATATGATGGGATTATTCTTTGAAAACCAGACACTGGATTGCAACACATTGAAACAAAGATCGGGAGTATCCCGGGCTACTTTCGCAAGGGATACAAAGATACTCAAGGATATGGGCTTTATCGAGCTGACAAATTCAAAAAAAGAAGGTTTATATAATCTGACCAAATCGGGCAAGAGACTAAAAAAGGAGATCAAGAAAGAAATGAAAAAAGCCTCTATATAGAGGCTTTTTTCTTAAAACCGGTTTGTATTTTTACTTATGAAGTGTAAACGAATACTGGATACCTGCGGTTACGCTCCATGAAGCCTTTAGCTGTGGACCGTCGAGATTCTGATAGATCGGAGATGAACCCTCGATACCAAACCTAAGATTCCTCGTACCACCGGTATAGCTGTATAGGTTAAAGCCAAACGCGGCATCAACTCTGGTTCCTGCCTGCAGATTCGGGTTCGCAGTAGGCACCATATTAGCGTTAAGCGTAGTATCCGCACCTGTGATGTTATCTACCCTGTTTCCCGTTACTCTGAAAGAAGCGCTGATCCATTGAGCAATAGGGGCTGCTGCCCAGATCGTACCGTAGTATTTATTTCCAAGCCGGTAATCACGGTTATTTTCGCCGAAGCGGATAGTCGCGCCGGATTGTACGCCCCAGGAGAACCCTTTTGTCTGCCCAAGGTAAGTAATTGCCGGCATAATGCCGAATGTTCCGCTTCCCAGCTGCATCGGGTAAGGCAGTATAGTTTCATTTGGAGATGATGCCGGTGTAACGTCCATCGCGTCGATCTTTCCCGATGGGAATATTACACCTAAATTTCCAAGAATGGCGTTTCGATTCTTATTATACAGCTTAAATATACCTGATAGAGTAATATCGCCGAGTCCATTAGATTCCGTAGTGAAATTGACACCGCTGCGTGTAGTATGGTCCATAGACTTGATCAGGTAGGGAACCATCGCTGTAATAGTAACGTAATTCGACGGCGCATACATAATGCCGAGCATGTGCATCTGCGTCGTCATATTCTTTGGTGTTACCGTATAATAATAAGGACCGCTCGGTGTTACTACGGTTTCCTCGAGGACTTCATCCGTACCATCAAGCATACCGCTCATATACATATTCATGAACATATATGAAAACATCATTTCACCTTTGCTGTGTACGTGGTCGCCCATAACTCCAATAGGGGCGTGACCGTCCGGGCGTGCACTTGTCCAGTAGCCTTTCCCATCATCAGATCTATGTAAAGGAGAATAATTGGTTTTTGAGACGTTTTTAAGGGATAACTTCAGATCGAAGTCGCCCGGTTCATCTGCCCAAAGAGCCGGAGAAGATATAAAAATAATCAATAATAATGTTAAATATTTCATTTGTTCTATTTTTTAAGTGATTTAATATATCTATAGCAAAATGAGATAAGATTAAACACATTCCGGCGGAGGCACGGACGGTTTTTGCAATAAGTTCACAATCCGATGGGAATTCATTCCATAAACCAGATCATTCCCAAATTGTATTACTAAACTATTTGAAGCTGATAAATGCGGCGAAAGGTTTTCGTTTTGGTTATTCCCGGCTCTTTTTCCTGAACTTGTTTTTTCGCTTCCGGCATTCAGCTCTTTGGATATGTAGCATTTCCCTTTACAGCAGTTGCCGGGTTCGTCTTTTTTTACACACAGCTCTTTTTGGATATAAGAGGAATTTAGCATCAAGCCACAATAAATCACGCCGGTGCTAAAAACCGAACAAAAATAGGTGAATAATATTATTGGTGTAATAATATTCTTCATTATTATAAAATATGTTATTGAGACACTTTGTTCAATTCAAATAAAAGTTAGCTATTGATTTTGATTTTCTTTATAGCCATTTTAAAAAGGCTACCATAAATCATAAAAAATAAGCCATGAGAAAACTATTACAAACTCTCTGGCTCCCGTTAATCTTTTTAATATTACCCCTTGAAGTAAATGCCCAGAACGGCTGGGTGGCGTTCGGTGTACCGGCACCTGGAGGTCAATCCATACATTTTGGAAATGCCAGTACGGGAATAATCATTAATACTTCCGGGACACAGTATTTGCGAACCTCCGATGGTGGGAACACCTGGCAGACATATTTGAAACCCGATACGAGTTTCCAAAAATCATACAATAAAGTATTCTTTGTAAATTCGCAAACCGGATGGATAGGAGGATCTTATGTACTTACTCCTTTACCATCAGGATTTATTTATAAGACTACTAACAGTGGATTATCGTGGGGACCCCAGGTAAGTGTATATTCTTTAAGGGATATCCAATTTTTAAATGAAAACACAGGGTATATTGCAACCGGTGATATACCATCCTTCGTAACCGAGGGCGGCGCCTATAAGTCAACAAACGGAGGAGCAAGCTGGATTTACTTTGATCTGGATCAATACACATACTTCACCGGGGTTAGTTTTATAAATACGCAAACAGGTTGGTTGATAGGACATTATGGCGATGATGTGGGTATACAAGTTCAACGGATATATAGGACAACAAATGGAGGAGTGAACTTTGCAAAAATACTGAATGATTCTACGGCTTTCCCGAATCCGGAAATAAATCCCATTAGAAAGATACAGTTCCTCGATCAGAATACCGGGTACCTGTTGAGAAACAAATTATTAAAATCGACAAACGCGGGGGACAACTGGAGTTTAATCGATACAAACATCTTTACTGGAAATTATATTAGAAATTTATTTTTTATTAATAAAGATACCGGATGGATTACAACCGGTCCTACGGGGAAGATATTCAGAACAAGTAACGGCGGTGTAAACTGGACAGTTCAAAATACCGGTCAGGCTATTGTATCCGGTGAAATATATTTTGAGAACGGGCTAACAGGATGGGCAATGGCTTATAATACAACACTTCTAAAAACTACTAATGGAGGTATTACTGCAATACATAATATTTCAACGGAGATACCGGCTGATCTTTTCCTGTACCAAAACTACCCGAACCCATTCAATCCTACGACAAAGATAAAATTCGATATACCGAAGCAAGGGAATGTGAAACTTACCATTTATGATATGTCAGGTAAGGAGGTTAGTGTACTTGTAAACAGCGAACTCAAAGCGGGAAGCTACGAATACAATTTCGACGGGTCGGGACTATCTAGCGGGGTGTATTTTTATAAATTACAAAGCGGAGGCTTCATTAAAACTGAAAGGATGGTACTGGTAAAATGAGAAAAGTGATAATTATATTGATAATTTTATTTTCCGGCTCAGCTTTATTTGCCCAGAACGGCTGGGTACGTTATTATACAGGTTATCCTTATGTAATAAATGATGTATTTTTTATAAACAACCAGACGGGTTGGACTGCGGGGGATGAATACATCTTAAAGACAACTAATGGAGGGGTAAACTGGCAGAGGCAAGCTGATACTAATTCATTCCCTCAAAATACAAATCTAAACAAGATCTTTTTTATAGATCAAAACACAGGATGGGTTGCGGGAGGAGCTTACACGAATTTTCCATTTTGTATAGACATAAGCCTTCTTCTAAAAACAACGAACGGTGGCGCGACCTGGTTTAACCAACCTGCTCCATCAGCAGATTACAATATTTTGTATAATGTTTACGCAACAGATGAAAATAACGTATTTGTTTGTGATTACGGAACAGAAACTTTTTGCATATACTCCTCCGGGGGAGTATTCAAATCATCAAATTCCGGATACAACTGGAGCTATGTCTCCGGGCCGGATAATCTGTTCGGGTTCAGAAACATTTCCTTTATTAGCCAAAACACGGGGTGGGCTATCGGATATAAAAGAGGGGATGCAGGTCCATCAATAGAAAATCTAATCAAGACAACGAATGGCGGAACAAGCTGGGAACTAATACGCTCAGACACATCCGGAAATTTTCTGGGAGCCAGCAGTTTTCAGTTTATCAATTCCACAACCGGGTATCTGGATAGATATAACAAATGTTTGAAAAGCACAAATGGAGGACAGGATTGGTTTGAGTTTGTCCCTTCACTAAATGACAGCCTATATAAGTTTTATTTTATTAATGTGAACACAGGATGGTCTATTGCAAATGGAAACGGTAATTTAATAAAGAGAACAACCGATGGAGGTTCAACCTGGCAAAATCAATACACGCAAGGTAATCTTTTCTTCAATCTGGTTAGCATATTCTTTACTGATAATCTCCATGGGTGGGTAAGCAGTAATAACGGATATATTTATGCTACCGGAACCGGGGGAGTAACTTCGATAGAGCCTATTTCAACAGAAATACCCGAAAGTTATAAACTCTATCAAAACTACCCGAACCCATTCAATCCTTCGACGAGGATAAAATTCGACATACCGAAGCAAGGGAATGTGAAACTTACCATTTATGATATGTCAGGTAAGGAGGTTAGTGTACTTGTAAACAGCGAACTCAAAGCGGGAAGCTACGAATACAATTTCGACGGGTCGGGACTATCTAGCGGGGTGTATTTTTATAAGTTACAAAGCGGAGATTTTATTGAGACAAGACGAATGATCTTACTCAAGTGATCAGGCGGGGATCTTTTTCGACGCAACGCCTTCGGGTATATTGATCATATATATCTCTTCGCCTACAGAGTATATGCCGGTGTTTTTTAATCCGCATTTTTCACAGACTCGTATTCCGGGTTTGTTCCCCGGTTCTACTTTTATCTTCAGTGCCCTGCAGTTCTTATATTTCTTATGTACCAGTTCTATCGCTTGTTTTACAGCCTTTGTACCGTAACCGTTATTCTGGTATTCCTTATCGACCAAAAATCCCTCTATCCAGTAATTTTGACTGCTGTATGGATCGCATTTTATTACAAAAAATCCAACGGTAATATCGCCGGCGAGAATTGCATAAGGAGTTATCCTCATATCATCCGGTTTAACATAGGCTTTTGATAGTGAAACGGAAACAGGTAACACAAAATGCTGTTGCTTTGGATAGATCGAAAGCTGTATTACACTCTCCCAATTACTCTTCGAAACTGGTTTTAATATAACGTTCCTCTGCATTATCCCTTACTTTTTGCAAATGGTAATTCACTAGGTTAAATTTAAAATAATTTCCTACCAATTCATAAAAAAATTCGGTCATATCATAGAAATCCGTAAAGGGGAGGATGAGAAACGAAATTTCGCTATTAGCTTTCTCTTTTCAGAGAGCTCCACCAGACCCACCATATGAATACCGGCTGGAATAAAAGGCGTACCCACAAATACCATATCCCGATACCAAATGCCACCTCCGTAAGGATCCCGTTTACTGCGGCATTTATATTCGCCGGAAATACGGCTAATAGAAGTAATATGAGTCCCCATGCGGAGAATTTCCGGAATCTGGGGAGCTGAAGCCCGATAGCGCCAAGTATTTCAAAAATTCCGCTAAGGTATATCATTTCCTTTGTGGCGGGGATAAAGTCAGGCGTGATAGCCAGAAATGCTTCGGTGTTTGTGAAATGGCTTATACCGGTGAATATAAACATCACTGAAGCCGCAACCCTTCCTTTGAACTTGCTGTCGGAAAGCTTGTCCTTAAAAACAAAAAGCCCAATTAGCGTTAATATGAGGTAAATTACTACTAATCCGATGAAAAACGCCATTTTTATTTAGTTTTTTTACTAAAGAGTGCTTTTTCTGCTTCATCCCAGGAGGGCTTGCCGGTTGTAACCCAGTTTGTTGTCTCAAAATCACTCGAGTACCAGCGGGTTTCTTTCATTACTTCCTTATGAACACCGTTCAGTACAAATGCCATCATAGCTTCCTTAGATTCCCAGGAGGTGAGTGTCCAAAAGGTTAGGTAACCTTTGTAACGTGCGGCATAGGACATGTTTCCCTCTGAGATACCGGCCTGCTTCATAACCTTAGGTACTACCAGAAAGAATTTAAATAATTTTAATGGATTTTTTAACTTAATTCGTGTAACGGAAGCGATCATGATTCTCAATTAAATTAAACACTACAAATTTACTGAACACTGTTCATAATATCAAGCGGTATTTATTACCATTCCTATAACCTCCTAATTTACCATTACTATACATTCGGAATCACTTGACTTATTTTACTTATAATGATTATCTTTGAAGCGAGGGCTTACAATTAAGCAAACCAAAAAATGAGAATACTTTCCATATCTACCGCATTAATAGCTCTGATCATTATACCCTTGTCCTCTTATTCACAGTTTACGCAACAGCAGAAAACACTCGACGGCAATAACATTTCTGCATTTATAATTAACACGGGTATATTAGATCAGGATATCTCACAGCAAAACCATCCCGGATTTGAATGGCCAAAAGGTTCTGGAAAATTTGCAATATTCACGGGAGGGTTAACCATCGCAGCAAAGGTCAATGGGCAGATCCGAATGGCAGCCGCGTCTTACAACGGTGAATACCGCCCGGGGTATATTAATAATGGTGCTCCGTTTACTGACAGCAGGTTTCATATTTTCAAAATTAAACAAGGCGATACTACCTTCACAAACCCTGATTACGCGGAATGGGGGAACATGGTGCCATATGGAGCTCCGTATATAGATGTAAATAATAACGGGCTATTCGAACTCGCCATAGATAGACCCGGCATAAAGGATGCTTCACAAACAGTATTTATCTGCCTCACAGATGGGTTCCCGGAGAGTCATATGTCCAAAGAAGGACTTGGAGGAGGCACTGAACCTTTGCTCGCTGAAGTTCATTTTACATCTTGGTGTTACGATAACTCCGGACTCGAAGATGTTCAGTTTTTAAAATGGGAAGTAATAAATAAATCTGCATCGCTATGGGAAGGTTCAATGTTTACTTTGTTCTACGATACTGATCTGGGTGACGCGAATGACGATTTTATTGGATGTGATACTCTTCTGGATTTGGCGTTTACGTATAACTCCGATAATTTTGATAGCGGATATTATGGAGGATATGGGGCGAATCCACCGGCGGTAGGATTTGGTATACTATCCTCTCCTCTCAATCTATCAACCAATTCTGATTATGGTCTGGTTACCTCAACAACTTTTACGATTTTCGGAAATTCGCCTGAATGTCAGTTTCCACCATCTAATCCCCAGGGCGCATACAACATTATGAAAGGAATAAAGGTTGATGGATCGCCCTGGAAAAACCCTCTAAACAACGCAAAGACTGTTTACTTATATCCGGGAGACCCGGAGACAGGAGCCGGCTGGAACGAAGATGACGGATCTTTAGTAAATTGCGGCGGAGATTCCGGGTACACTATTTCCAGTGCGCCGGGAGACAGGAAAATGGTTCTATCCACCTCGGACTCCTTGTTTAACCTTCCTTCCGGACAATCTGTTACAATTGTCGCTTCACAACAGATCGCCAGGGGGAACAATAATTTAAACTCCGTCACAAAATTAAAGCAGTTAACAAATACAGTCCGTAGCTTCTGGCAGACGATCGGCATCACTCCGATCTCATCTGAGGTTCCAACTGAATTCCGTCTGCATCAGAACTACCCCAACCCGTTCAATCCCTCGACAAAAATCAGGTTCGACGTGCCGGGGAATAAAGAATTCGTGAAGCTGATAATCTATGACATATCTGGCAGAGAGATAGCAAAGCTGGTAAATCAGGAGCTGACACCGGGTGTGTATGAATATGATTTTGTCGGTGCAAACTTATCTAGCGGGATGTATATTTATAAACTGGAGGCAGGAAACTATTCCGAAACAAAGAAGATGGTACTGATAAAGTGAGGAAGCTTTTAATTTTAATATTGATATGCTTTATACCGGTTTCTGTGCACTCTCAATTCGTAATGAATCAACGAATATTCGATGGAAATAATATATCCACATATATAATTAATACCGGTTCCTTTGACCGGGACTTAAGTATTAATAATAAGCCTGGCTTTCAATGGCCAAACGGCAGCGGGAAGTTTGCAATATTTACGACAGGTCTCACTATTGCTGCGAAAGTAAACGGAAGCCTTTTAATGGCGTCTTCATCATATACAGGGGAATATAGACCGGGTTTTATCTCAAACGGTGTTTCGCTTACGGATAGCAGGTTTCATATTTTCAGAATTGTGAGAGGTGATACAACATTTACAAATCCTGATTACGCAGAGTGGGGAAACATGGTGCCATATGGAGCTCCGTATATAGATGTAAATAATAACGGACTTTTCGAGCTAGGCATAGATATGCCCGGCGTAAAAGATGCTTCTCAAACGATTTTCTTGTGTATGACAGATGGATTCCCGGAGAGCCATACCGCTTCGGAAGGTTTTGGAGGGGGAACAGATCCTCTAATGGCTCAGGCACACTTCACGGCATGGTGTTATGATAATATGGGGTTAGAGGATGTCCAGTTCAGAAAGTGGGAGATCATTAATAAATCAGGATCAACGTGGAATGGAACAATATTTACATTATTCTGCGATGGAGACATTGGCGAGGCAACAGATGATTTTATAGGTTGCGACACACTATTAGATTTAGGATTCGTATATAATTCGGACAATATGGACGGAACAGGTTTGGGAAATTCGTATGGACTTAACCCCCCTGCAGTCGGCATTTGTTTCCTAAGTACTCCAAAAAAACCGGGGGGAGTTGAATTTGGTTTAACGGGTTTTATCCCTCAGGAGGAAATACAAGCAGGTCCTGTATGTCAACAGTTTCCCTATAACCCTGATGAAGCGTACAGATACATGAAAGGATTTAAAAGGGATTATACACCCTGGATCAATGCAGTGAACATGATGAGAACAAAACATGCATTCTCAGGAGATCCCGAAACAGGCATAGGCTGGACAGAAAGTGATGGAACCATTTGGAATTGCGGTGGAGATACGACAGGAACACATTTTCCCGCTAATCCCAGCGACAAACGTTTTATTATGAATACATCCGATTCAACTTTATCTGTTACAAACGGTCAAAAAATTGAAATAGTCACCGCTTTTATGATGGCTAGAGGTTCGAATAATTTAAACTCCGTTACAAAACTAAAGCAGTTAACAAATACCGTCCGTAACTTCTGGCAGACTATCGGTATTACCCCTATTTCATCCGAAACCCCGCATTCTTTCAGACTACACCAAAACTACCCGAACCCGTTCAATCCCTCGACAAAGATAAGATTCGATGTGCCGGGAAATAAAGAATTCGTAAAACTGATAATTTACGACATAACCGGCAGGGAGATTGCCAGGCTTGTAAATCAGGAGCTTGCGCCGGGGGTATATGAATACGAATTTAACGGGGAAGGTTTTTCATCTGGAATATATTTTTACACACTTAAAGCAGGGAAGTTCGCCGAGACAAAGAAGATGGTTCTGGTAAAGTAGTTATTCCTTATTCTTCCTTTTCATTTCCTTCATTATCTCATCTGACTGTTCGTCTTCTCTTTCAGAGAGTCCTTTATACACGCCTTCGCGGTCGTCTTCATTTTTATTCTGGCTAAGTTTGTACTTAGCCTGTATCTCATTCACCCTAATTTCAAACCCGATAACACCGTTCATCAGCTTACGCACGTAGTCATCCGGGTAGGAAGAAATATCATGTCCGCCGTCGCCCTCGTTCACTTTTACCAGGTCGGAGAGGGACTTGTGAAGCTCCTCATCATTGATCAATCTCAGATTACCGTATGCATGCACGGACATAAAGTTCCACGTCGGTACGCTTGTATTCCTATACCATGTGGATGAGATATATGTATGCGGCCCGGGAAAAATAACCAGCACCTTCGCGCCGTCTACAAGCGATTCCTTCTGCGTGTTGGCTTTCGCGATGTGAGCGCGGAGAATGAGGTCATCGTCACGCTTCTCTATCATAAAAGGAATGTGCGTCGCGACAGGAACGCTATCCTGCACGGAGACGATTATGCCGAAGCTGTTCGCTTTAATGAAATTCTCGATCTCCTGCTCGTCTTCTTCCCTGAAATGTTTCGGTATGTACATTATTTTATTTCATCCTTTGCCGTTTTAGCCATTTTTACTAATTGCCAGTACGGCGGAGTATAGCCCTCTTTCTTTTTGAATTCATCCGAAAGCTCGTCCAGCCGGCTTTTGATCTGCTTGAATCTTTTCTCGAAGTTGCTCACCCGGAGCGCTGCTTCCGGTGACATTCCCTCGGGTATCGGACCTTCCTTATTGAACATGTTCAGCACGAGGCTGTACAGCTTGAGCATCCTCGCAAAAGGAAGCAGATACCAATCATACTCCAATCGTTCGTTTTTCTTCGTTGCGTCCTCCAGCATCACGTCGAGTACAGCATCATCCTTATGCCGTTCGTAGAGTGCTTCGGGATTGCGGAGTTCAGCCACCACGGTAAGCTGCGGGTCATATTCCAGATCGGACGGCTCGTGCGTTTCGAAGTTCCTCACCCCCACTGAGTAAAGCCAGTCGGCAACACCCTTAGAAGATATAGTGGATATTCCCGACCATAGCTCTACGCCGTACTGCTTATAGTACGCGTACGCGACCTCGGAGCAGAAGAGCCGCGACGGGTCACTGAAATTCATCTCGAAATCATAGGGTATATGCCCCGTGGTGACATTCGTGTATGCCATCAGCGCCGCCTCGTGCGGCAGCATCGGGTTGGCTTTAAACTCCGGCACGTCACCGCGCGGACGAAGTATCATTACGCGGTATTTCTTATCGGCAAGATATTCCTCGAGTGTAGAGACTGCCGCCCCGATCTCTATGTGTGACTCCACCGTGTAGATCTTACCCGTATCTTCATCAACATAAACAAGCGCTACGTGAGAGAAACTTCCCGGGAAGTCGTTACCCCGCGCTATCAATGCCGAGACCGGCGCACCGCCTCTCGAGACAAGTATGTCACCGCTGTGGAGACGCAGATCGCCGTACCTTCCCGACGGTGTCCACGATATTTCATCCGAGCCACGTATGAGAACGGGAATCTTTTCCTTAGGTGCCTGGAGCATTACCTCCTCCAGCGCCATCCTGCCCCCGTACAATAGCCTATACATTCTAAAGCGCGTGTCACGGTCGTTCATATCCCAGTGTTGTGAATTGCGCTTCACTGCCAGCCTTACGAGGTTGCTCTTCGCGGCGAACTTCATGATCTGATCCGGGCAGACCGCAACTATCGACGCAAGATCGAACAGCTTGTATTCAAGTGTATCCCAAACCGGAGCGCCCGGAGTCTGATCTTTCCTGCCTATCCTTATTAATAGAGAGTCCAGCTCCGTAAACGCATTGTCGATTGCCGGACTTAATACCTCACAGCCCTTTTCACGGTTTGCTGCGAACTTACCTTCCAGCTCATCCCAGAGCGCGTCCTTATTCCACTCGAAGGGCTTCTTTGTGGACGGCTTAAATTCACCCGCATCGGGAAATGGAATAAGCAATACCAGGTATAGCCCGATGATGATAATTAATGGAATAAATATTAATTTAGACGCTCTGGAGCGGAATAAAGGCATTTGATTCGATTTGAAGTAAAATAATCAAATCGTAATACAGTTTAAATGCCACAGATACATTGAGAATTACCAGTTTGCCAGACCTTCCATATCATAATCCCATTCCCTGAGATCAAAACCATTCTCGGCAACGGATTTCAGATTGAGAAGAAAGAATGACCAGCACACATAGCAGTTAATGTGAGCAAGCTCCGGCATCGGGTTATCCGGGTTGCTTATCTGCGAAAGGTTAAAGAATACCCTTCCGTCGAGCTCGGATAGTTTGATATTGAATGTGGCGGTACCACCGAATGTGAAATTTATGAAATCCTTCCCGTTGGCATCGAGCACTTCACCCGACAGGGAAAGATCTTTGTAAACCCAGTTGAAAGTATACTTATCGCCTTTTTGCGCAGGCTCGTCACCGGGGCGGGTGTGCCCGTCGGGCGCCGTGTATATTGCTTCACCGATGAACCATTTCGAAATACCGTCGGATGTACCGGCGTACTTGTACGCCTCTTCAATGGAGATGTTAAGTAGGATACCCCGCTCAAACTGCGTGAGTGAAAATTTGTGCTCGTTCATAATGTAGATTTTGTTTTGGTTATGTGAGCTAGATGGTGGTCATCATGCTCAGCTACAAAAAAGGCAAGGTCAATTACACGCATCTTTGTATTCAAGCGGGGGTGAATAGCAAATGCGAGAACCTCGTCCTCTGTTAGTTTATCCAGATTATCGACAAACTCCTGCCTTGCTGTCCTGAACTGCGCGAGGAGCTCGTCTATACTGCGTGAATTATGATCTGCTTCATGAGTTTTTTTATTTGTCATGTCGGCAGGAACTATCTCCGGTTTATCGGAGAGAAGTCCTTTCAGGCGGATGCTCCACAGATCCTCAAGGTCATATAGATGTCCGATCTCTTCCTTTACGGACCATTTACCGCCCGGTTTTGCCGATAATTGCTCCTCGGATAGACCTTTCACCGATTCTTCCAGACGCGCGGGCGTACCTCTCAAACGCTCTGTAATATCGGGAAAAAGTCCCTCATGCAGATCGATAAAATTAAACTTTCTTTCTATCCAGGGAATTTGTTCGACCATTAATCAAATATAGCCCCTTCTTCCCAAATATGGAAGTTCATTCCGTAAGGGTCGGAGATCATGACGTTCTTTTCGCTGTATTCGTGTGTTACTTTGCACCCTTCCTTTTCGAGAAGCTCGCGAGCCTCTTTCACATTATCCACTTTGAATTCAAAAAAGGTCTGGCCCGGCTTACCCTCCGCGAAATAAAAATTCATCGCACCGGCTGTAAACTGGAGGTCGCCGTTCTTATCCTCCACGAAGTTCATCCCCAGCACATTTTTATAAAACTCGCCGGCTTTGTCGCGGTCTTTTACATTTAATGCAATGTTAGGACTGTACTCGAATTTCATCTGATTAATTTTTAATTAGAGATCACGTATGTAATAATTATCACAGCTGTAATGCCCCGTACACCCGACCGGACCATTGATCGGGTCGAAACCGTATTTCATATATAGTCCTCTCGCCTGTGGCATTCTTTCGAGTGTTTCCAGGTAACATCTCTTGTAACCAATTTTACGTGCCGCATCAAGGCAGAGATTCAACAACTTTTCACCAAGACCTATTCCGCGTATCTCCGGAACGAAGTACATTTTCTTTAATTCACAGACATCCTCCGCTTCCGGCAGAATGCCTACGCCTGCTCCGCCCAGCACCTCCTTACCGCGTGTGATAACGAAATACGCCGACTTGTCGTTATTATAAGCATCGAACATGTTTGCTACCTCAGCATCCTTGATGGAATAGCCTTCACCGACCGCGCCAAACTCCGTCATTACGTCGATGATTATCTTTTCCATGAATTTATTGTCGCTCTTCCTTATCGGGCGTACCTGGAATTCCGCCTGCTTGCGCATTTTATTCAGCGCCTTTGAATACGACTGAATCCCTTTTAATACAATGTCCCTCTCCTCCTCTTTAAGAATGGAGAGCGCTTCGGTAACCTGCACGTTGGCTTCGTAATTGAGGCGCCCCGCTTCGCTCTTTCCTTTTTGTGTGAGAACGAGCGGTTTCTGACGGTTATCTGTTCTGTTCTTCTCCGTTTTGAGCAGTCCCTTTTTCATCATCGAATTTACCGTCTTGCTGATGATAGACTTATCCGTGTTAAGCAGTTCTGCCAGCTCCTTTATCGTCATCATTCCATATTGATCCAGTTCTATAAGAATGTGGCATTCCGTGTACGAGTATCCGGTGGATTTATAGACACCTTTTGTTACGTCCAGCTCGCGTACGAGCTTCCTCAATGACAGCCTTAGATTTTTGACCAGGGGTTCCATAGGGTTAGATTTGTTGATTACTATAACCATTTAGTTGAAATATTCAACTAAATATATGATATAAGAATCAATCTGTCAATATTATATTTTAGTTCTTTGCTGGTGAATATCTTAAGAGGATGGAATCGAGAACCGCGCCGATAGCCGTTCCTATCAGGTAGCATAGTATATCGCTCCATAAAAACCCGTATCCCAGCACTAATCCGCCGATAAACGTATCGCGTATGCTGTCTATCCAGGGGGCGTGGTATATCTGGCTAAATTCTATTAGGAATGAAAAGAAGAATGTGACCACCGATATCAGCGGGATCTTTTCGGAAGGAAATAATACCGCGAACAATAAGTACACGTTTACTGCCCATAGCACGTCGCCCACATATTCATAAACGAAATAAGGAAAGCCCATGATCTTTCTCGAGGCAAGACCGAGGGCTATTACTATAACTATTGAAATGATGTATAAAAGACGGCGTCTTTTGGTCGGAAGCTTACTCATTCACAGGCGTCCACTTTATCGAGTCACTCTCGAGATAAAATTTTAATCCCTTCATGTTCTGAGTAATATCGATGTTGAAATTACCGCTCGCAACATTGAATGCCTGTCCGGGTGTCGGGTTCGTTCGGTTCACAAAGAGAGTAATGAGATTTTTCCCGTCGAGAGTTCTTACTGTTAGCTCGTTCTTCTTACCCACGTCGTTAGAGCTGTAATAATACAGCGAGTCACCTGTAAAAAATGTGTTCACATCCACCGTAACGAAATTATTCCCGGAATAGAGGCTTTCGTCGAGTTGCAGAGTGATTTCCCTTCTTTGTTTTTCCAGCGATGCGTATGCCACCATGAGTATTCCGTTTACAATGTCATCGAACTGCGTCTGGTTTTCCTGTTTGATCCGGGTATCCGCTGAGACGTATTTCTGTATCGTGTTGCCTCCCCATTTCACCTTCAGATCATAAACCGGTTTCTTCGATTCCTCGGGCAGGTTCTGTATTGGAATTTTAAACGTATCTATCCGTGAGAGGTCGTTTGTCTGTAGCAGACCAAAAAGCTTTGTCATTTCTTCCCGGCTTACTTCAATATCGACTCTCTTGCTCTCGCCGTTTATCATAAATACCGCATAGGAAGTGTCTGTCGATAAATGAAAATCCTTACCGGACATTGCATCGTTAAACTCAATCACGATGTCCTCCGGCATTGTCGAGGGTAGGTAAACTTTATCAGAGGAGGTTTCACATCCCGTTTGAAGGAATACTAAAAGTAAAAATATGGCTGAAATTCGTAACATTAGATTTAATTTATTTGCATGTTGATAGGATCCCATCTGATCTCGTCACCTGCGTAATAAAAGCGGGCTCCGATCATTAAGGGATCGATAGTAATGGGGATTTGTTTTGTTGCTTTGCGTTCTACCCTGCCGTTAGCCGGGTTCTTTTCGTTGAGAATTAGGAAAAACATGTTCGTTCCGTCGAGCACCGTCAGCAATATACTGTCCCTGCGCCCTTCCTTTCCGCTGTTGTACGTGTAGTCCGTATTAAAATTAAATTCCAGGTCTCTCCCTTCACCGATTAGAGTAGTGTCCAGCTCTATCTTGAAATTCCTTTTCAAAAGTTCGAGGAAATCATCGACCATTTTATTTATCGCGGTACTTATTTCACCGTACGTTTTCTTGGAAGACTCATCCACGTATGTTGTGCCTGTGTTGGACTTGGTTATAGACTCCCCGCCAAACGAAACCGTAATGGACGATCCGCCCCTGTCATACACTTCATCCTCGGTATGAGTACCTATATTGGAAAACCTCTTATCCCTCAAGATCTTATAAATATTATCTATATCCGCCTTATTGTATTTCAGGTAAACTTTGTTCTCGGTACCGTTATTACGGAATATGACATAGTTGCTGTCCTTGGAGAGGAATATCGTCTTTCCCATGTCCGCCATACCGCCGTCTTCTTTATATACGATCGTAAGGTCTTCCGGGCGTTGTTCCGGCATGTCATTTGTCGAACAGCCTGAGACCAGCGCTGTTAATAATACTGCGAATAAATATTTTTTCATTTCACTTTTTTAATTCCAGATTCCGAGAATAATTCCCGACACGGTCAGCCCCAGTATATGATAACCCGACGTTATCAGCACCAGCTTAACAGGTCTGCCGTCATATATCGAATTTATTCCGCACGAAGTCAGTACGAACCCTATCCCCGCGACCGCGCCTACAAATGCGCCGGGCAACAGTGCGTTAGCACTCGTAAGTACAATAAAAATACCGAGCACGTACACGGTGATGAATATAGCTATGAATGTTGCGATGAAATTTAATGGTGAGGATTGGAAATCCTCCTCCTT
Source organism: Ignavibacteriota bacterium (assembly GCA_020437585.1). Classification (GTDB taxonomy): domain Bacteria; phylum Bacteroidota; class Ignavibacteria; order Tepidaquicellales; family Tepidaquicellaceae; genus JAEYVS01. The sequence continues at coordinate 377,458 of JAGQWG010000001.1, forward strand.
TTTACCCAGGGCGTTCATCCAGGGTTTTGCGAAAAGTACCGGGGAGTACCACGCCGCTCCCAGTATAAAATATGCCACAGACGACACGAGAACAGCGAGCAGATTTACCTGCGCGAATATAGTTTCCATATAAAAACTTTTTTATAAAGTTATATATTCTCGCCGAAAAATAATATAAAATTATATGGTTACTTCCAGTATATCTTATCTCCAACGCGGTACACACTGATGGATTTCGTGTCCTTATCTATTGTGAGAATGCCCTGCCCCTGCGCGAATATCTTACTGCCGGGCTCGGTGCTGAGGTCTTTATTAAGCATCGTTACATACATATAGTGTTCGCCCGGATACAGCCGTACTGTAACGATTTTTTCCCATCCGTCACGCGCGCTCATGTATGTAAATGACGACCCTACGTTAAAGTTTACGATCTTATCCTGGTCCATCACACTGTCATCTATATCCAGTCTTACATCGATCGACGCACGGTCCAGTTCATTCGAGACTATTTCCCGTATTTCATTCTCCACTGCCGCGAACTCATCCCGCCAGCTTTCCTGGATAAATGTCATCCCCGCATCCGATTTCTCATATGAAGATCCGTCCGCTCTGTAGCTGATGGTCGTTCCGCCCCGGTCATATACTCTTTCTTCGTATGTCTCTATCTCGTGGAACTGGTTCTCCAGTATGATGTTGTACAGTTTCTTCAGCTGGCTCATGCTCACCTTAAAATATATTTTCGTTTTCGCGTCCTGGTCCCATATCTCTGCATAGGAACTGTCCTTCGATAGAAAATACGTCGCACCCTCACGCACCATTCCTCCGCCGTCGCGAAGCGTCACACGGAAGTCCTTTGGCACGTTATCTACGTTACCGGCGCTCGAGCATTTAGCTCCAACCAATCCAAATAAAAGTGTCGATAGAATGATTACGGTTTTCATAATGAATAATTTATTTCCTCTTGTAATAAACTTAACCTTTCTACTATGACCATACCTCAAAAGTTCAAAAAAAAACCCCGCTTGAGGCGGGGTTGATTTTATCCAACTTAATTCATTGGAACTTCAATAATTAATATCTCCGTATCCGGTTCGAGAACTTTAATATTTATCTTATCCGTATCATAAATTCCTATCGCGTCCCTTCTGCTCAGGTCGTCGCCTTCCACGTTCACCTTTCCTTCCACCACCATAATATAAGCGCCGTTTCCTTTCGTGCGGATGTCGTAATCGATCTCCTTACCCGCGTCGAACTTACCCATCGACAAATACGCGTCCTGGTTTATCCACATCGCGTCCTTCGAATCTTTGTCGGAAGTCACCAGCATCTGCAGTTTGTTCTCCTTGCCGGCGGGATCGAATGACATCTGGTCATACCTCGGCTCGATGTTCTTCTCGCGCGGGAATATCCATATCTGGAACAGCTCCACCTTCTCGTCCTGCGACGGATTAAATTCCGAGTGCATGACACCCTTACCCGCGGACATCACCTGTATCTCGTTCTCCTTAATGACACCGTCCGAGCCCATGCTGTCGCGGTGTTTTAACTGCCCGTTCAGTATGATCGTGATTATCTCCATATTGTCGTGAGGATGCATGCCGAAGCCCTGGTCCGGCGCGACGGTATCGTCATTCAGCACTCTCAATACACCAAATCTTACTCTTTCGGGATTATGCCAGCTGGCGAAGCTGAAGCTGTGATACGTATCCAGCCACCCGTGGCTCACGTGACCCCGCGAATCTGCTCTGTGTAATACTTTTTGCATGTGGTTTTCTGATTTAAAATGGTTTGTATACAAATATAAACAAAATTGAGATATGCTTTAGTTTCCTTATAGATATTTTTTATACTGGCATTTACATAAAAAAGGCATAACTTATATATAATCCTCAACTACCATAGACCTAAAAGGATATGAACAAAATTAACAGTATATTTTTATTAATAATAATTACACTGACCTTTCACGGATTATCCTTTGCGCAATCCGACAGCACCTATAGCTTTAAAACAAAAAACCTCAGCCTGCGTTATTACAATACCACGCTAAAAGATACTCTTCAGATCAAAGACATCACCTCTTTAAAAATGACGGGCGACTCGGTGATCTTACGCCGGGCTGGCTTTAACATAGAAAACCTCAAGAGCCTACGCCTTCAAACCGGGCATGGGAGCTTCTGGACGGGAGCTAAAAATGGAGCTATAGCGGGAGGGATCCTGGGAATTTTTATTTCTGCTGTGTTTGGAGAAAAATTAAGCGCAGGCTCGCACGGACACCCTAATATTACCATCTTCATCCCCTTGTTCTTTGCTCCTATTAGTGCCATTATTGGAGGTGTAACGGGCGGACTGATAAATATTTGCTTGGGCGAATATTCGATGTATGACTTCTCCGGTAAAAGTTCTGAAAATAAAAAGACAGAACTCAAAAGACTATTAAGCAAATATGGGAAAAAATAATTGCATGTTATGAGTTTCACCTTAGCTGATATGATATGGCCTGCTCTTTATGTTGCAGGCGGTTACTGGGAATTATTCTGGTATATTATCTTCCCCACAATACTTATCGAAGCAGCGGCTCTGCACTATATTGGCAAAGTTAAATGGGTTAAGTCGCTGCTTGCTTCACTTGTCGGTAATTTTGTGTCTTCTATCATTGGAACCTACCTTATGATATACGGAATGATATTATACCATATTTTTATCGACTCCTTTTTATATAAAGCCTTCGATATTGGGTCCTTTGATGAAATTCACTGGGTGGCAACCTTTTACTTCATGTGTGTTTACAGTGTATTGTTAGAGGTAGTTTCTGTAAAATATATTTTCAGGATGAGGTTTCAGGATATTATATTCCCTCTGTTTGTAGGAAACGCACTCTCATACATCCTGACTGCAATCCTGATGGCAAACGAGGTTATAAAGCTGGGTTACTAACTGTAATACTCCCTCAGCCTCGCCGCGACTTTCTTCCCGGCGGATTTCTCCATCATCGAGTAGTTCGTCTTCAGCACCTCCTTTATGTTCTCCACGGAGCCGAACTCTATCAGAAGCTTATTCGCGGTCTTCGCGCCGATGCCCTCTATCTCAGTTAGCTCCGTCGAGATAGTGCGCTTCTCCCTCAGTGATCTGTGGTATGTGATGGCGAACCTGTGCGCCTCATCCCTTATCCGTTGCAAGAGCCTCAGCCCGCTGGACGTGTGCGGGATAGACTGCGGGTCGCTGTCTCCCGGCAGGTAAACCTCCTCCAGCCGTTTCGCAAGCCCAATTATGTTCTGGTCCGTGATGCCCAGGTCATCGAGAACCTTCACCGCTGAACTCAGCTGTCCCTTACCGCCGTCTATTATTATAAGGTCGGGCATTTCAAGAGCCTCGTCCTTGTCTGCTTTGTGTTCGGGGTTCTCCGCCGTTTCGAAATCCGCCTCCACGACTTTTTTATATCGTCTGTGTATTACCTCACGCATCGAAAGAAAATCGTCCGGTCGCCCCACGACCCCCTCCACACCGCGGAGTTTGAACTTCCTGTAACCCGTTTTCTTCGGACCCGCGTTCTCGAATACCACCATCGACGCCACAGTATCCGTACCCTGTATGTGCGAAATGTCGAAACACTCTATCCTCCGCGGGAGCTTCGTCAGGCGCAGGTCTCGCTTCAGCGCTTCCAGCGACGGCGGAATGAATTCCTTCTTCATCTTCGCCAGTATCAGCTCCTTCAGCAAAAACATCGCGTTGCTCTTCACCATATTGACCGACTTCGCTTTGTCGCCGATCTTTGGCACTGTTATATCCACCTTTGACCCCCTGCGGTCGTCCAGCCACTTCTTCAGCGTGTCCATGTCCTCCAGCTCCGTCTCCAGGAATATTTCCTCCGGTATAAAGTCCGCCTTTGAATAATATGTCGTCACGAAATTTTCCAGTATCTCCGCGTCGCTTTTTTCTATCACGTTGTTCAGATAGAAGTGCGACTTACCGACTACCTTCCCGTCGCGTATCTTCAATACCATACCGCACCCTGTATTATCTTCCCGCGCAACAGCGAATACGTCACGGTCCACAATCTCCTCGTCCACCATCTTCTGCCTTTCCGAATAAACCTCTATCGCGTCTATCTTGTCTCGTATCTGCGCCGCCTTCTCGAATTTCATATCTTCCGAATACGAGTTCATTTTATTCTCGAGCTCCTTTACCAGCGTGTGCGTCTTTCCCTGCAGGAGCTTCGCGACCTCGTCTATCATCTCGTTATAATCCGCCCTCGATACCAGAGCTTCGCATGGTCCTTCGCATTTCTTTATGTGGTAATCCAGGCACACTTTGAACTTCCCCGCCGCGATGCTCTCGTCGGTGAGATTCAGACTGCACGAGCGTATCATAAAAATATCACGCACCGCCTTCAGCGCGAACCGCATCGTCTTAACGTCCGTGTATGGTCCGAAGTAACGCGAACCGTCCGACCGTTTCTTTCTCGTCGGAAATACGCGCGGGTATGGTTCGTTCGTTATTACGATGTACGGGTATGACTTATCGTCTTTGAAGTTGACGTTGTACTTCGGTTTCAGTTTTTGTATCAGCGTTATCTCTAGCAGGAGCGCTTCGACTTCCGAATCCGTCGTTATGATCTCAATGTCGGCGGTCTTACCTATCATCAGTTCCAGGCGCGCCGATCCCGCTCCGCTTCTCGTATTGGATACTGCTCTCGATTGGAAATAAGACCTCACGCGGTTTCTGAGAACTTTCGCCTTGCCCACATACAATACCCTTCCATTGGCGTCCTTGAATTGATAGACACCCGGAGATGCGGGAAGATTTTCAAGTTTGGATTTCAGATCGGGAGAAAGTGCTATTTCCGGCTGGATTTCACTATTTTTGTCGGTATCTGCCATTCTCTATTAATATAACAAATATGGACAGGAATTTATTCCCTAATGCTTTTTCTGCGTGTATTCGATGAGAACCCCGCCGGTGGATTTCGGGTGAAGGAAAGCGATGAGCATATCGTCCGCGCCCGTGCGGGGGGTTTCGTTTATCAGCTCGATACCGCTGTTCTTTGCATCGGAAAGAGACTTCACGATGTCGTCCACTTCGAATGAACAGTGATGAACACCCTCTCCGCGCTTTTCGATGAACTTCGATATTGGTGAATCGGGTGCGGTCCCTTCCAGCAGTTCGATGTCCATGTTGTCCAGGTGAAGCTTGCGCACGTTCACCTTTTGCTCTGCAACATGCTCGAGCTCCGATGCCTCTACCCCGAATATCTTCTCGTAGTTTGACACCGATTCATCGAGTGACTTAACCGCTATGCCAATGTGAGCAAGTTTCATACTTTAGAGATAATCGTTCATGCCTTTTCTTCTCAGGTAATCCACGACGTCCTTTACTTTTTGTGATTCACCGCGCTTGCATACAAGGAGCCCGTTATCCGTATCTATAATGAGCAGGTCCTCCACGCCGATCGTCGCCGCTATCTTTTGATCGTTAATAATGAGACAGTTCTTCGTATCTATGGTGACCGTCTTGCCGACCTTCACGTTTCCGTTCACGTCCTTTTCCTTAATGTTGTAGATCTCGTCCCACGAGCCCACGTCGCTCCATCCGAAATCACTCTTTATCGTGTATACCTCGTGCGATTTTTCCATCACCCCATAGTCTATAGAGATCCCCTTCATCTTTGAATATTCGAACTCGAGCTTTTTGTCGAAGTCCTTATCCATCAGCGACCCCTCCAGGTGCATGAGTGATTCGAAAATGTCCGGGAGCGAACTTTGTATCTCGTTCATCATAGTGTCCACACGGAAAATGAACATACCGCTGTTCCAAAGAAAATCTCCGCTCTCTATGAACGCCTTAGCAAGGTCCTGGTTGGGTTTCTCCGCGAATGTTTTCACCTTAAATACCTTCTCGTGCCTTTCATCACCAACTGCAACGGGTACCATTTTTTCCAGGTCGAATTGTATGTAGCCGTACCCCGTCTCCGGTTTGGTCGGATTTATTCCAAGTGTTACTATACCGCCGTTCTCATTTACGAATGCAAGCCCCGTCTTCAGCACATGCTGAAACTCTTCCACGTTCCCGATTACGTGATCCGAAGGAAGCACAATCACGTTTGCCTTCTCATCGAACTGCTTCAGGAATAGACACGCGAGCCCGATGCACGGGGCGGTGTTCCTCCCGAACGGTTCACAGATTATATTTTCATCGGGGATCTGCGGAAGCTGTTTCTTTATGTCGTTCTTATACATCACGTTCGTCACCACAAATACTTTCGTGCTGTGCACCAGCCCCGTTAGTCTCTGGTACGTCTCCTGTATCATGGAGTTAGAGTCGTGTATGATCTTGAGGAATTGCTTTGGTAATTTTGAAGTGCCTTTCGGCCAAAATCTGGTTCCCACACCCCCTGCCATTATTACTGCATAATTGTTCATAGTATAGATTTAGTTTCCTTTTTTTGTTTTTTGCGTAAAGATCTTTACCGGGTCGTTGAGATATGAAATGAATTTTTCCAGATCTTCGTTTGGCTTATCCAGAGCCGCCGCCTTGAAATTATAGATTATGTATTTGAATATCTCGCGAATGTCCTCGTCAAAAGGATCCATCCTGTAATTCTGTATGAACTTTATGAATACGTAGCTTGCTTCCGACAGCTTCGCGACGTCTTTGAGGTCGAGTATCTTCGCCCTCCTGATTATCTCCTTCAAATTCAGAAATGTCGAGGAGAGCGTGCGCAGTCCTTCGTAATTCTGATAATCTCCCTCTATCTCATCCAGCGAGAGGAAAGTGTTTTCGAGGTCCTGTATCTGTAATTTCATCTGTTTAAAGCTGTCTCTCAGCTCTGAATTCGAATACTTTTCCTTGAGGCTTGCGGATACTTTTGCCGGCTCTTTGTGCTCGGCTTTTTCCTTTACCTCTTCCAGCTGTTCTGCTTCGTCTTTCGCGTCCGCGGTTTTTTCCGCGGTGACCGGCGCATCACTAAAACTTTTCCTCAGAGTTTCCAGCGACAAAAGAATGTCGTCGGCTTCGGGCAGATCGTCTCCTTTGATTAGTCCCTCCACGAGTTGTATTCCTTTGTTCAGTGATGCGAGCTCTTCGCCGTTAGGGCGCGAGTTTGTTTTTAGATACTCTTTGAAAATTTTTCCTGTGCAGTCGTACACATTTGAGATAAGTGAAAACGACATCGCGTCGGACCGCTTCCGCATTATACCGCACAGCTCGGATATCTTCCCGAATATTACCGGCTCGCCGTCCGGCGAGGAACTTCCCTCCGGCACCGCTTCGATATCGAGATAATAATCTTTGAGCAGTTCGTTAACTTCGAATAAAGTTCTTTCGTAATCTTTGTATTGCTCGCTTACCTCGGGATCGGGGATCGGATCTATCTCCGTTTCCTCTTCTTCCAAAATTTCCTCCGGCGTCACGTCTTTATCCACATCCGTGCCTATATCCTCCACGGGCTCTTGCTCGGCCTCTTCCTCTATGCCTTGTGAAGCGCCGCTCATCACGGTCCCCGCGACCTCCTCTGTTTCTTCCAGTCGCTCGTCTCTATCCATATCGTCCGTTACTTCCTGCTCCGGTACTTGCTCGCCGTCCTCCACGGCATCCTCCTCTACCGTCATCACCACCTCTTCCACGACTTCCTGCACAACAATCTCATCTGTTTTCTCGTCCGGGGTGTCAAAATCTTCCTCTTCGGCGGAAGAAATTTTTTCTTCCGGATTTTTTTCGCTCGAAGAGATAGTTTTTTTAATTACGAAACCTTCGCCCTCCATTTCTTCATAGGGTAAAATTTCTTCTTCCGGTTCATCGGATATTTCGGAAAATTTTTCATCGACCTCCGGTTCAGATTCAATTTTGTTTTCTGTCTCTTCGTTTACGATTTCCGTTTCAATTTCGTTTTCGGTTTGTTGTTTGGTGGTGTCGAGTATTTCGAAGCCTTCGTCGCCCTCTTCGGAGTTGCTTATCAGCTCAAATTCTTCGTCGCCGAATGTCACGCGGAGTTCCTCGTCCGAGTTATCTTCTTCTGCTACATCTTCGGTAATTTGGTCATCGGTGAGATCGTCTTCATACATTTCTTTTTCGGAAAATTCTTCGGCAATGGAAGCGTCGTCCTCATGCTTAACCTTAAATCTGTTTTCTTTAATCATTTCGGAGAGGCCAGAGCCGGATATTTCCGGTATTTTCAGTTCCGGTTCTTCACCGGCGTCACCGCTCAGCGAGAAATTTTTTATCAGCTCTTTTTTTATGAACTCGCAATCCTCTTTTGCGTTTTCCTCAAGCGTATCGAAATCCACCGCGCCCTCGCCAACTTTTTTAAGGACGAATACCAGGTACACCGCCGTATCTTTCATCTTTGCGATGTGCATGAGGGTATATACGGCTTTCAGGGTGTCGCCGGCTTTTTTTACGTACTCGAAATATTTGCCGACGGTATCGTAGTCGAGGCGGTTGCCTCCCTCTCTCTTTAAATCATCAATCGATTTTTGAAGTATAAAGTCCAGGTATTTCATGGAATAGGAATCTCCCGTATTCTCACGGAAGCGTCGATAGTTTGAGAAATAAATTTATTGAATATAGGAATAATGAATTATATTCTATACGTAAATCCTTTTTACCCTGTCGGAAACATTCGTAATTATCTCGTATGGAATAGTATCGATCAATTTTGCGAGATCGTCGGCGGTATATTCCGGACCGAATATTATAACTTTGTCGTTTGGATTAATTTTATCTTTCATTCCGACCTCAGCCATAATCCAATCCATACACACTGTGCCGACGGAGGGATAGAGTTTTTTGTTGATGAAGACTTTTGCTTTATTCGTAAGAGCGCGCGGGTAGCCGTCACCGTAACCGATAGGTATGGACGCAATGCGTGTTTTCCTTGTAGTGGTATATTTTCTGCCGTAGGATATGCTCTCTCCTTTCGGCAGTTCTTTAACGAGGCTAACCTTCGATACCATTCGCATCACCGGCTTTAAGCCGATGTCTTTTTTCACCTTTGTCCTATCGGTGTAGTATCCGTAAAGCATTATACCGGGGCGCGTCATATTGCAGAAATCGTCGCGGAAATTGAGTATTCCGCCGGAATTTTCTATATGCTTAAGCTCGAATTTATGGATATTACTTTCTATTTCCGACACGACATCCTTGAAGGTTTTCAACTGTTTGAGCGAATATGAATTTCCCGGCTGTTCGGCGGTCGCGTAGTGAGAGTATATGCCAACCAGGTTTAAATTTTTTAATTTCTTCAATTCGCTCACAGCTTTGTACGCGTCCTTTGCAAGGAATCCTATCCGGTTCATCCCTGTATCGAGCTTTACGTGAACGTTCACGATTTTATTTTGTAAGGCCGCGTATTTATCGAGAGCCTTTGCAGATTTCAGATCTGTTATTGTAACTTCAATGGCATTTTCAATTACGTCCTTGAAATGTTCGGTGTCGAGTGTGAGCGCGCCAAGGCAAAGTATCTTCGCGTTTTTCATTTTCAAACTGAGATATTCTCTAAGGTCGACCGATTCAGTGAGAAAAGCAGTACCGAGATAATCTGCTCCGCAATCGATCAGCTCTTCGGCAATGCGTGTCATGCCGTGCCCGTAGGCATTTGCCTTAACAACAGCACAGATCTTTGTATTTTTGGACTTATTTTTTAAATTGGAGGCTTTACGTATTATGTTAAAATTGTCCTTTAAATTCCTTAAATTAATCTCCGCATAAGTATCGTATCCGTTTGAAGGGGAATTGTTCTTTTTCATTTACAAACTTAGTAAAAGCTGTCTTGAAAAAATATTTATTAATCCGTACACATTTTTGTGCGAAATTGCGGAGAAAATGAGTTCAAAATCTTGACAAAGTAAACAAGTTTGTTTAATATTATATATTAAAATTTACAAGTTCGTATCTGTTAACAACTTGTTAATAATCATCGGTTCTTAACATCGCATTTTTATTGGGTAAAAATTTCAGCTAAAGTTATTAACACCTCTTGTTAAGAACCCCGTACAATTAGCATAACCCCTTGAAATAATTGTTGTTTAGCCCTTAGGCTCTGTGTTAACAAAACAGCCGGGATGAGGGTTTTTTTCTTTACGAAATATGCATTCACTTAAAGTAGTATTTTAAGTAATCAAGAATTGTTAATAAACATTTAAACCTCTTATCGTGGCAAGTTACTCTACTAATCTAAATGACATCAACGAACCTTTTGACAGTAGAGCCCAAAACCAAGTAAGTCCAGCCGACACAAAACCAGTAGAGCAGAAAGACGCGGAGCAGGTTTGGGGAAAGTTCTTAGAGTTACTATCGGATTCCATCAAAGAAGGAGAGATCAACACCTGGTTCTCCGTAATCACACCAAAAAGTTTTAAAGAAGGCGTATTAACAGTGTCCGTGCCGAGCGAAGATTACTACGGCATGATAGAGCGCCGTTACAATTCGCAGATCGCGCGCATAATCGACAGCGGTATACTGGGCGAGAACGGAAAGCTAAAGTACGAAGTAAGCCAGCTGAACCTATTCACGCCGGGAATCCACGAAGAAGCGCCCGCAGAGAGAACAAGCATAAGGATCGCCGAAGAAGAAGACAGAATAGCAGATGACCCGTATGACTTTAACATTATCACAGGCAAAAAAGAATACGCATCTAACCTATACCCAAAGAATACATTCGACTATTTTATTAAAGGTGAAAGCAACGAACTGGCAACCGCGGCGGCTTACGCAATTACGAACAACCCGGGCAGAACATACAACCCGTTCTTCGTTTACGGTGGGGTAGGACTCGGCAAGACTCACCTGGTACAGGCGATCGGCAATGAGATACTGAAGAAATTTCCGGATAAGAAGATATATTACACTACTGCACCAGACTTTACGACACAGTTCACAACATCGATAGCAAAAGAGAGGATAGATTTTTCATCCAATACCGGCGGTACAAAGAAGCTGGATTCATTTTACAAGTCACTGGACGTACTTATTCTCGACGATATTCAGAACCTGAGCGGTAAGGAAAAGACTCAGGATTTTATGTACCAGATATTCAACTCCTTATTCAACGAAAAGAAACACATCATATTTTCGAGCGATAAACCAATCAGCCAGATAAAGGGCATAGAGGAGAGGCTCATATCGAGATTCCAGTGGGGCATTACGGTAGATATACAACCGCCGAACTGGGAGATGAGAGTCGCTATCACGCAAAAGAAGTTCGAAGCGGCAGGTGTATCGGTACCGGAAGAAATTATTCACTACATCGCAACAAATGTAAAGGACAGTATACGAACGATAGAGGGATGTATCGTAGGAATGATCGCTGAGAGCGCTCTCGTTCACAAAGGACAGATAACCCTGGATGTGGCTGAGAAGGTCATAAGCCGTGTTGTAGGCAATGTAAAACGCTCCAGACACATTTCCATCGAGAATATCATATTCAACGTCTCAGAGTTTTACAAGATCTCCGAGAACCAGATCCTATCACGCAGAAGAACAAAGGATGTGGCATTTGCAAGGCAGGTAGCTATGTACCTGGCAAAAGAACTTACGAACAATACGCTGGAAACTATCGGGTTGAACTTCGGCGGAAAAGACCACGCAACGGTATTATATTCACATAAGATGATATCGGATCAGATGAAGAGGGATATAGAGATAAAGAGACAGGTAGAGGGAATAATCGAGAAGATCAAAAACATGTAGTGTTTGTAAAAATCGTATAAAAAATTTTCAGACCTCCTCTTTTTAAGCGGAGGTTTTTTGTTTGTGTTAGTATCTTGTCAGTAGAGGCTCTTTGTGCACCGGCTTATTAACATATTTAAGAATATTCGCAGGAAATCCGCCCCGAATTTTTGCGAATTTTTAAGAGCCGGCGTTTTTTAACAATGCTATGTGAATTACGGGATACGGTAATCCCCTTTATTCATACCAAAAATCAATACTATTTGATATTTTCCACATAACTAACAAGACTATATCTGTTTCTAATTTTTTTATATATTAAAATACAATATAGATTTTCCTAAAGGTTAAAAAGTTGATCGAGAAACTTTACATAAAGAATTATTTAATAATCAAAGAAGCCGAGATAGAGTTCGATAAAGGTTTAAACATATTAACAGGGGAAACAGGGGCAGGGAAAAGTATAATACTCGATGCACTATCAATGATACTTGGTGAGAGAGCTGATTTTTCATTAATAAGGAGTAACTCTGATAAATTAATAATAGAAGGAAGTTTTGATTTTAGAAGAAATAAAGAAGTAAGAGACTTTCTTATTTCAAAAGAGCTCGATGATAATGACGGTTACGTAATAATAAGGAGAGAGCTTAATCAAAAAGGTACGAGCAGAAATTTCATTAACGATACACCCATCCAATTAAGCGATCTAAAGGAGTTCGGTGATATCATTATAGATATACATTCACAGAACGAACACCAGTCGCTCCTAAAGAAAGAAACTCACATTAAGATACTGGATAACTTCATAGGACCGAATGATGTGTTGCCGGAATACTCAGGGCTGTTCGAGGAGTATAAAGTGCTTGTAAACGAATATATGGAGCTTACAAGACGTAAGGACGAGCTGATCGAGAAAAGAGATGTGATAGAATTTCAACTACGTGAAATAAACAATGTGAACCCGGTGAAGGGTGAAGAACCGGAGCTGGAAAATGAATTAAGTAAGGTAGAGAATGTCGAAAATATAGCTCAAAGTATAGATACGGTATTAAAGATTCTTTACGATGATGAACAAAGTGTATATCCGTCAGTATCGATAGCATTAAAGGAGCTCAAGGACGCAGTAAAGTATGACAGCGACCTTGGTAAGCTGTCGGAGGATCTGGAAAGCTCATATATAACAATAAAAGAAGTATCAAATTTTTTAAATAACTATAAGAGTGGAATAAATTTCGATCCTGTGAGGGTAGAGCAGATAAGGGACAGGCTTGGAAGTTTGAATTTTTTAAAAAAGAAGTATAATATGTCCGTGGATGAGCTGGTAGATAAGGCTGAGGTATTATCGAAAGAGCTTGATATGACTGAGAATTATGATTATGAACTCGGAAAACTTAAAAAGAGGGTGGAGGCGCAAAAAGATGATGTTTATAAAAAGGCGGTGGAATTATCAAAGATAAGGAAGAAGAGTGTACTAGAGCTAGAGAAGGATGTAAATACATATCTTAATGAAGTTGGTTTGGAGTCGGCGGAATTTAAAATAGATATTTCGAATGTTATTGCAGGTGATGAACAGGAAAATTTTTCCTATTTGGTTAAAAATGAAAAAATCGTACTTTCAAAGAGCGGCATAGATAATGTTGAGTTTTTGGTAAAAATCAACAAAGGATCGGATTTCACGCCACTCAGAAAGTCAGCTTCCGGCGGTGAAATTTCGAGAATAATGCTTGCAATAAAGGCATCACTTTCAGGCAGAGACCATGTGCCTATACTGGTTTTTGACGAAATAGATGCAGGTATCAGCGGAAGAATAGCGGGTAAGGTAGGAAGGGTAATGAAGAAGCTGGCAAACTCACACCAGATCATATCTATTACTCACTTACCTCAAATAGCGGCAATGAGCGAAAGGCATTTTCTCATCGAGAAGATGGATAAAGGCGATGAAACGGTGACGAGCATTAAGACACTCAGTGAAGACGAAAAAGTACAGGAGGTGGCAAAACTCATCAGCGGTGAGAAAGTCACAGAAGCGGCAGAGAAGAGCGCGCGGGAATTGATAGGTTAACATAGTGATTTTATAAAACTCTCCCCAGTCTGGCATACCGGGTTTATAATACCCTTGTTTTCAATTTAATATTAATTTTATAGTGATTAAATTGAATTTTAGAAAATTCTTTTTAAATTCACTTAAAATACATGATTTCATATTTAGCAAACCTTACGGAGCAGGAACAAAGAATGCTTATCGAGGCGCCTGTGCTGATAGCAATATTGGTAGCAGGAGCAGATCACAAGATAGACGATGCAGAAAAGGACTGGGCGGAAAAAGTAGCTCATTTCAGGAGCATGAAAAACGATTCAATTTTGAAGGATTATTATTACGAGGTGGATAAGCTGTTCGACGATACGTTTAACGATTATGTGAAGAGCTTACCGGAAGATTCGCTTGAAAGGAATAAGCAAATTGCAGGAGAGTTGAAAAAATTGAATGAGGTATTCCCTCAACTCGACGCGGAATTTGCGAAGGAGTTGTACGACAGCTATTTAACTTTTGCGGACCAGGTAGCGCGCGCATCGGGCGGGGTGCTCGGTTATGCGGCGGTCAGCGCGGAGGAAAAGGAGTGGGCTCAACTCAGCATGATAAAGAAACCTTACTAAATAAACATTTGTGAAGATCCAGGACCTTGAAAAAAATCTCCCGAATCTCGGACCTGAAGAAAGAATCGTTACGCTAAAGAATTCTACAGAAGTGTTTAAATCTTCCGGCGACTCCGAATCTCTCGCGCACGCACTGCTATTGCTCGGCAACGAGTATAGGTCTGCGGGTGAGCATAGCCTGGCTACAGAATGTTTTAACGGGAGCGCGGAGATATTTGAAACGACGGGAGATCTTTACGGGGAAGCGGCATCTCTAAATAACCTCGGATTTACAAATAAAGCAATAGGCGATAATCAAGCGGCACTGGGTAATTACGAAAAAGCGCTGTCGCTATACAGAGCGCTCGGTGACGCTGACCACGAATACATCGTCCTGCTCAACATTGCCAAGCTTTATTTTTCAATGAAAGAATATCTCGAAGCGGTGGAGTATTATGAAGATGCTCTTTCGTTAAAGGAAGGCGAGGGTGACGAAGGCACGGCAGAAATAGTAAGGACAATTGCGGAATCGTATCTGAATATGGGGGAGAACGAAAAAGCGGGCAGTGTGATCGCCGATAACGCACCTCTTTTAACGAAATACCCACAGGACCAAGTTAAACCGCAGGCGGAAAGCGAAGCCAAACAGGAGAGCATTCTACCGACGACAGGTAAAAAACACATCTCCATATCGCGAGGGGTGAGGAATTACCTAACCTCAATAATCGGATACTCTCAATACATCAAAGCAAATACAAGTCTGTCTTTTGACGAGATAACGGAGATGATGGATGACATAGAGGTGAGCGCTCTTACGATAACGGAGCTGGTCAACAATATCGATATGTACGAAGCGATGACTGAGGGGAAGCTTGAATTAAATAAGAGCGAATTTAATTTTCCGGACATAGTATCGCTCGCGATGAGGCAGTCTTCGGCAAAGATACAATCGAAAAGGATCAACTCTATATTTAAGACATCGAAAGAGATCATTCCAATAAATTCCGACAAAAGGATTGTTTTACAAATATTAAATAATCTTATTTCCAATGCAGTGAGGTTTACTCCTCCGGGAAAGAATATCTACGCCTACGTCTCACCCGACGGTGAGCTGGTTAGGTGTGAGATAATAGACGAGGGGGGCGGAATCAGTGAGGCAGAGGCATCACAGTTATTATCAAGTGAAGCGGATGCAGACCACCCCGGAGTCGAGGACCCGATAGGAGTAGGTTTAGTGGTAGCAAAGAATCTGGCAGAATTAGTAGGGGGGAAGTTAAGATGTGAAAGTATGCTTGGAAAGGGAAGCGCATTTGTGTTTGAGCTTCCTGCAGTTTAAAAAACTTTTATTAACTAAACCTTAAAACCATGGTTAACTTTATTGTTGTAAATGGCTCTTCCTACGAGATAGACGGTATCAACGTTTTATATGCGGATGACCAGTCTATGAACGATCAGCATGCAAATGCTGACGGAGTTACAGTTTTGTCAGATGGGGATATTCCAACCGGAACGGCAGTATCAGAGGTAAATGTCGACGGGACCCAGGTCACAGACAAGGGAACACAAATCCCTGTGGGAGGGGGCAGAGTAGTTATAGCCACTCTGATCCACTATACAGATCCAAAATCGGGTTCTGACCAAGTCATTGGAATGGAAGCAGAAAACGAAGAAGAAGGATAAATGATAGATTTTGAAGAAATAAAAAGCAAGCTTGCCGAGCGGGGCTCTTCAAAAGAAGATTTTGAGGAGAAGGTGGATATATTAAACCGGATGGCTTATGATATCCGGACGGAAAATCCGGAGAAATCCCTTTCTATAGCGCAAGTAGCTTTAGACACTTCCGAAAAGATCAATTATGCTAACGGTAGGGCAAATGCTTTGTTTAACAGGGCATTTGCCAACCGGAAGCTCATGAATTACGAAGAAGCTTTAAAGGGTTACAAGGAGGCAGCTACAGCTTTTGGAGAAATTGGAGATAAATTAGGTCAAGGCAGATCTGTGCGGGCATGCGGTAAAACTCTAAAGTGGATGTTCAGGCACCGAGAGTCGATAGAACATTTATCCAGGAGCCTGGAGTTATTTGAGGAGTTAGATGAAACATATTTTCAAGCCGAAGCATTATCCGAGATGGCGGATTCCTACCATGTCCTTAACGAGCTTGCCGCGGCACTCGAACAGTATTTGAAAGCGCTCGAACTCTACACAAAGGCTGACGATAAAGCCCGTCTTTCTGCAATGTATAACAGGGTTGCGGTTATCAATATGCAACTTGGCGAGACACAGGAAGCGCTGGAGTATTACAAGAAGAGTCTTGAGCTGAAAAGGCAGTTGGGAGACAGGATCAACGAAGCTCTTACGCTAAACAATATAGGACTTATCTGCGAGAACAATGAAGGCTACGACCAGGCATTAAAATACTTTAACCAGGCTCTGGTAATCAATGACGAGATCGGCGAAAAGATCAACGGGGCAATTTGTAAAATTAACATTGCGGATGTATTAATAAAGCAAGAGAAGCTCGACGAAGCGGAGAAGGTGTTGAACGAAGCAAAGGAAATTTTAGAGCCATCGAGAGAAAAAAACTACAAAGCGCATTTGTATTTAAGCTACGCAAAACTATACGCACAGAAAAAGGAGTACTATGACGCCATACATCTGGTAAATGACGCAATTGCCATTGCGAACGAGATAGAGGCAAAGGACCTTATCCTGGATTCATACATGTGTTACTCGGAATGCCACTCGGGGCTTCTGGACTTCGAAAAGGCACATGAATACTTTAGGAAGTATTACGATCTGAAGAACGAGATCTTTAACAAAGAGATGTACGAGAAAATAAAGAATCTCCAGTATAAGTACGAAAGAGAAACAGCGCTAAAGGAAGCTGAGACACAAAAGAAAAGAGGGCAGGAATTGGAGAAGGCGCTTAAACAAGTGGAGGAGCTGAATGAGAACCTTCAGAAGATGAACGAAGAAAAGAACACGTTCATGGCGCTGGTAGCGCACGACCTTAAGAATCCGCTGAACGCGGTACTGGGCTATGCTCAGCTGGTCAGGGCGAATCCCCAGCAATTTTCCGAAACGGAATACAAAGAGATGTTTAATGACATAGAAGTGAGCGCCCGGATAATGACGGAGCTTATAACGAACTACCTCGAGTTTACAACCATAGAGGCAGGTAAGGTCGAGCTCGATATGCGGGAGATAGATATTTCAAAGATAGCGCGGTACGTTACGGATTCGTTTGCAAGCAGGGCTGACTCCAAAAAAATAATCCTCGAATATAACAGCAACCCGCCGGAGATAAATATAAATGCCGACAAGAATGCTTTAATGCAAATCCTCGACAACCTGGTGTCGAATGCCGTTAAGTTTTCTAACCCGGGTAAGAGAGTTATACTTTCGTTGTCAGCTAATGACTCGACAGCGAGGTGTGTAGTCACAGATGAAGGTCCCGGTATCTCGCCGGAAGACATGCAAAAGCTTTTCAGGAAATTTTCACGCCTATCGGCGCGTCCTACTGCGGGTGAAAGCTCGACCGGTCTGGGACTGTCCATTGCCAAAAAACTCACCGAAGATATGAACGGGAATATATGGTGTGAGAGCGAAGAAGGAAAAGGCACCTCGTTTTTGCTGGAATTCCAGCTGTCGAAGTAGCTAGATAATCCCATAAAAATCAGATACTTCTTTAGCAGAAACAATCCTGTAACATTCTGTAAAAAATTTCCGTGTTTGTAAAAAAGGAACATTCTATCTTTGTATTCTAATTCGTTAGAGTACACCAAAAATTAAACACAATAAAAATGAGCATTTTAGATCCGGTAGAAGGCGTTTCCGTAGAACAATGGGCGGAAGTAAACGCAAAGCTTGCATCAGGCGCAAAAGCCGAAGACGCAATAAAAGATTACGGCATGGACATGCCAAAGTGGGACAGAGTGAACAATGAATGGACAACACGCATGAGCAATGACACCTCATTCACGATCTCGCAAAAGTATGCCGCAGCATTTAACAGCACAGCAACAGGCAATCTTGGAAGCGGAGCAGGCATTACCGCAGATTCAATCCCGTTCGAGAAGTATGTCGAAGCAATGGTAGCACAGGACGTATTAGGAAAGCAAGGCAGGGACGCGCAGGACGTGCTGAAAGATTTCGGCATGACAGTAGCGGATTATTCCAACGTGAGCTCATACTGGACAGGCCAGATGATGTCGGATTTTTCACTTGCGGCAAAGATGGCACAGCTGGATGCGCAGTTCAGGCAAAAGTATGAAGCAATGAAAGGTGAAGGATCACACGGAGACATAGAATTCTAATGAGCTTTAACGAAGAAATAGAAAAAGCATTCTCGTCCGCGTATCATTCGGAGAGAGGCGGGAATGCGGAATGGCAGGCAGTTATGACCTCATACGGTGCACAGCCGTTGTCAGATAATGAAAGGGAAGCACTCCTTAATTCCGAAATGAAAATAACGAGAGGCGCATTCCCGATAGAGCTCAGGCGTGTATATGAGATCATAATGAATAAGTATCCGCAGGAGGCAAGCGGATTTAACATGGATGCCAAGGTGCTGGAATATTATCAAAAGATCAAACCATTCTCGGGTTTGGGAGATATATTTCAAAATGCGGCAACCGGCACGGCAAAATATTCACAAGGTCTCCAGGCGGCGAAACACAAGACAATGACATGCAAGAACTGCGGGGCACCCCGCCTCGAAGAGATGCAGTATGACGATTGTCTATTCTGCGGAAGCAAACTATTCGAAGTAAAGGAAAACTAATAAATGGGATTATTCAATAAGTTCGACGCGAACTCACCGGAGTTCATAGCATTGTGTGAAAGGTGGGACGGCTATCTCAAGAAGCTGGACGACCGTTACAACGACGTGATCACGCAGGCGGAAGCTCCAATGCAGGGCGTCGTAGACGGACTGCAATACGATAATATCATTATACATAACATTCTGAACGGGCTAAAGAACCAGACGGTGACAGAACTATCGGAGAAGGTGGACCAGGGCTGGAACAAGATGCGCGCCGAGATGGAAAACCTCGGCACGCCGTGGGACATTATGTCAGCCCAGCAGAAGAAGGGCGAGCAGTTCAAATACAAGATGAACGACGACTTCTTCGAGTATTACGTGAACACATATACGCGCGCGGCGAACAAGATACTGGAGAATGTGCAGAGGCACATCGACGAGAACAAGCTTCACCGATGCACTCAGTGCGGAGCGGAGCTTCCCATAAAAGTATATTCTTTTATGGCAGTGAATTTGAAATGCGACAGCTGCGGATCTGTAAACACCTACCAGCCCGATGACCGTATCAGGGCACTGGAATATTACGTTATTAACCAACTTGCTGAAGCAAAGGCAAAGGACCTCAAGAAGCAGGCACGCTTTAACAAGGATGCCGGCAAGGATTATTACAAGGCGTACTACGGCTTTCTAATGGAGAACGTGCCAGACAAGAAGGAATTTTACGAGCGGCAGATGAACGAGCGTATAAAGTGGCTCGACAGCAATCCCTTTGCCGGGGACTATTTTTCTTTCTAAAGAATAACTATCTTTAAAGAGGCATTCGCAGGGTTAAAGAACTTCTTTTTTTGCCTGCTATGAGCGATTCTTTATATTATTGCACGTCATACTTCAGGTGTATTTCCTCACCGGGAACAGCAAGCCCGGACTCCAACCCATTTATTATACTTATCCTCATTTTGCAGGTATTTCTATCCGGCAAATACAATCATTAACTTTAAAATATAAAACATGGAAGAGCCAATCATTATCCGTCACAGACTAATCTCATTCGAGAAATTCAGGAAGCGATTGATGGGGAGCTTGTTTTATTGTGTGATCATTTTGGGATTCTCTTTGCTCGTTGGTATTTTGGGATACCGTATGCTGGCGGGTTTGAACTGGATGGATTCGATATTGAATGCATCTATGATACTCAGCGGAATGGGTCCGGTGGCGTCACTGAATGACGACGGCGCAAAGCTGTTTGCGAGCGCGTACTCTCTTTTCAGCGGAGTGATGTTCCTGACGGGGATCGCGGTATTTGTCGCGCCAATAATGCACCGGCTGATAGTGAAGTTTCACATACATGATGTCGCCGATGACGATAAGATATCGTAATGTGTAAGCGGTTTTCGGGGTGTTTTATTTGATGTAATTTTCGTTTATTTTAGCTCAAAATGGCAGAATTATGAGAAAGCTAATCCTATCGTTATTGGTCCTTTTAGCCCTGAGTTTATCAGCTCAGGCGCAGGATACGATCAAGCAAAAGATCGATTCAGTTGCGAATGTGTATCTTTCGCGTCCGAATAACGTCGGATTGATGGTAGGGATGTTCAGGCAGAGGACATCGCCCAGTATTGAGCCGGTGCCGGAATTTTACGGATACGGACATATACGAAAGGACACGAGCTCTCCCGCTCCCGATTCGCTTACGGTTTTTAAGTTAGGTTCGGTAGGAAAAACATTCGCCGCGACGATACTTGCTTTCCTTGTGGAGTACAACATCCCGACAGTTACGCTGTATGACCGTATAAACAAATACCTGCCGGACACTTTGAATATTCCTGTGTGGGTAGATTCTTTGAGCGGGGATACGACGTTCATTACTCTCAGAGATCTTGCGATGCATATTTCGGGGTTCCCGGATGAACCATCGAATCACGTAAATCCGCCGGGCTATACGGTTCAGAAAATGTATGAATTTTTGAATGGTTATACATTGCCATATGAACCGGGTTCGCATTGGGTATATTCAAATTATGGTTTTGGGTTACTGGGTGTGATCGAAACTATAATCATGCACCAGCCATACGATTCAATCTCGCTCAGGGTGATCGCAGACTCGCTCGAAATGCCGGATACGCGGGTATTCCCGACTCCCGAGATGAAGTTACGGCTCGCGCTGGGGTACAATCATAAAAACGGGAATGTAGATACCGCGGCAACGTCACCGGCTTTTTACGGGGCGGGCGGTCACTATTCATGCATGAAGGATATGATGAGATACCTCAGATACCAGATAGGCTTTGGAAATAAGCCGAGTATGAACAAATTGCTGGACACACTGCATCTCGAGAGGAGATATGCTTACAATAATACAAGCTGGCAGGGGCTTGCATGGCAGATGAATTACCTGTATAAGAACAAGTCTTCCGAAAAAAGGATATGGAAGGACGGAGCTACAGCGGGGTATTCAACATTTATCTGCTGGCTCCCTCTAACGAGAACAGGGGTGGTAGTGCTGTCGAACTCGACAGACGCTGTGGATAGCTACGCAATAGAGATGCTGAAAATAATCAACCCGCTCGAATCACTTGGCGGGATAGGGATACAGCAGATCTCAACGGAGATACCGGAGAAATTCAATCTGTATCAAAACTACCCGAACCCGTTCAATCCGACCACACAGATCAAGTTCGATATACCTTTGCGTAAGAGTTTCATATCGCTTAAGGTTTATGATTCTCTGGGTCAGGAAGTTGCCGATCTTGTCGAGGGAGAGTTTTCCCCGGGAACATACAGCTATGCATTCGACGGCGGGAATTTAAGTTCAGGAGTTTATTATTATTCACTACAGATCGACGGAGAACCGGCAGGGACGAGAAAAATGGTGATTTTGAAATAATAAAAGACCCGGCAGAACCGGGTCTTTTGTGTTCTTATCTGTTTACAGTTTTCATGCTGGCTTCGGGATACCGTGTTCCCATAACTTCATTGGCAATGTTATCAATACTTTCCATTTCACCGGGTGTCAGGTCAATATTTACTGCAGCTATGTTTTCAAGAAGATACTTTACCCTCTTTGTTCCGGGTATCGGAATAATGTCATCACCCTGAGCGAGAACCCATGCAAGAGCAACCTGCGAAGGCGTGCACTGTAATTTATTGGCAACCTCTTCGATTTTTGCAACGAGGTCAAGATTTTTTTGGAAATTGTCACCCATAAACCTCGGCGAGCTTCTCCTGTAATCCTTTTCGTCAAAGTCCTCGATCTTTTTATATTTTCCCGTAAGGAATCCTCTGCCAAGAGGACTGTACGCCACAAGTGAAACTCCGAGCTCCCTGGCGGTTGGCAGGATGTCGTCTTCGATCTCCCTGGTCCAGAGAGAGTACTCCGACTGAAGCGCACTGATGGGGTGAACCGAATTCGCTCTACGGAGAGTATCCGCCGATGCTTCAGAGATCCCGAGGTAGCGGACCTTTCCTTCCTTGACCAGCTCAGCCATAGCGCCGATGGTTTCCTCGACGGGTACCTCCGGGTCTATCCTGTGCTGGTAGTACAGATCGATCGTATCGATACCGAGGCGTTTCAGGCTTCCTTCGCAAGACTGCTTAACGTATTCCGGCTTACCGCTTACACCTGCAAAGCCCCGCGTCTCGGCGTTTCTCAGCACACCGAACTTAGTCGCGATGACAGCTTTATCTCTTCTGTCCTTGATGGCTTTTCCCAGCAGGGTCTCATTATGCCCGATACCGTACATGTCAGATGTATCGAAAAAATTAACTCCATTATCCAGAGCGGTGTGGATGGTTTTGATAGACTCTTCCTCGTTGGTCTGTCCATAAAATTCGGACATACCCATTGTGCCGAGCCCTATCGCAGAAACTTCAATGTCACTGTGTCCTAACTTCCTAGTTTTCATTTTCTACTCCTTGGTTTAAATTAAATGAATGTTCATTCATAAATTAGACATAAAAATACCGGCTTGCAGCCGGTGAATATGATTAACTTTTTAAAGAATCCCAGGATGCCTGGAAAACTGAGTTTAAGTTACTGTCGTTAAGGTTGAAATTATTATTTACGTGTAAAGCAATCAGGCTTTTGACCGGAGCAAAGAAATGCGCCAGAATAATATCGTTGGGCAGATCCTTTATAGCCTTCTCGGCTTTAGCTTTTTCGAAGAGCTCTAGCACAGGATGAAATATTCGAAGCCCTTCTTCCTTAGTGTATTTATTAATATAGGGCGAGCTGGTGAATTGCTCAAAAAACCTAAAATCCATAGGATTTTTAAGGAAAAATTGTACATAATTATTCCAGAAAAGCTCCATTGTAACCCTAGTAGAGAGCCCGGGTTTGTAGCCTTCTGTAACGGCATTGGTGAGTTTTTCTTTCAGCTTAAGGTAGAGCTTATTTATCAGCTCTTCCTTATTTTCGAAATACGTATAAATCGTCCCGGCGGCAACATCGGCTTCCTTTGCGATAGCAGACATAGGTGTAGCGTCAAAGCCGTTCTCGGTGATCAGCTTTAAAGTAGCGTTGAATATTGCTTCCTTTTTATCCTTTTCTATCGTAACCATAATACAAAAGTAAATGAACGTTCATTCAGTGTCAAGTGAAATTATTACGAATATAAGTGAAGATATTTACCCTGCCCAGATAAGACCGTCAACTTTGTCGCGGAAGTCTTTTAGCTGTACCCAGCCGGTCGTGCCGTCGTCGGTTACTACTCTGAACCAGTCGCATTCATCATCGTCTTCATAGCCGGCCGAATTTATACAAACAGGAGTAATGTCCGCTTCAAGGAATTTTACATTAGCGCCGATCTTCACTGTGCCGGTTACTTTGGAATTTTCATCCCTGCTCTCTCTGAGTTCGAAGGTCTGGGTAGCGGTTGCTTCAACATCTTTGACCGGGTAAGTTTCTTTTGTTAGTTCAACGATCTTCCCGTCTTCGAGTTTGTATTGTTTATTGAATCCCCAGAAACCCATCCACCAAAAAGACTCTACGATGCCGTTTCCAACGGGATCGGGCTGAGACATACCGCTGATAGTACCGAGGGACTTTATGTCTCCGTCAAAACGGAACATATATGCGTCGTGACCGTCGCTTGGTCCGACGTCTATTATTGCTATCTCTATGTAGCCGTCGCTATCGTCCATGTCTATCAGCGCGGCGTAAGCATAATCGCCGTTAAGGAGTTCGCCTTTGTATTCTTTGTTGTCGACTTTCAAAATATATCCATATCCGCCCTCAGGGTCGAACTTAACTTCTATCCTCTCCACTTTGCGGTTAGGGTTGATATCAGCATTTATCAAGGTATCAATATGCTGTGAAACCCCGAAGGAAGAGACAAAAAATGTAAATATGCCCAGTAAAATTAATTTTTTCATATATTTTATTTAATTTCCTCTTGTCTTGAAAATACTTAAAAATGAGAATTATTTTAATTAAAAAAGAAGTTATTGATTATATGCATACATCGGCAATTTAGTTCAGAGAAAAAAAGCTTGAATTTATCAAATGTAATTTTATATATTTATAAAGGAGGTAATGCGATATGAAAACTTTCAAAACACTTCTTTTCATTTCTTTCCTTGCTATAACTTCAATAAGTTTTGCCCAAGAAGAATCAATTGAACTTTTAGATGAAGCCAATCAATATTATGAGTTGAAAGATTATAATAAGGCTCTAGAGATATATAATAATATTGTATTCAATTATAAAAAGAGCGAAGTATTTCCTTTGGCACTTTACAATAAGGCAAAAACTCTTGAAATGCTTGGCGAGTATGATTATGCAGTTTTTATTTACGAAAAATTTCTCAACGGTACATACAACGATGAAACGTTCATTGATGCCAGTTTAATGTCAAACCCATATGCGAATTTTTCATATAAGTCCGCAACTGGCATAGCTGGGATAGCATATGATAAGGGGAATTTTCAAAAGGCTTATGATTACTATAATCTCGCTGATACTGTATATATTTATAAATCGTTCTGTGGAAATGATGGAATGGAGCGTTATTATGAGTTGGTACAACTGAGAGCTAAGTGTCTTGAAAAGCTAGAAAGGGATGAAGATGCAATTAAGCTTTGTGTTAAATTTATCTTTCCTGGGATGCTTGGAAGTACAGACGAAATCGTAGATGAACTAATAAGGATTATTGACAGAAGTCAAAACCGAGAAGATATTAAGCTGGCTTTAAATAATTCTCTTAAAGATATTTATAAGAAAACTTTTGGGAGAAATAATGATTATGAAGCATATTGCTTTAAATTATTTGGAGAAGAGGTTGTTGTAACTGACTACCTTGAACCCTGGAAGGAAATTGACACCGAAGAAAAAGCTAAGGAAAAGATATTAGCCACAACATTTTTCCAAAATTATATGAAGGAAAAATAACTATCCTGCCCAGGGAAGATCCATTGTGCTTAGAAGCAGGTCGTTATATTCTATCCATCCGCTGGCACCGTTTTCGGCTTCAATATAATACCACTCGCATTCGTGTGTGTAGCCATCACTTGTCGTACATGAATCGCTGAATATCTTCACGGCTTTTAATTTGATATTCATATCCTGCAGGAGTGAAGCGGATACCTCTGCTCTATACGATGGATTTGTGTAGAGGACCATTATGTTCGAAACTTTAGAATCCACATTAATCTTATATTCTTCTCTTACAGGTACAAGGTACTTTCCTTCGAGTTTATATTTTTTATCGCGTGACCAGAAGCCCATCCACTCATTCATAGTGACTATACCGTCACCGAGTACCTCGGAGACCGAGCTCCCGGGGATTTCGGCAATCTTTACAATACCGTTATCGTAGATAAAGAAATTATCAATTACATCATCAGTCTCACCGTCAAAGCGAAGGAGCAGTTCCTTTTGTTTGTCATGCAGATCAATATCCACTACCTCGGCTGATACTACCCCGTCATACGGGAATCTTCCTTCATATACAGCATTGTTGATCTTTATCACATAGCCATGCTCATCGCGTTCATTTTGTCCTGTGAATGTAACCAGGATACTTTCTTTCTTACCGTCAGAATCGAGGTCCTCGCTGAATTGATATTTCCAGTCGCAATAGCCGGATCGGCTTAAACCAATTATTAACAATAAAATAAAAAGTAAAGATAATTTATTCATGTATGAGAATTAATTAGTGATTATGAATTATATGCAGGAGAGTGTAATTTAGTTCAATAAAAAAGCCCGCGAGGAGCGGGCTAAAATTTTCGTTTTATTATTTAGGATACTTTAGGGTGCAGTAGTCTATCGCTGATGGATTTGTCATGGTGGTCCCAGTAACGACAACACCGTCATTTGTGAGTGATATACCTGCTGCCTCTATATGGCTTGGCTGACCGGGGAGAGCAGTCGCAAAAGCTGTCCATTGGATCGTACCGTTGTTGTCGTATTTAACCGTTGTAATTGTAGGGAGAGGATTTACATCAAATTTGAACGCAGTACCCACGAGAAAAATATCGCCGTTCGAATCCATTACCATTCCGCTTACGACGTCTTCACCATTAGAACCTCCGTCAAAAAGCGAACTCCACACGACTGTTCCATCCGGAGCAAATTTTATAAGCAGATAATCTTTTTTATTGTTAGTAACTGCTACACCCGCCATGTAAACGTTCCCGGAAGCGTCCGTTAGAAGAGCCACTGGCTCGTCGGGCTTATTAGCAGTACCTGCGTAAATGTGCTTCCACAATTCCTGACCCGAGCTACTATATTTAATAGTGACGATATCAAAATTTCCGCTGGCGGGTTGTGTAGCGCCTGTTACAATAACGTTGCCGGTTCCATCTACGGCAATTGCTACAGGAATGTCATTTCCTCCTCCGTCGTAGCCCGCTTCCCAGAGCATATTCCCATCTTTATCATATTTAATAGTTTTAATATCGAACGAAGGGCCTCCGTTTGCACCGGTGACATATATAGCGGATCCGTCGATAACCATATCGATCCCTTCACCCGAGGAGATTCCTTCGTCATAGGCTTTCACCCACTGCTGCTGTCCCAGGGAATTATATTTTACCAATACGAAGTCGTCGCCTGAATTGTCTGTGGCAATGTGAGGAGCTACACCAAAAACGTACACATCACCGTTTGCGTCAACTGCAATAGAGCGTCCTTCTTCACGGTGTCCTTCAGCAGTTCCATTGTACCTGGCTACCCATTGTTCCTGTCCGGCTGAGTTATATTTTATTGTTATCATATCCGTAGCGGTGTTATTAGCGCCAGTGCTTCCTCCCGTGATGTACACATTACCCTGCGGATCTACAAACATGTCGAGAGGCTCATCGTTGTAATTGCCGTCCCCGTTGTAAACTGCCGCCCAGACAAACTTACCATCTTTGTCGAGTTTGACGGTAAGTATATCTTCATTCGGCACCATATCGGTCATGGATGTCCCAGTGACATAAGTGTTGCCGTTAGCGTCGGTTCCTATCAGCATAGCCTTATCCATGCTAAGCTGCCCTTTGGTAGTATAAAGATTCATCCAATCCTCCTTTGCCTGAGAATAGATCTGACCAGACAATACTAAAAACAATAATGCGGTAAAGATGCCCTTTGTCATTTAAGTGTTTTTAATTTTTGGAATAGTCAAAAGATAGTAATTTTACTTAAATAAAGTAATCACTAATGCTCAATAATCAATAAAAAAGGATGCCTTTAGGCATCCTTTTTAAATATGAATAAGTAAGATCCGTTTATTTAACTAATACCATTCTTTTTGTTTCAACAAACTCTGCAGTTTGGAGTTTGTAAAAATAAACCCCGCTTGAGAACTTCGAGCCATCGAAAGTGTATTCGTATGAGCCGGGAGAGAGTTTGGAGTTTATAAGAAGGGAGATCTCCCTTCCCGTAATGTCATATACTGCCAGCTTAATAATTTCATCCGTATTTCCGGGAACATTAAAACGGATCTTTGTCGAAGGGTTGAACGGGTTCGGATAGTTTTGCTCGAGATCGAACCTTATGGGTATCGTTCCGGAGATCGGGTTTAGGAAGGTTGTCCCGCCGTTAGTAGTTTTTAGTATGATTCCATTATCACCAATGGCGATACCATGCTCGCTATCTGTAAAATGGACAGAGTACAACCATTCGGAAGTGGGAGAAGTTTGCTGGAACCAGTTTAAGCCTCCATTGGTAGTTTTAAAGATTCCTCCTTTTGTGTTTACAGTATAGCCGGTTGAACTGTTTGGGAGAGAAATATCATTAAGCTGCTGGACCGAGCCTGTCGAGACCGACTGCCAGTTAGTCCCTCCGTTTGTTGTTCTAAGTACTGTACCACTACTGCCCACAGCCATTCCGTTGGAAGGATCAGTAAACTCTATATCCTGAAGTTGTACACTGCTTCCGGTTGTTAAAAGTTGCCAGCTATTGCCTGAGTTAGTGGTTTTTCCCACAACCCCTGTAGCACCACAAAAATAGCCGGTAGTTTCATTAGCAAAGGTTAATGAACTTATAGTAACGGTCGTACCCGAAGTAACCGGACTCCAATTGACTCCTGCATTAGTAGTTTTATACATATTCCCGGACCACCCTGCTGTATACCCGGTCTTTGAATTAATGAAATAGATCGCGGTAAGAGGCAGTGAGGAGCCGCTTGCCAGCTCAGTCCACGTCTCACCCCCGTCAATGCTTCTAAATATTTTTCCTGCCTGGGCGCAGACATAGCCTGTATCTATCACGGGAAAATTCACATCGTACATGAAGTTGATCGCGCCGCTGTCTTTTGGCACCCAGGCGGTACCGCCATCTGTTGTTTTGTAAATCACTCCCCCTGATGCTACAATGAACCCTGTGTTTTGGTTTATAAATGAAACCGATCTTAAATTATTATGTATTCCTCCGGAAAGATCCATCCAGTTCAAGCCGCCGTTTGTCGATCTCAGCATCAAACCTCCCTCTCCTGTGGCATAGCCGGTAGATGAAGTTGGGAAGGTGATGGAGTTTAAGCTCAATACGCCGTCGGGATTGACAATACCCCAGCTTGTTCCTCCGTTTGTCGTACGGATAATTTCCCCTTCATCCGTAGCAGTAAAGCCTTCGCTTATGCTTAAAAAATATATCGAACTAATATAAGAATTCACAGGGTATGAAGTAATTTCAGTCCAGTTTTCCCCGGAATTGACGGTTTTATATAAACGTTCTCCAATGGCGTAGCCGGTATTATTGTCCGGAAATTGCAGGGCAAAAAGATCGTAAACATCATTAAATTTTTCCACCCAGTTCAGGCCGGCATTGGTGGTTTTTAATATGATAGAAGATTCTCCGGTAACAAAGCCGGTATTAATATTAATAAAGTCGATAGCATTCAGATCGTTAGAAGTTCCGGAAGTAAGATCATTCCAAGTGCTTCCGCCGTCAGTAGATCTCTTAATGAGCCCGCTTTCACCGGCAATATACCCGGTTGTATTGTCCGAGAAATACACAACGGATAAGTACGAAGTAGTACCCGTTGCAATATTCTCCCAGCTTTGTCCGCCGTTGGTTGACTTAATAAGTTTTCCCGATGATCCGGAGATAAATACCGAGTTTTCATTTTGTATGAAAATAAAGTAAAGGTCTTCGGTGGTTCCGCTTGCTAAGGGCAACCAGGATAAACCTGAGTCGGTTGTTTTAATGATGGTCCCGTTATTGCCCGCGGCATACCCGGTGCTCGCATTAACGAATTTTGTATTCCACACCAGGTTTGGTGTTGTATATGGGTAAGCGGCAATCCATTGTGAATAGGACCTTGTCACGGTCAATAGGGAAATCGATACGGATAAGACAAAAAGGAGATGTTTAGCCCTGTTAAGATCCCGGAAAAATGTTTTAAAGTTTTTCATAACGCTATATTTTGTTTTCAAAAAAGCTCACCTGCTCCAGTTATAATAAATCCCCCAAAAGCGACCTTCTTATCATATAGCGTTATGATAAAATTATTTTGGAAGGGGGAAGAAATTGCGATCGAGGGATTCAAAAACCACGATTACCATAACGCTAACCAAACATATGGGCTGAAGCATTTACAAGAAAACAAAAATCTTTAAAATTTTAGAAGAAAGAACTGCCGAGAAACGGGTAAACCCTTCTCGAAACACTTGATAATTATGGTTTTGAGGGAGTGGATTTTTAGAAATTGGAAAGGGGATATTAGGGGGATTTGGTATTTATATAGAGACCCCTCCGAAGAGGGGTTCTATTTTCAATCTAATTTATTTGACCAGTATCATTCTCTTTGTTTCCACAAAATTGCCTGTCTGTAGTCTATAGAAATACACACCGCTTGTTAGATGTGAACCGTCGAAAGTATACTCATAAGAACCGGGAGAGAGTCCTGAATTTACAAGGACGGCTACCTCTTGCCCTATCGAGTTGTAAACGGATAAGCGTGTAAGTGCTTTAGAAGTGATGTCAAAACTAATTTTAGTAGAGGGATTGAATGGGTTTGGATAATTCTGCCCAAGACTATAAGAGCCGGGTATCTCAGATGATATTTGCTGAATACCGACCACGTAAGTTAGCTGATAGATCTTTGCTCCATCGACGGCATTTTCAAAACTACCAAGATAGAAAGTTACCTCGCTCACCGCGTCCAAGCCGGTCTTTGCGTAATATGAAAGCGTTGAAGGCATGGTTTGGTTTGGGAGCCCGTTGTTTAATTCTTGAAATGCAGCCTCACCCAAAGCCATCCAAAAACCGCCCTCATTTTTGAACTGAGTGACCGCCCTTACTCTTTCAAAATCACTATTGTTTTGACTTGATACGAGACAACTAACCAAGCCCGTCGTTTCATAATCCGAAAAAATTGCAAACAAAACTGTGCTTGTATAGATAGATTGTTCGAATGAATAATACAGAGCTCCGTCATCGGAACCGTATACTGCTCTCGTCTCCAATAAGTCATCTGTCTCCGGAATCGGGTAATCAAACATTATCTTTACAATCGTATCCTGCGGGTCAAATCCTGTTGCGGAGATCCAGCTGGTTCCGCTGTTGGTGGTTATAAACACACCGTTGGTAGTGGCAGCGGCAACGTATCCCGTGGATGTGTCGAGCTCCAGATCTCTCACCCATGAGTTTGCGGGGATCCCGGTATTTACGTAGGACCAGTTAGCTCCTGCGTTTGTACTTCGTTTTACGCCGTTACGTGTTCCAATAAAAATTGTATTGTTGTTATCCTTTGATGTTATGGAAAAGATATTATCTCCGGTATTTACTGAATGAAGCCGTGTCCAGTTTATTCCGTCATTTGTCGAGCGGTATATTGCTTCATCCATTGGATACGGCCAGAATGAAGCAAAGACAACACCATTCTGTCCAAGGTGGAGAGTCCTTCCATTGAAACCCTCGAGCACATTATCCCAGGTGTCCCCACCGTCTGTAGACCGCCTGACCCCGCCAAGTGTACCCGAAAGGGAACCCCAACTTGCAGTCGAAACCAGTATTGTCGCAGTTGGTGTAACTATAATATCGGTTACACCTGCACCATCGGGTATGCCCCCGGTTTGCATCCATGCCTGTGATAAGGAAATGTTAGTTGTGAATACATAAAGAACGAAGATCATAATTAACTTTTTCATATGTTCCTCCTTGATTAGGAAATTTTATAGAGGCTTCCCGGTCCCCTCAAGATATTAAATCCCTTGGGGACTTATCAGCCTGTCCTGTGAGCCAGGAATAAATTGCAAAGGGAAATATGGTTGAATGGAAAAATCTTTTACTCACAGGAATATTAATTTTTAATCAAACATAAAAAATCAGAGCATGATTTAGCAAAGAATTATTTCGGTAATTGCACTATGTAGGAGGTAATATTGTTCAATAGAATACCATATAATTATTATGATTACATGATTTATACTCATTTTATTAGGTTTGATTTGTATGCTATTTATAAGTAGTTTTGGGTATGATAGAAAGCAAATCCATAGGACTTTTAAGAACCTTTTCAGAGAAGGAATTTAAAGAATTCGGATTATTTCTTAATTCCCCTTTTCACAATAAAGACAAAGTTCTTTTATCTCTATATAGGGCGATAAAAAAATTCTATCCCCGGTTTGAAAGCAGCTGGGTAACAAAGGAAAAGATATTTGCAAAGATCTACCCGGGGAAAAAGTTTAATGATGCGCGCATGCGAAATCTTTTGTCAAACCTTTTGAAAAGAGCAGAGGAGTTTTTGGTAATCTGCAAAGTAAAAGGGGATAGGTTTAAAATGAATTCTCTTCTTGCCGAAGAGTTTGTCAGGAGAGATCAAAGGAAACTGTTCGAGAAGAAATATGACAAACTGCTTTTGAGCATGGAGGGCGAAATCATCCATGACAGGAGTTATTACGAGAGAAAGAATCTGCTCGGTCTGATAGAACTCGATCACAAAAACAGGTATGAAAAATCCGATGTAAAGATAGATGAGCTGAAACTGGAGATATATGATTCATTAAGGATCCATTTCCTGATCAGCGCAATGTATCTGGAGACAGAGATCTCTAATTCATACCTGGACAGGTTTAGCTACGGCAGGAATCCGGAGGAGAGAAAAGAACTGGAAAGATACCTGGATGTGGAAGCAGAACAGCATAACGATATTATTTATGTTAAGTATTACTATAACATGTATAAGCTGGGCAGAACACAGGAACGCAAGCACTACAGAGAGTTAAGAGATATAATCAGAGGTTATTACAACAAACTGAATGAGATAGATAAGAGGAACATTTTTACCGCCCTCACTAATTACTGCTACTATGCGGCGAATAAAGGAGAAACAGATCTACAGCAGGATCATTTTGAGTTGTACAGGGAAAATGTCGACAGGGGTTATTACAGGATGGGAAAGTACATGACACACATAACGTATTTTAATACGGTCATAACGGGACTCGAGGTGAAAGAATTTAAATGGGTGGACGAGTTTATTGAGAATTATATAAGCGAGCTGGAGGAGCAAAGGAGAGATAATGCTTATTCTTTTTGCAGGGCGCTTTATTTCTACCACATTAATAATTTCGACGGAGCACTTGAGACGGCTTCGAAAGTAGTTTCCGATGAGATGACATACAAGCACCAGCTCAAATCCCTATATTTAAAGATATATTATGACATGAATGAGATAGAACCATTTTATTCTAATATAGACGGGTATAAGCATTTTATTAACAGCAAAAGGTATGTAACTGCTCCGACAAAACCGGTCTTCTTAAATTATATTAACTTTGCGAAGAAATTATTTGACATAAAAAACCGCATCGATGAAAGGGAGTATGATTTTGTAAAGCTGAAAGAAGAGGTTATAAACGAAAAAGCCATGATCAATAAACCATGGCTTTTGCAAAAGATAAGGGAGATCGAAACTTCTATTATTTGACCAGTATCATTCTCTTTGTTTCCACGAAATTGCCTGTCTGTAGTCTGTAGAAATACACACCGCTAGTAAGTTGTGAACCGTCGAAAGTATATTCATAAGAACCGGGCTGGAGCTCTTTGTTAATTAGCGAAGACACTTGCTGTCCTGCCGAATTGAAAATATCCAGTTTTGTATTTTCCTTAACAGGAATATCAAATCTTATCTTTGTCGACGGGTTAAAAGGATTTGGATAGTTTTGCTTGAGTGCAAATTTATCCGGGATACCTGTTCCGGTTAATTGTATATTGGTTAAAGTTGTTATCTCGGTTACGTCGAGGAAGATAGCGCCGCCTTCGTTGTAATTATTTGAAACTCTTTCTCTGAATGCAATATACACATGTGAGCCCGCAGTAACACCCGGGAAGGAGGTTAGTTTGAATGCACGCCTGACCCAGTTAGTATCGTTTGTTCCGCCTGCCCAGAACATTGTGTGTGCTGTATAAAATGATCCAATACTTGCACCGGTAGTAGAGATCATAATATCTACGAAGTCCTGATAGTTATGTGAAAACCCCGGGTACTTTATCCTAAACACCAGTGAATCCTGGTCGCTTATATTATCAAGCTTAGGAGTAACAAGCCATTGATCTGTGCTTGTCGATCCGCTGGTATTCCAAGTGCAATATGCAATTGCCGATTGACCACCCGGCGGAGCAGTGATGACACCTCCATTCCATCCCGGCATAGGAGAAGTGCCGACTGTCTGTCTGGTCCATCCCGTTCCGCCCAGGGGGTTAAATTTTTTCCATCCGTTTGGAGGAAAGGTTGTATTTTCGAATGATTCGTATAAACCGATCACCGGATTTTCTACCTCCGGACCAAAGACAACTTCCTGTCCGTCACCGGAAGGACTTGTACCGGGCACTTTATCACCCTGAAGCGAAAATCCCATCAAGAATAGATATACAAGAAATGCAGATAGAATTATAAATGAGGCTATAGTCTTTTTCATGATACCCTCGGAGGTTTTTGTTTTTATTAGATATAGTGATTCAATAGACTTAAAGTAATCTATTAACCTCCCAGGTGTAACACAAAGGAATATAAGATAGTTAAAAAAATTAAATAAAAAAACTAAAAATCAATTAAATTTCTAAATTACTGTAATTACAGCTATAATTTACGCATTTTTCTAAGGGTATTTTACAGTGAAGGGATTTTCGCTACACCTGAAGAAAGGGGTAATAAAAAACCCTGACCCGTAGACCGGATCAGGGTTTGAAAAATCAGATTTAAAGATATTATTTTACTAACATCATTTTCTTAGTTTCGACGAAGCTTCCAGTTTGGAGTTTATAGAAATAGATACCACTGTTAAGCTTGCTTGCATCGAAGTTATAGGAATAGCTTCCTGCAGTTAATTCTTTATTAACAAGATTTGCAACTTCCCTACCAAGCATATCATATACTTTCAATGATACAAATCCTTTAGCAGCGATGTCGAAGTTAATGCTTGTCGACGGGTTGAAAGGATTCGGATAGTTTTGTGAAAGTCTGTATGCATCTGGAGTTTGGTTGCTTGTTTGCTGGATAGCAGTAAGTACAGTTACATCAACAAGGTCAAGAAGAATAGCAGCACCGTCGTTGAAGTTATCGGCAACTTTTTCTCTCCATGCAACATAGATGTTAGATCCTGCTGTTACACCTGCAAGGTCAGTAAGTTTGTATGCGTACCTGGTCCAGTTTGTATCAGGTGAAGCTGCAGGCCAGAAAAGAGTATCTACCGGTGAGAAAGCTCCGGTTGTAGGAGTTGTTGTCGATACCATGATGTATACATAATCAAGGTAAGAACCGTTAGTGTATCCGGGACATTGAATCCAGAAGCTTAATGAGTCACCATCACCAACGTTAGTGATCTGTGGAGTAACAAGCCATTGATCGTTGCTAACAGCACCGCCTGTATTCCATGTACAAAAAGCAACAGCCGTGAGACCTCCCGGAGGAGTTGTAATGGTACCACCATTCCATCCTGGAATTGGGGTTGTGCCGGCAGTTTGTCTGTCCCAGCCAGTACCACCATCCGGATTTAGTTTTGTCCATCCTGCTGGCGGAAATCCTACTGCTTCAAATGATTCAGATATTGGTTGTGGATTATCTCCTAATTGAGGTCCATATACAACTTTCGGATTGTCGAAGGATTGTTTGGTTCTCGGAGTTCTGTCTCCGTCAGGTGAAAAACCTAGAAAAGCTACACCTGTTACCACAATAGCCACAAGAAATAAAATAGAAAAATGTTTTTTCATGAGTACCCCCAAGGGTTGTTTATTTAATGAATATTAATTTAAAAATTATTTATTTCACCCTTTTTTTAAAAGAAATAAATGTTAATTAATTAACAATCTGGGTTGACATCCCATTAAGAGAATAAAACAAGTAAATTAAAACGTTAAAAAAAAGACCAAAAATAGAATATATTTGATATGTATATATTTAACAAACACTTAATTGCCTACGAGAAACTACTTAACAAGGAGCATTTTCTTTGAATCTATAAAGTCTTTAGTTTTAAGTGTATAGAAGTATACTCCGCTGGATAAATCTGATCCGTCAAAAATATATTTGTAGCTTCCTGCGGTTAATTCTTTATTAACAAGGTTTGCAACTTCCTGCCCGAGGGAATTGTAAATCTTCAAGCTGACTAGCTCGCCCGATGGGATATCGAACCGTATAATAGTTGAGGGATTAAATGGGTTTGGATAGTTTTGGTGGAGGTTAAATGAAGCAGGAATTTGTGACGAGATCTGCTGAATACCGATAGTCTGAGAATATTTTATTGTAGTATAATCGGAAGCAGTGTTTATCCCGACGCTAGATCCTGTTATATAAACATTATATGAAGTATCGACAATGATGTCGGCTCCGGCATCTGTAGAATCACCAACCCCATTATAAATTTTGCTCCATACCTCGTTTCCATCAGAGTCAAGCTTAAGAGTTCCAATGTCGGATTTGTTAATAATTCCGCTTATAAAATTAACAGTACCTGTGACGTAAACATTGTCTTGATTATCTACAGCCACTGCATATGAAAAATCGGATCTATTTTGTGGACCGTTATATAATTTGCTCCAGAGCTCATTGCCTTGAGGATCGTATTTAAGGGTTATATAATCATAATTTTGGGTTCCTGTTATAATAATATTTCCGGAGTTGTCGAGTGTCATATCATTTGGAGTGCCGCCCATACTGTTAAATCTCGTCCACTGGGAGACACCGGCGTTATTATACTTTATTGTAGTGATATGGACAGCATCCAAAGAATCCTGCGCTTTCCCGGTAACATAAACGTTACCCGAACCGTCAAGTTGAAGGCATTGGGCATAACAGAAACCATTTCCCGGGCCATGATATCTGGCTGACCACATTTCTGTCCCGGATGAATTGTATTTTACAGTAGCAAAATGATCATCGCTGATACCTGTCACATATATAAATCCATTGCCATCGATCTCCATTGAGTTAGCGAATTCTATACCGCTTGCGACTGCATCGTAATCCGCAACCCATTGTAAAACACCCGAGGAATTATATTTTATAGTTAAATACCTCCAGTCATAACTAAAATTGCTACCACCGGCAATATAAACACTTCCATCTTCACCAATGGATATACAGATAGCTTTGTCAAAGTATCCTTCACTATATTCATATAAAGTGTTCCACTGTTCAACGCCCGATGAGTTATACTTGATTGTTATAATATCATACGAGGTGTCAACATATGAAATACCCGTAATATAGATGTTTCCCATATCGTCAGACTTTATAGCGAAGCCTTCGTCCTTCCAATTTGCCGGACCGTTATAAACCGCTGTCCATAATTCGGCTCCTTGAGGATTATATTTTATGGTCACAATATTTCCATCCGCGCTACCTGTCACGTAAATATTGCCCGAGGCATCCTGGGTTAGCGCGTTGGCATTATCTGAGGTGTTTACTCCAGCATTATATGTTCTTGCCCACTCTTCAGTAACTTGCCCAAAGGCTATAATTGATGATATTAAATGGATTAATAGTAGGAGTGTAATTAATTTCATTTCTCATTTCGTTTTTAATTCCCTATAATATTAATAGATTTAGTAGAACTAATCAATATGATTACTAAACAAAAAACCCCGCTTTCGACGGGGTTTTAAATTCATATATTGAAGTATCCGTTTACTTTACCAGAAGCATTTTCTTTGTATCGGTAAATCCGTCCGTTTTTATAGAGTAAAAATAAACTCCGCTGGAGAAACTTGCTCCGTCGAAATAAACCGAATACGCACCGCTCGATCTGTCTTCATTTAACAGCGTTGCAACTTCACGTCCGGTATTATCATATACCTTGACCGTTACGAGCCCGCTTTTTGGAATGTTGAAATCTATTCTTGTCATCGGGTTAAAAGGGTTAGGATAGTTTTGTGATAATGAATATTCATCCGGGTTCATTCCGTTGTTGTTGGTGATGTTAGTGCTTGTTCCCATCTTTAGCACATATAGCCCTGTAGCAATATCACTTCCGATGATCTTTCCCGAAGAGAAAAATGGGTAAACCATCCACGCTCCCTGGTAAGCAGTTCCGGAACCGGGATAGGTATCATAGTGACCGACCTCTACCGGTGCTGATTTATTACTGATGTCGCAGACAATTATTCCGCCTCTGTAATGTGCCATATAAAGGGAGTCCCCTTTTATTATTGCATTATGTACCATAGAGTTTTCATAAGGAATAATCTCGGACAACTGTATAGCATTTGTTTTGTTTGTGACGTCCCAAAGGAATGTATGGTTAGAGCCGCCTTCATTGGTGATCGCGAGATAATTTCCATCAGCCGACAGCCATGCATTATGAGTTACAGGCTGTGGATATGTGAACTCGGATATTAAAGTGATATTGTCGGGGTTAGTTGCGTTAAGTATCGACAGGTAACCAGAGTTTATGCACGCAGCATAAATAGTGTCATTCCTCACATAGCAATCGTGTACATATCTGGTCGACCATGTTCCTCTTTTTACGGGATTTTCCGGATCGGTAATATCCAGTATAGTTACACCACCGGCTGGATTATTATTACCACCATTAAGGTACAGATAATGCCCGTTTTGCGAAAGTGTATGTGCTTTTGTGAAGCCGGTATAATAATAGCTCTTAATAAAGTGTACGGAGTCAGGAAGATATTGAAGGTCGACTATTTGTAAACCGTCTCCACCTTCACTCACCATGTACGCATAATGGGAATAGGTCTTAATATTCCTATAGTTATAAAATGATCCGGGTCCGGGTATCATCCCAACGTTTGTGATCGTTGGAGCATCTGTGATGTCATAAAATGCCGTCCCACCGTAAAATCCGATCATTGCGTATTCCCTTCCATTATTATCAGTATATCCCCAGCATGAAGAATAGTGCCAGCCTGAGGGAGTTCCACCGGAAGTATATTCATTCTTACTTCCTACAAGAGTCATATTGTTTATCGTCTGCGAATAACCAACAGCCGTAAAAATCATTAATAAAACAGTTAGTAAAGTCTTCATAATTATCTGTTAATTTTAAATAAAATATACAGTAAGCCCTATAGATGCAAGATTATTATGGAGTAAATAGGAAAACAACTTATATGCAACCCTTCTTTGAGGATAGAGTCTAAATAAGAAAAAAGTATGCTTATGAAGCGAGGCACTGTGGTAGCTGTATTCATCCTGTTGCTTTGTTTGGTAACAGATGGATATACTCAAAAAACACAGATTCTTGTTCTGGGTACGGTTCATCTTAGTACTATGGGTGAAGAATTCGAGCCTTCTTATATAGATCCACTTGTTGATGTTC
Source organism: Ignavibacteriota bacterium (assembly GCA_020437585.1). Taxonomy (GTDB): domain Bacteria; phylum Bacteroidota; class Ignavibacteria; order Tepidaquicellales; family Tepidaquicellaceae; genus JAEYVS01. The sequence continues at coordinate 416,724 of JAGQWG010000001.1, forward strand.
TTAAGGGTTTTAAGCCTGATCTGGTATGCATCGAAAGTTTGCCTTTTTTTGAAATTAGCTATATGAAGAGTAACCGGGAATCTTACGGCGAAGTGGTAGATGCTTTTGCAAAGGATAATATTGAATATGGTGAGAAGATGCAGGATAAACTGGGAATACCGGCGGACATCGCCCGGTTGATGGCAGATAGTATTATAAATCTGATGGAAACGAGTTCAGAGAATATGAAGGTGAATTCTTTGAGGGAGAAGTTAATAACATATCTAATTGCCTCATATGATATTCCTTCTGCAGTGCTACAATGGAAATACAGAAGAGAAAGCGGAGGGAATTCAACTGAGTCTGCGGTTGTGGAACTTATCCCATTCCTGGATGGTGAACTTGAATCAAATAATGAAATTTATTCAATAGCAGTAAAGCTTGCCTATGAGCAGGGTTTGCAGAGGGTATATAGCATTGATAGTCATACCGATAAAGACATTTTTTTGCAAATAGCCGGGCAGTTATTAGAGGAGCTTCAGGGGTTAGATATTTTCAAAAGTATAGCCGGTGCGGAAATTTTTGTTAAGCTCGACGAGATGACAAAGAATGGTATTAAAAGTAAAAACCTGCTTCCGCTTTATGAATATATTAATTCTCCTGAATATGTTAAAGAAGACGTGGCTGTGCAGTGGGATATTTTTTTAAAAACAAATCTGCCATCGGGACTGGATAGAACCCGTCTTGCATTATGGGAGGTTAGAAATCTTAATATAGCTTCACATATAAGAAAAGCGTCGGCATTGCATCCCGGTCAAAAAGTTTTGGTTATCATAGGAGCATCACATAAATACTTTTTGGACACATATCTCAGTGAGATGAGAGATGTGGAGGTACTACAACTCCTTGACATAGAGAATTAATATTCTCCTTATTCCATTCCCTGCAGCTGCTTCTGCACTGCATCAACACACTTTAGTGTCATCGCGACAATAGTGAGCGTCGGGTTTGATGCTGCGACTGTCGGGAAGGTGTTGCTTCCCAGTATGAACATATTTTTGTGGTCGTGACAACGGAGATCCGCGTCTACAACGGAGGTTTTAGGATCACTTCCCATTCTTGTCGTACCTACAATATGTCCGGCGCCATATGGCCAGCTGTGATGCTGTTGAGTAGCATTTAGCGAGTCGAGCATTTTTTTCTGCAGATCGACGGCAACATTTATTCCCGCTTTTGTATAATCATCAATACTATAATATATCTTTGGTCTCGGTAGTCCGAATGAGTCGAGTTTTTCAAAGTCCGGTACGATCCTGTTATTCGGATCAGGCGGCTGCTCGACCAGGAAAGCAAATCTTATTTCACGCTCGACGTTCTGTTTTATCATGTTACGGAAATTCTTACCATAAAAGAAGTCTTTGCTTTGTTCGTCCGGGCTGTAAGTTTCTTTTGTTTCCTGACCTACGGGTGCATTTTTGTTATATGTTCTACCCGACTTTTTCAGCATCCATGGAGCAAGAACTTCCGGGTAACCCACGGGCCATGACCATCCGTCGTTTCCGATTTCAATCCTGAACGCGGCTCTATTCTTTCTAAATGCGCCGTCCTTTACGTTTTCTACTCCGGCTGTTGATAGTGGTGCGCGGTAAGGAAATACCGGGTCTTTCGTTAGTCCATAGCTAAGTACGCAGTTGTGATCCATGAGGTTTCTGCCTACCTGGTCGGATGAATTTCCAACACCATTCGGATAACGTTCGTCCTTTGACATCAGCATAAGCTTAGGTGTCTCGATGGCGTGCGCGGCGAGAACGTAGATCTTTCCAGTGGCGACTCCTTCACCTTCGGGAGTTTTGAATCTTATTCCCGTTACCTGTGCGTCTTCGTTTGTTTGTATAAAAGTTGCAGTCGTATTTGTCAATATTTTTGCACCCGCTTGTTCAGCTTTTGCTGCGTGAACTGAGCCATCATATTTTGCCCCAACCGGACACATAGGAATGCAGTTATTACTGCCGCAGCATCCCGGGCGGTTATCGTATTCTTTTGAATTCCTTCCCTGCGGAGTGCCTCTCACTTCCAACTTCATGGATGGGTCATCGGGAAGAGTTAGATTTTCGAATGCTTTTTGAATTATCTTATCGGAATATGTCATCGGGATCTCACTCATCATGTAAGGCTGGCTTCTTGGCGCGCCGAGATCGAACTCCGAATTCCCCGAGACCGGGAGGGTGCTTTCAGCCAGACTGTACCATGATTCAAGATCATTGTAAGTAATGGGCCAGTCAACCATGACGCCGTAAGCCGACTTCATGCGAAAATCATTCGGAACAAATCTGAGGCAAGTTCCCAGCCAGTGCCATGTTGTACCGCCGAGAGCTTTTACATAGTTACTCTGAAAATTATCCGGTCCCATCTGTACGTAGTAATCATTCGGATTATCCATAGACGGGAAAGGAGCGTTCGCAACTTGCGGATAAGGAGTGTCATTGCTCCTATTGGGATCATTCATGTATGCCATAATGGATTTATTTCTATCGATCCGGTCGCCTGCCTCGAGTACCAATACGTTTACCCCGGACGAAGCAAGTTTCCATGCCATTATACATCCTGATATACCGCCTCCTACTATTACTACATCTGCATTGTATTCGCTCATGCCGATACTCCTTCCGGCGCGGTCGCCCAGAATCCTGTTACTCCATGACATTGCGCATTAGGTGTTACATACCCTGTTGCTTTCCACGCAAGCATGTCTTCATAGGTAGCAGATTTCAGTTCATCATTGTCAGCAGTATAGTTCCCCGTGTACCAGCATGTGATAATTTCGTTTGCAAGTTTTTGCTGATCGTCCGTTAACTGTACATTTACATTTCCAACCGTGTCCACACCGAGCGTATCGAAGAGCTCCTGCATAGTTGTTTTTGACGGCGGATATTTTTCCAGGCTTTTAAGGTATATCTCCGCATATTTTTCCTCAAACACGCCGGAGGCTTGATCAAATCCTGTCAGGAATGCAGACAACTGAATGAACTTATCTTGGGAGAAACCGCTCGAACATCCCGTAAAGATGCTTGGAAGCGTGGTATAAGCCGCCAATGCTGCCGCGCTCATACCGCAATAAGCGATAAACTTTCTTCTTGTAATAGTTTTTTCCATCAGGCAGGTGAGTATTAGTTAGAGAATGATGTTTTATGAAGATTCAAAAAATTACGGTTTTTTTTCCGTTATTTCAATTAAGATAAGGGACTTATATAATACAAATAAAAAATCCCTTCCGCATTCATACGGAAGGGATTTATGATATTAAACTTGTGATATTATTTTACAGTGAAAGTAACATACTTAACCTCTTTTGCGTCCGGGCTGTCTGAGCTCATCATTCTGAAATCATACTTTCCTGGCTTTTCGGGAGCCTTAAAAGTCATCGTTCCTTTTGTTTTACTGCTGATATACTGATATGCGATGTCGTTGGCATCATTTTCTGCCTCGCTGCCGTGCTCGATGTCGGATGGAATTATACCTATCCAGGCATTATTTGCAAAGTCGGGGAGTGCTCTGAAATCAAGTTTGATCTCTTCACCGGGTTTGTAAGATCCCTTATCCAGGGACAGTGAGACCACGGTATCTCCTGAATTAGCAACAACTGTAAATGTAACGGAAGCAACTTCTTTACTGCCATCTTTATCTCCTGAGTTCATTCTCAGGTCATACTTACCGGGCTTTAGCGGAGCATTGAATGTCATCTCGCCGCCTTTTTCAGTAACATATTTGTAAGACATATCATTTGCATCATTAACGCCTTCATCACCATGAGGAATATTAGATGGTATAAGACCGACCCAGGCATTATTAGAAAGATCTCCGTCAGCAGTAAAAGTAACCTTAATTTCATCGGACGGATTGTACTCAGTTTTGGAAAGTTTTAAGGTACCTGTAAGGTCTTGAGAAGAAGTAGTGCCCGCGGTTTGCTCGGTCGCCTCGGTTTTTTCCTCCTTCTTTTTGCCGCACCCTGCCAAAATAGCGAGCGACATAAACAGTACAACAATTAGCCGTGTCTTCATTTGTTGAAATTTTATTGTGGAATCCGGATTATTTAAAAATACTAATACGTAGTGATAATTTCATCAGCAAATTATGTCATTTGTTGCATCATTTCTCGGAGAGGTTATCATTGCCGATGTTTAGCGCATGGTTAATTGTATTATAGTATGTTTCAGCGGCGACCATCCATGCTATCTCTACGATCTCCCGTTCGTTAAAATGTTTCTTTAATTCATCGAACGTTTCCTTGCTTACATGACCGTTTACGGAAACTTCCTCCGCATATGAGAGCGCGGATTTTTCCCTGTCGTTAAAATCTCCATCGGTTTTATAATTCATTATCCTGTCAAATCTATCGGTAGGAATATTTTTTTTCTCGGCGAAGTATTTCGCGATGTCCACACAGAAGTCGCATTTATTTATATACGCTGTTAATGTTTTTACAAGCAGAGACAGCTCGCTTCCAATAGAGAGCTTCCCCTCTACATCCTGGAGCTTTCTCGAGAAATGTAATGCATCTGGCATTCTCGCGTATGTAACTGACATTGGTGTTATAACCTTACCAAACATTTTCTTTGATGCGGCATAGGCGGCTTTCATTATCCAGCTATCCGGTTTTTCGATAGGTTCGAGTAAAGGAATATTATTATCCATGACCCTATAGATTTTGATTTTTTAAATATCGTTTGAGTTCTTTTCGTGAAGTGAAACGAAGGACCAGTTTCTTATTTTTATATTCTTCGAGCATCTCTCTTGCGTCGGGAAGGTACTGCTTGTACACACGCCACATTGCTTTGAAAATATACCCGGTCATAGGGAGAACTTTGGAATTATCCGGGTAGTATGGGTTTTGTTTGAATGCGTACTGTATCTGTCTTTTCACAGCGAAGGTATAACAAAACCATACAGGGTAATCGAGAAAGATAATAGTGTCTGACGCGTCGAACCTGTCTTTCAATGTAGCGTGATACGACCAGCCATCTACAATAAACGAATCGCGTTGCAATACTTCGTTCAGCTTAATCCTGAATTCGTCAAGAAGTACGTGCTCGAAGCCCGGCTTCCAGGCAAGCTTATCCAGGTGCGTAGGTTCAATGCCGAGTTTTTTTCCAAGATGTGACGCGAGAGTGGACTTCCCTGTTCCTCCATTGCCGATTATGACTATCTTCTTCATATTAACCTATATGCTTCAATGCCTCCCTCACACTCAAAGGTTTTAGCTTGGTACTTGCGACGAATTTTTTCACCGATAGCGGATTCCATTTGGCGTATTCCCTCAACGACCAGCCGATGGCTTTTCGGATGAAGAATTCATCTTCATGATTGCATTTCTTTATGTATGAATATAAAAGCTTCTCATCAGTATTGTGCCTGTATTTAAGCTGGAATATTATCGCCGCGCGGCGGAACCAGAAATAGTCCGACTCTATCCATCTTCCCGTAACTTCCTTTGTACCGCCGAATTTTCTGAAGTAATATCCTGCGAGCGAAGGCGCCACTCCATCGACGGTATCCCACCATGATTTTGTTTTGATCAGGTACTCGAAGAGCGGGATCATGTCGTCATTCCAGCGCCGCTTTGTCCGTGACAATAGCAAAAGCGCTGTGTACTGGTATTCTCTTTGCGGAAGCGCCCAGAGGTCTTTTGAAATTTTCTTCAGGTCCTTTGCCTCCGGTAATCCATATTCACCGATAAACTCCCGTTCCAGTTCTTTTCTCACCGGGCTCATTATACCCCAGTATTTGAACTGGTTGCGCATGTACTGGCTCATCTTCTCAGCCCTCTCCGGGTCGGCTTTCGACTTAAATAGTTTTTCCAGTGGCTTTATATACGGGTGCATATTTCCTTATTTGCTTAAAATATTTTATTTTTATACATAAGACAAATTAAACGATAATTAAAATAAAATATATGCTGAAAGAATTTAAGGAATTTGCGGTCAAGGGAAACATGGTGGACATGGCGGTGGGTATAATGATCGGCGCAGCGTTTGGTGCGATCGTCACTTCACTTGTCAATGACGTGATCATGCCTCCGATAGGACTGATGCTGGGAGGGCTGGATTTCTCATCGCTCTTCATGGTATTAAAAGAAGGCGCGACTCCCGGACCGTATCTTACCGTAGCGGAAGCGAAAACCGCCGGTGCCGTTACACTGAATTACGGGCTGTTCTTTAATGCGCTGATAAGTTTCTTCCTGATCGTTGTTGTTCTCTTTATGATGGTGAAGGGAATGAATAACCTGCGAAGACAGGAAGAGGAAAAAGAGGAAGCCCCGGCCGAACCGACCGAAGAAGTGAAACTACTGACGGAAATAAGAGATGTACTTAAAACAGGAAGGTAATTTTATGGACACTAAATTCATTATAGACCGGCTGGCTCACAATGACGGAGTTTTTCGCGAAATTTTGACAGGGATTACAGGAGACCAGATCCAGTGGCGCCCCGCCCCGGATAAATGGTCGATGATTGAAATAGTTAATCATCTATATGACGAGGAGCAGTTCGACTTCCGGGAGCGCGTGAAGGCATCGCTTGAAAACCGTGAAGCGCCTCCGATCGATCCGCAGGGATGGGTTAAATCAAAAAAATATGCGGAGAGGGATTACGTGCAGAGCGTAGCTAACTTCCTCCTCGAACGCGAGCGCTCGGTCGTTTGGCTCAGGTCGTTAAAAGATGTAAACTGGGAAAGCAAGTGGACTAACCCCCAGTTCGAGATGACGGCGTACGGGTTCCTGGTTAACTGGCTGGCGCACGATTACCTGCACATCCGCCAGATAAACCGGATGAATTATTTGTACCTCAATGAAATAACGGGTGAGCAGTCATTGCAGTACGCGGGTGAGTGGTGATTCAGTCGAGCTTGATGCCTATTATCTCGCCTTTTATTTTACCGTCTTTGTACGGTTTAGCCATGATGAAGATCCCATAGGTATCACGCTGATAAAAATCCAGTATGATATCCTTATACCTGTGCTTAACGTTCTTATCCACTTCGGCGCCGTTGATCAGGAGTTTGTCTTCGGAGAAATTATAAGTTAAGTTGTATTTCCCGTCATTGATATAACCGTCGGCATTAAGCTCGGTAAGGAGCCTGTTCTTTAGTTCGCGGATATCAACGTATCCATGGCTTTCCTGCGAGTAGGAATCTCCATATATTAATACCATTAATAATAGTTGTAAAATGGTTAGCTTTATGAGGGTACTCATGATACGTTATTTTTATTAATGAGATGCGGAAATAGGCGTGCAGGTTTATATCTATCTATATAAATAAATTGTAAATAAATGAAAATTGCTGTTATAGGAGCCGGTAATGTCGGTTCTGCCCTTGCTAACGGATGGGCAAAAGCCGGGCATGAAATACTGCTCGGTGTACGAAACCCGGAAGATGAAAAATATAAGGATCTGGTAGCTGACAGGATATCACTTCACTCGATAAACGAGGCGGCGCAAAATGCCGACGTGATATTGATGGCTCTCCCGCCCAGCGCAGTGGAAGAAGTGTGCAGGCAGATGGGAGACGTAAGCTCGAAAGTGATAATAGATGCAATGAATTCGTTCTCATCGAAAGCGACACCCTATGACAATACGGGTGAAGCGCTGAAAGCGTGGACAGACAGCAAAGATGTAGTGAAGTGTTTTAATACGATTGGCTATGAAGGGATGAAGGATCCTGATTACAACAGCATCAAAGCCGATATGTTCGTTGCGGGCAGTAGTGCAAAAGGGAAAGAGACTGCAAAGAAACTGGCGGAAGACCTCGGCTACGAAGATTGTTACGATTTTGGGGGAGATGATAAATTCGATCTGCTTGAACAGCTTGCATATGCATGGATTAATCTTGCGATCTTCCAAAAGGTTGGCAGGGACATTGCGTTCAAAGTTCTGAAGAGATAATATTTTATAAAATAAATTTTATATCATGAAAAAGTTATCACTGCTTTTCATTTTACTTACTGCCGTTTTGATTAATAACGGCTTTGCTCAGTCGGTCGGCTCATTTGAGGAAGAGCTAGCCGGAGCGCGCAATCAGACACTCCGTATCAATGCCGTTTTTTCGGTAGCAACCGATAACAGCGCATACGGCAAGGAGTTCTTTGCCGAGGATATAGCCATCATTAACTCGTTCAACCAGACAATAACCGATATCGCCGCTGATCTCAAAGTAGTTGATAAGAATTCTAACACAGCGCAGGCGATTGAAAACAATAATCCAAACTTCGGTACGACCGCCGATGTGATAAGTAAATACATCCAGGGATTCGAAAGATGGGCTACTTCGCATCAGGATGAGGTTGCAAGCTATGACGGCAGTGGAAAATGGTATGAAGAATTTATGAAAAACGCTAACACCGCGGTATCTTTAGCACAGGTTCTGGATAATGAATTGGCAGAAGCTGTGAACGAGATAAGAGGACATTATTGATTATTTAACTCCATAAAACTCTTTATAAGTATTGTACGCGGTTTCCTGTAAAAACTTTGCGTAGTTTTTATCGATACCGTCTGTATATGACAATCCTACCGGGCTTTTTCCAAATATGGTCGCGTAAAAGACGCATGCGTTCAGGTACGTACCTTCCACGTTAGGATGGCTCAGGTCCTCCTGCCACAGGTCGGCGAAGTAATATCTCCTTACAACGTTCTGCCATGCAAGTCCTGCCGGAACGATCCTTGCTCCGAACTTTTTACTGAGGTCTCTGTAAGACTTTTCGATCACGGACTGCATCTCAAAATAATCTTTATAGTTCTTCGTCTTAAGTGAATCCAATGTTTGCTGTCCACCGGTCTTTCTTCCCCATGTCATGTAGAGGAGAGTCTTTGCCTTTTGTAATTTTATCAGCGAGTCGAGATATTCGATAGCCGGATATGTGTACCTTACCCGGAATGAATCTACAAGCGTTCCCAAGCTATGCTCTTGCAATACAACATAATCCCAGTCACCTTTCTTTATCTTATTGATGGTATTCTTGTTCTTTGAATGCTTGGCAAGCGTCGTACCGCCTATTGCGCTAATATCGGTAATAACGGTTTCACCGCCCGACTCCGCCAGTTTTTTAAAAGTACCCGGCAGGTCGTTCATAAAAGTATAGCTGTTCCCGATGAATAAGATCCGCGTCGTGTCCTTTGCCTCTTCTCTGTCTTTATCCTGTGAAAAGGAATTTGCCGAAGAGAGCAGGATCCCGCTCAAGATCAGGACTGAAACGAGATATTGTTTATACTGTATGTTTTTAAAACAAATTTTCATAACTTATTATATTATCAAGCTATTAATTGTATAACAGCCTTTCCTTAGATACTTTGGTTTACTCCCAAAGTTCCGTGAACTGTATTTGCAAAAGTAACGTTTTAAAAATTAATTACAAATTAAAACTTCCTCATAATGATCAAAAAAATTACCCTTCTCTTTACAGTCGTCTTTGTTGTTTGCTTCTCTCTTGTTTACGCTTTTGAAAAACTCAATGTAGACAAGAATCACTCAACGATGGGGTTCAACGTTCCGATTTTCGGAGGGCTGTCGAAGGTCACCGGAAAGTTCACCGACTTCGAAGTCAATGCTGACTGGAACGATGCAGACCCATCCTCCTCCTCGGTCTCTGTTACCATTCAGGCTAACTCTATAAATACAGGTATCGAAAAAAGGGATAACCACTTAAGGAGCGCGGATTTTTTCGATGTAGAAAATCATCCCACGATCACTTTTGTAAGCTCAGACATAAAGGGCTCCGGCTCCGATTATGAACTCAGCGGCACCTTCACTATGAGAGGAGTTACAAAAGACGTTACGTTTGGTCTGAAAAAGGAGGAGGTTCCCTCACCCGACGGACAGAGTATGTGGAAGTCGTTCAGAGTTTCCGGATCGCTTAACCGTACCGACTACGGTGTCAGCTGGGAAAACCCGCAGGTTCCGAATTTCGTTGGCGATGAAATTGAAATGGATATAGTGATACTTAGTAAGTAGATTAATTACCGGAACTGAGGAATTCGTTCACAATAACTTTCCATTCTTCATCGAGTGATTGATCCGGCATAGTGCGTCCTGCCATCGAATACCAGTACCCGGCGTTACCGTTGTCGCCCTCGACACGGTGAAGATATGCGTGTACCCATGCGGCATCGCTTCCTCCGATGGACTGAGCGATCTCATGTGAACGGTCCCACTCTCCTTTCGTTGCATACCACAGCGCAGTTAGAAGCTCATTCACTTCCGGTGGCGTGTCATTTGTCAATGTAGCAGTAAACTCTTCGTATGTCATATCCACTCCATATTTTCAGGCTTTACCGTCTTATCATTCTGAATGTCACCTGTATTGACGACCGTCTTCGGTTCGAAGAGCATCAGTTGAACTTCTTCCTCCGCATTCGGGCAATGCTCGACTCCCCTTGGGACGATGACGAACTCACCTTCATTTATCACTTCAGTTCTGTCAGTGTATTTCATTTCCATTGATCCCTTTATCACCAGGAATAGTTCATCCTCATCATCGTGCTTATGCATTACGAAGGGTCCTTTTACTTTAGCGAGCTTTACATACTGCCCGTTAAGTTCACCAACAATCTTAGGTGAATAATACTCATTTATCTTTGCGAACTTTTCCGCGAGGTTTACTTTTTCCATAATTTGTTCCAAATTCGATTTAAATAATTTCCTTTATCCTCACCCGAATTTAAGGATTCTTCTGGTAGCCTCCTTGGATAATATTGATCATTCTCTTTAAATCTCCATTCAACTATTTCGTATAGAACATCATCCCTTTTTAAATTAGTTCTTTCAAACTCTGCCATACAATAGTCGTATAATTCTTTTTTCAAATCTTCATCCAGATTTATCATCGAAGAACCACAATAAACATCCATTCCATATCGAAATAGGGAATCTAGGTAATCCATTACATATTTAGTTCTCCCTTTTTTCAGCATGTATTCAGCAATATTTCCAAAGTAAATGGAGATTCCCCAGGTTTCTTTTGAGGATTTGGCCATTTCTATATATAGATCTTGCAGGAGTTCTCCATTAATTTGTTCAGAAACCATATCAAAATTTTTTACAAGAAAAAGAACAATGTTATCACGAAAAGAATAATTTTTATCCTCAAATTCGTCTCCATGTTTTCCGTTCCAGTCAAATTTTAGTTTATCAAACATGCTTGCATGGTTATAATTCAAAACAAAGTATTCAACATCGGTTGTCATTGTCCTTCCCTTTCGAATGTTATGTAGTCCGTGCCGGGCGGGTCGATCTCCTTTGCCCGTAATAGCTGAGCTATCTGCCCGCGGTGGTATGTTCCGTGGTTTAATGCCTGCAGCAGCATTTCACTAACGGTATTTGTAAATGTGTTGCCGGCAGTGTTCGAGTACATTATTGCGCGATCCATATCGTCCTCATCGACTATTTTTTTTGTCTCAGCCTGGTTCTGCTCATGTATCTTCATGAAGTCATTCTTATCGTGTACCTGCCACACTTTGTATTTGAATTCCCCGTCGCTGATACGCGCATTCCAGAGATGCTGCCCGTTCAGTATGTGAGAGAAGAGAAATAATTCTCTTTCGAGATCGCCGTCGGCGGTCGTCAGCACTTCGATATATCTCCTGTTGGAGAAATCGTTGTAGTCGAGTAACGTCTTTAAAATGTTTTCCATAGACCAATTTATTCAAATTCCCCCTTTTTTTAAACAGAAATAAATCTGATTCACTACCAAAACACTTGCAAAATCAAAAATTTGTTTCTATAATTGAATAGCCAACTATCACACAATTTGATTATGAAAAGAAATATCATCCCATTAGTTTCATTTGTTATGCTATCATTGTCACTAATATCCTGCGATGAGAGTGTTACTCCAACAGGTACGTCTGTCACAGGACAGGTAGTATATGATATTGGGGTCGCATCTGGTGTAACTGTCTCGATCGGAAATCAAGTTACTCAAACAGATAACGAGGGGAAGTTTACATTTGATAATGTTTCCATTCCTTATGATGTAATTATCATATATAATAATAATGCTTTTGCAGATATTTATATTGGTGTAAGTTCGACTAACCCTATTATTAATATTGGTGAAAATAATTTTGCTCCAGAATCTAATAAAGCATCTATACTTCCACATTTTCCAATTGCTCCTAAAAGCCAGGGAGATATGCGTCTCTTTTTCAAACCTGATGAGGATAATCCAATAATATATTATCCGTATTTAACAGACCAAAGATTAGATGTCTATTGGGAATCAGGGATTGAAACTTTAAATGGGAAGTTTATTGTGTTATATGAAAATTTCCTTCAGCATTCTTATTACTGGTATGCTGAGAAAGACAGTATCAGTTTGAGAGACATGATGAATATGGATATTTTTATCGACTCCACTGACTTGATGCTTGATCCTGGTGAGAGAATTATTTCTGCCTCAATTCAATCTCCTCTTGGAAGCACCCTGCAATTAGGATACTATCAAAGTTTTACAGGATACAAACCGTTAGGTTACGAATATTTTCCTATAGGCTTTTCTGCAAATAATAGTTTCTCTATTACTGTACCGGATAATCTTCCAATACCATTTAGTAATTATATTTTCATTCAGCAGTATTCTTCAGAAGGGGATGCACAAGGGATCTTTAAATATAACGAAGGTGGAAATAACAATTTTCAATTTCATTCTTCTCCATATATAATTTATCCAGCAGAAAATGATTCAACTCAATTGTATTATTCTGATTTCAGCTGGACTGCTGTGGAGGGTAATGGAATTTATAAAGCAACATTGGTTGCGAGTTCCGGACCAACTAAGGTAATGAATGTATTTACAGCCTCGCCAAATTTTAGGATTCCTGATTTAAGTTACTTGCAGTTTGATCCATTCCGGTATAGTAATGACTATAAATGGACAGTAAGAAAGTACTTTAATTTCTCTGGAATGGACGATTTTGTTTTTAAAAACTTTACTCATAATGAAAACTATACATCCGAGTCTGGTGAAGTCACGAATTATACAAATATAAAATTATACTAAAAACCCCCTTTCGGGGGTTTAACTTTTAATGACTCTCTTCTTTCTTTTCCTTCAGCAGATCGGGAAATTCCTTATAGAATTTTTTCAGTTTAGGGTATATCACCGCGGAGCAGTATCCTTTGTTCGGATTGTTGTTGTAATAGTCCTGGTGATAGTCTTCCGCTTTATAGAAGTTTGTTAAGGGCTCTATAACCGTTACTATCGGATCGTCCCATACTTTCGCGTCCTCCACTTCCTTCCTTACCTTTTCCGCTGTCTCCTTCTGTTCATCACTGTTGTAAAATATCACTGACCTGTATTGCTCGCCTACGTCTGCTCCCTGTTTGTTCAGCGTGGTCGGGTCGTGCGTTCGGAAGAACACATTCAGCAGTGTCTCATAAGGTATGACTTTCGGATCGAATGTTATCCTTGCTACCTCTGCGTGCCCGGTCGTGCCTGTGCATACCAGCTCATAGGATGGGTTCTCCACCGTTCCGCCCGAGTAGCCGGACTCCACAGTGTAAACGCCTTTTAAATTCTGGAATATCGCTTCCACACACCAGAAGCATCCCGCTCCCAGCGTTGCGGTATCTAAAGTTACGCTTGTGTCTTCTGCCATTTTGTCAGGTGGTATAATGTTAGTTGATTGATTAGATTGTGATGTATTGTTTGAATGCGATGATGAACAGTTAAAGAAATTGAAAGATGTAAGTAATAGAAAAACAACGATTCCCAGCTTCATAATTCCCGTTTTTTATAATGAAAACAATATCCGAGGTGATTTAGTTCTTTTTTTCTGGCTCAGCTATTTTAAGTTCATAGATATCTTTCCGCCTATCCTTCAGGTTTTTGACTGCACCAAATGAATGGAGTTCCTTAAGCAGGTCGATATCTACATCTGCTACCAGTATCATTTCCGTATTTGGAGTTGCCTCAGCCTTTATACCGGATGTCGGAAATGAAAAATCACACGGGGTGAACACTACAGATTGCGCGAACTGTATATCCATGTTGTGAACTTTCGGCAAGTTTCCTACCGAGCCTGCGATCGCGACATAACACTCGTTTTCGATAGCTCTTGCCCTTGCACAGTAACGTACTCTTGAATAAGCATTCTGCGTATCTGTTAAGAACGGTACGAATAATATGCGCATTCCATTATCAGCAAGCAGTCTCGGCAGTTCGGGAAACTCCACATCATAGCATATCAATATACCGATCGGACCGCAGTCGGTTTCCATAACCTTTACCTTACTGCCTCCTGTTATTCCCCAGAACTTTATTTCGTCCGGAGTAACATGTATTTTTTCATACGTTTCATATGTGCCGTTCCGTCTGCAGAGATGCCCGATGTTATAAAGTTTTCCGTCCCGCATCTCAGGCATGCTTCCTGTAATAATATTAACGTTGTAAGAAATAGCAAGCTGAATGAACCTGTCTCTTATCTCTTCAGTGTAAACGGCAAGCTTCCGTATGGCTTCAGGTTCGGAAAGGTCATTGTATTTTGCCATTAGCGGAGCATTGAATAGTTCCGGGAATAATGCAAAGTCGCTCTTGTATCCGGAAACGGCATCGACAAAATACTCTACCTGCTCGAATAAACCATCCACATCATCATATCGTCTCATCTGCCACTGTATCAGTCCCAGCCTCACTGTCGATTTATAAACCGACGGCTTTACGGACGGCTTCTCATAATATATGTTATCCCATTGAAGAAGCACGGCGTACGCTTTCGATTCGGCATCACCGGGCATATAATTTCTAAGTACCTTTTTGACGTGAAAATCATTGGACATCTGGAACGTAAGGATCGGGTCATATAATTCTTTGAACTTTACCTTTTGAATATACTCTCTTGGTGTCATTTCATCCGAATGCTCGTAGTATCCGGGAATCCGTCCTCCGAATACTATTGCCTTAAGGTTTAGCTTTTCACAAAGCTCTTTCCTTGAGTCATACAGACGCCTTCCCAGTCTGAGTCCCCTGTACTCAGGTCCCAGAAAGATCTCAATTCCATAGAGCGTATCACCTTTCGGATTATGTGTATCGAATGTATAGTTACCCGTTATCTCCGAATAGGTATGCTCGTCTCCGTAGAGGTCGTACTTTACTATCAAAGATAGCGCACATCCGACAACTTTGCCGTCCACTACGGCGGCTAACTGCCCTTCTGGAAAAATGTCTATAAGCTTGTCGATGCTCGCCTCGCTCCAGAGTGCTCCTGCCCACGTTGCATAAGCCTCTTTCATCGAGATCAATAGCTCGTGGTAATCATCCTTTGATAAATTCCTTATTTCAACTTTTTCTATTTCAGCCATGTTTTCATTTATTTTCTTTTCGCCCTGCTATAAAGATCAATTCCCATCTTATCTTCTTTACGTTCTTTATGTCTCCCCACATCTCGAGTATGTCGGGAAATACTATTTCCAGCGGGTCGAACTTGCTCTGTTCGAGGTGTCTTTGTACTGCTGACCAGCTGTGAAGGTAATTTACGAACTGCTCCAGGTCCCATTCCATTTCCATTTCGAACTTCGGCGCCTCTATCATTTCCAGAGGCATATCGAAATTCTCATATCTCTCCATCCAGTTAAGCCTGGCTTCAGCCGGCCAGTAATCATACAGATACTCCTTTGAAAAATAATCCATCACCGGGTCGATCTCATCCGATATCCTGGTTTCTGCATAGCTCCATGCTGCAAGCACACCGCCCGGCTTCAATACTCTCTTTACCTCCGGGAAGAACCTGCTGTGATCGAACCAGTGCAGTGCCGTCGCAACCGTTACCATATCCACGGTCTCATCATCCAGGTATATTTCCTCTGCAGGAGCCACCAGGTACTCTACGTTTTCCTTCTCGATAGCATTATCTATCTGCTGTGGACTCGCATCCGTCGCGATCACTTTCTGGAAATGCTCCGCCAGTGAAACCGCCGCCTGTCCGTTTCCTGTTGCGCAATCCCAAACCAGCTCCAGCGATGGCGCTAATGTTTTCAAATATTCAAACAATTCCTTCGGGTAACGAGGGCGGGATTCCGAATATAATCTGGATTGTTTTGAGAAATGGTCTTTGAATTCCATGCGAAAGAAAAGTAATGTACTGTTTTATTAAAGGTAAGTAATTTTGGGGAGAAATTTAAGGCAGGAATAAATCAAAAAAGCCCCTCTATATCAGAGGGGCTTGCCCAAAGGTTATCCCGAAGAATAACCTTCGGAAGGAGCTATGGGGGAGAATTACTTTATTAAGTTCATTTTCTTTGTTTCCATGAATTCCCCTGACTGAAGAGTGTAAAAATATACTCCGCTGGAAAGTCCTGATGCGTCGAAGTTGAACTCATGCGTTCCGGCATTCATATTTCCGTTTACCAGCTGTGCAACTTCCTTACCTGCCATGTCATAGATCTTCAAAGTTGTCATTCCTGCGTTAGGAAGTGAGAATGAGATCTTTGTCGACGGGTTGAACGGGTTCGGGTAGTTCTGCTTTAGTTCAAATCCTTCTGGAGTTGAGTTAGTATTTCCGTTTACACCTGTCATTACTTCAGTATATTTTATAGTAGTAATGTCCTCGTTACCAGTAGGTCCATTACTGACACCTGTCACATATACATTACCCAGTGCATCGATTCCAAGTGCATACGCTTTTGAATCTATTGTGGCGCTTGTGGCGTCATACCTTATGTCCCACAGCTCTGCTCCGGTTGAGCTGTATTTCACGGTGAGGTAATCGTATCTTGTTCCGAAGTCCCTGCTCCAGCCGGTTACATATACGTTACCTGATGCATCCACTTTCATATCTTCAGCCCTGTCATCACCGTCCTCAGAGTTATTATATCTTGCAGTCCATATTGTATCACCCATTGCGGAGTACTTTATAGTAAGATAATCGTAAGCGGAGGAGATTCCCTCGCTGAATCCAGTTACGTAAACCGACTCGGTACCGTCGACTATTATTTTCTTTGCTTCATCCACGTCCGAATCCGTTCCGTTATAATGCTTTGCCCATGATAGTGAACCGCTCGGTGAATACTTAAGTGTAAGGTAATCTATTCCTGCCACTGGTGAGCCGGAATATTCCAGACCGCAAATGTAGATTGCGCCTGTTGTCGGGCTGACTGCTATCGAGCTCGGCTTCCTTCCGCCTAATCCTGTTCCCGAGTAAGGAGTTTCAAATAATGTATCACCGGATGCAGAGTAACCAACCGTGTAAATAAGGTCCATGAATCCGGGAGCAATACTGTACCCTGTTATGTAAACTGCTGAGCCGTGTGTGGCTATCGCTGTAACGTGCTCACCACCGCCCGGGATTGGTCTGTCGAAATATCTTGCCCATGCAAAACCGCCTGAAGCTGTGTACTTAACTGTAATGAAGTCGAAGCTCTCACCCGGTACCGATGGTCCGCTTCCGCCTACATACACATTACCAACTGCATCGACCGTAATACAGGTTGGCGCTTCAACCTCGCTCATTGGTCCGTTATACCTTGAGATCCATTTTACGTCACCCGATGAGCTGTACTTGATTGTAACGAAGTCCATCATAGTACCGATACCCTCGCTGTATCCCGTTACATATACATTCGATGAATCGTCGATCGCGATCGCGATACCCCTGTCGTCCCCGTGAGCCGGACCGTCATACTTCTTTGTCCAGCGTACCGTTCCTGTAGAGCTGTACTTGATCGTTACTATGTCGGCTACTCCCATACTGTCGGAATACCCGGTTACATATGAATTACCGGCATCGTCCGTTACGATAGACTCTGCGTAATCGTAGCCGTCTGCTGTGCCGTTGTACTGCTTCACCCAGCTTTCACTCACCTGGGCGTTCACTGATTGCGAAAAGAAAGAGATCACTGCTAAAAAGATTGCTGTAAATGTTAGTAATGTTTTCATTGTTTTCTTGTTTTTTGTTTTTAATGAAATTTGTTTAACCATTTACTAGCAATTTATTCCCGATTATTATCGGAATTCTTATCAGGCTTCATTAAAACTAGCAACACCACGATAAACTATTGTAATAACAGTGCAAATATGTCATTCCCGCGCAAGCGGGAATCCATTCTAAATCGAATTTTGGGTAATATGGTTGGGATTACGGAATTGAAGGGAAATTAACAAAAATGAGCATTCTTATTAAATTAGGTAAAGGAATAAAAATTATTATTATAGAATCTTGTGTGTAAGTTTTTCAAGAGTTTTAAGTTTTATCTTTTCATTTTTAAGCTGACATTGCCAAACCGTAATAACTTTATAGCCTAATTTTTTTAATTTTGTTTTGTTCTTCTTATCTCTCTCTATATTACTGTTAATTTTTATTTTCCAGAAGTTATTATTTGTTTGAGGTAATTTTGAGGCTCTACAATTTTTATGACCATGCCAAAAACATCCATGTACTTGAATTATTGTTTTATATTTTTCAAGAACTATATCAGGTTTTCCAGGTAGGTTTTTTTGATTAACCCTAAAGCGAAACCCTTTAGAGAATAAGAACTTTCTAACTAGAATCTCAGGTAATGTATTTTTACCTGAAATTTTGGACATTATTTGCGATCTCTTTTTTACAGAATAAATATCACTCATCTACTAGTTTTGCCTTATCAAGCTTTCCTAATAAATAAGATAATAAACTTAATATATCTAGACAATCTTTATCGTTGAATACATTTGGATGGATGTCTTTTTGAGTTTCGTGCGAGACTGGATTTCTAAAACCGGCTACCACGCCAGCTGACATAAATTTCTGACCTTCTTCAATATCTTTCTCTGACTGCGTATTGTTATTTGTAATTTGTAATTTGCAATTATCTTTACCAAAAGCGCTCATCATCAATGGCTGACCGTCTTGTTCAAGGGTTGATTTCTTCTGAACTTCCTTTACGTACATTTTAACTGCCTCAAATGCAGCACCGATATAATCTTCTTTTTGATAATGTTCTTCACTTACTTCCTGTATCTTTGGGTGTAAATGTCTCCAATGATAATAAGGATATTCTGGAGCAAGATCATGAAGATTTTTTATAACCTTTTCTTGTTGCTCTTCTTCTAACTCAGAATTGTTTACAATTAATTCTACTGACGGTTCAATTTTACTAAGAATTTCTTTGGGCAGATTTTCATACCATTTTGTAATATCTACGTCGGTTTTCTCCTGTATTTTTTTTCTTCTTTCCTTATTTCTTTCCTCACGCCATACTCTTTCGACTTGAAGCAGTGTTTTTCGTAAAAATATTCTTAATTCTTCGGTACGGGGCAAGTCCCAATTCAGCGATTGACGATTTGTTGAAATTACATCTTCATCCCAGTCGTCTACATAATCCACTTCCAACCATCCTGTAAAATAGGAATAACCATGACTAGATTCGGAAACTCCGAAAAATTCAGGTGCATTTACAAGTCTCCCATTTGCATACAGAGTAATACCCCTTAGCCCAGGCTTTAACGGCTTTTCAGATGTTAAAATTTTTCCCTTAATCTCATTTTTGTATTCATAATCAGATTCAACTTTGTCGGTAAATTCAGGAAAATCGAATTCAAATTCTTTATCTATATGTGAATATTTTAACTTGTTATCAACTTCGATTCTACCCTCGTCATTGTGATTTAAAACCACTTTAAAATCACTATCTAATAAATTAAATAGCTTAGAAATACTTTCAGCTAAATCCTCAATGTTAAAAGATGTTTTACGTTTTAGATTTGTTAATGTAATTGTGGTTCCTTTTTCTTCAGGATTACAATCTTCGATTTTGAATTTTGGTTTGTAATCATGATTGCGAGTATTAATTAGTTCGTTCCAATCCATTACAAATGAAACCTTTACACCAGAATCCTCTTTGATTGTAGATACTTCTATTGTTTCACCTATCCCAAAGAAAGCTAACTTTCCTAATCCTTTTTTCCCCGTAACCTTTCGTCCTAGAGGTGTTGTTTCTTCACCGTCTGTCCTTTTGTTCCTGCCTATCAACAAGAAATGATCATTAACTTCCTCAAAAGTCATACCAAACCCATTATCACTTACAATAATTTTCTTATCCTTTTTATCATACAAATTTATCATAACCTCATGTGCATCGGCGTCATAAGCATTGGCGATTAATTCTGCAAGAGCCGAAGGAAGCGTCGAATACATTTTTATACCCAAATGTTGTATTGTATTTGGGTCAAACCGCATTACTAATTCATTCTTTCCACTCATAAAATTGTCAAATTTATTGGAGGGATTTTGCTATGCGAAATGCCAATTCAGGTGGAACAGCATTTCCAATTAGCTTGGCTTTATTTGCAATAGAGGACGCATAGAAATTGTAATTGAAGTCAAAGGTTTGTAATGTTGCTCCTTCACGTAACGAAATGGCTCGATCTTGTTCAGGATGAGCAAACCGTCCGTTACTGATGCTGTAAAACTTGGTTGTAAGAGTGGGAGCAGGCTTATCCCAAAACATTCTCCCATAAATATCATGAAACGAGTTGTCTCTGTTTACATATGTAGGAATCTGTAAGGGGGTATCTTTCCATGACTTTCTCGAACCCCCATCCTTTGGGGTTAGTTTAAGACGTTCAATATTCGTAGAAGATAAGTCACTAGAAGTATGCATAAATAATGAATTATCCCTATGACCAGCTCGAATTGGTTTAAAGATTCTTTTCGAAGATATAAATTGACGTACCGTCGGTGGATTTTCCTTTGTATCTGGAGTTGGTAGTGCTATTGAATCGTTCACTCGCGAACTTAAAAGCAAAAACCTTCTTCTTGTTTGCGGTACACCATAGTGACTGGCATTTACAATCCTAAAATCATATTTATACCCTTCTTGTTCCAAAAATTTTAGAAAATCTTTCAGAGGACTTTCATCAAATTTATTAAGTATTCCAGGTACATTTTCAATAACAACATATCCCGGCTTAAAAAAAGCAACAAATTTTTGAAAATCTTTCAGAAGGTTTTTGGATTCAGTTGATTTGGATTTATCTGTTTTAATTTTAGACCAGTACTGACAAGGACTACATCCTATAAAAATTAAATTATCATCATTTTGTCTTATCCCAGTCTTCTTGATTAATGTTTCATTTGTTAATAATTTTATATCTGCCTCAATGAATTTGGATTTAGTATTATTTTTTACATAAGTCTCTTTACAAGTTTTATCAATGTCTATTCCCGCAATTACTTTTATTCCTGCCTTTGTGAATCCCGCAGTCATCCCTCCGGCTCCACAAAAAAAGTCAATTGCTTTAAGTTTTTTCATACAACAAATTAAGACTTCAAAATCAGTATTTCAACATATTTTTTTAAAGCTAAAATGCTTATCAAGGTTAAGCATAAGTGAAGTTAAGTAGTACAAAATTTGTGTGTTTTGCATTCTTTTTCTCCGTGTCTTCGTGCCTCCGTGGTTCATTCTTTTTGGAGCGGTTCATTTTTTCTTTGTGTTCTTAGTGTCCTTTGCCTAGGCATCCCTTCGGGAGTGGTAAGTGATAATTGCCCCTTCCCCTTACCACACCTCACTCTCCCGGAATTTCTTCCCCCGCCCCATTGCTTTTACAGCCCTGTACGCCTATCTTTACATCTGTCATTTTTTAATTAAAAGACAAAGAAGCCG
Organism: Ignavibacteriota bacterium; assembly: GCA_020437585.1. Taxonomy (GTDB): domain Bacteria; phylum Bacteroidota; class Ignavibacteria; order Tepidaquicellales; family Tepidaquicellaceae; genus JAEYVS01. Next base: position 438,328 of record JAGQWG010000001.1, read on the forward strand.
TTGTTGGTGTTTTAGCGAAGCGGCACCAACAACACATTTTAAAAAAATTTAAGACAGTACAATGACATACATCACGCTGCGCAGTACACACGATCGAACTAGAATGGCACAGCCATATTAGCAGGCAGAGGCATTCCCTTCTGCTGTTTACGATCGAACCTCTCTTAGGAGCTGTGGGAGCCCGTGCCGGTGTCCTCTTTGCGCGCCTCATCACACGGCACACACGATCGAACCTTTATGGCGCTATGCCGGAGGAAGAGTAAATATGTTACGTATAATTTGTGAGGAGCCTCGCGTGATGAGGCACTAAAATAACGGGAAAGCAAAAAACCTGGCGCTCCGCGGTTATAAAAAGAGGAAAGAGGTCACCCCCTCATATACACCATTATAGCCGATATATCCGACGGTCTCACGCCGGCGATGCGGGATGCCTGTCCTATCGAGCGGGGTTTTATTCTCGATAGCTTTTCGGTGGCTTCAGCCGACAGAGATCTTATCCTTCCGTAGTTGAAGTCCAGCGGGATGTTTATTCCTTCATTTCTTTCGAAGTGCTCCACCTGCTCTACCTGTCTCCTGATATAGCTCTCGTATTTCACCTGTATCTCCAGCTGTTCTACTGCATCCGGGTTTCGCGCTATCTTCTGCAGAAGCGGGACATCCTTATAGACATCGAGATTCAGCACATCCGCGAGCTTTACTTCGTGACGGCGTATGATGGAAGCCAGCAATTCACCGCTGTTAACCGTCGCCGAGCCTGCCGATTGAAGGTATTCGTTTATTGCCTTTGGACTTACGGTATTGGAGTTCATGTAACGGATCCCTTCCTCTACAAGCTCTCTTTTCTCGCGCATTTTTTCGACGAGATCCTTTTCGATCAACCCGAGTTCGTACCCCTTTTCCATCAGACGGAGATCGGCATTATCCTGCCTGAGCAAAAGCCGGTATTCCGCGGATGATGTGAACATCCTGTACGGTTCATCCGGATTCTTATTTATGAGATCATCCGCTAAAACACCTATGTAAGCTTCACTTCGCTTAAGAATAAACGGTTCTTTTTCCGATAATTTCAGCGCGGCATTTACGCCCGCTATGAATCCCTGCGCGGCTGCTTCTTCGTATCCCGATGTTCCGTTTATCTGCCCTGCTGTGTAGAGCCCGCTTACGAGCTTCGTCTCGAATGTAGCATTTACCTGGTAAGTAGGGAAGAAGTCGTATTCTACCGCGTAACCTCTTTTAACTATTTTTACATTTTCCAGACCGGGAATTGTGCGCGCGGCTTTTTCCTGCACATCGAGAGGGAGACTTGTCGAGAAACCGTTCATGTAGATCGTTTCACCCCCGAGCGTCTCCGGCTCCAGGAATATCTGGTGGCGGGGCTTATCAGCGAAGCGGGATATTTTGTCTTCGATTGAAGGACAGTACCTCGGACCAGCTCCTTTAATTCGCCCGGTGAACATAGGGGAGTCCTCGAAGCCCGTACGGAGTATATCATGTGTATCTTGATTTGTATAAGTAATGAAACACTGCACCTGCTCCTGGTAAGGGAATTCTCCATTAGTTCTATGGGAGAAAGGCTTTGGATTATCATCACCCGATTGCGGTTCGGTCACGGAAAAATCTATTGTGTTAATATCCAGCCGCGGTGGTGTACCCGTTTTCAAACGTCCCGTCTTAAATCCAAGCCCGATAAGGGATTCGGACAATCCCGTGGCGGATTTTTCACCGAGGCGTCCGCCTGCTTCCTGTGTATGCCCGGTATGCATTACCGCATTTAGAAAAGTCCCGGAAGTAATGATCACCGATTTACAATCTATCTCATAGCCTAATCCCGTTCGGATTCCTCTTACTTTGTATTTGTAAGTCTCGTTTGTATTGGAAATTTTTTCAGTTAATAACTCTACAACCATATCCTGAATTAATTCGATGCCGGGAGTGTTCCTAACGAGTTCAGCGGCGGCTTTAGAATACAGATCCTTATCCGATTGACATCTAGGCGACCACACTGCGGGACCTTTTGACTTATTCAGCATTTTAAATTGAATGCCGGTCTTGTCCGCGAGAATTCCCATCACTCCGCCGAGCGCATCGATCTCCCGAACAAGATGCCCTTTAGCGGTACCGCCGATAGCGGGGTTACAGCTCATGCGTCCGATGGCTTCCAAATCCATTGTCACCATGCCAACGGAAAATCCCATTCGGGCAGAAGCCACAGCGGCTTCAATGCCTGCGTGTCCCGCACCTATAACAATTATGTCGTAAGATTTCTGCATTTTCAAATAAGGAAAAAAAATACATTATAAATTAACATAATTCTATGCAAATTCAGTTGCTTCAGATAGAATGATACCACGATCTGCCCCCAGATTTTCGATATTAGTAACATATTGTAAATACAGTTAATATGTGCTTACACAAGAATTATTAACTATTATTTTTATATTTAACTACAACAATTGAAATAACAAATATTAATCAATGTTTCACGTGAAACACTTTCTTGCGAGTCGATTTTTGTTTCACGTGAAACATTTGAAAGTTTGGTATAATGTTTTAATATGATCATTACTTTTAAAGCTCTTGGCGGCGGAGATGAGATAGGCGCTAATTCATACCTGCTGGATATTGACGGGGAAAAGATCGTGCTGGACTGCGGGTTACATCCTCGAAAATCCGGTCCCGACATGTTCCCGGATTATACGTCTATTGCGAACGAGACTATTCAGCATTGTATAATCTCCCATGCTCATAATGATCATATTGGAGCGCTCCCGTATTTCCTAAAACTCTTTCCGTATGCGAAGATATATTCTACGCGTCCTACGCTATCAATCGCCGAGATCACGCTGGGAAATACAGCCTATCTAATGGATAGGGAATTCGAAGGGATCTGGGATAAATCATATATCAAGTATTATACTGAGGAGATGCTGAACCTTATTCCCATGATAATGAAACAGCATCATTTTAATGAGGAAGTTTTTCTGGCGGAAGACATATCGTTCGAATTTCACCACGCGGGACATATCCTGGGAGCTGCGGGAGTGATGCTAAAGGCAGGGGATAAGAAGATATATTATACCGGGGATTTTTCATCCAGAGATCAGAGGCTGATAATGGGAGGAGAGCTACCATCCGAGCATGTGGATGTCCTGATCACGGAATGTACGAATGGCGAATCGGAGGAGATACCGACATATGAATCACAGGATAAACTTCTGGCGAGGTTCATTAATGAAGTAATCGGGCAGGGAGGTTCCGTGCTGATACCGGTATTTGCGCTTGGGAAATCACAGGAGTTTCTGAAGCGAATCTCTGACATGATGGCGAAGAATAAGATACCTCACGTGCCGGTATATTACAGCTCTCTCGCCAGGGCGCTGAATACGGTCTATGATGATTTCAATTACGATGATAATCGGGTCGAGCAGGGCTTTAAGCTGGGCTCGCTGGAATTTAACAGGCTTCGCAGGAGTGATTTCAACAGGGGGGAGTTTTATAAAAAGCCATCTATAATCCTCTCGACGAGTGGTATGGTAATCGAGGGAACAGGGTCATACAGAATCGCCAAGCGCTTTCTGCCGATGAGGAATTTCGGTATTGCGATGTGTGGATATTGCGACCCGGCGACAGCCGGTTACAGGATCAAAAATGCTAAGCGCGGTGAGCGGATCTATCTCGACAGTTTTGGTATTGATCACGTGGATGTAAAATGCAGTATCGAAAATTTTAGGTATACCTCACACGCCACTCCGGATGAAATAATGTTTCTCGTGAAACAAATGAATCCGAAGAAGGTAGTATTAGTCCACGGGGATGAAGGAGCAATTGATACAATAGGTCACAGGATATTGTCTCAATTTCCCCATATCAAGGTCCAGGCCGTCGAAAAAGGAAAAAATTATGTTTTATAGTATCAGTTAGTAAATTTAATGTATCAATTATAAACATTTGATAAAACAGCAATATGAAAATAGAATATACAACCGACTCTGTAGAAGGTGAACCCGGACCAAATCTTTACTTTATGGCATCACCGGAGGAATGCTCAAAGTTGGCAAATTTAATTCATCCTCTTGGTGAAACTAATGATATAGAAATTGATCTAACAAAAGAAGATTGGATTGAGATAGTAGGAAAAGATTCGCTACTGCTTAGGTCAAAGGCAGATGGGAACATTTTAATGAAACTGGATGGAGAAAAAATGATCATGGAACTTGATAATGTAGCCTGGCGAACCTTCTGTATTGAAATGTTTGCGATATCTTTTTATCGATGCCATAATTATATAGACTTTGATGGATGTGATTATCATGAGGATGCTCAAATAATAATTAGTTCAGAATGGTAATCATATTACCCTCTGGGTCCAGCTGAGTGATCCTGGGAATTTTTCTATATCTTATAAATTATTAATAATACAATGTTTATGGACATAATCTGGTATTCAGCCCAGGAGAGATTTAATTTGAAAGAAGATTGGGCTGACGCAATGTGGAAAAGATTTGTTTCAACAATACCCCAAGTTAAGGAATTTGTAACCCTTGATGGAATGCTTTGTCCAGATTTTGTATTTGAAAAGAAGAATGATGATTGGAATTATGTAGTTATGAACGGTGATTATTTAACTGACTTCTATACAGATCCGATAGTGCTTTTGACTAGAAATATCGACCTGGCAAAATATAATTTGATAGCATGCATTAAGGAACCACAAGACGAGGACAGATCTATTTTGGAGAGTGATTATGAATTTATTGGATATGACCTGATGGACAAAGATTTATCAAATAGCGCATTGACAAATTGTGGCGGTTTCTACGACGTATATTCGCCTTCTGATATTAACGAATATGGAATTTTATCTGACAGAGATTTTGCGTACAAGATCCGTGATGAGCTTTTCAAAAAACATCCGGAAGAACATCATGCGAATTGTTTTGTATTTGAAATTTGGAGGATGAAAGTTGCAATCGTTAACTAGATCACCCTTTGGTTCCAGCTAAGTGACTTTGGAAATTTTTCTATTTCTTCCGGGGTGAGATCTTTTATGTGAGTAGCAATTCCCCATGAATTTCCCGAAGCATCTTTTACCATACATGAGCGGTCGCCGTAGAACTGGTCACCCGGCTGTTTTAATGATTCAGCGCCTGCATCCATTGCCTTTTTATAGACGGCGTCGACATCTTCCACGTAAACATGTATCATTGTCGGATTCGGCGGATATTCATCCGAGGTTTCACTTATCATAATCATGCTATCGCCAAGTTTCACTTCAGCATGCGCGACTTTTCCATCAGGCATTGTTACTCTGTCGGTCTCCTGAGCTCCTAGAACGCCTGTTAAGAAATCTATCAGTTTTGGCGCGCCGTCTACAATTAGAAAAGGAATAAAACGGGGATACCCATCCGGGATCGGATTTACTTTGTCAGACATAGTCTTTTTTTAAGATTTATTAGGTTTGGTATGCTGATAATAAACTAACCACTGAAGGCGAAAATTGAAAGGTAAACATTTAAAATTCGTATATCCAGTTAGGTCTCATGTATGCCAGTTCGAATCCTGACTTTATCATATTGCGGTATGAGGGAGATGGTCTTTCGGGAAGGTCTTCGGCGGTTTCGGTAACGAGGTATTTGCATCCGGCTTCGATAGCTTTTCGTGAGCGGTAGTTGATGAGAAGTTTCTGCGCGCCTTTCCCGCGGTACTTTTCCAGTGTACCCCCGATAACAAGCGAACCGATGTCCCCGGCAGTGTACATTGCGGCGGCGGAAATCGCCTCTTCACCATCAAAAATAATAAAGTGTATCCAGTTAGGAAGTCCGATAGACGCGGCTACAAGTTCACCCGCATATCCGGGCCATTCGAAAGCACGGTTAATTATGTAAGCGAAAGTTTCTTTATCTTCGGAGTGAGTCGGACGCGCCTCGAGTGCAGAACTGATCGGTTCGATCTCAGCCGGCAGTGTATAACACATCTGCGCCCAGTTATTATAATGCCGGAAGCCCTTTGCTGACAGGGTCTCAGCGACATTGCCCGGCATTGCTACCGGGCTGACATTAATAAAAAACCGCCGGACTTTATTAGCTCTGTAAAAATCCAGAATAGCATCTACATCGTGATCACTTACGGGATTATTAATGCCGAAGTCGAGAACACGATTAAATCCGAGGACATCCAGCGGGGGAACGGCTATTGCTCCGAAGCTTTCGACATCCAACAATGCCACATCCTTTGTACTGCGGTGATTATGAATATAATTTTTTACTGCGGTGGAAACCTGCTCCCATTCGGCAGATTCTATCTGCTTAAAGAAATGAGTCATAGTAACTACTTTTTAACAGCTAGGAAAGCAAATCTTGAAAGATCTTTTCCTTTAGCTAGTTCCTCACAAACTTTAAAAAATATCTGCTGCCCCTCGAATGCTTCACGACCCTCGGCTTTTATCAATTCACCTGCCCTTTTTTCTCTGGCATCTTTCCACTTCTCTGCCATTTCTTTCATATTTTCCGTTCTATCAGTTTTATGTTTCACTTCGAATCCGGCATTTTTTAATAGCCGTTCATCTGCACCATCAGCAGCAAATAAGAAATAACCTATTGATGATCGGACATCAATGTCGTCTTTTGAAATAACCCCGGTAATTGTAATAGGGTCTGTAAATACGAGCCTGCCTCCGGGTTTCAATATCCTGTTCCATTCCTTGAGCACCTTAGCTCTGTCCGGTAAATGGTTGATCGCATCGATACAGTAAACAGCGTCAAATGTTTCATTCTCAAACGGCAGTTCGGTACTTCCGTCGGAAACAATAAAAGATGTTTTTTCTGTCAACCCTCTGGATTTAGCCTGAGTATTTGCAGCTTTAATCCCGTCTTCATGGATGTCAATACCAGTGACAGTACAGCCGGTCTTTTCGGAGATCCTCAATGTAGGACCACCTGAACCGCATGCAATATCCAGGAGATGGCTTTCACCATTAAGTTCCAGCCAATCTATGAATATGTCCTGCTCATCCGCGGTTAGCCATCCGTTTTGCCCAATATCTATTTCGAATGCGTCCTTACGGATTTCTTCGTAAAGTTCTGAGACAAAATTTGAATACTGGGATCCGTAATGATCTACTTTTTCGTTCATTGATTTATATTTTAGTTGCTACTACCTGGAGGTATTCACCTATCATGACGTTATTGCTTTCCTTCGAGATATTGTATTTTTTGAAAACGTCCGTAATGGCATCGGTAAACTGCTTTTTCTTTTCATCATCCAGCATCTCATAAACCGTCTTTATCGGTCCGAAATATTTAACGAAGGCTTCCGTAGTACCAGCCGGATCTGCGTCATACACTAATTCAGTAGTCCGCTTTGTAAATTCGATATTCGATGCATAGTCCCCGAACCTCTGCTTCACGATCTCTTCTTCGCCCCATTCATTGGGCTTAGCCATTCCGGGCGGGGGAGGCGGTGCAAACCTGCTGATAGTACCAAAGAAGTCCTCTGCAAAATCGTTCTGGGTCCAGTTAGCCATAGCAACTTTTCCGCCGGGTTTGCAGACACGGAATAACTCTTTTGCTGTTACATCCGGACGCGGGCAGAACATTGCGCCGAACATCGTTACTACAAAATCGAATTCATTGTCCGGGTATGGCATTGATTCAGCATCGCCGGTAATAAATTCAATATTCAGATCCTCCTCATTTGCTCTCTCTTTTGACTGGCGGATCAGGTCTTCCACAATATCTACGCCTTTTACGTCAGCGCCTTTTCGCGAAGATACTATTGCCAGGTTGCCGCTCCCGCATGCTACATCAAGAACCTTTGAGCCGGGACCGATCTCCAGGCTGTCGATAAGGTCGTTTGCGGCGGGCATAAGTGTCTTAGCGATCACGCCGAAATCGCCGTTTGCCCATGTGGCTGCCATTTTTTGTTTAATAATGCCAATGTCAGGACCCCCGGATTGCTCCATAATAAACTCCTATTATTTTAGTTATGAAATGTGAAAAGGGAGAGAAAAAGGCTATTTGACCAGAACCATTTTCCTGGTTATGGAATATTCCCCAGTTATCAACTTATAAAAATAAATTCCGCTTGTCAAGCCATCGGCCCGGAATTCCGCCGAATATGAGCCGGGAGAGAGGTTTTCATTCACCAGAATTGCCACCTGGCGTCCAGTGGCATCATATACTTTGAGAGTGACAAATCTGCTTTTCGGGATGTCGAACTTTATTGTAGTGGACGGATTGAATGGATTGGGATAGTTCTGGTGTAAGTTGAATTTATCGGGTACGCCGGAGGAAACAGGTGAGATTCCCGTGAGGATCTCCGACAGCGCACGTTTGTAGATACCATTCGAAGCCCCGAGATAGAGTGTGTCTTGTATTATTTCCAGATGATACATATCGCTAATGAAAGGCAGATTATCCGTTACCTCGTCCCAGGTAGCGCCTTCGTTAAAAGTGCGGAAGATACCTCCCGCGCCAAACTTACCGCTTGCGAAGATGGTATTTCCTCTCTGTACGATCGAGCTTATATAAGGGTCTGACGGCAAGCCGGTATTCAGCGTTGTCCAGTTAGCTCCGTTATTTGTCGATGAGTAAACTCCATGTCCGGTTCCGATAAACAGCTTATTATCAGGCGCGGTATGGAAGCAGAAAACTTCCGGGTTGAACTGCCCGAAAAACTGTATCGGAGTCCAGGTAGCCCCGTCGTCGGTAGTTCTTTGCAGAGTGCCATTGCTGGCGGTATTTGTTCTTCCAGCCCAGAGATCTCCTTCATATGGATATAATACGTGTACATTAGAATGTGGTCCGGTAATACCACTAAATGTCCAGTTATCACCGCCGTCTGTGGATTTATACAATCCTGCGAATGCACCGCAATACATGGCGTTATTGTACCGGATCAATGAGTAGCAAAACCTTCTAAGCGCGCCGGGACCGATCGCTATTCCGTTGCTTTTCGGCTCCCATGTTTGTCCACCATTGGTCGATCTGAAATTTCCCTCTTCGGTTGCAATGTATATAGATGAGCTGTCCAAAAGTATTTGATATGTATGCAGGGCTTCAGCAGTAAGCCCGTTACTGATGTTGGTCCAGTTTATGCCGAGATTTTCTGATTTCCAGAGTCCTCCGCTGGAAACAGCATAAATAATACCGTTGTCATATTTAATATCCTGCACAACGGAAGCCGATAGGGAATTGATCTTTACCCATTGAGCGGATACTCCCGAGGGAATGCAATTTACTAAAAAGAATAATATGGTTAATATATATTTTATCATAAAATTTTCCCGCTTACTCCTGCAGGCTAATAACCGTCGGATGGCTCAGGCTATTTACCCGCAGGTGATCAGCGTCTTTTAGCGTGTACATAATAAATTAACAATAATTATTATGACATTACAATATTAATCTTATATTAAACGTAGGATTCAAAATATAAACTATGGAAAAATCACCAACAAAGCGATTTTCTAACCGTGTAGATAACTACGCGAAATACCGTCCCAGCTATCCAAAAGCGATGATGGACTGGTTTACATCCGACGAGGTCGGGCTCGTGCCGGAGAACGTAGTAGCCGACGTGGGAATGGGCACGGGTATCTCGACGAAGCTATTCCTGGATGCCGGGTGTACGGTTTACGGAGTGGAACCCAACGCGCCGATGCGCGAAAGAGCGGAGCAGGAGCTGGCGGTGTACGAGAAATTCCACAGCATAGACGGGACAGCCGAGGATACGACGCTTCCCTTCGACAGTGTGGACCTAATAGTGTGCTGTCAAGCGTTCCACTGGTTCGATATAGATAAGGCGCGAGGGGAATTCAAGCGTATACTAAGGACGGATGAGTCGGAAGTCTTTCTCATCTGGAACGAGCGCACCGCGACCGTCGGGATGAAGGATTACGACCAGATACTCGTGGACTACGGGACGGATTATAAACTCGTGCGCCACAGCGATGCCGTGCAGGAGGAGGACATTGCGCCATTCTTCGGGGACAGCGGGTACGAGGTGAAGGAGTTCAGGAACATACAGGAGGTGGACCTCGCCGGGCTGAAGGGACGGATCTTCTCCAGCTCATACATGCCTACGGAGGACGAAGCCACGCCCGAACTAATGAACGCCATACAAACCTTCTACGACAAGCACCAGAAGGACGGGAAGATAGAGCTGGAATATATAACAAGGGTGTACAGGGGGAAGGTTGGATAAGAAGTCGACCACACGCTTCTCAGGGAGGGAAGATAACTATGCTAAGTACCGCCCGGGTTATCCAAAGGAAATGATGGACTGGTTACAGTCCGATGATGTCGGGCTATGGTCCGAAGATATAATCGCCGATATTGGGATGGGCACGGGTATAGGCACAAAGCTATTTTTCGAAGCGGGATGCACGGTCTATGGAGTAGAGCCAAATAAAGAAATGCGGGAAAGAGCGGAGCAGGAGCTTGCCGGGTATGAGAAATTTCACAGTGTGGACGGTACCGCGGAAAATACTACCCTGCCGTCAGGGAGTATTGATAATATTGTTTGCTTTCAGGCCTTTCACTGGTTCGATATAGAAAAGACGAGAGAGGAATTTAAGCGAATACTAAAGTCGCCATCATGTGAGGTCTTTCTCATTTGGAATGAGCACGCATCCGGCGATCGTATGAAGGATTATGACCGTATACTGGAGGAGTACTGTACAGATAAAAGCCTTATCAAAAAAAGCTATGAGACAGTAGAGAAATATGTAGAGCCATTCTTTGCAGGATCGGGCTTCGAAAAGAAGGAATTCAAGAACGTACAGGAATTGGATCTTAATGCGTTAAAGGGGAGAATATTTTCGTATTCGGATATGCCGGCAGAGGAAGAGGCAAGCCCGGAAATGATGAAGGCCATACAGACATTTTACGATAAGCACCAGAAGGACGGGAAAGTAGAACTGGAATATGTTACGAGAGTATATTACGGATGCATTGGATTAGCGGAGGAGGATTTTCAAGACGATAGAATCCAAAATTTTGTTAATGCAGTCAAAAAATATGCAAGCACGGTTGAAAATTATAATGATTACTCAGTGATAGTCTTTCTTAGTGAAGTTGGGAAAGATATCAGTCTAATTTATCATACTTATCTAGCATTGCCAGAAATTCCATGTAATGTTGAGGATTTTTATTTGAAAGGAAAATATGATAAATTAGGTACAACTAAATATTATGGATTAATACACGAATTTATTGGAGAGGGGTATAATTATTATTCCTTCATTTATTACCCTTATTATAAAAATCCGAGTCCAATCGTCAGCATGCTGGCAGAAGATATAGAAAGTATATACACTGATCTCTACCCCATTGCAGAATTTTTTGATAATGGAAATAATATACAAAAACAGGACTTGTTGTTTTCAGCACAGCTAAAGTATTATCATTGGGGAGTGCATTTAACATCAGGACTACATCCTTTAAATGAAATCATACAACATTATAGAGGTATTGAGAGAGATGAGGGTGAAGATTATAGTGATTTAGTTTTTGGAGAGGGGCGAGGAGAAGATAATGTAAGAAAAAGTATAGATGAATTTATAGGTGCTGTTAGGAACTATTGCTCTTTAGTTGAGGATTATGATAATTACGAAGTGAAAGATTTCTTTACTAAAGTGGATCAGTTATTTTCTAAGATTAGTTTTACAGTGCTAGCTTTACCTCACATTCCACTCAGTAATGTACCGGATAAGGATTTTAATGGAGATAATGGAATTCTGAAGGGTATGCGAGAAAAGTTTGGTGGTGTCATATACCACTATTCTTTTAATCCATTTAAAAAGGAAGAACCGGTCAGCAATGACTTGATCCTGGATATTTTTGAAATTTATGAGGATTTAAAAAGTGAAATTGAAAAATATGATAACGGTGATGATAACTACAAACAAGATGCATTATGGGAATTACAATTCGGTTATGTTTCGCATTGGGGAAGACATATGGCTGTAGCTCAATATGTTATATATTATTACCTGCATGATTATTATTGGGGAGATTCCTAATACCCCTCTTTTACATCCACTTCATTTAAAAATTTTCTTTTTCCCTGGGCGAGGCGGGAGAGGTTTTCTATGACGTCATCCCAGCGGTCGAGGTCGTCGAAGGGCGATGCCGCGCGGTGAGGCGAGATGATCGTGTTACCGAGTTTGTGGAAGGGGAAGTAATACGGGTACTTTCTGCCTTTGCGGTCGGGCTTAGGATCATAGTCATACCACACGTCTATAGCCGCGCCCGCGATGATATTTTCTTTTAATGCTTTGTACAGTGCTTCCTCTTTAACTGCATCCCCGCGTCCAACGTTAACAAGCAGACCGTCCCTTCCGAGCAGGCGCAGTTGTTTCAGCTTTATCATTTCCTTCGTCTTCCCCGTCTGCGGGAGCGCGATGATGAGAATGTCGGACTGCTTCACAAAATCATCCAGTTGTGCGGTGGTGAACTTCTGTTTTAATCCTTTGCCTTCACCCTTTTTCCACAACCTTTTCAATGCGATGAAATCGAGATCGAAGCTAGACAGGAATTTATGAGCCTGCCTGGGAATATGCCCGTAACCGAGGAAGCCGACGGTCTTTTTGCGGAGAGGTATGGATTTTGCGGCTTTATCGCCGAGACGCCATTTGCCTTCCGAAAGCCATTTGTGATGGGGAATTATCTTATTGGCGAGCGTGAGAAGCATTGCAACTGTGTGCTGCGCGGTGAAGTACGCGTTACCGTGCCCATTTACCAGTACTACCTTCCGCTTTTTATTGAGTTCGGTAAACATCTTCATCAGATGTTTCACACCGGCGCCGGGATTTATGTAGAGCTTGAGGTTCTTTGCTTCATGCAGGAGATTTTCCGGAGGCATCCAGCCAACGATAGCATTTACTTCCGGTGCGTATTTTAGCAGTGTCTTCTCGTCGGTTTTATTTGGAAAGATAAGGCGGACGTTCTTATATTTTCCCAGCCGTTCCCGGAAGCGCTTCTTTAAAGCGGGGAAGGGTTTGAAAAGAAAGAGTACGTTGATTTTATCCATAAAAAATTCTCTCAATTAAATAAAATTATATAAAATTGAGAGAATTTATAACTCTATTGGAAAGGTATTATAATGCCTTTCTCACATCCCTTTATACAATCTCCGAAAACACGTCCCAGTTATATGCTTCTGCTTTCTCATAGCCTTTATCGATATTCCTTCTCATTTCTTCAGGGATGAACTCCAGACCGTCTTTTGCCAGCATAGCATCCGGGCGGATAGCTTCCAGTAAGCTTCCATTTGTATCTCTTAGTTTTGCTATCTCATAATCATTTGCGCCCACATCGGTGGACATCAGGTCGATCGATCTTTTTGCAATACTCAACAGATCTTTGAATTGCGAATAATCATGTATCTCATTCTCCGAGGAGTGAATTATGCTTAGTATCTTTTCTGCACCTGTATCGATCGCAGGCATAATGGGCAAGTAATCTCTGACTCCTCCATCCACATACTGAAAGCCGGAGATCTTAATAGCCTCCATAAAAACCGGTTGATGCGCTGAAGCCCGAATTGCATCTATAAGCTCCTCTCTTGTATTGATCTTTTTTACGTCATACCGGAGATTACTCATCAGGTTATCTGAATTAGTAAAGTAAGTTATCTTACCCGATTGAAGACATACTGCCGATATGTAGAACTCTTTTCCCGAGTTCATGATCCTTTGAAAGCGTTCCTGAGTAAGCGAATTCTCGATCAATTTTTTTAGTGGTCCTGCGTTAAACAGATATCCATCCCTTCCGGCCAGAGTAATATCCCGTTTTTTTATAATATCATTTGTAAAGCTATTACCATAGATATCGGCTAATTCGCCTATTTCATTTGTGATGGCAAGAGGTAATATCAGCGCTCCTGTGCTGGTGCCGCAAAAAATATCGAACTCAAGCCCGGCTACGTTTTGGTAGATATATTTGAGAATGCCAACGGCGAACGCGCCTTTACAACCGCCTCCACTTATGACTATTGCATTTTTGCTCATATATTTAGAAGTTTAGATTCCCACCAACACCAATTTTGAAATAATTATTTTCACTTTCAAACTCCCGTCCCACCCGTATGAACACATTGAAGAGATCTGTCTCAACTGCAGGACCAAGCTCCAGGATTTTTCTTTCCCGCGTACCAAGCATAGCATCCGCCGAAAGGTAAAGCCTAAAGAAAATAATATTATCTGCTTCTAATGTGTAAATTTTTTGTTTTAGAATTAAACCGCCTTGAACATCCCAGTTCGAACCGGAATAAAGGACTTCAGCTATAGGTCCCACTCCAATATTATTATTAAGGAAATACCATGTAAACTCTGTTGTTAAAGTGCCAAGGTACAATGCCGGGTCCTTAAAAATCGCTCCTTGCGCAAGATCTAAATAGATACTTAGCGGTCTTTCTTCTTCGGTAGAGTTATCTTCACGTGGAGAAATAATAAATACTCCCTCTGATGTAAAACTCTTCTTATTTCCATATAGTGCTACGATCATTATTTTGCATTTATCTGATTCCTTCTCCTTAGTTGTCCACTTGTACCACCCCTTCGATGAAGATTCAATATCTTCACCGATCAACTCCCAGCTATTCCCATTGTCATAAGAGATGTAAATATTTACCGGTCCTAAAGCTGTTGTTTTGTCTTCCCATGTTACATTTATTTCATAATTGGGAGCATATTTTTTTCCATTATTCGGATTAGTTATTTTAATGTCCTGTGCACGGGCAGCACCCACAGCCAAAAGAATTGATAGTAACACAAAAAGGTTTGTCTTCATTATGGTAATTTGCTCTTTTAAGAAATTAGTAAAAATAAATTAAAGATGCTACTATTTTTCAGTTTAGTAAAAGACTAAAAATTTAGGTGTTAATGTCTGAAAGATGAATTTTTTTCAGTATTTTCTATGATTTCGTAAGGAGAGGTGCAAGGCTAGTTATCCGTTCTTCTTTGCCTTTACGGAGAACATATGTGGTATATTTTCTTTACAGTATTTATTTACGAATTTTCCGGGCTCAGTTTCTTCTAATTCCGGGAAACAAGGGTAAGCGGAATAGGGATATTCATTGAATTCTTCAATAGTGAATCCATGCTTAATGAGCGAGTTGATAACATCCGAAAGAGTGAAGCTCCACTGGTAATCGATGAAGAAATTTCCGTCACCGCCGCCTGTGTAAGTTCCCTCGTGTTCCTCAACATAGGGTTTTCCGGTATTGAAGTAACTATATGGGATGGAGTTGAATTCGGGATCGAACGTGAGATAGAACGGATGAAACTCTACTATATAAAACGTCCCGCCGGGCTTTGTAAAATGTGCGACTATCTCCGCCCATCCTTCCATATCATGAAGCCAGCCAAGCACACCGTATGAAGTGAACACGATATCGAACTGCCCTTCGAGGTTGTCTTTGAGGTCGTAAATGTTGGAATTAACGAAGCGTGACTTTAGACCTAGTTCGTCTCTCAGTTTTTCCGCCTGTCGCAAGGCTTCGTCCGAGATATCTATCCCCGTTGCTATTGCTCCTTCACGCTCCCACGAGAGAGTGTCCATACCGAAGTGGCATTGAAGGTGAAGTAGTGATCTTCCCTTAACGTCGCTGAGGGCATCGAGCTCTATGTTCATAAGTGAGCTTTTTCCTTTTTTAAAGCTCTCTACATCGTAAAACTCCGAACCAATATGTATGGCGGTCCTGCCGTTCCAGGAGTTCTTGTTCGTTTCAAAATACTCTTTATGTTTGTCGTCCATTATAAATGTGCTTTTAATTCGTCCAATGTTTTAATTAATGCGATCAGATCGCTGTCGGAATTTTCGAAATGCTTATGCCCGTAACGCGAAATCCCGATGAAATCCGTCCCGGCATTCTTCGCAGTCATGGCGTCGATGGGATTATCACCGATGAAGAGGCTTCGGTCCGGTGATACTCCGAGCCGTTCGATCGCTTTGAGAAGCCCTTCCGGAGCGGGTTTAGGTTTTTCCATGTCCTCCATTCCTATCAGGGTTTCGAAGAGATCCATGTAGTTATTTCTTTCAAGGAACTCCTCTATACGGAAGCGGTACTTGTTTGAAACGATACCCAGTCTATAACCGCTCTCTTTTAAATGCACGAGTTCTTTGTGAGTATCGTCAAAGAGCCGAGTCATGTCCGTCATAACTTCCGACGCGAACTCCATATATTTAAGGCGTATCTGCTCGTGAACCTCAGGATCCCTTACATTTGAATGCCTCTCTATAAATTCGAGCATTGTTATTCCAACTGTATACTCCTCCATTCCGGGCGATACGAATTCCAGGTCGAGTTCGTTGAATGCTTTTGCCAAACAATGCTTTATGCCCTCGGAAGCGTCCGCGAGAGTGAAGTCAAAATCGAATAATATTGCGTCGTATTTCTTTTGCAAACTATAAAAACCCTTTTAATTCGTATAATGAATTAATTACATATAATGGAGAGTAATTTTCAAACTCTGATTTATTAGAAGTGCCTGATAATAAAGCTACAAAATCAATTCCAATAGCTTTAGATGCTTTTGCATCGACAACATGATCTCCAATATAAAGGTTGTTTCTACTGCTTAAATAATTAATTGCTTTTTGCAATCCTTCAGGGTCAGGTTTTCTATTTTGAATATCCTCCTGCCCTATTACAATATCAATCATTTCAATAATACCATATTTGTTTAATACTTCATTTATTCGATACCTGTGCTTTGTTGAAACGATTCCTAACTTATAATTCTTATTTTTTAAATAAGTTAAAATGTCAATAGCGTCGTTATTTAAAATTGTCATATCAGCCAGAACTTTGTCCGCATAAGGTTTATAATGGAGTAAAAAGTTTTTTAATATGCTTTCATCTTCTATACCGGTTAAATGCTTAAATATATCAGGAATTGTATAACCCATTATACTGGTAAAGTCTTTTTCCATGAAAGAGTTAACGTTGATTTTAGCTAATGCGTGATTTATGCAGTGGACAGTTCCTTTCAATGAATCCGCCAGAGTGAAATCAAAATCGAATAATATTGCGTCGTATTTCTTTTGCATTTAAAGTCATGGGTAAGCCATAAAGGTA
Source organism: Ignavibacteriota bacterium (assembly GCA_020437585.1). Lineage (GTDB taxonomy): Bacteria > Bacteroidota > Ignavibacteria > Tepidaquicellales > Tepidaquicellaceae > JAEYVS01. The sequence goes on from JAGQWG010000001.1 coordinate 455,410, forward strand.
ATGTATTTGCGTTTTTGATTGAAGTGATTTAGGAAAGATTATTTCATCAAAAATGACAACGGGAAAAGTTATATTATGCTAAACCCAAACATAACTTTTAACCGAAATGAGTACAGCAGAAAAAATAGCAGACCGGGCAGTTCCGAGCGTTTGCCGAATGGCTGAGACGCTCGAGGGATCGAGCATATTACGCATAGCTAACGAAATCAAAGATAAGAAAAAGCAGGGCTACGAAATTTATAATCTGACGATAGGCGACTTCGACTCAAAGATATACCCTATCCCGACTGAACTCGAAGATGAAATTGCGAGGTCTTATAAAGAGAGAAACACAACTTATCCAAACCCTCAGGGTAACCCCGAATACCGTGAAGCCATTTCCGATTACATAAAGAAATACGAAGGACTCGATTACAGTCCCGCTGAATTTCTAATAGCGGGCGGCGCGCGCGCGTTGGTGTACGCGGTTTATAGAACGATACTGGATGAGGGTGACGGTGTTATATATCCTGTTCCATCATGGAATAACAATCACTACACTCACCTCGCCGATGCTAAGGGATGGGTGATAGAGACGAAAGCGGAGAATAATTTTATGCCAACTGCAGAGGAGATAGCTCCTTACATTGGCGATGCGAATCTTATTTCACTTTGTTCACCGCAGAACCCTACGGGAACGGTTCTCACCCGCGAGGGCATGGAGGACATCTGTAATCTAATTCTTGCCGAAAATGCAAAACGCTCCGGGAACAGGAAACCTGTTTACCTCATGCTGGACCAGATATACTGGATGCTTACTTACGGCGATTATGAACACTACAATCCCGTTACAATTAATCCGGACATGCGCGAGTATACTGTTTTTATCGACGGGCTTTCCAAAACATTCTGCGCGACAGGCTTGCGCGCCGGATGGGGATTTGGTCCGCCCGCATTGATAAATAAGATGAAATCCATTATCTCACACATTGGAGCATTCACTGCTACAGCTGAGCAGGTGGGAATAACAAATTATCTTAACAGAAGTGAAGACGTTGAGGCTCACGTAAGATCAGTAAAACAAAGGCTTTATGGATCACTATCCGGGTTTTATAAAGAGTTCTCCGCCCTGAAAGAAGCGGGCTATCCCGTAAATGCTATTGAGCCACAAGCGGCAATGTACCTTACTGTGGAGTTCGATCTGCTTGGCAAGACCGGTCCCGATGGAAAAGTAATTGAAAATTCCGATGACATAACGACATTCCTCATCGATGAGGCGAAGATCGGATTGATACCTTTCACTGCATTTGGCGCGCACAATAACCCGACATGGTTCAGACTATCGGTTGGTACGTGCACGGCGGATGAAGTGCCCGTAATAATGTCAAATCTTAAAACTGCTTTAGATAAAATTAGTTAATAAATGGCTGAAAGAAAAAACATCGACCTGCTTATATATGAGTTGGAAGACATACGAAAAATTCTTCTCAAAGGCGTGGATCATTTAACGAAGGAGCAATTGTTTACTCCGCCGGTTCCGGGCGAGTTTCCTATAGGAGCATATCTCATGCACTTTGCCGAAGTTGACCTTGGCTGGCTGAAAACACTTTCCGAAGATTCGGTCGAGATAAGCGACGACATTAAAAAGCGTTCCTATTATAATTCATGGTATGATGCATGGGGTGAAGATAAGGGTGAACCCCCTACGGAAGCGCTTGAAGTACAAGCGTATTTCGACACAATGGCTGAAACCAGGAAAATGCTGATAGATTATATTAACACAATGACCGATGATGACCTCGAGAAAGAGGTTACCCGTACGCATGACGGCAAGGATTATAAGTTCATCAAGAAGTGGATCATATACCATCTCATCGAGCATGAAGCACATCACCGCGGACAGATGTTCATGCTGTTAAGAATGGCAGGCTGGAGCAAAAAGAAAGATAACTGATGGCGAAACAAATGAAGCGATGTTTATGGCCCGGCAGTGATGCCCTCATGGTAGAGTACCATGATAATGAATGGGGAAACCCCGTTCATAATGACAGGAAGCATTTCGAATTTTTATTGCTCGACGGATTTCAGGCTGGACTCAGCTGGTCCACAATTCTAAGGAAGCGTAAGAATTTTAAGAAGGCGTTCGACAATTTCGATTACAAGAAGATTGCAAAGTATGATAAGCGTAAAATTAACTCTCTCTTAAAAGACGAAGGCATCATCCGCAACAAGCTCAAAGTTCACTCCGCCGTAACAAACGCACAGAAGTTTATGGAAGTGCAGAAGGAGTTCGGATCATTCGATAATTACATATGGCAGTTCACCGGGGGTAAGACAATCCATCATAAGCACAAAACAATGAAGGATTATCAAGCCACCTCCCCGGAATCGGACGCGATGAGCAAGGATCTAAAAAAACGCGGATTTAAATTCGTCGGCTCGACGATATGCTATGCCTATATGCAGGCGGCGGGTATGGTTAACGATCACTTCGTGGACTGTTTTAGATATAAAGAGGTGAAAAAACTCAAGTAAGACCCTCCATTATATTATCCAATCCCTTCTCGGCTTTTGAAATACTTTTTGCTTTCTTCGCAAATCCTTCCCACGGATCCCCGGATAAACCCGACAATCGTTTAAAGATGTTGTTGATATTATACGACTGTGAATTTATGTTCTTTTTATTCAGATCTCCCCAGCTAAGCGGAGTCGCGACAGGCGCTCCTTTTATCGCGCGTAATGAATACGGAGCAACTCCAGTCTGCGCATAAGCATTCCTCAGATAATCCAGGAAAAGCCTTCCTTTCCTTTTATCCTTACGAATGTCCACTGTGTAGTCATCGGGATATTTTATTGACAGGTAAGTCGAGACCTTTTTCGCAAACCGTCTCACAGTATCGAAGTCCTCTTTAGCTTTTAGAGGAGAGACTATGTGCAGTCCCGACGAGCCCGTTGTCATCAGGAAGACGCTCATGTCCATTTCATTTTCCATCAGGTCCTTTATTACAAAAGCCGCCTTTTTTACTATGGCAAAATTATTTCCGGGCGGATCGAGATCGAATATAAGTTTGTCCGGGTAGTCAATTGCCTTCACTTTTGAGAGCCATATATGAAATGTGAGACATCCCTGGTTGGCGAGGTATATAAGGGTGGCTTTGTCGTTGCATATGAGCTGGTCGACATGTCCGCCCTCTTTCTTTATCTCCTTTGACTTTATCCAGTCCGGGAAGTAATCCGAGCGGTCTTTCTGATAAAAACCTTGCTTACCGATGCCGTTCGGGAATCTCTGCATCGTAAGGAGACGGTCTTTCATTAGAGGAAGCATCCGGTCGCTAACTCTATCATAATAATCAATTACATTCTGTTTAGTGATATTATCACCGGGATATAATATCTTGCTGCCGTTTGAAATTTCGATATTATATTTTCCTGCTTTCAAAGCTTTGTTTATTTTACCAGCGTCATTTTCTTCGTTTCAACAAAATCTCCTGCGGTGATCTTATAATAGTAAACCCCGGAGGAATATTTTTCACCATCCCACTCGATCGAATAATTTCCTGCTTCCTGTTTTTTATTTATTAGAGTTGCGATTTCATTGCCGAGCACGTCATACACTTTTATTGTAACATTCTCCTGTCTAGGGATAGAGTAGTTTATCTCTGTCTTCGGATTGAACGGGTTTGGGTAGTTCTGTCCCAGCTTATATCCTGTTATTTCTGAGTTGTTTTGGATACCTATCGAGCCCAACCCATTCATAAATTTTAGTATCTCGGTTGCAGTATTTTGCAATGGACCGGAATTTTTCCAGTTAGATATCATTACAACACCCGTTTTCACATTCGTTGTAGGATGTGTTGCAAAAATCATATAACTGCAAAATCCCGCTGTGCTGCCGTCTTTAAATGTACTTCTTGTTTGATTGCTGGGATTATTGGGAAAGAGTTTGCCGAATTGCCACGCAAGCCCTACGCTGTCAATTGACTCAGGATGCAAACAGGAATCGTTAGTGAGCCTCCGCTCCAGCATCAGCGTATCCAGCAAGCCCTGGAGTCCGTGATTATCGATCTGCATTGCGAACTGCAAGTATGTCATCATATCATTGAGAGTTGAGGTTATACCGCCCGCGCTGTAATATGCCGGCCAGTTCGGCATGAGGGCCGGAGCCGGCTGTAGATTTGGCTTGTAACCCTGAGCTAACCTGCTTAGCTGTGAAGGAGTGAAATCAATGATCCTTGAATCGTACATGCCGAGCGTATCACAAACCATATTGGGGATCAAAAGTTCAATGCTGTCCTGAAGTATTGTTTGAATTGCAACACCAAGCAACGCAAAACCCAGATCGGAATAAACATAACACTCTCCGGGTTTTTTAAACAGGTGACAGGTATCGAGGTAATTAAACATCTCCTGGTATGTAGTCATACCTCCGCTTCCGATAGGAGGCTCATCGTCGAGACCCGAATAATGTGTAGCAAGGTCTATAAATCTTATTACGGTTGTATCATTTCCTTCTACCCAGACCGGCACATGCACACTGTCGGGTACATATTTTTTTACGGTATCATATAGATTTATCGTTCCGTTATTAACCAGCATCGACAATAATGTTGCGTTAAATGTTTTTGTTATCGAGCCTATCTGGAATAATGTGCTGTCATTTACAAGAGGAGAACTATTTGTGTCTGTGGTCATGTGCCCGTATGGGAATTTCCACATTTCTGGCGTCTGCCCCGGAACCATCTTTACCACACCGACTATTACCGCACAATTAGAGTTACCACGAAATGAACTCACAACACTGTCGACAAAAGCCGACGGATCCTTGCCCCTTTGAGCAAATAGAGTGGAGTTAATTGCTAAAAGAATTATTACGAATAATAATTTTCTCATAATAGTAGTGTAAATTTCCTGAAATATATGCTTTTAATAATCCGTTTGAAATGAGAATTACAGAGTGGGTTTTATATCACTATTTTATCCCTATTTAGTTAAATTTCTTTATGGAAGAAGTAATCATCCAAACAAAGATAATCCCCGAAAAGGATACCTCAAGACTCCTCCCACGTCCTCAGCTGGTGGATTTATTAAAGAAAAATGCAGGCAAACAGCTGATCGTCATTTCCGCCGGGGCGGGCTATGGAAAAACTACACTTGTTAAACAGTTTATAGATTCGGCAGGAATTAGCTATTGCTGGTACAAAATAGATGAGACGGATAGTTCGCTTTTTACTTTTCTGACTTATTTAATTGGGTCAATTTCTAATTCAGTCGAGGGATTTGGGGAAAGTTCATCTGTCATTCTGGATTCGATAAAAAACAGGAATGGGGCATCACCTGTTTCGGTGATAAATACAGTTTGCGGTACGGTAGTGAACGAGCTTTCCAAATCGGTCAATGAAGATTTTTACATTATATTCGATGATCTTCATTTATTGCCGGATGAAAACTGGGTGCAGGATGTGATGCAGTATCTTTTGAATTACCTTCCGAAAAATATACATATCATAATAACGACGAGGAAGAAAGAGCAGTTTGATACGGGAAAGCTCAAAGCAAAGCGGAAGTATTTTGAAATAACTGATGAATTGAAATTCTCCCCCGAAGAGGTTAGCCGACTGGCACAGATGGAATATGATGTGGATATTAAAGAAGAGGATACCCCCTTTGTGGGCAAGTTTGGAGGGTGGATCACCGGACTTCATATGTTTCTCCAGACAAATAGGGAAAAAGCTTTCGAACTTCTTAAGCAGGACGTTCTCCCCGAAAACCTTTACGATTATTTTGCTGAGGACATTTTTAATTCCGAAAGAGGCGACGTGCAAGATTTTCTTTTGATGTCATCCGTGCTCGATAACTTCACCGCTAAAGAATGTGACAAAATTTTTAACAGAAAGGATAGTGCCAAAATACTCGATGAGCTTTCACAAAGAAATGTTTTTATACAAAGAGCCGATTCTGCAAAAGATGGTAAGATCGAGCAGATATATAATTACCAGCCTCTCTTTAAAAATTTCCTTATGAATAAATCTATTCAAAATATTGACCCGGTTAATAGAAAAGGAAACTTCAAAAAGATAGCCGATCATTATTCCAAAGAAAGGGAACCGGTAAAAGCAATTAAATATCTTTTGCTGGCAGAGGAATATGAGGAGGCTCTTAAGCAAATAATGGATTACATTGATGAATCGGGAAGGAAGGCAAATATACATCTCGCGGAAAAATGGGTAAAATCTTTTCCGGAGGAGATAATGGTTACAAATCCGGATATGCTCTTTTACAGAGGCTGGCTCAAAAAGAATTTAGACGGCGATTATAAAAGTGCTCTTGAGTTTTTTAATAAGGCTCTCGGCTTGAACAGTAACGTTACCGGTAATTTATTCAGAATTAAAAAGTACATTGTTGAGGTTTTAGTAGGAACAGGTAAGATCGAAGACGCGGAAAAAATTATTGCTTCTGTATTAAAAGAAGATCTTCTCCCTGATGAAAAGGCTACATTCCTTTACTGGTATGGAGTAGTTTTGAGCAATCTTTCGAAATTTAACGACGCAATAATAAAGTTCGAACAAGCTCTCGAGATAGTGAATGTAGAAGATATTACGGGGATAAAGTACTCGATTCTAAATGAGTTGGGAAATATTCACCTAATCAAGGGAGATTACACAAAGGCGGCTTTCTATTACGAAAGTGTGATTTCTAACTCAATAAATGTTTATAACAAATTCCAGACGATAAATAATATTGTACAGGTTTATGCTTATGAGGGCAGTTTTTTAAAAGCCGATGAATTTCTTAAGGAAGCGGAGGAGTTTGTAAGTACTTATCCGTCACAATTTTTCAAGGTGAATTATCTTTTATCTTCGGCATATCTTAAGTTCATGTTATGTGATTACGAAAGGTCTGTTTCTGTATGGGAAGAATTGCTTGCTATCTCGATCAAGAGCAAGATACCCTATTATACTTATGTCGGAAATCTAAATCTTGGGATTTGTTTCTTTTACGTGAAGGATTTTACTAAATCGGAAGGATATTTTTGCCTGGCTGAGGAATTGAGCCGCGATATGGATGAAGGCGAAAAAATTTATCTGCAATATTGGAAGACCGTTCTTGCCAAAGAGGCAAATCTTAGCGAATTCAATGGAAAAGATTTAGAAAAGGCTGTCGAATATTATACTAAGATGAACATGATGTATGAAAGAGTTCACTCGCTTTATCATCTTGCTGATTTTTATTTAAAGAGTGGTAATGAAAAAATGGCTCTGGAGTTTCTTGATAAAGCGCTTACCGAAGGTATTGAGAGAAAATACATTACCATCTTTCAAAAAGAATTTCTCTTTAAAAGAGCTCTGTTCGATCTTGCCTCGGAAAAGAAGTTACACCGCGACTTTCTGGAACATCTTATATCAAGTCTTTTTGAGCTTGCAGAGATAAGAGAGGAAGATATTCTTACCGGAGTTTACGATATAAGACTTCAGACATTTGGTGAAATAAAATTAGAAATAAGAGGAACCGACATACCCGATGACAAATGGGTGAGAAAAATAAGGAAGCTTATATTTATTTACATTCTCCTGAGCAAAAAAATGATCACTAAAGATTCCTTGATCGATCTTTTCTATCCGGATTCCGATCCCGAGAACGCGACAAGTATTTTTCACCAGACTCTGAGTAACATCAGAAGTATCATAAAGTGGGCAATAAAAGGTGACAAGAAAGATAAAAGTCTTGTTCCTGAGTTTGTTATTTACGAGGGGCAGAGAATAACACTTAACACTGATTTTATATATTACATTGACGCTTTTGAATTTGAAAAATTATATACCCGAGCAACGGGTCAAGATGTAAAGGATAAGGAAAAGATCATACTTTTTGAAAAGGCTATTTCTCTATACAAGGGTGAATTCCTTGAGGGGTATTATCAGCCATGGTGTGAGGAATTGAGGGAAAGGTACACTAATTATTATATCTCAATACTAGAAGAAATGGTTCAAATTTACAGAAATTTGGGTAAAACTGATAAAATTGTTGAATATTCTGAACTACTCTTGAAAGCCGACAACCTTAACGAGGGTGTTTATCTCGACCTCATTAAAGCGCATCTCGAATCCAAGCAACATGATAAAGCAAAGTCTGTTTACGATTCTATGATCAACACATTTAAGAAAGAGCTGGGAGAAGAACCCTCGGCAGAAATAAAAAAACAGATCGAAAAATTAATTGATATTCATTCTACTTAATTAAGACCATCTTTCTTATTTCTCTCCATTTCCCTGCAATTATTGAATAAAAATAAACACCGGTTGATAAGCTCGATCCGTCAAACCTTAATTCATATGTCCCGGCTGTAAGATCCTTACTTAATAGTGTTGAAACAAATTTCCCGGAAGCATCATAGACTTTCAATTCTACAAGATCACTTCGCGGTATTGAAAAAATTATCTTAGTGAACGGGTTAAATGGGTTTGGATAGTTCTGTTCGAGCCGATAGCCATTAGGAAGTCCGCCTGAGATCTGATGTATTGAAGTTGTGATCGAATCGAGTACAAACAGTTTTTCATTCTTGTTTGATGCTCCGCTTCCGTCGAATCCTCCTAATGCGTAAACTTCATATTCATATCCCGACGACGTTGTATCGATAATAAATCCATCCACCTGGGCATGTGTAATTGGTGTCGGCTTATCTGACAGTGTGTCAAACCCCAGGCCGTCTTCATAAATGTATGTATCACTTGTCGCGAGATTATCTTTTGGGAAAGTGTTTTCTCCACCGGTAAAGAACACCCTTCCGTCCTTTGCGCCCCAGTTTCCAAAATTATATATTTTCCCGCCGGGATATAAGGGTCCCGTGTTCCAGTTTATATTAGCAGGGTTTAATGGGTTTATGATCCCGAGAAAGGTGCGGGCGAGAGCACTGTCGTTATTCTTACCGCCTGTGAACATAACCAGGCTGTCCAATACAAATGACAACCCACCGCCAAATGCCTGAATGGGTAGATTGTTACCCGGCATCCAGTTATTTGCTTTTCCGTTATATAGAAAGACATTATTCACAGGTCCCGCATTGTTTTTTCCGCCGGCTACATAAGCAAGAGAATCATTTCGCTCGGCAGTGCTGTATGTTATCTCGCCTATTGGGGAGGGGAAGTTTGCTTTATTGACCCACGGACCATTGCTTGTCAGATCCAGCTTATACAGAGTGTTCAAAAAAGTATTTCCGGTATTTGTAGAGCCGCCAACAATGTACATCGAATCGCCTAAAACAAATCCGCCTGCCCTCTCGATCTGCATCGGCATTGGAGGCAAAGGGCGGTATTGTCCGCTGGCGGTATTATAAAGTAGGACATTACTTGAAGTATTACCGTTTATTCTTCCCCCGGCGGTGATAATAAAATTCGTATCCTGGTGTTGCCACGCGACTGTGACATGATATTCCTGGGTGAAGGGAAGATTACCCAGCACGGTCCATTGTGAAAACGGGTTTACACTCAGCGAACTAAAATCCGTGAATGAAAAAAGCGATATTAAAACTAATGTGAGGGATATTTGTAATGACAGACGAAAGTGTGATACTCTCTTCATATTTTCGCCTTTATTTCAAAGATATGTTTAAAAATCCGATTATACAATAAATATCATCCTTCCGATAAACTTTCCGATAATAATTAGAAATATATTAGAATAAATAAAATAACTCGATATGAGAGCGTTACAATTTGTAAACTGCTGGAAAAATACTTTCTATTTTCCATAGAGTCTTGCCGGTAGGCAGGAAATGACAGACAAGAAAGCGGATGTCTTGAGGGAGGCATCCGTTTTCGCTAATATTTGGAAAAACAATACTAGGAATCTTAGTCCAATAAATTCTTGGTATTACTTTTTTAAAAATAAAATGATACCTTTTATTTCAGGCAATATGTGGGGAGTGAATCTAAAAATTTCATGGAGGGTACATGAATAAACTTACACTCACTCTTTTTTTAATTCTTATCACCGTATCATTTTCCTATTCACAGACAGGGTACACTATAATAGATAACACACCGTATGGTATCCGTGATTTCTATTCTATTAGAATAGCAGGGTCACCTTTTAAGGAGATCTATGTACAGCAGGGAATGATTAGCGGATCGCAGGGTCAGGAAGGTGGAAACTATTATAAGATCAACGGACAACGGACAGGCTGGAGCTCCGCCTCATTCCTTAACTCCATTCAATGCGGCAGTGGAAATTACTATCCTGTGGATTTTGTCGTCCAATCCCGTACTAACCCAAATGTGATGATATTCAACGGGATGTTCGTATGCGGACCCGATAGCGCCGATTATAATAAGCTCACACTCAATGGCGGCACAACTGTTGTCGATCTTCCATTCGGCGGCGGCAATATGGGACAGCAGTGCAGGGGATTCGATATAGATCCTTCAAATGAGAACATAATGTATATGGCGCACACCGTTTACAATAATGTGTATTATTCCGAGCCCCGCATATTTAAAAGCACGGACGGAGGCACGACATGGAACGTAATGGACACTCTTTCCGGTATGAAATCCATTCACGGTAAATGGAACACCACAGGGACGTTCCCGGGCTTTCTCAAAGTCTGCCCGTGGAATACAAATATAATAATGGCAGTTACCGACGATCATTTGGCTTATAGTACGGATGCCGGTAATAGTTTCGTAGTTAGAAATGATGTTCCCTCTATTAAGGTCATTGTATATGACGAAGGCGACAATTGGATCCATGGAGTAGGATTCGATAATAAGATATACTGCAACCAGGGAGACCCTAACGGAAACTGGCTTCCTCTCTCGGCAGGATTTGATGTAAAGAACATAGAGGTCAATCCGTTCGACCATAATATCTGGTATGGCGGATCGGTTGAGGGCGTTTACCGTTCTAATAATTACGGTCTGCAATGGTTCCTGTATAATAACTCTTTCTCGACTTCCGATAAGATTATCGGTATCGCATCGGATAATTTCTCCGGGGATACACTCGTTGTTGCGACCGATCAAAAAGTTTACAGGACGTGGGCATCGGTAATACTCGGAATCACACATAATAATACTAATCCTCAGAGTTTTGAACTGAAACAGAATTACCCGAATCCTTTTAATCCCGTTACCAGGATAAGTTACTCTCTACCCGTTAAGAGTAATATTTCCATTAAGCTGTACAGCGTCACCGGCGCAGAGCTGATGACGCTGGTAACGGGTATTGCCGAAGCAGGCGACTACTCGTTCGACTTTAATGCAGGCTCATTATCCAGCGGAGTTTACTATTATAGATTACAAACTGAAGGATTTTCCGATACTAAAAAGATGGTGGTTGTGAAATAATAAAGCGGTATTTTATATTCCACTCAAAATCCCCTTTACCAAAGGGGATTTTTTATTTTATGCCTTATGACTAATTTCTGCTAATTAAAGAATTACAATTGAAACTCACTCGACTCGGCAGACCTATTGATCAGGAATATTTTCCAAACGTATTAATAGTGGTAGTAACGATTATTACTATCGCGTCAGGTTCGGTATATTACGTTATAGCAGGGGAGCAGGTAACTTTTGTCGTTCTTTATGGATTTGCGATGGGTATCGCGGTCTTTCTGGGATGGGCAATATCCAGGGAGATAGATCCCGATAATGATTTCTCCGCATTTGTGCAGATGCCCTTCACTATATGGGGGATGCTCTACTACGGAGTACCCAATATCTTCGTGATGCTTTTTCTTCTTCACATGCTCAGGATAATTACACGGTCATCCGGGTATAATGCTACATGGTTTGAGAGTGTTGTTTGGTTTTTATTCGGTGCCACACTTGTTTTGATCGAAGATTATGTTGCAGGGCTTGCTATGGCGGGTGCATTTATACTGGATGGTACTCTGCGCAATCCTCTGAGAAGGCATTTATACTTTGGAGTTGCCTCGGTAATATGGGTTGCTGTCATGGTCTTTATGAAAGGACACTTTCTAATTATGCAAAGCATCAGCACGTGGGAAATTATCTCAGCAGGAATAATCACTATCGCGTTTATTCCCGTGATGATCAGCTCCGGTGCTCCGGTCTCTATGGTTGATACGGAAGAGGAAAAGTGTGACGGATCACGTATTCGCGCGTCGCAATTACTGTTGTTATTAACAGCTATCGCTTATATGGTTTTGGTTGGAAAGGAAGGACTGCAGTATAATTATCCTCTGTGGACTATACTGCTTGGCGTTTCAGGATATTGGTATTACAAGAAATTTTTTAAGAAGACTCCTATAGATGGACGAGCTTAATAAAAATAATGAAAGTGAGGTAATTGAGGAGATCGTGTTTGTTCCTGCCTCTATGTGGAGGAGACTAGGTGCTTGGTTTATTGATACGTTAATTTTATTAGGAATTTTATTAGTTGCTTATTTTTTGTTTGCTATAATTATTCTAATCCTGGATATAAGTTTGTCTGATAAAAGCGAAGAAGGAATATTAATAATTTTTTCAATTGTTTTAAATTTTGTGTATTATTCATTTATGGAGTCATCTAATTCCATGGCTACATTAGGAAAGATTGCAATGAATATAATGGTTACAGACTATAATGGAGAGCGCATAAGTTACGGTCGTTCAGTTATAAGAACTTTATCAAAATATATTTCTGCAGGATTATTCTATTTAGGATATCTGGTAGGCTTTCTTACAGAGTACACACAGATGCTGCATGATTTTCTTGCGAAAACGTACGTGGTTGATGCGACGCCAGTTAGACAAGTTGAGGAAATAAATGAAGTTCAGGAAGATTCAGCTCAGTAACCACTCGATTGCTTCCTCATAATCCGATACCACGTTTATCTTAAAGCCACGGTTCTTTGCGCACATTTCTATAAATTCCATCTTGTTGAAATTCTCGTCCGGGTCATCTATCACAACGATCTTATTTCTCAAAACACTTTTATGCTTCTCCATTTCCATCACTATATTATAAAGCTCGATAGTACCCATGTGCGGGGAGGTCGTTCCCCTTATGTCTATCATTAAATGATGATTCTTATGCTTGCGGGCTTTCTCGACGATAGTGTGAAGCAGTTTCTTACTTTTTGTAAGATCCAGCTCTCCCTGCGCGGAAGTCTTTAAAAAGTCCCTCCCGTTAATGATCTCAATCGAAAGAAGCATATTTTATTTTTTTAAAATGAAATTAATTCAGGAAGAGGAACCGGGTGGAGTAACTAATGTGGACTTGATATTTCTTCCTGTTGCCTTTCTATAACCCCATTCAAAAATGAAACAGATTATAATTAGCCCTATAAAAGCGAAAAGAATTGCAGAATTGTGAGTGAAAAGATACCAAAAGATAATTCCAATCAATGAAATATTCAAGATAATGCTTGCCAGCAGTATTATAGAGTTTGCTCCCGTTTGCTTCTTTACCTTCATGTGAGCAATATTTACTGCTATATAAACAAGCAGATAAACCACTCCGCCCAGCATTGCTATTTTCTCTATTGGAAATGCAACAGCCAGTAATATCGTGACTATCGCGGTAATGAAAAGTCCCCCAAGCGCATTTTTCCATATACGCCTGTCGAATGCAGTCGGAAGCTCGCCGTCGCGTGCCATCATATAGCTTGTATTCGCCGCTCCATACATTGTGGCATTTATAGCTGAAGCGGTCGAGAGCAATGCCGCTACCGCAATTATCTTAAATCCGACAATACCGAGTATTGGCTGCGCTCCCTCTGCCAGTGCATAGTCTTTTGCTTTTAAAACTTGGGAAAATGGAAGCGTGCCCATCACCATTACAGACACCAGCAGGTATATCCCGATTGAAATTATTACGCTGAGATACAGAGCCTTCGGAAGCATCTTCTTCGGGTTTTGCATGTCGCCCGCAGTATTTGTGATGTAACCGAAACCAAGATAGGAAAAGAATACCAATGTAACCGCTACCAGTATGTTGGAGGTGTCCGGCCATTGGGAAACCGAAAGAAGCTGAGGTTTGATAAAAAATAATCCGGAGATCCCGAATAGGAGCAGTATACCAACCTTTATCGAAACGATCGTTAGTTCGGAATTTCCAACTGCCTTGGCTCCCCAGAAATTGACCACCACAAAAAGCAATATTATGCCTATCGCGAAATATGTGATCCACTCGCTTCCAGGTGAGCCGGGCATGAATGAAACTGCATAACCGCCGAACCCCCTCGATACCAGCGCCAGGGAGAATATGCTCCCCAGCCATATCAAAATATTAAAACCGCCTGTTGTTATACTGTCGCCAAAACCCTGCATGAGAAATTCTGCCGGTCCGCCGTTGGAGGGGAATGAAGCGCCGAGCTTTGCGTAAGAGTATGTATTTAACAATGCGACCAGTCCCGCTCCCGCAAAAGCTATCCAGAGAGCGTTGCCTGCCTCTGCGCCGGCAGCCCCAAATATGGAAAAGATCCCGGCGCCTATCATCGCGCCTACTCCTATCGAGATAGCCGCCCAAAGGCTCATAGACTTTTTGGGCGGTATGTTAGGAGTAGCGGTTTGATTCATTAAGCCGTCTGTGTTTGTGCGGTTAGACCCTTAATTTTAAATGACAGCGAAACTGCAAACACACCATAGACTAGGAGGAATGCTCCTATTAACATTGTAAGCGATACCGCACCGAGAAGTGGATTTAAGATTAATAAAATCCCGAAGATCGTCGAGATAACCCCGCTTAAAAGAAAGAGCCACTTTCCGCTCGCTGATACCGTGAAGAAACTTATTATCTGGGAGATACCCATAAAGATCGCCCATACCCCGACAAAAAGAATGAATATGGCTATCGACATGAGAGGATATGCAATTACGATAATACCCAGTATTATATCCAGTATGCCCTCGAATAGCCACCATCCCCAGTTTTGATTTACCGATTTGTGAGCAAATGCCGCTACTATCATAAAGATCCCAGTAAATATAACAAGGAAACCGAAGTAATACGCCAGCGCTACTGCGCCCATTCCAGGTGCAAAAAAGATCATTAATCCAAAAATTATAGCCAGAACACCTTTGATGGTTAATGCCCACCAATTCTTGTATAGTGATGTGTTCATAGACGGGAGAATTTGATTAATAAAACAGGTTATTTGATGAGATGATTAACTAAAATAACCATTTTAATTTAAAAATGCACAGGATAGCGGTTATACCCTGTGCATTTTAATATTGGCAGGCAGACTAAACTATTTTATCAACATCATTTTACTTGTTATAACAATTCCATTCGATTGTAGCCTTACGAAATACACTCCGCTCGAATGACTGCTTCCGTTAAATGTCGCCGCATAGGTCCCTCTTGAAAGAGTTTTGTTAACAAGTGTCTCAATCTCTTTTCCGAGTGAATCGAATACCTTTAGTGAAGTGAATCCCTTTTGCGGTATGGAAAATTCTATTTTGGTCGATGGATTGAATGGGTTCGGATAGTTCTGTTTAAGATCAAATCCCTCCGGTGCTGATGAGTTTATATTTATGATTCCCGAAGTAACACCGGTTATCATTCTGAGTGACCTCGTATTAAAATCGGACACGTACAGCGTATCACCCGTGGTTGTTACTGCGATCCCGTTCGGACCATTGAATGTCGCGCTTGAGACCGGACCATTCACTTGACCCGCCCCGCCTGTTCCGGCAAAGGTTACCGTGTCTCCGTTCATCGATGTTCGGAATATCTTATTCACCTGGAGAGCAGTGGTATATATATAACCGTTTGCGACAACCATAAATCCGAGTGTTCCCGGTAGATCCGCTATCTGGTTAAACGTACCTGCCGAATCCACACGGAATATCTTGCCGTCCGTAAAATTCGCTACGAGCAGGTTTCCATCAGTATCTCTATCCATATCGACAGGTCCGTTCATTCCGTTCCCTGTATAAAGTATGCTGTAGCTCCCGCTAATGTTTGCCCTGTATATCCTGTTTAGCTGGTAACTGCATATCAACATACTCGTATCACTTTCAAAATAAACCGTCGTCGGATATTGTATCGAGGTGATAAATGTATCTACGACACCGCCGGGTGATATCCTGTCTATCCTTCCGGCATTTACATTGTTAGGCACATATAGATAGCCGTCCGGTCCGAAGGCTGTTCCGTTCGGAGTGCTTAGCCCGCTTGCGAAGATACTTGTCATACCCGCGGGAGTTATCTTTGTTATGGTTGTGCCAACGTAGCGTGAAGCGTATATGTTCCCGTCGCCGTCCAGCGTGAGACAGTCATCGAATGTCGATGGACCCGGCACGAGCGTGCTGACTGTCTGTGAATACGAAATTTGAAAGGTGCAAAAAAGTACTGCGAAGACTGTAATAATCGTCTTTTTCATTTGAGGGCGTTTTAGTTAAAAAAAAAGAGGGCTCGTTGAGCCCTCAAATAAAAATAGTGTTTTTTCCCGTAATATTAAATAGTGTTGAAAGCCCCTGCAAATATATGCTCATTTTACCAGTATCATCTTTTTTGTTTCCGAATACCCATCTGCTTTTAGGCTGTAAAAATAAACACCGCTCGGAAGTCCCTCTGAGGTATATATTACTTTATAGTTTCCCGGGTTAACGGTTTCTTCTACAAGTGTTCTCATTTCCTGTCCGTTTGTGTTGTATATTTTTAAGCTTACATTAGATTTTACAGGAATAGAAAATACGATTTCTGTTGAAGGGTTAAATGGATTTGGATAATTCTGTCGCAGAGAAAATCTTTCGGGTATGGAGGAGTTGATCGTATTGATACCTACACCCGATAGTATAAGCATTCTTATCTTTTGGTTAAACGTGTCCCCAATAAAGATCGTATCACCCGTAATACTCGCTGCTATACCATTGGGTCTGTTAAATTGCGCGCTTAAAGCCGGTCCGTCCATATATCCTGTCTGTCCCGTTCCGGCAACTGTGCTCGTATCGCCTTGGGGGGTTACTTTGTATATTTTATTATTACCTAACCCCGCTACATATATGCTACCCTTTGCGAATGTAATGTATCCGATACCGTTTCCCGGAAAAGTAACAAAGTGTGATACAACGCCGGTACTGCTGATCTTATTTATCGCCGAGTTATTAAAGTTCGCCAGGTATAGATTTCCTTCATCATCGAATGCAAATCCATCCGGACCGTTGATCAATCCTGAAGATGTAAAAAATGTAGTTGAACTATCCGATAGGTTGACCTTACTAACTGAATTTGAATTATAGTTTGCTACATAGAGGAAACCTTTACTCGTATCCATTATTATTCCTGTCGGACCCGAAAGACCCGTTGCAAATGCAGGCGTATATATATTATCCGGTGTTAGCTTTCCTATCGTCCCCGGGTTAAATGCGGAAACATAATAATTACCCTGACTATCGAAGCCGCCTCCTTCCGGGAGGGATATACTGATAATAACAGTCGAGAATAACCCATCCATGGTTATGCGCACTACCTTTGCCAGTTGGGGCATGGGTGTATAGATACTGCCGTCCGGGGCTACAGCGAGCGCCTCCGGCCTCCCGCCGAGATTACCGACGAGAGTCTCTACTACCTGTCCGGTTGATGTCCGGGCGCCAGACATCATCATGACTAGCAGTAAACAAAGTTTAATTTTGTGTCTCATTTTTCTTTAAGTTATTGTATAATTGTGGAACCTTCTTTTCCGTGATTTCTCTAAAGTCCCTTGTATTTTGTTTGCCCTTTTCTGTTGATACCAGATCAAAATAACTGTCCATTATTGAAGTGTGGCTTTCAACGTGATCAAAAAAAGCTTCATCCATGCCATACTTAAAATATGTGCCTGAGATCATTACCGACATCGTCAGCGATGCAACGTTCGGATCGATATTATCTTTCACTTCCCCGAGTTTCTTAGCTTCACTAAATAGCTTTGCTACCTCTTCGAGGAATGTAAAAGCATATGGCTGACCTCCTCGCTTCTTATAATGATTTGCAATTTCCATCCGCAATCTGTAAAAATTTCGGATCTTTGTCTTGTTTGAAAACTCAGGTACATTTCCATATACAAGGATCTTGATCTTTGTTAGCGGGCTTTCTCTCAGGTTTAATATCTGGGGAAGAAGGAGCTCAGCTGACCTGTCATAGTATTCTATAATATCGTCGAGAATTGCCGCCTTGTCTTTGAAATGCCAGTATATAGCCCCCTTTGTTACTCCGGCTTTTACTGCTATCCTATTGAGGGTTGTGTTATCGTAACCCTGTTCTATAAAGAGAGCAAGCGCAGTCTTTTGCAGTTTTAGCTTCGTCTCTTTTGCTTCCTCTTTTGTACGCTTCAATTGTTTTTATTATTGCATTATACATACCGTCGGTATGTAAAGTTACAAAAAATTCTCCAAAATGCAAATAAAAAAATCCCCGCTTCTTTCTAAGACGGGGATTTTATAAACATTTGAATCATCTCTTAATTCGTGCCCAGCCATGCATTTCTTAGTTTCAATTGCTGGGGAGTTGGGTTTTCCACCGGGGTTAATTGATTGTTTGCCGGACGTTCCGTCTTTATCATAGTGGCGGAGAGAGTAACCTTTTTACCGTCCCTCATTACTACCATTTCAGTCTTATCACCTTCTTTAAAGGTAGTGAACAGGTCTTCAAAAAATTGCTGTATGCCCTGCTCAGGTATTACGTCGCCATTTATACTATATACTTCATCGCCCTGTTTATATCCCATTGCCTTTCCAAACTCATCCATATTGGAAATATCGGCTACCACCAGGCGTTTGGTCTGCGGGTTAAATCCGAACTGAACGTGGCCAAGAGTAAAATCTTTCCTTGTCCCTTTCTCTTTGTAATCTATACCGACCTCTGCCATTACTTCTTTGAGTGGAAGCGGGGATGAGCCTGCAACGTATGTGTTTAAGAAATCGCCGATCTCAGGATACGTTAGCTCTACTATAGTTCCGAATAGCTCTTCATCTTTAAAAGGCCTGTCTTTACCATACCTCTTCGAAAGATCTTTCATCATATCTGCAAGGTTATATTTACCGTCGGAGAGCTGAAGCAGTTTTATATCAAGTAGCATCCCGATTATTGCGCCCTTTTCATATACGTTGAGATATTGATCCTTGTATTGGTCGAGGCTTCCCTTACTCATTACTGTGAAAGGAAGGTTATCATCGTATTGTGTTAGCATACTTCCGATCTTTTCGCTCATCGAGTTAAAAAACTCTTCCTGCGATTTTATACCGTATTTTACTTGTACATGATGAGCAAAGTATTCTATTACACCCTCATACATCCACAGATGCTCGGACATCTTCGGCTCGTTAAAATCAAAATATTGTATCTCTTCCGAATGAATACTGAGCGGTGTAACAATATGAAAGAACTCATGCGCGGATATTCTCAGCATGTTTGAAATAATGTTTTCCTGTCCGGCATCAGGCATATAATAAACGGAGGAGTAAGAATGTTCCAACGCGCCGAATGCAAAGGCGCCAAGTTCATGGTTTGCTTCATCATTTTCATCATAGTCGCTCAGATCCTGGAAGTATAATATGAATGCATACTTATCCACAGGAAGTGTACCGCCGAGATACTCCTTTTGTGCTTCCAATACTTTTCTAAAATTCTCAGCCATGTATTTGGACTGAACGGAACCGGTTGGCGAATATACCGAAACAAGCACGTTTGCGCCTCCTACTTCCATCACTGTCGTATCGGGACGAGTGTACATTATAGGGGAATCGACCAGCCTGTTATAGCTTTCTGTGATGAATACATCCGTATTGTTGTCATTGCTGGCAGGTATCATACCCGTCGCTCCGTAAAACCCTTCCGGGTGTTTTATCTCTACTACATACTCTTTGTCCTTCATATCCTGCAGGTATCCGAAAAACCCGTGAGTGTTTACAAGATAAACCTTACCTTCTTCGATGTCGGTACCGCCCATTTTAAATATAGGGTCTTCCTTTATATCCGTATCATATGTGTCATCTACTGTGTATGTGATCTTGTATAGACTTTGTGCGTTGTCTATCCTCCAACCGTTCGTTTCTATCTTCTCTACGGGCAGTTCACCTCCGTCCTTTGTAAATGCTTTCACGTCGCTTATAAATCTGCCAAAATCCGCTATTCTGTATGTGCCGGGAATAACCTTTGGAAAATAAAATACGATTGATTCACTGCTTACTGTAGGAGTAATAGCCTCGACGAATGCCTGGTCATTTTTGATATTGTTCAGGTCGAGAAAGAAGTGATAGCTTTCATCCTGCTGAATTTCCTGGGCATGTAGACTGCCCATGGAGATACATAAGAAAAGAATAATTAATAATTTACGCATAAGACGATTGGTTTCTTTAAGGTATAAGAATGATACGGCTTTATGAAGTGATTAGTTACGAAATGATATGTAAAGACTCTATTCCTCTGCTTCTGCTTCTTGAATTACAAAGGTCCCGGAAGCAAATTTTTTTCCGTCTTCATATGAAAAATCTACTTTAAAAAATCCCGGATCATAAACCGGAATACTTACCATAAATTCTGTCCATTCCTTATCAAAGTCTTTTGTGAATCTGTCCCTAATATATTCAAGTCCGTCCTTGATCAGGTATATAGTTACCCGGACTTTGTCGGTCTCGATAGGTTCGGGCAGCCTGATTCGAGCATCGATAGTCTGAATAGCTACTTCAGTATCGGTAAATTTTTCTTTAACTTCAAAGGTCATCGATTCTTTATCATAATAACCAAACACAACCTTAGCTTCGTAATAATCTCCTTCCTTTGTCATTTCCTCTTTTACATACTCTTCGGTAATCTTCTTTTTTATTTCATTAACTTTATTATTACACAATCCGCACGAGAGGATTACGCTTACGCAAATAAATAATATTAATATAAATTTTTTATTCACGGTTTTCTATATATCCATGTCCCATATCTTTTCGCCTGTGTTCCAGTCAAAACATAATATTCCTTTTCCTTTAAGCTTGAATATGAACATATTATCGCCTCTGTCTCCTTTTAAATTACCCTTCATAAAGAACATCTTACCGAACGGATTCTCATCCTCGTCGAGCTTTAGCTCCTCGAATAGTTCGTCATTTGCAGTCGATTTAGTCCACTTGATATTTCCTTCACTATCCACCCTCGACAGGAGTCTGTCTGCGGTTTTACCTATCTGGTCCTGGTATATTATCACAGCTCCATCATCATCGTAATAAAGCACCTCACCTTCCAGGTAAACCTTATCCGGTGTAAGAGGCGTTGCGGTTGATTCATAATGTTGCAGTATATAGTTACCGTTCTCTATAAGGCTTTCGGGTATGTGTGAGCTGAATATTTTTCCTGCCGGACCGGTTATCTTGTATAGTTTTTTTCGCTCGGATGAACCCGATTCGGTTACCAGTGTATATATTGATGCATCTCCCTGTGTGTTCTTCTCTGCGTATGTGTTATAGTCTGAAATACTTTTAAATGAGGTATCCTTGTTTACCAGGTACACCAGCTCGAGTCCGTCCTTTGTTTTAAGACTAAGCCTGTATGGGCGGTCATCCACCCGCAATTGTGTTATACCTGCCTTGTATTGAGGATGTTTATTGATGAATCCCTTCGTGTCCATTATTACGTCACCGCTTGCGGCATCATACACGTTTATCAACGGCTCATTATTACTGTTGTTGTCGCTAACTATCCATACATTTCCATTATCGCTAAACATGGTCGGGGTCGGCGGTATCCCATCGTAGTCTGTAGTAAATTTCTTTAAAACGGTCTTTGTTTTCGGATCGTATATAAATGTCTCTGTCCTGCAAAACGCGCATTCCTGTCCGACCGATTTATAGCCCGGGCTTTCCGTTTCCTGTATATATTTAAATGAAGGATCTGTTTGTATCCATAGGTAACCTTTCCCATCCTTACCCTCCGCGTACGTGAGGTCGAGCAATGTACCTCCAATGTCATTCGGGAATAACATTGGCCATATGAAAAGGTATCCAAGTAATATTACCCCGCCCAGCAGTACAAGTAACCCTATAATTGAAAAACATCCTATCTTACTGCAGCCGCTTCCGCGCGGTGTCGTGCCGGACGTTCCGGAGGAGGTAGGTACATATGGTCTGGGTGTGCTGGGAGTTATGGAATTGTAAGATTCGCTCATACTTGATTTTGTTTTTTATAAATTAAACAAAAATACGTGCCAATCAAAAGAAACTTTATTGCAAATGTTATCAGGGGTTCTCTATCAAAATACACATAATAAATAAGATAAAAATCCTATTGTGCTGGTTATTTTATGGTATGTTCCGCCTTTTTTACCGAATGGAAGTATGAATAACATCATCAGCGAGAGCAGGGCAAATATAAATCCTCGTGAGCTTAAATCAATGAAAAACAACAAAAAGAACACGTTTATTATGAGCAATGAATATATCACCTGGTGGGTTCGCCTTGAGATGGAGATTGCATTTAAATTTAATCCCCACCCGATCGAGTAGTTCAATATATACAGCACCAGTCCTGAGTATAGTAAACCGCTCCCCATCAATCTTTAAGTGAATTTCCCCATTTATTTTTGAATGCAAGATCCTCCGGTGCCTTCCTTTGTGCTGACTTCCAATCTATCGTCGGACGCTTGATTCCCTCCTCCTTGTATCCCATCCTGAATACCGCTGCCAGTTCATGATCACCCGGTACGTTCAGCATCTCCGATATCTCTTTCCATTTCTCCGGTATCTCCCCCGGCGTGGACACGAATTGCATTCCCATCCCAATGTCCGTCGTAACCAGCCACAGATTTTGTATCACCGCGCCCATGGATATCGTCGAGTAAAATCCCGACAGCGCTCCCGGTATGTATTCCTCCTTGTTCAGTAATATAACGAATAGTATCGGCGACGACGCAACAAGCTCCTCTTCGTCCTTGCCCAGTATCTTCGGTATCTTTAGCTTAGCCATCAGCTTCCCGCCCTTCTCGCTCATTATCTGCTTTGCGAATGGCTTCAGAATCTTTGGGAAGTGGTCTATGTGTATCCCGTCCTTAGAGTTTTCTATTTCCTCTTTCGTGATCCTGAAATACTTTTCGTACTTTTTCCAGAATGTCCCTTCCTCCATTAATTGCACCATGCTGTCGCCTGCTATCTTTCCGATTCGTGAGATAGTATCCTCGTCCTCCACAACAATAAATCGCCACGGTTGCGAATTAAAATGGCTCGGCGCAAACGACGCCATCCGGATGAGAAGCTCGATGTGCTCCGGTGATACTTTCTTATCGGCGAACTTCGTATTCGTGGTCCGCCTGTTTAATATTGCTTCCTGTAATTCCATATTATTTTATTCTGTAATGTCCTGCCACTTCCCACGTGTCTAGCACGTCCTCCTCTGCCACGTATCCGGGGCTTGGGAAGTTATGTATTATGTATATCTTTCCGTTGACGATCCTATCCGAGACTATTCCGATATGGTCATGTGTCCCGTCCTGGTTTAGATCCCACACCACTATGTCTCCCGGCTGGTAATCCTCACTATTATAAGTAGCAGGCAATTCACTCCAGTTCTTTCCCAGCCATACCTCTAAATTCGGTACGCGCCGGTGGTCTATATTGGGATCAGGTTTCTTTGCGTTCCACTTCTTCATTGGGTAGTCCGACCAGCTTGCCTTTATGTCCTTGTTCAATGCCTCCTGCAGGTCCACTACGCTTCCCTTTCTCAATGCTCTTATCACCACGTCCGTGCATACGCCTATCTTCGGATCGATATCACCGCCGGGGAATACCTTCCCGCCTATATACTCTCCCTCCTCATTATACTCTGTCGTATAATATCCCATGGTCATATCATATTCTGCTCTCTCTTCGAGAACTTTCTTCGCGCCTTCGAGCACTTTCCTCTGATTCTCAGAAAGCTCACCGCCGTATATCGTATCACCCTTCTGCTCTATACTATCCTTTACCAGAGGTGGAGCGTTATCCTTATTACCACAGGATAGCGATACTATCATCAATATTACCAGCATACTTGTTCGCATAGTTATCTTTATATGAACTAACTTACATTAATAGCGGGAGTATAGAAACAAAAAAAGCCGGAACCATTGCATCAGTTCCGGCTTTGTATAGATCCTCCTTTACAAATCCTACTTCACAAGCATCATCTTTTTCGTCTCGACGAAATCGCCTGCCTTGATCGTGTAGAAATATATTCCTGAATTTAGTCCCGCTCCGTCGAACGTTACCTCGTATGTTCCCGGTTGCAGGTTCTCATTTACCAGCTTGGTTACTTCCTGCCCAAGAGTATTATATACTTTTAGAGTTACGAAATCTGCCTTTGAAATATCGAACCTTATCTTCGATGTTGGGTTGAATGGGTTCGGATAGTTCTGCGAAAGAGAATATCTTTCAGGCAAATTCGATGAAATAGGATCTACTGAAAGTAGTCCTTCTGACATATAGATACCGCCTGTAGCTCCTACTGCCCAGAGCCTGTTTCCTGATCTTGCAATTGCGAGATCGCTTAATGCTCCTGTTGCAGTATAATCGGTTGTCCATGTCGCACCATCATCGGTAGACTTATAGACATTGGTTCCTCTGATTGCCCAGAAGGTCGAAAGTGATGCGGCAATACCATTGATATTTCCTGATCCTGTTATTGTTTGTGCTGACCAGTTTAAACCGCCGTTTGTTGTCTTCATACCATCTGTACCGCCGGCTAAACCTACTAAACCGCTAAAGAAAACTGAGTATGAGTTAGCCTGCGAGGTGGATTGTGCAGTCCATGTCAGTCCTCCGTTTACGGAATTATAAATTCTGCTGTTACTTGTACCGAACCAGATGCTGGTTCCGGTCATGTAAACTGAATTGTTCCAACCTGCTTCACTTCCTGCCTGAGGAAGGTACATTCCGGTAGAATCCCAGCTTGTTCCTGAGTCAGTAGTTTTCCAGAGTGACCATCTTCCGCCAACAGGGTCGCCTTCCATAAATCCTGTACCGCCGGCACCGATCTCGATGACATTGATGAATCCGCCGGACTGAACAAATACTTGATCCCATGTTGCACCGCCGTTGGTGGTTTTCCAAACGGTTGCACTTGCTCCTGAATTTGTTACAAGCGCGTTGCTCACGTCGATCGCGAAAACATTGTAAAGATCACCGGTAACAGGTGCTGCACTGACGTTTGTCCATGTTGCACCGCCATCGGTTGTTCTTACTACTGTTCCCGCGGCGCCGCATGCCCAGACTACATTATTGTCTACTGCGGAGACTGAGTATAGCAGGCTGGTAGTACCGGATGTTTGAGGAGTCCATTGTGCTCCTGCAGTCCCAAACGCAATTAATACGAATAAGACCGTCGTAAATAGTGTCTTCATTTTTTCCCTTTGTTTTAATTGTGTAATTACTGAATTATTAATCTAATAAATTATTACGATTTTGTTAAGGTAAAATATTACAAATTTTTATAAATCAATAATTAAGCCGCAAATTCCGTACCACTTCCAAAATCTTTGATTTGAACCGGATTTTACGATTTTTGTATTTGTGATCTTTAATTTGTGTGTACTTAGTATGCACTATGTGTGACTAATTAGCCTCGGTTTTTTTCGGATACTCATGACTTTAATGTTCAATGCTCAATTATTATTTTTACCGCATGGATTTTGACCAATATCTCACTTCTCTCGACGGGTGGTCGGCATATCACGGCTTTAAAAAAATGGACATTCAGCCCGGGCTGGATGTGGACAGGATGTTTTATAAGGAGTCCAGTGAAGCTAGTAAAATGGGTGTCGTTGACCGATTTCTTTATATTAAGAAAGTCCCGGATAATATCAATGCGGAGTGGGTTAGGAAATTTTCCTCAGGACTTTTTGAATACTCACGTCAGTATAAACAAACCTTCGGACGCTTCTTCCGCTCTATGATGATAGTTAATCCCGTAATGGCAGTCGATACTATCTCGCGCGAACTCTATGATTTCATTATGTCCTACTGCCCCAAACAGTTCAAAGCAATGGAGTTTCCCGCTATACTTCAGCTTAGCACAAATGATCTTTATCTCTACCAGAAGACACCCTTTTGGGGAGCACTTTATTATGACGGGATAAGGAAAAGCACATCGGATTACTTTTCACCTAAAAGGTGGGAGCAGATATCCGCTTCTCAAAAAGCATAACTTCACAATGGATTTTAAAGACTACCTAAATTCTCTCGACGGCTGGATGAAGTACTGGTCATTCGAGAAACAAACCTTACAGCAGGGTCTTGAAGTGGACGCAATGTTTTACCGCGGACGCATCGAAGGTACTAAGTTCGGTAAAGTGGATTCGTACGCTTTTATAAAGCATGTGCCTGATAATATTAACGCTGACTGGGCAAGGACATATTCAAATAACCTTTTCGAATACGCGTCACGCGTGAGATCGGGACCTCCTCTTGGTTTCGGTGCTATGCTGATTGTTTATCCTCTTTTAGTGGTTGAGAATATCTCCAATGATCTCTACCAATGGTCGCAGAAATACTGTCCTAAACATTTTGCCGCCTCCGAGTTTCCCTCTATACTTTCTCTAACGACGCAGGATTTATATTACTATCCAAAGACTCCCATATGGGGAGCGCTTTACTACAGTGATTTTCGTAACCAGTCACAGCAGTGCTTCTCTCCGAAAAAATGGGCTGACATTTCCGCCCGCGCTCGCCAATAAAAAGACTTTGTTCCCCTCCGACGGTTACCGATTAATTTGTCGTGAAGCATAAATCATTCCCCTCCGACGGAGGGGCTAGGGGAGGTTATAGCAGTCAGTGTTTAGATATTTAAAATAACACCTCCACGCGTTATAATTCTTCTCTGCGGTCTCTGTGTTCTCTGTGGTTAAAATTTCTTAATAAAAAAAGCCCCGCGCTTTTCAGCGCAGAGCCCTGTGAATGCACATATAAGGGAATATAGAGACTCGTGTTTTCCTTTTATCCACCCTTTTATAAAGAGGGGACTAAGGAGGGTTAATCAAATTATCTTCCTGGAGGAGGTCCCCCGCCCGGAGGTCTGTTTCCGCCCGGTCCCTTACCGCCCGGTCCCATTCCGTTCGGTGGTTCCTGCCTGCCGGGAGGACCCTGGCGCATGCCGTCCGGAGGTCCGTCCTGATTCATTGGTCCTTTTGGACCTGCCTGCTTCATTGCGTCTATTATTATCTCATCGAATTTCGTCTTCTGCTCATCGGTACATATGGCTCTAAGCTGTTTAAAATGTTCAAATGTCGCCTTTTCCAATTCTGTTGTCTTTTGTCCGATTGTGCTCTCCAGTTGTTCGACCTTGCTCATGTCCGGGTTGTCGCTTTTTACCTGCGCGAAGAGCTCTTCTCGTGCGTCCTGCATTTCTTTTAAAAGACCATCTACAGTTGTCCTGTGCTGCTCACGAAGGGTGTCGAACTGTTTCACCTGCTCTTCACTAAGCCCCAGCTCTTTTGCTAGGAAGTCACCCGGTCCTTTTTTGTTATCCGGTAGTCTCCCCGGATACTCATGCATCGGTCTTGGTTCCCTGTTCTTCTGGAACCATAGCGCGCCAAGACTCAGCACGTTCAATACGATCAGTATTATGATTACCCATGCCAGGAATTTATTTTTTGAGAATATGTCCATTGTTTTACGTTTATTGTTTAGTAATTGTAATAATCACCGCCTCCGAAATATTCATCAGCTACCTTCTCTATGTTCTCTTGTCTTGTTGTCTGTGCATCTATCTGGTCGCGCCTCTCTGTAGCTGTGTTATCACCGGACAATGTAAAATATACCGTCAGCGAATTTGCAACCAGCAATAGCGCGACAAATCCCATCGCCAGCTTCCGGCTAAAACCAAGGAATGCGGGTTCTGAGATATGTCCGCGCTTTTCAGATTCGATCTTTGCCATGAGACGCGTATAGAAGTATGGCTTTATTTCCTGTTTTTTCAGGCTTTCTGCCACCTCAAGCGTCTTATCTATCCTGTCTTCTAAGTTCTTATTTTGTAGATTTTTATCCATTTTCTATCCTCATTTGGTTAGATGTTATTTCTAAAAAAAACTTGCGCCCCATTTAAGCTCCCCTCCGACGGAGGGGCTGGGGGGTGGGTTAATATTATCTATAAGCTTTTTCCTCTGGCAATCTTGTTCCCATAGTACAGCCTCCCCTCACAATATTGTCATTCCCGCGAAAGCAGGAATCCCCCTAATTTATCATTCTGTCTGCCCGCTTTTGTCATTCTGAGCGAAGCGAAGAATCTCATCCCGACATTTCCCTTTCATAATACTTCTTCAAATACTTCCTCAAATTCGTCCTTGCCCGGTGAACCAGTGATTCCACCGATGGCTTACTCGTCTTCATCACATCGCAGATCTCATCATAACTCAACCCATCTACCTTTGCCAGCGTAAATGCGATCCTCTGGTTTTCGGGAAGCTTATCGATTGCTTTAAATAACGCCTCGCTCTGCTCCTTGTTATTCATATCCGCGCCGGGATGGAAGTAGCTCACATCCTTCACTTCATCAGGATCCTGCTTCGAAGGTATCAGCGAGCCCCACCTCTTCTTCCGCTTCATCTTCCGTAAAAAATCCAGCGACTTTGTTGTGGTGATCCTGTACAGCCACGTTGACAATTTAGAGTCACCGCGGAAGTTCGCAACGCTCCTGTACACCTCCGCAAATACCTCCTGTGCAATGTCCTCTGCATCCTCCGCATTCCTGACAAAGCCCATTGCGGTATTATACACCAGGTTCTGGTACTCTTCTACCAGCTCCTTAAATGCTTCCTCGAACGAAGCGCCGGCTTCACCCGCCTGAAGTGTATTTATAAGTATGCTTTCTTCCAATATATTCCCTCTACTTAAATATATGACGCCCTTAAAAATAATAACTTGCGCTGAGTATTTCCCCCGGCGACTAAATTTCGCTCACTCAGTTCCCCTCCGACGGAGGGGGTAGGGGAGGGTTATAGCAAGTAATAAATAACCAAATGTTTAATCCTGAAATGGTAAACTAATTCTCAGGATTTTTCTTTTCATTTTTATCCATCCAATTTAAGATCGTAAGAGCTACATTATTTGAATCTTTTATAACGTCAGACTCAGTAAATCGTAGAAATTCGATACCGTATGACTCTAATTCTTTTTGGCGTTTTTTATCTCTGCTGATTTTCTCGGCATGTGACGAACCGTCTATCTCAATTGCCAGCATCAATTCTTTACAAAAGAAATCCAATACATAATTTGAAATGGGTACCTGTCTTCTGAATTTATATCCTTTAATTTGTTTCGTTCGGAGATACTTCCATAGTGAAGTTTCACCGGGCGTGGGATTATTTCTTAAATTACGTGAGAAGGTTTTTAACTTTGGATTATATGGGAGGATTTTCCTTCTCATTAGAAATAAAATAGTATTATTAAATATTGAATTCATTGCTAAAAGTAAATCATTTACTTAGCTAACCCTCCCCCTGCCCCCCCATCGGAGGCGAGCTCTTCCCTTAAATCCCTCCCACATTGTCATTCCCGCAATTTTGCCATTCCTTCTATATTGTCATTGCGAGGAGCGCAGCGATGCGGCAACCGCCAGCGGGCGAAGCCAATCTCGTTCCCAAATTCTCTACGAGCCGAGTCCTTGACCGATTTGTGAACGTAATCCCTTAAATCCCTCCCTTATTGTCATTCCCGCGAAAGCGGGAATCCCCTAATTTGTCATTGCGAGCGAAACGAAGTGTAGCGCGGCAATCTCGTTCCCAAATTCCGATTTGGGAACGTAAACACTGTCCTTTGCGCTCTTTGCGTCCTTTGCGGTCAAGATCATTCTTTGTGAACTTTCGTGTGCTTAGTGTCTTTTGCCGGAGGCATCCCTATGGGAGTGGCTATACTTTCTTATTCTTTTTATATTACAGAAAAAATTATGCAAAAACGACGCCTCGGTAGATCCGAACTCCTTATCTCACCGTTTGTCCTGGGAACGAATGTTTTCGGACATACCGTAAATGAAAAAACCGGCTTTGAAATACTCGACGCATTCCGTGAATCCGGCTTTGAAACGATTGACACAGCTAACTCCTACACTATGTGGGCTCCCGGCAATAAGGGAGGGGAGTCGGAAACAATAATCGGAAATTGGATGAAGGACCGCGGCGCACGCAAAGAAATGATTATCGCGACAAAGGTTGGCTGGGAGATCACTGATGAAATTAAAGGACTTACACGCAAACAGATCATTGCCGAAGTTGAAAATTCTCTTCGCCGTCTCCGGACCGATTACATCGACCTGTACCAATCGCACCGCGACGACCCCGGTACTCCGCAGGAGGAGACGCTCTCCGCTTACGATGAACTCGTACAGCAGGGCAAGGTCCGCGTCATCGGCGCATCTAATTATTCCGCTGACCGCCTCGCCGAAGCTTTGGCCATCTCCGCCGACAAGAATTACCCGCGTTACGAATCGCTCCAGCCGTTTTATAATCTCTACGACCGTGAGGACTACGAACAGAACCTCGAGCAATTTTGCCTTAGTGAAGATCTCGGTGTGATTCCTTACTTCGCTATCGCGAGGGGATTCCTTACGGGGAAGTACCGCGGTGACAATGACGTGAGTAAGTCCCCGCGCGGGAATAACGTAAAGAATACATACTTCAATGACCGCGGGTGGCGCATACTCTCCGCTCTCGACGATATATCGGCTGAACACTCCGCAACCCCCGTGCAGATAGCCCTCGCGTGGCTCATCGCCCGCCCGTCGATCACCGCTCCCATCTCCAGCGCCACAAGCCCGGAACAGCTCAAAGAGCTCCTCGGCTCCGCGGAGATCTCGCTCACGGAAGACGACATAAAAAAACTGGACGAAGCCAGCGCAGTCTAGAACTAATTTCGGGTGACGGGCTGGCGTTCTAATTGATTAAATTTTCTCCACGCATCCAAAACCCGTCGGATTCATTTTCCCGAATCCCGCCCGGTACGCGAACTCCAGTATCTCCGGGTGTCCCTCGATCTCGAAGTCGAAGCTCCATCCCCTTACGCGCGTCTCGGCCCGCCGTCCCTCCTTCAGAATGGTCAGGCTCGGTCTCGGTTTGCTGACCGGCTTAAAGCTCCGTATGGTTCCCGTTCTCCGCATCCGCTTTTCCACCGAATAGACAGGCTCTCCCAGCGCGCTCTTCCACGCGGTAAATTTTTCCTCGATGTTCCGCTTCAGGTATTCAAGATAGTCAGGGTCATCGGGGCTCATGTACACTTCCTTAAATTTTCCCGTCAGCGCGCTCTTGCGGTAGACCTTCCTCGAAATCACGATGGGCGATATCGTTCTCAGCTTCAGTGCGCTTCCGATCCGCGGTTCCGGCATCGAATAAATGTTGCAGATAAGCCTCGCGTCCCCCAGTCTCAGCGTCCTGTCCTTATGATTTCCCCACAGCAGAATATCGAACAGCCTCTCTCGCTCACCATCGAGACCGTCATCCTCACGTGCTCCGAACCCACGGCCAGCATCTTCCGCCCGTTTATATCCGCGGGCTTAATGTCATCCGCTCTCAGGCGTGAAAACGTAAAGAGTTTAAAGCTCTTGTACCCGTGTACCGCTCCGCGGTCCCTCAGCATCCGCGCGTAACCTCTGTCCCGTCTCTGTATCCGCCTGTATATGGCATTCGACATCTGGTATTGGAAATTGATCGGTATCAGCATCTGCCCGGTATCATCCGCCGATCTCATCGCCATCTCAAATCTCATTTCTATTCTTTGTTTTCATTCTTTGTTTTCATTCTTTGTTTTCATCCGCTCTAATTCGTTTTTGTTTCCGGGTCGATTTTTCCAGTGCCTCATCACGCGAGGCTCCCCACAAATTGTACGTAACATATTTACTCTTCCTCCGGCATAGCGCCATAAAGGTTCGATCGTGTATGCGCTCACCGGTAGAATAAACCGGCGAGACAGCTCCTAAGAGAGGTTCGATCGTAAACAGCAAAGGTAATGCCTCTGCCTGCTAATATGGCTGTGCCATTCTAGTTCGATCGTGTGTACTGATTAGTGTCTTTGTGCAGTGCATGGTTTGTCTTTTTTGTTTTAAAAACAGGTGTAAAGTTAGGGAGAGGGAGAGAGAAAATCAAGAGCGGGTGATGAGAAATTCCGGGAAAGCGAACGGGGATAGTATTATTAACAAATAACTGAGCGAGAGGAGATGCTTTCTTTTGGGGAGAAAAATAGAGAAAATCTAATTCGTTCAACTATTTAAGATTTTAATTATCATACAGGTGCTTTCTCTATTTCCAAGTAAACTTGTAATAACAAACCAATTTTAATATATTGGGTTTTTATCTCCAAATCTTGAATATGGATAGAGATTTCCTTAAAGCTTTACTGCACAAGCTCCAGGTAGGTAATACAAGATCAATACATTTGAACTGTATTCCCGGTCGTAGTGCTACAAAACTGGATGTATCGAATTTAGAGGATATATATCCTCACTTACCTAAAAACTTTATTGAAAAACTCTTATCAGAGCAAAACTTCGAATTTCGTTTTGGAATAGATTTAGAAAGAAAGGTATACGAATCAGATGAAGTTTTTGAAGAAAGATTTTCTAAACTAAACCAAATTAATAGAAGACTTACTTCCATATATTATGAAAACGAAGATGATTTTTCAGAGAAGGGCATTAAAACATTTGGATTTGGGTATCCGATTTTTGTTTTTAAACCAAGATCAGATGCAAGTAAATTAATCTGTGCACCTATCTTTATATGGAAACTGGATATATCAAGAGCAAGGAATGAATGGATAATTTACCGAAAAGAGGATAGTGGAATATTGTTAAACGAGATGTTGATTAATTATTTAGAAAGGGATTTAGACTCAACGGGTTTTATTTCGATAACAGAAGACCATCTTGAGGATAATCTTCTGGATTCCGAAGAGGTAGAATCTTTGACAAATGGTCTACTTCACAATGTCAACCCACAGGTAGATTACTTCACAACTCATTCAAAGATTGAAAGATTAGAGGCCAAGGACAAGATACGAGATTTACTCAATGAAAGATTAAATCCTTTTATAATAAATGGCGGTGTGTTCGGACTTTATAGATCACAAAAGGAAGCTATTATAGCAGATACTAAACGAATAATTAGGAATTTTGAACAGTATAAATTTGATACGATAGAAGTTACGCCATATCAAAGAAATCAATTTTCCTTCATAGAAACTGATCCCTCTCAAGAGACAGTATTAAAGGGGGTTAAGGATTCAAGCAAGATAGTAATAAACGGTCCTCCAGGGACTGGGAAAAGCCAGTCTTTGACTGCGATTATTGTTAATGCATTAGCAAATAAATCCAAAGTATTAGTTGTTTGCGAAAAAAGAACGGCATTAGATGTGA
The DNA here is from genome assembly GCA_020437585.1 of Ignavibacteriota bacterium. GTDB lineage: Bacteria > Bacteroidota > Ignavibacteria > Tepidaquicellales > Tepidaquicellaceae > JAEYVS01. The sequence goes on from JAGQWG010000001.1 coordinate 488,671, forward strand.
TTAAACGGAATCTGGAGTTAGAAGAATTATCCGATTTTTGTGCTGTGATTGAAGATGTCAGTCGAGACAGAAAAAATATTGTTAAGTCTGCTCGTGTGAGAACAAATACAGGTAATGCTATAGATCTAAACACATTTAATTCCTTAGTGGAAGATGCGACTGAGGACAGTAAGAAAATCAATTTGGGTCATACAATAATAAGGAAAAAACTTCTAAATGATAATAACTGGACTTCATTATCAGGTAGATTTATACGTCTTCAGAAAAAGTCCAATTTATACCAAAAAATGTATACCAAATTTAAAAATTGCGGACTAAACTTTGAAAGTGAAGACATTTCGACAATCTATAATAAGCTTATTATAAATATAAGGAGGAATGAAACTCTTTTCAAGATTGCAAAGACATATATAAATACATTTTCTTTTTTAAAAGACTCTATCTTTGAAAATAACTTTTCGGAAAGGAATAAAGTAGAATTGAATGATTATATCAAGAATTTCGTTGATATAACTTCAAATCTTAGGGTAAATGGACTCGATATTAAGATGCAATATAGCAAGAAATTGAGTTTGCATTACTCATCTTACTATGAAGAGCTACAAACAACAATAAATGAAATTGAGGAATTATATAATGAAAACATAAAAAGAAGTAAAAAGCTTTTTACAAGTTTAGGCAAACCGTCGAATTTACTTCTAGGCTTTCTAAATATTTTTTCCAGAAAATTCAAGATTGTCAAGAGAGATAAGGAAAGAATATTTGCCTTATATGATGATTTAAAGAGACAACTTAGTTTAAATTATTTTAATTTCAGAGTGAAGGAATTGAGTATTAATCTTGAAGAGATACTTCCCATCTTAGAAGATTGTAAGAAACGTTCATATGAATGGTTTAAACGAACTGAAGAAAGGGTCGTAGTAGAAACCGATGAATTGAATAGTAGTAATTTTAATAAGCTTTGTGATATTTCGAGGGAAACCGTTACTAACTTCGAAAGCAAAACTGACAAATTATTTTCGGAGGCTAATAATTCGCCATTTTTCAAATTTTCTTTTGAACTTCAAAATAACTTTAATTCCAGGATTAAGATTTTAGAAACTATTGAAGTAAGCTTAAACGAGATATTATCAAATTATGTAAATATTGCAGACTATACAGAGTGGAGAAAAGATTATTTAATGAATGATAGGAATATTTGTGAAATATTTGATTTTTTTATAGAAAAGGAAATAGATGACTGGGAGTTGGACTTTGAAACATGGTTCATTTATAATTTATTACTGGAAAACGAAGCTGATCATATAATAAGAAATAATAATATCCATGGCTCCTTTGAGAGTAAAAAATTAAATATTAGTAAATACCAAAAAGAGTTTATAAAGGATTATTGGTTTAACAAACAAATGAACTCAAGAAATAGATTTCAATTAACACATGGTGTGGGTCTACCGATGCTTTACAATTTAGCCAGAAATAATCTTTATGCGAAATTAAACTCCCTTAGAAAGATCATAAACACTGATTTTGAACTTTTTACGGATTTATTTCCCGTTATCTTAGTTAATCCAAATGTATGTAGTTCTCTTTTCGAAATGAAAGAAGGAATATTTGATCTAGTTATTTTCGATGAGGCAAGCCAGCTTAGGGTAGAGGATACATATTGTGCAAAACTAAGAGGTAAACACAAAGTAGTATCAGGTGATGCAAATCAAATGCCTCCGTCTGATACTTTCAAAATTTCAATTAAATTAGACGGTGATGGCTCGTTAGAGGAAGAAGCGGATGATGAAGAAGATGCAGATTTAAATTTTAATATGATTCCGCTATTAGCAAGAGCAGAATCGCTTCTTGACTTCGCGACTTCAAAAGCATATAAGGAAACATATCTTGATGTTCATTACAGATCAAAACACCCAGACCTAATAGAGTTTTCAAATGCAGCATTTTATGGATCAAGATTAAAGCCAGTTCCTCCTACTGAAAACTACAAAGCTATAAAATACTATCAAGTAAACGGTCTTTATGACTCTGAAAATGGTATTAATAAAGAAGAAGCTTTAAAAGTAATCAACCTAATTGATGAACTTACTCCTGAAAATGAGGATGATGAAATCAAAAGTATCGGAATTGCAACATTCAATATTCTCCAAAGGAATTATATATTAGACTTAATCGGCAAAAAATCTGAAGAGAGTACAACTTTCGCATCAAAAATTGCACGACTTAGGCAAATCAGAGGAGAGGAATTATTTGTAAAAAACCTTGAAAATATCCAAGGTGAACAGAGAGATATAATAATAATATCTACAACATTTGGAAAGAAACGAGATGGAAGTTTCACACAAAAATTTGGCCCGATAAATCAACAAAAAGGATTCAGGCTACTCAATGTGATTGTTACCAGAGCTAAGTATAATTTATTTGTATGTACATCTATTCCGGATGAAAAGGTTTCTCAATATCCGGAATTAATTTCTGATTTAGGAAATATTGGCAAAGGAGTTTTTTATGCTTATTTAGCGTATGCGAAAGCAATTGAGAATAATGACTTAGAAACCAAAAAATCAATATTAAATCTATTATGCCAAGGACTACATGACAATTTAACCGAAAATGAGAGAGTAGAATCACCTTTTATAAGCGAGATTGCTGAAATGTTAGGTGAACACATTGGATCAGAAAGAGTTGTTACAAACTATTGGTTAGGAGGCTTCCGAATCGATATATTAATCAAATCAAAGGTAACAGGACTCCCCGTTGCAGTAATTGAATGTGATGGAAATAAAGAACCATCAACTAACGAAGCTTATGCATGGGATATTTTCAGACAGAATTTCTTAGAATTGTATGGGCTAAAGTTTATAAGAATTTGGTCGATCAATTGGTGGAATAATTATAAACAACAGATGGATAAACTTATTGAGTTTATAGATATGGCGGAGGATATTGAACCTACTAGAAAACCCGAATCTATTTTGGAAAGTTCTTCCCAGAATAAGATCCAGAATTAATTTAGATTATGGAAAACAATTATAGAGTTCCGGCGGGGACGAGGATCGGGCATGTTCATCTGAAGGTCGCGGATCTGCAGAGGGCGCTGGATTTTTATATTGGTCTGCTGGGGTTCGAGCTGACGACGACGTACGGGCATGAGGCGGCTTTTATTTCGGCGGGAGGGTATCATCACCATATCGGCTTGAACACGTGGCTGAGCAAGGGCGCTCCACCGGCTCCGGCGCGAAGCGCGGGCTTATTCCATACCGCAATACTTTATCCGACACGTAAGGACCTGGCTGTCGTCGTTAAGAGGTTGATAGACTCGGGGTATCCGCTGAGCGGGGCTTCCGATCACGGCGTCTCGGAGGCGATATATCTGAATGACCCGGACAGGAACGGCGTCGAGCTTTACTGGGACCGCCCCAAGGAGGAGTGGCCTCATCAAGCAGACGGTTCGATAGATATGTACACACACCCGCTGGATATTAACAGCCTGCTTAGCGAGCTGGAGAAGTGATCTAACTTTTTTGAGACAAGTCTTTTTTGATGTTGGTGACGCTTTGCTCAAACACCAACATCGGCGGTTAACCCCCGCTCCGATTCCATCGGAGGTCCCCCCTTTGTAAAATGGGGGATAACGTATAAGGTATATATTGATTAATTGTAGTGTGAGGGTTTGGCGACCCACCCCGCTTCCGGCTGTGCCGGAACCACCCCTCCGTCGGAGGGGATTATTAACCCCCCGTCTGTTCGGACATCCCTCTACGAGGTCGTAGACCTTTTGTAAAATGGGGGATAACAATTCGATTATTTTATTACGATCATTCTATTGCTGAAGGTCTCACCGCGGAGAGTGAGAGCCGTGAGGAAGTATGTTCCGGATGGGATATCGACTCGCACCTGTCCTGTGAGGAGATCGTTCCTGGAGAAGCTGAGTACCTCCCTGCCGAGCACATCATAAATTTTAACGGAGCGGAGTCCTTCGGGGTTTTCGAAGTTGAGTATGCCTCCCGTATGAAGGGGATTGGGATGAAAGCTGAATGTGAATCGTGAAGTGCTGGTAGTGTTGTTTGTAATTCCGGTAGTATTCCGGAAGATACGGTCGAAATTCCGCGCGTATTCATATAGGGGATGACAATTGACCTGCGCGTCCCAGTTAACAGACCAGTCCATCATTCCTTTGAGCCCGGGGTAAGTTCCGACAGCCGTGTAGTTGGCGGGTTTTGGTCCTGTTCCGAAGAGATATTTTACAGCAGAGCGCACGGTATCGGGATTTATGTAGCCGCCGCCGGAAGCAGAGGAGCATGCGGGCAGTCCGACAATAACCTGCTGAGGCTGGAAGGGCGCGAAGAAACCTCCCTGAGTATTGAATCCCTGCAAAAGCGCCTCGGTCTGCGACAAAATAAAGTCCGCCGTACCCTGCGTGTACACATGACCGTCTATACCGAACATTGACCCGCTATTGTACAATTGGACGTGAAGGTAAGCGATGGAGTCCCTGAGCGCGTGAAGGACAGGGAGATACGCGCCCCATATTCCTCCGTAAGATGACATACCGCCCTGCACGTAAGCAGTCTCGGGAGCGAAGCCGAGTATAAGCCTGCGCCCGTGCAGAGAGTAATATTCCTGCATTATTTTTTTGACGGCGTAAATGAGATGGATGATGCGCGCATCGACGGGGTTAGCAATAGTACCGCCCGTGACGGAGAGCGATCCGCCTTCTATATCTATGTCCATTCCATCGAAACCGTATGTGTTTATGATCGTGAGCATGGACGAGATGAATATATTTCTCTGGTTAGTGTCGTTGAGTTCGATATTTGCCGTTGCGCCGCCGACGGAGATGAGAATTTTTTTTCCGAGGGATTGCATGGACTGTACATCGTTTATGAACTGCTGTATTGTTCCCACGTCGGGTGTGAATGTCATATTATAGGTGGAGCCGGGAGCGGGTACCGCGAAGGCGACGGGAATGATATTATAGCTGGTGTCGATATCCGGGAGAGGGATATAGGGTGACGCGGGGTCCTGCCAATTCTGCCAGTAACCGATGAGCTTCGGGTCGGGATCTTGCGAGTAGGAGTCTGCGGAGATCAGCAGAATAACCGCGAGTATGATTCTTTTCATGATAATACAGCCATTTAGTTAAGCAAATACAGCGCACCGTATTTACTTTAACTGCCGTATAGAAGAAAAAAATTCCTTACTCGTACTGCTGTCGGTAGTATTTAGAGCCGGCAGTGAATTTGAGCGGGTGATCCGCCATCCATTCCGCGAAGGCATCGAACGTGGATTTGTTTTTATCGTACCAGGCGGAGAAGCTGTCCGGATCGGCGTACGCGAGTATGAGGTAGTTATAGCAGGTGAGGTAATCTTTGTTCATATCCATAAGTTGTTTCTGCCTGTCGAAGAGGATGTTCTGGTATTGCGGTTCATTCTTTTCAGTCCAGAGTTTCGCAATCACATCGCGGAGGTGAGCGAAGCCGTCTAGATTTAATCCGTATTCCTGCAATGCAGTTACACCGAGGAGGCTGTACATTTCATATCTTCCCTGTAAGTTTACCCTGTCTTTGTCACCGAGTGAGTTGAATGGATTTACAGAGACGGTATACCCGTCGTCGGTCTTTTTGATACGGGACGCGTAGAAGTCGTAGATCATTTTGCTCAGCTCCTCGGCGCGGGCATTATCGGGAATCAGGTTTAGGTAAATCTCTCCATAGAGAACCGACCAAATGGATTGGCTAGAACCGTCAAGGAGCTTTGCTGCCATGTAAAAATTACTGGGATAAGCGGGATCTACAGCGATACCTTTTTCGAATTTCCCCAGCGCTTTTTCCATCTCCTTTTGCTTCGCGAGGGTGATGCCGTAGTTATAATACATTACGCCGGAGTTTGGGAATTTTTCGAGCCCGGCTTTGTAGGTTTCGATCGATTTGTATGGGTCATTCATTTCATCATAAACATTTCCGAGGAGCACATACATGTCGGGATTCTTAACACCTTTTTCTATCTGCGCAGAAATAAGGGAGACGACCTTCTGGTAATTTTTGAGGGCACTGTATGTGTAGCCCATCTCATAAATAATTACCTCGTTACCGGGTTCAATCTCGAGCGCCTGCTCATAGAGGGAAATGGCTTTGTCGTAATTACCGTTGTCGTGTTCGTTTATACCCTGTTCGAACAGCTTCTTTGCTTCGGGATCATTGACCTGCGCGAATGCAGATGTACAAGCGAATATAAATAAAAAGAGGTAAGCTAGTTTTCTCATTTCCTTTTTATTTAGTTTTGCGGTTCAGTCTTTGGTACTTCGCCTTCTTTGAATACCGCGAGGACTATACCGCCGGGGGCATCGTAAAGAAATAGGCGGTCATTTTCTATTGTCCACGTTCGGGCATTTTGCAAAGCATTGAAAAATCCTTGCTCATTGACACCTTCGCAGTACATCCGTGTGGAAATTATATTGCCGAAGTATATCTTGTCGCTTGTAGCATAGACCGGTCCGCCCATAGTGTTACAGCCGGTGCTTCCGTTCATAGTAGTAGAGTTGACCTTTAGCTCCATCCAGGGGAGACCGTTAGGGAAGTTAGAGTTATCGGCGGTTTTTCCGGCGAGGTTTTGGAGAACCCAAACTTTGTTTAGTTCATATTCTTTACCGATGTAGGAGTTACCGGAGGATGAGCACCCGGCAAGAAGCAGAGTAAGCGCAATAGCCGGTATTAACAGGCTCAGTGTTTTCATTTGCATAAGGGTTTTACTAAAGATAGTGTTTTATTGGGAATTATGGAATGGGAAAGCAGGCATGAGGAGGGGTTGCCGGCTGAATTTTAAGGCTGTTTTTTTGATTTCCCGTTACGTAAATTCATCCACCGCACAACCCTTAAATTAAAACAAGATGAAAAAAATCTTATTCTTATTTGGCTTTTTGTTCTGTCTTTCCTTCTTCACTTCACAAAATTCTTATTCACAGGCTCTGGGTTTTTACATTGAGAACAACACCGGGGTTACTCTGAATAATATTTATGTTTCACCTGCAGAGAGCAATAACTGGGGTGACGACATATTACCGAGTGATCTTTTTAACGATCAATCAACCGTACAGGTATATATTCCGGAATCGCTGGGAGAAACCTGCATATTCGACATAAAGATCACCGACCTGGATGGGAATGCAGTAATATTTTACAATGTGGATGCATGTGCACTACATACGCTCCGGATAAATTGGGACGGAACGTTTGAAGTGATAAACGAGTAGCTTTTAAAAAAGGCGGTCAATGACCGCCTTTTTTTGTTTATTTAATAAAGCCTTCTTTCTTAAAAGATTCGTATCCTTTCTTAGTCAGGTCTCCCAACTCTTTAAACAGATCCTCATCTATGGTTTTGAAATTGAAGCATGATTTTCCCTGCATTTTCTTTTTGAGCGCCGGGGAGATGCCCTTTAGCAGAGCGGGATTTGTATATACAGGCATTAGGTAATACGATACGTAATTCTTTTTTATTGCGACAGCGGCGAAGAACATAGGCTTTTTGTTGAATTCGGTATTAGTGTTTAGGTAGTAATTGTCTTCGGTGCTGTTTTGAACAACTATGCCTTTTTTAAATTGAGTGAGGTTCTTTTTTAACCGCGTGAAGATATCTTTGAAGTTTTCCATTTGTAAAAATAGCTTTTCCGGAAATGAATTTGAATTTTAAAAAAGAGCTATTCGTAGGAATTAAGTTTGGGCAAAAAAAATGGCGCAAAGTAAATCTTTGTGCCATTTGTGTTGGTATCACAACGGGACATTACACTGTATGATAACAGCGTTCTGCCACAGTATATACGGGGAAGGGTATTTTAATCCAAAAAACTCTCCTGATTAACAACTATTCAAAATTAGAGCAAGTTGGTGTAATAAGCAAAGAAATTAAAGTAATATTATACCCAGTAAAAATTAACATAATATTGCTAATTTAGGCTAAAAAATGTATTTTTTAGGAATAATTATACCCATAGAAAATGGCAAAAAATCTTATAAGAATTTTACAAACCTTCAGCAAAGAAGAGGTAAGGGATTTTAGGACCGTGCTGGAATGTCCGTATTTCAATAAGGGGCGTGATTACACGGTTATCCTAGATGGTCTTAGTGAGTACATTTTGGAAAAGGGTAAAGATACCGAAAGCTCTTTTGAGAACTTCTTCATGGCGAAGGAGGAGAACAGGTCATATTCTAAGCAGACATTAAGGAACCGGTTTTCGGAATTAAAAAAATTGACAGATGAGTTTCTTGTCATAAAGAACATAAAAAATGACCGTGTTCACCGGGAGAAACTTCTTCTCAATGAATATAAAGATCGGGGACTTCACAAGGAGTTTGAAAAGAGAATAAATAGTCTGAAAGGGTGCGAGATACAGAAGTTTAATTTTAATACAGACATGAAGGATATACATTTTTTGCATGCTCAATGGCTGAGTATGACAGGAAAGAATTTTCATAACCAGTATCTCGTATTTACAAATTACCTGGTGAGCTGTTTCTTTTTAATCGTTTTCGATCTTTACATAGAACATACACAGCAAAAGTTACACAGGGTAAAATCGGAAAACAATCTCGTGGACCTGATAGCACGGTCGATAAATCTGAAGAGGCTTAAAGCCGGATTGAGGCGGATGAACTTTCAATTTTCGAAGGAAGTTAAACTCCATACCTGTTTGTTTTCTACTTTCAGCGAACCTGACAATAAACGCAACTATCTCACGGCAAAGAAATTCTTTTTCCGGAATATAAACAGTTTTTCCGAGGAGTATAAAAATTCGGTTCTCAAGGTGATGACAAATCATTGCATAAACCGGATGAATATCGGAGAGGAGGAATATGTAGCAGAGGTATTTTATCTATTCAAAAAGAAGCTTGAGCTCGGACTATTTGATGATCTGAAAAAATTTACATTTCCGCTAAACAACTTCAGGGATTACGTGTTCATTGGTATAAAGATGAAGGACCTGAAATGGACGGAGAATTTTATTCATAAATATTCCCACTTCCTTCCCGCAGAGCAAAAGGAAAACGAACTTAATCTTTCGCTAGCCAAGATAGATTTTGAGAAGGGTAAGTTTGAAAAGTCGCTGGAGCTGGTGAACAAGGTGAACGCAGAGAACTATATATATTATATAGACAAGTCCAGGCTAAGGATGAAGAACTTCTTTGAGCTGGGTATGCTGGATGAAGGATATGAAGAACTTAGTAAGCATGCACAGTATCTCAAAAACCGTCCGGATATTCCTCTCTCCCACCTTAATACGGGCAAGCAGTTCATGAACAATTACAAATTTATTTTGAAGATGTCAGGTAAGGCGAAAGACCAGAGAAAGGAAATGGCGGATTTAGATCCTCATACACCTAAGAAGGATTGGTTTGGAGAGAAAGTCCGTGAAATGGTGAGGGAAGTTAGAGCACAAGCTTAAATCCGTTTGAGAAAGAATAAGAAGTATTTGGCACGGACGGGGGAGGGAAAGTATCGTAAAGAAGCCTGTACTTTATTACAAATTTGAACTCATCGAATATTTTGAATTCCAGATCGGTTTGATTTACCAGACGGTAGTCATCGAGCTGGGTGACCTCAGGCTGATAATATACCGTACCAAAAAGCAGGAGCTTGCCAATATTAAATGTGTATGAAAAATAGCTGCTTATCCTGTTTTCACGTTCGATGATGGGTTCGGATTGTCTTTCCTCGTATTCGTACATGTACAGCGTCCCGATGTAAAACCTCATCTTATCCGTATCATATAATTTAAATCTTGGTCCTGTTCCGGCAAGGAGGCGGAGCTTTATGTCCCTTACTTTATTAAACTGAGCCTGGGTAAAGACTTCCCATCTCAGGAATGTGTCGGTGAGTTTATAGTTATACCTGATATGCTGAAAGCCGCTATTCTGGAAATCCTTATCATCTGCTTTTATGAAACCCAAATCAGAAAGAAAAAGAAACAAACTTTTATCTTTTTTAAATTGTATCTGGGCTTTACCCTCAATCGCGTAGACGGTGCTAACCTCTTTAAGGACGAAGAAGTCTGCGCTGGCTTCACCCGCCCAACCGTCCTTTTCGGTACGGAGGCGGCGCGCCTCTATATTAACAACCTGTGAGAATGAAGTTGAAGTAAAGAGTAGTACGAACAAAAAAGCTGTAAGTGTTTTCAATAGGATAAGGTTTTGGTAAAATTAAGAAAAAAAGGGGAATATTTAAAGGAGGAGGGTGAACCTCCTCCTTTATGAGGTTATTTTATTAAGAGCATTTTCTTGGTTTCAAAGATACCGTCCGTTTGGAGGCGGTAAAAGTATGTCCCGCTGGGGAGGTTTGCAGCATCGAACCTGACTTCATATGATCCGGGGTTCAAACTTTCGTTAACCAGAACGGCGACTTCCTTGCCAGTGATGTCAAACACTTTCAGGCTAACATAATCATTATTCGGCAGGCTGAAAGTAATCTTCGTCGAGGGATTGAAGGGGTTCGGGTAATTTTGATCCAATTTATATTCGGAAGGAATCTCCGAGCTAATTGTCGAAACTGAGGATATTGAATCAAGAATAACCGATGCTCCCCACATTTGTGATGTTCCGGACTTATTACTGGTCCAAACCACCCAGATTTTATTTTCCGCGGCAGTCAGTCCAATATATTCAAGTCTGCTACCGTAAATGGGTTTGAAAGCATGATCACTTACCGGAAGTTCCGTCCATGAATCTCCTCCATCGGTAGAGCGTGAAAGAAATACTTTTGCAGAGTCTGTAGAAGTTTCCCTGTTATCATAATAGATAACATTAATGCCTCCATATTTATCTACCACAACAGAGGGAGTATATTGCAGCTTTCCATTACCGGGTGTATCTTGATTGACCCGAATCTGAGGAGACCATGATTGTCCTCCATCAGAGGACCTATACATTATTACGTCCGCTGCATCCTGCGCAGCTTGAAAAAATTTCTGCGAGTTTACTGCATATATCCACCCGTTCCTTAGTCCTCCTGATTTATCAACGTCAAATCGCGGATTGCTGTATACGGTGAGATTATTGGGTTGAAGAGGTGTACTTCCATGTCCTGCTATTTCTATTGCGCTGGAATCGTAGGACCAAAATTCTCCCCCGTTAGTTGTTTTTGCGAAACCCAGGTATTTTTCCTGAGTGCCGCTTCCGGGATAATGTATCCTAGTCCAAAAAATGTAAGCTTCACCGTTAGTTCCAGTCTCTATATCAGGTTGTTCAGACAGATATGAATTTTGAGGGTAATTAAGATTTCTCTCCGGGGTCCAGGTTTGTCCGCTATTGGTAGAATATGTTGTTACAATTTTTCCCCAGAATCCGTTTCTGTCCGACCAGCATGTGTAGATTCTTCCATAGTAGGGGCTGGAAGGATTATTATCTGTTGCAGAAAAGGTATTTACCTTTGGTGAACCGTTGCTAATATTAATATAGTTGTTCCATGTTAATCCGTAGTCCGTGGAACGCTCCGAGGAAGCTCCGTCAGTATAATATGTGAAAATAAAATTACCGTCTTTATCTATAATAGGGCAGACATCCATTCCATGATTTGTAACCTGCGAACTTCGAAAGTTATCCGTACCATACCAATTTACTCCGCCATTTGTCGTCATGTAGATCCCTTCGCTATGTTGGCTACTTAGGTCGGTAAATGCAGCGGCAAACATTATCATACTATTTGTAGGATGTGTTGTGATTGTAAGTTCAGCTTCCTGCGGTACATTGCTTGGGAAGATCCGGAAGCTCGGATTTACTAAAAGTATCCCGTTGTTGGTTTGAGATAACTCATTCGAGTTTTTAGAAGTCGTTTCCCCATTAAAAGTATTGAAATTATATCCTGCAAAAAAGAAACAGCATATAAGAAAGATCGCTGTTATGGTAGATAGTTTTTTTGTTTTCATATACTCATTATTTAATAACAACCATTTTTTTAGTTTCGGAAAAATTATCCGAAGTCAATCTATAAAAGTACATTCCGCTGGGGAGGTTTTCAGCATCGAATCTAACTTCATATAATCCGGGATTCAAACTCTCGTTAACCAGTACTGCGACTTCCTTGCCAGTGATGTCAAATACTTTCAAGCTAACATGATCATTAGTTGGCAAGCTGAAAGTAATCTTCGTCGAAGGATTGAATGGGTTCGGATAGTTTTGGCTTAATTTATATTCGGAAGGAATTTCCGAGCTAATTGTGGAAACAGAACTGGTGGAGTCAATAACTATAGACGCCGCCCAGAATTTATGTGAACCCGATTTTGTGCTGAACCATGTTGTAAAGAGCTTATTGCCTAAAGCAGTGATGCCTATTGAGCTTAGATAATCTCCGATATCACCCGGTTTAAAGGCATGATCACTTACCGGTATATCGAGCCAGGTATCGCCTCCGTCAACCGATCGTGACATAAATATCTTGGCGGAGTCAAGGGCTGTTTCACGATTGTCAAAATAAACAATGTCTATACCTCCATATTTATCGATTGCGATCTCCGGCGCCAGCTGTACCCTGCCTGTTCCCGGTGAATCCTGGTTAACCCTGATCCAATTGGACCAGGTATTTCCTTTATCCGATGACCGTTTTAGCATTACATCAGCAGAGTCCTGCGCATCTCCATATCTTTGGGTACAGACAATGTACACCCACCCATCCCTTGAACCGCCAGATTTATCCACTGCGATCCGCGGGTAACTATCGACATACACATGATGAGGTCCAAATGTACTGCTTCTGCCGGTACCGCTGATGGACATATTGCCTCTATGCCAGGTTGCACCACCATTTGTAGAATTTGAATACTCAATGCTGGTTTCTACTACATTGGACTGGCTGTAGTCAACCTTAGCCCAGCATGTATAAAGTTCACCGTAAGGTCCTATACCGAGTTTTGCTTTTTCGTATCTATAAGGTAAAGCGGTTGTGTCAAAACTATATATTGGTCCCCATGTATGTCCATCGTCAGTGGTATAAGAGATCTCGACAATATTCCTTTCAGGTCCTGAACCAGTCTGGTAATTTTTCCATGCGGAATAAACCCTCCCGTAGTAAGGGCTCTTTGGTGAGTCATCTACAGAGAGCGATGCCCTTGTTCTTCCCGGAGTAATAAGCCATGAAAAGGTTTCCCCGTAATTAGTGGAGTTGATCAGGTATTGCAGGTAGCGTGTAAAACCTAGAACAAAAGTGCCGTTATTATTAATGATAGGGAACACGTTTCCCGAATGCCAGATATTGATCCACACATTTATTGTGTCCCATCCATACCAGTTGGCGCCTCCATTAGTAGAAACATACACGCCGGTATTCTCGCCCTGAGCGGTTACAAAATATGTTCTCCCCGCGGCAAAGAGTATATCCGGTACGTGAGGGTGTGAAGTTATACGTATTTCCTCTTTTTGCATACCACCGCCTGGGTATAGCATAAAACTTGGGTTTACAAGCAGAACCCCTCTATCAGAGTCTTTATAAACTCTAACGCCATTACTTTTTGGTTCGCCAGTTTTATTAAAAGAATTATAGCCAGTGAAAAGGATGTAACACAATAAAATAGCGGTTACTATGGTAGATAGTTTCTTCATTTTAATGCCTTAATTAATTATAGAATAAAATAAATCATATATCAGTAAATGTAAATATACATTTATAAAAAACTATGCTTTAGTATGCAATAGGGTAGATGAACTAAATAGTTTATAGAGTTTATTATTACTAAATTTATGAAAAGGAAAATTTGATAGACCTCAAACAAATACTTGCGGCACCCGGAGAGAAGATCTCTTTAAAAGATTATAAAACAGAGTATTGTGGTGATTATAAGGATAAGGATGATGCCAAGGAAAAGCTCGAGGACGATATTAAAAAGCTCCAGAAACTGCAATACCGACTATATGCAGAGAATAGGCATGCATTACTGATCGTGCTTCAAGCGCCGGACGCGGCGGGAAAAGACGGAGCGATACGTCACGTGATGTCGGGTATTAATCCGCAGGGTACACAGGTCTTCAGCTTTAAACAGCCGTCGCAAGAGGAGCTGGACCATGACTTTTTATGGCGGTGCACAAAGGCTCTGCCGGAGAGAGGACGTATAGGGATATTTAACCGCTCGCACTATGAGGAGGTGCTGGTCGTGAAAGTTCATCCGGAGTATTTGATGAGCCAGAACCTTCCGGGGATCACTTCGGTAAGTGATATACCGCCGGGTTTCTGGAAAAGCAGGTATGAGCAGATAAATAACTGGGAAAAACATCTTAGCGAGAACGGAACAGTAGTTGTTAAATTTTTTCTTCATTTATCAAAAGAGGAGCAGAAAGAGAGATTTCTCGCGCGCATAGATGACGAGGATAAGAACTGGAAATTTTCGAAAGCAGATATGTCGGAGCGCGGATACTGGGATGATTATATTAAAGCGTACGAGGATATGCTCAGTCACACATCTACTGAGTGGGCTCCATGGTATATAATCCCGGCTGATAAGAAGTGGTTTTCACGCACGGCGATAGGTGATATCATAGTAAGGACCCTCGAAAAGGTCAATCCGCAGATACCCGAGGTAAGCGAGGAAGACAGAGCAAAGCTGATGGAGATCAAAAAGACTCTCGAAGAAGAGTAAACCCTTATGGGAAACCAGGCATTATATATTCTTACAGTCTTTTTTGGATTTTTCGCAATGATGAATCCGATAGGAAGTACACCAATCTTTATAAGTCTTACTAAAGGCATGAGCGCCGGTGACAGGAAGACAATTGCACTCCGCGCCCTTCTAATAGCATTTATAATAGTAGTTGTGTTTATACTTGTAGGTAAGTTTATTTTTCAGCTGTTCGGTATTACACTTCCTGCATTCAGGATCACCGGAGGAATATTATTATTTATTTCCGGGATGAAGATGCTTCTCAGTGATAATCCCGACCCGGAAGTAAAGGGTATCAATGAAACGGATATGAAGACAAAGACACGGATTGCTGTGTCTCCGCTTGGTATTCCCATTCTTGCCGGTCCGGGAACCTTAGCGGCAGCAATGAACTTTGTTTCCGACGGGTCGCCAATGTCACTTGCAATAACATCGGGAATCTTTCTTTTATTATGTATTTTGACTTACCTGCTTTTTATATCAGGTCAGAAGCTGGTTAATTTTCTCGGTGAGAATGTCATACAGGTCATCAGCCGTCTAATGGGGCTGATATTATCAGTCATTGGGACGGAGATGATCATAAGCGGAATCAGGTCTGCCATCGAACTGCATTAGTTTATAATTTTTTTCCTCTTATTACCTTTCATCTTTTTCATTTCCTTCTATCTTATTTATAGTTAACAACTTAATCGAAGGAATAAATACGTGAAAAAAATGTTACTAATTGCAATATTTTGCATCATGGGAGTGAATGTGAATGCGCAGTGGGTATTTGTAAATCCTACTCCGCAGGTAAACGATGTATATGACCTTGCCGTACCGACAGCAGGCAACGTAATAGGAGTGACAAACTGGATAAGCGACGTACTTGTTTCGACCAGCGGGGGAGCCGGCTGGAATATTATTTCATTGAATATCGACCGCAATCTCCGCGCGTTATCTTTTCTCAATCCATCGACGGGATATGGTGTTGGCGGGGGACCGGATACAAAGCCATGGAAAACCACAAACGGCGGACTGAATTGGACCGAACTGACTTCAGCAATAGATACAACAAAATACGATGTAGCTTTTTCCGATGTGAATACCGGCTGGGCTGTTGGATTTAATTCTTTCATCATTAAAACAACCGACGGCGGTGTAAGCTGGATCTCTCAAAGCGCTCAGTATATAATTACAAAAACACTGC
This sequence comes from Ignavibacteriota bacterium, assembly GCA_020437585.1. Taxonomy (GTDB): domain Bacteria; phylum Bacteroidota; class Ignavibacteria; order Tepidaquicellales; family Tepidaquicellaceae; genus JAEYVS01. Next base: position 504,498 of record JAGQWG010000001.1, read on the forward strand.
GCGGAGCAGCGACACCAATAGCGAATAATATATATGCTGTTGGTAATGACAATTGTATATTAAAGTCAACGAATGGCGGAAGTAACTTCCTTCTATCTTCTTCTCCGCTAACTCCGCAGACAGATGATTTTTATGACATAAAATTCAAGGACGCAACTGTCGGCTGGATAGTAGGACAGCGCCAGAGAATATTAAAAACTTTTAACGGAGGTGTAAGCTGGGATTCTGTTTACGGGAATAATTCCGGCTCGGTAACATTGTATTGCATAGACGGTTTTGGAAGCACTACTCTTGCTTGCGGAACGGGCGGAACAATGCTACGCTCTACGGATGAGGGCACGACGTGGACTCCCGGCACGATATCTGGATTTTCGGGGACACTTTATACGGTGAGATTTGAGTCGGCAATGGTGGTATATGCCGGAGGTGATGACGGATGGATGTTTAAGTCAGTGGATGGCGGACTCACATGGTCACCGCTAACTACATATTATACGACCGACCTCCTCGACGGGGCGAGCTTTGCGGATAATAACACCGGATACTTCGTCGGAAATAACGGAATAGTAATAAAGACAACCAATGGGGGAGCAAGTTTTGTTACGCAGAGCACACCGGGCGGGACGCTGGAGCTGAATAATGTCAGCGCGCCGTCCACAACGACCGCGTATATAGCAGGCGATGCAGGCAGAATATTTAAGACTACCAATGGTGGAACTAACTGGACCGAATTAACAACTGGTTCGACGCAGGACCTCCTCGGAATTGATTTTGTAAATGATAATACCGGTTATGCGGCTGGACAGTCCGGCGCAGTTTTAAAAACGACAAACGGCGGAGTAAATTGGACGAATATGCCCGTTCCGGGAGGAGAATTGCTATGGGATATAGATTTTGTGGACGGGGATCACGGCTGGACCGTAGGAGTAGGCGAGGTAATTTACGGAACGACGAACGGCGGCGCTAATTGGTCGTTACAATTTAACGGGTCGCAGCTGGGATGTTATGCGGTGAGTTTCGTTAACACAATGACAGGATATGCAAGCGGTTCGAGCGGATACACATATAAAACGATAAACGGCGGAAATACGTGGACACCGACGCCGCAACTTGGTAATACTATTTGGGCAATGGAATTTTACGATGCTGATCACGGCGTGGCAATCGGTTCGAGCGGGTATCCATATAGAACCACAAACGGCGGTACAAGCTGGATAGGCGATCCGAGAAGAACAATTAACACGATGTACGCAGTAGCATTTACTCCAAACGGTACTTGCTTTATAGGCGGAAGCCTCGGAATAGTATTAAAGGGAAACAATTCGCTAGTTAATATTACTCATGAACCTGGAAGTATCCCGGAGAGGTACTTACTTCAACAGAATTATCCGAATCCGTTTAACCCAACGACAAAGATAAGGTACGAATTACCTGTTAATGGGAATGTTAAGCTGACGGTTTATGACATTAGCGGCAGGGAGGTTAACTCTCTTATTAACGGTTACCAAAATGCCGGAGTATATAGCTTAGAATTTAATGGAAGCGGTTTATCGAGCGGAGTCTATTTTTATAAATTGGAAACACAGGGGTTTACTCAGACTAAGAAAATGATATTGGTAAAATAGTGAGCTTTGAAGTTTATGTTTTGAAGAATTTTGTTTTCGTTAAGAGGTAAATATTTTATAAATTTGGGTAATTAAAGATTTTTCAAAAAAAAACTTAGTAAAAATGAAAAAATGGCTTATAGTTTCTTTGCTGGTTATGCTGGCATCAAGTCAAGGATTTTCACAAGGGTTTAACAGTGTATTTAGCCCGGATGGAAATTATGTTATGGCAGTCGGGGATGGCGGACTTGTATTTGTTTCTACAAATGCAGGCGCAAGCTGGGGACATTTTAATTTGAATATGTCAAATGATCTTACAGATGTTTTCATTGTTGGAAATAAATGCTACATCACAAATTCTGCAGGTAATATTGTGCAGGGTGATATTACTTCAAATTCATATTCACAGTTTTTAGCGGGCGGATTACAGTGGAATTCGGTTACATTCGTCGATGGAAATAACGGATATGTTTGCGGTATCAGCGGAAGTGTCCGGAAAACCACAAACGGCGGGAACAGCTGGACGATAAGCAATAATGGGGTTTCACCCAGCGATGTTTTGAATTCCATAAGTTTTAAGGATGCAAATAATGGTGTGGCAGTAGGCGATAACGGAAAGATATATATTACCAGTGACGGCGGCGCTAATTGGACTTCACAATCCTCTGGTACGACCTATAATCTCAGAGATGTGAAGTATTTTTCAGGAGGAATAATCGCCGTAGGTGAATACGGAACGTTACTTGTTAAGACAGGAGCGGGTGCATTTACATCGGTAAACTCCAGAGTGATCTCCGATATAATGGGTGTAAGCGGAAGCGATTTGAACAGCGCGCATCTATGCGGTGGCGGCGGCTTTATAAGGAACAATATGGGCGGAAGTTCATTATTCCTCAACTTTGAGAAGAATCCTATGAATGCAAATCTTACCTCCATTCATTATTATGATGCAAATACAGGATATGCCGTGAGCAGCCTAAACAAAGCAATAATTAAGACGACCGACGGCGGTGCAAGTTGGGCATTAACCGGCGGAACTACCGTTACATATCAATGGCAGACAACACTGACAGCAAGTAACGGTATAGGAAATGGGTTTTACTACGCTCCACCGGATTACCAAAATCCAGAGAGACGTGATCAGGTGTTTATATGCCAGGGTACAAAAGTTTACCGCAGTTATGATAAGGGAGCTACATGGACGAATATTGCTACCGTTTCGCTTGGCTCGAGGGCACACTCTTTTTATGTTAATCCACTGGATACGAATCAGATGATAGCATCAATGGACCAATCCGGCGGAAGAATAATGAGGAGTACCGATTACGGTCAGACCTGGACACAGACATGGACGGGAAACCTCACTTCATATGGTATGCCACTGGAGATGGATCCGAATGACCCAAACCATATGGTACTCGGACCGGATAACAGCCAGCTGTTAAAGTCAACAAATTTTGGTCTTAACTGGACAACATTGAGCTCAACAGTATTTGTTAGCCCGTGTGACATTACAATTCATCATGGAAATCCGAATCTGATGCTACTTGGAGACAGCGGACCCTCTAAGCTATGGAAATCAACAGATGGTGGTCTTAATTGGTCTTTAAAGAATTCACAAGGAACATCAGAAGTACCCATGATAGGAATAAGCCAGCTGGATACAAACCTGTCCTTTCATACAGTGTGGAGCACCGGAGGAGTTTTCCGGAGTATGGACCAGGGTGATAATTATTCAAATGTCACCTCCACAGGAAGTGCATGGGGGTGTGATATTGCAAGGGATGACCCGACTGCATTCTCTTTTGTGACATATGGTAGATCGGGGTACTTAACAAATAATACGGGCGCAAATTTCGATTTTGTTGGATCGATAGGAAGCGCTAATGCCGGGGTGCTATTTCTGAATAAAGGTGAAGTGCTAGCACAGGGTACAAGCGCATTATATAAACTCCAGATCACTTATAATGTAAACTCGACCCAGATCACAGTGACAGGAGTTACGCCTTCAGCAGGTAATATACCGGACAATTACAGACTCTCACAAAATTATCCAAACCCGTTCAACCCGTCTACGGTGATAAGCTTTGATCTTCCGAAGAGTGGAAATGTAAAGTTAAGCGTATTCGATGTGAGAGGGGTAGAAGTTGCAACTCTTGTTAACGGACAACAGAATGCGGGTTCATATAATGTTGAATTCGACGGAAGCAGGCTTTCATCGGGGGTTTATTATTACAGGCTCGAAACAGCCGGGCTGATCGAAACTAAAAAGATGATATTAGTGAAATAAGAGGAAATTTAGTAATTGCAGAAAAGCGGACAATTAGATTTGCCCGCTTTTTTTTATGCTTTTTATTTATAGTTCTCCACTGATAGATTTGTATAACCAAATAATACATATCCATCATGGAAACGAGCAAAGAAAAAAAAGCAGGGTTTTTTGAAACGACTGCCAGAAAAATCACAAAACTCAGCGGTTCAACAGGCGCTTTCGTAACGGCTTTTCTGGTGATAATAATATGGCTGAGTACCGGTCCTATTTTCAAGTTTTCGGATACATGGCAACTCATCATCAATACAGGCACGACAATAGTAACTTTTTTAATGGTTTTTTTAATACAGAGAGCGGCAAATAAGGATTCTCTGGCAATACAGCTAAAGCTGAATGAGTTGGTAGCCGCGCATGAAGGTGCGAGTAACAGGCTGGTAAATGTGGAAGATCTTTCCGAGAATGAATTGAATTTGCTCCATAATTTTTATGTATACCTTGCAGAGCTATCGAAAAATGAAAGGAGTTTAACTAAGTCGCATTCGATAGACGAAGCAAAGAAAAGACATTATATTAAACATAAATACGAACCAGATGGAAATAATCCCGACGGGCATTGAGCAACCATATTGGGATCATTTGACAAGAAGCATTTTTTTTGATAAGAGTATATTCCCGGCTTTTAGCCTGTAAAAATATATTCCGCTCGGTAGTCCGGATGCGTCAAGGGTATATTCGTAAGTTCCGCCCTGTAAGCGGTTATTTACAAGTGTGAGTATTTTCTTTCCTTCGATGTCGTAAACAGATAAGTTTACTTCAATATTATTAGGGATATTGAACTTTATGTTAGTGGACGGGTTGAACGGGTTCGGGTAGTTTTGGTATAAATGAAATCTATCAGGTATATTAGTTAAAGGGTCTGTATTTGTTATAGCGCCACCTCCGTCTGTTGTTTTTAAGATCGTTCCATTATCACCTACCGCGTAGCCGGTATTATCATTTAAATAGAAGAACGTCGAGTTAAGGTCTTTGGTTGTCCCACTTTGCTGGAAGCCCCACGTTATTCCATAGTCAGTAGTCTTTAAGATAGTACCGCTATCGCCTACGCAATAGAGTCTGCTTGTGTTATTAACCGAGTATTCAACTGAATTAAGATTGTTAGCGGTATGGCTATTTTGTGTGTACCAGTTGGTCCCTGAGTTTGTACTTCTTAATATCAAGCCATTGTCACCTACAACAATGTCGATACCTCCAAATAAAGGAGTTCCCTTGAGTTTGTTCGTTACTCCACTTGCTGCCAAGGTCCAATTTGCTCCGGAGCTAACACCTCTTAGGATAGTTCCATCTTCACCGGCCGCGTATCCGCCAAAGGTGGCGCAGATAGTATAAAGATTCTTTGTGGTTGGAGAGGAGATTGGAGTCCAGGATATTCCAGTATTGGTACTTTTTAATATAATGCCGCTATCTCCGGCAATTAAAAAATTGAACTCGGTGATATCATGCAGATCTTTTGTTGTAGTCGAAGGGATCAACGTCCAGTTCTGCCCGTTGTTTGATGTTCTGAGGATCGTTCCATTTTGTCCAACCGACATTACCGATCCGGACCCTTCCATAAAAATAATGGCATAAAGATCGTTTGTCGTTCCTGAGTTTTGTATGACCCAATTAATCCCGCCATTTGAAGTGTGGATGATCGTTCCATTGTCTCCGCAAGCCCACGCTAAATCCTCACTGCCATGATGGAAATTTACTCCATTGAGATTAACAGATGTAGGGCCGGTTTGATGTACCCATCCTGCAGAAAGGGAGGAATGAATAAGTGAAAATATTAAAAGAAAATAAAATTTTATTTGCTTGCTCATTTCCATTTAAAATTCACATACTAGTTTAAACATTCAAGCAAAATAATGGTTGAATTGTAGGTTTCAAAGGTATCAACCAAATGCAGGCAGGCTGAGCCATTGATCGGAATCTGCGGGAAGGGTTTCGCCCAGTGTTTCAAGGAAGTGAAGCACTCTTAGGTTACAGCAATAATTTCTGTAGTAGTTGCCTTGCTCGAAGGTCCATTTACCGCCTTCGAGAGTGTATCTTCCTTTAAGGTCGCTGTCGGGGATCTTTGGACCGTGAAAGAGCGTGTGGAGTTCGTTGACAAGGGTGCGCCCATCATTCGTGATGAAGAAATCAACATTCATGCTCTTAAAAGCGCCTTTATCAGTGATCTCTTTAGTCAGAGGGAGAAAGTTCTCACCGGGGTCACCCCATTTCATATATCCCGAACCACTGTGAAAATCCCCGACCTTTACCTTATCTATACATATATAAGTGTCACCGATACGTATCATTCTTTTTTCTTCGACATCCGGGAGATATTCCTGGAATAGCACAAAGTCCCACTGGAAATTTCTCGGGTCGCTTCTTTCCTGCACGATGCCCTTCGAAAAACATTTTTTAATTAAACGGATAGCTTCCTCTTTGTTTTTAAGTATAATTACCCCATGGGATACACTTCCTCTGACCGTTTTAAAGACCAGCGGATATTGTGCTCTGGATGCAAACTCAATCGCTTCATCCTCGAGAAAGAATCCATTTGTCTCTGGTTGATCGAAACCATTCACTTTAAGCCAATCGGATACTCTTCTTTTATTATCGAGGAGCCAGACTTCATTAGAGGGGGGGTAGACCGGTATCTTAAGATCTTCTTCAATCAGTCTTAACCTTTCGTCTGTCATTTCTTTCAGGACGATTGTGGTGATCAAAGGCCAGACAATAAGGCCATCGCACCCGGAGTTTTTCACGAGCTCTACCCAGTTGTGTTTCCGTATATCTATCACCTCATAGGAGACATTCATGTCAATGCAGGCTGTCATGTAATACTTGTGGTACTGCGCAGGATCGAAAACTATGCCTAATTTATTTTTTGTATGTCCTTTGAACGAGAATTCGTTGTCAGTACCAATGTGGGGGTTTTCTTCCGCCCAGAGATATTTATTGTATCTCGATACAGGCAATATCTTCCGGGCGGTTTTGCGCATCCATGCCGGCGATGCGTTCCTTAGTCTCTGATTCTTAGCAAGAAATTTGAGCAGTTTATCAGCCATAGTAAGAAAACAAAAATTTTGATTACCAGATCACAACCCGTTCGGACTCTTCACGATACATCGGATCTCCCGGTTTAATATTAAACACATCGAAGAACACTTCCATATTGGAGGGCGGTACAATAGCCCTATATAAGCCGGGTGAGTGGGGATCCGTATTTATTCTCAGGCGGAGCTCCTGGTCAGTTATATTCTGTCTCCATATCTGAGCCCATGAAATAAAGAACCTCTGCTGAGGGGTGAAGCCATCAAGCATTTCAATTGTCTTTGCTTCCTCTGTATTCATGAATGCAAGATAGGCAAGCTTTAAACCGCCAAGGTCAGCAATATTTTCACCGAGTGTAAGTTTACCCTCGAGGTGAACATCGTCAATTACAACATAACTGCTGTATTGATTGGCAAGTTTATCAGCACGCTCGGTATATTTTTGAGCATCTTCCTCTGTCCACCAGTCGCGAAGGTTACCTTCCCAATCGTATTTTCTACCCTGGTCATCAAATCCGTGTGTGATCTCATGTCCGATCACAGTTCCAATACCGCCATAATTTATAGCGTCATCGAAATTCTCCGAGAAAAACGGCGGCTGTAAAATCCCCGCCGGGAATACTATTTCATTTCTGGATGCATTATAGGAAGCATTTACAGTCTGTGGATTCATAAACCATTCATCCTCAACGGGCTTTCCTATTCTGTCTTTATTTCTATTAAAATAAAATACGCTTGCCCTCATTGAATTATTGAACAATGAGCTTCTGTCAACCTCAAGCTTTGAATAATCTCTCCATTTGTCTGGGTAACCGATTTTTGGTTTAAATGCGGCAAGTTTCTTTTGAGCCTCTTGCTTTGTTGCATCGCTCATCCATTCAAGTTCATTTATCCTCTTGCTTAATACTTCCTTTATATTATTAACCATTTCAAGCACACGCTCTTTTGCGGCAGGGCTAAAAGATCTCTTTACAAATTCCTGCCCCATGATTTCGCCAAGAGAGCCTTCCGTATCATCAAGCGCGCGTTTCCATAAGGGTTTCATTTCATCTATGCCTCTAAGCACGGTGCTGTAAAAATGGAAGACCTCTTTTTCAAGATCGGAACTTAACTTATCTGCCGTCGAAGCTATAAGCTTATACTGCATGTAAGTCCTCCAATCATCGAGACTTACATCTTTCATCATTTTGTTTACTTCTTTTAAGAAGTCAGGCTGCCCAATAATGACACCATTTTCAAAATCTCTGTCCATATTAAAACCGGCTTCCCGAAAAAAATTCTTCCAGTCAAAATCCGGAGTGAGTGCCTGAAGTTCATCCAGTGTCATTTTATTGTATGTCTTTTCGGGATCGCGTCTTTCCAGTCGCGTCATAGATGCACCGGCAAGCCGGGTTTCCATTGTCATTACAACGTTAGCCATATCTTTTGCCTGGTCGGGGCTGTATCCCGTAAGTTCAAACAACTTCTGAATATGCTTTACGTATTCGGTTCGTATGTTTTTATATTTTTCACCTTCATCTAAATAATAATCCCTGTCAGGCAGTCCAAGTCCCGACTGGAATACTTGTGGAACAAAAATGGAGCTGTTTTTGTCATCCTGACCTACCCATACAAAAAAAGGAAGTCTTAGCCTACGGGTAAGGAAACTAACCATAACGTTTTGCAGATCAGCAGGTGAAGATATTTGTTCTATTTTATTTAAATCGGGTTTTAATGGTTCGATGCCCATTTTATCCCTGCCCTCAACATCCAATGCAGTATAATAAAAGTCACCAAGTTTTTGGGTGTTACTACCAGGAACGGGGTTTGGGTCATCCATTGCAGTTGTGAGTATGTCCTGAAGGATAGCTTCATTTCTCTCCTCTACCTCGCTGAAACTACCCCAGCGGGAGTATCCCGGAGGTACGGGGTTTTTTGCTAACCATCCACCATTGACATACCGGAAAAAATCAACACCCGGGCTGACTGTCTGATCCATATTTGCAACATCTATAGGTAAGATATCGGTACTTCCAGTCTCAGGTTGGGCATGACCAAGTACTATTAGCCCAAAGAAAACTAAGAATGTTAATTTTACAAATTTCATAGCTTGCTCCTTTTTGAAACTCTACGTTAATTTTCTACATTGTACTGCTGAACGTCATACCAGGGATCTATATAGTCATTGCTGGCGCTAGAGATACCTTTAGGAATTATTCTATAAACACCGTCCTCATCAATAAATTTAAATACAAGTAAATGTCCCCAGCTTTCTCCTCTTATTTGGGCGACAACATACCTATCAAAGATAAGTTCTATCTCATAAGAAGTAGGCGCGTAAGAGTTTATATTATAGTTTTTAAGATTTATGTTATTTTCTTCCAGCCATTCCTGTGAAATGTGTTTTCCGATCGAGGATGTAGAGACTGAGCTCATCTGAAATGAGTTCAAAATCTCCTGCACTACGATCTTCATCTTAAGCGGAGGATATACTTCTTCACTCTGAGCGTTAGCAAATACGGGAATTGCAAAAAATAAAATAAGGAAAAAAGTTTTTTTCATGACATTATATTTTAATTACGAATTATAATTACGTCGTTTAATGTATCGCCTATAAGGATCCTGTCAACTACATCCATTCCGTTTACTACTTTGCCGAAAACGGTGTATTTACTATCGAGATGAGGCTGACGAGAATGTGTAATAAAGAACTGACTCCCTTCAGTATCTTTTCCCGCGGAAGCCATTCCAAGCGTACCCCTTTCGTATGGAAGCGGCGAATATTCCCCACGAATAGAGTAACCGGGACCGCCAAAGCCTGTGCTGGTCGGATCGCCCCCCTGAATTACAAAGTTACCTATTACCCGGTGAAACTCAGTTCCATCGAAATAATTTTGTTCGGCAAGCTTAAGGAAGTTCATCACCGTAAAGGGAGCCACGTTAGGATATAATTCAATTTCGATCTCCCCTTTGCTTGTGTTTAATATTACGGTTACTGTCTGATTTGCATTAAGGTAATCCCAATCGAAATCTGTGTGACGTGAATAGTCTGCCGGGTTAACGGTTATTTTTTCTCCTGTTATTTTTTCAATTGCGCCTGCGGAGGTAACTGCAAGGTCATAATTATCCCTGCCGAGGTTCTTTCTGAGTTCAGGAAGCATTACCGTGTCCTGTAATTCGCCGAACGCATCAGCAAAGAGTGTCATGTCATCAACATTTTTTGGATATTCCAACCCCGCATATTCGAAATTAAGAACTTCTTTATTTTCGAACATCCAATCCTGCCGTGCTTTCATTTGATCGGATTGTAATCCCTGTAAAGAATAATAAACTATGTCGGGTTTGCGTGAGTCGGCAAATTCAATAAATGACAGGCGGGCAAGATTTAGGCTTTCCTCCGATTTCATATTCGGAAGGAGATTAAGAGCTGTCTCTATGTAAGCCCTATAAATTTTAGCTAATGCAAGGTTAGGTATCATTTCCCCGGTTGTATTTGGGGCAACTTCATTGAATCTCATAACAATGACGCTGATGCTATCCCTAAGCTTGCCAATTATATCGCCATTTTCGAAATAACTGAAAGCATTTATTATATCAACAAGGTTGTCCACACTGGTATAATAATAGAATTCTTCCCATAGCACATTTTCGGACCTGTCTTTCATTATCTGTGCATAAGCATCTATAGCGGCTCCAAAGACCTGTGATGAATACCACCCTTTCGATTCGATGACCATCATAGGAACTTTAGTACCGGGGATGACGACAGGCTTATCACCTGATTCAGGAATTTTGTATTGGGAAAATAATCTGCCATCAGCGTTTAAAGCAGCTATTTTTACATGGTCGCTGGGATCGGCGAGAGATCTGCCAAATACGCCGGATATTTGCTCGGTATATTGTCCGATCGAATCGAGCATGTAACCTCCAAGTGTATTCAGGATATTAATCTTCACTCTCCAGTCATTTTCGGATTCGAACATATCTATAAGAACAGGAATGTCGGAAGGCTCTTTGATAGCATTTAGTGCGTAAACGGAATATGCTCTTGTCTCCGGATCATCTGAGCGGATGAGATTCATAATGTGAATCCTCTCCGGAATTAGAAGATCCCGGTCACGTACCCTCCAAAGTGCGTAGGCGAGATACTTTTCAATCCCGGTGCGTCCATAAGCAAACAGCGCCTCGAGGTGTCTTATTGAGTTTTGATTTTTTATGTTGCGTAAAGCAAAACGCGCGACTGCCATCGCGACGGCGTTATGGTATCTCGCATCATCTATCAATAAAGGGACAATTTTGTTCAACGCTTCTTCATCGCCGGTCTTTCCAATATTTTCCAGTATAGCAACGAGGACATCTACATCCTTTTCCTGTTTGCCAGCCTCCTGTAAATACTCAGCGGAAAGGCCTGTTCCGATCTGTCCGAGTGCAAATGCCGCCATAGACCTTACTTTCGGAGAGGTATTATTCATCAGTTGGACGCTAATTGCATCTACAGTTGTGGAGTCAGCGATATTTGCTAAGGCATACAACGCCGCGGTAACAACACTTTCATCACCACTATTAAGATAATCAAGTAGTTCATTGCCCGGACCGAGCGTCCTTTCGTCCTGGAATTTGAGAATTGTTTTAATGTCGTCAGAAAGCGGCTGAGCATGTGCACTACTAAAAAGAAACAGAAAGACTGTTACGCAGTAAAAAAAATATTTCATAATGTAAAAACTATTTAAAAATATGGGCTATTTCATATTTTCCGGCAGAGGGATTAAAATAAATGACTGCATCCGCACCGGAAGAGAGATATTTTATATTCATTTTATTTCCAAGATCGTAGGTCTGGGTTCCTGTTGACTGCGAGATACCTGTTACCTTTTCATTTGGGAATTTGTAAAACAATTCAGGATCTCTTGCGAACCACTCTTTTTCATTATGCGCAAACTCTTTTGAGTCGATACCTTCAAATTGAAATTCAGTACCCTGAGGCACGGTAACGAATATAAATACGGTATCACCGTTTGTATAGGATGTTAGATCAAACCCGCTTACACTGTGTGAAGCGATATCATCAAAGGTGATTGAATTGATCTTCATAATTTTCCTATTCACACCCGCAAAGCTCTCCAAAGATCCGGATCCGAATCCGGCTGTAATATCGTTCACTAAAAGCAGATCTCCTCTTGCTGTCGAATTCTCTTTTATAAGATCTATAAGTTCGCGAGAGTTTTTATATTTCATTTTATACATATCGATCGTATCCGCACCAAAGAGGGTAAAATAACCGATAAGTCCATAAATCACTATAAAACCAACATATGTATAGGAGGAATACTTGTAAATTTTCGGAAATGATCTAATCGCAAGGTAAAGAACAAAAGGGATTCCGAGCAGATAGAGTGTTTCCCCAAACCGGGTCTCAAGCCCCAGCACTATTATCATAATATAATATATAAATAGCCAGCTTAAAATAACCAAAACCGAAGTATTCATATTTTTATAAAGGCGCTTTTTGGCGAACATAACCGCATATATAATAAAGAATGCATTCATTACGAGATTGAAGAGAGACGCAAGAATATAGAATGCATTCACTTGCGCAAAATTCATGGAAGTAAAACTTTTAAAATTTGTAATGACATCAACCCTGTCCGGAATGCCAAGAGGCCAGCTCATTACACTTTGAATAAGCGTAACAGCGAAAAATTTCGGGTTCGATAAATGTTCTGTGTAAGATGCCCCCTCAAAGACGTAAGAGAGGGAGATTCTCACTCCTATCCAGACAATATATGGTAAAAGTAAATAAGAGAGCACGAGGATTTTACTTACTTGTTTGCCGTCACGTCTTTGTAAGATAAGGTATGTAATCGTTAGCGCGAGAGGCAGGAACATCATTGTCTCCTTCAAAAACATACCAAAGACTGAAATGATGAGAGCTGGATAGAACTTTCTTTTAAACATCAGCAAAAGAACAATACCTGAGACAATCGCGGCGAACAGATCGAATGCAAATGAAGGGTAGAAGTAAAACTTCCCCAGCAAGCCGGGATTTAGCAGGAATAATGCTGCCGATATAACAGAAAAATTCTCACTAAGCCGAAGGATTCTTCGAGCTATATAATAAACGAGCGAGAAAGCGATCCCATTCAGAAGATAAGAGAAGAGAAGGTAAAAGCCATAGTTGTTTCCGAAGATTAGAGAATTAATGTAATAAACAACATTAACAATAGGGCGCATTACATTCTGGTAGTAGGGCGTCCATTCAGGATAAACAGTGAAGTATTTCGCAAAGCCGATAGTGAACCATCCAGCCGGATCGAAACTATTAAACATCGGGATAGAGTGAACGAGAAGAGCAAACTCATCCTCTGCAGGATAATAATAAGTGAGAATGTCTTTGAAGAAGAATATCTGGAGAAAAAGAACCAGCAATGTAAAGAGGACCAACTTTGATCTTATACCGGCTTTTTTATGTAATATGTTATTTTGGTTTTCCAAGAAGATCGAACATATTTTTTTTGTATGCTTCAACGCCGGGTTGATCGAAAGGATTGACACCAAGCAGGTACGCACTCACAGCGCATGCGCGTTCGTAGAAATATATCAGCTGTCCTATGTAATATGGGGATAGTTCAGGTACATTAATTAGTATGTTGGGTACTCCGCCATCGAGATGTGCCATTTTAGTACCTTCCATGGCTTTTTTGTTTACCTCACTAAGACGTTTGCCGGCGATATAATTAAGTCCGTCAAGGTCATCCTTATCTTTGGGAATGACAAGAGTGTGCGACTCGTTTTCTATATTAAGAACTGTTTCGAAGATATTTCTTACACCGTCCTGCACCATCTGTCCCATAGAGTGGAGGTCAGTTGTGTATATTACTCCGGCGGGGAAGATGCCTTTGCCGTTCTTTCCTTCGCTCTCACCGTAGAGCTGTTTCCACCACTCAATAAAGCATTGCATTTTAGGAGTATAACTCACCAATATTTCTATTGCTTTACCCTTTTCGAGCAGTAGATTTCTTATTACAGCATAAAGATTAGAAATATTCTTGTCAATTTCTTGCGTACTGTCGACGAGCTTTTCCATATCCAAGGCACCTCGAATAAGTTCATTTATATCAATTCCCGCACATGCGATAGGAAGTAAACCGACAGGAGTTAGCACCGAGAAGCGTCCGCCGACATCATCGGGAATGATGAATGTTTTATAATTTTCCTCGTCAGATACTTTTTTTAGCGCGCCTTTTTCTTTGTCGGTTATTGCTACAATACGATTAACGGATTCGTCTTTACCGTATTTTTTTTCGATATGCTGGCGCAGAATACGGAATGCGATCGCGGGTTCGGTGGTTGTGCCGGATTTTGATATTACTATCAAGGAGTAATCTTTTGTATCGAGCATTTTGATTAGTTCGCCCAGGTAATCTTCGGAGATGTTATTGCCTGCATATATTATAGAAGGATTACCTTTTGAATTTTTTTGAAAATAGGGAGAAAGCGCTTCTATGACTGCTCTTGCTCCAAGATAGGAACCACCTATTCCGATGACAATTATTACGTCGGATCTTTGTCTTAAACTTTCGGCAGTGGTCTTGATGTCTTCCAAAAAATCGTTTGAAGTAGCAGATGGTAAATCAAGCCATCCGAGAAATTCCGCTCCGCGCCCGGTGCGATTTGTCATGGAGTGATGAATGTCACCTACTTTTTCCTGAAATGAATCAATTTCGGTTTCGGTTAAAAAATCTTTAATGGCATCGGTATTGAGCGAAATATTCATTAAGAGTATTAATTATAACTTAGTTTAATCTGAGAGGCAAGTTCAGCGGCTTTTTTTCTGAGTTCGTTTGTGTCAGAGTTAAGATCACCATAAACAATTATTACACCCATCCTTCTATGCACCCGTGTTGTGGGTTTGCCGAATATTCTGAAATCAGTATTAGTCTGTGCTGAAATTTTTTCGAAGCCGGAATAGGAAGGTTCATTAGAACTCTCCTCACCGGCGAGTATTACAGCGCTGACGCCTTTTCGTTCAAGGGTGATGCCAGGTATGGGAAGACCCAGAACGGCTCTAAGGTGAAGTTCGAATTCATTGAAATTCTGTGTACCGGCGAGTGTAACCATCCCAGTATCGTGCGGGCGGGGAGACAGTTCGGAAAAGTATACGCCATCCTCTCCAAGGAAAAACTCAACGCCCCAAATACCTGCCCCTGCTAGCGAAGCAGTTACTTTTGCAGCCATGTCCTGTGCTTCCATGAGTTTATCAAGTGAGATGTCAGCAGGTTGCCAGCTTTCCTGGTAGTCACCTCTTTCCTGTCTGTGTCCAATGGGAGGACAGAAGAGGGTTGGACCTTCTTTTTGTGTTACGGTAAGGAGCGTGATCTCTGTATCGAACCTTATAAATTCTTCCACAATAACTTCGTTAACATCTCCACGCCCCTTGGCCGAAGCGGCTTCCCATGCTTTTTCTATATCGGCTTCGGTTTTAATAGTGGATTGCCCCTTGCCGGAAGAAGACATAAGAGGTTTAACTACGCACGGGATACCAATATTAGCAACCGCACTTTTGAGCTCATCGAGCGATGAAGCGTATTCATACTTAGCAGTTTTTAGTCCAAGTTCTTTTGAAGCGAGGTCACGGATAGCTTTTCTGTTCATGGTGAAATTTGCTGCTCGGGCTGAAGGAACAACCTGTATGCCTTGTTTTTCGTAATCATAAAATCGCTCCGTTCGGATAGCCTCAATCTCAGGGACAATTATATCGGGCTTGTGTTTAGCGACTATGCGGTCAAGTTCAGCTCCGTCGAGCATGTTTATGACTTCGCGTTCATCGGCAACCTGTTGGGCGGGGGCATTATTGTAAGAGTCAACCGCGACAACTTTCTGACCAAGGCGTTTAGCGGCAATAACGAACTCTTTCCCAAGCTCTCCGGAGCCAAGGAGCATTATCTTTTTTATCATGTAGTGGAATTACTTATTAATTTTTTCACCCTGTATCCTGACAGGGATCTCTTCTTTTTTTTCAGGAGGAGCTTCAGGGGCTCCGTTCTTTTGGAGGCGCCTCATTTCACGTATAGGCTCCATGTCGGTATAAACGCGCCATTGGTCTATCTTTCCATTTTCCGTAAGAACACGCCATGCTGATCTGACATTCCACTTTTTCCCATCCATGTCTTTATCACCGACGGAAAAGGTGCCGGAGATCTCACCAAATATCACAACTTCACCATCCTCGACAAGAATTTCCTTTGCTTCGATCTTGTAATCCGGGAAGAGGGAAAATAATCCGCCCCATGCATCCTTAAGTTTGTCTATGCCGGTAATATTAACACCCATTGAATCATAAAAGGATAGATCTTTTGTTACACTTGTCAAAATACCGTCCAGATCATGTGCATTGATCAGATCTATGAACATACTGATAATGCTGAGAGTTTGAAGTGTTTTTTCAACGGAGGCTTTCTCTTTGATGGCGAGTTTTTCGTCACCCAAATACATTCCGGGGATCTTTACTTCATTAATTTTTCTTCCACATTTTTCGATATGGAAAGCGTTTACCCCAATACGCGAAGTAACCACTCGTATCAATTCGCCATCGACAAAGTGGAGAGCGGCTCCGTCGTCTACTCCGTATCCGCTTTTGATAGTACCTTTTGCTATTAGGTCATGAAAAGTCTTTCGAAGGTTTGTACCTTCGTCATCGAAATGTGGGCAGAAGCTTCCTTTTAACAATCCCAGACAAGGAAGGCGTTTGAGAGTGTCATCTTTATCGTGGTATATGCCGTCATCGAACCAGCATATTGCGCCGGCGCTCATGCCTGTCATAATAACTCCCTGTTCGTACGCTTTCTTAATAATTTTATCCGCGCCGAATTTTTTCCAAGTGTCAATTATCTTTCTGGTACTTCCTCCGCCGACGTGAAGTATATCCATACCCATAATAAAATCTTCCATATCAGGTGGAGGCTCAAGAAATGATAAGTGAAAGGGTTCACATTCGAGGTTTTTGTAGTAGTCGTAAAATTTTTCTCTATATTCCAGTCCGTCGTCGCTTGCGGTGCCGAGGAAACAAATGCGGGGTCTTTTTACCAGGGCGAGATTAAGCATATATTTATCTAGGATCCCATTTTCAGGCTCCATGGAAAAAGCACCGCCGCCGAGTGCGAGTATCTGCTTAGGTTTTCTTTGTTTAAACAGCATAGCAGAGAGTTAATTATTACATAACATTGGAAGATAACGAAGCTAATTGTGTTTTTCAGTGGAAAAGGGAAGGGTAACCTAAGTCACATAATAGAACAAAAAAAGCCCTTCTATTGAAGGGCTTTAGTATACAGGATAATTATTCGTTATTTGACCAGGACCATTTTACTGGAGAGTATCTCATCTCCGAAATCCACGACGTAGAAGTACAAACCTGAAGGAGCAGGCAATCCGTCAAAGAGTGTACCGTCCCATCTTACTTCATAGGTGCCTTTGCCGGTTATATTGATTGAAAGAACTTTTACCAATTGTCCTACCACATTATATATTTTAATGTTCACGATCTTAGAGGTATTCTTACCTACAATAAATTTGATCGTGGTGGAAGGGTTGAAAGGATTGGGGTAGTTTCCGACAAGTTTATAAGAGCCTGCGATATTTACTTCCTCAATTCCTTCTTCATTGGTAATGCCCGTGATAGTACCAAAACTGGTGAACGGGCTAATGACTCCGTAAGCGATGCTTAATTGAATAATTTCCTGTTTAAGTGCAATGGCCTGAGGATCGTTTGGATTCAGACTATAATATAGGATCAATAAATGTTCTATTTTTTGTTTAGCCCAGATTTTTGTTAGGAACTGGTAACTGCCAACCGCCGTATGGGATAGATTTATGTTATAGTTATAGTTCACATTGTGATTAAATGCCTGTCCCGATAAAGTCACTGTTACAGGACCGGGATTCGAATATCTGCCTGTTACAATTAACTGCTGTCCAATATACAAATTAGAAAGTGGAGCTGGATACACCTCAGTTATTACTCCGGACGGTGAAAATGAAATTTGGGTATTGAGCAGTACAGGATTTCTTATTAACAGGTAAAACTCAGAAATTCTGGATTCAAGTTCGTCATTACCAAGAAATTCAGCTAGTCCCTTGTTACTAGAGGATAGGAGAGTGAGAAGCTGTTGATTTGCGTCTGTACCAATTCCGAAACAATACAGGAATATCTCTGTTTCGGTCGATTGTACGAGCTGATTTACATGTGCTACCAGCTGCTGAGTGTTTGTAATTCCAACGGTAGCCTGACCATCGGTGAAGAAAATAATGATATTGGCTGTGCTGTCTGAAGCTGTTGAAAACTGAGGAATAGCTGTACTGAAAGCCCCGGATATATTAGTTCCTCCGCTTGCAATAAAAGTCGAAATATAAGTTAGTGCCGAATCGCGCGACTGATTAGTATATGGAACATGAGTAGGTCGGAAACTTAAAACATTATCGGAGTAATCCACTATATTAAATTTATCTCCTTCATTTAGATTATTCATGATGAAGCTTGCGGCATTTCGCGCCTGTATTATCTTGGTACCCGACATACTCCCCG
The DNA here is from genome assembly GCA_020437585.1 of Ignavibacteriota bacterium. Taxonomy (GTDB): domain Bacteria; phylum Bacteroidota; class Ignavibacteria; order Tepidaquicellales; family Tepidaquicellaceae; genus JAEYVS01. The sequence continues at coordinate 523,011 of JAGQWG010000001.1, forward strand.
ACCTGTCTACAATAAGTGTAAATACTTTGTCGATAACATCGTTTGAAGCTCCAGGATCTGGTTCGGCGACAAACATAAAGAATCCACCCAATGTATCCGGTAATAGGGTATCAGGAATATTCGAGCTGAAATCGAATAAGCCCAGCTGGGACGAATTTAACGAATACTTTATTTTATAATCTTGATTTGCGGGTGATTCGAGAAGAAGTGCCTTTACAGTAGCTATATTCCCGTTATTAGTCAGTTCCGTGAGTGGATGTGTGCTGAGAAACCGGATACTGTCTATAGTGCGGGTTGAATTTAAAACAAAATTCAATTCCTGAGTATTAAGTATGGTGGATTGAATTAAGTGATAATCATTCGGATATGAGAAATTTACATCTCCGAATTTATACGGGAGCAATTGAACGTAAGTTAGCTCTACTATGATAGTAGAATCTTTCTTTACCCTATCGGGTATGTGGAAAAACAAAGGGGTATTGCCCAGATAGGTTTTTAGATTTTGGTTGGTTGTTCCTCCGGGAAGAGTTGTATCCTGCGGAGTGGGGGAAATGGCTGCCTGGTACCATACACCACCGACAAACCATCTCAATCCTGTAGCGCTCGCACCCTCCGGGAGAGGAAATGCAAACGACATGACAGTATCGGTTGGCAATTGGTTAAAGAAAGTCTGGGAGGTTGTGATGACTGCAACCTGGTTTTGCACAGATACATTAACTTGCGAAGAATTTAACTTAAGATAAACTCCGGTGCCTGCATTAATAACTCCGACACCGTTTGCAATGGTAGTACCGGAACAAAGGAACAAACTAGTAACTGCTGCGAAAAGAAAGATTAATTTTTTCATAAAGCCTCCCGCTTTAGAAATTTTAAATTAATCTCCTTTTATACTAATCTCCTATGCTTGCTCCTTAAATTTTTTCTCTATATAAATATAGATAATAATAAATTAATAATACAATAGCTTTTTTGTTAAAAAGATAGGAGTTGGTAAAAATGCGTGAAGAAGGAATGAAATTAAAGCTTTTTACCGGCGGCGTCCACGATGACAGGAGAAAAAAATACGGCATCCGGGTTTTCACGATGTGCCTGCCAGTCATTGCTCAGGGCTTCTCCTTGTTCGGAAGTGATAAGTCCGCGCTCAACCATGACGGGAACGTGTATAGTGAAAAACCTGTGTGCCCACTCCATCACGCCGCTGGTCGGACCTCCTGCCATAGAGAATGGTTTGAATTCTATCAGTTCTAATCCGCATTTTCTGTAGATGCCGGGGAGTTTGGATGCAACATAGGGATCGCCTTCTCCTGATCTGTAATACCTCTTCATTATCGAGGGCATCTCATCCCATGTTCCTCCCATCGGGAATAATCCTAAGCCGTCGTAATTATAATCTTCGATGGCAAGTATGCCGCCGGGTTTTAATGCGGCGGCTAGTTTAGAAACAAATCTCTCGGGATCCGGAACAAAGGATATCACCCAGCGTGAGAATATAAGATCGTAGTAATTTTCCGGAAGTTCACTTTCTTCTACAATACCCTGGATGTATTTTATGTTTGTCCAGTTCTTTTCTTCGGCGAAGGCTCTAAAGGAGTTTATATAAAAAGTGGATGGCTCGAGGATGGTGAGTTCACCCTCATCACCGATAAGATCTCGGAGATCCATTGCCACGAAGCCGGGACCTGCGCCCGCATCCATGCACTTCCAGCCTTTTTGTACTTCTAGACGCTCAAGGAACGGGTCGGTCATTGGACGCCAGACTTCATGCTGGAACTTAAGTCTTTGTAGCTCGGGTTCGTTTGTTCCGAATAAATATTCTTTTTCCTGAGAGGGCATAAAAAAATCTTTGACAGTGTTTTGGGTAATCAGCCACCGTCAAAGATTATGAAATAAAATCTTAATATTAAATGGAATTAATTCAGCTTTTTGATCTCTTCCTGTAAGAGCTTAAGGTCTTTGTCTATTACTTTATAATCCCAATCTATATATCGTATTACACCTTCCTTATCAATTAAGAAGATTGTTCTATTGTTATAACCATTGAAGAAGTTGAAACTGTTGTATTTCGCGGATATATCAACGTTCAGATCACTGACCAGCTTCACATTCTTAAAGCTCATGCTTTCGAACCATTTATTAAGCATATCAAGTCCTTCATTGCTCACCATAAGTATCTCTAGGTCCTTTGTATATTCCTCCGGCATTTTCACGTCGCTGTTTTCGCCCGCTACCATGTAATCGAATGTTGAGAGCTCCATGCCGCATCCCATGCTAAAAGGAGCTGGGTAGAAGCCGAGAAGAATGTTCTTCTTTCCGATCATGTCGGAGAGAGATGCTGACTGGGTAACTGAGCCAGATGCAAAGTCATTTATTGTGACATAATTAAAGCTAAAGTCTCTTGCTTTGTCGCCTTCATATAAGGGACCGTATGATTCGGTTGTCCTCATCTCTTCTATGCCGAGGAGATTGTTGAGCTTACTCATAACGGTTTGAAGCTTTTCACCTTCACCTCTGTAATACTCATCTACGAGAACGACCTTTTTAGTTTCGTCGATAATCATTACTGTAGCGCTTGCATTATCCCCCGAAAGTTTTATGCCAAAGTCGTCGGAAAGCTTTCCGTCGGAGTTATCAGCGAAAATATAATCCAGTCCCATTGTCATTCCGTATTGCTGAACTGTCTCGGGCTTATCACCCGTTGCAACGATGACATTTATATACTTCCCTGAATTATAATATTGCTCTGCGTCGAATCCGTAAGCTTGTACAATATATGCCTGTAATGAAGCCGTCATTACGTCTGCATATTCGTTTGTGTTTTGTACCGTAGGAATGAAAGCGATGACAGTAATTGAGTTGTCTATGTACTCGTGAAGATTACTTTTTCCCTCAAATAATCCATAGCTTGTGAAAAGCTGAACGTTAGAATTGGGTACTTGATCCCCTTCTCTAACGGATGCGTTCGAACAGGTAGCTGACAATACTAACATCAACACCAGTAACGAAGCCATTGTAAAAACTCTCTGCATATATCCCATTGTTTTTGAAATTATGTTATTTTCCTTATTCTACTTTTGTGGACATGTGAATGTTCCCCAAAATGCCCCTATTTTTTTAAAGGAATAATTTTGTTATTTAGATTATTGTTTTATTAACTTAAATTTGAAGTAATAATTTAAAACGAAATTCAGATGATCAACGACACATCCTTAATTTTAATAATATTAACGGTCTTTATCATTGTTTTGCTCCTACAGATCAGATTGCTCAATAAAGTTTCATCCCAAAAATATAATATCCAGGAGCAATTGAGTAATAATAATGACAATAATACACCCGAAAAGTTGAGTTAATTCGATTTTTTCCCGAAAACTTCACTCCATTCACTTTGCCCGTCCGGGAATACTGCAGCTACTCTAAAGAAGTGCTCTGTTTTTGGATCCAGCCCTGAAAGCATATAAATCGGCTCAGTAATTATATCTATCTGCACCCACTTATCCTTTTTGCCTTTTGACATTTGGAGTACGTAGGAAGTAGCTCCATTTACTGCATCCCATTGAAGATTTATTTCTCCCGGGAGGGCACCCTTTGTTGCAAATACGGGATCCGGTATGTTTACTCTCTTTCCGGCTTCTTCGACTATTTCATTGGCTTTTTGTGGCATATACCTTAGAATTTACACTTCTAATATATAATATTTAAATACATTTCTAAATATTATCATTTTTTTAGTTGTTTGGGGTAAATACTAATTGTTGATTGTCTTTTTACGCTTTTTTTGAGTATTTTTACACAAAAGACGGAAAATTTTTTTATGTTGTTTAAATTAGTTTTGAAATCTCCCTTCAATTTTCCAGGCATTACTATATCATTTTCAACATATTTCAAAACTAAATGGAAAAAACTACCCTAATAAAGATCCTCAAAACTCTCTCCCAAAAGGAATTCAAGGAGTTTGGCGAATATGTAAGCTCACCGTTTTTCAATAAGAACGAGAGTTTGAAAAAGCTTTATGATTATCTAAAAAAGCAGTATCCTTCTTTTGACCCGGAAAAAGTACAAAAGGAAGTCGTCCACAAAAAGATATTCCCCGGAGCTAACTACAACGATGATTTTATGCGCATGCTTATCTTTAATATGAATAAGCTTGCTGAGGATTATCTTGCTTATTTGAGAATGGTGAACTCGGGATTCGAAATGAAGAGGATGCTGGCTTTTGAACTAAATGAAAGGAAGCTCGACAAATCATTTGAGAAGTTAATGAAGAAGACCATGTCCGAACTCGACAAGACCACGCGTAAGAATGGAGACTGGTATCGCGATAAATATTATTTTCAAAATGAGAATGTAAGCTACCTTAGAAGAATGTATATTAACCAATTCGAGAAATTTCTTAAGGAAGCCCCGCTTGTAAATCTGCACGAGGAGTTTACTGCATATTACCTTATAACGGTGCTCAAGCTTCATACATTTATGTTGAATATTAAAAAGATATACAAGTTCGATAAGGATGTAGCATCCTTTGAGAAAGTCATAGATACACTTGATGAAAAATTCCTTAAGAAAACACCATTAATTGAGATTTATTTTAATCTTACTATGCTATTGCATACCGACAAGGAAGAGTTTCTATTCAAAGCAAAGAAGAAGTTTTTTGATTCGGAGGATAAGATAACTCCTTATGATATGCTCGATATCCTTATTAATATGCAGAATTTTTGCTCACGCCGTCTCAGGAGAGGTGAGATAAAATTTGCCAGAGAGCTTTTTGATCTGTATAAACTAGAGGTAGAAAAGGATCTATATCACCATTATGGCTATCTGCACGATATACTCTATAAGAATTCAATAGAAATAGGGTTTCAGCTTGGCGAGATAGATTGGGTTAAAAAATTTGCCGAGAAATATAAGAATAATCTTCATCCGGATGTAAAGGATGATGTGTATGCTTTTGGAAAGGCATTCATTGAGTTTTCCGAGGGTAATTATGAGCCTGCTCTGGAGTATTTGGCTAAGATAAAACTATATGACATTCACACAAAGATCGAGGTTAAGGAGCTTACTGCAAAGATATATTTCGAAATGAAAATGGAGGATATGCTGTATTCTCTTACAGATACATTTAGACACCTTATTGCCAATAGCAAATTACTCACCGGCAATAGAAAGACCGCTAATGCGAATTTCATTAAATATATAAAGAGGCTTTATAAAATAAATATTCATCCCACATCAGGTGACCTGGCTGAGATAAGGCAGATGGTTAAAAATGAAGAATTATTGGAAAATAGAATGTGGCTGAATAGAAAAATAGACGAGATAAGTAAGAGGGTAAAAAGATAATTATTTAGGCTTTTTCTTGCGAGGCTTTTTTATACTACCTGCTACCAGGTTATAAGAGTGGTCTGTCAATTCTTTAAGAAGTTTGTCGCTCATTTTTCCGGTGCTTACTATTGTATTCCAGTGAACTTTGTTCATATGGTAGCCCGGTAGTACTTCTTCATATTCTTCTCTTAATTCGATGGCACGCTCAGGGTCACACTTTAGATTTACCCGCAATGGTTTTTCGAAGCCTGTTATAGCAAATATCTTTCCCATTACCTTGTAAACGAGCGCATCCGGTCCGAATGGTGTTTCTTCGGTCGTTTCTTCTTTTGCCAGGCAGTATTTTCTAAATTGATCCAGGTCCATCAGGTTTTCTCTTCAATTTGTTTACCTTTATGGTTTTCGATATAATGCGCCTGCATCTGCTTTAAAAGCCTTTTGGGATTATCGTCTACTAGTATAATATTGCGGTCGGGTTGTTTTATAAATCCTTTCTTCACAGCCCGGTTAAGGAATTTTAATAATCCGTCATAATATCCATCAATATTCAAAACTCCAATAGCTTTTTTATGCAGGCTTAACTGAGACCATGTCCACACCTCAAAGAATTCTTCCATAGTACCCAGTCCTCCGGGCATAACCCAGAAGGCATCCGATAGCTCAGACATCTTTGCTTTTCGCTCGTGCATAGATGAAACTATTATAAGTTCGGAGATCTCTAGATCGGCATGCTCTCTTCTCATAAGAAATTCCGGCATTATGCCAGTAGCTTTGCCACCGCCATCCATTATAGTGCCGGCTAGAACACCCATTAATCCGATGTTGCCACCGCCATAAACGAATTCGATACCTTCTTTCAGAAATAACTTACCCACTTTTTTTGCTGTCGAAGCAAAGATCTTATCTGCTCCAATGCTTGAGCCGCAGAATACACAGATAGATTTCATTAATGTCCTTCCATGAAGTTTTTGAAATTGATAATGCTTGTCGGTTCACCAAAAAGATATAATACGTCCTCTTCTTTGAACTCTGTGTCGGGAGGAGGATTGTTTATTAATTCCTTCTCCCTCTTTATTGCTAACAAAGTAATACGAAATTTGTTTCTCAGATCAGTTTCCCGAATAGTTCTTCCTGTTAGTTGACACTGAGGAGGAACTTTTAGATTAGCAAGATTAACCTCAGACAAACTGCTCTCGATAGAATCGATAAATCCAGGGCGAGGAGAGATTGATCGCAACATTTCATAGCCGTCTGCACGTATCACGTTCACGAGTTTCTCAACCTCGTTCTCAGGTATCATATATATGGAAAGCACTCTTGTAAATATTTCAATCGATGTCTCAAACTCTTCGGAAATAACCGCATTCGCGCCGAGTTTTTTCAGTTCTTCTATCTCGGCAACGTATCTGGTGCGGACGACTATTTGCACGTTGGGGCTTTTGCTTCTCACGTTGGCAACTATTCTTCTTGTGGCAATTGGGTCCGATACTGCTATTGCGACGACCTTTGCGGAATTTACGCTTACAATATCCAGCACTTCCTCATTTACAGCATCGCCGAAATAGATCGGCTCTCCTTTCTCCCGTTCTTTTTTAATTGTATCAGCATTTATATCCAGTATTACATAAGGAATAAGGGCATAGTGAGCCGCCTTTACTACATTTCTTCCGTTTAGTCCGTATCCGATAACAACAAGATGATTCTTATACGTCTTGTCTTTTTCACCATACTTACTGTTATATCTCTCTGATGTCAGGAATTGTTTCAGTTTGTGCGGAAGAGGGGCTTTCATTATCAGGTCGGTTATCAGCTGTCCGGATTTGAATATAAATGGAGTTACTCCCATTGTGGTAATAGAAACAGCAAGAAAGTATTGATATATATCATTATCAATAATATTGTTTGCAATTCCAATAGCGGAAAGTATAAATGCAAACTCACCGACCTGCGCAAGAGAGAGCGAGGTCATTATTACCGTTCTTTGTGCTAGACGTAATGACAATGCCGCAATTCCTGTTACAAATGCTTTCAGTAATATCACACAGAGCGCAAGCAGTAAGACCATCCATATATGATCAAATAGAAAATCCAGATCGAGAAGCATGCCGACTGAAACGAAGAAGAAGCTCTCGAATACAACTCTGAATGGAATAATATTACTGATTGCCTGGTGGCTGTATTCCGATTCTGAAATTATTATCCCTGCAAGGAATGCCCCCAATGCAAGAGACAATCCCAGCATCCCCGTTATGCCTGCAATTGCAAAACAGATAACAAGTACACTCAATAGAAAAAGCTCCCTGCTTTTTGTCTTTGCTATCTGGTACAGAATAAAAGGCATAACAAACTTTGCCAGTAAGACAACTGCAACTATAATTACGATTCCTTTAACAGCGAGGATCAATAATTCACCAGCTATATTACCGCTCGCCCCTGCAAGCATCGGAGTGAATAGCATCATAGGAACCACTATAAGATCCTGAAATATGAGTATTCCCAGCGATGCCCTACCGTGAGGGGTGTTTACCTGTCCAAACTCCTGCAGCATCTTTAGAACGATCGCAGTACTGCTTAGAGAAACAAGGAATCCAATGAATACCGCTTCACCTGAACCAACACCAAAATAGCTTACTATTCCAAACACAGCGAGTATTGTCAATCCAACCTGTAACGATCCGCCTAAGAAAACAGCCCTGCTGATATTCATCATTTCGGTAATAGAAAACTCGAGACCGATCGTAAACAGTAACAAGACCACACCTATCTCTGCAAGTAATCCAACTTCATCCGATTGGACCAGTCCTAATACAGATGGACCGGCTATTATACCGGTCAGTAGGAATCCGAGTATTGTGGGGAGTTTAAGTTTGCTTAATGCAAACATAACCACCGTGGAGAGTCCAATAATGAGAATAATATCTATTAATAGCGGTGGTACGTGCATTTAAAAATTGGGGTTTAGTAAACAGGTAAATAAATATAAAACGTAAACAGATGGGATTAAATGTTAATCGCACATATGAAAATAAATAAAATGTTCCGTGTCCTTTTCCCAGCCAAGCTTTTCATAAAGTTTCTGCGCTTTTGTATTTTCCATCCCTGTTTCTAGAGAGACATAAAGTGCTCCCGTACTTTTACCGAACTCCAGTGATCTTTCCAGCAAAGCGGTAGCAACTCCTTTCTCTCTGTATTTCTCATCGACGTACAGATCGTTCAAAAGCCATATTCTCTTCATTCCAACGGATGAAAACAACGGGTAAAGTTGTATGAAACCCATTCCGCTTCTGTCCTCGTCTAAAGCCAGGAATATAATGGATTCGTTATTTTCCATCCTCTGTTTCAGGAAAGTCATTTCTTTCTCAGGTTCACCTTCCCGTCCGTAGAATATCCTGTATCCTGAATAAAGCATTGCTACGGTTTCCAGATGTTCGGGGTGTGCCTCTACTATTTTTATATGTTCATCCATAATTAATATAAAAATAACGAAAATTTAGGACTTTAGCCCATTTTGAACGAATAGCATCTGTTTTGTGTTATTTTAGAATAATGCAGAGTAGGTTAGTCATAACTACCTTAAAATTTAGATAGTTTTTACTTATTTTTGACTTTCTTATCAGTTTAAATACGACTATTTTAGTCTTATATAAGTAAATGTAAAGTATCTGTTTAATAATATTATGAGCGACCAAGATCAAATACTGGAAAGTGTAACCAAGGGCGATTATAAGTACGGATTCGTTTCGGATATCGAGCAGGAGTTCGCAACCAAAGGGCTTAGTGAAGATACCGTGAGATTTATTTCCGCGAAGAAAAATGAACCTGAGTTTATGCTTGAATGGAGATTAAAGGCGTACCGGCACTGGCTCAACATGAAAGAGCCAACCTGGGCTAACCTAAAATATCCTCCAATAGATTACCAGGATATAATCTATTACGCAGCTCCAAAGAAAAAGAAGGAGCTCGAAAGCCTCGATGACCTAGACCCGGAGATCAAATCAACATACGATAAGCTCGGCATACCTCTCGAGGAGCAGAAGCTTCTAGCAGGTGTAGCTGTCGATGCGGTTATGGATAGTGTCTCGGTAGCGACTACGTACAAAAAAGAATTAGCGAAACACGGTATAATATTTTGCTCTGTCAGTGAAGCAGTGCAGAACCACCCTGAGCTTGTAAAAAAATACCTAGGCTCAGTCGTTCCGATCACAGATAATTTTTTCTCTGCGCTGAATTCAGCTGTATTTTCTGACGGATCATTTGTCTATATACCGAAGGGTGTGAGATGCCCTATGGAGCTTTCCACATATTTCAGAATTAATGCGCAGAATACAGGGCAGTTCGAGAGGACATTAATAATTGCGGATGAGGGAAGTTATGTCAGTTACCTTGAAGGTTGTACAGCCCCAATGAGGGACGAGAACCAGCTTCACGCGGCAGTTGTGGAGATCATTGCCCATGATAATGCGGAAGTGAAATACTCTACGGTGCAAAACTGGTACCCGGGTGATAAAGAAGGTAAGGGGGGAATTTACAACTTCGTTACAAAACGAGGTATCTGCGCGGGAGTTAATTCGAAGATCTCATGGACGCAGGTAGAAACAGGTTCATCAATTACATGGAAGTATCCGAGTGTAATATTAAAAGGAGATAATTCGATTGGGGAATTCTACTCCGTTGCTTTAACGAACAATTATCAGCAGGCAGATACCGGTACTAAGATGACGCACATAGGCAAGAACACAAAAAGCCGTATCGTATCAAAGGGTATCTCCGCGGGTAAGAGCAATAACAGTTACCGTGGGCTTGTGAAGATAATGGGTAATGCAGATAACGCGCGAAATTTTTCACAATGCGATTCGCTTCTTCTAAGCGACCGCTGCGGCGCGCATACTTTCCCGTATTTTGAAGTGAAAAATAAGACTGCCATTGCAGAGCACGAAGCCACAACTTCAAAGATCGGTGAAGATATATTGTTTTATTGCAATCAGCGCGGGATGGATGAAGAGCAGGCTGTTGCCCTTATTGTTAACGGGTTTGCGAAGGAAGTTATGAACCAGCTGCCGATGGAATTTGCCGTCGAAGCGCAGAAACTGCTGGCTATCAGCCTTGAAGGCAGTGTTGGGTAATTTAATCGAAAAGAAATTAAAATATAACAAGTTCAATGCTTACAATTAAAAATTTACATGCTAGAGTAGAGGAGAAAGAGATTCTCAAGGGTATCAACCTGCAGGTCAATGCGGGCGAGGTACATGCTATTATGGGACCCAACGGTTCGGGTAAAAGCACGCTGGCATCTGTATTAGCCGGACGCGAAGGATATGAAGTAACCGAAGGTACTGTTACATTTGAAGGACAGGATCTTCTGGATATGGATCCGGAAGTCAGAGCCAGAGAAGGCATCTTCTTAGCGTTCCAATACCCTGTAGAAATACCCGGTGTTTCCGTTACTAATTTTATGAAAACCGCTATTAATGAGATAAGAAAACATCGCGGTGAAGAACCGATGAAAGCGCCGGATTTCCTTAAACTCTTAAGAGAGAAAGCCGCGCTTGTGGAAATTGACCAGGCAATGCTAAGTAGATATCTGAATACAGGTTTCTCCGGAGGTGAAAAGAAACGTAACGAGATATTTCAGCTGGCTATGATGGACCCTAAGCTCGCAATTCTCGATGAGACGGATTCCGGTTTAGATATAGATGCTCTGAAAATAGTTGCCGAAGGTGTCAATAAAATAAAATCTGACAAAAACGCTTTTATTGTTATCACACACTATCAAAGATTATTAAATTACATTGTCCCTGATCATGTACACGTGATGTACGACGGTAAGATAGTTAAATCCGGCGGCAAGGAGCTTGCTCTACAACTCGAAGAGCAGGGTTATGACTGGATAAAAAAGGATGAAGAGGTCACTGCATAAATGGAAACGGCTAATAATCCCGAATTAAAATATCAGCTTTTATCAGACTTTAAGCACTTCGAAGACCATATGAATGGCGAGGCTAATAGCCCCATTCACAAGATTCGGCAGGATGCCATTTCGGTCTTTGAGAAGCTTGGCTTCCCGGTGAAAAAGATGGAGGAGTGGAAGTACACCAACCTCAACTCGGTTACAAAACATCATTACAGGCAAATACTCATTCCGCAGACTAGTAAAATATCGGAAGAGGATTTGAAAAATATTCCCCTCCCGGAAGGTGACTCGAACCTGCTAGTGCTTGTTAACGGAAGATATTCGGAACGCCTTTCAAAGGTGATCACAGATCAGAGTGGAGTTTATATCGGAAGTTTTGCATCATCGTACGGCAAGAATCACGAATTGATAATGAACCATTTCGCTAAGTATGCGGATTATAAACAGCACAGCATGGTTGCGTTGAACACGGCATTTGCAAGCGATGGTGTTTTTATTCATATACCTAAAAATACAATTATAAATGAATCTGTTGTTATTCTAAATATCGCAGATTCACGGGAAGATAATATTCTGCTTCAGCCGAGGAATCTGTTCATTCTCGACGAAGGAGCTACAGCAAATATTACTGAGATCACAGCAACACTCGGAGAAAATCCCAGTCTTAATAACACAGTTACGGAAATTTCTGTCGCGCCGAATGCCCGGCTGGAACACTACCGTATACAAAATGATGGACCCCACTCATACCAGCTGAATACCACAGAAGTAAATCAGACAAATGATAGTTATTATTCATCGACAGTTATATCATGGGGAGGAGCGCTGTTGAGAAATGACCTAAATGCTCTGCTTTGCGGTGATAACGGTGAAACGCATTTTTTCGGACTCTATCTTTTAGATGGCAAGGAACACGTCGATAATCATACCCTCGCAGACCATGCTGTTCCAAATTGTTTTAGCAACGAGCTTTATAAGGGTATTATGGGAGGTGATTCGACAGGCGTTTTTAACGGAAAGATAATGGTCAGACAGGACGCGCAGAAAACAAACGCATATCAGTCGAATAATAATATTTTATTATCGGATAATGCGACAATAAATACCAAACCCCAGCTGGAGATATTTGCTGATGATGTGAAATGTTCACACGGAGCTACGATTGGTCAGCTGGATGAGAACGCGATGTTCTACCTGCGTTCACGCGGACTAGGCGAAAAGGATGCAAAGAATTTACTGCTGTACGCATTTGCCAGTGATGTACTGGATTCGATAAAAGCTGACTCTATAAGAGAGTATGTAGCAGGAATGTGTCACTCAAAGATCGATGAGAGTATTTCCTAGGAGGAATTATGAGCAGTGTTAATGAAAATATGACAGCTAAAAGCACTTATGATGTTGCCTCGATACGTGAAAAATTTCCGATTCTCAAACAGACTGTAAACGGAAAACCGCTGGTTTACCTCGATAATGCCGCAACCACACAAAAGCCAAAACAAGTTATAGATACAATCTCCTGGTACTATGAGAATATTAATGCCAATGTGCACAGAGGTGTTCATCACCTAAGTGGTATTGCTACTGACGAATATGAAAAAGCCCGCGATAAAGCCAGAGCTTTCATAAATGCGGAAAAGAATTCCGAGATAATTTTTACACGAGGTGTAACAGAGGGCATAAATCTTGTTGCTTCCTCGCTGGGAGGTACGATACTAAAAGAAGGAGACGAAGTCATCATCTCCGGGATGGAACATCACTCTAATCTTGTTCCATGGCAGATCGCGTGCGGTAAAGCGAATGCTGAGCTTAAAATTATTCCTGTAAACGATAAAGGAGAGCTTGAGGTAGACAGCCTTGGTACTTTGATAACTGAGAGGACGAAGCTAATCTCTGTCGTTCACGTGTCTAATTCTCTAGGTACAATTAACCCCATTAGAAAGATCACGGACATCGCTCATAAACACGGTATTCCTATAGTTGTCGATGGTGCGCAGGCAGCGCCTCATTTAAAAATAGACGTGCAGGAGTTGGGTTGTGATTTTTACACGGTATCGGGTCATAAGATGTTCGGACCAACCGGTATAGGATTTCTTTACGGCAAAGAATACCTTCTCGAAAACATGCCGCCATACCAATCAGGCGGGGAGATGATAAAAACGGTCGAATTCGATGAGACGGTTTTCAATGAATTACCATATAAATTCGAAGCCGGTACACCTAACATCGCCGGTACGATCGCCCTCGGTTCTGCAATCGATTTCATAAACGAGACCGGGCATGAGAATATCTCTGCATACGAAAAAGATCTGCTAGCATATGCAACAGATAGGCTTCTTTCGACGGGGTTTGTAAGAGTAATCGGCACAGCAGAAGATAAATCATGCGTTATTTCATTTTTAATTGACGGGACGCATCCCTATGACGCAGGATCGATACTCGATAAAATGGGTATTGCAGTCCGGACGGGATATCACTGTACACAACCGTTGTTCGATACCTTTTTTGAACTAAACGGCACAATAAGAGCTTCATTCTCATTGTATAATACCAAAGAGGAAGCACATGCATTAGTCGAAGGAGTAAAAAAAGCAAAACAGATGTTAACATAAGTATGGAAAGGATTGCTGACATAGAGGATCAGATTGTGGAAGAGTTCAGCGTCTTTGATGACTGGATGGATAAGTATGATTATATTATAGACATCGGGAAAAACCTTCCTCCGCTTGAAGATGCTTATAAAACGGATGAAAACAAAATAACCGGATGCCAGTCACAGGTATGGCTGACCGCTGAAATGAAAAATGGGGATCTATACTATAAAGCTGATAGTGATGCAATAATAACCAAGGGACTTATCGCCTTATTAGTAAGAGTATTATCCGGGCATAAGCCGGAAGAAATACTTGATACTAAGTTGGATTTCCTCGATAAGATCGGAATGAAAGAACATCTTTCGCCGACACGCTCGAATGGGCTCGTATCTATGATAGCCCACATGAAAAAATATGCTGAGAAAGCTAGACTGAACGAACCGCTTTCTTTGAATTAAAAAGAAACATGGAAGAGAACAAAAACGAACCGGAAAATAAAGAAGAGCAGAAGGAAGAAAAGGTTATTGCCAAATCTTCGACAGGTGAAGAAGAAGACCTTTCCAACATAATGACTGAAGATGGCAAATACACAATGAAAGAGCTTTATGACGAAGTAGTTAAAGTTCTCCAGTCATGCTATGACCCTGAGATCCCTGTTGACATATATCAGCTTGGGCTTATATACGACATTAAACTCACGGTTAATCGCGATGTTCTTGTGGTAATGACACTGACATCGCCTGCATGCCCGGTGGCTGGAACACTCCCGGGAGAAATTGAAGAAAGATTGAAAGCTCACCCCATGATCAATGATGCAAAGATCCATCTGACTTTCGATCCGCCGTGGGATATCTCGATGATGACCGAAGAAGCGAAGCTGGAACTTGGAATGCTGTAAAATTATAATTATTAATGTCTCGAAAATACCATCCATTAAAAGTCTCGAAAGTTATAAAAGATACCAAAGATGCCGTTGCGATAAGTTTTGAAATTCCCTCCGAGTTAGAAGATGTTTACAGATACAAGCCGGGACAGTTCCTATCTCTTCAGCTTAAAATAGACGATAATGAAGTAAGGCGTGAGTATTCGCTTTCGAGCAGTCCCTACCTGGATGAACCCATTACTATTGCATCAAAGAAAGTGCCAAACGGGTTTGCATCGAAATATCTTTATGATAACGTAGATGAGGGTGACTTTATCGAAGTTTTCCCCCCGCAGGGGAAATTCTTCACGGAGCTTAACCCAGAGAACGAAAAGTTCTACTTCCTGATTGGAGGAGGAAGCGGGATAACGCCCCTGTTCTCGATCCTTAAATCGATTCTAAAGGTTGAGCCAAAAAGTAAGGTCATCCTCTATTATGGTAATAACAGGGAAGAGGATATTATGTTTTACGATGAGCTAAATAACCTATCCTCTCATTATCCTGACGCATTCAAGCTTTACCTTACTCTTAACGAACCCGGAAATAATTGGAGTGGCTTATCCGGTATCATAAACAAAGACGACCTTCTGCGCATAGCAGAAGAGACTATTTACGTAGATAAAGAATCTGTCGAGTATTTCGTCTGCGGTCCCGAGGTGATGATGGTAAGTGTAGCCTCCTGGCTGGAAAGTATAGGCATTCCGGCTGAAAAAATTCATAGGGAATATTTCACTGCTCCTTATCATCACCAGCAGGAAACGGTTGAAAAAGAAGATGGTGTTGTAACTGCAGAAGAAGGGGAACCTGATTCAGAGCTAAAACCTCGTGTAGTAAAAGTGAAGCTGGATAATGATGATTTCGAGGTGGATGTTAAACCCGGGCAGGTCATAATTGACGCCGTAAAGGACGCCGGATACGACCCGCCGTTCTCATGCCTTAGCGGGATTTGTACCACCTGCCGCGCGCGTCTTAAGTCCGGAAAAGTTGAAATGGATGAAAGGGAGGGATTATCCGATGCAGAGATCAATGACGGATACATACTCACATGCCAGTCGCACCCTCTTTCTGATGACGTTTCGATTGATTACGAGTAAGATTCACTGTTGCAATTATAATTCATTTTCCTTAAGTTTTTTTATTCAAGGAGGATTCCAAATTATGATGACAGTTTTATACGGGTTGTACGCTGCTTCACTCATAGTAGCATACCGCGGCAAACGCAAGCTTTCAATTATTCTTTTTATTATCGCGCTTGTTGCAAGCGTCCTGATTTATAAATGGCATGCCACTTCTCATCTAACAATACACTTATAATCATGAGCCCAAAAGTTGCAAGAGGTCTGAATATCGCAGGTGCGTTAGGACTTTCGTCTATTCTTATCGGTGGTTATATATTCCAGTTTGTTTTATGGGAATTCCCCTGCCCTCTATGTCTCCTGGTTAGGATGGGCTTTCTGGGTATGATACTCGGCTTTATGCTTAATCTTAAGTTCGGCATACGCCCCTCGCATTACGGAGTTACTCTTGTAAGCAGTATATTTTGCGGAATGGTGGCAATGAGACAGACCCTTCTCCACATCGTCCCGGGAACAGGTGAATACGGTACTCCTGTCTGGGGGCTTCACTTATACACGTGGGCTTTCATTATTTCCGCGGCAACAATATTGATTGTAGGTGTTATCCTGATGTTCGACAAGAAGCAATTCGACGAACCCGTTGAGGAACCCGGCGCCAAGCTTTCACCACTTGCAAATATCGTTTTCTTGCTTATGATCACTCTTGCGGTTGCAAATGCGGTAACTGCATTCTTTGAGTGCGGTGTTACACCTTGCCCGGACGACCCGACTCAATACAAGGTCATCCAGGAAATAGAACATAAGTAATTAATCGAGGTCTTCCGGATTTTCGATTACATCCTTCAGTAACTCCCTCGCGTATTTTTCGTCTTCTGGCATTACTTTGAATTGCACCGGTCCCGTAACTGGGTTGAACCCAACCCCGACTACTCCTACACCGAACAGGTCCTGCACTCCGTCACCCTGTGCGAGGTATTGGATCTTAGCTTCATCCAGAATTGATTTTACTACTGCGACCACTCCCTCATGCCCGGTCTCAAAGACCGTAACAAGTCTCTCGTGGTCATACTTTTCATGTTGTTTTTCGTCCATTGTTATATTTTTAATTTTTTAGTCTATTGTTGCGATGCACTTCAACTCGATTGCGATTGGCGTCGGCAGGCAGTTTATCTCCACTGTCGTCCTGCATGGCTGGTTGTCCTTAAAATACTCCGCGTATATCTTATTGTAAATGGGAAAGTCATCTTTCATGTTAGTGAGGAACACCGTCACGTCAACGAGCTTATCCCATCCCGACCCCGCGTCCTCGAGTATAGCTCGTACGTTCCTAAAAACTGAGTGGCACTGCGCCTCTATATCGTAAGAAACGATATTTCCACTATCGTCTAGCTCGACTCCGGGGATTTTTTTAGTTCCTCTCTCCCGTGGTCCCACACCTGAAAGGAAAAGAAGATTATCGACACGCCGCGCGTGTGGATAGAGTCCAACGGGCTCAGGAGCCTTTTCCGAGTTTATTTTGTCATTACTCATGTTTAAATTTAACCTAATTAATCCTTCATTTAAAGTCTAATTCTATCAATATGATAGATAAATCCCACGTTAATCAGTCCATAATCCGCCAGCTCGACTTCAACCTTGCCTACGCCAGAAAGTTGGTCGAAGACCTCTCAGAAGAACAGATGACCACAGTTCCTGCTAAAGGGTTCGAAAATCACCCCGCTTTTACACTGGGGCATCTGGTCAGCGGTATGTCACTCATGGTCGTAAATGACATCGAGGATGTTAGAAAGCCCGGCTTTATGCCGGATGGCTGGAAGGAGCTTTTCCTTCGCCGTGGTCCCGGTGATCCGCGCATGCCGGAGGAGGATATAACCAAATATCCCTCCAAAGAAGAACTTCTTACCGAGCTTGAACTTAAGCATGAAATGTTCAAACTATGCCTGTTGAAATTTACAGATGAGGAACTACTTGGCGAACAGGAGTGGAGGTTTTATAAACACATGCCGAATAATCTCGACTCTATAATCTTTATGTGCGTTAATCACGAGGCGATGCACCTTGGTCAGCTTTCAGCATGGAGGCGCGCTATGGGATTAGAATCTGCACTCGCAAAATTATAGACTATATGCAGGACATAGTAGATAAACTATTAAAATCATCGGAACCATCCATCCGTTACAAGACGCTTGTTAACGTCCTTTGTGAATCCCCTTCATCAAAAAAAATAAAAACCCTCCGTGATGAGATAAAAACCTCTCCGCGCGTGAAAGCGCTTCTCTCTCGTTATAAAAATGGAAAAATAAAAGGTGCCCGGCACCTTTATGAAAAGTGGCAGGGTTCTCACTGGATATTTGCGTCACTTGCAGACCTTTGTTATCCCAATGCTGATAAATTTTTTATTCCAATGAGGGATGAGGTCTACGATTACTGGCTGAATCGCGGGTTCTATAATGAGTATGAAACAAACAGAAAAACGAAAGTTTATGGAAAGTCGGGAGTTCCTTTGATAGCAGGTCGATACCGTAGGTGTGGTTCTCAGCAGGGGAATGCACTTTATTCTTCTATTAAACTTGGGCTAACCGATGACAGGGTGCATGATCTTGCCGAGCGCCTGATATACTGGCAATGGCCCGATGGAGGCTGGAACTGCGACCGTGAACCTTCTGCAGACACTTCATCCTTTATGGAAACCCTCATCCCAATGAAAGGTCTTTATTTCTATGGGAAAACATTTAAAAAACCAAAAGCCGTATCTGCCGCCAAAAAAGCCGCTGAAGTTTTCCTCACACGTAAACTTTTTAAAAGAGTAACAAACAACGAGGTGATCCATCCGGAATTTACATTCCTGCACCATCCTCTATACTGGCATTATGATATTCTTGGCGGACTGAAAGCAATGACGGAGATGAACCATATTAAAGATAGACGATGCGGCGAAGCTCTTGATCTGCTGGAAGACAAACAATTAAAGGACGGCGGCTTTCCCTCGGAAAAGAAATACTATAAAGTTGGGAGATCCATCTCACCTAATACCGATTACGTCGATTGGGGACCAACCGGGAAAACTAAAATGAACGAATGGACGACTGTGGATGCGCTGTATGTACTTAGATCTGCGGGAAGGTTCAAAGTGTGACAAAATTTATTGAATTAGTTTACCACATATAATATATTATCCTATCTTCTAATCAAATCTTCATTTGTTAGACCGCGAGAGAGAATTCGAAAAATTCCGCATAGCTATTGAATCCGTTTGTCACTTACAGCCGGGTGCATGGGATGACCTTTCTGAGCTTCTCACACTTAAACAATATAAGAAGAATGACTATCTTTCCCGGGAAGGTGAGATGGCATATAATGCAGTTTTCTTACTGGATGGTATAGTTCGTGTATTTTATAGGAATAAAGACGGTGCGGAATATAATAAGACATTCTTTGTGCCGGGAATGTTTCCCACTCCGCTCACTGCTCTGTTGTCAGGCGCCCCGAACCTCATAAACTTCCAGGCATTAACAGACTGTGACACTGTCGAATTGAATTTTGCTGAATTCAAAAAGTTGTTTAAAAAGTATCCGTCGTTGGATTCATTTATGCGTATTGTACTTGAGATAGAATGGATAAAAAAAGAACGCCACGACATTCGGATGGTTACTAATTCAGCAGCCGAGAATTATGAGATTTTTCTCGAAGAACATCCCGGCCTTGAACAGCAGATCCCGCAATATCATATTGCTTCCTACCTAGGTATAACACCTATACAATTGAGCCGCATACGCTCATCTAAACAATAAATAAGTATTTTGGACTACTCTTAAAGCTTTTCAAAGGATTTTCCATTTATTAACATATGTTAATGCCCCTCTGGTGTGTTCGTTTTAATTTTGTATTAAACAAATTAAACGAACATGAACACATCAAAAACAAAGACCTTTCTTTCTTACTTCGCCGCTTCCCTGATTTCGCTGGCTGTAATGGTCATTATAGATTACAGGCTGGGCGATGAAGCGGAGTTCCTGAATGCGTGGATAATCATAAACAAGCTTTTTATTGCTGGAAGTCATATGCCGGATAGCTTTGTTATCCGAAGGTTTGGGCTTATCCCGGCAGCAATAATCATGCTTGCAGCAAATTTCATAATAGGCGCATCGCTTGTTCAGCTTTTTAAATTCATCCGGAATATCACTTCAAAATTTAAAATTAATACAAATGCTTAAGAAAACTTTATTATTCGTTTTTGTTGTCTTACTCTTATCAACTGCTTCATTCGCTCAGGAAAACAAATTAAAAGATCACTGGCAGATTGGCATTGGCTTTGGAGAACTCCCGATGCACGGTAGTTTTAAACCCAGTATTACAATCGGGTACTACCCCTATGAAAAACTATACATCGGTTTTACTTATCAATTCAAAGACAGGATACAGCGTAATGGTACTTCCTTTAATGCTTCGTCAACTGGGCTTGACGGTTTAGAATCGGCTTACGAAGATGTTGCTCAGAGGTTTTTCATACAGGGGCGTTACACACCCGTAAAATACGGTCCTTACATTTCATTCGGTATCGTGTACAACGGAGAGGATTCCGAAACGATGGAATTTGACAACAGGGGGCGAACCATCCGCGGTCGGGAATATTCCGGCAATGTAAAGATTAACCAGACCCGCGAAGCAGGATGGGGTCCTGCATTGGGGATAGGATACCAATACGATTTTGACAATGTATCACTTAATGCAGAGTGGTCGCCCGCATGGCTGAATGGGATTCCCGAACCTGAGTATAAATTCAGTGGTACATCAAGTCTTTCCGATGACGCCAAAAGAGAAGTATCGGATAAAATGACTAAAGAATTTAAATCATCTGTCACTAACCTCTATAAGGTATTCCACATTGGTGTATCTTACAGAATAAAATAATAGAAAATGAAAACAACTAACAATAACACAATATTAATAACCGGTGGAACATCCGGAATAGGTAAAGAACTTGCTCGCATTCTTAACTTAAAAGGCAGTACCGTTATAATAACCGGTAGAAATGAAAAGGTTCTTAATGAGCTTTCCAAAGAAGGAATTATAACTTACAAATGTGACATTACAAATTCCGCAGATATCGATTCACTTTTATTGAAACTCGAACAGGAACATCCTGGACTGAACATCCTGATAAATAATGCTGGAGTGCAGTATAATTACAGTATGCTCAACGATACTGCATATCATGAGACAATTAAAAATGAAATAGATTGTAATTTCACAGGGCACGTTCTATTGACATCAAGATTGCTTTCTTTACTGCTGTCAAATGCTAATCCTGTGATTGCTAACGTTACATCTGCTCTTGCGGTTACTCCAAAAGAGAATGCGATTGTGTACTCCGCGACAAAGTCGGCTTTCAAGAGTTTTACTATAGGGCTTAGATATCAGCTGGAAGAGACGAATGTACGTGTGACCGAGATTATTCCGCCTGTTGTCGATACTAATATGACATCCGGCAGGGCTACTGACAAAATCCCTGCCGGTGAGATGGCTGAATTGATTGCCGGAGAGCTATGGTCAGGTAAAGAGGTTATCACGGTTTCTAAGATAAAGAAGATGACACTCATATACAGATTCTTTCCGCGACTTATTTCGAAAATTATCAGAAAAAGTTAATAATCTTGAAATTGTTCTCAATAATTCGAATTTTACGGGGTGGCGGATTTTAAAATAATACATACCTTCCTGGAAAACGGAGTTAAAGTTCTTGCGCTTGAGGATGCTCAAATGTACGATACCGCCTCCCCCTATAAATACTGCGCTGTTTCTCTCTGGAAGATTGGAAGAAAAATAAATGAAGGAATTCAGATAAAGATAATCTCAAATGGAAATGAATACAAACCTGCTTCCCTGGATGAATTTAAACAATGGATAGTGGATCGCTTCAACAATGAATACATCGGCGGGTTTGAAAAATATATCGACTCTGAAACTCAGCCCTTTTCATAATCCGGAAAATATATCTTAAGCGCTTTCTCCTGTACAGGTACGATAAAATCAGTCTTCGCCCACGCATAATCATTTTTCTCGTCCCACACTTTTTTTGCCAGCTCCTTCTTTACCCTGCAGTACTCATCCCTTACGTCATCATGATCACGAAGGCAATTCCGAAAAGCGATATGCCTGTTCCAGAACCATCCCCCAGTCTGCACGCTGTGAACGTGGTATTTGGTTATTGCGCCTTCACCGGGTTTATTAAAATACCGCCTGTATGGCATAGTATGCTCGAATGTATCTATGTAGTTGTAACCCGCTCCCGTCATAAGTTCGACCAGTTTTTGATTGTCTCTGTCGAAATTCTCCAGCCCGATCATAACATCTATAACTGCCTTTGCCCCGAGTCCCTTTACAGAAGTGCTTCCTATATGCTCGATTTGATGATCGATGTCCGCTATTATACCATCAATCAGCCCTTTTTCCTTTTCATATATCTCCGGCCACTCAGGATTGTAATCGACTATTGTTATTATCTTTTGACCTTTCACCTTTGACTTCTTACTTAAGAATCATGTACCATCTCTCGACGATTTTCGGCGGATGTAGCCTGAACCACAAGTCATCGGGCAAGTATATCGTCGATTTACAAAATTCGCAGTCTATCATCCTGTTCGAGCCGTCCACCTTTAGTGCTCCTCCGCACGAGGGACAGGAAAATATCACCGGCTTGTCCAGCTTGGGAGGTTCATACCCCTCCTGTCCCTTTGCCAGCATGTTCTCGTCCTCCGCTACCAGGTATTCCATGCTCAAAAATCTCTTCTTAAGGAATTCCGGCGCCGGTCTCACGGAAACATCATTATCACAGTTCGCGCATTTATAAATACCTGCCTGTGTGAATTCGGTAATCTTTTCTTCGGGCACAGAGGTCTTGCACTTTTCGCATCGGGCTTTTTGATTACCATACATAGAGCTAAATTGGTACTGCCCCATAAAATGTGTCGTTGTCTGCCCCTCATTCTCTGCAAGCCTCGGTCCCTCTTTTACGGCATCTTCTAGGAGAGAGTACCAATTATCTTCTGTAATTTTGTTCATCGTATTGCAGATCTTGCAATATACGTCTGTGACGGCGGCATTTACGACCAGGGGGTTTCCGCACGCATCGCATTTGGTTTTTAACTCATAGCAGACTGAATTCATGATGTGTATATTTATTTAGAAGAGATTTTAAAATAAGTTTTATTATCTTCAATTTCACTCGAAATCTAATTCAACTCATGCTCTACCATTTCAGTGATGACCCCGGCATTAAGGTCTTTACTCCGCGAAAGATCGGTGATAATCCGCCTCTGGTATGGTGCATCGATGAAGAACACTGTGTGAACTACTTCTTTCCCCGCCAGTGCCCGCGTATAATTTACGGGAAATCTTCCAATTCCTCTCCCGAGGATCTGGATAATTTTTTTGAAAATACAGATGCTGATAAGATAATTACCATTCCCGATTATATGGAGGAAGAGCTGAACTCAGCTGTCATCTATAAATATACTTTCGCCGAGGAGGGATTTTTTCTTAAAGATAAAATTGCGGGTTATTATTGTAATCCTGATGAAGTGCTACCGCTCAGTGTTGAGCCGGTAGATGATCTTCCCAGTAAAATCCAATCATCCGGTGCCGAGCTTCGTTTCTCCAGCGACTTACTTTCATTACGGGATGCTATACTGAATTCAACTATTGATAATTTTTCGATGATTAGACTGAAGAGATTGAGGATAGATGACTAGATCATTCCGGCAACTTCCTGACCGGTTAAACTACTTAACGCAACACCCATACCATTACAACTCATCACCATCGTCACGCCATCATGTTTTTCTACGACGGGAAGTTTGTTCTCGCTGAATGCCATTATCCCTGTCCATGCGTCCGAAATACCATAATCCTGTCCCGGAAGAATGATCGTGTCAAGTATCCATTTCAAGTGCATCAGTATTTCATGGTTATGCTCGAACCTGTCTGTTGCTTCTTCTTCTAGTGCTGTGTTCCTTGCCCCGCCGAATATCACTCTCTCCCCGTAATTCCTGAAATAATAAAAACCTTCGTCGAAGTGGAACACTCCTTTGAATTTCAATCCAGGAATAGGGTCTGTTACTAGTATCTGTCCCCGTCCCGGTCGGAACGGTGCCGACGGTACGATGTACCTTGTAAAGGCGTTCGCGCATATAACCATGTTCTTTGCCTTGAATACAACGTCTTCGTTGAGGATGCTGTGATATGTAGTGACATCCGCTCCGGCGGTTGTTTGTTCGAAGTGTTTTACCTCGCATCCGTTTATTATCTGTATGCCAAGTGTCCCGGCATATTTGATGTACGACCGCATCATCTTTCCCGTATCGAGCTGTGATTCGAACTGTGAATAAACTAGCCCCTTCACATAACCCTTATTGAACCCGTACTGGTCGATCAGCTCATCTCTTCTAGTGAAAACCTCTCCTTTAAAAACCCCTTTCAATAGTTCATTCACATAATCTATCTTATCAACAATGTTTATGTTCCTATCGAAAACCAGCTCGCTCCCTCCGTAATTTTCGTACCCGATATTCTCGTCGCCCAATCGTTTTCGAAGTTCACCAATACCCCGCCACCTCTTTTCTATGATTTCAACCGTCCTGGACTCCCCGTTTGCTTCGATATCGCTCAATATTTCGGACAGGCTCCCGAAGCAGGCAAACCCTGCGTTCTTTGTACTGGCGCCGGTGGGGAATATACCCTTTTCCAGTATTAATACCTCCGCTTTTGGATTCTTCTCCTTAATAGAACAGGCAACGGAAAGCCCTACCAGCCCGCTGCCTACAATTATATAATCCCAATTTAAAAATGAATTCTTTTCCCAGAATGAAAGCATCTATCCTACTTTATCTTTACGCATACGTTCTTTGCTTCTGTGAAGAATTCCAGCGCTTCATATCCGCCCTCTCTGCCTACACCGGAAGCCTTGACCCCACCAAATGGAGTCCTTAAATCCCTCAGCATCCAGCAGTTTACCCAGACTATTCCTGCATCCAGCTGTGAAGCGATCCTGTGCGCGCGTGTTAAATTCTCTGTCCATAATATCGATGCCAACCCGTATTTTGTACTGTTTGCCATCATTACAACTTGTTCTTCTGTCTCGAATGGTATCAGGGTTACCACAGGTCCGAATATCTCTTCCTGGTTTACTCTGCAGGTATAATCGAGTCCCTCGATCACGGTTGGCTCGATGAACCACCCGTTCTGGCATCTTTTCGAACGGTGTTTCTCGAAGCTTATTATGTCACCTCCGGTAAGTATCCTTCCTCCGTCTTTTATTGCAATGTCGATATATGACAATATTTTCTCGTAATGCTCTTTTGAGACGATTGCGCCTATCTTTGTGTCAGGCTCGAGCGGATCGCCTACCTTTAGCTCTTTTACCTTTGCAACGAAATCGCTCCTGAACTTCTCATACAACGGCATCTCGATGAATATCCTGGAACCGCATAAACATATCTCACCCTGGTTTGAAAATGATGATCTTATCGTGGTTTCAAGCATCTCCTCATAATTACAATCCGCGAAAATTATATTCGGATTCTTTCCGCCGAGCTCTAGAGACAGCTTTTTAAATTTTGGCGCCGCCGCTCTTGCTATTGCTTCTCCTGTAGCTGTTCCACCGGTAAAGGTTATTGCGTCCACTCCCGGGTTTTCCACTATCGCTGCTCCCGCCTTATTGCCGTAACCATGTATGATGTTTAATACTCCCTCGGGAAACCCTATCTCTATACATAATTCAGAAAGCAAATACGCTGTCATCGGAGTTATTTCGGACGGCTTTGCTACCACGCAGTTACCTGCTGCCAGGGCGGGCGCTATCTTCCATGAAAACAGATACAATGGTAAATTCCAAGGTGAGATCGCTCCTACAACACCCAGCGGCTGTCTTATAGTGTAATTAATTGCCTCGCTGTCGGTGACGTGGGCTTCGCTTGCGAAATGTCTTATAGCAGTTGCGTAAAACTCGAAATTCTTTATCGCTCGCGGAATGTCAATCTCTCTCGCCATCCACAGAGGCTTCCCGTTATCGTTGGCTTCTGCCAGCGCGAACTTTTCTAAATTTTCCCTTATCTTATCTGCTACTTTCATCAGCCAGTTAGAACGGTCTTCCGCCGGCATGTTCGACCATATCGGAAATGCTTTCTTTGCCGCTTGTACAGCGATCTCCACGTCGTCTGCTGTCGAGTCCGGTATCATTGTATAGACCTCACCTGTTGCAGGGTTATGGTCGTTGAAGTAGTTGCTGTTATATGGCGTCGTGAATATCCCGCCGATGTAGTTTCGTATTTTTTCCATTATTATACCTGTTCTAAAATTGTTCTGAATGCTGTGAACTTATCTTTATACTTTTCCGAATGCTCTTTTTGTAATCCCGGCGCATGCTCACCCTGGTATTTTTCATAATCATCCATCGTGTTACAGAAATATTGTATCGAATAAGTGTTTCCCACGTCTCCTGAGTGTATCCTGAATATCTTGCTATCGACAAATAACCCGGTTGCCATTACATCCGGTATGTGAACACCTTTCATCCACTCCAGCCATTCATCATGTATGTCGTCATCAACGTTAACCGTAACATTGTACAGTATCATAAACATCCCATCCTTCCACCGTCAACTGCTATACTTACACCGTTAATGTATGATGCTTTGTCGGAAGCAAGAAATGTCGCCGCGTATGCTAGCTCTTTCGGCTCGGCAAAGCGTCCCGCCGGAATCTCTGCGATCATCTGATTCCTTACCTCATTGATACTCTTTCCGGTTTTTTCTGCTTTTTTATTGATAATATCCTCGATCCGTCCTGTTTGTGTAGCGCCGGGAAGCAGGTTGTTTACCGTTATCCCGAATTTCCCCAGCTCGCCCGCCATTGTCTTTGACCAGCTTGCTACCGCCCCGCGTGTTGTATTTGAAACACCAAGCCCTTTTATCGGCTGTTTTACAGATGTTGAAATTATGTTGATTATCCTACCATATCCCTCCTTCATCATCCCGTCCATTAATGCCTGCACGAGTATCTGATTACATATCACATGCATCTTAAATGCATTCTCGAATTCTTCCGGGCTCGCGTTTACAATATCACCTCCCTTGGGTCCGCCTGTATTGTTTACAAGTATATGGACCGCGGAATTATGGCTAACATAAACATCTAGCTTTCTTTTCAGGTCTTCCGGTTGTGTGAAATCCGCAACAATGCTCTGGTGCCTTTGATTCGCATGATCGGACAGGCCCTCTTTTACCTCGTTAAGAGCATGTTCGTCTCTGGCGATAAGCGTTACGCACGCGCCCGACTCGGCGAATTGCTCGGCGATTGCTCTGCCTATTCCTTGTGTGCTTCCGCAGACAATAGCATTCCTTCCCTCGAGGGATATGTTCATCTTGTGCTCTCCCTTTCTTTTAAGTAGGTATAGTAGTAACCAAGTTCTACTTTTAGATCTTCGGGGAGTACAGGCAGTGATGACCGCGGTATCATAAACGTCGTCATATCGAAGAGGTCTCTAAAGACCTTATGCTTCTCAGCCGTTTTTAGCAGGTAGCTGTGTCCCGATGAACCTCCCGTACCTATCTTCGCGCCTATCATTCTGTGTACCATCAGTGCATGCTTGTATCGCCATGTGGTGAAGTTCTCGTCTATATCTACCAGCAAATTAAGAAACCTGTACGGCATGTGAAGTATCGGCTCGTCCCTGTAAAGATTAATGAAGAGTGCCGCCAATGTCGCCTTATATGAAAATTTCTTCTCTCCTTCCTCTATTAGCTTGTTGTATTTCTCTTCGTCGAATAGCGGTGCGAAGCTTTCTCTTGTTCCTTCGTGCGCGACGAACTGCTTTTCCCTTTTTTCATCCGTAAATTCCGGGTTCGTTGCTATAACATCCTTTTCCCAATCCAGCATCTCATTCACGGCACCCTTGTACTGCTCGATGAAATTAAACCCGTCAACTTTAAGGAACGGCGTTCTCTCCAGCCACCCGTTTACAACTTCCAACAGCGACATGTTCTTTTCGGAATTAATGAGCTCCTTCTGATGTGTTTCTGAAACCAGTTCGTGATATTCCTTGCTTCCGAATGTTACCCGCATGTCTGTGCGCAGACCCAGCTTGTTCTCTATTGTTCGGAACTGTACGCTTTGAAATCCCGATGCCGGTACCAGGTAATCCCTGAAGTCCAAAAAGTCCAGCGGTGTCATTGTCTCCAGCACCCTCAGCTGGTCTATCAATATTCTTTGTATCTCCGTTATCCTGTCCAGCCTCGAGATCGCTATACCGATGTTCCTCTCATCCACTTTATTATCATCGAACATATCTACCACCGAGTTCAGCTCGAATATTATCTGCTTAAACCACAGCTCATACGCCTGGTGAACTATTATAAAGAGCATCTCATCGTGAGCCGGGTGTCCGTACTCCTCGCTTTTCCTGTGCTGTGAATCCAATAGCTTATCCAGCTCCAGGTAATCACCATAATATACGGGAGGATATTTCTTTGCCATTTTACGTGTTTTCTTTATGGATATTTAATAAAATACCTTAACGGAATGACTATTTAAAGATAGATTGGAATATCACCATTTTAGATTTGCACTTATTATTGATCTAAAGTATCTTTAATAACTATCACAAATCAAACTGGTAATAAAATGAAATTTAAGTGCTATATCCTGATAGGATTGACTCTTCTTTTATTCAATTCTACCTGTGCGCAGGTGACGCAGGAATGGGTAAGAAACTATCCTGGTCTCCTAAATGAAGGTGCAAATGCTATAAAGGTTTTAAATGACAATGATAATAATGTTTATGTGTTGGGAGATTGTTCAATATTTGTAGGAACAAACTTTAGAGATCTAGTACTTTTAAAATATAATTCTGCAGGAATTGAGCAATGGGTGAAAACTTATAATAACCCTAATAACACTGTCGATATTGCCGGCGCAATGACTTTAGACAACTCCGGTAATGTAATTATAACCGGAAAAACCGAATACCTGGACACAGGCTTTTTTAGTACTGTAAAATATAATTCGAATGGTACTCAGAACTGGGCTGTCCAATATAACTCAAACCCTCCAAGTCAGCTCTACAACAGTCCTGTTGCAATACATACGGATAATTCATCTAATGTTTATGTTACAGCTCTCAGCTCGTACCAACAGCAGGTCTCAGATTACTTTACTATTAAGTATAATTCTTCAGGAACTGAGTTATGGAGTGCAAGATTTAATGATGGAGCGGATTATCCCTATGATATGAATGTGGATAATTTGGGCAATGTGTATGTGACTGGCTATAGTACAAGTGATTCTACTGGATATGATATTAAAACTGTAAAATATAACTCAGGTGGAAATTTTCAATGGGTTCAGAAATATCAATCTTTCCTTGCCACGCCGACCAATAGTGAATGCAAATTAATTTTGGACAATAATGGAAATGTTTATGTTGCTGGGACTTGTTACGGTCCGTTTGGTCTATGGGATTTGGTATTGATAAAATACTTACCGGATGGTTCACAATCTTGGATTAAATATTATGGTGGTAGCGGTTATGATAGGTCTGATGCTATAACTATTGACTTTCAAAACAATATTTATGTAACCGGTTTTAAGATTGTAAACGGGGAAGCCCAGACTGTGATACTCAGGTATAATTCCTCAGGTGATCTTACAAAAGAAATAATTTATGATGGTCCGGGTAACAATGATAATTCAACTGATATTAAAACAGATTCACATAGAAATGTGTATGTTACCGGATATGTTAATGCTTCAGGAAGTAGTAACACGGACTTTTTTACTGTAAGTTACGATTCGTCCGGGGCTCAAAGGTGGGTTAAGTTATATAATGGAAATGGAAATGGAATGGATAAGGCGTATTCTTTGTCTCTTGATAATAACAATAATGTATATGTAACAGGTTATACGAAAGATACCTCTTTCAATGTAATGACCACCATCAAATACTCCCAAACGATAGGAATCCAAACCATTTCTAACGAACTTCCGCAAAAGTTTTCTCTTTCACAAAATTATCCAAATCCGTTCAACCCGTCGACTAATATTAATTTCGAAATTGCACGAACGTCTAATGTCAAACTCGTGGTCTATGATGCTCTCGGCAGGGAAGTCTCTGTCCTCGCAAACGAGACGATGAAGCCCGGTATATACAGTGCAAGCTTTGACGCAGAGGGATTGAACAGTGGTGTTTATTTCTACTCGCTCATAACGGACGGTTTTAAAGAGACGAAGAAAATGATCCTGTTAAAATAAGTATATGCGGACTTTCGTTTCAATAAATCTGCCTCCCGGAATAAAACAGCAACTCAACGGCGTTACAAGGGAGATAAAAGCCCTTCTGACTAACCGCGAACTCTCATCCATGAGGTGGGAATCCAGCGAGAAACTTCACATTACGCTTTTTTTTATAGGTGATATTACTTCCGGAGAACTAAACCGCGTAAAAAATTCTCTCAACTCTATTGATTACAATAAAGGAAAGTTAGCGTTGGATCTTCATTCTATTGGAGCATTTCCGGATCTCCGTTCACCGCGGGTACTTTTTGCAAATATTATAGATGACGGCAAACTACTCCAACTTGCGGAGAGTGTGCATAAACAAATGTATGACCTTGGATTTGAATCGGATAAGAAATTTCATCCGCACATTACTCTGGGAAGAGTGAAACGTGACAGGAAAGTTAATTTGACCAGGTTATCCGAAATGAAGTTTGATATAAAATTTGAAGCGGAAGCGTTTTATCTTATGGAGAGTAAATTAAAGCCAACCGGCTCCGTGTACTCCAAACGCGAAAGATTTGAGCTGTAAAAAAAGAGGGTCTTCCACCCCCGGAAGACCCGAAAAAGAACATACAACATGAAAAACTTCTAAATAATATAAAAAATTACCTGTTATTTCAACCCTAATGCAGTATCCACGTCTGTGTAATCGAATCCGAATGCATCCGCCACACCCTTATATGTTATCACTCCGTCTATTACGTTAAGCCCCTTTCTTAGCTCAAGGCTGTCCTTCAATGCCTGCATATATCCCTTGTTAGCCAGCTGTACTGCGTACGGCAGTGTTGCATTCGTCAGAGCTATTGTTGAAGTGAATGGTACTGCTCCCGGCATATTTGCTACTCCGTAGTGTACCACGCCGTCTATTACGAATGTCGGGTCATCGTGTGTTGTTGGTTTTGTCGTCTCGATACATCCTCCTTGATCTACCGATACGTCCACTATTACCGATCCTTCCTTCATCAGCGAAAGCATTTCTCTTGTTATCAGCTTCGGCGCTTTTGCTCCGGCGATCAATACTCCGCCTATCACGAGGTCAGCCGTTTTAATTGCTTCCCTGATATTGTACGGTGAACTCATCATCGTTACGATGTTCTTTGGCATCACGTCATCCAGGTATCTCAGCCTGTAGAGATTGTTATCCATGATCTTAACCCTTGCTCCGAATCCTGCCGCTATCTTTGCCGCGTTCGTTCCAACTACTCCTCCGCCGAGCACTACTACCTCTGCCGGCATCGTTCCCGGTACACCGCCAAGCAATATACCGCGTCCGCCCATTACCTTCTCGAGGAACTTCGCGCCTTCCTGTGTTGCCATTCTTCCCGCTACTTCACTCATCGGTATCAGCAGTGGAAGTGAACCGTCTGCCTTCTCAACCGTCTCGTATGCAATTGCGATACACTTCGTGTTCATCATTGCCTTTGTCAGCTCTTCCGATGAAGCAAAGTGGAAATACGTAAATACGATCTGCCCTTCTTTTATTAGGCTGTATTCGGGAGCTATCGGCTCCTTAACCTTTATTATCATTTCCGCGATACCATAGATCTCCTGTGGAGTGTTCAGTATCTTCGCTCCTATCTCAGTATAATCCTCATCTGAAAACCCGCTTCCCTTTCCTGCATTTGTTTCTATATATACATCATGCCCGTTATTTATAAGTATCTCCGCGCCGCTGGGTGTTACAGCTACCCTGTTCTCAGCCGGTTTTATCTCTTTTGGAACACCAATTATCATTGTATTATAATTTAATTTTCTGGAATAGCCTATCAAATTAAGGGATTTGGGTTAGTTATTCAATTCAATTTAGAGGGAATAACTTCACTATTTTGCAGGAAATATACATTTTTCCGAGCCTCTTTCACTACATGTCATCCCCCGAACGCTTTGGTCGGGGGATCCAGACCGTTTTCTTGTTTACGTCGATATAGCCTTATTTCGGAAATAATACGTCAAACCGAACCCACATAAAAAAGTATATATACGTATCTAACCCTTTTCTCTTTGCTTTCATTCTTTCCTCACCCTATATTCCCTTATTTAAGGCGGGATTCGTCCTGACCTAATCAACCTACAAGCGGTATGCTTTCTTCTTAGAAAGTACAATCCGCGTTCCGTCCTTGACGGGATTAGAACATGTGTAAAATGGGAGATTATAAACCGTCTATGATCATCCCCCCTTTAACAAAGGGGGGAAAAAGGGGGGTTTTAATGTCCCGAGCTTTAAATCAACCCATACTTGGAACATGTGTAAAGTGGTACAGAAAGTGAGGAATCTTACCGTCCTTTAAATCAACCCACCGGCGGGAAGCCGCTTATGGAAAAGTGAATAAGTTAAATGTAGGCGGGCTTGGGCGTGTAGCTTCCCTCACCTCCCGATCCTCCCCCGGGGAAAGGGATGAAGCGAAAGTCAGAGGCTCAGCCGGAAGAACCGTTTATCCGGCTCCATCCCGATTGCTCTATACCAAAAATGAGCAAAATTTTGGTGATTACCGCATTTTCTCACCTGACATCGTCACTCAAAATCCTTATTTTTCCGTAATTACTATATTATGGAACAAGACAAGATCACCGAACTCCTGAGCGAATTTACACAATTTGTCGATATTGTGCGCATCCTTCGCGAAAAATGTCCCTGGGACAAAGAACAAACTCATGAATCTCTGCGCCGATGCCTCCTCGAAGAATCATATGAAGTGCTCGAAGCCATAGATTCCGGAAATAAAAATGAACTAAAAAAAGAACTTGGCGACGTTTTTCTGCAGGTGGTATTCCACTCGATAATAGGTGAAGAAACAGGGGACTTCACGCTGACAGAAGTAATGAGACAGGAAAGGGAAAAGCTAATCGAACGTCACCCGCACGTATTCGGCGATATAAAAGTAACCGGCACCGATGAAGTGCTCGTCAACTGGGAGAAACGGAAACAAAAAGACGGACGCGCTTCCATACTCGATGGAGTTCCCTCGGAACTCCCCGCGCTCTTCAAAGCTTACCGCATCCAGGAAAAAGCCGCAAAAGTCGGCTTCGATTGGAAAGATAAAGAACCGGTATTCGAAAAGATAAGAGAAGAGATAGAAGAACTTAAGCAAAACGTAGAATCCGGTGCGAACCCAAAGGAGATCGAGGAAGAGCTTGGCGATGTATTATTCTCCCTCGTTAATTACGCCCGCTTTATCAATGTGAATCCCGAAGATGCACTGAGGCAGACCGTTAATAAATTCTCGAAACGTTTTCGCAAGATAGAAGAGCATGCAAAATCTGAAAATAGGGAACTCGAAGACATGTCCCTCGAAGAAATGGATGCAATATGGAATAAGGCTAAGGAGAACACATGAAAAAGGATTATGCTTACGGGGTGATCGTATTTTACATGGAAAATGAAACGCCGCATTATTTAATACTAAAACAGGTACAGGGTCACTGGTCATTCCCAAAAGGGCACGCTGAAAAAGATGAAACTCCTATCGAAACTGCGCTAAGAGAATTAACTGAAGAAACCGGCATCGACGAAGTGAACTTGATATCCGGTGATATACAGGTCAAAGATGAATATGTAATTAAACCCGATAGCCCCAAACCTGTCCATAAATTTGTAGAGTTTTTCATAGGGCAGGTAACCGGAAAGGATGTGGTGGTACAGGACGGCGAGATATTTGATTATAAATGGATTACCTCCTCCGAAGGCGGCGATATTTTGACCTATGACAGCTCAAAACGCTTGCTGGAAGCCGCGGACAGCATTGTACAAAAATACTTACAAATGAATTATATTTAAAAGGGGATGAAAATGAATGTGAAAAAGAATTTCCTGTTTAGATTCTTTGCAGTTTCACTGCTTGTGATCTTATTTACGGTCGAAGTTAAAGCTGACAATGTTACGGAACTTCAGCAAAGGCTCGACGAGATCCTATCGCAAGCCAACTGCCAGGTGTCGGCTGAGGTTGTTAGCGCAGGTAAATACGACCTCCTGTATTCCTACAACCCGCAGAACAAACAGATCCCTGCTTCCGTGACAAAAATTGTTACCGCGGCACTTGCTCTCACACAGCTGGGGCTCGATTACAAATTCAAAACCGTTGTATATACCGACGATTCTAATTTTAAAGATGGTGTAATTAACGGAAATATTTATTTGAAAGGATACGGTGACCCGGATCTCAACTCTTCCGACATAATTTATCTCGCTAAGCAGATACATGAAAAAGGAATAAAAGAAATTACGGGAAATATTATCTACGACGAGTCATTCTTTGATAATCAGCACTACACTCTCGGATATAATAACGATACCGATCAGAGATATTGGCCTTACGTATCGGCATTGAATCTCGACAAGAACTACGGTGGTTATGACCCGGCATATACGGCGGGTGAACTTCTCGCCACCGATCTAACAAGTCTCGGTGTTTCGTTTAACGGAACAGTGACAGCAGGTACTACACCGACCCAATCCGTAAAACAATTAACGGAAGTGTCTCACTCCATAGAAGACGTGCTGGCTTATATGAATAAAACCAGCAACAACCACTCTGCAATTACATTATTCAAAGGCGTTGGCGCGAAGAAATACGGACCCCCCGGAACCTTTGACAAAGGATCCAGAGCGGCGATAGAACTTCTTACCTCCATTGGATGCAACAGGGAAGAGTTTGAGATTCTTGAAGGATCCGGCCTTACAAGATACAACTACATGACGGCTGATATGATGATAAGATTATTGAAATATTTATATGACGACGAAGATCTGTTCAATATTTTTTATAATACGCTCGCAATAGCCGGAGTGGATGGCACGATCCAGCACAGGATGGTTGGCACAGAAGCAGAGAAAAACGTCCACGCAAAGACAGGCACAATCAATTCGGTATCTGCGCTTGCCGGATATGCGGTTACTCGGGATATGGAATTACTTATTTTTTACATTTCCATGAACGGATATAGCGGAAGTTCCTCATATTACAGGGGTTTACAAGACGATTTTTGCGAGGCACTCTGCCAGTTCAGCAGGTAATAAAACAGCGAAATATATAGTTTTAATTATTAAAATTTATATATATTTAGGTAATTGGTTATGGGTGTAAAGGAACTTGAAGAAATTTCTGTCGATAATATTGAGGGGGAATCCCGGAAACTCATTCTCTTCAATTCCTCACATTTTTGGGATGAAGTTGTACTGCAGTTACAAAAAGCTACCGGATATGACATAAGACATTGTGAGCAGATCGCAATGATTGCTCATACAAAAGGTAAAGCAGTCGTTATGTCGGGTGATACCGAGAAGCTTTATGAAGTACAAAAGGTACTGAAGGAAATAAATTTACATACGGAAATACAGTAGATCTTTTATAATACCAGGGGGACAATAGCATGAAGGGGATAAAACTCTATGTATTCGGCGAAAAATTTCCATAAGAGTTTAGCGTTTGTTGTACTACTTATAACATTTCTATTTGCTAAAGATGGCATAAGCCAAAGCGACAGGTACGGGATGGATTTTTCCACTCAGTGGGGGTGGGACGACCTGACGAATGTAACTATCAATAATGCCCGCGAAATGGCTCCGGTACTTGAGGACGTCAGAAATAGTCTGACACTGATCGAAGCCAGGGTGCTTTTCCGAGAACTCTCATATCTAAATAATCTAAGTGACCTAAGAAATCTCTCTTCCGCGGCAGTGGAAGATGATTCGCCTCACAAAACACTATGGGTAGAAAAAATTGACGAAGATTTCGGAAGCTATAATTTTTCCGAAGATTTTGCCGGTTTGCTGGAAGCCGCGGTCAAGCTAATGAGACTGCGTAATAGTATGTCGGAGTTGATCCCTTCTTTTAAAGAGAGGGAGTATTTGCCGCAGCCGATAAATGCCGAATTCAGCAATCTTCGCCTGGACATGAACTATTCCGCTATCGATGATCTGATCGCTTTTTATGAATCCGGAGGTACACAGAGTGACAATGCCGACCAGATAATCAGGTCACAACCTTACAGAATGCTTTTTGAAACGCGGAGAACGCAGGACATAAACTCCACTAAGCTGAGCAATAATCTTAAATTGTCCGCTTCGCCAAATCCGTTATATAATTTATATAAATGGTTAAATCCGGAATCATTTTCCGGATTCGGAAGTATTTCGCTCTACCCGACATACTATAAGAAAGTGATCAGTACTCTGATCCAAAACCAGGACAATATAAACAAGTATGTGCTCGAAAGAGTCGGCATGTATCTTCCCGAAAACTTCCCTTTATACGCGGAGGCATTTTTTCTTATAGGAAGCGGGGAGCCTGCGTGGTTTAACGAAAACGGCGCGCTGGGTATCAGCCTGGAATATTTTGGTGATGAATATAATTATATTGTAAGTTACCTGATCCACGAGTTTTACTCGCTTGCCGAAGACAATATACAGATCCCGGTTTACGAATTTCTGCTAAACGGGCAAGATCTAAAATTTATGAAACTGATCCGCGACGTCACCAGGGTAGGAACTGCAAACTATGTCGGCCCGATCGGAACTCAAAACCGTCCTTCCGATCTGCTGGAAAAAGATTTTAAAATATTCAACACAACGTTTAACAGTTTATATAACCAGGGTAACCTGGATCAGACCGACAGTCTGATCAGGCTTGGCTTTGAAGGAGTCGGACCTTTTTATACGATGGGAACGCAAATGGCATACATAATAGAAAACACGGACGGAAGGAAAGCCCTGATCGAATCAATTAAGATGGGACCGGTTTATTTTTTCAAGAACTATATCAAAGCGTACGAGGAATACCCCGATGAAATTAGGAAAGTGTTCAGATTTTCGAATAAGATAGAAGAGAAGATCGATAAGTTCTCAAAGATCTTCAACAGTGATGTAATGAGCGAAGCGCTCCTGCTTAAGAATCTGACAGCTACACCATCTGCAATGGAGGACGGTATAAATAAATACGAGAAAAAATTTACGAATGTGAACCCTTCACTGGTAAACCTTATTATTGCTCAGCTTTATCTGGAAGCCGGTGAATATGAAAAAGCGCGCGACTACTTTTTCAAAGGTCTGGGTAAGACTAATATAGCTACCTCCTCAGAAGAGATAGGCAAAAGGTTCATGATAAAGAAAGCGTACCCGCAAGCGCTCGAGTTTTTCACATTATTTATAGAAAATTTCCCTAACGATCCGTATGCTTATGAGATAAGAGGGGAGTGCTATTATAAATTCAATGATATGGAAAATGCCAGGAAAGATTTTGAAAAAGCTTTAGAAATCGAGCCGGAATTGAACGTTTCCCGCCTGTATCTGGAAAAAATCCCCTAAATTTGATTATTGCGGTTGTCCTTTATTTCTGGAATGAATTTGTAAATTTCAGGACTTAACTTGAATTTTATATACATTTTCAGGGTTTAGATTATCGATGAAATATAAATTAGTATCAAAATACAAACCTACCGGTGACCAGCCACGAGCTATAAAAGAACTTACAGAAGGTGTAGAAAGAGGGGACAGGTATCAGACCTTTCTCGGTGTTACGGGATCGGGTAAGACCTTTTCCATTTCTAACGTAATAGAGAACGTCGGCAAGCCTGTTCTTGTGATGTCTCACAATAAAACGCTCGCGGCTCAGCTCTATGGTGAATTTAAAAGGTTCTTTCCCGATAACAGGGTCGAGTTTTTCATTTCGTATTACGATTATTACCAGCCGGAAGCGTACATACCCTCCAGCGATACATACATTGCGAAAGACCTCTCTATAAACGAAGAAATAGACAGGCTCAGGCTCAAAGCGACTGCCGCGATACTGGAAGGCAGAAAGGATGTAATAGTTATCTCTTCCGTGAGCTGTATATACGGTATTGGAGCGCCCGAAGAGTATGCCGAGCAGGTGATGGTCCTGAAAAAAGGTCAGAGAATATCACGCAAAAAAATCCTCAGCAAGCTCATAGATATTCATTATGTGAGAAATGATTACGAATTCACGCGCGGTACGTTCAGGGTGAGAGGAGATGTAATAGAAGTGATACCTGCTTACGAAAATGACACCGGCATTCGTATAGAACTTTTCGATGATGAGATTGA
Source organism: Ignavibacteriota bacterium (assembly GCA_020437585.1). Lineage (GTDB taxonomy): Bacteria > Bacteroidota > Ignavibacteria > Tepidaquicellales > Tepidaquicellaceae > JAEYVS01. The sequence continues at coordinate 561,223 of JAGQWG010000001.1, forward strand.
AAAAATATCATACATAAACCGTGACGATGGTAAGGTAATAGGAAGAGACGAAAGTGTCGTGCTTTACCCTGCAAAATATTTCGTGACAAATGAAGAAAAAGTAGACCGGGCGATAGGCGACATAAAGATGGAATTAGCCGAGAGGATAAACTATTTCCAATCGCAGGAGAAATTTATAGAAGCGCAGAGGATAGAGCAGAGGACTAACTTCGACATAGAAATGATAAAAGAGGTTGGTTACTGTACTGGAATAGAAAACTACTCGCGGCACATGGACGGACGTCCGCCGGGGTCAAGACCTGCATGTTTATTCGATTATTTCCCGGAGGATTTTCTGCTTGTGGTCGATGAATCGCACGTGACCGTTCCGCAGATAAGGGGAATGTATAACGGCGACAGGATGAGAAAGAAGACGCTTGTCGAACACGGTTTCCGCCTGCCGTCCGCGCTGGATAACAGGCCGATGACGTTCGAGGAATGGGAGGGAATGGTGAAGCAGGCGATATTCGTGAGCGCGACACCGGGAAATTATGAGCTGGATAAAACAGAGGGCGTTATCGTCGAGCAGATAATCCGCCCGACGGGACTGCTGGACCCTGAGATACAGGTCCGCCCTGTCAAAAACCAGATAGATGACCTTATCAACGAGATAAGACAGAGAAGTGAGAGAGGAGAAAGGGTTCTTGTTACCACGCTTACAAAGAGAATGAGCGAAGACCTTACCGATTATTTATTTGGTATTGGAATAAAGGTTAAGTATATGCACTCGGAAGTAGATACGCTCGACAGGGTAGACATATTGAGAGGGCTGAGGCTGGGAGATTTCGACGTGTTGGTAGGCGTTAATCTACTTAGAGAAGGACTCGATCTGCCGGAAGTTTCACTTGTAGCAATACTCGACGCAGATAAGGAAGGATTCCTTCGTTCGGAGAAGTCACTCTTACAGACAGCAGGCAGAACGGCAAGAAATGTGAACGGGCTGGTAGTCATGTATGCGGATAAAGTTACGGAATCGATGGATAAGGTGATAAGGGAAACCGCACGAAGGAGGACTATACAGGAAGAGTATAACATCGAGCACGGTATCGAGCCCAAGACGGTTTACAAAACTTATGAGGAGATAATGTCCTCGACTGTTGTAGCCGATTCGAAGGGAAGGTACGATAAGACAATGAAGAGCGACCCGGACAGGAAGTCATCGTTGAGCATACTTACTGCGCCGGTAGAAAATAAGATAGGTTCACACCAGAGGAAGGAATTACTCGACCAGTTGAGAAAGGAAATGATAAACGCCGCGAAAGATCTCGAATTTGAAAGGGCGGCTGAATTGAGGGATGAGATAGAGAGGCTTGCCGGAAAGTAAATCAGGCAATTGAATTGACATAATTATGTGTGTATTATAACTTAATCTTGTTCTACAAACTAAAATTTCTGCCACTTGAAGAAAATCCTTGCAATCACAGCGATTTTTGTACTTTTATGCGTGTCCGGGAGGATGTATGGACAGCAGACCGTAAAGGGAACTGTATTAGATGAGAGATACTTTCCTGTACCCGGAGTCACAGTGCAAATAGAGGGAGGCGGATCCACTGCAACCGATACGCTGGGACAGTTCCAACTTCCTGTAGAAAAACGCCCGTATAATCTAACTATAACCGATCCAGCCAGTGCAGTAGCCGTGCGGTATGTGGATCTTAATACATTGGAACCGCAACTAAGGATGTTTGGGGTGCCTCATGGTAAGTATGCAAACAGTGAGGCATTAAAAGTAACTTTCCCGGCGATCCCCGGCGGTACGTCCGCAATAATCAAATTTTTGAGCTCGAACCTGTTTTCTTCGCAGGAGGTTACCGCAACGAGCGGGGAAACGTCGAAGATATTAACGGTAGAGTGGCCGAAAAACAGGGATGTGATCGCGGGTTTTGTAATTTACCTTTCTAAGACTTCGAATAGTTTTACTCATTATGCCGAATATCCTGTCACGATATTTAAAGGATCGAATATAATACAAACGGCCGACCTACAATTCCCGGGTACGTCAACAAACCCCGGTAATTCTACACTTACGGTTTACCTGCCGAACTATTCCTATAATTCAAAGGGCTACTCGGTGTACGCGGACTTTCTAGGATTGGACAGGAACGCGAGCATACTGCTGTCATCGGGTGACGCGGACATATCGTATACGAAAGTTTTGGTGCCGGAGAAACTTCCGTTTGCATTCCGGCTGAAGGTATCGGGAAACGGCGCTTTAAAGAACGGAGCTAACTTCACCAGCTACTCATACTATGCCCCGGGGGCAGTTGTAAACCTGGAAAACGAAACACCACCTGAGCTACTTGCGCCGCAGGATAAGCTGGTAGGATATAACACATCGACGAGATTTTCCTACGAGACCGGATCGGGAACCGGTGTTTACGTTGTGCATTTCCATTCGTTTTTCCCGGAGGGCGATTTTTATATTGTGACAAGGGATTGGAAGGTGCAGGCACCGGTAGAGCTTAGCGGTGGAATTATTGCCGGGAATGAATACCAGTGGGGAGTTTCAAAGTATATGACGTACTTCGACGTAAATGATTTTGTCAAACCGACCATATTCCAGAACGACATCGGCTATAAAGCTGTGAGTCATTCGGAAAAAAGAACATTTAAAAAGACATTATGAAAACTACCATCTTAACAGCGTTTTTTGTTTTTACTGCCACGGTAACACTTGCACAGGTTACCGTTAAAGGAGTTGTAGTCGACGGGAGGAATTTTCCAGTGCCGGGAGCACAGATCAATGTTGAAGGGGGCGGTTCAACTTCCACAGATAAAGACGGTTCTTTCTCGGTCAGAGTCAAAAAAACACCCTATACCCTTACTGTAGTGGATACTCTTGCCGCGGTAGCTGTCAGATACGAAGACCTCGTTACTAAAGAACCCGAACTGCATTTGTTTGGTGTACAGAAAAAAAGAAAGCTCAGTAATATTCAGACAGTAACATTCCAGTTTCCCAAGATCCCGGAAGGTAAGACCATCGTTGTAAAATTTTTATGTAATGATTTTCACGTCTCAAAAGAGAAATTACTCAGAAAGGGAAGTACCTCTGTTTCAATTACCGTAGAATGGCCCATTGCCAAAGAAAGTATAACCGGCATCGTTGCCTTTATGGAAAACACAAAAACGGGTTATGAGTTGTATTCTCAATACATTGTTACTTTATTCAAGGGTTTGAACTCAACAGAGAAAATCGATCTGTCAAAATCAAATCCCGGTGAGATCATAAATAACCTGACGATCAACTCTGATCCTAAAAATTCATCGGAATCCGGCGGGGGAGGTGTTAAACTTCTTTCCCCGGATAAAGAGGATGTTCATTATGATTCAACTTTGCTCTTTTCTTATGGAATGGATTTCGGATCGGGCATTTATATTGTTTCATTTATATCCACATTTGGGAATTTTCATATAGTAACTAACAGTATTAATGTGACTAAGCCTGTAGAAAATAGCTATGGAATGTTAAGAGGAAACAGGTGTCAATGGTATGTAGAAAAGCAGGGAGCATACCCAAACGTCGATGCCTTCGTAAAGAAGGATGCCCGAAAAACGGGAGATGTCAGCCGGTCGGAAACCAGGGAGTTTTGGCTTCTTTGATCTAGTTAAATTTATCTTTTAAAAAGTTTTCGCTTTTTCGCCAGTCTTTTCTTACTTTTACGAATAGTTCGAGAAAGACCTGCTTGCCGAGGAATTTTTCTATGGATTTTCGAGATGCCTGCCCGATATCTTTGAGCATCGAGCCTTTTCTGCCTATCACGATCGATTTCTGAGATTCTTTTTCGACGATGATCTCGGCGCTGATGAAGTCTTTGCCATTCTCCCTCTCTTTGAATTCAACGATATTAATGAAAGTGCTATAGGGGATCTCCTCATGAAGAAGCTGGAGAATCTTCTGACGAATGATCTCGGCTACAAAAAACCTTTCGGGCTTATCCGTGAGCGTTTCCTCATCATACAGGAAAGGTGAGTCGGGAAGCAGTTCCGCCGCAGTTTTTTTCAACTCGTTAAGATTGTATCCGTTTATCGCTGATATGGGGACGATCTCTTTCGCGCCGAACTTTTTGCTCAAAACGGAGATGGCAGTGAGAACGTCCTCCTGCTTTGCAAGATCGGTTTTGTTAAGGACGGTTACAACGGATTTTCCCTCGAGCATGCGGCCAAATTCCTGCATAAATTTCTCGTAATCGCTTTCTTTGAATTTAGTAACGTCCATCGTGTGGAGTACAACGTCGGCTTCATCCAGTGAGCTTTTAATTTCGGACTGCATAAACTTCTGCAATTCATACTTTGGGTCAAGGACACCCGGTGTATCAAAGAATATCATCTGGTAATTATCTTCGGTCAGGATACCGAGTATCTTATTACGGGTTGTCTGTGCTTTTTTGTTTACTATGCTTAGGTCGGTACCCAGCAGAGCATTCATTAGCGTCGATTTGCCGGCATTGGGAAGTCCGAATATCGTTACGTAACCGCATTTTGTTTTTTCCATTATTACTCCGAGACCTTTATTTGATCTTCGTTTTCCAGTATTATTTGTGGTTTCCCTTTATAGGTAGAAACCTTTCCCGTGATCGAAATTGTCTTACCCTCGTACTGTTCTATGTTGTTGAAGACGGAGAAACTTCTCGCAAAGATAACTCCGGTGAATGTATTCTTTGGATATTTTTTATCAAAGTTTAAAAAGGCTACTTTTTTTGTAATGTGAACGTCAGCCACATAACCCTTTACGGTTACGCTTTCACCGACGTGATCTCCTGCAGATGACGGTTTTAGTATTCCGCCCGGCTTTTCTTTGCTTTCGGGTGGAGTATTCTTCTCGGGTTCTTTTGTTTGGGTATTGGTCTTTGTTTCGGGCGGCGTTGTCTTTTCAGTTTGCGGGGAGGTGTGTTTTACTTTTATATCTTCGGATTCTTTTTCTCCGCATGAAGAGAATAATATCGAAAGAAATATGAGAAGAGGCAGGAGTGATCTCATAGCATTAAGGAATTAGCGGAAGGTCGATATTTCCCATCATCTGCTTCATTGTTGCCCAGCCCTCACTGCCGCTTTCGGTAACATACTGAAACTCATCGCACATCCCCCATGCATAAGCTCCCGTTTCGTTGCAGTCCGGTTTGTGAATTGCTTTAATAATTTTTATTGTCTGCCCCTTTTTAAGTTTTTCGCTGAAACCCCGCGAGTTGATGGTGAGGAAAACCGGCATTTCTTCTAATACCTTGCAATCGATATCAAGTGTATAATATTCTTTGGGCTGCCATATAATTTCATCTGTTTGTCTGTCGTAAACATAGACATCAAGCCTGTCCCAGAATGGCATGTATGTAACCACATCGAGCGTGCCGTCACCGTTAAATGTCGTAGTGCTATGAGTGCGCCCGATCTCTGTTATCTGTGTGCCGTCATATTTATAGATTATATATTCGTCCGGTCCGTTCGGGTTAGGGGTATGTACGGCAACCTCCTTTTGTTTGTCACTTTTATCCAGATCGATAACAATAAACTTATCCACGTTATAGGAATGTTTGCCCTTGATGTCCTGCTCATTTATCATCAAAACGAAATTGCTAAAATCACCATCCTCATTGTGAACAACAAGATTGATCACATCTGAGATACCGTCCCCATTAAGATCGACCACTTCGTGGCCAAGATCTACGTACCCGCCAAGACTTTCCAGTACATCGGGTGATGGTATGTCCTGTGAAAAAAGACATGTGCCGGATAGAAAAAATGTAAATATAAATATTAAAGTCTTCATGAAATTAGTCTTCAAGATTTTTCTTGCATGATTTAATATATTTATCAAGCTCGGGTTTATAACTTGATTCCATCTTTATTGCATGCTGGAGGTCCTTCATGCATTTTTTATATTCTTGAATTGCATAGTAGGCAAGACCTCTATTAACATATGAAAGTGTGAAAGTGGAATCGAGGCGGATAGCATTATCCAGGCTCTTGATGGCTTCTCCGTATTCTTCCGTTTGGATGTATGTATATCCTCTGTTGTAGTATGCTTCCGAGTAGAGCGGGTTATACTTGATCGCTTTTGTAAAGTCAAGTATCGCGTTGGGATATTGTTTTTCCTCAGTGTAAAGCATACCCCTATTATTATATGCTTCAGCAAGTTCAGGGCTTAGTTCCAGGGACTTTGTAAAATCCTTCAATGCTTCCCTGCTGTTCTTTTCTTGTTTGTAAATCAGTCCTCTCAAGAAATATGCGTCGGCATCATCCGGTTGCAATCGGATTGCATTATTTACATCCGCCAGCGCCGAATCGAACTGCAAAATATTAAATTGAGCTGTGGCTCGGTTATAGTAAACTTTTGAATTATCCGGGTCGAGTTCCAGATAGGAACTAAACACCGCGATTGCCTGGGAATATTGTCCTGTATTCAACAGATTAACGCCTTTATTTAACAATTCCTCCGGGCTCTCATCCTGAGCAAGTGTGACATTTATTGCTGAAAGCAGAAAGAATGCTAAAAAAGCTGTTTTTTTGACCATACTCTTTGTTTATAGTAAAATTTTCTAAAGATACTCACAATTAACTAAAAATTCGTTATAAATTGTAACCTGCGATCGAGGGATATGTTCCTAAGGGGACAAACAAAAAAGGGAGACTATTCAGCCTCCCCTTTGAATGTATTATAAAGAAATCTTTTATTTGGTAAGTATCATTTTCTTGACCGATACGAAGTCATTGCTGACAAGCTGGTAGAAGTAAACTCCGCTGGCAAAATTACTGCCGTTGAATTCTACATCATAGTTACCACCGGTCAGTCTTTGTGAAACAAGTGTCGCGACCTCTCTACCGACAATGTCATATACCTTCAGGGTAGTGAAAGCGTCCTTTGGAATAGAGAAGTTGATCTTTGTGCTTGGATTGAACGGATTCGGATAGTTTTGCTTTAATTCGTATGTATTAGCAATTCCGTTTCCGTTTTGGATACCACTAACAGCGCTGAGCCTGTCATAGTAGAGCCTGTTATTTGCTCCGTCCATACCTACATAAACTACGCCTGCATCTCCGCCCGCGTCATAAAATTCGACCAGTCTTGGGATTGTTACCGCTCCGGGTAGACCGGTTGAGAAATCATTTACAGCAACTGGCGGACCAAATGTGGTTGGTGTGCCAATAGTGTTTGATGAATAATTCAAAGGATAGAAAGGTCCGGCACTGTCGCGGTAGCAAATAAAATCGGTACCGCCCGTTCCAAATTTATATATTAGAGCATCGAACCAGTAGTTGTCGGTCGAGGCATCGCCTGAGACTACAAATTCAGGCAGATAACTAGTGCCACCATTTGTACTATTCATACATTTTATAACCCTGTTTGGAGCATCTCCTTCCGTCCAGAATAGCCATGCACTTCCGTTATAGGATGTGGATTGGAACTGGTCTTTATGAGCTGTAGAGGTGACTGCATTGATAAACGCGACGGATGATAATGTTCCCGGCGCAGATTCTCTGTACCTTGCTGACCGGATTATCGATGTGGTTGTATCTGCAAGCACAGGTCCGTAATAATTCAGGATTAGTGTATCACCTGACTCAGAAAAACGCACTTGTGGAAATGCACCTGCTGAAGTAACACTGGCACTTGTCCCCCAGGTCGCTCCACCCGTGGAAGAACCATACCTTGGAATAGCATTGCTTAGTCTATTGTCTACAAATAAATAGAGACCTCCCGTAGAGGATGCAGCCATATCATAGTCTCTTACAGGAACTGTCGAGAATACACCGAAATTGTTACTTTCAATATTCCATGTATATAAAGTATCATCATACATGAATGTGCAGTAGATCGAATCTAATCCGGAGCGAAGCATCTTTGTCTTCGGGAAAATGGCTCCTCCCGGCTGTATACCGGTCGGGAAAAGTGAAAATGTTGCGCCAAAGTCCGTTGACTTGTAGATCCTTAAACTGAATCCGGGGGTTGTATCCGGAACGGCGATGAATACTTCGCCGTTTGGTCTGCCTACTCCAGACATTTGTCCGAGAGGAGCACGTCCTGAAATAAGAACGTCATTTCCCCAATCGCTTTGAACTGTCTGGAAACCGCTTCCGCCAAATCCCGGTTTAAAGGTTTGGGCATTAAGGATACTAAAGGTAAACAATAAAAGGAATAAAGGTAATAAAATTCGTTTCATTTTAATCCTCCTAATAATTTGGGGTTATTTTAATCTTAAAAGAACTTTTTTGGCTATCAAGGGGTAAATTTAATTTACTCTAAAATAAATAATTAACAAGAGAAAACAGTATTCCCAAGTAGGTTCGGATAAAAAGTAGATATTTTTTTGTGAAAATTTAGTTATTTGCTAAGATAACCAGCGTTTTTTGTCCCTCAGGGCTCATCTTTTTGTGATACATCTGGTCTTTATAGCGGAACACATAATGAGCGCAATCGGGACTAAAGTTGAATTCCGGGCTCAGGATGATCTTTCCCATTTGGTAAAACTCCATCTGTCCGGAGTAACCGCACTTGTATTGTTCACTTTCCTCGTCGGTGATTGAGGCAATGATCCCGTCAATTTCGCTTTTCTCTTTTAGGGTTATGACTTTTGGAGGTGCGTTATCTATTTCGTTGAAGAAGTATATCTTGAGGCTGTCCGAGGATGAGATCTGTTTATCGAGACCGGGTTTAATGGAGTCACCGCACCCGGTGAGAATTAATACTAAAAGAAATGTAACAAAAGGTATGTTTCGCATTAGCTTCCGCAGTAATGAGCAATTATAAAAAACCATCCTATGTACCAGAACGCGCTGATTACAATACCAAGGAAAAGAGATACCAGTGTCCAATAGTATTTGACGTTGATCATGAATAATGCAGGAGGTGTAATGGAAGATATTGCCATGACCGCGGGCCATGCTACGAGCAGATACAGTGAAGCGCTTTCGGGAAGCCTGTTACCGCAGGCGTCCGTTCCCATGACTCCTATTACCATGCCGCCCATGTAAAACATTGCCGATACTCCGAGAAATATCAGAGCGAGCGGAATGCCGACCCATAATCTTACAGAAAGACTAATACCGTTCATTGTGTAATATATTTATTTTGAAATAAAATTTTAAGTTCAAACCATTTTGGAGATTTCCCGTATAGTATATAAAAATAAAAAATATGCTGAAATTAGGAGATTCTTCCAGGCTGGCTTTTTCGACGGGTGATATTAATTTATCTTCTGCTTTTTATGAATCCGTAGGGTTCAGGGTGATGAATGATAATGAGGGTTCACGAACTTTTACTGACGGGTTATTGACGATCTGTGTAAGCCCCGGAGAAAATAATAGCAGGTCCATGGAATATTGTTCTGGTGATCCGGACAGAGTTGCCGAATTATTGAGAGATTTAAGTCTGGAATGCGAAATCTCCGAAAAAGAAAATGCCCTCCAGACGATTCAGTTCACCGGTATTAAGGACATTAATATTAATGTTTTGAACTCGTCATTCACTTCATTTCCCAAATCTGAAAATACGGAACGTGTGATCGATTTCTGGAAAAGATTTGAAGCTGACCCAGCAACAGAACTTCCGCTTGATATTGAAAATCCAAAGCTTGGCTTTTTTACTGAATTTTCACAGTCTATAGAGGACCCTTTCGGCGCTATAAAGTTTTGGCAAAAGCTTGGATTCGAAGTTATTACGCAACAAACCGAACCCTATAACTGGGGGACTGTTACGGATGGTGTTAATATTTTTGGCTTCCATGAATCGGGATCTCAAGGGAATCCTCCTGCAATAACATACCTGGCCCGGGGGATGAGGGAGAAAATTGAAAAACTAAGATCAGACGGCGTAAATGTAAAGAGTGATTCCGAAGGCTCTAATTTTATTACTTCACCTGAAGGAATGAACTTTATGCTATTTGATATAGACTACTAACCGTTCAGACCCTTGCTTAGTTAATAATTATCTATCTGTGCTCTTTGGAGCTTGCCGGAGTAATCTATGTAGACTGCTTTCCATTCGGTATAGAATTCATAAACCGTCCAACCGCCTTCACGGTGCCCGTTGCCGGTTGCTTTTACACCTCCGAAAGGCATGTGAGCTTCGGCTCCAATAGTTGCTCCGTTTATGTATGTGATGCCTGATTTTATATCCCGTACTGCGCGGAAGGCATCATTTACATCATTTGTGAATATGCTTGATGAGAGACCGTACTTTGTATTATTGAGTATCCCGATCGCTTCATCGAGGCTGTTACATTTTATTACAGAGAGTACGGGACCGAATATTTCCTCCGTAGCAATGCGCATATCCGGAGTCACGTCGCAGAAGATAGTCGGCTGGAAGAAGTAGCCGTTGTCCAGGTCTTCCCCGCGCGCAATATCACCGCCGGTGAGCAGTGTTGCTTTATCTTCGTATATTCCTATCTGTACATATTTTTTTACTTTTTCGAGCGCGGCATGATCTATAAGCGGACCAACCTGAACCTCAGCATGGTTGCCGTAACCGAGCCGCAGCGCTCTTGCTTTTTCTATCAGCCTGTTCACAAAATCATCGTGAACGTCCTTATGAATTATAAGGCGTGAAGTAGCGGTACACCTTTGTCCGGTTGTACCGAATGCTCCCCAAAGAACGGCTTCCATTGCCAGGTCCATATTGGCGTCAGGCATGATAATCTGCGCGTTCTTGCCGCCCATTTCAAGAGATACTTTTTTGAGGTTTCTTCCTGCTGTAGAATTAATGTAACTTCCGACCTCCGATGAACCCGTGAATGAAATGAGATCTATTCCGGGGTGATTGACGATCGCATCACCGACTACTTCACCCGAACCATGCACAAGATTTACGACTCCCGGGATATATTCGTCACCCAGCACGTCCTTCATTGCCTCATTTACGAGACCGATCAGCCAGTTAGCGGTTCTCGGAACGAGTTCAGCGGGTTTGAATACAACCGTATTGCCGCACACAAGTGCAGGAAACATCTTCCATGTTGGTATTGCCATCGGGAAGTTAAACGGTGTGATAAGCCCCGCTATACCGACCGGTACACGGAAGCTCAGATTCATTTTGTTTGGAAGCTCACTCGGCGCGTTCATTCCGAACAACCTTCTTCCTTCCGATGCGGCATAGTAAGCGGTATCGATCCCCTCCTGCACGTCACCCATTGTTTCGGCAAAGACCTTTCCCATTTCACGAGTCATTTCATGTGCTATGTCGTTCTTTTGTTCTGTCATCAGATCGCCGACCTTTTTCAAAACGTCACCTCTTTTTGGAGCGGGTACAAGGCGCCATTTTTCATATGCATTCTTCGCTGCGCGCACCGCTTCATCTACATCCTCTGCTGCGGATGACGGGAATAATCCCACTATATCTTCTGTATTCGCGGGGTTTCTATCCTCGAAAAACTCGCCGTTCGATGATTCTTTCCAGTGTCCGTTAATAAAATTTAAATATTTCTCGACCATAAGATTTGATTAATTTCGTGCGTAAATACAAAGATAATTATAATGATTGAGATTGTCAGAGCAGAAATAAATCAATAGTCGCAAATATACAAATGTTTTTTGTTGACCTTAAAATATTGATTAATAGAATCAAAAATTTTAACTTATTATTAATTAATCTCTACCACCATGAAAAGGATCTTTTTAATTCTTGGTTTAATATCAATATACAATTTCTCCTTTGCGCAACAGGGCTGGGTGCCGGTGACAGTTGATCCATATGTAGATATATATTTCGACTTCTCATTTCCAAACTCGCAAACCGGATATGGATTATCCGTAGGCTTCCAGGTTATAAAGACAACCGATGGCGGATTATCGTGGAATGTTGTTGCAAGCGAAGGAAGGGATGTTCAGGCGATAGATTTTGTAAATTCCGAAACAGGCTTTGTAGCAGGTGATTACGGTAAGATCTTTAAAACGACAAATGGTGGATACAATTGGGATTACAGTTTACAGGCAAATAATGGTTTTTACATACAGGATATATACTTTTCTGATGAAAATACCGGGTATGCTAGCTCACTTAGCAGAGTATATAAAACATCCAACAGAGGGATCAGTTGGGATACATTAAGGAACGGATTGAGTAACTGGTTATTTAAAATTTATTTTGCTAACAATAATACCGGATTTGTTTCCGGGTATGATGGATTATTTAAAACTATTGATGGAGGATTAAATTGGATTAATGTTAGTTCTATTAATACCGAATGGGGATTAAATTTTGTAAATGAGACAACCGGATATACGGGTGGTTTTTTTTCAGGAAGGATATATAAAACGACAAATGGCGGTAACAACTGGAATATTGTTTTCAATGATGATACACTTGATGTTTACAAAATATTTACTGTTGGCTCCGATACAGTTTATGCCGGAACAGAAAAGGGTGCAATATTAAAATCGACAAATGCGGGTTCAACATGGCAGTATCAAAATCTAAATATACAAGGAACGGATAAAACAATAATAGGTCTTTACTTTATAAACGGTGATACAGGATTTTGCGGCGGAGGTTTTCATACGCCTTTTTTCTTTTACACTACGACAGGCGGTACGGTTGGGATACAGCCGATCGGTGGAGAAATACCCTCCTCGTTCAGACTCCATCAGAATTACCCAAACCCCTTTAACCCGGAAACGAGAATACGATTTGAAATTCCAGCACAGGTTAATAGCACTATAAAACTGACAGTTTACAATTCTCTGGGGCAGGAAGTGAAAGTTCTCGTAAATGAAAAGCTGCAGCCGGGAAATTACGAATATTCTTTTAATGTATATGGCTTACCAAGTGGTGTGTACTTTTATTCCTTACGGGCAGGCGAGTTTACAGCAACAAAAAAAATGATAATGTTAAAATAATTATTCTAGTTGCCGTCCGGGGGCTGTTGAGGCTGTTCGGTTTTCTTCTTTCTTCTTTTTTGCTGGGGTTTATCGGTATTCCCAAATGAGTAGCTTATGTAGATGCTCACGCTCTGCTGCTTAAAATCGTTCACATAGCTCTGTGTATATCCGACTCCGTTGGTATATGATTCCGGATGTCCTGTATTTGCCAGGACGTCGTTCACATTTAGATTTACTCGCAACTTATTGTTCATAAACATCTTGCTTATGCCAAGCGTGAGATAATTCTTTCCCCGGTTTGTTCCCTGTGCCGTTACCCTGTCACCCCACCTGTAGTAGTACATCTCCAGCGTTGCGAGCGAACCGATCGGCAGTGAGAGATATGCGTTACCGCTGTATGATGTTCCTTCGTTATCAAGGGAGGCGCCGGGTGTTCCGCTGAAATTCATTCGCGAGATACCGATGCTAGCATTAAAAGTTATAAAGTTGAAAAGCTGTCCTCCAAAAACCAGGTCCGTTCCATATGATGAAAGCTCGGAAGAGTTATTGTATGTTGAGACGGTTGTATTCGTATCCGTTAGATAGCTGTAACGTGTTATGACATCGGTTGTTTTTTTGTAGTAAATGTCGGGAGAAATAGATAACCCCCCTAAAAATGTATTGAATGCAAGTTCCAGTGAGTTTGTGTATTCGGGTGTAAGATCAGGGTTGCCCGTAGAGATACTCTGGTTATTAATAACGTAAACAAACGGATTTAGATACCACATGCTTGGACGCGTGATCCTTCTGCTGTAGCTGAGCTGGAACGATGTAAACCCGCCTCCTAACTTATATGTGAGTGACGCGGAAGGAAAGAAATCCGTGTATTGACGGACAGTACGGTTATCCGAAGCGGGACCAAATGAAGTACGCGTATATTCCACCCTTCCGCCAACCTTTGTACTCACGACGCCGAAGTTCTTTGACAGGGTCAGATAGAACCCGTTGATAAAGTTATCGTAGTCGAAATCCTGCGACTTGTTCAGTTCTATAAAAGTATTCGTATTATGATCGAGCGAATCCGAATACAGGGAATTATCGTTAAATTCAAAACTTCCCTTATAGCCGGTTTCCATTTTTACTGTTTCACTAAACGGATGAATATAATCTACCTGTCCTGTTACCGTATTCGATATCTGGTCACGGTTATCATTCGTTAGCGACAGCGGGGAGTTTAGCTTTTCCTGTTTATATTTTGTTTTCCAGTCGTTCTTACCATATGATAGATCGAAATTCAACTCTCTGCCCGTAGAATCGAATTTATTATTAAAGTAAAGTGATGCATTCAGGCTCAATCCATTGTAATTGGAGTGGTTTTTGAATAAGTCCGTATAATTTAGACTGTCAGACATAAACTGTTGTGTGACATCCGTTATATTATTTCCGTCGTAACGGTTTATCGAAAAATCCGTTCCGATAACCGACTTTTCGCTTAAATCGTATTCCGCTCCCTGCGACCCGAAAAGATAATTTCCTTTATTATTACCCGTTGAATTAGTTGTTAAAACGGATGGGTTATAAAGAAAATCTTCTCTCCTGCTATCATTGGTTATCACATTCTTATATGTTCCTACACCCAGGTTTGAGAAGAACGTGAACTTCGACGCTTTAAAATTAAAATTGCCATAAGAATTATATGTGTCGATGGTTGAACCGCCCAGCGACAGTGTTCCCGTGTACCCGCTGTCCTTATCCTTTTTAAGTATGACGTTTATTATGCCCGTCACGCCCTCAGCTTCATACTTTGCGGAGGGAGTAGTGATCAGCTCTATTTTCTCAATTATGTCGGCAGGTATCTGTCGGAGGTTTGCATAGACCCGGTTCTCCTTTCCATTGATCAGTATCTTTATACGGGAGTCACCTCTCAGCATTATATTGTCCTGCGCGTCTACGTTTACCAGCGGGAGAGTTTTTAAAACGTCGATCGCTGTCTTTCCCTGTGTGAGTATGTTATTTTCTATGTTAAATATCTTCTTATCATCCTTTATCTCCATAAAGGGCTTCTGTGCCTCTACTGTTATCTCTTCCGTGGTAATAGATTTACTTAGATAAAGTGTGCCGATATCCTTTAGCGGTGAATTAACATCTATCGTCTTGGAGAGAGGTTCGTAAGTGTCTTTTACTATCTGCACTTCATATATACCATGCGGGATACTATCAAAAGCAAAAGAACCGTTTTCATCCGTCTCGGTATATTTGAGAAGCTGGTCGTTGATCTCCTGTAGTTTTACAAGGGCTGAGATCAGCGGGAGTCCCGTGGTGCTGTCTATTGCTGTGCCTGTTACCTTACCTACACCGCCGGAAGGTTTGAGAGAATCGCTTTGAGAGAAAGCATTAAGCGAAAATGCCAGGCATAGTATTGCCGGGAGTAATATTGTCCTGTAAAATCTTGCCAATAATGAGGGTTTTTTGCTTTTAATGTTATGGATATAAATAAGTTACGAAAATTACTTTTAAAAGTTATATCTAAAAGAAAGTATGTTTTGATATTAGGTTTGCAAGATACGACCCGATAAGTTCATGCGCCTGTATATTCCAGTGTCCTTTACTACCGTTTTTATCTAAAAAATAAAGCTGTTTTCCATTTTGTTGTTCTGCTAGTATGGGTTCTGTTACTGAAATAAAATTAACTCCGGTTTTTATTATGCTGTCCCTTAAATTCGGTGGTAATGGGGTCATATCCCTGTAAACTATTACATTCCCACTATTCCTCGAAAGTTCTTTGAATATCTTCATTGCAATTGGAGAAATAGTATTTGCAACAGTCTCTTGCTTTGGTGGAGTCTTTTTAAAGAGTCCACCGAACTTACCGAAAAGAATAAAAGGTGTTTCTTCCTTTCCCGCGAGTGTCATACAATTTCGTATCATCATAACCGTAGGAGACATTTTTGAAAGCTCGATCCTATCTAAATACCAGGGCTTCCTGCCGGGGGGAGGATCTGTGTAATTTATGATGACACTATCATTGATAAGAGTAGCGTGAGGCATTAAAGGTCGCAAGGTCGTATCTGATAGGTCTTCCCCGTTGATGAAAAACAAGGTAATGTCGGGATCGAATTCGGAGACGAGGTTCTTGTCGAATGAATACATATCCGAAAGATTGTACCCGAACCTGCCGAAATTCATTACTTCGGCATCTATGCTGTACTTTTGTTTTAGATCCCGCTCGAGCACAGTCCTTAGATGATTCCTATCAAAGTGTTGAAAGCCTTCTATATATGAATCTCCGAGAAGAGCTATTCGTATCTTGCCGGGAGTTTTTTCCATGTCATAACCCGGACCGATGTAGCCGTATTCATTTATTGTTCCCATCGCGAATCCTTCGGTGGTCATCATGTATTCTGAATTGCTGACAAAAACCCTTCCGAGGTATTTATCATAATTATAGATTAGTAGCTGTGTAGTGCCGGTGTATTTAATGAAAAGGTCGAGAAGAAACAGGGTGAAGATAAAAACCAATCCAAATACCGCTATATTTTTTAGGAACCTTATCATGATTAGAATTGAAAATAGATGAATGGAAGAGGTTCGGATTGGAACATATATATGAGCGTTATAATCAGGAAAGCAGATAAAACTGCATACCTAGCGGGGACAATCCGTACCAGTACCATAAAGGAATGCTTCCTCGTGTAGTATTCTAAGAAGTCAGACAATAGAATTACGAATATAAAAATACCCGTTATTCTTGCAAATCGAACTGTGAATTCCCCGTTTTGCCACTGAACGAATTTTCCAAATATCATAAATGCCTGTGGCAGACCTTCGGCTCTAAAAAATAACCATGCGATCAAAACCAGCGCAAACGTTACTAAGACTTTTAGTGAAAATATTACGAGGCTTTTAAAAGATGTGTACTCGAACCGGCTTTTTATTTCTTTTCCCCGTAATATCAGTTTATGTATTATCAGGTAGATCCCATGGAGACCTCCCCATATTACAAATGTCCAGTTTGCTCCGTGCCAGAGTCCTCCCAAAAGCATCGTAAGCATCAGGTTAATGTCGGTTCTCAGCTTTCCCTTTCGATTACCGCCCAGCGGAATGTAAAGATAATCTCTCAGCCATGTGGAAAGGGATATATGCCACCTCCTCCAAAATTCCGTGATGTTTGTTGACAGGTATGGCTGTTCGAAGTTTTTCATTAATTCTATTCCGAAAAGCCTTGCCGTACCCCGTGCTATACTGCTGTATCCGGAGAAGTCTGCATATATCTGTATCGAAAAGAGTAGGAGCGCAAATAGAAGTTCATCGGACTTGTAATACCCGGGGTTAGCAAAAATATTATCTACTATCCTTCCTGTTGTATCTCCTATCATCACTTTTTTAAACATACCCGTAATGATAAGAATAATTCCTGTGTTTACCTGCTCCCTTGTCGGTTTGTTCATTATTTTGATCTGGGGTAGCAAATGTGCCGCGCGTTCGATAGGTCCTGCAACAAGCTGCGGGAAAAACGAAACGAATAGTGAGAAATCTGCGAAGCTATCCGTCGGTTTTAAATTTCCCCTGTAAACATCAATCGTATATGACATCGTCTGGAAAGTGTAGAATGAAATTCCAACCGGGAGAATGATATTCATGTGAAGATAATCCAGGTTGCCCCCGAATATACCTGCAACAGGGGATATACTGTCTACGAAAAACTGAAAATATTTAAAAAAACCCAGTATGCCCAAATTTGTAAAAATACTCACAATGAGCCACGCTTTCTTCCGTGCGGGATTATCAGTTTTGTCGATGTATTTACTTGCATAAAAATCAACAATAGTCGAGATTAGTAGCAATGAACAGAATCGCCAGTCCCAATATCCATAAAAAAGATAGCTGGCAAGAATAAGAAAATATTTTCTATAATTACGGGAGAGAATGAAATATAATGGGATTACCAGAGTAAGAAAAAACAGGAATATGAAGGAATTGAATAGCATATGTGAAAATAATAAAGGAAATCAATTAGAAATAGTGGTAAATTGGTTTTCAAAGGGAATGAAACTTTATCGTGATTGCTGGGTTAAATGATAGAATCGCTCAAATAATAGCCATTTTAAAATAAATTCGTAATTAATATATTATCCTAAATCAAACAAGGAGAAATCCAATGTTAAAAAAGCTACTAACAGCATCATTTTTCGTTTTTGCTTTATTTATGTTCTTCAATTCACAGGCACAAAGTCAGTCACTTTATTTTTGCGAAGGTGTAGACGATGACGGTTATCCGATCAGTTCTGCTTCTACTTTTAATATCAGCAGTGATGGCGGATACCTTTATGTTCTTGTTCGTATGCCTTACGAGATCAGCTCTTACACAGCAAAGTACGTTATTTACAGAAACGGTGATTATGACAATACCATTTACCAGGATACTCAAAAAGACTGGACATGGTTTTGGCAAAAGATCACTTTCTATAAGAGCGGTGATTATGACATATATGTCTATGACGGATATGATAATCTCCTGACCTCGGGATATTTGCGGATAAATTACAGGTAGGTAAAGTAAAGGCTGACAAAAAAGTATGCCCGGCTCCTTGGAGCCGGGCTTTTTTTATAAACTTACATTTGCTCGTCTGCAGTCGGACCAAACGTTTGCGGCACAGGTACATCGTTCATCCTGAGATAAACCCCCAGCTGTGCGCGGTGGTGTATCACATGGTTAAGAACAAAATCCCTCAGTACGCCGATCTTTGGAGCGGTAAAGAAAACGGTATCGCCATCTCTCATTGTCCAGTCTGACATCAGCACTTCGTCTGTCGCATTTTTAATTGCTTCAGCCGCCCCCGCTCTTTTCTCATCGAATAGCTTTAATAGATCCTCGGTCGTTTCGGCAACAACAGGCTTGTAGTCCATTTTGGAAAAATCGAGTTCATCCTGGTTTAAGGTTACATTTGCCCAGCCCGGTATCTCTGCAACATGCGATGCGAGTCTGCCAAGTGTAAATGATTTCTCGTGTGGTTTCCAGTCGGCTTTGTCGAGCGGCACTCTCTCGAGCATTTTCCGCGTCTTATCTGCCTCTCTCTCAAACTCCATCAGGAGCGCTTCACTTCTCGTCATTTTTTTATTGTTTAAGTTTTAGTATATGGGTTTTAAAAAATATTGAATTAATATTACATCCTCAATTTATAACGACCAGCTTCGGTTTTGGTTACAATTCCTTCATTTCGCTGTGTGTTAACTATAGAGTATTTACTTTAATTTTACATTTTTATTGTAAAATCATCACTTATATATTAACCAGAAATACAGTTCTTCCACTTATTTCTTGCATATTTTATAAGTATTTTTATTATATTTATATAGGGTAAATTAAAACAGGTCTATGAAGAAAGGTAAAACCATCTTTTTAGTATTACTAACCATTGTTTTTTTAGGTACACTTCCTGGGAGTAACTTTGCTCAAAGCGGACCTCTTCCGCTTGCGGAATTACAAAGGACTGCGCTTTACAAATCACTGGATGAAGCTCTGCAAAATCCATCGCAGGTTTACAGGCTGAATCTCACTAACCAGAATCTGACGGCTCTTCCGGCGGAGATTGGTACTTTGAATAACCTGCAGTACTGCAATCTGAGCAAAAACCAGCTCACTTCGCTCCCTCCGGAAATAAAGCATCTGCGAAACCTCCAGTGGCTGATACTCGAAGATAATAACATCGCGTCTCTGCCTGGTGAAATTACAGAACTGACAAATCTCGAAGTGCTCAATCTCGACGGAAATTCAGCGCTCGACGTAGATGGAGCTTTTCAGGTTGCCGGTGCTATTCCTTCGCTTAAGGAACTCAGCATGAACAAGGTACTGATCAATACGTTGCCAAAGAGTTTCTTTTCACTGAACAATGTCGAAAAGCTGTATCTTTCAAATACCGGGTTGAACTACTTCCCTGAAGAGATGGGACAGCTCTACAAGCTAAAAGTGCTGGACCTTACATTTAATAATATTGTAACGGTTCCCTCTGACATAGAGGATATGAAAAGGCTTCTTGAAATATACCTTGGGGGAAACCAGATCACAAAGTTTCCTATAGAGATACAGGAGCTCAGATATACATTGCAAAAGATTTCTCTCGCTTCGACAAGTGAAGTAAGCGGAAGCCTGGTTGGAAATCCTATTTCTGAAGAAGAAGTGATAAAACTCCAGCAATGGTTGCCAAAAACAATAATAGAGAATATATATAAATAGGTCTTTGTCTTTTTAAAATTGATTGTAATGATTTAGAGGGTTATTTTTCTTAATACACTTTTGCAAATGAGAAATTGTATGAGGAAATTAACCCTTCTTTTTTTTGTAGCTGTAATGTATGTTCTTCAACCGCGAGTATCATTTTCTCAAACAGGCTACCAATCAAATCTATATATGACTTCTTCCCTTCCTGACTTCGTTTACATGCGAAAGTTTATTGATAAGGATACTCTTATTAACGGTGAATCATTTAATAAAATAAGATGGGAAACATTGGGGTTTGGCAGAGATATCTCGGCGGTTACCTACGAATATGAATTGCTTGATAAGAACGGGTATAAACTCCTTGATTCAAATCTAAATACCATTCATTCATTCAGATTTGTAAAGGGAAAGCAGACAGGTACACTTTTTTATATGGAAAAGGAGATCTTTGATACAACGGAATCTTTTCCCGGGATTAGTCATGGTCCGAAAGAAACGCTTGTCGGCTATAAAGGCGAAAGCAGATTTTCATCCAGTATATTTTTTAACGAAGCTCATTCGAGCGTAGAGACTGTTAACGATATATCTACGCGTAGTTCCATGTTCCACCTTCGAGGCGAACCCAGTGAGCTTTTTTGCGAACTCTTTGATAATGGAGTAGTGTACCCTGAAAATTCTCCATCATTTAAAAGGATCAGTGATCGAATGCAGTACGTGCTCTATGCCAATATGGATGTCATTAAGGAGTTTAATGAAGAGAGAGGTATAAATATGCCTGTGGACTCTAACGGATTTGCAATGGTTGACATTATAGATATAGAATATGCAGGGGATACAACAATAGACGGCGTTGAGAATAATGTCTTAAGAGTAAGCTTTGCAAGATTGGATGAAGGTAAACTTGATGAAGAGGTTGCATACTCTAACATTACAGATGAACGAATTATAAATACTTATAACCATTTGGAAAATATGGATTTGTATAGTGACTCATATCCCTTAATTGGTGGTGATACAAATATGGAATCTTTTTTAGGATATTATATCGATTCTTCTTTAGGTCCGGGTATTGGGGTTATAGTTAATAGTATTTTCATGCCTTACTGGGGAAATGGAATGGTAAGATATTATAATGACTTTCCGTTTCCCATTGTGACCGTAACATCTCAAATACCAAAGCTAACATACCTTAAAATAGATGGAGTTGAATACGGTGAAAGAATGAAGATACCTGATACGGTTACTACAAATTCTATTCTGAAAATTGATAACACTAGAAACAGTATTAGCGTAGAGTTTAGAATAAATGATGATTACGAAATTCAGGTCGAGATATTGGATATGGATGGTAATACTTTAGCAGAAACAAAGCGGGTTGAGTATAATAGGGGTACTCATACAATAAAAATTAAACCGGAAAAGAAACTCCAAAAGGGTAGCACATCTATAATAAATTTAAGTTACATGAACGTAATAGGACAATTTGTATATGAGGAGATTAAGGAAAATTATATTATTAAATAATTATTCACCCCAAATAGTAACTATGATCTTTCTTGATCCGCCATTATCCCTGTGTTCGCAGAGATATATTCCCTGCCATGTGCCAAGGTTGAGCTTACCCCTTGTGATCGGGACTGTTACCGAGCTTCCCATCATCGAGCTTTTTATGTGCGCGGGCATATCATCGGATCCCTCATAGTTATGCAGATAGTACGGCTCGTCTTCCGGGACGCACCTGTTAAAATAAGACTCGAAATCCTTTCTTACCGTCGGATCGGCGTTTTCATTTATAGTTAGTGAGGCGCTTGTATGCTTAATAAAGATATGGCACATCCCCGTATTTATATTTCTAAGCTCAGGGATTTCTTGCTCTACGTCGCCCGTAATTATATGAAATCCACGCGAATATGGTTTTAATTTAAACTCTTTCTGAATGAATTTGGTCATACTCTTGGGAACTTAGATTTCTCTTTCAGGTATCAATATTAAATAATAAGTATTACATTTAATTAAATAACTGTAAAATGAAAGCTTCACTAAAAATTTCATTATTACTTTTTTTCCTTTTTACCGCGGGGTCTGCGTTTTCCCAGGTTGTCTATGTAACCAGTTGGAAAAGTGATGCCGATAAGAAAGTATTTATTACCAGCTGGAAAAGCGAAGCGGATATGATAGTCTATGTTACCGAATGGAAATCCGACGCGAAACCAAACAGCGGGTTGTGGTATTTCACCGAATGGAAATCGGATGCCGATTGGAAAATATACTACACAAGTTGGAAGAGTGAAGCAGACCTTAAGATCTACTTTACCGAGTGGAAATCCGAAGCTGGGTTTACCGATAATTACAAGGGACCGAAGGAGCCCGATTGACATTTAATTTGCGGCGGAATATAAGTATATTGCCTTAATTAAAGAATATTAACTAAAATTTTTGGAGGCATTATGCTTTTTTCCGATAAGATTCAGGAAGAACTGAATAAACAAATAAACAGAGAGTTCTATTCGGAATATACATACCTTTCGATGACCGCTTATTTTGAATCGATAAACCTCGACGGCTTCGCTAACTTCTTTTATGTACAGGCACAGGAGGAACACTTCCACGCGATGAAGATGTTTAATTTCGTCCATAGAATGGGAGGAGTAGTAACTCTTACCTCCCTCGATGGTCCGCCCGTACAGTTCGATTCAATACTCGACGCATTCCAAAAAGCGCTTAAGCAGGAAGAATTCATAAAACAATCAATTGATAATTTAGTAAATCTTGCTAAATCAGAAAGCAATCACGCTGTCGAGACCTTCCTTCAGTGGTATGTAGATGAGCAGGTAGAGGAAATAGATCTCTTTAATAAGCGGATTGCTAACCTCGAGCTTATCAACGGCGAAGGACACGGATTATTAATGATGGACAATGAATTTGCACAGAGAAAAGCCGGTCCCGAAATTACTTCCGGACAAATGAAATAGTATTAAAATTGATATAAAATTATAAAAGGGTAAGATAATCGAAATCTTACCCTTTTTTGTTTTGAAATATTTCATTTAATGTATTATAGAAGATTAGTATTTTGATTAAAATTTGGTAACACAAGCTATGAAGCCTGAAAAACAAACAGGATTAGATATTGCGGATGCGCAGGATTTTGATGTTAGCATTAAATATGACAGAAAGGTAATAACAGACGAAGAGCTGATAACACTTTATCTTACTATCCTAAAGCCCCGGATGATAGAGGAGAAGATGCTCCTCTTGCTGAGAAAAGGCAGGATAAGTAAATGGTTTTCGGGTATCGGACAGGAGGCTATAGCGGTCGGTGTTACTAATGCACTCGAAGATGATGAATATATTCTTCCCATGCACCGCAACCTCGGTGTATTCACAACACGTAACATGCCTCTAGATAAACTTTTCATGCAGTTACAGGGAAAGCACGGCGGGTTTTCCAAAGGCAGGGAAAGATCGTTCCATTTCGGTTCTAACGAACATCATATTGTCGGAATGATCTCTCACCTCGGTCCCCAGCTGACTATTGCCGATGGTATTGCGCTCGCATGCAAACTCAAAAAAGAAAGTAAAGTTACGGCTGTCTTTACCGGTGAGGGCGGAACAAGCGAAGGCGATTTCCACGAAGCACTAAATGTCGCTTCTGTGTGGGATCTCCCTGTCATCTTCATAATAGAAAATAACGGCTATGGACTTTCAACAACTACAAAGGAGCAGTATCGGTGTGAGAGTCTCATAGATAGAGCCTCCGGCTATGGGATGGAGGGTTTTCAGATAGACGGCAATGATATAGTAAGAGTTTATAAAACAGTCAGTACGCTTGCAGAGTCTATCCGCGCAAACCCGCGTCCGGTACTCCTGGAATGTATGACATTCCGTATGCGCGGACACGAGGAGGCTTCCGGTACAAAATATGTCCCGCAGGAGCTCTTTACCATGTGGGAAAAGAAAGATCCCGTAAGAAATTACGAGACCTACCTCTTAAAAGAAGGCATCATCACCGCCGAGTTCGTCGAGGAGACCAGGACCCAATTTGCCGAAGAGATAAACGATGCGATCGAGAAAGCATTATCTGCTGAGAACCCGAAGCCGGATACGGAGACAGAAGAAAGCAGTGTATATATGTCATACGATCAGGAAGTCGTAAGTCCTGAAAGTGACAAAACGCGGGAGATGAGGTTTGTGGATGCAGTGTCCGACGGACTCAGGATCGCGCTCAGGAGATATGATAACTTAGTGGTGCTGGGACAGGATATCGCGGAGTATGGAGGAGTGTTTAAGGTGACGGAAGGATTTTATGAGGAGTTTGGGAAGGAGCGGATAAGGAACACGCCAATATGCGAGTCGGCGATCATTGGAGCGTCGCTGGGACTCTCGATAAAAAAGATGAAATCGGTCGTGGAGATGCAGTTCGCGGATTTTGTTACGTCGGGATTTAACCAGGTTGTAAATAATTTAGCAAAAATATTCTACCGGTGGGGGCAAAACGCCGACGTGGTAATAAGGATGCCAACCGGTGCGGGAGTAGGAGCGGGACCGTTTCACTCACAATCGAACGAGGCATGGTTCTTTCACACTCCCGGTCTAAAGGTTGTTTATCCCTCAACGCCTTATGACGCGAAGGGTTTACTTCTTGCAGCTATAGAAGACCCAAACCCGGTAATGTTCTTTGAGCACAAATTTCTGTACAGAAAACTCAAAGACCAGGTGCCGGAGGATTATTATACGGTGGAGATAGGTAAGGCGAGGATAGTAAGGGAAGGCAACGACATATCTATCATTACATACGGTCAGGGAGTCTATTGGGCGCTGGATATATTGAATGAAAATCCTGATATAGATGCAGAAGTGATCGATCTCAGGACACTATTACCGCTGGATAAGGATACTATATTTTCATCGGTAAAGAAGACAGGGAAGGTATTGATTTTACATGAAGATTGTATCACAGGGGGAATTGGCTCGGAAATTGCTGCATTAATATCCGAAAAGTGTTTTGAATACCTGGATGCGCCTGTATTCAGAGCCGGAGGACTCGATACACCGGTACCATTTGCGGCAGAACTGGAGCAGAACTTTTTCCCACTGGAAAGGGCAAGGAAACTATTACGTGAACTATATGATTATTAAGAATTTTTTTAAGGTAATGTTAATTTCCGCTGTGATTTTAGATATTAATTAGTATTATTCGTTTCAGGATTTTGATTTCACTCTAACTTATCTGGGCAAAGAGTATTATAAATCAAAATTCGTGTTATTTTGACAATTCCATATCACAATTACAGGATACTGGTCGCAGAAGATAACTACATTAACCAGAAGCTGATAAGGAAACTGCTGAATAAAAAAGGGTACGATACCCTGATCGTCGATGATGGTAAGAAGGCAGTGGATCTCTATGACGAGAATAACTACGATGTGATCCTGATGGACATACAAATGCCGATTATGGATGGGTACCAGGCAACGGCATATATTAGGGAGAAAGAAAAGCTAACAGGAGACCACATACCGATCATCGGTATAACTGCTTTTGCCATGGAAAGCGACAGGCAGAGATGTTTTAGGATCGGTATGGATGATTATCTTTCAAAGCCGTTTAATAGGGATGATTTTTACGATGTGATAGAGAAGCATTTAAACTTATCCGAAACGACTTCCCATTAATTTCTCTTCAAAATAATTTTGGAATTCCGGTAATTACCATAGAATTTGCTTAAATGAAAAAAATCTTATTAATACTAACAGGGCTCTTATTTATGTCCTGCGGTAAAGTCGATAATAAAAGCTATCAAACCGACTTTAGCCAGTATTTTGGCGAGTTTTCGGGGGCATTTGTCTTATACGATTACAATAATAAATATTATATCAGGCATAACGAGGAGCAGTGTAATATACAGTATTCACCCTGTTCGACCTTTAAGATACCGAATTCACTTATTGGGCTGGAAACGGGTGTAATCCCTGATGAGAGCTACATTATAAAATGGGATAGCGTGAAAAGATCCAGGGAAGAACTGAACAGAGATCATGACCTGAAGTCAGCGATCAAATATTCAGTCGTATGGTACTACCAGGAGCTAGCCAGAAGAGTCGGCGAAGAAAAAATGAAATATTACATAGATACATTGCATTACGGGAACATGGATATTTCAGGCGGGATAGACAAATTCTGGCTGGACAATACGCTCAAGATATCCGCCAATGAACAGGTCGGTTTTTTGGATAAGCTATATACCGACTCTCTTCCTTTCTCAAAAAGGAATATGGACATTGTAAAAAAAATAATTATACAGGATACCCTGGAAAACGGCGCAATTTTTAGCGGAAAGACAGGCAGTAACGGATCCGACCTGGGATGGTTTGTGGGGTCGGTGCAGTTAGGGTCTAATCTTTATATTTTTGCAACGAATATCATCGGTCAAGGAGCAGACGGAATGAAGGCTCGTAAAATTTCGCTTGAAATAATTAAAAGCATGAAAATTTTATAATTATAGATTTTCTCTAAACCATTTATAATTCCCTAAAAAATCATTATTTTTTATATGTTGTATGTTTACCCGGCATTTTGATCATCGTTTAGCTGAATCAGAAATCCAAATTAAGAATGCAGACCCCCAACTCATTTTTTGCAAAACCTTCCTTTACATTAAGCCTTGTATATTTCGGGTTATGTTTACTCGGAGTGATATTCTCATTCCAGTTTTACAGCTCAAATATCTGGATGAAAGTGGTATTTGTGGTATTGAGCACACTTATATTCTTTTTCATTGCCGAAGGGCTTTTGCGGGAGAGAGAAAGCAAAGAAAGCAAGTCGATGCCCGTTAAGGAGAAGGAGAAGCTTTTAGATGAAAAAGAAAGAGCCGAATCATCCAACCGCGCAAAAAGCATTTTTCTTGCCAATATGAGCCAGGAGATAAGGACCCCGATGAACGGTATTATAGGTATGACCGACATCCTTTCCCTGACAAAACTTACCGAAGAACAAAAAGAATACCTGGACATCATTAAGTATTCATCATCGACACTTTTGGCGATCCTAAATGACATTATGGATTTTGCCAGGATAGAAGCGGGGAATTTCAAGCTAGACAAGGTGCGATTTAATCTGAAGGATCTCATGAACCAGACCTTCAAAGTGATGGAGGCGAGCGCAAAGAAGAAAAAGCTTGAAATGAACGTTAGTATTTCAAAAGATGATTACGAGGTGTGCGGTGACCCGTTAAGGATGAAGCAGATCATGGTTAACCTGTTGAATAACGCGATAAAATATACCGAAAAGGGATCTATTGACATCGATATATCTCAAAAATCAAAAAGTGATAAGAATACGATCTGTGTCATAAGAATAAAAGACACGGGTATTGGAATCCCAAAAGAGAAGATAGAGGATATTTTTGAGAGTTTTGCGACGGAGAACAAATCGGAAAAGATGACATACAAAGGTAAGGGTCTGGGGCTTGCGATAGTGAAGAGCATAATAGATCATATGGGGGGTAAGATATCGGTGCAAAGCAAAGTGGATCAGGGAACAGAGTTTGTTTGTGTGCTTCCATTCGACCTGGAGGAAGAGAAATCCGAACCAGTAGCCGATATACAAAAACCTGAGAAAACAAGGAAAGCAAAACTTAAGATTTTAGTAGCCGAAGACAACTTTGTAAACCAGCGTCTTGTAAAAGAGCTATTGAGGCGCGAGGGGTATAACGTGGATATTGTTGAAAACGGGCTCAAGCTTTTTGAGATAATGGAAAAGAATAAATACGACGTGATACTAATGGACGTGCAGATGCCGGTGATGGACGGTCTGGAAGCAACATCGATAATAAGAGAAATAGAGAAGGAAACAGGCGGTCATATTCCAATAATCGGTATCACTGCATACTCGATGAAAGCTGACAGGGATAGGTGTATAGAAGCCGGAATGGACGATTATCTTGCGAAACCGTTCAGCAAGGAAGAGTTTTACAAAAAGATAGAAAGGTTCGCAACTAAATAGATGCATGAGGCTTTTACCGTTTCCGGGAATTTAATTGACATACATAGCCGGGAAATATATCCTGCCACGGTTTTTGTGGAATCCGGCAGAATAAAAAGAATAGAAAGGGATCCGGGCAAGGAATATGCGAATTATGTTTTGCCGGGATTCATCGATGCCCATGTTCACGTAGAAAGTTCAATGCTGGTTCCGTCAGAATTTGCGCGTCTTTCCGTAGTTCACGGCACAGTTGCTACCGTCTCCGATCCTCATGAAATAGCCAATGTACTGGGTATAGAAGGTATAAGGTACATGATCACCAACGGCAAGAAAGTTCCTTTTAAGTTTTATTTCGGTGCTTCATCCTGCGTACCTGCAACTTCATTTGAAACGGCGGGCGCTGAAGTCACAGCCGATGATATACGCGAGCTCTTTGGAAAAGACGGTCTGCATTATCTCAGCGAGATGATGAATTACCCCGGCGTCCTCAATAATGACCCGGTCGTGAGGGACAAGATAGTGGTTGCGAAGGAAATGGGACGACCGATTGACGGACACTCACCAGGATTAATGGGCGAACAGGCGGAGACATATGTAAAGGCAGGTATATCAACCGATCATGAATGCTACATGCTGGAGGAAGCTCTTGGCAAGCTGGATCTTGGAATGAATATTATCATCAGGGAAGGTTCAGCGGCGAAGAATTTCGATGCACTGC
Organism: Ignavibacteriota bacterium; assembly: GCA_020437585.1. GTDB lineage: Bacteria > Bacteroidota > Ignavibacteria > Tepidaquicellales > Tepidaquicellaceae > JAEYVS01. Next base: position 589,969 of record JAGQWG010000001.1, read on the forward strand.
ATCCGATAATTCCCGAACATTCCGATCACGTAATGTTTTGCAGTGATGACAAACATCCGAACGATCTGGTAATAAGCCAGATAGACGGTATAGTAAGAAAAGCTTTAAGTAAAGGCTATGACCTCTTCGACGTATTGAAATGTGCATGCATAAACCCGGTACCTCACTATAAACTGGACGTGGGGATGATGAGGGAGGGAGACCCGGCAGACTTTATAGTGATCGAGAGTCTAGAGAGTTTTAAGGTGAAGGAGACATATATCGGCGGAGTGAAAGTTGCCGAGAAAGGAAAGAGTCTGATAGAGAGTGTCAGCGCTGAAATAGTAAATAACTTTAATACTCAAAGAAAGTCAGCGGAAGATTTCGGACTGAAATGCGACTGCGGTGAGATACGGGTTATAGAGGCAATAGACGGGGAGATAATTACAAACGAGATAACATTTAAACCAAAGTCAGAAGGCGGTTACCTTGTTTCAGATACGGATAACGACGTTTTAAAACTTACTGTTGTTTGCAGATATACAAGTGATGTACCAGTAGTAGCGTTCATTAAAAATTTCGGTTTAAAAAAAGGGGCAATCGCATCATGTGTTGCTCATGACTCACATAATATAATAGCAGTTGGCGTAACGGATGATGACATTGCACATGCAGTGAACGGCATTATAGATGAAAAGGGAGGTATATCTGTTTCAGCGGACGGTATAACGGAAGTACTGCCTTTACCCGTGGCAGGTATAATGACGACCGATGACGGTTATAAAACTGCCGAGAGATATTCCAAACTCGACTCGCTGGCAAAAGAACTGGGAAGTACATTATATGCACCTTTTATGACGTTGTCGTTTATGGCGCTGCCTGTGATCCCGGCTCTCAAATTAAGTGATAAGGGATTGTTCGACGTGAGTAAATTCAGATTTACTAATATATGTAAAAGTTTAGAAGGATAGCCGGTGGGAGACAGCAAAGAAAAAGAATTAGATAACGGTTCTAAAAAGACGAAGGAGATCAGATACTTTCTCGAAGGACCGAAGTCAAGGAGCAGTGAATTATGGTATGCAATCAGGATCTTTTTCGAGTTCATTAAAGGTTTCAGGGTTTTTCACTTTGTTGGTCCCGCGGTAACGGTTTTTGGTTCGGCGAGATTTAAAGAAGATCACAAATATTACAGGCTGGGAAGGAAAATCGGGAGTGAGCTTGCCAATATGGGATTTACAGTGATGACGGGGGGCGGACCTGGTGTGATGGAAGCTGTTAATAGAGGTGCTAAGGAAGCCGGCGGACGTTCGGTGGGATGTAATATAGAGCTTCCATTCGAGCAGCAGCCCAACGCATATATGGATAAGTGGGTGGAACTGGATTTTTTCTTTGTGAGGAAAGTGATGTTGTTAAAATACTCTTACGGGTTCATTGTTTTGCCGGGAGGATTTGGCACGCTGGATGAGTTCTTTGAGACGCTGACACTAATACAAACAAAGAAGATAAAGAACTTTCCTGTGGTAGTGATGGGGAAGCGATTTTATAATGACATACTGGAAGAGATGCACATAATGCTAGAGGAGGGCACTATATCGAAAGAGGATCTGAATTTGATTTTATTTACTGATAACGTCGATGAGGCGATGGCTCACATTCACCATTACGCAATTAAGCAACACGGACTTAAAAAGAAAATAATAAAACCGTCAAGATTCCTTGGCGAGAAATTTTAAAGAGGAGGAATTCAAAATGAAAAGAAGTTCACTATTATTCCTTGGAGTGTTATTCACCGCTATAGTAATGTATGGATGTACAGGGGCAGGGGTATCACCCGACTACAAGACCTTCGATCAGCAGATCAAGGATGAACTCCCCAAGATGGTGTGGTTATTACAGCAGGAGAAGAGGCAGGAGTTTATAGAAGAGTATGCAAGCCCAAAGTGGGTAAGTGATAATGGCGGCGTAGACCGGGTAATGCTGGATTTTACACAGCAAAAGGCAAACGTGCTCATCGAAGTGATGAAGCGCGCAGAAGGAATGGAGCCCACGATCGACAGCAAGAATTTGCTGATCACATTTGACGGGCCGGCATTTCCGAGGCCGCTGGTATTCCAGAAGATGGTAGGTAAGTGGAGGTTATTGAATAGTTAAAAAGGTAAAATGTTAAGGCAGTTTTATTTAGTTTCGATTATTACGTTAGTAGTGATAGCAGGAGTTGGTTATTTTTGGCGTCCGTTTTGGTGGCTGTATGCAGTAACGATGCCGGTCTTTCTGCTGGGAGTTTACGACAGTCTACAAAGAAAACACACAATAATGCGGAATTACCCCCTCCTGGGGAGGGGGAGATTTCTCATGGAAAAACTCCGTCCGAAGATATACCAATATTTTGTAGAGTCGGATATAGACGGACGACCTTTCGACAGGAAATACCGTTCGATAGCATATTCCCGCGCGAAGAAAGAAAATGATACAAATCCATTTGGAACACAGAGAGACGTATACAAGGTAGGATACGAGTGGATAAATCATTCTCTCACTGCTTACCCGTATGATGAACTCGACAAGGACCCCAGAGTTTTAATAGGGGAAGGAACTTGTTCCAAACCATACAGCGCCAGTATTTTTAATATTTCTGCAATGAGTTTCGGTTCGTTGAGCAAGAATGCCATACGCGCCTTAAACGGCGGTGCAAAGATCGGTGGGTTTTACCATAATACGGGTGAGGGCGGACTTAGTCACCACCATCTTCATTTCGGAGGCGATATAGTATGGCAGATAGGGACGGCATATTTCGGATGCAGAGATGAAAAGGGAAATTTTTCCGAAGAACATTTTAAAGAGAAAGCCCAGCACGAATGTGTTAAGATGATAGAGGTAAAACTGTCCCAGGGGGCAAAGCCAAGTCACGGCGGTATTTTGCCTGCCATAAAGAATACTCCCGAGATCGCGGCTATCCGGCATATAAAACCCCACGAAACAGTATTGTCACCTCCAACCCATTCGGAATTTTCCACGCCGATCGAGATGATGCATTACATTGCCAGGCTCCGTGACATATCAGGGGGTAAGCCGGTCGGTTTTAAAATCTGTATTGGCAGGTGGAGCGAGTTTTTTGCGATTTGTAAAGCTATGGTAAAGACCGAGATCACTCCCGATTTTGTAACGGTCGATGGAGGTGAGGGAGGAACTGGGGCAGCACCTCTGGAATTTTCAGATTCAGTTGGCAATCCAATGGTTGACTCTGTCGCATTTGCCTATGACGCATTAAACGGATTTGGGCTAAAGGATAAAGTAAAGTTGATAGCCTCCGGCAAAATTATAACAGGGTTTCATATTCTCAGAGCGTTGGCTCTGGGCGCCGATCTCTGCAATAGCGCAAGGGGAATGATGTTTGCACTGGGATGTATCCAGGCGCTGGAATGTAATATGAATACCTGCCCAACAGGAGTAACGACACAGGATCCAGCTTTAATAAGGGGACTGGTAGTCAATGACAAGAAATATAGAGTTGCAAATTTTCACAGTGAAACAATCGAAGGCTTTCTTGAATTATTTGCGGCAACGGGGTTAAAAGATCATTCTCAAATACACAGGGATCTGGTCTACAAAAGAGTAAGTATGGAAAAGATAATGAGGTATGATGAGCTTTACCCGCCGGTATTAGCTGATTCCTTAAAGGATAAAATCCCACCGGAAAAATATAGGATCCACCTGGAAGAAAGTAACGAGAATTCTTTTACTCCAGGATATAAATCATTATAAATACCACTACTTATAGCGGAGAAATAGAATAAAATTTTTGATTATTATTGAGGGCTTGAAAATAGAAGATTAATCGTTTATTTTTTATATTACTAGCCGAGGGGCAAAGTCACAGTTTTGTGTCTTTGCCCCTTTTTTATTTTAACCTTAAAAGGGGGAGTTTTATTATGAAAACGAATTGGACAATCGAAGGGAACGTCATGCTGAGGCATAACGATTCTACAATTTCTGCAGGTTTTCCAGGTACAGTGCCACTCGAGCACGTCGAAGTAAACGTTTCCGCAAGAGAAAAAGTCATGGGTGTATGGGGTCCCTGGAATAGCTGGGACAAGAAGTTCACCGATTCAAATGGGCATTTTAAAATCAAGAAGGAGAAGGACAAGAGCAACCGTCAATTTAAGGTAGAGGTCCAGTTCAAAGACGATACTTTAAAAGTATATCCGGAGAACGATGGATTTATGAGCAAGGTCACGGAAGCGGTTACAGATATTGCCGGTGATGTATTGGGTTTGATCACCCAGATACACGCTCTGGGTGATATTGTAGATAAAACAGAGGATGCGCTTGAGCAATTGCTGGAACAGACAGGAAGGATCGCTTATAACGTAAGATGGTATACAATCCTCAAGGAAGATAAAAATGACAAATCACATTCCGCAGGTACAGTAAATCTTGGAAATTTAACTTTTGGAGACGGTGATGAAGATCTTGGGAATAGCATTGCAAGAAAGCATGCCCTGGTCTGGTTTGTCTACAAAAAGATTTTTAAAACGATGAATACATTTCAAAAAGACGTGAGGTTCCTGGATAAGAAACCTGTAGCATTGAAGTTTCCTCATGATAATACCTTAATCTCTGATAAGGTCGAATCTTCATATTCCGATCCGTTTAACCAGGTAATCTTTATTATAAGGAATTCGAGAACCGACCAACTCGATGTAGATACAATAATGCATGAGCTGATGCATATCTGGGCATATCAACATTCAAAGAATGAAAAGGGTCTTGCATGGCAACTTATTGTACACGGGGGAACTCATGATGAACTTCAAAAGAAATCTTATGTGGCATTTCACGAAGGATTTGCAGAATGGGCAAGCAACCGTCTGACAAACATTATATTCGGAACGAATTCGAGTATTTACGGTGAAACGACAGATACCGGACTTCCTTTGAGCAGAGGATTTCTAAAAGGCAAAGGTATAAAAAAAGAAAGTGAGATAGACAGATCGGAGTATGGATGGATGTCCTTATTTAATATTCTTATGACTCCTGATCTGCACCGATATGACTTTAACGCTTCCCAAAGCAAGGTAACCCTGCTTTCCAGTGTATCAGTACCTTCGGGTCATATTTGTTCATCACCTGTGCTTAGTTTTGAAGAGATTCTGGATATATTTAATGAAAATGAGAAAGCGGGCTTAAAAAAGCAACTGAAACGAGAGGATATGAATCTCGATGATTTTCTGAATAGGGCGAAAAAGCTATATCCGTCAAAAATCTCAACAAGCAAAATAAATGCTATAAAAAAACTACTTAATCCTGCTGAGAATGTTGCGGCAGTAGATGTTATATGCCCTGCGCCAACAGCAATGAAGAAGCCCCCAGCTGATTATAAACCTCCGAGAGATCTACATGAACCTCCTGTAAGCAGGAAGCGATCCAGCGGCAAAACAGTCTCTCCAAAAGTACAGGTAAAAAATGTAACAAAAGGTAAGAAGACTAGTAAGTAGCTAAAATATTGATATTTGTGCTTTGAGCTAGGATAGCCGGACTTGCTTTTGAAAGGATTTTTTCATTTGCATATTAATTTTATACAAATTAACTTTGTATTTCAAAGTACTTTCAATAAATCAATATCTAAAATGAATAACAGGGAAGAACACCTAGATACATTATCTGAAATTCGGACGCTCATGGAGAGATCGTCGAGATGTCTTTCGCTCAGCGGAATGTCAGGAATAAGTGCGGGGATAATCGCTATACTGGGAGCGGTTGCTGTCTCGGTTTACCATGGCACAGGTATATTATCGACTGCCTGGGAGAGGACATATGAATCAGGTGTAAGACTAAATGAAAGCACAATGTTATTCTATATTGGTAATGCTATTATTGTCCTGCTTCTGGCAATATCGCTATCGGTATTCTTTACTGTTAGAAAAGCTAGAAAGAACAATTTAAAAGCATGGGATACCACAACAAAACGTATGCTTGTTAGTCTTATGATCCCGCTTGGAACGGGCGGTATTTTTTGTTTGATACTTCTTGTGAATTGGTACACAGCCTTAATAGCTCCATCCATGTTAATATTTTATGGGTTGGCTCTCGTGAATGCGAGCAAGTATGCAATTGGAAACGCTGAATACCTTGGAATTGCCGAGATAGTATTAGGATTAGTATCGATGTTCTATCCGGGATGGGGTTTGCTTTTTTGGATGATAGGATTTGGCGTTCTTCATATCATTTACGGGATATACATGTATCTCAAATATGAGAAATGAAAGATATTATACAAAGTTTAAATAAAGTTTTTGAAAGCAGAGTGAGACTTGGAGTCATGTCAATATTGATGGTTAATGAGTGGGTAGACTTTAACACTCTGAAGGAAATGTTAAACCTCACAGACGGAAATTTGGCGAGTCATCTCAGCGCGTTGGAAAAATCCAAATATATTAGTATAAAAAAGAAATTTGTCGGAAAAAAACCAAATACTTCATACGGCGTCACCGACGCCGGGAAGAAGGCATTTGCCGAACATCTCGACGCCCTTGAAAAACTTTTGAACATATAAAAAATTTTTTCCATATTCACTTTGCAGTACAAAGTAAAATAATAAAATGAGAAAACCACTATTCAAAAGATTTGGATTATTCTATCTGCCGGTATCGACGGTCGGAGGTATAATTGCGATAATAACTCTGGTATTAATGGTACATGATTTCCTTTTTATCGACGGAAGATCACACTCAGTGAGTGACACATATTACGGATTTCTTCCTATAGGAGGGATATACTATTTATTTTATGATTTAATAGCTTCAAGAACGTCATAGTGAAGAAACTGAAATTTTACTTTACCATATTCAGTCTTATTGCGGGTATAGTTGTATCTATACCAGTGTCGTCAAGTGGTCATTTAGAGAAAATGGCTTTTATTGTTATGTACTTACCCTTTTTAACAATAGGTATGGTTATAGCAAATATACAATACACTAAAAAGTTTGCAATAGGACATTATTCTGTTTTCTTTATCCTTTCATCCGCCGGTCAATTTCTATTATTGCCGGTGATGATAATTTTTAGTGCGATCTTTAACACAGCAGCATTTAATCTATTTTACATTATTGTAGCGATCTTATTCTACTTTATTGCGCAAAAGTTTCTTCTTGTTGAAGTTACCTACAGAGCTACTTACATATATGTTATTTACATTTTAGCGCTTTCGTTTTTAGTGAATACCCAATATGAATATCTATTCATTATAGGGGGAAGCCTCAGTATAGGACTAATATTTGATCACGCAGTACACCCGGAAATATTCAAAGAAATTTTTAAAATAATTAAACCAAATGCTATGCAACAGCAGAATTCATTAAGCACATTTTCAAACTGGATAAAAACCTCCATCACTTTCAAGATGATCGTGGTTGGGGCGATGGTTATAGTTCTTATTGTTCCTATGATCATGATCTCAGGACTTATAGATGAGAGAGAACAGCTTCAGCAGGAAGCCATACGCGATATAGGAAGCAAGTGGGGAGGGAGCCAGTATCTAATCGGACCTATACTTGCTTTACCCTATAAGGAAATAACAGGCAGTGGTGAAAATAAATCCGAAATTGTAAAAACAGCATACTTTTTACCTGAGAAACTTAACATTACCGGCACGATCAATCCAGAGACTCTCAACCGCGGAATATATGATGTTACTGTTTATAATGCCAATTTAAATTTTTCTGGGGACTATTCAGCGCCTGACCTGGCTTCGCTAAAGATCGATTCAAACAATGTCCTCTGGAGTGATGCATATTTCTGCATCGGTATTTCAGACCTGAAAGGAATAAAGAGGACTGTGGATATGAAGTATGGCGATAAGAATTTTGTTTTTAAGAATGGAATTATTGACGAGAATTTGAAGCTCTCAGGTGTGAGTGCCGGGGTTTCGGAAGAGCAGACAGAATTATTGAAAACCGGAGGGGAGTTTAGTTTCGCGATAGATATTAATGGCAGTTCAAATCTAAATTTCGCGCCTCTTGGAAAGGAAACCGATGTGATCCTTTCTTCTCCGTGGAGTAATCCCGGCTTCGATGGAACGTTCCTCCCGGATAAAAGGGAGATTACCGAAGCCGGATTTAATGCCGAATGGAAAGTTCTAAACCTGAACAGAGGATTCCCGCAGCAATGGACGGGTGATTCGTTTTCACCGGCATCTTCGGGGTTTGGAGTGAACCTCTTACAACCTGTCGAACAGTATCAAAAGATATCACGTTCAGCAAAGTATGCATTTCTGTTTATATTTTTGACATATGTTGTGTTCTTCTTCGTCGAGGTGATAAACAAGACGCGAATACACCCAATCAGGTATTTTCTGGTCGGCTTAGCGCTTATCATATTCTATACTCTATTATTATCTATATCGGAGGTTATAGGATTCGAGATGGCGTACCTGGCAGCGGCTTCGGCGGTTGTAATATTGATAACTTTGTATTCGAAGAACTTCTTGAAGAAATGGATCCTAACTGGCTTTATGTTCCTAATTCTGAGTTTTTTATATGGATTTCTTTACTTTATAATTCAGCTTCAGGATTATTCACTGCTTGCAGGAAGTATAGGGTTATTTATTATACTGGCTGTGCTGATGTACTTCTCAAGGAAGATAAATTATGAGAATGGTTCCCCCAAAGAAGAACAGTTAACCACAAGCTAAGAAAAAGAGTTGGCTACTCGAAGAGAATTTATTAAAACGGGCATCCGTACCCTGGCAGGTTTTGCTATCACATATCCTGTAATTTTTGAAAGGTACGGAGTCCGTATTGTTGAGTATGAAATTACGGTTCCTAATTTACCGGAGGCGTTTGACGGTTACAGGATACTTCACTTTTCAGATCTGCATTATGGATTTTTGAATCCCCGTGTACTGGTTAAGGGTATTGTGGACATGGCTAATTCTGCAAATGCTGACGTAATTGCATGTACAGGAGATTATGTAAAAAAGAGCAATACTAAGAGTGAATTAAATGTTGTTTTTCCGGAATTAATGAAACTCAGTGCAAGGGATGGAGTTTACATGGTACTTGGAAATCATGACCACTGGGCGAATAATAATGAAGCCCTTCGTTTGCTCGAACAATCGGGGAGATCAGTACGGCACAAATCGGTAAAGATCGAAAGAGGGGGCTCTGCAATCAGGATCGCAGGAACGGGAGACCTCTGGGAAGATGAACCTGGCATAGACAAAGCACTTTCGGATGTTCCCAGGGATGAATGCAGGATAGTACTTGCTCACAATCCGGATACTGCTGACACTGATTTCGATTCGCGTATCGACCTGATGCTATCAGGGCATACTCACGGGGGACAGGTGGTTTTGCCATTTATAGGACCTCCATTCCTACCGGTAAAAAACCGCAGCTATGCTCATGGGCTGGTTAAAGGGAAAAAATGTTTTGTATTCATATCAAGAGGGATAGGCGCATCTACTATCCCTGTTAGGGTGAACTGTTACCCTGAAATACCACTTTTGAAATTAAAATGTGCAAAGGAGGCAGTATAAAATAAATTTACGATTTGTCAAATCGGAATTTATTAACCAAAAAAACAAGAAATGAGAACCTCCTTCATTAAGAGAATGCTTGTTCTAATCCTGGTTCTGGTATTCAATTACTTCTTCTGGTCAGAACGTCTTGGTATTAATTTATTAATCTTTTGTGTTTTCTTATTTGCGTCATTGGTATTATTTAACAGGAAGAGTTTCAGTTCACTCCATGTAATAATATTAACGTGTTCTACGTTAGTTTTAGGCGGTTTAGTTGTTTATAATAATACGCTCCTATCAAAGTGCATGTTCTTCATTTTTTTTGTAACTGCGCTAGGATATATACACCTTCCTCAGCTTCGCTCCATCAGTTTTGCATTTCCAACGGCAGTATTGAACTTTTTTATGTTTCCCTATACATGGGGGAAGGAGATGAAGGAGATCTTTAAAGGATCAAAAAAAATATCAGGCGCATTTCGATGGGTAAAGCTGATAGTAGTTCCTTTATTGATAATTATTATTTTCTATGCCATATATATAAATGCAAATCCAATCTTTGCCGAGGCTTCGGATTATGTATGGGCAAAGTTTGATGATGTCTTTTGGCAGATCTTCCGGGATTTCCCTCTTGTAAGGTTACTATTTATCTTTCTTGGTTTAGTTATAGTAACCGGTTTCCTGTATAATTCTAACATAGATTTCCTTGCTTTAAAGGAGTCACAATTTAAAAATGAACTTACGCGGCATTATAATCCATTTGGTTTGTACAGATCACGGTTTAAAGCCCTCGGGCTAATAAATGAGAAACGCTCGGCGATAATTCTCCTGGTGTTGGTAAATTTATTGATAGCGATCCTCAATTATATAGATATCCGATATGTATGGTTTGGTTTTGAATATTACAAGGGGTTTGATATAAGACAGTTTGTTCACGAAGGAACATATTTGCTCATATTAAGCATTCTCCTTTCAATGGGTATAATGCTGTTCTATTTTAGAAGGAATCTTAATTTTTATACAGGGAACGTATGGATGAAAAGGCTTTCGTATATGTGGATACTTCAAAATGGAATAATGGCTGTATCAGTGGGAGTGCGGAATTACTACTACATTTATTATTCTCATATACTTGCTTACAAGCGTATCGGATTGATAATGTTCCTTATAATGGTCTTTGCCGGGCTTGTTACCCTGTATTTAAAGATAAACAGAAAGTGGACCATATACAGACTTATCAAAGTAAATTTGGTTTCGGTTTATACCGTACTTTTCATTTCTTCCTTTTTTAATTGGGGTCCCATAATTGCGGAATATAACCTGGCAAATCCTGATAAAGATGCTATCGAGTATGAGTTTATCGTTGAACTTTCCAATGAAACCCTGCCGATCCTGGATAGACATAAGGATTTACTTGATAGAGAATTGATTTTTTATGATGGATTGAGGAGGATGAAGATTAACGGTCTTACTTATTATTATGAAAAGAAGAACCAGTTTATAGTAGATTATGAGGGGGATTCATGGCTTTCGTGGAACTATACTGATTGGAAAACATATGAGTATTTTAAAGACAGGAAGTTCTTAATTGATTGAACTATTATTTCAAATAGAGTAAATTATTTGTCTAATGATCCTATTAATTTTAAACTTCCTGATTATGTCAGACGGATTGCCGTTTATTGATTCCCTTTGGGATTATAACGACCCTGCGGGGACAGAGAAAAAATTCAAAGAGTTACTACCTGAGGCTGAAGCATCGGGTGACAAAGATTATTATATTCAGCTGCTCACACAGATTGCCAGAACATATGGTTTGCAAAGACAGTTTGATAAAGCACATGAATTACTGGATAAGGTAGGTGATTTACTTGCTGAAAATGAGAACGTCGATACCGCATGGGTAAGATACTATCTCGAAAGAGGACGCGCTTTCAATTCTGCAGGTGATAAAGAAAAAGCATTGGTGCTTTTTAAGCAGGCTTACGATTATGCCGAAAACAAAGGAATGGATTTTTATGCAATTGACGCTGCTCATATGATGGCTATAGCGGAGAATCCGGAGGAATCACTGAGATGGAGTGATATAGCTATTGGTATGATAGAAAAAACCTCCGATGAAAGGGCTAAAAAATGGGGTGGTCCTCTTTACAATAATACCGGGTGGACATATCATGATATGGGTGAATATGAGAGGGCTATGTCATACTTCGAAAAGTCTCTTGCCTGGCACAAGGAAAGAAATACAGGTGAGGGTGAGAGGATTGCGCGGTGGACGGTTGCGAGATGTTTGCGGTCTCTGGGCAGGGCTTCAGATGCACTGGATATGCAGATGGAATTATTAAAAGACATCGAGCAAAATAATTATAGAAACGATGGGTTTGTTTTCGAGGAGATCGGTGAATGTAACCTGGAACTGGGAAATGATGATACGGCTTCGGAGTATTTTGCCAAGGCATATGAACTTCTTTCTCAGGATACATGGCTTCAGACAAATGAGAAAGACCGCCTGGATAGAATGAAAAAGCTTGGAAAAGTGCCTGATTAATGCTTTTTTAGGGTCTTAATAGACTGATATTTGTCACATATATTGCTAAATTCAAATAATGAAGAGTTTTTCACTCTTCATTATTTTTATATATGGATGAATGTTATTAAAAAAAATTAATTCATACATAGGATCCAGGATTACCACCGCGCAGACTCTCATACTGGGATATTTTCTTTTTATTCTTTTTGGGAGCTTCCTGCTTATGCTCCCCATTTCCATAGATAGTGACGAAACCCTCTCTTTTGTAGATTCCATATTCACTACGACATCGGCAATATCCGGTACAGGGCTGATAGTAGAGGATACAGGCACATATTTCTCTTTGTTTGGGCAGGCAGTGATACTGATCCTGATACAGGTGGGAAATGTTGGATATATGATATTCTTTGCGCTGGCAGTGGTGATATTCAGCGGTAAACTATCGCTATTTAACAAGTTGATACTAAAGGAATCAATAAGTCACTCCAAGCTCGAGCTTAAGCAATTCGTTTTTAAGGTTATTAAATATACACTTGTTATAGAAGCGGTAGCGGCGGCAATGCTGGTAATTTACTGGATGGAAGATATGACATTCGGGGAGTCACTCAGGCAGGGTATATTTCACTCTGTTTCTGCATTCTGCACGGCAGGGTTTTCGCTAAATAGTGATAATCTTATGGGCTACAGGAATGATTATTTTGTAAACGCGGTAATAATCGCGGCATCGTATGCGGGATGTATAGGATTTTTTGTAGTGTATGATCTCTCCTCATTTACAAAATCATCATTCAAAAAGATACGGTACAGACTATCAACGCACTCCCGGCTAGTATTATGGGTCTCGCTGAGTATAATAGTCATAGGAACGGTGCTTATTTATTTTGTTGAGAATATCATCAGCCATACGGGTGAAGCAAGTACATTGCTGGAATCGTTTTTCCAGTCGGCATCAGCCAGTACGTCTGTTGGATTTAATACGGTCGATATTTCAAAACTTGAGAGATCATCATTATTGGGAATAGTCATTGAAATGTTTATTGGTGCTTCACCAAGCGGAACAGGTGGCGGCATTAAGACAACGGTCTTTTTGATCATGTGTCTGTCACTATTTACTTTTATAAGAGACAGGAAAAATGTAAACGTAATGAGCAGATCGATCCATCCCGCTACAATTGCAAGAGCATTTTCGATCAGTCTTTTAGCACTTTTCTGGCTGTTATTTACAACAATGTTTTTAAATATTACGGAGGAACAGCAGTTTATCTCGTTACTATTTGAGGCTTCTTCAGCACTGGGAAATAACGGGCTCTCAACTGGAATAACAAGTTCTATCTCAACTCCTGGAAAAATTATTTTATCTTTAACTATGTTAATAGGGAGAGTTGGACCTCTTATTGTTGGATATACCCTGCTTGGAAGACAAAAAGCTGTAAATTATTCGTACCCCGAAGGGAACATATTAATAGTATAATAAATACAATAGTATGAAACAGTTCGTCGTAATCGGTCTCGGCCGTTTTGGATCAAATCTCGCAACCACTCTTTATAAGCTGGGTAACCAGGTACTTGCATTGGATCAGGATAAGCAAAGAGTGGAAAAAATTAAAGATAGTGTCACAGAAGCTATCATCGCAAATGCAAAGGATGTCGAAACTTTATCTGAGTTCATCGATAAGGACATTGACACGGTGATTCTTGCTACAGGTACGGATATTGAAATGAGTGTATTGTCGGTGCTCTATCTGAAACAGATAGGAGTAAAGCACATCATTGCTAAAGCAAAGAATGATGATCATGGTAAGATATTAAAATCGCTCGGGGTGGAAGAGGTGATCTTTCCGGAAAGAGACATTGCCGAGAGGCTTGCGGAGCGTTTGAACATGTCGAGTCTTATCGCTCATATTCCGCTTGCGCCCGAATACAGTATTGTTGAGATTGCTACACCTGAGAAATTCTTTGGCAAGTCACTTGAGGAATTGGACATTAGGAATAAATACGGCATTACCGTGGTCGGGATCAAGGATGTGCTTATGGATACGATCGATATCTCTCCAAAGCCGGACAAAAAGCTTCCACCTGATTCAGCAATGATACTTGTATGTAAAACAGACGAGATAGAAGATCTGACTTTTGAGTAAATGTATATAAGGATATGGTAAGATTTATTGTAATATTACTTTTTATGGCTTCCAATATATATGGACAGAAGCTCCTTCCCCCCACAAACGGTGTTTATCATTCGGCATTTCCCGACATGGGCCCGACGGAGGACGTAGTCTCAATGAAGAGTGTGCAGGAGTTTGAAATTCTTACTGGGAAGGATATTGTGTGGGCATATTTTTCTGATAACTGGTTCGACGGGATTAATTTTCCTTTTGAAGAAGCCGCTGCAATAAGGAAAGCAGGTTCGATCCCGTTTATCAGGATGATGCCGAGAAGCGACTGGACTGAGGGCAGGCAGGATCCTGTATATTCTTTACAAAATATCATCGACGGTAAATTTGATATTGAACTCAGGCAGTACGCTCAGGATGCAAAAAAGTTTGGTTCGCCATTGCTGATCGAATTTGGTACGGAAATGAACGGCGACTGGTTTCCGTGGAGCGGAACATATAACGAGGGTCCGTTAGTATTTCGCGATGCCTACAGACACATCATAGATATTTTTAATCAAGAGGGCGCGGATAACGTTACATGGTTCTTTCACGTCAATGACTATCCTGCTCCATCTAGAGAAGGGAATAGTATGAAAGTATACTACCCGGGTGATGATTATATAGATTGGATCGGGGTGAGTATCTACGGAGCGCAGGAGCCGGGTGAGCAGTATGTGCAGTTTAGTGATGTCCTTAACGATGTGATAGCTGAACTATCGGATTTATCTCCTAATAAACCATTAGCAATACTTGAGTTTGGGGCAGTGGATGAGCCGGGTACAAATAACCAATCAGAATGGGTAAAAAATGCTTTGAACTATATAACCTCCGCTAAATATCCCCGTATAAAAGCTATAAGCTACTGGCATTCAAAATGGAATAATGATAACGGAAGCATTTCCAACATGAGGCTTGATTCTTCCGATGAAACTTTGCAGATTTATAGAGATATAATTTCATCTGATTTTTTTGTTACAAAACCCTCTTTTTGAAATAACCATAAGTCATGATCCTAAAAGGATATCCTGACTATAGTAAGCCCGGATTTAACAAAGACGCGCCATGCCCGGTGCACGTCTGGCCGAATATGATCATTCATAACAAGGCTAAGAAGGCAGACTTTCCGGAGCATAAGGGTCCACTTACGATCAAGTGTCCATTAAAAGGAAAAGAGACTTTTACTACGCCGGAGAGAAAGTTCATTGTAGGTAACACTAGTTATTTGATATTGAATGACGGACAGACATACTCATGCTTTATCGATTCAAAAGAAGACGTCGAGGTAATTTCAGTCTTCTTTAGACCGCAGTTTGCGGAAGGAGTTTTGAGTAGTCTAATAAATTCGAGTGACAAGCTTCTTGAGTTTGATCACATTGAATCCGACCAGCCGGTTTTCTTCCTGGAAAAACTTTATAAACAGGACAGATATATAACGCCATTTATAATGAAGTTCCGGCTCGCATCGGAAAATAATTTTGATGACGAGCAATGGATAGAAGAAGAGTTCTATCTTTTACTCGAGAACATGCTCAAGGTGCACAGGAATCTAGGTAAGACCATAAAGAAGCTTCCCTCGGTAAAGAAATCAACAAGAATAGAGATATATAGACGGCTTGATATTGCTAAAGAATACATCGACGGCAATCTTGGAAATGATATAAAGATCGAGGATATGGCACGGGAAGCCTGCCTCTCGACATATCATTTCATTCGTTTATTCAAAGCCGTATACGAGATAACTCCACACAGGTATCTCTCAAAGATGAGACTGGATAAAGCCATGAATCTGTTACTACGGGGTGACATGTCCGTGACTGATGTATGTTTCGAGGTTGGATTTAAGAGTTTAAGCTCATTTAGCTGGTTGTTTAAACAGAAGTATGGACTCTATCCCGAAGAGACAAAGAACTCCTATCAATACTTCCTGACAAAATTAGCAATATTAAAGAAGTAGAATACATCGCAATCGCTTAATTTAAGTCTCCATTTTTAAACTCAAAAAAATTCATTCGTATGTCAAATTCGATCAATTGGTTTGCAATTCCAGTCTCCGATTTCAAAAGGGCAGTAGATTTTTACAACGCTTTATTCGATGGAGGCATGCAGCAAATGCAGTTGCAAGGCAGGGACCTTGCATTTTTCCCGGCTGAACGTGGCTCTGTGAGCGGGCATCTTTTTCAGGCTGACGGGTATGAACCTTCGGACAAAGGACCATTACTTTACCTGAACGGCGGTGATGATCTGCAGGCAATACTGGACAAAGTCGAGGGAGCAGGGGGTAAGGTTGTTGCCCCAAAAAGACAGGTAACTCCCGAAATAGGTTATGTGGCGGAATTCCTCGATACCGAGGGAAACAAAGTTGCGCTTCATTCACCAAATTAACATTAATCCAAAATTCTAAAAATAGGGAAGGAACACAAATGCCAAATTCAATTAACTGGTTCGAGATCCCAGTAACGGATTTCGAGAGAGCAAAGAAATTTTACGGTCACATTACAGGAAACGAACTCCACCAGGAGCAAATGGGTCCGTTTACAATGGGATTTCTTGGCGGCGGCGAAAGCGGTGTACACGGAGCAATCGTAGCGGGTGAAGGGTACGAGCCCAGCGCAAACGGCGCTCTTATCTATTTAAACGGCGGCGACGATCTATCCGGGATGCTGGCTAAAGTAGAGGAAGCCGGTGGTTCGGTGGTAGTACCCAAGACCGAGATCACTCCCGAAATAGGCTTCTTTGCTATATTTATGGACAGCGAAGGAAACAAAGTTGCTATGCATTCGCCGAAATAATTTTCTGTGTATCATTTAAAAAAGCTTCGGAAGATCATCTCCGGAGCTTTTTTTGTTATAACTAAATCATCTATTTTTCGTTAAAATATTGTAGATAAACGGCAATCTCCTTTATTGCTAGGGTTTTTGCATTTCAATTGTAGTCTAATTTTATAATCTTTAGCGTTTGGGAGTGTTTGTAAGTAAAACCACTTAAAAAATTGTGGTAAAAACAAACATTAAAAAAATGAGCAACGAAGAAAAAAAAGCTCTTGAATCGGAATTAAATGAAATATTCAATGAGTCCGAGAAGCTCAGAAAGAGAAGATTGGAGCTTTTATCAAAACTGGGAGAAAAAGAAATAAATACTGGATATAATTTTATTACCGGTGATGGATCGAAGAGATCGCTGGCAGAGCTATTTGGTGACCATAAATATTTATTTACTATCCACAATATGGGCAAACATTGCTCCTATTGTACGATGTGGGCGGATGGTTTTAAGGATACTTATAAATACATTCAGAAGAAGGGGGCATTTGTATTGATCTCCCCCGACGATCATGATACCCAAAAGAAATTTGCAGATTCAAGAGGGTGGACATTTATGACTGCTACCCCGGACAATAATGAGTTCATAAGAGACATGGGATATTCAATGGAACAGGACGGTGAAACATATTATCATCCCGGGCTTTCGGTATTTGAGAAATCCGATGACGGAAAGATAAAGAGGGTTACAAAAGACTGGTTTGGACCGTCGGATTATTACTGCAATGTGTGGCACTTTTACGATCTTCTTCCTGAGGAGAATATAACTATCACTTCATAACGAAAATAATATTTTATGGAAATGGGCGAGCTTGAATTAATAGTTGAGAAAGAGATAAAATCTACACCTGCAAATATATACAATTCTCTTACAGATCCGCTTATATTATCCAAGTGGTTCACTACTAATGCAAAGGGCGACCTAAGTATTGGAGGAAAATACCTGAATGATGACGGTGACTGTGGTGAATACATAGAGCTTAAGCCATTTGAGAAAATACGTTTTACATGGGAAAATCCGGAACATTGCCCGGGCACAGAAGTAATGATCGAAATAATTTCACTTACCTACGACATAACCAAAGTCAGAATTACTCACTCAAAAATTGAAACCGAAGAGGGTATTGAGCAAATGCGGGAAGGATGGACATGGACCCTCGATAACCTGAGGCAGTTTCTCGAAATAGGTGTGCCGATCACTTTCGAGAAATGGAAAAGACAGCGCAGTAATTAATTAAAAATATTTTAATGGAAAACCCGGTAGCAAAACATCTTATGATGCAGTGGGAATGGATGTTGAACTGGGTTAATGGTCCGTTAACTTCTCTTTCCGACGAAGACCTGCTCAATACTATAACCGAAAGCGGAAATTCGGGTATATGGATACTGGGACACCTGGTGATAAGTGATGATGATTTTTCTTTATATATGGGCAAGGGAGATTTTATATATCCTGGGTACAGGGAGTATTTTGCGTCCGGAAGCGTACAGAGACCGGTGAATGATTATCCCCCGGTAAAGGAACTTCGTGAAGCGTGGATTAATGTTTGCGAGAAAAACAGGACAATTTATTTGTCACTTACGGACGAGGAACTCGAACAGCCCCACGCTCGTATTAATGTAGAAGGTGAGGATTTTGTGAAAACAAAAGCCGAAGTTGCCGGAGTATGGCAGTTTCACCAGGTTTATCATGCAGGACAGCTTGGCATACTGCTTTCGAAAATAAGAAAACAAAAATCCTTATAATATGAAGCTATATAAAATTGCATTCTTGAAAATCTTCTTTCTAACTTTAGCAGGACCATCTATGGCACAGGACATTACAGATCTTTCTCAATTTGAATTTATGCTCGGTGACTGGGGCGCGGAATTTCCCCAGGGCGCGTTTTATGAATCATGGACAAAGGAATCGGACACAAAATTCACAGGTGAAGCATATAAAGTGTTTGGAGGTGACTCATCGCTTTCGGAAATACTTACATTGGAAGTCATTTATGACGGCTATCATAATGGGGTTTATTATATTGCACAACCTGTATTGCAGGACACGACATATTTTCAATTTGTTGCAGGAACAAATGAAGATGCAGAATTTCAAAATCCGGAGCATGATTTTCCGCAGAGAATTGCATACAAGAAAGTTAGTGAGGACGAATTGTTTGTTGTCGTCGATAATCTCGACCAGACAACTGATAAACAACTGGTGTTTAATTTTAAAAGAATGAAAAAATGATAAATCCCCCGTATTATGATTCTTATATAGACCTGGTCAGGGATAATGATATTTTGTTTACACTCGATGAGCAAATGAATTTCACATATGCTTTTCTTGCAACGATACCTGAAAACAAGGCTGATTACGCATATGCGGAAGGGAAATGGACGATCAAGGAAATAATTGGTCATTTAATAGATGCCGAGAGAGTTTTTGTGTACAGGGCAACTAGATTCGCAAGGAAGGATAAGACAGATCTCCCGGGGTTTGAGGAGAATGACTATGTAGAAAATGCTAACTTTTCTACACGCACGCTCAAGGATCTTGCCGAGGAGTTATTACTGTTGAGGAAATCAAACATGTATTTGTTTAACAGCTTTACGGATGAAATCATGAAACGGACGGGAACAGCCAACGGTGGTGAAATCTCTGTAGAGGCGATACTTTATATTATTGCCGGGCACCAAAAGCACCATTTAAAAGTTATAAATGATAGGTATTTGAACTGATTAAAGTACACAAATGAAATGCTGTGTAAGCTTATTTTCTTTCCTTGTATTCATCTCTGTAATATTGAATCAAATTAATTATATCATAATGAAAAAAATATTAGTTGGAATTTTCCTTTTTTTATCATCATATAATGTCTTTGGGCAGTTCAATCCTGACGACATGATAATAACAACCAGGCTGAGCGAAAAATTCTACGATAAAGATGGGAATGTATTAACCGGAAAAGGTGTGATCATAGGTGACGTGGATTCCGGAGTTGATATATTTCACCCAATGTTCTTCTTTGCTGACGGTGGGGACTATAACTGGATTGACGTAAATGGCGACGGTAAGTTCGTTCCCGGTGAGGATGCGGTGGATCTGGATAATGATGGTGTCGCCGGTGATAATGAGATATTGAGATATATTGAGATGAATGACCAGACATACGGTATGATAGGCTCGAACAGCAGGAAATTTGAGGCAAATTTTGATTTCCTCTATAATGATGCAAATAATAATAAAAAGAGAGATTTTGGTCCAAAAGCTGGATTTACTGAGCAGGATCCAACTTACGGGGAATTGCTCTTTATAGTGAGAGATGACGATGGAAACAACACTTTGTCTGTAGGTGAGAAAATTACGGCTTTACATACCTCTAAGGTTAGAGCTGTACGTGAAAAGGATGGTACTGTCCGCAGACGCGGCGTGGACTTGATCTATACCGAGCCTGATTCAATTGGGCATGGTACGGGGGTTGCCGGTATTATAATGGGCGGTACATATGGTGTGCAGAAGCTTCACGGAATCGCCCCGAACGCTGAGATGATATTTGCTAATATAAAGTATGACTATACACCAAGATTTGTTAGGAATTTCCCGGAACTGGTTGGCTTCATGGCTGAAGAAAATCCGGATATACTGCTTTTTGAAGATGGTGAGTGGTGTTGGGAATTCTTGGACGGATCCACAGAAGAAGAGCGGTTGACTACCCAGATGGCTCTTAATGGGACTATAGTGGTTGGGGGGGCAGGTAATCTTGCAGACGGGAAAATGCATATTTATGATAAACTACAGTCTGGAGATAAGAGGACATATATAGTAGAATGCCCCTCTCGCGCCGAGGGTAAGGTAAATGACGGTGTATTTCCGTCTATTTTGTGGCGTGATCCGAATGTTTACCCAGTAATCACGATAGAAACCCCGGACGGTAAAGAAAGTGATGAATTAAGGGACGGCTCGGGCTTTATTAGGGTTGGAAATTACAATATATTCTATTCGCGGGATGTATCATCGAAGGGTACAGCAATGTTCAGATTTGGCTTTTCGGAGAAAGATTCCGGAAGCGTAAAGGGTGACTGGAAGATAAATGTGAGTACGGATAAGGAGTTGGAGCTACAGGGGTACGTTGTTGATGTCTCCCAGGGCTGGGATGGAAATTCACACTGGAAATCTAATAGAATATCTGAGGTATATACTGTAACATTTCCCTCTACGGCAGACAGCCTCATTTCAACCGGAGCATATACGATAAATTTCCCGTTCTATCCAGGTGATGAGATAGGTAAACTCTGCAGTTACAGCGGAAGAGGACCTCTTATCAATGGAAGGCTGGGGGTCGATATAGTAGCGCCGGGGCATACTACATTTTCTACGGCAACGAATTACAGCTACCAGATATTCAGCGGGACGAGTTCAGCGGCTCCGCACGTGGTAGGAACGGCGGCATTATTGCTTCAATATGATACTACATTGGATAACCCAAGATTCAAACAACTTATCTACAGCTCAGCTTCAAAAGACAGGTTTACCGGGGATGACCTTCCAAATAATAAATGGGGATATGGTAAGCTGAATATTGAAGGCGCAATAAGAACATTGATCGAACAAAATAAATAATTTGATAATGAAGATATTCACGGTAGATGCTTTCACTGATAAACTTTTCTCCGGCAATCCGGCCGGAGTTTGTATTTTAGATGAAGATATGTCTGAAAATACTATGCTCTCTATTGCTGCAGAAATGAACCTCTCTGAGACTGCATTTGTAAAAAAGATTGATGAAGGATTTAGTTTAAAATGGTTTACACCGAAAGTTGAAGTGCAATTATGCGGGCATGCAACGCTTGCAACTGCTCATATACTTTGGGAGCAGGGAATATTATCACAAAATGATGAAGCACGGTTCCATACATTAAGCGGTTTGCTCACTGTTACAAATGACAACGGTGAATACGAAATGAACTTCCCTGCTTACACTGTAAAAGACGTGTCTCCGAGTGAAAAACTTATCGAAGCTCTTAATGTAACACCAATAAATTTTGCCGAGGCAGAATATCATTACATTTGCGAACTGGAATCTGAAGAACAATTAAGAAATGTTTTCCCATCCATGGAAAGCTTTATGGGGCTTGAGAAATTCGGGACTATAATCACAGCTAAATCGAACAGTAATGATTATGATTTTGTGTCTCGTTTCTTTGCACCGTCAAAGGGAGTTAATGAAGATCCGGTTACTGGCTCCGCGCACTGCTCACTAGGTCCTTATTGGATGCAAAAGACCGGTCGTGATTACTTCACTGCATATCAAGCATCACAAAGAGGCGGTGTTGTAAAAATAAAAATGAACGACGGCCGTGTCCTCTTAAAAGGAAGAGCAGTTACTTTTCTTAGAGGCGACATCTCCTTATAAATTTTTTTTGTACATCGATTTCTTTTTTTAACAAGAGAAAAAAATTTCACTTGCAGAAAAAATACTTTGTATTAATAAATTAAATTTTTTAAATTTGTAGAAGGTTCTTTACAAACCAATTAAAGGAGACAAAACATGGCTAAGACCAAAAGGAAAGCTGCCAAGAAAAAAGCGGCAAGGAAGCCTGCCAGGAAAAAAGCGGCAAGGAAACCTGCAAGGAGAAAAGCAGCTAAGAGGCCTGCCAGAAAAAAAGCACCTGCAAGAAGAAAGAAAGCTCCTGCTAGAAGAAAGAAGGCTGCTAAGAAAAAAGCAACCGGTATGGCAGGGATGACTGTTGATCAACTTCTTAGACTTGCTAAGAGGAAAAAAATCAGCGGACGTCACAAAATGAAAAAGGCTCAACTCATCAGGGCTTTGCAGCGCGCAAAGTAATATGGTCTGAAGTCTAGTTTTAAAAAAAGCGATGGGTATTATCCCGTCGCTTTTTTTGTTAAAACACCCTGTTTATAAGGCCTTTCAGGCTTAGCTGTTTGGAGTATCTCAAGTTTACTCTCTACCCACTTTATAATGTTGAAATAATATCCAACATTTTTATTTAGTGCACTCTGTTGAAGTTCTTCCAGCTCAGTTTTTATATCATTTTGCTTATCCGATACATTATGTCCATGGGTTAGCACTAACTTATTGACAAGGCTTAAAGTTTTTAACTCATCATTGTATTGTTCTATATCATGGCGAAGCATTTTTTTCATAGAATCGATAAGATATTCGGCAAGTGATATGTTGCCTAGTTCGTAATGCAGTGCTATGTTTAATAATTTAGAGTTGATATATATGTCATGTCGGTATTTTATGACAGGATGTGAAAGGACGTCGTTATTTTTTGTAAGTGCAATATCGAAATTACTTTTATAAAAATAGTATTTTGCGATCATAAACATACTTTCCAGTTCCATATCTTTGTCGAGCTTACCTTTGTGCTTATCAAGCTTTTGTTCCACTCTTTCGATTACGTTTTCCCCGTTCTTTAAAAAATTATTCTGCATGATATGTCTCAAGTCGATGTAATCCGAGATTATTTTTCTTTCTATTACTTCGTTAGAGTTGTTTGAAATAAGAAACTTTTGCAGATGATTTTTAAACTCATTTGTGTTGTTCATTTCAATGGTAAGTTCAGCAAGTGCAAACAGCGTCTCTTTTCTAACGTTTACTATATCATCCAAAAAGGGTTTAGGGTTGGATTCTATACATTCGAGCCTTTCCCGGCAGGATTCATACCGGTTTTGTTCATCTCCTTTAATAGAGTAAAGTACATATCTTATATGGTGAAAGTATTCCCTGGCTTGAGTGGAGAGAGCATATTTTTCGTTGCTGAGCAGTTTGTGCTTTAATATTTTATCAGCTTCTTTTATGCTTTCGATTTTTCCGCTTATTCCAGCTTTTCGTCTTAGTCTCTTGGAATTGTAAAACAATTTTGAATACTCTCCGAGATTTGCAATCTTTTTTAGGATAACCTTTTCCTCGATGTATAACTGTTCCTGATCAATTATTCTAAATTTCCGGGTTTCACTGATCAGTCTTTGAAGTCGGAGAATCTCTAAGTGAATATAAAATTTTTCATATTCAATAGCCTTTTGCTTGTATTTCACAAGCATTTTAAAATATTGAGGATATAATGCCTTATCAAATAGAATCCTCAGTTTGATCACCATTTCTGTTAGTCGTGTCTCGGATGAGTTTACACGGTTATAGGAGATAAGTGAATTCAGTATACTATTATAGAGATAATTCTTTGTGAAAGTTAACTGGTTTACAAATTTCTCATTACTGAACTTTTCTTTTATTACTTTTTCATTATAACTGTCCTGTGATTCGATCTCATCGAATAATTTCAGAAAGTTGGAATTTTTCCTGCCTGAGAAACTAAGCTTGAAATACCTCTTTTCAGACTTATCCATACTCTTTATCAGATCGAATAACTCAGTTGATGGGTTCATAGAATACTATGCTAATTTGTGTTATACTATAATAATTCGTCTAATAAGATGGAAAAGTTTCAAATAGAAACCTATGAATAGTACTGAAAATTCTTTTGATGTTGGGTACTTAGCAAATAGATTTGTATAAGGAGTATTGTTTTAAAAATAAATTTTAACAAATGAGACACTTATTATTAATTATTTCATTTCTTTTGCCTCTTTTGGCAAACTCGCAGACATTCACCAAGATTACCTCCGGAGTTGAAGTCACGGACGGTGGTGATTCACGAGCGGTAACGTGGATAGATTATGATGGGGATGGGTACCTCGATCTGTATGTGACCAACGGACCCTCCGCAGGTCAGAATAATTTTCTATATCATAATAACGGGGATGGGACATTTACTAAGATCACAGGTCAGCCCCTGGTAAATGATAACGGGAAATCTGATGGCGCTTCCTGGGGAGACTATAATAATGACGGGAATCCGGACGTGTGTGTGGTAAACTGGTACGGGCAGAATAATTTGCTTTATAGAAATGACGGCTCAGGGACATTCACATTTATGAATACAAGTATAGTCTCTACTGACGGCGGTTTCTCCGAAACCTGCTCTTGGGGAGATTATGATAATGACGGTGATATGGATCTTTATGTAACGAACAGCGACCCTCCATTCAATAACTATCTCTATATGAATAATGGAAGCAGTGATTTCATTAAGGTCGATACCGGCATAGCAGTATCAGAAACGTTCACTTCCCGCGGTATTACCTGGATAGATTATGATAATGATGGTGATGAGGATATTTTTGTCTGTAATGAGAATAATCAGAAAAATAATCTATATGAAAATATGGGAAGCGGTTATTTTGTAAAAATAACAACCGGCGATATCGTAAATGACGTTGAAAGCTCTTGGACCGGAAGCTGGGGAGATATTGATAATGACGGCGACATGGATCTATTCGTTGGTAACTGGGGACAATCTGATAATCTATATATCAATAACGGCGATAAGACATTCACAAAAGTTACTACAGGTCCTGTTGTCCAGACTGCAGACAGATCTTCGACAAGTTCATGGATAGACTATGATAATGATGGTGATCTCGATCTATTTGTAACTACATCATATGGCGTATCGGCATTAAAAAATCTACTCTATAAAAATTTATTGATAGAAAACGGCAGTCTTTCGTTTGAAAAGATTGTGGATGGTGATCTTGTTAATGATCTTGGCTGGACATACGGACACAGCTGGGGGGATTATGATAATGACGGTGACCTGGACATGTTCGGTGCGAGGGTATCGGGAGCCGGCAGTCAGAATAACGTATTATTCAGAAATGATGACACAAGCGGTAATAAATGGGTGAGTATCAAATGTAAAGGTTCGATATCCAACAGGTCCGGTATTGGGGCGTTTATAATAGTAAGGTCTGTCATAAACGGAAATACTGTATATCAGGTGAGAACTGTTATGGGACAGGATGGTTATTGCAGCCAGAACCTCGAACAGCACATTGGTCTCGGTAACTCAAGTACGATTGATTCTGTGATAATTACGTGGCCTTCCGGAACAATAGATCGTTACGGAAATACTGAGGTGAATAAATTTTATGAAGCTGTAGAAGGTCAAAGCCTCTCCGTCGGCTTGAGCCAGCTGGGAACGGGGATTCCTCAAAAATATTCACTTTATCAAAATTACCCTAACCCATTTAATCCTGTTACGAAAATAAATTATGACGTTGCAAGATCAGGGTACGTGGAGTTGAAAGTATTTGATATTACTGGGCGTGAGATTGCATCGCTCGTAAATGGAAATTATTCTCCCGGGATATATTCAGTTGATTTTGATGCCACCACTTTCTCGAGCGGAGTGTACTTTTATATACTTAGATCGGAAGGTTTTACCGAAAGCAGAAAGATGATGCTGGTAAAGTAGTTTAAAAAGGCGGCTTTATGCCGCCTTAACTTTTTATCCCTCATTGCGTATCATTTCCTAAATGAAGCATCCAATCTTAATAATTTTATCTCTATTTTTATTCATTCCTCAAATCAATGCTCAGGATAATACTTTGACTAAATGGAACATAAAATCGTCCTTTAAATTCGATGTGCTGTGTCTATTGAACACACTCACGGGAGACGAATATTATCTTAAATATTATCAGGATGAATATGATAAGTTTAAGGACAAGCTTTCACCGGAAGTGGTTAAGGCTTTATCCGAACTCAAGCGCAAGCTGAAAGATGAGAATGGACGCATAATTTCAGCATACCTATGCCTGCATTTTTCAGTCTATGATGAGGAATCTATAGACGATATGATTACATGGCTTGGCAAAGAAGGTGAGATAAAGGAGAGGTTTAAGCAAACCCCTTATTACAGTGATGAAGGATGGGACATTTTTGCATCCTCACTACCCGAATTAAGGGTTATTCTACCCTTTCTTAAAGAGATTGATTTTACATCATATTGGGAATCGAACATTTACCCAAAGGTTACAGAAAAGATAAATGAACTAAATGGTTCAATGGGACAAAATGACGTTATAAAAGAAGTTGAAGCATATCTGGGTCATAAGCTGGAATCAGATACAATAACCATCTACGTGCTTTATTATTCACAGCCGCACGGTATAAAGATCACCGGGACAAGGTTCCTCACAGATGTCGCCTGGCCTTACAAAATTGTTTTGAACACTGCTATTCACGAGATGATGCACCCGCCGTTCGATTGGAAAAATGAAGAACTAATAGTGGCAGTTGAAAAATTAAAGCAAGATCCGTTCCTAATAAATGCTTTCGAAAACCGTGATAAGTCTTCAGGTTACACTTCGCTCGATGGTCTTATAGAAGAAGATTGTGTTAAATCGCTCGACCAGTCCATTAGTGATAAATTCGGAATTTACCCAGACCCGGGTAAGCGCTGGAAAGAACTTGACGGTGGCATGCACGTCCTTGCACCGGTGATGTATACAATAATGAAAGATGACGGTTATCCTCTCGATGGAAAAACTTTTCAAACATACTTTATAGAAAATGTAAACAACGGACGGTTATTAAACGGTAACATTGAAAAAATTTATAACGATTTTTACACGGAATGAAACCTTTTAAAAATTTTTTCCGTACACAAGTTGAATTTTAGTTTTATACTGAATATATTTGTATATCTTAAAACCACTAAACTAATTTGATGAGGAGTTGATCCAAACAAAATGATCAGAAATCAATTAAAATATACGGCGAAATCCGTCATTGGATTTATCCCTGTGCTTACCAGGGATCGATACGCCCATCCGTGGTTTAGAGATATCTCTTTAAACTTGAAAGGAGTACAAAAGAGATAAGTCACTAAAAACAAAGAGTTTCAAAAACCGCGGATACTTGAAAGTGTTCGCGGTTTTTTTTTGGAAAAGTTTTAATCTTATAGCAATGAATAACATAAAAAGTCTTTTTAGAATATTAGGAAAGTGGAAGTATTACTACCTGCTCGCGGGTTTTCTCCTGATCGTATCCACATTTATCAGGATGCTGGAGCCAAGAGTCCTGCAGATAGCAATTGATAAGATCATATCATTCTTCCAGAGCGGTAATGCGGAAGTATTAAAATCGAATGACATAATTACAAATATGTTCTATTCGGTTTTGCCTGAACTGAAGGTCGAGAACTTCCATCTGATACTGATCTACCTGGGAGTGATTTTCCTTGTGATATCGCTTTTCAGAGGACTGTTCTCCTTCTCCTCGAGCGCGATCACATCCGGCTCGACTGAAAAGGCTGTAAAAAAGCTCAGGGATAAACTGTTCTCGCACATACAGGCGCTCCCTCTCGCATATCATTCGAAAACCCCAACGGGGGAATTGATTCAGAGGTGTACCGGTGATGTCGAAACAGTGAGGAAGTTTGCTTCGACTCAGGTAGTGGATATGATCCGTATGGTTGCTATATTCAGTACTTCGTTCTTTATGATGATGACTATACTTCCGGCGTATGCATTCATTGCTATATCGCTTGTCCCGCTGATAATGATCGGCTCGATAATCTTTTTCAAAAAAGAAAGCGAGATATGGGAAAGACACGAGAAGGAGCAGGATAAACTCTCGATACTCGTACAGGAAAACCTCTCCGGTATCCGTGTCGTGAAAGCATTTGCTAAGGAAGATTACGAGATTGAGAAGTTCACTGCCCAGAATGCAACGAAAAGAGACTGGGGTATCAAACTCACGAAGGTTCACTCGCTCTTCTGGCCTATATCAGACACCATAGTATATACTCAGGTAGCGGTTTCGGTGCTGGCAGGCGGTTACTTTACACTGAGCGGGCAGATAACTCCTGGTGAACTCGCGGCGTTCTACTCTTACTCGATGTTCGTGATATGGCCTGTAAGGCGTATCGGTCAGCTAGTGAGCGAAATGGGTATGACGACTGTTGCGATGAAGAGGATGTTTTCCATTCTCGATACACAGGCAGAGGACTATACCGGTAAGATTAACGAAGGTGAAAACGTAAAGGGTGAGATAGAATTCAAAGACGTTGTATTTAGATATGAAGGTGACAAAGAAGATCACGTTCTCAATGGAATTAGTTTCAAAGTGAAGCCTGGCGAAAAGATCGCGCTTCTTGGTCCCACGGGTGCAGGAAAGTCTAC
The DNA here is from genome assembly GCA_020437585.1 of Ignavibacteriota bacterium. Lineage (GTDB taxonomy): Bacteria > Bacteroidota > Ignavibacteria > Tepidaquicellales > Tepidaquicellaceae > JAEYVS01. The sequence continues at coordinate 619,007 of JAGQWG010000001.1, forward strand.
AATAATTTCTCTCCTGATGAGGTTCTTCGAACCTACTAAGGGTGAAATTACTCTCAACGGTATTAAGCTCGATCATTATTCGAAGGAGTTTCTCCGTAAAAGGATGGGCGTAGTATTGCAGAAGCCGTTCTTGTTTTCCACTACGCTTAAGGAAAACATTGCTTACGGTGTCCCTGAGACTCATGTGGATGAAGTAATAGAGGCGGCTAAGGACGCTAGCATTCACGACATTATCACCGACATTTTCCCTCAGTCATACGAGACTGTGGTTGGTGAGAAGGGCGTGACGCTCTCCGGCGGACAGAAGCAGAGGGTCACTATTGCACGTACACTGCTGAAGAACCCGGACATCTTTATACTGGATGACTCGACATCATCTGTCGATACGGAGACAGAGTTCGAGATTCAGAAAGCCCTGCGCAAATCTATGAAAGGAAAGACTACCTTTGTCATCGCGCACAGAATCACTTCGATCCAGGATTGCGACAGGATTATCGTTCTCGATAAAGGAAAGATAGTAGATATGGGTACGCACGAGGAGCTTATTGCCAGGGACGGATTCTATAAAAAGATATTCGATATCCAGGTATCCGTCGAAGACGAGATACGCAGCGAAACGGAAGCGTTTCAATAAAATTTAAAAAAATGACTTTAATTATATACCAAAATGTCAAAACTAAAGGAAAAGAGCTACAAAAGTAAGGGGGCGCTCCTCCCTTTCATGAAACGGCTTATTAAATATAGCTGGAAATACAAGCGCTGGGTCATCGGGTTTATCGTGTTCGTGTGCGTGGTGGCAGGGGCTGAAGCTCTTCTGCCTATCACGTGGAAGAACTTCCTCGATAATGTCGTGGTGCCTTCGGTTGGGGAGTATAGAAATTCTCTTGCGACAGGTCAGTCCTTTGAACCGGATATGTCGGGGGTATGGGATTACTTCTGGATATTTCTGGGCATCGGGCTTATCATAGCAGGTGGTGTTTACAGCTTTATTGTATTTGCAGGAAAGATACAGGAATACGTAATGTATGACCTGCGCCAGCAGCTATTCGAAAAACTGCAGGAGCTTTCTTTCTCTTATTATGATAAAGCCGCCCTCGGATGGCTTCTCTCGCGAATAACTTCCGACTCCAATAAGGTGACGGAGCTTATCTCGTGGGGTATGATAGAGTTCATCTGGGGCACGGGCATGATTATATTCTCTGCTACAGCTATGCTTATTTTTAACTGGAAGCTTGCGCTTATTGTGCTTGTAACGATCCCGGTGCTTATGTTCGTTTCGTTAAAGATTCGTATGCTCATTCTGCGTTTCTCACGTGAAGCGCGCAGGTACAATAGCGAGATAACGGCAACATTCAACGAGAATATCAGCGGTATCGAGGTTAATAAAAGTCTCGTGCAGGAAGACCGTGTCAGCAGGGAATTTGATTCGCTAAGTGAGAAAATGAGAAAATCGTCGTTCCTTGCGGATTATTACATGGCGCTGTACAATCCGCTCGTAATCTTCGGCGGTTCGGTTGCTGCTGCATTCGTAGTTTATTACGGCGGCAGTATGGTGATAGAATTTCCGGGCGAGATTACTGTGGGTCTGCTGGCGGCGTTCTTTGGATATGCGACGTTCATTTATGAACCTATACTGGATATATCCCGCTTCTACGCGCAGGCGCAGGGTAGCATCTCCGCGGGAGAGCGTATATTTTCGTTGATTGACACTGACGCTACTGTTTATGATCTGCCGGATTCTGACGAGTTCGAAAAGATAAACGGTGACATAGATTTCGATCACGTCTCGTTCTATTATGAGGAAGATAAGCCCGTTCTAAAGGATCTTAACCTTAAAATTAAAGCGGGCCAGTCTATCGCGCTTGTTGGTGAGACCGGCGGCGGTAAGTCTACGATCATAAATCTTATCTGTCGTTTCTATGAACCGACAGGAGGTATCTTAAAGATCGACGGTAAGGACATAATGAAGAAGACTATTAAGAGCCTTCGAAGTCAGATAGGCGTTGTGTTGCAGACACCTCATCTGTTTTCGGGTACCGTCAGGGAAAATGTTCTTTACGGAAGGGGTGACGCAACGGAAGCTGAAATAGCCGAAGCGCTCCGTCTTGCTGGAGGTGATGAGTTCATTGCGAGATTAGATGAGCAGGTTGGTGAAGGTGGTGAGAATCTCTCGATGGGTGAGAAACAGCTCGTTTCTTTTGCGCGCGCTATTCTTGCTAATCCGAGGATATTTATAATGGACGAGGCGACTTCATCTATAGATACGCTGGCTGAAGCAAAGATTCAGCAGGGAATCAAAAAAATAATCGAAGGGCGTACCTCGATTATAATTGCGCACCGTCTCTCGACTATAAAAAACTGCGATCGCATTCTGGTTGTAAAGTGCGGTGAGATAATTGAAGATGGAAGTCACAGTGAGTTGATGCATAGTAAAGGTGTTTACCATCATCTTTACACCCGTCAGTTGCGTGATGAAAGAGAGAAAGAAGTTCTCGGCGAATTAAATGTAAAACAATGAACCAAAAAATGGATCTAAAAATTTACGGTTGGAATGAAACTTTGCAGGAAGAATTTGACCGGATCTCTGAATCCGGTCTTACTCCTGCACGTGTTTCTATACGAAATAAAAACAATTACTTATTACACACTACGGAAGGTGAAGTAACAGGAGAATTATCCGGCAAGATGATCTATGAGATCGAAGACGGAATTATCGAGGACGGCTTTCCCTGCGTTGGTGACTGGGTAGCAGTTCGGATATTTCCTGACGAGGATAAAGCCATAATACAAAAACTTCTCACACGCAAAAGCAAGTTCTCACGTAAGGAAGCCGGTGTAAAAACCGTCGAACAGGTCATTGCTGCAAACATCGACACTGTGTTTCTTATGATGTCGCTCAATAAGGACTTCAACCTCCGGCGTCTTGAGCGTTACATAGTTCTTGCATCGGAAAGCAACGTGAATGCCGTTATCGTTCTCAGCAAAGCCGATCTCTGCGAAGACACTGATCAAATGAGAGATGATGTGAAGGCGGTCTCAAAGGAAACACCCGTACATATTGTGAGTTCGTTAACCGGTGACGGTCTCGACGAACTTAAACAATATTTCGAAGGTGATAAAACTATTTCTGTTATGGGCTCATCCGGTGTCGGTAAGTCAACCCTGATAAATGCGCTTCTCGGTGAAGAAAAGATGAAGGTGAACAACATAACTGAATACAAAGATAAAGGTACTCATACTACCACTCACCGTGAACTTGTTCTGCTTCCTTCAGGAGGCATGATAATCGATACTCCCGGGATGAGGGAGATTCAGCTCTGGGAAGGTGAGCGAGGTGTCGAACAGGCATTCGATGAGATCGAAGGGCTTATTCACAAATGTAAATTCTCCGATTGTACACACACCAATGAGCCGGAATGTGCCGTACAGGAAGCGCTGGAGTCCGGCGAACTCGATGAAGATAGGTACAAAAGCTATCTTAAGCTCAAACGCGAAGCTATGTACTTTGAAAGAAAGAATGATAAGCGCGCAATGATCACCGAAAAAAAGAAATGGAAAGCGATCACAAAAAGCGTACGAAAACACAATAAATATAAAAACTGATGCATGAATACTCTAAAACTATAAGCAGGTTTTACGACTCTGTTTACGATAAAATGCGGACACCTATAGACCGTGAATTTTATCTTGGTGAGATTGCTAATACAGACGGTCCGATCCTTGAGGTAGGAGTTGGAACGGGGCGTATCTTTGTCGAAGCGCTGAACCGCGGCGCGGATGTTTACGGTATAGACATTAGCGAAAACATGCTTGAAATTCTGCGAGAGAAACTTCCCGAACCGGAACAGCACAGAGTGTCACTCGCTGATATGAGAGACTTCGGCCTGGATAAGAAATTTAAACTTATTATTGTACCGTTCAGGATATTCCAGCATTTGCTTACACCCGATGAACAGGTAAGTGCACTGCAGTCTATCAAAAAACATCTCGATACAGATGGTAAACTGATATTCGACGTATTCGTCCCTAATTTGAAACGTATTACAGAGGTAGTGGAGAACAAACTTGAACTTTCGGCAGAGTATGCACCCGGCAAGATTGTTGAGCGCTATCTTGACTCCATGCCCGATAATATAAATCAGATCATCAATATTACTTTTACTTTTAAATGGAAAGAGAATGGTGAGGAGATCACGGAAAAGGATTCGTTTCCATTCAGATACTATTTCCGCTACGAACTGGAAAATCTAATAGCGAGATCAGGCTTAAGCTTAATGAAAATTTACGGCGATTTTAATTACGGAGAGCTAAACAATTCCTCTAATGAATTCGTAGTAATATGCAACAATTGATGCAATTTTTCCCTGCATTATTTTTCTATTTTAGCGATATTTATAAATTATTTATTAATTATTAAAATACAGTAAAAAATGCATTTTAAAGACATGGAATATGTTCGTCCTGACATGGAGAAGGTTAGGGCAGATATGGGGTCACTTCTGAATGAATTTGAGAGAGCCGGATCGTTTGAGGAGCAGGATGCCGTCATTCAAAAGGTAAATTTGTTGAGGATAGATTTTATTTCGATGAGGGTTCTTGCTTTCATTAATTATTCGGTTAATACTGCAGATGAAAACTTTCAGATGGAGCAGGATTATTTCGATGATAAATATCCGGAATATTCTGAATTGATTGCCGAATACTATAAGCTTCTTGTCAATTCACAATACAGGGAGCAGATAGAACAGAAATATGGTAAGCAGTTTTTCAACGTTGCCGAAATGTTGCTAAAAACTATTAATCCGGAAGTGGTCAATTCTCTAAAAACAGAAAATCATTATGGAAGCCAATATCTTAAATTGATTGCTTCCGCAAAGATTCCATTCGATGGTAAAGAACTTAATCTCCAGGAGTTCAAACCCTATTTCGAATCCCTTGACAGGGATGTAAGAAGAAAAGCTTTCGAAGCGTACTGGAATTTCTTTGAAGAAAATGGTGCTGCCTTTGACGAACTATACGATAAGATGGTTACTAACAGAAATAATATTGCGCAAAAGCTTGGTTATAAGACTTTTGTCGATCTAGCTTACATGAGAATGGAAAGATCTGATTATAATGCAGAGGATGTTGCTCGCTTTAGGGGTTATGTTAAGGAACACATTGTTCCACTTTCCAACAAACTCCGTGAACTACAAAAAGAGCGCCTTGGGCTCGGCGAATTAAAAGTTTATGATATGCCGATCTTTTACAGGAACGGAAATGCTCAGCCTAAAGGAGATCCCGAATGGATCGTTGAGCAGGGAAAGAAAATGTATGATGAGCTTTCACCCGAGACAGGGGAGTTTTTTAATTACATGATCGATCATGGATTGATGGACCTGTATTCTCGAAAAGGCAAAGCTGACATGGGGTATTGCGATTTCGTTCCGAAGTATAAAAACCCATTTATTTTTGCAAATATGAACGGTACGGAGTACGACATTACCGTACTCACACATGAAGCAGGTCATGCGTTCCAGGCTTACTCAAGCAGTCACTTTCCAATAAAAGAATACTATGAAACAACTTCTGATGCTGCGGAGATACACTCTATGAGTATGGAATTTCTAACGTGGCCATGGATGAATCTCTTCTTCGGTGATCAGACTGAGAAATTCAAATACGCTCATATGGCAAGCACAATGTTATTCCTACCCTACGGATGCCTTGTTGATGAATATCAGCACTATGTATATGAAAATCCGAATGACACTCCTGAGCAAAGAAGAATGAAATGGCTTGAGCTCGAAAAAGAGTATATGCCATTTATTGATTATGGGGGATTAAAGCCATTAGTCGAAGGACGCAGGTGGCAGAAACAGGGTCATATATATGAAGTACCCTTCTATTATATTGATTATTGTCTGGCGCAGATATGTGCATACCAGTTCTGGAAAAAAGCTAATGAAAACCGTGATGAAGCTCTCGAAGACTATATTAAACTTTGTAAAGCAGGAGGTAGCCAATCATTCTTAGATCTTGTAAGGTATGCCAATCTGAAATCGCCTTTCGATCCGCAATGCATAAAAGAAATGGTCAAAAGTGTTGAGGACTGGCTTTCCGGTATTGAGCATATGAGCTTGTAATGGAATAAATACTGTAACTATAGTAATTATAACCCGTCTTTTTCATGTTAAATTGAGATTGACGGGTGATTTTTTACTTATAATTTTGGATTCTGCTTATTATTTTTAACGTTTTAGATGAATACATTTCTGACTAATAAATGGATAATAACGGAAACGTAAAGAGGGAGCGAATGCATGACCTTGACTGGCTCAGGGTTATTGCTATAATATTGTTGTTGTATTTTCATACAGGAATGGTATTTATAAGCTGGTCATGGTATTTCATGCAGGATACTCAGACTAGTTATGTTCTTGATGAATTGACGCTGTTCCTTTCCCACTGGAGAATGGCACTCCTATTCCTTATATCCGGTGCAGGTACACTTTTCGCCTTGAGTTACAGAAGCGGTTTTCAATACACACGTGAGAGATTTAAACGCCTTTTGATCCCACTTATATTCGGAATATTGATCATAATTCCCCCCCAGATATACTATGAATTAGTAAAGCACGGCTGGGAGTTTTCGAGTTATCTGGAATTCAATCAGAGATATTTTGAAGGAGGACTCTATCCTCTTGGGGACTTTAGCTGGCACCATCTTTGGTTTGTGGGTTACTTACTTATATATTCGATCCTAGGGTTACCTGTTTTCTTATACTTTCGATCGGTAAGTGGTAAAAAACTTCTTGCAAAGCTTGCTGTATTTATTGCACCGAAGGGAAGGATCTATCTTTTGGCAATACCACTTATGACAATCCAGCTATTGCTTCAGGATAAGTTTACAGGGTTCCATAATCTGATTGATGATATGGCAAACTTTGCGTTCTTCTTTTTATTCTTCTTGTATGGATTTATTATATGCTCAAATAATATATTGTGGGATTCTATTCAAAGGCAGAGAAGAATGTCTCTTATAATTGCTATTTGCTCCTTCACAATATTGTTCCTTTCACGTAACCTTGACTTCGATATAGATTATGTCCCTTATTGGATTATAGAAACAATTGTTGCGTGGTCGTGGGTTATGGCTATACTTGGTTACGGCCGCCAGTATCTGAATTTTAAGACAAAATTTCTTAGTTACGCTAATGAAGGAATATACCCGTTTTATATATTGCATCAAACTGTGCTTGTGATACTTGCCTACTATGTTATACAGTGGGATATTCCTGTTGTGATGAAGTTTCTGCTTTTAAGTACTGCTACACTTATTATATGTATTCTTATTTATGATCTTATTGTTAGAAGGAATAATGTGACAAGGTTTCTATTTGGAATGAAACCATTACAAGTAAAATCGTATAATATTGAAAATTCACCTGTAAATAAAAAGTTTAAAGCCAACAAAATTTACTTTACGAAAGAAAGGATCCAGAATGAGGTTTAGAGAATTTCCTTACAGCAGACCCGACATTAGTGATATCGAAACAAAGTTCGACTCATTAATAGAAAAGTTTGAATCAGCTAGTACTGCAGATGATCAAGATAGTGTTTTGACAGAGATCAACGAATTGCGAAGCCATTATAATACCATGAGAGAGATTAACTCTATTAATTATACCATAGATACTACAAACGAGGAAATTGAAAAAGAACATGATTATTTTGACTCTGTAAAGCCACTTTTTGCAGGCATGATGTATAGATTTTATAAAACCCTGCTTGCTTCAAAGTTCAGAAACGAGTTGAAAGAAAAAAGGGGCAGTTACATTTTTGAACTTGCTGAGGTTGGTGTAAAAATATACAGCCCTGATATTGTAGAAGATTTGAAGGAAGAGAATCAGCTTGTTACACGTTACGTCAAACTAATGGCATCCGCCAAAATAGATTTTGAAGGAGAAGAGAGGAATCTTGCAGGGCTGTCACCGTTTTCATCTTCTACTGACAGGGATCTAAGGAAAAGAGCTTCAGAAGCTAAATGGAATTTCTTTGCTGAAAATGAAGCTGAATTTGACGAGATATATGATAAGCTAGTAAAGGTAAGAGACCGTATTGCCAAAAAGCTCGGCTACAAAAATTTTATTCAGCTTGGCTATGACAGGATGAGGAGGACAGAATACGGTCCAGAACAGGCATCAAAGTTCAGAGATCATGTCTTGAACTATATCGTACCACTTTCCTTAAAAGTAAAGGAAAAGCAGAAAAAACGTCTCGGTATAGATAATATGTATTATTATGATCTTGATTTGCAGTTTCATACAGGAAACCCTACCCCAAAAGGCGATCCTGAATGGATAATATCTAATGCAAAGCAGATGTATAAGGAATTTTCTCCGGAGACTGAAGAGTTTATGAATCTTATGGTTGATAAGGAATTGATGGACCTTTATAACAAAAAAGGAAAAGCTACTGGAGGATATTGTACTTTCCTTCCGGATTATAAAGTGCCATTTATTTTTGCAAATATGAACGGAACATCCGATGACATTCGTGTATTTACTCATGAAGCCGGACATGCTTTCCAGGCTTATGCTAGCAGAAATTTCCCGGTACCGGAATATTCCCATCCGACTCTCGAAGCTTGTGAGATTCACTCTATGAGCATGGAATACCTTACATGGCCATGGATGAAGTTCTTCTTTAAAGAAGACGCTGAGAAGTTCAAAATTATTCACCTTGAAAGATCCGTCGCCTTCATTCCTTATGGTGTTTCCATTGATGAGTTTCAACATTTTGTTTATGAAAATCCGGAAGCCACACCTGCTGAACGAAAAGCAAAGTGGCGCGAAATTGAGAAGAAGTATATGCCTTACAGAGATTACGAAAACAATGACTTCTTGAATAGAGGTGGTTTTTGGCAGGCTCAGACACATGTTTACAGATTTCCCTTCTATTATATAGATTATTGTCTGGCTGAGATATGTGCGTACCAGTTCTGGATAAAATCTCTCGAAAGCAGGGATAAAGCCTGGGAAGATTATCTCCGCCTTTGTAATGCTGGTGGAAGTATGTCATTCCTAAATCTTGTTGAACTGGCAGGGCTTAGTTCACCATTTGAAGCCGAAACTGTAAACAATGCCATTAAAAAAGTAGGTGAATGGCTGAATCGGGTTGATGAATCAACATTATAGTGTTGAGAAAAAGCGATAAAAAATACCGTATACTGCTTTATTATAAGTACGTCAAAATTGACGATGCCGAGACATATGCGAAACGTCATCTGAAGTTTTGTAAAGCGCTGGGAGTGATGGGAAGAATACTTGTTGCAGATGAAGGAATTAACGGAACGATCTCCGGCACTCCGGATCAATGTGATGCTTATATTCAAGCACTTCACATGGATCCACGCTTTTCTGATATGGAATTTAAGATTGATGAATCAAACGGGCATGCTTTCAAAAAGATATTTGTCCGTTACAGAAAGGAAATTGTAACTCTAAGTCTCGAGGATGACCTGGATCCAAATGAGGTAAGCGGTAACCACCTCTCACCAAAGGAATTTATGGAGGCTCTTGAGACAGATGATGTCCTCATAATAGATGCCCGCAATGATTATGAGTATGATATTGGGCATTTTAGAAATGCCATACGTCCAGATGTAGCATCATTCAGAGAGTTTCCACAATGGATAAAAGAGAACATGGAGCAGTTTAAGGATAAAAAGATACTTGCGTATTGTACCGGGGGGATTCGTTGTGAAAAATTCACGGGGCTTCTTGTCAGGGAAGGCTTTAAAGATGTAAACCAGCTTCACGGAGGCATAATTAAATATTCCCAGCATCCAGACACACAGGGAAAATATTTTGAAGGCAAATGTTATGTCTTTGATGAACGTATCTCTGTTCCTGTGAATTTTACTGGGGAAGATGTCGTGATTGGGAAATGCCGTCATTGCGGAAAATCCTGTGACCGCTACATTAATTGCGCCCATATGGACTGCAACATGCAGTTTTTCTGTTGTGAGGAGTGCGATGAGAAATTCAAACACTCTTGTTCGAAAGAGTGTTTGAACGCAGAACACCGTCGCGAACTTGTTACCTCAGCCTAGTTGGTTGAAGAGGCAAATATCTGCCCTCTTTGTAATTCTAGTTCCATTTCCGAATTTTCACATGCTAACAATAAACTTTATTACCGTTGTGATATATGCTGTCTTATTTTTCTGGATAGGTTTTTCTTTCTTTCGCCAGAAGATGAAAAACAGCGTTATAGCCTTCACAATAATAGCATTACCGATGAAAAATACATTACTCATATCAAAACATTGACGGACTCGTTATTACCATATTTAAAACCGGGAGATAACGGGCTTGATTATGGGAGCGGGGGAGCGAATCCGGTTGCACATATTCTTGGCAAGATTGGATACCTAGTAAAAAACTATGATCCATTCTTTTATAGAGATGAGCGCTTATTGAAAAAAAAGTATGACTTCGTTACGTGCATTGAGACTGTTGAACATTTTTACGATCCCGCAAAAGAATTTGAACAACTTTCATTGATGCTCAATAAACCGGGTATTCTTGGTATTATGACCAATATTTATTCAGGCGAGATCGACTTTGATGAGTGGTGGTACATACGCGATGAAACCCACGTCTGCTTTTATTCTAAAGAAACATTTGAATTGATTGCTAAAGTGAATAATTGGAATATTATTTACCCATCGACTAATGTTGTGCTATTCAAAAGCCTTTCCTCAAGTTAATTGCAATTGTAACCAATTAAAAATATATTTAGTAAATTTATCCGCTCACAAAATCTTCGTTGATGAAGATACTCGAAGGTATCCCGGCATTTATTTTTATAGCCAGCATCCTACTTTCTTTCTACATTGGTGAAAATGTTCCGCCCAAGTGGGTCGTGGAGCAGGTTACTCTCGATATTCAAAAAGATAAGGATGGAAAAGAGTATTTTGTTTACAAAGAAAAACCAAAATATCTTAAATCCACAAAAAATATTACGGAGTCACCGCTCAGCCCGGACTCTCTCTCGGCAGCAATAAATGCGGGAAGAGATCCATCCGTGGAAGAAGATTTTGTGTATCAGGTCCCTCCTGAGGTGAGTCCCGAGGATCTTTCCCAGAGAACCTATTACCAGCTCATTGCAGAAAAACATTTCGGCTTTTGGTCTCTACTTCCGGCTTTTGTTGCTATTCTATTGTGTTGGCAAACTAGAGAGCCTATTAGTGCGCTTTTTGCTGGAGTTGTTTCCGGAGCTTTGATCTTACGGCAATATGATATTACCGAAAAAGTTTTGATCCCAAATTTGAGCACCGAATCAGCGGCTGGAATTTTGATATTGTATCTATGGCTTCTTGGAGGTTTACTTGGGATATGGTCACGCACAGGAGCCTCCAAGGCTTTTGCGGAGATGATGACGAAGCATTTTGTGAAAGGACCACGGTCCGCTAAAGTGATATCATGGCTCCTTGGGGTAGTATTTTTCCAGGGAGGAACCGTGAGCACTGTCCTTGTAGGTACTACAGTGAAACCGATAGCCGACAAGCAACGTGTCAGCCATGAAGAGCTGTCCTATATAGTGGACTCCACAGCTTCTCCTGTTGCATCTCTTCTTGCCTTTAACGCATGGCCCGGATATGTACAAGCTTTCATCTTCGTTGCGGGAGTCCCATTCCTTTTAACGGAAGGAGATCGTATTGCTTTTTTCTTTAAATCGATCCCATTTTGCTTTTACGCCATACTTGCGATTGCCGGTACATTTTTCCTCAGTGTAGAAAAACCGATGTTCCTTGGAAAAAAAATGAGAGCAGCTATTAACCGCGCGAGAACTACCGGTGAACTCGATGCACCTGATTCCCATCCGTTGAGTGCAAAAGAGCTCCATATGGAAAAAATCCCTGCAGGGTATAAACCCAACGTGCTGGAATTTTTTATTCCGCTGGCGCTGATAATAATTATTGCGATAGGAACTTTTATTTCATCAGGTTCTCCTCAGATTAGATTGGCGTTTGGTGTTGCTTTGCTTGTTGCAATATTCACTGCGCTCATAAGGGGAATGCGGATCACTGATGCTATGACAGGAGTTGTCGACGGGTTAAAGGGAGTTGTGGGGGGCTCGGTCATATTAATGCTGGCAATTGTGATTGGTGCGATAAGTAGGGAGACGGGAGGCGGTACATACCTGGTTGAACTACTCGGGTCGTCTCTACCATTCTGGATACTTCCGGTGTTATTACAGTTGATTACGATGACCGTTTCATTTAGTACAGGGACGAGCTGGGGAACATATGCTGTTGCATTTCCTCTAGCAATGCCTCTCGCGTGGGCAGTTGCAAACGCACAGGGAGTCGCTCATCCCGAACTGTATATGATGATATGTTTCGCGGCTGTGATGGACGGAAGTGTTTACGGAGATCAATGCTCGCCGATTTCCGATACAACCGTGCTAAGCTCGATGTGCACCGGCGCAGATCTGATGGACCATGTAAAAACACAGATCCCGCAGGCAACATTCGCGGCAGGAATAGCCGCAGTACTATGGACGGCTGTTACAATTTTATTTGTATAAGTTTCTTTCACCCATATTTTAAAAATCCCTCATCATAGCATCATAGTTATTTTTTAGAAAACCGGTTTGGAGCTAATCCAAACTGGAGCTTGCGGCATCATAAAAGAAATAAATATACATTAAATGGACAAAAAGCTACTATTTACACTTCTTTTTATGTTATTATCATCTTACAGTTTCTCGCAATCGGGTGTAAGTGTTGGGGATAAAGCTCCGGATCCAACCATTGATGAATGGATCAAGGGCACTCCGGTGACCTCATTTGAGGAAGGAAAAGTTTATGTTGTTGAATTTTGGGGAACATGGTGTGGTCCATGTATTGAGAATATTCCGCACCTTAGTAATCTACAGAAAGAGTATTCTGCAGATGGGTTGACCATTATTGGAGTTGCCACACATGAATTTGACGGGCGAGAAGCACTGGATGAATTCATGAAAGAAAGAGGAGACGAAATGGAGTATACAGTAGCGTATGACGGGGACCTTTCCATGGAGATAAAGTGGGATACAGGAGTTAAAAATGAAGAGCAGTTCAGGCTTCCTCTTTCATTTATTATTGACAGGGACGGGTATGTTGTTTTTGTAGGTCATCCCTCAGACGAGAAATTCGATAGTGCTCTGAAATCTACAATTACAGAGTGATCATTACCACGTCATTTCTTCGCAGTGAAATCCTGCTGTGCTGACGATGTCTATTACGTCATATTCAGTGAGTATTTCGGATTCGACACGGAGAACCTTATCACAATCTTCGTGATCAATGCTCCATTTATGGATACCGCCGGAGGCATTAAGAACCGGTGAGATGTCTCCCGCCCGGTTCTTTTCTATGTTGGTTTTAAATATCAGGATGTTCATAGAGTTTAATGATAATTTTTTATTATGCTTTACCGCCTTCGGGCGCTCCCTCTCCACCATGAAAGCCGTGATGTCTGGACTTTAGAAATTCCTCACGTTCTTCCGGTGTCATATTCTTCCATTTGTCTCCGAATGGACCGCAATGTTTTTTCCAGTGTCCTCTTTTTCCCTTATGACCGAATCCTCCGAAGAGTATTTTAGAAAGGATAAGGAGCCCTAGCGCCTGCAGGTATGTGATCACAGGCAAACCGAATATTGTAGGCATAAGCGCATTCCAGAGTAGCATAGTAACAAAGCCAACCACCGCTATCAGTAGTATGATCAGCGGAATTATGAATATTCTTTTACCTCTCATTATGTTATTCCTTTATGTTAATGTATTTTAATAGTTAATTATTTCTTCGTACAGTTCCCTGAGCCTTTCGCGCAGGAATAGAACTGCGTACCTCTTACGTGATAGCAGAGTATTTACCGGGTCGCCGGTAATCCCCGCAATCTCTTTGAAAGACTTCCCCTGTATCTCGTGAAGTTCGAATACCTGTCTCTGTTCAGGTGGAAGCTCCTGCATTGCCTTAGAGAGTTCATCACGTATTAGTGTTCCGAGGAAATCGGATTCTTGTGAGCCGTCCTCCGCGGAGAGTATCTCGCCGATTTCACGCATCAAATCATCATCTTCGTCTGCTCCTAATTCCGAGAGAGAATCCGGTTTTTTCTTTCTGTAGAGATCGGTGATACGGTTACGTGCTACCGTAAAAAGCCATGACGTTAATTGTTCGATCGGCTGCATGAGGCTTTCTGCATAGGTTAGTTCATAAAAGACATCCTGTAGAATATCCTCAGCATCCTCTTCGCTGTTTACGCGCGGGCGTATGAATCCAAAGAGCCTTTTAGCATAACTTTTAACTATACCGTTTATCTTATCAGAGCTCGACATCGAGAGGGAAGCGGTTTGAATTTCTTGTGCGGATATTTTATCTAAAATATGCTATCTCCTTCTGTTTTACAATAATAAGATAAACGGTTATAGAAAATGAGTAATCAGCTATATATAGATAGACGGATGAGATTGGAAAATATTGTATAGGATTGCATTTTTCCAAAAAAAAATTCTTTTAATGACTCCTACGTTTTGGAATCTTAAAGGATTTACTTTTATTATGATAATAGGTATTATTTTTATATACATAAAAAAACCCTTAATATTATGAAAATCAGAAGTTTACTCATTATAGCTTCAGTCCTCTTTGCTGTAAACTCCTTTGCTGGCGATATTTATCACAAGGTAGGAGATAGAGGATCTGATGATACCCGCATTACAGTACAAAGTTCAGATGTAAACAAAACAATGATAAATATAGAGGTAAATGGTTATTTTAATTCTGCAGTGAATGAAGGTGATGCTACTTATGATAAGATTTATTTAAAAGAATACACATCTTTAGGTGAGACGGGACAGCCGTCATTACCCGTCATTGTGAAGTGGGTAGCAATTCCTAACAATAAAGATGTTACAGTAAATATAATGAATGCATCTTCGCAGGAGGTGGATAATGTTAATGTTTATCCGTCACAGGAATTTCCTATGAGGAATGGCAATGGTAAGACACAGTTCTTAAAAGATAATAATTATTATTCGAGGAATGTGCTTGCTCCGTCGCAGATAGTTAAGGTACGCGAGATAGCAGCTTTCCGGGATTATAGGGTTGCTATAATAGAGATACACCCTATGCAATATAACCCTGCTCAGAGAAAGCTTGTGGTATATGACAATATAGATTTTGAGCTGAGGTATGAGGGAGTCAATACGGAAAATAATGTACACAGGAGCAATCCTTCAGAGTCTAAGTCATTTCTGAACATGTACAAGGACCTAATACTAAATTATGAATATGTCAGCGATAATAACAGCGGGATATTGGAAGCACCCAATATGCTGATCATTACCGCAGATAATCTTTACAACGGGATCTTGCCGTTTGCAGAATGGAAAACGCAGAAAGGTATAAAAACAAATATCGTGAAAATGTCCGATATAGGTACCGGTGATGCTACCCCAAACCAGGATCAGGTAAAAGCATACCTGACTTCGGCTTATAACGGACCGGACAGACCTGAGTTCGTGCTCCTGGTGGGAGATGCTGCCGGTCAGAATACGATCCCATGGTTCTCAGTAGGTTTTGATAAGTCAGATCACCCGTATTCTTGTTTAGAAGGCAATGACATAATTCCGGATGTTTCACTTGGAAGGATCTCTGTGCAATCACTTCCTGAGCTGGAAAAAGCTGTCTTAAAACTTATACAGTATGAGAAATACCCCAACATGTCTCAGACCGATTGGTACAAGAGGGCATTCGTGCTTCACAGTAATGATGGCATAGACCCTATAAATGGACAGGTTGCAAAGAATGTCTTTTTGAATGAAGGCGGATTTACAAATGTAGACATAGCAAACCCCTCAACATCACAGAGCCAGATAACCGCTTATCTTAACGGTGGTGTGAGCTGGGTATGGTACATAGGACATGGATATGAAGAGGCATGGGCAACCCCGTACTGGCACATGAATAACATGCCTAACCTTACATATGGTACAAGGCTACCTTCGATCGTTTCAATAGCATGCTCAAATGCCGACCTTGACTGGAATGCGACAAATGACTGTTTCGGTGAAGCGTTCATCGAAAGAGACACTATCAATTCTGCTTCGAATATATGCGCAGCAACAGAGCTATGCGCATTTTATACAACAGACACACTTGGAAGATACATGCTCTACGCTTATTTTAGGGAGGGTATAAATGATTTTGGAAGTATGATGAATTATGGCAAGATAAATGCTTATAATTATTTCAACGGAAATAATACGGTTCAGGAAACGATTCATGAATACCTGGTTCTTGGCGACCCAACCCAGGAAGCATACTCCGACGTACCCCAGACATTGACGGTAACAACATCGCAGAGCAGTAGTCTTAATGCTTTGATCACTGTAAACGTGAAATCGAACGGAAACAATATAGAAGGTGCGATGGTGGGTATCAATCAGAACAATAATCTGAGAGTGGCAGGATATACTGATGCACAGGGGAATTTCGAATTCAGTTCCAGCACACTTGTAAACGGATTCCCGGTAGAGGCAGTAGTAACAGGAAGAAATTTAGCCCCTTATATAGGTGACATTATAACGAATGTAAATCTTGTTTCTGAGATACCGGAGAGTTTTAGGCTGGGGCAGAATTACCCTAATCCTTTTAATCCATCAACAAAGATAAATTTTGCTTTACCGCAAAATGGATTTGTAACACTGAAAGTATATGACGTCCTGGGCAAAGAAGTAGCAACATTGGTAAATGGTCAGCTTAATGCCGGCACTTACAATGTTGATTTTAATGCAGGAGCTCTGTCGAGCGGAATTTATTTCTACAGGCTGTCAGCAGGTGATTTTACTGAGATCAAAAAAATGACTCTTCTCAAATAGATTATAAAATAATCAGCACAAAGGCGCTTTCCGTTTAGGTGAGCGCCTTTTTTAATTTTGTCTTTCGTTATTTAAATTTATCCCTGTTTTTAATAATTTTAGGTAATTAAACAAATACCATGTACGATCAAAATGATCCAAAGTATCAAAGAGCAAAAAGACATGTCGCCTCTTTGCGGAGTTTTTACTCTCACCTGTTTACATATGTCTTGATAAATATTGTACTTATTGCATGGAACCTCATTACTTCACCTGACCACATTTGGTTTTATTGGGTGACATTTGGATGGGGAATTGGACTCGCATTCCACGCAATATCGGTATTTGGCAAGTCAGGATTGCTGGGACCGGACTGGGAAGAAAAGAAAATGAAAGAGTACATGGATAAGGACAACGGTTAAGAACAGGCGCATGAGATGGATATTACGAATGAAAATGTTGAGGTAATAACTGCCCGGGAAGATAAAAAAAAGATTGTATATTCGCTGATAATTTCTTCCTTTGCGGTTCTGGTTTTGTGGGGCATAAAGTCAGTAGAAGAGATATTCGGATTGAGCTTCGCGGGGATGGGGATATACCCGCGGCAAGTGGAAGGGTTAAAGGGTATTTTATTCTCGCCTTTTATCCATGGGGATTTTTCACATTTAATATCGAACACCACTACATTGTTCGTATCACTGTTCGTGCTTTTATACTTTTACAGGGATTCGGCGTATAAGGTGCTTTTGATAGTATGGTTCTTTTCAGGTTTAAGCGTTTGGTGGGTAGGAAGGGAGTCTTATCATATCGGAGCAAGCGGGGTAATATATGGTCTGATAAGTTTTCTTTTCTTTAGCGGTATTTTCAGGAAAGACAAAAGGGCAATTGCATTGTCTTTGCTGATGGTTTTTTTATATGGAGGGCTTGTGTGGGGAGTTCTCCCAATTAAAGAGGAAATCTCTTTTGAGTCGCATTTGTTTGGAGCGGTCGTAGGTTTTATCTGTGCAGTGATTTTTAGAAAGAGTGACCCCCCTGCAAAATACGAATGGGAGATAGAACAAGAAGAATTGGATAGCGGGGACGATGTATATGATGACATCGACCCTGATGAAATAAAAATTGATGATGACGCAAACCCGAAATATTTCTAACAAAATGCTTAAAAGTGGAGAATAAGAAACCCGGCTGGGTAGCTCTGTGGAAAGCCACCCTTCAGCACAAGACGTTTAAAATAGAGTTGATCGTTTCTATTATAGCGGTTTATTTGACGCTTCACTTTTTCTCCATATTTCTTCTCTTTGCCGAGGCGAGAGATGGTATAGTTATGTTTGATCCTGTACTAAATCTATTCTCAGCGGTTGATCTGAGTATCCCTATATTTTTTCTTACTTATGTAATACTTCTTGCCGGGGTGATTGCCCTCACATTTCATCCAAGGTGTTTTGTTATCGCAATCCAAAGCTATACACTCATGGTATTATTTAGAATGGTAGCGATATATCTGACACCGATCGAAGCACCTGCCGGTATTATTATACTTCAGGATCCCTTCTTTGTATTGGGGACAGGAAAGGTTATACTTAAGGATCTTTTCTTTTCTGGTCATACGGCAACGCTGTTTCTACTATTCCTGACAGCTCAGAGCCGGAAAGTAAAGATATTCTTCCTTGTGTGTACAGTACTGGTGGGTTTATTCGTAATGCTGCAAAAAGTCCACTACAGCGTTGATGTGTTTATTGCACCATTTATGGCGTTCTGCTCGTTCAAGATCGTAATGTATTTTCATAAATCCCAATATAAATGCAAACAGTATAAGGTTATTTGTAAGGAAGACGAGTAGTGATTAAATTAACAATAGTAATTAAAAAACTGGTGTATTAAGTTAAAGAATAAACTTAATCAATTTTTAAGGAGGTTTTATAATGTCAGCACCATTTAATTTCATGAAATGGATAGAGGAAAACCGCCATCTGCTGAAACCGCCGGTAGGCAATAAGTGTATGGTAGATGAGGACTTTATCGTGATGGTTGTAGGCGGACCCAATACAAGGAAAGATTACCATTATGAAGAAGGACCGGAGTTCTTTTACCAGATAGAGGGCGATATTACCGTTAAGGTCATCGAAAATGGTGAACCGAAAGATATAAATATTAAGGAAGGTGAAATGTATTACCTCCCTCCAAGAGTTCCTCATTCACCGCAAAGGTCGGAAGGATCTATTGGAATTGTTATAGAAAGGAAAAGGGTAGACGGTGAGATGGACGGCTTAATGTGGTATTGCGAAAACTGCGGTAATAAGCTCTATGAAGAGTTTTTCCAGCTGGAAAATATTGTCGACCAGCTTCCCCCGATCATGAACAAGTTCTACGCTGACGAGGAAAAGAGGACATGCAGTAATTGCGGTACTGTAATGGAGCCGCCGGTTAAGAAGTAATATACACTGAGTTTGAAGATAGACGTACATACACACATTATCCCGGAAAATCTCCCGGATCTGGAAAAGAAATATGGTGAGAGCGGATTTGTAAAACTGGATCACTATAAGCCATGCTGTGCGAAGATGATAAAGGATGATAAGGTATTCAGGGAGATCGAAGAAAACTGCTGGGATCCGGAGATCCGCATTAAGGAATCGAATGAAGTAGGAGTTGATATACAGGTTCTCTCCACCATACCGGTGATGTTTAGCTACTGGGCAAAACCGGAAAATACCTACGACCTTTCTAGATATCTCAATGATCACATAGCTGGTGTAGTTGACCGGTACCCGACGAGATTTATGGGACTCGGTACATTGCCCATGCAGTCGGCTGACCTTGCCATTAAAGAACTTGAGAGATGCGTTAATGAACTAGGACTGCAGGGTGTAGAGATTGGTACGCACATTGATGAATTAAATCTTGATGACAGCCAGTTATATCCCGTGTTTGAGGCGGCTCAGGAGTTGGACGCATCTATATTTGTTCACCCATGGGACATGATGGGCAGGGAGAGGATGCCTAAGTACTGGCTTCCGTGGCTGGTAGGCATGCCGGCTGAAACTTCACTTGCAATCTGCTCTATGATATTCGGCGGGATATTCGAGAAGCTTCCGAAGCTCAAAGTGTGCTTTGCCCATGGTGGAGGATCTTTCCCGAGCACAATTGGTAGGATAGAGCATGGATTTAAAGTCCGTCCTGACCTGTGCGCCATAGACAACAACATTAATCCGAAAAAATATCTCGGAAGATTCTGGCTGGACTCCCTTGTCCATGACGAGATGGCAATGAAGTATATTATCGACCTGATCGGGGAAGACAAGATAGTGATGGGATCGGATTATCCATTCCCTCTAGGGGAGCATCATCCTGGCGCGCTCATTGAGTCAATAGAGGATATGAATAATTATGTAAAAGAAAAGCTTCTCTGGAAAAATGCGCTGGATTTCCTCGTTGGGGGAGATATCAGCAAGCTCAGGTTTAAAGTCAATTACGAATAATATCATCCACTCGCCCTTTGTTTAATTACTTCTGCAAATGATCTGCCCGATAGTTTACCTTCGACCCAGGTTTCAATGAAGAAAAGATTTACACTCCTATTTCCGGGAGGGCCAGATCTTATGACGGCAATATCATCATTCGCTTTTTTCAGGATGTAAATTTGTTCGTCGGAAGTCCTTGCCTTTACCATACTCTTTATGAATTCTAGGATAGTTATCTCTGAATTGGAGAGCTTTCTTCTTTTTTTAAGGTAGTGGTACACCGAACGGAGGAAATATTTTATGCTGTCGAGATTACCTAGTTCGTAGTGGATGATGAGATTGATTATCCTTGCCGAAGCCTGTAGATCAGTTCGAATATTTATTTCGGGAGAGTTTAAAATTTTGTTTATATGGTCAAGCGCTTTTTCCTTTTCGCCCAGAGCATAATATATTATTCCCGCTGCGTAATTTGTTACTATCTTCTCGTCCCGGTATGAATTTGGCGGATTGTTTTCTAAAAGCTGTTCTATCAACACACGGCTTTTTTCGAAATCACCCCGCAGCAGAGACACATTTGTTTCTGTAAGTAGTGTCCTGCATAGAAGAAAATTCCTAACTCTTTTAGGATAGAGCTTTAATATAGTGTCAATACAACGCATCACTTCTCCTGCGTATGCTTTTGCCTTCCTGTCATTACCTAAATTCCGCTGAACAGAGGAAAGTTCCTGGAGGGTTAAAATATATTCGTAGCCGTAAATAATCTTCCTTCCCGGCTTTTCTTTATAGAGTGTGAAAATCTTTTCCCCGTGCATAAGTGCTTTTTTCGGATCACCGAATAATGTAAGGTAAATTAGGTATATAAGGTTAAATAAAATGACAGAATGTGTGGTTAGGGCAAGCGATTCATCTATAAGGAATTTTCCCGAAAGATATTTTTTCAGAGCGGTTCTCTGTTCCTTATTGCCCGATGTACCTTCCCTGGTAAGGAATATTACAAATTCGTCAAAAAGTCTTCTGTAGGTGGATCGGTTTTCTATCTTATCTAAAACAGATCTCTCCTCTTCGTAGTTATTCATTAGTTTTTCCGATACAGCGTTCAACGGCGCGCTCGCTCTTACCGACCGGTTTTCGAGTCGGATAACTTCAAGGAGTTTTATGTATGATTCATTTTCGATTGCTGCCTCTCTGGCACGCTTTAAAAGTTTTAATGATTGTTCAAGGTGTCCTTTCTGAAAGAGAACTTCAGCGCTGTTTATCAGAGCGGATAACCCAATGGACACATTGCTCTTTTGGTAATACATCGTTAGTCCGTTGAGCAAGTTATTGTACAAATAATTCTTGATAACCGGAAACTCGCCGGAAGGTATCTCCTTCCTTAATAAGTCTTTAACTTCCGCCTCATCATAATCATCTTTTGAAGCATGGGATTCTATCGCTTCGAGGAGTTTAACGGAGGATCCGTTTTTGCTGTGTCTCCCGGCAAATTTTTTTAGATAGATCTTTTCTGCTTTGGAGAGAGACTTAAAAAGTTGAAAAAGTGATTTATCCGGCTTCATTGAATCTTAATTACGAGGCTTTAATTCTATAAAAAGTAAGATAATTATTCTGGAATATCAAGGAAAGCAAGCAATTTTGAATTTTAATAATAATATGCTTTTTTGACAGTTTTAATTGAAACATAATTGCATATTTATCGGATAGAAACAGTAAATGAAAATTATGAGCGAAAAGTTTAGAATCGTTATTGGAATTTGTTTCATAATCGTTTTGACGGGAATATTCGTTGGTTTCGGTAAGCGCACAACCCATAGCAGCATTATAACAGCCGATACCATACTCTATGTTGAGGTGACGAATGAAAACCTGCCTGCCGGAATAGTGAACGGTCCGGGGATGGATGTTGAGTCAGCCGACCTGGACGGTGATGGAGATGTGGATATAGTTATTGCGAACGAATACCAGCCGAACAGGATATTACTTAACGACGGCACAGGTAAATTTACTAATGCGACAGGCAGGCTCCCCGTCAAAAATCTTGACAGTGAAGAAATTGCTATAGCGGATCTTAACTCCGATGGATTTCTCGACCTGGTATTTGCGACGGAGGACCATAGGGTACACGAGATGTATTTGAACGACAGCTTGGGGTCGGGTTATTTTTTGACGGACATAAGCAATAGGCTTCCCAACAGCACTGCTAATTCGGTACTGGCTCAAGACATTAATGGCGACAGTATTCCGGACCTTGTTTTCGGGAATGCTAATCCGGGTGATATGCCGGGACAAAACCTGATCCTCATTAATGATGGAACCGCGAATTTTACTGACGAGACATCATCACGCTTGCCGGCTGAACTGGACGTAACGCAGGATATCAAAATGGGGGACCTCGATGGGGATATGGACTTAGACATGGTTGTAGGGAATGAAGATGGAAACAAGATATTAATTAATAATGGCAGTGGTGTATTTACAAATGAAACATTGACACGGATGCCTCTCTCAAATGTCGAAGAAACGAGAAAAATAACACTTGCTGACGTGGACGGCGATAAGGACCTGGATATCTATTTCTCAAATGTAGTCTTCCAGGTTGGTCAAAACAGGCAGGATAGACTTTTGATAAATAATGGCAACGGGGTTTTTACGGATGAAACGTTTATCAGACTTCCATTAGTGAATAGCAATACTCTGGATGCGATCTTTGTTGACATGGACCTCGATGGTGATCTCGATATATTTACCGTCTATTCGTTTACTACTCAGCAGATGATGGTTTTCGAGAATGACGGAGACGGTAATTTCAGCGATGTAACGAATACGATTCTACCTACGGGTATAACAGGACAGGGACTTGGCATGAAAGCGGATTATTACAACAATGATCAACTGCCCGACATATACATGGTAAATAGGGGAACACTCGACAGGCTTATATTCAGAATTGATACTGCCAAGGTCGGGATAAATTTTTATGGAACAGAGATTCCCCAACGATTTTTCCTCTGGCAGAACTACCCTAACCCGTTTAACCCGGAGACAAAGATTAGTTTCGACATCCCTCCGGGAAACGGGGGAGGACTGGTACCTGTTAAACTGGCAGTATATGATATATCAGGGAAGGAAGTTGCTCTCCTGGTAAAGAATGAATTAGTGCCGGGGACTTATGAATATCGTTTTGAGGGAAAAAATATTTCCGGCGGTGTGTACTTTTACCGCCTGGAAACCCCCGGCTTTTCGGAAACACGTAAAATGGTTCTTTTGAAGTAATCCCAATACGTATTATTTTTCATCTCCAATGCCATATTCCCCTCCAGGAAGTGGCATTTTTTATTTGTAATCATATAAATCTCCCTCCTAAACCCCTTATAATTTATTCCAAGTATAGTTAAATTTTGAAATATGCTCGTAAAATTTACAATAGGTGATAAGGACTACTTGGCAGATCTCACGGATCACGCCGACATTTCGATCCCGCTTATATTCAATGGAGATCAACCTAATACATATGATGTACCCGGTGCGGAAGCAGTTGCTTATGAGCATGAGGGCTTCATAGGGGACGTGAGACGCGGGGGCGGATGTAATTTTGAAAAATATACTCTCATTACGCATTGCAACGGAACCCACACCGAATGTGTGGGACATATATCTTACGAAAGGATACCTGTGAATGAAGTGCTAAGTGACCTGCTCATCCCGGCTACTCTGGTAACCGTACAGCCTGTGAAAGCGGGCGACACCGAAGATAGATATATTCCTGAAAAGAATGACGAGGATCTTTTAATAACACGCATATCTCTGGAGGAAGCACTTGGCGGAGGAGAATCGGGGTTTACACGCGCATTGGTAATAAGGACACTTCCCAATGAAGATTCCAAAAAAAGCAGGCGTTACATGGAAAAAATGCCGGCGTTCTTTTCTCTTGATGCAATGGAGTTTATTTCTGAGCTGGGTGTGGAGCATTTGCTGACTGATCTTCCGTCAGTCGATAGGACCTTCGACGAAGGTAAGCTTAACGCGCACCACATTTTCTGGAACGTGGAAAAGGGAAGTAGTTACATAGACAGGTACGATCACTCTATGAAGACAATAACGGAAATGATCTTCGTGCCGGATGAGGTGGAGGATGGTGAATACCTGGTAAGTATACAAATACCGGATTTCAAAGCTGATGCCGCTCCCAGCAGAGTATTTCTTTACAAGATAAAAAGTTTACTACAATTATGAACAACCTAGAGACAGACACACAGTTAATATTTAGTAGCGAAGAGCTTTTCGCGAAGCAAGCTGACAGCGTAGATCCGCTTGGTAGTTACAGGGACAGGTTTCACATTCCGCAAAAAAACAGTGAAGACGTAGTCTACTTTGCCGGGAATTCACTCGGACTGGAACCAAAGTCCACACGCGAGTACATAGAGCAGGAGCTAAAGGACTGGGAGGATATGGCAGTCGAGGGGCATTTCCATGCAAAATATCCATGGAAGTTCTACCATGAATTTCTCACTGAAAAGACAGCGAGACTCGTTGGGGCGGATAATTCGGAGGTTGTAAACATGAACTCCCTTACCGTGAACCTGAACCTGATGATGGTGTCATTTTACCGTCCGTCAAAAGATAGGTATAAGATATTAATGGAAGCAAATGCATTCCCCTCTGATATCTATGCTGTAGAATCGCAAATAAAATTTCATGGGTATGATCCGAAAGACGCGCTGATCGTTCCTAAATTACGTGAAGGCGAATCGACTCACCGTACCAAAGATATTCTCGATCTTATCGAGCGTGAAGGTGATAGTATAGCTTTGGTTATGATTGCTGGGGTGAATTATTATACGGGGCAGGCATTTGACATGAAAAGCTTTACTGAAGCCGGACACAGAAAGGGATGCAATGTCGGGTTTGACCTGGCGCACGCCGCGGGTAACCTTAAGCTTAATCTCCACGACTGGGATGTCGATTTTGCTGTGTGGTGTAATTACAAATATCTGAATTCCGGTCCCGGAGCTGTTGCGGGATGCTTCGTAAATGCCCGCTTCAGGAATGATTTCGATTTACCGAGATTTTCAGGGTGGTGGGGACATAAGAAAGAAACAAGGTTTCTAATGCCGGATGAGTTTGAT
This sequence comes from Ignavibacteriota bacterium, assembly GCA_020437585.1. Lineage (GTDB taxonomy): Bacteria > Bacteroidota > Ignavibacteria > Tepidaquicellales > Tepidaquicellaceae > JAEYVS01. The sequence goes on from JAGQWG010000001.1 coordinate 644,482, forward strand.
CCGTCGGAGGGAGTCGAAGGCTGGCAGATAAGCAACCCGCCAATATTCCAGATGGCAGCGTTAAATGCATCGCTCGATATATTTGATGAAGCAGGTATGGATGCCCTGAAAAAGAAAAGTGTATTACTAACCGGTTACTGTGAATACCTGGTAAAGAATATGAATAGTAATATCGAAATTGTTACTCCATCTAACTCTGATGAGCGCGGGTGCCAGCTTTCTCTAAGAGTTGGAAAGGAAAATAAACCCATCCACACTGCGTTACTGGAAAACAATGTGATATGTGATTGGCGTGAACCCGATGTAATAAGGATTGCCCCCGTTCCATTGTACAATACTTTTTCGGATGTATGGAAGTTCGTTGAGATATTAAAAAAGCACCTGGCAGCCTAAAGCCCGGTGCTTCTTTTTATACCAAAGGGAAAAAGTTTTAAAATTATTTTTTTTGCATTACCTAGCTACGAATGAAAAGTAGTATGCTAGACCAATTATTGTTCCCATGAACAATGTAAATACTATTGCAGAATGTTCTGCAAATCTTATTGAAATAGATTTTTTCATTTGGATCCCCCTTTACTAATTTTATTTACTATTGGTAATTACAAATGACGTGCCAAAGTAAAGAAATTGTAAAGTTCAAGAGGGATTTTCTGTCAAAAACTCAAATAATCAAAACTAGCATTTAATTTTTCAGTATGTTAGAAACCAAAAAAATTACAATAATCGGTGCCGGATTGGCGGGATCACTTCTCTCGATCTATTTGGCTAACCGCGGATATATAGTCGATGTATATGAAAGACGAGCTGATATGCGTAAACATGACATTGGAGGCGGAAAATCCATTAATCTGGCGCTTTCCGTGAGGGGAATCCACGCATTGAAGGAAGTCGGCTTATTCGAGGAGATAAAGAAGATTGCTATACCAATGTATGGACGAATGGTGCACCCTCTGGATGGTGAAGTAAATCTCCAGCCATACGGTAAAGATGAAAGTGAATATATAAATTCCATCTCACGTGCTGAACTGAATAAGCTGATGATGAATATGACCGAGCCTGATCCTAATGTTACATATTATTTTAACGAGAGATGTACAGGGATGAATTTAGAGAGCGGTGAAGTTCATTTTGTAAATGATGAAACACATAAAGAATGGACTCTTAGATCGGATCTTGTAATAGCAACCGACGGAGCGACATCGCCTATTCGTATGGAAATGCTAAAGGTACCCAGATTCGATTTCTCTCAGGAATATGAAAACTATGGATATAAGGAGCTAAACATACCCCCAGCCGAGGGAGGTGGATTCCGCATGTTTAAAAACGCGCTACATATCTGGCCCCGCGGTTCATATATGCTTATCGCTCTGCCCAATATCGACGGGAGTTACACGGTGACCCTCTTCCTTGCTTATGATGAGGCTTTAGGAGGAGAGAATAGTTTTGAATATTTGAACTCCGATGAGAGGGTAGTTGCGTTTTTTCAGAAGAACTTTCTCGATGCAATTGAACTGATGCCGGACCTTGTAGAAGATTTCAATTCTAACCCAACCGGCACGCTTATGACAGTTAAGTGCTTCCCATGGGGTTACAAAGACCATGTTACAATGCTGGGTGATTCATGCCACGCGATAGTACCTTTCTTTGGGCAGGGGATGAATGCCGCGTTCGAAGATTGTGTTTATCTGAATGAGATTATTGGAAAACATGAAGGAGACTGGGGTAGGATATTCAGAGAATATGAAGTAATTAGAAAACCAAACACCGATGCAATAGCCGACCTTGCGCGTGAGAATTTCATAGAGATGCGGGACCTGGTAGATGACGATAGATTCCTTCTAAAGAAAAAGATAGAAAAAGAACTTTACAAAAAGCATCCTGAGAGATTCATCCCTAAATATTCGATGGTTTCATTCATGCGGATACCATACTCTACTGCATTGGAGAGAGGAAAGATACAGGAGGGAATACTGAATGAACTAAGTGAGGGAATGCCCAATATGGAGGATGTGAACTGGGAAAAGGCTGAGGATCTGGTTACTAAACAACTGAATAAAATGTAGTTATAATGTACTTAAACCTCTGGTATAAAAGAAACATCTAAGTTATATCGGGGAATTTCTATATAGGGAGGACTGTTTCAGTATTATAAATATCCCGGAAATTTCATTTTAATTATATCAATTCATAGATTTTAAACTAAAACCAAATCAAAATGGTTAAGAAAATTTTTGCTTTTGTAGTTGTCTTTGTGATGGCGTCAGGGCTTTCTTATGCTCAACAGTCATCCAGCACTTCCGAAGAAGGCATGGCATTCGAGCACGGGTCCGTTGCCGAGATATTTGCCATAGCTAAGGCACAGAATAAATATATTTTCGTTGATTGTTTTGCCGATTGGTGTGGACCTTGCAAATGGATGGCGGCTAATGTATTCCCGCAAAAAGAAGTGGGAGAATTTTATAATTCAAACTTCGTCTCTTATAAATTTGACATGGAAAAGGGTGAAGGACCTGATTTTGCGAAACAATATAACGTAACAAGTTATCCGCGCTATCTTTATTTTAGTCCGGATGGCGAGCTCGTCCATATGAGCGGTGGTTCAAAAGAAGCTGAGAAGTTCATCCAGGATGGCATGAATGCTATGAATCCTGAAATGACATTATACGGCTTACAGACAAAGTACGAATCCGGAGATAGAAGTCCTCAGACGCTTATGAATTATGCAAACGCTCTCTGGAACGCAAACCAAAAAGGAAATCAGGCAATTGGTGAAGAGTATCTAAAAACACAGGATGAGAGCGAACTCACATCGGCTGATAACTGGCAAATGATCGAAAGGTTCGTATGGAACGTGGACGGAAGAGAATTTAAATATCTGGAAGCAAACAAAGCAACCTTTGCAAGCCTGTACGGTGAAAAGGAAGTTAGTCAAAAAATTAATAACACATACATAAATCATTTCTTCACTTCAAAGGACTTTGAAGCCTATGCAGAATATGTCGAGAAGCTGGATATTAATAACAATTGGGGTGCGCTTAATGAACACGCCTGGAATATGTATGAAGGAACGGATAATAAGGATCTCTTGAAGATGGCGGCTAAGTGGGCTAAAAGGTCGATGGAATTAGAACAGAATTATTATAATACCGATACTTATGCGTCAATATTGTATAAACTTGGCGAGTATAAAGAATCAGAAAAGTATGCCGACCTTGCAATAGAGTTAGCTAAGAAGAATAACCAAAAATACGACGGTACGCTTGAGTTAAAACAAATGCTAAAGATAAAAAGGAAAGATTAGGTGAAACATTTGCGCGGAAATTAAGTATTATATATTGCGCAGATGTAAAAGATCTCATTTTTCAAAAGTCAGTCAGCCATAACCTCCAATCCTCTTTCTCCCTTAGTTTAGGGGCGGGAGAGGATTACTTTTTATGCCACACGAAATTCACGCGTTTTTACAATAGCCGCTTCGAATATTGATTTTATTAATTCGGGACGGTTCTCTTTTATCCATGACTCCAGATTTCTTAACTCTTTTTTCATGCCGGGTGTATTCAAAACTTTGGAAATAAAGATCAGCTTAGCAAAGTCGTCCACAATATTGAATATTTTCTTTTCATCTTTAATAGAATCTATAAATTTACTGATTTCAGGATAATACTTATCAAAAATAGCTTTCTTGTTCTTAAATTTCATTTCCTCGAAAATATTTACGCCGATCTTTGATGAGTCAAGCCATGAAAGGTTGGTACCTACGTGACGTGTCTTTACGAGCCGTTGGAGTTTGTTAATGAAATAATTTGAGTTCTCGAAATTACATCTTGTGCCTTTCCAGAATTCCAGGTCGATCTGGTTGAGATACATTACTGCAAGTGCTTCGGGAGAATATAGTCCTTTAAAATGTATGAGCGTATTATAGTTCATCTCTTCAAAATACTTGTGAAGCTTTTTATCGACAGAGACATTCAGTTCATAATTATCCGGACCTGTCATATATACTTCCCACTTGCAGATACCGGATGTAAGCCGATCCGAAAGCTCAAGATACCAATTGGATATTGCATCGGTTTTTTGAGAAAAAAGTATCAGATGCTTGATGTATTGCTCTACCTCATCATCACAACCGGGTTTATTAAAATATATCAGCATGCGGAGATAGTTGCGGTGAACCGTGAGCAGGTTACCAAAGTCATAATAGTTACTCTTTATCAGGTTATAATACTTCTCGGTCTTCTTAAGATACGATCGGGCGTTTTTGTTATTCTTTCGGAATGTAGTGAAGGAGATCAGCGTATCGAATATCATTTCGTTTTCTGAAAATCCTTTTTTCTTTGCCAGGTTCAATCCCTCCAAAAAATACTTCTCCTCGTTTTCAAAGTCCTTCAACTTTCCAGATAGTATTCCAAGATGTTCATACGCAAAGAAGACATCCTTTAAAACCTTTGTCTTTTCCGCAAGCCTTAATATTTCTTTAAGAAGATCAAGTTGTGATTGTATATTTTTTGAGGAAATTGTTTTTAGTGACAGCTTCCTGAAGCGGATCTTTAAAACTCTTAGTTTTATATTAAAAGTTTGATCTTCCAGGAGATATTTCAGTGCTTTTTTGAGATTACTCTCTGCTTTTGAAAGGTAGAGGTTAAATTTCCTTAGGTCTCTCTGGAAAGAATAGTAAGTAACCATTGCTTCATAGATAGCAGATAATATTTCCCTATACTCTTTCTGCTCGGATGGCTTTATTTTCCCGATATCTCCTTCAAGCTTTAAATAGATCTGTTTTGCCTCCTTTACCATCCCGATCCGGAACATATTTCCCGCGATAGCCAGATTCCGCTTCGGACCATCGGGGATATCTTCTCCGAATGTTTGTAAGTGTTTATTCTGATCAAAGTACATTTCCCTGAGAGATTTCAAAATACGGGATTTATAGCAGTCGAGCATACGTGGTGAGATCTTAAGTTCGTGGCATATCAATTTCTCGTCCCACAGATTAAGTTTGTTCTCCTCTAATACTTTATATAAATGCCTTAAAAACCTTACGTTCTTTTGCTTTGCACCGCCTTTACGTGTAAGCAGTTTGTTTAGATAATCCCTGCGGACCTCTTCAGGTATGGCAAATACCTCGAAAAGGAAAAAGTCATATGTGCTGAATATGTTGTTTAAAATATTATCCAAAGGAGTTATATTCAAGAAGTTAGAAAATATGCAACAATTTACATATTTTTTATTTGAAATCTAAAGTCAAATCCTGTAGTTTTATTCAGTTTCAAAGGGATATCACCTCGCGATTCTTAGCTTCATTTGAAAATACATTCATATCCTAATAGTTAAAAGTAATTTTCATTAATCAAATAACCTTGAAATGGTAAAGAAGAAAAACTACACAAAAGTAATTATTGCTTCTTTTCTTGTGTTTCTGGGCATCTATCTTTCAGGTTGTGTTAACGTAGATCAGGACACAAAATTAAATGCTGACGGGTCCGGGACCATAAATCTCCATTATTGGACTAAAATGTCTAACGTATCTTCCAGCGATGAGATCGGTGGATTTGCTTTCTCAGAAGATAAAGCAAAAAGCAATTACACTTCCTCTAATTCAGAGGTAAAAAGTGTAAATATTAGCGATGATCTCGAAGATTCAACTAAGCACGTAAAATTGGAGATCACGTATAAGGATATTAATGCGCTTCCTAGTGCAAAAGGATTTGAAAAAGTGACTACTTCTTGGAAGGAAGGCAGTGACGGTATGGATTTCAACTACACTCTAAAACAGGATACATCGAATGCAAAGAACATGGGTGCAAGCGATACAAAGCTTACCTATAAGTTCGAATTCCCTGGTGAAGTGATATCCACTAACGGAAGAAAAGACGGACAAACCGTCGAGTGGGACAAGACCCTTGCTGACCTTAAGGAAGATGTCGAAATGACAGCCACCGTCAAGAAAGAAGGTGGTAAGTGCGGATTATTCGGACTTGAACTTCCTGTTCTTGTTATGGCAGGAATGATCTTCCTATACGGATACAGAAGAAAGAAAAAGTAGTCGGAGTGAAATAAATTAAAATTTACTTCCGCCTATCAAACCGGTAGGCGGAGTAAATTTTTTTTATGCGCAAACCAAAATGAAATTAATTCCCCTCTACATAATATTTATTGCCTTTCTATCCTCGGGATGCTCATCCTCGACGGGTTCATCCATTGATAAAGAGTATTCAAAAATAGAAAAGCGCGCCTTCGAGATCGACAAGCAGATGAGTATATTCAATTCTATCGATAATACTCTTGACGACGGCGGTAATATGACGGCATACTATCACAGCGGAGTTTTAAAAAAGATTCATATTGAAAGAGACGTAGCAGGAGGCTTATCGACAAGGGACTGCTACTTTCATAACTGGCGCATCTCCTATATTGCCGATGCTGTTACTATGCTGGATAATCCAACCGATTATAGTACTACACGCAATGAATACTATTTTAAGGACGATAAACTCATCGGCTGGAAAAAACCCGGTGATGACATTATTTATACTAGCGGTAACGGTTACAAAGAAAAGGAAAAGGAATTGTTAGATGATGTAGATGCCTACCTGCTTATGATACAATAATCATTTCTTGCTTTTCAGCTTTTTATTCTTATCCATAGACTCTTTCTTCAGTTTATTCATAAACTTTATCATCTTATCGAGTAACTTCCTGTCCGAAGACGCTAGCATCTTTACCGCAAGCAGTCCGGCATTTTTAGCATTATTTATAGATACAGTTGCAACCGGTACGCCGTATGGCATCTGTACTATTGATAGAAGCGAATCCAGTCCCTTCAAAGCCCGCGACTCCACAGGTACGCCAATGACAGGGATAGGGGAATATGATGCGCTCATCCCGGGAAGGTGTGCCGCGCCTCCCGCTCCGGCTATAATTACCTTAATCCCTCTCTTATATGCATTTTTTGAATAGGAAGCCATTACGTCGGGTGTGCGGTGAGCGGAGGTTATTTTTATTTCGTATGGTATGCCAAATTCATCCAGTATATCAGCAGCCTGTTGCATTACCGGCAGGTCTGAGTCTGAACCCATTATTATTCCGACTTTTGGTTTTTTCATTACTGTCTTCCTATTATTAAAATTGTAAGGTCGTCTATCTGCTCGTTTGCACCGATAAATGCCCGTACGTCATCATTTAGAATTTTAATCAGTTCTTCCGGACTTTTGTCAGTATTGTGCTGAAGTATTGTTTCGATACGCTCAAAGCCGTATTCTTGCTTCACTCCGTTCATTGCTTCGCTGAGTCCGTCTGTGTAAAATACTATTTTATCCCCTCTATTGAAATCAAAAACCACTTCCGAGTCGTGGTTAGGTATCGAAATATTATCCACTGCTCCCAGGGTAATGCCGTGTTTTCTTATCTTGAATATCTCTCCTGCGGATTCCGATATCTTGTATGGGGGCAGATGTCCCGCATTGAATAACCTGCACTCATTTTTTTCCGTATCTACAAGCGCGAAAACTGCCGTTACGAACATCTTCCTCTGCTGTGTCTTTCTCACCATCCTGTTCAGCTTTTCCATAACTATCTTCGGGTCATCCTCGTCCTCGAGTATCAGATGCATACAACTTCTTAATCCTGATAACATCAGTCCGCTTGCTACCCCGTGTCCTGATACATCGCAGATAAATACACCTAGCTTTGTATCCGATAATTTAAAGTAATCGAAATAATCACCGCCAACTTCCTTTGCCGGGAGCGATATGCCGGCAATGTCTATTCCGTTCACTACTGAGGTACTGCTTGGAAGCATGGATAGCTGGATCTCTCTTGCCGAATCCAGCTCCTTTTTCATTCGTATGCTTTCATAATTCTTCTTGAGATAAAAATCATACTGCTCATTAAATTTCTTTCGAGTCCGCTTCTCAGTGAAGAAGCTTACAAAAAAGAAGATAAAATAGAAGCTGCCATAAGCTATGTAATCATCTTTTTGCAGGGTTCCGTATGTTATCAGCTCGCAAGCTATTGGAAGGGCTAATCCAAATGCCCAGATCTTTAATAGGTCCGGACGCGGAAATGAGAACATCACGAGCATTATGGATAATATCAAAAGCCACTCGGCGAATGTATCATAATTACTGCCGAGATCTACCGTAACGCTCATATTACCTTTCTCATTCTTCCAAACGGTATCCTTTTTAGTTTTATCAGTTGATGAATCCTGTGTGGATTCCCTATCGGCAATTGTAGAGTCCTTCGTTGCGGCAGAGTCTTGTGCAACAGTATTTTCCGTTTTTCTTTCAGAACGGACTTCGGATGAAGACAATATATGCGCAAAGTTTATAAGACATGCGAATATGATTTGGGCGATTAAGTATCCATAGAGAAATTTTCGGATGTTATTCGAGTTTAATAGCTTTTTAAAATTTAACCTTACTATTAAAAGGAACACAATATTAATTGTGTTTAAGGTCAATACTACACCCGAAAATTTATCGAAAATATTTACTACAAGTGTTAAGGCGAAAAAAACTATGGCAATTACAAGATATGTCTTGAACGTCTTTAAGTTCTTGTCGTCAAGAAATTTGTTGTATGCGGTAAGTCTTGGAAGAGTTACGTATTTATCAGCGGTAAAAAACTCCAATAATGTTAGTTTTGATTCATCTCAGGTATAAATTTACGAAAAATCAAAACAAAAGTTTACGATATAAGGAGTTAGTTCTCGGGAGGTGTATATTCGTCTGGAAGCTTCATCCCTTCCCCAAAGAAGTAATCCTTCATCTGGTCTTCAAAAACCTTGTCCGTAGCAGGCGATGTCAGGTCCAGCCGGTATTCGTTTATTATCATTTTAAAGTGCTCCAGGAACATTTTGAATGCTTCTTTGGATACATTTTCATATACTTTCTGTCCTGTTTCACCCTCGATAGGAGGATTGTCCAATCCGGGTAGCTCCTTTTTCAGTTTAATACAGTTCACTAATCTTACTTCGCTCATTTTACTCCTGTTTGTTTATGTCTTTTATTCTTTTCTCTATAATTGAATTTATCACTTTTTGTTCTTTAACGGCATCTATTAATAAATCCCTGTCTATTATGTTAGTATCGTCGATTCCCGGTCTTTCCGAAACGGTTCCAAAGAATTTCTCGAATTGCTGTCCCACATAATTATTTGTTGCAATTACATATTCCTTATTCACATCAAGCTGTTCACCGTTTATCATAAATACTTTTATAAATTCCGGTTCATTGTTCATAATTGCTTTTGAATCGAATTCAATTTCTAATCCCGATGTTATGACCATATCTGTATAACCTGATTCTTTAAGTTCTCTGTAATTTTTTGATATAGCATTCGACATCATCTCTTTCAGTACTTTCCCGCTTACTTTCATTTTGACGACCGTATTTCCGAAAGGGTTAATTGTCCATATGTCATTTACGGTTATATTTCCTGCGAATAGGTCTGATCTTAGCCCCCCTGAATTTATAAAACCAACGTCTGAACCAGTCTTGTTTCTGAATACATCTGCCTCCCACTGCCCCAGGTTGCTTTCTATAGCAGACTTCCTTTCCCACGGTGTCTTTAATTCCCCGAGCACTTCATGTAACTCGTCATCTATGTCTCCTAACAGTCTGTCCACCTCGATTTGCGCATTGCCATTCATTATTGCTGAGTCGAGAACTGTCTCAACCAGTTCACCGGCAAAAAATAATACTGTATCCTTATCTATATCCACCTGCAGGTCGAGTTTCCCCAGCCATCTGCCGTATGAACCCGCCTGAACAATTATAACACCATTTTGTATCACCGGTTCGAAGAGAGGGGTATGTGAATGACCGCCGACTATTACATCGAGATCGGGATAAAACTTCTCTGCCATTTCCTTATCGTGGTCTAATCCTATGTGGGTAAGGAGCATGATCATGTTACAACCCTCTGATTTTAGCTTTGGTATGGCGTCTGCAACTATAGAATCCGCGTTCAGCATGTCTATCATATCTATATTGGAGGGAAGGGAAAGCTCAGGAAGCTCCAGTGCTGTCAGTCCTATTATACCGATCTTTACACCATTGATCTCTTTTATTGTGTATGGTTTTCCCATCGTAAATTCCTTCGGTTCGAAGAATACATTGCCCGAGAGGTAGTCGAAGTTAGCTGTCTGTAAAGCCGAGTCGAGCAGATATTGCCCGTAATCGAATTCATGGTTGCCCAGCACGAATGCATCGAGGTTATATAGATTGAGCAGGTGTATCTGAGAAAACCCTTTTGTTATTGAAGATATCGGTGTACCTTGGTAATCGTCACCGCCGTTCACGACAAGAGAGTTATCATTACGGTATTTGTTCAGGTATCCCAGCATTCCCGCAGTACCACCAACGAAATATTGTATTTCCTCGCCGTCCACCTTCCTTGTAACCTTATATGGCAGGTTCCTTGCGTGAAAATCATTCCAGTGAAGTATCGTTATGTCCTTAAGATTCCCCTGGGAAAAGGAAAATGAGGAAATAAATAATGTGAATATTGTAAATAATACTGTCTTTTTCATCAGCTTTTTTTGGAAAATATACTGATCTGAGATTAAAATATAATAAAGCCCGGAATATTAATCCGAGCTGAATCCGTTATCCCAATGCGATCCGTCGCAGAAGGGCATATTCGAGGATCCACCGCATCTGCACAATGCCTGCCTGTTTCTTATTTCGTACACGAATCCGTCCGGGGCTTCTACCGGTATATTCCCGAGCGCAAGTATTGGTCCGTCTTTTATCAGCCCGATTGTTGGTTCGTAATGCTTCTCTTCGGGTTCATCGTGTCCCGATAAAATATATTGCAGGCGTCCTGTAGGGCACAGTGATACCTGCTTTTTAATTCTTTCCTTGATGCGGGGATTTTCCGAGATCTCCATCATGTTCCATACCCCGCCGAACCTGTCGCAGAATGCATATCCTGCGCAAAGCGATTCGTCATCCGTCATTGCTATTCCGTCTCCCTCGTAAATATTTTCTCTCGATGTTCTCGGGCTTCTATCGGCAGTTAGTGTTCCCTTGAACCCGATCTGTTTATGAGTTGCGTCGCAGAAGGGCTTGTTCTTCGAATGACCGCACCTGCAGAGTGAGAATTTTTCCTTCGTTTCAAATTCTTTTCCATCCTTCCATTCAACTGCCGATCCATGCTCGTTTACTACCCGTATCTTCTCGACCACGCGCGGCGCTCCCGATACCGAGTAGCAGCCGTTTTCCATTATCTTTATCTTAACTTCGTGACTCATTCACACTCCTTCTTTCTTTATTTTCTCAAAATACTCCATCACTTTACTCTCGGTCTCCGTTCTCAAAATAATATCATCTGTAAACACATCCTCTCTGAGCTTTCTGTAAAGTGAAACGACTTCCTCGAGTGTTTTTATAAGTGATTGCCTGTCATATTGTGGGATCGTCCTTTTTAGAAGTTCGAGCTCTTCTTTGGCAATGTGTGTTTCCACTTTTCGCACACCGCGCGGCAGATTCCCGTTTTTAATATGTATCAGCGGACCCAGTATCATGTCCCGGAAAAAAGCAAATCCGTCGTGAGCCTCGAAATATTCTCCTCTTCCTATTTTTACCAGGTCGTAATGTACCCATGTCCAGAACCTATCTTCCATCCATTGAAATCCAGGCGTTGGAAATTTCGCTTCCGTCTTTTCAATTATATTCTTTAACTGGTCCTCCGTGTCGTGAAGTATGAAAGGGTCTTCGACTCGCTTATGGAATTCCTCCGGCGTGAGAAACTTTATATCCACATGCAGTAAGGGATTGTCATACAAACAGATGAGCACCCTTGGGTCGCCGACATGCTCGCCTGTGAATGCGTTCAGTAAGTTTCCCATTTTTCCAGCATAGCTTATCATTTTTTCTTTATTGCCGGCAACTTTATCTTTGGTAACAAGTATCAGGTCCAGGTCGGAATATTCATCCAGTTCATCCGTCAGCCATGAACCGCCTGCAGTGATTCCTATAACGGAATCATCATTTTTTAATACTTCTACCGCATTTTTTGCAAATTCCTTCTGTATCATATGCTAGATGAGGGTTCTACTATTTTAAGGAAAATAGAAAATCTAAAATCAAAAATGCTCTAATTAAATAATCTTTTCTACCATATCTAACGTTTTCGCCATGCATTATTTTATGCCTATTGAAATTAAAGGGTTTTTTAAGTGGCTTACCAGGTATTGATTTCTGATAAAAAATTTCTAAAATAAAATCATAGGCAAGATTATTAAAATCTGGTGTAAGTGCCCTCGAGCCAACTCCCCTGAAACGATTTTTTCTTTCACTGTATGTATTGAGGCCAGAAATATTTTTCGATTTTAAGTAATCAGTAAGGAAACCATCAATTTGAGAAATAAGAGAAGGTAAGATTGCATTTACTGGGTTATTATTTGCATGAGATGTCTTCAGTACTATAATGCAATCGTTAATTATTTTTAATCTTTTTCTTACAATTGGGTTTTTCCTTTTATCGACAAATAGACTATTTAAATTTTCCCAATTATTTTTTGAAAAATAATCAATGAATAGCCCTTTTATTTTTTCCTTTTGTTTTCCAGGTTTCCAATCTAATTTTATTACCTCGTGTATAAAGTCCATAGAAATATTAGGTGATACAAGCCATTTGTGTTTTTGCAAAATCTTTACGGCTTTTTTTTCAGCAATTGTATATTCATTTTGTGATTCAATTAAGTTTCTACCTAAGTCCTGAAAGAGCGAGCGATTTTGTTCAGCCCATGTATTTACAGTGTCAATAAAGGGCTTAATGTTTTCAGCAATTAAATTAACTGTGGGCGTTAAAGAATCAAAAATGTGTTTAAATTTTATCCCAACTAGTGATTGTTGTTCAAAAATATCCTTTACATGAGAAATAATTGGTTCAAGGGACTTCTGTAATTTTTTGTATTGTGATTTATTTCGGTATGAAACTACTTTGTAGAAATTTTTAAAAAAGTCAGCATTATTTTTAAATCTGTTTATATTATAGTTTTCTTTTTTTAAAAATCCTTTGGCAAATTTTATTAATTCTCTATCTGAAGTATCTTTAAGAATTTTTAGATCTTTTTCTGGAGTGAATAATTGATTGGATAAAACTTTAAATGTAAATTCTCTTTTGGAAATATTTTCAGTTAGGAGAGCAGCTATAGTTGTAATATCATGAAAAGATATTGGTCTGAATTTGATTTTGGAAATTGAATAAACCTTCTTTATAGATTTATTTTTACTCAATTCGTAGGTTATAAATTTTAAAATATTTAATTATTTAGGAGTGAGTAGATTGGTCGGGATGACTGGATTCGAACCAGCGACCCCTTCGTCCCGAACGAAGTGCGCTACCGGACTGCGCTACATCCCGAAAACACTAATATAATTATCTTTTGATAAAAATTTAATCATTAAAAATAGGTATTATTTTTATATATTTTATGATATCATGTCAAAAACAAATTTAGAGAAATGTACGAAATTCTAAGTGAAAGTAAGGGAAATCTGATTGGTGTGAAGCTTATAGGTGAAGTGCCAAAAGGTGAGAGGGAAGAAGTTATAAGCAAACTAAAGTCCCTCGGAGAAGAACACGGTAAAATAAGGTTGCTCATCGAACTTCATGAATTTGAAGCCTTCGGTTCGGAAACCTTTGCCGCTTACATGGAATTCCTGCTTCCTGTCGTAAGTATAATTGAAAAGTTCGCGTTCGTTGGTCACAGCAAATTACAGGAGATCGCTGTAGAGATCGACAGCTTCTTTGCGAAGATGTTCGGTATTAAGGAAGAGTATTTCGATTATACAAAGCTGGACGAAGCCTGGAATTGGCTCAAAGAAGATTAGTAAAGCAGATTGATTCTTACTCATATGTAACGACTGACTATCCATAATCCCCGTTATGCACGAACGGTACCCCTGCGCATCGATTACAAAATTTTTTACATCCAACATAAAAAGTCTAATTAAATTATGGACAACAAAGAAAACGAAAAAACCCCGGATTCGTTAGAACCGATCCGTGGTGACCTGGGTGGAACCATAATGGGACCCCAAAATGATGCCCTCCAGCGGCAAAATCCCGACCAGCTGCGCTCGCCCGACACTGACGCCGGTACCGTACCAAATTTAAAATTTTCATACGCGACCGCACGAAACCGTCTTTCCAAAGGGGGATGGGCGCGCGAGATCACGACGCGGGAGCTTCCCATTGCGACCACGATGTCCGGCGTTAACATGAGATTAAAACCCGGAGCGATCCGCGAGATGCACTGGCACAAGGAGGCCGAGTGGGCTTACATGATCGCTGGGCATTGCCAGATAACAGTCGTTGATCCGCAGGGCAGGAACTTCATCGATGACCTCGGTCCCGGCGACCTATGGAATTTCCCGCCCGGTATCCCTCATTCTATTCAGGCATTCGACGACGGGTGTGAATTTCTGCTGGTGTTCGATGACGGGACATTTTCCGAGAACGAAACATTCCTAATCACCGACTGGTTCGCGCATACTCCGCGCGAGGTGCTTGCTAAAAACTTCGGCGTACCCGAGTCCGCGTTCGCAAATATCCCTATCAATGTAAACAAAGACCGCTATATCTTCCCCGGAAAAGTACCTCAGCCGAAAGACAAAGCGGCAGTAGAATCTCCCCAGGGTCCGACCCCCGTAAGCTACAGCTATAGAATGCTTGCTCAGGAGCCCGTTAAGTTCTCCGGGGGACAGGCAAGGATAGTAGATTCGTCTAATTTCCCGGTTTCAAATACCATCGCCGCGGCATTAGTAGAGATAGAGCCGGGCGGTATGCGTGAAATGCACTGGCATCCAAATAACGATGAATGGCAGTATTATCTTTCCGGTGAAGGACGTATGACCGTTTACGCGTCGAGCGGGATGGCAAGGACTTTCGATTACAGGGCTGGCGATGTGGGATATGTGCCGTTTGCCATGGGGCACTATGTTGAGAATACCGGCAATGAAACATTGACTTTTCTTGAAATGTTCAAAAGCTCATACTTCGCCGATATCTCGCTGAATCAATGGATGGCTCTTACACCGCATGAACTCGTTAAAGAGCACCTTAACCTCGATGATAAGACAATGTCGGTACTTCAAAAAGTAAAACCGGTTATTGTAAAGCCTTAGGATTTGTAGATGTATAAAAAAGCAGGCATCTTGCCTGCTTTTTACAATATTGTGTGAGAATAAACCTTTATCTCCGATCCTTCTGCCAATATAATACTATAGGGATCTTCCTGATTTAGAAAGCTCCACTTCTCTCCGTATATTTTTGCGAAGTCGAAATTATGCTCATATTTTATGACGGGATATACGTCCCAGAAAGGGTGGTCAACCCTGTATACAAGAGTCTCACCATTTTTATTGGTTCCGTATCCCCATGAATGCTCCTTAAAGAAATGTTCGGTTGAATCTTCCCCGGGCAGGTATGGTTTGTTTTCTGCTTCAAGAGAGATGCTGTATTCATTGTTCTCAAACTCTATTTCATGTTCGACCCGTACAGTTCCGTTTTTTGTTACCGAACTCTTCATCGGTATATTTTTGTATGGTTCGTTATAAACGTTATCTGCAACGAGCTCAATAAAATACTTCGGTACGAACTCCCTTATGAATACCACGCCCCTTCGTTTGCTTTCAATTTCTCTTACGTAAAAACGCAGGTTTATCTCGGGGAAATTCACGTGAAAGGGTATCTTTACCCCTTTGACCTTTGTATTCAGAAAATCGAATGCGACCAGGCTTGCGAATGCATCTCCATTTATAGTATCCAGCTCAATTCCTTTGGGGAGATGAGGTGTGAGTATATCTGTTGGAATTTTATAAGTGATAAGAATTAGGTTGCGCCACTCGGCTGTGAGAAATACTTTGCTCATTAGTTCAGGAAAATTTCCGGCGCCGGCTTATGAGAAAGGAATAACGGCATGCTCTCAGTGTATCCGTATGCACCGGCATTCAGTACGGCAAGTATGTCGCCCGGGTGAACCTCATTTAGTACCGCAGATGTATCGAACCTGTCCAGCGACGTGCATAATGGACCTGCCACCATGTATTTATCGGTTTCATTTCTGCCATTTCGTATTGCTGTGAGATTTACAATAGGATGAGGCTGCCCTATTAGTATCGGGCGTATCAGGTGATGTATACCGCCGTCAATCAGGGCTATCTTTCTGCCGTTAGATACTTTGGTATAAAGAACTTTTGTAATGTATATCCCGCTCATTCCTGAGAGGTATCTGCCGGGTTCATATATCAGTTCTGCATTGGATAGAAAATCTTTATAGTCCGGAGCTTCAAGCAGTTCTGCTACTTTGCTTCCCAGCGTTACTATATCCAGCTCTTTTTCGTTTTGTGCGTATGGGATCCCGAAACCCCCTCCCATGTCCAGCCGTTTCAGTTCGATCTCGAAATTACTGCTTATCTCCATTGCTGAATCTATCACGTCGATCGTATTGCGGTATATCTTTCTCCAATCGAGTATCTGTGATGAATTGAATATGTGGATACCTTTTATAACAATATTCCTCATTTTAAGTGCGCTTTCGATGAACTCCGGCACGTAATCCACGTCTATTCCAAACTTGCTTACTCCCATTCCGCCTATTATCGTATTCGTTTCTCCTGCTTCGAATGGCGGATTGATCCGCACGAGTATCTCCTGCTTTGTTCCGATCTGTTCCGCAAGCTTGTTAAGAAGCTCAAGCTCCTGTAACGATTCGATGTTTATAGAATATATCTTTCTTTGTAGAGCGAACGCTAATTCTCTTTGGGTTTTCGCCGGTCCCGTCAGCATTATTTTGTCTTCGGGAAACCCTGCGTCTAATGCTTTTGCCATTTCGCCAAGCGACGCAGTGTCACAGCCGGCTCCCAGATCTTTGATTGCATTTAGAATACCTTTGTTCGGGTTGCTCTTTTGCGCGTAGAATATCTTTATCTTTTCGGGGAGATTATCTTTTAGGAGGTTGTATTGCCTTTCGATCACCTTTCTAGAATAGATAAAAGACGGAGTTTCACTCTCCGAAACCAGCCTGTAGATGTCTTCGAAGTTATTTAAAGTAAAAAATGGGTTGGTTTTTATCCAGTGGTTCATTATCTGAGCGCTTCCTCCAGCGTAATGGCGTTATCTGTCTTATCATCCCTGTACTTGATTATTATTGGGCAGTAGATCTGGATGCCCGCATCGGCACCTTTCCCGGATGAAATAGGTCTTGTCCCTGCGATTACTACGGCACCCTCCGGTATTGTTAGAGGGATATCGGTTTGCTTTCTTATAAACTCTCCTGTTGTATTATCGAACACGGGTGTGGATGCGTTTAGAATAACACCGGTTCCTATTACCGCTCTTTGTTTTACGATCGTGCCTTCATATATACCGCAGTTACCTCCGATAAAAACATTGTCCTCTATAATAACGGGCAGTGCTCCGATCGGCTCGAGTACCCCGCCGATCTGTGATGCCGCAGAAAGATGAACGTTCTTTCCCATTTGCGCGCATGAACCCACGAGTGCGTGAGAGTCTATCATGCATCCCGTATCGATGAACGCACCGATGTTTATGTAAGATGGGGGCATTACTATTGTTCCGGCGGACACACAGCTCCCGCTTCTAATTGATGAGCCGCCCGGCACTAATCTGACTTTGTTCTCTACGTCCAGTGGATGCAGTGGAAGAGTCGATTTATCGAAGTAGCTCCACGGTTGGTGTTTTACTTCTTCTAGGGTTCCAACTTTAAATCCGAATATGATCGCTTCCTTAACCCAGTGATTTACTTTCCATTCACCGTTCACTTTTTCTGCAGTACGTATAAGTCCCTTCTCCAGGTATGTTCTTATGTCGGCGAAGAAAGTAATAGCATCATCTATGTCTAGATTATCGCCCTGAGCCTGTAATTCTTTTAATTTGCTTTGCAGTTCTGCTGACATAATGCTTTTAATTTAACGCTAATAATGTTTCTTTCATTATCTGCACGGTTTTTTCGGTTGCTTTGTATAGAGGCGGTCGTAATACGTTTTCGATTAGCCCCAGCTCATTCATCGCTGCCTTTGCTGGTATGGGATTGCTTTCTATGAAGCAGTTGTTAAACATCGGGGTTAACTTATGGTGAAGTTTCCTTGCATCATCCCATTTACCTCCCGCGATCAGCTTCATTAATTGAGCCATATCGCCCGGCACTACGTTTGACACTACACTTATTACTCCTGTCGCTCCGCTCACACATAGGGGAAGAGTTTCTATGTCATTGCCCGATATTACCGAAAAACCGTCCGGTGCATTCCTTATTATTTCGTTTATCTGTGTATAATCACTCGATGCCTCTTTAACTGCGATAATGTTTTTAATTTCTGCCAATCTGAGTGTTGTTTCCGCGGTCATGTTTGTACCGGTTCTAGAGGGCACATTATACATTACTATTGGTTTATCTGTACAGTGTGCAATCGCGCTGAAATGCGTATACAATCCCTGTTGTGTAGGTTTATTATAATAAGGCGTCACAACCATATACCCGTCCGGGTTCAGTTTTTCGTAATCTATTATCTTTGTGATTACCTGTTCTGTATTGTTTGTACCCACACCGACTATGACAGGAACTCTCCCGTCCACCTCATCGATCGTTACGCCGAGGATAGCGAGTTTCTCTTCTTCGTTAAGGCATGGAGTCTCCGCGGTTGTTCCGAGTGGCACCAGAAAATGCACTCCCGCTTCTACCTGCCTTTTAACGAGACTCCTGTAGCAGTCAAAATCTATGTTGTACCCTATGTCGAACGGTGTTATAAGAGCTGTGCCTACACCGCTTAGTTTTGTGACCTTCATAATATTATCCCAGTTTCAGTTTTTTGTTTAAGAGTTCTCTGAAATCCCACACTCCCGGCTCTTCTGCAAGCCACTCTGCCGCCATAACCGCGCCAAGGGCGAACCCTTCACGCGACAGCGCTTCGTGCTTTAGAGTTATCCTGTCTGCGTTCGAGTCGAATCCTGCCTCATGTATTCCTTTTATATTACCGCTTCTTACTGAGGCAATGTTGATACTCTCTTTGTAATATTCTTCTATAATGGATTCCATTGTTTTTGCCGTCCCGGATGGAGCATCCTTCTTCTCACTGTGATGAAGTTCCACCACATAAGGGTTATATCCGCCCGCTTGTGATGTTAGTGAGGAGAGCCTCTCGAGCGCATCGAAAAAAATGTTCACTCCGACTGAGAAATTACTCGCATAAACCAGACTCTTCCCTTTTTCTTTGAAATAGCCTGTCACTTCGTCTTTTATATCATTCCAGCCCGTTGTACCTACTACAGCTCCGGCAAACTTATCTCCAATTGTTTTATAGTTATTCTTAAATGCGTTCGGTGTCGTAAAATCTATGCAGATAGAATCTCCTGCATCGGCTGAATTAATGTCGTCACCTATATCCAGCTTACCGGCAACGGAGTGATTCCGTGAAGTGAGTATTTTCTCCACTTCCTTTCCCATTTTACCGTAACCGATTATGTAAATATCCATTTTACTATTTTGTTAAGCGAAAAACCGGTCATGCAGAGCCTGCACAACACTGCCCAGATCTTTTCTTTCTACTACGAAGCTAAGATTTATCAGAGACGCTCCCTGTGATATCATTGTGATATTAAAGTCTTCGAGGGATTCGAATATCTTTGTTGCTATTCCCTTTGTGTTTTTAATATCCTTACCAATCACGCAGACCAGAGCTTTGTCCTCTTCCAGGTTTACTTCTGAGAATTCCTCTAATTCCTTTATAATGTCCGCAATTCTCTCCTCATTGTCAAGCGTCAGCGATACGTTTACTTCCGAGGTTGTGATTAGATCCACCGAAGTTCTGTATTTATCGAATATCTCGAATATTTTTTTGAGAAATCCGTGTGCGAGAAGCATTCTCGGCGAATATATGTTTATTACTCTAATATTCTCTTTACACGTAATTGATTTAATATCATGCTCTCCGTGATCGATATCATCTTTTATTAAGGTGCCGGGGTTATCCGGGTTATGCGAATTCAGTACTCTAACAGGAATTCCCTTTTCCACTGCCGGAGTAATTGTGGAAGGATGAAGTACCTTTGCTCCAAAAAACGCCAGCTCTGCCGCTTCCCGGAAAGTAACTTCCTTCACAATCTGTGTTCCTTTTACCTTCCGCGGATCAGCAGTTAAAATTCCGTCTACGTCGGTCCAGATCTCGATTTCATCTGCATTTAAGGCCATGCCGATGAGCGAAGCCGTGTAATCCGAACCCCCCCGCCCAAGAGTAGTTGCGCTGCCCGATACAGATCTGGCGATAAAACCCTGCGCGACCGGGATGGTTTCGCCATCCAGCAAAGGCGTTATAAACTCTTTTACTTTACTTGTAATAATCTCTTTTTGCGGGTCTCCATTCAGCGGCTCCTCGTCGGTTATAATAAAATCCCGCGAATCGAGCAGCGCACACTTATATCCCATATCACTGAGCGTGTAAACAAGTATGTTGGTTGATAATATTTCTCCGAAGGCCAGTATTCTCGCACGGCTTCGCTTGGACAGCTCCGATAAAAGGAAAATTCCTTTTACCAGGTCGGAGATCTGTACGATCTTCTCATCCAGTATCTTGATCAGCTCTTCCAGCCTGCCCGGATCTTTAACCAGCCCCCTCGCTATTAGATGATGTTTTTCTTTAAGGTCAGATAATATTTTTTCACAGACGGCTTCCTCGTCTTCGCTTGCATTTTTGCAAAGAGATTCCAGCACATCGGTTGTTCCCGCCGTCGCCGATAAAACCACGATTGGATTCCTGTCCAGCCTGGTTTTTATTATTTCGATTGTCCTTTTGAAGGCTTCCGTATCCTGTACGGATGTACCCCCGAATTTCATTACTATCATGACAGCAAATTATTTTTTACCATGTATTCAGCGTTGAGGATCGCAGCGCCTGCGGCTCCGCGTATTGTGTTATGCCCCAGCGCGGTGTATTTCCAGTCGAGGACCGTGCAGGGACGTAAGTGTCCCACTGTCACGCTCATGCCGTTGCCGGTGTACGCGTCGGTGAGGGGTCGCGGTCGTCCCGGGGTGTCCAGATAGTGCAGGAGCTGCTTCGGGGCAGACGGCAAGTCCAGCGTCGGGGCGGCGTAGATGACACGTAGAATTTCTTCTTTTGATGCGGGGTTTTTCAGCTTTACGGAGACGGAGACAGTGTGGCCGTCCCTGACGGGCACGCGGTTTACAGAAGCGGAAACTTTGAAGTCCGCAAACTTTATTTTGTTTTGGTCGAGGGAGCCGAGGATCTTTAGAGGCTCGGTCTCCAATTTTTCTTCTTCTCCTCCGCCGATGTGCGGAATCAGGTTTCCGAGGATGTCCAATGCCGGGACGCCTGGGTATCCGGCTCCGGAAACCGCCTGCATGGTGGTAACGATGACGCTCTCGACGCCGAAATCCTTATGGAACGGGTAGAGGGAGAGCGCGAGTACGACGGTGGCACAGTTAGGGTTTGTGACGATGAAACCGCCGGAGGTGTTTTTGCTGGGCTGTGAATGAATGAGCGCGAAGTGATCCCCGTTTATTTCCGGGATGAGCAGAGGGACGCTATCATCCATTCGGTGGTTCTTCGAATTGCTGACGACTACGTAACCCCGGTCTGCCATTTGTGTTTCGACGTCACCAGCGACGGATGAATCGAGCGCGGAGAAGAGTATCTTCGCGTCCAGATCGCCAGTGCAGTCGCTAATAACCATATCCGCGATATTTTCGGGGAGGGGAGCGGTCTCGATCCAGCTTACGCGCTCGCCGTATTTTTGCCCGGCGGACTTTTCGGAGGCGGAGATAGTGCTTATCTCGAAAAATGGATGTCCCTCCAGCAGGGCGATGAACTTCTGCCCCACGGCTCCGGTACATCCTAATATTCCAACTTTTATTTTATCCAAAATCAAATAAGAATTATTTCCAGTTACAGTTTTAATTTAAATACGGGTATGAATCGGGCAATATGTGAGATAGACGCAGGCTACGCCTGCTTCTTAGCGGATTGTTTTTTGGACTTAAGAACAAATAGAATATTTGCGATGTGTGTATTCATAATCCTATACAAAAATATGGGTTATGGGTTGAATAATCAAGGATTGGACAAATTAATCATTTAGTAATTATTTTCTTTTCTAACTTAATTGATCCTTTGAAAGTCGTATCTTCCGATTTAATCAATTCAATTAAGTTTAAAAAACATTCAAGTGTTCTAGGTTTCTTGGGATATGTTAAAAAAATCTTTCTATCATAATACTCTAGATTATTTAGAATATTATTAGTATCCAACTTACTTAAACAATTACCAACACTATCAACCCTGAAAATTCCATCTAATTTCAATGATCCGCTAATTCTTTTATAAATCCGAAAATGATAAGTCTTTGCGTCAATCTTATCAACAAGTTCGAACCAATCACCCATAGAAAATTTTGCATTGACCGGTACATTTTCAGGTCTTTTTTCAGGAGGAAAGGTGATCAAGGAATTCCCGAAGTATACTAAAATGAATAATAGAATCAAAACCGAAGTTAAGAAGATAATTACTACCTTTTGACCTGTTTCGATATTTTTTAGAAACATTGTTGTTTAGTCTTTTAAATTCAAAAGGTATTGCTACTTTATCCTCTCGTATATCCCCATTACATCTTCGACGGCTTTTTGCATGTCAGGGATCTTTATGTGTTCGTTATGCGTGTGGGCGGTGAAGATGCTTCCGGGTCCGTACATCATTGGTTTGCCGAGGTTAGGAAGCTCAGGCGCGTCTGAACCGTAAGACACCACTCCTGTTTCAAAGCCGTCCACAGTGTGAAATTCTATCGGGCGGTCTCCGTAAGCAAACTCTATCTTTGTTCGATCGTCCGTTATCTCGTTGACCATTTTGACGAGTATGTCATGAGTGAGGAAGGTCGTTCTGAAAAATATTTTCATAGAGACGTAATCGGAGATGATGTTACGGGCATTATCTGACGAGAGGTTGCCGATGTTGTAGGTCGTTTTTCCAAGGAGAGGGTCTATGGGAAATTCCAACGCATTCATCCTGTTAACAAAGTCCACCATTCTTTGAATCGCGTTATCACCGTGTTCGGGGTAGCCGGAGTGAAAGGCTTTGCCGAAGAACCGCGCTTCAGCGAGCATATTACCTTTTTGCGCTTTTATGAGCTTGTTCTCGGTCGGCTCACCGACAATTACATATTTACATCCTTGGATAACTTTATTCGCGGCTCGCGCGCCGTAAGATCCGACTTCTTCACCGGCGAGCATGAGGAGACCGAAATTTGTCTCGCCTTTTTCGTGGAGCCTTTTGCAGACTTCAGCGAGACAGGCTATCTGTCCTTTGGCGTCGCATGAGCCCCGCCCGTAAATGGTATCGCCTTCTATCCGGGGCGGAATATACGGGGGGACGGTATCGAAGTGAGAGCAGAATATAACCTCCGGTTTTCCCCATTTATAGTACAAGTTTACCATTCCGTTGTCGATATCCTGTATCTCGAGCTCAGCTCCGGCGGGGGAGAAGTTATCTTTAATGTATTCAGCCACGGAATTTTCCATCCCGGATGTAGATTCCACGCCCATTATTTCGATCAAAAAGTCTATCATTTTAAGTAAATTATGAGATTTTTATGCTAAAATAGTTATTTTAATATTAATCATCAGTATAGATTGGAAAATCTTATCTACTTGAAAATATAAATTAATAAGGTTAATTTAGTTGTTTACCAAAAGATTTGGTTAATATTAAGATAAAATGAAGAATATCCATCCAAAATACTACAGATGTGAAGTGAAATGCAACTGTGGTGAGACATTCGTGACCAGGTCAACCGTACCGGAGATCAAGGTGGAAATATGTTCAGCGTGCCACCCGTTCTTTACCGGCACCCAAAAGATAGTTGACACCGCCGGAAGAGTCGAGAAATTCAGGAAGAAATACGGCAAGGTTCAGTCTGCGAAAACAACCGAAGCATCATAGTTAAAAGCATATATCAGAACTTAAAAGCCATCTTCCCGAACAAGATGGCTTTTTTATTTACTCTATATTGCGTTTATTTCTTTATATGATAATACAATAAGGAGTCCTCAATGAAGGTAATAATTTTTGAAGACAGGGGTTACGAAGACCTGTATCCAATTACGTACCTGCGCCCCTCCTATGCTTTGAAGAGCGGAGCATTCACTATTTTTGAAACGATGGAGAGGGAGATGGGCGAAGGGTATGAGATACTTCTTCACTGCAGAAGCTATATGTCGGCTTATCTGAAGGAATGCTTTCCGGACAGGGTAGTAAATAACATCCCTTCAGAGGACGTAATGTTCCTAAACGGAAGGTTCCTTATGAGCAAGGTTTTACTGCCGACATTTTCCGATGCCTCAAAAAAGGATACGGTCTGGACACATAACGGCGACGTGTTGTTTGCTTATGTCTCTGCCGGGAAAGTTGCTCCACTGAAGGATAAAGCTGAGAGTCAGGGTGATAACGTACTTTCTTTAAAGGATTTCACGGACGCGGGGCTAAACAGCGAGGTTGTTACAAAAGAGGATTTTTCCAATGACATTATAGAGATAAAGTATCCGTGGGACATACGCAGGTATTTTTCTTACCTGCTTGAGAGGGACATAATGTACAGGGTCAGACTTAACCCAACACTGCTCCATGTATATGACGGTATGCAGATAATCTCACGTGAAGACATGATGAACATTAATTTCGGTAAAGCCGTTAATTTTTATCCAAACATCGTTCTCGACTGTAAAGCCGGCGGGATAGTCATAGATGACGAGACCGAGATAGAGCCTTACGTTTTCATTAAGGGACCTGTATTCATCGGTAAGAACTGTAAAATAAAATCCGGCACTAAGATATACGGACCCTGCTATATCGGAGATCATTCCAAGGTAGCGGGTGAAATCTCCGCAAGTATCTTTCATTCATACGTTAATAAACAGCACGACGGTTTCATTGGTGATTCATACATCTGCCCGATGGTTAATCTCGGCGCCGATACGGTTACGAGCAATCTGAAGAATAATTATTCGAACATTAAGGTAAAGGTAAGCGGTGAGGAGATCGATACGGGGACACAATTCCTGGGAAGTGTTATAGGGGATCACTCGAAATTCGGCATAAATACGATGCTTAACACAGGAACATCAGTGGGTATATTCGCGAATGTATTTGGAGGCGGGTTTCCTCCAAAGCAGATAGGGTCGTTTTCGTGGAATGAGATCGGTAAAAAGCCGGAAAAGTATGATATAGAGAAAGCTCTGGAAACAGCCGAGCAGACAATGAGCAGGAGAAATCTCGAGGTTTCGAGCGCATACGAATCACTCGTCAGAAAATTATATGAAGAAACAGCAGTTTAGGGAGTGGTATCGGGAAAAAATAAGGTAATTTGGATTGAAAAAAGCAGTATAAATCCCTATTTTTAGAGTTCTTGTCTTTAATTTAAAGTTTTTGAGGGGCGGTTAGCTCAGTTGGTTAGAGCGCTACGTTGACATCGTAGAGGTCATTGGTTCGACTCCATTACCGCCCACATTATTCAATAATAAAAAAAGATCCGGTCATGGGCAAATTAAGATTATCTTTACTTTTATTATTTGCAGTTATTCTATTTTCTGCAAGTAACGGGTACTCACAGTCTGATAACTTTATCACTCAGTACGACCCATATATTATTTCTTTAAAAAAGTTTACATTTTATTATCCAGTCGATGAAGATCCGCTTAATGCAACATCCAACATGATCATCGTCATACAGGGTAATATAGGGACGCAGAAGAACGCTTTTATCAAGTTCCTCACTGCCGACCAGCTTTCATTTGAGAGCGCAAGGGAGTTCGAAGACGGTTACATACAGGAAGTCGGTGTACTCGATAAGCAGGGCGCACTTATTCCGCCGTTAAAGGACATACAGGGAAAGAATTTCCTCGAGCTGACAGTGAGCGGTTACGCGGACCTGACACAGAGTGATTTTGACAAAATAAAAAGCATAGCAGGCGCAGGGCTGATGGCAGTTTCGACATCTCTCCGCGATCCATTCCTTGGTATTTACAAGAACTATCCTCAGCCGACGGAAGTATTGAAGCCGACCGACGAAAGATGGGCTGAAGCAGAGGCATTTCTAGCGGGTATGGGAACAAGGAAGAAGGTGAACCTGGGTTCTGTCACGCTGAGCATCCCGATGGTCACGGATGTAAAGAACATTTCGGGCGGAGACAACCTGGTTGCAGGCGATAAGACGATCTCCGAGGAGAAAGGCAGAACAATCGCAATTGTTAATTTCCGCGAGCTAAAGGACGAGTTAATGGTTTATGAACAGGACTATTATAAAGAGTTATACCAGATGTTCCTAAAGCACGCAGGTACTCCTTCAAACCAGGCGGCTCTTACTGGCGATATGATAGAGTTGACGGACTTCGAAGCGGAAGGATTCAGGGATAAGAATGATGTTTATATTAACCCGGAAGCAAAGAAACAGCTCGGGTACATTCTCGACGTACTGATCGCGGCTGTGCCAATAAAGAATGATACGGTCGAAACCACTACTGCTACATTGCCGATAGATCTACAGGTAGCGATCGATTATTTTAAAGCGAACCTTACGCAGGAGATGACGAGATTTAATAAATATATATTCCAGACATATCTCTCGGATGAAACGAATAAGGCAAAGCTGAAAAGGGAGATAGACAGGATCAGGAAGTATTACAATTACATGAACTAATTAGAGACATTACTTGGCTGACAAAATCAAAATAACGTTTCCTGACGGAAACAGTAAAGAGTATGATAAAGGCGTAAGCTCGTTCGACATAGCTAAGTCGATCAGCAACGGGCTGGCTAACGATGTGCTTGTGGCTGAGGTTAACGGGAAAATGAAAGACCTCAGCGCTCCTTTAAACGAGGACTCTGCTGTGGTATTCCATAAATTCGACTCGCCGAAGGGCAGGGAAGTTTACTGGCATACTACGTCTCACCTTATGGCGCAGGCAATAGAGGAGCTATTCCCGGGAGCGAAGTTCGGTGTAGGACCTCCCATTGAGGGCGGATTTTATTATGATATAGATTCCGAGCACAAGTTCACGGAAGAGGATCTGAATAAGATCGCCGAAAGGATGAAGGAGATAGCCGCGAGGGACCTTCACCCGGTGAGGGAAGAACTGCCAAGACAGGATGCAATAGAGTATTTTAAGACGAAGAGGAATGATCCGTATAAGGTGGAGATACTCGAGACTATCGCAAAGGATGAGGATGTTGTTTCGCTTTATCATCAGGGAGAGTTCACTGACCTGTGCAGGGGACCGCATCTTCCAACGACGGATAAAATAAAAGCGGTCAAGCTGATGTCGGTGTCGGGTTCTTACTGGCGCGGTGATGAGAATAGGCAGATGCTTCAACGTATATATGGTATTTCATTTCCGAAAGAAAAAGAACTGCAGGCGTACATTGAAAAGATTGAAGAAGCGAAGAAACGTGACAACAGAAAGCTCGGACATGAGCTGGAGCTGTTTATGATATCGCCGAATGTCGGAGGCGGGCTCCCTATATGGCTGCCAAAAGGCGCGGTGCTGAGGATGCAATTGGAAGATTTCCTTAAAGCGGAACAGCAGAAGAGAGGCTATTCGCCTGTCTATACACCTCATATAGCGAAGATAGATCTTTATAAAACGTCGGGGCACTATCCTTATTACAAGGATTCGCAGTATCCTCCGTTGCAGTTCGAGGATGAGACGGGCAAAAAGGAAGAGTACCTGCTGAAGCCAATGAACTGCCCGCATCACCACCAGATATATTCTCATAAGCCAAGAAGCTACAGGGACCTTCCCGTAAGGCTGGCGGAGTTTGGAACGGTATATAGGTACGAGCAGTCGGGTGAGCTTAACGGACTGATACGAGTTAGAGGGTTTACGGTAGATGATTCGCATATATACTGTACTCAGGAGCAATTGATGGATGAGCTATGCGATGTGATAGAGCTGACGACTTATGTTTTCTCAATATTAGGGTTTAAAGATTTTAAGACGAGGCTTTCGTTCAGGGATCCTGAAAACAAAGATAAATATGGCGGTACTGATGAAATGTGGGAACAGGCAGAAAAGGATGTAAAAGAGGCGGCAGACAAAATGGGTCTGAATTATTTCATTGGTATCGGTGAAGCAAGCTTTTACGGTCCGAAGCTGGATTTTATTGTACAGGATGCGCTCGGCAGACCGTGGCAGTTAGGTACTGCGCAGGTCGATTACGTGATGCCGGAGAGATTCGATCTCACATATGTAGGAAGTGACGGACAGAAACACCGCCCGATAATTATTCACCGCGCGCCATTCGGCTCAATGGAGAGGTTTATAGGTGTGCTGATAGAGAACTATGCAGGTAATTTCCCTGTATGGCTCGCGCCGGTGCAGGTACAGGTTATACCTGTCTCCGAAAATTCTAATGATTACGCTGAGGAAGTTTATGCTACATTAAAGGCGGACAAGATACGAGCTGAGATAGACCTTAAAGGAGAAAAAATAGGATATAAGATACGTGAAGCCGAAAGCATGAAAATTCCGTATATGCTCATAGTTGGTGACAAAGAAAAGGAAAACAGGACGGTTTCTGTGAGAAAACACAAAGAAGGCGATATAGGCGTTATGGCATTGAATGAGTTTATGGAAAAGGTTAAATTTGAGATTTCCAAAAAATCGGCATAATTGTCGATACATAAACTATTATTTATTAATTAATTAAAAATAGCTTATTAAAGATAACAGAAGAGATCCGCGAAGAAGAGCACCACGGGAGAGGGTGAATGAATATATACGGGCTAATGAAGTCAGGGTAATCGATGAAGAAGGTAATGCACTTGGGATCATGGCTCCACAGGAGGCGTTACGAATCGCGCAGGCGAGAGGATACGACCTTGTAGAGATCTCACCAAATGCAAAACCGCCGGTATGTAAGATAATTGATTATGGTAAGTTTAATTATGAGAGGCAGAAGAAAGAAAAACAGGCAAAGAAGAATCAATCAGTAATGCATGTAAAGGAAATACGTTTTAATCCTAATACCGATGAACACGACGTAGATTTTAAGACGAAGCATTTGAGAGAGTTTTTGATGGAGGGACACAAAGTAAAAGCAACGGTAATGTTTCGGGGAAGAATGATAACACACCCGGAGATAGGGCGTGAGCTAATGGATAATGTTCTTTCAAAGCTGGAAGATATTGGGAAGCTGGAAGCACCTCCTAAAATGGAAGGTAAACAGCTGATCGCTTATCTAACTCCGGACAGAGGAAAGATAAAATCTATGCAGGACAGAATGGAGAAAGAGAAAAAGATGGAAGAGAAACTCCGCCAGAGAAATGACGAGGGGGAAGAAGATGGAAAAGCAGAAGAAAAAGCAGAAGAAGATAAAACCGAAGATAAACAAGAAGATCAATAATTAACAAGGATATATAAAAATGCCAAAAATGAAATCAAACCGCGGCGCATCAAAGAGATTTAAGGTGACCGCAAACGGCAAGGTGAAAAGACACAAAGCCTACGCCAACCACATCCTTACCAAAAAATCGCCGGGCAGAAAGAGAAAACTGCGTGCTGCTGCGATGGTAACGGAAGCGGATGCAAACAGAGTTAAGAGGATGCTCTTAGCCGAGTAGTACCAATCTATTTTTTTAACAAGAAGAGGTTCACAAATTCCCACGACGGGATGCCTCAATTTTAAAAACGAAAGGAAGTAAAATTAATGCCACGTTCACGAAACAAAGTCGCTTCACACAGAAGAAGGAAGCGCATTCTAAAATCAGCCAAAGGATACTGGGGCGCCAGGAGTAAAGTTTACACGGTTGCCAAGAACGCAGTAGAGAAAGGCTTAACCCACGCTTACAAAGACAGAAAGCAAAAAAAGAGAGAATACAGGAAACTGTGGATCACCAGGATCAATGCAGCAGCAAGAATGAATGGTATGTCCTATTCGCAGCTGATAGGCGCTCTCAGAAAGAAAAACATAGATATTAACAGGAAGACCCTGGCAGATCTGGCTTACGACAATATGGACGCATTCAATGAGATCGCGAAGTTTGCCAAGAGCTGATAGACCGCCGGGTTTTATTGCTGAAATTATAAGGCGGGATAACTATACCCGCCTTTTTTATTTACAAATATTTACCGTCCTCGACAGGCTAATATGATAGACAAAATAGAAAAGTTAAAAGAAGAGATACAAAATTGTAACGGCAGTATTAATGATGCCGGTGCGCTTGAAGATTTTCGTCTGAAATATCTCAGCAGGCACGGGCAGATCAGCATTTTATTCGAGGACTTTAAAAGCGTTGATAAAGAGAATAAGGGTAAGGTGGGTAAGGCTCTCAACGAGCTGAAGAACCTAGCTCAGGGCATTTATGATGAAAAGAAAGCATCATTGGACAGCGGAAGCACTGGAGAGAGTGGTATAGATATTACACTTCCCGGAAGAACCTTCAATGTCGGGACGAAACACCTTGTAACGCAGGCTCTCGAAGAAATAACTTCCATATTCGCGAAGATAGGATTTACAGTATATGACGGACTGGAACTAGAGGATGAGTACCATAATTTCGACGCATTAAATACACCCGAATACCACCCTTCACGTGACATGCAGGATACGTTTTATTTGAAAAATCCAACCGGTGACGATAAGAGATATGTATTGAGGACGCACACGTCTCCGGGACAGATCAGGGTGATGGAAGAGAATAAGCCCCCAGTTAGAGTTATAGTTCCGGGCAGATGTTTCCGCAACGAAGCTATAAGCGCGAGAAGCCTGGAAATGTTTAACCAGGTCGAGGGGTTATATGTCGATAAGAATGTGACTTTGAGCGAACTAAAAGCCACACTTCAGTATTTCGTACGGGAATTTTACGGTAAGGACCTAAAAACGAGATTCCGTCCGAGCTATTTTCCATTCACGGAGCCATCTGCTGAGATGGACGTGGAGTGCTATCTATGCGAAGGAAAGGGATGCAGAGTATGTAAACACACGGGATGGCTAGAGATACTTGGATGCGGTATGGTGGACCCGGAGGTGTTTAAACACGTCGGGTATGACCCGGAGGTTTATACCGGGTATGCGTTTGGCATGGGTATAGAGAGAACGCTTATGGTAAGGCACGGAATCCCCGACATTAGAATGTTTTACGAAAACGACATAAGATTTTTAAAACAATTTAAATAATTTTAAATTAACCAAGGAGAATCCAAAATGCTAAAGGGATCTTTAGTAACTCTCGCGCTGGTACTATTCACAAGCATGGTGCTGACAGCATGCGGTGACAAAAAGAACGAGACTTCAGGCACCACCAACAAAACAGATCAAACAACAACAACAAGTAATACTACTCAAACCAAAACCGATGGTACAATGACTGACACAACCAAAAAGGAAGAAGCAACCGACAAGAAGAGCGGTTCGGAAAGCGACATCGTAGTCGTAGAAACAAACATGGGTACTTTTAAAATAAAGCTATTCTCTGAAAAGGCTCCAATCACCACATCAAACTTCCGCGACCTGGTAGAAAAGGGGTTTTATAATGGAATCACTTTTCACAGAGTAATCGACGGGTTTATGATTCAGGGCGGAGATCCGACAGGAACTGGTACAGGCGGATCAGACAAGACTATCCCGGATGAATTCGATAAGAGCTTAAGGCACAATAAAGCAGGTATTCTCTCAATGGCTAACAGGGGACCAAACACAGGAACATCTCAGTTTTTCATTACGCTTGCTCCTCAACCGCATCTCGATGACAAGCACGCAGTATTTGGGGAAGTAACAGAGGGTATGGATGTAATTAAGGCGATTGGAAAGGTAGAAACAGGTCCCGGAGACAAACCTGTAAAGCCAGTTGTTATGGAAAAAGTCTATATGGAAGAATAATCCAAAGTTAGATGCTTAATTCTAAAAGGGCAGCCTCGGCTGCCTTTTTTATTGCAATAAAAAACCCCACAATCAAAGATTGCGGGGTTTGGCAAAACCTATTTATATGCTACTGTATCGGGACTGTTTGCAAGAATTGGTTTATCCCTGCAGTATTTATTTTTACGTCAACCGTAAGCCTATAAGGATATAATCCGCCAGCATTTGTAGCGTTTTTAAGGTAGATCATTCCATAAACAGGATTGGAGGTTATACCTGCTTGATATTTTCCTTCAAGATAAAATGCGAATACTCTATGACTTGTTAACGGATAACCGAAGTATTCGGATCCAGGATATCTTGTGTCCTGATTAGCAAAATCCAGGGCTGTTAATGTGTCAGCATTTCCAGTCGATTTCCAGATCCTGGAAAGTGTATCCCATTGAGCTTCAGTAATATCTTCCCATTCGATAAACTGACCAAAGAGAGTCTTTTTCCCACTGGCGATGTTATCAAAAGAGAGATCACCAGACCTTAAATAGAAGTCTGTTCCATTACCTGCTAAGTCAACCAACACAACGTCTTTATTAGTCGATGCAGAACTGTCAACCATTCCTGTTAGAAGGTTAATCGCGCTTGGTGAATCATCTGTAGTTTGATTTTCATATACTACAAGATTGCTAAATACCATAACATTCGGATCATTTTGTGTACCGCCTGATGTACCTGAATCTTCGCAGTCGCCACCTGTTAAAGTGATTCCTGCAATAATCGCTATAATAAGCGTAAGATAAATGTTTTTCATTTTCAACCTATAGTTTATTTAATAAAGATTCTTAGATTATATGTTTTGAGTTATTATTAGTTCCGTTTTTAGCAGGACTATAATATATCCAATCTTAAATTCATAAGAAATATGAAATTACAGTCCAGTTTAAGTATATTATTTAACAATGACTAAATCTCAAGTTTTTTCATTTTTCTATACAAAGTTTTTCTATTTATACCGAGAACTTTTGCAGCCTTTTGTTTATTGCCACCTGCCTTTTCGATGGCTTTAAGAATAAGATCTCTCTCCAGAATGTCAGTAGCATCTTCCAAGGTAAATCCGTCAAATCCTTCCAGTTTATAGTGACCGTTACCATTGACTCCGTTTCCATTCACAAAGATTCCATTATTGGGAATAACTATCTTTCTTAATTCCTCGCCTTCTTCAAGGAGAGCCGAT
The DNA here is from genome assembly GCA_020437585.1 of Ignavibacteriota bacterium. Taxonomy (GTDB): domain Bacteria; phylum Bacteroidota; class Ignavibacteria; order Tepidaquicellales; family Tepidaquicellaceae; genus JAEYVS01. Next base: position 677,602 of record JAGQWG010000001.1, read on the forward strand.
TTTCTAATGACGTTACGGAGTTCCCTGACATTACCGGGCCATTCATGCTTTATCAATTTTGCCAAGGCTTCAGCGCTAAAGCCACGGATCTTCTTATTAAGATCCGCATTTGCTTCCTTAAGCAGGTTTGAGGCAATTATGGTAATATCTTCCTTTCTCTCTCTCAGCGGAGGAAGTTTTATGCTAAACTCGTTGAGCCTGTAGTATAGATCAGCTCTAAATTTCCCTTCGTTAACTGCCTCGTGAATGGGCTTATTTGATGCAGCGATAATTCTAACATCAAAATTGATTACGCCCTTCCCACCTATACGTGTAAGTTTCTTCTCCTGTATTACACGGAGTAAAGTTTTTTGATTGGAATCGGATAGGTTAGTTACCTCGTCCAGGAAGAGCGTTCCACCGTTTGCTTCCTCAAACTTACCCTGTTTTGCCTTATCGGCTCCAGTAAATGCGCCTTTTTCATAACCAAAAAATTCACTTTCTATCAATGTTTCAGGTATAGCACCGCAATCAATTGCCACAAAGGGTTTATCCGAGCGGGAGCCTTTCCTGTGAATTAAATTTGAATATACTTCTTTACCTGTACCGCTTTCACCTTCGATGACCACAGTCATATTAGTAGGAGCCACGACATTGATCTGTTTAATTATATCTTTTACCTGCGGGCTTTTTCCCAGCATTTCCTCAGTTATAATATCGTCATCCAGCTTTTTTCTTAAGGTTTTGACTTCCGAGCCGAGTTCACTTCTTTCCATAGCCCGGTTAATTTTAAATAAAAGGTCTTTATTATCAAATGGTTTTGTAAGGTAGTCATAAGCGCCGTATTTCATGGCATCTACAGCACCGTCAACCTTACCAAAGGCTGTAAGCATAATAACAATTATATCCTCATTAATCCCTTTGATCTTTTTTAAAGCGTCCATACCTGAAATACCGGGGAGCTTATTGTCGAGAAGAATGAGGCCGATATCATCACCGGTTTTTATCATTTTAAGCATAGCCTCTGCAGTCTCAACTTCAGATACTTTATATCCTTCCTCTCTAAGAATGGATGTGAGCATATATCTCATATCCTGATTGTCATCTACTACTATAATCTTTGACATAAAATGTTTGTTTTGTTTAAAAAGAGTATCACAGAATGAATTTGTTATCGTCTTGATTCAGCCATGAAAAAGAAGTTATCCATTCTGTGATATCAAATTTTTGTTTCGTCAGACTCCTCGTCCTCGCACAAGTTGTACAACCAAAGCGATTACCGCGAGAATGAGCAATATATGAATAAATCCTCCTAATGTATAAGAACTTACAAGACCTATAGCCCAGAGGATGAGTAAGATTATGAAGATTGTCCAAAGCATTTTTTTCAGTTTAGTTAGTGGAATAAGTTAATTTAAAAACTTACTTGCAATCACTGCCTTTCATTCAGGTGATAAGTTGTCTGTCACGTTATGAATATTTTCGACAACAGTATTTATTTCGAAAGGTTTGGGAATGAATTTTTGGACTCCCAAATTATATGCTCTGGATTTGAGCTCGGTCTTTGTATGACCAGATATCATTATTATTTTTGTAAGAACGTTATTTTCTTTCATAAAATTTATGACATCAAAACCGGTCATATCCCCGAGATCGTAATCGAGCAATAATAGAGGATAATCTTTTTCCTTAATCTTTCGTATTGTTTCGGCTCCACTGGAAGCTATATCTATCTCATAACCTTCGTCGGTCAGGATGAAGCTCAGCAACTGAGCCATATCTTTATCATCATCTGAAAGTAGTAATCGCATTTTTTTATTCATCTTTAAGTTGTTTCTATAAATAATAATGACAAATGTTATGCCACAGAACGCCCCAAATAAACCAATGTAGTTAAATGATTTAGGCATGTGGTCTAATATGACCTATTGAATATGGGGCAAAAATGAGAACAAATGTGAGGCAAAAATGAGTCACTTTTCTTGTATATAAAAGCATAGACAGCGAAGAAATGCTGTCTATGCGATATAATTTTATTTCTTTTTTTATCGTATGCAAATTTTAAAGAGTTTTATTTTATAACCTAAATCCAACACCTGCGTCTGCACTGATAAAGCTTCTTGCCTGATCACCACCGCTCAGAATAATATTATACTTAGCCTTTAATATTAAGCTCACTACGTCACTAACATATATGTCTCCACCTATACCAGCATTAACTCCAAATCTTGTTTCACCTTCTTCAGGGAAGCTGGTAGTAATTCCCTGAACTGTCGTTGAATAAGCATCCTGTGTGAAAGTAAATCCACCAAGACCTGCCTCAAGGAATATCGCTGATTTCAACTTAGGATTTGTAAAATAATATCTGGGACCTATCGTATATGAAAGATAGCTGGCTGTCGGTCCTTCCTGGATCTTGCTGGAAAGGAAATTGTAAGTAACATTACCGTATATTCCAACTTCCTTATTGATCTTATATCCAATATCGAGACCAGCTCTACCGCTAATATCAAAATTCTCAGAAAACTTTCCTACCGGGAATATAACACCTCCCATTGGGGCAATCTCCCAGTATCCGTATGATTTTCTCTTTGAAATCTCCATCCCAGATTCCTTATTAGGATTAATGCTATTTAATTTTAGTTCCTGAGAAAGTGCACTACTAATGTTAATAATGAAAAGTGAACAAAATATTGTTAAAGAAACTGAAATGAACTTTTTCATTTTTACTCCTATTTGATTTTTATTTTTCAGAACGATTTTTGTTCTTTGTAAATATTAAACACAATAAACGTGCCACTAGCCCGCGGAAATCTACCCGATATATCATTGATAAGCTGATATTTAAAAGAGGGTGTTGAGTTAAATAATAAAGCATCAGATTTGTGGGGTATTAGTGACCCTTACGATGGACATAATTGGGGTGCATTTGAATTATCAAATAAGGCTATAAAAAAACGGAGGCAGTCTTAGACTGCCTCCGGGGGTGGAGTTAAATTATTCTCTCACATTAACCATACGTTAGTCGAGATATATGCAACACGGTATTAGAATCTTATGTTTACTCCGGCATCTGTACTAATGAAACTTCTTGCCTGGTCACCACCGCTCATAATCAGATTATACTTAGCTTTCAGTAAAAGGCTTACATTATCGCTTATGAATACGTCTCCACCAACACCAGCATTCACACCAAACCTTGTTTCACCTTCTTCAGGGAAATTGGTTGTAACACCTTCTACAGTTGTAGAATACTCATCTTGAGTGAAAGTATAACCACCAAGACCAGCTTCTAAGAATAAAGTAGATTTCAACTTAGGATTTGTAAAGTAATATCTTGGACCTACAGTATATGAAAGATAACTTGCATTAGGACCTGATTGAGCTTTACTTGAAAGCAAGTTATAAGTAACGTTACCATATATTGCAACTTCTCTATTGATCCTGTATCCAAGATCCAAACCTGTTCTACCGCTAATGTCAAAATTTTCAGAAAACTTACCTACCGGGAATATTACACCAGCTGAAGGGGTAAGTTCCCAATAACCGTAAGATTTAGTTTTTGAAACACTTTCATTTGTCTCTTTACTAAACGATGAAGTGTTAAGTTCCTGTGAATAAGCATTACTAATAAATAGCATCATTGCTATTGCGAATGTAAGAGAAATTAACTTTTTCATTTGTACTCCTTTTAAATTTTATTTTAAAGTTACTATTTAGTTTTAAATTTTGGTTACTGCTAAACTCTTGCAATTAGTAAACACAATAGGCGTGCCAGAAGGATTGAAAGATTGAAGATACGAATGTAAGCTAATGATATTTAAGAATATATGAGGATTGAAACCTAAGGAATGAGTTTTTTTATCTAGAGTTTTAAACTCTTAGAATGGGACTTTCCCGACACAGAGTGTGTCCCATTATTCACACGAGTTGGTGTGGATTATCGGAGTTTGTATCCAATGCCAAGATTATATTCGAATCCCGTTAGCATGGCATCGGTTTGGTAAAAATTGTTATTGTAGTTTGCGTTAAAATCCAACATCAGTTTTTTCGTTGGAAAAAAACGGACTCCAACACCAACCTGGAATTCATATCTTCCTTTCATGCTTGAGTTAGTATCCAGGATGGTGTTTTCCTTCACGTCTTCTATAATTAGGTTATAGCCATTCATGAATGAAACATAAGGGTTTATTCTCGAACCGGTAGTGAAGTCTGTGAAATAGTATCTTCCACCAATATGGAAGGGAATAATTGTTTGAGAAAAGGATGCAGTAGAATCAGTAGTAGACTGTTGTATATAACCTGTTCTTATATCGAGTGAGAACTGGGTAGGGAAATAAAGGCTGAATGTCGCATATGCACCCGCTGAATTTGGGAATATACTCTTAAAATCGCTTAAATTTTTGGTATATACCCCATATACAGAAAGAAAAGGTATTGAGGTGAATGTCCTTTCTTTTTTCTGAGAAAAACATTCCAAAGAAAATATTAATACAAATAATATTATTAAAACCTTCCTCATAGATATGTACTGAAATATAGTTTGGCGATCGGGACTTGCCTCTTGACGTCCGGTGAGCCGTTATAATAGCTGTTCCTCCAGAACACGCTCATGTCTAATCCAACGGCAAAGTATTCTTTAAATGGGAGCGCCAGGCTAAGTTGTATATAATTCAGATTGTGAGTCGATTCCTGTGGCTCTGTCATTGAGAATATCCACGCATTTGTGTAATATAGTTTAAAATAAGTCCAGTTTTTATAAGAAATTTCCAGATCGCCTATTGTGCCAATACCAGGTCCCATATCATAATTCCTTCCCTCCTGATCGATATAATAATCTGTGTTTGTTCCCGCCATTAGTATCGCGTTTATTCCTATCTGTGCTAACAGACGAGCCTTGCCGAGTTTAACCCTTGTTAAAAAATTAGGTATGACTGCAGTCTGCCCATATTGAAATCCGGGATTATTGGTATAAGTATAATCCAGCGATATATTCAATTTTTGCTGAACGTCTTTGGAATCGTTAACAGTAAATCCGTAAATATGTCCTGTTGAGTAGAGCCTTGCAAAAGATGGGGACCCTGTTGTCAGTTCAGCTCCGAAATTGAAATATGAGAAAGGGGCAATAGTGCTGAAGAGATCTCCGTACTGCACGTCAATGCTATATATTCCCTCTTCTATACCTTTTGTAAAGAACTCTCCCTGGTTTTGGTTTGAATTATCCAGGCGTCTCATTCCTGCCGAGAGTTTTACAAGGAATTTCGGCTGTTTCCCATAATAAGGGTTATCAAACTTCTTGAAAGCTTCACCGCTTAGAATCCTATTGACTTCTCTTACGGGGTTTATTAATCCGCCGAGCGCCTCCCTCCATACCCTTTCAAATCCGGAAGCCCTGTTATCTGTCACCATTGCCGAAAGCCTGAATAAGGTTTCGCCGAAATTTATTCCATTTACCGTTGTATTTACCAGGTCATTAAATGACGGCCTGAATGTTTCCCCAAACGTTTCCCAGATGCCACTTCCGATAAAAGCATATATTGATGAATTCCAGAAATCATAACCGTTGGCTCTTCCCGCATTGTAGTAAAGATTTCCATGGTAAGGATGGGAGAAATAATTTGTTGTAAAATTATCACCATCATACTCGAATCCCTCACGAAGGTTCTTTCGCCATGTTTCCCAGGAAACCTTTGTCCAGTTCACTTCCCCGGATTCATCCCAATTCCTGAGGTATTTTGCCATTGCAAACGGAATATATTCGATGAGTGCCATCTCCGCCAATGAAATGAGAAGGTGACTTTTTGATTCATAACCTTTGTATTCCTTCTGTTCCTTAGTAAGGACCTTGCCTGTATCTAATTTTAGCCTGCTCGAATCATCTTTTCCGGAATCGAGATTAATCGAAAAGAGCTTCAAATTTGCAAGTTTATCATTGTTCTTATATAGTCTGAGGATGTTTTGTTCAGACGGTTTAAGCTTAAATTGTGCGAACGAATTTTTGTAAATGCCATTAATTGTTTGATGTACTTTGCTTGCTGAAACGGCTGATAAGGTATCGTCTCTTTCGTAAGAGAATGTTTGTGATGGCAAAATTATGATTGCAACAATGGAAAACGTAAAGCAGATCTGGAGAGTAAATTTATTCAAAGAGTATCAGACTTGAATTATTACTTTGTCTGCGCAAATATAATTTTATAATTGCTTTAAAGGAAGAGACAAAACATAGTCTGGGTCACAAATGGGTCACTTATTTTTATTAAGCTGACTGTTTTTTCTTATTTCTTTCTCTTCGTCATTTAGTATCTTCTGCAGTGTGTCGCTATTTACTTGAGTACTAAGGGTATCGGTGTTATCATCATCTTTGTCATTTTCCACTTCAATGAATTCTTCGTTGTCGAATATGAATTGTTCTCCCTCATCCAGCACAAGTATCTTTTGATTGTAAGCCTTAGTCCATACAATACCAGTAACGGTCGTAGAGTTATACTTATCTGTAAGGTAAGTCAGTGTTTTTAAAGGAAGATCAGGATCAGAGCCGTACGGGCTCGAGCCGTAGTGCACGGGGAGCATATATTTCGCATTTATATCGTCGAGAAGGTTCATTGCTCCAAATGATCCCATATGATACCCAAAGTTCATAGCCTCACAGTCTATACATGGACCGATCGGAAGTATAGCGAGGTCTACATCGTATTTTTTACCAAGTTCTTTGTATGCTTTTTCATCATATACCGTATCGCCTGCGAAGAAAACCGTTATCCCTTTATATTCTATCATATATCCCGTAAACCCGGGGACAAACCACATATAGCTGTCGAGGACATATCTGCCCCCAGTATGATTTGCGAATACGGTTGTTATCTTTACGCCGTCGATTATCTTAGTTTCCCCTACGTATCCCTGTTTCTCCGAATTTCCCGTTTTCATTTTTACCATGTTCATTTCGAGCGCAGGCATATAATCTTCCACGCCTGCAGGAAATACGACAGTTGCTTTTGGGAATCTCTTATCCAGCTTAGTAAGAGTAGGTAAGCTCAGGTGATCCATATGGGCATGCGATATAAGTATCAGGTTAAGCTTTGAGATGTCTTCTATATTTATTCCGGCTTCTACTTTCCTCAGCATAAGGCTTGCAATTACATCCTCAAATACCGGATCAAGCAGAATCACCTTATCTTCAATCTGTATCAGTGTGCTCGCGTGCCCTATCCATAATACAGAAAATCTAACTCCGTCCTTTACCGGGTTATGAATTTTTTTCTTTACTCTCTCGGGGCGGCTGAAAACAGCATCAGACAAGTTTTTCGTTATGTCGGATACCATTGAACATCCTCCGATAAATAGAACAGTTACTATTGCCAGTCTGATATACTTTGGATATCTATTTTCTATTCTAGTTTTCAATCATTAATTATTGTTACGAAAAACATCTAATATAAATATATAATATGTAACTATAATTCCTATTGAAAAGTTGATTGGCTTATAATCTAAGTGGGGCGAAGCAGGGACACTACTAAGCTGGAAGGCATAGATAGCAGGTCAAAAATATTTTATGTATAGTCCAATATTATATTTTGTCTTTGAATCGAAATTGTAATTGAACTGGACACCCATCAATCCATAAAAGAAATACAATCCTGTCTCAACTCCCAGATATGAATTTTTATCACTGTAAAAATCCTCCCTGTAATTGTATTTTCCTCCAATGGATGCGGATAGGTTTTCGCCCTCTCCCTGTATAGGGAGTATAACTCTGCTTCCAATGCTAATACCAAATCTATTAAGATTTGAATATCTAAATCCGGTGGTTGTCCATTCAGGCTGAACAAACATTTCTACCGATCCGGTGAACCGCCTGACGGGATTTATCATAAAAAATTGCACAGGAGAAACATATTTGTTTGTCTTAAATGCAATGTTTATAGGTGTTACCTGCCAGCGCAGACCAAATATCACGCGGGCATTATCTTCATTCTGATCCTGAAAAAAAACAGGAGAAGGTATTAACTGCATTGCGGCCCACGTAACGTACTTTTTAGTCTCGTCAGTTTTGTTTTGGGCAAAGGAATTACAATTTAGTAGTAAGGCGAGAATAGAAAAGAGAAAAGTTTTTCGGATCAACACTAATAGTCAATTTAATTAATCGTTCATAATATAAACTAATGTTTCATCTTAAAAATTCAAGACGCATCATTAAAGGATAGAATCAGCTTTAAGTTATTTTACAACACCTACGGTCAGTCCGTCGCCAATTGGGACAAGAAGTGACTCTATCCGAGGATCGGTCCCCATGAGGTTGTTAGTAACCTGTATGCCGCGAAGGTCGGGGTCACCGGAGGCGTCTTCTATCACTCTTCCGTCCTTAATCATATTATCGAATGCGATCACAGTGCCAGTATTAGATAGCTGTAATGCAAACTCGAAATATTTAGGATAGCTTATTTTGTCAGCGTCGATAAAGATGAAGTCGAATTTTTTCCCGTCAGCAACAAGATTTTCCATAACGGATATAGCGTCGCCCACAATCCTTTCGACTTTATCCCCTAGTCCTGCTTTTTCGAAATAGACTCCGGCAAGCGCAGAATTTTTTTCTTCTATGTCTACGGTCGTAAGTTTGCCCCCGTCTTCGAGACCGCGGGCAATATACATTCCGCTAAATCCTGTCAAAGTACCTATCTCTAACGCATCTTTAGCACGTGCCATTCTGCAGAGGAGATACATAAACTTCCCCTGTTCGGGAGCAACCTGTATCAGCGGAATTTCTGCTTTTTCGGTTTCCACAATCAATTCATCAAGCAGCGGATCGTTTTCGACAAAGGTATCGAGAATATAGTTATATAGTCCCTTATTCAAAGGAACGCTTTTCATTTCTTTCATAAGAAGTTAATGGTTTCTACTTATTTTCGGGTTTTGATCGTCTTTTTGTTTTACGGGTAAGAAATACTACAAGCCCGATAAACAATCCGTATACCATACCGATAAGTACGGATGCAATTATAATAAAGAATTCGGGTGCTAGGTTTTCAGGCATTTCACTAAGTCTTTCAAGCACGTTGGGATTATTCAGAAGGTACTTTTCCCAAAAAATGGCGGTGACGAGCCCATTAAACAAGGAGTCCAGGAATCCGACTAAAAAACCCTGTGTAACAAGAAGCCGTTCAGAAGTTTTTTCAATTACAAAAGCCGATATCAGAGCTATTACAAGCCATAGGATCCACTCCAACCCGCTGGTTACTCCATATACATTTAAAACTCCCATCAGTATCCCAAAAAGGGATAAAGCGAGTACAGATTTCCAATTCATAATATATATTTAAATTAATTGAATATTTGTTTTAGATGGTGCTCCATGTGATCAACGTAATCAGTAATCAGCCATTCAGTATCAAAGATCTCACCTGCGATGTCCCATTTAACGGAGAGTTTTTCCTCAGGAAAATTGGATAGAATGTGAAGAATGTGCGTATTGTATGCTTTCCATAACGTGACGATGTCAGCTGTATTTTCGTCAGTATATTTTTGATTTATTACCCAATCATCCTGTGCATATTTTATGAGCTTTAGGGGTCCATCTTCAAAGAGGGGTCTTACAAACCTTGAATGATTATTACATGCGGAGTCAACCAGGTGTCCCAGAATCTCTTTCTTCGACCATTTGCCGGGAGCCGGATTTGTACTTACTGTCTGCTCATCGAATTCAGAGAATTTGACAGGCACATTGTTAATATGTTTTCTAAGTCTTTCTACAGCGTCGGAAATCATAATATTTGGGCGATTTTTGTTTGAGTAATATTGAAGTTACCAAAGGAAATAATCAGGTGAAATCTAAAATTCAGGGTAGAAAACTCTTTTAATGCTCTTAGCTTTGCCTGTCTCAGTAAATATCTCGCAAACAACCCCGGCAAATCGGAGGTCTCCGTCAGCGACAATATGTTTTTGCGGAGTACCGTATTTGAACCTCTTAATTGACTGTTCTTTTTTCATTCCGATGACAGAGTCATACGCTCCTGTCATGCCTACATCGGAAATGTAGGCTGTACCTTCAGGAAGTACTCTGTTATCGGCAGTAGGAATATGGGTATGTGTACCAACCACCACACTGGCTTTACCGTCGGCGTACCATCCGAAAGCCATTTTCTCGGCGGTAGCTTCTGCATGGAAGTCAATGAAAAGGATGTTTGTCTCTTCTTTTATTTTTTCGTAAGCCCAGTCGAATGCTTTGAATGGACACTCAAGCGGTTTCATTAATGCTCTTCCCAGGAGATTTAATACACCAATTTTTATTCCGAGATCAGGGATTGTATAAATACCATATCCTTTTCCATAAACGCCTTTAGGGTAATTAAGAGGACGGAGCACATTAGTAGCATCATTAAAATATTTGTGAGCCTGAATCTTGTCCATTGTATGATTTCCGCCTGAAAGAACATCAATACCGAGAGCAAGAAGGTTTTTAGCATCTTTCTCGAGCGTACCCATTCCTTCTGTAATATTTTCCGCGTTAGCTATTACAAAGTCCGTTTTGTATTTGGTCTTAAAGCTGGGGAGGAGAGATTTGGTAAGATTATACCCGGGCTCCCCGATAATATCGCCGATGAATAAAACGTTTATAGTTTCTTTCAAAGAGAAAAGAGATTATTGATAAAAATTCAAGTTCGAAATTAAAAATATTCCTCTACATCCAACCCGCGCCACTCGCAGTAGAGTTTTAGATCCGACTGCAATGATTTAAAAATGGCGGCAAGCGCTACGGCATCATCGGTGAGTCCCAGTATAGGGATAAAATCAGGCATCAGGTCCAATGGATTAAGAAAATATAAAATACCAATACTGATAAGCCCTATACTTCTCCACGGTATTTCAGTATACCGCTTGGCTTTATAATCTTTTATCATCTGGAGGGCAAGTCTGACCTGCATATACAGTTTTTCAAAGTGATTCCTGTTAAGCTTTTTGGTCTTTTTCTCGATCTCCTTTTCATGGATGATAACTTCGTCGATCTTTTCCGGGGTTACCTCTTTACTTTCCTGCTCGATCTTTTCCAGAATTTCTTCTTCGGTAACCTCTATATTATGCTTGCTCATAAAAACAATCGTATTTTATCTAATATATAGTAAATTAGTATTTTATTCAATCCGATACAGACTAAATCTCCATAGATATGATCCTATATCCATATTCTCTAAACAAAATTTCTTTGTTTAGGATGCCCTCTATTTCGACAGAAATAGGGAATATCTCAGCCGGCGGACAATTTGGGAACCAGCGGCGTTCCTCCGGAACGATAATGAAGAGTCCTTTATCATCCCCAGTCGCTGTGAAGGTTTTCAAATCACCCGTGAAGAGAGGCAATGAAAGTTCGTTATATAATTTATCGTAGAACTCTTTAACATTTTGGACGGGCATGCCGATCTCGCTGACGGAGCAGATGCTTCTACCGGAAAATTTTTCATTCGAAGCATTATCCAGTCCGTGTCTCGCAATAAACTCGATTATATTCCCAACCGGATCATAAAAATAGATGGAGTGAGCATTCCAAGCTTTGAAGTCAAAGATACTTTGACCGTCGAGTGTAATGAGGTTTGCCTTTCCTTTGAGCCACTCGATTGAATCGTCAAGCTGATTTTCGGGTATATTAAAAGCAAAATGATAAAACGCTTCGGAAGATGCAGTGTCATTCTCAAATGTAAGCAAGGTACTGCCTGCTTTTACAGAGAAAGCATTAGTATCTGAGTGAGTAATCTCCATTTCCAGTATGATCGAATAAAAATCGTAGAGTTTGGTGAGGTCATCTGTTTTAAGTGTTATACTTTGTATATTCATAAATTAAAAAAAAGCATCTTTCTAGAAGATGCTTTTTGGATTGTAAAACTTTTATTAAAAGCCCTGCTAAGCCCCTGTTGCAGGCTGTTCTTTTTTCTGACCGTAAACGAGAGCAATGCCTATTGTAGCTAGCAACGTCATAAATCCAATTATGACAGCATCAACTATTATTGCCTGCCAATTGCTGATCTGCATGCTCGCATACATATAGAAGATATATGGAATAGATGAATAAAAGCCCAGCCATATACCGCATGTAAATCCCTGTCCTGCCGGAGATCCGCCTTTATTGAAGAACTTTGAGTAAATAAGACTTATCAATAGCGCTTGTAGGAGATTGGCTACAATAATAGCCCACATTCTGAAGGACTCCATTGGTCTCGCTATCTCTCCATAAGCAACTCCAAAATACTTAGCGAATAAGATACCATAAAATAACCATCCAAGAAGAAACAGTACTAAGAAACCAACAATTGTAGAGATTATTAATTTCATACCCTTACTCCTTTTGGTTAATAAAATTTTTTAAAAGGACCTTCTATTTTAAGATGGAAAGAAAAGAACAACTAATGTCAAAGTTACATTATTTAATTTTAAATTACCTAACAAAAAGATGATATGAAGGATATGAGCAATATTAAAGAAGTGAGAACTTATTGTAATATGGTGCTTAACAAGGACTTAATCCGATTACCCACAGACCTGCTTAAAAACACGCAGAAAGTTAAGACCGAGTATTTTGCGGACATCATCCTGGGTATAACCCTCTTCAAGCATTTTCTTTGTAAGATTGGGATACATTGTTACGTCCGCTAATTCGGAAGGAGGATTGATACCGCCGTCAAAATCTGAACCTATACCTACGTAGTCCACACCTACAAGATTTTTTATGTAGTCAATATGGTCAAAAACCTTTTGAAGCGTGGATCCACCGAGAAATGTCTCGTGAAAGCTTACCTGTATTACGCCGCCGGATTTTGCAATAGCCTTTATCTGTTCGTCGGAGAGATTTCGGTAATGCGGATTTATAGAATATACGTTTGAATGTGAGGCTATGATGGGATTTTTGGAAGTCTCAAGGACATCCCAAAAAGATGTTTCACCCAGGTGAGAAACATCGATAAGCATACCAACCTCGTCCATTCTTTTGATCACCTGTACACCAAAGTCGGTAAGTCCGCCCTGTATACCTTGTTCTACCTCATCACGTGCGGAGGAAGCAATGGAGTTAGAGTTGTTCCATGTTAGTCCAATGTAGCGTACACCCATATCGTAAAAGCGGTTTATATTATCAAGGTCTCCCTCGATAGCGGTACCACCTTCTATGCCGATCAGTCCGCATATCTTTCCTTCACCAACTATACGTATGATATCGTCATAGTTTTTTGCGAACTCTATATCGTCAGGAAAATCTGTCTGGAGGGAATGTAGCCTGTCTATTTGCTCGACTGCAAAGGAATATGATTTTCTAACCTTGCTCATCGGTATCCAATCAGAGAATACCTGTACGTCTAATCCGCCTGCACGGAACTTAGGCAGGTCAGACTGAGTGCCAGGATTGTCTTTGCCAAACTTTGCATTGCGGTAGAACATCTGATAAACAAAATCATTATGTGTATCAACTAATATTGCATCGTAATGAAGCTCTTCTGGGGTTAACTGTTTTGTGGAATCTTCCATTTTTACGGGGAGGTCTTTTGTTTCTAATGTGATACTTGTTTGTTTTGCTTCGGGCTTATTACACAACACGGTGCTTTTTAGAATAAAAAACAAAGAAGTACAGGTTACAAGAACTATTAATATTATGCTTAAAGTTTTTTTCATTTTAATACTCCAGGTCATCTCCCATCATAGATGATCGATCAGTGTTAATCGCTGTGAGAGCGAATTCATAATGATCGGGAAATACAAAGAATTTAATAGGTTGTTTCATTGCCATGCGGGAAAGCGGTGAATTGAATATTTCAAGAGTCATTGTAGCATTACTGTCGCCGGTAACTTTAAAGGGGATATCCTCATCATTAAGCTTGGCTTTTATAAGCTGAGCCTCCATGGGGTCATAAGTAACGTAAAGTTCAACAAGATCGTTCATGGTCTAAAATTATCTATCCATCTGATAAAATCAAGATATTATATATCAATTTCGTTTCGGCACAATATTGCGGCTTTTTCAGCAACGTCGAGATATTTGTCCAGCACAGTTATATGCCCCATCTTTCTACCAATTCGAGTTTCATTCTTTCCGTAAATATGTACATAAGCTCTAAAATTTTGAAGCACTGTGTCAAGGCCGACCAGCTTTGCGGGAGCATCTTTTTCGCCAAGGATATTTATCATTACAGCTGACTCTTCCCTCATACTAACATCACCAAGCGGAAGGTCGAGCACGGCTCTTATATGATTTTCAAACTGCGAAGTGTAACATCCCTCTATAGAGTAATGCCCGGTATTATGTACTCTGGGGGCAAGTTCATTAACAAGGATAGAGTTGTCTCCCATGAGGAACATTTCTATTCCCATTACGCCAACGTAATCCAATTTTTCCAGGATCGTCGAAGCAATATTATTCACCTGTTCCTTAATTTCCGTGAATTTCTTTTCGGAAGCTTTAACGATGTGACAAATATGGTCTTTTTGTATAGTCTCTACGACAGGATAAATTTTCATCTCACCACTTTTACTCCTTGCTGCCTGAGTAGCGATCTCGATCTTAAAATTCACAAAGGATTCGCACATTAGTTCGCCTCTTGCGCCGATTGTTTCCAGTGCTGTATCAATATCATTCACCGAGTCAATTTTATAGTTACCTTTGCCGTCATATCCCATTGTTCTGGATTTCAATATCACTGGGTAGCCGTGAACTCCGGCGAAGGAAGTAATGTCCTCCATTGTCTTTACCGGTACGAAATCCGCAACCGGTATACCGAGGTCTTCTAGAGTTTGTTTCTGAATTAATTTATCCTGTATAAGCTTGATAATTTTCGAGCAAGGATGAACTGTCTTACCTAGGGATTCCAAGTACTCTATTTTTTGGTAGTCAATGAATTCATTTTCGAGTGTAACTATATCACATGAGTCAGCAAATTTGTGAAGGGTTTCGTCATCATGCCAGTCTCCAACTATCTCATCTTTTGTCAGCATCCCGGCCGGGGACGAGGCAGTCTTTGAAAGAATTACAAATTCAAAGCCGAACTTGTAACAATCTTCCATAATCATCCGGGCTAACTGCCCTCCGCCTAAAATGCCTATTTTCAAATTTCCCCCAGTTATGTTAATTATTACTTAGAAAGCAGTCTATTATATTCGGCGGGGTCATTGAGTATATTTACCGCCTTTTGAAGTTGTTTGTCAGTCGGGAAAGTTGCCTCGATCTGGGCAAACTCTTCGACAAGTCTTTTATTGATCTCTTCAGAGATGCTCCTCATGATTTCCTCCTTTGCAGATTCAAGCTCGCCCGACTCGGAGGATTCCACTTCTTGCATGATCTTATCCAGATATGTTATGTAGTCTGATGAAAAATCTTTATTGTTTGCCATCTCCTTAAGTTCATTGACCTTTTTTTCGGCTTTGGATTCATAATTGAAGCCATAGCTTGAAAGAAAATCCTTAAAGTCCTGGAACACAGCATCATCTACCATAACGGCGTTCACTCCCGGATGAGATCCAAGGTAGTAGTCAGCGTATTTAAAGAACATGTCTTTATTTACAAGAGCCTGATGAACCTCGCTTTCAGGTTTGACGTCAACCTCGACGTCCGGAGTAATGCCCCCGTTGGCGTAAACGGTTCGTCCGTTCAGTGTGCGGAACTCCTTTTGTAAGAATTGTGAAGTATTGAGGAACACGCCGCTTTTGTTTTCAGTGAAATAGTCCTTGCTTTGGATCCATCTGCCGGATGGTGTAAAATATCTCTGGTTAGTAATCTTAAGCTGGGTATCATTATTAATGTCTTTTATCTGCTGGACGAGACCCTTTCCAAAAGATTTTGACCCTACTATGACACCTCTATCCAGGTCTTGGATAGCGCCTGCAACAATCTCAGATGCCGAGGCAGTATTTTCATTTATTAAAACTACGAGTGGAACTTCGTCACCAGCAAGGGGATCTTCTTTAGAAAAATATTTTTTCTCAGAATCCTCCTGTTTCCCTTTTGTAATAACAAGTAGGCTGTTCTTCTTAACAAGCTTATTGAGGATTCCCGTTGCTGCATCCAGCAGACCTCCGCCGTTATCCCGCAGATCAAGTATAATGCCTCTTAGGTTTCCAGAAGATTTAAGGGACTTAATGATATTCTCGACCTCGTTTTCAGCGTTTCGTGTAAATCTATCGAGCTTTATATATCCTATGCCTTCGGCATCACCGGTAAGATATCCATAGTAAGAAACATTTTTTAAACTTATCTCTTCACGAGTGAGGGTAAAGTCCAGTATATTGCCGTCTCTATCAACTTTCACATTTATCTGTGAACCGACTGGACCTCTTATAACGTATCTTAACTTATCCAGGTCAATATTAGATGTATTTTGTCCGTCTATTTCGATAATTTGATCGCCTCTTCTCAGACCTTTGCGCTGGGCTTCGTACCCGCTTAATACATCTGTAACTCTCAGGATACTATCGCGAATTTCTACAGTAATGCCTACACCGCCGTATTTCCCTGTAGTAATAAGTTCGATTTGATCCCTGCTGTCTTCATCGTAAAACACAGTATATGGATCGAGAGTGGAAAGCATACCATTTATACCGGCTTTGACGAACTTATCCATATCGATGTCATCGACATAATTCAATGCGATCTCTTTGTAAACATTTCCGAACTCGTCGAGATTCTTATTTATCTTATCATAAATATCATCCTGAGGCTTTCCTCCGTCTGCAAGGGCGTACCCGTTGAGGGAAGCAAAGAGAATTATAAGGATGAGTGGTTTTGCGAATAACTTAATTCCCATAAATTTGCTTTTCTTGAATTGCATAACAATGTCCTTCCTGTTAATAAAAATTATTTTATTCTTTTATTATATATTTCTACGATATTTGAATGGATATGTTCGATACTTTCCCGTCCGTCGAGCACTTTTACTCTTCTTTTATTTTTAGATGCAATATCTAGGTATCCGTTTACAACTTTATCGAAATAACTGCTCTTTTTTTGTTCTATCCTGTCGTATTTACGTTTGCCTTTCTTTCTTTTCAGCGATTCTTTGTATGATATATTAATTAAAAAGGTTAAATCCGGTATTAAGTTTCCGGAAGCAATCGAGTTTAATTTTTTTATAGTAGTGAGTTCAACCTTTCCTCCATATCCCTGGTAAGCAGTGGATGAATCAAAATACCTGTCGCAAATTACTGTATAACCTTTATCCAGATGCGGTTTTATGACTTCCTGAGTCAGCTGGCACCTTGCAGCAGAAAATAGCAGGAATTCTGTCATATCGTCCATTTTTGAATCAGACTTATGAAGAAGAATATTCCTAATTTGTTCTGAGATTGCTGTACCGCCCGGTTCCCTGAGGAGGATGACCCTTTTTGTTTTCTTCTTTAAGTATTCAAAAAACAACTTTGCCTGCGTGGACTTTCCGCTCAGGTCTATCCCTTCAAATGTGATAAACAAAAATAACGACTTTTATTAGCAAAAGGTAAATTATATAATTTTGTGTAGATTAGCAAAATAATTATTTGTTAAGGAATGCCCACTTAAATAATTTATTTATTGAAATCTTTAAATTTACTATTTTCCATGAATACCTTAGGGGAGATTATTGAATTATATATACAGAATATCCTTACTTTTACTGCTGACAATATTTGCTTCTACTGCCTATTCCCAGGAGGAAGAGGAAGAATCCTCCCCCGATACACTCACCGTAGGAATGTATGTGTTTTCCGTCTATGACATTGATTTCCCGCAGAATCAGCTAAATGTAGATTTTTACATCTGGTATACGTTTAAAAATGATAGTCTCAATCCTTCGGAGACGTTCGAACTCGTGAATGATAAGCAGTATGAAAAGCAAACTGTATTTACGGAGGATTACGGGGAGGTGAATTACCAGACCTTCAGAGTGAATAGTGTGATCAGGGAAAAGTGGGATATATCCAATTTTCCATTCGATGAGCATACAATAGAGATAGTAGTGGAGGATTTTGACGATAAGAACAGCGTTGTATTTGTACCTGATCTCGCCGGAACTAAACTGGATAGCGGAGTAATGAATTCGCTAAAGTACTGGGAGCTGGTGGACTATGGAATAAAAGAGGTGGATTATGTTTATGAAACAAACTACGGAGACCCAACTGTATCATCAACGGATTATCCGCCGTATTCAAGAATAGTATTTTACTTCACCATTAAGAGGCAGGGATTCAGCCTGTTCATAAAGCTCTTTGTAGGGCTATTCATATCTATTTTACTTTCACTTATAACGTTCCTCATAAATCCGATGGACCTTGATCCGAGGTTCGGACTGTCAGTGGGTGCACTTTTTGCCGCGATAGCTAACTCATTCGTGATTGCGTCAACACTGCCGGAATCCTCAAGCTTTACATTTGTGGATATACTGCACAACCTTTCCTATGTATATATCTTCTTGTGTATATTTATTTCCGCAATCTCCCTTAAGCTGTGGGAATCGGGTAAACAGGAAGCATCCAAACGACTTGACAGGATATCACTAATTGTAATGTCCTCTACTATTGTAATTATAGGGGTGTTCTTCTATTTCTCTGTTACTTAAGCAAATCCAAGGTTCTCCTCTCAAAACATTGACTAAAACTATGCCTTTTTATATATTTGTTTAGTAGAGTTGATGTGATAAATCAAATACCGGGTATATCAAAAGACTATTATTATTATTTATCTTGCTCTTTCTGGAAATAACCTCATTTTTGCTGATCTCTTATATGAGGTATAACAACCAGGGTCTAATGCTGGAAAGCCTGGATTTTATGAAGACGGGCAATCTGATCAGCATAATTTTCTTTGGACTAGTCACCATTCTTATTACGATTAATATATTTATAAATTCCGATATCAAAGATTCATCGCTGGTATTATTAAATATTGTGGCGGCTTCGAGTCTTTTTATATTATTTATATTCGGCAGTATATTTTCAAAAGACGATAAAGTGTATTTTACCTTTGCTTTTATTGCAGGAAATATATTCGTTCTTCTTTCCCTTATCTCGCTCACATTTTCCAGATCTAAGAAATTGCATCCAGTTAAAAAGGTATTCTGGACGGTTTTAGTACTTTCGGTGTGTATCTTTATAATTTTTTTACAAATATATAATTATAAAGACGACTCAGGTAAATATCTTTCAGGTAATAAAGAGAAAAACGTTGCTGATGCGGGAATAATATTCGGCGCGGCGGTATGGGGAGGTAACCGACCTTCACCGGTATTACGTGAGAGAATAAACAAGGGATTTGAGATCTATGATGCCGGGCTGGTTCCATTGCTGGTATTGACGGGGAGCGGGTCACCGGAAGAAATGACAGAGTCGGAAGTAGCACGCAACGAGTTGATAAAATACGGCGTAAAAGAGAAGGACATAATTTTTGAGAAGGTGACTAATTCGACATTCGAGCAGATAACTTATGTGAGAGACAATTTATACAGGAGGAGGAATTGGGACAGGATAGTGGTCGTATCGGACAATTATCATCTGTTTAGGATAAAGGAAATATGCAAATTTAACGATCTGAATACTATTACAATAGCATCAGATACACCGCTTTCGACACAGGGAGGCATTCTTTTTTGCTTAAAAGAGAGTGTAGCAGTATTAATGTACTGGGTACTTGGATTTGGTTGATTAAGATTTATCTTTATAGATATAATAATTATTAATAACTTCAGGTAATGGTATCCAAAAGACGAGAAGTACGGATAAAGGTAATGCAGGTTCTTTACGCCAGCGAAATCTCCAAAGAGCCGTTGGATAAAATTAAGAATGATCTTCTGACCGAGATTGAGGATGAAGATAGTATTAATTTTTCCAACAATCTAATCGACAAGGTTTCGGAAAATATTCCCATGCTTGATGAGTTTATTGTAAAGAAAGTTGAGAACTGGGAATTCGAACGCATTGCCATAGTCGATAAGATCATACTTAGAATGGGTATCGCCGAGCTGTTGTTTTTCCCCGACATCCCTCCTAAAGTTTCCATAAACGAAGCAATAGACATAGCTAAAGATTTTTGTACCAAGAACAGCGGAAAGTTTGTCAATGGCGTACTGGATGCTGTACTCGATGAGCTAAAGAAAGAGAACAAGCTGGAAAAATCGGGCAGGGGATTGCTGGATCTGAAAAAGAAAAAAGAACAGCATTCGGGTACGAAGTAGTTTGTGGTTTTCTTAATACGGGTTCCTTTCACAATTTTAACTGTGCATGAAGAATAAATCCAGGGTTTTTGCGTGGTCTTTATTTGACTTTGCTAACTCATCCTATGCAGTTATAATTGTTGCTTTTGTCTTCGCCGTATATTTCACGACTGTTATCGCCGGTAATGAGTCCATAGGAGACTTTTACTGGGGTATTGGAATAAACATTTCAATGATAATTACCGCAGTATTGAGTCCTGTCTGCGGGGCAATAACCGACCTTACTCACACCAAGAAAAAATATCTCTTCTTTTTTACTATGCTGAGCGTAATAGGCACGGCACTTATGTATTTTACCGGACCGGGAACGGTCTTTTACGCACTTGTATTATTTATCGTATCAAATACCGGATTTCAGACCGGGCTCGCGCTATATGATGCGTTTATCCCGGAGATGGTGGATGAGAAGTATTATAACAAGGTGTCGGGAATAGGTTACGCTGTAGGATATATCGGATCACTTTTATCGGTTGTTTTGGTTTTACCTTTCAAGGATGACCCTAATATGCTATTCGTGATATGCTCTGCAGTTTTTTTTATATTTGCCCTTCCATTGTTCCTCTTCGTGCCCGAGGAGAAGCCGCTAGCACCGGTTGAGCAAAAAGAACTTTTTAAATATGGTTTTAAAAAGGTTATTGGAACAATAAAGAACATTAATGAGTATCCGAATTTAAGGAATTTTCTATTGTCTTTCTTTTTCTATATCGATGCAGTGAATACTATAATATTCTTTGCGGGTATATATGCAGCGAAGACATTAAACTTTGATGTGCCTCAACTGGCGATATTTTTCATTATCGTTCAACTTACGGCGATGGTAGGATCTTTCCTATTCGGATTTATTGGGGATAAGATAGGAATATTGAGATCTATCACAATAAATCTTATGTTCTGGACTTTGATTGTAATATATATTTTCTTTTTTATAAACAAGGATTCAGTGGTAATGATCGCAGGAAAAGAAATACACCAATTTTTTATAGTGGGTGGTTTTGCCGGATTATTTTTGGGGTCCACACAAAGTTTGTCACGGGCAATGATGAGTAAACTCGTACCTTACGTATCAAAAACAGAGTTTTTCGGATTTTACGGTCTAATGGACAAAACATCCACACTGGTTGGACCTCTTACTTTTGGGGCAGTGTCGTTTCTTTCTGGGGGTAATCAAAATTTAGCAGTACTATCTGTGGGGGTGTTTTTCGTTGTAGGTATGCTGTTACTTAAAAAAGTCAAAGAAACTTAATCCAAAAAACATGAAAAGAACAAAAGACCCTCTTCTTCCCAATGGTGAACTTCAACACCTTATCAAACTGCTTGATGACGAGAGTGATTTTGTTTATGAAAATGTAAAAGAGCGCCTCATTTATCACGGTGACAATTCAATTAATTTTATCAAGGAATATGCCGACCTAAAAGACCCGCTGATAATGATGCGGGCAAACGAGATCATTTCCATGATAAACTTTGACCAGCTCTACGAGAAATTCAGAAACTTAAGACTAAGGAACAATAAAGACCTGCTCGAGGAGGCAGTATTTCTAATATCAATGTACGGATACCCGGACGTGAATATCGAAAATTATAAAATGATCCTGGATAAGATGGCATTGGACATAGAGAAAAGGATCGATGACAGGGGATTGCTTAATCATTCGACTCTGGATACAATCAATATCATTAACGATTATCTTTTTGTAGAGAGAAAGTTTTACGGGAATTCGGACAATTATTATGACCCGGACAACAGCTTTATAAATAAAGTGCTGGATAAAAAAGTAGGCATACCGGTTACAATATCCATACTATATATACTCCTGGCGAAGAGGCTTAACTTGCCTATATTCGGAGTGAATCTGCCGTCCCATTTTATTATAAAATACCAGGACAGCAGTGAAGAATTTTTTATCGACCCCTTCAATAAGGGAATAGTTATTTCAAGAGACGAGGTGATACAATTTTTGGATAAGCTGGGACTAGACGAGGAAGAGTTTAACCATATTCCTTATTTGAAAATTGCTGAGGACAAGGAGATAATAAAGAGGGTATTCGCAAATCTGATTAATGTATACGAAAAGGATAAAGACGAGCTCCGAATTTCACAAATAAAGAAGTTATCATCGCATTTTGATTAGGTTATTCGAGGTCGAAGTATTTTTTGAAGTTATTTCTTAATTCATCCGCAGATGGAGATACGGAGTCATATTCCCTGCGGGATACGATAATAGTCTTGCCTTCTTTTCTTTCACGCCTGTAACCAAATAAGTGGAAAATATTCATTACTAAAAAACGAGCAATATTAGTGTTAATAATATATGAACTGGGTTCGTCGGGGTTTTTATTTATCCCGGGCAGAATACCGAGAAGCTTTTCAGCATGAAGTTTGCGCATGAAGCCGGAAATCCCCAGCCATATAGGATTGATAAGGTTTACAATGAAGAATCCCTCGCCGCCCAATTTTTGATACAGTGGCATGAAAATATTTCCGTACCGGGGAGACCTTATGTCACCATCTTTATTTTTTGCAAGCACTTCGCCTTTGTTTACGATCTGAAAATTTACGAAGCCCGGTTTCATTTCAAAACCCTCGCCTTTTGTTATCCTATATACATAAGATATTTCGTATATCTTTCTCTCACCGGGTGAAGTTTTGGCAAGCGTGTGGTAATATTTATTAAAGTCTGGAATATCATTCAAGTTAATGCATCCGGCGTTTTTGAGGAACTCCCAGATGATGGAAATGTGATTTTCAATTGAGGATAATGAATCGTGCTGACCTCCTTCAAATATTACAGATGTGAGTCCGATCTCATTCAAACTGCTAAAAAGCGTGCCGTCCATTCTTTCCTCTAATCCTAATATAATAGGAGAAGGGATATCTTTGACCATCTTTCTGCTTCTGAGTGTATCGCTGATCCCAAGGAAGGGGATACTTTCGGCAGAAGTTGTATGAAGGTCAAATAGAACCGGTCTGCCGTCGCTTGAGGAAATTATCTCGTAAATGGTTTTAATTATTGAATCTCTTTCAGATAATTCATGTATCCCCGTTTCCTCTCCATTTTTATCCCATAACCTGTTAAGGTCTTTGTCAATGTATCGTTCACTTCGTCTGAGAGCTTCGAGATTGCCGGCAAGAGCGTACATTGTTCCGTTGAAGGGGGGTTTTATTTTATTTAAGGTATGCAGTACATATTCTAGAGCAAATATACCCGATGGTTCATTTCCGTGCATACCTCCCAAAAAAATCGCCAGCGGACCCGGGGAGGTTCCGCCATACTTACCGATAATTCTACTTACTTTTACTTTTTTGTCTAACGGTTTACTATAAACTTCAATCAAAACGTTACTTGAGTTCTTTAAAAAGTCTTCGCGTTATCTTTAAAAAATCATGCTCTGTTATGAGACCAACTATCTTATTGTCTTTTAATACAACTGTGCAACTGAGGTTATTTTTCCTCATGTGACGCAGTACATCCTCAGTAAGGGCATAAGGAGGTACTGAATAAACATCCTTTTGCATAATATCGGCGATTGTAAGGTCCTCCGTTGATTCCCCTTTCCTTTTTGCGAAGTGATGCATAATAATACCGGCAGTTACAATACCAACGAATTCACCATTTTTGTTTTCTACGGGTACGTGACGAATTTTTCGCCAGTCCATAATATTAACTACCAGTTCTATAGGATTGTCTTCATATACAGTTATCAGATCCTTAGACATTATTGCATGGACTTCCTTAAACCTATTTACCCATCCTGCTTCATCAATATCCGCTGGTTCCCACTCATGAACGGGTGTATTTTTTTTCTGCCTATTATAGATACCTGCAGTAAGTGCTATTACAGATTCGTCTTTGGTGGATTCCTTTTTCAGGTTATTAAATGAATCGGAGATCCATTGTGAACCGGTCCGTCCGGTTTTTACCCGCTTTTCTATGATTCCGAGATATTTTGTAATGTCCTCACTATCGACATTTGCTTTTATTAAACCGCTTGCTGCTATCGGGAGGAGCTCATCCAGTATAAGGTTTTGCGGGGTGACCGTTTTATCGTTTACCCACTTGAATTGTGCACCTAATCCTTGTCTTGCAGCACGAATAAAATTATCTTTTGCATCATCAAAGTCCATCATAGATGAAATATTCTCGTATTGTTCAGGTAGACCGCACATCATACCCAGCCAAAAAGCTGAATTTGCTGTTTCATCAATAATAGAAGGTCCTGAAGGTAATACCCTGTTTTCGATCCTGATGTGGGGCCTTTCATTGTGAACACCGTAGCAAACCCTATTCCATCTATAGACAGATCCGTTGTGTGTCCGCAAGGCTGTTAGTTTGGGTATCTTTCCCTTTAAAACTAATTCCATTGAGTTTTCTTCAATCTCCGGCTTTATCAAAACTTTGTGACGCGCAATGTCCTCCCTAAATATCTCAACAAAAGAGCTTCTCACCCACTCATTTCCAAAAGTTACCCGCGGCAATCTATCCCTTATTGAACTGTCGGTTTGGCGGACATCCACAGATTGTTGAAAAAGAGCTATTCTGGTTTCCCACCATAGTCTCTTTCCAAGTAATAGAGGGGAATTAGTAGCACTGGCGACCAAGGGAGCTGTTATTGCCTGCGCCCAGTTATACATATTTGCAAATTTTTCAGGATCTATTTGGAGATGTACTTGAAAACTCATATTACAGCTCTCAAACATTACGGAGTCCGAACGGGTTATCAATTCATCAATACCGGCTATCCTAAACTCGAATGACTCACCTCTTAGTTTTTTCAACGCATCATCCAGAGCTTTATACCGTGGAATTGGTGTGATATTTTCAATTGTTAAATCGGAATGTCTTATTGTAGGGAGGATTCCTACCAGCATTATTCTATACCCGTCTTCTTCTATTGCTTCTTCAGCTTTTGCAATTTTTGCTGAGAGATCGGTTTCCATATCAGAAAAGCACTTACCTGTTAATTCCAAAGGGTCAAGGTTGATTTCCAGATTGAACCGTGCAAGTTCGGTTGTATAGTGGTCATCGTTAATTTTATCAAGTGATTCCATAATTACTGGAGCAGGTCTGTATGATGAATCAATGAAACAAACTTCCTGCTCGGCACCCATCCTGCAGATGTCGCTCTCCAGCATTCCATTTTCCAGCATAATATCGAGAGCTTTAATGTCATCGAGAAGATGCTGTATAAATGAATTACTTTCTTTAGGATCTATTGCCTGTACTTTCCTATCTGACATTTTGTTGGTTAGGTCTTATAATATACTGACACTATTGTCTTAATGGCAATGATATATGTCACAAGGCAATAAAAAAGCCTTTAAAGCAATGCTTTAAAGGCTGGTACCCGGGACCGGGGTCGAACCGGTACTGCCCTTGCAGGCAACAGGATTTTAAGTCCTGCGCGTCTACCAATTCCGCCACCCGGGCGCTTAGAACTGTCAAGTTACCATTTTTGCGGGTTTTTTTCCATACTAATATGTATAATACATTAGGATATTATATAGTTATAATGCTATTGAAGATCCAGATATAATTAGGGTTAGTGATATTAATACTGAATAAACAGTATTTATTTTGCGTAACATTATGGGAGAAGTGGCATGGTAATTGTAATATTATCATTTACAATGGGATTATTATCTCTTAGACGGTTTTTATTTTAACAAAAAATTTATATATTCATGCAGAATACTGCTGTAAATTCAGACTTCAAAAAACCAGGTATGAGCAATACGATAAAAGTTGTTTTATCTATTATTGTAGAAGTGGCAATCATTGCTGTATGGCTTATTGTGCTTGCTCCCTGGTATAATTCAACCCAGATCATAGCTGAAAATATTTCAAATTCCGGTACAAAGGAATCTATTTATAATCCTCCTATTAGTGATATTAAACAATATCGTATGATTTATAGGTATAATGGATCAAGGGACTTGATCATTGACTTAATGGAGGAAGATAGGGCTAAATTTGCGGTTGTATATCATGGGGATTCTAATTTTGAACTGACTTTGCTCACAAACGAGAGACAAGAGTACAGAATTATTACCGATCAAAAAGGACCTTTTGAATTTGTGCAGTCAGTTGACGTTCCCTATACAGGACCTTACCTGATAAAAGTTCAAACAGCCGGTGACTGGTCAATAGAGCAAAGATAAGGTAGTTTACATATTGAAAGAGTTTTAAAGTAGTGAAAATAAATAGGGTAAGTAAAGAAAAAGGGTGTTAGTTTAACACCCTTTTTTTATTATCTATATTAGAATTATTATTGTACTATTTGTAGAATATCTTAATGCGGTCTATCTCTTTCGAGAGTTCAGGTATGTATTTGGGGTTTAGGCGCATAGCAATTTCCCAATCTTTCATCGCTTCCCTGTATTGTCCAGTAAGTTTATAAATAACACCTCTATTGTAATAAGCTTTGGCAAGTCTCGGATCTATCTCTATTACCTTTGTATACATTATGAGTGATGAGTCATACTGCTGTATGTAATCATAAACGACACCCTTATTAAAATAAGCAATTGTATCATCTGGCCTGATGAATATTGCTGTATCATAGTCCCTTAACGCAAGCTGATAAT
This sequence comes from Ignavibacteriota bacterium, assembly GCA_020437585.1. Taxonomy (GTDB): domain Bacteria; phylum Bacteroidota; class Ignavibacteria; order Tepidaquicellales; family Tepidaquicellaceae; genus JAEYVS01. Next base: position 704,374 of record JAGQWG010000001.1, read on the forward strand.
GCTTTAATCTTTCATGAGCATTACCTCTATTATGATATGCAGAATTATTTGTCTTTACCTGAGCAATGTATCTATCATAGTCTCGGATAGCTTCTTCATATAGTTTTATGTTTTGAAGATGATTTCCTCTATCCAGGGATGCCTCTGGGCTAAGTGAATCCCTGTCGCCAAGGTAGTTATTCTTTTCCCATTCGTGTATATTATAAACCTTGTAAATGCTATCACGGGGAATGTTATACCCGTCATGGAAAGTATCTAAAGTATCCTGATAATCATAATATCCCTTTCCATATACGTCAGTACTATCATAATATGGCTGGTTAGTACCAGGGACTGTAGAACCAGTTAGCTTAGACACATCCATACTGACTTCTGAAGCAGTATTATTAGCTTTCTGGCATCCTGTTAAGACAAGAATTATAAACAGGATCAGATTAATTGCAAATACAAAATAATATTTTTTGAGTATGCCCATAATATAAATTAAAGTTTATTATACCGATAGTTTAGCAACTATCCTGGACTTAATAGACTCTCAAGAAAGCAGAATTTTACTATTTCTCTGGAGTCAGTTAAGTAACATGATAACAGTTGCTTGTCCCCTTTTTAGGGAATAAGTTGACAAAAAACTATCAAAGTATATACAGTAAATTACAATTTTTGTACCAAAAAAAGCTAATTCATCATGAATTTTACAAAATCTCTAGAAGTAATAGGACCAAAGTAATGATGCATGTCCACCTCATCCAGGATCCTTTCAATTTCAGTTTCTTCAAATTTGGTATTAATTAAAAGTTCTTCGATTTCGAGCATTTCGCCATGAGCCAGAAAGTCTCCATAGATCTTTATATCAGTGATAATCCCGTCTTTTACATGAAGTCTCATATCAACCTGCCCGAATTCAAACCGGTTTATTTTTTTGATATTAAATTCGGGTGACCTACCATAATTCCAGTCCCATGCGCGGTATTTCTCATTCGATAGTTTATCGACCTTTTCCCATTCCTCATCACTAAGCTCATAAACCGATGAGGGTTCGTTTTCAAAAATCTTCCGGATCAACCTTTCCCGGAATTCTTCAATTGTAATAATTTCCGAAAGAAAGTCGGTAATATTTGCAACTCTACTCCGGACTGATTTAATACCTTTGCTTTCAATTTTATCTGTTTTTACATTCAAAGCTTCCACAACATCCTCAAGAGTTGAATTAAAAAGAAGAGTACCGTGGCTGAGCATCGATTTTGTATTGGAGAATTGCGCATTGCCGGAGATCTTTCTCCCCTCAACAATAATGTCATTCCTTCCACTGAGCTCGGCGCTGACCCCCATATCTTTCAGAGTATTTATGACCGGTTGAGTAAATTTTTTAAAATTATGGAGGCTCTTAATATCATACTTTGTCATAAAGCTGAAATTAAGATTACCGTGATCGTGATAAACTGCACCGCCCCCTGAGACACGCCTTACAACATGAATATTGTTTGCTTTGACGTAGTCAGAATTGATTTCTTCGATTGTGTTCTGATGTTTGCCGATTATAATGGAAGGTTCATTGATATAAAAAAGCAGGTAATTCTTTCCCTCAAAGTCGAGATTGCGTACACAATATTCCTCAAGAGCAAGATTAATCGTCGGATCGTTAATGTTTTTATTATTTATTAACTGCATAGAATAATTATGGTTTTAAGTTCTTTGTAATATCATCCAGCATAGGCTTAAAGTCCTCCTGAAAGAATTCGTAATAGGTCTTATCACCCTGTATATCCATTATGCCAGTTTTTTCTATCGTTTCTTTATATGTTTCATAACATAAAAGTCCATCTTTCATTTTTTGTTTATCTTCTTCGGTAACGTCAATAGCGCAGTCCAGTATATCATCCGCTGAACCATTAATATGGAAGATATTGTCTTCGTTTGCTTTTTTTGCATCTGCTTCACTCAGTGTGAAGAATGCAAGCCGTTTTAGATAGTCCGCTCCTTCATCTCTCATTTGAAGATAGACTCTTTTAACAACGGCATGCTGAACCAGGTGGTCATGGAAACCGCTTATTCCGTGAACGGGATATGTTACCAGAATATCAGGCTTGATCCTCTTGATTTCCTCACGTACTACTTTTTCGATTTCACGGAGATCCATTTCCTTTAGTCCACTGTCAGGTAGATCTAGAACGGTCATGCCGGTAAGCCCGAGAACTTTTTCAACATTAAGCATCTCTTTGTATCGGACTTCACCCATTTCTTCGACAGATAAACCAAGTTTATGTCTTTGCTTTGTAGCTCCTCCTTTTGTAAGTGTGAGGAGGTATATCTCATGACCAGCTCTCTGCTGGGCAGAGATGCCCAAGGCAGGTCCAAACGATTCATCATCTGGGTGTGGGAATATATAAAGTATCTTCATTCTTAATTTTTTAAAATTTTGTTTTGTTTATGAATTACATCTCTAAGATTATCTTGCTTTGTGAATCCGTAATTATGTCCGTCCTTTGACCATCCTTGTGCTTCGAATGACCATAACAGAAAGCCCTGAATATCCTTTTCGAAATACTTTTCCATTTCGCTCTCTACTATTTTTACCCTGTCAAGTTTCAGGTTGTTCTTGTAGCCAATTTCCCCAAGGTAGAAAGGTTTTTTTAATTCCCGGGCAATAGAGATATTCTTATTTATGTAATTTCTCCAGAGCCACTTAAGAGTGAATGGAAAGGTAATACTCTTACCGAATTTTTTCAGCCAAAATCTTTTTACAAGGAGCGGTATATATGTAATATAATAGTTTGTAAGTTCGAATAATCTGGCAGTATAATGTTTCCCTTTGAATCTGTATAAAGTATCAAGCCTTTCAGCCATTGTTGCGTCAAAACTATAATCATGGACAGAGACTGCATCGAGAAAGGGTATTTCGTAGAGTTTCCGAAAGTTCTTTGTAGAAAACCGTGTAAGCTCTCCTCCATATTTACTTCCCAAGCCTCCTATCGTGCCTATTGAAAGCATATGGTTCTCATCTTCTTTCTTTATTCGAGTGGCTACATCCCGAATAAAGTTATAAAAAACATCGAATGAATCGGATTCGGGTTCATTAATTACTTCCCAGAGTAGAATTGCCGGCGTGTCCTTGAGAGCAGATACTATTTTTACCGCATATGGGAGATAAGTATTTTTATAACCTGTAGCAAACCATTCATCATTCACAACATAGTCCTGCATATAACCCCATTTATCTGCAAGTACGGGAATCAGATATATAGAGAACTTGTTTGCTATATTACAAAGATCGATAAGCTTTTCAGGCTTAAGAGGTTCAAATGCCCAGAACCTTATGACTTTGAATCCTTCATTGAACGCATCTTCTATCATCCTGCCCGAAACATTCTTTTCCATAAAAGCCAGTTCATACATATTACATCCTACAAAGCGGAATGACTTACCATTAACGGAGAAATTTCCGTTTATATTTTTTACAAAACTACTCAAGTCGGCTGATATTATAAACAAAAAAAGCAGTCCCGGAATCCGGAACTGCAAATTGTAAAAATAAACTTCTCTAAACTTTTTCTATCTCTTTAGTTCCAAGCAGTCCCGTCGGTTTAAATATCAGGATTATTATAAGTATCGCAAAGGCTACTGCGTCCCTGAAAGTAGGAGATAAATATCCAACTGTTAAAGTTTCTACTACGCCAATGACTAAGCCACCAAGCGCCGCACCCGGGAAATTACCTATTCCACCAAGAACCGCCGCAATGAATGCTTTCAACCCGGGTAACAATCCCATCAGTGGGTCGATGCTGGGGTAGTTTATACTATATAAAATTCCGGCCGCCCCTGCAAGAGCTGACCCTATTGCAAATGTGAAAGATATAACTGTATCTATGTTGATTCCCATTAAAGAAGAAGCAGTCATATTATTTGAGACAGCACGGATAGCTGTTCCAATCTTTGTCTTCATAACAATAAATCTCAAAGCGAGCATCAGAATTATCGCAGAAATAATAACAACAATCTGGTTTGAATCTATTTGCGCACCGCCAACGAAAATTTTATACCCCTCCAGGATATTTGGGAATGACCTTGGCGCGGCTCCAAAAATAAGCTGACCCGTATATTGAAGAAACAAGGAAACACCGATGGCAGTTATGAGAACAGTTAGTTTGGAAGATCTTCTAAGCGGGCGGTAAGCAAGTTTTTCTATAGTCACACCAATGGCGGCTGTGATTATCATTGTCAGTAGAAGAATTATCAACGCCATAGGGAGGTTACTGGTATCAACCCCGAATGCTTTTGCAAGGTAATATCCTGAAAAAGCCCCAAGCATGAAAACCTCACCGTGGGCAAAGTTTATGAACTTAAGTATTCCATATACCATAGTATACCCCAGTGCTATAAGGGCATAAATGCTTCCTAGTGAAAGACCGTTTATTAGCTGCTGAATAAACTCACTCATATATTATGGAGCGATCGTTTCTTTATAAGTGAACCTACCGTCTTTTATCTCCATTACAACCGCAGGCTTTATAGCATTCCGCTGGTCATTAATGGTTATTGTTCCTGTCACACCGTCATAGTTTTGAGTCGATGCTAAAGCATCCCTTATCTTTTGCCCATCGGTTGAGCCAGCCCTCTGAATTGCATCAAAAAGAATCATGCCGGCGTCATACGACAGAAATGCCATAGCGTCAGGTGTCGAACCATATTTTTCTTTATACTTTTTAATGAAGTCCTGTATCTTTGGGTTAGGGTCTTCTATCGAAACGTGAGTAGAAAAAAAGCAACCTTCCAACGCATCTTTTGCTTTTCCTTCTAGTAGTTTTTCCGATTCCCAGCCGTCACCACCAAATAATGGAACTGTGATGCCAATCTCTCGCGCTTGGATCCCGATGAGGTTCATCTCAGTATAATATCCCGGAATAAAAATGGCTTCAGGGTTTAATGCTTTAAGCGATGTGAGTTGAGCTTTAAAATCCTTGTCACCTGCAGAATATTTTTGCTCACCTACTATCTCTCCGCCCATTTCTGTAAATACTCTTTTGAAATTGTCTGCCAGCCCAGTTGAATAGGCATTCTTTTGATCTACGAGCAGAGCAACTCTTTTAACTTTCATTGAATTTAGAGCAAACTTGCTCATTACGGTTGCCTGGAACGGGTCAATGAAACATACTCTGAAAACATAATCACCAACGTTTGTTACTTCCGGGTTAGTTGACGCAGGGGTGACCATTGGGATCTTACTCTGCTGGCAAATCGGTGCTGCAGCGAGACTGAGTGATGAAGCAACTTCACCAACGATCGCAACCACCTTATCTCTATTGATGAGCTTTTGAACGACAGTTTGTACTTCATTTGTCTTTCCCTGATCGTCTTCACTTATTAATTTTATCTGCTTTCCGAGCACTCCACCTTTATTGTTTATTTCTTCAACGGCAAGTTTAAGTCCGTTATCGGAAGAAATTCCAAATGTAGCTTTATCTCCTGTGAGCGAGGCATATTCGCCAATTAGTATCTCATTCTCGGAGCCGGCATTTTTGCAAGAATAAAAAATGCCACTGAAAGCAAATACAGCTAAAATTAATAAAAGAAGAGGTAACCTTAGTGTATGTTTCATAATGATTTTATTGGTTTTAGGTATGGAATTGTAAAAAATAACGTAATTCGTTAATAAATACAATAAATAAGAGATTGAGGAAATATTGAAGGATTATTTTTTGGCGGATTCCAGGTATAGATCTAGGGCATTTTCAATAAAATCGTCTAATTCCTTGCCGCTCATTTTCTTTAACCTGTCTTTGATATATAATGATGCTAGTCCGTGGACGAATGCCCATGTCGATATTGTTGCTGTCATCAGGTCATATCCTTTAAAATAGCCGGCATTAATGCATTCCTGTATATTTTCTTTTAAATAATCGAATGATTTATGACTCACATCCGAAGTGATTTCATCGTAATAATCCTCTAAGGGTGCTTTCATAAGAAACATTAATTCAAAATACTCTGGATTTTCGACCGCAAATCGAATGTAGATCTTACCGCTTTCTTTTAGCTTTTCGAGGGGATCGGTAATATCATCAGCTTTGATCTGTTCTGCATAAAATGCATCGAATGCCAGAAAACACAAAACAAAGAATATTTGACCTTTACTCTTGTAATATAGGTAGATCGTACCCGGACTGTACTCTATTTTCTCAGCAATTTTCCTGATGGATACATTTTCATATCCATCCTTCATAAATAGTTCTCTTGCAGCATCAAGGATTTTTTGCTGCATTTCAAGCTTTTCACGCTCTTTTCGCTCTTTTGTACCCATGTCGGATTTTATTAAACATGATTTAAATTACTGAACACCGTTCATAGTTACAACTGAAAAATAAGATTAACAAACGATAACCATAAAAATTTTGGCTTTTATAATAACTAATTTATTCTGATTTTTTTATATGAAATCCAGAACCTTTATATCGTCGTTAATTTTCGGTTTAGTTCTTGCAATTCTCTTGATAGGTATCAAATCACTTGAATACACCTATTTTTCATATAAGATAGGATTGGATGTTTACATTGGGATAATAGCCCTGGCGTTCCTTATAATCGGGGTTTATTTTGGAGCAACATACAGCAGGAGAAAGGAAGCGAAATTTCTAATTAAGCTTAGAGAAGAATCTAAAAGATCCGGATTCACTGAACCCACTATAGATTTTGATGCGGTTAATGGCTCAGATCTTAGTAAAAGGGAATTGGAAGTATTACGCGAGATAGCTATGGGGTACACCAATAAAGAGATAGGAGAGAAGCTTTTCGTCTCAGAGAATACTGTAAAAACTCATTTAAACAATATCTACATGAAGCTTGAGGTTAATAGGAGGACCCAGGCAATCTCACGTGCACGGGAATTGAATATCATTACTTGATAATTCTACCCTAAACCCTGTATTTCCAAGCGTCATTCTAAAAATCATACTTTCGGGTGATGCATACATTTTATTTCGTTTGTATATTTGTATAGTACTTTTTATAAAATTAATTTCAACATAATGCATAAAGCAGCAATATGGCATGGTGTTATTGCAGCCGGTATAATGATTCTTATTTTAGTTATACTTTACTTCCTTTTTAGCCCTAATACGCTTCTTGATCTGGGTGAGGTCATGGGATATGCTACTATGGTGATAGCAATGTCCATGATATTTATCGGGATAAAAAGGTACCGCGACAACGAAATGAACGGATACATTACCTTCAAGCAGGCTTTTGGTTTGGGAGCATATATAGCCGTGATAGGATCTTTTATTTATGGAATATTTGAGGGACTTTTTTACGAGTTCTCCGATTTCAAAGAACTGTATTTGAATTTTTATATCGATAAGATTAAAAACAGTGGGCAAAGCCCGGAGGCTATTCAGCAACAGCTTCAGGAAATGAATCAACAGTTTGCAATGTGGGATAGTCCGTTTATGATGGGTTTATTAATGTTTTTAACGGTATTTATAATTGGTTTACTCATTGCACTTATCTCTGCCGCAATTCTGAAGAAGGAACCACAACCTGCAACACAAACATAGAAGCGATTAGTCCTTATAATATTCCTGAAGGCTTTTTACACTAAGGTTTCCTTTTTTCATGTCGCGGATACCCTGAACGACAGAGCCTGCTGCGGATAGGGTTGTAATGAATGGAATTTTATATTGAACGGCCGCCCAGCCGATAGCATATTCGTCGAAACGGGATTCTTCACCAAGCGGTGTGTTTATTACGAGGTTTATTTCTTTATTTTTGATCATGTCGACTACATTAGGACGTCCTTCGTTCACTTTGTAGACTGCTTCCGATTTTATCCCGTTATCATTCAAAAACTTACTTGTACCGCTGGTTGCAACGATCCCAAATCCAAGCTTTACAAACTCTTTTACCAGATCAACTGCTTTTTGCTTTTTATCGTTATTATTAAGGCTGACGAAGATATTTCCTTCGAGTGGAAGGGAATTACCGGTTGATTCCTGTGACTTTGCCATAGAGGCGCCAAATGATTTTGAGATTCCCATTACTTCGCCTGTCGAGCGCATTTCCGGTCCGAGGAACATCTTTGCTCGCGGGAATTTTTGGAAAGGGAAAACCGATTCTTTTATACCGATGTATTTCAAATCTTCCGGATCTTTCAGCTTATCCATGTCCTTAAGCTTCTTACCGATAATTACTTTTGCTGCGATAGACGCTATAGGAACGCCTGTGGTTTTGCTTACAAATGGTACCGTTCGTGAAGCCCGCGGATTTGCCTCTATAACATAAACGATGTTGTCCTTAATAGCATATTGAATATTTATCAGTCCAACTACATTTAATGCTCTTGCTATTTTCTTTGTGTACGACCGTATTTCTTTTAAATTCTTTTTTGTGAGAGAAACAGGGGGAAGTATTGATGTACTGTCGCCCGAGTGTATTCCCGCCTCCTCGATGTGCTGCATGATACCTGCAATATAAACATCCTTCCCGTCACTTACCGCATCGACATCTATTTCACGTGCTTCCTCGAGGAAGTCATCAATCAATACCGGGTGCTCTTCGGAATACTTCACGGCTTCATGAAAGAATTTTGTGAGAGATTCGTTATTATAAACTATCTCCATTGCCCTTCCTCCAAGTACATAAGATGGACGTACGAGTACTGGGTATTCTATCTTATTTGCAATGCGCAATGCCGTGCGGAGTGTTTTTGCTGTGCCGTATTCTGGTTTTGGAATGCCAAGGCTGTCCAAAAGTTTTCCGAATTTTTTCCTGTCCTCAGCGACGTCTATATTCTTAGATGAAGTTCCAAGTATCTTAAGCCCGTTCTTTTCGAGCTCCTTTGCAATTTTGAGAGGAGTTTGGCCGCCGAAACTTACGATTATCCCCTTAACGTTTTTTTGATAACGAACGATATTCAACACATCTTCGGTTGTCAGGGGTTCAAAGAAAAGTTTATCCGTCGTGTCATAGTCGGTCGATACCGTTTCAGGGTTGCAGTTTATCATTATCGTTTCATATCCCTCTTCACGTAAAGCCTTAACGCATCTTACACAACAGTAATCAAACTCGATGCCCTGGCCAATCCTGTTGGGTCCGCCTCCAAGGATTATGACTTTTTCTCTGTCAGATGAATTGGTCTCGTTGAATTTTTCATATGCAGAGTAATGGTAAGGAGTGTTTGCTTCGAATTCGGCAGCACATGTATCAACGGTTTTGTAAATAGGATAGATTTCGTTCTTATTTCTGAAATCTCTTACTTCTTTTTCAGTGGTCTTTAAGATGTAGGCTAACTGCTTGTCAGAAAAGCCGTATTTCTTTGCTTTTAATAGCAGTTCGTTAGAGATCTTCTTCATCTAATATATTGTAACTTATTTATCATAAAAAATCCCGACTTAAACCGGGATTTGAAACTGATTATTTTAAATAACATTTTTACTCGGCTGCCACCATTGGCTTTTCACCGACAACTATCCCTTGGCTTCCGACTGTTTCATAATCATATCCTTCCATTCCGGCGATCGAATTGCTTAGCTCCATAAACACTTCCTCCGAATCATTGAAGTTGAAGCTGTGTCCCATTACCGAAGCAATGTTCTTTATTACCTTCCATGCAGGACGGGCGTTGAACTTCTTGCCGTGTGTCCATCTGTCATTATGCGCTCCGAACTTATCCCATCTCGATACTGAGTATTCACCGATCAGCCTTTCCTGATCGAGGGTAGTTACTGCGGGTCTGATCCTCTGCACCCTGTTCTGGAAATTCACGAAAGTACCGTTTATTTCGGCATAGCAAGAATCAGAGAAGAGCACGTTTGCCTGATCAGTATAATTATTTCTTCTTTGTATGTGCTGGATACTTGTCTGTATGTTATGTATATAATTTTCTGTGCCGGGCATTCTCGTAGCATCATCATTAAGAACATATAATAACTTGTATTTTCCACTTTGCAAATCTACGAGATCTTTGTCGTTGAACTCCCTTATACCGAGAAGTTTAAGCCCTGCTGAATTTGGGGTTTTGTCAGATTTTCTGAGCAGATCGTCGCCAAAACTATCATCGATATGCGGGATATAAACTATATTTTCTGTTCCTACTACATCCTTAGCTAGTTTTTTAAGTGCATAGTTGTCTTCAAGAGTAGAGAATGGTGAAGCAATAAATAGTATTTCGTCTGCCGAATAATTTTTTAATTCGTTTACTGCTTTAGAGATCGCTTCATCCCAGCTGACCTGTATTTGCCTGTCTTCACCGCTATTTGATTCCGATTCTGAAAGCTTTATCTGCGGTTCGTCAATTCTTTCGTCAGAATTATTAACCCATTTGTATGTGTTCAGTCTTCCCCAGTCGCATAGCCAGTATTCGTTCACGTCCATATTTTCTCTCGGCTCTATCCTTAGTATCTGGTTGTTCCTGACACCGATTATTGAATTACATCCTCTGGAACATCCCGGGCATACACTGTCTGTAAAAGACATTTCCCAAACTCTCGATTTGAAGCGGAAGTCTTTTGATGTTAGTGCGCCTACCGGGCATATCTCGATCACATTCATCGAATACGGATTGTCTAGCTCTTGTCCGGGGAAGGTCTCAATTGTTACCTTCTCGCCTCTTTGCACGAAAGTCAGCTGTGGTGATTTTGCGACCTCATCGCAGAACCTTATACACCTGGAACAGCTAATACACCTTTCCTGGTCGAACATAATATTAGGACCAAGATCGACTCTTTTATCCTTGTGGTTCTTTTCCTCATCATAGCGTGAATACCCGACACCGTATTTGTATGCATAATCCTGCAGCTTACACTCACCTGCTTCATCACAAATAGGGCAGTCGAGCGGGTGATTTATAAGCAGGAATTCCATAACAGCGTTCTGTGCATGGATTGCTTTTTCATTAGTCGAATGAACCACCATTCCTTCAGCCGCCTGTGTCGCGCATGCTATTGATAGCTTCGGGGTGCCCTCGATGTCAACCAGGCATATCCTGCAGTTACCCGATACCGATAATCCGGGGTGCCAGCAAAAGTTAGGAAGGGTTATTCCGGAATCCTTTGCTGCTTTGATAATTGTGTCACCCGGGTTGAATTCTATTTCGCGGCCGTCTAATGTAAACTTGGGCATAAATTATTGATATTAAAGAGGAAAGACATTCTTGAAAATTTATCTGATAAAATTACTATTAATTTTATCCTTTATCAATTCAGAATAGTTTGACAATTTGCAGTATGGATTCCGTACTTTATATTATTTTAGCTGTTCTGCTGGTAGCCGTCATTCTTTTGTTTTTCCTGGTAAAAAAGTCCGGCTTGACACGATCTGATACTAACCGTCAGCTGGTTGATGTATCCTCAAAACTGCTTGAAAGCATTAATGAACAGAAAACCCAGATTGCTATCCAGAATGAAAAGCTCGAAAGTCAGCGGAATGACACATTTAATGCCCTGAATAAATTCCAATCTGATATCAATACTTTCCGGGAAGAAGTCTCCCGCAATCTATCGAATGCAAACTTTCACCTGCAGTCCAGTAATAAGGTCATAGGCGACGTGAAAGAACGTTTCGGAGAAATTATGGAAACAACGAAACACATCTACAACGTCGGTAAAAACATTTCTGAACTAGAAAACATTCTCAAAGCTCCGAAACTCAGGGGCAACCTCGGCGAATACCTGCTGGAGGAACTGCTGAAACAGATACTGCCGTCGGAAAGCTATTCCAAATCACATAAGTTTAATAGCGGCGAACGTGTCGATTTTGTAATCCATCTTGGTGACAAGCTGGTGCCGGTTGATTCAAAATTCCCGCTGGAGAATTTCCGTAAATATCTCAGCAGTAAGGACGAGCAGGAACGTGAGCTCTTCTATCGCGAGTCATTAAAAAATGTCCGTAAACACATCGACGATATAGCAAAGAAATATATCCGTCCCGATGAAAAGACCTTTGACTTTGCGATGATGTACATTCCTGCGGAGAATGTTTATTATGAAGTGATCGTTCGTGATACGGTTTACCGTGACGAGAAGAGTCTCTACCTATATGCCATGGAGAAACGTGTCATCCCTGTATCACCTAACAGCATGTTCGCGTATCTGCAATCTATTCTTATTGGATTAAAAGGAATGGAAGTAGAACGCAATGCAGAGCAGATCATTTCTAATATGGCAATGCTGAATATTGAGCTTGATAAATTTGCGGATGAGTTTAAAGTGATGGGCTCTCACCTGGTTAATGCCGGAAAGAAATACCGCGATGCAGAAAAACGTCTCGATCACTTCGAAAATAAGTTGGAAAACATCATGCCAAAGCATCAACTCCCCGGCAGAGATGAAGATGAGCTCGATGATGATGGGACGGAGCTCCGTCTCATAAAATAATTAGTTCAGATATTCTTCCGTTAGATCTTCACCCGTCTTCCTTGATAAAAATCTGAATTCGTCCAATGATATTTCACTGTCAGCCTCAACTTTTATTCTCAATTTATATTTGAACGAAAGCTTCCTTATTCTGCTGAATAAACCGTGAATAAGATATGCCTCGAGTATCGGGTTTACTTTTAATTCTAGCGGATGTATCGCATGACCGCCCTTATATCGCTGTATCCACCTTTCGAGGTTGGTCATGAAGCTGGTCCTTGATAGAACTCTTCCCGTGCCTTTACACAGCGGGCAGGTGTCATATACCCTGTGAAGTATATTCTGCCTTATTCTCTGACGTGTGATCTGCACCAGGCCAAATTCACTCATGGGAAGTATTGTCGCTTTTGCTCTGTCCCTCCGAAATTCCTTCCTCAATTCATCGTAAAGTTTTCGCCTGCTCTTCTCTTCATATAGGTCGATAAAGTCTATTACTATAATACCGCCAATATCCCTGAGTCTCAGCTGCCTGACGATCTCTTTGCCGGCTTCTATGTTTGTATTGAGCGAATTGACTTCCTGGTTTGAGCTTCGTGCGTATTTTCCGCTGTTGACGTCGATTACCGTCATAGCTTCGGTAGTCTCGATAATGATATATCCCGCTCCCTTTATCCATACTTTCTTGTTCAGGGAACTGTCTATCTGGCGTTCGATATTGTAGAGATCGAATAATGGTTGGTTGCCGGTATATAGATCGAGTTTCTTTACAAAACCCGGGGATGATTCTTCCAGGTTGGTTTTTATTTCCCGGTATAATTTTTTTGAATCGATTACGATCTTACTTACGTCCTCTTTAAAGAGGTCCCTTACCACTGATGAAGTCGTTGAAACGTCCTTATATAAAATCGTTGGCGGTTTTTGTGTCTTAACCTTATTCTCTATCTCGTTCCATGTCGATAAAAGCTTATTGAGGTCATCGAGTATAAGCGAATCTTCCTTCCCGCTTGCGACGGTACGTATGATTAGCCCATATCCTTTCGGCAGGGCTGATCTGACAAGCTTTCTGAGCCTGTATCTCTCTTTGGAGTTATAGATCTTTCTTGACAGCCCGACCTTTCTGTGGAAGGGCATCAGTACCAGGTACCTGCCGGGCAGTGATACCTTTGAAGTTACTCTCACACCTTTGTTCGCGACAGGCTCTTTTGTGATTTGGACTATTATGTCCTGCCCGCGTGTGAGGTTTACATCGGGGTTCTTGCTGTATCGGTTATCCCGCTTGCCCTGGTATTTCTTTGGAGGCTCTTTAACCTGTTCTTCTTCTTCCTCGTCGTCATCTTCATCGAATTCATCCTCGCCCAACAGGCTGTAGTATTCATCTGATGTTGTTATGTCGGAGAAGTGCAGGAATGCGTCCTGCTGGAAACCGATGTCGATAAATGCCGCGCGGATTCCTTTCATTACCTTTGCAACCCTGCCTAGGTAAATGTCTCCTACGTTCCTTTCGTTTTCGGGGCTTTCCGTAAAATATTCGGTGAGCTTTCCTTCCTCTAAAATGGCTATACGTCTCTCATTAGAGCCTGAATTGATAAAAATCTCTTTTTTCATAAAGTCTAAATTAGTTCTTCACTGCAAGCGTCTGCTCTAGGAGTTCATGGATGCGAGGAACTCTTCATTAGACTTTGTGCCTTTCATCTTATCGAGGAGGAATTCCATTGCCTCGACCGGGTTGTAATCAGAAAGAAGCTTCCTGAGGAGCCATACCCTGTTGAGTGTGGCGTCATCGATAAGCAGTTCTTCTTTTCTTGTACCCGATTTGTTGAGGTCAATAGCTGGGAATACTCTTCTGTCGGACAATCTTCTGTCTAGAACTATCTCCATGTTACCCGTTCCTTTGAATTCTTCAAAGATAACTTCGTCCATACGGCTTCCGGTCTCGATAAGAGCCGTCGCTATTATGGTGAGGCTTCCGCCTTCATCCACGTTACGAGCCGCGCCGAAGAATCGTTTGGGTTTATGGAGTGCGTTTGCGTCCACACCCCCGGAAAGTATCTTTCCGCTGTGTGGTATGACAGTATTGTGCGCTCTGGCAAGTCTTGTGATACTGTCCAGCAGTATCACCACATCCTTTTTAGCTTCTACGAGCCTTTTCGCTTTTTGCAGTACTATTTCCGAAACCTGTACGTGTCTTTCCGGCGGTTCGTCAAATGTCGAACTTACAACTTCGGCATTTACGTTACGGCTCATATCCGTAACCTCTTCAGGTCTTTCGTCTATGAGCAGCACGATCGGATGGATCTCCGGGTGGTTTCGCGTGATGCTGTTTACTATTGTTTGAAGCAAAATCGTTTTACCGCTTTTGGGAGGTGAAACAATGAGACCTCTTTGTCCTTTACCAATTGGTGTGAACAGGTCCATTATTCTCATCCCGTACTCGGACGGCGCTGCCTCCAGCTTTATCTGTACGTCGGGATAAAGAGGGGTCAGATTGTCAAAAAGTGTCCTGTCGCGTATCTTATCGGGATCGCCAAAGTTCACTTCCTCGACTTTCAGCAGTGCAAAGAATCGCTCTCCTTCTTTCGGAGGGCGCACCTGCCCGCTGACAGTATCGCCTGTTCTAAGAGAGAACTTCTTGATCTGCGAAGGTGATACGTATATGTCATCCGGTGACGGCAGATAGTTGTAATCCGCCGATCTTAAAAAGCCGTACCCATCGGGAAGCACTTCGAGAACACCGACAGCATAGGCGTAACCGTCCTTGCCGTCTTTCTTCGTTTGAGCTTCCACAATTTTGTAAATGAGTTCCTGCTTTTTAAGATCGCTGTAGTCGGAGACTTTCAGTTCCTTTGCGATCGCCAGTAGCTCGGATACCTTTTTCGATTTCAGTTCAGCCATGTTCTTGGCAGCTGAATCATCCATTTCCTCAACGCCCTTTGTGCCGTTGGTTTGGTTTTTAGTTTTCGTGTCCATTAATATGTCCTTTTGTTAAAATATGCTTACCGTAGAACCGGTAGAGCGGTGTGCTATAAAACGTGAGATAAGTTTATAAGTTGGATTAAATATTTATTAAAAAAACAATTATATTTTTATGAAGAATTTTCAGATCTGGTGTGTAGGTCTGATGTAATACAAAACTATGCTTTCTAAGTTAAAGTTTCAAGTAAATTCTATTTGTGGAAAAAACATCCTTTTTGGACAGAAATCCTGAGGTCTGGAATTAGTTTAAAATTGAATTTGCCTCCTTAAATAATTAATTTAGCCTCATGTCGAAGAAATCTCCTGCCGGAAGAAAGCAATCCAGGCAAACCCAAAAGAAACAGGCCTCAAAAAGCATCATTAACTTCGAGATCCCGTTTTCACCTAACCGGAATCAGAAGATAATGATATATGCCGGGATATTCATTTTAGCCCTGGTTTTGCCAATTATCTATATTAATTACGCCGCAGGTGTGAATGGCGGGTTCGGCTTTCCGCTCGATGACCCATGGATACACCTGACTTTTGCAAAGAATCTTGCCCAGTACCAGAGTTTCTCATATTTCAAAGACCAGATGGCAACCGCCGGTTCCACGTCGCCTATATATACTTTTCTTGCTGCAATAGCATTTATACTTACACAGAATGAGATGGTGCTAAGTTATGTGCTTGGGATTTCATTCTTCGTTGTTTCTGCCCTGGCTTTTTACCGCCTCAGCTCATTCGAGTTCGGTAAGGAGAATATCTTCGCCATCGTCTGCGCGGCGATCTTCGTCCTGGATAAGTGGATGAACTTCATCTCCGTATCCGGCATGGAAACCACCATGTACATTTTCTTTCTTATCGCCTGCGCTTACTTCTACAAAAAGCGTCATGCTATACCTTTCGCGATCTTCCTCGGGCTGATACTCTGGGGCCGTCCCGACGGTGTCGCATTCATCGGAGCATTAGCTGTTGATTACTTCCTTGTCAGGTACTATTCTAAATCCGATTCCGCGCTCACACTCTTTAATAAGCAGGAATTAGTAAAAATTGGTGTTATATTCGGCGGCATCATAGTCCTGTACTTTATAATGAACTATATCCTCTCGGGCTCGTTACTCCCGAATACTTATAATGCAAAACTCACTTATTATTCACCGGAGTTCCGAAGCAGGGGAGATTTCCTTCATTACGAAGTCTGGGATTACTTCACTAACGGCGCTTACGCTGTCATTATGGCAGGGTTCATTTTCTCGGTGATTAAACTCCTGTTCGATTTCACTAAGAAAAAATACAACACTAACTTACTCTATATACTCTTTATATTTGCGCTTGTTTTCATTTACTGGTATAAACTCCCTTACGCGCACCGCTTCGGACGCTACATGATGCCCATCATCCCTTTCTTTATACTTGTTTCTACTCTCGGTATACGTGACCTCGGAAGGCTCATCGGCTCCTATATGAAAAGCAAAGAGATCGGCAACGGGATTGTTTTCATTACGCTGGCGGTTATTCTCTTTATGGGATATGGTAACTACAACGACAATAAAGAAAACTACGCCATCGAGAATAAATACATCAGCGACAGGCAGGTAGCCGCAGCCATGTGGCTGAAAGAGCATACAAAAGAGGGCGACGTCATCGGTACGCACGATGTCGGAGCGATAGGCTTTTACAGCGGTCGCAAGATCGTCGACGTTGCGGGACTCGTTACACCTGAACTTATTAATAAGATCAATGATAACGACTACATTACTTATATGGAGAATTATATGAAACAACAAGGTGTAACATACCTTGCGTTCCTTCGTGAATGGTATACCGTGGTCAACCAGACACCGCTGTTTACGACCGGTTCCACACTTCCCCCGGAAGTGATGGAGGTATATGCTTATATACCTGACTCGACATTGATCGTATCTAAGGAAGTAAAGAGTATGCTTCTGTATGCCCGTGAAATGCTTGCCCAGAAAGCTCCCCAGCAGGCGATCCAGGTACTTATGCAGGCTGTGCAAAAAGAACCGCGGTCATCTTACACTTATTTCCTTTTGGGGTATGCATACTCTATGATGAATGACCTGAACGGCTTCGAATCCAATATGCAGAAAGCTGTTGAGTATTTCCCTGATTATACCGATGCGCTTCTGAATCTGGGTAACCTTTATCTCAGCCGGGAGGATTACTCAAATGCTAAAACATTCCTCGAACGGGCAAGGAATACAGCCCCGGATAATCCAAAGGTTTTGGAATTATATAATAAACTTCCCGATTCCCTCAAGGTGGGAGGCTAACATTTAACTTGCGAACTAAAGAGTTACGATGAATAAGAATAGCGATGATAGTTTTTTTGAAAAAGCTGCAAAGCTCGGCAGAGACTTCCTTACCTATATAAAGGACGAAGTGATACCCTTTGTATCAAAACACCTTGATAAAATTCCATATAAAAAAATTCGGATTATTTATCCTTTCGCGCTGGTATTTAATGTCCTTCTTTTTGTTTTTATTATTTACAGTGTCTTTTTTAATAAGAATACCTGGCAGGGTGACAATGATAGGTTGATAACAATAAGCAAAGGCTCGGGTCTCAACGAAATAGCCGAGCTACTCTCCAAAGAAAAGATAATTGAAAACACTTATACATTTAAGCTTGCAGCACGTGTTACTGGTAAGGATAGAGCGATACTACCCCGAAGATATATCTTTGCAAGCGGGCTGACGAACAAGGAGATATTAAACTTACTTACCGATAAGGACCTCGTACAAACGGTAAAATTCCGCGTACCCGAGGGTGTTACTATTAAAAAACTTTCGTCACTTGTAGAACAAAAGCTACTTCTTTCTGCAGACGAATTCAAACAGGCTACAGAGAACAGAACCATAATTGATAAGCTTGGGCTTGGGAGCAAAGTGAAGAACCTCGAGGGATTTCTTTTCCCTGATACATATGTGATATCTATTAACCTTGATGAGGATGGTTTAGTTAAAGTTTTCACGGATGAATTTATTCACAGAGTAGTGGATGATGACCAGATATCGTCTGCGCTTAAACGCAGGAAAGAAACCCTGCTCAAAGCAATAACAATGGCCTCTATCATTGAAGGAGAGACCTACCTTAAAGATGAGATGCCTATTATATCCGGAGTATATCATAACCGTCTGAGGAAGCACATGCGCCTTGAGGCTGATCCAACTGTCCAGTACATTCTCCCCGATGGACCCAAAAGCCGTTTGCTGTATGAAGACCTTAAGACAGATTCCCCATATAATACATACCGCAATTACGGCTTACCGCCCGGACCTATAAACAACCCCGGGTTTGATGCGATCAAAGCCGCGCTGAATCCCGATTCTCATAACTATCTTTTCTTCGTAGCTACAGGAAAAGGAGGGCATAAATTTTCCGAAACATACGAACAGCATAAACGGGCAGCTGATGAGTACAGGAAAGAGCTAAAGAAAAAGCAAAACAACAAATAGATATTGCAAGATGGTAAGGTAAATATCGGAGCGCTATATTCACTTTTTTTAAGGCTGGACTTCAGGGATAAGCGCAGTGTGGGGTTTAAGAAGCTGATCGGTGTTCTCATTGCATATTTTTTTGCTAACTTCTTCCTATCGTTTGGAAATTTCAGAAACTTCGATGAGGTAAGCTTTGTAATACTATCGATGTCCACAAATGCGTTTTTTCTTTCCTTCATACTTCTCAATGACTTTATTAGTCTCTTCCTTGTAAAAAGTGAATCTGAAACCATATACGCTCTTCCCATTAAACAGGAGGACATATTTCTATCTAAGTTTTTTGCTGCATACAGCTTTATGGTATTTTACGCGGCAGCCATTATTCTTCCCCAGGTTATTTTCTTCTATCAATATAATGAGAATATTATGGGCACTCTTGCTTTTTTATACTCAGTGTTCCTTTTTAATATTTTCATTATTTCTTGTCTTGCACTGTTTTATATCTTCATTTTGAGGTATTTCGTAAAGTTCTCATATACGTTTATTTACATGATCAATATTTGCTTCCTGGTTTATGTCTTTTATTCGAGTACGGTAAGGGGGAGAGCCATGGGAGAGGGAAGGTCGTCGGTTTTCTCATATTCTTTTGTAGATATCCTTCCGCAGACCTTGTTCGCGAAAGGTGTCTCAGAACCTGTCTGGCTGATTATTCTTACTTTGATCACGATCGTTGCCGCCGGTTTATTTTATCTTCTTTTGAGAAAAAATTACTCGCGTATTACCTCCGGTGTGCAGGCAATTAATAACAGGGCAAAGAACCGTTCGGCGGTTAATCCGTTTACTAAGTTGGCAAACGCCATTGATAAGATCATAACTACGGTCTTTGTGCGCAATCACCTCCAGCGGGCGTCATATTATTTAATGAGAAACCAGCTTTCCAATTCACGCGTTTTCAAACTGCGTTATTTTGTCTTTCTTCTTATGCCTCTTGTATTCACCGGGATTGCAGTCTTCTCGGGACTTGCCGGAACTGTGATATTTGAGAAGGGGGATATGTCATCTTACTCGAATGTTCTAATCCTTAGCCCCTCCATACTCTTTATATATGTCCTTTGTGCGCGCCTTATAATTTCAAATACACGCATAGCTGACACAAATTCCAATGATTCCGACTGGATATATAGGTCGCTTCCCGTCGGCGGTGTTGTGCAGATGCGTCTCGGCATACTTAAGTTCATTATGTTCCATCTCCTTATCCCCATGATAATTGTAGTCGGTTTGTTGTTAAGCTATCGCATGGACCCGCTCAGTATAATACTTAACTTATTGTTTGCGACTGCGGGTGTATTTTTTATAAGCAGTATCCTCTACAGGTTTGATAAGTATTATCCATTCACACAAGACAGCTCAAAGATGGACTCGGCAAGCAAATTCATCGAAGTTCTTTTCACCATTGTTCTAGCGCTTATTATATTCATTTCTCAGCTTTTTATTTTTAAAAATATTATATTTATTATTACATCCATTCCGGTGCTTTTTTTGCTGGGAGGTATTATTTTGAGAAGTCAAAGAACCTGATATCTAAAGGGGGAGTAATATCATGAATGATCAACAAAGCTCTGTAACAACACAAACTGAAACTGCCCCGTTGATCCGTACTTTCGACGGTACAGGCAGAAATATCATACTGGCAATGACAGGGACCAGCGGCGCTATATACGGACTTCGCATGCTTCGCGCTCTTCTGCTGAATGAGTTCCATGTAGATCTTATCATGTCTGATTTCGCGCAGTTTACCCTTTATAAGGAATGTAATGTTGAAATAAAAGCAAGCAACGTGACCGGACTTTTCCCCGACGTCCCGGCTCATAAAGTATCCATTTCTATTCACAGCAACCTTGACCTGAAATCCAATATCTTCACTAACGAATATAAATGCAGCGGGATGATTGTCTCTCCATGTGCTATGGGCATCCTCGCGGGTATCGCTAACGGCAGCGCGCGCAACCTTATAGAAAAATCTGCGGATTACGCCTTTTCATACAGGTCGCCTCTGATACTGGTGCCCCGCGAAACACCGATCAACAAGATACATCTGCATAATATGGAGAAGATAATGGATAATGGAGGAATGGTCGTTCCTGCTATGCCGAGCTTTGAATACGCTCCGAAAGATTTCAATGATCTGGCTGATTTTGTTGCGGGAAGGGTGCTCGAACTTCTCTGTACTAATGACAAACCATTAGCCTAAGATCTCGCTTCTAAAAATCCCAGCCAAAAAAGAATTGGTGGAATAATCCGCTTTGGAGGTGTGTGAAGTTGTTCTCTATCCTTTTACCTACGTCATATCTTAATATCAAAAATCCGAACGTATTTATTTTTAAGCTTGCACCGATACTGCCGAGCGTTTCACCGTAATTGTCGAACTCGTCCCATGTATTGCCGGCATCGAAGAACAATGCTCCGCGGATCCCGGGTACTATATAATTAAATCCTAACGGCAGATCCTTATCGTATAGATTCAATATGGGGAAGCGCAGCTCTGCGTTAGTGAGCCACATCTTCGTTCCCTTCAGCCCGTTCCTTGTCCAGCCCCTGAGCGACCAGGTACCTCCCATGAAAAACCTTCGCGGATTCTTTCCTTCGTTCATGAAGTACTGTCCCCGTGTCGCGAATGTGATTGACTGAGCCAGACGGAAGTATTTCCTATAATCGAATAGCAAGCTGTAATAGTTCACGTTAGAATTCTCGATATCCGTAGTATACCCCAGCGTAAGATTAAGCCTCTCACCGTCCACCGGTCCGGTCATTCCCCATAGCGCATTATCTTTTACATAGCTGATTCGGTTTGTTAAAAGAGTCGATCTTTCCTTGTCTGTGATATCGATGTCCTTGAATGACTGTGCTAAACTGACCGATGCCTCAAACCGCCTGAATTGTGACAGCGGATATGAAAAGCTTGCGTAACCGCCGAATAAACGCTCGTAATATGACTCATCCGATTCCGCCAGGTCATACCGCTTTCCTGAAAGATGAAAGACTCCGTACGCGTAGTTCAATCTTTTCTCCAGCGACACTTTTGATACAGCGACGTTGAAGCTCTTCCAGAATTCCGAGTTATCGTCCGAGTTATTATAGAGCAGGAAGTAATATTTCTCATTGCCAAGCATATCGCTGAGCGAAATGATTCCGCCGGCGTTTGTACCGAATACCGGATCACTTGATACCGAGGTTGTTGCGAAGTCCAGCGAAAAATCCTTCTTGTAAACTTTATTGTTCTTTTCAGGTACTCCCTCTATTCTTCCGCTAATCCAATTTATACCCCTGTCTGTATAGTCGATGTCAATTACTGCCGTGGAGTTATCAGCCTTTGTATTTATGGAATCTATCATTCTGATCGCGATCGATCTGTTCTCGAATGATGAAAATATTACAGTGTCGTTTCCAATCCATCTTGGGTCGTACGCTGCCGTGGTGAAGTTCGTTAGCCTCTTCATCTGCACTCCGGTGAGATTTTCATATGGGTTTTCCGTGTCCGGATCATTTCCCTGTGTACCTCTTTGAGTAATATTGCTCGTCAGGTCTATCATCCATATGTTTTGTGCCCCTGTTGCATTACTCGTAAATACTATCTTCTTCCCGTCCGGGGAGAATTGCGGCGAGTAATCCACCCTGTCGCCGTTAGTAAGATAGCTGATATCGTCCGTACGAAGGTCATATAAAAACAAATTGTACCTGTTCTTATACCCGTATGATGTCCTGTCCGATGAGAATACAACGTAATTGCCGTCCGGTGAAAAATTCGGATCCCTGTCGTCGTAAAAATCGTTTGTCAGCCGTGTCAGCTTTTCTGTCTGCAGGTCGAGTATGAATAGATCGCTCTCTCCTGTAAATTCCCGCGCCGGGAATAACAGCTTCTTCCCGTCAGGGCTCCACGCTGGGGAGCCTATATTCACTATATCCTTGAATGAGTAATCCGCTGTCTTTTTTCTATGTTTCATGTCGTAGATATGTATCGCATCGGTTTCTCCCTTCTGAGTGATGAATGCAAGCTTGCCATCAGGTGATGCATCCATTCCGGTACGGAAGAAGTGGAACTGCTCGAACTCGTCGCTGTTTTCACCTTCCACTACAAGATCCGGGCTCCTGTCCTTCGAATGCAGATCAACCCTGAACACGCTTGTATAGCCGTATTCATTTCCAATGTAATATATCTCGTCCTTTCCGTTTACTACTGCGTGAACGGGCTTGTGAGCGAATCCTTTCGAGTAGATATCTATCGACGCTTCCGACGGGTTATCGGTTTCGGCGGAATCGGAGAAGTACAGGCTGTCCAGAAATGACAGGTATCCCTTGTCGAATTCTTCATAATCTTTACCGATCGTCAGTTTCATAACTTCGGAAAAATTGTCGAACTGGTAAAAGTTTTCCATTAGCTGGAGTACCTTCTCCTCGCCGTAAGTGTTTGCTGTGTATTCCAGTGCCTTCTGACCCATCTTGTACATCAGGTATGAACCGTAAAGCTTTTCCCAGTTATCCAAACCCACGATGTATTTGTGGAGCACTGCATCCTTCAGCGCCATGTCGCTCTGTGTATCCCATTCGCTGGACCAGTATTCAGCTAGTCCCTCTGTGAACCATAAAGGAACATCCTTGTCACCGACCTGTCCATGTATTTTCTGTTCCGAAATGAGTTTGCTTGTCATGAATACATGCACCAGTTCGTGGCGTATTACGTGTTTGAATTGTCCCAGCGAGCCTTCGAAAGGTATTACCACACGTCCCTTTATGAATTCGAAGAATCCGCCTACGCCGTCAGGTACGAACCCCGGCGTCGTATTCGTCTGCTTGAAGTGCAGCGGTGATGAGTAGAATATCAATGGTACGCGTCCGTTGAGGGAGTGTTTGAACTTCTGCTGCAGGAGCGTGTAGCTCTCCTCCGCGAAGAATGCTCCCTGCTCGGCGAGGTCTTTCGCGCCTTCGTAATAATATATTGTGAAGTGCTCCGTGGTGAGCGTGTTCCATTTGAAGTCCGAGTACTGGACCTTATTCCGCCCAAAATCTACGAACTGCGCCTGTGACGTTCTTACGTTAAGCAGTATGAATAAGAGGGCAATATGTATAAACACGGTAGATTTCATCAGTATCTTTATAATGCGCCCCCATTATCTAAGAAATGCTCAAAAATGCCGTTGAATTGTATATTGTGAATTATTCTCAATTTAGTCAATACAGAATACTGGTAAGTAGGCGACGGGATTCCGTCATCTTCTCACTTTTTTCACAGAACAAAAATCCATATTTTAGGTTTTATTTTTATAATATCCTCTTATGAATCCTGACGAACCTAAATATAAATTCAAAGAACTCAAAGTTTACGCCGAGAATGAATGGCTCATTAACAGCACCAAAAAGTACCGCCAGGTCTTTGAAGAATCCGAAGTAACATACATAGACGCGGAGTTCTCCGCCTATAATAAACTATTCGATGAGGAAGACTGGGAGATTGATGTGGTCTTTAAGGTCTTCGACGGTAAAGGTGCAATGCTCACACAGATCCCGTTGAAGAAGACCATCACCAAAGACCAGAACATCATCTATCTCCGCCAGGGCTGGGGTAACAAGAACCCGGGCTCTTACTGGAAACGCGGCGCTTACCGATGGGAAGTCTGGATAGGTGATGCTGTCATCGGCACTTGCAACTTCTATATTGAAAACGAGGGCGAGGTCACGCGCGAGAAGAATCCTTACCTCCGCGTAAAGTCCGTCCGCCTCTTCGAAGGTCCTGATGCCATCGTAGATGAAGCACAGCGAAAATATTTCCTGACGTTCAAGCAGGATACCACGCGTTTCATCTGGTTCGAGTTCACCGCCGAAAATCTTGTCAAAGACAAGGACTACTGGGCTTGCGAGCTGTTCTTTAATTTCAAGACTGACATCGGCGAACACAAAGGCGGAAATACTAAGTTCCGGTTCGTCTATAAGAATGAAGATACCTTCACCATCATCGGCGGCTGGGGAAGTGATAATCCCGGTACCTGGTATGAAGGTAAATACATACTGGAGATCTCCTTTATGGAGACATTGCTTCTTCGTTTGCCGTTATACATCGGGCTTGATAATATCGAGGCGACTGATGAGGAGTTTATGTCCGGCACTGTCGAACAGGAAGTCGAGAACACCGAGGCTCTCTCCGAACCAAAGGAAGAGGATTTCCAGAAGGCGTTCGAAGAGCTCGACTCGCTCATCGGCCTCCAGCAGATCAAGGACCGCATAAAGGAATACACCGATTACATCAAGTTCCTCAAGATACGCAGTGAGAAGGGGCTCGACGAATCCGCAAAGATAAGCCTTCACGCAGTATTCACGGGCAATCCCGGCACGGGTAAGACCGTAGTCGCCACACTCCTGGGCAAGATTTATAAATCACTCGGTCTGCTGAGCAAGGGACACGTCCATGAGGTGGACAGGGAAGCGCTCGTCGGCAAATACATCGGGCACACCGCTCCGATGGTTAAGGATGCCATCCGCGCCGCGCGAGGCGGGATACTCTTCATTGATGAAGCATATGCCCTCTACCGCGGAGACGACGACTCCAAGGATTACGGCAGGGAAGTCATCGAGATATTGATCAAGGAAATGTCCGACGGCGAAGGCGACCTCGCGATAATCGTCGCGGGCTACCCTCACGAGATGATGACCTTCCTGGAATCGAACCCCGGTCTTAAGTCTCGTTTCAATATGCATTACAACTTCCCGGATTACACTCCCCAGGAATTAAAGGAGATAGCGCTTTACCATGCAAAACGAGTTCATGTGATAATCAGCCCGGAAGCGCTCGATGAAATGTACGAAGCTATTGTGGAAGCGTACCGCAACCGCGACAGGACATTCGGTAACGCCCGCTTTGCAAACTCGCTGGTAGATGAGTCGAAAATGCGCATGGGTCTTCGCCTGGTAAAACAAAAAGATGTCGATAAGCTTACAGAAGAACAGCTGTCTACTATAGTTGTGGAGGACGTGCAAAGCGTCTTCGGCAAGCAAAAGAAGAATATCGCCGACATTCCCATAGATGAGGATATGTTGAGAGACGCGCTGGTAAAGCTTCACGCGCTCCTTGGTCTGGAAAACATAAAGAATGAGATAGATGAAATTATAAAGCTAGTACGCTACTACCGGGAAACTGGAAAAAACGTGAGAGAGGTATTCTCGCTCCACACGGTATTCGTCGGCAATCCGGGTACCGGTAAGACAACCGTCGCACGCATACTCTCCGAGCTGTATAAAGCTCTCGGAATACTCGAGCGCGGACATCTCGTTGAGTGCGATCGCTCCCGTCTTGTAGCCAGCTTCGTCGGCCAGACGGCGGTGAAGACAGCCGAAGTGCTGGATGAAGCAATGGGTGGTGTGCTCTTTATAGATGAAGCCTACGCGCTGAGTATGGGAGGCGAGAACGATTTCGGTCGTGAAGCCATCGAGACCATCCTTAAACGGATGGAGGACCGCCGTGGAGAGTTCGCTGTTATAGTAGCCGGTTACCCTCAGGAGATGCAGTACTTCCTCCAATCTAATCCCGGTCTTAAATCACGCTTCGATAAAGTATTTGAATTCCCTGATTTCAATGCCGATCAGATGTTTAAGATAGCGGAGATAATGTTCGCAACGCACGACCTGGAAATGGATAAGGATGCGGCGATACATATGAGGCAGTACCTGGAGGTGCTCGACAAGAACCGCGACAGGTACTTCGGTAATGCGAGGGAAGTCAGGAAGATAGTTGAGGAAGCCACGAAAAATCAGCACTTACGCGTGATAGACATACCTAAGGAACAAAGAAAGGGCAAGGTAATGAAGACGGTCACGCTGGACGATCTGAAGGAGTTCGACCCGTCGGCTTACAAGACAAAACCGAGAATGGGATTTAGTCTGGATAATTAGAAACAGTTTAGCGGCCAAAGAGTTCACAGAGAAAAGATGGTTAAAACAATAAAAATAATCTGGTTTATAGAATTGTTCCTTTTTATAGTAATGTTAATAAATTATGGAATGTTTAGTGTTGTTGGTAAAGATAACTTAACGCCATTTATCCTTAATTTATTATTGCTTGGATTATCAGCTACATTGACATACCAGGTTGTATGCTTGCTCAAAGGAAAAAAGCCAGATATATATAGATCAGTTATATTTTATTTTATCAGTTCAGCTTCCATATTTCTTTTGCTTTTTGTTATAAGTTGGTATGCATTGTTCTCCGGTCCAATTACCGGTATTATTGTTTTAATTTTTTCGGGGATAGTGATTTTAAAACGTAATAAAAACAAATAAAAACCCCGCGAGTCGCGGGGTTTTTTGTATGCCAGATGGGGATTGTGAAGCGTTCCGATCTGTGAATTAGTTGAATTGCTTATCCACGATCGTAACTTCATCTCCCGAGAAGAAAATTCCAAAAACTTCCATTGCGGGAATCGCTTTTAATGTCACTCTTGCCGGTGAACCACTTACACCACCTAATGCCAATGCAAGTTTAACAACTCCCTCATATCCAAGACTATTAAAAAAGTCCATCAGATTAAGTGTCATATTGATCGGAATCGTTGCTGTCTGACCGGTACCGGGGACTATTATTTTGCTGTCCATTATACCGCTGATAGTCTGCTTATTATCTACGAGCAGTTTCCAGTCCATGCGGGTGACCGCTGAAGTTGTATTCTGTGAACCGCCGGGAGTGTTAGGGTTTCTTGCCAGCACGTTAAGCGTGAACTTAGCCGGCAGATTATTATTCGCAAATCCCTCTGTAAGGGAAAGTATGTCTGTAACGGAAAAGTCACCAATGCTATTCTTGTTAGTAAGGTTGATCCCTGCCAGTGAGAAGTTATTTATACTTCCGAGCTTAAACTGAAGACGTTGGATATTTGAAATCGCATTGATCGTCGAGCATCCCATATTCAGCTGAGAAGATATACCAATGATAAAAACAAATAAAATAACCGAAAATACTGTGAAACGGGTGAAGATCTTCATTTGGCGACAATTTTTGATTTTTAAAGGGCGAGAGAATAAATATAGCTATTTCAGAAGATTTTTGAAAGAATCTTAGGGTGGACAGGTATTCGTAATGGGTACAGGGCTTTCAGCTTTATTTACGGTTTAATGCATTGCTTTGCCGTAAAATATACGGTATATTTAGATGTAGTTTTTCCTACTACCATGGGGTATAAACTGCAATTTTTATAAACTTAAAAAGGTAAGAATGAGAAAACTTTTTTTTAACACAGTCCTACCGATATTATTTATAGGAGGGTTGACCGTATTTGGTATTTCGGTTGGAAATATATATTACGGCAGCCTCGGGGATAATAATGTGTTTGCGGACACTCTGGATGATCCTCCTGCTGGAGTATGGTTTAATGTAGGCGGAATGTTTAACGAAAGGGGATTTTCAACCTCAAATTCGATTAGCTATGATGAAAATGAGATTATAAATAACTTTAATGGAAATCTTCAATATTCATTTCCTCTGTATCACTATGACGGGCCAGGTGATCTGGATTTCGATATGAGTCTTAATTATAATGGTGCAATAGCCCATACTTTGTTTGCTGCTGATTCTCTTGTATCTACAATGGCGGGTGTGATACCTCAGCACAACTTTAACGTTCCTGGATGGATTTTTAGCATAAATGGAATTGCAGTCCAGACATTGAATTTCGAAACAAAAATGTTTACTCAAAAAACTTCTGGACAAGCCGAAAATAAACAGGTAAATCTATTAATGACTGGCTATCAAGTTACAGATAGAAAAGATCCTGCAAATTACTATGACTATATTAACTTATTAATGGGGGATGGATCGTTACTTAGACTTGAAAATAAAGTTAATGGTCAGGGAACGCATGTTTCAACTGGAGATTACTATGCTGTAAACAGAAAAGATTACACAAAAGCAATAGTTACATATAGGGATACCCTTCCTGGAGATTCGGCATGCAAGAATAGGAGGATTGAATTGTTGAGGGGAGATGGGTTAACTTTTATTTTTAAGGAATACGGAATTGACTTTTATGATGCTCCCGCAGCAGGTATGGAATGCTATGATTCAGCGCAAGTTATACGATTGGATTCAGTAATAGATAGATTTGGAAATGCAATGACTCTTCAATATAATGATTATGCTAGTTTAAGAGGAAGGCCAACATTAGAAAGAATTGATTTTCCAGGGTGGTCATCCCAATGTAGATATATCGAATTTATTTATAATCCATTTATAAATAATGTTGGAGAGATTTCAGTAGGAAATGACGTTGATGGGTATTACGAAATATTTACCACAGGCTTTACCTTTGCAGCTTTTGATAACTCGAATGATCATAGGGCAATGGTAACTCGTATAATGGGGCTAAATAATGATACTTTGGGAGCATTTCAATATCAGGATTATAACAGAACTGAAACAAATCTAGCCTACTCACCATCAAGTACGTTTACTGTTAAATTTGACAATGGACATCTAAAAAGAATGTCAAAATTTACTAATAAAAATGGGGGAGAAAAAATATATACATATAAAGGTAGTATTACTTCAACAATGGATATGTCAGTTCCTGGAGGACAATATGGAATACATAGTTCGGATTTTTATGGACAAGGTAGAGATGCATTCTTTGAGAATATGATTGAGAAAGTTGAGTATAAGCAGGGTACAGATACATATAAAAAAATTGAATATAGTTATCCATTCTCTGATAATGGTACTTCCTTTGCAGAAGAACCTGTGGATGCAAGTGATGATTATCGTACCGAGCAGTTTACCATTAACCTGACAACTGATACTATTGAAACCCCCAGCAAAATTGGGACTAAGTATTATTATAAAAATTATAAAATATTCAACCTTGCTCAAAACTTAATGGAGAATTATGATTTTCCAGGTGAAACAAAATTATTGAAAGAAGAGCAATTTAAAGGTGAACCGGAATCGTTAATAAAAACAGTTGAATATTTTGCCAATATAGAGGGGCCGGTCGGAACTTATTCTACTTACGGTGGTTCCTTTTTAGATACTTTAATAAAAGAAACTATAAATGGTGCAGTAAAGGAGTCTGAATATAAGTATGAATTTTTCTCAGATTATCCATTTACAGGAGCAACATACAAGAATCCAATAAAAAAAATTACTACTATTGATCCATTCGACAATAAGAGTGTTGTCGAGTATGAGAAAATGGACGGTATAAGCAAGCACTATAACGACGGAAGATATATTCTTGGTGTTTCTACATACAAAGAAACCCCCTTTTTTAATCTAAATCTTCCAAAATATGAAGAGACATATGATAATGCCGATAATCTTACAGCGAAAACTAATTATTCATATATTTGGGGAAACGACACAGACTCCGGATATATAGGTCAATTAGTTAGCACCAAGATTATTGATCCTAGCAATGGAAATATATTCAAAGAATTTCAAAATGAATTTTATAAAAAGGATACTGTAGGTGAATGGATGTATGTTCAAGCTGGCGAGCATAAGCCAGGAACGGAAGGAAATCTAAAAAAAACAATTGATCCTTCTGGCAATGAAAAATATTTTTATTACAACCCGATTAGTTTTAGTGAAAGCTCATTACTAGGTAATAGAGATGAAATTGATTATTTTGGTGAATATTATGATACTACCGATGCTATGGGTCAACTACCACGGGTAGCTTATTACAAGGCTTATGAGAACGGAACCATAACAGTATCAAATTCTTTGTGGCACGATAGAAGAATGCCTACAAGAACAGATGCTTTTGTAAGCCCGGGTTATTCTCTAACAGAATATAATTTATATACAGCATCAGGAAATTTGCTCAATAATATTAATCCTAATAGATATTTGAGCTCTTTTTCCTATGATGCTCTAAATAGGATCACTCATGCGGTAGCACCTCATGATCTTGCGCCATTCGTTCAGGACACTATAATAGATACAGTTATTGAAACTGTGGCAATCGATACATTGACCAATCTGGTAGGTGCATATGACTATGTAACTGATTCTTTCTTTTATAAGAACATGAGTGATAATTCAGCCTCATGGTTAACCTTTAGTGGTTTTTTCAACATTTTCACAGAAAATAACTATATTGAGGAAAGTATCCTACAGCAAAGACTTCCTCTGATTGGTTTTCCAACAGATCTATTTAAAGAGTTTATCTCAATTGATAGTGCATCGTTGATACTATATCCGTATCAGTTGAATAGGCATACAAATTCGGATACATCGATAAGTTATGTAAGAATGATAATTAGGGCTGTTGATTCCTTTAGTGTAAGTGGACCTCTTGTGATAAATCCTAATTCAAGCAACCAGTATCAAGTATCTCTGCCTCAAGATCAACCCGAGCCAATTTGCAGTACCGCGGTTTATCAGGAAAAAGAATTTGATATTAAAGATCTCCTGACAATGCAAATGATCACACAGGGGAAACAATTTGCTGGGGTTCAGCTAGATTTGACACATTCAGGACTAACCCCAACATATACTCACTATTATATGAAAATAGGTGGAAACGTTTACGATGACTATGGCGGATGTGTGTCTTTTAATACTTGGAAAGCAAACTATGCGCCGAGGATCAAGGTATATGGTAAGCGCAGAAAGATCACTACATATATTAAAAACGAACTTTCAAACGCAAACTATAATTTTGAGTATGCTGATGACAGTAATAAGGTAAGAACGCTAACAAAACTCAGCGTAGGAAATTATAAAAAGAACGAAACTATATTTGACGGGTTTTACAGACCTATTCAAAATAAAATGTACACCGGCGCTTCGAGTTTTAACAGTACTACCACGGAATACAATTATCTGGACAAGCCATCGACTACTACTGATGGAAGAGGTATTGAAACGAAATTCTCTTATGATGAATTTGGAAACGTAAAGAAGACCGAGAATCCGGCTGATACAAGCGCCAGCCTCATGACGAGCACATTCCAAAATGGGCTCAGTTATCATTGGGGATCGGTATCGGGCATTGTGAATAAGCAGGTATTCGAAGATGAAATCGGCAACAAATTCGTAAAATTCTTTGATATGGTGGGAAATCTCCGCAGGGAAGTAAAATTCGTCGATGCGGGAACACCGAGCTCACCATTGATAGATTCGTTGATAACGGATTACAGGTATGACTCACTCTACAGAGTTACGAATGTAATAACTCCAAATAGTAAGGTTATCTCTTATAAATACGACGCATTCGGCAGGCAGAAGGAGAGAACGACCGTCGATGCTGGTACGGAGAATTTTAGGTATGACAAAAGCGATAACCTCCGTTTTTCGATGGACGCGGTACAGTCCGGACCGAATAACTTTACCTTTAGAGGATATGACGGAACAAACAGGTTGCTGTATATAGGAACAGGTAATCTTACATTTGAGTCCACCAGGTATAACTGGACGGACCTTAATCCTGATACAACATATTCTTTTGAGAAGTACAGTGTATCGCCGGGTAATTTCCTTACGGTCAATGTGTATGATACGCTCTCGACCTCGGTCGCTTCAGGGCTATTCTCACCTCCGGGCGATTACTATTCGGTAAAGAATAACACAAAAGGTAATCTGATCGCAACCGCATACAGAACCAGAACGTCCGATAACTGGAACTTCAAGTACTACAGGTATGACGGTAAAGGCAGAGTAATAAAGATGTGGAGTGTGCTGGACGGACTTGGTACGAAAATATTCGATTACATATATAACTCGTCCGATCAGCCGGCATATATGACATACCAGTACGGCGACAGTACCGGGTTCAAAAAGTTCAGATATGACTACGACGATGCAGGCAGGCTCTCTGATGTTAAACTTTACGATCCTCAGAATCCCGCAGGAGACACATCGGATGCTGTAGGACAATACAGCGTATTTGCATCATATAAGTACAATGAGAACTCGATGATAGATACCGTGAAGTATAATAACGGCGGGTATCTTTTCGAGAACATTTATAATAATCGCAACTGGTTGTACCAGATAAATGATCATATACCGGATAAACTCAAAGAGGTACTGCTGTACGAAAAGAACGGAAACATAAAAAACCAGGTACTAGCAGGAACGTATGACGATAATATGTTTGCGCCCGGTCCTTTGACGTTCACTTACACCTATGATAAATCCAACAGGCTTACTGGTGTGGATCAAGCATATGGTGACGAATGGGATATGCAGAACACTTATGATAAGGACGGTAACCTCACTGCAATGACCAGGAATGACAGTAAAGGTAATATTGAGGATAACTTCAGTTATGCTTACTATACAGGTACAAATAAGCTTTCCCATGTAACAGGTAGTTCGGCGCAATTTTCATATGATGCCAATGGTAACGTGCTGAGTGATCAGCTTAGTGAGATATATAACATGAAATATGATTTCAGGAACCTGATGACCGAATACAGTTACGTGTATTCTGAAAATTATAATGCGGTCACCAGGATGTGGTATGATGAAGATGGGAACAGGATAAGGAAAGTATCCGTGATTAACTTTGTAGGCGGTGGCGGAGGAGGAGAGATCCCCGACTGGGACAGCCTTGAGAGTTTCCCGCCGTACGATGATCAGGCCGAACCTCCGGCAGGGGAAGGCGGCGGAGACAATTGGCAAATGCTTACAGACGAACGATACGTAAGAGATGTGGAAGGTAATGAGGTCGCTATCTATAATAGCTATGATTTGAAACAGTGGAATGTGAATAAGGAAGGTAAGATAGACGCAGATCAAAAAAAGTACTTCTTTCTCAAAGACCACTTGGGTACGGTTAGAGCTGTGATAGATACTGCCTATAATGTGGTGGAATCGAATGATGTAGATATTTGGGGCTACAGGCTTATGGACAGGGAATATACTACATCCATAACTGATAATGATTACATATTTACAGGTAAGGAAAGGGATGATGAGAAGAGCGGTTATGATTACTTTGGAGCAAGGTATCTAAATAGCAGGATAGGAAGATGGAGCGGTATAGACCCTTTAATGGAAAAGCACTATGACTTCAATCCTTATAACTATGTACTTTCTAATCCGTTAAGGCTTGTTGATCCTGATGGAAAACAGATTGAAAGTAAACACTTACAAGACCCTGGTGGTAGCATATTGCCATTGAGATATATACTTTGGAATGCTTACAATGAAACCTTAATAAAGCCAAGTCTGAAGAATTTCAAAGGTGGGAATGAACTCAACTATCAGTTGACTTCTACAATGTTAGAAGCAGATTTCATTTTGCAACCTGTAGCTGAAACTGTACAAAATATTGAGTTAGTGTATTTGGGACTTCAATTAAGTGTACCAGCAGCATATATTGGCAGCGAATTTTTGCTCACGCCAGCATTGGGAGTACTTGGTTATACAGCTACAGAAAGCTTTATTGTAGGTGAAGGATTATTAGGAGGTTATGAGTTATTATTAAAAATGTGGAATTTGGTATCAAAACAGGAAGCCCATGATCAATACATTAAAGATAGACAAAAACGTATAGAAGAACAGAAAGAAAAGAAAGTAAAAAGTGAATTAGAAGCTGAGAGTAAAGCTGATAAATATAATTTTAAACAGGAGCATGCTAGAAATAAATGGACAGTCTCTCCAGCTCGATTTGATTAATAAATTCTTTAGAAAGGCACTCCTTCCGGAGTGCCTTTTTGCTTTTAAAGAAGTATAAAAATCCCTCTGCCACAAAACATCATATAAAATCAGCACCGATTCTCCGGCTTCGGACAGGTTCTTTGTAAGCGGTTGATTTTACAGCCTGCGTGGATTATTTTTATTGTAATGAAATGGTATCTAGCAAATCTTATTGAGTATGCGCAAATCTTTGATAAGAAGAACAAAAAACTACTCAATGCTAATTACTTGCCGTATTATAATAATACGATTTTAATTAAGGCACGGAATTCTGAGGAAGCCTATCAAAAGGCTTTAAAATATGGAAAATTAGGCGAAGGAAAACATTTAAATCCGTATGACGAGATTGTTCGATGGAAGTTTGCCGGAGTAGAAGAGTTAGTTGAAATTTACGGCGAGCTGGAAGATATGGAAGAAATAGCATATTCAGAAGGTTATGTTAGATCAGTGGATAATATTAAGAAAAAAATACCCAGGAAAAGTGAACTAGGAGTTTTTTCCTGGGAAAATGAAATGAAGAAAAGGAAACAGAAATAGAATTACAAAAAGGCACTCCTTACGGAGTGCCTATGATTTTTACAAATAATAAAGCTCCCCTTTAATTGTTACTACCCTGTGATGCGTGATCTCGTAGAATTCCGTTCCGAAGTAAGACGAAAAGCACAGTATTATGAAGGGACTGAGCGTCTCATACTCTCCTTTGTAGATCTTCTCCACGTAGATAGTCTCTATGTCCTGATCATATGATATCTGTTGAAACGAGATACCATAGAAATCAACTAAGGTCTTAAAGTTTGTTTGAAAGGTTTTTGTCAGTTCGGAGTAATTCCGTTTTTGCATTTTGATCTCTCTGCATTCGGGCAGACGATTGACTTTTACCATTGGCAGTATTCCTCATTTTTTGAAAAGGTTAGTAAATAAACATTTAAAGTTTTGCCAGATAAAGAAATTGGTAGATTTTGTGATAGAAAACTAATTAGTTATAGTATAAACCTAATGTATAGATCTAACAATATATTGTCAATGAAGTTTTGAAAATAACAATTGGGAAAAATATAGATTTAGTGGCGGATTCTCCAACTAAGAAAGATCCGCATTTCGATGGCAAAATCTAACAAATTAATAACGCCTTGCTTCCCACGTACCGGAGGCATCCGGCGAGCGGGTCGTGTCATTCCAGTTTCCTGTGCCGGTAACGATACCCAGTATCTCACTCAATGCGCCGGAAACGGAACCCGTAGCCCCAACGTTGCAACTGTCCGCAAAATTACCGGTTAATGTGCCGTCCGATCCTACATTAGCCATAAAATAAACAGAGTCTCCCGAAGCAGATATCCTGATCTTATCACAAATGGTCCCGTTATCCTGCAGAGTAACTGTCCCTTCACGCAAAATATTTCCTGAATTATTTTTGAATGCAATAATCCACCGCCCGCTAAACTGATTTATCTGATCGAGGGAGGTCTCATCACATGAAGACAAAAGAAGTAATATTAAGGGAATAATTAATTTTTTCATAACAGGGAGAAATTATAACCGATAATAAAAGTGACCACTCCGTTTTTGGCACTGATATTTTGATTTAAAGAT
Organism: Ignavibacteriota bacterium; assembly: GCA_020437585.1. Lineage (GTDB taxonomy): Bacteria > Bacteroidota > Ignavibacteria > Tepidaquicellales > Tepidaquicellaceae > JAEYVS01. Next base: position 740,404 of record JAGQWG010000001.1, read on the forward strand.
GGATCTGAAATAATATTTACAAATCCCGCGCTGTACCTGCCTTCTATTACAAAGCTGGATATTTGAACACCGCCCGTCACAAGAAAGCCAAAATCCGTTCCTTTTATGGAATTCGAGATGTCTCTTCCGGTTGTCAGTGACTGCTGGAATGTCGATGCCTGCACTTCCTCTTTTGCATTTGTCAGGAAAGCCGCGTATAATCCTGCACCGCCAAAGAATCCGAAACCTGGTGTCTGGTCGATAATAAATTTTGGAATGAGCGCAAACTGGATGTAATCGAGATTCGTTGTATAATTCCTATTAACGGGTGTAAGATTCTGCCCGGATAAAGTATTTGCCTCAACCACACCGCCTTTGTTTACTAACATTCCTTCAAATTGTAAGCCAAAATAGTTGATCATTTTAACATTAAACGTTATTCCTCCTGTTATGCGAGATATATTGCCTGAGGAAAGTGATTCATCGAGAATCGTCGATCCAAAATTCACATCACGGGAATATGACGCAAGAGTTAGTCCTCCGCGTATACCGATTGACATATCGATAAGCTGGGCATTCGCATTAGATGGTAAATAAGTAAAAAGGCTAAATACTAATAATATTTTAAATGTTTTTGGCATGGCAGTAAATGTCTATATAAGATAGACGAATCAATTAAAAAAGCAATCAAATAATTTGTGTTTTTAGTAGAAGATGATCAGCATTACTACAGCAGTAATGCCAACAATAATTGTGAGGGGTAATCCGACTTTGAAAAAATCCTTGAAAGTATATCCGCCGGCTCCCATTACGAGCATATTCGACTGCTGTGAGACTGGTGTAATAAAACCGGTAGATGCACCGTAGGCAACCGCCAGCATAAGTATATAAGGATCGAATCCATGAGCAATGCCGGTTTTAAGAGCAATGGAACCAATTATTGCGGCTGATGCAATGTTTGGAATAGCTGAACAAAAGAGAACAGTTATAATAAAAATTATTATTACAAGGGGCACTAAACCTATATCAGCAACAGGAGAAAGTATAGTCGAACCGATGAGATTTGCCGCCCCGGTTTTTTCTAGTGCAGTGCCGAGAGGGAGAACGCCCGCCATCAGGAAGATCATTCGCCACTCAACGCTCCTGTATGATTGCTCCATAGTAAGGCACTTAGTTAATACCATTAATATAGCAGCAGACAGCATAGCAATAGAAACAGGAAGTATCTTTAATACAGTTACCACTAAGGCAAGGATAAGTATAATAAATGCCATCGGTTTTTTCCGTTGTTGTGTAAAAGTCTCTGTAGTGCTTGTGACTATGAGGTCAGGATCATTTTTAAGAAGATTAAGCTTAGACCATTTACCCTGAATGAGGAGCATATCTCCTACCTTTAGAATTACTTTCCCGACCCCGGTGCTAACGGTCCTGCCTTCCCGCCATATACCAATTACGTTTGCTCCGTATTTTTCTCGGAAGTTAATCTCACTTAGTGAATGACCTTCAAATGTTGAACGTGGGGCAATTATAGCTTCAAGCAATCCGGTATCGACACGGGATAGATTTATCAACGAGTCGGGATCAGACGGTTTGAGCCCAAGCGAGAGGCTTTCATCTGCATTATGAAGTGACTCAACATTTCCTGTTAGCAACACTCGATCCTTTGGAAGGAATTCCGTTTCGGGAGGTGGATTTACTATAACGTTCCGTCCCCGTATGATACCGGCAACGTTTACACCAAAGAACTCACCGAGTTTACTTTCGTCCAGGGTTTTGTGAGTGATTTTGCATTCAGGAGTGATCCTAGATTCATATATAATTTCATTTATGTGATAGAGCTTGTTAAGTTCCGAAAGCAGGTCAAACTTACGAAGGTTTTTTTTATCTGAGTGATCAGGAAGAAGCTTTCTCCCAATAAATGCCATATACATTACCCCAACGACTAATATTATTATTGCAACCGGGAAGAAATCAAACAATGTAAATCCGTGATTCCCGTTCTGAACTATTAGGTCTGTCACGACTAGATTTGGAGGTGTACCTATCTGAGTCAGCATTCCACCAAGGATACTGCCATATGCAAGTGGTATTAGAAGTTTGGATGCGGGGACTTTACTTTTTGAGGATATGGTAATCACAGCTGGAAACAATATCGAAGCTGCAGCTACATTGTTCATCACACTGGAAAGGGCTGCAACCAGGAGCATTATTACAATGATAAGTCTTACTTGGTCTCCATTACCGAATCTCCAAAGAATGCGTGCCATATTGTCGGAAACACCTGTTTTATCGAGGGCGGACGAGATAATAAAAATAGCAAACACTGTAATAACGGCCTGGTTACTAAATCCATCCAGGACTTCATCTACGGTTAGAATCTTTGTAGCGGCAAGTGAGATAAGGATTAGCATTCCGACGATGTCAATCCGTACTTTGCCAGAGAGGAATAGAAAGAATGCTATTCCGAGGATTGCAAGTACTATTCCGATATCAAGAGTCATGCTATTTCAGAAAATCCATAATAAGTGTGATAACTTTTTCTAGTGCATCAGTCGTGCCCTGAAAAGGATGTACTGCTCCGAATGTATGTCCGGTTTGTTCCATAATGATTAGCTGTTTATTTTCATTGTTCCCGGTATTATATAAGGTTTCTGCATTTGAATAATCTACTGCAAGATCCTCAGTACCATGTATAATGAGCCATGGAACGTTTATTTTTGAAGCGGCACTTTCTATGTCGAGACGGTCCTTGTTCTTTTCGAGATCTTCTAGAAGAGAATAATTCAGTCTCATCTTTTGTTTTGTTCGCATATTTAGTATCTCAAAATACCCCCGATCTTTCCACTCTTTTTTGTGTCTTTCGGAATAGCGATCGAATCCTGAAACAGAAGCAAGGGAAATAAGTTTTTTAACTCGCTTGTCCTCGGCAGTTTTAAGAATTACTATTCCTCCTCCTCGTGAATGCCCTATAAGGGTAAGATCTTCGAAATTATAAGGAAGTGTATTCTTGTTTGTTTCCAGGAAGTCTATTACACTACCCAGGTCATCGAGTTCGCGTGAGAATGTATTATCTGCAAATAGGTCAAGTCTAGTAAACTCGGACATTGTCTCGGGTGTATCACCGGTGCCGTTGTAAGAGAAATTGAATGATACCACAAAATTTCCTGCCGAAGCAACCTTATCGAAAACATATGGGAAAGATCCCCAATCTTTAAATCCTTTGAACCCATGACAAAAAATTACTAGAGGAAGGTCTTCTACCTTCGGGTAATAGAAATCCAAAAAAAGATCGTTATCGTGAGAGTTTTTGATTACAAGAGAAGTTTTACTTACGTTGTCTGTCATTGATCTGCTTTAGTCTTTTTGTATTAATTAAGCACAGAATTAGTTATTTTTCGCAAATATATATAAAATATCAAATATAAATTTCGCATTCAAAGTAATTACTGATTAATTGCTTAACATTGAACTAATATTACTAGTAATACCTGCCCTAATAATTATCAGTATAGTACTTACAAAGTTTACTGATAATGCCGGGATACCTACTCTAGTGCTTTTCTTAAGCATTGGAATGGTTGCCGGATCGGATGGGCTAGGACAGATTTACTTTGATAATGCCGAGCTCGCACAGTCCATCGGGATAATCGCATTAATTTATATACTTTTCTCTGGTGGATTAGATACAAACTGGAATGTAGTTAAACCTGCGTTTAAGAATGCTACACTACTTGCAACTGTTGGAGTGCTTATTACAGCAATCAGTATAGGGCTTTTTGTATATTTTGTACTAGGATTTACATTATGGGAGGGAATGCTAATTGGCGCAATAATATCGTCAACAGACGCATCGGCTGTTTTTAGTATAATCCGCTCAAGGGAGGTAAAGCTCAAGGGTGACTTGCAGCCTATATTGGAGCTTGAATCTGGAAGTAACGATCCAATGGCAGTCTTTCTTACTATTGCAGTGACTGGTATAATAGCAGGTAAGGGACTAGACCCGTTAAGTCTTGTATTACTTTTTGTTATGCAAATGGGGGTAGGTGCTTTAACCGGTTTATTTATTGGAAAAGGGACTTTGTTTCTACTTAATAAATTTAGACTTAGCTATGAAGGGTTTTATCCAGTCTTACTTCTATGTACTGCGGCGATGGTTTATGGTGCTGCTGATCTATTAGGGGGAAGCGGTTTCCTTGCAGTTTATGTTGCTGGTGTAGTTCTTGGTTCTGGTGAGTTTATTTATAAAGATTCCGTCATGAGGTTTTTCGATGGGTTCGCTTGGCTTGGTCAGATATGTATGTTCATAACGCTTGGGCTATTTGTGTTCCCATATGAGATCCCTCCTATAATGGGAATAGGTCTTGCAATATCCGCTTTCATAATATTCGTGGCAAGACCTGTGAGTGTATTTATCTCTCTAGCGTTTTCCAAATATAATCTCAAAGAGAAAACTTTTATATCGTGGGTAGGTTTGAAAGGTGCAGTACCGATAATATTAGCAACATATCCCTTAGTCGAAAATCTTCCCGATGCAAATGAAATATTTAATATAATATTCTTTATTGTTGTAACGTCTGTGCTTATACAGGGATGGTCTCTGCCAGCTGTAGCGCGCATGCTGGGGCTCACAAAGGAGGATGATGCAAATTAATTTAATTCTTAATATCTTGTGGTTAGCTGAAATATATGAATATTGAGATTATAATAGTATTAGCTTTAGTGGTTGTTGCGGTGATACTTTTCTCCACCGAAAAGATCCCAATAGATCTTACTGCTTTGCTGATAATGACAATATTAATGGTGTCGGGTATCATTACGGTGGACGAAGGTGTATCCGGATTCAGCAATGATGCTACCGTTACTATTGCAGCGATGTTTGTTATAAGCGGGGCCTTGATAAAAACAGGTTTTGCAAACCTAATGAGTACATATATAATACAGCTATTCAAGAAGAGAGGATTTTGGGTTAGCATTATAATAATGATGCTAATGATAGCTTTTGCATCAGCATTTGTAAATAATACCCCAATAGTAGCAGTTTTTTTGCCAGTTATGCTAAAAGTTGGTGATGAGATTAATATAAGCGGATCCAAACTTTTAATGCCATTATCATTCGCGGCTATTTTTGGAGGTACAACTACATTAATTGGAACTTCAACAAACATACTAGCAAGCTCCATTGCAAGTAGCAGGGGTCTGGAACCATTCCATATGTTTGAGTTTACAAAGTTAGGATTAGTCTTTTTAGCTATAGGAACATTGTACATGGTTCTAATTGGGATTCGTTTAATTCCGGAACGAAGGAAAAAAGAAGATCTAACGGGTTCATTCGAACTGAGGGAGTTTATAAGTGAAGTTGTTTTGCTCCCGGATGCAAATTCGGTCGGAAAAACAATTAGGAACTCATCTCTTGTAAAGGACACAAATGTTTCAATAATTGAGATTCATCGTGCAAATAACGAGGTAGTTCTACCGAGGGCTGATACCTTGCTGGAAAAAGGTGACGTGCTTGTTGTGTCGGGAGATCTGGATAAAATCAAAGCATTGCAGGAAATAAAGGAGGTTGCATGGAAGCACGAACACAAGCTTAAAGATTCTGATATTGTAACTGGGGATATTATTTTAATAGAAGCGATCATATCTTCAAATTCTTTTCTTATAGGACGAACCTTGAAATCATCTAATTTTAGGAATCGCTACAGAGGAATGGCAATTGGTTTACGCCATGGCGGAAGACCCGTAACAAATAAAATAGGTGCCACAAGATTGCAAGCAGGCGATGCACTTCTTGTAGAGGTAAGAAAGGATAACTTAGCTTCCTTCAATGATAGCAACGATTTTGTATTTATTAATAGGATTCATGTGGTTACTTATAAGCGTGAGAAAATGATACCGTCTCTTTTGGTATTAGCTGGAGTAGTGATAGTAGCAGCTTTTGGGTGGACATCAATCGTAGTATCTGCAATTGCGGGAAGTGTATTGCTCGTATTAATGAAAACAATAACTCTTGAGGAAGCTTATAAAGCGATTGATTGGAGAGTGATATTTTTGCTTGCGGGTGCCATTACATTAGGGATTGCACTCGACAAAACCGGTGCAACAAAGCTTTTTTCCGAAGGAATTATTTCTACTATTGGACCGGATAATCCCTTCCTATTAGTTTCTGCTTTCTACTTTATAACATTCATACTTACATCAGTAATGTCAAACACAGCAACGGTTGCGCTGTTAGCTCCCATTGCCATATTTACGGCGCAGAGCATTGGTTTGGATGCCAAGCCGCTTTTAATAGCTGTTATGTTTGCCGCTTCTGCAGATTTTATGACGCCAATTGGGTATCAAACCAACACAATGATATATAGTGCGGGGCGATACAGATTTTTTGATTTTTTTAAGGTGGGTTCCCCTCTAGATCTAATATTCTGGATTACTGCTTCCTTACTAATTCCTGTATTCTTTCCTTTCAGCTAGTGACGTCAGCGAGCTTCCTTTTTCTTATCTTCATAGTAGCTTCTATGGACCGGGTCAAGTTGGATTAGTTTGTCGTAAATGCTTCGATTTCCGTAATCTAAAAATATCTTCCCAATTTCCTCATATTTTTCTTCAAAGAAGATATCGATGTTGTAAGCTCTTACTTCTTTCTTTTTTATAGCAGCAATCTTTTCAAGAGCATTTAGGATATGGCTATACGCATTTTGTCTTTGGATGTTAAGAGAATCCAGTCCCATCCAGAAATATTCAAAGTAACCTTTTCGAAAGTTAGTGAAATTTGTGTTCAGTAATTCCTGTACCAGCTGGAGCCGAGATGGCTTACTTCCTCCACCTGTTTCAGCCCAGCCGTTTTTAATATCTCCGGATATTGGTTTGTTACAGATGTCAAGTGCTTTTTGGAAATATTTAGAACCCCCGCTTGGATAATATGAATCTTCATCAAAACCAACAATCAGATAGGCATAGTAGTCAAGCAAACTAAGGAATGAATTAAAGATTACGTCATTCTTTACAAATTGCATAGATCTGCTATAATCAAAAGTACATCTTTCATCTACATATCTAAATGTAACAGTGTACTCAATCGGGTCCTGTTTATTCTGTCTGTAGATTTCCCTCTGGCTGAAAAGTATAACCTTTGCGGTGTATTGGTCGAAACCATTCGTACCAGTGAAATTAAATGAGAACGTACACTTTATAGGAGGTATCGCATTTTGATGATATTTAGTCCTATTAAGATAATCTTCTACTTGCCTTTTAAAATCATTTAATCTTTCCCGATCAGCTTGATTTGTTATTCCTTCTAGGTTAACATCAACGGTTGCCTCGAGGTCCTGTGCAAATGATCCTGCCGGGAGCATTAATAAAAACAGCAATATGGTAATAAATAGGATCTTCAAATTTTGCATTATAATTGCGTTTGTTTAACTTATACACTAATTTTGTTTACTTAAATTAATTTTTCAATTCAATTGTATATTTTACAGTTAATTTCTTCCTGAATTTATTAAAATGAATTTTATGCTTAAAAGTTTCATTCGGAGGAAAAAAGCTGTTTTTATAGAAAGAATATGAAGTATTTGGTAATAGGTGAACCCTGCATCGACATAATACACAAGCATAATGGTGAGACAATTCACAGCTATGGGGGTATATTGTACTCACTTTTAGCGATGTCTGTTTTTTGCAGGAGTACTGATGAAATATATCCAATAATGAATCTCGGTGCTGATGAATATTCAAATGTAATGAATTTGCTCAGGCAGTATAAGAACATTTCGACTGAAGGAATAAAGAAAATTGAATTTCCTACCAGGAGAGTTTTTTTAGATTACAGCCTTATGAATATCAGTCAAAAGGAAAGGTTTGAAACATCATCACATCCAACGTACCCAATCGAATATGAGGACATTGAGAGATGGCTCCCGGGTACAGATGCAATTTTGATCAACATGGTCTCAGGAGTTGATATAGGGCTCGATACATTTAGAAAGGTCCGGGCAAACTTTAAGGGGTTTATGCATATTGATATTCACAATATTGTAATGCGAACTAATGAAGATGGTACAAGAGAGCATGTAAAAAACAGGGAGTGGGTAGAATGGTGTACGAGTACCGATACAGTACAAATGAATGAAACGGAAATGACCTATCTATCTGATGAAAAAATGAAAGAATATAAGGTTGCTGAAGAGATATTGATCAATTCGAAAATGGATGTGAAGGCTGTGATCATTACAAGAGGCATTAATGGTGTCTCATGTTATACAACTAAAGAGAAAACATACGGGAGTGAAAGTTTTACAGACATTGACAAGAAGGATCTGAGCGCAATAGAAAACCCCGAATTTATGGATAGTACAGGGTGCGGCGATGTGTTTGCTGCAGGTTTCGTTTATGAATATACTCAGTCAAAGGATCTCAGTAAAAGTCTTCATTTCGCAAACAGGATGGCATCATACAATACTTCTCTCGAGGGCATAGATCAATTATATAAACTAATCAGCTAGAACGGATTTGAAAACAGTATTTATAACCGGAGCAAACGGGCTGCTCGGTCAGGCAATAATTTCATTATTTACAAGAGAGACTGACTACGAGCTTATTACCAGTTCAGTGGAAGACAAACCTTTTCTCGAATACGGACACAAGTATGAGAAGCTCGATATCATGAACAAAGAGGAAGTAAAAAAACTTATAGGCTATTATGAACCGGATGTTATTATTAACTGTGCTGCATATACGGAAGTGGACAAATGCGAAACAGAGAGGGAATTATGTTGGAGACTTAATGTTGATGGTGTAAAGAACATTATTATTGCCGCCAAGAAATGTGATGCAAAGATAATACACTTCTCAACTGATTATATATTCGACGGGAAGAACGGACCATACACCGAGGATGCCACTCCAAACCCGCTCTCCTTCTATGGCAGGTCAAAGCTTGCAAGCGAGAACGCCCTTATTTCAAGCGGTATTGAGCATGTAATTATCAGGACAATGGTTCTTTATGGTATTGGCAATACTATAAAAAAGAATTTTGCACTATGGCTTGTTGAAACTCTTAAGAAAAAACAGGCGGTAACTATTGTAACCGACCAGATCGGGAATTCTACTATAGCTGACGATCTTGCCTATGGAACATACAAAATAATCGAAAAAAACAGGACCGGTATATATAACATTGCAGGGAAAGATATCCTGTCAAGATATGACTTTGCACTTAAGTTATGCGAGGTATTCGGTTTCGATAAAAAACTTGTATCGCCCATACTCACCTCCGAGCTCAGTCAGCCCGCTCCGAGACCACTGAACTCAGGATTGATCGTTCTGAAAGCCGAGGCAGACCTTGGAATAAAATTGATGGATTCACTCGAGAGTTTGAGATTGCTGAAAATTCAGCTGGGGGTCTAATTCTTCAGACCATATCCGGTTTCGATCAGATCTTTCATGTAGTTAAACATCCTTATTCCATTCACGCCGTCGTTGAGCTCGTGTTCAGCCGACATTGTAATACATAGAAAATCATCCTGCTCCACCTTACCGTTTATCCTTGTGTATTTTTTGTGAATAGAACCAATCGTCATGGTCATTGATGCAGGAGATACGGGCATTCCCCAAAATTGCCCTTTGATAACCGTATGAAGGGAGGTTACACCTGTGGTACCGAAGTATTTCCGCGAATGCTTGGGGCTTCGAGATATATATTTTAATATTGCCCTTCTAACAAATGCCGGAAGGGATGCGAAGAAGCTTATCTTTTTATCATACATGATCTCCCCTAAGGGTGTATTCTTAGCGTTGATCAATTCTTGATTGACTTCTGCCGGAGATTTTGTGTCACAATTCCTTATTATGTAGTTCATCGGGTACTTTTCTCCATCGAGTTCTCTTTCCACTATTACAGATACATCCACTGCGCTATAAGTGATAATTTTGTTTCCCTTTTTCATTGAATTGAAACTTTTAAACTCTTTCATACTATTCGCATAGCAGTATATCAGGTAGCTAAGTAGTGATATACGTGGATTTCTGTTGTCATTATAATTTTTAAGAAATTCCCTGGTCCTGGAGATATTAACTTCACATAGACCGTGTATCAGGCTTTTCTTTTTGCTGAGCCACATAACATCGGTAATTAGATTGCGTGACTTGGGGAATTTTGTGACGGAGTAATTATTGCTTTTCATCTCCGCCTCACATTTAAATTGATCGTCACCTTCCCGGATGGTTTCAGTGTTAGTGATGACGATTCTTTTATCTTGCCGTGAATGGTAAAGTCATAGTTGTTGCATATATATCTAAGAGTGGAATTGACCTGCATACGTGCAAAGACTTCACCCATGCACGACCTTTTCCCTGCCCCAAAAGGAAGGTATGTAAATCGGTTTACGGGCTTATTCCCGGAATCCCATCTCTCAGGTATAAAGTTTAACGGGCGGTCAAAATATCTTTTATTCCGCTGGATCAAGTAAGGGGAAATTATTATTGAAGATCCCGCAGGGATAAAGTGATTCTTGTATCTATCTTCTTTGTCCGTAATACGGGTAATTGAATGAGCAGGTGGATACAGCCGCAGTGCCTCCGATATAACCATTTCTGTATATGAAGAAGATCCTTCTTTAATAGAGGAACGAAGATTTTCTAGTACAGATGGATTCTGACTGAGAAGTATTAAAGCCCACGTCAAAGTACGCGCGCTGGTATCATAGGCGGCGAATAGGATGGTTATAAGTTCATCACGTATTTCCTTATCCGAAAGGGCTTCTCCATTTTCATCCCGTGCAGAGAGTAATAGTGAAAGTATATCGTTACACCCTTTATCGGTACACTTTCTTTCTTCAATTACAGAGTAGATTATCTTATCAAGGTCTTCCACAGAACGGGAAAAATTTCTCGCCCACGTGAACGGCAGCTTACCGGCGAGTCCGGGCATTCCGATAGATACCAATGCTTTATAATCGTAGGTAAGTAAATCAAAGAATTTTACGGTTTGGATCAATTTACCAGGTAGTGTATTTCCAAACAGCAGTTTGCTTATTATGATGAGAAATAGATCTACTGAGTTGTTTTGCAGATCGATTTTCGAATTCCATTTTGAGATCTCTTCTTCAACCGTATCATTGATAATATTTATATATCCATCGATAGACGACCGGTGAAATGACGGCTGTATCATCGTTCTGTGTTTTTTCTGAATTGCTCCGTCAGTGGATAGAAGACCGTCCCCAAGCAACATTCTTAACCGGGTAAAGCCTGTTCCTCTTAAATAATTATCCGGATTTGTGATTAAAATGTGTTCAATAAACCCGGGGTCATTTACCAGGAAAATATTTTCATTACCGGCTTTGAAAAAGACTACATCTCCATACCGTGACTGCAGTTTCCGGATAAAGTTCAGGTAGGAAGTGTAATACGGTATAAGAATATTTAATCCAAAGAAATACTTCCTCGGTCCGGGGGTAATTCCACCTTCGGGTTCGTATACAATTTCCAGCGGGATGTCTGATGAAAGGCTCATTTTTTAGATTTTACTAAGGCAGAACTTCCTTTAATGTTACAAGCATTAATAGTATTTTTCAAGTTATTAACTCTACAAATTTATTTATTTATGCTTGATATTAAATTGATAAGGGAGACCCCTGACATGGTCAGGCAAAGCCTGACCGCCAGGGGCGAAGATACAGCTCCTATTGACAGGATTTTAGAGATGGATGGGGGAAGGCTTGAAATTATTCACAAAGCAGAGAAGCTTAAAGAACTCAGGAATAAGGTATCTGACGAGATAGCCATGATGAAAAAGAATAAGGAGAATGCTGATGATAAAATAGCTGAGATGAGAAAAGTTTCAGACGAGATCAAGGTTCTTGATGAAGAATTAAGGGAAATTGAGAATAAAATAAATAACGAGCTTATCCATGTTGCAAATATCCCGGCAGGTAATGTTCCGAAAGGAAAAGACGCGACAGATAATGTGGAGGTACGTGTTTGGGGAGATAAGAAGGATTTCGATTTTAAAGTGAAAGACCATTTGGAGCTTTCGAAGATACATGATATACTTGATTTCGAACGCGGTGCTAAAATAACCGGAAGCGGATTCCCTCTATACAAAGGAAAGGGCGCAACACTTGAGAGAGCGTTGTGGAATTTCATGCTGGATACCCACATTGCAAACGGATATACGGAAGTCATCCCGCCGATCCTTGTAAACAGGACGAGCATGGAGGTGACGGAGAAGGTTCCAAAGTTTGAAGAAGATATGTATCACATAGAGAAAGACGACCTATATGCTATACCAACAGCTGAGGTACCAATAATCAATATTCACCGCGACGAGATATTCAAGGAAGAGGATCTCCCGGTGAGATATTGCGGGTTTACTAACTGTTTCCGCAGGGAGGCAGGGAGCTACGGAAAAGATACAAAAGGCTTTTTAAGGACGCATCAATTTAACAAAGTAGAGCTTGTTAATTTCTGTAAACCTGAAGACAGTTACACTCAGCTGGAGGCAATGCTCAATGATGCCTGTGGTATAGTGGAAGCCCTTGGACTTCACTATAGAGTAATAGAGCTTTGCACCGGGGACCTTGGATTTTCATCGGCTAAAACATATGATATTGAAGTCTGGTCTTATGGAGAGAACTCGTGGCTGGAAGCTTCTTCGGTAAGCAACTTCTCAGATTTCCAATCCAGACATGCAAAGATTCGCTATAAAAAAATGCTTGAAGGTGGGAAGACAAAGACAGAGCTTGTGGACATACTCAATGGTTCCGGACTTGCTACGTCTAGGCTTATTGTTGCTTTACTTGAAGCGAATCAGGATGAAAAAGGCAATCTGACTGTGCCGGAAGTACTTAGAAAATATACCGGCTTTGACAGAATAGAAGCGTAATGACAATTACACTAAATAGTGCGCAAAGAAAATGGGGAGTAATTTTATTACTCCTTTTTCTTTGTGCGGTGAAGATACCTCCTACGTTAAATGCTGACATACAGCCCTGGGATGAGGGAATGTATGCTGCACGTGTAAACTCGATTCACGTTAATGGTGACTTTATCGATCAAAGCAGTCATTCGGTGGCTGGATTCGAATCGGGTGTACATCCGCCTTTATTTATATGGGTAGGGTACGGTTTTACGAGTATATTTGGAACAGATGAAGTTGTATTCAAATTGATCGCATTTATATTTGGGCTGTTGTGTGTTTTGTATATCATTAAACTTGGTGAACAAATTCATTCGTTCGAAGCAGGCTTCCTCTCCGCAATGATATTCTCAGCGACTTATGTTTTCTCTGTTTATGCAAAGAGGTTTCAGTTCGATATCGCAATTACTTTCCTGTTCATATTGTGTTTTTATTTTATTGTAACGTATCTTAATGGAAATGGTAGAAAATATTTGTATTGGGGGGCAGTAGTATTCGGTTTGTGTTTGATGACGAAGTCCCTGTTTGGCTTGTTCGTTCCATTTACATTGTTAATATATCTCTTCGCTCAGCCCCGCCCATGGAGGTTTAGATTCTCAGATCTCGTAATATTTTCCGCAATCGGGTTAATCCTTGCATTACCCTGGCATTTATATATGTATTTGAAGCATGGGAATGAATTTACACAATACCTTTTCGGTTTCCATCTGTTAAAAAGAGCTACTGAAGGTATTGGCGGAAATGCAAAGCCAAGCGGAATCTTTTATTATTTCAGTTTAATAATGAACAATATTCCGTTCGGTATTATAGTATTTTATGCACTTATACGGGATTTTATCCCATTTAAAAAACCTGATTGGAAGAAAGTATTATTGTGGAGCTGGTTCCTTTCAGGATTTGTAGTAATTTCACTCTTCACAACCAAAATAGAGACGTACCTGATGCCATTCCTTATTCCGGCATGTTTATTACTTGTTTTATTTTTCTTTAGAGAAAGAAAACCAAGCACAGGCGAGATGTTCATAATTTTGACACTCTTCATAATAAATCTATTCTGGTACATGACTCCGGCAGTAAGGAATGAAATTAAAACTCACGTAATGTCTCCTGTTGGGGGGATAATTACACTTACTGTTCTGGCGCTGGCTATGACACTACTCTTCGTTTTTTCAAAGAAATTCTCAGAAAGGGTAGATCTAAAAAAAGCATTCATTTATGTTACCGTAATATTCTTTCTTGGGGCAAACATTTACTATCTATTCAATATCTCCATGTTCGAGGATGGATTTAAACTTGCCGAAATAAAGAAGCTTTCAGACGAAAGCGGTCGTAATGAATTGATCTATATAGGAAGCAATTACGAAATGAATCCGCAATTCTCATATTATTTTAATGGAATAGACCTCGACACAAAAGGGAAGTACGAATATAAATTATTGGATCTAAAAGGGGGTACCGAAAGTGTTAAAAATTATCTAAATGGACTGGAAAAAGGAAAATATATTATACTTCTGGAAAGGGACCAGATCAATCCGGGTGAGGAATTTGATGCTAAACTTTTTATTCCGGAAGACTCACAGCTTAAGAAAAAGACTCACGGTTACGAAATGTATTTGAACTAATATGAGCCATTGTTTAGTCATAGGAGGTACCGGTATGCTGAGAGAAGTGAGCAGACAGCTTGCCTATGAATATGATATTGTTTCGGTGATCGGTCGTAATCCTCATAAAATGTATTCTCTCAGGCGAGATACAATGCATCTCCATGGCAATCTCGATCCTATTCTTCTCGATTACACTGATTATAAAAAATTAGAAGAAGAAATAGACCTGTCCATCGAAAGATACGGAGATATCTCACTTGCCATTAGCTGGATACACTCGGCTGCACCAGATGCACCTTCTTTAATTGCGGGCACAATAAATAATAAGAGTGAAGAGTTCCGTTTTTTTGAAATACTTGGGTATGAATATGCTAATCCCTCGGAAGAAAGTTATACTCCGGGCTTTGCAAACCTTGATCACATAAAATACAGGCAGATTATACTTGGGTTTATATTGGATGGAGAAAATTCCAGATGGTTGACCGATGAAGAGATCTCATCAGGAGTATTAAAAGCTGTAAAAGATGATTTGGTTAGATCTACGATTGGTGTGACAGAGCCCTGGGACAGGCATCCGTAATTATTCGAATTTCTTTTTAGCCAGTACTACCGCGCCTACAATAGCTGCAAGCAGAAGGAACGCTGCAATCTCAAATGGAAAAGAGTAATTTAAGATCAATTCCTTACCCAGGTTTTCGACAGTACCTATCTTTACTGCTTCAGGGCTTTGGGGTGAAAATTTATCCAGGAAGCCGTAATAAACTGTATAAGCAAGAAGGCTGAACATCAGGATCGAAATCAGGACTGCGGATAACTTTTTGTAAGTAAGCTGTTCGGAGAGTTTCTTTTCATCCTGAAGATTTAATAGCATAATTACAAATAAGAAAAGGACCATTATCGCACCCATATAAACAAGAACTTGTATAACAGCGAGAAACTGTGCTTTAAGCAATAAAAAAAAGCCGGCAATTGTTAGAAAATTCAAAATAAGATATAACGCACTATTGATGGGGCTTCGTCGGGTGATCATCATAATTGCCGAAAATACTGAGATGACTCCTAAAGAAATGAATAAAATGGTCTCTAACACAGCTAGTTCTTAATTAGTAATTATATAATATAATTTATTAAATCAAAAAGTGTAATTTAAAAATCCGTCTTTTTGACGGAATTGTAACTTTTGCACTTAAAACTGCGTTGTAAATTGAAGAGGTAAAGTTTATTTTTAAACTTGAGATTATGCCTAAAAATGTGAAAATATCAATAACATACCTGTTATTTACACTCGTTGTATTGACCTCAGGATGTTCAGGTGGGGGAGATTTTGGTGAATCTGATGAAGTCACACCCAATAAAGAAAAAGCGGAACAGCTTTTTATCAAAGGCAAGCTCGCCGAAATGAAATATAATTATTACGAAGCCCTGGAAAACTACAATACCGCATTAAAATATGATAAGTCACCCGGGATTTACTATGCTCTCTCAGAACTTTATTTTGACATCGGTAAATACAACGAATCATTCCTGAATATTCAGAAAGCGTTGGATTATGAACCCAATAACATTAGCTATTTAGAGCAGGAAGCGAATGCATATCTTGGTCTGGATAATCTTCAAAAAGCGGCTGATGTATATGAAAGCATTTTGCGGAAAGATTCAGCCTATACTTATGGGCTTTATACCCTTGCTCGCATTTACCAGGAGTTAAGCCAGCCATCGAAGGCAATCGTTATATATGAAAAAATAACCGACAGAATTGGTTACGACTATGATGTTCTGAGGAGGATGTACGAGATTTATTACGGATATAAAGAATATGATAAATGTGCAGAGATGCTTAAAGCTGTGTTACAACTCGATCCGTATGATTCTGAGATAATAGAACAGCTTGCAATGCTGTATATTCGACAAAACAAATTTCAAGAAGCAAAGGATATTTATGAGGAGCTAATCAGGCTTAATCCAAATAACCGTGACATGCAGACCGAGTTGGTTAAGATATACTTTTATCAGGATGAGACTGATAAAGCATTCAAGAAATTTGGTGACCTTATAGGTAAAGATTCTTTAACTTTTAGAGAAAAACTCCAGGTTGGGGAGCTCTATTTTAATCAGATAACTAACGATGTTAATTCACTTAACATCGCGAAAAATATTTTTTCAAACTTGCAGAGTAATTATCCTGCTGAGTGGCTTCCGTATTATTATCTTGGCACTATATACATGGAAGAAAATAATCAATCCATGTCAAATGACGAATTTTCAAAAGCTATTCAGGTTGCAGATACATCCCTGGATGCCTATGTACAGATCGGATTGACATACTATAATAAGGGAAAGAATGAAGAAGCAGAGAGAATATTACGAGAAGGTATTTCAAAGGATGAGCAGGATTTTCGTTTGAATTACCTGCTGGGCTTAACCCTACAGGCGGGAGGTAAGACATCTGAAGCAGTTACCTATTATGAGAGAGCTGCAAAAAATAATTCCGCCGATATTAATGTACTTTCTGCCCTTGCTCTCGCATATAATAGTATTGGGAAGTATGATGAATCTAACTCAGCATATGAAAAAGCATTAAGGTTAGATCCCAATAACCCTCTAATATTAAATAACTATGCGTATAATTTATCAGAGCGCGGTGAAAAACTGGAGAAAGCACTTGAAATGGCTAAATTAGCCATTGATATTGAACCGGAAAATGCGTCATATTTAGATACTATAGGATGGATTTATTTTAAGCTAAAAAAATATAAACTTGCTGTTAAGTACATTCGCAAGTCGCTTGAGATAAATGGAGGCAGTGCTGTAGTAAATGACCATCTCGGTGATGTATATAAAGAAATGGGTGAAAAAGATAATGCACTTATATACTGGCGGAAAGCTCTCGAACTGAGCCCCACTGATGAGAGGATTAAAAGTAAAATTTCAAATAATAGTTAAAATAAGTTAAATGTCAGACTCAACAAATCACAAAAATCATCATAAGGTGATTATAATTGGTTCAGGACCGGCTGGATTTACTGCAGCTCTTTATACAGCGCGGGCTAATTTAGATCCGATAATGTTCGAAGGTAATCAACCTGGTGGACAATTAATGATTACAACAGATGTTGAAAATTATCCGGGATTCGAACACGGGATCATGGGACCAGAATTGATGGATGTTATGAGAAAACAAGTACACAGATTTGGAACTAAGTCGATATACAGATATATCAAGGAAGTGGATTTCTTAAACAGACCTTTTAAGCTAACAGCAGATGATGGAACGATTTACACTGCAGATTCGGTGATCGTATCAACGGGTGCCAGCGCAAAGCTTCTCGGACTGGATTCGGAAAATTATTTTATGGGATACGGTGTATCTGCTTGTGCTACATGTGACGGATTCTTTTTCAGAAACCAGCGGGTTGTAGTTGTTGGAGGTGGTGATACTGCTATGGAAGAAGCTGTTTACCTTACAAAGCACGCTAGCGAAGTTACCGTGATTCATAGAAGGGAAGAGCTGAGAGCATCCAAGATTATGCAGGAAAGAGCTCTTAATAATCCTAAGATCAAATTTTTGTTTAATACAGTTATTGATGAAGTGATGGGAAAGACTGAGGGAGAGAAAAAAACTGTTACTGGAATTAAGCTAAAGCACACTAAGACCGGTGAGGAAAGTGAGATGGACATCGAAGGAGTATTTATCGCGATAGGACACCAGCCAAATACACAAATATTTGAAGGACAGCTGGATATGGACGATGTGGGCTATATTATTACAAAGAAATCTTCTAGCGAGACAAATATCCCTGGAATTTTTGCATGTGGTGATGCACAGGACAGTATTTACAGACAGGCTATAACTGCTGCCGGTACGGGATGTATGGCAGCGATCGATGCAGAGAGGTATCTGGAAAAACTGGAACACGCAGCAAAGCACGAAGCACAAAGCTAAAATAAGGCAGTAAATTAAATTATAAAGATATGCCGTACTATTATAAAATGGGAGAGATCCCACAGAAGAGACATACTCAGTTCAGACAGCCCGACGGTTCTCTATACAAGGAAGAACTATTTTCGACTATAGGATTTGATAGCATTTATACAAATGCTTATCACATCAATTCACCTGCAAAGATAGAAGGTATCGATGATAAAGTCGACAGGATCGTTATACAGGAGTGGGACGAGTCTTCTTTGCGTCCATACCACTTCAGGACAAAGGAGCTCGAACCACAGGGAGACGTGCTAACAGGCAGAAAGCCGATCATGTATAATAACGACTTTGTCATGACGGTTTGCAGACCATCGGACAAGATGAATTACTTTTACAAAAACGCAATGGCAGATGAGGTGATTTTTGTCCATGAAGGACAAGGAGTGCTGGAGACAAACCTTGGTTATCTTCCATACAAGGAAGGTGACTATATGGTTATCCCGCGAAGTGTCATTTACAGACTAAACTTTGATACACAGCCTAGGCTGTTGATATTTGAAGCAAATGGTCCTATAAGAACTCCGAGCAGGTATAGAAACCAGTTTGGTCAGCTTCTCGAGCATTCACCCTTCTGCGAACGGGATATACATCCTCCGGCAGAACTGGTCACGATTGACGAGAAAGGTGATTTCGTTGTAAAAGTTAAGAAGGGCGAGAAAGTAGTATCCATACATTATGATTTTCATCCGTTCGATGTAGTTGGATGGGACGGATTTTATTATCCATGGATATTCAATATAAATGATTTTATGCCTATCACCGGAAAGATCCATATGCCTCCTCCGATACACCAGACATTTGCGGGTCCGGGTTTTGTAATTTGTTCGTTCATGCCCAGGATGCTTGATTATCATCCGGATGCTGTGCCAATTCCTTACAACCATAGCAACGTGGATTCGGATGAAATGCTGTATTATGTGGATGGAAACTTCTCCAGCAGAAAAGGTGTAGAATTCGGATCGATCAGTCTTCATCCAAACGGAATACCTCACGGTCCTCATCCCGGTACTGTAGAGAAAGCTCTTGGAGCTAAGGAAACAAAAGAAACTGCTGTTATGCTAGATACTTTCCGTCCTGTTAAGCTGGCAAAGTTTGCAGAAACAATTAATGACCCAAATTATTACCTTAGCTGGAGGGAAGAGCTTAAACAACTCGTTGATGATGAAACATCGGGATAGATTGTTAAGTAAATTTTCATGAACATTTGATACATCCTGTTAAAGCTGCAATAATAGATCTATACGACAACGAACCTAACCAGGGCATGCGTTGTATTATGGATATCCTTAATGCTACCGACTGCAAAGTTCAGGAGATTCCTCTTGAATATAAAAGGTTCAATACTCGTGCCGACAATGAACTACCCGGTTTGGATTATGACATTTATATTTCATCAGGTGGTCCCGGAAGCCCTTTCTCAGGAGAAGGGCAGGAATGGGAAAAGAATTACTTTAACCTTCTGGATAAGATAATGCAGAATAATGATACTTTCGGAGCCGGTAAGAAATTTGTTTTTTTTATATGTCATTCGTTCCAGATGATGTGCCGGTATTTTCAGCTTGCTGAGATAGTAAAGCGTGAGAATAGAGCGTTTGGTATATTTCCTATTTTTAAAACTACTCAGGGCGAAATGGATCCTTTATTTGGTCCTCTTCCAAATCCATTCTACGGTGCTGACTTTAGAGAATGGCAGGTCCTTTATCCTGACAAAAAGGTTTTCGATGATTTGGGTGCGAAACTACTTGCCATTGAAAGGATACGGGAAAAATATCCAGATAAAAGAGCTCTTATGGCTGTTCGTATCTCTCCAGAAATTGTAGGTACACAATTTCATCCTGAGGCAGATCCTCCTAGCATGTATCACCACTTTAGACAGCCGGAGAGAAAACAACAGGTTGTGGATGAATACGACGAAAAGACCTATTTTGATATGATTGCTCACCTGGAAAATCCTGATAATATTTCTTTAACGAGAGAAACTGTGTTACCTGAGTTTCTTTTCAACGCTATCGGGAGTCTAAGACTAGAAGAACTTCCTGCATAATTTGTTTCCTTTATACTCAATTCTATTTTAGTTAAATTACCTTTTGCTTTCTCACCTATGATTATTAAACATATAAATATATAATAGCTTAATGAAAAAAATTGGTATATTGTTTGGTCAGGAAAACACTTTTCCACCTGCATTTGTGGACAGAGTAAATACTAAACTTCGTGAGATGGGGATTGATGATATATATGCAGAATTTGTGAAAATAAATAAAGTTATACAATCTGAACCCACAGGGTATGCTGTTATTCTGGATAGGATTTCCCATGATGTACCTTTCTACAGGGGATACCTGAAGAATGAGGCAATTACTGGAACAGCCGTTTTGAATAATCCCTTTTGGTGGAGCGCCGACGAAAAGTTTTTTAATAACGCCCTTGCCGTAAGATTGGGAGTTCCGGTTCCAAAGACCGTATTACTTCCATCTAATAAAAATCCCCAGGATACCAGCGCGGAATCGTTTAGAAATCTTGAATTCCCCCTCGATTGGGAAGGGATATTCAATAATATTGGATTTCCAGCTTATTTTAAACCCTTTTCCGGTGGCGGCTGGAAAAGCGTTTACAAAGTTGAAAGCCCGGAAGACTTTTTTGAGAAATATGAAGAAACAGGTGACCTTGTGATGATGCTTCAGGAGGAGATAAAGTTCGAATCATATTTCAGATGTTATTGTATTGACAGGCGCGATGTAAAGATAATGCCATATGAACCTAGGAACCCGCACCATCTCCGTTATATCACTGATGAAGTGCATACGGATCCGGCTCTGCTTGAAAAGATCCATGAATATGTTCTTATTTTGAATAACGGACTCGGGTACGATTTTAATACCGTTGAATTTGCCGTAAGAGATGGTATTCCGATCGCGATTGACTTTTGTAACCCGGCGCCCGATGCTGATCTAAATTCTGTCGGGACAGAGAATTTTGAATGGGTGGTCGAAGCAGCGGCAGATATGGCAATAAGAAGAGCATTACGTCATAAAGACGGTATGAATAATCTTACTTGGGGGGATTTTATAAGGACATATTCAAATGATATTCCTTTTAAAACGTTGGCATGATGCTCATGTGTAAGTATGAAAGACTATAGAAAATTATTTATTGTCAAAAGAAAAGGTGGAAAGGCATGGAATTATGAAAAAGATTTATACCAACAGGAAGGCTGGAATGAACATGCACAGTTTATGAACGGTTTGGCTGAAGAGGGATTTGTTATGTTAGGTGGCCCAACTGGTAAAAATGGTGAGACTACACTTATAATTGATGCAAATGATGAAACTGAAATAAGGAATAAATTCGCGGATGATAGTTGGAGCAAGATGGATTTGCTTGAGATTGCAGAAATCATACCGTGGACCATCTTGTTGCAGCATAAGAGTAACTTTTAAACGCAGTAAATAAAAAATATGCTCTATACATTAGGAATAGAGGAGGAGTTTCAAATAGTTGATCCTGAATCACGGGAATTGCATTCTCACGTCCAGCAGATATTTGACAGCTCGGATGAAAATTTGAAGGAGAAACTGAAACCGGAAATGCACAGGTCCGTTGTCGAGATTGGTACGAATATCTGCAAAGATATTAAAGAAGCACGTGAGGAAGTTATAAATATGAGAACATCGGTTGCTAAGCTGGCAGCCAATAGTGGTTTAAAGATCGCCGCTGCGGGCACACATCCTTTCACACACTGGAAAGATGTTCTCATAACCGAAAACCCGCGGTACGAAGAGATAGTGAACGAGATGAGGGAAGTCGCGAGAGCTAATCTTATTTTTGGACTTCATGTTCATGTCGGAATTCAAAACAGAGAGCTTGGAATTCAGATCATGAACGCAGCACGGTATTTTATTCCCCACATTTTCGCGTTATCTACTAATTCACCATTCTGGCTGGGAAGAGATACGGGATTCAAGTCTTACAGGGTAAAGGTTTTTGATAAATTTCCTCGTACCGGTATCCCTGATTACTTCTCCAGCGTTGCCGATCATGATAACTTTATTAATCTCCTAATTAAAACCAATTGTATAGATAACGCCAAGAAAGTATGGTGGGACATTCGCCTGCATCCGTTTTTTGATACGCTCGAATTCCGGGTTTGCGATGTAGTAATGAGGGTCGATGAGACTATTGCGCTTGCAGCTTTGATACAGGCAGTAGTGGTAAAATTACACAAACTCATCCAGCAAAACCTTGGATTCAGAATATACCGCAGAGGGTTGATTAACGAAAATAAATGGAGAGCTTCAAGGTACGGCATTGGCGGAAAGCTTATCGATTTTGGGAAACAGGAGGAAGTTAATTTTATATCTCTTGCCCACGAGCTTCTCGATTTTATTGACGACGTTGTAGATGAACTTGACAGCAGGGAGGAAGTAAGTTATATTTTCAAAATACTGGAAGAAGGTACCGGTGCCGACAGGCAATTAAATGTTTATAATGAAACAAAGGATCTTAAAAAAGTTGTGGACTACATAATCGAACAAACATATATAGGATTGGATCTAGACTAGATGGCTATAGACATTACGGAAATTGATTTTGATACGGAGCTTTCGGAGGGAGCATACAACGCTGTAAATATTTGTTTGAGAGTTAAGCCCGAAGAAAGAGTTACAGTTATTACTGATTCCGAATCCCTTGGTATTGCAGCATCCCTCTCAGCTGAACTAGATAAGGTCGGCTCTGAATATAAAGTATTTGTTCTGGAAGATTATGTGAACAGGCCAACAAAATACATGCCTCACGGTATACTTGATCACCTTTCAAAATCTAATGTTAGTATCTTTGCAGCGCAGGCTCAGCAGGGCGAATTACAGTCGCGGGTGCAGATGACAGCGGTCGTCGATCAGTACAGGATCAGGCACGCACATATGGTAAATATTACCGAAACAATTATGAAAGAAGGAATGCGTGCGGATTTCCTTAAAGTGGATGATATTAGTACTAGGCTTATCGATATTGCCTCAAAAGCAAAAATAATAAAAGCTGTCTCAAAAGGCGGAACAGACATTATTGCTGAATTTTCACCAAAACTAAAATGGTTAAAAACAAGTGGTCTTATAAGTGTAAATAAATGGGGAAATCTTCCAGGCGGTGAAATATTTACTTCGCCATTTACTGTAAACGGTCATTTTGTTGTGGACGGAGTCGTTGGAGATTATCTTTGCAGAAAATACGGTGATTTGAATGAAACACCACTGTATATTGATATACTGGATTCAAGAATAGTAAAATTAGCCTGCGATAACCAAGAGCTGTTAAAAGAGTTTACGGATTATACAATGACCGACGAAAACAGTAACAGAGTAGGGGAGTTTGCTATAGGAACAAATATTGCCTTAAATGGAGTGATAGGAAATATTTTACAGGATGAAAAGCTGCCAAGTATACATATGGCTTTTGGGCATCCTTATTCGGAGCATACAGGCGCTAACTGGTCTTCCTCCACCCATATCGACTGTGTAGGTACACAATTCGATATTTGGGCTGACGATAAAAAAGTGATGGAAGACGGTAAGTTTCTCATATGATAAAAGAACTTAGAGATAAATATAACAGAGAGTTTTCCGAAACCAGATATAATGAATTTATTGAAGACCTGAACCAGAAAAACGGTGCAAAGATAGAGTTCCGAATAGCTGAAACACCTATTTTTTTACCAAATGATCTGAAAAAGAGAATATTTAAAGGCATAGATGACATTGTAGGTACATTAACAAGAAGTGATTATTTAAGCAAAGTAGATAAAGCTGTCCCTTCCATTTTGATGGTTCCTAACGAAACTCCATATACGGAAACTCTCTCAATAGATTTTGCAATATGTAAGGATGATGATGGGAATCTTGTCCCAAAACTGATCGAGATGCAGGGGTTTCCTTCTTTGTATTTTTATCAGCTTTTATTGAACAGGGAATACCGTGAGTTTTTTGACATCCTGGGAGAAATGGAAAATTATTTCAGCGGATTAGACGAAGAAGGCTATATTGCTAAAATGAGAGAAACAATAGTAGGTGATACACCTGATGAGAATGTTATTCTACTTGAAATAGAGCCTCAAAAACAAAAAACGTACATTGATTTTGTAATGACTGAAAGGATGCTTGGGATTAACCACGTTTGTATTTCTGACGTAATAAAAGAAGATCGAAAACTGTTTTACAATAAGAATGGGAAGAAAATTCCTATAGAAAGAATCTATAACAGGGTTATCTTTGATGAGCTCTTAGCAAGAAAAGATATTGATTATAAATTCAGATTCCAGGATGATCTCGATGTAAAATGGGTACCTCACCCAAATTGGTTTTTTAAGATCAGCAAATACTCACTTCCTTTTCTAAAGAGTGAAGTTGTACCGGAAGCGGAATTCCTAAGTGATTTTACTGAATATCCACCTGATCTTGAAAATTATATTTTAAAACCATTGTTTTCTTTTGCTGGAAGTGGTGTGGTATTTGACGTTACACCCGAGATTCTTGATGCAATATATGATAAATCATCGTATATATTACAAAAGAAGATAGAGTATACCCCGGTCATTGAAACAATGGATATCCCAGCAAAAGCTGAAATAAGGATCATGATGATATGGGATAAAGAAAAAGAAACCTATATTCCCGTTATAAACCTTGTAAGGCTGGGTAAAGGGAAAATGATGGGAGTAGATTTCAACAAAAACAAAACTTGGGTCGGTTCAAGCATTGGCTACTTTGAGCCGGATTGATTATTTTAATTTCTTTATTGATATTTCGTAATAATTAGACATAATAGTCATATCCTCCACTTTTCTTAGGTCACATTTCTTATATTCACATTTTAAAATGGATACGATTTTTTCCTTAGTATCTTCATCTAATTCAATAGATATTTCCTTTCCATTAAAATGTATATAGATTGATGTTGATTGAGAGTCCGCCATAATTTGCTTTTTAATTGGCAAAATGGTAGTTATAGCTTCACTCGTTTTGTTTAGTTTACGAAGGCTGTGGTAATTGTTATATTGAATTTCCTGATTTAAATCCAAAAAATCAATATTAATGAAAAACAAAAATCTTTATTTATAATACTCTTCTTCGTACCCAAAACTGTCATCTGAAGAAAACATACTCCCGACAAGATCTTTATATGATGTAGTAGAATCAAAAACATCCTTTGCAATTTTTGAATTTTGGTGTAACCCGTCCAGCACAAATTCCATCAATGATGCAAGTTCATATTCCGTTTCAAAGTACTGCGGGTATTTCTTTACGAAGTTTTCCAGCCCTTTGATTTTTTTGAGTTCTGTAGAGAACTCTTTGAAGCTCATATTATCCTTTATAGTTAAAGTATTCCCGTTTTGGAACCATTCTAAGATTTCCTCATAAGGACTTTTATATTTTGGATCATTTTTTCGTCTTCTCTCAAGGGGGTCAGGAAAATACTTCTTGTAGACTTCTCTTGTTGCTTTTGAGAGAATAGACCTTGCTACCTTAGATGATCCCTCCTGTTCACCCTCGAATACAAGTTCCACCTTCCCGGTGATGCCAGGTAATATTGAGTTTAGGTCTGCAATCCGAGGCATTATAAAATCCTCCTTGTTGATGATCGCCCTCCTTTCGGCATTGCTTACAAGGTTTTCCATTGATGATATAGTTAGTCTTGCGCTCACACCGGATTTTTGATCAACAAATTCACTCTCTCTAGCCTTAAAAGCTGCCATTTCTACTATCTCTTTGAAATAGTGAGGGATGTTCAATATCTGTTCATCGCTCCTCTTTGTCCATGCCTGGCTTTCGGTTATTTTGATTCCATCTTCAAGCACTTTGGGGTAGTGTGTAATAACCTGTGAATCGATTCTATCCTTTAGAGGAGTAATTATATTCCCTCTATTTGTATAATCTTCTGGATTTGCAGTGAATACTATCAAAAGATCCAGTGGTATCCTTATATTAAACCCCCGTATCTGTATATCCTTTTCTTGCATTATATTTAAAAGTCCTACTTGAATCCGCGGTTGGAGGTCGGGAAGTTCATTTATGACGAATATGCCTCTGTTTGTTCGAGGTATGATCCCGTAGTGTATAGCTCCTTCGTGTGAGTAATGTAACCTCTGGTTTGCTGCCTTGATTGGATCAATATCGCCTATTAGATCGGCAATATTGACATCTGGGGTTGCTAGCTTCTCACTGTACCTGCTGTCTCTATGGATCCACTCTATCTCAGTTTCATCACCTTTCTTACTAATAAGCTCGGTTGCATATTTTGAAACCGGATGAAACGGATTATCATTTATCTCCGAACCTTTTACAATTGGAATGTATTCATCTAAGAGTAAAGGTAGCATTCTTGCGATTTTTGTCTTTGCCTGTCCTCGTAATCCGAGCAGCAAAATATCGTGTTTAGCAAGTAATGAATTTTGTATCGCTGGAATAACTGTATCGTCATAGCCTATTATATCTTCAAATACTATTTCCTTTTCCTTGAGTCTCTTGATGAGATTGTTTCTGATCTCATCCTTAACTGATAACACCTTGTACCCGGATTTTTTAAGGTCACTCAGTGTTTTTATTTCATTTATGCTTATCATCTTTTATAAGTGTTATTATGAATCGCTTTTTATTTGTGCTAAATTCTTGTCGTTAAACTTTACCCTATTCTCGCTTTGGTACAATTCGTTTATTATAGATTTGCTTGGCGAGAGTTCTTCTTTGAATAAACTTGCAATTGCCGTTTTAACATTCCTTTTTATATCATCTGCCATCAGTGCAAAATCCAATTTGGCTAAATTCAATGCCGCAATAAATAATACAGCATGAAATACTATTGAGTACCAGATTGAAATGTATGGAGCACCATGCTTAAAATCACGTAATTTTGGTTTGTCATAGTTCATAATTCCTCGCGAATTCTATCCTTTTCGAAAGGGAAGGATGCGAATGGAAAAGAAATTCTATAATTTTATTTGGAGTCCTCTCTGATAAATTTTGCTCGGCAAGTTTCTCCATAGAGGAAATAAATGCCGCTCTATCACGGGTTGTCTCAAGAGCATAAGTATCTGCTTCCCATTCGTATTTCCTTGAAAATATATTCGTTATTGGAGTAGTAATCAATCCGTAAATACTTAAATAAAGGAATAACAGCGGGAGCGCGGCTATTTCATATTGATTTGTAAAGCCGAATAGACCCAGTGTATTACTAAACAGTAGGGAAGTTATATATAACCCTAAAAATGTACTAACTGTGGAGATTAAGACAAGCTTTGTTAAGTGTCGATTTACATAATGTCCCATCTCGTGAGCAAAAACAAACTCAATCTCCTCAGGTGTGAATTTTTCCAGTAATGTATCTCCCAAAATGATTCTTTTGGATTTCCCCATGCCTGTAAATGCCGCATTGGCTTTCTTTGTATTCTTGCTCATATCAAAGCTAAAAATTCCTTCCACATTAATTCCTGTTTTTTTACAGAGTTCTATTATCCTTTCTTTTAATTCCTCATCATCTAATGATTTGAACTTATAAAATAGAGGCATAATCAGTACAGGTGCAAGACGGCCGATCACGACGGAAAGTAAGAACATAAATACTCCAACAAAAAACCACCACCACTCGCCTGTGTTCTTTAATATAAAATAAAACCCGAGAACAACCGGAACACCTATTACTATCATCAAGACCAAGCCTTTCAATGCTTCACCGAAATATCCCTTTAGACTCTGGTTAGATAGTTGATATTTGTGTTCCAATATATAACCTGAATAAAAGGAAAGGGGAAAAGTAATTAAGCCTTCACTTATTGCAACTATTGCCAGAAAAATTAATAAAGCTATATAATCATTTCCTGACAACGAATAAGAAAATCCTGCGATATCCTTTGATAGACCGGTAAAAAGTAATACAAGTAGAATTGCATACAATATCACAGACTGCGTTAGAGATAAAATCCTCCGCGTCCGCGCGTACCTGCTGGCTCTATTGCTTTTATCCTCCATAAAAACTTATAACAAAATTACCTCTAAAATAATTTATCCGATTGAGATGGTTGCTACAAAACTTGTAAGTAGCGTCCAGATTATCCATAGACCAAATACCATTCCGTACGCTTGTCCTTTACTTATTTTCCCTATATGGGCAATACCTATTGAAACCACTACAAAAAACCAGATTGAAAAAATGTCAAAGGAAGATACTATACTATAAAGGGCACTTCCCAATTGGTCGGATGAAAGAAATATACCAAGTCCAACGGTTACCACTTTGCCCATTAATATGGAGAGTAGTGATGAAACCAGATGTTGTATCCCGGATATAAGGAATGCAAGTCCAATGACATTGAGAATTCCCGAATAGTTAGCTGGGGATTTTAAAATTTTTAAACCCAGGAAATATATCAGCCCGAGTATAAATAGTTGAATGAAAGGTCCTATTATTCCCGCACCATATCCGAATGCTATGAATACAGGCGATGAAGGATCGGAGAATTTTTCCTGCATTTCTATTGCCTTTTCGCCTTCCTCACGTGAGATTTCATTATTCTTAATTTTTTCCTCTATTTTCTCTCTAGCTTCTGACATCCTTTCATCCATCATGTTTCCCAGTATCTCGGGATCTGAAAATGTAATAAACGTTGCGATTAAGTTGAGGACAATGAATATTATAGTAGGTAGGATCCAATAATTTCTCTGAGGATCTTTGCTAATAGTCTCGAATGTCTGTCCTGGTTCGGTAAATACACCTATCATTGCATCTGTTGAGGAAAATTCTTCTGGTGGTTCGGGAGGAAAATCGGATTCTTCGGTAACATTTTGTAAATTTTCTTCTTCCATTTTAGTAGGGTTTTATTTGAAAATTTATTTAGTCGTTGTATAGATTATTGTCGTATATATACTTTTCGACCTTAGAATTAACAAGGTATTTTATTGACTTATCATGTGAGACATGATCTCTTATTAAAGATGATGATATCTCTATAAGGGGTGTACTCAGGAATTTTACCCGTGATGTATATTCCGATTTCGCATCCTGCACAACAAAATTAGGACGCGCAATTATGACTACCTCAGACAACAAGAATAGCTTTTCTGGCTGTTTCCATTTCGGAAATTCCAGTAGGTTATCTATACCTAGTATCAAATATAATTTAACAAAATCGTCCTTATATTTCTCCTTGAGCTGTATCAATGTATCTACTGTATAGCTTTTACCAGTTTCGTTTCGTATTTCTATATCTGAAACTTCGAAATTCTCGTCGTCTTCAAATGCAAGCTTCGACATGTTTAGTCTATGTTCTGCCGCAATGGTTTCATGCTCTTTCAATGGATGTCTGCCCGAAGGTATAAATATGATTTTATCAAGATGCATCTGCTCCCTGACATCATCAGCCAGTATGGAATGTGCTATATGAGGTGGATCAAACGCTCCGCCAAAAATCCCGTATCGTTTCATTTTTGATTGTATGAAAAAAGATAGTAATAGTCTTTTTCAGATAACAGATAAAATTAAATAATGGAAATTATTCATTTTCCCATATTTTTCTTATACTAATTAACTTATATTAGGTTAAATTATTATTAATGTTGTATTATTGAAGAGCCGTACTGTTGCATATATCGAACTATTCCTCGCCGCTATTACATGGTCTTCGTTTTTTATTTTCTCTAAGGAGTTAGAAAAGGTTGGTCTCGAACCGGTAAATATTATCAGTGCACGCATGATTTTTGCAGCACTCATTTATGCTGCCATTGCTCTTCCCTTGAAGCTTAAGATTCCCTCAATTATTAAAAATCCCTTATTAATTACTCCGGGGCTTACTTTCTTTGTCGCCGCTGTAATGATTGCCACCGGGGAGGAAGGACAATCTCCTGGACTTACTGCTTTTATAGGGTTTTTGGTGCCCATCATTATAAGCCTTTTTTTCCTGGAAAAGCTTCATATTAAACTTTCCCATCTAGGTATCGTTTCTCTTATAGTCGCCATTGTTGGGTTTACTCTGACAGGTTTTGGCGACGAGATAAGAATGAACCTTTCTGTCATTTACACCTTTATTGGGGCATGCTTTGCAGGTTTGTATTTTGTTACCCAAAAATTCCTTGTTAAACAGCATGGTCCGTATGTAGTGACATTCTTTGCTTTCTGGGGAGCCGTTCCCATCGCAATCTTTTTTATCCCCTCGTTTTTAGGGCAGGTATCCCTGATGAATGGGTATTCATGGATAATGCTTATGGGTTTAACGATTTTTTCTACCCTCATACCATTCTTTTTATATACTCATGCAATGCGAGACTTAGGTCCGGCTGAGGGAACCGCTGTAAACCTGCTTATTCCTTTTGCTGGTAGTTTACTTTCTTTTGCGATAGGTGGGTACGGATTAACCAGTATTTCAGTTATTGGAGGTTTGCTCACCTTGGTAGGAGTTTGTTTCTATGTCTTTAAAGGAATAAACAGGCAGGACGATCCCGTTAAATAGTTTTGATATGATATGGAAAAGCGCACTATTGCTTTTGTGGAACTATTTCTGGTTGCATTAAGCTGGTCATCCTTTTTCCTTTTTCTCAAAGAATTGGAAAAAGAGGGTGTTTCTCCCGTGAATATAGTTGTGGGGAGAATGGTTATTGCTTCTCTCATAATGATAGTTGTAGCTTTAATTTTAAAAACTAAACTTCCTCCACTAAAAGATTTTGCTTTATTATCTTTTCCGGGTCTTTCGTTTTTTGCCGGTGCGTGGTTAGTTGCACGGGGAGCTGAAAGCCAACCACCCGGGATAACTGCCTTTCTCCAATTTGCGGTTCCTATCTCAATAAGCTTATTCCTTTTGAAAAAGCTGGATATTAAACTTACTGTTATAGGTGTAATTGCACTGGTAATGGCGGTAGCGGGACTCCTTATCACCGCAATGGGGGATACCTTTACTATCAATATCTCGCTGGGCATTATCTTTCTTGGTGCCGCCTTTATTGGATTGTACCTTATCTCTCAGAAATTCCTCGTAAAAAGATACGGCCCCTTTATGGTAACCTGTTTCGTTTTTTGGGGATCCTTACCCCTTGCAGCTTTTTTTACTCCTGATTTCATTAAACATGTACCGGGTATGTCTGGAGAGGCATGGTTCATGCTTATGGGTATGGTTATTATATCCTCTATTGTTCCTTTTATGCTCTATAATCATGCAATGAAGGAGCTTGGTCCTGTCGAAGGTACTGCTGTTAATCTAATTATTCCTTTCCTTGGGAGCTTAGTCTCTTTTGCCTTTGGGGGTTTTGATTTAAGCACAGAAACCTTAATTGGTGGTCTTGTGACATTTGTGGGAGTCGGGTTCTTTGTTGCCAAAGGAATATTAAGACAGGATGAGGTTAAGGGCTAACTTCATTATATACATCCATTATCATTCTCGTCATTTCACCTTCATCATATTTCCTTGCTTCTTCGGCGGCATTTCGGGCTAGTTCAGTTCTCGTTGCTTTATCATTCAGCAATACTTGTATCTTATTGCTAAGCTCCGCTTTGCTTTTTAGGCTAAATAGCACTCCGGTCTTACCATCCGCGATCAACTCACGGTTAGATGGAATATCGCTCGCTATAATACATCTTCCGGATGCCATTGCCTCGATAAGCGTAATAGATAATCCCTCCCATAGCGACGGAAATACAAAGATATCCATTAGTGGGTAATAATCTTCCACGTTCGGCACTTCACCTGTAAAAAAAACTTTGTCTTCAATACCAAGTCTCTTTACTTGGTCTTTACAATTATCAAAATACTGTCCGTCGCCAACCAGTAGTAGTATTAGTTTATTATTGCTTTTTGATACTTCGCCGAATGCTTCTATTAGCATTCGCTGATTCTTCTGAAAGTCAAACCTGGAAATATTCCCGATAACGATTGAATCATTCTGGATCCCTAACTTTCGCTTCAGCTCACTATCGGCTTTCTTACCGGTAAACCAACTCACATCAATCCCGTTTTTTATTACAGTTGTTATTGATGGATCAATTATTTTCATTTTCTCGGCAAGTTTTTTATCTTCGTCCGATACGCAGATAAATTTGTCGGTGTATTTTACTAAAGACTGCTCGATTGAATGTGAGAACCATTTTATTAAAAAATTTCTTGACCGCATGTAATGTATGCCATGTATTGTGTGTACAACTTTCATTTTCCCGTACTTTTTCTTGTAAAACCGGGCGTACATACCGGCTACCCCACCATGCGAATGGATTATCTGGATATCGCTATCAGTTACTATTTCATCTATTGCCTGCAGATACTTACCCCTATAGATCTTTGGCAGGTATAATCCGGTAAATTCAAATCCACAGTTTATAGCTTCCTCTTTGAATTTACCCTTTGATGAGCCGGCTATGATCGCGTTAAATTTACTCTTGTCAATATTTTTTACGATTGAGAGTATATGGGTCTGTCCACCTCCCAAAAAACCTCCGTCGATTAATTCGAGCACATTTATCATGGTAACTTTCTTAGTCCTATCGTTAATAAAAATATTTTCAGATTAATGCTTTTGAAGCTAGTTAAGTATTTAAAGCCAAATTTTACGGCTAAATAAAGTCTAAGCAAGATCCTATCGCTTAAACTATTATGTTTTGTATAATACAATAGCTGTGATTTCTTTGCGTAAAAATAAGTTTTGTCTGTAAATTCTTCATTCACATTCTCACCTTTGTAATGCGTTATATAGGAGCCCGGATAAAAATATATTTTATATCCTTTGTCTTTTAATCTTTTACACAGGTCTGCATCTTCGTAAAAAAGGAAAAAAACCTCATCGAATCCACCAATTTTTCCAAAAACGTCTTTTTTGATCAGCATTGCCGCTCCGCTTACCCAGTCTACTTCACTTACCTCTGAATGTTCATTCTCTACCTTTCCGATAAATTCCTTATCCCTTTGTCTGAACTTTGCTTCGTTGTCTTTGTTTGTCTTTTCATTATCGAATGTGTTTTCTTTCCAGAATGAAAGTTGAAATGTTCCGTCCGTATTGTACATTTTCATTCCAACCGCGCCGGTATTCTCTTTGTTAAAGATTTCTACCGCATCTTTTAACGGATTGTTAGAGATAACTGTATCCGCGTTTAAAAAAAATAAATACTCGCCCTTAGCCTGTTTAACTGCAAGGTTGTTTGCTTCTGAAAACCCTTTGTTTGCATTAGGAATTACTGTTGCTATATCTTCGAGATGTCTCAGGTCCTGTTCCGGTGTATTGTTTACGATCAGTATCTCATGATCTGAATGTATGTTACTTTCTATAGATTTCACACATTCCGTTACCAGATCTCTCTGGTTATAATTTATAATTATGATCGATACCATCAGTGCCTGCTTATTTCATAAACTTTTATCCTGACTATCCTACAGTAGAGTATTGAAAAGAAGTTTGCGTTCTTTTCAATGAAATTGTTTCCGTTAAATACTTTCCCGCTGATATGTTTTAGCACTTCACCGTCTTTCACTTTTTCATAACCATTCAATAATCGTCTCTGCTTCTTTATCCATGCAGGGTTACCGGCTATCCAGAGGTATGCTTTCAGCAACCCTGCCGTTGAGTAACTGGAAGAGAAAAAGGACAGCAAAAACTTCATAAAAAAATTATTTATTAGGTAAGGTATGTACCTTAACTCAAATCCGCCTGAAAAAAAGATCAGAAAATTTAACAGCCTGTTCCTCTCTCTGTAAAAGTATAAACGCGATGATATCTGCTCTTTCGCGGTTGCGTTTCCTTTATGGTAAACGATCGACTTTGATGTGTGTATTATTTTCTTACCATAAAACAAAACTTTTAAGGAGAGGTAAGTATCTTCCGCGTATGCAAAATATTCGTCCGGAAATAATCCTCCCAGCTCTTCTATAAGCTTCCATCTGATTATGAGAGAGCATCCGTTTGCCTGCAGTATCTCGCCCCTTCCATCCTCGCCTATATCAAAAAATCCCATTACATTATGCCCTAAAAGGTTTATAGTACCGTTTCTTTTATAATGCTCTGCAGGTATTCCTTCTGTGATCACCAATGACTGTACAATTCCAATGTTTTCATCACTCTCTATTACATCCACAAGCTCTTTTAGCCAGTTCTCATTTACCCTCGTATCATTATTGAGGAGCACAACGAATTCTCCTTCGGCATATTTGTATCCAAGGTTGTTTCCTCCCGCAAAGCCCAGATTCTCTTTTGAAAGAGCGAATTTAATTCGTCCGTCATTATAGTTTTCTACAACATGATCCACGCTCCCGTCCGAGGAACCGTTATCAACGAAGATTAACTCGAAATCCCTGTAACTCTGCCCAAGTACCGAATCCAGGCACTCCTTTAGCAGATGCTTCCCGTTATAATTTACTATTATTATGGATACCTTCATTCAGAACTTTATGGGGTAAAAAGACTTTCGATGTATTCCGGTGAGACTTTTGCGTTCTGCTGTATCTTTTTTCTTTTTGAATATGATTTGGGCATTTCCATTAATCCCTTAAAATACCCCTTTACTGCGCTCCAGAAAACCTTCTTTGGCTGGTTTTGATAAAATCCATAGTAACGTTTAAACCTCACTACAAAGAAATAGGGGAGATAACGAAGATAGATCGACGATGGATAATTTTTTAATCTGATAGCAACAAGATTTTTTTCACAAAGCATTGTCTGGAAACCATGGTTTCCCTCTGTCGAAGCGCCTCTTTTGTGATAACATACAGCCTTAGGGTTATAAAAACATTTGTATCCTGCCAGTTGCATTCTAAAGCTGAAATCCACATCCTCGTAATAAGCAAAAAAATCCTCGTCGAAGTATCCTATCTCATCGAAGATACCGCTTCGGTACATTGCTGCTCCCGCGCATGGACCGAAAATGAACTCTTCTTCATTATACTGACCCTGGTCTATCTCACCGTGCCCCCGCGCGTATGGAGACCCTTTCTTCTTAATAAAATCTCCTGCGTCATCTATCTTCATCCTGTTGTAATAGTTAAGCATCTTGCATGCTGCGCTTCCGGTATCTTCCGTTTTAAATCCCTTAGCCATCTCCTCCAGAAATGTAGGAGTACACTCGATGTCATTATTTAGTAATAATATATAATCCGGGTTAAAATTCTGTGCGAACCTTATTCCTTCATTTACACCTCCGGCAAATCCCCGGTTGGTCTCGAGCTCCAGCACCATTACCTGGGGAAACTTTTCCTTGACATATGCGACGGAGTTATCCTCCGAACTATTATCCACCATTACGACCACATAATTCTTATGTGTCTGCTCGAATAAAGACGGGAAGCAGTCTTTAATATGTTCCAGCCCGTTCCAGTTCGGGATCACTATGTAAATCAACTCGTTAATTTTCTTCTCTTTGTAATTTTAGAAAATACCTGTGTTTTTTGAGCCTGTATGACTCTTTTCCGCTGAATAGTCGTTTTAGGTTCTCGATTGAAATTATTAAAAATGAATTTATAAAAGTAGATACTTTTAAAAGGAATGTCCTCATCCATCCGTAGTTTTTACTGAAAAAGTATTTCATCCCGGTAATGAATCTCCCGTACAGCCACCAGTTATCATCCGTTTTAAAGCTCTCTCCGCCTAAATGAGTAACGCGAATTGAAGTATCTACGCCAAGTTTGAATTTTTTATGTATCTGGTAGCTCAGGTCCACATCCTCAAAAAATAATTTGTAACCTTCATCCATCTTGCCTGCATCTTCAAATATTTCTCTTGTTGTCATGAAAAATGCGAAGGGTATTTGCTCTACTTCTTCTATCTTTCCTGTTTTTGTATCTATATCTTGATTTTCGAGGTACCTGTTCATAAGGGACGGGAAACGGTGAAAGAATTTCCCGAATATTGAATGGAATAGAATGAACTGCATCAGCGTTGGATACCTTTGGAAATAATTCCTTTGGAAATTCCCATCTTTTCCGACTAAAAGCGGGCACACTGCCCCCAACATTTTATCATCCTCGATATCATTCATTAGCTTTTGTAAAATGCTCTCGGTAAATATTATGTCGGGGTTCATAATAAGAACATATTCACCCGACGTTTTATCATACCCGATATTGTTTGCCCGTGAAAATCCATCATCCTTCTTTAAAAAGATTGCTTCAACATTTGAATATTTCTTCGCTATTTCTTCTATTATCCCGGGTGAGCCATCGGTCGAGCCGTTATCAACTACTATAATCTCGAATAATGATGTATCTTCGTAATTAAAGATCGATTCCACGCATTCTTGCAGGATATTCCCGGTATTAAAATTCACTATTACGAAAGATATTTTCATTCTCTGTTTATTTCCTGTTCGGCTAATTCCAATAATCTGTAATAATGCTTTTTGAAGTTAAATAAATTCACGATTCTACCGCCCTTTGTTTTCTCCTTTGCTGTTTTATAATCCTCCATCTTTTTGTAGAATACATCTCCGAAATCCTTATTATGAACCTTTCCCGTCGCGTGGTAAACGGT
This sequence comes from Ignavibacteriota bacterium, assembly GCA_020437585.1. Taxonomy (GTDB): domain Bacteria; phylum Bacteroidota; class Ignavibacteria; order Tepidaquicellales; family Tepidaquicellaceae; genus JAEYVS01. Next base: position 777,364 of record JAGQWG010000001.1, read on the forward strand.
TACATCCTTTAATACCCCGTATTTAAAGCCACTAGCTATTACCCTATGAACATAGTCCTCATCTTCCATGAAAAACATTGCGTCCTTATGTTGAGCGAGCTTGCCGACCTTATTATATACATATCTCGATATCATAAAACACCATCCGCCTGCCGGACCCACTTGCAATGCGATATTGCCGTTACCATATGTTTCGTCTCTATACATCTCATCCGGCTGCTTTGCACCGTCTGTTGTTTCATCCTGTACTACGTTCGATGACATGTAGCCCATTGCCGGTATCTTTTTATATGCCTCTACCATTTTTTGAACCCACCCGTCAGGATATTCTATTACATCATCATCTATTCCTATTATGAAATCACCTCTCGAAAGTTCGATCGCTCTGCCTTTGGCATTTGTGCCTATGTTTTCCGGGTGAAGCACTACTTTTATCTTCTCATCTCCACCAAGAGTTTTCAGATACTCTTTTGTTTCATTGCTTGAAGCGTTATCCCAGATTATCAACTCATAATTGACATCCTTTAACGTTGGGAGAAGGGCGTTTATGCACTTTTTCAACATTCCTGGTCTGTTGTGCGTTACTATGCACAGGCTTACCAGCTCACCGTTATATTCTTTCCCTTGATAGTTTAGTGCTATCTTTTCATTTCTCTTCACTACAAGTGACCTAAGCGGCAAAAGCTTCATTAGTATTTTTGTTAATACTATCTTATCATTTTCATTAAGGTACTTCAACCGCAATATAGTGAATGTAAATGCTCCGAGGTAAATTACTCCGCATGGGATCAGATAGACTAACCCGCTCACCCTGCCGGTTACCGGGTAAATGCTCTTGCTAAGGAATAGGTAAGCTAGGAATAGTACAATTCCATATCCCGTTGCAACCGCAAAAGGTTTGAGGTATTGCTCTTTTAATAATGTGACGTAGCCTCTTTCAAAATACCGCGACGAAACTATATAAATATAAAACGACGATATTGCGACAGAGATGGTATTCCCGATCGCAGCACCAACTATGCCGTAGAATTTGATGAGTATGAAACTTAATACAAGATTAAATCCGAGATTGATAAGTCCCTCATGCATCTGGAATTTCGGAATGCCGATATTTGGCGTTATGGAGTTTCCTGGCGCGGAAAAGATCATATTTATCAATTGCCCTATGACAAGTATCCTCAATATATATACCGATATATCAAACCCTGCTCCCATCCATGAGTATATGATTACGTCAGCGAATGCAAATATAAAGATAAATATTGGCATGGATACTATTGTCAGATACCTGGTAGTGTCAGCGAACAACCTGTTTAGTTTCTCATGCTCTTCTTTTGCCTTTAGTTCAGCCGCTACTGGGGCTACCTGTGGAACCATCTGGTAGGGGACGAATCTTCCCAGCCTTGCTACCCTTGCTCCTATATTAAAAAACGCAACATTGTTCATCACCGAATAGAATCCAAGCAGGAACTCGTCATACTTGTCAGATGCAAATGATGCCAGCTTCGATACCTGCATCTGCAATCCAAATCCTGTCATTTTCTTTAATGCGTCTTTCCGGAAATTGCTTATACGTATCCTCATCTCTGGGAGAACTTTCTTCGCCGCGATGTAGCTTATCAAAATACTTATCGTTACCGCTCCCAGCTGGCTCAGTAACATCCCGATTAATCCATAACCGTTTAATAGTAAAAATACTATCGCACCTACGTTGAGAAAATTTAATACAATCCCGTATATATTCGTGATGTACATCTTCTGCATACTGATAAGGATCGAATTAAATATTCCAAATGCATTCGTAATGAAGAAGATCAAAATACTTATCCTGAATGCCATAAGGCTTAATGCCTCAAGATCCGGTGGTATGTTTAGCAGGGAAACTAATGGCTTCGTAAAAACAAATCCTACTATTCCAATAAGTATAGAGAATATAATGTAAAACAATAACCCTGTGGATATTGTCTGGTTGAGCTTTTCCTTTTCGCCTTTATTGTAATTTTCCGAAATGAATTTAATAAAGGAACTGGATATGCTGAGATCGAATAAAGCGAATGTTCCGGAAAAACCCATAACAAGGGCATAGATTCCGAATTGGACTTCACCGATTACTGATATTATAAAGGGAGTTAAGAAAAAAGGAAAAACAAATCCTAGGATCTGTGCTGCGAAGTTGTAGAACGTATTTTTTATGACCTTGTCTGTTAGAGACATATTATCTGATAATGGATACTATCATAAACCTGGTAAATAAAATAGGTATAAGTATCACTGACATAAATCCAAAATTATTCCTGTAATATCTGTAAACGTCTTTATACATGATCTTTCTTACTGCAGGAGGAGCCTTTTTTGTGGAATAGCTCCCGTGATGTATTACCGTCGCAGTATGTATAAAGTATATTTCGTATCCCGCTTCATATATCTTCTTGCATAGATCCACATCATTATAGAGTATTCTGTACTTCTCGTCGAAGTAGCCTATCTTTTCCAGCACTTCTCGCCGTGCCATCAGAAACGTCGTCGCTATCTGGTCCACCCTTATCGTCTCATCGTAATTGAACGACGCCATATCATAGTCTTTATTGAGTGAATCGAGGGAAAGATAAACAAACACCCCGTTCATTAGTGTAGGGAATTTCTTGCAGTTTCCCTGCTCCCTCCCATCCGGATAAACAAGCTTGCATCCAACCGCTCCCGTCTTCGGGTTTTCGTCCAGGAATTTAATGCATTCGATCAGTGATCCGTCCGTCAGTTCAGTATCGCTCCCAAGTAATAATACATACTTACCAATTGCCATTTTCATTCCCTGATTGCAGGCAGGCGCGTAACCTGTATTCTCATCGTTACAGATGAGAGTTACATTAGGATACTTTTGAGAGATCTCCTCTGCACTCCCATCCGAGGAAGCATTATCTATGACAATTATTTCTATCTTTTCTTTTAAAGAACCGTAATCCTTCGTGTTGTAAATTGACTCAAGACATTTCAACGTTAATTCTTTCGTATTCCACGTAACAATAATTATACTTAAAAGCGCACTCTCCATTACTGGCTCTGTAGGTTCGGATCTTTTGCGTTTTTGACCGGCAGACCGGCATTGTAAAACATCATTTGGATTTTATACCTGTAGCTTTCGACTTCTTTCAGGTATACAGTTTGCCTGTTCCCGGTTGTGCTCTTGTACTGGCTTTTTCTTAACGCCAGTACGATAGATGTCTTAACGTATTCCTTTTGATTTATACTTGTATGAAGCCACCCTTTCTTATTCCTTTTTGTAACAAAAGGCAGATGTAATAAATGTTCAGACGGTATTACCCCGTTTATGGATTCGTCCTCGAGCTCTTTGTGTATTGTCTTTCCTTCCATATAGATAGCGATCTGGAATATCGCAAAGATCGCAACGAAATACATGATAAGGAATAAGAAGCCGAGTATAGTCGTGTCTTCGAAACTAACGCTCGCGTTCCATGCGAAGTGCAGGAATACAGCGACAGCATAACCCATTGGTATCAATAACAGCTTCCATCCTATACCTTTGAATTTAGCATACCCGATGAACGCGCCAAGTGTAGCTGTGGACATACAGTGCATTACTGCGGAGAACAATGTTCTGATAACAACAATAAATAACCATGACGCAGGTGTCGTGCCGTAAGAAAGAAAATACATGAAATTTTCCGTCATCCCAAATCCAAGTCCGATAGCGCCCCCGTAAACTACTCCGTCTACGATTCCGTCGAATCGTTTGCTCATAGCGATTATCAGGAGGAATACTCCCTTGGTCGCTTCTTCCACTATTGGAGCAACAACCACAGCGCCGGAGAGGTCTATGAGGTCTGCGGGATCATTGGAAACGGTTACTATTAATGTTGCTAGCGGGATCTGGAATAGGATACTGCCGATTATAGCAAGTATTATTGCGCCGGTTCCTCCCCAGACAAAACACAAAAGTACCATCCAAAACGGCTCTCGCTCGTTCCTGTCGAGCCACCAGATAATAACCATGTATGTGAACATGGGTACAACAGCTGCGATGAGTGATGCAAATGCTAATACCAGTCCCATTGTTTTATTATTTAATTAAACTTTAAGCCTTTTTTTCTTCAAGTGTAATTAAAAGCTGCCCCTTATCCACCGAACTCTTTTCACTGACATTAATTGACTTAACAAGGCAGTTGCTCTCGGCTTTGATCTCATTTTCCATTTTCATCGCTTCCAGTACCAGCAATACGTCTCCTTTGCTTACCTCTGCTCCTTCCGTTACGTTTATCTTCACAACTGCCCCGGGCATAGGCGAGATGACCTTATCTTTAAACCGGGACTTATCCGGTCCAATGTATTTTTCTTTTATTATATCCAGCTCACTCTTACATGACACGTTGTATTTTTTCGCGTTGCTGACCAGAGCGTAATCTGTTTCCTCGTTAGATTCAAGCCTTACTATATGATTTTTCCCATCTATGCGAAGTAATGCTACATTTTCCGAGAGTAATTCATAATCGAAATCGAATTCCTTACCGTCATACTCCGCTTTCTCATTGGAAAACACCGTCATCACCTTTTGCTCACCTTCCGGGAATTTTACTTCGAATTTTCGTCTCATTTTGTTCTGTAAGTTTCGAATTTCATTTTTGACCATTTGGAAACGCCGTTATTCTGTATCCTGTTACGTCCTCTGCTTGTATTCTCCTCGCGAGCCTTGAATAAACATGCTCCAAGCGCAATTGCCCTTTCTATCTCCTCATTACTTAATTCGTTTCCTTTCTCATATACTTCTGGTATGAATGTCTTCTCTACATATTGAGTATCATATTTGCCTGTCTTAAATCCTTCAGAGTTTAAAAGCGAATACAAGAACTCGATATTTGTCTTTACTCCGGATATAATATAATTTTCCAGAGCCTCCCCCATCTTACTAATTGCTATCTCTCTTGTCTCACCGTGTGCGATTAGCTTTGATATCATCGAATCATAATAAATCGATATCTCGTTACCTTGCTCTATCCCAGTATCTTCTCTCATTCCGTTACCTAGAATATTCTTTATATAGTCCATTTTACCTATTGAGGGCAGGAAATTATTGTCCGGATCCTCTGCGCATATTCTGCACTCGATCGTATGCCCGGTGAAAGTAACATCTTCCTGTGTGAATGACAGTTTCTCTCCCGATGCTATCAATATCTGTTCCCTCACCAGGTCTGTATCTGTTCGCATTTCTGTAATGGGATGCTCTACCTGTAGCCTCGTGTTCATTTCCAGGAAGTAATAATTATTATCCTTGTCCACCAGGAATTCCATAGTACCTGCATTTGTATATCCTGCCGCCTTTACGAGCCTTTTAGCGCACTCACCCATTTCCTTTCTTAGTGAATCATCCATCACTACTGAAGGGGTCTCTTCTATAATTTTTTGGTGCCTTCTCTGCATAGAGCATTCCCTCTCGCCGAGATGAACTGCATTTCCATGCTCATCAGCCAGTATTTGAAATTCTATGTGCCTTCCGCCCACCACATACTTTTCAATAAATACGCTCTCATCCCCAAATGACGACCGGGCCTCGTTTTGTGACATCCTGAGCCCGCTCTCGAATTCCTCCGGGCTTCTAACTATTCTCATACCCTTACCGCCTCCGCCTGCGGATGCTTTAATAAGTAAAGGGTATCCTATACTATCGGCGATCTTCTTTCCTTCTTCGAGATCCTTTATCGGCTCCTCAGTGCCGGGCACAGTAGGAACGTCATTTTTTACAGCAAGTATCTTTGCTTTTGTTTTATCACCCAGCATTTCTATCGCTTCTGCTGGCGGTCCGATGAATTTTATTCCGTTATCCGCACACATTTTTGCGAAGTGGCTCCTCTCGGAGAGGAAACCATACCCGGGATGAATTGCGTCAGCCCCGCTCATCTTCGCAATTTCAATTATCTTGTCAGCCAGGAGATAGCTTTCTTTTGCGGGTGGAGGTCCGATATGATATGCCTCGTCAGCTAGCCGTGTATATAAGGAATACTTATCAAAATCGGAATAGACTGCAACGGTCTTTATACCCATTTCTTTCGCGGATGAGATTATTCTCACCGCTATCTCGCCTCTGTTCGCTATTAAGATCTTCTTTATCAATTAACTCCTTTACTTTGCTTCCATTCGAAAAATTTGGATTCGTCCTCGACGAGTTTTTTTATCAGCTCATCGAAACTAATGTCATATTTCCAGTCGAGATTCTTCTTTGCTTTCGAATTATCTCCGTAGATTATTTCCAGATCTACCGGCCGGTATAGTTTTTCGCTGAATTCTACGTGCTTGTCGTAATCAACCCCGTTTTCGGCAAAAACTTTTTTTGTAAAATTCTCCAGCGTATTTGCCTGTCCTGAACATATTATATAATCGTCAGGCGTTTCCTGCTGCAGCATCAGCCACATTGCCTTAATATACTCCGGGGCATATCCCCAGTCACGGCTTATACTTAAATTACCCAGGGTGATCTTATCAAGCATTCCTTTTGATATTCTTAATGCTCCTTCCAGTATCTTCTTTGTAACGAAGTTCTCTCCCCTCAGTGCCGACTCGTGGTTAAAAAGAATTCCGCACACCGCATAGAGATCGTATGCTTCCCTGTAATTTATCGTGATCCAGTGCGCCGATGCCTTTGAAATACTGTACGGACTCACCGGGTGAAGCACCGTCTCCTCAGTTACTGGGAGATTTTCCGGTCTTAACCTTCCGTACATCTCACTGCTCGACGCATTGTAAAATTTTGTCTCCGGTTTTATACTTCTTATTGCCTCGAGCAGATTTGCCGTCGAGATAATATTAAATTCCAGCGTTCCGATAGGTTGCTGGAAAGACAATCCTACCGAGCTCTGCGCGGCAAGGTTATATATCTCATCCGGTGCTGTATCCTTAATTACCCTGAGAAGATTTGAAAGATCGAGCAGGTCTGCCTGAATAAGCTCTATATCATTTAAAATACCTAAATAGCTAAGGTTTGTAGTTCTTATGTCCGAACCGTCACGTGTGATACCTTTTACCTCGTATCCCTTACCGAGCAATAGCTCCGAAAGGTAAGCCCCATCTTGCCCTGTTACTCCCGTTATTAAAGCTTTCTTCATTTACTTTCTTCGCCGGATTTTTCTTCCTCTTGCTTATCTTCCTTCTTCTCACTCGTCGATTCACCTTTTTTCTTTCCCATATATGTTCCACCGATTCCTGCGATCAGTAATAGCACTACAAATATATTCGCTGCAAGGCTGACGGATTTACCCGTCGCATATGACTGAGGCTCGAATTTAAATTCTACCTTATGCTGTCCAGCTGGTACCACTATCGACCTGAATAAGTAGTCTGTCTTGTAAACCTTAGTTTCCTGTCCGTCTATGTAAGCGTTCCATCCTGCCGGGTAATATATCTCGCTGAATACAAGCATATTATTACCGGTAGCGTTTACATCGTATGTTATATTGTGAATATCGAATGCAGTGATTGTTGCGCTAGCGCCGGAATCTGGCTTCTGTATCTGAACTCCCGGATCTTCCTCCAGCAATGCAGTGGTCTTTGGATCGAATGTACCATTCTTCATCGCGTTAAGAATATTAATTCCGCTCTCGACTTTATACTCATCAACAAAAAATGCTCTCGGCAGATAATTTTTATTTTCGTAAACCAACCTTGCCCCCTGGAATACAGGTACATATCCTGCGGTATCTTCCAGCGGTTTATCTGTTATAATGTATTTTACATCAGCAAGGTCCAGCAATGCCGGATTCATGTCACCTGCTACATCTACCGCATCCTGGTAATTTCTTATTTTAGCTCCGTGGTAACCGTTGAATTGATGTAGCTTGTAAAATGCCAGGAAGTTGCTCGTGGACATCTTGCCTCCGTTATACTCGGCTATCCTGTACCGGTATGTTTCCGGGTCGGTACTGAGAATAAAATTCACATAATCACTCTTCGCAAATAAGGATTCTTTATCCTGGGCATTATCCCAATGTAATGTTTTCGAGCTTATATTCCATAGATCAAAGACTGCAACTAAGATAACAATGCCTCCTAATATTCCTATCGATAGTTTCTTCTGCGTATAAAAATACGCTGCTACAAGCACACCCAATAACAATATTGCGTGTAGTCTCATATCAGCTGTAACGTTCTTATATGCTTCGGGTGCGATCTGTTGATTAAAGTATTGGTCTATCTGCTGTGGAGGGTATCCTTGCTGCTTCAGTTCCATGGCTTTAGGTCCCGTCGCCACGGATTCTTTGTAAGAGCCCTCGAAGCCAATAAGAGATATAATGAACATAAGTCCGGCAAGTCCCATGAGCACAAAACTCAGTTTCCTGAACTTCGCCTGCATAACCTTATCCTTCGCCGCGTCGAGTATTGATTTAAACCCAAATCCCGCGAGTATCAGAAATGCAAAATCCAGATAGTAGTGGATCATTACCGGTGCGCGGAAGCTTCCGAACAGTGGGAAATATTTAAAGAATAGATCAAATATTATCGGCCACGTCCGTCCAAATGAAAGGAATAAAAAGAAGACTACAATAATTGACAGCGCCTGTACTGATACATTTCGCCTGAAATTCATGAATATTCCTATCAAAGCCAGCAGGAATACTATCACCCCAAAATATACCGGCGAATCAGTGAACGGCATCTGCCCCCAGTATGTATTTGCCCTTTGCCCGTTCACTTCTACGTTTCCGAATCCATAATAATATGGTATTATAAATGTCATTACTTCCCCCGGGCTAAATGACCAGTTAGTTGCGTACTGGTAATCGAGAGGGGAGTCGTTCTTTGTCGCAGGGTTGTTCAGTTGTTCTATATTTGCCTGTCCCCGCATAGAGTATTTATTATACTCTTTTACGGATAAAATTATATTTGCGTCCATTGCCACGGCAATGATTCCGCCGGCAATTAAAACAACCCCGGCTTTTACCATCACCATATACTTTTCCTTCTTGATGATCTTGTATATAAGCGTATATCCGTAATAAATTGCTATCATCATATATGCATAAAACAGCATCTGAATATGGTGGAAATGCAGTTGGAGGTACATTAATATTGCTAGTACCGGCAGATAAATGAGATACTTCTTCCAGTTAGTCAGTCCCGAATTTATCATCATATCTATCGTAAGTAGTATGAGCGGGAAGAAAGCAAACGTCATCATCTTTGTATGGTGCCCGACTATTATTAGCTGTACAAGACCCGTTGCCAGAACTCCGCATAATGCCCCGAATAATGCGATCGTATTGTTTTTGAATTTGTATCTGAAATAAAAATATGTCGAGATGGCAAAAAGAAAATAATAGGGAAGTGTTAACTTGAACAAATTATCTCCGGCAAAAGCGTTCCATATGTTGTCCCATATATAAGAAAAAAAGTTGTTAGCCGCGGGCAGGCTTGTTGTCAGGGAAGCCAGTGAAGGCATACCGCCGAATATATAAGGCACCCACAGTGGAAATATCCCGCTTGCCTTTGCGTCTTCCAAAAATGTCTTAAAGCTATATGGCGAAAGGTTATCCGGTGAGGCAAAGATCTTTCCGCCAAATATTCCATCACCAAAGAAAATTAAGATTGCTAATACTATGATTCCTATATAAATATAATCCTGGTATTTCTCGAATGGGGATTCACCCTGGCTTTTCTTAATGTCTGTTAGTGTCTTGGAGTGTTGTGGCTTTTTATGAGTGGATTTAGCCTTTGATTTTGCCATTAAATAAGGAGATTATGTTCATAAACTATTCAAAATACGATTTTTCAGCACTCTAATAAATACTAAATTAAATTTTTTAAATTGATACTACATAAGGAAGTAAGTAAATTGAAAATTAATAGTTAAAGCAAATTTTTCGCTTTGGGGCGAATTCAGGCGCAAGCTTTAAAAAATACTGTTTTTTCCTACATTGGACTGGTCTTAGGCTACCTTAATGTAGTCATCTTATTTCCTGCCTATTTTAGTGTCGAAGAGTTCGGGCTTATACAATTACTTGCGGGAATGGCGATCGTCTATTCCCAGCTTTCTGCCCTCGGGCTGACAAATGCTATAGTTCGTTTCTTCCCCTTTTTCAAGACTGACGACAAAAAACATGGTGGGTTTCTCTTTCTGGTTATGCTCATTGCAGTAGCCGGATTTGTGATTGTTACTCTTATTTATGTAGTTCTCAAGCCGTTTATCTCAGCCCAGTTCATAGAAAATTCTGCACTGTACGTAGATTACTACTATTTTCTCGTTCCGATTTCATTGTTCCAGCTTCTATTTACCGTATTTGAAGGCGTAACCCGCGCCGTCCACCAGACGGTCTTCGCTGTTTTTTTAAGGGACGTACTCTTTCGTGTCTTGACCACTGCTGGAATATTCCTTGTCTTTTTCAAAGTTATCGACTTCTACCAGTTCCTTGTGTTCTATGTTTTGATAAATGGCCTCGTCGTGATCCTCTTACTTGGACAGGTTATCTTTACTCGTGAATATAAGCTCATTGTCGGTTCTAAACTCCTAAACAAACTCAGAGCAAAAGAGGTTATCCGCTACGGTCTATTTACTTTGCTCGGAGGTTCATCATACTTCCTCGCGCAAAACATTGACAAGATTATGATCGGCTCTATGGTCGGTTTGAGGATGGTCGGTATATACTCGTTATTCATTTACATCGCTACTGTAATATTCTTCCCTGCGCGATCCCTTTACCGTATTACAATGCCAACAATTACCGAAGCATGGAAGGAGAACGATGTTCAACTTATATCAGCTCTTTATAAGCGCACGTCCCTGCTCTTACTCATTATTGGTAGCATCGTTTACGTCGGTATCGCGATTAACAAAGAGAATATACTCTACTTTATTAATCCGGAATACAGAGAGGGCTTTGTTTTCTACTATTTCCTGGGGCTGTCTTTTCTTATTGATATGACCGGCGGCATTAATTCCGATATTATTTCTACCTCCGTTAAATACCGTTACGACACTTTGTTCAACATAATTTATGCTGGCTTATGTATCCTTCTTAATTTCATTTTCATTACACTGTACGGTGCTATAGGAGCCGCCATTGCCACAATGCTATCTGTATTGATTTTCAACCTGCTCAAATGGGGCTTTCTCTTCAAAGAATACAAGATGCAGCCCTTCGATTCTAAAAACGTTATCGTTGTAGTATTAGCCGGAATTACGTTATTAATAGGGCTTTTCCTGCCCGCACTTGGAAATGTTTATCTGGATATAGTATATAGGAGTGGGATTTGTACTGCTTTCTATCTTGGCTCATTACTTTTGTTTAAAGTTTCTTCCGATATTAATGAGAAGTTTGATAAATATGCCCGTAAATTAAAACTGATAAGATGAAGATTGTTTATGACCATCAGACTTTTGCTATGCAGAGATATGGAGGTATCTCCCGCTATTTCTATGAAACAATTAAAGATCTGCTTGGAAGTGACTCTCTGGACATCTCGGCTTTTATGGGTTACTTTATAAATGAATACGGGCTTGAGGATTTTAAGGATGATTTTACGCATTTCTGGGGAAAGAAATATAAACCCCGGTTTAAAACGAAACTACTTTTTCTGAAGCTAAATGAATATCTCCTCCCGCGTTTCATTAATAAATATGATTTTGATCTTTATCACCAGACCTATTACAATTATCTCTGCCCATCATTTAAAGGTAAGAGGGTAATGACCGTCCTTGATATGACGCATGAATTTTTTCCCGATTCATTTTCTCCTTTGGATAAAACTTCTGAATGGAAAAAACAGTCTATTCCCAAAGCCGATGGACTTGTATGTATCTCGGAGTCAACACGCCGCGATTTGATTAGGGTATTTAATGTGCCGGAAGAAAAAACCAGGGTGATCCATCTTGGAAACTCCATCGATCCTAATGTCAAGGGTGAACGGATTATAAAAAATGATTACATCCTTTTCGTGGGTGATAGAAAAGGTTACAAAAATTTTACGTTGCTTGCTAATGCTTTCGTTGCTTTACCTGATATTAATAACTCGTTCAAACTCGTTTGCTATGGAGGAGGTCCACCTTCGGCAAAAGAGCAGGAGTTTATTAAGACAAATGCCCTTGAGGGTAAAATTATTTTTGATGGGGGTGATGATAAACGCTTAGCAAATTTTTATAAATATGCATCTGTCTTTGTTTATCCATCTAAATATGAAGGTTTTGGCATCCCGCCTCTTGAAGCTATGACTATTGGGTGTCCTGTGATCGCCTCAAATATCAGCTCTATTCCGGAAGTAGTAGGCAAAGCCGGGTTGTATATTGACCCGGATAGCCTTGAGGATATGAAGGATAAGCTATTACTTATTCTTAGTGGTGAAAAGACCCGGTTAGATTTTATTAATATGGGGCTTGAACAGCAAAGAAAATTCAGTTGGAAAAGGTGTGCTGAAGAACATATAAAATTTTATAAAGAGTTGTTAGAAAGATGAAACAACCCACAATCAGCATAATAACGGTCGTATATAATGGCGAAAAAGTACTGCCGCAAACCATAAAAAGCGTCGCGTTGCAGACATATAATAATATCGAATATATTATTATCGACGGTGCCTCTAAAGATTCCACACTTGAAATAGTTGAAAAGAACAAGGATGTCGTTTCGAAGCTTGTCAGCGAGCCGGATAAAGGCATCTACGATGCAATGAATAAGGGATTAAAAAATGCTGCCGGTGACTATGTCTGGTTTCTTAATGCAGGTGATGAGATTTATTCCCCCGATACTCTCTCAAAAGTTTTTGCTCATGATGAAGCCGATGCTTACTATGGCGATGTAGGGTACATAGACGAAAAAGGGGATGACCTGGGCACACGCACACTCAAAACTCCTCCTGATGAATTAAGCTGGAAAGATATGATTCGTGGAATGGTAGTCAGTCACCAATCATTTATTGTAAAAAGAGAATGCGCTGTTAATTATGACCTTAGATATAAATATACTGCGGATGTTGACTGGATGATAAGGACTCTGAAAAATTGTGATACCGTCGTAAATACTAAGATTGTTCTTTCTAAATTTCTCGTCGGAGGATTCTCCAAGAAAAACATAATCAGCTCAAATCGAGAGCGATTTTCTATCCTTAGAAAACACTTCGACCTTTACGAAGTCCTAAAAAGCCACGCCCTTCTTTCGAAGGATTTTATTAAGTACTATCTATCCAATAAAAAGAAATATTATTAGCGGGACAGTTAGCTGCCCCGCCAAATTATTGTCTTATTTAACCAGTACCATCTGTTTGGTTTCAACAAAATTCCCGGCTCTTAATCTGTAAAAATAAACGCCGCTGGATAGATTTGCTCCGTTAAAGCTGAGCTCGTAACTGCCTGCATTCATCCGGGTATTTATTACATCCTGTACTTCCGAACCCCTCATATCGTAGATTGTCAACTTAACAAACATATTTCCCGGCAGGTCGAACTTTATTTTTGTCGTCGGATTGAATGGATTAGGATAATTATTGTAAAGCCTGTATCTGTCCGGTATCTCGCTTCCTGCCTGGGATATATTGGTCAGCACTATAGTCTCGACGTTTGAGTATGCCGAATTCCCAGCGCCTGTAAAGGCATATACTCTGTAATAATACCTCGTTCCATACACTAGTCCTGTTGTGTCGATATAATTGGACACACCAGCTCCTACTATCCCTATCAGATCGAAAGCAGTCGGCATCCCAATACTCCGTTCTATCTTAAATCCCTGCTCGTTGTTCGAGTTGTCAAACCACGACAGGAATATCTGATTTCCGGACACTACTGATGCTAAAAGGTTTGTCGGGGCTGTCGGAGCCTGTGTTCCTCCGTTCGTTGTTTTGAGGACGGACCCGCTTGTGCCGGCTTTCCATCCTATAGTCGGAGTCACAAATGAAATACTATATGCCCAGTAATTTGGACCGCTGCCCCCGGGTGCCCAGCTTGTACTGCCATTTCCTGTTGTGTAATAGGATCCAAGGTCTCCGCAAATATACCCGTATAACCCATCAACAAAATCGATACCCCTGGTGGTGTAATTGTTCCCGAAAAATTCGGAGGTCCAGGTTGTTCCTCCGTTATTGGTAACGTAAAAGTTTACGTTTGAACTTGACAATGTGATCACTGCCTTGTTTGCATCGACTGCATATACACCTGTCATAGAACCGGAAACACCAACCGTTTGAGGGAACCAGCTCGAACCCGCGTTTGTGGTTTTTCGGATTGTGCTCTGCTCTCCTACTGTGTAGCCCGTGTTGGAATTAAGAAAGTGAATGGAATTTAAATTGGATATGGTACCCGCGGATAAGGTGAACCAGTTAATTCCACCGTTTACTGTCTTTAGTATAAGCCCGTTATCACCGCAAGCATATACTGTATTTGCATCCATTGCATAAATTGAATTAAGGTCGATCGTGAATCCGCTTGTTAGAACGAACCAGTTGTTACCTCCGTTCGTCGTCTTTCTCAAAACTCCGGAGTCACCTGCAATGAATCCTGTATTGCTGTTTATAAATGATAATCCTCGGATGTCTTGAACTGTGCCGGGATAGATTGGAAACCATGCGTTGCCGCCGTTGGTGGATTTCCTTGCCATTCCAGTCTCACCAACTATAAAACCCGTGGATAGATCTGTGAATTTTATACCGTAAATAGTATTTGTGGTCCCGGTATTTTGTTGAGTCCAGTACTGTGAATAGGAAGTTGAAAATACTAAAGAAAATAATGCCAGAAAAAATGTAAATAGTTGCTTCATACTATTTACCCCCCTTTTGATTTTACCCTTACTATTTCTAAGTTATAAGAAAATTTGTTAATCTACAAGTAACATCTTCAATAGTGCAATTAGCATTCCAAAAAAATTAATTATTGGAAATCTATGGTTTATCGTTTTAGCGCTATCGTAAATTTCCGTAAGGTGTCAAACTTAAAATTTAACTCTGTATAAATTTAATTTAGTTTAGTATTTTCCTTTATGCCTCACGAATTTATACATCTTCACAATCATACTCACTATTCGCTCCTTGATGCGATTGCAACTGTTGACGGTCTCGTGCAGGCCGCCGTCGACAATAAAATGAAAGCTGTCGCGCTGACCGACCACGGCGTTATGTACGGTGCGATGGAATTCTACAAAAAATGCCGTAAGAATGATATTAAGCCTATCATTGGTTGTGAAGTCTATGTAGCACAGTCAGGCTCACGTCTCGAGCGCGGTAAAAAAAATGATACTTCCGACGAGGTCCGTTCCGAAAATTCCGACGGACTTTCTTCTACTAATATTAATTACGCGCACCTTATACTCCTCGCAAAGGATGAGGTCGGGTACCGCAACCTGTTAAAACTCGTCTCCATAGGACACACAGAAGGCTTCTATTATAAGCCGCGTATAGACCTTGAAGTATTAAGCCAGTATAATCAGGGACTTGTTGCTACATCCGCGTGCGCCGGGGGAGTGATTTCCTGCTATATTACGCGAAATGACATGGACATGGCGCGTAAGATGGTCGGACAGTACAAAGACATCTTTGGCGATGACTTCTATCTGGAAATTCAAAACCATCTCACTATTGATGCCGAGCAGAAAGTACTGGAGTGGATGCCTAAGCTCGCAAAAGAGTTCGGACTGAAACTGATCGTTACAAACGATTGCCACTATATAAAACCCGAGCATGCCATTGCTCACAATATATATCTGCACATCAGCGCCAAGCAGTCCAAAGTGCAGGACAGTTATGAGATTTTAAACAATCTCCGGTACGGAACTGACCAGGTTTATTTTAAATCCGCGAAAGAGATGTGTGAGCTCTTCCGTGATTATCCCGATGCGATTAAATCCACCCTTGAGGTAACGGAAAAATGTAACCTCGACCTCGATCTGTCTAAGAACCACATGCCCCGCTTCGAGATTCCAAAAGAGGACGAAACCGAAGACCTTGATGAATATCTGAAAAAGCTCTCTTACGAAGGACTGAAAAAAAGGATAAAGAACCCCGGTAAAGATGAGCACGATCGCCTTAATTATGAGCTTTCTGTTATAGAAAAAATGGAGTTCGCGGGATACTTCCTTATTGTGCAGGATTTTATCCGGGCTGCCAAAGAAAAAGGAATACTCGTAGGTCCGGGCAGAGGAAGCGCGGCTGGAAGCCTCGTGTGTTATGCCCTGGGCATCACCGACGTAAACCCGCTCGAATACAATCTCCTCTTCGAGCGATTCCTGAATCCCGAAAGAATATCTATGCCTGATATAGACGTGGATTTCCAGGATGATCGAAGAGACGAGATTATTCAATACGCGAAAGAAAAATTCGGCGATAACTCCGTTGCTCAGATAATTACGTTCAATAAGCTTGCTCCCCGCGGCGTGCTAAAGGACGTTGGACGAGTACTTAATTTCCCGTTCAACGAAATTAATGACCTTACAAAGCATATCCCCATCGTCTTCGGAAAGGTAACACCTCTTACCAGGTGTATGGATGAAGTGGAAGACTTTAAAAACTACTTCAAAAAATCACCACCCGATTTAAAAGATGAGAGAAAGAAACTCTACGAGTATTCACAGGTTCTTGAAAATCTCAACAAAAATTCCTCCATCCACGCGTCTGGCGTTGTAATTGCTCCGTCTGACGTTGTTGACTATGTACCGCTGTCAAAGGTCACGGGCGAGGAAGATGTCTTCTGCACGCAGTACGATATGAATCAGCTTGAGGATGCCGGGCTCATTAAGATGGACTTCCTCGGACTCAAGGAATTGAAGGTTATCGGCAGGACTCTCGACCTTGTCAATAACCGTCATAATACCGATCTCACAGTCGATAAGATCCCGCTCGATGACGAAAAAACCTATGAACTCTTCGGCTCCGGCTCGACCGTCGGGATATTCCAGTTTTCAAAAAGCAAGATGCGTGAGTATCTCGCAAAGATGAAACCAAAGAATATCAACGACCTCGCCGCCATGAACGCACTCTACCGCCCCGGTCCGATGAAACTCATTCCCGATTTCATCGAAAAACGTTTCGGTCGAAAGGAGGTTACGTACCTTCACCCGCTTATGGAAAACTCCCTAAAGGAAACTTACGGAATTATTGTATTCCAGGAGCAGGTGATGCAGATCGCGCGTGAAGTAGCAGGCTTCACCATGGCGCAGGCTGACAATATGAGAAAAGCCATGGGTAAGAAGATAAAAGCAATGATGGATGAGGTAAAGGTTCACTTCATCAAAGGTGCTGAAGAAAACGGCGTGCCTAAAAAAACAGCTGAACAGATCTTCTCCTTGATACTCGATTTTGCCGACTATGGCTTTAATAAATCGCACGGCGTCGCTTACTCGATTTTGGCGTTTTACACCGCGTACCTCAAAACACACTACCCCGTTGAATTCCTTGCCGTCTCTATGGCATGTCGTAAAGACAGCGAGACGGAACTACAGGAGCTTGCCTTCGAATGCAAAAAAATGAATGTCGATCTGCTCTCTCCAAACATTAATAGTGGCTCGGTTGATTTTACGGTTAAGTATCTCGATGAGGGAGACAAAGTAGGGGAGATTATCTACGGGCTTAGCGCCATAAAAAATGTCGGCGAAAAGGCCGTACAAAACATTGTCGAAGAGCGGGAAGAGAATGGTCCTTATAAGAGCTTTGTGGACTTCCTTAAACGAGTAGATTTACGGCTTGTAAACCGTAAAACACTTGAAGGGCTTATCTTCGCAGGAGCTTTTGACGATATCGAACCCAACCGTAATAAGCTCTATTCAAATCTTGAGCGTACCGTCGCCTATGCGCAGAGATATAAGACCCTCCCCGAATCACAGGGGCAGGAAGGTCTCTTTACTATGGGTAAGGGCGGTAACGAATACGAAGATAGTTTTATTCTCGGCGATGCGCCGGAGTTTGAAAAAGTGGAAAAATACATTCGCGAAAAATCTGCCATTGGTTTTTATCTTACCGGGCATCCGCTGGAGAACTATAAAGAGGAGATTTCTCTCTTCACCAACCTCGATTTCGGCGTTGATGTTAATGAACTCGACTTCAATTCTCTCGGTACTGTAAAAGTCTGCGGGGTCATTTCCAATTTCCAGCCCAGGATATCTAAACGTGGCAAAAAATTCGCTACTTTTGACCTTATTGACACATATGGTTCAGCGGAATGTATCGCTTTTGAGAGTATTATTGTACAGTCCGGTAATTTTTTAAAGAATGATTCTGTTGTATATGTTACCGGCAGAGCTGACGAGAACGGAGATTCGATAAAACTTGTTATAGAGGATATATTCCCAATGACCCAGCTTAGAGAAAGGCTGGGCAGTTATGCCCTCATAAAGCTCAATGATAAAGAAGATGATGTTTTTGAGAAACTTGAGAAAATAAAATCCGTAGTATCAGAATACCCGGGAAATTGTTTTTTATACTTTAGAGTAAAAAACAACGGCTCCTATCAGGACTGGAAATCCCGTGAATTTAAGCTTAAACTCTCTGAGGATTTAATTTCCAACTTGAAAGAAATTGTTGGGGAGAGTAATTTAGAAATAAATTAAAAATTGAAAGGATTCTACAAATGGCATTAATGGAAATCACTGATGGTAATTTCGAAACTGAAGTTAGAAATTCCGATAAACCTGTGTTGATCGATTTTTGGGCAGTATGGTGCGGACCATGTAAAATGATCGCTCCTATCGTTGAAGAGATTGCGACCGAGTATGATGGACAAGTAAAAGTCGGTAAGCTTGACGTTGATAATAATCAGCAGGTAGCAATGGAGTTTGGTATTAGAAGTATCCCAACACTTTTGATATTCAAAGGCGGACAGGTAGTTGACCAGATAGTTGGTGCAGTTCCAAAAGATCATATTATTGGTAAGCTTAGCGCTCACCTTAATTAACTTTACCCTAACCATAAAACCGGAGCTATGATGATCACTCTATTTAGGAGTATTTTCCTCGTTTTACTTTGTACGTCACTTTTGACCTTATCCTCCTGTGGTAAAAAAGATACTACTTCTTCAGGAGATAAAGAATCAACCGAGAATAGTAAATCCGAAGATGAAGGAAACGATGGTAGCTCGAGTGGCGATATTGATATGTCTACCGGGAAGTTCATGATTGAATACGCGATGGAAGGTCCTAAAATGAGCGGTACGATGACACTATATAGAATGGGTGAGAATTTTAAGACAATTATGGAAGGCAACTTTGGCGGAATGGAAGGCGGTGAAAGTGTTGCGTTATACAAAGATCCTTATGTTTATTCCGTTACTAACATCGGCGGTAAGAAAACCGGCATCAAGATGAAAGTAGATGAATATAAGAAGGATGAGAAGAATTTTGACATGAAAGATATTGAGGAACAATTGGATAAATATAAAAAGATCGGGACGGAAGAGATACTCGGCAAAGAATGCGAGATATATGACATGGGTAACGGTAGTACGATTTCTGTTTATGATAAAAAAGCCGTCCTGCGCATGAAATCAAAAGAGATGACTATAACCGCTACCAAAATGAATGACGGTTCCGGTATTTCTGCATCTGACTTTGATGTTCCAACGGATGTCGAGTTCATTGATATGGAAGATATGATGAAGGGCATGAAAAATCTCAAAAGCCTAGAAAAGCTTAAAGACATGAAAATGCCCGGCAAATAAATAAATTTTTAAATGTCGTGAAAAATAAAACCCCGGTACTCCCGGGGTTTTTTATAACCTTTCCCTATGCACAAAATATATTGGTACGGGTTCAAACGCCAGCTGATCGAGTTTTATCAGCTCTTGCGCTCGGAAAACATTATAAACTGTGACATTGATGAGTTTTTCTCACATTTTACGGGTAAGAAGCTCGCTATCGAGGATGACTATACCTCTAAGATAAAATGGCAGGGAAGTGCTGAATCGATGCAGATTATAATTGACCATCTTGCCGGAATGAGATTTCTGCAGGGCGAAGATACCGATCTAAAGATATTCCAATCGCATTTTCGTGTTACCCCGGAGCCGAACAAGGTGAGGCAAAAACTTTTACGGAAGAAACTCGAATTTTTATTTCCCGCAACCTCCGGCTACAGATGCAAGGAAAGATTATTCTACAAAGCAAGAAACAAAAATGAAAGCCTATCCAAACTGCTAAATGACCTCAACCTACTCACTCCCCTCCGACGGAGGGGTGGCGCGGAGCGACGGGGTGGGTTGCCTAAGAAATAGTCTGTCATGCCGATAGGCAAAAGAAAAATCTAACAATCTCCCCTTTTACAAAGGGGAGAAGTCACGGTCTGCGAAGTATGAGCAGTTACCGTGACAGAGGGGTTAAGTTTACAATCATTCCCCGATTATCTTCACCAGCACTCTCTTTTTCCTCTTCCCATCGAACTCCCCGTAAAATATCTGTTCCCACGGTCCGAAATCCAGCTCCCCGTCCGTTACGGCCACTACAACCTCCCGTCCCATGATCGTCCTTTTCAGATGCGCGTCGGCGTTATCCTCGTATCCGTTGTGCTTATATTGTGAATGCGGTTTCTCCGGGGCGAGTTTCTCCAGCCATGCCTCATAATCCTGGTGCAGTCCTCCCTCGTCATCATTTATGAATACGCTTGCCGTAATGTGCATCGCATTGCATAGTACAAGCCCCTCCTTGATCCCGCTTTCCTGTACACATCTCTCCACGTCCGGCGTAATATTGATCAGTTCTCTCCGCTTCTTGACCTCAAACCAAAGCTCTTTTCTGTATGATTTCATTTGCAGATTTTTTCTATAATAACTATTTACGTCAAATATTTAAACTCCTTATAAATTTCTAATATCAGACTCCGCTGTTAGGCGAAAGTGAACTCATTATTATCTCCCCTTTTACAAAGGGGAGAAGACATGACCTGCGAGGAACGAGCAGTAATCATGTCAGAGGGGTTAAACTCTCTCCGTGTCTGCGTGGAAAAAGCAATGTCCATCCCAAAATTAATCAATCCCATCTAAGATCCATTCTCCCTATTTTTATATAAACCCGCAAAATGAGCCCAAAGCAAAAAAAGAAGCTCATCATCCTTGGTTCCGGCTTTGCCGCTTACGGTGTTATTAAAAAGATCGACCTCGATTCCTATGACGTTGTAAATATCAGCCCCCGAAATCACTTCCTTTTTACTCCGCTCCTTCCCAGTACAACAGTTGGTACGATAGCTTTCCGCAGTATTATCGAACCCATACGTTCCTTACGAAAAGTCCGCTTTTTTATGGGTGAATGCCTCAGTATTGATCATCAGAATAAAAAAGTAAAATGCCTGGATAAGGATTCCGGTGAGAAGTTCGATATGGATTATGACTATCTGATCATCGGGGTAGGAGAGATAACAAACACATTCGGCATAGAGGGTGTGAAAAAGTATGCTTACTTCCTGCGTGAACTCAGCGACGCGCGAAAGATTCGTGTTAAAATAATCGACTGCTTCGAGGATGCGAACCTGCCCGGCTTGAGCGAAGATGAGATTCGCGACAAACTCCGTTTCGTTATCTGCGGGGGAGGACCTACCGGTGTGGAGTTCGCTGCTGAATTAAACGATCTTCTGGAAGAGGATATCAAAAAGAAATATCCCGGTCTCCTTCAATATACCGAGATCATCCTCGTTGATGCCGCGCAAAAAATACTCAGCTCCTTCAGTCAAAAGCTCAGTGAGTACGCGATGAAAGTCTTCAATCGTGCCAAGATTGACCTCAAAATGAATTCCATTGTCACCGACGTGCAAAAGGATTGCCTGACTCTGAAAGACGGTACGAAAATTAAATACTCCATGCTGGTTTGGGCAACAGGCAATACCGCGCTTCCTTTCGTAAAGGACACACCATTCGAGAAAGATAAGAATGGCAAGATTATAACGGACAATTACTTCAGAGTGCCCGGATATGACGGGATCTTTGCGGTTGGCGACTGTTCCGAAATTAAAGACAAACCTCTCCCCGCAACAGCACAGGTTGCACAGCGTGAAGGATATTTCATCGCAAAATACCTGAACAAAATTGCGAAAGGGAAGGAGTGCGACCCATTCCGCTACAAAAATCTTGGAATGCTGGCTTATATTGGAAGCAATAAGGCGCTTGCTGATACTCCCCAGTTCAAAGGCTCCGGTTTTAATACGTGGATCTTTTGGCGAAGCGCTTATCTGACAAAACTCGTTGGACTCCGAAATAAGATACATGTCTTGTTCGACTGGATAATGACCTCCATATTCGGCCGCGACCTCAGCAACTTCTAACTCCCCTTTATCATTCGTGATAATTTGTGGTATAAATCTTTTTTAAATTTTCCTTATATTTTTAAGTAAATCAATATCTAACCTTCTATGAAAAAGATTCTACTCGCTTTATTTATACTTTCTGCTTCAACGACATTCTCTCAATGGCAGCAGGTCATTTCCATGAATCCTGCCCAGTCACTGCATGAGATCGAATTCTATGATTCTAATACCGGCTATACCGTCAGCACCCTTTATAACGGCTCCACCATGAACATATATAAGACCACTAACGGAGGTCTTAACTGGACAGCACAAAATTCCGGGTATACCGGTACCCGGCTGATGGCGATCGAAATTCTTCATCCCGATACAGTATATATAAGCGGTAATTATGGTATTATCTTAAAGACAACCAACGGGGGACTGAATTGGGTACGCCAGCCAACCGCTGATACCACTACCCAGCTATGGGGACTTAAATTTACCAACTCCTTCACGGGTTATTGTTGCGGAAGCGGGGGAGTCATCTACAAAACAACTAATGCCGGTGCCAACTGGAACCTCCTGAATTCCGGCAGTAATACACAGCTGTATAAACCATTTTTCGTAAACGAAACTACCGGATATGTCAGCGGTGCGCCCGTCGTTCTGAAAACCACTAACGCTGGTCAAAGCTGGTTCCCGCTGGATGTAGGTGTTATCCCTCCGCTCGAGTTCTTCCGCGACATAAAGTTCACTTCGGAAAACACAGGTTACCTCATCGCGGATATAGGCAGAGTTCGTAAAACCACAAATGCAGGCGTCAATTGGACACTCCTAAGTACTGGTACTACGGAAGCGCTGTTCTCAATTAGTTTTCCAACACCTGATACAGGTTATGTGGGAGGCGATCACGGCATAGTACTTAAGACCACAAATGCGGGCGATAATTGGACTATCCAGCAGACCTCTTTAAACGAATTCATATATGGGATTGCTTTTACTTCTCCGGTTGAAGGGCTTGCTTGCTCATGGAGCGGAAAGATCCTTAAAACAACCAATGGAGGTGTCGTTACGTCCGTATCAGACCCGGTTACTATTCCCGAAGGATACTCTCTCAGGCAAAATTATCCTAACCCGTTTAATCCTTCGACGGATATTGAGTTTAGTATCTTAAAAAATGAGTATGTAAAATTGGTCGTATATGATTATCTGGGCAGGGAAGTGAAGACTCTTGTCTCAGAACAGTTATCACCCGGCTCCTATTCCGTGCCCTTTAATGGGGAGAACCTATCCAGTGGTGTCTATTACTATAAACTCACTGCCGGGTCGTTCACAGAAACAAAAAAGATGACTTTACTCAAATAAAAAACCCCCTCCGACGGAAGGTCCGACGAAGTCGGGAGTGGGTCCCCAAAGTAAAACACCAATCACGCCGTCAGGCGAAAATACAAAAAAGTATTGTCATTCCCGCGAAAGCGGGAATCTAGACCCTTTGCTTTGAGCGTTGTGGTTAACTATATTCGGTCTCAAACATTACATGCGATTTGATTCATATATCTCATCTGGCGGTGCATTTTGCTTCTTTTGTGCAAGCAAAAGAAGTTGCCTAAGGCATAATAAAAGTAAATATTACTATCACGCCGTAGGCAAAAAACTTTATCTATCTCCCCTTTTACAAAGGGGAGAAGACATGACCTGCGAAGAATGAGCAGCTGTCATGTCAGAGGGGTTAAAAACATTCTAGCGAAAATAAAAACCCCCTCCTTTTTCAGGGAGAGGGTCGTAAAACTCGATCTTTTGTTTTTATTGGAAGTGTATGCTGTAAAGTATGTCTTCCATCATCTGGCTGTTTGCCTCGAATTGATCTGTTGGTGTATAAATATAGATCACATAATTTCCCGCGCCGTCTGCCTCGATTGCCGACATAACGTACATCATCATGTCCTGCCCGTTGATATTTCCTCTTGCTGCCGTAATGTAACCTTCTATGTTGCCGACCTGGATTTCGTTTGCTTCTCCATCCGGTTCATAATCGAAATCGCCTAATGCTGCTTCCAGCAGATCATCCGAACTGATCTTGTCGTTAGGGAAGATTACAAGGGTAGTTCCCATTGTCTTGTCTTCGCTTAATGTCGAGAATTTGTTCGCTGAGTTTTCTTCAACTGTCCATTGTGACGGAAGGTAAAATGTTACTTTGCCGTCTGAAGTAGCGAGAGCAGTCCAGTCCTCAGGTGCTTCCTTCGTTACGTCCTGCTTTGGTTGTTCGGACTTTTTGATTTCTTTTTTCTTACCGGACGATTGGTTCTCGGTCTTGTTCTCTGTTTTTGGTTTGTCTTCGGTTTTTGGAGCTTCGTCTTTTTTGCCACATCCTGCCAGTACCAGTGAGCTTATTAATAACGAAAATATTATTGCCCGTGTCTTTCCGGGCAGGGAAGATAAAAAGGTTTTGTGTACCATTTTTGTGCGGTTTAATTTTGGAATCCGTTGCAGTATGCAATGGAAGAAATACCTCCAAAATTACCAAAAATAATTTTAACTTTTCTTAGAATTTTATAAGGAATTGTAAAACCAGGATTAATCCCCTCCGACGGTCAACGACTCGACTCGTAGAGAGGGGTACTCCCGATTCTATCGGAAGGGGGGTGGGTCTCCGAAGAATTTAACCCATCACGCCTTCAGACGAAAACACAAAAAAGTATTGTCATTCCCGCGAAAGCGGGAATCTAGACATGGTATCTCAAGTGATTTTTAAGGGTAAATTCTTGGCAGGTGATCCGGCGGTGTTCTTAAAAATTCTTTGTCGCCTTTGTGGCTATACTTTACTTCTTCTTTGGCTTGTAAAAATGCGTACTCTCTCCGAAAAATACTTCCGCCGCCTCCATGACTGTCTCCGATAATGTCGGGTGCGGATGTATCGACATCTTGACGTCGGTAAGCGTAGCCGCCATCTCCACTGCCAGCACTCCCTCTGCTATCAGCTCTCCTGCTCCCGGTCCTGCAATACCCACTCCGAGAACTCTCTCTGTCTCAGGCTCTACTATTAGCTTTGTCAGCCCGTCCGTTCTTCCAAGTGTACCTGCCCTTCCTGATGCCGCCCAGGGAAATTTTGCTATTCCAACTTCGATGCCTTTCTCCTTTGCTTCAGTTTCTGTCAGCCCGCACCATGCTACTTCAGGGTCGGTAAATACGACTGCCGGTATCGCCGACGGCTCGAAAGCCGCTTTGTGTCCTGCAATAACTTCCACCGCAGTTCTTCCCTCGTGGGAAGCCTTGTGCGCCAGCATCGGTTCTCCCACTACGTCGCCAATCGCGTAGATCGCTTCATCGGCTGTCTGCATCTTATTGTTCACCTTTACAAATCCTTTCTCAGTAATTTCTACTTTCGTATTCTCCAGACCAAGGTTCTCTGAATTCGGTTTCCTTCCCACCGACACAAGTACCTTGTCGTAAGTCTCTGTTGTCTGCTTCCCATCCTTATCTTCCATCGTTACATCTAATCCCTTTTTGCCCTCTTTTAGCTCGATAACTTTTGAATTTAGCTTTATCTCCTTCACTTCCTTCTTCATCTTTGTCTCAAGTTGTCTCGCAAGGTCCCTGTCAGCGCCATTCAGAATATGCGGTAGCATTTCTATAACCGTTACTTCCGTTCCGAGTGCCGCATACACCGATCCCAGCTCAAGCCCGATGTAACCTCCGCCGATGACAAGCATCGTCCCGGGCACATCCTCTATATTGAGCGCCGATGTCGAGTCTAGTACGTTTGGATTATCTATTGAGATGTTTGGTATCTTTACAGGTCTGGATCCTGTTGCCAGTATTGCTTTGTCGAATTCCACATTCTCCGTTCCGCCGTCGTGTTTTGTCACTTCCAGAGTGTGTGAGTCGAGGAATTTCGCTTCACCCCTTATGTATTCTATCTTTCGCTGCTTAACCAGTATCCCGAGCCCGCCCGTGTTCTTGTTCACAACGTCATCTTTCCATGCCGTCAGTTTCTTTGGTGTTATCTTAGGCTTGTTAAAGTCCACGCCCCAGTCCTTCATCTCGCTTGCTTCGCGGATCACCTTCGCGATGTGAAGCAGTGCCTTTGACGGGATACACCCCCTGTATAAACACACTCCTCCGGGATTTTCTTCCTTGTCTATTAATGTCACTTTCATTCCGAGGTCAGCCGCAAGAAACGCCGCCGCGTATCCTCCCGGTCCCGCCCCAATAACTACTATCTCTCTTTTACTCAATTAAACTTTCCTTTCTTTACAACTGTCATTCCCGCGAAAGCGGGAATCTAGACCAGTCACATATTTTACGTGAAATTAAAGTGTATTCTATCCCTTACTGATTTGCGTCGATTTATTAAAACACTCGTTCCCAAATACCGATTTGGGAACGCAAACTGAAATTACTATAAAAAATAGGATTTAATCTTCTTCCTTATAATGTATAATGTTCCCATTTAAAGTATGTGTACAGCACTTACATAATGCTTCTATAGTAGCAGATGGATTTACTTTCTGAAGGATATTGTTTTCATCGATATATAATTGATGATAATAGGTTGATTCACCTACTCTGACTATTCCAAAAAATTTATCATTATTGTCGTTTTCGTGTTTTGCAAGCGGTGTATTAGGTCGTTCAACTATCCAAAAAATTGGTTCTTCTTTATCTAACCTTGAAATCGCTTCGCTAAAAACTTCATCCCAATTTTTTCCCACTTTTGAGAGTAAAAATCTAAATAAAGGCGTATAATCCATTCCTTTGTTTTGTTTACTCCTCATACCTAATTTATAGCCGCCAAACTCTTTTATTTTTTTAGAATTCTTCTCGTCTTTAAAATGATTTTTTGTGAAACCATGATTGAAAGCGGTTTTATTAGCTTTCCTATATAAAGGTTTTTTACTTTTGTTTATCAATTTTCCTTAATTAAAATTGCCATTGTGAGGGAGCATAGCGACCACGGCAAACTTTAGTTGGGTTAAGCCAATTTCCCCTCATGCCGTAATTAATCAACTTTTTTATCTCCCCTTTTACAAAGGGGAGAAGTCACGGTCTGCGAAGTATGAGCAGTTACCGTGACAGAGGGGTTAAAACTATAAATACATGCTCATCGGATTCTCCAATGCCTCACATATCCACCTCAAAAATCTCGCCGCGTCGGCTCCGTCTATTATCCTGTGATCATACGTAAGCGACAATGGCATCACGAACCTTGCTACGAACTCGCCGTCCTTATAAACCTGCTTATAGCCTGCCCTCGATACGCCGAGTATCGCTACCTGCGGTGAATATACGATCGGCGTGAAGCCCGTTCCGCCTATTCCGCCGAGATTCGATATGGTGAAGTTACCTCCGTCCATTTCCTCCGGCGTTATCTTTCTGTCTCTGGCTTTTGCGGAGATTTCCGCCAGTTCGACCGATATGTCGGTTAGGCTCTTCTCATTCACATTCTTTATTACGGGAACAAGCAAGCCCCTGTCCGTATCGACCGCTATACCGATATTAAAATACTTCTTATAAACGACTTCTCTCTTTTCCATGTCGATGCTGGTATTGAACTGCGGGAATTTCGCCAGCGCCGCCTCGCATATCTTTACCAGTATGCCCGTTACCGTAAGGTTCCCGCCCTTCTCCTTTATTGCAGGTCCGTTCTTTTTCCTGAATGCCTCCAGCTCCGTTATATCAGCCTCGTCGAATTGCGTCACCATCGGGGTTGTGTTCCAGGCATAGCTTAATCCTTCTGCGGTTACCCTGCGAACGTTTGACATAGGTATCGATTCCGTCTCACCCCACTTCGAAAAATCCGGCAGCGGTTTATGAGCAATACCGCCTCCGCTTGCCGTTGAACTAGGTGCACCTTGTTGCATTAGACTCTTTACGAACAGCTTCACGTCTTCATCGGAGATTCGTCCCGCTGGACCCGATCCCGGTACTTCGTTAATATCGACTCCCAGCTCCCTTGCCAGTCTTCTTACAGAGGGAGATGCCGGTGCCGGAATACCATCCCGCTTTTCTCTTTTAACTTCTGCTATCGGCTCTGCCTTTACTTCCGATTTTTCTTCTTTCTTCGGCTCTTCTGCTTTTACTTCTTCTTCTATGGGTTCGTCATAAACTTCCTCTATATGCTCTTCCTCTACTGGTTGTTCTTCTTTTACTTCCTCCCTGGTAGGTTCTTCTTTCTTCTCTTCTTTGGGCTCTTCTTTTTTCGGAGCCGTGCCGTTCCCATCGACTGTCAGTATAACGTCGCCTATCTTTATCTTATCACCCTCTTTTACTTTTATCTCGGAAACAGTTCCGCCTTCCGTTGCAGGTATCTCAAACATTGCTTTATCTGTCTCCAGTTCGATTATTGGCTGGTCCACCGTTATCGTGTCGCCGACATTGACCAGAACCTTAACTATGTCACCCGTTTCAACGTTTTCCGATACTTCCGGTAATTTGATCTCTTTTGCCATAGATTAGCTTATTATCGGATTTGGTTTGTCCTGTTTTAATTTTAGATCTTTTATCGCTTTTAATGCCAGATCGGTTTTTACCTTTCCCTGTTTTGCGAGCATTCCCAGCGTTGCCGCAACTATATATCTGGCGTCCACTTCAAAAAAGTCTCTCAGCCTGTCCCTGCTCTCGCTTCTGCCGAACCCGTCCGTGCCCAGCATCGTGAAAGGTCCCGGTATCCATTGTGATATGGATGCCGGTAGCGCCTTTATGTAATCCGATGCCGCAACAAAGACACCCTTCTCATTCTTCAGCGTCTGCTGTATGTAATTTTCTTTCTGCTCTTTCTCCGGGTTTAGCATGTTCCATCTCTCTATATCGATAGCGTCGCGGTACAATTCCTTGTAGCTCGTAATGTTCCATACGTCGGCGCTCACACCATAATCTTTCTCCAGCATCTCGGCTGCCTTGATTGCCTCGTTCATTATCGTTCCGCTTCCGAATAGATGAGCCTTCACGTCCGTACCGTTATTATCTGACTTCTTAAACCTGTACATCCCTTTTAATATTCCTTCCTTGATACCTTTTCTTCTCGGCATCTCAGGCATTGGGTAGAACTCGTTCATCACCGTTATATAATAAAACACGTCCTCGCCTTTTTCATACATTCTGTACAGACCGTCCCTCACGATCACCGCTACCTCGTATGCAAATGCCGGGTCGTACGCTTTTAAATTAGGCACGGGATAAGCCAATATGTGGCTGTTGCCGTCCTGGTGCTGTAAACCCTCGCCCGCAAGCGTCGTCCGTCCCGATGTGCCTCCCAGCAGGAAGCCCTTCGTTCTCATGTCGCCTGCCGCCCATACCAGGTCGCCTATGCGCTGGAATCCGAACATCGAATAATAAATGAAGAACGGTATCATGTTCACCTTGTGAGCTGAATATGACGTGCCCGCCGCTATGAATGACGACATCGAACCCGCTTCAGTGATTCCTTCTTCCAGTATCTGCCCGTCCTTTGCCTCTTTATAATAAAGCAGGCTTGCCTTGTCCACCGGTTCGTAAAGCTGTCCCGCGTGTGAGTATATTCCCACCTGCCGGAATAGCGATTCCATACCAAACGTCCTCGCCTCATCAGGTACTATCGGCACGATGTACCTGCCGATTCCCTTATCCTTTAATAACTTCGACAGCAAATGTACGAACGCCATCGTTGTAGCAACCTCTCTGTCGCCCGATCCTTCGTAAAACTCCTCGAATAAACTTTCCGGCGGTGTTTTTATAGGCTGTGCTTTCGTATTCCTTTTCGGGATGAATCCGCCCAGCGCCTTTCTCTTTTCGCGGAGGTACACCATCTCCTTGTCGTCGTCATCCGGTTTGTAAAACGGTATCGTGTCAACCTGGTCGTCCGATATTGGTATGCCGAACCTCGATCTAAAATCCCTCAGCTCGTGTTCGTTTAATTTCTTCTGTGAGTGTGTAATGTTCCTTCCTTCGCCTGCTTCACCGAGACCGTATCCCTTGATCGTCTGTGCAAGTATCACCGTGGGGGAACCCTTGTGTTCTACCGCCGCCTTATACGCCGCGTAAACTTTTTCCGGGTCGTGTCCGCCCCTCGCCAGCTTCGACAACTGTTCGTCGGAATAGCCTTCCACCATTTCCAACAGCTCCGGGTATTTGCCGAAGAAATCCTTCCTGATGTAATCACCGTCCGATACACTGTACTTCTGGAACTGTCCGTCCACAACCTCGTTCATCCTCTTTACAAGAAGCCCCTTCTTATCCTTTGCCAATAGCGGGTCCCAGTCACTTCCCCAGATGACCTTTATCACGTTCCATCCCGCGCCTCTGAATATCGCTTCCAGTTCCTGTATTATCTTTCCGTTTCCTCTCACCGGTCCGTCCAGCCTCTGCAGGTTACAGTTGATAACGAAGATCAGATTCTCGAGCTTCTCTCTAGATGCCAGCGTTATCGCGCCGAGCGTTTCCGGTTCGTCCGTCTCACCATCACCGATGAAAGCCCACACCTTTTGCTTAGAAGTGTCCTTTATCCCTCTGTCCTTCAGGTACTCGTTAAATCTCGCCTGGTAGATAGCCATTATCGGACCCAGTCCCATAGATACCGTCGGGTATTCCCAGAAATTCGGCATCAGCCACGGGTGCGGATATGAACTCAATCCCTCGTGCGACGGATTAAGCTCTCTTCTAAAATTCTTTAAATGCTCTTCCGACAGCCTGCCCTCGAGAAAAGCCCTCGCGTAGATTCCCGGCGATGCGTGACCCTGGAAATAGATTATGTCGCCGTCGCTGTCACCGTCCTTGCCCCTGAAAAAATGGTTGAATCCAACCTCCAATAGCGTAGCCGATGACGCGTATGTCGAGATGTGTCCGCCGATACCGCTCGATTCGCGGTTAGCTCTCACTACCATTGCCATGGCGTTCCATCTTATGATACTCTTTATTGTTCGCTCTATCTCCCTGCTTCCGGGATATGGCGGCTGTTTTGTTGCAGGTATTGTATTGATGTAGGGAGTATTTGCGGAAAACGGTGCCTGCACTCCGCTCTTCTTAGCGTGTACGTGAAGTCTCTGGAGCAGTTCGCGTACTCTCTCAGGTCCTTCCGCCTGCTGTACATAATCCAGTGACTCTAGCCATTCCTGGTTTTCCAGTTCACGCTCATGATCACTCAACCTCTCTTTTCCGTTTGTACTGCCCGACCCGTTTGAGCTGATTCCTTTTATCTTATCTAAATCACTGTTGCTCATAATATTATTCCTTTTAGATGCTTAGGTATTGTTATACGAACTCAAAATTAGCCATTATTTAAGAGATAATAAATGACATTACGAATGAGCATCGCGAATGAGTAATGTCATTGCGAGGAGTCAGCTTGGCGGACGACGCGGCAATCCCCTCAAATCCCGGATACATTTAACAAAAATTTTATTTGCCTATTGGTTACCGCCCTGCTATTTTTCAGTACCAGCCTTCTGTAAAATCTCACAAATTTATTTCGTTTGTTAGCTCTTATTATAGGTTTTTTCAAACAGCTAAACACAAAAACAATATGAGATTCAAATCAAAAAAACAGAGAGGCTATACCATTTATGCCATTACAGGCGTAAACACAATTTCCTTTGCGATAGACCCGGGATTTACGGAGCCAAAGAACAAAAAGGCTGATACAAAAGGATTGCTTGGCTTTGCAATGGAACGCCACGACCACATGGAGGATGAGCGCTACTTCATGCCGGGTTTCAAAGTATTTGAAAGTATCATTTCGGATCCTGTGGAGGATATGCTGCTCAGCACGTTCGATTTTCCAGTCCAGAGTTTTGTGTGGGATGATTTTACGGGTAAGCCGGGCTATAAGTACACGTATTACTTTTACCCGGTAAAGGGTAAGCCAAAGAATCTCATTCGCGAAAACCCTATCGAGATCACCGTTCACACGGAGCCGATGTTTTCATCGCTCGAAAACGACGTCTTCTTTAACCGCGGTGTTGCCTCCAGCCAGGCGTATGCGAAGAAGTTTAATAACATCCCTCCCGATAAAATAACAGACGACAAAAAGAAAAAAGAAGCCAAACAATGGCTGAGCCGTGAACTGGACGATTCGATCATCGGGTTTATCCGTGATGCTGAAAAAGGCGACACTCTGCTGGTCTGCTATTATGAATTTCATTACCAGGACATAGTAGATGAATTTGCTAAAGCAATAAAGAGGAAAGTCGACGTGCAGATAATTGTCGATGGAAAGGACAACAAAGAAAGGTTTCCGCTCGATAAGAATATGAAAGCCATCAAAACCGCTAAGATACCTTCAAAGAACGTCACTTACCGCAGTTTCAATAAGAGCTACATAATGCATAACAAATTCATTGTTCTGCTCAAAAACGCCGGTAAAAATAAACCGAAAGTCCCCACTGCGGTTTATACGGGTTCGACCAACCTCTCCGAAGGCGGCATCTTCGGGCAGACAAATGTCGGTCACTGGATACGCAACGAAAAGGTAGCGGAGGCTTATGAAAAATACTGGAACACACTGAGCATCGATCCGGGCAGTTCTCCCGATAAAAAGAAAAAAACCAAAATGACGAGCGCCAAATACAAAGAGGCTAATGAAGCTGTCTCCGGCGATATTGCACCTGAAGACATTAAAAAGATCCCGCAGGGCTTTACCCCGGTGTTCAGTCCGCGTAAGACGGTCACGATGCTTAATACCTACGCGAAGCTTCTCGACAGCGCTAAACGCTCGGCTTTCATTACTCTTGCCTTCGGAATAGGGAAAGTGTTCAAGGACGAGCTCATGGACAATAAAAAGGACAGTCACATCGTTTTCATGCTATTGGAAAAAGAAGATAAACCCGCTAAAGGGAAGGAGAGTGAATTCGTCCGGCTCGGCATCGAAAACAACATTTACCAGGCGTACGGCTCATACCTCGCCGAGCCTCTTTACAAATGGACGCGCGCGGAAACAAATCCCTTGAAGCTTGGACTCAATAAACACGTCAGCTACATCCATTCTAAGTTTCTGCTCTCAGACCCGCTC
Organism: Ignavibacteriota bacterium; assembly: GCA_020437585.1. Classification (GTDB taxonomy): domain Bacteria; phylum Bacteroidota; class Ignavibacteria; order Tepidaquicellales; family Tepidaquicellaceae; genus JAEYVS01. The sequence continues at coordinate 810,518 of JAGQWG010000001.1, forward strand.
TCCGGCGACCCCATTGTGGTTTCCGGTTCGGCTAATTTCAGCGAAGCCTCTACGGTAAAAAATGATGAGAACATGGTGATAATACGCGGTGATATTCGTGTTGCCGACCTTTACTTCACCGAGTTCAACCGTCTCTTTAACCACTACTACTTCCGCGCCGTGTACAATAAAATGAAACAGCAGAAAAAGTCCGGCGCTAAACCCAAAGGCGGTAAAAAGAAGGGCAGTACAAATGATTCGCTTTTCCTCGCTCCCGATGACTCGTGGCTTGGAAAATATAAAAAAGGCACGTACCGCTTTAAGCGTGTCAAAATGTTCGCTGAAATGGAAGGTCTTACCGACGTAAAAATGCTCCCGGATTAGAAGTTTTTTTAAAATCTAATAACAATATCATGGAAAACCCACGCAATAGTTCCGAACGCTTTATCACCGCGCCTTTCGTCTCTTCGGGTGATAAGCTGGATGTAACCATTCGGGGGGCAGTGCTCTCTACCCCGGATGGACCTCTGTTGGAAATTTTGCCCGGTATTGTGCTTAGGGTAGATTGGGATGCGAAGGAATCGAGGAAAGCAAAATTTTTATTCCTGTCCATCGCGGATAAGGATACAGCGAAAAACCCTGTCACGGACGAAATAGACTATGGCTCGGTCAAAGAGTTCAGCGTCCGGCTGAGAGCCGGTGATACACCTATCTCCGGGTTTTTGAAAGAAGGTAATGTCAAAGTTCCTGTCGAAATGAACATCATTTTCGAAACCGGGAGCGGGACATACACCTCTCCTCCCATAAAAGCCTTTCTCAATTCCACTAAAAAATCCGAAAAAGCTTTTATGAAAAGCTACGGCGACGCATTATTCACCACCACGGTTAAAACCGGTATAATATTTCCTCTCGGCATAGTCTGCTTCTTTATATGGTGGATCACTAGCGGGATCTTCTGGACGAGATGCGTTGGCGGATGCCTCCCGGTTGTTACGAATTGCAAATGCTTTTCGCCTGTTTCTTTAAAATGGAGAACTTTGTGCGGAGGCTGGGTCCCGTGTTTTTGCGTACCCTGGTTCGTCTGATCATTCAAGAAAAAGTATATATACGTATCTAACCTTTTTCTCATTTAAATGAGTAACCGGCAGTGTTATTTTTATAGCGGATATTGCAAAATAACACTACCACACAATGAAGAAAGAGGAATTACTCGAAACGTATAATAGGGTAAAGGCTGAGCTGGGAAGAAAGCCAGTTTACAAGGAAATGCTGAAGCTTGGCGGGGTTACGTCCCATGATATAGTTCGCGCGTTCAGGACATTTGGGAACCTGGTAAAGGCGGGAGGAGATGAGCCTTTCATTTTCGAAGGAAAGATATACCCTGAGGAGGTTTACTATGAATCGTACGGTAAATTTTTAAAGGAGCATGGAAGGATACCGACCTACAGCGACTGGGTGTATTATGACAGGAAGCCGACCATAAGCGCATTCCTGAGAAGATTGAAAACCAAGTGGAGCGAGATGCCATACAACTTCCTGACCTTCGCCGCGGGAAAGAAGGAATGGGAAGAGGTGATCAAGCTTATTCCTGAAAGAAGCATGGAGCAGACGCGCGCGTGTGAAGCCATCGATTCAGAGCTCCTCGACTCGATCCCTCCGATCCTCTATGACATCACACGCCTTAGCTTTGGAGACGGCGACCCCGCGCAATTCGAAAAACAGTGCGCCCTTGCTCTCCGTGTGCTCGGTTTCGAAGTCCATGAGATGGGAAGCCTCGCCGGCAGAAATCCCGACGGCATCGCGAGGGATGCCCGTGAAAGGTTCGCCGTGATATACGACGCCAAGTCCAGGAAAGATTATTACACCATCGGCACCGATGACAGGCAGTTCACCGAATACATACTCAGCCACAAAAAAGCTCTCGATATGCAGGGCTTTCAGACGGTCTTCTTCCTTATCATCTCCGGACGCTTCGGCAGTATGAGCCCCGCGCCCTTCCAAAACGTCCAGCTCGCCACCGGCGTCACGCTCTCCTGTATCACCGCCGAAAACTTACTCCATATCATCGCCAATAAAATCCTAAAACCCCTCACCTACGACACCGCAAAGATCAAAGAACTCCTCATAACCGGAGGAGAGGTAACGAAAAGTAATATAGTGAAGGTGTTTAAGCAGTAAAAAAAGTTGTTATTAATATGTAAGTTAGTTTCGCGTGGGAATACTATAAACAGAGCATTTTAGCTATGGAAATAGGTTGATTTGAGCTGAGAAAAATGCTACTTTAGTTAGACTGAAATATTTAATTATATTTTAATTGCCATAATGGAAGAAAATAATTACATTAAGGATACCATAAATATTTATAGGTCCAATCTAATGAAAATTTGGAAAAACAAATCTGTCCTTCTAATGATGGAAGAGGAAGGAAGTAATGATCCTATTGAGTTAATCAAAGAGAGAGCAAGGAGTTTGATTACAACCGCTATTGATAAAGGTTGGCATGGTCCACCATACAATCCCATAGAGTTAGCTAGGCAATTGAAAATTGATATTACCCCAAATGATAATGTCATTGACGCAAGAACAATTCCAACCGGTAAAAATAAATTTTTAATTGAGTATAATCCATTTGATCGTGCCTCAAGAATTAACTTTTCGATTGCTCATGAACTAGGTCATTTTCTGTTCAGTGATTGCAGTGATGAAATTAGAAATAGAGAGAACAAAGAGGTAAAGAAGAAAGATAAAGAAAAGTGGGAACTAGAACTCTTGTGTAATATAGCCGCTTCTGAAATTTTACTCCCATATGGTTCGTTTATTGAAGATGCAAATAAAACTGAGCTAACTTTAAAAGGACTCATTGAATTAGCAGATAAATATAAAGCATCTCTTGAGGCAGTAATGCTAAGATTTACTGAAGTTGTTAGTAAACCATGTGGGATTTCAATTGCAACCTTTGTCGAGGATGAATTGATTGTTGATTACTCAAAAACTTCTAGGACGCTTAAAATTGATATACCAAAAGGATATAGAATTCCCAAAAACTCTGAAGCGTTTGCTTGTATATACCCAGGTAAAACTTCTAGTGAACAGGTTTCATGGCAAGTTTTCGGCTCTAATAGAATGAAAATAAGTTTTATTGGACTTCCACCATTACCTGGGCAAATGAATCGTAGAGTAGGTGTGTTTTTAGTACCATTTCAAGATGGAGAAGTACAAGATAACAAAATAAGGATTGAGTTTGGGGATGCAAGGGACCCTCTAGGACAAGGAACGAAGATAATTGCACAGCTTGTCAATACGAGCGGTGGGGTTGGATTTGGATTTGGTAGAGCAATGGCGTCAACATGGCCTGATACAAAAAGAGCTTTACAAAATTGGAAGAGGAATTCATCCGAATTTCGATTGGGTAAGTCTCAATTACTTGAGGTTGAAAGAAATATATTTGTTTTCCAAATGCTTGCACAATTAGGTATACATGGAAAAAAAGGTGAGATACCGTTGAAATATTCTGCATTGAGAATGTGCCTCAAAGATCTTGCAGAAATTGCATCGCAAAAAAATGCTAGTATACATATGCCCCAAATAGGTGCTGGGCAGGCTGGAGGAAACTGGGAAATAATTCAGGAATTGATTTACACTGAACTTGTTTCGAAGGGAATAAATGTAACAGTATATTTATTGCCGGGTAAGATTTCAAAACCTGTGTTTAGAAGCACTCTTTCCTTATTTGACGAAGAATCTTTATGGCAGAAAGAAAATTAATTGTTCTGTTAAGTGGAGAAATTGCCTCAGGAAAAACCACCCTATCTACTAATTTAAGAGATAAATTCGATTTTAAGGTTTCTAGGACTAGAGAAGCTATAAAAAAGAGGTTTGATAAAAGCAAATCTAGAGAGAAACTTCAGATTTTCGGAGAGAAATTAGACAAGTCAACTAAAGGAAAATGGGTGTTAGATTATTTTCAAGAAGAATTTTATGACATAATTCCTGATCATAATTTTTTTGTTGTTGACTCAATAAGAATAAAAGATCAAATTGAGCAATTTCGTAAGGCGTATAGTTATTCTGTTTTTCATATACACTTGTTATCATCTTCGGAAACACTTTTTGAAAGATTTGTTAAAAGGGGGGAGAATGTTGGATTATCAGAAAAGGCTTTAAAAAAGAAATACGCCGAATATAAGGCTAATACAACTGAATCCAAAGTCAATGAACTATTTCAAAAAGCAGATTTAGTTATTGATACAGATCGATGCAACGCAGAAGATGTACTTGTAAGAGTCGCCTGTTTTTTAAAGCTTTTACCTCCAAATGACAATAAGCTTGTTGATATAATAATAGGAGCTCAGTTTGGTTCGGAAGGTAAAGGTCAAGTCGCAGCATTTCTTTCTCCAAGTTATGATTGTCTGCTGAGAGTTGGTGGGCCAAATGCTGGGCATTCTGTATACGAAGAACCAAAACACGATGTTTTTCATTTGTTGCCATCAGGTACTAACCGGAATAAAAAAGCAAAACTATTATTAGGGCCAGGAGCTGTTATAAGCATTGGGAAAATCATTCACGAAATAGAAAACTTTAGAATTGAAGACCGTAATAGGTTAGTAATTGATGAAAATGTTACCGTAATTTCTGAAGAAGACATTAAGCTCGAAACAGAATTTCAGAAAAAGATTGGATCTACTGCTCAAGGTGTTGGAGCTGCTACAGCCAAGAATATTATTGAAAGAATAAAAGGTAATAACAATCATAAAGCAAAATATTTTAAGATGTTAAAACCTTTTATTGGTTCAACATACGAGGAATTACAAAAATTATTTAGGGATAACAAAAAAATTCTTTTAGAGGGTACACAGGGAACATCCTTGAGTTTACATCATGGTCTTTACCCCTTTGTGACTTCCAGAGATACTTCAGCTTCGGGTTGTTTGTCTGAGGCGGGGATTTCCCCAAAACGAGTACGGAAAATTATAATGGTTACTAGAACATATCCGATTAGAGTTGGTGGGAATTCAGGTGATTTCCTTAGTAATGAAATTAATTGGGAAATTGTTTCAGAGAGGTCTGGAATTAAGAAAGATGAACTAGTTCAGCGAGAGAAAACAACAACTACAAAAAGAGATAGACGGGTAGCAGAATTTTCATGGCCCCTATTTCATAAGTCATGTGAATTAAACTCGCCGACAGATATTGCCCTAACTTTTACAGATTACATTTCAGTGAAAAATAGAAAAGCTAAACGTTACGAACAGCTGACAACTGAAACTAAGAATATGATTGAAGAGTTGGAAAGATGTGCAGGTGTCCAAGTCAGTTTGATCAGTACGACTTTTGATTATAGAGCAATTATCGATAGGAGAAATTGGAGATAATGGATTTAAAGCAATTCATAGAAAAGAGACCTTACCTTTATCACTTAACAAGTAATGAAAATTTCAAATTAATAAAAAAAGAAGGTATAATTTATAGTGCAAATAAAATTTTACAATTTGCTAATCTAGACCCAACTATGTTTAAAGTTAAGAGAAAGGAACATTTATTTGTTGATTGGAATGGGAAAAGGATAATGATTAGGGATCAACAACCAATAGTCGAAAAACTATTAGATAAATGTTTAGAGGATGATTGGTCATGTAGTGATTATTATTTTTATTTAAACGATAGGGTCTTTTTCTGGCCAACTATTAATCGTTTAGAAAGGCATTTTGGAAGATATGAATCTGAAAATCCAATAATTATACGAGTATCTACAGAAGATGTCTTCCAGAAAAACAGTAATTATAAATTTGCTAGAATAAATTCAGGTGCAACAAGGGCAAATAGCTATTTGGGTGGAATACCACCATCTCGAGGCAAAAATACATTTCAAGATATAAATACATATGAGGGTTCAATCGGTAATGTGGCTGAGGTCACTTTTGAGGGTAAATGTGTATTACCTAAATCATTTAATTATTGTAGATCCCCACACGGTAATTGGAAATAACAATCTATTGTTTACTAATTCATCAACGCGTACACAATAATATTCGTACCCATCTTAAAACTCTCCTCCCTCTTCTCAGGCGGGTCATTATGCTCCTTAGTATCTGCCCAGCCATCTGAGATGTTCGTCTCATAAGTATAATACAAACACATTCTCCCGTTACTATACACCGCGAAGCCCTGTGGCGGTTTACCATCATGTTCATGTATCTTCGGCAGACCGTGCGGGAAGTCGTACTCACTGTGATATATCGGGTGATTGAATGGAAGCTCCCTCATCTCATCCGAAGGAAATATCTTCTTTATCTCGCGCCTGAACGACTCGTCCATCCCGTAATCATCATCCACATACAAAAACCCTCCTGCCTCGCAGTACCGCCTCAAACGTACTGCCTCACTCTCGCTCAGCTCTATATTACCATGACCCGTTATCATTATGAACGGATAATCGAATATCTCATCCGAGTTCACGTTCACCGAATAGAACTTCGCCTCGTCCACGTCTATCACTGTGTTCTTCTTAAGATACTCCATCATATTTATCTCAGCCGAAGGATCATTATACCAGTCACCCCCGCCCGAATACTGTAGCCGCGCTATCTTGAACGGGGAACTATCCTTCCGCTCACCCCGCGGATCGTTTCCCTCCTGCGCCTTTACAATAATAAAAGCTGCAAGCAAAACAACAAACGGGATCAATATTAATAAAACTTTTTTCATCTTCTACTTGTCACCCTGAACTTGATTCAGGGTCTAAAGAACAGATGCTGAAACAAGTTCAGCATGACATACTTGTGGTTTAAAATTATTTAATTAAAATCGCCTTCTTTATATCCGTAAACGAGCTCGTCTCCAGCTTATAAAAATAAACTCCGCTCGGGAGCGCCGACGCGTCCCACGTGAACGAATACTCTCCCGCCGGGAGGTCCTCCTTCACCAGCACTGCGACCCTCTCCCCCAACAAATTATATACGCTTAACTCCACGAATGTGTTTCCCGCGAGTGCGAACTTTATACCCGTCGCCGGATTAAACGGATTCGGATAGTTCTGCGAAAGAGAAAATCTATCAGGTATGCCTGAATTTGTGTTTTGAATCCCCGTCGGAATGTCGAGTTTTTGGGTTCCATCACGGCGTGAGTTGCCTTTGTAAGTGCTCCATGTCTTTTTTGGGGCGGGGTCCCACAGCCCGGGCGTATCCCACGCGTAGATCTTTCTGTCGTTGCAGGGAGCGAAGAGCTCGACGTCACCATCCCCGTCGATGTCCACCATCGTCGGGTTAGAGTTAAAAGCATTTAGTACGGTAGCTTCACTACTGAGCGGGAATCCTGCAGCGGAATCACCAGTTGCAGTGATAGCGTACATTTTTCCCTGGTTAGTACCGCCGATAATTTCGGGGATACCGTCTCCGGTCACGTCCGCGATGGCAGTATTTCCGTCTACCCAGGTAGCGAAGACACCTCTCGGAAAACCGGGCAGTGTAGTGCCGTCCAAATTCCAGCAACAGATTTTTCCTAATGAAACCGCCTCCACTGTCCCGAAAGCGATCTCGACCTCATTATCACCGTCGACGTCACCGATGGAAACACCGGCGTAAGGATGTCCGGACGGAACGGGGAACGGAAAATTAGGGAGTAGTGTGCCGTCGGGATTGTAAGCATAAATTCCATTTATGTCGGAGGTGTTAAGGTCTTTGAGACGTATTACGACGTCCAGTTTGTTATCGTTATTCAAATCGTAGAGAACGGGTGTGCCACCGACCGAGTAAGGTCCGCAAAGTTTGGGCCAGCCGGGTTTTACAGCGCCGTCGTGAGTATAACACATGAGGCGTCCTTCATAGTTCGACCCCGCGTCATACCCCGTCCCGAAGAATATCTCGGTCTTGCCGTCATTATCAACGTCCGCCGCTACTGGCGCGGATGAGCTGCCCTTTGTATAGTCGATAGGGAAGCCGGGCATTTCCGTCACCGTTCCGGTGTTCCAGCTGAGCAGGTGCAGGCGCGCGTTTAAGTCATTACTTCTATCAAAGGATATTATCACGATCTCAAGTTTGTTGTCATTATTCACGTCGACAAGACAAGGTGTCGAGTGTTCGCTGACCGCTCCGGTCGAGAAGGGAAATCCCGTTACCATCGATCCGTCAAAATTGTGGGCGTATATCTGTCCGTTCTCGTCGGCGTGCACAACCTCCATCTCGCCGTCTCCGTCTATGTCACCGAGTGCAGGTATCTCTATCGAGCCAGACGTTTGCAACGAACCGAACGGTATAGAGTACGGAAACCCGAGAACAAAGGCTCCGCTGGCTTTGTATCCATAGAGCAAGGGAGTTCCGCTAGAGGTAAATGAGTGTGTCGCGAAAATCTCGTAAGTACCATTGCCATCCATATCGGCGATGGTTGTGGAAGAATTGTACCAGGGCCAGTCTATCGAGGATTGGCGAGGCCATCCGAACTGGTACGGGATAGCATCGGTCTGTAATTGTTGTGTCTGCGGGATATACCTGTATTCCTGAGTTTTTATAATATCAAAGCGAGAATTTCGCAGAGTGCCAAGCTGTGAGGAATTACATATAGCCGTTACATACCCATTATCCTGATTATAGATGAACTTCCCATTAGGGGTAATTTTTACGTCATCAAATTCCTTGACAAGTGTTTGCAGGTACCGGAGATCGTTGTCGTTATTTATTTTTATCCAGACTGCGTAATCGCCTGCGAAGGAAGTTCCTGCTAATAGCAGGAGTATTATTATAGTGTAAAGGTTTTTAAGCATAGTTTATATTTTGTTTTTAGGGAGGACACTTAGCTGACCCTCCCCCAGCCCCTCCGTCGGAGGGGAGTTTCAAAAGGTTAAAATAAAATTTAGGGATATTAGGAGATAACATCAATGTACGATGAATTATTACTAAATATATGTTTATGCGTTAAAAATTATACCGTAGGATGAAATATATAATTGATAAAAATGACTTTAAAAATTCCTAAAACATCAATATTTTAACTCCAATCATATCATTACAACTTCAATGTAGCCGGGGGATGAACGAAAAAGATGGTAATGCAATGAGCAGTTGTCTCAAAATAGAAAATGAAAGAGATTTTTTACAAAATAGGTAACATCTTAAATAAACTATCCGGACCCGGGGTATTTTTCACTGCTTTACTACTTTCCTTAATAATAGGTTCCGCAGACCTCATCACAGGTAAGAAGTTGTTAATTTCATTTTTCTATTTCATCCCGGTAGTAATTTCCAGTATTTACGGTGGACGCAGAACGGGTATCCTCATCGGTCTGGTGAGCGGAATAATATATTTTGTTACCGGGGTTTTTGCAAATGCGTGGAGCACACCGGTGGACTCTATATTAAATCTCATACTTCCAGCAATTATCTTTATGACGGCGGCGGCATTTATTTCGACGAGGCGTGCGGAAAAGCCAGCTTCGTCTAACGAACAAATACCGGCGAGGTTATCGAGCAACGGCATGGGAAGTAACGGAACGAACGGACACGGAGAGAGAGATTTCAGGAAGTTTTTCGATAACGCGATAGACGCGATCTATGCAACCGACGAACAGGGAAACCTGGTTGTTGCAAACAGCGCTTTTTTTGACATCACCGGTTATTCCGAAAAAGAAATATCCAGCCTGAACTATAAAAATCTTGTTTCCCCATCACACAGGAAGAAGGTAGATACTTTTTATAAAAGGCAGTTTATAAACAGGACACAGAATTCATACATAGAGTTTCCGATACTCACCAAAAAGGGTGATGAGAAATGGGTGGCGCAGAACACATACATGATACAGGAGAACGGTTCTGTTTCGGAATTTTATTTTGTTACGCGAGACATATCTGAGCAGGTAAAGAGTAAGAAGTTCGCAGAGGATAATGAAAAGAAACTGAGACAGATAATAGACCTGGTACCACATTTTATTTTTGCGAAAGATATAAACGGGAAATTCATATTAGCCAACAAGGCAACTGCCGAGGTTTACGGTACGACAGTGGAAGACCTTCTTACAAAGACCGACGCCGATTTTGCAAAGTCACAAGAGGAAGCAGAAGGTTTCAGGAAGGATGACCTTGAAGTTATAAAAAACGGTGAGGCAAAATTTATCAGAGAGGAAAAGATAACGGATGCCGAAGGCAACGTGAGATATTTACAGACAATAAAGATCCCATACATAGAACCCGAAACAAATAAAGAAGCAGTACTTGGTGTTTCAACAGATATAACCGAAAGGAAGAATTTCCTGGAGGCATTGCTGGAGAGTGAAACAAAATTCAGAAGTTTTGCAAAGACCGCTCCTGTGGCATTGACGCGGTATGATCCCCAGGTACAGAGGTATGAATTTGTAAACGATGAGTTTATCAGGCAATCGGGGTATGCCAAGGAAGAATTTGACATGCTGAGTGAAGAACAGCTCCAGGATATGCTTCATGAGGAAGACAGGGAGAAGATATACAGGAGCTTTAAGAAATGGCAGGAAAAAGGTTACAAAGGTATCGAGCACCTCGATTACAGGATAACAAATAAGACAGGCTCAATAGTCTGGCTTGATACATATTTTTACGCCGACCGGGGTGAGGATGGTAATCTAAAATACATAAACCAGATCTGTGTCGATATTACCGAGCAGAAGCTAATCGAGCAATCGCTTAAGCGAAGCGAAGAAAGATACAAAACATTTATCCATCACAGCACGGAGGGTATTTACAGGCTGGAGATGGAAAACCCCGTGGATATAAGTCTGGACGAAGAGGAATTCGTAAAGGGAGTATTCGATAACGCTTACATTGCAGAGTGCAACGACGCGATGGCAAGGATGTACGGTTTTGAAAATACAGAGGATGCGCTGAACAAAAAGCTCATAGAGCTTCACGGCAGTGGTGACGTAACCGAGAACACAAATACATTCCTCAGTTTTATCCGATCCGGTCTAAAGATATCAAACGCGGAAACGATAGAGATGGATAAGGACGGCAATAAGAAATATTTTAATAATAATGCCGTCGGTATGGTAGAGAACGGGATGCTGATGAGAATATGGGGATCGCAATCCGACATTACCGAGAGAAAAGAAATAATAGAGCAGAACAGGAAACTCTACAGGGCGGTAGAACAAAGCTCGGCATCGATCATTATAACGAACACATCCGGTGTTATAGAATACGTGAACCACAAGTTTTCCGAGATAACGGGATACCCGGCTGAGGAAGTTCTCGGAAAGGTCGCGAGGATATTCAAGAAAGGAACGATAGTCGGGCTGGAAAATAACCGGGAGCTGATAGAAATAATAGCGGGTGGTGTGGAGTGGAGCGGTGAATATCTAAACAGAAGAAAGAACGACGAGAACTACTGGGAATACGCAAACATATCACCGATAAAAAATGACAACGGCGAAGTAACCCACTTCGTTGCAATATGCGAGGACATTACGGATCAAAAACTGACGGAAGACTCTATCAGAAGAAGTGAAGAGAGGTACAGAGCGTTCATTACTCACAGTTCCGAAGGTATATACAGGATGGAGCTGAGAAAACCAATAAACATAAATTCATCACTGGAAGAGCACATAAACCATTTCATGGACCATGCCTACCTGGCGGAGTGTAACGACGTTATGGCGAAAATGTACGGGTATGAAAAAGCTGAAGAAGTGGTGAACAAGCAGGTGAAAGATCTTCTCGGGAACAGGGAAGAGAGCCAGGCATCGAACAGCATTTCCTTTGAGTCGTTCGTAAAGGCAGGCTACAGAATAAACAATAGTGAAACCAAAGAAATAGATAAGGAAGGCAACGTAAAGTACTTCCTCAATAACGGTGTCGGTATAATAGAGAACGATCACCTGGTACGACTATGGGGTACACAGAGAGATATTACCCAACTGAGGATGATGCAGGAGGAACTGAGAAAACTATCGAGGGCGGTAGAGCAAAGCCCTGATTCGGTAATTATTACAAACACCGAGGGAAAGATAGTTTACGTAAATCCGAAGTTTTCAGAAGTAACAGGCTTTACTCCTGCTGAGGTGCACGGCATGTACCCGTTCATACTGCTGAAAGGTGAGGCGCCGGCAGAGATATATAATGAGATATGGGATGCAATGAGGGAAGGCAATGATTGGAAGGGTGAGTATTTTAACAGGAAGAAGAACGGGGAAAGATACTGGGAATATGCTACGATATCTCCGATCAAAGATGAAGAAGGTAACATCACCCATTATGTATATGTGAAGGAAGATATATCCGAGCGTAAGGTATTCGAGAACGAACTGCTAAGCGCGAAGGAAAAGGCAGAAGAGGCAAGTAACGCAAAGAGCCGGTTCCTTGCAAACATGAGCCACGAGATAAGAACGCCAATGAACGGGATCGTGGGAATGGCACAGCTATTGACCCTGACGGACCTGAACGAGGAACAGTCGGAATACGTCGATATGATACACTATTCATCGGACGTACTATTGAAGATCATAAACGACGTACTGGACTTCTCAAAGATCGAATCGGGTAAGTTTAAGCTGAACGAAGAAGAGTTTAATATAATAGAATTACTCGATAATACATTTAAGATATTAAGATCGGATGCAGAGAGCAAGCGTCTAAAATTCGTTTTCGACGTGGACAAGTCGCTCAATATAAAAGTGCTGGGTGACCGTTACCGTCTGAACCAGATACTGACCAATCTTATCAGCAACGCGATAAAGTTCACACAACAGGGCGAGATCAGAGTAAAGGTTAAAGAGATTGCCCGTAAGGGATCAAAGATAAAGCTCGAATTTATAATATCAGATACCGGAATCGGAATACCGAGTGATAAGTTCGACAATCTATTCGAGAGTTTTACCCAGCTGGAAAATCCATATGTGAAGCAGTACATGGGCACAGGACTGGGACTTTCCATCGTTAAGAGGCTGATAGACATGATGAAGGGTGAAATAAACGTAACGAGTGAAGAGGACAAGGGAAGTGAGTTTACGGTGAGGCTGGATTTTAAGCTGGTTAAGTGATTATACAACCCCTCTGTCACAGCATCGGCTCGTTCCTTGCCGGCTGTGACTTCTCCCCTTTGTTCAAAGGGGAGAGTAGTCCAGTTCCGTAATGCCGTTGTTTAATCGTTAACTCGATTTTTGGATGACAAATAACTATCTAGTTTTCGGGTCTGTCGTGATTGAACATCCAGTTGATGCCGAATTTGTCTGTACACATTCCGAATTTAGCCCCCCAGAAAGTATCCTGTAAAGGCATAGTGACGTTTCCGCCTGCAGAGAGATTGTCAAAAGTTTTTTTCTGGTCATCTTCATTGTCGAAATTAAGGCTGAGAGAGATGTTATTGCCGGCGGTGAAGGGCTGACCGGGCATAGAATCGGAAGCCATAAGAGTGAGATCACCTGCTTTTAGAGTTGAGTGCATGACCTTGCTCTTATAGTCTTCGGGAACTTCCATAGGAGCGCCTTCGAAGTTCATCATAGCTTCGATCTCGCCGTCGAGGGCGTCTTTGTAAAAGTTCATTGCTTCCTCGCAATTTCCGTTAAAAGTAAGGTAAGGAATAATTTTGTACATAATGGGTTTTGTTTAAATTAGTTAAAGATGGATTTAGCGTAAGGAGTTAAATATAATATAAGTGACGGAGATTAACAAAATAGAAAGGAGGGAATCCGGTCTTATTACTATTATTTTATGAAAAGATAATGTACGAATCTATTTTTTATGAAATTCTGCTATTATTTCTTAAGCAGTTCAGCCAGCCCGATAAGTATTCCTTCCGGTCCCCGTATGTAGCAGAGTCTATAAGAGTTCTCGTATTGAACTACTTCATCAACAAGCTGAGCACCATGTTTGTAAAGCCTATCCAGTAACCCATCTATATTTTCGACGGCGAACATAACGCGAAGGTATCCGAGAGCATTTACGGGAGCGTTGCGATGATCCGAAACAACAGGAGGATCAATAAATCTGGAAAGCTCAAGGCGGTTATGTCCGTCGGGTGTTACCAGCATAGCAATCTCAACTTTTTGATCACCGAGCCCGGTGACACGTCCCGCCCATTCGCCTTCTATGACAGCGCGCCCTTCAAGTTTTAAGCCGAGCTCTTCAAAAAATGAAATTGCCCCATCGAGGGATTCAACCACGATGCCGACATTATCCATTCGTAATAAATTATTTTCCGTCATTTGGATGTATTATTTCGCAAAGTAGTTCTGATCAATATACGTACTTTTGTTTTGTCGCAAAAGTATCAAAGGTATGACTCAAATTCTAAATTTTATCTCTTATTAGATTATCTATTTCTATCGCGCCTCCCGCATCAAGTGCCACATCTTGAGTGGGTAAGCGGGACAGATCTCAAGTCTCAAACATTGAATATTGGTTGTTTCTTTGAGAGATATGATTTATATTAAAATTAATAACAAATAACTAATAAATTTGTAAATAATCGAATTTTACATAAGGGATAAATATTATTATTTTAATAATTTAAAAGCACAAAAAATGGAAACTAAACTTCAACAAACTAATAAAAGAATCATCGATAAGTCGACTTTAAATTTTTTAAAAAAGATATATCTTCTTAACCTAGACTTTAAAGGACTTTTCCCTGATCCGGAGAAATACGCCAAGAGGAATGGACTAAAAATATCTAAAAATATTACTACGAGGCTAAAGGTACTAGGGCAATTAAACAAACAATTTTTATCAAAGAAAGAGGATTCATCTAGGGATGAGATTATTTCGTTGTTCAATAATGTAATTATAGATGGTCGTTATATAAAGAATTTTGTTGAAGATCCAATAGGAACGGCAAGGAAGCTAAATTTTAAATTATCAAAAAGTGCAAAGGATTATGTCCTTAATATTAATATCAAAGATTTGATTGATTTAAATATTCTAAAGGGAGCAGGCTCAGGGCAGGTTGCTTTTATTCCAATAGCAATTGTAATTGTTATAGTATTAGTTTTTATTCCAAGTTGTAGTATCAAGCATGTTGTTGTTGATAATTCACAAAAAACAAAGTTTTAGGAAATTGAATATGAATCCTAACGTACTACTAATAAGTATGCCATGGGCACCTTTAAATGAGCCATCAATTGGTCTTGGGATTCTTAAAACAATATTAATAGAGAAAAAAATCAACGTTAAAGTTGTAAATTTGAACATTTACTTATTAGAATACCTTACTGCAGATACATATGTTTCCTTAGCTGATATATTTGCATTAAATGATTTTTTGTTTACCCACTGCTTTGAGACGAATGTAGCTCCAAAACAAGAAAGAGAATTGGAGAAAATAATTGATTATATACAATCCTTTAAACCTTTTAAAGATACTAGATATCAGGATAGAGACTCCATTAGAAAGTTATTGTTGACTTTAAGGAATGAAATAATTCCTCAATATCTTAATTATTGTTTGGAAATTGTATCAACTGGAAATCACACTATGATAGGTTTTACATGCTTGTTTGATCAGACAATCCCTTCATTAGCATTAGCCAAGTTAATTAAACGGAAATTCCCAAATAAGTTTATTGTCTTTGGGGGATATGCTCTTGAAGGTATCACAGGTTACCAAATAAAGGAAAGTTTTGATTTTGTGGATTGTGTTTATCAAGGAGAAGGTGAGGAGGCTATAGAAAAATTGGCGTATGCCTCAATTAAGAAAAATAATCTGAGTGAAATTCCCGGATTAATTTTTAGGGGTAAAGATGATTCACAAATTAAAGTCAACCCTAAAGCCCTACCTATCAATCTTGATTGCAGTCCCATTCCAAACTATGATGATTTTTTGAATGATTTAAATGAAATGGCAAATAAACATAATGTTTTTATCAAATGGGAAAGAATTCCAGTTGAAACTTCACGTGGGTGCTGGTGGGGACAAGTAAAACACTGTATATTTTGTGGTATTGATGATGTTACAATGAAGTATAGGAGAAAAAATGTTGAAAGATCATTGGAGATGTTTTATTACCTCAAAGAAAAATACAACAAATCCATTTTCAGGATATGTGACTACATTTTGCCATATGATTATTTTAAGACGCTATTGCCAGTCCTAGCTAATTCAGGTAAAATTAATAAAATGTTTTTTAGTTGCGAATTAAAGGCTAATTTAAGTTATGAGAATGTAAAAATATTAAAGGAAGCTGGGTTTACAGAAGTTCAACCTGGTATTGAAAGTTTCTCAACAAATGTTTTGAAAAAAATTGATAAAGGTGTATCTTCAATTCAAAATATATACGTATTATTGTTAGGTAGGATGTTTAAATTATCCATTAACTATAATTTTCTATATGGTTTCTCTGATGACGAGATTTATGATTATGAAAAACTACTTAAAATAATACCTTATTTATATCACCTTGATCCCCCCTGTTCAAGATTAAAAGTGGCAGTTACAAGGTTTGCCCCAATGCAGGTAGATCCTAAGCGATTCTATTCTTCTAATAGGCTGACATATAAGAAAGCATATAATGTAATTTTCTCACCAAAGTTTATTAAAACTAGTAACTTCAATTTAAATAACTACTGTTATTATTTTGAATCCCCATATGAGAATTCTGAAAAATTAAGATTTATTTATGAAATGATTTTGTTCCAAATTGATCACTGGAAATATATTAAAAATGAAAGAGAAGTAAATTTAACATACAAAATTTCCTCCAAAGGTATTAGCTTTACCGATACAAGATATTCAAAGTATCCAAATGTTATCCGTTTTGGTAGAAAACAAATGTTACTGTATTCTTTGTGTTCAAAAAAGATAGTGACAACTGATTTTTTAAGATCACAACTTTCTAAACTGGATGTTTCAATAAGCAATGTCGATAAGATTTTGAAAGAACTAATTGACTATCGTTTTATTATTAAGGAAAACAATAAGGTTTTGGGATTAGCGATAAATGAAGGATAATATCTCATATGTAACTAAGGTTTAGACAATTTTTAGCCTTCCTATTAGTATATTACTAGATTAACTAGCCCCCCTCTTTTGGGCAGGATTTTCTCCGTCCGACTTCGCCGGAACACTCAAAGCCTCGAAACTTTTTCCGCTGTTTTAATTTAATGAGCATTTGAATCACTCCACGAGTTGGATCTCGATGAGTCATGGACCTGCGGTGATTATTGAGTAAGACCTCTAAAGTAATTGTTAAGTTAGGATTAATAGGGTAATTTTTGGATATGGCGAAGAGTGCGCAAATGGTAAAGGTAGGGAAGCGGACGCTGGAGCTTTCCAATTTGAAGAAGGTGCTTTTTCCGGATGATGGTATCATCAAGGCGGAAGTGATAGATTACTACCTAAAGATAGCCCCGACGATACTAAACCACATCAAGGGGAGGCCTCTTTCGCTGATACGATTCCCGGACGGTATATACGGAGAGCAATTCTTCCAGAAAAACCGACCCGACTGGGCGCCGGATTGGATAGAGTACGTTCCGCTCGGGAGCGAGGAGAAGAAGGACTACATACTTGCCACGGAGGAGGCGTCGCTGGTGTGGCTGGCGAACCTTGCCTGCCTGGAAATACACCAGATGCATTCCAAGAAACCGGATTACGATAAGCCGGATTATATGGTATTCGATATAGACCCGCCGGAGGGATACAAGTTCACGGACGTTGTCGGGATAGCGCTGGAACTGCGACCGTTTTTGGAGAACCTGGGTTACCATGCGTTTGTGAAGACGACGGGAGGAAAGGGTGTGCACGTGGTGACACCGATAGAGCAGAGATGGGATTTCCACACGGTATTCGAGACGGCGCAGGAGATAGCAAAGCCGTTTGTGGAGGAGAGACCGAACCTTACACTGCATATAAAGAAGGAAGCGAGGAAAGGCAGGGTGCTGGTGGATATATACAGGATAAGGCAGGGACAGTCCATCGTTTCTCCATACAGTCTGCGAGGCAGCAAGGGCGCGCCGGTGTCTATGCCGTTGACATGGGAGCAATTGGAAACGCTGACTGACCCCGTAGAATATAACCTGATGAATGTACCGGATATGGTGATGACTGAGGGCGATGCGTGGGAAGGAATATCGGCGTACGCAGCAGAGCTTCACACCGAAAGAAGAGCAGCTTCCAAACCAAAAAAACTAGGACCTAATCCAAAACATAAAACACCGGAACAGTTAGAGAAGTATTCCAAGAAGAGGGATTTCGAGAAGACGCCGGAGCCGGGCGCGGAGATATTGGACGGGAAGGGGAATAATTTCGTAATACACAGACATCACGCGTCGAGACTGCATTATGATCTGCGGTTAGAGCAGGACGGTGTTCTAAAGTCGTGGGCAGTGCCGAAGGGATTGCCGCCCGCGCCGGGAATAAAGAGGCTGGCAGTTCAGACGGAAGATCACCCGATGGAGTACCTGACATTCGAGGGTACAATACCGAAGGGGCAGTACGGCGGAGGTGACATGTGGGTTTACGCGGCGGGTAAGTACGAGATAACAAAAGAGAAAAAGGACGGATTTTATTTCAGGCTACACAGTCCGGCGGTAAGCGGTGAATACAGAATGTATATGATAAACAAGAACAAGAAAGAGTACCTGATGGAGCGGGTGGGAAATCCGCAGGTGGACTGGCTTCACTCGGATATAGAACCCATGCTGGCACAAACGCGAAAGGACGTTCCAACCGGAGACAGGTATCTATACGAAGTGAAGTGGGATGGTATAAGGGTAATGATATCGCTGGATGAGGGAAAGGTTACGTTGAGGACGAGAAATAATAATGACATCACGGCGAAATTTCCGGAACTACTGAGCGCAGAAAAATCATTCAGAGCGACGTGCGGATTATTCGACGGTGAGATAGTATGTCTGGACGAGGAAGGCAGACCGGTATTCAAAGACGTCATTAACAGGATGCAAAGGTCATCGGAAGGAGACATAGAGCGGGCGATGAAGAAACAGCCGGCATTTTGTTACCTCTTCGACGTGCTGTACCTGGACGGGAGGGCAGTGGTGAATGAGCCTTTAGAGAGGAGACGGGACTGGCTGAAGGACGCTATAAAGAAGGATTCATCATACAGGATAAGCGAGACGGTGGATGACGGTAAGGCGCTGTTTGACGCGGCAGGGCAACTAGGGCTGGAGGGTATAATGGCAAAGGACAGGAACAGTAAGTACTTCCCGGGAAGGCGGAGTGACAGCTGGTACAAGATAAAAGTGAGACAGACGACGGAGAGTCACATTATTGGTTACACGAAAGGTAAGGGGAACAGAGAGGCGGTATTCGGCGCGCTTCACCTGGGTGATATAGACGGTAAAGGCAAGATAACATACAGAGGAAAGGTGGGGACGGGCTTTAATGATAAGCTGATGAAGGAGATCAATAAGGATATAAAGAAACTTAAGGAAGTGAAGAAGCCGATAAAGGAGAAAGTGCTGGATGAGAAAAATACTACGTGGATAGAGCCGAAGCTGGTATGTGAGATAGAGTACGCTTCGATGACAAAGGATGGCGCGTACAGGGAGCCGGTATTTGTGCGGATGCGGCCGGATCTAGAGTGAACTCCTTGTGCTTTTGCCTTGGTGAAAAAGCACCTTTGGCGGTATGGTACTTTTGTCTTGCATCCCGCATCAAGTGCGGGACAGGCTCCAGTTCCAAGATGTGTCGGCTTAATAAAACTATGGTGTTCTTTTGCCTTGATGTAAGATTGCCTCCGGCAGTATGTACTTTTGCTCGCACAAAAGTACCAAAATGCGTCAGCTTAATAAAAATTGCCTAAAATTTTTTCGTTTCTGCTCGGGAAAATAAACTCGCGGCAGAATTAATCAATAAATATTTACTCTTGGTATCGCTCAGACAGTATTTTCCCGCCCCGATTTCATCGGGAGCGCAGAAACTCAAATAATTTTTTTAACGGCAATTTTTATAATGCCGAGTTTTAAATCCTTCAAAGAATTTGAATCATAAGGAAAAGCGAATACTAATTATCGGGGCTAATGGCGCGGGGAAGACTGTTCTCGCTAAGAAGCTGTCATCGCATTATAATATTGAATTAATCGAGTTGGACAGGTTATTCTGGAAGCCGAAGTGGGAAAAACCTACAAGGGAGGAGTTTTATGAAAACGTTAAAAAAGAATTGAGTTCGTACAAAGAGTGGATAGTCGACGGGAATTATTACAGTAATGTCAGTGAATTGGTCTGGAAGAATGCCAATGTAATTATCTGGCTCGATTATAATATCGGATTAGTAAGCAGAAGGGTAATCGCAAGAACAATAAAGAATATTGTTTACAAGAGAAAATTATTCGATAATAATTATGATTCTTTCAAGAGGATGATCACTCCAAAGGATTCGATAGTTGTATGGTCTTTGAAGACATTTAAAAGTAAAAGACGAAAATATTCTGTACTCTATGAAAAGCATTCGGATGACGAGGTTAAGTTTTACAGGTTTAGGAAGCCGGGCGAGACGGAAGAGTTTTTGAGGGATATAGTGAAGTGATTAACGCGTAAGTACTGAGATTACTTGAATTTTATCTTTTGGATGAAGGAGTCGAAGAGGTGGTTATTTTACAGGGAGTTAAAGTTATACTTAAGATTGGGTGGTAAAAGTGTTGAAAATAAAGGTATTAATATTTAATTTAAGGTTTAGATAAAAGGAGGCACAATGCGCTCAATATGGAAAGGTCATATAAGGTTTTCACTCGTTACAATCCCAATCAGGATATATAACGCAATAGAGACATCAGAAACGATCAGTTTCAAACAGCTTCATAAGGAAGATAACGGTCCAATCGGCTATGATAAGCGATGCAGGAAGTGCAACAAGATCGTTAAGATGGAAGATATCGTGAAAGGGTATCAATACGAGCCGGATCAATTCGTCATCATAGACCCGGAAGACCTGGATAAGCTGAAATTGAAAAGCACAAAGGTGATCGAGATAGAGGGATTCGTGGATGCGAGCGAAGTGCCTGCGACTTTATATGATTCACCATATTATGCAGGACCGGACGGCGACGTAGCCGCGAAGACGTTCGCTCTATTAATAGAGACATTAAAAGAGAGCGGAAAATTAGGAATAGGCAAAGTGGTGCTTAGGGACAGGGAGAGTGTAGTGCTATTAGCACCCGAAGATAACGGACTATTATTGTATAAGCTGAGATACCCGAACGAGATAAGGAATATTTCCGAGGTGCCGAAACTGGACGGGTTGAAAGCCGATAAGAAAGAACTAGAGCTGGCGAAGACACTGGTAGATTCGATGACGAAGAAGTTCGATGACATAGAACTCAAAGATACATATAAGGATGCTGTGAAGGAATTGATACAGGCGAAGATAGAGGGAAAAGAGATCGTTACTATCGAGGAAGAAGAAAAACCGGTCGTGGATATAATGACTGCGTTGAAGCAAAGCATCGACAACGCTTCCAAGAAACCGATGAAGAAGGCAACGGGAGAAAAACCTGCGGCGAAGACAAAGACGGCAAAGACCACGAAAGCAACAAAGAAAAAGAAAACTGCATAAGTTAGTACATGGCTAATATAATCCAATTCCCGTCACAAAAAGGACAGTCGGGACTTAAGCGTGTAAAGAAAAAGACCAAGGTCGAACTTAAGCGTACAGATCAGATAGATCTATTTACGGAGGACGGTCCGCAGGCGAATATATACATAATGCCGACGGATATGAGCCCGTTCGAGCGCGCGCTGATACTCGATGAGAAGGGCGATGAGGGAGCGAAGGCGGCTTACGAGAAGGCGCTTGAGAATGAGGATTGTACAGCCGACGCATACTGTAATCTCGGGATATTGGAATATGAGGAGGGAAGCACTGTTAAAGCGATAGACCGCTTCACTCTCTCGCTGAAAGCCGACCCGAGGCACTTCGAATCACACTACAATTTAGCAAATCTTTACTCTGAGCTTGGCAATCTGCCACTGGCGAAAACGCATTACGAATTCGCCAAGGAGCTTCAGCCGGACTTCCCGGACATATGTTTTAATCTCGGAATAGTATACGCAATGATGAGGGATTATGAGTCTTCAGTGAAAGTGCTCTCCGAATATAAGGACATGGTGCCTAAGGAAGAGGGCGAGAATGCGGAGAGGCTGATAGAGAGTATAAGAAGGATCACGGGGTAATTTTTATTCCTTTAGTATATCTCTTTTTTCAAAAAGTGTCTCCGACGGTTTACGTACTTTTGTCTTGTCACAAAAGTACCAAAAAGACAGCCCTAAAATTAAAACAGCTAAGTTCCTCGTGTTTTTCCGCTGTTTTAATTTAAAGGGCGTTTGAATCACTCCACGAGTTCGATCTCGATGAGTCATGGACCTTTGGTGATTATGGGAAGGAGATTCTTCGTTTCACTCAGAATGACAAAATGGTTATTTAGTCTTGTCTATCCAGGTTTTTACTTCATTACAAATTAATTTTATTACTTCACTGTCGGTGAGGTCGCTTGTTTTTGGGACGTGGAACGAGTGGTCGGCTCCGTCGATAGTATAGAGCGTGGCTTTCTTTCCCAGCTTTTTGCAGAGGGGTTTTATGAGGTCGAAGGAAGCGAGGGCGTCGCGTGTTCCCTGCAGGAAAAGCATCGGTACTTTCACGCTGAAGAGATGCTCGGCGCGGTCGGATGACGGTCTGCCGGGAGCGTGGAGCGGGAAACCGAAAAAGACTATACCTTTGATGTTGGAGAGCATATCTTCGGATGCGGCGGTGGAGGTCATGCGTCCGCCGAAAGATTTACCTCCTGCGAAGACGGGCAGTTTCGGGTAGAGTTCATGCGCTTTTTCCACAGCAGCGGCTACCGCGGCTGTCGCTACGGGCTTACGGTCCGGGACTTTTTTGCCTGCTTCCATATACGGAAAATTAAAACGGAGTGTAGCTATGCCGAGGTCACCGAGAGTATTCGATACGGTCTCCATGAAACGGTTCTTAATCCCCGCGCCGGCACCGTGAGCGAAAACCAGGATGGCGGAGGGCTTAGCGGGTGTATATAATAGAGCGGAAACGGAACCTATTTCTTTGGAGATCTTTACTTTCAGGGACTTTTTGGTGAGGGGCATAGTATTGGTTTTAATTTATGTAATATTAACAAAATAATTACATTCTTTAAATGGAATCTACGTTTAAGCGGATTTTGTGTTGAAATAAAGGGACATTTGGGATATTATAGTATATATACCAAAGTTATGGGGACAGTTCGATTTTGGTAATCTAAAAAAACGGTCATGAAAATTTTAACCGCTTTCATCACGCCTTTATTCATCTCCCTGACTTTATTCAATGTAACACAAGCACAGCAATGTAATTACGGCTGGGATCAGCAAAATTCCGGAACGTCAAACACACTATATACCTGCAAGGCAGTAAACGAGATGGTATGCTGGGCGGCGGGTTCAGGAGCGACGGTCAGGAGGACGACCAATGGTGGTACTACGTGGCTAGATGCGAATCCGAATCCGGGCGTTATCTCAGGTACTATATATAATATGGAAGCCATAGACGCAAATACAGCATGGGTGACAACTGAAGCGTCATTCAGTACTGTGATATATAAGACAAGTAACGGCGGGGATAACTGGTCTATTGTCTACTCCAATACGGATGGATTTATAAAGGGTGTAAGGATGTATGATACAATGAATGGTATTGCAGTGGGGAGTCCGGTAAGCGGATTCTGGAACGTGATACTGACAACAGACGGCGGAAATACATGGCATGCTTCACCAAATCCCCCGGCGGCACAGTTCATACACCAGGCAGTTCATAATAGTTTTCAAATCGAGGGTCCGAATATTTATTGGGGAACGAGCATCACTTCGATATTCAGATCGACGAACAGCGGAGGAAACTACACGGAGGATTCCACTCCGGGCGCGGGTATATATGTATTCGCACTGAGGTTCAATTCAAACGGGTTCGGGCTGGTAGCGGGAACATCGATGAGCAGGTCAACGGACGGAGGAGTTACATTTCAGCCTCACTCGACCCCAGGCGCGGGAAATATAAACGGAATAGAGAGTGCGGGAAATGATTTTTGGTATGTGAGGGGGACAAAAATATATTACAGCACTGATAACGGAGCGGACTTCGCCGAACAATTCACAGCGCCGCAGAGTGTGTTTTACATCGATCTTGCCGACAACATAAGCGGGTGCCAGACAGGATGGGCGGTCGGAGTCGCGGGAAATATCTATAAACTTACCAACAGTGTTACAGGAGTAATAAATGTGAGCTCGTCTGTACCGGACAGGTATTCTCTGGGGCAGAATTATCCGAATCCGTTCAACCCCACAACAAATTTAAATTTTAAAATTAAAAATTCAAATTTTGTCAGATTAAGTGTATATGATATAAGTGGTAAAGAGGTCGCTGTTCTTGTAAATGGCATATTAAATGCCGGAGAATATATATATACCTTCAATGGAGAAAATCTCTCGAGCGGAGTATACTTTTACAGATTGGTGAGTGATGGATTTACGGCTGTGAGGAAAATGACGCTGATAAAATAGAAAGTGGACAGGGCCGGAATCGAACCGGCGACACACGGCTTTTCAGGCCGTTGCTCTACCAACTGAGCTACCTGTCCATTTGATCTTCGCTATCCGGCTTCACTGCTTGTCGGATCGTAGACCTGTCCATTACTAATTACTGCAAGAATACAATATTGTAAATACTTTATTTTAATTCAATTCTAAAAAAGTGCCTCGGACGCGCTTTTTTAGTATAAGTAGAGGTAATTATTGAAATAACCCACCCCCAGCCCCTCCGTCGGAGGGGAGCATTATAGTTTGGAACTATTAATGATATCTGAGCAGTTTAGTGGAATATGTGATGTATATCATTGCATAAACAATCCAAATGCGGTAATTTTGTATATATGGCGGAATTCATAAGAAAATACAGGCGTTTATTCGCAGTTTTGAGTTTATCCGTGGCGGCGGTATTTATGCTGACGACGGTATCGATAGCGTATACGTCTATTTTCTGTAAGATGAACAAGACATCGGAGAAACGGGTAGTAAAGAGCTGCTGTCATCCCGAAGGAAAAGAAATCGAGGTTAAGTCTGAGAATAACGATTGTACGATGTACGTCACCAAGAACGGACCAAATCTGACAAGGGAGAGGCACAAATGCTGCTGCAGTATCTCCAAAACCGACACTCCATTGACACCAAGTTCATCCGCGACTCAAACGAATTTAACCCACACAAAGATACAACAAGGAACATTAGTAAGCATACTTTCTAATCCTACAAATAATAATTCTTCAATTTATACTTCAACCGGGGACAGAGCTCCGACACAAGGGCGAAGTATATTCATTTTAGTCTCCAATTTCCGAATTTAGATTTATCACACCTGCACAATTATGGTTCTCATAGTCAGGACCACTATGCATATTTTCTTTTATAAAATTTTAAAAATTAATTACGATAATGAAAAATCTATTTTTATCAGTCATAGCTGCGATAGCGATCTTTGCAATTTACAATACAATTTCCTACGGGTCGGTACAGGATGATCCGAAAAACATGAAGGACTGTTCATGCTCTGCATGCGACATGAAATCAGACGACTGTAACAGCTGTACAGGTTCAGGATGTGACATGACGATGAGTGAGTTTAAGAAAGAGCCTATGAAACAAAGCTCAGGAATAAGCGGTGATTCACTCGAATCAACAAGCGCGGGAGTATGCCCGGTTAGCGGTGAACCACTCGGAGACAACAGTATCTCATATACATATCTCGGAAAGGAGTATAAATTTTGCTGTGAAGGATGCGTCGGAAAATTCAAAAAAGAACCGATGGATTACACGGAAAGTCTTCAATGCCCGGTAATGGGAGGCGCGGCTAAGAAAGATGTCAGCACAGTGTATGATGGTGTGAAATATTATTTTTGCTGTAAGGGATGCGACAAGGAATTCATGGAGAATCCAGAGAAATTCATGAATGGAAACAATAGCGAAGAAAAATAAAAATATTAATGGAGAGAACAATGAAAAACTTAAAATTATTAATACCGGTACTGGTGTTTGCGGTGGGAGTATTTTTAGCAGGATGCAGTAAGACACAGGAAAATACAGACGCAACCAATAAGGACGGAAACACAGAAACAACAACGCAAACGAGTAACGATAATATGATGGAAGGTGAGACAGTGATGATAAACCTTCCTTCGATGCAGTGCAACACATGTAAGAAAACGATAACAACTGCAGTAAAAGAAGTTGACGGCGTAAAGGACGTTGATGTAAGTGTAAAGGATAAGACAGTGAAAGTGGTTTTCGATAAGTCGAAGACAGACCTGTCGAAAATAGAATCGTCCATTACGGGCGCAGGATATGACGCAAATGATAAGAAAGCGGATAAAGAAGCATATGACAAGCTGGATGATTGCTGTAAAGTTCCTGCAGATCAGAAAGACAAAGATATGCACATGTAAAATGTGAGATATTTTGAGAGACACGTTAAAAAAATATCGCAATTTATTACTAATACTGCTGGTAATTACCGTTAATTCAAATTACGCGGTAACAGTCGGATTGTGTGCAATGGGCATGGATCATAATGACAAATGCTGTTGCACACATTCGACATCCGGCAATGAGAATAAAGAAACGGCTTTTACAAAGCCCGACTGCTGTGCCGAGGTAACGACTGAGGTTTCAAACAAAGCAGATTTCGAGTCGGTCAAAAGGCTTGAAGTAAACGAGATCGTATCTCTTTTTCCGCTTAATGTGTTTGAAGATCATTTTGGCAAAGAATTTTCCAAATCCATTTACGTACCACACAGGATAGAATTTCCTCCGGGTGAGGACATACCCATAAAACACTCCTCATTACTTATCTAAAATAGGTTTCATTTGTAAAGCGTGCCTCCAGGGCGCGGTGTATTTTATTCCTTTAAACGAATAAAAAGATGAAATCTATAATAACAATACTAAATATAATTCTGCTAACAGCAGGCATATCATACGGACAGAGCGACAGCGTGTTTGTTCCCCACGGACTGAACGACCTTATAGAGTTGGCAGTAGTGAGGAATTCCGA
Source organism: Ignavibacteriota bacterium (assembly GCA_020437585.1). Taxonomy (GTDB): domain Bacteria; phylum Bacteroidota; class Ignavibacteria; order Tepidaquicellales; family Tepidaquicellaceae; genus JAEYVS01. The sequence continues at coordinate 837,492 of JAGQWG010000001.1, forward strand.
GCTCAGCCCGGTAGAATACAAACGAAGGGTAGAGCTAACGAAGAAGACCCAGGTGAGCATGCAGCCTGCCCCTAACCTCGAGCTTATGACAGATCTGATACCGGTAGATTTGGAGGGACGACCGAGGTACAAAGTAATATTGTCGCAAGGGATAGTCTTGTCCGACAAGCTTGGAGAGAGTGAAAAGCTTGTCGAGGCGAGCGCGAAGGACCAGGAAATAACAAAGGACGTAATAAGATTACAGCTTACAAGAGATATAAAGCTGAATTATTTCAGGCTCTACCTGACGGAGAAAATGCTGGAGTATAATGAGGAGTATTCAGAGATATTACAAAGTGTGATAAAGTCACAGGAGATAAATTATTCGGTAGGCAAGGGTGTCCAGAACCACATATTGAAGAGCAATAATGAGCTTCAAAAACTGGAGCTGGAGAGAATTGACCTCGAATCAATACGCCGGGTATATATAAATAACCTGGAAGTGCTTTCTAATACGACCCTGGACACATCATTCAGTACTCAAAACGTGAACCTTATTCTTATTTTGAAGGCTCAGATGCCTGATACGACAGAGCTGATAGCGGATATGCTGACCAACAATCCGGAATTTAAGCTGATAGACAATAAGATATTAAAGAATAAAATACAGCGTAATCTAGCCGGCACGGAAAGGACGCCCGATCTCATGGTAACCGGCGGATACAGCTATAACGCTCAAATGTATAAAAGTTTTATAATGGTGGGGCTGGGGATATCGCTTCCCTTTGTGCCGTGGAACAGCAAGCGCATCGATGCAAAGGTAGAGGAGACGGAGCTATTAGATAAGCAATACCTGGAAGAATATAAAACGACTTCACAATATCTCATCAAAGATATGAGGAACAGTATCGAAAAAATAAGAACGTCTTCCGACAGGCTGGAATATATAAAGAACGTTCTTTTGCCACAGACGGACCAGACATTTAAGTCGAGCCTGCAGGCATACGTCAGCGCGACGGACGATTTTCTGAACCTGCTGGACTCGTACAGGTCATTGCGGGAAGCAAACCTGATGCTATTGGAGGAGCAGGCTGATTATTTAATGCAGGTGAGTGATCTTGAATTCATAATTGGCAAGCAGATATTCAAAATCAATTAAGGGCAGAGTAAAATGAAAAACAAAATAATAATAGGCTTAATAATAATGGCGGTATTAACGGGCGGTGTGCTGGCATACCAGTTTTATTTTAGGCACCTGCTCGAAAGGAAAGAGCAGGTCACCGGAGAACTGTATATATGCCCGATGCACCCTCAGATACAGGAAGACCATCCGGGTGTCTGTCCAATATGCAATATGGAGCTTGTATTAAAGGGTAGCGGTGAAACTATGAATGGCATGGAAGAATATGGAGATGATGCAAATCACGAGCTTGGCGAGATAAAGCTGTCTCCCTCGGAAGTTGTGCTTGCCAACGTTCAGACCACAATCGCAAAATACGGAGATTTCGATTTTTCATTACAGGCAGACGGAGTTGTAAGGGCGAGAGATGATGCTTACAGGCAGATCTCATCGCCGGTAGCAGGAAAGATAATGAGGCAGTATATAGATTACGAAGGTCAATGGGTGCGTAAAGGACAGAGGGCATTCGAGATATATTCACCGGAGCTGGTTGCAACTCAAAAGGAATACATACTTGCATACAAGAATATGATGAATGTAAAAAATTCGGAATACACGAGAGTATATGAGAACGCAAAATCAATAGTGGATGCAACAAAGGAGAGATTGAAATTATGGTTCATTACCGACAGGCAGATAGTGGAGCTGGAGGAATCCGGTCAGGTAAGGAATTCGCTGACATATTACGCGGACTATTCGGGAGTTGTAACTAAGAAGTATGTGAACGAGGGGAGCTGGGTAACAGAAGGGATGACGATCGCAGACGTGGTAAATCTCGGTTCGGTATGGGTGGTTGCAAACGTTTATGAAAATGAGTTGGGAAGTGTACGGGTTGGGCAGTACGTGAATATCTCCCTTAGCGGGTATTCTGACCAAACGATTCGGGGAAGGATCGATTACATAAATCCATTCATAAACCCGGAAACGAGAACAGCCGAGGTTAGGATCACAACTTCAAATCCCAATATGATGATGAAGCCCGGGATGTTCGTGAAAGTCGGAATAGAGACCAACAAGACATCGAGATATATAGTAGTGCCAAGGAATTCAGTATTGAGGACGGGGAAGGAAGACATTATATATATAAAGAAGGGTGATAATGTATTTGCCCCGAGAAAAGTGATAATCGGAGGGGAGAGGGACAGAAGTTATCTGATTAGTTCAGGAATAAATGAGGGAGACGTGATCGTTACGAGCGCAGGATTTTTGCTCGACAGCGAGAGCAGGATCAGGACGGGAAACATGGATAATCATAAACATGATAACATGGATATGAACGGGAACGAGCCGAAGATAAACAAGGACCAGGATGCGATGAAAGACATGGAAAACAAGCGTTAAGGGAAAAAGAGATGATAGAAAAAATTATAGATTTTTCGGTAAAGAACAGGTTTGTGATAGGTGTCCTGTATCTCGGTATCATAGGGTATGGAGTTTACTGTATGATACATACGCCCGTGGATGCGATTCCCGATCTTTCGGATAACCAGGTAATTGTTTGGACGGAGTGGAAAGGAAGGAGCCCGCAGGTGATCGAAGATCAGGTAACATACCCTCTTACAACGAACCTGCAAGGGATGCCAAAGGTCAAGGCAGTGAGAAGCCAGTCGATGTTCGGGATGAGTTTTATATATGTGATATTCGATGATGACGCGGATATATACTGGGCAAGGAGTAGGGTGCTGGAGAAGCTTAACCAGGTTCAGGGGTCTCTGCCGGAGGGGGTGACGCCTGTGCTGGGTCCGGATGGAACGGGAGTAGGACACATATTCTGGTATCATCTCAGCAGTGAAAAGTATGACCTTGGAGAGCTGAGAGCGATACAGGATTATTATCTGAAGCTGGGTCTGCAATCGGTAGAGGGTGTGGCGGAGGTAGCGTCGGTGGGAGGCTTTGTAAAGCAATACCAGATAGATGTCGATCCGAACAGGCTGAACGCATACGGATTGTCTATCTCGGACGTTAAGAACGCGGTAATGATGAGTAACAGGGATGTTGGTGGTAGGAATATCGAATCATCCGATATGGAATATTTTGTAAGAGGGCTGGGGTACATAAATAATGTGGAGGACATCGAGAGTATAACGATAAGAGCTAACCGTGATGGAATCCCGGTGAGAGTGAAAGACATTGCGACGGTGCAGGTAGGAGCCGATATACGCCGGGGACTGCTGGACCTTAACGGTGAGGGTGAAGTGGTTGGTGGAATCGTTGTTATGAGGTACGGTGAGAATCCGCAGGTAGTGATAGACAGGGTGAAGGAGAAGCTCACCGAGCTGGAGAAGGGACTGCCGGAGGGGGTAAAAGTCGAGGTTTCATATGACAGGAGCGACCTGATATCGAAAGCTATCAATACATTAAAGTATGCAATAGTAGAGGAAGCGATAATCGTCAGCCTTGTTGTGATGGTGTTCCTGTTCCACTTCAGGAGCGCGGTGAGGATATTGATAGAGATACCTGTCGCAATATTGATATCATTTATATTGATGAAGCAATTTGGAATAACGTCCAACATAATGAGCCTGGGAGGTCTCATTATCTCGATCGGTGTGATGGTGGACGCTTCAATTGTAATGGTGGAAAACGCTTACAGGAATTTCCACCAAGCACAGTTATTAGGCGGAGATGTGAATTATATAGAGATAGCGGCGAAATCTGCCAAACAGGTTGGACGGGCGATATTCTTCTCGGAGGCGATAATTGTAGTATCATTTCTGCCTGTATTCATGCTTCAGGGACAGGAGGGAAAGCTGTTTCATCCGCTTGCATGGACAAAGACCTTTGCTATTGCGGGTTCAGCACTGATCACTATCACACTGGTTCCGATGTTGATGACATTCTTTATGAGGGGAAAGTTTTATAGTGAGGATAAGAATCCTGTATCGAATTTCTTTGTAAAGCTTTACGCACCGGTATTAAGGTTTGCTCTCAAGTACAGAAAATCTGTTTTAGCGGTGAACGTACTTGCGCTTTTGGTAACAATTCCCATAATAATGAACACCGGAAGCGAGTTCATGCCGCCGCTGGATGAAGGAAGCATTTTGTTCATGCCGACGACATTCCCGAACGTGTCGATAACGGAAGCAAAGAGGATCATGCAGGTACAGGATAAGATAATAAAGAGTGTGCCGGAGGTGGAGCGGGTACTAGGTAAGGTCGGCAGGGCTGATACTCCCACGGATCCTGCCCCGGTGAGTATGATAGAGTCCATTATCATATTGAAAGACAGATCGGAATGGAGAAAAGGAATCACTAAGAAGGATATCGTTGCGGAGCTTAACTCAAAGCTCTCAATACCCGGGGTGAGCAACGGATGGACACAACCGATAATAAACCGCATAAATATGCTTTCTACGGGAGTGAGGACAGACCTGGGGATAAAGGTATTTGGTGACAATCTAGATACTCTGGAGAGACTGGCAATAGAAATCGAGAAGCTTGTCAAACCGATACCCGGAGCGGCGGATGTATTTGCGGAGCGGGTTCAAGGCGGTACATATATCGACATAGATATAAAGAGGGACGCGATAGCGAGATACGGGCTAAATGTCGAGGACGTGCAGGATGTTATAGAGATAGCAGTCGGTGGTGAGAACATAACAACGAAGATCGACGGAAGAAGGCGTTTCCCTATAAGAGTTAGGTATATGAAGGATTTTAGATTTGATGTAGAAGCGTTGAAGGATGTTTACGTTAATGCACCCCTAAACACAATGGGTACGATGCCGGATGACAGCAAGACGGTAAATCTCGGAGGGATCAATATATCAGGCAGGCAGATACCTCTGGGAGAAATAGCGGATATAAAAATCGTACCGGGACCGCCAATGATATCGTCAGAGGACGGCAGGCTGAGGTCGATCGTTTTTCTAAATGTAAGAGACAGGGATATGGGCGGATTTGTAAATGAAGCGAAGGAGGTGCTGGATAAGAATCTGAAACTGCCTCCGGGATATTATTATACATGGAGCGGACAATGGGAGAACCAGATAAGAGCAAAGGAAAGGTTATCGGTAATTCTCCCGGTAGTGTTTGTCATTATATTTGTGATGCTTTACTTTACGTTTAAGAATTTTCTCGAGGCGTCGCTGGTAATGCTGTCAGTTCCGTTTGCATTGATAGGGGGAGTGTATTTTATGGCGATACTTGGACTTAATTTTTCGGTAGCGATCTGGGTAGGGTTTATTGCGCTTTACGGAGTAGCTGTAGAAACAGGTGTGGTGATGGTAATATATCTGCATGAGGCGCTTGACAAGAAATTGATAGAGAAAAAGGGCAATTTATCCAAAGAAGATCTTATACAAGCGACGGAAGACGGGGCAATATTGAGACTAAGACCGAAACTGATGACGGTTGCTACCTCGATGTTCGGTCTGATACCTATAATGTGGGCTACCGGAACGGGAGCTGACCTGGCAAAGCCTCTGGCAGTACCATTAATAGGCGGTATTCTGACTTCGGCAGTACACGTGTTATTTGTAACACCGATAATATTCGTAATTATAAAGGAATATATGAGGAAGCGCGGAAAATTAAAACAATCGGATATGGCGAAATTTATGGTACATTAGAACAAATACGCTAAAAATAACGTTTAATAAGTATGTATGTTTCTGCTTTAAATTTAATTAAATTTTATTAAGTTATTATATATTAAGGAGCAATTGAAAATGAAGAGAATATTTATTGTACTGGGGGCGATATTATTTTTCAGCCTGGGAGCTAATGCGCAGGTGAAGGAGGCAGTAGTTGGCGTCGACGGATTTACATGTTCACTTTGTGCAAAAGGTGTAGAAGGTCAGCTGGAAAGCCTGGATTTTATCAAATCAGTAAAAACCAACCTGAAGGCAACGACTTTTACATTAACATTTGTAAAGGGTAAGAAGATAAATCTTTCGAAACTTGAGAAAGCAATAACCGACGGCGGATTCACTCTGCGCGATATAAAGGTAAAGGCAGACGGAACGCTTGCCGGTGATGCGGCATCGGGATTTTCATTGAATACGGGAAATTCACCAAATCTTAACCTGAAAAATGCGCAGGGAAGTTTTGATAAGGGTGACGCTGTATCGGTCTCCGGAATGGTGACCCTTCCCAATACCTTAAACGTTTCTACAATTAAAAAGAAGTAAATAAATAGAATGAATTTCAAAAGATTTTTATTTTTAATGGTATGTGCGTCCATCGGGGTGCACATATTTTTTTCGTGCGGAGACGACAAGCCAAAGGCACCGTTTTCCGATATAGATACAAATAGGATTATACAGCCGAGCGGTGTAAAGCCGGAGGACATGAGCAGCAAAGCGGAAGACAACACGGTCAGGTTTACGGCGGCTGTAAATGACATGTATGACTCATACGGCAGTATATCATACAGTATGTACTATAACGATACGACAAGGGTGAGAGGCGCAGTCAACATGCTTTTGAATTACATGGCGATGACAGAAAATCTGCTGGAGCAGGACCCGAAGTTTAAAGCAGAGCTGTCGGAAGAAAAGATGAATGCATGGAACGATCTTAAAGTGAAAATTTACATTCAAGCAAACCATGTTAAGAATGCTTTTTCGATCGAAGCAAAGAGAAAAGAGTATTCTATTCTGAGCGACCTAATGCTTCAGCTGATAACGGAGTTCGGATTGACGAAGGTATCGGATGTAAATGTATATTATTGTCAGAAGGCATTGGACGGTCAGGGTGCTTACTGGATAAACAGGGTTCAGAACGAAGACTACATGAATCCATATTCCACGATGGAACAACATGCTAAGGGCAAGGACAGCTGTATGACATTAGTAAAGACATTTAAATTCGACTAAATCAATCGCCTTTTAAGGAATCTATATAAATTTAGTCGAATAAATTCAATGTAATATTAATAGCAGTAATTTGGTAAAGTTTTTCCATAGAAAAAATTATTTTAATTGATTAGTTTACAGGATTAATCAGGATGCATGAAGAAACTTCTACTCGATTACAACCTTAAAGTACGAGTTCCTATAGTTCTATTTGTTGCTATTTCTGTCTTTGCAATTACCTACTATGCTTCCTTTGCCGAAAGAAATGGAATAGGCTATTCCCCAGAACAACCGATAAAGTTTTCCCACAAATTACACGCAGGCGATATGCAGATAGACTGCAAATATTGCCATTCCGGTGTGGATAAGTCATCATTTGCCAATGTGCCATCCGCAGAGACATGTATGAATTGCCATTCACTGGCAAGAACCGACAGACCGGAAATCCAGAAATTGACTCAATATTACCAGGAAGGAAAACCTATCCCATGGAAGAGAGTTCACAGGGTACCGGAATTCGTATATTTTAATCACAGCTCACATGTAAATAAGGGTATAGATTGTAAGAACTGTCACGGAGACATAACCAAGATGGAGCAGGTAGGTCAGGTGCATTCATTTACGATGGGAGCATGTCTGGACTGTCACAGAAATCCTGATAAGAATATAGCGGAATTTCAACAAATAAAGGATAATCTCAAAAAAGGTCCCCAATACTGTAATGCCTGTCACAGGTAGAAATCAGAATATGAGCAAGATCAAAAGAAAAAGTTTTATAGTAATGCTCGGAGCGTCAGCGGTGGGAGCGTATTCGCTGATCAAGTCTCCATGGGAGATATTCAGGGCAAAGATCGCGTCAGAAGATAAGAAGATCAAGGCGAAGTCATCTGTGAAGTTTGTTGAAAATCCAAATTCCATTAAAAGGAAGAATAATTCTTAATTTATAGAATGGATAAAAAGAATCTAGATATAAGTTCACACATTCTGAAAGACGATGTAAAGGATTTGCAAGAGGAAAGCAACGGGAAAGATCCTAACTACTGGAGGAGCTTCGGCGAACTATACAAGGATCCCGCTTTTCTGGAAGCAAAGAAGTATGAATTTACCGAGGAAGCTGAAACAGCTCCGGATGTATCCAAGATGTCAGGCATATCAAGGAGGAAATTCCTTGCCTTAATGAGCGCATCGGCGGCTTTGGCAGCGGCAGGGTGCTCGAACTTCAGAGATAAAGGCGAAATCGTCCCTTACAATAAACAGCCCGAAGGCGTAGTAATCGGAGAGCCGAACTACTTCGCTTCGACTTTTGTATATAACGGTCAGGATTACGGAACGCTGGTAAAGACAAGGGAAGGCAGACCAATAAAGCTGGATGGCAACCCGGATCACCCAGTAACAAACGGAAAGACCACCGCAAAGATACAGGCAAGCATACTAAATCTATATAATCCGGACAGGCTGAAAAACCCTCAGTACAGCGGGGACAGAAAAGAGTTTAAAGACATAACATGGCAGGAAGCCGACGGTAATATCATCGGCGACCTTGCGGCGGCGGCAGGATCCGGAAAAGAGATCGCTATTATATCCGACCAGGTAATATCACCTACACAGAAGAAGCTATTCGCGGATTTTCAGAGGACATATCCTACGGCAAAAGTTTATGTGCACGAGCTATTTAATGATAATGCAAAGGATGCGGCATTCGAAAAATGCTACGGCATCAAGAAATTCCCATTAATAAAGTGGAACGAAGCTAATATAATAGTAGCCCTGGAAAACGATTTCCTCCTTACGGGCGGAAACGTACCTGAGCAAACGAGACTATATACTGAGAGAAGGGACGTAATGAAGGGCGCCGATTTCAACAGACTGTACGTTGTTGAAGGCAACATGTCCCTTACAGGAATGAATTCCGATTACAGGCTAAGACTTAGAACGGATGCGATAGAGGAGTTTGTAATGAATCTGGCGGCGGAACTCTCGAGAAGGGGCGTGGTAATGAACGCCAACCTTGGAGGATACAATCTCGATGATTTCGCTTCAAAATATATGCTGGACAAGGAAGCGCTGGAGCAAATGGTGAAAGACCTCTTTGCAAACAGGGGTAAATCGATCATTACAGCGGGCAGTATGCTTCCCGAATCTACACAGATCGCGGTTAATATGCTGAATGATGCATTAGGAAATACAGCGATGTACTCATTCGATAATATAGTCGAAGGAGCAACATCTGCGCCGACAACTACGACAGCCGGCGAAACACAGACAGAAACAACTACTGCACCTCCACAAACGACCAACAGCGGAAATATCATAATGATGAATACCAGGGCTAACCTGGATAACCTGATGAGCGACATGCAGGCAGGCAAGATAGCGGTGGTGATACATTTCGGCACCAATCCTGCATTTACGATGCCGGCTGATTATAAGTATGCAGAGGCGCTGAACAATGTGAAGACGGTTGTGACAATGACAGAAGGCGCGAGCGATTCATCAGCGATTAGCAATTATATTCTTCCGACAAACCACTTCCTCGAGTCATGGGGTGATTTCCAGACAAGGGCAAGCTATTACAGCCTGCAACAACCGGTAATATCTCCTCTATATAATACGAGGCAGAAGGAAGCAATGCTTCTAAACTGGTCGAGCGGAAGTCCTAACGAATACAACGATAACATCTATCATTTATATTTAAAGGATAACTGGGAAAAGAGTATTTATCCATCGCTTAATTCAAGCGTAGGATTTAACAATTTCTGGCCTGCGTCACTTCATGACGGTGCGGTGCTGACGAATAAGACTTCGTCCCAGACACTGCAATTCAATGCATCGGTGGGATCAGCGGGAAAGATGGAAGCCGGAAGCGAAGTGGTAGTGATGCTGAAAGAGAGCGAGTCCATAGGTGACGGAAGATATGCTAATAACGGATGGCTCCAGGAATACCCGAATGCGGTTTCAAAGATAGTATGGGACAACTACGCGGCGATTTCTCCCGATACTGCAAAAGGTAAGGGATTGAAATCGAATGACGTGATTAAAGTTACTATTGACGGAAGAGAGCAAAACATGCCGGTATTTGTACAGCCGGGCATAGCTGACGGACAGATAGTGATAGATCTTGGCTACGGTCAAAAAAACGCAGGAACGGTAGGAAGCGGTACAGGCGTGAACGCGAATGTGCTGGTTGGAAAGGCTCCGGCTATTTCTTACTGGTTATACAACGGTGCTGGTATGGAAAAGACAGGCGAGACTTACACGCTGGTTTCTACAGTCGAGCACTATCCGATAGAAGATCCTCAATACAAAGACATACAATTCAAACGTCACATCATACAGGAAGGAACAGTAAAACAATATAAAGAGAACCCTGCATTCCTCGCTGAGAGAACAGAACATTTAAAAGAAGAGAACGAATTCCCCACAATAAACGGACAGGAATTTGAATATCCCAACGTAAAGTGGGCAATGGCTATAGACCTTAATAGGTGTATAGGATGCGGTGAGTGTATAATGGCATGTAACGTTGAGAATAATATACCGGTTGTCGGTAAAGAGCAGGTAGAGAAGAACAGGGAAATGATGTGGCTGAGAGTGGATAGGTATTATTCGGGAACAGTACAGAACCCTAGATCGAGCTTCCAGCTGATGCTTTGCCAGCAGTGTGATTTTGCACCTTGTGAGAACGTATGCCCGGTCAAGGCTACGGTTCACACGGATGACGGTCTAAACGGAATGGCATATAACAGATGCGTAGGAACAAGGTATTGCGCGAATAACTGTCCATATAAAGTAAGAAGGTTCAATTACTTTAACTTCCGCGGAATGTTTAAGGACGGATATCAAGAGCAGGAACCGCTCAACCAGATGATGAATCCCGAAGTAACGGTCAGATCGAGAGGGGTTATGGAGAAGTGCACATTCTGTATTCAAAGGATAATGCATGCGAGACAGGTTGCTACACAGGAAGGACAGGTATTCAACGGAGCAGGTGTCACTACTGCATGCCAGGACGCATGCGGAACGGACGCGATAGCTTTTGGAAACGTAAACGACAAAGAAGCGAAGATAAACGAATACAGAGAGCATAAGCTTGGTTATACAGTGCTCGATTCATTGAAAGTAAGACCCAATGTAACATACATTGCAAAACTCAGAAATACCGAAGAAGAAATTACGGAGGTTGAACATCATTGAGTTATAACGAGACATATACTGCAGAGCTTCCGTTAGTTCAGGGAAAAGACTCATTCAAAGAGATCGATGATGCGATACTCGCTCCTACCGAATGGAAACCGGGTAAGTCCTGGTACGTGGCATTTGGTATAAGTGTGGTAGCGTTATTGATAGGCGCGGTGTCATTATGGCTGACGGTTTATTATGGTATTGGAATGTGGGGTAACAACAGCACGATAGGATGGGGATTCGGTATTATTAACTTTGTATTCTGGATCGGTATCGGTCACGCGGGTACGCTGATCTCTGCTATATTGTATCTGTTTAGACAGAAGTGGAGAACGGGTATCGCGAGGTTTGCTGAAGCGATGACGATATTTGCGGTTATGACGGCGGGGCTATTCCCGATATTTCACACAGGACGTCCATGGCTGGCAGGTTACCTGATACCATATCCAAACCAGAACTCACTTTGGGTAAACTTTAACTCACCTCTACTGTGGGACGTATTCGCGGTTTCGACATACTTTACCATTTCGCTGGTATTCTGGGGAATCGGTTTGGTACCTGATATCGCGGCAATGAGGGAGAGAGCAAAGAGCGGAATAAAGAAATTCTTTTACACGATAGGAAGTCTTGGCTGGAAGAACTCGAACAGGAACTGGCAGAACTACGAAAGAGCTTACCTGATATTAGCAGGTCTTTCAACTCCGCTGGTACTTTCGGTACACTCCATAGTTAGCTTTGATTTCGCAGTATCGATATTGCCGGGATGGCATACGACGATATTCCCTCCATACTTCGTCGCGGGCGCTATATTCTCGGGATTTGGTATGGTGGCGACGGTGCTTATATTATTGAGAAAGGCTTTTCATGTAGAGCATATCATTACTATCAATCACCTCGAGACGATGAACAAGATATTGCTTGCGACGGGTACAATGGTAGGGTACGCATATGGAATGGAGCTGTTCATTGCATGGTACAGCGGAAATCAATTCGAGCAATTTGCATTTATTAATAGGATATGGGGTCCGTACATGTGGGCTTACTGGATCATGGTCTCTTGTAACGTGGGATTCCCGCAGTTATTCTGGTTTAAGAAAGTAAGAAGAAGTATCCCGATAATGCTTGTGATCGTTATACTTGTAAACGTTGGTATGTGGTTTGAGAGGTTTGTTATTATTGTTACGTCGCTTCACAGGGACTTCCTGCCATCGAGCTGGGCAATGTTTTACCCGACGCTCGTCGATTTCGGACTGTTGCTGGGAAGTTTCGGATTCTTCTTTACGTTGTTGTTATTGTTCCTCAGAGTACTGCCGGCTGTCTCAATAGCAGAGCTCAAGGCAGTTACACCGCATGCTCAGCCCACGATACATTTGAACGGGCATGACGGACACGCGGAGGAAGTTCATCTAAATCACGAGAACGCATAAGCAGATGCTTAATAAGATAAAAGAAAAAATAGCCGAAATAGATAAGGACATGGGTATCGATCCCCGGTCTAACGAGGTTTATTGCGTAGCCGGGCTGTTTAATACTCCGGACGAGATCATGATAGCCGCAGACAAGGTGTCTTCGGAATACAGTGATTTCGACGTTCATACTCCTTACCCTGTGCATGGTCTGGATGACGCGATGAAATTAAAGCCGACGAAGCTCGGTTATTTCTCGTTTACGTTCGGTCTTATAGGAACCATTTCTGCGTTATTGATGATCGGATGGATGTCGGGAATAGATTACCAGAGCATTGTCGGCGGTAAGCCGTTCTTCACTATTCCTCCTGCAATTCCAATCACTTTCGAGCTTACTGTGCTATTGTCCGGTTTAACGACGGTTGGAGTCATGTTATTCCTGTTGAATAAACTTCCCTGGAATAACAACCCGTTGATGGATACCGAATACATGAAGAGGGTGTCTTCGGACAAGTTCGGTGTAATAATAAGAGCAAGCGATCCAAAGTTTAATAAAGAAGAAGCGATCAACTTCCTAAAAAGCGCGGGAAGTTATGACGTAAGTATTATAGATAAATTCGAGCGCAGGGAAGACAATACAAGAGCTCCGATATTCGAGAAGAAGTTCCTCGGAATACTGGTGATGACTGCGATAGTAGTAGCGCTGGGTACATACGTGACATTGAATTGGGTGCTGTTCCAGCCTCCGTTCGATTTTATGTGGTCACAGGAAAAAGTAACACCACAGCAACCTTCGACATTCTTTTCGGATGGATTTTCAGAGAGGATCCCGCCGGAAGGAACGGTGATGAGAGGTGTGCTTCCATATGAATATAAAGGACTGCCGGACTCGGTGGTTAAGTATCTGTCAAACCCGCTTCCATTCTCTAAAGAGGTTTTGGAAAAGGGTCAGAACAGGTTTAATACTTTCTGCAGTCCGTGTCACGGTTATTATGGTGAAGGCGACAGCAGACTGAGGGGACAATTCCCGAACCCGCCGACGCTTCAGAGTGAAAAAGTAAGGAACTGGTCAGACGGAAATATTTATCACGTAATTACAAACGGACAGAACGTAATGCCCAGCTACGCGAGTCAGGTGTCACGCGAGGACAGATGGGCAATTATACATTACATAAGAGTTCTGCAGAGGTCAAAGAATGCTACTGATCAGGATGTCGGTGCAACGGATTCGACCTCGACGACAGTACAGACGCAGGACACAACTAAACAGATTCAAGCAGACACTACAAAAAAATAATGGAATATCAGCAAAAACCTTTACCGGGTAAAGTAATGACAACCGGTTTTATACTGTTAGCAATTGGAGCCATAGGGATAGGGCTGTCCTTTGTAGTGGACAGCGAAAGGGCGATGTTCAATTATCTCATTATGTACATGTTCATTTTGAGTATCTCGGTAGGTTCGCTTGGTCTTGTTGGAATGGAGTATCTCACGGGCGCTTCATGGAGCACACCGTTTAGAAGGATAAGTGAATTTTTGTCGTCGGTGATCCCGCTATTAATAATTCTGGTAATTCCATTAATACTGGGACTGCATACTCTGTACGAGTGGTCGCATAAGGAGGCAGTTGCGAACGATCCATTACTGCAAAGTAAAGCACCATATCTGAATGTAACGTTCTTTATAGTAAGAGTAATAGCAACATACCTGATCTGGCTTTTGTTCTATTTTGTTTTTATAAGGAATTCAAGGAAGCAGGATACAACAAAAGATCCAAGACTTACCAAGATCAGCGTAAGGTTTTCCGCTCCGTTTGCACCGTTGTTTATGATAACGCTCACGATAGCGGCAATAGATTTTATAATGAGCCTGGAACCGCACTGGTTTTCGACGATGTTTGGTGTTTATTATTTCGCAGGAACAGTATTATCAGCTTTCGCTGCTTTGACACTTGTATCAGTGATGCTTAAGCAGAACGGTTACCTTAGTTCAAAGATATCCAATTCGCATTTTTACAGTATGGGTGTGCTGATGTTCGCATTCACTGTATTCTGGGCCTACATAGGATTTTCACAGTTCATGCTGATATGGTATGCAGACATGCCGGAAGAGACATTCTGGTTTATGCTCAGGACACACGGTACATGGAAAATGGTATCGTACGGATTGCTGGTGATTCATTTCATTATTCCGTTCCTCGTGCTTATTCCAAGATCGGTAAAGACGAATATATCAAGATTAAAGATCATGGCGATATGGCTGTTATTTGCACACTACTATGACCTGTACTGGATGATAATGCCGACATACACTCACAGAATGGGAAGCGAGAACGCGGTGTTTGGATGGATAGAGATAGTATACCCGTTAGCCGCAGTTGGTTTATTTATGATAATGTTTAGCATGCAGGCAAGAAGAAATAACCTGATGCCTATAGGTGACCCGAAGCTTGAGAGCGGATTGAATTTCCATCTTTACTAAAGAAAATTTTATAGTCTGTAAATGGACAATATTAGAGAATACGAAATAAAACCCGATGAAGAGGTAATAAAATCTCCTAAGGAGAGAGTTAATCTCACGGGAGTTTATGCTCTGATCTATTTTGTTGTGCTTGTTGCCATAGTCAGCATCGGCACGATGTATCTCAGCAAGCTCGGCTACATGACATCGACGAAGATGGTTCCATTTACGATATCCGATACCGCGAAGGTGACACCATTGGGTGAACTTCCTGTGAAGAAGGGCAGTACTACAGAGCCGGTAGATGTTTCAATGTATCAAACTCCCGACGCAAGGATCATCGAGACAGGCAAACAGCTTTTCGCGTCTAACTGCGCGAGCTGTCACGGTGAAACAGGTCAGGGTAACGGTCCGGCAGGGGCTTCCCTGAATCCTCCCCCGAGGAATTTTACCAGCCTGGATAACTGGAAAAACGGTTATACTATTAATGACATGTATAAGACTTTAATGGAAGGTATACCAAATACGGGAATGGCATCGTTTTCGAATCTTCCGCCGAAGCAAAGACTGGATCTGATCTCTTATGTGAGAACATTCAATCCCCAGTTTCCCCCGATCACGAGCGCGGATCTCCAGCAACTGGATGCAACATATCATTTATCAGAAGGGGAGAAACAGCCTAACCAGATCCCGGTAAGCATGGCAATGGATAAACTGCTTGAAGAAAATAAGCCTGTAAATATCGAGATCAAAGATGCGATCGGAAAAGTTGAAAATGATAATTCAGCCGGAGCGGAACTGCTCAGAAGGGTAAGCAATGACATAGCCAAGACGGTTACAGTGCTGGTTAATGATAAAAGCTGGGCTTCAAGCGAGGGCACATTCGTTGCATTCGTATCGATAAACCCATTGCAAAAGGGATTTAGAGCACATGTGGACGATTTTACGACAGAAGAATGGTCAACATTGTATGCGTATTTAAGAAGTGTAATAACCAATAATGTACAGGTGGAGGAAAATAATGAACAAGAAAAACAGACGACACAGAACCAGGAACAACCGAAGTAAGTCTATCTTTTTCTTTGTAATTCTTTTATTGAGTTCTATAACATATACTGCTCACTCACAGGAGCCACCGCCTACACCAGACCAGGTAGGTATCGATGAAAAACTCGGCGAGACGGTGCCGATGGACATGGTATTCTATGATGAATACGGGAAATCCATCACACTGGGAGAGCTGATAGGTGATAAACCTACAGTGATCTCAATAGTGTATTACCGCTGTCCGGGTCTATGCAGTCCACTTCTTTCGGGGCTTGCGGACGTGGTAAACAAGGTGGACCTCGAACCCGGCGATGACTTTAACGTGATTACAATAAGCATGGATCCGAGCGAAGATTATCACATGGCGGCGGAGAAGAAGAAGAACTACATTGCCTCGATGACACGGAATGTGGATTTCAATGACTGGAGATTTTTAACAGCTGACAGTGTGAATGCAAAGAGGATAACCGAGGTGGTTGGGTGGAAGTATCAGAAGCAGGGAAATGATTTTATGCACGGCGCGGCAATAACGGTTGTATCGCCCGAGGGCAAGATAGTAAGATATTTATTCGGGACGGATTACAATGTATTCGATTTTAAGATGGCGCTGATAGAAGCATCCGAAGGAAGAGTAGGAGCTTCGATCGCAAAGGTACTGCAGGTATGCTTTAGCTATGACCCGGATGGAAGAAGATATACGCTGGATATTACAAGGATAACGGGCGGTATGGTATTATTTTTCATTGGAGTATTTGTTGTCGTATTTTTAGTTAAGAAAAAGAAAACAGTTCAAACATAATGAGGACTAAGAAAAATGGCTAACGGAACTATCGCTACAGGTGCTGAGGAAGTCTCGTTTTACGAGTACAAGGGAAGATTCAAAGGAATAGCAGGCTGGTTACTTACCTTAGACCACAAGCGTATAGGGTTATTGTATTTAATGGCAATGCTTTCATTCTTTGCCGTCGCAGTGAGCCTTGGTGTACTAATGAGGCTGGAGATGCTGACACCAGGTGAAACGATAATGAAAGCGCAGACCTACAATTCGATATTTACGCTTCACGGTGTAATAATGATATTTCTGTTCATTATTCCTGGTATCCCGGCGGTTTTCGGCAACTTTATCATGCCGATACAGATAGGCGCTCCCGATGTAGCTTTTCCAAGACTGAACTTAATGTCATGGTATCTCTACATTATTGGAGGCGCTATTGCTATATTATCTTTGTTTACCGGAGGCGGTATTATGGACACGGGCTGGACTTTTTATGTACCATATAGTGTAAGAACAACGACCAACATTTCGCTATCGGTATTTGCGGCATTTGTTCTCGGGTTTTCTTCGATTTTGACAGGACTTAACTTCGTTACCACGGTGCACAGGATGCGCGCAAAGGGAATGACATTTTTTAGGATGCCGTTATTTGTATGGGGACTTTATTCGACAGCATGGATACAGGTTCTCGCAACACCGGTTATCGGAATTACATTAGCATTAATAATATTAGAGAGGACTCTTGGGGTTGGGATATTCGACCCGAATAAAGGCGGAGATCCTCTGCTTTACCAGCACTTGTTCTGGATATACTCACACCCAGCGGTTTATATCATGGTATTGCCGGCGATGGGTGTGGTCTCGGATATTATAGCGACCTTCTCCAGGAAGAACATTTTCGGATACGTTCCGATAGCAATGTCTTCACTGGCAATTGCATTTGTGGGTTACCTGGTATGGGGACACCACATGTTTGTAAGCGGTATCAGCGATACTGCAAGGATCATCTTCTCATTGCTTACATTCCTTGTTGCTATACCGACGGGTATAAAAGTATTTAACTGGGTGGCAACACTATATAAAGGTTCGATTGTAGTAAGGACGCCAATGTTATATACGCTTGCATTCATAGTTGTATTCTCCATCGGAGGCCTTACAGGACTTGTACTTGGTACACTCAATACGGACATACACCTTACGGATACATATTTTGTTGTAGCACACTTCCATTATGTGATGTTTGGAGGTATGGGATTCTTGTTCTTTGCATCACTTCACTACTGGTATCCAAAGATGTTCGGTAGAATGTACAACGAAAAGATGGCTAAGCTCGGATGCTGGGTGTTTGTTGTTGGATTCAACATTCTTTACTTCCCGATGTTTATAATGGGATATATGGGAATGCCGAGAAGGTATTACGATTACCTGCCAGAATTCCAGCCTTATCACATTGTTTCGACGGTTGGATCATGGATACTGGTAACAGGACTTATATTAATAGTAGCAAATTTGATAAGAGGATTATATAAAGGCGAACGCGCACCGATGAATCCATGGGGAGGAACAACCCTCGAATGGAAGGTGCCTTCACCTCCTCCACTTGAAAATTTTGAGGAACCTCCGGTAGTAATAGGAGAGCCTTATGATCATGAAAAACCAAATGCCATAATGAAAGGAGCATAATGAGCAGTCAAAACCCGGAAATAGCGGCTGAGCATTCACACGCTCACGGACAGATCCACAGGGATGATACAGGCTCCAAAATGGGGATGTGGCTCTTTTTGTTCACAGAGGTCCTTCTTTTCGGAGGCATGTTCATCTTGTATGCTGCATACAGGTATGAGTACTCTGATGCATTCGTTGCGGCGGCATTAAGGCTTGACCCGATACTTGGAGCAATCAATACTGTTATACTTTTGACAAGCAGTCTTACAGTTGTATTGGGCATCGTATCAATACAAAAGAAGAAAGTGAAGCTGTGTATGTTTTTCCTCTGGGTAACACAGGCATGCGGTCTGATCTTCCTGGTGAATAAGTATTTTGAATGGACGCATAAGATCCATTTAGGACTTTATCCGGGCGGTCCAATGATGGAAGAGCTTTCAAAAGGCGAGACAGTGTTTTATGGGTTGTATTATGTGATGACTGGATTGCACGGGCTCCACGTTATAGTTGGTATGAGTTTTATAGGTGTAATAATGTATTTCATTGCAAAGCAGAAGATAACGCATGATAATTTCCAGAGGCTCGAAAATTCGGGTCTTTACTGGCACCTTGTCGACGTGATATGGATATTCTTATTCCCATTATTTTATTTAATTCATTAAGATGGACGAAAAAACTTTTGAGAGAGATGTACAGCACAATTTAGGTGTGGAGGCGCAGGGTCCGGAAGACGCGCATGAAGAGGGTCATGATGTCGGCTACGGAACATTTGTGCTCATCTGGCTTGCTTTGATCGGCTTGACTGCGATCACGGTGACGATAGCCGGTATAAACCTCGGCAGTCTGGCTCTTGTTGTTGCTATTATTATTGCCATGACGAAAACATCTCTTGTGATGAATTATTTTATGCACGTAAAGTTTGACTCGACCATATTCAGAATATTTATTTTGGTTTGTATTATAATTTTTCTTACAATGATACTTTTAACTTTTACAGATCTAATATATAGGAATCCACTATTATGAGGCCAAACATAGGTCATGAAACCGATATGACGTTGCTTCTTATACTGGGGATAAGCTTTGTATTCCTGATGATCATTGTTGTCGCAATGTTTTATTTCCTATATAAGTACAGCGCAAAGAGAAATCAAAAGTCTGAGAATATACACGGTAATACACCGCTTGAGATTATTTGGACTGTCATCCCGACAATACTTGTTTTAATAATTTTCTTTTACGGATGGAAAGGTTTTGAAAACATCAGGGATATTCCTCCGGATGCCATGCCGGTGAAGGTAACAGGACAGATGTGGAAGTGGGGTTTTGAGTATGAAAACGGAAAGAAGAGTGATACTTTATTCGTACCGCTTTCTAAGCCGATAAGAATAAACCTTTATTCGATCGACGTTAATCACAGTTTTTTTGTACCGGCATACAGGGTAAAGGAAGATGCTATTCCCGGAAGGGAAAACAGGCTTTGGTTCCAGCCGACGGGTCTCGATACATTGGTAATTACCTGCGCGGAATATTGCGGGCTGGATCACTCGATCATGATGACGCATCTTATAGTGCTTCCGGATGATGTCTTTAATACCTGGTATAATATACCAAATCCCGTGACGACTACAACAACAGATTCGACGAGTACGACAACCGACTCAACAAAGACTATGAGTACCGATACGACTAAAGTTCAAAGCGGTACAGATACATCAAAGACAGATACAACGAAATAGCAGATGAGCAGTAAATATCTAAATACAGCCGTTAATAGTCATGCCTCTGTAAGAAGCGAAACTTATTCGTTCGCACAGGACATGCTGGAGCTTATCAAAATAAAGATAACGCTCTTTGTTGCTTTTACTACGGCGCTGGGATATATACTTGCCACTAATTCGTTTACGCTGGAATTTATTTACCCGGTAGCGGGGATATTCATACTGGCGTGTAGTGCCGCGGCATTGAACCATTACCAGGAGAGGCACTACGACAGACTGATGGCTCGAACTATGAACAGACCGATTCCCGCCGGAAGAGTAAGTGAAGGGACTGCGCTGATAGTTTCACTCCTTCTTCTTGCAACAGGTTCTGCGATTCTGGTTGCCGGAGCCAATCTCATGACACTTGCTGTCGGGCTGGCGACATACGTATCATATAATTTTGCCTATACTCCTTTAAAAAGAAAGATATCTCTTGCTATAATTCCCGGTTCGCTCGTTGGAGCTCTTCCCCCTATTGCAGGATGGGTAGCCGCCGGTGGCAGTCTTCTAGATGAAAAGATATTGCTTGTTTCGGCGTACTTTTTCATCTGGCAGATACCGCACTTCTGGTTACTGTTTTTAAAGTATGGTAAAGAGTACGAGGGAGCAGGATTCCCGGTTCTTACATTATCGCGTGAGAGAATAGCCAACATGGTTTTCTTTACTTCGGTATTGACGGTAGTGCCGGTCGTTATTCTGTTCGCCGGGGGAATGTTAAATTACTTTATAACAGGTTTACTTCTTTGCGTTGCTTCTGTATGGCTTTTGACGAGCATGTACAGGTTCAGCCGTTCGGATCTCAATAACAAACAGATAATAAGGTCGTTTATAGGAATTAATTTTTATACGCTGATATTTATAACGCTGATGTCATTAGATAAATTAATAAATCTAATCTAGAGTTTAAGAATGAATTTTTTCGATCAAATAGCAATACCGCCGTCAACGCACCATCTGGAGTTGATGAACTTCTTCCTGATAATATCACTGCTGGTGTTCATTCCGTTTATTTCGATGGTGTTTGGTGCTTCAACCTTGTCGTTTATTTTTAATATTATCGGAAGGAAGAAGCATAATCCGATGTATATCCGATTTGCAAAGGATATACTGGATAAGCTGGCGGTCAACAGGAGAGTAGGACTTGGATTGGGAATATTGCCCGCGTTCTCGATAGCTTTTGTTTATGTCCAGCTTATGTATGATTCGGATTCGATTGTGCCGGGTACGTTATTCTTCGGGTGTATATTGATGTCTATAGGTTTTGCTCTTTTATACAGGTTTAAAACGACATTCCAGGTAGAAAGTGTGATCGAATCATTAAAAGAATACACACACTCTAAAGATCTGCCGGAAGATATCGTTGAATACAAAGACATTCTCGACGAGTCAAACGAAAAAAGCGGAAGGTACGCATTTATTCTGATATTCTTTGGTTTGTTCTTCTTTATTGGGGGCATGACACTGGCTTACTTGCCGGAAGACTGGTCAAGCATGACTAATATAATGCAGTTTTTCATCGACGGTGAAAGTACTATACATTTCTTTTACTTCCTTTCACTGGCAGGCACAGTGGCAGGTATAGCAATACTGTTCTTCTTCTTTATCTGGCAGGGTGGTATCAAAGACATGGATGAAGCTTACAAGAAGTTCGCAACGAAGTTTTCAGTGCTTTTATCATTCTTCTCGGTCATTGCTCTTATATTATGTATGTTCTTAAAGTTCCTCATGTACCCACAGGAAGCATTATCTTTCAATGTATTCTTCTACACGGGAATTACATTCCTACTTCTTATCCTGGTAGGGAACCTGCTTTACGCAATAATAAGGAACGCGGAAGTTAAATACGCATCCGCGGCATTCATAATAATGTTCTTTGCGATAACATTCTCGACAATAAACGATGAGATGGTATTGGGTAACGCTATAGACGATCACATTGTAAGGATCTCTGCGGAAGCCGATGCCGATGACCAAAAGAAGCTTGCGGCTGTGGTAACGACCACAGACATAAATGCCGAAGAAATATTTAATACAAAGTGTATCGCCTGTCATAAGTTTGACCAGAAGGTAGTAGGACCTCCTTATAATGAAACAGTTCCTACATTTAATGGTAACGTTCAAAAGCTTGCGGAATTTATATACAGTCCGACAAAGGTAGATCCTAATTATCCTCCGATGCCTAACCAGGGCTTAACTAAGAAGGAAGCTACAGCGATGGCGCAATGGTTGATTCAGCAGGTGGAAGCCGGAAAGTAAATACTATATAAGGTTTACAATTTTTGAAATGCAACCTCAGCGGTTGCATTTTTTATTAATAGCAAAGGAAAAGAAAATGGAATACGGAATTTCAAAGTCAAGCGGACTGGGTTTCGATGAAACCATAGAGAAAGTAACAGAGGAGCTTAAAAAAGAGGGTTTCGGAATACTAACTACCATAGACATAAAGGAAACGCTTAAAAATAAGTTAGGTGTAGATACCGATAAGTACGTAATACTTGGGGCTTGTAACCCAAATTTCGCTCATAAAGCGCTGGAAATGGAGCAGGAGCTGGGACTATTGCTTCCGTGCAACGTGATCGTATATGAAAAAGACGGCGATGTACATGTTTCGGTTATGAATCCGGAGATAATGTCTTTAGTGACCGGTAATAAGAAGCTGGCTGAAGTCGCGGGTGAGGTAAAAAGTATACTGGACAACGTAATAGCAAACGTTTAGGTGCAGAAAATAGTTGTCCTAACGGGAGCGGGAGTCAGCGCGGAGAGCGGTCTCTCCACATTCAGAGATGCCGGCGGATTATGGGAAGGGTATAACGTTATGGAAGTAGCTTCCCCCGAGGGATGGCATATGAATAGGGAGCTTGTACTGAGATTTTATAATGAGAGACGTAACCAGCTAAAAACAGCACAGCCCAACGATGCCCATAAGGCGATCGCTTCACTCGAAGAAAAATTCGACGTAACCGTTATTACACAGAATGTAGATGACCTGCATGAAAGAGCGGGTTCGGCAAAGGTAGTGCACCTGCACGGCGAGCTAACGAAAGCAAGAAGTTCGCTCGACAGCACATTGGTGTATGATATTGGTTATGGAGAAATAAGGGCAGGGGACAAATGTGAAAAAGGGTCACAGCTCAGACCGCATGTTGTGTGGTTTGGAGAGATGGTCCCAATGATAGAAGTGGCGGCGCGGATCTCGGAAGATGCGGATATATTCATTGTAGTAGGCACATCGCTTGTTGTGTACCCGGCGGCAAGTTTGATAGAATTCACACGACCGTCAATAATGAAATATATTATTGACCCTGTAAAGCCTGACATGTACTACTTTGATGACAACTTAATTTTCATTGAAGAAAAAGCGGGTTTGGGAATGCCTGGGCTTGCCCGGAAACTCCTCTCAAATTGATAATGGAAAAGAAAAAGAACAAAATATTAGTTTATGGTACCGGAGCAGTGGGCGGCTTCTTCGGGGGTAAGCTGGCGCTTAACCCAGAGAACGATGTGAGGTTCATAGCAAGAAGCAACTACACTCACTTAAACACAAAGGGATTAAAAGTAAAGAGTGTAGATGGGGATTTCCATATCAAAGTAAAGGCTCATAAATCACCTTCCAATGCAAAGTTTATACCCGAACTCGTGATATTAGCAATGAAATCCTATGACACCGACGATGCTATCTTGAAATTAAAAAAGATCGTCGATAAGGACACATATTTTCTAAGCCTGCAAAACGGGCTGATGAATTACGAAAAGATTGTAAAGGCGTTCGGCAGAAAAAGGGTGATCAGGGGTTTTTGCTATGTGGGATCGGAGATGCTGGCAAACGGTATCATTAAGCATTCATCCAACGGAATAATAATTATCGGTGAAAGTCCCGGCATCAGCTCAAAAGTAATAGACCGCTTTCATAATATTTTTACTTCCTGTAACATAAAAACCCGCATTGCCGAAGACATTGTTCACGATATCTGGGTGAAATATATGTGGAATTGTATTTATAATGTTTTATGCACGATTATCGAAAAAAATACAGACAGCCTATTTTCGAATAAAATGTCTGAAGCATTTGTGAGGGACTTGTACAAAGAATTAGCCAGTGTAGCAAAGGCTTATGGTGTTAAATTAACTCCAAAGGATGAGTTAAGTGTTATAGACCGGGTTATAAAAACAGGTCCTTTTAAGCCATCTACACTTCAGGATAGGGAAAAGGGCAAAACCCTTGAATATGAGACATTTACAGGCGATATATTACGATTTGCTTCTAAAAAGAAAGTTTCTGTTCCAATAAATACCGTACTATATTCACTATTAAAAGCTATCGATAGCTGAGTTTATCCTATTGAAAAGTATGAATTAAGGTGAGTATTTGCACCGCTTAATACATTGCTAATCAAAATGATTATGCATAAATTAATAAAATTTAATTTATTAGATGGCAAAAGGATTTAATGTTCTGTTTGTTTCCAGTGAAGTTTATCCTTATTCCAAAACGGGTGGTCTCGCAGATGTTTCAAATTCCCTCCCCCAGGCTTTAAACTCATTAGGTAATGAAGTAAGAATTATTACCCCAAAATATGGTCCTCTCGACGAGAGAAGACTGCAGATTCATGAGATTAAGCGTCTAAAAGATATTGGCGTTGATGTAGATGGCAAGTCGTGTAAATTTAACATTAAGTCATCATTTATCCATGGCAAGAATACAAAAGCACAGGTATATCTATTAGAGAATCAGGATTTTTTCAAAAATAAGGGTGTTTATCAGAATATCCGGACAAAGAAGGATTTCCCGAATAATGACGAGCGTTTTACATTCTTTTGCAAAGCTGTCCTGGATGTGCTTGAGATACTTCAGTGGAAACCGGATGTGATTCACTGCAATGATTGGCAAACCGGACTTATCCCTGCCTATATTAAGACTCTATACAAAGACAATCCACACATTAAAGATATCAAAACCGTTTTCACTATACACAACCTGGCTTACCAGGGAAATTTCCCCAAGACCTCTTTTAAAAAGACAGGACTGCCGGAAGAAGTGCTGGAAAAGGCAACTCATGACGGAAAGTTTAGTTTTCTTAAAACAGGTTTGGCGTATGCGGACAAGATAACAACCGTTAGCCAGAAGTATGCTGAGGAAATCAGAACCGATAAAGACTACAGCTGTGGAATGGAAAAGATTTTGGATAGCCGTAAGTCTGACCTCGTTGGAATATTGAACGGAATCGATCATTCGGTTTGGAATCCAAGTTACGATAAGGTCATTACATACAGATATACATATCAGGAGATTCCGCTTAAGTATGAGAATAAAAGGGAACTGCTCAACAAGTATAAATTCGAGTACAGTGAAGACGTTCCCCTTATCGGCATGATTACAAGACTTGTCGACCAGAAGGGTTTTGATCTAATGGAAAAGATACTTCCTGCCCTGATGAAGGAAGATATTCAGCTTGTAATACTCGGAACAGGTGATGAGAAGTATCACAAATTTCTGAAGAATGCTAAAAAGAAATACGCAAAGAAGCTTATTGTACACCTTGGATTTGATGAAGACCTTGCTCACCATATAGAAGCAGGGTGTGACATGTTCATAATGCCGTCTAAGTACGAGCCGTGCGGTCTTAATCAGATGTACAGTCTGACTTATGGTACAGTACCAATAGTAAGAGATACAGGCGGCCTTTCGGATACGGTTACAGATTATAAAAAACCTGACGGTAACGGATTTTTATTCGAAAAATATGATTCTAATGAACTCCTCAAAGCAGTTAAAACTGCAATAGAGGTATTCAAAGATAAAAATAAATGGTATAAGATAATGAGGAACGGGATGGCTCTTGATTTTTCATGGAAGGTATCTGCTAAGAAGTATATGAATCTTTACAGCAAGCTCGCAAAGTAACTACCCCAATTAGAGTTACGTATAACGTTATGAATAAGGCGGTATTTTTAGACAGAGATGGCACAATCAACGAGGATGTAAATTACCTTACAAGTAAAGAAGAACTGATTATTTTTCCCGGAGTAAAGGAAGCACTGACGCGTTTAAAAGATCTCGGCTTTCTGAATCTGGTTATAACAAATCAATCCGGGATAGCCAGGGGATATCTTTCTGAAGAAGATCTGGCTGAAATTCATAAAGATATCGATAGAGTTCTTAACATAGACGGTAAACCTTTGATTGACGATTATTTTTACAGCCCGTATCATGTTGATGGTGTAGTGCCTGAATATTCGAAACACAGCGAGGACAGAAAGCCCGGGACAGGTATGATAGACAAAGCTGTAAAAAAGTACGATATTGACGTTAAAGAGTCATTTCTGATAGGAGATGCACTAGTGGACATGAAAAGTGCTGAAAACGCGGGATTAACGAAGATTTTGGTAAAAAGCGGATACGGAACTAAAACCCGGGAAGAGTGTATTAATGAAGGAATAACAATTAATTATTACGCTGAGGATCTCGATGACGCATCCATCTATATACAAAAATTAGATAGAAAAATTAGTAAATTTTAAATTGATTTAGGATAATTATATTTGTACAGTAGATTCAGAATTTAAGATTAAAGACTAGCAATTTGAAGAAAACAGGATATTTATTTGTTTGGGTATTATTGTCCGCGCTGATATTCTATTCATGCGAGGAGGTGACATCCGACCTCGGACAAAATTACATCTCACCGGATGACACATTGGGAACTAAGCTCCTCGATTCCAAAACCGACTCGCTCACCATTTCAGTAAATGATTTTAAGCAATACATTAACACTTACATTTCATCGCAGATGCTAGTCGGTCAGTATCAGAATTACCAGGCAAGGTCGCTTTTAAAGTTCAACAACCTGCCCACGGGTTATGATAGCGCGACTATTGTCTCCGCGAAGATAAAACTGAAATATACGAATTATTTTTATCAGGATTCGATGGGTACGGTTTCATTCGATGTGTTCAGGCTAAAGAGCCCGTTGAACTTTCCAACCATAACATACGATTCGATCTCATCGGCTGATATAGACAATACAATACAGGGAAGTTTCTCTGGCAACCCGACTGACTCATCGGTAATTACGATCACTCTGAATAACCAGCTTGCAAAAGACTGGCTCGAATTTGCTGCCGATACTAACTACTCCGTTAAAAACAGGGGAGTGATAATGATACCTAATGGCGGAACAGCTATCAAAGGATTCTTTACTTCGCAGTCAGGAGATGAAAATCTTTACCCTTTGCTCGAGATTATTGTCACCAAAAATTCACAGACAGACACGCTTACACTTAAAGAATCGGATGGTATGTTCGTATCGGATGCACCGAATTCTGTGATACAATCCGACAGGATATTCCTTCAGTCAGGAGTGGCATTCAGGAGCATAATGAATTTCGATCTTTCGAAACTTCCTAATAACGTCGTGATAAACGACGCGCTCCTTACATTGACGCTGGATACGGCAAATTCATATATCACACAATACTCCGACCAAAGACTTGTAGCGGCAATGGTGACGGATACGTCGACAAAAACTGATTCTCTGGGATTCATAACGTTAAATAGGGTAGGAAACGTATACTCAATACGGTTTATCGTCATCATGCAGAATTGGAATTCGGGAGTAGCTCCGAATTATGGTCTGGCTCTGAGAAATGTATCGGAGACAGGCACAATGGACATTTTCTCTTTCTTCGGTCCGAATTATGCGGACACCTCGGTTGTACCTAGATTAAGAATAAGATATACACTTAGAAACTGAGATGAAAACAACAGGATTACTGATATTGACCATTATGATGTTGTTAGCCGGGAATTCCACATTCGCTCAGAATGAAAATGACGAATTCGATGGCGGATCCCCTTATACGATCTTTGGAATTGGGGATCTAAGATACAATACCAGCTCACGTACCTACGGTATGGGCGTTCTCGGTATAGGATTAACCGGAGACTATATAAACAATCTAAACCCTGCCGCTAATTCTAAGCTCGAATTTACAAAGTTTTCTCTGTCGGCGGACTACGGATACTTAAAGTCAACCGACGGCGTACTTACTACAAAAGTAAACGAAGGAAATATAAACGGGCTTAATATTGGCATTCCTATTAGCAAAGATCAAGGCTGGGTTGTGAATCTCGGTATCAACCCAATGAGTTCGATCGGATACCAGATAATAGGAACAGGGGTATCCGAAGGCGAGAATTATACGAATACATTCAGCGGTGAGGGTGGTCTGACCAGGATTAATATCGGAATGACATATACGCTGTTTAAAAGCCTGAGCATAGGCGCTGAATACAATTACGCTTTCGGTAATATTATATCGCAGAGAACGATCGATTTTGAGAACACCGCATTGTTTGATTATTTTTCAAGGACAGAAACAGATCTCAGCAAATCATTTGTAAAGGGCGGAATGTTATTCTCTCTGGAAAATCTTGTAAATAAGAAAAGCAAGAATCTTCGTTTCCTTAAATTTGGATTTGTTTACCAGATGGGTATAGACCTTTCTGCAAATGAAGAGTCAATAATACAATCCAGCATCAATACTGATTCTAACATTGTGCAGACCGGTGTGGTGAAAATTCCCGCAGCATATGGTTTCGGTATTTCCAATAGATTTGGTGACCGGGTAAACGTAGCCGCTGATGCATATTTCCAGCAATGGAGCGATTATACATATTTCGGCATGACCCCGTCTAATTTTGTAAACTCTTCCAGGTACAGTGCGGGGTTAGAGCTATTGCCATCCCCGGACCGTGATAAAAGCTTTTTTCAGAAATTGACCTATAGGGCTGGCGCTTTTTATGACCAAGCGTATTACACTGTAAACTCCGAGAATATAAACACACTTGGCTTTAGACTGGGCTTCGGTATCCCTATTTCCGAGCTCAATTCGATTGACCTGAATCTTAGCTACTCCATACGCGGAAAAGAAGGCAATGGCTTAATAAAGGATGAACTGTTCAATGTATATCTGGGTGTAAATTTCGGAGAGATCTGGTTCCTCAGACCAAACGACGATTTTTAATAATACAGCAATGAAGATAGCAATCGGTTCAGATCACAGAGGAGTAAATTATAAGAAAGCCATCAAGGAGATGCTGGAGTCCGAAGGTGTCGAAGTCGAAGACCTGGGCACTGATAGTGATGAGAGCGTTGATTACCCTGATTATGCTACAAAGGTCGCGCAGGAAGTAGGTAAAGGAAATGTGGACTACGGTGTGTTGGTATGCGGAAGCGGGATAGGAGTGGATATTGTGGCAAATAAAGTGACCGGAGCCAGGTCGGTAAACGCCGTCAACGAAAAAATGGCTGAAATGTCCCGCAGGCATAATAACGCGAATGTGATCTCGCTTGGGGCGGACCTGATAGACCTCGATACTGCATTAAAAAATGTTCGGAAGTTTATCAGCACAGACTTTGAGGGAGGCAGACATCAGAGGAGAGTTGATAAAATCCACACACTTACCGGTCGTTAAACCAACATGTCTGTTCATTTTCTATATTCCTTGTCTTTTAAATATCCTGCTTATAAATCAATCTAAACCATGAATATTGATCTAAAGACATTCGATACGGAGCTTAATGCCGCAATTGACGGAGAAAAGAAAAGGCAGGCTGAAAAGCTTGAAATGATAGCTTCCGAAAATTTTGTTTCGGATGCGGTAATGGAAGCGCAGGGATCCGTGCTTACCAATAAATACGCGGAGGGTTACCCGGGTAAAAGATATTACGGCGGATGCGAATACGTGGATATCGCAGAAAACCTCGCCATCGATAGAGCTAAGCAGATATTTGGCGCTGAATATGCCAACGTTCAACCGCACTCGGGCAGTCAGGCTAATATGGCTGTTTACTTCACGTTTTTAAAGCCGGGTGATAAGGTAATGGGAATGGACCTTTCCCATGGAGGGCACCTTACTCACGGATCACCGGTTAATTTTTCCGGTAAGCTGTATAATTTTACTCAATACGGCATTAATCCCGATACCGAGATGCTGGACTATGACATGGTAATGGATGCCGCAATGCGCGAGAAGCCTAAAATGATAACTGTTGGAGCCAGCGCTTATTCGAGGAATATAGATTATAGCAAGTTCAGAGAGATAGCGGATAAGGTAGGAGCATTCCTCTTTGCGGATATCGCACATCCTGCCGGATTGATCGCGAAAAAACTGCTCAACGACCCCGTACCGTACTGCCATGTCGTTGCAAGTACAACCCATAAGACTCTACGCGGTCCGCGCGGGGGTATAATATTAATGGGTAAGGATTTTGAGAATCCATTTGGTATTGTCGCTCCGAAATCGGGAAGAACAAAAATGATGAGTGAGATCCTGAATTCCACAGTGATGCCGGGAGTACAGGGCGGTCCTCTGATGCACGTCATCGCTGCAAAAGCCGTTGCGTTTAAGGAGGTTCTAAATGACGGCTTCCTCGATTACGCAAAGCAAATTATAAGTAATGCGCAGTCGCTGGCTGGTAAATTAAAAGAATATGACTTTCATATAATATCGGGCGGTACCGATAACCATCTGATGCTTATTGATCTCCGGAATAAAGGACTGTCCGGTAAACAAGCTGAGGAAGCCCTCGATGAGGTAGGTATAACATGTAATAAAAATGCCGTTCCGTTTGACGATAAGAGTCCGCTTATTACAAGCGGTATCAGGCTCGGAACACCGGCTCTTACGACGAGAGGAATGAGAGAGTCCGAGATGGAACAGATAGCAGGAATGATAAACAGGGTAATATCCGCTCATGAAGATGAAAAAGTAAAAGAGGAAGTGTCGGCTGAAGTAAAAGACCTTACGTCGAGATTTGATCTGTTTAATTATGAAACCAAATAGATTTTGGTAGTTGGAAGAAGACAAGGAAATAAGAGATCAGGAAGATCAGGCTGATAATGATGAGATGGGGTTTCTCGACCACCTGGAGGAGCTAAGGTGGAGGATCATAAAATCGGTTATTGGCATAGTCATTGGCGCTATAATAGTTGGTATTTTTATTGACGATATAATGAAGTATGTAATATTTGCTCCCGCAAAGCATACAGAACCCCCTCTGACCATTATAAACCTCAAGCCTTACGGGCAGTTCACTCTATACATGCAGGTGATCATTATTGGTGGTATTATTGCGAGCATTCCAAATATAATCTACCAGTTCTGGAAGTTCATCGAACCTGCCCTTATGCCCAGGGAACGTAAGTATATATCCGGTATAGTGTTCTTCACGTCGCTTTGCTTTCTGATCGGGCTCGTATTCGCGTATTTTGTTCTCTTGCCCACAGCGCTTAACTTTTTTGCAAGTTTTGGCACGGACATTATACTAAATCAGATAGATGCGAATGAATATATACAGTTCGTAATGTCGGTTTGTCTTTTAGCCGGTGCGGTTTTTGAACTGCCAATGGTATCATATTTCCTCTCTAAAGTAGGTATATTGAAACCTGAATTTATGAGGAAGTACAGGAAGCACGCTATTGTCGCTATTTTGATAATAGCAGGGATTATGACACCTTCTCCTGATATCGTCAGCCAGATAATGCTTGCAGTACCGTTATTTATACTATATGAGATAAGTATTTATATTTGCAAAGTCTCTCAAAAGAAAAGGGAGAGTCTTGTTACAAATGAAGATTCTGTACAAACAAATCAATAGAGTTTGAATTTAAAAGAGATTACAGCTCCCATAAAAGTTGAGCTGGGTGAATTTCAGGTAAGGTTTGCTGAAGAGTTGAAGTCTAAGGTCGCCCTGATTGACATGATCACCAAATACATTCATAAACAAAAAGGGAAGCAGGTTCGTCCTACGCTGGTGCTTCTTTCAGCTAAATTATGCGGTGACATAACCGATAGGACATATATCGCCGCGAATATGGTTGAACTCCTTCATACTGCTACGCTGATACATGATGATGTGGTTGACGAAGCGAAAGAACGCAGGGGCTTTGCATCTATAAATGCTGTCTGGAAAAACAAGGCGGCAGTACTAATAGGGGATTATCTTCTTTCCAAAGGCTTACTGATAGCTCTGGAGGGAAAAGAGTTTGAATTTCTGCATGCTACATCTGAAGCAGTGAGAAGAATGAGTGAAGGGGAACTATTACAGATCCAGAAGGCAAGGAATTTTGATTCTACGGAAGAAACATACTTCAAAGTTATCTCTGATAAAACTGCTTCACTCATAAAAACATGCTGTAAACTTGGCGCGGTAAGTACCACAGATGATCCCGATAAGATAAAGAGATTGTCGGATTTTGGTGAAAACCTTGGGATTGCATTCCAGCTCAGAGATGATTTGCTGGATTATATAGGTCGCAAAAAATTATTGGGAAAATCTCCCGGCAATGATGTCAAAGAAAAAAAGTTTACTCTCCCTCTTATAATTTCCCTCGAGAGAGCTCCCGGCAATAAGTCGAAAGACATTATCAAACTTATTAAAGGAAGGTCATCCAAAGCTTTTGAAAAGGTATATGATTTCGTTTCTGAGTATGGCGGAATAGATTATACCTGTCAAAAGATCAAAGAGTATTCTACTCATGCACTCGAATCCATCTGCACTTTCCCGGAAAATGAAGTTAAAAATTCTTTAAAGAAGCTTATAGAGTTTGTGGAAACACGTGAATTCTAATCGTCCCCTTGCTAAATATTTAATTTAGAGACGTTTAATCCTAATTGACCGTTTTTTGTTACATTCCAAACAAATTTTCCATCTCAAAAGGCTGTTTTTATTCCATAATTAAAGTTTTTACTGTATTTTAACCATTTTAAGGCTAAAGATTTTAAAATAACTTCAAATAAATTTATTTGAGAAGTAATAATCTACTGCTTAATTTGAGTGATTAATACTTATGAGATCTCCGCACTAATGAATCCTCTGAGTATTTCTATTGAGATATGCGATCTTAAAAGACATATCAAAAAAAATTATAAAACGTTAAGGAGAACTTCAAATGAAAAGATTCTTTTTACTTACTTTGTTTCTATTGCTCATTCCGATCTTGTCCAATGCGCAAGACGATAATGGAAGCAATAACCAGGGACTACCTACTGAGGGCAGTTATTTCACCCCTCAAACCTCCAAATCACTGTATCCGGTTGAATGGGACGATCAGCTTAAACAAGCTATCGAGTCAGGAAACACTTCCGAGGAAATGCGTTTAAGAAACCTCATTAATTCCAAAACCAGCCATTTAAAAACAGTTCCTGATCTAAATGATGCCGACCAGCTTATTTCATACGGAGTTCCATACAATACTCCTGACTGGTTGAGTTCTGATATTCTTATCTACTCAGGAGACATCGGACAGACAAATACCGGTGGAAGAAGAATTGCAATGGTAATGGGTGAAGATGGCAACCTTTATGTTGCATACATTGTAAGACCTGTTACGGGAACTAACGGAAGGATTAACATTGCTTACTCTCAAAACGGCGGCTTGACATGGCAGGCTGTAGGTTCTGTCACAAGCACGACAGCGTATTTTGGACAGTTAGCAATGACTGTTAACGTGAGAGGTACTTCTCCCGATTCAGCCAGGGTTCATGTGTTTTATTCACGTTCAACAGATGGAACCAACTTTAATGACGCAACAATTAACTGGGTTTCCTACAGGTCTAACGGTACTGCCGCAATGGGCGGTGTTACAGCAATTGCACCGTCATCAGGCCGTAGAATGTGGTACCCAACTGCATATAGTGACGGCTGGTACTGGACTACCAGTACCTGGATTGGGGTAGTAGCAGGTGAGTATAGTAATTCCGGCGATACCTGTATCAGTCTCAGAAAAGCCAGAACAGACGACTGGGGTGCGACATACACGGTTACCTCACTAACTGATAGTTATCCTTCATGGGGTGACTATGTTCCTTCTGCGGCTTTCAAAAGAAATTCATCCACTTCGACAGATAGTGTATATATTGCTGTCGAAAGAAGGTTTCCGGCTTCACCGAGTATAACAAGAATTCTT
Organism: Ignavibacteriota bacterium; assembly: GCA_020437585.1. Lineage (GTDB taxonomy): Bacteria > Bacteroidota > Ignavibacteria > Tepidaquicellales > Tepidaquicellaceae > JAEYVS01. The sequence continues at coordinate 871,718 of JAGQWG010000001.1, forward strand.
GCAACTCCATGGAGCAATACTGCTACACTTCATAGATATTCAGTTCCAACAAATGGAGGACCATATACAAATCCATGCATCACAATAGTTCAGTCCTCATCCGCTTTTAATAATAACAGGATCATATTTGTTTCTGCGGTTCTAGACAACCAGGCAATTTATCACAGAAGTGAAAACGGCGGATCGACGTGGACAACAAATTCATCTCTTGGATTATCAGGTGAGATCGTTCCGGACTTCACATTTATTTCTTCAGATACAAGCCAATCCGGACCGGGCAACATAATTGCCTGCTATCAGATGGGTAATGGCGATACAATTGTGATCAGAAGAGGAACAACAGGTGGTAGTCTTGGAACAAGAGAATATAAGCTAAATGAGTTCAGATCTTCTAACTTTAATTCACCTGTAGTAGCTGTCTATAATGATGGTGGAACAAGGTATTCCGCATTTTCTTATACGGGAATAGTCTCAAATTACACAAGCAATGTATACTTTGATCAGGAAAATCTTACAACAGGTATAACTAATAACAATGGGATCGTAAACGGATATCAGCTTAGCCAGAACTATCCGAATCCGTTCAATCCTTCTACTTCGATAAATTTCAGTATTCCGAAAAGTGGAAATGTTAGACTAGTCGTGTACGATTTACTTGGAAAGGAAGTGGCTACACTGGTGAACGAGAATCTGACTATTGGAAACTATACAGTTGATTTTAAAGGAACATCGCTTGCATCAGGTGTATATTTCTACAAACTGATAACGAATGATTTTACAGATATTAAGAAAATGACTTTGGTAAAATAGTACTTTCTCTATTGTTTAATCCGGGACGGATGAAAATTCCATCCCGGATTTACTTTAATTTTATTTGGTTTTTAGTATAGATTTACCTATTTTTAATTATCTCCCATAATTAATTATCTCCCAAAATAATTTTAATTTTTTACAAATTAGAATTATTTTCCGAAGTTTTTTATCGATTTCAGGGTTGTAACGTAAAAATTTGAACTAACGCACTATAAAAATTGCCGATTCTGGTTAATTTTTATAAAAAATTTTATTTGTACAAGCGTTTAAAACTTTGTAGCTTTAATTAGAATTCAATAATTCTTTTGAAATTAAACTTTGTTTGGCATGTGCGACCAAATATTGTTGACCCAAGAGAGAGTTCAATCATTTAAAATAAAAAGGAGGAATTTAAAATGAAAACCTTTCCATTTGTTATCTTACTACTTTTTTCTTTGTTCCTTTCACAAAATGCTTTTCCGCAGTCCGATATGAATCAGAATAGCATTATTCTTTCGGATATGAAAAAGAATGCCCATTCTGAAGAACTGGCTCGCGAAAATAGCGTTAAGGTTGAAAGGAATATTCCACAGTCTTTACTGGACCAGATAGAAACTGCAAAACAAAATGATGATTACGATGAGGTTCAGAGACTCGAAGGTATAGTTAATGATCAGTACAGAAGCGGTATTAAAGTCGTTAATTCCGGTGATTATGTAAATGAAGATCAGCCGGTTTATTCCGACAGAAGCAATCCGCCTTTCAACGGTGACTGGCTTGGAACAGATGTTACTTTGAGAACGTTCACCGGTCAAAACAATAATCCGAGAACCATGGATATGGTTATGGCTGAAGACGGAAATCTATATGTTGCTTTTTGTACTGATGAAACTTCAAACAGATTTATAAGATTTTACCGCTCCTCAAACAGTGGTGGCTCATGGACACTGGTGGGTGGTTTACAGACTACAGGATACATTTCTTCTATTTCCATGGTATGTGACCGCAGATCGGCCTCAGATAACGATTCTTTAAGGATCATTTGTTATTATACTAGAGCATCTGCAACAACTAACGACGGAGCTGTTCTTGCGTTTGTTTCTTTAAAACCAAATGCATCATCACCGGATTACATAATACAGACTATCTCTACACCTGCCTCAGGAAATGAGTTCAACTATTGTTCGGCATTTAGTGATGGTCAGTATTTCTCTACTGCTACTTATCAAGGCGTTGTAGCCGGAGAGTATAATAATGCAAATGATGATCTTATTTCATTCCATTACCTGAGAACAACTAACTGGGGCACTTCGCATACTGAAGTATCATTCCTCGGCGGTAACGACGACTTTTATCCGTTCGCTCAGTTTGTTGGAACTTCTTCTGACTCTGTCTTCATTGCAGTTGAGAGAAGATTTACAGGCTTTAATGAGATTAGACTAATAAAGACGCCGTTTGTTCCTACAGCATCGACAAACACAGACTTCCTTACTTCCGGAGGTTCAGGCGTATTTTATGAAAAACCTGTACTGAACGTTCAGCAATCAGCTCAGACAGTTACTCATAGAATGATGATAACGGTGATTAAAGACGATGTTGCAAAATATCTGAATTCAGCTAACGGAGGAAGCTCGTGGGGTCTGGACTTTACATTGGATCAGACAAATAGCGTTTCCTGTTCTTACACATGGTGTGCTTCGGATACTAACCAGACTACAGGTTATTTCTGTGCGATCTGGAGAAAAGGAAACGGTGACTCCATTAATGTAAGAAGAGGACAAAGCGGAAGCCTTGGCTCGACGGATTATGATGTAATGAGCAATACTGCAACTGGAACGGCTTTCCCTGTATGCGCGGTTTACCATAATAGCGACTATTCCGTAAAAAGAAGCGGTGTTGCAATTTACGGATTTGGTGGCTTCGGTACTAACGCATACTATAACGGTGAAAATCTGCCCACAAGCATTACACCTGTTAATAACGTTGCGGACAATTACTCGCTGAACCAGAACTATCCTAATCCATTCAATCCATCGACAAGCATAAACTTTAGCGTCCCAAAGAGCACTAACGTGAAGCTCGTTGTTTATGATATGCTTGGTAAGGAAGTTGCAACTCTGGTAAATCAGCAATTGACACCTGGTTCATATAATATTGACTTTAACGGTACTAAGCTGTCATCGGGTGTTTATTTCTACAAACTCATAACAAGTGAGTTCACGGATATTAAAAAGATGATGTTGGTGAAATAATTTAATCCTTCTTTATTTTCAAAGCCCGGACGAATTTTATCCGGGCTTTTTATTTCCTACAATACGAATATTGTTTCCTATAGAAAAGTCCGTTTTTGGCTTAAAAATGAACTTTTCCGAGATTTTCTGGTCTTAAAAACCACAATTATGCTAAATATTCTAAAAAAGATTTATTTGTTTGACGTAGTAGATTGGGTTAATTTTGGTTAATTAAATTTTAAACTAATTCTAAATCAAAAGGAGAATCAAAAATGTTTTTCAATAAAAAGAAATTTGAGGAAGCAAGAAAAGATCCGAACAAAGCAATTGATCAAGCAGATAAAACCATTAATTCGGGAGTAACTGGTTTTCTTACAAAAACCTTTATGGGTAAGGATTTTGTTGACCAAACAAATCAATCACTGCAGACAGCAAAAAATGCAATGGGCGGTAATACTAATCTTAGCATGACAGGAGTTCCTGCAACGGCTGATGTGCTTTCTATCGAAGATACAGGTAAGCTTGTCAATTATGACCCGATAGTAAGGCTTAAACTTGCTGTACAGCCTTCATATGGAACACCATTCGAAACTACGGCAGAAGTGCTGGTTTCTAAAGTTGCAGTTCCAAGAGTTGGAGATAAAATAAACATTAAGTATAATCCGGTCAATAACGCTGAAGTAATGATCGTATAAGATTTTTGAGTGTAGTAGAAGGTTAAGTTAATCTACTGAGATACCCCGTAAACCCCGGCTCCATGCGGGGTTTTTTTTATTCAAAATTTAATTTCCTCATCATTTCATATACTGCTATACCATACGCTACAGATACGTTCAGAGACTGTTTCATCCCCATCATGGGTATTTCGAATGAAACATCAGCCTCGTCTATCAATTCCTTTGATACACCACTTATTTCGTTTCCTATTATCAGGCAAATAGGGAAGTCAGCCTTGGTCAGATTCCAGTAATAATTCTTCGCTGTGGTTATTTCCAGTACAGCTATCTTTATACCCTTCTTTTTGAGATCCTTTACTACTTCAATTGCGTCTTTATGATATTCCCAGGGAACACTGTTTGTTGCCCCAAGTGCCACTTTTTCTATCTCCTTTCTCGGAGGATATGGGGTATATCCGCATAGATATACCTTTTCTATAAAGGCACCGTCTGATGTCCTGAATACTGATCCTACGTTAAAAATGCTTCTTATATTATCGCAAAGTACATATATGGGATTGCGTTTATACTCATGGATCTTTTCGATATCCTTACGCTCGGCTTTTATTTCAGGATGGGAAAGTTTTCTCATAGGTTCAAAATTAAGCTTTATATATAAGAATATCAGTTCATTATGACCTAATGCCATAAATTTTTATAGTTAATTGAATTGCTTTATTAAGTATTTTCAGGGCATGGATCTTAGAGAAGAGGTTATTAACTTTTTTAAAGAAGGCGGTATCCTTTCGCAGAAGTTTGAGAATTATGAATACAGAAAGTCTCAGGAGGATATGGCGCTTGCGATACTTGACTCACTTGAGAATAAGAACCATATCTTTGTTGAGGCGCCAACCGGTGTCGGCAAAAGCTTCGCTTACCTCGTTCCCGCGATCCTGTTCGCAAAAAAATACCAGCGTAAAGCGGTCATTTCAACCCATACAATAAATCTCCAGGAACAGCTCATATATAAAGATATTCCATTCCTCCATGAGGTTATGCCTGTGGAATTTAAAGCCAGCCTGATGAAGGGAAAGGCTAACTACATCTGTCCCAAAAGACTGCGCCGGGCTAACGACTCATCGAATACACTTTTTGAAAGTGATGAACAGATATTCCTCGACCGCCTCAATCTATGGGTAAACCAAACGAATGATGGTACCCGGTCAGATATTGCTTTTCCGATATTAGAGAATGTGTGGAGCGATGTCTGTGCCGAAAGGGGAGTTTGCAGTACAAAGACATGCGGTGTTAAAGACACAGAATGTTTTTTCCAAAAAGCGAAATTGGAACTCGCCGATTCGGACGTCATAATCGTAAACCATCACCTGTTCTTTACACTGTTCGACGGCATACTTGATGAAAATTCGGAAGGCTATCTATATAAGAATGATTTTCTGATCTTCGATGAAGCGCACACACTTGAAGCTATTGCTGCGGATCACCTTTATCCGAGGCTTACCCGTGAGATGCTGAGATACAATTTGCTAAAACTATACAACGAAAAGAAACGCAAGGGATTCTTGCTCGCCTTTCCTTCCCTGCACATTTTTCCCATAATTCATAATCTCCTCGAGCTAAACCAGGACTTCTTCTCCGGTTTAAAAGAAAAGCTCTTCCATATGTCGGGAGGTAGGATGGAGCGACTCGCTGAGCGTGTTTACGAGCCCCACGTCACGGAAAACATCCTCGACGGAGAACTTACACATCTGCTCGACTCCCTGCGAAAACTCCGCCAGAATTGCAGGGACGAATGGATGGAAAATGAGCTCAACGAGTATATACTTAGGTTCAGCCAGTTCCGCTACCTTATAGCCGATTTCATCGAGATGCGCAAAAACGAGGAACGGAAGGATGAATTCGTCTACTGGGTGGAGATCGCGTCCCAGCGCCCCGACGCGAATATTTCCATCTGCTCCTCCCCGATAGACCTGTCCGACTTCTTCCGCGAGAATATCTTCCGCGCGGACCATACTGCCGTCTTTACGAGCGCTACACTCACCATAGATAATAGGTTCATCTACTTCAAAAAGCGCTTTGGGGGAGAGGTCGCCCGCGAACTAAAGCTCCCATCGCAGTTCGATTTCGCCTCCCAGGTCAAAATGTATATTCCGCGAAATATCCCCGCCCCATCCAAAGAAAATAATGAACTCTACCAGCAAGCGCTCACAGACAATATCGAGCACTATATAAATCTCACCGGCGGTAAAGCCCTCGTCCTTTTCACTAACTCCTACCTTATGCGCAAAACCGCCGATACCATTCGCGAGAGGCTGAATGGCGATGGAATGGATATACTGATACAGGGTGAAGGAATGTCGCGCCGGCATCTGCTCGACGAATTCAAGAACAACATCGATTCCGTTCTATTCGGGCTGGACAGCTTCTGGCTTGGTGTGGACGTGCCGGGGGAAGCCCTAAGCAATCTCATTATCACCAAGCTCCCGTTCCAGGTGCCCGATCATCCCGTCATTAAAGCCAAGATGGAGTTCATTGATTCACGCGGTGGTAATAGCTTCATGGAATACTCATTGCCCGAGGCTATACTAAAATTCCGGCAGGGGATTGGCAGGCTTATTAGAAGCAAAGAGGACAGGGGAATCGTCGTGATACTTGACTCCCGCATACTATCTAAATTTTACGGTAAATACTTTTTGAATTCGATCGATGAGTGCGAAATTATCTACCCGGATCAGTTTTCCCAGTAGTTCTTTATCACAATATCACCGTTCTTGGACAGACTGCTTAACCCTTCTAATAGGTATGGTTTGTGTGCGAAACCGCATAGTACTACTATCCTGCTTCCTGAAAAATCCTTAACATAGTTTTTTATATTCTCGATCATAGCGTCATTTCTCATCAGCCAGAAGTCATTTACCTCTTTCCAGTAGTTTTCGTATGATGCGAGAGCAGGTGTCATTTCTATTATCTTACTTACCGCTTCAAAGTCGTAGTAATTTATCTTTTCGATTATTTCCCTGTTCTCATCTCTGTTGATGTTAAAGGGAGTGCTCAGTGTCATTGATTGCGCGTCACTCATGTTAGTGATTAGATCATCTGTTAGCTGAATTGCATCGGGTGTTAATTTCCCTTCATCATATAGGTCCGAAAGATCATCAAAAAATGCCCGCTCCGTTCTTCGCCTGTTAGTGCTGAAAAGGAATTGATCCCGGTTTTCGAGATCGTATGGCCTGAGCAGGGGATTGCTATCCATCAGGTATTTCGTTACCGCTTTCGTCTCATTCGCAATGTCTTCATAGCCGGGTCTCAGCTTAAAATCCTCCGTCAGATACGAGGCGTCCGATTCCAGTAAGATTACGCTTGGTGTGATTTTGATAAATATGTTGTACAGTGAATCCGGGGTGAAATTATCTGTTTCATAATGCACCGTTCCTATAATAATGACTTCCGTAGTATCCGCAAATAGCGGTTTACTTAGGAATATAAGCGTCACCCATATAATAGCTGTCTTTATCATCGTATTCCTTTTTAAAATAGAACAGGAAGACGTTTATATAAGTTTTGCACTTTGAATGCCATTTTTTATCCAAATGTAAATGACTAACTTAAGTTTATGGAAAATAAAGAGAATTTAAAGGAAAATATTAAAGAGCCGGTAAGCAAAAAGCCCGATACCAATTATAAAACGCTTTTTTCTGACGCAAGGTCATGTACTGTTAAAATACTCTGCCGCTGTGAAAGGACAGATTCCTATCTGGATAAGCTCATAGATGCCGAAATAAAGAAGAATGTGCTCAATGACTTCGATAAATCGCTTTTGAATGAGATGGCTCATGGTGTTATTCGCTGGAAAAGACGTCTCGACTGGTTCCTTAATGGATTTTACAGAGGTCAATACGAAAAGACCCTTCCTGAGGTCAAAAATGCCCTGAGAGTAGCGCTTTACCAGATACTATTCCTGAATAAGATCCCATATTCTGCCGCTGTAAATGAGGCGGTCGAATTCATAAAAAAAATTCACGGTGATAAACATGCCGCGGTTGTAAATGGGCTGTTAAGAACCATAATCAGAACACTGGACAGTCTCGTATGGCCGACCAGGGAGATTGATGAGGTGAATTACCTTGGAATTATACAGTCACATCCTAACTGGATGGTGAGGCGCTGGATAAACAGGTTTGGATTCGACGATGCCGAGAAGCTTTGTGAAGCCAATAACAGACGTCCGTTCCTGAGCCTGCGTGCGAATTCTCTGATGATAACGCCGGATGAACTCGCTGAGCATTTGAAATCCAGGAAGATTAACTACAGAGTATCGGAGCATCTCGACGGTTACTTTAGCATAAAGATAATGTCAAAGATATATGCCGATGAATTCTTCAAAAAAGGCTACTTCTCCGTGCAGGATGTAAGCGCTGGCTTTATGGCGCGTCTTCTTAGTCCAGGGGAAAACGACTATATACTTGATGCGTGTGCCGCTCCCGGTGGAAAGACTTCGCAGATGGCTGAGCTCATGAATAATAAGGGCAATATTCTTGCTGTGGATAAATATCTTTCCAGGGTGGAGACTATGAACGAAAATCTTAAAAGGCTGGGCATTGAGAATACTAAAACCCTGCATGATGACATTAATGACCCCCAGAGTCCTGAGTTAAGCGAGGAGATGGTTGGGAAATTTGATAAGATACTCCTTGATGTTCCGTGTTCCGGGCTTGGTGTATTATCCAAAAAGCCTGATATAAAATGGAAGAGGGAACTCGAAGATATTAAAAAACTTCAGATCCTCCAGGCTGAGATACTGGAAAACACAGTGAAATATCTAAAACCGGGTGGAGTGCTCGTTTATAGCACCTGTACCACGGAGAATGAAGAGAATGCCGACATTGTAAATGCTTTTCTGGAAAACCATCCTGAATTTAGGATCGATAATGCTAAAAATTATGTATCTGAGAATGTTGTTAATGAGCAGGGATTTATTGAGACCTTCCCGCACATCCACGGAATTGACGGAGCATTTGGAGCAAGATTAATAAAGACTTCATAAGAAGAGTTTAAATAAGGCATAAAAAAACCGGGCATAAACCCGGTTTTTTTATTAAGTATATAATAATTCTTTATTTTTCATCGAAGTAGTCACCGATCTTAAACCTTGCGTTAACAAGTATCGTCAGTGCGCCGAAACCTCCGGTATTTGTCTTACCTAACCTGATAGAAGGTCCGAATGCAAAACCAGTAAATGCGAAACCTTCGCCTATGCCGGATATCAATGTCTCAAACAATACCTGGAAATTTCTTTCACCTGCAACAAGGAAGTCCATTCTTAGATCAAATATAGAACCTGCAAGCCTTAACTCTCTACCGCTGTAACCAACGTGTGTTTCACCTAAATATCTTGCAACGTAAACTTTTGCCCTTGTTGAACCAAAGGTCCTAAACGGATATCTGAATTCCCAGTTAAAGTAACTTCCGTTTACAACTAGGTTTGGCATATAGGTAGTATCACCTGAAGCAAAACTTTCTTCATTTGGAACCTGGATCGGAGGATCGTACTTACCTGTATCGATCGTGCTGTAAAAACCAACTTCGAAGAAGTTACCGAATGGAATTACATATGATGCCTCTATACCCAGATTTGGATAAAACATGTTATTGTAATTCGCAAAACTTACGGAATTAGATCCTGATTCTACAACTGAATCTCTGGATTCCCTGCTTCTTGTAAACTCTTTTATTCTTGTGTTAACACCTATCTTTGCTCCAAGTAAGTGGAAGTATCCGGAGACAACTTCACTTTCCAGCGGACCGGAATAAGGAGTACCTGTCGAGAATGAAAAACCAAACGATCCCTTTAGTGGAATTCCAAGAGGCTCACCCCCAAATATCTGTAAGTAAGGATTTATATAGGAGGTTGTATTCTTGATCTCCCTCAGCTTTTGCGGAGGTGCGATCAATTCTTTTACTTTGATCTTGGAAATTACATCTGTAAATACCGATGCATAGGTTAATTTTTTCTGATTGAGGTTTTCTTTGTTTGTTCCTGTCCATGCAATAAGCGAGTTTTGTACATCTTCGGAAAGCTGTGACCACGCATATCGCTGAGCGTCAGGAGATGCCTCGTCACCTAATACTATGTATTGGTTTAGCGGCTCCGGATCCTGAATGTTTACTGTAATTACGTATGTTTCCAGTTTGGGATCGATCAAGAGGTCGTCCTGTAGCTTTACGAATACGCTATCATCCTGAGCCCTTGCAAAGACGCGGAAGTATTTCCATGTCCTCGGATCGTCATCTCTCTCTGACTGAGCATGCACTACGGAAGTAAAAGTGACCAGGAGTGCAGCAAGTACAGCAAAGGTTGAAATAATTTTTTTAAACATTTTTCTTTTTCAGTATGGTTAATGAATTTAATTCTTCTTTATATTACCGGAAAAAATTTAATATTTAATGTTACCAGGTTCCAAACTGGAATATACCTGATTGAGTTAAGCTGTGACCTGCTATCCTGTCCTTTACAGAGATCTGGAATCCAACTGTGTATGGTGAATCTTTACCGTCTGTGTAATTGTCAAACTGAGTTTCTGATCTTAAGAAATTCAGCGTAATGTCATAGGTCATTTCGCCTGCTTGTTTTACCGTTACAGGACCTGAGAAATTGACGTCCAGCTGACCGGGGAAATCGTCGTTTATTTCTACGCGGTATCCTGTTGTACTTTGTATTCTTCTTACCGATACATCTTCACCAGCCGGTACGAGCCTTGTGAGCTTAATGCTCGGTTTCTGATTTTCTTTTGTACTTACCGTTTTACTTTGCTCACCCTGCTTAAATGTTACACTGCTTTGACCACCCATTGTAAATGTCTGGCTTCCGCCCGGAGGGATCGATGCAAGTGTCTTTCCGTCGCTTCCTATTATTTCAAGTGCCAGGTTGCCTCTGTTCTGTACAGTGTTTTGAGTAAACTGCGTCAATTGCTGTACCTTCAGTGGCTGTACTTCCTTTATTTCAGTCTCAAGCTCGGGATTTTGCTCCTTCTGCTCTATCTGAGGAGTTGTCTGCGTTACATTAATATTCGGCGACGTAGTACTGACTGTAAGTGTCGGATTGTTTTGCTTGAATACTAATAACTGTTGCTGCATTTCCTGAAGCCTTTGCTTCATTTCCTCAGGGTTGCTGAATTTTTTCGTTGTATCGAAATTGATCTCAGGTACTAATCCAAGTGCAAGAAGTGAATCAATAAAAGTTTTTAATGAGTCTGCATATTGCTTCTCGACCACGTTTTCCTTTTTGATAACCTCGGAAAGGTCGAGACTTGCTCCCTTTAGAGCGATAACACAGACTACGAATATATAGAGTACCTGGTATATTACGAATTTTACGTCTTTACTACTGCCTCTTTCTGATGACATGGCTATGTAATTTAAATTTTATTTAATCTACCTCTTGCCAGCCAGGTACACTAAGTTTTCTAAACTCTTTGTGGCTGACGAATCTTTCATGTTATTCATAGTCTCACTCAGGAAGTGAGCTGTTATCTGAAGTTCTTTCAATACCTTCTCATCCGGTAAGTTTATATTGTTGATCTCCGATACTATTGTCTTTACGGAGCTCATGTTTGTTTGTAGTTTTTCCGAATACTCGGTCGATCTCTGAAGTATATCCGTTACCTTTCCAAGGCTGTCTCCGATCTTATCGAAGTCGCTCATTGTTTGCGGATTAAGGATATTTGTCTGGTTTAATTGAGATACCGTTGCATTCAGGTTTGCAATGTTCTTTGCAAATTGATCGTTTACTTCTGATGTGCTCTTTACTACTGATCTTATTTCTTCGAGCTGTTCGCGGGTTATTTGAGGAATAGCGTGTGCTGTGCCTCCGTTACCCATTGCTGATGATTCGCGTAGTTCCTTTAATTCTGCAAGTGTTGCAAGTCTTGTCGATTCCTCTTTCTCAAAATAATACTCTTCTTCTATCTTATTTATTTCGACTGCGATCTCCTGGAACTTCAATGCCTGTGAGCTGAATACTGAATCAAACAGCTTCGCCATAGCAAGTACCACGATTGACTTTACCTCGAAAGGTACTGAAAAGCCTAAGAATATCGTCGGTCCTTCTTTAATAGAAACGAGCAGGATAGCTGCACCAAGTAGAGGAAGCGCTGTACCGATAGCGTCTACTATACCGCTGTACCTGTCTATGATCCTCGAGATACTTCCTTCTGAAACACCTCGTAATGCGATCTCTTTCTTTAATGAATTGTTTGATAGGAATGCGCAGAATAAGAAAATTAGGTAGGCTACTAATGGTAACCACCAAAATTGTATTGGTTCGACACCCTGGTTTAGTATCTCTGTTCCCGGGAAAAGCATTGATGCAAATTGATTTGCCACTTTTCCTATAAACGGAACGTAAGCAATATCTACAAAGAAGGACAGTATAAGAAGTATAAAAGAAGGAAGCGCTGCTTTGAATAATGTTGAAAAGCCTTCGTTTTCGATTTGCTTGATCTTTCTATCAATGACAAAATTTCTGATTTCGGAAAGTTCAGTGTCTGCATCACGCAGGCGAGATATTTTTTCCTCAATGTTGCTGTATTCCGGCGTGTAAAAATCTTCTGCGGATTTTTGCTCCGGATTGTTTGTGCTTAAGTTTTCCGACATCCTGGTATAATGTTTAGGTTAATAAAAACTAAAATATTTTTAAAATTTTTTTGAAGTTATTAATTTAATCCTCCAATCGCAAACTAAAGTTTGCCAATAAATAGAAGTCTGTCTTTTAAACCCGAATCACTTACTTTCGTATTTTCATAGCCTTTTACGCCCCTTAGGCTAAAATCCTATATTAACTAATTCAAAGCTTAAAATCAAAACAGATTGGATTCTTTTTTTAGCTGATTTTATGGAACTTCCTGACACAAAATTAGCTTCATTGCTTAAAATCAAAGAACTTTGGAAAAAAGTAATCTTACTTAGATATAGCCTAAATATAAGTTGATTAGCTATGTTCCCAATCTAATAACTTCCATTTTAATTGTCAAGATTAAAATTTATTTTTTTCAAAAAAATTAGGGGTGTGGTTTTTAAGGCTGGAATTTCGGATTAACTTACTAGCGTGATTGGTATTTTTCGTATGCTTCTATTATATCTTTCACCAAACGGTGTCTTACTACGTCGGACTTCTCAAATCTCACAAACGATATCCCTTCTATATCCTTCAAAACTTCCTGTATCTGAACTAATCCCGATATGTCCTTTTTAGGTAGGTCTATCTGGGTCACGTCGCCTGTTACAATAGCTTTTGAATTTGCTCCTAGTCTGGTCAGGAACATCTTCATCTGCGTGTCGGATGTGTTCTGTGCTTCGTCCAGTATCACAAAAGCATTATTAAGTGTCCTTCCGCGCATATAAGCAAGCGGAATGACTTCTACTATGTTTCTCTCCAGGTAACTCTTCAGTTTCTCGAATGGAAGCATCTCATCCAGGGCATCATATAGAGGTCTCAGGTATGGATCGACCTTCTCCGAAAGATCTCCCGGCAGAAACCCCAGGCTCTCACCCGCTTCCACAGCTGGACGTGTGAGAACTATCTTCTTTACCGTCTTATTCTTTAGCTCCGCTACCGCAAAGGCAACCGCAAGGTATGTCTTTCCCGTACCGGCTGGACCTATTGCGAATACTATGTCGTTTTCCTTGACCTTCTGGGCGTACTCTATCTGTGTCTTCGTACGGGGCTTTATATAGTCATCCTTACGGAATAGGATTATGTTGCTTATCTCTTCGCTTTTGGGAAGGCTCTTGCCCGGTTTATCTCCGTCCTTTTGATCTACGAGGTCCAGTACCAGCTTCACGTCATCCACCGAGATGGATCCCTGCCTCTTCTGAAGGAAGATAAGCTCGTTTATTACCTTCTCTATTGTTTCCAGCTCCTTCTCGTCGCCTTTTAAAATGACGTTATCGCCTCTCAATACGACCACTGAGTCAAAGTAATCTTTGAGAAGGTTTAGCTTTTCGTCGTTAAGTCCGGTGAAGTTTAATAGGTCGATACCCGTTAGAGGAATGGTCTTTTCTGATGTATCCAAATATAAAGTAAAATGAGTTTATTAAATATAAGTATGTTTATCGAAAATAAAAAGCCCGCCGTAATGTGACCTGGCGGGCTTTACATCTATTGATAGAATATACTCAAAAGAAGATAGGACAAGATTACTTCTTCTCGTCTTTCTTCATATCGTCTTTTGGAGTAGTAGTCTTTTTCATTCTTGTTTTAGGCTTGTAGTACTTTCTCCAGCTGGTGCTGAGAGTCTTTTTCTTAAGCTCTTCAGTCATTGTTGGGATTCTAAGTACTTGACCCGGATAGATTAAGTTCGGATTCGGGATAGTCTTAGGTGTCCTTGCAGGAGCGCTTACTACACCGTCTCTGTTAGCTTCCCAGATTGCAGGCCATAGTCTTGGGTTGCCATAGTGTTGCTTCATACCGGCAATTTTCCAGAGGCAGTCACCTTTTACTACTGTGTAACCGGAAGGACCTACGTTCCAGTCAGCAAGTTTCTTCTTCATTGCTTGATACCTGTCCCAGAATTCTGGTAAGCATCTGATCTTTGAAGCTTCGATCTCTGCAAATTCTTTTTCAGCATCTTCTTTTGATCCTGATTTGCTGTTGATCTTCTTTTCAAGAGCTTCGAACTTCCTTCTGTAGTCAGCTACTTGTGACTTTGTAGCACCTACTGAAGCGTATAGATCGTTCTCTGCTTTTTCTAATTCGCCGTCTTTGTTCTTATTCATTTGCTTAAGAGCATCAACGTCTGAATTTAATGAGTTTAATTGGCTCATTAAATCGTTCTTCCTTGTGGTCAGTTCATCCATTTGTCTTTGCCACTCTTCTTCGTCCATTTCTTCCATACCATCATCATCATCATCATCGTCGTCCTGTGCAAGCACTGATGAAACTGAAGTCGTCAAGGAGAAAGCTAAAAACAATATTGCTAGTTTATAGAATTTCATTTTTCTTAAATCTCCTTTTAAGATTTTAATTTGTTTTTAATTTTAAACTCTCGTCACTGATTTACGGACACCTTTTTTGTACTGCTGCGATATCATTAAGATATTGCTTTATCTTTGCGTCCTTGTCAGCGATTTGTCTCTCTAATTGAGACTTTTCATCTTGCTTTGCATTGACTTGAGACTGTAAAGACTCAACTTCAGCCCTAAGGTCATTGAGCTGCTGCATTTGCTCTTCACTTACTCCACCACCACAACCGGTTAGGAATGCTGTACCGGATATGAAAGCAGCTATCAGTAAGGTAAGAAACAGATTCTTGCTTTTTGCCATTTGAATACCTCCGTATTTTTTGGCGGTTTTTGAAAAGTTGTTAATTAAAAATCAATTTACTACAAAAATACGTCTGTAATTTGCTAAAATCAAGTCTTATTCTAAAAAAGTGGACACTTTAAATCCAGAATTTTCCGTAAGTAAGCAAGCGATTCCGATTTTTGAGAAAACACCCCCCAAAAAAACGCTGAAAATGCAGTTTATTACCGGAGGGTAATAAAAAACCCGCTGCAAATTGCTTTACAGCGGGCTATGAATTTCTTTGGACTTTTTATTATTTCTTTTCGTCCTTCTTCATGTCGTTTGTTGTTGTCTTTGGCTTCATCATTCTCATTTTCGTGCGTCCTCTTCTGTATTTTCTCCAGCTGTCGCTGTTCTTCATTGCATCGTCTCTCATTTGTTGTGTTAGAGAAGGAACTTTAAGAACTTGACCCGGATAAATTAAGTTTGGATTCGGGATAGTCTTTGGAGTTCTTGCTGGTGCGCTTACTACTCCATTCTTGTTGGCTTCCCAAAGTGCAGGCCATAGTTTCCAGTTGTCATAGATGTTCTTCATGCCTGCGATCTTTGATAGGCAGTCACCTTTTACAACTGTGTATGTTGAAGCTCCGCCCCAGTCGGCAAGTTTCTTCTTCATTGCTTGATACCTGTCCCAGAATTCTGGTAAGCATCTGATCTTTGAAGCTTCGATCTCAGCGAATTCTTTTTCAGCATCTTCTTTTGATCCTGATTTGCTGTTGATCTTCTTTTCAAGAGCTTCGAACTTCCTTCTGTAGTCAGCTACTTGTGACTTTGTAGCACCTACTGAAGCGTATAGATCGTTCTCTGCTTTTTCTAATTCGCCGTCTTTGTCCTTGTTCATTTTCTTAAGGGCATCGACGTCCGTGTTTAATGAGTTTAATTGGCTCATTAGATCGTTCTTCCTTGTGGTCAGTTCATCCATTTGTCTTTGCCACTCTTCCTCATCCATTTCTTCCATATCGTCATCATCATCGTCGTCGTCCTGTGCAAGCACTGATGAAACTGAAGTCGTCAAGGAGAAAGCTAAAAACAATATTGCTAGTTTATAGAATTTCATAAAAATTCTCCTAAAATTTTTTAAATTTTTTTTAAAATTTTAAACTCTTTAAAAATGCTTCTCAAATAAGCAAAGATTACGGACACCTTTTTTGTACTGCTGCGATATCATTAAGATATTGCTTTATCTTTGCGTCTTTGTCAGCGATTTGTCTCTCCAATTGAGACTTTTCATCTTGCTTTGCATTGACTTGAGACTGTAAAGACTCAACTTCAGCCCTAAGGTCATTGAGCTGTTGCATTTGCTCTTCGCTTACTCCGCCGCCGCAACCGGTCAATAATGCTGTGCCGGATATGAAAGCAGCTATCAGTAAACTTAGAAACAGATTTTTGCTTTTTGCCATGTTTTAGTACCTCCGAAAATTTTGGCTTTTTGGAAAACTTTTTTAATGTTATGACTTCATCAATATAGCGGTAATGGGTTTGAATTTCAATACGAATTCTAAAAAAGTAGACAGTTAGAAATACTATATTTACTATAGTTTAGATAGAAGTGTGTATAAAATGAGACATGATTATTCCCACTCTATTGTTGCAGGGGGTTTGGAGCTTATATCATATACTACTCGGTTTACACCCTTTATCTGGTTTATTATCTTGCTCGAGACCCGCGACATAAACTCTTTATCGAAATGATAAAAATCTGCTGTCATTCCATCCTTGGAAGTTACCGCTCTGAGACCAACCACGTTCTCATAGCTTCTCTCATCTCCCATGACACCGACTGTCTGTATCGGAAGCAACACGGCAAATGCCTGCCAGATTTCATCATATAGTTTGCTGTTCCTCAGCTCGTTTATGTAGATCTCATCCACCTCTCTCAATATATCGAGCTTCTCTTTTGTTACGTCGCTCAATACTCTTATAGCGAGACCGGGACCGGGAAAAGGATGCCGTCCGATAAAACTTTTCGGAATGCCGAGCTTTGTTCCTATTACCCTTACTTCATCTTTGAATAGTTCTCTGAATGGCTCGATGAGTTTAAGGTGCATCTTCTCCGGCAGTCCGCCAACGTTGTGATGCGTCTTTATAGTTGCCGAGGGACCTTTGAATGAAACCGACTCTATAACGTCTGGATAAAGCGTACCCTGTACGAGAAAGTCTACGTTCTTATACTTCTTCGCCTCTTTCTCGAATACTTCTATAAATGTGTTGCCGATTATCTTTCTCTTTTTCTCCGGGTCGAATACTCCTTTCAATCTTTTGAGGAATAGCCCCGATGCGTCGACGAGATTTACATTCAGATGAAAATGTTTCTTAAACATCGCTATTATCTTTTTGCTCTCATCCTTTCTCATCAGCCCGTTATCTATATGAATACAGATAAGGTTCTTCCCTAGGGCTTTATCTACCAGAACCGCCGCAACCGATGAATCCACACCCCCGCTGAGAGCGCATATAGCCTTTGACTTTCCCGCCTTTTCTTTTATTTCTTTTACTGTGGTCTCTATAAATGACGCGGGTTTGAATAAGTTCGTTACCTTGCACACCCCGAATACAAAATTTCGTAGTATCGTTTCCCCGCATTCGGTATGGTTTACCTCGGAATGGAATTGTACTGCGTATAGCTTTAGCTTGTCGTTTTCGAACCCGCTTATGACACCGCTCTGGCTTTTTGAGGTAATTTTGAATTCTTTTGGCATGCTGTCCACCGAATCGCCATGGCTCATCCACACCACCAGTTTCCTTGGCGTAGATTTGAATAATTTTCCCGGCGAAAGTATCTTAATCTTTGTATGACCATACTCGCGGTTTCTTGATTTATGTATCTTTCCCCCGTAGTAATAAGCGAGTAATTGCAGTCCGTAACAGACGCCCATTACAGGGATACCTTTCTCTATTAAAAGGTCGATGTCTTTCTTCTTGATCCTTGGTGACTTTTTATCCAGTACGCTGGACGGACCTCCCGATAGTATGACTCCTTTGAGATTGTATCCCGGGTTGTCTTTTATATACTTTGATATATTAAGGTTGTATGGATGTATCTCGGAATACACCTTAAACTCCCTTGTTCTCCGCGCGATCAGCTGTGTAAATTGTGATCCGAAATCGAGTATCAGGATGAGGTCGGTTTTTTTCAAGCTTTCTGTTGATGGTTTTTTGCGAAAAATTTTTCTGCCAGCAGTACTGCTCCGTAAACCGGCGGTTTTCTTTTGACTACTACTTTGACGTTTTTAAACTCTTTCTTGATCCGATTCTTTAGCCTTTTGGAAAGTATGTTGTCGTTCTCTATTATACTGCCTATAAATGCCAGCTCTATCGGCTTTCGCCTCCGCGTCAGCTTAAAGAAAAGGGCGATGTGTTTCACCAGCTTTTCCACCGCTTCATCCACTATCGCCAGGGCTTTTTTGTCCTTCGCTTCAGCGCACTCTATTATCATTGGGGCGAGCTTTTGTATCTCGAAATCCTGGTGAAAAACTTTATCCAGTATGCTCATCTTAGTTATATGAAACCGCCTGTCAGCCTCCCGTGTGATCATTGAATACTCCTGCACTCCCTCCTTCCCCACATCCAGATCATACTCGTCCACCACCACCTGCAAGCCTCTCTGCCCCAGCCAGTACCCGCTTCCAGGGTCCCCAATTATCCTGCCCCAGCCTCCGATTCTCACCATCTCGTCTCCGTGTATTGCGTACAGCACCGATCCTGTCCCACTTATCAGTATTATTCCCTCCCCCCCCTCAAAAGCCCCATAAATCCCTGTTAAAGTATCAGTTTCCACCGCGATGTGGCGGAATTTTAGGGTGTGGGAGAAGGATTTGCGGAGTTTGGCGCGGTCGGTGGCCTCGCGGGCACCGGCGAGCCCGATGCAAATCCCGATACAATTTTTCAGGGAGAGCTCTTTATAGTGGAGGAGTGAGTTTATGTATTCGGAGATCTTTTGGGCGACGATCTCCGCATCACAGACCGAGTAGTGAAAGGCTTTAAACGCCTTCTTTATTATGGTTTTTTTGGAGGAATCGGCTATTAAGATTTCGCATTTTGTGCCCCCGGAATCAACGCCAATAAAGAATTTAGGGTCTGGTGTGCTCATGATACGGAAAATACGAAATTTTCTTCCAAAGATAAATTCCTTTATAAATAGTATTTAGGTACTACTTTATGGATTTATAAAGACACTGTAAATACTTACAATTTATAAGTAAAATACTTGAATATAGTTAATAATGGATTTATATTTACTCATAGATAGTCAAAAAGGGTCATGAAAAAATATTTACTGGTTACAAAAGTTTTGGTGATAAGTTTTGCACTAACGGCGATCGCATTTGGTGCAGTAACACTCCAATACTTTACAGCAAAATCTAACAGTGAAGGAATCCTGGTCGAGTGGAAGACAATGGAAGAGAACAACACCGTTAAGTTTGAGCTGGAACGAAGTGCCGAATCCCCGGACAATTTTATCTATGTCGCAACAATCTCCGCAACAGGTAACAATTCTTTTTATTCATATCAGGATAACTCAGTTGATTTGCGAAGCACGGACGTTTACAGATACAGACTAAAATGTATCGACAACAGCGGTAGCACGTCTTATACGCAGAGCATCTCGGTTATTCACGAAGTTTCCGGAATAAGAAGCACCTGGGGGAGTATAAAAGCGATCTTCAGATAAAAATTTTTGGAGTAAGATCGATTTTCAAAACAAACCGGTCAGCCGGTGGGTATGCTCGATACAAAGATCATTACTTTCACTCCTTCTTTATATAGTTTGCCGCATGATGTAGTGCAGTTACCTTTAACTTTCATCCGAGTTAATAATTCTTTAAACAAAAAAATAAAAATCATGACCGAATCTACAAGATCTTTAACCTTTACCCCGGAAGAAATTGAAGACGGGAAACTTATGGCAATCCTTGCATGGATCATCTTTTTAGTCCCGCTATTTGCCGCAAGGGACAAAAGATTTGCCATGTTCCACACGGAGCAGGCAATTGTTCTTTTAATAGTATTTGTTCCATTATATATATTAATCACTATCATTACGGTGGCTATTGGACAGGTTAGCGGAACAATGGCATGCATAGTAAGTATTTTGTCATTTGGAGTATGGATTTTATATTTGGTTATGTGGATATTAGGACTGGTTTCCGCAATACAAGGGAAAGCAAAAGAGCTTCCATTTATCGGACAGTTTGGCGCGAAATTAAATTTAGTTAAATAATAAAAAAAGAAGACTAGTGTCAGAACAAAGACAACTTAACATAACTCCGGAAGAGATCGAATCCGGTAAGACAATGGCTATTATCGCCTATCTTATCTTTTTTGTACCGCTTCTTATGGAAGATATGAGAAAGAATAAGTTTGTAATGTTTCATACAGAACAGTCAATAGTTCTTGTTTGTCTAAACGTTATTGCCAGCATAGTAGCATTTATTACCTGCGGAATCGGTCTAATTCTTTATATTCCTATTCTTGTTTTCCTGATAATGGGTATAATGAACGCTGCAAACGGCAAAGTTCAGCCTCTTCCTCTTGTCGGACAGTTCGGGGAGAAGTTCAATCTTGTAAAGTAGCTCCGCTAAGTTTAAATATTAAAGCAATCCTTCCCAAAAGGAAGGATTGCTTTTTTTATGAATCAATTTTTTATGAATAAAAAACCGCAGATATGCCTTCACAATTAAGTACAGCTAAAACGTTTTTTCTTATATCAGCAATCGTTAATATGGTATATGCCGTATTATTGGGCATCTATGCCGCGATAACGGGTTTATTTACATGCGGTATAGGGTGCTTTCTCTTTATAATGCCGATAATAGCTATAGTCAGCTGTGTGATGGATTTTATAGCTTATAATAAGCTGAACTCGCTAAACCAGCCGGGTACATTTAGCAGCGTTCAATTTGCTGCGATCATGGAGATCGTTACTATTCTGGCGGGAAACCCAGTGAGTTTGATATTCGGCATCATTATACTGGTTTACCTGAACGATGAGAACGTTAAATCGTATCTTGTGCAAAAAGGGATATATTAATACTTATGTTTGAAAAACTTGAAAAAGTAAAGGAGCGTCATTCCGAGCTATCGGAGATGCTGGCTGATCCCGAAGTAATAAGGGACCAGAACGAGTTTAAAAAACTGTCGAAGGAGTTTGCCGGTATAGGTGAGGTAGTGGAAGCTTATGATGAATTTCAAAAGGTGGAGAAGAATCTCGAAGAGAATAAAAAGCTTTTATACGAGACGAACGATGACGAGCTCAAGGAGATGGCTAAAGAAGAGCAGTTACAACTCGAAGCAGAGTATGAACGCCTGGAGCAAAAAATAAAAGACCTGCTTGTTCCCGTAGATCCTGCTGATGAAAAGAATGCAATACTGGAAATAAGAGCGGGTACGGGAGGCGAGGAAGCATCGCTATTCGCGGCAGACCTGCTAAGGATGTACACGCGTTACTTTGAGGTGAAGGGATGGAAGGTAGAGATGATGGAATATAATGAGTCATCCACTCCCGGCGGTATCAAGGAAGCGGTGCTCAACGTAAGCGGTAAGAAAGTTTACGGCGACCTGAAATATGAAAGCGGTGTCCACAGGGTACAGCGTGTACCGAAGACCGAGGCAAGCGGGAGGGTCCACACATCGGCGGCATCCGTGGCAGTACTGCCTGAGGCAGAGGATTTCGACGTGGAGGTGAACGAGAACGATCTTAAGATAGACGTTTACCGCGCAGGAGGCGCCGGCGGTCAGAACGTTAATAAGGTGGAGACGGCAGTCCGCATAACGCACATTCCCACGGGAATAGTAGTTCAGTGCCAGGATGAGAGGTCCCAGCTGAAGAACAGGCAAAAGGCAATGAAGGTCCTGCGTTCGAGGCTATATGATAAGGAGCTGGAGGACAGGGACAAGGAGATCTCGGCACAAAGGAAGCAAATGGTAAAATCCGGTGATAGGAGTGATAAAATACGCACTTACAACTTTCCTCAGAACCGCCTCACCGACCACAGAATAGGTCTAACCCTATATAATCTCACGGACGTAATGGAAGGCGACCTGGACGAGATAATAGACAAGCTAAAAACGGCAGACAGGGCATCCCGCCTGGCGGAAACCGGTTAAGCAAATATATTGTTTTTCTCATTGTATTTGATATTCCTTTAGTGGAAATTAGGCTCAATCCTTAATAAACTAAAATGAAAAAGAATAGATTTTTTTTACTTATTTCAGGGGGAATCTTGTTTTGTTTGTTCCTTTCCGGGAACATCTTTTTTGATAATAACTCCGGTAATCCGGAAAAGTATTCTAAAGTAAAAATACATCTCAGCTCACTCTCCGACATACAGAGACTCGAGCAGAACGACATTACAGTAGAACATTTTCAGGGCGACATTAGAACTGGTATAGACCTGGTTTTAAATTCATACGAACTCCAGCGCCTGGAGGGAACGGGCATCCCTTACGACGTTACGATCGCCGACATGGACCAATATTACGCAGACAGACTACCACCGACCATACAGGAGCTGAACAATTCGAGGCAGATAATGCAGAGCGATGACATCAGCAGTTTTACATACGGCAGTATGGGAGGTTTTCACACATACGCAGAGATGGTACAAAAGCTCGACTCTATGAGACTTCAGCATCCTACGCTTATTTCTCAAAAGATCAATATCGGAACATCATGGGAGGGAAGAACTATCTGGGCAGTAAAGATCTCGGATAATCCCGACATAAGCGAAGCATCGACGGAAGCGCCTGTCTATTATGACGCGATACACCATGCACGCGAACCGATCTCGATGGAGGCAATACTCTATTATATGTATTACCTTCTCGAAAACTACGGTACAAATCCGGAAGTAACCTATCTGGTGAATAACAGGGAAATATTCTTTGTGCCAATAGTGAACCCGGACGGATACGAATACAACCATTCGACCAATCCTAATGGAGGCGGAAACTGGAGAAAGAACAGAAGGAATAACGGGGGATCTTTTGGAGTGGACCTGAACAGAAATTACGGTTACGGCTGGGGACTGAACAGCGGTTCAAGCGGTTCACCTTCATCGGACACATACAGAGGTCCGTCAGCTTTTTCCGAACCGGAATCACAAGCGGTCAGAGATTTTACAAACAGTATACATCCAAAGATAGGATTTTCGATGCACTCAGTTGCAGGCAGATATCTCAATCCTTACGGCTATACTGATACTGCTATATCTTATGAGGTATATTCCGACTTCAGCTCGGAGTTTGCACCCGTTAATAATTATCTTTACGGAACGGTTATTGAAATGCTTTCCTATTACTCCAGCGGTACAACGCGCGACTACCTGCATTCACAGGGATCCTACGTATGGACACCTGAGCTGGGCGGAAGCGGATTCTGGCCGAACGTATCCGAGATAATACCTATATGTTCAGAGAACCTGACACCGATGAAATATCTCGCATGGGTATCGGGAGCATACGCAAGGATGCAGAACTACAGGATAACCGGCAACGGTTATGTATTAAAGAACGATACGCTTAGACTAGAGGTCGGTCTCAGGAATAAAGGGCTTTCGATGACCTCGAAGAACGTGAATGTGACCCTCTCCACTACGTACCCAAACGTAACGGGTGTAGTTACAAGTGTAAACTATGACAGTATACAGGCAAGACAGCAAAAAGTAAATACTGCACCGTTCAAATTCTACGTGAACAATTCCGCATCCGTAGGTGATGAGGTAAAATTCATTTGCTCGGTTAAACAGGAAGGAGTAGAAACCTCCGTAGATACAATTTCCGTGGTTATAGGAAAGGGCGTAGAGCTTTTTAAGGATAACGCAGAGAATGGAACAGGCAACTGGACAAAGAGCGGAACGGGGTCATTAACTGACACGACTTTCGTAAGTTTCTGGGACGGCACAAAATCATTTGCAGATTCCAGGTACGGTAACTCCGCCGATAATACGAACAGTTATTTCACAATGAATAACGGTATTCTGCTTTCGGGTGTGAATGCACCGTGGCTTGAGTTTAATGCCAAGTGGGCGCTGGAAGACGGCTTCGATTATTCGAGAGTACAGATAACGACGAACAACGGTTCGACATGGACTACGCTTGCGGGAAAATTCACCGCAACAGTCAGCGGTCAGCCATCATATAACGATATAAAGTACTGGGTACGTGAGAGGATCAACCTTCAGCCGTACATAGGACAAACAGTAAAGGTTAGATTTTATCATCATACGGATAACGGACTGCCGGGAGACGGATTCTACTTTGATAATTTCCGTATAGTAGATTACAGGGATACACTTACTTCAGTGGTGGGCAATTCGTCCGTGATACCGGAGACATACAGTCTGTATCAAAACTATCCGAATCCGTTTAACCCGTCAACGACGATCAAGTTCGACATACCAAAGCAATCGTTTGTGAAACTGGTTATATATGACGTACTTGGAAGAGCGGTAGAAACTCTCGTAAACGATGAGTTTTCACCGGGCAGGTATGAATTTAACTGGAACGCATCGGCATATCCGAGCGGAATATATTTTTACAGGATAGACGCAGGTCAATTTAGCGAAGTAAGAAAATTGACGCTGGTAAAGTAGGTTTTGAGATTTCTTCGACTTCAAAGCAATCCCAATCTTTGGGATTGCTTTTTTTATTCTATGATGAAATATTTAGGTATAATAAACTACTCTTATGATTAAAACATTATTGATATTATTGGCATTTGGTGTCATTACACACCCTTTATATTCGCAGTATGAAGATAATTCGAACGAACCGCACGCAATATTTTTAAAGCCATTCCATTTTTCAGGTCAAAGCCTGCTGGACGCGTCGGTATTTACCAACCAGGACCTGTCGGGAAATTCGTTTCCGCAGAATGAGCCTTCGGTAAGAATCAGCACAAAGAACCCTAATATAATAGTAGCGGCGTGGAGAGATTTCAGGCTAGGTGTGAGCCCGGCAGAGAGAAGGATAGGGTACACCCGGTCCACGGACGGCGGTCTTACATGGGCAGTATCCCAGCTTTTGCCGGACCCTAACCCGGATCATGATTCACAGAGCGACCCGGTAATAGCGTGCGACTCGGCAGGTGATTTTTATATTTCGAGTACGTCCCGCCAGCCGGTCTCGGGATTTAACCGCGAGATGCTGATATATAAATCTACCAATGACGGGCAGACGTTTTCTTATTTTTCTACGGCTGTGCCGGGAAGCGGAGGGGCAGGTGAGGATAAGGAATGGATATTCTGTGATCCAGTGCAAACAAATACGACATATAATAATATTTTTATTTCATGGACGAGCTTTGGGCCGTCGAGGGGAATAAAGTTCAGGAAGTCGTCTAACTCGGGATTGAACTGGACATCGACAGTGAGTGTCTCGACGAGCACTTCAGCGCAGGGGTCCAATGTATGTTCGGGGACGAATGGTGAAATATACATAGTATGGTGGCAGAGCGGGATACGTTTTGACAAGTCCACGAACGGGGGGACTTCGTTTGGGACGGACCAGACGATAAGCTCGGTCAGCTCCAGCAGTAACGGATCATTTCCGTTTATATGTGTGGACTACAGCAACGGCGCGAGGAGGGGGGATGTGTACGTGGTCTTTGCGGATGAGCGGGGCGGTAACGAGGACGTGTGGTTTCAGAGGTCGACGGATGCTGGCGCTACATGGCTGGCTAACCCGATCAGGGTGAATGACGTGACAACGGGAGACCAGTTTTGGCCGGTGGTGAGGTGCGACGCAAACGGTGATCTATATGTGGTGTACTACGATCAAAGGAGCGGATTTAATTCGTATATAGCGCGGTCAACGGATGGCGGAAATACATGGCTGAATGACAGGCTGAGTGACGTGTCATTTTTTGGGAATACGCCCAACTCGGACGTTCGGTATGGGGACTATATAAATATGGACGTATATAACGGGCGTGTAGTGCCGGTGTGGACAGACGACAGAGCAGGGGGTGACAACCAGGAGATATATTCCGCAATCGTAGATTTCCCGGCGGGTATAACTCATAATCCCAATGTAACCCCGGGAAGCTACAGGCTGTATCAAAACTATCCAAACCCATTCAACCCGTCAACATTGATAAAGTTCGATATTCCGGAAAGGGCATTTGTCAGTCTTACGATCTATGACGCGGTAGGCAGGGAGATCGGATCACCGATAAGGAGCGTCCTATCGGCAGGCGGATACTCCATAGAGTGGAACGCAGGAGGCTTATCCAGTGGGGTATATTTTTACCGTATAAATGCAGGAAATTTTAGCGAAATTAAGAAAATGCTTCTTATAAAGTAGATGAAAAGATATCTTTTAGTTTTTTTGCTGGCTGTGTTAATCTATGCGTGTGAGGATCCTGTCCAGGTGCAGGTTCAAGATGATATACTAGGTCTCTGGGCACTAAGGGAACAATCGGGAACAGCGACAGATGTATGCGATGGCGAGCTAGCTCAGTTTAACGGTGACGGGACAGCGCTATTTCAATGTCCGGGATTTGATCCGGTAAGCACGACATACACTGCGTCGAATAACATTCTTACCTTTACGGAGACGGACGTGCAATATACCATCAGTAAGCCAGCCGATACGACGCTCGTACTAACGGGTATAAATATAGATAAGACCTTAACGTATGGGAGCCAGTAAACAATCCGAAACAGTTTATAAAAAAGGCAGGTTTATACCTGCCTTTTTTGTTTTCATCTTTACGGCAATCTGAAAGTTTTTTCGAAGGAACTTATCAGACCTTTGTAATTAACCGAGATCGTAACCGTAACGGTCGTTCCCGACGGGGGCATTTCACTTATGGGCCATGTGATAGTATATGAATACGCGTTATTAACCTGCGTATTAATCTGTTCATATACGTTTTCAATAATCTCACAGCTGTCGGGTTCGACGGTGAACGCAAACCCACCGGTGGTATCCGAGATACCCTGCATGTCCTGAGGATCGGCTCCGCTATTGAGCAGAGTGACGGTGAAAATAGGAATGCCGTGTGTCAATGCTTCAGTGATCATGTCAGCCCGGCTAATCGTCGAATGGTTTTCCGCACCATCGGTAAAAGCTATAACGGTTCTCAGGCAGTTATTGCTTTGCCCTGAGACATCCATAGTGGCTTTGTAGATGGATTGGTAGAGAGCGGTCGTTCCTCCAGTAGGACTGTTTGAAGTGACTGCATTGAGCAGATCGGGCTTGCTGGTTGTAAAATTCTGGACAACAGCAACATCGGTGGAGAATTTAATTAACTCTGCGAGATCACCGTGGTGCATACGATTTATGTATGCAGTTACCCCGGTTTCCATACAAGGTATCAGTGTTGTGGGGGTGTGCATGCTCCCGCTATAGTCCATAGTGATAGCAGAAGCAATGTGCTGGTTTGAGGAGCTGGTGAGAGTCACAGTTCCATTAGAAGATGCTGAAGGATCATCCGATGCCCAGGTCATTACAGCGCTGACATCGCCGGTTGAAATGGTTACCGGATTTCCTTCCTGGTCCGTAACGAACAAACTTCCCTCGACGGAGGAATGCGAAGTCGGGGTGAGTGACCCGTTTGTTTCGATATTAGTAACATTACCCGGTGTTACTACTTCGTCCGTCTGGTTACAGCCAGTCACGAAAAAAACTAATAAAACTACCAAAAAAGGCACAAATTTACTGCAAAAATAGGAACACAAATAATTGGAAGAGTGCATAATGTTTTCTCCTAATTAAATTAGTTATTTAATATTCCTATTTACCCTGACTTGAGAAAAAGATAGAGATGTAAAAAAATGTGGTGTTTGGTATCACTACCTGAATATTCTAATCATATAAAAATTTGTTCTAAATGTCCAGCTATATCAGAATGCCGTATAAACAAAAAAAGGCAGGATAGCCTGCCTTTTTTTAATTTTTAATCCAAGCTCTAAAGCAGTACATAGGATTTTGTGAACGACTTAGTAATACTACCATATGTAACTGAAACAGTTACTGTTACCAGAGTACCGGCAGCCGGCATTTCGAAATTTGGCCAGGTAATCGACATAGAGTAAGCATTATTAACCTGGTTATTAATCTGTGTGTAAATATTAGAAATATTATTACAGCTATCCGGTAAAACAGTAAACGCAAATCCCCCGGTAGTATCGGCAATATTTTTCATATCATCCGGACTTACACCGTTGAGCAGTGTTATTGTAAACACAGGGATCGCATAGTTAAGAGCCTGTGAGATCATTTGTGCTCTTGTAACAGATGACGCATTCTCACCCCCGTCTGTAAAAGCTATAACCGCACGAAGATAGTCAGCCGAATTCAACGCAGAGACATCGTTAGTAGCGTTGTATATCGATTCATAGAGCGCTGTGCTTCCAGCGGACGGATTATTAGCAGTAGATTGAACTGCAGTGAGAAGATCTGTTTTGTTATTTGTAAATGGTCTGACAAGAGACACACTTGTCGAGAATTTAATTATCTCCGCAAGGTCATTCGAACTCATTGCATTTATATACGCACTAACACCATCAACCATACATGGTATCAAGGTCGAGGGTGAGTACATACTTCCGCTATAATCCATAGTGATCGCGGCTGCAATATCCTGAGAGACTACACTATTTATAGTCACTGTACCGTTTGAAGTACCGGCAGGGTCATCCGACGTCCAGGTCATTACGGCTGAAACGTCATTGCTCGTAATGCTTAGCGGGTTTCCGTTTTGGTCGGTAACGAACAAATTGCCCTGGGCAGTTGTATGATTTGTGGGACTTAGCGATCCGTTGACGTTTACATCTGTAACATCGCCGGACACTATCATCTCATCGTCCTTGTTACAACCCGTAAGAACGTAAGAAGCGGTAAAGATCGAAATAAATAGAATAAGCGTGAGTGAACGGTAAAATGGAACTTTCATTAATTGTTTCCTCCATTATAATTAATGTAAATCCTTTTTAGGTAATACTTTTAAGATGAAACTTTTTTTAAAAAACAGAATACAACTTTCAGAAGGTCAAGTGTGCGGAATGATGAGTTTTGTATGTAAAGAATAAATATTTTCAGCTATAAAGTCTATATACAATGACTTTTCACAGTTTTGATTTTACAAGATTTGCAAAATTTTTGTTTGCAGTATTACCGCACATAACCATATATTTTCTGGGAAATCCTGCCATATACAAATTTACAGCGTTTTGGCAGAGATTTGCAATGATTTACATCACATTGCTGAAAAATAAGTATAAATTCCAGGTTCGAATAGAAAAATTTATAACCCAATATTAAAAAAAACTTAGTTTGTATCTGAGATGCAAATTAAGTATTTTTAAAAAACGTTTAAAAATTAACAATAAATGATGATTTCAAAGCTAAAAAGACGTCCTGCTCTGATAATCCTTTATATGTTCATTCTTTCGCTGGCATTTGTTGCAGGGGATTGTGAAGATATATTAAACTCCCTGGTACAGGGTGATGTAATAGGCACATGGTCTTTACAGAGGCAGGAAGGCTCGGGTCAGGATGTTTGCGAAGGCGAGGTGGTCGAATTTAGAGACGACGGCACCGCAATCCTTCAATGTCCGGGACAAGGCTCGATAACGCGCGACTATACAGCCAACAATAACGTGCTCACATATACGGCATCGAACGTACAGTACACGATACAAACAGCGAACGCGACCGAGCTAGTGCTAGTCGGTATTAACGTCACAAGAACCCTCGAATATAGTAAAGTGTCGAGTGATAATAACAGGGTGAGCGGAGATAAGACCTCCGGTGACAACAGTAATTCATCAGAAAAATAAAAAGTATTATATCATGATAAAAATATTACGAACAGTATTTTTCATTACAGCGCCACTGAGTTTGCTTTTCCTGATCGGTTTTTCGGGAAAGGATACGCCTGTGACATTAACGCCGGAGAGTACTCCCGTCAGAAAGCACGAAGTGGCAAATGAGATAAGTAAGATCAACAAGGCTGATCTTAGAGACATCAGCTTATTCACTTCATCGGGTGATGCGTCAAGTGACCCGAATCTCGTGAAGTTTTCCACAAACGTAACGACATTGACTATGGACCGTTCCGCGCTCTCTACACTTTACAGTGAAAAGCCGGATAATATTGTTTTCAATATCCCGGTAGGAGACGGTAACGTCCAATTGGAATTAACAAAGGTGAACATATTCGATAAGGATTTCCGGGTTACATCAATAAACAACGGTGTCGTAAAGCGTGAAAATTACACCCCGGGTGTACATTACAGAGGAATTATAAAGGGTGACATAAACTCACTTGTCTCTATCAGTATCTTCCCGGAATTTGTAATGGGAGTGGTATCAAATGATAACGGCAACTATAACCTGGGTTCGGTAAAGGATAATGACGGTAACAATACAGACCAGTATATATACTACAACGACAGGGACAGGGTAGAGAAGAGCGATTTTAAATGCGGAGTGGATGGTAAGGATAATAAGATGAGGATATTTAATCCAAATAATGAAAATATGCCACTCACTCCATCAGATGATCCAAACGGCTTCGATGATACAACAAGAGTTTACTTTTTGTGTGATTACCAGATGTACCAGGATAACGGCAGTAGTATAAATAACGTCGGGCAGTTCGTCGAGGGTATGTATAATAATGTTATAACTATTTACAGAAACGAAAGCATAAAGATCAATATTTCGGAAATAAGGGTGTATACCTCGATAGATCCTTATGCATTTAGCTCTAATTCCGAAACTATCCTAACGGATTTTGGACAGAACACTCAGGATAATTTTTATGGTGACCTTGCCCATTTGCTCTCTACGCGTAATGCGGGTCTCGGCGGAATTGCATGGATAAATGTATTATGCCTTCCATACCAGGCACAGTTTAGCGCGGGAAGATTTGCATTTAGCAATATCGAGGACAATTACTCCAGCTATCCAACCTGGTCGTGGACGGTAAATGTTGTAGCTCATGAGATGGGTCACAATTTTGGTTCTATGCATACTCATGCCTGCGCATGGCCTGTATTTGGAACCGGCGGACCTCTGGGAGCTATAGATTCCTGTTATAATGCAGAGGGAAATTGCTTCAGCACTATACGCCCGATCAATAACGGTACAATAATGAGCTACTGTCACCTTCAGGGAAGTGTAAATCTTGCCCTTGGATTTGGTCCATTACCGGGAGATACGATACGGCTGAGATACCAGCAGGCAGGATGTATCCAGAATACGACAAACTCATCGGAAGCACAGAACTTTACATTAGATCAGAATTACCCAAATCCATTTAATCCGGGTACCACAATACGTTTTGAACTACCGGTCGATGCAAAGGTGAACCTATCTATTTACGATATATCCGGAAGGGAGATCGCGAGGCTTGTGGACGGGCAGTTTTACAATAAGGGAGCGTTTAGTTTTTATTTCGATGCGTCGTCGTTTAACCTGGCGAGCGGTGTATATTTTTACCGCTTTAATGCAGTTAGCGCAGAGGGCAACCAGGATTCGTATTCTTCCGTGAAAAAAATGATATTAATCAAATAGAAAAGAGCATGAGGGTAACAGTAGTAGTCATAGCCATTTTAGGTTTGTTCTATCTGACTTCATGTTCGAACACACCGGACCTCGAACAGCAGTATTTCGATAAAGGTGTCTACGCGTTTACGATCTATGATACCGGAGGTGATTCGATCGCTTCCGGTACATTCAATATACAGAATATCACAGGTAAAGATATAAGCGGGACATATATATTCGATAACGTATATCAGCCCAGCCAGATAATAAGCAAGGGTGAGACCAAAGAAATGAAGGGAAGTCTATCCGATGACAGGAAGCAGGTATTCATTAATGCTAATCCGCGTATGGCTGACGCGAATATTTTTCTTCGGATGACGGCGGGGCTATTGACCTATTCCGGTGAGTGGAGCTATTCCACGTTCGTCGGTGTGGTTTCCAAAGGTTCTATCAAGGCTACTAAAAGGGAATAAGTTTCAGGTTATGGGGTAAGGTTTTTTTCAATAAAAAAATTACCCCACATGAAGAAAAAAATTCTATTTAGGCTTTTTTCGTTTGTTACTGCAGTATCGCTGTTCCTTTACCTTGTGGGTGAGCTGGAAAGCTATCCTCGTTTTTCGGCTTACACGGGTGAAAACTGCAACCTGTGCCATGTAAGTCCAACGGGAGGTTCCATGCGGAATCTTTACGGGACGAAATACGCGCAGGATAATTTGCAGATGGAGGCTTTTAAAAAGCTGGTGAAGGATGCAAAGTTCTCGCCGCGTATCAACGACTTCATAAACATCGGCGGTGACGTCCGTATAGCTCACATCGACAACCAGGTTCCCAACCAGGGAAATCAGAATACATTCCTTACTATGCAGGGTGATCTCTATGTGAACGCAGAGGTCAATAAGTTGCTCAGCGTGTTTGTTTCTTCGGGGATAGAGATCCCGAATTTTCCTACGAAGTATGAGGCATACGGAATGATCTCCGGGCTTCCTGCCGGATTTTATTTCAGGGCGGGGAGGTTTTCGCCGGATTACGGGATAAAGATCGTGGAGCACCGTGCATACCAGCGTCAGGATCTGCTGAATACACCATATTCGCCCGATGCGGGGTTAGAAATGGGAATTCAACCGGGAATCTTTACGCTGAATGCGGGACTGTTTAACGGGTTAAATACGAATTTTTTCGATACGGATCAGAATAAGATGTTCGTAACAAAGGGGGATGCGACGATCAATTTCGCCGATTACAGGTATAATTTCAATTTCGGGATGTCGTTTTATAATAATCCGTACCAGGCGTTTGTTTCCGGGAACACGTTAAACGCGAACCGCAAAGCATGGAACTGGTTCACAAAGATAGGTCTGGACAACAGAGTGGCTTTACTGGGCGAGGTGGATTTCGAGGAAAACACTATCGATAACTTTCTCAAAAGGAAGGCGTTCACATACGGGGAACTGGATATACGCGTAATACAGGGGCTCGAGCTCAGGGGACAGTATGAGTATTTCGATCCGGACAGGGATACCGACAACGACGAGATGAACAGATACAGCTTTGGGGTGGCGGCATTTCCGGTTCCGGGGATGGAGACTGAGCTAATGATAAGGATAGTGAGCGAGGAGGCAGACCTGGATAATGATGAATACCAGTTCAATTTTCACTTCTATTTCTAAAGGAGGATTTATCTATATATATGTAACAAGAAAGGGGCTTTTAGCCCCTTTCGTTTATATCTGCTCTTTGTAAAAAATTTTATTACTCATACTTATAGTAGAATGTAAGTCTGGCTACCACATCGGTTGGTCTGTCGATGTTGGATGAGCTTTTATCTGTGTATGAATTTACCCATATGTTTGGCATAAAGTGAACATTTTTAACAGGCATGAAATCGAGCCCGCCGGTGATGAAGTTTTGTTTGAACCCGGTATTACTGCTCTCGGTATCTGGATCGTACATGTCGAATCTTGCGAATGCGTTTACTGTGAGATTCTTAGATGTGGCAAGAGGTGCCCACGCAAATACGGAAAACGCGAACGGTTTCATATCGGGACCGGATGAGAATGATTTAGTGAGCTGGTACACAACTGCACCAATATTGAATTGGGGTGAGTTGTAGCCGGCTGTTCCTTTAATAGTGCTTCCATTCTGTCCTTCACCGTTGGATTCATAATCACCGTAAGCGGCAATGACGAAGCCTTTCGCGGGACGTGAGGTAAGCTGGCCGTAAACTTTTTTGTTCTTTGTGAAAATGGGCTTTTGACCTGTGCCGCCGCCGAACATTGCGAAATAGCTGAACATTCCTTTTTTATCAAAATCTCCCTGTACGGAAACTCCCACATCGGAGGAGTTACCAAAATTTCTAAAATCACCGACTGTCTTTTCTATCGATCTATATGACCATATATCCTGCTCCAGATCATAAGTATTAGGAGAGATCAGCCCGAGGTTTATCTGTCCCATCGGGATGAGATTTTTCCACGAGAGCTGTATTACTTTAAAGTACAAACCGTACTTTCCTCCAATTGTTGTACCCGAGTTACCTTCAAGTGTAACATTGGCAGAAAAATCTTTGCTGATGTTCTTTTTTAAAGTAACGTAGATACGCCTGAAGTCAAACCCCTGGTAATCCTTTTTAAGGTTTGAATACTGGGTACCGGAGCCGGAGGAGTCTCCGTCAACTTTGTAAAAGTAATCGCCGAACGCGTAACCGGATACTTTTACATCGTTATCGTCCTGGCTGTAAACCGTAGAGGCGGTCAACACCAGTACAAAGACTAATGCGGTGAAAATTTTCATAATGTTGTTTGTTAATTAACAATTAAAAAATTTAAACTAATCTATTATATTATTGTTACCAAATTGTTAATAGAGTATTACATAATTGTTACGAAACATCATCAATTCCTATAAATATAGTAATTTATATATTTTATTGAAGTAAAGTAATTGTAAAGCTAAAAGGTTATTAAATTGGTAGTTACTTGTTTGAGAGATCGAAGGGAAGTAAAAAGGGCAGTCATGATGACTGCCCCGGGGTTACTTATTTAAAGAATATGAGGGGTTACTCTAATATTCTTTTTATTCATATTTATAATTAAATGTGAACCTGGCGACAACGTCGGTAGGTCTGTTTATATTTGAAGAGCTTTTGTCGGAGTACGAATCAATCCATACATTAGGCATGAGGTGGACGTTCTTTACCGGCATAAAATCAAGCCCGGCGGTAATGAAGTTCTGTTTAAATCCTGTGGTACTGCTCTCGGTGTCCGGGTCGTACATGTCAAATCTAGCAAAGGCATTTACGGAAAGATTCTTCGATACGGCAACCGGCGCCCATGCAAATACTGAAAACGCGAAAGGCTTCATATCCGGTCCCGAAGAGAATTTTTTAATCTGCTGGTTTACCGATCCGCCGATATTAAAATGAGGAGAATTATATCCTGCTACTCCGCGGAAGAGATTAGATTCCTGACCGTTGCCATCTGTCTGGTAATCTCCATACGCGGCAATAACGAATCCCTTTGCGGGGCGTGATGTAAGCATGCCATAAAACTTCTTATTTTTGCTAAAAACAGGCTTTTGCCCAGTGCCGCCGCCGAACATCCCGAAGTAGCTGAGGATGCCCTTTTTATCAAAGTTACCCTCGAATGAAATACCAACATCAGTGAACTCGCTAAATCCTCTAAAGTCGCCAACCGTCTTTTCTATGGACCTGTAATTCCAAAGATCCTGCTCGAGGTCAAAGCTTTGTGTGGAGGTTAAGCCTATATTAATTCTGCCCATTGGTATCAGGTTGCTCCATGTCAGCTGGATGACCTTAAAATACAAACCGTACTTTCCGCCGGTTGTTGTTCCGGAATTTCCCTCGAGAGTGACATTCGCAGAGAAGTCTTTGCTGATGTTCTTTTTAAATATGATGTATATGCGCCTGAACTCGAATCCCTGGTAATCCTTTTTAATGTTTGAATACTGAGTACCGGAACCGGTAGAGTCTCCGTCAACTTTGTAAAAGTAATCACCGAAAGCATAGCCGGATACTTTTACATCATTGTCCTGCGCAGTACAGACGGATGCAAAAATGAAAAAAATTAAAAAGAGTGCTGAAATTTTCATGATGAAGTTTTTGATGATGGAATAATTGTATAAATATATCCATTATATGCCCCAATATTAATAATACTAAGGGGCTTTACAAAAACTTAACATAAGAAGGAGGCTACTTATATTTTATTTTAAGCCAGAGTGTGGTGGTGACAAAAAATATTGAAACGGTATTTGCGGCAATGATCGGTACATCATTGTCTAAAACCCCGTAGATAAGCCAGAAAATAACCCCGGCTTCCATCATTATCAGCATGGCTAACGATAGGTCTTTTGTGTGGCGAGATTTTATTACTTTAATGGATTGAGGGAGGAATGCGAACGTTGTGCCAGCGGCACCAAGGAAACCAATTAACTGTATAGGATCCATTATATGTTTAATTTTTCTTTGAGGTAGCTTGTTAGGTTATCTTTGTTAATTCTTTCCTGGAGCATGGAGTCCCTGTCACGCACTGTAACAGTACCATCCTCGGTCGTCTGTGTATCGACCGTGATGCAATAAGGGGTACCGCATTCATCCTGGCGTCTGTACCTTCTGCCGACAGCGCCGGAATCATCATAAAACACTTTGAAGCTCTTACGAAGCGAATTCGTAATTTCATGAGCTATCTCGGGCATGCCGTCCTTATTCACCAGCGGAAATACAGCGGCTTTAACCGGAGCGAGTTCCGGGTGAAAATGCAGTACAGTTCTAGTCTCGGATTTACCGTCTTCTTTCGGAATTTCCTCTTCATCATACGCGTCAATAAGAAACGCAAGAAAGCTGCGAGTCGCACCTACCGCAGTCTCAATGACGTATGGGATGTATTTTTGTTTTTCCTGCTCATCGAAGTATTCAATCTTCTTGCCGGAGTATTCAGAGTGGCGTCTGAGGTCGAAATCCGTTCTATTGTGAATGCCCTCCAGCTCACCCCAACCAAATGGAAATTCATATTCGATGTCGAAGGCTTCTTTCGCGTAGTGGGCGAGTTTTTCGTGTTTGAAGAATTTCAGTTTGTCTTTATTAAGTCCGTATTGCTCGAACCATTTCATTCGCAGTTCTTTCCAGTATTCAAACCATTTTTCATCGTCGCCGGGCTTTACGAAATACTGCATCTCCATCTGCTCGAACTCACGCACACGGAAGAGAAAATTCTTCGTATTTATCTCGTTGCGGAATGATTTGCCGATCTGCGCTATTCCAAAGGGGATCTTTTGGCGTGACGATTCTTTTACGTTAAGGAAATTAACATAAATGCCCTGTGCTGTCTCCGGACGCAGGTAAACTACACTAGCGGAGTCTTCAGAAGCGCCGATATGTGTCTTAAACATCAGGTTGAACTGCTTAGCGTCGGTAAATGTCTCTCTATTACCACAGTTAGGGCAGGGGATTATGTCGAGATTTTCTTTAATGACCTCTTCTACGGAAACACCGTCCTGTTTTTTCTCGTCGATCTCTTTGCGAGTTTTTTTGGAGACCATTTCGTACAGCACATCGAGGCGGTAACGGGATTTACAATTTTTGCAATCAACCATAGGGTCGGTGAAATTTTCCACGTGACCGGAAGCTTCCCACACACGCGGATGCATTAGTATAGATGCATCGATGCCCTCTATATCTTCGCGGTAGGTCATAGCTTTCCACCATGCTTCCTTTATATTTCTGAGAAGCTCCACGCCGAGCGGACCGTAATCATAGCATCCGTTTAATCCGCCGTAAATCTCCGATGATTGAAACACAAAACCCCGCCTTTTCGCGAGGGAAACGATCACTTCCATTAGGTCTTTATTGCCCAAAATTTCCGTAGATTTATTAATAATTAAGCAATTTACAAAACTATTAGTAAAGTATTAATGCCATAAATCGTAATAACAATAATACCAATATTACGTAGAATTGAAAGAATTTAAAACTTAAATTATGAATGAAATTAGTAAACAACGCATGGAACTGGCTAGGCAAAACGCGGGTGAGCTAATGGATGACCCCAACGTTATAGCCATGCTTGTAACGGGTTCTGTAGCCAAAGGAATAGCCGACGATAACTCCGACATAGACACGATAGTTCTGTATGAAAAGCCTCTCGGCCAGAACGACTTCGACCGTATTAAGGAAGATGCCGTTTCGAGCGGAGGGGGACTTTACGGCGAAGATATAAACAGCGGGATAACGGTGTATAAATTCGTAGACGGGATACGGTATGATTACGGGCATACATTTATTGAGCCGTGGGAGAAGGAGTTGAATGAATATCTTAGTGAGCCGGATATAAATAACGCTGAGTTTCAGATAATGCTGTCGGGATTTGTCGATGGCGCGCCGATAAAAGGTGACGAGTGGGCAGAGGAAAAGCGCCGGCATTTTATCGAGAGCTATCCGGATAAATACGCGGAAGACCTTGTGAAGAAGAATCTTGCCTTTCATCCGAAGTGGGTGCTTGTGAAGATGGGGCTGGAACGTAATGATACACTTTTTTTATATGAAACATTTCTCGATATAGAGAAGCGCATCTTTGGAATACTTTGCGGGATCAATAGACTGTATCATCCGGGGAAGTTTAAGTCGGCGGATTTTACGATCGATAAGATGAAGATA
This sequence comes from Ignavibacteriota bacterium, assembly GCA_020437585.1. Lineage (GTDB taxonomy): Bacteria > Bacteroidota > Ignavibacteria > Tepidaquicellales > Tepidaquicellaceae > JAEYVS01. The sequence continues at coordinate 909,926 of JAGQWG010000001.1, forward strand.
AAGCCGGAAAATTTATATAAGAGATTTACGGATGTATTTCATTCAGGCGAAGAAGAAGCTATAGAGATACTTTCCGGGCTGATAATGGAGACGCTGGATATAGTGGATAAGCAAATGCCGGGTATTTCGACGAAGCGGAACCGTGAGATATTTTCAATGGTATTAAGAAGGTAATAGTAATCCAAACATAAACCTTACAACTAATGGGAAAAAAACTACTTTTTTTGTTCGCATTAATTATCCTTCCTGTGCTCGCATATTCACAGGATGACACACAGGAAAAGCATCCGATCGACGTGTGGTACGAAAACTGTATAGACTCAAACGGGTCAACTATGGGTATGATTATGTGTGCCGATAGCGCGGCTGTGCTCTGGGACATCGAGCTGAATAAGAATTATAAGCTACTAATGGACGTGCTGGGAGATAAGGCTAAAGAAGATCTGCGGGAAGCACAACGTGAATGGATAACCTTCCGTGATAAGGAAATGCAGGCTATAAGCAGTTACTATGAGTACGTGTATGAGATAATGGGGGGCGGTACGATGTATCCGATGCTGGCATCGGGAGCGAGGATGGAAGTTATAAGGAAGCGGGCATTGGAGCTAAAGGGAATGTACGATGAGTTAAGCTGGTATAAGGGAGAAGACGACGGGCGCTGATGGAGATCGTAAAGCTTTTACCGGAGCACTGGGATGAAGTAAGGCAGATCTATGAGCAGGGGATCATGACGGGTAATGCTACGTTTGAGACGGCAGCGCCGTCGTGGGAAGAGTGGGATAAAAAACATCTCGATATATGCAGGTTTGTTGCGATTGAGGACGGTAAGGTAGCGGGATGGATAGCGCTAATTCCTACATCGACACGGAAAGTATATCTAGGGATAATGGAGGTCAGTATCTACATACATGAGGATCACCGCGGTAAAGGTGTCGGTAAGAAGTTATTTGATGTGTTGATACCGGAATCGGAGAAGAACGGAATATGGAGCCTGCTTTCGGTTTTATTTCCGGAGAATATGGCGAGCATAAAACTACACGAAAAAGTCGGTTTCAAAGTTATAGGAATACGTGAGAAAATGGGAAAGATGGGTGATGTATGGCGTGATAATGTAATGATGGAAAGAAGAAGTAAAGTTGCGGGAGTATAATAAAGAGAAAGCCCTCCATCAGATGAAGGGCTTTCCCGGAGGAATGAAGTAATGAAATTTTACTTCAGAAGAATCATACGTTTTGTTTCCGTGAACCCGTTTGTCTCAAGTTTGTAAAAATAAACTCCGCTCGGAAGCGATTGCGCTTCAAAAGTGTACTGGTACGTTCCGGGAGTCAGGTCACCATTGACGAGGGCTCCGACCTCCTTACCAAGCATGTCATATACTGCCAATTTTACATATCCACTGCTTTTAATATTAAATTCAATTTTTGTAGAGGGGTTAAATGGATTCGGATAGTTCTGTTTTAACGAAAATCCATCCGGAATCTGTGAACTAATATTCTGTATCCCTATAAGACAGTTCTGTGCTTGCATAAATCTAAGTCTGATAGTATCACCGGGGAGGGGACCAAATCCATTGCCGAGGTACGTTGTATTACAGAAGTGGCAATAACTCATGACGGTTCCATTTGCCGGTGAATAGCATCCCTGCATGGGCTGGATAGGTACACATGCCTCAGGGAATCCCGAGAAAGTAGAATTCTCAGCATTAATTATACAGGTGTCGATTGGACCTACACCTCCACCCGGACGGGGCCATACACATGCATGAGTGTGTCTCGATCCGGTATTGTGTCCCATTTCATGGGCTACTACCGTTACGGTCCATGAGTAGTTAGGGTATGGCTGGTAATTGCCTTCGATCACACAAACACAGTAGCTTCCCGATGAGTCCGCCGGGTTGTAAGGCTGACAGAGGCTTCTGATGTAAGCAAGTCCCCCAGATACATCGGTCCTGATGGAGAGGAGATTTGCGATGTCACCGCCCTGCATGTTATTCTGGATCTGCGCGCCGAATATTTGTCTCATTTCATACGTGCCAGGCGCATTCGCCATAGGGTCCTGCTGTGTATATGCGGCGATGTATGCTATCTGGAACGGGATGCTCTCATTTTGGTAAATCGCCGAGACCGAATTAAAGAACCCGGTTATATAATCGGCTAGTGTCTGTAGATTTCCGTTCGCGGCAACATAGAGAGAGTAATCAGCAACGAAATAGACTTTTAATGGAACGGTCGAAGGATTGTCTAAGCCATTTCCCAGCTGAGTATTTTCGGGATTTTCTTTTACAGGAAATGTAGATTCTTCTTCGATGCCTTCAATTCCGCATTTAAATTCATTCTTTTTCAGCATATCCACATCGTTATAGTATATATATTCATTTGTATTCTTGTTGTTTTTGTCCTTAACCGGTCCGAGATTCCAGTTTCCTCTCTCGTCCGATATTATTCCCATTACATGATCTTTGAAAATGCTTATAGCGGCGAGTGTGAAGAGTTCCTTACCGCGGACTACACCTTTGTAGTATAAACCCGGGGTGTACGAATGTATAGTACCGCCGGTTATATCGCTGATATTAAAACCTTCCGCAAGGATATCATTTTTGGTGAGATCGACCTGTATAATGCTTCCGTCATTAAGAGGGATATTCAGTGTCAGGTCTTCCGGCTTGGTCAAATTGATTTGATCAAGTACTTCAGTCTTGATATCAAGGAAGCTGGCATCGGAAACAAATTCGTACGCGCTTCGGGAATCCCTCGCCGGGGAAGGATTGAATAAATTTATTTCGGCGAAATCAACGGATGACTTTCTTTCTTTAATTGTCTGGTTAACGTTTTTAACCGTGTTTTTCAGATAACTGATCTGTGTTGTCTGAAAATCTAGCTTATCGCTGAGTTCCTTATCATGGGAGGTAAAGCTATACAGGCTTACCAATACCACCAAGGCTAATGCAGTAAGTATCGATGTTCTTGATTTCATTTCTTTTTATTTTAGTTGTTTGATTTTAACTTTTTTGCTGTGAATTTCCCTTTACCCATATCACCGGCAATAGTTGTATGCGTCCAGTTCCCATTCAATTCGTTACCGGAGGATGTGAGGGTGATAAAGATGTTATCGTCGGTACTGGACGGGTTCATATTTATGAATAAAGTTTTCTCATTCTTATTGTAATGAGTATAGTTTTTAGCGGACTTCATATTTCCATAGCTGTAGAAATCCGCGTACTTATTACTGATGGTGATATCCGACACGTACGTTGTGTCAGTTTTTTTGAGGGTGATCATGCCGTCAAGCAGTCTGCTGTCAGATGAATCGTACATTACGAATTCATATTTGCCTGCAGGTGAAGAACTTGTAACACTCTGATTTCCTCCGGAACATGCCTGCAATACCGGCAGTGACATAAAGAGCGGGAGCAGAATTAATGCTTTTACAAACATAACCGATTTTCTCCGGGCGTAGACATCACCGAAAAACTGAGTAAAAATAAAACGGTTCTGCTGGTTACTGCTACGCTTTTCGGGTTTGTCGCGTTTTCGGAGAGGAAACTTCAAAAAATGAGATTTTGGGTTTTGGTTCATTTCCTTCATTCCTTTTTGGTTTTAGAATTAGATATATCTCTTTTTTAATAAAAGTGTTCTATTAAGCGGTCCGTTATTGATCTCGATGATCTTTGGATTTCTTCCGCGCGGTCTTTTCCTTCTTCGGTTGAGGTCTTTGAGTTTGTCCATCTTGATTATTTGCCCCGGCTTTTTCATTCACGGTATAAAAATATTTTTGTAAATGAATTTTATAAAACCGAATTTTCTCATAAATTAGTGTTCATTGAATGCAGTCTCGTTCAAAAACCTCAATATTTAGCCAGAATCGGCATTTAATAGGATTTTAAAATTAGCGTTTACCGGGCATGAAAAAGATCTCAGAAGACCTTTACAACCTTATTAAGTCTCTATCAAAAACCGAAAAAAGTTATTTCCGGAAGCATTCGAAAACGTTTGGGTCAAGTGAGCGCTCGTATATAAAGCTCTTCGATGCGGTGGATGCACAGGTAAAAAAGGGAAAAGGATATGATGAGGAAAAGCTAAAGGAGGCGCTAAAGGGTGAGAAGTTTTTGAATCAGCTCTCGGTTGCGAAAAATTTTCTTTACAATTCAATTCTAAGAAACCTCGTTCATTTCATTCTGGATGAAACCGATAATGCGCGTCTCCATGATATGGTACAGGGGATACAGGTGCTATTCGATAAATCATTATTCGATCAAAGTGAGAAACTTCTATCTCGCGCAAAGAAGCTGGCGTATTCTACCGAGAATTATCACAAGCTCTACGAGCTACTTCAGTGGGAAAAGAATCATCTGCTGGAAAAGGGAGATGAAAATATGATGGAAAAGATGGATAAGATATATAAAGAGGAAAAGATGGTAATAACTGTACTGAACGAATCTACCGAGCTGAGGATCATATACGGCAAGGCGGCATCATTACTAATGTCAGCCGGGCACGCAAGAGAGGAACAAACGGCAGCACAGTTTAAAGAACTCCTTGATGCACCGGTAATGCAGGAACCCGATTTGCTCCATACTTTTTATAATAAGACATTCTTTTATGATATTTACATCGGTTATTTCTCTTTTGTGAGGGATTTCAAAAGCTATTATGATTATATACTCGACCTGGAGAATCTCTATGAAAGTAATCCTGCGGAGAGGAAGAGACGACACACGAACTATGTTCTAATGATACACAACCAGTTATCCGGTTGTTTGTACGTAAAAGAGTACCGTAAGTATGATGAGGTTATGAAAAAGTATAAGTCGTATGTAAAAACGCGGGGAAGGATGACGGATTATGATAGGATGCTGGATGTATTGATACGAAAGCACCAGCTTTTATATTATAATGCTCTGGGTAGTTATAACGAGGGAGTTAAATTTGCCAAACCATACATATTTGAAGTGGAGGAAATGAAGGATACGTATGATCCACGGGAGCTGACATTCGCATATTATTTCACAGCATTAATATATTTCGGGGCAGGGAAATATAAGGAGGCGCTTGAGTATGCAAACATGATAATCAATGAAGGTGAGCCGGAGCAGAGAAAGGAGCTATACCTCTCGGCAAAACTGATAAGTATTATAATGCATTACGAACTGGGAAATACCGAACATCTGGATTTTCTGATACGGTCAACATACAGGTATCTTGTATCCAGGAAACTCGAGTATAGATTCGAGAAATTCCTACTAGATTTTTTTAAGAGGGTGTTGAACAATATTACTCAAAAGGAGCTAATGGAGCTATTCGATGAGAGTAAGTATCATATTACGAAATTTATGGATGATCCGTATGAGGTGTCCGGCGCTTTGTACTTTGATTACGTCTCATGGCTGGAGAGTAAGCTGGAGAATAAGAACTACGGTGATATAGTTCGTAAAAAAGCAGAGAAATATATAAAGGGCTAGACTTCCACTCCAAAATCGATCTTTAATACTTCCTTTAATCCTTCCTCGAATGGTCTCGGATCGAACTCAGGCATAATTGATTTCAGGCGGGAAATGTCCGTGCGTTTTTCGTACATACCGTCGGGTTTCGTCGTGTCCCACTCTATCTCACCATCATATTCAAAAACCTTTTTAGCGATATCTATATATTCTTTTATCGAGTGATCGAAACCTGTTCCGATATTTACAATTTCGGGATCGTTATAGTTTTCCATGAGGTAGATACATGCGTCCGCACAATCATCCACATATAATGCTTCACGGCGTGGTTTGCCTGTACCCCAGAAGACAAGTTTATCGCCTTTGGTTTTGGCATTAATGAATTTTTGTGTCATAGCGGCGATGAAGTGGGAATTTTGCAGGTCATAATTATCGCCCGGTCCGTATAGATTTGTCGGCATGGCGGCGACAGCATTTATATTGTATTGATTGCGGTAAAGCTCGCACGCTACAATGCCCATTCCTTTCGCGACAGCATATCCTTTATTAGTTTCTTCGAGCGGTCCCATCATAAAGCGGTTCTCGTTGATCGGCTGTGGATTTTCCTTTGGGTAGATGCACGTGGATCCGGTATAGAGAAGTTTGCATTCCGGCGCGTATTCTTTTAATGCTTCGAGGACATTGAGTATCATTATTGCATTCTGATAAAGAAAATCAGCCTGCCGTGTGTTATTGGCGAGAATCCCACCTACAAGTCCTGCCGTCATAAAAACGTATTCAGGCTTTTCTTCCTTAAAGTATCGATCAACATTTTCTTTTATCAGGAGGTCTATGCCGGTTTTGCGCGAAGGTGTCTGGATATTAGTATAGCCCTTGTCTTTGAGGCGACGCACTACAGCGCCCCCAAGCATCCCCGTTCCGCCAAAAACCGTTATTATGCTGTCTTTATTCATGGTACAAATTAACAATAATATTTATTTACTTAAAACCAAAATCCTTCTCTCAGTCATTTCTTCGATGGCATATTTTATGCCTTCTCGGGTATTGCCGGAATCCTTAGAACCCCCGTACGGCATAGAATCCATTCGATATGTAGGGACGTCGTTTATGACGACACCGCCCACCTCGATATTATCAAATGCGTATAAGGCATTGTTAAGATCATTTGTGAATGCTCCTGCCTGCAGTCCGTATTCAGAATCACCAACCATTTTTACGGCTTCTTTAAAATCGCTGAATCCTGTTAATGTGAGGAGGGGAGCAAATACCTCGTCCGCATTTATTTTTAGATCAGGTGATGCTTTTTCCACGATAGTAGGCTCGAAAACTGCTCCGTCCCGATTGCCTCCGGCGGATATATTTGCACCGGAATCTTTGGCTTCGTTTACCCATTCCTGTATGCGTTCGGCTTCTTTTTGCTCTATCATAGGACCAGAGAGAGTATTTTCATCGAATGGATCACCGAATTTTATCTTTGCCGTTTCCTCCAATAATTTAGAGCGGAAGCTATCCATTATGTCATTATGGACAAAAACCCGCTGTACGGAGATACAGCTTTGTCCAGCCTGACCGAATGCTCCGGTGATTATTTTCGTGACGGCGGTAGGAATATCGGCATCTTTATCTACGATAACTCCGGCGTTACCGCCGAGTTCGAGTGATACTTTTTGTTTCACGGCTTTTTTCCGTATACCCCAGCCGACAGATGAACTTCCTGTGAAGCTGATAAGTTTAACACGACTGTCATCCAGAAATTCGTTTATTTCACCACCCGATGCCGTGACGACATTTACCGGGCAGTAATCCAGTCCGAGCTCAGCGGAGGCTTCTTTTATTATTTTGACCAGCTCTATACCGCATGTCATAGATGTCGATGCGGGTTTTAACAGGATGGTATTACCCGATGCGAGGGCGGGGGAGAGTTTATGCGCAACGAGGTTGATGGGAAAATTCCACGGCGTGATGGCGAGTATAACACCGAGCGGGAATCTCTTAACGATGCCCATTTTTCCTTCGGAGCCTTTTAGCAGGTCGAGATCCAATACCTCGCCCTCTATGCGTTTAGATTCTTCGGAACCGAGTTTAAAGGTCAGGATGGCGCGGTCGATCTCGATACGCGAAAACCTTATGGGTTTACCCGTTTCAAGCGTTATCAGCATAGCGAGGTCTTCTCTGCGTTCGGAGATCTTTTTAGAGATACCCTCCAACAAGGAAGCCTTTATATATGTAGGTGTATCCCTGTAGCGCGGGAAAATCCCCGTAAGGTAGTCCAGCGCGTGGTTTATATCCTGCTTAGAGCTTTTATAAACTTTTCTTACGACCTGATTTGTATAGGGGTTGATTATATCTTTTGTTTCGGGAGAGGAAACTAATTCATTTCCTATTATAAACTTTTCTGCATCCATTATTCACTGGTTTATTTGTAGAAACACATGTGCTATGGATTAAATTAGAAACTAATATGTCAAATTGAAATTCAAAAAGTCCGGTAGTGAGGGGTATAAAATAATAACGCAACCCTGGGGTTGCGTTATCAAATATAAAACCATAAAGCTTAAGCTGCCTTATTTCTTCTTTGCAGCTTTTTTCTTAGGAGCAGCTTTCTTTTTAGGAGCTGCTTTCTTCTTTGCAGCTTTCTTTTTAGGAGCAGCTTTCTTCTTTGGTGCAGCTTTCTTTTTAGGAGCTGCTTTTTTCTTAGCTGCTTTCTTTGTTGCTTTAGCCATTGTCTTCCTTTTAATGGTTTAACTAAAATAATACCAGCAAAATTAATTCATTTATTGCATTAAATCAACATCTAGTTTTATGTATAAAGTATTTGTTAAATTTTTGTTTTAGTTCAGTCTCCAGATGAAAAAATCTGAGTAAGAAGATGAGAAATTCTATGACTAAAACCGTGAGATATATGACTTGTATATTTTTAATAATAGCGGTACTTTGGAGGCTATGGTTACATTATTAATAATAGTGCTCGTATTAGTCTGTGTAGTGCTTATGGGTGTGGTGCTGATGCAGGCTTCAAAAGGCGGAGGACTTGCAGGACTGGCAGGAGCCGGATCCAGCATGACCACAATGTTTGGCGCCAGAAGGACCTCCGATTTCTTACAAAGATTTACGATCATCCTGGCAACAATATTTCTGCTCGGAAGCTTATTGCTGAACATCTATATCAGTAATTCCTCATCAGGTGTAGAGGAAAGTATCATTCAGCAAAAAGCCGGACAAAATCAGGTACCTCCGGGACCACAATCAACACCTCCCCAAAACCAGGTGCCTCCGACAAACCAGCAGCAACAGCAGAATCCACAGGATCAAAGCAATCCTGAGAATAACCAAAAATAGGTTATCCATAAATAGTAATTTTAAAAGCATTCCAATTTTTGGAATGCTTTTTTATTTTCATTCGGATGAAAGTCTTAAAGATAATATTGGCTGTAGTTATTATTGGCATATCCGGCAAAGCATTCCCGCAGAATTCATTCCCCAAGCTCGAGCTCATCAACGCGCAGTATGATTCATTAAAAAGCGACACTGTCTCACCTCCGAAGAAGAAGCAGCCGAAGTCATTTAAAATGAAAAAGAATCCATGGGTTGCGGTGGGATTATCCGCGCTCGTTCCGGGAGCCGGTCAGCTGTATAATACATCATACTGGAAAATACCGATAATCCTCGGAGTTGGCGGATACCTCGGTTACGAGATATACAGATACAATGACAAGTATAATCAATACGAAGATCTATATGTTCAATCTCAGGCAAGCGATCCAAATGGTAACTCTACATATAAGGAACAAAGAGATGATTTTAAAGACAAACGGGATGAGTTTATAATTTACTTCGCATTATTTTATGTAATTAATATGGTGGACGCATATGTAGATGCTCACTTGTATGATTTCGACGTGAGTGAGGATATAAAGGTACAGATGCTAAAGGGGAGTAAACTACTTAATGTGAACTTCAACTTCTAAACAAAAAAGCCCCTGCAAAGAGGGGCTTTTTCGTTATATGAGTTTTAATATCCGAATATATCTTCCAGTGTAAGGAACTCCACATCACCATATTTTTTCAGCGTTTCGATATCCAGCTTATCTTTGGCGCCCAGTACAAGAATAGTGTAATCGCTGTTTGCTATGTAGCTGTCGTGGAAATTCTTAAGGTCACTCATGGTCATATTCTTTACCTGGGAATAAACGTCCCTGCGAATATCATAATCCAGTCCGAGTTTCTGCGCCGCCTGGTAATTAAATAAAATATCGGCTTTGGTAATACGCTCTGTTTGTATCTGGTTTAGTATTCCGCTCTTCGATGCATTAAAGGAATTCTCAGCAAGAGGCATATCTTTGATGAGTTCTGTCATGCCTGCCATTGCTTCGGGAAGCTTGTCCGCCTGTGTACCGATGTAAGAGTAAAAGTATTTAGAGTCTTCCAGATTGCGCGGTGATGTAAGGAAAGCAAAAGCTGAGTATGCGAGCGCTTTTGATTCCCTGATCTCGGTAAATGTAAGCGTACCAAAGTAATTATTGAAAAGCTCATTGGCCGCTTCAATATTTTTGTCATATTTACCTTTTTTTGACATCATTACTATCTCAGCCTGTACCATGTCATAATTTACCACATAAACTTTACGGCGGTTGGTCGGCTGTTCGGTGAATTTTGTCTCCGGCGGGTATTCTTTAAATTCCGAAGGCACTTTATGGTTCTCATTTAATATGTCCTTTACCTGTGCCTCACTTTCCGGACCGTAGTAGAATATCTTATGTTTGTATGATAACAGATCTTTTATCTTATTAGTAAGTTCAGACGGTTTTAAAGCATTTAATTCATCTGCTGAGAGGATGTTCGTAGCGGGAGATTTTTTCCCGTATCTGCCATAGCTGAACATTGCATTTCTGATAGAATTTTTCGAAAGCTTATTATCGTCTCTGGCTTTGAAAATATCCTGGATCATATTATCCAGGGCTTCTTTATTCGGTTTTGCATTTGCCAGCAGATCCTCGAATAAAGTCAATGCCGGAACGAAATTCTCATTCAAACCGCTGAGGCTCACGTACACCTGGTCAGTCGAGCTGAATACGCTGTATGAACAGCCGAGTTTAAAGAATTCCTGCTGAATTTCCGCAGGAGTATATTTGTCGGTACCTAGGAGCTCAAGATAAGCGATCGCGACACCAAGTGACTTATCATTGTTGGTTCCCATATCGAGAATGTAGTATAAATTAAACAGATTATTCTCGGTGTTTTTTAAATAGTAAACAGGAACGTCATTATCCACGTTAAATCTGCCGATGTCGTCTTTGTAGTCGAGAAATACGGGCTCGATATTTGCGGGTACATTTTGCTCGAAAGCTTCAACAAAAGGAGATTTTTCATCACGGTTGAGATTAATGGGTGTGATCTTTGGTTTATCCACCTGCTGTTTGTCAGGGTCTTCACCGGTCTTTTTATATACAGCAATATAATTATCACCAAATTTCTCATTCGCGAAATCAACCAGTTGTTGCTTTGTAATTTTCGATAGCCTGTTTAAAGTATTTACATAGTCTTCCCACTCCACACCATTTTTGAATGCATCTACGAGTGCGTATCCTCTGTTCCTGTTGCTTTCATAACCCTGAGTCTGATCGAGTTTGAGGTTGTTTATTACCGCATCCAGCATCCAGTCCGGGAAGTCACCTTTTTTGATAAGGTCTACCTGTGATAGGATCTTGTCTTTTACGTCTTCGAGGGATTGACCTTCTCTTGGTGTTCCGGAAAGCTCGAATACACAGTAGTCTTTGAAATCCGAAACGCTCGATCCCGCAGAGAGTACCTTTTGCCCCTGTACGAGATTTAGATCTATAAGTCCGGCACTGCTATTGCTGAGTATCATATCTATCAGCGTGATATAATCGAAATCCGAGCTGTTCCTGCCACCGAACCTGTATCCCATGAATACCGTTTCAGCGTTGGGTCCGTAAACAGTGTACTCCCTGTGCTGGGTGATCGGATCTTCGGCCGGTGGTGTGTAAACCGGAATATCTTTTGGCTGCATGTAGGAGAATTTTTCATCGACAATGCGGATCGCTTCGTCAGGATCAAAATCTCCCGCCAATACTATACCCATGTTGTTGGGTACATAGTAGGTATCATAATATTCCAGCACTTTTTTAATAGACGGATTTTTTAAGTGGTCGATTGTACCAATTGTCGTTTGCGTGCCGTATTGGTGCTTTTTGAAGAGCTCTTCATACATCTTGTCATATGCTTTGTTGTAATCATTGTCCAGGCTTCTGTTCTTTTCTTCGTAAACTGCCTCAAGCTCCGTATGGAATAGTCTCATTACAGGCTCGCGGAAGCGTTCTGCTTCCATTGTGATGAAATTATCCAGCTGGTTAGAGGGGACGTTATTCACGTAAACGGTCTCTTCCATCCATGTCCAGGCGTTAGTGCCGGTAGCGCCAATGAATTCGCACATTTTATCGTATTCATTCGCAATCGCATAGCTCGATGCCAGCAATGAGACGCTGTCTATTTTATTATATATCATTTCCCTTTCACCGGGGTCTGTTGTACTTCTATATTGTTCGTATAGGTCTATTATTTCATCAACCAAAGGTTTCTCCACGGAAAAATCCCTTGTACCGATCCGGCTTGTACCTTTGAACAGCATATGTTCTAGGTAGTGAGCGAGCCCGGTTGCATCGGCAGGATCATTCTTACTGCCGGCTTTTACGGGGATATAGGTTTGTATGCGTGGTTCGTCTTTATATACTGTCATCATCACGGTCAGCCCGTTGCCGAGAGTGTATATCCTCGCATTTAGCGGGTCACCATCGACGACTTTGTAAGTGTATTTTCCCTCGGTAACGGTTCTTGTTTGTCCGTTAACAATTACGGGAATAGTAAGTATTAGAAGCAGAATTAAACTTCTGTAAAAATTCCTTAGGTAATTCATTTTTGTGAATTAATATTTATGATTTGAAATCTTTATACCCTTTGCAGAGGATAAAATATACATATTATTAAAACAATTTAATAGAAAAATAGGTGTATTTTGGTCGGATTTTGGTTATTAAACCAATCCTATGTTATGGTGTCAAACAAATGTGTTAAAAAATTATAATAAAGGGAGTAAAAATGAAAACACCGCGTAAACACATCGGTTTTTTTCTGATACTGAGCCTGATACTTGCCGGGCTGTACCTCTATGGGTGCCAGGATTCCTCTGTCAGTACAACGGAAATGACCGATGATGAATACCTCCAATCGACTGCAATAATGAGCGCATTCAGCAGTAACGAAGATGATGAGGATAACCTGATGTCTGCCGAAGTAAATGATTTTGAATCCGAAGGAGCAGAAGAAGATTATCCGGGTGCGGTCCCAATCGATTCTTTGATCAAATGGGGTCACATAATATCAAATGTGAACATCAATACAAGCATTTCGAGTATGGGCGATACTGCTAAGCAGGTGGAGGTTACGAGAACGGTGACAGGAGAATTAATTTTGATCTACAGCACGGGGGGTGTTATTGATTCCGTGCGCAAGCCTTTTACCCGGGAGCAGAAAAGGTTTGTGAGCTTTAAGAAGATCGGCAACAGTCCAAACCCAAGGTTTAGGTGGAGAGTGTATGAAGTTTCTGCTATCGATGGTCAAACGACCTCACCAATGACGGGCAAAGACAACATAGTGATGAACAAGGTAGAGATCTATAAGAACGGAAACCTTGAGATAACACTGAACGGACCGGACTTCACGACGAATAAGTATCTTACACGGCTTTTTGGCGGTGAGGGTATTTTTAAAGTCAGACCGGGGGACCAGATAAATGTAAAAGTATACCTGACCAGCAACCAGGCTGATAAGGATATAGTACTTTTTCACTGGCCCAAAAACCCGCACAGATTTCACAGGGTAAGATTTGAAATGACATCCGAAGTACCGAACGGAAGCAGCTGGGACAGGGTCTTTGAAAAGACATTCGATGTTTTTGGTGCGCACAGGCTCGGCGTATTTAATGGATTCATTAGCGCCAGCATAAGGAGTACGCTCTTTGACTCAGATCCGGGTAAGCTTTCGACCACATACATGGGCATGGTTTACCGTGTAAGACAGTTCTGATTTTTTTCTTTACCCGCACCCAAGGCGGCACCTGAGATTAGCTCGGGAGCCGCCTTTTTTATTCCCTTCTCAAATGCTTTAAATGTAATATTAATATCGTTATTTTTACGCTATGAAGTTCATCCGGGGATATATACGTCTTGCAGACAGCATAGGTGAGAAAACGGGGCACTTCTTTTCCTGGTTTACGGTAATTCTCGTTGCCGTAGTCTGCTTTGACGTTATCACACGGTATCTATTCAATGCAAGCAGTGTAGCGCTCCAGGAATCGGAATGGCATTTATTTGCGCTGGTATTCCTGGGTGGTGCGGCATACACGCTTAAACTCGACGAGCACGTCCGTATAGACCTTTTCTATTCCCGGTATTCGGAACGAAGGAAAGCAATCGTAAATTTCATTGGCAGTATTTTATTCCTTATCCCTTTCGTTTTGATAGTGATCATCTCCTCGCAAAACTTCGTAGAGATGTCATTCAATATGGGTGAAACTTCACCTGATGCAGGGGGGCTTCCCGCGCGGTACATACTTAAAGCGTTCATACCGATCTCATTTTTCCTGATTCTCCTGCAGGGAGTTGCAATGGCTTTAAAATCACTCCTTGGGGTAGTCAAGCCCGGAGAGTTTCCATCAAGTAAACCTGCTAACGAAACTCCCAAAGTATGAACGAACTCCTTCCCGTATTATTCTTTCTTGTGGTTCTTGTTATGCTTTTAATGGGATACCCGGTTTCGTTTACACTCGGCGGGGTTTCGGTAATTTTCGGCGTTATCATCTTTGGCTTCGATTTCTTTAATTTATTACCGCTTCGTATATGGGGTGTAATGAGCAACTATGTTTTGATAGCGGTACCGTTATTTATATTTATGGGGGTAATGCTGGAACGGTCGGGGATCGCGGAGGAATTGCTTGAGACGATGGCGCTTTTATTCGGCAAGATGAACGGCGGTCTGGCAATTTCGGTATTGCTTGTCGGAGCTTTGCTTGGAGCATCCACCGGTATCGTCGGGGCAACGGTTGTGACGATGGGAGTCCTCAGCCTTCCCGTCATGCTAAAAAGAAAATACTCACCGGAAGCATCCACAGGGATAATAATGGCATCCGGTACACTGGGGCAGATCATTCCACCGAGCATAATCTTAGTATTGCTGGGAAGCGTGATGAATATCTCAGTGGGTGACCTCTTTGTTGGTGCCGTCATACCGGGCATACTGCTTGTATTACTTTACCTTTTATGGATAGTGTTTAAGAGCAGGCTGTCGCCAAACAGTATGCCTGCTATGCCGGATAATGAAGTAACAAAATTCAAAGAAAAGGGGATGGCTAGCAGGGTATTCAAGGCGTTCTTATTGCCGGGGATACTGATAATAGCAGTGCTGGGTTCGATATTTGCGGGAATAGCGTCTCCGACAGAAGCCGCGGGAGTAGGTGCATTAGGTGCTACAGTGCTTACGTTGGTTAGGAGGAAATTCAGCATGCCTGTACTGCGGCAGGTAATGAGAAGGACCACTTCTATTACAAGTATGGTTTTTTTAATACTGGTGGGAGCATCCGCGTTCTCTCTTGTATTTAGAGGAATGCATGGTGACAGATATCTAACTGAAATGATAGTTCATTCTAATCTTGAACCGCACATATTTCTCGCGATTGTGATGGTAGTTATATTCATTCTCGGATTTTTTATAGACTTCATCGAGATTACGTTTATTGTTATCCCTGTGATCACACCAATATTCGAACATCTTGGGATAAATCTGATATGGATAGGAATTTTGATAGCGATGAATTTGCAGACGTCTTTTCTTACTCCGCCTTTTGGATTCGCGTTATTCTACCTTAAGGGTGTTGCGCCTCCTGAAATAAAGACTGCGCAGTTATACCAGGGTATTATACCATACGTGGTAATACAGTTGGTGTGTGTTTTAACGATCGTCATATTTCCGGACCTGGCTCTCTGGCTTCCCTCCGCACTAGGTAAATAATTAAGCCGGCTTCTTCTCTTCCTCTTTCTTTTCGGGAGCAGTATTTTGCCCCGCAAGATAATTTCGGTCTACTAGTGATGACCACTGAGCAATATTATCATAAAACTGCTTATAGGAATCGTAAACCCTCTTACAGTCTGCATTGGAATTAGTGATCTCGTTAATTACCTCAGCGGTGAGCTCCTGTAGTTTATCCAGAACTTCCTGTGGGAACTCCTTTAGCTCGACACCGCTCTCTTGCTTTATTTTAATGAGATATTCGGAGTTTTTCGTTTCAAAATCCGATAGCATCTCCACATTAAGAGCAGCGGCTCCTTCCGAGATCATGTCCTGAAGTTCAGCGGGAAGCTTGTCGAACGTGGCTTTATTTATGAATAGATCACAACAGGCAGATGGCTCATGCCAGCCGGGATAGTAGTAATATTTTGCAATTTTATGGAAGCCCATCACGTAGTCGTGGTTAGGTCCGATCCACTCAGTAGCATCGATCACTCCGCGCTCCAGATTTGTATAGATTTCCCCGCCGGGGGAGAGGATAGACGTCGCTCCGGCTTTTGTAACAACCTTACCGCCGAGACCGGGCATACGTATTTTCAAACCGTTAAAGTCCGCAATTGTATTTATCTCTTTATTGAACCAGCCTCCCATTTGACCGCCGGTATTTCCGCCGGGAAATGTGGTAAGGTTGTATTTAGCATATTCTTCACGCCATAGATCTAACCCTCCGCCGTAATAAAGCCATGCGTTCGTCTGCTGTGCGTTCATTCCAAAGGGCACACTGGTAAAGAACTGCATCACTGGTGACTTTCCTGCCCAGTAGTAAGCCGCTCCATGTCCCATCTCGGCTGTCCCCTGAGACACTGCTTCGAACGATTCAAATGGTGGAACCAGTTCACCCCCTCCATAAACCTGTATCTTCATCCTGCCTGACGACATCTTTTCGACGGCTTTGGCAAACTCATTCAGGCGGTCTGTAAATATGGGAAAATTAGGAGGCCACGTAGTTACCATTTTCCATTCATAGGTTTCATTCGTGTTAATATTTACGCTTACATTATGATCGCCCTCTTTTTTACTGCAGGCGGCGGCAAGCAGTGAAGCGCTTCCCAGCGATGCAAGCGAAGCGGATTTTATGAATTTACGGCGGTTAAATTTATCCATGATGATATTGATTTGCCACAGAGACACAGAGGTCACTGAGTTTATAAAATGAATCTTTGTATTCCTTTTTTCAGAAGTGTCGTATTGAAATTTAGCAATAATCCTAATTTATATCCCCCCAATTTCATATAGCTTAATATTTGTGCTTCAAATAAAGGGTCATGTTTCTCGACGCTTTTCAATTCGAGAATGACCAGATCCTCAACTAAAATATCGATTTTGAAATTGCCTAAAGTTTTTCCTTTATAAATTACAGGGAGTATCTTTTGACATTCAAACTTTAGCTTAGAATTCTCCAACTCAAAACATAAAGCATTTTCATAAACTGACTCCAGCAAACCTGGTCCCAGATTCTTATGAACTTCGATTGCACAACCAATAATCTTTTCAGTAATAATATTTTGATCCATCTCTGAGTACTCTGTGTCTCTGTGGCGAGTTTTTTAAAATAATAAATAACAAATAAAAAAGCCATCTCAAGTCGCATTAAGATGGCTATTTACTAATTCGGGATATTGCTATCCCGATTATCGGAGTGAGGAGTAAACTAAATTTAATTAATCGTCTTCATCATTATTGTCAAAGTCAAAGTTTTCACCGTCGTCGTCTTCATCTTCCGAATCCTTGTACTTGTATTTGTATTCCTGCTCTATCCTTTTCTGTTCTTTTTCGATATCTTTTTGTATCTCTTCATTGAGTTTCTCCTGAAATTCCTCGCTGTTGAGATATTCCAGGCTCTTCATGGATTCCTTGATACTGTTGTTCAATTCATTCTGCATCTGTTCCATTTCCTTCTGGAATTCCTGACTGTCAAAGTACTCGCTGTTCTCTTTCATTTCCTGTTGCAATTCCTCCATATCCCGCTGAAATTCTTCGCTATTAAAGTACTCGTTATTCTTAAGGTTCTCTTTCAGTTCTTTCTTCATTTCTTCCATGTCACGTTTGAACTCTTCCTGATCGAATTGAAACTCTTTCATGGATTCTTTGAGCTCCTTTTGCAGCTCCTTCATTTCAACTTCAAGCTCCTTCCTCATTTCATCCGAGTATTTCAGGCTGTCGAAGTTGAAATTGAAATTATAATTCATATTGTATAATTCCTTGTTCATCTTTTCCATTTCCTTGTTCACTTCACGCGTAATATCATCAATCCACTCGTTCATCTTCTTATAATCGAAGTAGTATATGCTGTCCTTTGGAAGGTCTCCCGGAGTAGGAACGAGGGATGCAAGTTTTGCATATACTTTTTCCTTACTGTTCTTATCTACGAAAGGCATAAGGTTGAGCAGTGTAACAGCGTCTGTTTTTCTGGCTGTCTGCAGTATCTTATTTAGAGCTGCTGCTCCGCCGTTTTTAAAATCATAATCAAGTAATGCGCGCTTGAATTCGATCGATGAATCATCCCTGTAGGGAGTACCCGGTCCCATTCCGTTCTTAGTGAGACAGTATTTACCGGCGCTTACAAGTGTATTACGTTTATCGGATGTCAGCTCTACCATTCCTTCTTTTACGAATAGTATTCCGTCACCTTTCTTATCCATGGAAAGTGAGTATGAGCATCCAAGATCGACAGCTGTTACCGATTTTGTCTCGACGAAGAATGTCCTCGGAGCGGCGTTTATGTTTGCCGATATGGTACCATACTCAAGGATTATCCTGTGCTCACCCGCATCACTTTTTATAATGCGGACCTTTGAACCAGGATCGACTACGATCGTTCCTATGTCGGATACTTTTAATACTGCCTGTGAAGTATCGTCTGTTACAAGCCAGTCACCGATCTTTACGCTATCGACTCCCGCGACTAACTTATCATCCACTGTCGGCGCGCCCTTTACGTTGGAGACGAGCCAGTATGTATCCAGAGCGGCAAGCTGTTGGCTTCCAAGCTGGTCATTTTGGTTCGAGATGAAGTCTTTTATTCCAAACATAAACGCAATGATCAATCCTGCCGCAATAAGTCCTGTTACTATATAGCGGGTAGGAAGCTGCTGCGTCCTTTGCTTATTTATCTCGGTATAGTTTATATCGGTTAATTCCGGCTGATTAAAGGTATAGAAATTATCTGAGACTTTTATGAAAGAAGAGCTTTTGTCAACGAGACGGCTCTCGATATTATCCCACATGCCGGTTGGAGGGATGATCCCTGCCGGCATACTGCGTACCATATTGATCGTCTCGCCATATGCATCGAACTCTTTTTTGAACGCAGGGTCGCTATCTACAGCTTGCATCAGCCTGCTGAGACCCTCGTTTGACACGGTACCATCCAGGTACTCGTTCAACAGTTTGTAAAATTCATTCTTATTCATTTGACTAATTCCTCCCGGAGTAATTTTCTTGCTCTGTGTAAATGGGCTTTTGATGTTCCTATTTCGATGTTAATTAATTCTGAGATCTCATTATGCTGGTATCCTTCGACATCATGCAAAATGAAGACCGTTCTTGCCTGGCGGGGAAGTTTCGATATCGCCCGTTCTATATCGATTGTTTCCCCATGTGACCGCATTTCTGCTTCGTTCAATCTCTCGTATTGTATCACATCCTCGGTCTGTATGAACCTCTGGAAAAATCTCTTCTGGCTTCTTTTTAGCATCAGGAATTCGTTCATTGCTATCGAGTGCAGCCATGTCGAAAATTTGCTTTGAAAACGGAAGCTGTCCAGCTTTTCCCAGGCTTTTATGAATGTGTCCTGTGTAAGCTCCTGGGCAGTGTCAGGGTCGGCGCAAAGCCTGAGGCAAAACGCATAGACACGCGACGAATTCAGATCGAACAAAGCTTTAAAGGCGTATTTATCCCCTTCGTTTGCTTGTTTTACCAGATCAAATTCTGTATTGCTGTCAGCCACCTGAAATTTTGGGTTATCTGTTCTAATTGCTGAAGATAACATTTTACTAAGTTATTTTTAATGTAAGATGCTATGAGGATGGGAATGGTTTAGAGGAATTAGTCACTTATTTTCAAGCATTTGCAATCTTAAGCAGGTTAGAATGATTTTTTTTAAGCCATATATTTTTAATATTTATTGATAGTTATTAATACTATCACTATTTTTATTAATGAAAAAAATCAAAAAAATTCGTACAGGAAATTCTGGAGGACCAGTAAAAAAACCTCTTAAGCCTAAAGATTAGTGACTAAGGGATTTGTAAGTCCAAAACAGCTCAGTAGTTACTTGAATTAAGAAACTAATCTGGCATATATTTGAAATATATTCCCTACGACTTATGCTTTTGATATTCTTTTCAAAATGATCTACTGAATAGTAAACAATATTTTCCTTGAAATCATATTCAGATAAATGGAGGTACATATTGTAAATGTGCTTTGGAATTATTAGCATAAGATTACCACTTGATTTTACCCAGATAGATAGTATTGTTACTCCTAAGAATAAAAAAACTGTAATATAGAATAACCAGTCGGTAAACATAAGTTTGGAAAAAAAATTCCCAAATAAAACAGTTATGAGTGCTAAATTTATAATAGTTGCCCAATTAATGAAATTTTCAATTCTTGATTGCTGAGCCTCCCATCTATTTATTATCCAATCATATGACCTTAATGCAATATCATACCCTAAATCAATTGAAGGATATTTCTGTTCAGATTCCATAAATTTTCTATTATTAATTGGTTATTCCTTCCGATATTAAATTACCATTTTACTTTAATATACAAAAAAAGGCAGGTAAAAAACCTGCCTTTTAAAATCGATTTTACTTCTCTCTTATTTGTGCGGATTCTTGTATAGCTTTTGTGAAGATTCTTCCCGCTTATAGCTTCTGGGAGGAGTGTATGTATTGATGCTTGAATTATAGCTCTTATTGTATGATGAGCTTCTTTTCTTTTTCGGCTTATAACTCTTTTTATACTTCTTTTTACTATTGTACTTTTTTGACTTCTTGTATTTTTTCTTGCTCTTATACTTCTTGGACTTCTTATA
Source organism: Ignavibacteriota bacterium (assembly GCA_020437585.1). Classification (GTDB taxonomy): domain Bacteria; phylum Bacteroidota; class Ignavibacteria; order Tepidaquicellales; family Tepidaquicellaceae; genus JAEYVS01. The sequence goes on from JAGQWG010000001.1 coordinate 930,550, forward strand.
TTTCTTTGACTTATACTTCCGGCTTTTTTTCTTGTAGCTCTTTTTCTTGTTGTTCTTACCTGCCGCAGTATATCGGTTTACCTTTTTGTTGAGTGTCTTATTTACGGCAGAGAGGTACTTGTTCTTGTCTTTGAGTGTCTTTTGCTCTTTGTTGAGCTTATTGTACTCCTTGTAAAGATTATTGCTTACGTCCTGCTGCTTAATGTACTTATCAGACATCACACCCAGCTCACGCTGACTGTCCTCGTAAAACGTTTTATAATTTTTGTAGCTGTCGTAGGACTTGTAAAATACCGCTCCCAGCACCAGGTTACAAAAAATAGAAAACGCTAAGATGATTTGGGTCTTTTTCATGGCTCCGTTTTTGATTTAGCGAATCATAAGTTAAGAATGGTTAAAATATATCTTTAAGTAAAGGCAGTTAGTTGTTTTCCATCAAATTATGCGTAAAAATACCACTATTCGGAATTTTGATGCCGGGTACTGGGAAATGGTTTAGTTACTGTTTTTTAAAAACTCCAGAGCCTTTTCCATTTGCTCATCACGTTTTTCGCTCACGCCCTTGATTGTCTTATGCACTTCAATATCGGGAACTACGCCTATTCCGTGAAATCTCGAATCATCGTGGTTTAGGACTTTCATTCCTGTAAAAGATATTTGATATCCACCCGGAAGTAAAAACCGATTTACATTTCCGTTAGTCCCGGCTGTGCGCTCTCCTATGATCGTCCCAAGGTGGTAATTCTTTACTATTGCCATAATAGATTCACTGTAACTTATAGCCCGGGCATTTGTTAAAAAAACAACTTCTCCGTTAATTCGGGGTTCTAATGGAGATAGGTCCCACACTCCGGATTCTCTGAAATCTACATTTTTAAAATCAGGCTCCGTTATCCTGGGGATTAGCCATTTTGAAGAGTTAATATTAGTGTTATATAAATGCTGTAATAGAATATAGGTTTCTACTTGCGGATAGCCGCGCAAGTCGAATATGATCCCTTTGGCATTGGCGAGTGTATAAAGCTTATCTTTCAGATCTTCCCACTTGATCTTCGTTAAATTAGCATAATAAATTCCAGAATCGATCTGCAAAAAATTCTGGTAATAAGGAAAATTTATAAGAGGAAATGTACCCTCCGTCCGTCTAAATGTTTTTGTAACTTCCTTTCCGTCCGGCTTACGAACTTTTAAAGTAATATCACTTTCGTATTCTCCTCTCATCAGTTCTATTTCGGTTGAGAGCAGTTTTTTGTATCCGACGGTGGAAGAAGAAACTCTCTCTTCGATTTCTTCCATTAGCTCCAAAACATCTCTGCCGTCAATTTCTGTTATAACGTCGCCTTCTGTAATGTCTTTGTCATCATCATTAGATTTGACAACCACCGGGGAATTATCTATCCACTCGATCTTCAAAGGTGGTCTGCTTCGGTCTTTTGATATATCATCATGTGAAACGAATCCATGACCGTCTCTTAATGCTGAGACAATATGTTGTAGCGTGACAAAATGATCTTTTTTCGATTCGTTGTTATATGCTTCTTTCAATGCTTTCTTCAAAATGTTTCCCCAGTATTCATCACGGGTGGTTTGACCGGATGCAATTTCGTCGATCACGTCGAAATAGGGAAAGAAATGCTCAAAGATGTTCCATGTAATAATTACATTTGCTATAAAATATGCCTTATCGTCGATTACAAAATTGTTTTTTGATTCTTCGAAAAGCATCCTTTGAAATTTAGTTACTTTAGTTTCATTGCCTGTAGGAAAAGTCTTCCCATTTGAATAAAGTACGGAGGGGAATTTTGCTTTTATTCCATTCCCCAGATCCTTCTCGATAATTTTGATATCTTTTATATCGGCTGTATCTGAATTTGTAATGTAGCTGTTATAGACATTCTCAACTTTATCCCGGTTTGTCTCAGTTCCGTGACCATCATGAATCCACATTACCAAACTATATCCTGTCGTATCTTTGGGGGTATACCTGTCTACCGGATATTCATCATCCGCATCCCCGGAATAAATCAAAAGTGAGGGAGCTATAGGACTGAAGATCTCATTAAGAGTAGATATAACCTCTTCCCTAGAACCGGCTTCTAGAATCTTCCGGGTTCCATATTGAGCAAATGCATCCCAGTTAACACCTTCCGATTCGGATGAGGGGTGAAAATATTTGATATAACCGTAAAGCTTTGTGAATGCAATTAGGTCATTCAGCTTTTCTTCTGAAAGTTGATTTTCGTTCATATTGCACGATGCTGTAAAAATTATTATTAGAATAAAGAATTTCCGCAAGTTTGAGGTAGTTTGTGTAGATATAATTTAACCATTTAAATTATATTTTCAAATATAAACTAGTACAATAATCCAATTACAGTTTAATAGCAAAATGAATGATGTATATTTATAAAATCAAATAATGAAGCAATGGTAAAATTACAAACGCTGGACCATGTAGCGATAATCGCGAAAGATCCCGCCGCGTCGCTTAAATGGTACATGGATGTACTTGGGTTGGATCATGTATTCAAAAGCCAGTGGGATGGCGTGCCGATTTTTGCAGTCACTCTTGAAAACAATACCGGTATTGCTATATTTCCCGCGAAAACAGACGATCCGAAAGACAAGCCGGAAGGAGATTACCTGGTTGTAGATCATTTCGCGTTCAGGATCAGCGGTGAGGATTTCGTTAAAGCCCAGGAAGAGCTTAAAACGAAAGGAGTGGAAATCCGGGTTGCTGACCACGGTGTCGCAAAGTCAATATATATGCACGATCCGGACGGACACGAAGTGGAATTGACCACTTACGAGGTGGGATAGGCACTTTTTGACTCATTTAAAATGAGCTCTGAAATGGCTATCTTTATGCTTTTACAAATTATGTAATTAATTAATGCAGAAAATACGAATTAAAGATATAAAGAATTACGTAGACCAGGAAGTGACCCTAAAGGGATGGCTATACAATATGCGTTCGTCGGGCAAGTTGATGTTTCCGCAGATACGGGACGGCTCGGGCATTATACAGGGGGTTGTGGTTAAGAGCGAGGTACCGGAGGAAGTATGGGAAAAGTTCGGCACGCTGACACAGGAGTCATCTATTATTGTTAAAGGAAAAGTTGTCGTCCACCATAAGAAAGAGGACACATACGAGATACAGGTATCCGACGTCGACATTATACAAATTGCAGAGCCCTATCCTATTTCTCACAAAGAGCATGGAATAGAATTTCTCATGGATGAAAGACATCTCTGGTTGAGATCGAGGAGGCAGGTTGCTATACTGCGAGTAAGGAACGAGATCATTCACGCCATAAGGGAATACATGTATGATAACGGCTTCGTGCTTTTCGATACACCGATATTTACTCCGAATGCATGCGAAGGAACTTCCACGCTCTTCTCGACCAAATATTTCGATATGGGCGATGCATATCTTGCGCAGTCCGGACAGCTTTACGCTGAAGCCGGAGCGATGGCGCTCGGTAAGGTTTACACACTCGGACCGACATTCCGCGCGGAAAACTCTATGACGAGAAGGCACATAACGGAATTCTGGATGATGGAGCCGGAGATGGCTTATTATGACTTAGAAGATGACATGGATTTGATTGAAGACTTCCTTGAATATGTGGTACAGAGAGTAATAAAGAACTGCGCGAAAGAATTAGAGGAGCTGGGCAGGGACGTTTCTAAGCTGGAGAAAGTGAAGAAACCTTTCCCGAGAATTACATATGACGAAGCTATAGAGATATTAAGAAAGAGGGACATACCTCTTATAAGAAAGACGGATAAAGGCGAGGAAGAGATAAGACCATTCCCGTGGGGCGAAGATTTTGGCGCACCGCATGAGGAAGCTATCGTTGAAGAGTATGACAAGCCTGTCATGGTTCATCGCTGGCCCGCGGAAGCAAAGGCGTTTTATATGAAGCGTGACCCGGAAAACCCAAAGCTGGTACTCGGTGTGGACGTGTTAGCGCCGGAAGGTTTCGGTGAGATCATCGGAGGCTCACAGCGTGAAGAGGATATTAATGTTCTGCAGGAGAGAATAAAAGAGCACGAGCTTCCAATGGAAGCGTTTGAGTGGTATCTGGACCTCAGGAGGTTCGGAAGCGTGCCTCACTCTGGTTTCGGGCTCGGTATCGAGAGAATGGTCTCATGGATCTGCAACCTGGAGCACATACGGGAAGCGATACCTTTCGCAAGAAGACCGAACAGGATAACACCGTAATTTGTTATAATTATTATGGAAAAGATAATAATAGACGGAAATAATCTAATGCACAAGATCCCTCACATCAAGGATTCGAGGGAGGCTGTGGTAGAAGCGGTGAGATCCCGTGTAAATAAGAATGTGATATTCATTTTCGACGGTCATGGCGAAGATACGATCAACGTAAGGTACTCGGGAAGTAAAAGTGCCGATGACATAATAAGACAATACATTGAACTGAACGAAGGCAATACCGATCTGACCATTGTGAGCTCGGACAATGCGATCGCCGGGCTGGGAAAAGCCTGCGCGTGTAACGTGATAAAGTCCGAAGATTTCTGGAATTCCATCAGTGCAAATGACGGTGTAACCCGTGATAAGAACGTCAATCAATTGTACCATTACGATGATGAAAAGCCGGGCGGTATGAGCAGGAAAGATATGAAAGAGTTCAAAAAATACTTCACATAATTGCTAGAAGTTGTTGGATATATCTGCGCGATTGCAGTAGGATTAATACTGGGTTTGCTGGGCGCGGGAGGCGCAATACTCACTGTCCCGATACTCGTTTACATATTCGGGATTAACCCGGTGACAGCGACGGGCTACTCGCTTTTTATTGTCGGCTCTACAACATTCATAGGTTCTTTATCATATTTTAAAAAGGGGCTCGTAAATTTAAAGACCTCGATCGTTTTCGCAGTTCCTTCGCTTATCTCGATGTTCATCACACGAAAATCCATCATTCCTTCAGTACCGGATACATTACTAAGCATTAACGGCTTCGACCTCACAAAAGACCTGGCTGTGATGATAATTTTTGCGGTGTTTATGCTGGGGTCGTCATACTCTATGATACGAGGAGGTGTTAAGGAAGAGCATACACGCGAGGTGGTTCACACAAAGGACCTTATTTTAATAGCTTTCTATGGATTTGGGATAGGGTTTGTGACCGGGATAGTTGGAGCGGGTGGAGGATTTCTTATCGTACCGGCTCTGGTGCTTCTTGCGAAGATCCCCGTAAAATCAGCCATCGGCACGTCGCTTCTGATAATTACTATTAATTCTCTTTCCGGTTTTGCCGGCGACCTGCTGGGGCATTATGACGTGGAGTGGGGTTTCCTGCTGACTTTCCTTGCTTTTGCCATAGGAGGAATATTGATAGGAAGTTACCTGTCTCACAAAATATCGGCGGCAAGGTTAAAGACTTCTTTCGGCTGGTTTGTACTGGCAATGGGGTCATATATATTAATTAGAGAAATTATAGCAACATTAAATTAAAATTTATACATGAAACACGAACACATTAAAATTGATGAATTCAAAACGAAAATGGATGAAGGCGGATACCAGGTACTGGACCTAAGAACCCCAGCGGAATTCGAAGCCGGTCACATAGAGGGTTCATATAACCTCGATTTCACGCATCCGGGTTTTCATGCTCTGATAGAAGCTCTCGATAAAGATAAAAAGTACCTGCTTTATTGCCGTACGGGAAATAAGAGCGGGCAGACAATGGACATTATGAAAGAGAAGGGATTTGCCGAGTCATATAATATGCTCGGAGGGATTGTGGAATGGAATGACGAAGGTTACGACGTGGTAAAGTAAAATTTAAAATTTTATAAAATGGAAATAAAACAATTTTATGACGAATGCCTGGCGCACGCATCCTATGCAATTCTAAGTGAGGGAGAGGTAGCGCTGGTTGATCCCGCAAGGGATCCAAAACCATATTATGATTTTGCGAAGGACAATAATTCTAAGATAACAGCCGTAATTGAAACTCACCCGCACGCCGATTTTGTAAGTTCGCATCTGGAAATATCCAAACATACCGGAGCAAAAGTATATACAAGTGATCTCTATGGACCAAAATACGATTATACGGCGTTCGATGACGGTGATGAGCTAAAGTTGGGTAACATCACTCTTCAATCCATTAATACTCCGGGGCATTCACCCGACAGCATCAGTATCTTGATAAAAGATGAAGACGGAAAAGACTATGCTCTTGCAACGGGAGATACTTTGTTTGTAGGTGATGTCGGCAGACCTGACCTGCGTGAGTCAGCCGGGGCGATCAGCAAGAAGAGAGAAGAGCTTGCACGAATGATGTACAATACCATTCATGAGAAGCTTCTCAATATATCAGACGATGTGCTGGTTTATCCGGCACACGGTGCCGGGTCACTTTGCGGTAAAGCGCTCAGCAGTGACAGGTACAGTACTATGGGCAGAGAAAAGAAAACTAATTACGCTCTTCAGCCGATGGGTGAAGATGAATTCATCGACGTACTGCTCGAGGGTCAGCCTTTCATTCCGAAATATTTCGGTTATGATGTTGAGACTAACAGGCAGGGTGCCCCTGATTTCGAAGAGAGCGTTGTAAATGTTCCGCGTATCAAAACAAAGGATATTAAGCCCGGTATTTTAATTATAGATGCGAGGATGGCTGATGAGTACAGGAATGGGCATTTAGAGGGAGCGATCAATATTGCTCCGGGAAGAGCATTCGAGACGTGGCTTGGCTCGATTGTTGCACCTGATGAAAAATATTATCTTGTGGCTTCGGATGATGAATCTGTCGAAAAGATGATCAGACGTACGGCAAAAATAGGTTACGAGTCAAAGATAGAGGGCGCGCTGGTAAATACTGGCACGGTAATCTCAAACGGAGATACCATCGATTACGGTGATTTGAAACAAAATCCGCAAAACTACACTATCATTGATGTAAGGAATCCGGGTGAATTAGCCGACTTTACTATATTCGATAGCGCGGTAAATATTCCTCTTGCTGAATTACGGGATAGAGTGAGCGAGATCGATACAAGTAAGCCGGTTGTTGTTCATTGCGCCGGTGGATCGAGAGGTTCGACGGGTGCAAGCATTATAAGTGAGAAAACTGGCAAGCAGGCGTTTGATCTGGGCAATAAGATAAGGCTTTTTATATAGGGCTTTAATTGTTAATTTTTGGAATGTAATTTCATCCGTTACCATGACAAATCCGCAGGAACTGCTTGAAAAGTACATTAAGAACGAGAACCTCAGGAAACACTGCTATGCAGTTGAAACCTGTATGAAGTTTTATGCGAATAAACTGGGTGAGGATGAGGATAAATGGGGGGCTGTTGGTCTGCTTCACGACCTCGACTGGGAAATGTACCCTGACACTCATCCTAATACCGCGGTGCCGATACTGGAGGAAGCCGGATTTGACAAAGAGTTCATCGATGCTGTACTGGGACATGCGTATCCCGAAAGGACGGATGTAGCAAGGGAAACCCCTATAGCTAAGTATTTATTCGCATGTGATGAAATAACAGGACTTGTGACTGCATATTCTTATATGAAACCCGGAGGCTTAAATGAAGTCCAAACAAAGGGCGTCATTAAGAAAATGAAAGATAAGGGATTTGCCAGGAATATAGAGAGAGAAGGCTTGACCCGGGGAGCTGAAGATATTGGGCTTGAGATAAGGGAGCATATAGATAATATTATCGAGGCGATGAGATCCGACGAAAGATTAAAATAAAAACTATGTCCGTAATATCAACAAAAAATCTAAGAAAAGAATATAAAGGGAAGTCCTTCTCAAAGGCTAAGATCGTTGCTTTGAAAAATTTCTCCTTTGAGGTGAACCAGGGTGAGATCGTCGGACTGCTTGGACCGAATGGCGCCGGTAAAACCACACTGATAAAGATACTTCTCGGAATAGTTTTCGCCACAGAAGGAGATGCTACGGTATTCGACAAACCTCTTTCGGATATTTCGTATAAAATGAAAGTGGGTTATCTCCCGGAAAACCACAAATACCCGACTTATTTAAAAGGCGGACAGGTGATGGAGTATTTCGGAAGGCTCAGCGGATTGAATGATGCAACGATCAAGGCAAAGACAAAAGAACTGCTTACCTTATTTGGTATTGAAAAGTGGGAAAAGACAAGCATAAAGAAATATTCAAAGGGGATGCTTCAAAGGCTGGGACTTGCCCAGGCAATGGTAAATAATCCCGACCTGCTTTTCCTTGATGAACCCACCGACGGCGTGGATCCCATTGGCAGAAAACACATCCGCGACGTTCTGCTCCACCTAAAAGCGCAGGGTAAAACGATTTTCCTTAATTCCCACTTGCTTAGCGAAGTGGAGCTTATATGCGATAGGGTTGCTATCCTTAATAAGGGTGAACTCCTGAGACAGGGAACCGTTGATGAGATCACAACAACAGGAAATAATTACAAATTTATCACATCGGATCTATCGGATGAACTTAGTAACAAGCTTTTAAACGAATACAAAGTGACACTGCACGGCAAGACGGAATTTATTTATTCGACCGAATCCGTGGAAGATCTAAACAAAGTTATTGACTTATTAAGAAATAATAAGATACTACTCCATAATGTTTCGCTTGAAAAGACTACACTCGAAAGCATGTTTATTAATTTAATAGGAGAGGACCAAAACCCTTCACTTTAATATTATGGTATTTTTAGCTTTAATAACGAACACTTTCAGGGAAGCTATTCAGAAAAAATTTATTCTGATTATTTTTGTTATAATTTCTCTATTGATATTGCTCTTCCTTTCTTTCCTCAGTCTGGATACTGTTGACAATATGAATAGCTTCATAAAAAGTATAGGGCAGGAAAGTTTTAGAGATGCTGTTATCATGTTTGAGAACGGTTTGATCAGCCAGGTTCCATTTTTTGTTGTGTTTTTATTGTTGATAATTATGGTTTCTTCTTTTATTCCTTCGATGCTCGAAAAGGGTAATATTGATCTTATAATTTCAAAACCAATATCCAGGACCAATATAGTTTTAGGTAAGTTTATATCTACAATTATTATAGTTTTCTTAATCTTAACATATCTTGTTGGGGTTATATGGCTTATTGTCTCATTAAAAACGGGTGTCTGGCACTTCACATTTCTTCTTTCAATAATTGGATTCACGTTTATTTTCGCAGTCTTATATTCTCTGATATTGCTTGTAGGATTAATTTCCCAGAATACTATTATTACTATACTTGTAAATATGCTTCTTTTTATCCCTATAACGGGTGTACTTTCTAATAGGGAGCATCTCATATATACTTTTATAACAAATGGTGTTGTAAAGGGAATTATTGATTTCATCTATTACATTCTACCAAAACCGTGGGATATGCATGATATGATGTTAAAAATAATAGCGGGTCAGCCAGTAGACTCTTGGCAGCCATTGATCACTTCTTCAATATTTATGGTTACTATGCTCGCGCTTTCCATATATTATTTCAAGAAAAAGGATTATTAATTCGGTTCGGTTCATAAATCTATCAGCTTGATATTATGAAAAGGAAAGGAAATTTAATTGCTGTAATTCTCTGCCTGGCATTCCTGCTCTCCGCGTGCGATAGAGCTCCCGTCCCCGAAAAATTACCCATATCCGTCCGGGATAATCTCAATCTCCTCATGAAGGATGCGCAATTCGTTATGTACATGAATTTCAAATCCATGCGCAATACCGATTTCTGGAAAAGGAACGTCTCCGATTCAATACTCACGGCGGAAAAAACATTCGGCAGTATCCTTAACCTCTTCGGCAAAGCCACAGGGGCGACGATCTCGAACGGGCTCGACGAACTGTATTACGCAAATTCCTGGTTCGGAGAAAACTCTATTGTATTAAAAGGTGTATTCGACAAAGGTAAACTGGATGCCTACATAGAAAGCGATTCTAACTTTACAAAGATCAAATATTCCGACGGATTGGAAGTATATAAAAGCATAACCGATAATCTGTTTTTCTATCTAAAAGACGAGGTCACGATCTGTGCTAGTAACTATCAGACGCAGCTAGACAGGATGATGCAGATGACGGACACATCAAAAAACGGTATGCTCTCTAACGAAACACTTATGAATGCGGTAGAAGGTACACTCTATAAAAAGAACCTCATGATGGTTTCCACGGAAAAGATGTTCATACGGGGTGTATTCCTTAACTTCCTAGGAGGCGGTACCGGAGGTATGAATCCCGGCGAGGAAGAACAGCAGTCTCCGGATTCTCCCCCAGGTGATATAGGAACACTCTATGAGAATGTGAACTCGATCGGGTTCTCCGTGAATATGGAAACTGATCTAAAGCTTATAGTGCAATGCGGATGTATAAACGAAGAGTCGGCGAATAAGATCCGCAAACTTATAAACGGGCTTCTTACATTTTCAAAACTGGGTACGGCATTAAAAAGCGAGGAAGAGAAAAGTGCGACTGAGGAAATGCTGAACAGTATCGAAGTCAAAAACTATGGAAGTGACGTATTTCTTGAGATAAATGTGAATGATCAGAATATAGCCGATTTTCAGAAAAAGAAATTTATAGAAGAATCACCCTCTCCCTAAGCCTCGACCGAAGCTTTTTCTTCAGCCTTAAATTTCTCCAGCAGTTTCACGTCATCTTCACTGCCTATGAATAGAGGAACTCTCTGGTGAAGGCTTTCCGGTTGGATTTCGAGTATCCTGTTATGTCCGTCCGAACTCCTGCCTCCTGCCTGTTCGATTATGTAGCTGAGAGGGTTTGCTTCATACATAAGACGGAGCTTGCCGTTCTTATTCTTGTTATCTGCCGGATAGAGAAAGATTCCTCCATAAAGCAGGTTACGGTGAAAGTCAGCTACCAGCGAACCTACATAACGTGATGAATAGGGGCGTCCGCTTTCCGGGTCGTTTTCTTTTAGGTAGGAAATATATTTCTGTACGCCCGGTGACCATTTATTCGTGTTTCCTTCGTTTACCGAAAAAGTACGGGATTTTTTAGGAGTCTGTATGTTTTCATGGGAAAGCAGGAATTCGCCTACGGAAGGATCGAGCGTAAACGCATGAACACCCTTCCCCGCGGTATAAACAAGAACCGTACTTGACCCGTAAATAACATACCCGGCTGCTAGTTGCTCCACGCCTTTTTGAAGGCAGTCCTCGATAGTACCCAGACCGCATTCGGACACGCGTTTGTAGATCGAAAATATTGTCCCAATGGAAATGTTTGCTTCTATATTTGATGAACCGTCTAACGGATCGAAGTGACATACGTATTTATTTGTGACGAATTTATTCTCGGCGAACTTCTCATCGACGGGAATGAATGTCTCTTCCTCCTCTGTACATACGGCGCAAACATGACCTCCGGCTTTTAGCACGTTTGTTAGGATCTCGTTTGCATATACATCGAGCTTTTTAACCTCTTCATCCTGCACATTTTTTTGCCCGGTAAACCCAAGTATATCGATTAGCCCGGCGCGGTTGACTTCCTGAGAGATGACCTTACAAGCAAGCGCTATATCCGCCAGCATATCGGACATTTGCCCGGTTGCTTCCGGGTATTTACGCTCCTCTTCTATTATATGTCTGTAGAATGTGTTAAATTTTGTGTCCATCTCGCGGAATTGATTATTAATTTACAAGATATAGTATTTTTATACTAAAATTTCAACGAATATACAAAAAGCCGGCGCCTTTATAGCAATTTAAGTTTAAATTTTACCAATAATAAGTTATTTTCGTTTACAAATGAAGGTATTGTTTATATACATATTAATGGTATTATTGCCGGGATTTGTGTTTTCTCAGCAGATTGCGCTTACTTTTGACGATGCGCCCAGAAAAGACGGTGCGCATTATACGGGAAAACAGCGCACGGAGATCCTTATACAAAAGCTAAGGGACAAAAATGTGCCTGCTGTAGCGTTTTTCTGTATCGGGAGGGATCTGGATGCCGTAGAGAGGGAAAGACTGATGATGTACGCAAATGCCGGGCATTTTATCGCAAATCATACCTATTCCCATAGAAGCATTAAAACGCTCGGGGTAGATGCTTATATTGATGACATTCGAAAGGCTGACGTAATACTAAAGGAATTTCCGAATTATAAATACTGGTTCAGGTATCCGTTTCTGGACGAAGGCAAGGATGTCGATTCCAGGGACAGGATCAGGACAGCGCTGACAGATATGGGTTATGTCAATGGTTATGTAACGGTTGATAATTATGACTGGTATCTGGAAAAATTATTCCAGGACGCGCTTATTGCTGGCAAGCCCGTTGATTATTACAAGCTCAAAAATATTTACATTCAGCATTTGTGGAATAGCATAAACTTTTATGATGACATGGCTAAGGAAGTAATAGGCAGGTCACCCAAACATGTACTGCTTCTTCATGAAAACGATCTTGCCGCGATGTATATAGACGAGTTGATAGATTTTTTGCGGGAAAAGGGTTGGGAGATAATTTCTCCGGAGGAAGCGTACACTGACCCTATATCGCAGATTGTGCCCGACGTGCTTTTAAATGGACAGGGAAGGATCGGCGCGATCGCAAAAGAAAAGGGTTATACGGGACCCTTTGCGCAGGATACAGAGGATAGCGATTACCTCGATAAGTACGTCGAAGAGACAGGAGTGTTTAAGTGATACCTGAAATAGAGAAAAGATTTAACGACGATGTTCTTTTGGAAGTACTAAGCAGGTATGGAGTAAAGAAAGAGGATATAAAAGACCTCGGAGGATTTGAAAGCCACGTTTATGAATTTGCCCGGAACGGAAAGGAATACATACTAAAAATAACTCATAGCATAAGGCGGACCGAAAATTACATTATGGGTGAGGTAGATTTTGTGAATTACCTGGCTGATAATGGAGTCCCCGTCGCGAGAGTTGTACCGTCGGTGAATAATAAACTTGTAGAGATAGTTTCGGAAAATGATGATCACTACTTTCTTTCTTATGCGTTCGAAAAGGTATATGGTGAAGACCCGGAGGGCAGAATAACCGATGAGGTAGTATCCAATATCGGTAAAGCGGTCGCAAAGATGCATGCGTTATCTATGAAATATGAACTGCCTGACAGTTCTTTTATAAGGGAAAGGTGGAATGAAACGGATCTTTTCACCAATTACGCCGAATACCTTCCGCCTGGTTCGGAGTTGCTTGAGCAGAGGATTGGCGAAACGCTTGAAATGATTGGTCAATACCCGGAAGCAACGGATAGCTTTGGTTTGATCCACGGCGATGTGCATCATGGTAATTTTTTCGTTAGAGAGGACGACATAGTGTTGTTCGATTTTGACGACTTGGAAACCCATTATTTTGTAAGTGACCCGGCAGTGTCGTTGTATTACCAGCTTCCCCGTGATGTTGAAAAAAGGAAGGAGTATGCGGATTTCTTTCTAAAGAATTTTATAAAAGGGTACCGGACGCATAATGATTTCAAAAAAGAATGGCTTGAGGCAATGCCGGATTTCTTGAAGCTAAGAGACGTCTTGCTGGCTGTGGTGATATATCAGGCTTTCGATTTTAGCAAAATAAATGATGAAACGAGAGAACGGTATCTTAAAAGGATTGAAAATATAAACAATAGAGTTCCTGTAGTTGATATGGACTTTACAAAATATTATTAGTTATGAAGATCGTATATAACGTGTTTTACATATTTGCTTTAATTCTGCTTTTCGTAGCGTTAATGGGGGGCTCGATGACAAAGTCTGTCTTCGATTCCATATCTGAAGAGACGCTTGAGTTTGCAGGTATAAATAAAGCCGATATAGATTCAGCAGATGATAGGATCGACGACGTGTTTTATTCTGCTAAGAAAGTAGAATTGCAGATAGAGAAACTGAAGAATCTTTTTTCGCAGGATAAGATAGACGAGAGCAAATACCAGAGGGTAAAAAATAATTTCATCTACAAAACGTTTTATCAGCCTCTTGTGATCATGTTTAATTACGTGTACAGGATTTTCTTTTGTGTGGCAGCGGTGTTTTTCTTTCTATTCGGTGTAGTGTCCCATTTAATTTACAGGAATCTGGATTTACGAAGGCGCGTGAAGGAATTGGAGCGCATTGTCTTCTTAGAAAAAATGGCAGACTGATTTTGACGAAGATAATCAAAGATGTTGAGACAGCCGCGCGTGAGATTTCCGCCGGAAATCTTGTGGCTCTGCCTACGGAAACTGTTTATGGGCTTGGAGCAAACGCTTTGGATGCCGACGCTGTTTTAAAAATATATGAAGTAAAGGAACGCCCTAAATTCAATCCGCTAATAGTGCATGTTCATAATGTAAATGATATTGAAAAATATGCATCAAATATACCCGAAGTTGTGTATAATCTAATGGAGGAGTTTTCTCCCGGTCCTATTACGTATATCCTCGAGCGTAAGGACGTTATACCGGATATAGTGTGTGCGGGACTGGAAACAGTTGCGATAAGGATACCTTCACACGAGTTATTTCGTGAGGTATTAAAGCTGACAGGTCTGCCGGTCTCTGCTCCCTCCGCTAATAGGTTCGGGCGTGTGTCGCCAACCAGCGCGGATGATGTATTGAAAGAGCTGGACGGCAGGATAGAATATATCCTGGATGGCGGTAAATGCGAGATTGGAATAGAATCGACTGTTGTGAGCTATGTAAACGACACTTTAGAAATACTGAGACCGGGATATATCTCAAAAGAAGACATAGAGAAAATAGCCGGGAAAGTGGAGGAGAGGAGCACTTCCGGAAAGATCAATTCACCGGGAATGATAAAGTACCATTACTCACCTCGTACACCTCTGTATATAACAGGCTATGAAAATATGGATAAGTATAGAGATATGGAAAACATAGGTATCCTTGACGTTAAAAGATACGATGACATCAAAGAGCTTGCGGTTAACTTGTTCTCGGAAATGAGGGAGCTTGATGAAAAAGGCTACAATTATATTGTTACGTCGAAAGTGAAAAATGAGGGAATAGGAAGAGCGGTAAACGACAGATTGTACAGAGCCGCGAGAGGTTTTATTCTGAATGTTAATAATGAAATGAAATTTATAGAGAAATAATATCATGCCGGACGACAGGATAGAAATATCATTCGAAAATAATGACGATGACAATAAAGAAAAAGATTCTACCTCTAATGAGGAAAGAATAGTTATTGATTTTGGTGAAAGTGAGAAACCCGAGGACAAAGTTGAGGAGAAGGTTCAGGAAAACCAAGAAGAGAAGGAAGAAGAAATCATCGAACCATCACTAACCGATGAGATATTAGCATCGAAAATAGATTCGTTTTACAAAGCTGGCAAAGAAGTAAACGGATCTTATCCTTCCGGTATAAAATTTCCCGAAGGCATCGAGCATGGATTCAGGGAAGGAGCAAAGATAGAACTTAACGACTCATTCCTGAATTCAATTCTTGAAACCAATAAATTTATTATACTTGCCTCGGTAACCGGGGCGATATACTTTGTAGACAGATTCAAAAAACAATTGCATTCAAAGATCGTGATGCCGGGCGATTCATTCGAAAAGACCGGCCTGGTTCATAATAATATTCTCTATATAAATTCGGTCGGCTCGCTCCATAAGATCAACGAAGACCAAATGGAAAATGGTACGCCCGGTGAATTACTCTACAAATGCGAGCCGGGATTTTACATCTGGAGCAGCCTCAACCGTGAAAATAATACCATCGCCTTCCTCGAATACAGCCCATCCGAGAGAAAGGGAAATATCGTCCTTTACGATATTGTCACTACACAGATAGTCTTTAAGAATAACTTTTCTGTTAATTCCTCACTGAATCAAATATTGTGCATCATCGACGGGAAATCATACTTTACTGCCGATAACTACCTGTATACATGCGACATAAACGCTTGGCACATTGACCGTACCCCCACCGGATTGGAGATCGGCGAGACCTGTTTTTTACTTGGAAATGGCAATAAACTTTACCTTACAAGCAAAGACGGTAAGGTATATTTTCTTGATAATAACAGCGGGGAGCCTAAGTATACGGGGATATGTGAACACTATATAAACTCCATAGCGGGGTGCGCGGGGAATGTGTACACGGGCGCTAGCGAGGGGTGGAGATATTATGATGGGCGGGGGGTGCTGGTGTACTCGCACGAGGATGTGGAGGAGAACAGGATAGAGGCGGTGAGCGAGCATGTGCTGGTGGTATCCAGGCGGAACAAAATCGTGTTTCATAATCTGAGCCGGCTACAGGAGGCGGAGGGATTTGTGATAAAAACGAAGGACGATTCTGCTGCGCAGGAGATATTTTCCGCCATAATTTCGTTTAATGAGATATATACGCTGACAAAGCAGGGGGTATTAAGCTCCTTTACAAATGATAAACTGAACATTCACGTTTGATGAGGTATTTATTACGCATATCGGTCATATTTTTATTTACTGCCGTAAGTACATACGCGCAGAATAACTATGTATTCCTATTCGATAATTCCGGCAGTATGTCGGGATATTACAGACAGGATAACAGTTCATTCAAATTATTTTCCAAAGCGCTGATAAAGAACTCCGTAAAGCAGGGGGATCATGCCGACATAATGCTGTTTTCCAAGACGGAACCGGATAGGGGTATGCAGTCACCCAAAGGTATCTTTAGCGGGGGCGCGAGTGAACTGAACACCGAAGCAGTGATGAAAGAATTCCAGATACAGCGCGCAGGGGACGGGAAGTTCGGAAGAACGGACCTCATCGAAGCGCTGGATAAAGGTATAGCTTCGCTGGGTAACGAAAAGGGTATCATATGGCTCGTAACGGATAACATAAATGACAACAGCGGGAGCGGTGACATGTCGTACCAGAACACGCTGGATTTTTACCAGAGGCTAAGAACGGACGCAAACATCAGGAAGATCCTGCTCTACCCGATCCCTGAGTTCATAGTAGAGGACGGTGATACGGCTAAGGGCTATGTCGTTTACGGGATGGTGTATTCACCTGAACCGCTCTCGCAGGCTCAGCTATCGGATTATGATAAGATACTACGGGGCATCGGGATAAAGCAAAAACCAATTACATTAAAACCGCTCGATATAGGTACAATCGTATTACAGCCACAGAAGACGCAGAGTCAAATTTCCGGAGGCAAACTTTATTTCGACGGCAAGACGCTGAGGGGATTCGATTTCGAGGAGGGAGAGCCGGTAAAGGAAATATTCAATGACCTCTCTTTAAAATCAAATCTCTACCCATATATTATTAAAAGCGCGAAGCTGAGCGTAAGGCTGGATAATTTTTCGTCGTCGGATTATTCCGTCAAGTCGATGGGTACACAGACAATCACCCCATCGACCGTAAGCAATGTATCGCCGGAAGGTGAAGTAACTGGATTTGCCATTACTTTTAATCTCCCTGAAATATCACCGAACTTTTCTTTTAACACGATATTCAAGGAAGATTTCACAGTGGGGGGAAACCTGATACTGGAGGTGTCTGACGTGGAGATAGAGCTGGACCAGGCGTACATGGACCAGTTCAGACAATTATTTGCGCTCCAGACCGTACCCGAAATATTTCAGCCAGTATTAAAGGATAAGAGGATAACGACTGATATTCCGCTGGAGATCCGTATATTATACGGACCGTGGAGGACATTTGTGCTCATTGGGCTAATTGCCCTGCTGGTGGCAATTATTGGACTCCTGGCATTCCTATTGTTCAGAAAACGCTGTTTTGGGCTGAAAATTAACAATGAAGATGAAATGGGTGTTTGTGTTACCCCGATTTCCTCTTATTCCGTATCACATGGCTATTCTCCGGAACTGGGAAAAATCAAGAAATCTTTATTTGGAGATCTGCGTTTTCATTATTCAAAGCGTACATCTACACCGGGCAAAAGTGTTAGCCTGGTGGAAGGTTTGCCTATAGAAATAGATTATGAGGATGAAGACCTGAAGCCAGTAAAGATATTATTGAGCATAACAAATTCCGCCAAATCATCCGAGAGCGACGAGCATTTCGGGGAGGGGCTTTCTGAGTTTTATTAATCGTGCAATTTAATAATTATAAAATAAATTATATATTTGATGAATATTTACGATTTATGAAGTATTAACTGAATAGATCAGTTCTGTTGAGAATAACTCTAAATATAGTTCTGCTTTTTTTAACACTCCCTGCGGTAATCTCATTTGCGCAAGATAATCCCAATTCATTTTCGACCGATGCCACACTCTCATTCCGTGATACAACAATCAGGATAGGAAGTGAATTTATCATGCAGTACTCCGAAAAGATAACACTGGACTCCGGTATTATCCTCAAGCCGTCGGATTACAAAATAGATTACAGGAACGGGGAGATCACATTTGACAAAAGCATATTCACCATATATAATCTAGACACTTCCAAGACGTATTCACTCAAGATCAATTACGATATATTCCCATATAAATTTCCCAACGAGTTTTCAAATTTCGATCTCACGCTCGAAAAGGACACCGTAACGGGAGATACAGTTCAGATCGCTACACAAAAAACGGACTTCATCGACAACATATTCGAAGGAACTGACCTGGAGAAATCGGGAAGCCTCTTCAGAGGTTTTACATTCGGTTCTAACCGGGACGTGACGCTTAATTCGGGATTCAGATTAAAGATGAACGGTAAGGTAACATCCGACATAGAAATTACTGCCGCGCTGACAGATGAAGACACACCTATACAGCCCGAAGGAAACACCCAGAAACTACAGGAACTGGATAAAGTCTTTATCGAGCTCAGGAGCAATAATATTACATCCACGATAGGTGACATAGACATCAATATGCAGAAGAGCGAGTTCGTCAATTTCAGCAGGAAGATTCAGGGCGCGAAAGGATACGGCGATTTCGGGTTTGGCGACCTGTTCTTTGCGGGAGCGGTATCGCGCGGAAAGTACGCAACGAATTCCTTTAATGGACTTAATGGTGTGCAGGGACCATACAGGTTAATCGGCAACGATAACGAGGTGGATATACTAGTGCTATCGGGAAGCGAGAAGGTATACCTGGACGGAATAGTAATTACAAGGGGCGATAATGCTGATTATACGATTGATTACGGGATAGGGGAGATCACATTTACAAATAACAGGATCATCAACAGTAATTCCCGTATCGTGGTGGATTTTGAATATTCTGACAGGCGCTATTCCCGTACATTGCTGGCCGGTAACGGTTCCACAGCACTCATAGGAAAAGACCTTACACTCGGGGTTTCGTATGTGAATGAATTCGACAGTAAAGATAACACAATAGATTTTGAACTCAGCGACCAAGACAAGCAGATACTGGAAAATGCAGGGAGTGACAGATTCAGCGCAACGAAATCGGGTGTAACGAACGTAGGTATCGATTCGGCTACGGGAGTAGGCAACGGATATTACATCTATGTACAGGACTCAGTACTTAGCAGTAATGACACGGTTTCGTTTTACAGGTTCTCACCGGGTACAGACAGCTCGATATACCAGGTAACTTTTTCCTTCGTCGGGCAGGGCAATGGCAGTTACATAAAGAGAAGCACTTTTGAATACGATTTCGCCGGCATAAACGGAGGAAATTATGATACGATAGTATTTATTCCAATACCAACGGCTTACCAGGTGGGTAATCTAAATCTCACTTACTCGCCGGGAAAGAATAAGGAATTTACACTCAACCTGGAGACCGCATATTCATACCTCGACGGGAATTTATACTCGACTGACCCAACGAGCAAGGTTGGGGGGGTAGCATTTAACGGATCAGTAGGATATACTAAGAATAATTTTAAGCTGTTCGGATTCGAAATGAACAACGTTAAAGTTTCTTTTGAGAACAGGGTTATAAACAAAGATTTTAATTCGCTGGACAGGATCAACCCTGTGGAATTTAACAGGAATTTTAACGTTCAGGATTCGAGTAAGCTTACCGAAAATTTAAGATTGGGTACGCTGAGCTTCTCACCGTCCCAGCATTTCAGTCTTAGTTACAATTACGGTCAGCTACTTAGAGGCGATGAATTTAACTCACTGCGGAATATCGGTAAGGTAGAATTTCGAGGAGATTCACTTGGTCTGCCCTACGCGGAATATTCGATGGAGATACTTAACAGCGAATATACTCCGACGTCATTGAAGGGGGACTGGATAAAGCACTCAGCAGAGGTCGGTTACAGGAAGCCATTGGGTGAGAGCGTATTTAATTCACCCTACCTGGAAGTAAAGATGACATACTTTAATGAGGATAAAGAGGATAAGGTGAATAACGGCTCATTCGACAGTTTGCAGGCTAGCAGTTTCGCGGATTATATTCTGACTCCAAGCGTATCGCTTAATAATATACTTAATTTCGATATGTATGCAGAATATTCATACAGGAAAGATAAAGAGGATAACCTGGGACAGATGATAGACCTTTCAAATACATATACACAGAGATTCGGGCTGGTATATAAGGGACTTCAATGGTTGTCAATAGGCGCTGACGTGGGGATCCAGGATAAACAATACACACAGGAGGGCATACAGCTTGGCAACGCGGATAATCTCGCCGTGCTCGTAAATTCACAGGTGAGAATAGATCCTTTCGACGGAGGTGTGCGAACGGATCTGTACTATAAGGTTGCCAGCGAGAGGACTGCAAAGATAGAGAGGCTCTTTGTATTCGTCGGGATAGGGCAGGGAAACTATAAATATGTAGGTGATCTCAATAATAACGGATTGCAGGACGAGAATGAATTCGAGCTGACCAATTATGACGGAGATTATGTAAGGTTGAATATTCCGCTTGATGAATTTTTTCCAACGGTTGCTCTCAATTCGTCGGCACGTATAAACATTAAGCCGTGGAAATTCTTTAATGTAAAGACGGGAAGTATTTTCGGGGATATTTTTAATAACCTGAGCATGGAGACGTTCTTTAGAGTAGATGAAAAGAGCAAAGATCCCAATACTGATAACGTTTATTTTATACGGTTGAATACTTTTCTGAACGATTCAAATACCGTGCAGGGTTTACAGTTATTTCAGCAGGACATAAACGTATTCGAGAATAACCCGGATTATTCCCTCCGCGCGAGATTTCTACAGCAGAGGGGAGCTAACCAGCTGAGCGTTGGTAATGAAAATTCGCTGCACATCGAAAAGTCCGTTCGTCTAAAGCTGGCTCTTACCGAGGATATCGGCACACAGCTGGACTTTTCCAATATCACTGACAGGAATATAATTCCCGTTACATCTATAAGGAACAGGAACGTTAATACGGACAATACATCGGTAGATTTTTCATACACACCCGTTAAGGAGATCGAGAGCGGGTTTACATTTGGATTTGCGAGGGCAACGGACTTCTTCCCCACAGTGCCAACGGACGCCGATATCAATCAGCAGATATTGAGATTTATTTATTCATTTATAGGTGCAGGCAGGATAAGGCTGGAACTAGAGAGGGATGAGGTCCTTCTAAGTAACAGCAACGTGGCAATACCATACGAACTGACAAACGGTAGGGTAGAGGGTAAAAGCTATTTTTGGAGAGCAATACTCGATTATTCCCTGACGAAAAACATACAGGCTTCGGTTAATTATAACGGAAGGATCGAAGGATCAAACAGAGTGATACATACGGGACAGGCACAGGTAACGGCTTTCTTTTAATTATTCTTCTGCCAGAAGCTCATTAATAACGGCTTCGGTTTTTTTGTAGCCTTTTTCCCCAACCTTTTTGTATCTTTCGACACCATTTTTATCCAATATGAAGATAGTTGGCCATGCATGAACGTCGTAGTTGTACCAGTTCTTAAATTCATTGTCGATAAGCACAGGGTACTCAATACCGAGATCTTTTACATTTTCTCTTACATTGTCAGGGTTTCTTTCGTTGTCGAATTCCGGGCAGTGGATGCCGATGATCTCGAGTCCTTTGTCTTTGTATTTGCCGTACCATTCGTTAAGATGAGGAATGGTATTGGTACAGTTGTAACATCCAAAGGTCCAAAACTCTATTAGGACGACCTTGCCTTTGAGTTTTTCGAGAGTAAGGTTTTCATTTGTATTGATCCAGTCGCCGGTAGTGGTGATCTCGTTTGCGGGATCGTCGGTAATATTAGAGGGTGTGTTATTTGTGATGTTGTTAGTGAAAAATTCGGGTTCGTCATCGCGATCATCTGTAACGGCAACAGCATTGTAGATACCGACGGATAACGCGCCGATGAGTAATAGTCCTCCGAGAAGCAGTCCGGTCTTCATGTTATGGTATTTGATTTGCTCTAGTAATAATTAAAATAGATATTTACCGATAAAAGTTCAAAATGAGCAGGAAGCAAATATGGAAAAATGTTTGTTATAATGGTGTAGGAGGTCAGCCGTTTTTCAGCATTTAAAATAATGAATAAAAATCGCATTTTATGGTTCTGTATCGAGAGTATGGGAATGCGTATTTTCCGTATAAATAGCCGCTTAAGTAGCTATATTTTTATAATCTTACGGAACAATATAGACGGAAATCCGCTATAATAGGTATAGTTATTATTAGTGAATTAAAAACATTAGATGCCCGATAAGAAAGTAAATAACGACGAGAATTTAAACCCGGATAACGAATCGGATAAACCGCAGGACCAGGATCCGGCTGTAAAGAAGGAGAAGGTCCAATCCGGGAAGAAAAAACCATCGGAAAAGACGGCCAAAGATAAGCAAGAATCGAAAGATGAGTCGAAAGATGAGTCCAAAGATAAGCAGGATTCATCGGAGACTCCTATAAAAAAATCAACGAAACAAACCGATAAAACCGCAGATAGCAATTACCAGGTAAGTCTGGTAGATGAGAATACGCTCAAGATAAAGATAAAAACGGATAAAGGAGTATCTCTCAATTCCAAGGTAGGCGGGAAGGATGTACTGCCCGAGGGTGTGGATGACCTTCTTAAGAGGCTGGGGTCGGGAAAAGAGGGTGAGATCGAGATCGAGATATCGATAAACCCGGAAAAGAAAACACCCGTAGCAGAGGACAAGGGAGATTCTGAAAAGAAAGAAGAAGTCTCAGGTAAAGAACAATCCGACGAAACATCTTCAGATGTGCTCACGCCAAATCCCGAAGTACAGGAGATAGTGGACAAAAACGTACCACTCGAAGAGGAGCTTTCCGAAGAAGATATATTGCGTGAGAAAATTGGAAAGAAAAGTCCATATAATATTGCGCGGATCATATACGCCCGAAATTTCCAGATCGGATTGATCGGGGGGGTGATCATTTATCTTATACTGATATTCTCGTTTTATGCGGTAGCGTCAAAGGATGAGATAGTGGAAGAAGCTCCTCAACAAAGGCTTATAGTAATACAGGATCTTCCCGATCCTAAGATAAAACTCGAAAACATCGAAGATCCGAATGCTCCTCCAGAAGAAGAAAAGACGGAAGAGGACGGGACTATACCGAAAAGGATACCTACAATAAGAAGGAATTTTAACCGTCCACCTATTACGAAAAACCCGGTAAAAGATACTAATACAGTAAGGGATACAACAGGCTTAGCGGATACGAATACGGTAAGGGATACGTCAACGGCATCAGGTAATTCAATCCCAGACTCGCTGATGCAGCCATATTCTGGTAATGATATAGGATTGATCATGAATTATCCTAACAATTGGGAGCTGGTTGATTCCAGAAAGATAAATGTTAATGTCGAAAAATTTCAGGGTGTTGTAATGTCGGATACGACAGTTAAAAAGGGAACATTTAATATGTTTGTCAAGATTGATACTCTGGGAAAACCATTTGACAGAGAAAAGTATAAGTATCCTTTTGAAATGAATGATTCATCAATAACAACGTTCCGTGCAGACCCTGAGGAATCCGCAGGGAAGACTAAATACTCGTTCTATCTTCTGGGGAATAAAAATCTTGAAGCTTATGCGGAAGTAGATATAGATAAATTCGAGAAATATAAAGCCGTGATCGAAGCGGTGATCAGGACAATATCATTTGCTCCGCCTCCTCCACAATAACAAAGAGTATATGAACAAAAAAAGCCCGCTAGATGCGGGCTTTTTTATTGTCCAAAAACTATTCTTATCTTATAAGTTAGGGAAGAAGAAGCTAACCTCTCTAACCCCATTTTCAACCGAATCCGATCCGTGAACCGCATTTTCGGCTTTAGAGTCGGCGAATTTCTTTCTAATCGTACCTTCTTCCGCTTCAGCAGGATCGGTAGCACCTATGAGCTTTCTCCAGTCTGCGACAGCGTTGTCTTTTTGGAGAGCGATCGGGATACAGGGTCCCGATGTCATAAAATTGACCAGGTCGTTATAAAACGGTCTTTCTTTGTGAACTTCGTAAAACTCCTGAGCTTGCTCTTTGCTAAGGTTCATAAACTCCATACCAAGAATGTCAAATCCATTGTCTAATATCATCTGAATAATACTTCCCTCTACCCTTTTCTTTACGGCATCGGGTTTAATAATACATAAAGTTTTTTCCATCTGGATGCACTAATCCTTTCTTTTTATTATTTAAAGATGTTTAATTATGATCTATTCATTTGGCGGAGGAGAATCACCGTTCGGAGAAGAAGCGGTTTCCTCAAAATCAATTGGAGCGTGACTGATATTACACTTTTTCGGCAGATATTTCTTAAGTACAAGCTCCGTAACCGACGGACATGAGCCATTGCTTACGAGACCTGTTACCGTACAAATATTCGCCTCCTCGACATCATCCGGCATCAAGAAATATGCTATCGGGAATTCCATTTCGTCATAAAGATACTTCATGAATCTTCCCCAGATAGGCGCGGCGGCAACACCACCCTGTCCAAACGAACCCATCTTTATTCTAGCATCATCAAATCCAACCCATACACCTGCTACATACTGTGGAGTGAATCCAATGAACCAGGCATCTGTATGATTTTGTGAGGTTCCTGTCTTACCAGCGGCAGGTCTGTGGAAATAGTTTCTAACACTTGTTGCCGTTCCTTCGTTAATAACGTCTTCCATCATATCGCTCATTATGTATGCAACACCCTCGCTCAGAACTTCTCTTGTGTCGGGGAGAAACTCTTCGATCAGGTTTCCGTGTCTATCTTCTATTCGTTTTATTGCGATGGGCTCTACCCATATCCCGTCATTGGCAAATGTAGCATACGCATTCGTCATTTCAAGCGGTGTTACTTCACCTGCTCCGAGAGACAACGAAAGGAAGTTGGGCAGTTCGGATTTAATACCCATATCGTGTGCCAGCGGTATCACCTCATCGATCGGCGCCAGCTCCATTGCCGTTCTAACAGCTATTACGTTGATTGATTTAGTAAGACCAAGTCTCATCGAGATCATTCCGCCGGTACCGCCTCCCTTGGGAGACCATATAGTACCGCCCATATTGACGCGGATCGGGTCGTTTGATATCATATAACCGGGTGAATAACCTTTATTAACCGCATCAGCATAAACGAACGGTTTAAAGGATGATCCGGGCTGTCTCTTCATTTGTGTAACCCTGTTAAGACCGTATTTGAAACGCCTGTCCGGATTCGATCCTACCATAGCTTTTATTTCACCGGTCTTTGGATCTATGCAGACAAAGGCTACCTGAACGGTCAGGGTCGTGGTTTTTACCGAATCGATAAAGGATTCTCTTTTGCGCATTGCATCGGAGACGGTTTTTCTTTGCTCTTCGGTAGTACATGCTTTATACTCTTCGCTGTATTTAATAGACCGCTCTATGGCGTCCTTTAGAATTTCAGAATTTCTTCCCCAGCTCCAGTAATTATTAAATGATTTCTGGAATCCTCTTAATTGCTCAGTAATTGCTTTTTCACCGGCTTTCTGAAATCGAGTATCGAGCGTGGTATAGACTTTAAGACCGTCTCTATATAGGTCGTACCCGTATGTCTCAGCCTTTCTTTGAAGAATCTGCCTTACGTATTCGGAAAACTGCGGTGCTATGGATTCCGATACGGATTCCTGCTTCTTATAGTTAACTTTTATCGGGTCATTCTTTACAAGCTCATACTGCGCATCGTCTATATAACCTTCCTCACGCATTGCATTGAGCACGATGTTCCTTCTTGTTAGACTGTTCTCAGGATTTTCTATCGGGTCATACCGGGTAGGGGATTTCAAGAGTCCAACAAGGATAGCGCTTTCATTTAGAGTCAGGTCCTTGGCGCTTTTGTCAAAATATGTTCTTGCGGCGGCTTCAATGCCGTGCGCACCTTTGCCGAAATATACTGTGTTAAAATAATATGCTAATATCTCTTTTTTTGTGTATGTCCGTTCCATCTGGATAGCCGTCATAGCTTCCCGGATCTTCCTGTTAAGTGTTACCTCCCTGCCTACATAGAGGTTTCCAGCCAGCTGTTGTGTAATAGTCGATGCTCCTTCGTTAGTGAGGTCACCGCTCAGGATATTTTTTACAAATGCCTGGAATATTCTTTGTACGTCTACTCCCCAGTGGTCGTAAAACTTCCTGTCCTCAATAGCTACCAATGCGTCGATAAGGTACGGCGGGAGACTGTCTATCGAGACGATCGTCCTATTTTGAAGATAAAATCTGTCTATTAGTACCCCGTCATCTGAATATATCTTGGTTGCTTCCTGCAGTTCCGGATTTTCGAGTTCGGATAACGAAGGGAGTGTCTGTGAAAGGTAAAGTAAATACGCGAGTAACACGAAAAAGATAATGAATATGGAAAATAAGACTACCCTGATAGAGTATCTTTCTGTCGTGACCTTCTTTACTTTCTTTTTTCTGTAGTCTCTGTCTGATAAATATCTGTCGAGCTCTTCTCTTTTATTTCGCTTTCTTTTTGCCAATCTGATTTAATTACTTCGTTTGTTGTTTCGTGCTTCTCAATGTCGTAATATCTTTTAAGGCTGAAACTGCCGTCCGCAAAAACCCCAAAGGTGAAATTATCCATCCAGTCTCCAAGATTAATGTACCACCCGCTGCCTTCACTAAGCATCTCGGGATTATGCCTGTGTCCCATCAATACGTAATTGTATCCTTCGCGGATCTTTTCTTTCGCAAAGTCACGGAGTCCGTCTTTCTGAGAATAATCTTTTTTGCTGGTATGAACACGGGATTTGGACGATGTCCCTTTAGCAAGTCCTATCCCGATAGTGGGGTGCAGAAGCGAGTATAGAAATTGGCAAACTTTATTTCTAAGAATGGCGCGGACTATTTTGTAACCCGTGTCGTTATATGCCAGTCCATCCCCGTGATGAATGAAAAACCTCTTCCCCTCTATAACTCTCTCAAAGGGTTCATCCAGGATATCTATCCCAAATTCATCCTTAAAATAATTACCTCGCCAGAAGTCATGGTTTCCGGCGAGGTAATAAACCTTGAGCCCGTTATCCATAAGCTCGGATAACTTAGCAAAAAATCTGTAAAACCCTTTTGGTACTACGTACTTATATTCTATCCAAAAATCGAATAGGTCACCAACTATGTAAAGCTCTTTTGCATCCTCTTTTATATCATCTAGAAATGAAACGAGAATGCTTTCTTTAAACTTTTCTTCTGTTTTATCGCCAAGTCCTAAATGCGCATCGGAAATAAAATAATAAGCATGTTTCATTTAAATGGATAAATATCCTATTTTATGGATATGTTCCTCGAAAAAGTGCTCTTTCCTATCTTACAAACACCATCAACAGAACTGCAGTAACCGAATTTGACCGAACCGGATATTGTAACTTTTCCGCTGGCGTTACTTGGCACCGTAAAATTATACTTTACAGTATTGTTTCCGAGATATTCGCCCGATCCGTTTCCGGAATAATCCTGCATACCGGCACCTTCGACTCCACCGCTTATGTTTACGGTAATGTTTGGAGTTTTAGGGATCTTTACACCTGACCCGGTTTTAAATTTAATGTATAATACACCGCTTTCTCCGGGATTGTATGATTTCTTATTTGTCCATACAGATAGATTAGGCTTTTTCTGACTGTAAGCATCAACTGTGGAAATTAGTGATATGGAGAAAGCCAAAACAAGTAATGAAAGTAAGGTCTTTTTGCTAAACATTGTTATCCTCATTTTTACTTAAGTTAATGTAATATAATTAAATTAGAAAATTTTGCAAAGACAAAATACATATAGTATTTATAGTGTTTTAATAATAATTTGTTCCTTTATATAAGACAAATTTTTGTCCTAAAAAGTTTAGTCTATCACTTATTATTATGCGATTCTATCATCGCATAGGCATTATGGTTGTGAATACTCTCGAAATTCTCCGCTTCTACTCTAAACCAGTCGATTTTGCCGTTTTTCTTGAATTCCTGGACCACATTTCTGACCAGATCTTCGACAAATACCGGATTTTCATATGCTCTTTCAGTGACGTATTTCTCATCTTCACGTTTTAATAGCGAATACAATTCACTGCTGGCTGACCTTTCTATGACTTCTATCAGATCCTCTATCCAGACAGTATCATTCGATCTCACCGAAACACGCACTTCACCGCGCTGATTATGAGCACCGTACTGAGCAATTTCCTTAGAACACGGACATAGCGTTGTTACAGGAACGTCAACCGATAAAATAAAATCTTCTTTGTCCTTTGTTTTCACCGCGTTGAATGTGACATTATAGCTCATCAGAGATGACTTGCCGGTAACAGGCGCTTTCTTTTCTTTGAAGTAGGGGAATTTTATCTCGAGGTGAGAGATATTAGAATTCAATCTCTCCTGCATTCTCTCGAGAGTAGGGAATATTGCGTTTACGTGGAATTCCTTTGTCGAGCATTCGAGTATTTCGACGAACCTGCTCATATGTGTGCCTTTGAATTCCATAGGCAGATCTACCGTCATTGAAATGGTCGCGATCGTATGCTGCATGTCTTTATCCCTGTCCTTGACCGCGATAGGGTATTTTAAATTTGTCACCCCGACCCTGTCTATAGGTATCTTGCGCTGGTCTTCCTGGTTTTGCATGTCGGGTAGAATTTCCTGAACCGGTTGATTTGTGTCCATAAACGTAAATTAGTTTAAAATTGTCATGTTGTTTCGATAGTGCAAGTATAGGGATTGGTATTACAGTCGATTTTTAAGGAAAAATAGCCGTTCTCAGTATATAACACATTTTTCCATATAAAAAGTTTATCTGTTTCGGGGATATTCATTTTGTCCAGATCTGCCGGATCTACAAATACGAACCTGCCCTCGCGGGAATCAGGCGGAAGTTCATTAACAGGTATTTTTAGCTTAAACAAGAATATCAATATATGCCCGATATTCGGGTAATTGTTCTCTGTTACCGTTCCAATGAGTTCCCAATCTTTGGTTTGTGTCTTGATACCGCACTCTTCCTCAAATTCACGTACCGCGCATTCGGCGGGGGATTCGGCTCTATCTGGATGGAGTTTACCGCCGGGAGGCGAGATGAGACCTTTATTGGGATCTTTTGCTCTCTCCATCAAAAGGTATTCGCCCTTTGAATTTGTCACATATAATAATGTGGCTAATTTCACAACAGAGTGATTAATTGTATGGGGGGATAGTAAATAATACTTACTTCGCTTCTCTGTGAAGCACGTGAGCTTTTGTGAACTTACAATATTTCTTAAGCTCTAATCTCTCTTTAGTATTATTTCTATTCTTTTTAGTAACGTAAACGGATTTTCCTTTATTAGGACCTTCCACACTTACTAATCTTATATTTACTCTTGCGCCTTCTTTTGCCATGACAATAGCTTTAATATTATTATAAAGGAACTACAAATATATAGACTTATGAGTTAATAAAAAACTCCATTTTAATTCTCAACACCTATTTTAAAGTTATAAGTTTATTTAATTTTTTGTATATTGATTCAATTGAATCATGCCTAATAAAACCTACAAAAACATTAATTTAAATGGGAGAAAAACTTCATAAGCAGGTCCTCGACAAGGGGTTCCTGGAGGTAATAGATCACCTCGGTTCCGACCTCACGGTAGTAAACTCAGCCCGCGTATCATTTGGTAAAAGAAAGGAAGAATTTGACGATAAAGATGCAAAACTGGTTAAATTCCTTGCCAGACATAAGCACTGGTCGCCATTCCGGCATATGGTGGTGCAGTTTCACCTCAAAGCCCCGGAATTCGTAATGAGGCAATGGTATAAGCACGTAGTCGGTATAGAGACCACATCCGGTTCAGCGGCGAAGGATCACGCATGGAATGAGATCAGCGGAAGGTATGTCCCCGTCACGGATTTTTATAAACCGGAAGTCTGGCGCAGGCAGTCGGAAGACAATAAGCAGGCCTCGGAGGGCAGTATTGATGACCAGGCGGGTGCAAATGAGGTATTCGATGACTGTATGGATTACATTATGAAAGCTTATGATAAACTTCTTGAACTCGGTGTCGCAAAGGAGCAGGCGAGGATGCTTCTTCCTTTGAATCAATATACAGAAGTTTACTGGACGGCTTCATTCCAGGCGATCATGAATTTCATCGAGCTTCGTGATGAAGATACAGCTCAATGGGAGATAAGACAATACGCGATCGCGATGAAGGAGTTTATGATGGAGTTATATCCTAATACAACACGGATTTGGTTTGAAGTGAAGGAAAGCGCTTAATTACTTTCCGCCCGTAAATATGCTTTTCATTACCTGCCCGGCGACGTGAGGGTTTTCTTTAAATCTTCTTATGGAATATTCGTACCATCTTTTTCCAAATGGTACATAGATCCTTACTTTGTGTCCCGAGGCAAGTATCTGGTCTCTAAGCTGTTCCCTCACACCCAGCAGCATCTGAAATTCATACTTATCATTTCCAAGTCCGAGCTCTTTTATTATCTTCTCACATTTATGAACAAGGTGGTCATCATGAGTTGCTATTCCCACATAGGAGCCGTTTTCCAGTGCCAATCTTACCAGCTTTTCATAATTATCTCTTATTTCATCTTTATCTTTGAAAGCTATCTCCTCCGGTTCGACATAAATTCCTTTGCATATCCTAAAGCTTGCCCCGATCTTTATTAATCGCTTCACATCATCCTCACTTCTTCGGAGGTATGCCTGTATCACTATGCCGACATTGTCATACTTAGCTTTAGCCTTTTCAAAAATTGTTATAGTCTTTTCCGTTACCGACGAGTCTTCCATATCTATCCTGACGAAGATCCCTTTCTCATGAGCATACGCAAGCGTCTCTTCGAAGAGACTGTAGCAGAAGTCATAATCTATGTCCAGACCAAGCATTGTTAGCTTAACGGACAGGTAGGCAGGGAGTTTATTCTCAACGATTGCGTCTATTACCTGGAGATTCTCATCTTTACAGTGTATGGCAGTCTGTTTTTCCGTAACACTCTCGCCTAAAACATCTACTGTTGATACATATCCCTGTTTTTGCAGATCGAGCACGGTTTTAACGGCATCCTCAAGCTTATCGCCGGCAATATATTTATTGGCAAAAATCTTTACTAACTTTTTCGGAAATATCGGGATTATGGAAACTACTGCTTTGTTGAAAAGATTCATACTAGCGAGATCAGGCTGTTTATTCAAAAATATAATATTATCATAAATTAGAAAAGGTTAATAAAAAAGGCATCAATCGGAGAGACTGATGCCCTTTGTGTTACCTGCATGCTAGGGCGCAGACAGGGATATTTATCCTATTATTTGAGGAGAATCATTTTTCTAGTTTCTCTGAATCCGTATGTTTCAAGAGAATAAAAGTAAATTCCACTTGCAAGGCCTGATCCGTCAAAATCCACCCGGTACGAACCGGCATTTAAAGTACTATTAATAAGTGTGGCAATTTCCTTCCCCGTGATGTCATATACTGCTACTTTTACAAGATCAGTTTTCGGGATCTCAAATTCTATCTTTGTAGACGGATTGAAAGGGTTAGGATAGTTCTGTGATAAGGAATAATTCTTTGGTATAATAGTCGATATCGATGTTACTCCTACATTGACAAACCCGGAGTGATATAATCCATCTGAAATTACAGCGAGTTCCTTTAGCTTTGTCACGGAATTTAGGTTGTTGCTTCCCCTGGCAACAAGCTGCGCCATGACAATCTCCATTGTATCGTTTTGCGACATTGATAACATGTTTGACCCGGTGCTCATTACGATCCTTCTGTCTCCGCCTGTGCTAGGTGAGATTGTTCCAGTTGTACTTCCTCCGCAGTTTCCGATCTTTCCGGTATATTCTGTCCAACCGGTATTTGTTTCCGGATCTCCTGTGTAGCAGAATTTAGTTATTGCCGGCGGATTAAATTCCGGGTTTAGCCATGGTGTGCCGTCACTTTTGAAGCCCTTCATGTAATTATATGCCTCCGTTGGATCATTCGGATCTCTCTCGCATACAGCCTGTCCTGACCCCGGATTAGTGAAGTAGTTCAATGAAGTTAATTTTAGTTCCGTTTGGTTTACAAGCGGAGATTTTAAAAGTTGAAATCCAGCGGCAGGCGGGTTTGCACCGTAGGTAGCTCCGCTGCCGTTACCATCCATATTGTCTGAGTTGTAGCAATAAGCAAGATTCAATACAGTGTCACATCCTGCGTAATCATCGGTTGCATCGCCAACATCCGGGTCCGAGACTATCCCTACATAAACGCTGTCCCATAACATTGTATTTTTATTTATTATGTTGAACTTCATGAAGTGCATGTCGCTTACAGCATAGCCCTGGTATCCCCAGATAGTGAATGACATCTCTGCAAATAAAGGATCGGTTCCGCCTCCGAATCCCTCCGAAGTATTATGCTGAGAAGGAAATGCATCAGTCAAGTATACAAAAACGGTTTGCTTTGAATCCTTTACACCTGGGATGTCAATACACGGATCATACTGGCTGTTGCCGTTAATATCGGTGTACGGGGCTCCGTATGGGACCATTAGTCCCCAGTTAGCCCAGTCAGGATTATTATTGCAGTTGTCTCCAAAAGATACTTTGTAAAGTTTGAAAGTGTTATCTGTATATCCCACAGGGTTACCACTATTGTATATGACTTTACCCGGCATATATTCTCCGGTATATGAAGCGGCAGCCATTCTGAGTTGCCCGTTTACATAACCCATAATTGTTAAACCTGCGGTAAAGATAGCAAATTTACCGCTTCCTGCCGGCCACTGGAAACCGGGAGTGTTATTTGTTCTTAGATCCTGATCAAATACCCCGGTATTGAATATGAATGTATTTATGTTATTTGGTGTAAAAGGTACCTGTACGGATATTCCGTCTGTAGGGTAGACCTTAAAACCGGGTTTTACGTTTGAATAAACTGAGCTAGTGATCAAAAGTAAAACTACCGAAAGAAGCATTAATACTCTGGAAGTGCATTTTATTGGGTTTCTCATTTCCCACCTCCGTTCTAATTTTAAGTTTTAAAAAGGGATTTTATTTTAGTAAAACCATTTTCTTTGTCTCATGATAGTTTTTGGTAGTTAAAGAATAAAAGTAAACGCCGCTTGGTAGATTATCGGCAATAAAGTCAAATGTATATTCACCTCTGCTTAGGGTTCCATTCACTAATGTTTTTATTTCTCTTCCAGTCATATCATAGATAACAAGCCTAACCAATCCGCCTTCCGGTATCTGGAATTTTATTTTTGTCGACGGATTAAAAGGATTAGGATAGTTCTGGAAAAGGGAATAGCCGTCCGGCAGATTGCCAAGATTATTAATAATACCAACATACTGTTGATGAAGATTAAAGTTTACTTCATAGACCGAATCAAGGCTTTGTATATTAACCAGTATCGAATCCGATGAAAACCCTAACCTGTCCACAAAAACCTGGTATGTTCCCAGAGCAGGTGGCTGTATTATGTATTTGCCGGAATCATTTGAAATGTTATATGAGTAATAATCGCTGCCCATTTTAAGATAAGCAATCGCATTACCGAGTATATTTAATGTTGAGTCTCCCGAAACTTTTCCTTTTATGAATGCTTTGACAGGGGAAAGAGATGGAGGTGTAGTCCTGATCACGTTCACATCTACTCCGGTCATGTTGCTGTCCGGTGTGAGACTTATTGCTTCCTGCCACCTGGTAGTGCTTGGATAATATGTAGGTACAAAGTCTTCTATCTCGCTGCTGGGATAAGCCATAATATCGAGTTCCATGTAAGGAACTTTAGTCAGTGAGTAAGTACCGTTTGTATTTATAGACGCCGAATCGAGTGTTAACACCTGTCCCGTATTACCATCAACTCTTAAAGCTTTTACATAACCGCCTGTTACGGGTGTATTATTGTCTGAATACCTGATAGTGCCGGAAACTGTAAAATCAAAATCATTATCAAATAAATATTTATAAGACTGAGAAGAGGACAGTAGCTTTGTTACTGAGTTTAAATAATTTGTCCCGCGGGAAATGTGCTGTCCGATTACAACAGTTTGTGTATCTCCGGGATTAATTGTTAACTGTGAAGAACCTGATGATATAATGATCCTTCTGTCTCCACCGGGGCTAGGTACTAATGTGCCTGTTGTATCACCGCCACAGTTATTAATTCTTCCCATTGATTCATTCCATCCCGGTCCTCCCGGCAATCCGGGGTAACAAAACTTGGTTTTAAAAGCAGGAGTGGTTTCAGGATTTAGCCATGGTGTGCCGTCAGTCTTTAATCCATTGAGGTAATTATAAGCCTCAGTTTGATTGATAGGATCCCTTTCGCAGGGTGCCTGCCCGGAGCCTGGATTTGTGAAGTATGAAAAAGAAGTCATACCGAGCTGAAAAGAATTCAATAAGGGTGTTCTCAGGTATTGTATACCTACTGCCGGAGGATTTGCACCGTAGGTGGCTCCGGAACCGGTGCCGTCCTGATTGTCTGAGTTATAGCAGTATGCTAAGTTTTTATTTGTGTCACAGCCTATGTAGTCATCTGTAGCATCACCAAGGTCAACGTCGGATACAATAGCAAAAAATGTGCTGTCCCATTTTATATTATTTTGATTAATGATCTCCCACTTAACGAATTGACCGTCCTCTAAACCGGAAAAATTATTATAACACCATGCCGTCATACGAAAATCGGCATTAATTGGCGCAGTTCCTCCCCCAAATCCTTCCGATGAAGTATGATTTGCAGGGAATCCGTCGGTCATTGCTACAAAAATTGTTTGTCTTGCAAATCTAATACCGGGTTTGTCTATGCAGTCATCATACGCTCCATTATGATTTATATCATAATACGGAGCTCCATAAGGAACCATTAAGCCCCAGTTTGCGTAGTCAGGATTGCTCTGGCAATTGTCCCAGTCGTTAATTCTATAAATTTTGAAATCAGGGCTTGTGGTAGGAACCCCGCCGTTAATAAAGCCCGGACCTAGCTCGCCCGTGTATGAGTTTGCAGCCATTCTGAGTTCGCCGTTTATATATGTGGCGACGGTCAACCCCGCTGTGAAGATCGCAAACTTTCCGCTCCCTTTCGGCCATTCAAATCCGGGAGTATTGTTTGTAGTTGGATCCTGGTCGAATACACCGGTATCCCAGATGTGAGCTCTAATATTGTTTCCATCAAGAAGAACCCACTGAGGTTGTCCCCTGAATAGTACATTCCCATTCCCATTTCTTACCCCCAATCCCCATAACACAACAACTAAAAGGATTGGAATTACTTTTGTGTTAATTAACTTCATTTATCCCTTTGGTTTTTATTGCTTCAAACTCGTTTATTGTATAAGAATCTTTCCGTACCCGTTCGAAATAATCAATCATGTTTTCTGCATATGCTTTATTATGAATTATAATATCTGCTTCATTATGTCTGGGTATTGTTTTGTCCTGCACATTAAGGAATACCGTTTCTCTGTCGAATATAGTCATGTTCGGTAAACGGGTTTCGGATATCCTCAGGTCTTCTCCGTATGATTCGAACTTCCTGCAGATGCTGATCAGATCACCAATGTCTACATTTGACCACTGTCCGTCCTTTTTCACTCTGAAATTATAGCTGGCTTCGTACAGCGAATGTATCTTGCCTCCGTTTTTAAAGAACTTCTTTGCTATCGCGTCTATTTCGTCCGAGACATATCCTTCTAGCCGTATCATAAAGTGTATTTCTTTTTTCGCCTTTTTAAAAAGTTCGATAAACTTTGTATGTCTGTGTTGATTAAATCCCCGTACGACTTCGATGTTTGTAATTTTGCTTTCGTCATCCTCTTCTGTTTTGTATAAAGGTTTTAGCTCTTCAAAAGAATCTTTTATTCCTTCGAGATTCTTTTTGTAGTTCGAGTGGAGTTCCTTTTCCATTTTATCGGCAATGATTACAGGATCGATCAGCTGAAACATCATTATGGAATTGGTCTCGATCTCGTTGCAATAGCCCCGCTCGACAAAGCTTCTCAGTACCTCATACACCTTGGGCCTCGGAACATTGGATTTCTTTGCAATCTCCGATGCACTCATTAGCGACCCTTTTAGAAGTACCAGAAAAACTTTCGATTCGTATTCTTTTAAACCTAGAGTTCTTAATTTGGTGAGAATATCCATCAAAATTGTTGTAACTGATAGTTAGTACAATATTACATATTCTAATTAATTTGTCAAGAGAATTTTTTGGTGTGCATTATGTTGTTGAAAATCAATTGGATAGTTTAGGTAAAATAAAGAAGGCGGGCTCGGTACCCGCCTTGAGAGAGTGAGATGAAAGGAGTTAATAAATTAAAGGAGTAATATATATCCCGGGTGATTAACCCGGGATTGGTGCCGCTTCAAGTTTTAGAAACCAACATTCAAAGTGAAGTATTGGTTTGTTGAATTAAATCCGTCTTCGTTCACTATTCTGTATGCATAATCGAATCCCAGTGAAATTCTTCCGAACGGATATTTTAATCCTGCGCCAAAAGAAGGACCGAAAAGTGCTTCATCACCTTCCTTTTGGGGGTAGTAAACGCCCGCCCCGCGCAGAAAGAAATTATTATTGTAGTTATATTCCAATCCTAACTTATACTCATCACTAGTAAATGTCGAATTTTGGAAAGTGCTGGAGACTGATATATTATTATTTTTGGCGAATTGTGTAGAGTATGATAATCCGATCTCAAGGTTTGTTGGAAGTTCGAATTCCTGCAGAGTAACCCTTCGTACGACAGTTACGCCATTTTCCACAAAGGTTCTGTCCAGTCCCGGTCCGTCAAATTTCATTCTAGGTCCGAGGTTTTTAAGAGCAATTCCAAATCTTAATCCACTGCTTCCGGCTATGTATTGAATACCAAAGTCGAATGCAACTCCGGTAGCGCTTACGTCAGCTATGCTTTCGTTTATTAGCTTTACATTAGTACCAAGCATGATCTTATCGGTCATAGCTCTTGCAAAGCTTAAATTTCCTACAATATAAGTAGGAGAGTATGTTGCTCCGGTTCCTTCGGGGCTTTGTTCAGTCGTAATTTCAATAGGGTCGCCAAAATTCAATGCCCTGACGGATGCCCCTATAAAACCAAGGTTTCCAACCTTTACAACGCCTGCAAAATATTCCATATTAATATCTGCTATGTAATTCATGTGGGAGAACATTACTTCTCCGGTCTCTGAATTCAGCTGAGTCAGCCCGGCTGGATTCCAGTACATCGCTTCTATTCCTGAAATGCTCGCAAGGTTTGATCCTTGAAGGGAAGTACCTATAGAACCGACCGGAATAAGCAACTCGGGTGCAGCCAAGGTACCAAGTTTTGTCCTTGGTCCTGCATCAGCTTCTTTCCCGGCAGTCTGTATTATTATTACGACTGCTATTAGTAGTATGTATTTAATATATGCGATTTTCATTTTTCTATTCCTTTTAAGTTTTGGGAATGTCCACTAAACGGACATTCCCGGTTTAACTTATTTTAAAAGTCGATTCTCTCTTGAGCCGTCATCACAGCGAATTTCAATACGCGGTTACCTATGCCGGGTGCCTCCACAAGCGCTATATACATTCCTGACGATATTGGTACGTTATCAAAATTCTTTAGGTCATATTGCATTGTTGAACTCTGATCATCCTTATTAAGCGTTCTTATCAGATCGCCGTTAAGGGTATATATCTTTATTGTACATTGTTCCGGAAGCCTTCTAAACGTTACAAACCGGTTAATTAAATTTGTCTGTAATGAATTGAAAGCGTAGAACGGATTCGGAACTATATTTATCTTTTCGAGATCATTCCTTGTCGAGGCAAGCTCATTGCTTCCTACGACAGGTTTGATCGTTGAAAATTCGTAATACAGCGGATAACCCGGATCGATATTCGGTTCCGTTATTGTATATGGGTAAATGGTGAATTTATCACCAGTTACGTATGCAGATCCACCTGCATTGATCAGCTTCGGCGCCCAGACAAACATAATGTCGATCTGT
The DNA here is from genome assembly GCA_020437585.1 of Ignavibacteriota bacterium. Lineage (GTDB taxonomy): Bacteria > Bacteroidota > Ignavibacteria > Tepidaquicellales > Tepidaquicellaceae > JAEYVS01. Next base: position 968,866 of record JAGQWG010000001.1, read on the forward strand.
TGCTGCTGCAGATAAAGATTTTTCGTTGTGTAGAATGGATCTGGAGTCGAGCTGTAATCGGACTTCATAATGTATGTTACAAGCTTGCCGCCCAGTGTATCGGCAGAAGGTTCCCATCCTGCCGGTGCAGGACTTACGTCATTAGATACGACGAATGCAACGTTTACCTGTCTTCTGCCGGTTCCGGAGCTGTCAGTTGGATCCACTTCATAGACTTTGAAAGGAACATCCACAAAATCCTGGTAAATAAGGAAAATGTTCTGAGTTGCAGAGGTATCCAGGTACCTGTAAGCTTTTTGTCCGTTACCGGGTCCTGTAAATTCTATCTCTATATTCCTGGTTTGGTTAGCCTTTATTGTAGAGGGCTGACCGTTAAATGTAGTTTGTGTCGGCCAGGACAGGCTCATCATTCGTGACTGGAACGGTCTGTCCGGACTATATATGAATTTACTTCCTTCGAGATTTCTGTTTGCCGAAGGTGAGTAATCCCATCCGTTCCTTCTGGTCTGGATACTGTCCGGTGAAAGCATTGTACCTGTCTCATCGACTAGGTCTCTGATGACGCCGGTATTGTAGCTCTTTATCTTTTTAGCTTCGATCAATACACCGTCAAATATCCTTGCTGAATCCTGCGCTGAACCTGATGTATACTTAAGATTGGTTTTCAATGTATCGTATGATGTACCATTATTAACGCTTCTAAGGACATTATAGGTCGTATCAGGTGCTCTGTATAAAACCTTATACTGTGCTGTGATCAATTGTTGTTGATTTACTACAATAGGTATTACACCAAGGTCGCGTCTATTCGTATTTATTGTGTCGGAGTTTTGAAGTGTATATTCCGTCCCCGCAACAGGGGCTTCCGGTGTTATCGTGATTATTGCGCTTAGTATCGAGTTTGTTATTATCGTCCTTTGGCTCGAATTTGTCGGATGAGTTCTGTTTGCGTACGCTATAACCGCAAATTTATATGTGTTTCCATATATCAGATCAGATCTTCCTCCATTCTCATCCGGGAAGTTGGTCTTTGAAATAGTTATGGACCGGTTGATACCGCCATTTGGGAATCCATCCGGCGCCGCAAAGCCATACGGAGGGACTACAGGTATAATACTCTTTATAGTAGTGTCACCTGCAGTTACTTCGATTGTATCCAGAATAGTACCAATATTATCGGTTTTATCATAGATAGCAAGTAGTGAAACATTGTCCGTAAATAATGTACTTGGGTCTGTAAAATCCGGATAGCTTGTTGCCGATCTGTTCACCTCATAGATCTCATATCCCTGGAATACAAGATAGCTGCTGTCATTTGCAGGTTGTAATAAGGTATCAAGTATTCTATACATCTCGGAAGTATCTCCCCATGAAAGTGTAATATTACATGTACCGATGTCACTTGCCTGTTGAATACTGTAATCTACAACCGGTAATGGTGGAGGAGGATTAACTTTGAAGTTAGCATTAAAAAGATTCTGAGCCACCTGGTCCAGTTCTCTCAATTTGGTTACTGCGTTCAGGTTGTTAGAGCCTTTTTGAACGAACTGGGCTAATACGATTCTCTGTGTATCGTTTGGGTTTATTGTAAAGTTTGCATCGCCGGAGTTAAAGATAAACCTTCTATCTCCGGGAGGACTTACCGATACCGTACCTGTTGTACCGCCGCAGTTGTTTACATATGCTTGTGAGGGTGTATTGTTTACGCCTGTTATTTCTGTCCAGCCTGCTCCTGTTTCGGGATCTCCCGCATAGCAGTATTTTGTTGCCTGTAAATTTGACGGATACAGGTAAGGACTTCCATCCTTTTTAATACCGGTCATATAGTTATATGCCTCGATCGGCTGTTGAGGATCCTGCTCACATGTAGCTCCTCCTGAGCCGGTATTTGTAAAGTACATAAATGATGTTAGTCCCAGAAGTCTCCAGCCTGTTTTAACCCTTTTGTTAGGGGATCCAGGCGGATCGTAAAACACTACAGAGTCTGATGGATTCCCTGTGAATATTTCAGGACTTTTAAAGAAATCCATGCCTGAAGCAGGAGGATTTTGTCCATAGGTAGGCGGTGCTCCCGTACCATCAACATTATCTGAATTGTAGCAATATGCAAAGTCGTTTACTTTCCTTTGAACAATTGCGGTATCGCATCCAATGTAGTCATCCTGCGCATCACCAAGGTCAGGATCGACTACAACACTAAAATGTGTTTGATCCCATGCCTTACTACCTTTATTAATAACTACCCAATTGACGAACTGCAGGTTTTCGAGACCCTGAGTATTGTATGCCCAGAGAGTCAATTGTACCTGTGCGTTTATAGGAGTAGTACCGCCGGAAAATCCTTCACTTTGAGAATGATTTTCTGGAAATGCATCTGTTAAGCAGACAAACATCGTTTGGGTTGCATCTTTAATCCCCGGTCTGTCTGTTCCCGGGTCATATGTACCATTCTGATTTACATCTACATACGGTGCTCCAAAAGGAACCATTAATCCCCAGTTATCATAATCCGGGTTTACACCTGGTACATCAGTGTCATATACTTTATATATTTTGAAAATGTCAGATGAAACCGGGGTGCCGTTATCAATATATCCCGGCTGGTATTCACCGTTATATGAAGCTGTTGCAAGTCTAAGTGAACCTTCAATGTAAGTTCCTATTGATAGTCCTGCTGTAAATATCGCAAATCGATTAGAACCTTTGGGATACATAAATCCCGGTGTATTATTTGTCCTTATATCCTGATCAAAAGTACCCGAGTTTTGAACCCATGTATCTACATTATTGGGATCGAAACGCGTTTGTGACTTAATGAACGAGTTCGGATTATCTCCTTGTGTCAGTTTATAAGGATCATCCGCGCCGATGATCCTTACGCGGGGTTTTGATTCGATCACCCCCGCGCTCAGGAGCATTAGCAATATTATTATTATAATTCTGTGTCTCATTTTTCGTGATGTTTTGTGTTTTAGAAACTGACTTTCAATCCGAACCTGATCTGTCTTGGTGTTCCCCAGTTAGTCACAGTCTTTATCCTTTCGTAGAAATTCTCTTTGTAAACTTCGCTTTGGATACTTCCTGTTGGTGTTTGCAGGTATCCGTTATCATAGGGACTTCCTGTTGCACCATAGACGCTGTTAACTAATTCGCTGTTAAGTACGTTCAAAGCGTAGATATAGAAATTCCAGGATGTTTTCCAAATGTTCACAGTCTTATCCAGTCTCATGTCGAGTCTTAAATTCCATCCGGTATATACTTCATTCTTTGTCGAAACTGCATTACCATCATCCAGGAAAGCTCCCTTTGGAAGGTCCCTTGAAGTATATGGTCTTCCGCTGTTAAAGCTAAATAATGTGTTCAGACCCAGGTTTGAAAGAACTCCTCCCCAGAATCCTTTAGGTACGTCATCCGATCCAAATCTATAATCAGCATTAATGATTCCGGTATGTCTTTGGTCATAGTCGAGCGGGAATTCAAATACCGGAAGTTCACCTGTCTGGTTATTTGCGAGTGCGAACTTTGTATTTGGGTCTGAGCCTACGCCTGACGCGTAAAGGAGTGTATAAGCGATATCTACCGAGAGTCTGTTAGTCCTTCTCATACTTAGATAAAAGTCGATACCTCTTGAGATACTAAAGTCGGAATTGTAGTAAAGAGCATAACCAGAGGGTACAGTTGCCGATCCGGATATTCTTGTTATTCCGATCTGGTCGGTTGTTTCTCTATAGTAAACCGTAGCGCCGAAATTTACTATGTCACCTACTTGCTGTTTAAAACCGACTTCATAAGATGTCAGTTTTTCAGGTTGCAGTGATGAGTTTTCAACAACGTTCTGTACTGAGTTTGAGAAGAATTTCTGGAATGCAAGTTTATTAATGTACAAGAAATCTAAAGGTGGCATTTGAACGAATTTGCCATAATTTGCTATAAATACTGTCTTATCGGTGATTGGGAATGAGAATCCAAGCCTTGGACTGATATTAATGTCCGCAGAACTTTGCTCATAGTCGTCTGAGCTTAGGAGCTGACCGTCTGCCCCTATAAGATCATAAGGATCCTTTATTACATCTGTATTAACGTCTAGGTAATCCATACGTAAGCCAACATTAACCAGGAAGTCATCGAAGTCTATTTTATCTCTTAGATAAGCAGCTCCAATGATCGGATGCTTTGGATTAATATCTTCATCAGATACTATCTGGTTGCCGTATTGATCGCGAATGTCATATCCATATGAGTTTAGCAGTACATTTCTTCCAAACCATAGATCTTCCGGCTTTACTGCAAGCTGTCCTGTATTCGGGTCTATAGGGTTATTTGCTACACCGGCTGGATTTAAAAATACTTTCTTAAGTGTGTGGTATCTGTACTCACCGCCAAACTTAAGTTCATGCTTACCGGTCTTTTTGGTTAGGAGGTTTAACGAAGCATCTAGCTTCCCGCCAAGGTAATTAAGTTCCTTCTTGTCGTATTGATTGAATACTCGTCCATATTTTCTGAATACGTTTCCTGTCGATTCATCGTCACCAAGTACGTTACCCTGTACTGTCAAACCCGGGTTGCTTAAAGTATCACCGTATGCAAACCAATCTGAAAGGAACCATGCATCACCGGTTTCGTCTATTGAATTGTAATAATTTCCCTGTAGTTCATAGAAGAAATTATCCGATATTTGGTGTGAGATCCTGGCGTAATACTGGTTATCCCTAATAAGCTGTAATGGATTCCTGCTTGAATTTTTCTTAAGGTAACTTTGTACAAAATTTCTCTGGTGGTTATCGGTTACCAGTGCTCCCATCTTTAATGTGATGGGGGGACCGTTCTTTAATGAAAGAAGGTCGAATGTAAGTCTTCCGCTGTAGTTCCAGATTTGCTGGCTGTAGTTAGGGATGATACCGTCTTCGAATAACTGATCGGCTATCCAGCTTGGTCCCCTGACTTTAAGATACTGCCGCTCTACAGAAGTGTAAAAGTTTATTACCGATGCCAGGTTCTTTGAAGGAATTAACGGACCGCCAAAAGACACATTATAAAGATTGTATCCCTGTGCGGTGGTATTATCCCAGCTTCCGTTAAATTCATCTGTTATTGCTTCGATCGATCCTGAATAACTGCTTGAACCGCTTCTCGTCGTAACGTTTATCTGTCCGCCGAGAGCATTTCCGTATTCAGCACCAAATCCACCGGTCAATACCGCGATCTCCTGCAAAAGGCTGTTCGGTACATAACCTGTTGAATTACCATTTACGGGGTTCGTTGTAGAAACACCGTCTATGATAACCTGGTTTTCATTTGAACGCAGACCTCTGACATTGATGTTCTGACCTCTTTCATCGGTTACAACACCTGATGTCTGGGCTGCAATATTCTGGATACCTCTTGTTCCTCTATTCTCTATCTGTTCGCCGGTTACGATCGAACCGGTCTGGGTGACGTCGAGGGCGCTTCTCTGGGCGGTAATGGTTCCTCCCTCGATAACTAAAATGTTCGTCTCACCCATCCTGAAGTTAACTTCAGCGACCTTATCAACGGAAACCTTTATATTTTGTACAATTATACTATCGTACCCAATATAATCAGCCTGTACGCTGTAAGTACCTACATCTACATTAATTAAGACATATTGGCCATTTTCGTTGGTCTGGGTAGCCTTATTGGTCCCGACTATCCTTACTATGGCGCCTTCCAAAGGTGTGTTATCATTGGCGTCAATTACAGTACCTCCTATACTTCCCGTAGTTTGAGCATAAGAAGATGAATTGACAAATAGATAGGAAATTATTACAATAATAACTGACAAAAATCCTTTGGAGAGAATTTTTGGGTGTCTCATTTTTGTCTCTCCTATTTTAAGAGGCTGTAAGTTAGGCAAGATTTTTAAGTTTGGTCTAGTATTGAGGGCGCAATTTCTAGACTTTTAGATAACCAAATCTCTGCTTTTATCCTTACAGCCTTCTTTTTTTGGTAAAAAAAGGTTTATAAGTTTAAAGTTTATTTTACTAAGATCATTTTCTTTATATCAGAGAACTCACTCGTTATTATCGAGTAAAAATATATTCCGCTTGCCAGATTTGAGCCGTCAAATTCGACCCTCCTTAAGCCCTCGGATAAAAATTCATTATTAAAAAGTGTCGCTATTTCCTTTCCGCTCATATCATACACTTTGAGCGTTACATTCGTAGCAACCGGGATACCAAAGCTTATTACAGTCTTTGGATTGAATGGATTCGGGAAATTTTGCTGAAGTTCAAACGACTTAGCCTTTTCGATCCAGTCTACGAATATATCCAGCGTGTAAATATTATCTATTACCTGGGCTTCCTGGATATTTACCGGTCCGTTAGATCCGGGATTATTGCCGGGGGGAGGGGGCGTACTTCCACCGTCGAGATTACTAAATTTATCCCATGATATATCGCTCGGATAAGCCATTATCCTTATCCCGTCCAATTCGTTAAATGTTAAATTCGTTAAACTGTATGTACCATACGTTGAGATCGCGCCTAAGTAAAGAACTTGAGGCGGATTCATGTTAAAATCCAGTATTTCTACGTGCCCGCTGCGTACCGGCTGATTTGTCTGGGAACTGTAGATCGTTCCTTCCAGCAGTGGAATGTCAACCGACGAGTACGCTGTGGTCACGGATATTAGCGCAATTAATACGCCTAATGTGATATTTTGTTTTATTTTAGCCATTGCACCCTCCATGTGGCTTATTTAACTGTAAAGGATTTTGAATCTTTGTTATTGTAGATCTTTTTCAATTCGCTCGTCGTAAATGCCTTTTCCCAGTAGCTGTCGAACAGGTCTATCATTCTGTGAGCGAACTCTTCGTTCTTTATTATTATGTCAGAACGATTATGACGGGGTACGTTTTTATCCTCTATGTTTATAAATACTATCTCACGGTCGAATATGGTCATGTTGGGAATTTCCATCGTCGAGATCTTTACGTTCTCACCGCCTTTTTCATATCCTTCACATAGTTCTATTAGGTCATCCAGTGTGACCTCGCTTTTAAAATTATTGTCGTTTCTTATGATCTTAAACTTAAGGCTTGCTTCGTAGATGGATTTTACGACTCCGCCTTTTTCAAAGAACTTTATTGCCATCTCATCCATTTCATCCGTGATCTGTCCTTCCAATCGTATCATAAAAAATATTTCCTTCTTTGCCTGCTTAAACAGCTCGATAAACTTTGTGTGTCGCTGTCTGTTAAAACCTCGTATTAGCTCGATGTTTACACTGGTATCGGCATCTTTGTCATGATCCGATTTGAAAAGGGGCTGGAGATCCTTAAAGGTATCTTTGAGTTTAGATATTTTTTCCCTGTTTTCATTTTGAAAATCCTCCTCTATCTTATAGAGAATTATCTTCGGATCTATGATCTCGTACTTTAATATTGTGTTTGTCTCTATTTCGTTGCAATAACCTTTTTGAGCAAACTTTTTTAATATGTCATATACTGCCGTTCTGTGTATCTTAGCTTTCTTTGCGATCTCTGTCGCACTAAGACAAGAACCCTTTAAAAGAACGAGAAATATTCGCGATTCGTATTCCTTAAAGCCAAGCTCCTGGAGTTTTTGTAAGATTTCCGATTCTTGCAATTTTGTCGTCCTTTGTCTTTATGACAATATTACTTCTATCTAAGATATTGTCAATACCAAAAATTATCATCGCTTAATTATTATTTTAACATTCCTACTTTTACTCTGAAGAACCGGAAATCTATCGCTCCATTCACTTCAAAAGCATCATTTTGCGTGTGACAATAAAGGCCCCTGACTTCATTTTTAGAAAATATATGCCTGATGCGAGGTCTTTTCCATCAAATTCTAATGTATAATTACCTGTTTTTTGCACCCCGTCGAATAATTTTGCAACCTCGTTGCCTACAGCATCATACACTGTTATCTCCAGCTTAAAATCAATTGGGAGACCGTAATTAATTCTTGTGGTCGGATTAAACGGGTTAGGATAGTTATCCGACAGATAAAATCCTGTCGGTAAAGGATTATTATTAATTGGATGATGGCTTATAACAGGATCGTCATCATTATAGAACACTGTAAAAAGATTTCTTACCAGGTCACTGTATGCTTTTAATTCCCTTACGGCATCGAAGTTATCATTACCTTTTGCGATAAGCTGTGTCATGATGATCTCCATAGTGTCGAGCTTGTTAATTGTAAGATTTGGTCTGCCTGTTGAGATTATAAACCGCCTGTCGCCTGGGGGAGATACTGATACATCACCGGCATAACTTTCACAGTTGTTAACTTTTGCTAAAGAATCAATCCCGTCTGTCCCTCTTTCGGACCATCCTGTAAAGGTTTCCGGATTTCCCGGGTACACGAATTTTGTTGGTTGTAATGTTGTGGGTACCAGGTACGATGAGCCGTCTTTCTTTAATCCTTTCATAAAGTCGTAAGCTTCCAAAGGTTGCTGTGGATCCTGCTCACATGTGATTCCGCCTGATCCTGTACCTGAGAAGAAACAGAAACTGTTCATTCCAAAGTCCTCTGCGTTATTGGATCGCTTATTTCTTACACTCCGTAAGATTCTCATACCGACTGCGGGTGGATTATATCCATAGGTCGGAGGACTTCCGGTACCGTCTATTATATCTGAGTTATAACTATACCCCATATGCCTTATTGTATCACAACCTATATAGTCATCCTGCGCGTCTCCCAGGTCGACATCACACACTAGACTGAATATTGTGCTGTCCCATTTCGTGTCATTTTTATTAATTATCTGCCAGCGGAAAAATTGAGCGTCGTTCATAAGGCTCGTGCACTCATTATTAAACGCCCACGCCGTCAATCTTACCTCTGCGTTTATGGGACGCGTACCGCCGGATAGTCCCTCTGATTGAGAGTGGTTTTCCGGGAAGCCGTCTGTAAGGCATACAAACAGTGTCTGTCCCGCCCCGGCAACGCCCGGTGTGTCAATACACGCATCATACTGGTAATTCAGGTTCGCGTCTATATAGGGAGCGCCGTATGGAACCATCGAACCCCAGTTTGCCCAATCCGGGTTATTTATGCAGTTGTCTCCGGCTGTTATCTTATATATTTTAAATGTGCTATCAGAATACGCTCTTAGTTTTATAAGACCGGCCGGAAGTTCGATATAACCTGGCTGGTATTCACCGTTATACGAAGCGGTGGCAAGCCTTAAAGCTCCATCAATATATGTGCCTATGCTTAACCCGGAAGTAAAAAAGGCAAAGGTGTTCTCGCCTTTGGGCCACATAAATCCAGGCGTGTTGTTTGTACGGGTATCCTGGTTAAAGATACCTGAATTTAGTACCCAGGTAGAAATATTATTATAATCAAACAATGTTTGCGATCGTATAAAATTAAAATTATTTCCTGCTGTAATGCCGTTTTGAGCATAGATAGAGGATGCAAAAAAAAGCACACAAATTATTGATAGAATATTTATTTTTTTATTTCTCATTCTTTTTTTGAATCAGTTTTACTTTAGTAACATCAATTTTCTGGTTACAATAAATGCACCCGACTTCATCTTCAAAAAATAAACCCCCGACGCAAGATTACTCCCGTTAAATTCTAATGTATAATTCCCGGCTTGTTGCACCCCATCGAATAATTTAACAACCTTGTTGCCCATGGCATCATACACTGTTATCTCCAGCTTAAAATCAATTGGGAGACCGTAATTGATTTTAGTCGTTGGGTTAAACGGGTTCGGGTAGTTATCTGACAGATAAAATCCGGATGGAATACTGGGATTCACCACTGGCTCAATGCCCAGTGCTGGGTTATCGTCTATGTATAAGTAATCGAACAATTGTTTCGCTGCATCACTATATAAGAATAATTTTGTTACAGCATTAAGGTTGTTCGCCCCCTTAGCTATTATTTGTGTCATTATGACATCCATCGTATCGCCTGGTTCCAAAGTCAGATTGTCCTTTCCTGTCGTAATGACAAATCTTCGATCACCTGCTGGTGAGGGGACAAGGGCTCCACTGTCTGATCCGCAGTTGTTTATTCTCCCAGTGAATTCGGTCCAGCCCGATCCATCGGGATTCCCAGAATAGGTAAACTTTGTTTGCTGTAATGTGAGTGGATTAATCCATGGTGAGCCGTCCGCTTTAAGACTGTTCATATAATTATATGCTTCACTGGGTTGATCCGGGTCGCTCTCACATACGGACCCGCTTGCTCCTGGACTTGTAAAATAGCAAAATGATGAACATCCATATATCTCAGCGCCAAGAGACTTTTTGTTCTTTACGCTTCGTAGAAGTCGCATTCCAACTGCCGGCGGGTTTTGTCCATAGCTGGGAGGAGTTCCAATACCGTCAACGTTATCGGAATTATATGCATAAGCCATCTGGCGTACAGTATCACAACCGATATAATCATCAGTTCCGTCTCCAATATCTGGGTCGCATACAATACTAAACCGGGTTTTATTCCATGCCGTGTCGTTCTTGTTTATTATCTGCCATCTGAAGTATTGGTCATTTGTTAGGACAGGAGCAACTTTACCGCCGAAACTCCATGCTGTCAGTCGCACTTCGGAATTCATTGGTTTTGTTCCTCCGGAGAATCCTGTTGACTGACTGTGATTTTCAGGAAATCCGTCTGTTAGACAAATAAAGATCGTCTGCCCCGCGCCGTGTATGCCCGGAGTGTCGATACAGGGATCGTATTGGAGATTTCCGTTGACATCTGTGTATGGTGCGCCGTAAGGAACCATCAACCCCCAGTTTGCCCAGTCCGGGTTTGTCTGACAGTTGTCCTCTTCACTGACCTTATATAGTTTAAATGTATTGTCTGTATATGGAGTGGGGACACCGTTTATATTTATTATGATGCCGGGTTGAAATTCGCTCTCCCAGGATGCGGTTGCTAATCGCAATCTACCGTTTATAAAAGCCCCGATGCTCATACCCGTCGTGAAAATAGCAAACCTGTGGGATCCTCTTGGGAACATGAATCCGGGCGTATTGTTTGTCCTGATGTCCTGGTTAAACGTACCCGTATTCTGGACCCATGTCGAGACCGCATTGTAATCGAGCATTATCTGCTCTCTAACAAATGATACGTCGTGCTGTGGAATTGATTTTTGTGAAAATACTGATGTGGAAAGAAAAAACAGCAGGGCGCCGATGATACTGATCCTGCGTTTCATGATAGGTTTCTCCGTTTCCTTAGCTCCAATATAAACTTATAATATTATGAGCTATTTGTCAAGTATCAACAGGGGGAGGTAAACAAAAAAGCCGGCGGATGCCGGCTGTTATTAGTTAACAACGATATTGACCATCCGGTTTTTCACAACGATTATCTTAAGGATATTCTTCCCATAGATGTGCTTTTTTATCTTTTCATTATCCAGAGCAGCTTGTTCGAGATCCTTTTCGTTTGTATCAGCTTCCATTTCAAGCTTATCTCTCACCTTGCCATTGACAGAGAGGGCGATCACCACGCTGTCCGCTTTTGCTAGTGCTTCGTCGTACTTTGGCCAAGTTTGTGTGGAGATAGAATTTTCATTTCCCAATCTCATCCATAGTTCCTCACATATATGCGGAGCGAAAGGAGCTAATAGCAACACGAAATTTTCTACAACCGACTTGTTTAGTGATTTCATCTTGTTCAGCTCATTCACGAATATCATCATCTGCGCAATGGACGTGTTAAATTTCATGTCACCGTCCTCTATATCCGTAGTAACTTTCTTTATAGTGCGGTGCAATATCTTTAACTGCTTCTCATCCGGCTCATCGTTTGTAACACTAGCTTTTATTTCTCCTGTGTTCTCATCTATTATGAGCCTCCATACTCTGTTCAAAAATCTGTTTATACCCGCAATGCCCTCCATGCTCCACGGCTTTGCTGTCTCCAGCGGACCCATGAACATCTCGAACAGCCTCATCGAATCCGCGCCGTAGTCCCTCACTATGTCGTCCGGGTTTAAAACGTTCCCGCGCGACTTACTCATCTTTGCGCCGTCCTCGCCCAGCACCATACCCTGATTGAAGAGCTTCTTAAACGGTTCCTCGTGCGTTACATAGCCCAGGTCATATAAAAACTTCTGCCAGAACCTAGAATACAATAAATGCCCTACCGCATGTTCAGAACCGCCGATGTACACGTCCACCGGCATCCAGTACTTCTCCCTGTCGATATCGACAAACTCCTTCTCATCCTTCGGGTCCAGATACCTGAGGAAATACCAGCTCGATCCCGCTAATTGCGGCATTGTGTTGGTCTCCCTGCGCATCTGCTTGCCGTCGATCTCTACGTTCACCCAGTCCGGTATCGCTGCGAGAGGCGATTCGCCCGTTCCGGTCGGTTGATACGATTCCACGTCCGGCAGATCTAGAGGCAGATCGCTCTCTTTCAGCCCGTAATACTTTCCGTCTTCCGAATGTACCACCGGGAAAGGCTCGCCCCAGTATCTCTGCCGTGAGAAAAGCCAGTCCCTCAACTTATAATTCACACTTCCTTTACCCAGTCCGTTTTCTTCCAACCATGATATTATCTTCTTCTTCGCTTCATCTGTCGGAAGCCCCGTCAAAAATCCCGAATTGATCGAATAACCTTCTCCCGTAAAACACACTTCACCCTGGCGCTCCTTCTCCAGATACTCTTCCAGCTCTTCTGCGTTCCCTTCCGTAATATTCTTCACACCCCTGCCCGAAATTATCAGTTCTCCTACACCTTCTGCTTTTATCTTCTTGAAAGCGCTTTCCTTCAAATTCTCCGGCACCACCACAGGAACTATCTCGAGATTGAACTTCTTCGCAAACTCCATGTCCCTCTCATCATGCGCCGGAACACTCATTATAGCTCCCGTTCCGTAGCTTATAAGCACATAATCCGAGATCAGAACGGGTATCTCAGCCCCATTAGCCGGATTCATCGCCGTCGCTCCCGTAAATACTCCCGTCTTATCCTTTGAAAGCTCCGTCCTCTCTATGTCTGATTTTTTTGAAGCGTCTTCCATATACTTATCTACTTCCGCCTTATGCGCACTGGTCGTTATCTTTTCTACAAGCGGATGCTCCGGAGCAAGCACCATATACGTAGCCCCAAACACCGTGTCCGGGCGTGTTGTGAATACCTCCACCTCCGCCGGCTCATTTAGATTTTCACTTTTTATTATGAACCTTATCGTTGCGCCCTCGCTTCTTCCTATCCAGTTACGTTGTATCTCTTTTATGTTCTCCGGCCAGTCTATTTTGTCGAGGTCGCGAAGCAGCCTGTCGGCATATTTTGTAATGCGAAGCTTCCACTGTTTCATATACCTCTTTACAACCGTATAGCCTTTCTCAGTCTGTTCGGCTACTTCTTCATTGGCGAGTACCGTTCCCAGCTCCTGGCACCAGTTGACAGGTCCGTCCGCAAGATATGCAAGCCTCTGTGAATTTACATATTCGTACTTTTCGTCTTCGCTAAGACTGTCCGGTATCTTAAGCTCCGATATCGGCTTTGCTTTGTTCTCTTTGGTATCGTAATATGAATTATACAGTTTTAAAAAAATCCATTGTGTCCACTTATAAAAATCCCTGTCAGAGGTATTTACCTGCCTGTCCCAGTCATACGCAAATCCAAGCGCCTTAAGCTGTGCTTTAAATCTTGCGATACACTCTTCCGTCCTTATTCTCGGATGTATTCCCGTTTTTAGAGCGAACTGTTCCGTCGGGAGTCCGAATGCGTCCCATCCCATTGGGTGCATCACGTTAAACCCGTTCATCTTCTTATAGCGAGCGATAATGTCCGTAGCTGTGTATCCTTCAGGGTGTCCTACGTGTAGCCCGTCACCGCTGGGATAGGGAAACATGTCAAGCGCGTAATATTTGGGCTTGTCTTTGTCCAGTTCATCGAAGGATGGGGTACGGAAAGTTTTGTTTTCGTCCCAGTACTTTTGCCACCTCTGCTCTATTTCAATATGATTATACCTCAATATATTTTCAGTTTAAATTATGATCTGTCTAAATGGATTAAAAAAGGAAAAATAAGTGAAATGAAATTTTATAGAAATAGCTTTTGGAGCTCCTTCAATTCCTCTTCTTCAGCCTTGGGTCCCATCAGGGTGCTAAGGTAGCCTTCGTATTTATCGGAATATTTTCTCTCTTCTGCGACTATCTCTGCAAAATCTTCATCCAGTCCGTGAAGCGGGTACAGCTTAATGTGGGCGTGATTTACTCCCATACCTTCCATTACCATTGCTGTTCTTTGGACACCGAGTACTTTATCTATTTTCTTTCCGAGTTCTTTTGCCTTCAATAAAAAATCAACATACACGTCATCGGGCATCTCAAATATATAAGAGTCATAATGTTCCTTCGGTATTAGTAGGGTCATGCCCCGCATACCGGGAAAAAGATCCAGTATGCCCAAAAATTTTTCGTCCTCATAAACCTTATAGGAAGGCACTTCTCCCGATACGATCTTACAAAAAATACAGTCTTCTTTTTTTGTCATGTTGATTTGCTTACATAATTTATTATAAAATAAGGATTTTTGAACTTTTTTTCAGTAGAAAAAAATTCCAACTGTTTTTTGTAAATAAATAGTATTAGAGCTATGGCATTGCAGTGTAGTTAGTTAGCTAAGTTTAGAGTTTTTACATAGTTCCGCGTTTTACCTCTTGACAAAGCTATTTTTTTTATTCAAATTCGTGTCAAAGTAATTTTACTAATAAATAGAATTTGAAATAAGTAAGATTACTAATTTATCTCCCTACTCTCTCATTAGCTCTGGCAAAAGCTAAATACTAAATAAAAGTGGGGTAAACCATGAACTCAAAATACTTTCTATCACTTCTAGCCGCGCTGGTGATTACTATTCTGCTATGCGCGTTAGTAACTGAGTCTTTTTCGCAGACTCCTCCTTACGGGTGGATGACTCAATCCAGCGGTACAAATAATAATCTTAATGCTGTTTACATGATCAACGATAATACTGGTATTATTGTTGGGCATGCCGGTACGATCCTAAAAACTACCGACGGAGGAGCTAGCTGGGTTTCTAAAAACAGCAATACTTTCTTTGACCTTTATGCCGTTTATTTCACCAGTTCAAATACGGGTTTTGCATCCGGTGACGGCGGTGTGGTTTTAAAAACAACGAATGGGGGAAACTCCTGGAGTACGATCAATACCGGTATCAATGCTTCGGTTTTGAACGGTATCTATTTTGTGAGTTCTAGTACGGGTATTATTTCAGGTTGGTACGGGATTATAATGAGAACCACGAACGGAGGAAATTCGTGGACGCAAATTTCCAGCGGAACCAACATCAACCTGATGGGACTTGGTTTTAAAAATGCTAATACGGGTTTAATAGTCGGTCTGTCAGGCAAGACCCTCAGAACGACTAATGGCGGTGCTTCCTGGTCGAGCGTAACAAGCGGTACCAGCAGTGACCTCTTTGCTGTATTTGTTGTAAGCAATGATAAGGGTCTCTCTGCTGGGGAACTTGGAGCAATGAGAAAATCGACGAATGCAGGGTCATCGTGGTCCAGCCAATCGAGCGGTACATCCAGGTGGCTTAGCGGGATACATTTTGTTGATATGAACACAGGCACCATCGTTGGTGATAATGGTACAATCAGAAGGTCATCCGATAACGGAGCAAACTTTAAGAATCAGGTCAGCAATACGTCCGATTGGCTTAGAGGTGTGCACTTTACGAGTATTACTCATGGGGTAGTCGTGGGTGACTTTGGTACTATCAGACGTACCACTACTGGTGGATGGCTTTTGCCGACACAGCCGGGACAAACTGCGCCGGGAAACAACTCTACATGCCAATCATTGACTGTCAGGCTGGACTGGAATTCCGTTCCCGACCCGATAGCATTCTACAGAGTACAGTTGTCGCTAAGTTCTAACTTTTCGACAACCTTGGTAGATGTAAATAACATTAACAATACATACTATGACGTTCCAAACGGAACGCTTGCATTAAATACAAAATATTATTGGCGTGTTATGGCGACCAATGAAGTTGGGACAGGTCAGTGGTCTTCGACCAGGAACTTTACAACTCTTGTGCCGTCGCCCGGAAATACTGCTCTGACTGCTCCGGCAAATAATGCCACTAATATTACATTAACTCCTTTGCTTGACTGGAGCGCCGCTCAAAATTCGATTGAGTATCAGTTACAGCTGGCAGACGATTCTACATTCTCAAACATTGTATTGAGTACTGATACGATCTCTGGTACTAGCTACCCGGTTCCTCCGGGAATGCTTGATAACTCTACTACATACTATTGGAGGGTCAGGGGAAGAAGTCTCTGTGAAAGCGGAGAATGGTCACCCGTTTGGCACTTCCGTACGGCTGTTGAGCTTCCTTCTGCACCGGTGCTTGTATCACCGCCGAGCGGAACGCTGGGTCTTAATCTGGTTTTCGATACCGATTGGCTCGATATAGCTTCAGCGGAATCATTCAGAATAGAGATCTCCAGTGATAGTTCATTTGCGTCACCTGAACTCGATTCGGCGGGGCTTCTCGTTTCTAACTTTACTATTCCCGTCGGTCTTCTTTCACACTCTACCTGGTATTATTGGAGAGTAAGAGCGAAGAATGAAGCAGGTGAGGGACCTTATTCGCCGGTTTGGAACTTCCAGACCTCGATCGTAACCGGACTAAATGTAAACACCTCGATAATTCCGGACAGGTTTGGCTTAATGCAGAATTATCCTAACCCGTTCAATCCTTCAACAAGCATTAGCTTTGATCTTCCCGAAAGGTCAGATGTAAATCTAACGGTTTATAATACTCTTGGGCAGTCGGTAGCGGTACTTGTTAATTCATCTCTGCAGGCAGGAAGATACAATTATGTATTCGATGCTTCTTCGGTACCGAGCGGGATATACTTCTACAGGATAAAAGCCGGGGAGTTTGTAGAAACTAAGAGAATGGTTCTTATCAAATAATTTAATCAAAAATGTGCTCAGCCGGGACAGGCTTTCTGTCCCGGTCACTTTAATCTAATTGTAAAATGAGAAAAAGCAAATTTGCTTTATGTCTCAGCTTAATATTTCTTTTGTATTCACAGTCGCTGATGTCGATGCCGGGTGACAGTTCAAAAGTCTATGGTGTGACGGTTGACGCGGTTAATGGTCTTAATAATATCGTCAACTCGCTACACCAGCTTTCTCGCAGACCTACAGTTAGGATTGTATTTGATGAATGGATACCGGCTGCGGAATATACTGCACCTGTTAATAGAATAGATACTGTCGCGGATATAATGGGTGAGATTCTTGATAGCTATTATATGAACCAGTACAGTCAAAACCAGTTTAAGAATAGGGTGAATGAATATCTGAACGAATTGGGTGATAAAGTTGATATCTGGGAAATAGGCAATGAAGTTAACGGTGAATGGCTTGGCTCTATAAACAGCGTCCTTGGCAAGATCGGAAATGCTTACTCTATTATAAAGAATGCTGGTAAGAAAACCGCGCTCACCCTGTACTATAATCATGAATGCTGGGATAATGCCGGCAATGAAATGTTCCGCTGGGTGAACGAGAGCCTTCCTGATAGTATCAGGATGGGAGTTGATTACCTTCTCGTGTCATATTATGAGGACGATTGTAACAATTACCAGCCTAACTGGCAGGAAGTGTTTGACAGCCTGAGCGTGCTTTTCCCGAATTCAAAACTTGGTATCGGTGAATGCGGTACTCATCATAATAATAGAAAAGCCGATTACATCAGAAGATATTACAGCATGGACATAACTACGCCTAATTATATCGGCGGATATTTTTGGTGGTATTATAAACAGGATTGCGTACCCGTATCTAACTATCTCTGGTACGTACTCGATAGCACGATAAATCCGCCTGTTCTTACAAATATTGGAAATGGGTTTAATGGCGTTGCGGATTATAAACTCTGGAACTATCCCAACCCCTTTAATCCCTCTACTAAAATAAATTTTACACTTGCCGAAAGCGATGACGTTAAGCTCACCGTCTTTAATTCGCTCGGTCAGGTGATTAGAGTATTGGAAAATAACCGCTTGAGCAAAGGAGAGTATTCCCGCGAGTTTGATGCTTCGGGTCTCCCGAGCGGTGTATATTACTACGTCTTGAAAACTACTAATAATTCACTGGTAAATCGTATGGTTCTTATAAAATAGAGCAGCAATTAACTTCTCCTTATATTACCATTTTTACCGCTAGCCCTTGCTTCTTGACCGGAAAGCAAGGGCTTTTCATTTATCATTTAATTTAATATATATCTCAATATCTTTATATAAATCTATAATTAACGTTTGACCGAAAAACTTGACGTATTATTCTTTGGCGCTCATCCTGACGATGTAGAGCTTACCTGTGGCGGTACTGCCGCAAAGCTCGTAAAAGCAGGCAAAAAGATCGGCATCATCGACCTCACTAAAGCCGAGCTCAGCTCTCGCGGAAATCCCGAGCTAAGAGAAAAAGAGGCCGCCGCCGCAACGGAAATACTCGGCGCGTCCATCCGCGAAAATCTTGCCCTCAGCGACGGAAACATCACCAACGACCCCGACTCGCGCCTAAAGGTAATCTCGGCAATAAGAAAATATAAACCCGCGCTCGTCTTCGCGCCTTATCCCGGTGACCGTCACCCGGACCATATCCACGCGAGCGAGCTCATACGTGAAGCCGCATTCTACGCAGGCCTCGCAAAGATCGCCGACGGAAATGACCCGCACCGCCCGCTCAAAGTTTACTACTACCCGCAGGCGTATGGTATACCCGTGAGCTTCGTATTCGATATCTCGGACACTTTCGACAAAAAAATGCAAGCAATAAAATCCTATGGCTCGCAATTCTTTAATCCCGGCTACAAACAAAACGAGCCCGCTACATTGATAAGCAGTGAATTATTCTATAAAGAGATCGAAGCCCGCGCGCGCCATTGCGGCTTTAAGATCGGCGTGGAGTTCGGTGAACCGTTCTTTTCCTATGAATCCGTCAAAGCCGACGCTGAAACAATTTTCGAGATTTGATGATAGAGATAGATAGAAGAAAAATACTTGTCTTTGACATAGAGGTTGCCGCGCACGATTTCGAAACCTTCTTCGACGAGGAGACAAAAACCTACCTCCTCCAGTATGCAAAGGACGACGACATGCGCGTCAGGATGATCGAGGAGCTGGTCTTTAACTCCTTCACATCAAAGCTCGTCGCCGTATCTATGTGGGACGTTAATGACGAAAAAGGCTGTGTGCTGATTAACTGCGACAAAGATCCCGTGCTTTTACCCGAACGTGATTCGATGACTTATGTGCAGGGCACGGAAAAAGAAATAGTTGAGCAGTTCTGGAAGATCATCGCCGCGAAGAATTATAACCTGTTCGTTACATTTAATGGCAGAGAGTTCGATTGTCCGTACATGATGCTAAAATCCTTCGAGATGGGTGTTCGCCCTACGTTCAATTTCATGCAGGGCAGTGACTTCACTTTCCGCGATTATCATATCGACCTGCTAAAAGAATTTACTTTCAACAGGCATTCACCGCACGGCGCGAGAAGGAAGTTCTCTCTGGATTTTTACTGTAAAAGGCTCGGTGTAAAGAGCCCTAAGGATGGGGGAGTAAAGGGGGATAAGGTGACCGAACTATATAATAGCGGGGAGTACAAAAAAATAGCTGATTATGCTGCCGAGGATGCGATAGCGGAGGCGGAGCTTTTCAAAATTTGGAATCAATTTTTAAATATTTAATATAACTAAGGAGATTAAAATGAACCCGAAACAAATGCAGGGAATGATGAAGCAGATGAAAAAGATGCAGGAAGAGATGGATAAGATTCAGCAGGAGCTTGAAAACAAGACTGTTACCGAGGAATCCGGCGGCGGTATGGTAAAGGTTACTGCTAACGGTAAGAACCAGATCATGAAAATAGAGATCGAAAAAGAGATCGTAAATCCCGACGAGCCCGAAATGCTGGAAGACCTCGTGATCGCCGCTGTTAATAAGGCTCTCGAAAGCGCCCAGAAAATGGCGAATGAAGAAATGTCTAAAGTAACGGGAATGCTCCCGAATATACCGGGCTTGAATCTTCCCGGATTTTAATTATTATGATAAACTCGTCTGACTCCCTTGAGGAACTGATACAGGAACTTTCAAAGCTCCCGCAGATCGGCAGAAAGACCGCCCAGCGCTTGGCTATGTATATTATCAAACAGCCCAAAAGCGAAGTGGAAAAATTTGCTAATGCCCTCGTGAATACAAAAAGGCTTATTAAGTTTTGCAATGTCTGCTGTAATATCACTGAGGATGAACGATGCCGTATATGCTCATCCGACCGCAGGGACAGGACGACGATATGTGTTGTCGAGGAGCCTCATGATGTTTATGCGATAGAAAAGACCAACGAGTACAAAGGGCTTTATCACGTTCTTCACGGCAGGATCTCTCCGCTTGAAGGTATCGGTCCGGCAGACATCCGCATCAAAGAACTTTTGCATAGAATGGGGGGAGACGGTGTGCCGGATGTGGAAGAGGTTATCCTTGCCCTCAATCCAAACGTAGAGGGCGAGACAACCGTGCTATACATTACCAAGCTCCTTAAACCCCTCGGCATCAGGGTAACCAGGATTGCCAGGGGTATTCCGATAGGAGCTGACCTTGAGTTTGCCGACGAAGTAACGCTTGCGAAAGCTATCGAAGGAAGAGTGAACGCTTAACGTTTACAAAAAACTTTTTATGTGGTATAAAAATTGGTTCTCAAGTAAGTTCTATCTTAAACTATACAAACACCGCAACGATGAAGATGCGCGTCATCTCATCAATCTCATTCAAAGAACTATCCCCATAAAAAAAGACGACAAAGTGCTGGATATTGCCTGTGGAGCAGGGAGGCATTCGCTCGAACTTGCCCGCCGCGGCTATAGAGTGACCGGTCTCGACCTTTCAGAATTCCTGCTTAAAGAGGCGCGTATTGCTTGCAAAAAGGCTAATGAAAAACCTCTTCACGTCAGCTTTGTAAAAAAGGATATGAGACATTTTAATTTTAAAGGCAGGTTCGATCTCGCTGTCAACCTTTTTACCAGCTTCGGCTACTTCGATAATGATGAAGAAAATTTTCTTGTCATAAAAAATGCTTCTAATTCGATCCGAAAGAAGGGTTGGTTCGTCCTCGATTTTCTTAATAAGGACTACCTCATAAATAATATTGTTCATTATAACCGGACGAAGATAGATGACGAGATACTGCACCAAAGAAGGCGCATTGTTGATGATTTTGTGATAAAAAATATCAGGATTGTATCGGCTAAAAAAGAGCTTAAATATAAGGAACAGCTTAAATTATACACTTTTTCTGAACTCAAAAGGGCGTTTGAAAGTTTTAATTTAAGGATAATCAAAAAATACGGTGATTATTTCGGAAATCCTTATAATTTAAAGGAATCGAAGAGGATAATACTTTTTGCTCAGAAACTATAAAATACTAATATTACTTGCTTTTGTTTTTCTGGCAGGCTGTGATATTTTCAGCACACGCGCCGTCGAACCTCCGGAAGATCCGAGGTCTAATTTTACTCCTCCAACGTCATACGATATTGTCATTCAAAACCTCCAGTTTGCCATCGCTGAAAAGAATCTCAATAATTACATGAGCTGTTTCGTCGATACGAGTTACGCGCCGGCTGAATTTAAGTTCAATGCTGACATCGAATCCCTTATACAATATCCGACCTTGAATAACTGGGACATTCACAAAGAAAGAACCTATTATACTAACTTGCTTTCGCTGACAGATGCCGGAGCTACATCTACGTTGTTCCTGTCTAATGAACAGGTTTTCAATACGCTCGATAGCGCAGTTTATGATGCGGACTATCTTATGGTGTTCGATCATACCAGGGAGACCGTTGCAAAGCAGGTGAAAGGGAAACTCCGTTTTATACTCGTACCCAATGCGAATAATTTCTGGGCTATTCAGGAATGGTACGACTTCAAAAATAATTCAACCGATACAACATGGAGCGTTTTAAAAGCAGGATTTGCTAATTAATGAATAAAAGGAACGGCATATTATGGTTTGTGCTGTTTATTATTATGGTTGGGGGCATCTCATCCTGTGATAATTTGTTTTCGCCTAAACTCGATACTTCATCCCCTTCGAGCATTTTAACCGACCAAAAAACTATCGAAGGAGTCTTTCAGAATTTTCAGTATTCATACACTTTTAAAGATACGACTGTTTACGGCAACCTGCTTGCCGAAAACTTTATATTCACCTACCGTGATTATGAGACAGGTTTCGATGTGAGCTGGGACAGACCTACCGAAATGAAAACCACAAATGGATTATTCAATAATACACAGCGGCTCGAAGTAATATGGAATAATATAATCTACCAGTCGGGAGATTCTTTAAACTATGTTGTAAAGAGGGGATTTAGTCTTACTGTCACTTTTAATGCAAATGACATTATAAGTATTGCGGGGTTTGCTGATTTCACGCTTGCCCGTCCGACTGCCGACGATAAATGGAAGATCGTTAAATGGCGAGACGAGAGCTTCTAATTACTGCTTTAAGTACTTTTCCTTTAGATCCGCAAAATAATACTTTTCGTAGTATTTCCTGTTCGGCAAAAGTTTGTCTATAACTAAGCTTAACTCCTCGACCGTTAAACCTTTATTGAATTCCTTCTTGAACTCCTCTATGATGTTCTCTTTTGAAGTAAGTATTATCATTGAGGGGTCGTTCAGTTTTGTATCGACCTTTCCCGATTCGTAGTTATATATGTCTTTGTAAAATTCTATGTAAGGACCAAAGCTGTCAGAGTTTATATCGAAGGTCTTGTAATATATCTCGACCGGGAATTTATCGGGCTCGTTCATCATATATATCATGGACTTTTTGCTGTCCAGCCATCCGCTCAGGTCGTCGGTTTTTACGACACGCTTGATGATAAACTCCTTCATCTTCGCAATATTGTCGTTGTCATTCCTTACACAACCGTGAGAGAGGTTTCTCATCTCGCTATATACGAGCTTGTTCTTGTTCGTCCCGTGAAAGTACCGCAGTGAGTTTTCATCGTAGTGAACTACGAATAGTCCCAACGGGTTGTTCGGTCCCGGGGGAGTCGCGTTTAAATTAGCTTTCTTTGGATCGGGATCTTTCCATGAAGGCCAGTTCCTCAGCTTATATGCCTCGAAATGACCCGCGTATGTTTTGTCGGTTATCTTGCCAACCACGTTATTCCATGTATCTATCAATACAGTATCGCCGTTGTAAAATTGGTATATCCTCGAACGGAATTCCGGGATATTGAGCTCCCACATAATTTTTGCTGTATCCACCAGGTAATTCTTTCCTACTTCGTAGAAATATTTGTAATGATAAATGGTATCATGCCTCACTGTGTCTATTGCTTCGATCTGTCTTTCGACTTTATATTCGCGCGAGTTTATTATGTCGGAAACCGCTTCGTCCGATATTATCGGGAATTGGTCGCGGAGATACGTCTCCATGCTTTCATCCGCTTCGGTAATGCTCTCTGTCTCTACCTCGAATTTTTGCGTACCGACCTTCGGGTCGCTTGTTTTTGGTGCGGTATCCGATGCAAGGTTCTGCGCGTTAGCGCACACCCCGGCGTTCATAAATAGCATTAGACCCAAATAAAATATCCTGTTTTTTAGTAGCATTTTTACCATTGGTTTGAGAAATTGTTACCGTTTATACTAATTTGTGTAGAATTCGTTCCTTTTAATGGTTTTGCCAGCACTATTGGAACGATGAGGTTGAGTTCGTACAAATTATAAAATACTTGGCTTTATTGAAATGAAATTCCTATATAGCCTCAAGTATGTTTTTTAATGCTTTAGTAAGAATTTTCTGTGCTTTTGACAGACTTTTATCTCTGTCCCGTCGCTTTTGTTCGAGTATGCGCGTATCATCCAGCATTACATCCGCTACGAGGTTTCTTGTAATTAAACCTATTCCTGCGAATTGTATTCCGGTATGCACCGCCGTTATATTCTCCGGAACCAGGGAGTATCCAAGCACGTCACCCAGTATCTGTCTGTAAAATCTTGCCTCGGCGTCCGTCTCGCTTGCCGGTCCTGTTATGCCTACATATATCGATTCGTGAAATGGTACTTCATCCTTTACTAAAACTGCTTTGATCTTATTAAAGAGCTTTTCATCGTAAGCGTTGCTCATGTCCGGAAAACGAATTCCGAGCTCATCATCATTCTCCCCGATAAGAGGATTGCTTCCCATGAGGTTAATGTGATCCAGCACAAGCGCTATCTCACCGCAGTCGAATCTCGGATGCAGATGTCCCGTCTCATCTATCGAGACTATCTTCTTTATTCCCAGCTCTTTCAAAATATAGATTACGTGTCCGATGTCTTCCATCGAGATTCCGTCATAGTAATGATACCTTCCGTTCAGCACCAATATGTCCGCTTTCCCTGCTTTGCAAAACATCATCTTTCCCTTACCGCTTTCCCAGCTTGTTTCCAGTAGCGGAGGAATATCCGAATAATTAATGCTGTCCTTAACTTTTATATCGTTACCCAACTTGAAATTCTCTTCCGTTATCAGCGCGGTCTTTGGACTGAATTTCGCCGGGTACATTTTCTTAATGTGTTTCGCTGCAGAGACTGCGTGTTTTCTTTGTTCGCTCATTATAGTACGAGTTGTTCTATGAATTTTAATGTGAGTAATGTTAGCTTTGGCTCGCCGATAGCTGCCGCTTCGAGTATCTCTTTTAGGAAAGCGGGCTTCAGCGTATCGGGATATCCCTCATCCGTGATGATGGATATTCCTACGACCATCATCCCCAGCCTCCCCGCAATTAATATTTCCGGCACTGTCGACATCCCCACCACGTCTCCTCCGATCATTCTCAGCATTCTGTATTCCGCCCTTGTCTCGAGGTTTGGTCCCGTTACCGTTACGTATGTCCCGCGCTTTAGCTCGATGTTATTTATCAGCGCGATCTTTGCCAGCAGGTTCACCATTTCCTTCGAATACGGATTCTCGTTCACTGTATTCACCGGCAGCGGTAATCCTCTTAGCGGTGTATTGAGATGGAGATTTATGTGCGACGTGATTGCCATGAGCTCGGACTTCCGGTAGCTCGGATTCAGCGATCCGCTCACATTCGACACAATTAATACCTTCACCCCGAGCTCCTTCATCACGTGCACCGGAAACGTTATCTTTGCGTGATCATACCCCTCATAATGATGAAATCTTCCCGACATTACGACGACGTTTTTGTTGGCGATCTTACCGAAGATTAATTTTCCGCCGTGAAACTCCAGTGTAGGGACGGGAAATGATGGGATGGACGAGTAGTCGATCGAGTGTTCGATGTCAATGTGGTCGACCAGGCGACCGAGGCCGGTGCCGAGTATGATCCCGACAGGGTAATCATCGGTTACAGCGGCGCGTATGTGAGCAAGCGCAAGGGCGTGTTCAGGGCTGAGTGCCGGAGCCGGGGAATGACCGTGTACAGGAGGTGATTCCGTCATTATTTAGCTTCGAAATTATCATCAAACGGCTTTGTCTGGTTTTCGGGGGGTCCGCTAACCGGATTGCCGGGGCTAAGCTTTATCTTACTGCCCATATCTTCTCCTTCTTCTTCCCTCTCGGTATCGTCGAATTTAAAGTCGGAGGTAAGCTCCATTTTGTAGATCTTGTGGCTTTTGAAGAAGTCTTCGAAGTCGGAAAGTTTTTCTTCGATGAAGTTTCTCACCTCTTCGATGAGCCTTTCGTTGCGGAGCTTTATTTCTTCGAGCTCCTGCTTTTTGCCGATTATTTCTTCTTCGAGGCTCTGTTTATAGTTTTTTACATTCAGCTCGGCTTCCTTATTAAGGAGTTCGGCTTTTTTCTTTGCGTTAGAGACTATCTCGTCGGCAAGGTCCTGTGATTTGACGATAGCTTTTTGCAGGGTTTGTTCATTTTCGCGATAGACCTCGACATCAGATTCGAGCGCTTTTATCCTTTCCTGATAATTTTTATTCTCTATCATCATCTTCTCAAAATGCGAGCTGATAGTATCCAGAAAGGCATCCACCTCGTTTGGGTCGTACCCACGCAGGGTCTTTTTAAAATCTCTTTTCCGTATGTCTTTTGATGTAATGTTCATTATAATTTTATTGGTTACTGTAATCTCTTTCTCCAAAAATAGCGCTCCCGATACGGAGCATGTTCGAGCCTTCTTCTATGGCAATACGGTAATCCGAGGTCATTCCCATAGAGAGGTATTTAAAATCTTTATTCAACGGCTTCAATTCGCCGAAGAGGTTTTTCAAAGCGCGGAAATTTTCCCGTATTTCATTTTCGTCGTCGGTGAGCTTTCCAATTGTCATCAAACCTCTCAGTCTCACATTCTCCAGCTTTCCGATGTCAGAGCAGAGAGCTTTTGCTTCATCCGGTTCCACACCGAATTTGGATTCCTCGCCACTGGTATTAACCTGGACAAGTATATCAATCAGTTTGCTTGCACCAGATGCGCGTCTTTGTATTTCATCGGCAAGCCTGATGCTGTCCACTGAATGTATAAGACTAACGTAATCTACGATGTACTTT
The DNA here is from genome assembly GCA_020437585.1 of Ignavibacteriota bacterium. Classification (GTDB taxonomy): domain Bacteria; phylum Bacteroidota; class Ignavibacteria; order Tepidaquicellales; family Tepidaquicellaceae; genus JAEYVS01. Next base: position 995,426 of record JAGQWG010000001.1, read on the forward strand.
ACTTTATTGGACTGAAGATGTCCCACCAAGTGCCAGTAAATATCTTTTTCCCTTAACTCTTTTTCTTTTTCACCAAGCTCCTGAACTTTATTTTCACCGAAGTCCCTGTGACCGAGTTCATACAGATCGGCTATGTCGCTAGCCGGAAATGTCTTGCTGATAGCAACAAGTTTTATCTCATCCTCGTGTCTCCCGCATTTTTCACACGTGTCTTTAATACTTTTCTTTAAACGGGAATAATTATCTTTTATGTTTTCAAAGGACATAAATTTGTGGAAATATAAGGTGATTATTGACGATTTTCAATTTACAAATAATATAAACAGTGGAGAGTAAATTGTAAACAGCTAATTTTTATGCAAAAATTTACAATTTTTTAACTTTCTACCGAAAATCTTACTTTAAAGTTAATAAAAAATGAGATAATTTACGAAAAATTATAATAATAGACCTGATCAAATGCTCAAAGATTTTGCAAACGATCTAAAGCTACGACGAGAAAAACTTAAAATCTCCCTTCCCGAAATATCTGCACAAACAAGAATTAACGAAGTTTTCCTAAGGAACCTCGAAAACGGCGATTTTTCATTTCAGCAGGAAATATACATACGCGCATTTATTAAGGAATATGCAAACGCATTGGAACTTGACCCCGCGGAAGTAATTAAAGACTATGACCTGGCAAAAAGAGGAGAATATAAATCCAAGTTTGCCACCGAAGAAAAGAAGGAACCGGAGAAAGAGAAAAAGGAAGACAAAGCAGATGAAAAGAAATCGGTTGCGGAAAAAGAAACGAAGAGTGAAGATAAAAAGGAAACGAAAAAAGAAGTAAAGAAGGAAGATAAAAAAGAGACGGAGGAGAAAGAAGTTCAAAAGGAAACAGAAGAACCACCGGTAGAAAAATCAAACAGGAAAAAGCGAGTACGAATCACTCCCGATAAACCACCGGAACCCGACCCAAAAACAACCTCAAAAGAAATTAAACCTGAAACCGAACCTGTTCCGCCATCTGTAAAAAAATTAAAGTCGATAGATAACGGCGGCGATAAAGTTCAGCCGTCTGTACTAAAGGGTATAGGTTTGTTTTTCCTTTCTGTGTTAATCCTCATTGGTTTATACTATATGGTAAAGGCAGTATTTCTGGATGACGGAAATGAAAACGGGTCCGAAATAGTGAGGCAAAAGTTTGATGACGTGGTAAAGGAAAACGAAAGAAAGATACTCGGTAAAAGGACAGAGGAAGAGATAAGAGATTCTATCAGGAGAGCAGAGGAAGAACAGCAAAGGCTTATCGAGCAGAATCTGGATACAATGGTGCTAAAGATAAACAGCATTAAATCCGGAAGTGTCATAGTGGTAGAAGATTCAACTAATATCGAAAACCCCGAAAAGATATCGTTTACAGGAAACCAATACGGCGAATGGAAGGCTACAAGATCTTTTTTAATTACATCTCCTAACACCTCAGCTTTTACAGTTGAACTAAACGGGCAGAAAATTGATATTAAGGAGAAAACCGTAAAGAACTATCTGATCTCCAGGAAGGATCTTACCGATACAACCAAAACGGGAGATCAAACCAATAACAAGTAATTTAGAGCAATGCCCAACCCTCCGGCTGATATAGTCAAAAAGGTAAAAACCCTGCGTAAAAAGATACAGGATGCAGATCGTAAGTATTATGTCCTTGCAGAGCCGGACATCGCTGACTATACATATGACATGCTTCTCAAAGAACTCGAGAAGTATGAGAATGAGTATCCAAGCCTTATAACCCCGGATTCGCCGACGCAGAGAGTATCAGGTGAGCCAATGAACAAGTTTGATGTGGTTTATCACAAAGTACCGATGCTGTCGCTTCAGAACTCCTATAACTTCAAAGAGCTGGAAGATTTCGATAAAAGGGTCAAGAACATTGTCGGGTCGGATAAATTTGAGTATGAGTGCGAGATGAAATTCGACGGGGTTGCAATTTCGCTTACATATCAAGATGGTATATTAGTGGAAGGAGCTACAAGAGGAGACGGTACAAAGGGCGATAATATCACAAAGAACGTTAAGACAATTAAGGTAATCCCACTAACGGTAGATACCAAGGAGCTAAAGAATTTCGAAGTCAGAGGGGAGGTCTTTTTCCGCAAGCATGATTTTATAAAGATAAACGAAGAGCAGGAGGAGAAGGGAGAGAAGATATTCGCTAACGCGAGGAACACAGCGGCTGGTACGCTAAAAGTAAAAGACAGCAGGATAGTGGCAAGGCGTCCACTCAATTTCTACGCATATGCGCTGATGAGCGATGAGGTGAATCTGAAAACCCAGTACGAGACGATGAAGTTGCTGGAAAAGTTAAAATTCCCCGTTAATGAACACTTCGAAATAGCAAAAGACATTCACCGTGTAAAGGATTACTGCGAGAGGATAGAGAAACTCCGTGATGACCTTCATTATGAGATAGACGGCGTCGTAATAAAAGTAAATTCTTTCGCACTCCAGGAAGAGATAGGGGCTGTCTCACGTTCACCGAGATGGGCAATAGCATACAAGTTCAAAGCCAAGGAGCAAATCACAAAGTTGAAGGATATTACGTGCCAGGTTGGAAGAGTAGGAACGATCACACCGGTAGCAGAACTCGAACCGGTCTTCCTCGCAGGTTCGACGGTAAAACGCGCCACGTTACATAACTTCGATGAGATAAAACGCCTGGATATCCGAATAGGAGACTTTGTAAAGATAGAAAAAGGGGGTGACGTAATACCCAAAGTGATCGAAGTGGTCAAAGATGAAAGACCGAAGGGAACGAAGGTATATGATCCTCCGGAGAGATGTCCCGTATGCAACACGAAGCTTATAAAACCTGAAGAAGAAGTAAACTATTATTGTCCTAACTTTTCATGTGAGGCGCAGGTGCAGGGCAGGATGGAGCATTTTGTATCCAGGAACGCGATGGAGATAGACGGATTGGGAACGAGCATACTGGAGATATTCCGCGACCAGGGTTTTCTGAAGAACTTCGCGGATATATATGACCTGCATAAACATAAAGAAGATATACTAAAGATAGAGCGTTTTGGCAAGAAAAGCGTGGATAACCTGCTGGACTCGATCGAAAAATCAAAAGAGAAGCCCTTCGATAAGGTATTGTACGCGATAGGTATAAGGCACGTAGGGGAGCGCACGGCAAAGCTGCTCGCTGACCATTTCGGTTCGATGGAAGCGCTGGAGAAGGCTTCCGAAGACGACATAAATAATGTTTATGAGATCGGACCTACAATTGCGAAGAGTGTAACGGATTATTTTAAGGTTAAGGAAAATGTCAAACTCCTCAGTAGGCTGGAAAAAGCCGGACTGAATTTTGAGTCGGTTAAAAAAGACCCGTCCAAGATAAACAAAAAAATCGAGGGTAAGACGTTTGTGCTAACAGGATCGCTCAAGAGCTATACAAGAGAAGATGCGAAACAACTGATATTAGATGCCGGAGGAAGGGTTTCGGGTTCCGTAAGTAAAAAGACAGACTATGTGCTTGCTGGAGAGGCACCGGGCAGTAAACTGGCAAAAGCATATTTAAACCATATACATGTTCTTTTTGAACCGGATTTTAAAAAGCTGATAGAGTAGGTTATTTGTTCCACCGCTGAATTACATCCACCAATTCTTTACCTAAGTCCAACAATCTTTCCTTAATTGTCTCGTTTTTAATATTTCCGTTCTCGTCGAACTCATCGGCGGCTTTTGGAATGTAAAGCTGTGTAGGGATGAGGAACATACGAAGCATTCGCAGTACGGGGAGGATCGCAATTTGCGAGCGTGTAGTGCCCCACGCACCAGTGGAAGCTCCGGCCAGCACGACGAATTTATCCCTGAATGGATTTCCCCTTCGAGATGCCCAATCTATGGCGTTCTTTAAACCGCCGGGTATGCCGTGGTTGTATTCCGGTGTTACAATTATCAGTCCGTCAGCTTCCTCGATCTTTGTTTTAAACTCAACTACTTTTTCCGGAAGACCCTCAGCTTCGACATCGCCGTCAAATACCGGGAAATCATATTCCTTGAGGTCGAGGACTTCGACATCAGCACCCGCGTCTCTAGCGCCGTCAGCTATATAACGCATAGCCATTTTATTATAGGAGCCTCTTCTGAGGCTCCCTGCAATTGCAACAATCTTCAAATGTAGATCCTGTTTTAGTGGAGAAGGTTTATACCAACTGTAAATTGAACGCCGCCTACATTATCGATAGGTTTATTTTGTAAACTCATCACTTCCTTTCCGATAACGGGCAGGTAGTAGTAATTAATATTAAAGCTGTACGCTACACTTTTATTTTGTGTGAAGTTCAGGCCGATCCCTGCATACGGACCGAATGCAAACGCGGCGTTAAATTTCCCAAGCGCCGGGAAAAAGTTTGTGTTGTACGGGTTAGTTAGTATCAGAGTCGGAGCAACGCCCGCAGAAACCGTCGGCTTGAGGCTTCCGTCAATGTCGTCCTGAAATAGAGCGTGCTTAATTCCAATGGAAAGCGGAGCCATAAAGACGCGATTCACTTTATCCGGGGTATAGCTATTTCCGAAATAATCGAACTCCTGAAACTCCCTGTCATCGGAAACGCTGGAGAATCCAAGCCCGGCAACCAGGTCAGTATTTTTCCAGATATTAACAAAATACTCGCTGGAAATACCGAAACCCTTTTCACTGTACATAGCATTAAATCCCCATTGCGAACGCTGGGGTTTGTCGAGATTAGGATAATCATAGCCCTTGGAGGGATCTCCACCATAAGGGTCGTTATCCAGAGAAAAAGAAATGTTTGAGATTAAAAAAATTGAAAGAATTGCGCCCATAAATACCATCATTCGAATGTGCATAGTCATTGACCTCGTTTTTGGATTTGTTAATTGTTTAATCTGCCTGAATTAAGTAACTTAAAATTAATGTAGTAAAAATTTAACAAAATTTGACGGAAAAAAGATTCAATAAAATAAAAAATGTTGTTCTAAAACGTCAAAAATATCTAACAATTGTTCTTGAGAATATTCATGACCCCCATAATGCGGCGGCGATATTCAGGACGGCTGATGCGGTGGGAATAGACAAGATATACCTGGTCTATAATACGAATGAATTCCCAAAAATAGGGAGAATTACGTCAGGGAGCGCGGTAAAGTGGATCGAGAGGATGAAATTTAACAATGCGAAAGAGTGTATAGGGGAGTTGAAGGGCGACGGGTATAGTGTATATTCGACGCATATGGATGTAAACGGGGCAAATATGTCACTGTATGATCTGGATCTGACGGGAAGGACGGCGCTGATATTCGGGAATGAGAAGGAAGGGGTGTCAGAAGAGGCTCGGGAGTTGTCGGATGGGAATTTTCTGATCCCGATGAACGGGATGGTGCAGTCGCTGAATGTGTCGGTGGCGGCGGCAGTGTGTTTGTATGAGGCGATGAGGCAGAGGCAGTGCAAGGGAATGTACGATACATCCGAATATTCACCGGAAGAGCTTAAAATCAAAGAAGAAATCTATCTTAACAAGTAACGCATGCTTTCCAAAAGTATAATCTCATCGTTAAAATTAAAGAACACGGACAATTTTCTATTGATATCGGGACCGTGTGTGGTAGAGAACCGCGACGTTGTTTTTAAGACGTGCGGGAAGCTAAAGGAGATAACGGATAAGTTAAAAATCCCTTTCATATTTAAGGCGTCGTATCAGAAGGCGAACAGGACTTCGGGAAAGTCATTCCGGGGGATCGGAATGGATGAAGCGCTGTCTATATTAGCGGCGGTGAGAAAGAAGTTCGACGTACCAGTGCTGACGGACGTTCATTCGGAGATAGAGGTGGAGATAGCGGCGGAATTTGTGGATATACTGCAGATACCGGCTTTTCTTTCACGACAGACTGAGCTGCTGGAAACTGCAGGAGCATCGGGAAAGGTTATCAATATAAAGAAGGGGCAGTTCATGGCTCCGGGTGATATGAAGTACCAGGCTGATAAGGTCGCTTCGACGGGTAATAAAAAGATAATGCTGACCGAGCGGGGAACAACCTTCGGATATAATAATCTCGTCGTGGATATGAGGTCGCTCGCGATAATGAAAGAAAGCGGATACCCGGTTATATTCGACGCGACGCACTCAGTGCAGATGCCGTCTGGAGGTAAGGGAGTGAGCGCGGGAGCGCCGGAATTCATCCCGGTACTCAGCAGGGCGGCGGCGGCAGCAGGTGTGGACGGGTTCTTTATGGAGACACATCCAAATCCCTCAAAGGCTCTAAGCGACGGCAGTAACATGATGAAGCTCGCTAATATGGAAAAACTGCTGGTATCACTGCTGGCTATTCATAAACTTGTTAACAAATAATTTTTAATGTCTGCAAAGAAAGTCTCACTCAATTCCGAAAGCGTTCACGGTTCATATTACGCAGGAATTTTCCTCGTTTCCCTATCAACACTTTTACTGGAATTCACATACACACGGATACTCTCCGTATCGCTCTGGTATCACTTTGCATTTATGATAATAAGTGTGGCACTGCTGGGATTCGGCGTAAGCGGTGTCGTACTATCCCTCAATAAAAAGCTGAAGCAGATCAAGACCGATAAACTGCTTACATTCCTTTCGATGTTCTTCGGGATATCGGTTATACTATCATTCATTATAATGAACCAGATCCCGTTCGATCCGTTCAGTTTATTAACGGATCCGGTACAGTTCATATTCTTACCAATATATTATTTGCTTATTACTGTTCCATTTTTCTTTTCGGGACTTATCATATCTGTTCTTCTGACAAAATTCAAAGCTGAGGTTTCGCGGTTATACTTCTTCGATCTTATCGGGGCAGGATTGTCATGTTTCGCATTTGTGCTTTTTATGCCAATGGTAGGCGGTAACGGAACTATTGTCTTCATTGCAATGCTGGGTTTTATATGCGCGATAATATTCGGAGTAAGGAATTATAAGAACTGGGCTTTTGCGGCGTTTGTGCTGATACTTATCAGCAGTTCGTTCCTTATTAATAAGGACGAAAGGTTCGCGATAAATTCGACTCCTAATAAGGTATTCGGGAATTACATTAAGGAGCGCCCGGACCTGAAGGTATTAACTGAATGGAACACGATCTCCAAGATAGACGTCATGCGCGACGAGCAGGAATCGCCGGACGGGTATAACGTTTATCTTGCGATAATAGACAACGGCAACGCAAGCACAAATATCCCGAATGTAAAGACCCTTCCCCCGGAAACCAGACCGGCAGACGCTTCGAACCTTGCGTTTGCTCCATTGGACTCGGTAGATAAGACATTCATAATAGGTTCCGCCGGAGGCGGGGAGATACTTTCCTCTTTATATAACGGGTCGAACCTCGTAATTGGCGTAGAGATAAACGGGATATTGAACGATCTAATAAAGAGAGACCTTGTAAGCTGGACAGGTCCGCTGGTAAAGGGCAACGATAAGGTTAAACTTATCACAGATGACGCTCGTTCGGTGATAAGGAGCAAACGAATCGCATACGATGTAATTATATCAGCTCACACTATCTCCGCATCGGCGGTATCCAGCGGGGCTATGAGCATGGTGGAAAATTACATTCTAACACAGGAAGCGGTAGAGGAGTATCTCGAGCATTTGTCTCCGGGGGGAGTGCTGTACATTTCACGTCCGGAAACACAGCTTCCAAAGCTGATCGCAACACTTAAGAAAGCCCGTCTGAATACAAGTAAAGGACTGGAGCAGAGCAAGGATAACTTTATTGTGTTCCGCCGTCCGCCGAATGATTTCGAGAGTGACAAGAGCTTCATGGCAGGAATAATCTATAAAAAGGATGGCTTTGATTACGACGAAATTGTTAAAGTGAAGAACGAAGCGGCGCTCCTCTCTATTAATATAGAGTATGACCCATTATCAGACCAGGAAGGTATATACAGGGATCTGATAAAATCCGATAACATCGATGCAATTATAGAGAACTACAGCACGAACATAGAACCCGCGACGGACAACAAACCTTACTTTGATAATAACATAGGATTTTCGCATCTGACACTTGAAGGAATAAAAGAAACTTTTGCTCAGGATGAGAAGGGCATACTGGCGTTAAAAGACAGACCGGTTGCGGAATCAACACTCATTGCCATATTATTACAGACGATCATTATAGCCGGTCTTTTGATACTTCTCCCGTTGAGGAGGCTCACTAAAGAGGACAAGGGAAAGTTTAGCAGGAAATTCCTTATTTACTTCGGATGCCTGGGCGCGGGATATATCATGTTACAAGTTTGCATGATACAAAAGTTCACATTATTCCTGGGGCAGCCGGTTTACACACTTCTCACGGTGGTAGCGACTATGCTGGTATCATCGGGACTCGGGAGTATGTTTTCGATGAAGTTCTTCAATTTCACAAGGTCTAAGCTAATAATTATATTTGGTATAATCGCTGTCCTTTCTATTGCTATCGGGCTACTGAATCCGTTGATATTCGACGCAATGGTGAGGGTAGATCTGATTTGGAGAGTTGTTATCTCAGCGCTGATTATAGCACCATTAGGGTTTTTTATGGGTATGCCTTTCCCGATAGGGCTTTCATTAATAGAGGATGACGAGCGAAACTTCGCGGCGTTTGCGTGGGGAATAAACGGGTTCTTCTCAGTGATAGGAACGGTTATAACGGTGATGCTGTCCATGATGACGGGGTTTGTGTTTATTTTTATTCTTGTTGCCGTTATTTACCTGATCGCGTTATATTTTGTTAATGCTAAATTTTCATCTTTAAAGAAAAGCACGGTATGAATATAGGGATTCTTACAAGCGGGGGCGACTGCCCCGGTTTAAATGCAGTTATAAGGGGAGCTGTGAGGAAGGCTCTCACGATTGGTTTTAAACCATACGGCATATACGCCGGGTGGAAGGGAATCATAGATGGAAATTACAAGGAGCTTACATTAAATGACGTGAGCGGTATTGTAAACAGGGGCGGTACTATAATAGGTTCTTCCAGATACAGCCCGTTCGAGCAGGTTAACGGTGAGGAGCTACTCATCGAGAAGATGAAGGAGTCGCCGCTGGATGCAATTATATGTGTAGGCGGAGAGGGTTCGATGCACGTTGCGCAGATGGCGTATGAAGCAGGAATTAATGTAGTCGGTGTTCCGAAGACGATAGATAATGATATTTACGGAACGGATTATACATTTGGATTCGATACGGCGGTTAATATTGCGACGGAAGCGGTGGACAGGCTTCACACGACTGCGGAATCACATCACAGGGTAATGATACTGGAAGTAATGGGCAGGCACGCCGGATGGATAGCGCTCTACTCGGGTATTGCGGGAGGAGCGGATGCAATCGTTATTCCGGAAAAGAAGATCACAATAGACGATATATTAGAAGTCGTTCAAAGCAGAGCAGAAAGAGGTAAACTCTTCTCTATAATAGTAATAGCAGAAGGCGCTGAATATATAATGGATGAGATAAAGGACATTTATATTGCGGAGAACAAGTTCGATGACTTTGGTAGGAAGCGTCTCGGCGGAATTGCAAATTACCTGGCGGAAGAGATAGAGAAAAGGTCGGGTTTTGAATCGAGGGCAACGATACTTGGTTACGTACAGCGGGGAGGTATGCCAACGGCTTTTGACAGAATGCTGGGTACGAGGTTTGGTGTTTATTCGGTGCGTATGGCGCAGGAGGGAAAGTTTGGCCGCATGGCGGCGCTAAAGGGGAGTTCGATAGACGACATCACTATAAAGGAAGCGATCAGCAAGCTGAAGACGGTAGATCTGAGCATTTATCAAACAGCAGAAGTATTTTTTAAATAAAATACAAACCGATGTCAAAAGCAATCCTGGAAGAAGAAATTCACCATAGCGGGCTTCTTCGTAAACTCGGACTGTGGACTGCGTTCCTTGTTGTAATGAGTTCAATGATAGGATCAGGAATTTTTAAGAAGACCGCGCCAATGGCGGTCGAGCTTGATTCCGGCGGCATTCTTCTAATATGCTGGCTTATAGCGGGCTTTATTACACTGATGGGAGCGGCGACAAACGCCGAAATAGCCGGACTGATCGCGGAACCCGGCGGGCAGTACGTTTATTTTAAAGAGATGTACGGCAGACCTTTCGCATTTATTTACGGGTGGTCGTGCTTTTCGGTTATACAGTCCGCATCGATCGCTTCGATAGGATACGTTTTCGCGGAATCGGTTAATGCAATAATACACCTTCCCACTCTGAGCGATAGTCTCTCAGGTTTTGCCATATTCGGCTTGTTTCAGCCCTTCGATAATTTTGGGGTGAAAGGTCTCACGATACTTACCATAATATTTCTGACTACGGCAAATTACCTCGGTGTTGTTTTCGGAGGTTACATTAATAATACATTTACAATTCTAAAAGTTACGGGAATACTTGTTATCATCGTTCTCGGACTTACTATAAGCGGTGGAAGTACAGAAAATATCGCACCTATCCTCGAAAATCCAAACGCGCAGTACGGTACTTCATTAGGATTGTTTGGCGCAATGTTCGCGGCGATGCTGGGAGCATTCTGGGCTTACGACGGGTGGAATAACATCGGGTATCTCGGCGGTGAAGTGAAAAACGCAAAGCGGAATATACCGATAGCGCTATTCGGGGGTGTGAGCGCGGTGATAATTATTTACATGCTAACCAATTTTGTGTTTCTATATGTGATGCCGGTGGATGAAATAGTACAGATCGCCGGAGTAAAGAACAGTATTATAGGTGTCGAGGTAATGAGGAAGTTCCTCGGCAACGGCGGGGCATTCTTTATCTCGGTGCTGATCATGATTTCGACATTCGGGACGACAAACGGGACGATACTGGCTTCATCGAGGGTTTATTTCGCGATGGCACGCGACAAATTATTTTTTAAGTCGGCGGCATACACCCATCCTAAATTCAGAACTCCATACGTTTCGCTTTTGATTCAGGGAGTATGGGCTTGTCTGCTGGTGCTGTCGGGAACGTTCGACCAGCTGACGGACATGCTGATATTTGCTTCATTTATATTCTACGGAGCGGGGGCGTTCGGGGTATTTGTGCTTCGTAAAAAAATGAAAGACGCACACCGCCCATATAAGGTATGGGGCTATCCTTGGATACCGGCTATCTTTGTGCTGTTTTGTATAACACTCGTAGCAGTAACAATAATCCAGAATCCGCGCGACGCAGGTATAGGACTTCTCCTTGTACTGCTGGGCATCCCGTTCTATATATTATGGAGAAAAGGCGCGAAGGAAGTCAAGTAAGCGCAAATCATTTGCAATTAATAGTTTATGTTGATTTCACTGTAAAAAGTAATTGCAAATTGCTACCTTATTTTGATGAGATTAAACTCGAAATATCTGGATAGCAAAGTAGATATTTTCTTCCTTTGTCTATTTTCATTTCTATCTTTATTCCTGATAGTTTCCTATTTCGTACAAGAAATTTTCTTCATTGGGCTATTTATTGCATTTGCCGAATTACTTACACTTATACCTTACACACTGTTTTACATCGCAAGTAACTGGGGAAGTTTTAAGAAAGGTTATACTATATTAATCCTGATGAATTTTACAGTGATTGTTTCAGTCATGGTTCTTGGGATGAAAGCTATATATGATTCATATTGATGGCGCATACACACTCACATAATCACTCGTCCGGAGGAATTAAGTACGGGAAGGCGTTTGCGATCGGCATCGCACTTAATCTTATATTTATCGTTGTAGAGGTCATTTACGGGCTGGCGGCGAACTCGTCCGCTCTGCTGGCTGATGCCGGGCACAATGCAAGCGACGTGCTGAGCTTATTTTTTGCGTGGGGCGCGGCATGGATCGCTCTAAAGAAGCCGTCCGGTAAGTACACTTACGGTCTGCGCAGGATAACGATACTTGTTTCTCTACTCAACGCGGTCTTACTTTTGATCGCAGTCGCTTTGATATTGGTAGAGGCGATAGAGAAGATACAGAACCCTTCGGAGATAGCCGGCGGTACGGTGATGATCGTTGCGGGTGTGGGTGTGATAATAAACGGTATTACGGCGATGATGTTTATGAAAGGACAGAAGGAGGACCTTAATATTAAGGGCGCGTTCCTTCATATGGCGGCTGACGCGGGAGTGTCGCTGGGCGTAGTGATAGCGGGACTGCTAATTATGCTATTTAATATATTGTGGATAGACCCGATGATGAGCTTTGTGATAGTAGCGGTGATATTGTACAGCACGTGGGGGCTATTGGTGGATTCGCTTAATCTCGCGCTGGATGCGGTGCCGAAGGATATCGACGTGCAGAAGGTGAGGAGCTACCTGGATTCGGTGAAGGGTGTCGAAGACGTGCATGACCTGCATATCTGGGCTATGAGCACCACACAGATCGCGCTTACGGCGCACCTTGTTGTGCCGGAGGGATATAGTGATAATTTTATTGTCGATATAAGGGAAGAACTGGAGAAGAAGTTCGGGATAATACATACCACTCTCCAGGTAGAAAAGTCCGGCGCTAACTGCGACTGCTGCTAGACGTTTTGTGATTCTACTTGTTTTACTGCTTTCGCTGCCGCATTCTTTGAAACCACTTTCAGCAGTACGGGCAGTTGTACAAGGAAACTCAATACAATGGCAACCCATCCCCACGTCATCCAATCAACGCTTTTGATGTAAACTCCAAACAATAATCCAATCCCGAATCCGCCGAGTGTCTTGCCGAAGATGTGCATTATTATCATATAGGTGGGGAGTGTCCTATAGGTTTTGAATATTGAAAACATAATGCTCCTTTTTAGCAAATATAAAAATATTGCTTGAGTATTGATAGGGAGTATAATATTTTAAGAAATGAAGGTATCAATCACAACTCGTATTGGATATTTTGCTCTTGCGTTAGTAACACTCATAAATCTGTTCAATTTGCTTCCCTTTTTGGGTTTTGGTAGCGAATTCTACCCATTTATTAATTGGCTTGGGGGTGCCCCCTTTTTTATGTTACTAAATTTATTCATAATTATAGTTCTTTTCCTTTTTAGGGAAAAGCAAAATATGTTTAGTTTCTTTGGGCTCTGTTTGTTCTCGAATTTTTTATTTTCTTTAGGATTGCTAATAGGTATTGCATTCTTGTTGAAAAACGCAACTGGGCTTTAACGCTTATAAAAAACGCCATTTTTATCCCACTTTTCAAACCTTGAATATGTCGGAACTTTTAGATATGATTGGGCTATAAAAAGAAATAAACCAACAGCTTATGAGGGCAATTAAGTTACTATTTTTACTTAGCGTATTTACACTTCCCGTTTTAGTATTCTATTCATGCGAAAGCGATCCTATAACAAGTGTTAACCAAGATAACATTTATCAGATATATGATGCTCGCTATAATGCAGACTCTAACTGGACATATGCAAGAGCAACTTTCAGGTTGAACAATGCAAACGGATCATATATTACACTAACAGGAGCTACCTCGGGCGTTACATTTAACGGAAATTCTATGACCGAGATATCCATCTTTGGCGTTGTTTATTATCAGTATGGAGTAGGCGGTTTTCAGAATCCTTACCAGTACGTGTACACGGATGCAAACAGCAATACCTTTAGTAACTCGACAAGTCTGAGCAGTATGGCGATAAGTTTTCAGAGTCCGCCGACGGTTGTAATGCAATCATCAGGCACAACCTTTAATTTTACAAGTTCGGTTAATTCAGGTGAAAAGGTTACGCTGAACATTTATAATGCAAGCAACGACTCTCTTGTTCTTCCGAGAGTTAATCAGACCAACGGCAGTAATTCATTTTCGATAACATCGAACGATCTGAGCCCTCTCACGACCGGTAATTACTATGCGCAACTATTGAGACAGGACCAGATAGGATTATCGCAACAGAATAGTGTCGGCGGAGTAATGAACAGAACATATGTTTCTACTAAAGCGGCTTTTACTCTCACGCCGTAAGTATATAGCAAAGAATATCTAGCCCCGGTGGATATCCATTCGGGGCTTTTTTTATTTCAATTTTCACCGTATGGGGTTATCTTAGTTAAATTTAAACATCAGGCATGAAAATCTTTTCCGTCATCATCTTTTCGCTTTTAGTAACTTTTCCGTTGATATCGCAGGACAGGCGTGAGGTTGGGAATCTAGTAATGGAAGGTATCCCGGAGCAGATCCCGTCCGATATCGAAGAGAGGTATAACCGATATTCCAATATGCGCAGTGCGGCATTTGAGGATTGGGATTATTACGGAGAGGGTGTTTATATTACGACGCGTTTTGGTGACGTTACGCAGGTACATTATGTCTCTCAGCCAACGAAATACAGACAGCAATTAACTTTTTTTCCGGAGCCTGTCACTACAGCCATCGGGTCACCCAATCCGGAATACGACGGATTTGTGTATTACAAGGATGAAGGCGGGAATGAAAATTACCAAATATATTTCTACAACTGGAAGACGGGAAACAGTAAGATACTCACGGATGGTGTATCGCGTAACTCCGGTTTTACATGGAATAAGGACGGTACAAAGTATATCTACCGCAGTAATAAGAAGGATAAAAAGACATTCGATTTTTACATAGCAGACATGGGGAATGTCTCAAGCGAGCGTCTCCTGCTCGACGTGAATGAAAGCGGGTGGGGAATAATGGATTGGAGCGATGACGGGGATAGGCTATTAATGCGCAAATATATTGCGCGAACGGAATCCGAACTGTATATATACACTATCTCCACCGGTTTATTGACCCCGGTATTTAATTATGACAATATTAAAAAGATCTCATACGGCGATGCGTATTTCGCGCATAATGGAAATATATTTCTAGTTTCAGATGAGGACTCCGAGTTCAGGACACTTAAAAATTACAATCCTGCAACGGGCGAGATGAAAGTTCTCACGCCGGACCTTAAGTGGGACGTCGATAATGTTGCTATCTCCGATGGGGGCAGATTGCTTTGCTTTACTACAAATGAGAACGGGTTTTCAAGGATGTATCTCATGGATGTGCTTACATTCGAATACAGTGAGGTGACGGAAATCCCCCAGGGAAATGTCTCGGGGGTTAGGTTTAGCAAGGATAATAAGACACTTGGATTCTCCATGATCACCCCGACTTCGGTCAGGGACGTTTATACATATGATATAGATGAATATAAACTTACACGCTGGACATTCAGCGAGATGGGCGGACTGAACCCGGATATTTTCGTTTCACCTGAACCGATATATTATCCATCATTCGATGATAGAAATATACCGGCATTAGTCTATAAGCCAAAAGTTGCTACAGGTAAGCTACCGGTTATAATAAATATTCACGGCGGACCGGAGGGACAATCGGATCCTTCCTTCAGCTCTACAATACAATTCTTTGTGAATGAACTGGGTGCAGCTGTAATAGAGCCGAATGTAAGGGGTTCGTCGGGTTATGGGAAAACATATCTCGATCTGGATAACGGCATGCTCCGTGAAAATTCGGTCAAAGATATAGGCGCACTGCTCGACTGGATCGCGTCTCAGCCAGAACTCGATGCAGAGAGGGTGTGTGTAATGGGCGGCTCATACGGCGGTTATATGGTGCTTGCTTCGCTGGTACATTACAGCGATAGAATAAGGTGCGGGATAGACGTTGTCGGGATAAGCAATTTCGTAACATTTTTGAATAACACAAGTGAGTACAGGCAGGACCTTCGTAGAGCGGAGTATGGCGATGAGACAGATCCCGAGATGATGAAATTCCTGGAGAGTATCTCTCCAAATAAGCACGTTGATAAGATCACGAGCCCGCTTTTTGTGATACAGGGATTAAATGACCCGCGTGTTCCCGTAACGGAGGCAGAACAAATGGTGCAGGCTATGAAAGAAAACGGACGGGATGTGTGGTACCTGATGGCAAAAGACGAAGGTCACGGCTTTAGTAAGAAGTCGAACAGGAATTTTATGATAGCAGCTGAGGTGATGTTTTTGGAGAAGTATCTTTTGGGTAATAAATAATCAGATCGCAGTTTTCTTATTTGTAATATCGTTAATTTTCTTTTCCAGCCATACTTTATCGCCCGTGAGGTTAAGTGTATTTATCCTGTCCAGCAATTCGTCCGCTCTTTCTTTGTCCGGATCATCCTTCAGTTTTATCAGGGAATTTGTGAGATTAATAAAGTTTAACCCTTTTTCGCGTGTGATGTCGGTTACTTCCTTATGGGAGGTGACGAGATGCCTGAATGAGTTAAGCTGTGAAATAACAGCTTCATCGTACCCTAGCTCATAGAACGATTTTACGAGCAGATATTTCATGTCAACTTTGATCATCGAATAGTCTGTTTTGATCGATCGCAGGGCTTCAATGGATTTTTCATACTCACCGCGCTCGAAGTTAATCATAGCCATTCCAAAATCCGCAAGCTCTTTATTTTCCTTATTCAAATACTTTTTATAATTTTTAATATAATCGTACGCCCAGTCTACCTCTCCAACTCGTAATGCTACCAAGACAGTATTTCGGAATCTAAATGACGTAATGATCCTTCCCGGGGCATAATGACCCAGCTTATATTTTCTCTCGAGGTCATAGAGACCAAAAAGATCTTTGTAAAAACTCCTGTCCCCGCGGTTAATTTTATAAGTACAGACAAATTCCAGAGTGCCCATTAATTGTGACACCTCCGCGTTTTTGAGGACGGACATAGTTTTTAGTAACAGATTGTACAAATTGTGGTAATGCTCAGAATCATCCGGATTAAGGATACACATCATTCTATAGTAATAGAGGGTAAAAATACTTCCGTATTTAATATTATTTTGTTCGAGAAAATTGATAAGGTTCTGAAAATCGATCTTTTCAAAAAACACTTTAACAAATTCCCTATCTATATCGGCGTTTAAGGCGTCTTCGTTGATCTTCATGTTTACATAAATGTCATTAAGGCGGATGAGGAAGTAGTAGATAAGATAATTTCCTTCCGATGCAAGTGATTCGAATACTTCCTTTTGTCTATCCCTGTGAAGTTTGAATTGTACGTCTATCTCCTCGAGGGTGTGCAATTGTAAAAATAGCGCTTCATCGAGTTTTTCTTTTTGGAGGATATTTTTCAGAGCTTTTCTTTCCGAGGTAAAAAGCGCATCAAGTCTTCTCATGTTTGCCTCGCTGAGAAAATCCAGAGACTTTCTTATCTCATCGTTATTATACAGATCAATTGCGATAAATTCCTTTGCCAGCTTCAGCAGTTGTGAGCTTAGATTTCTCATCACCTGATCATTGTATTTCTCCCCGGAAAATATCTTATCATAAAGCTTTTCCTTCTTTATCAGATGTTCCTGGAAGTCGGGGTGATACTTTTTTAACTGGGCTGCAAGGCGGACAACACTCTTGTTGGAATTAAAATAAGGGGATGCGGTGAAATCGAGAAACCGCTTCATCTCCTCCTCCGACAGGGTTTTAAGTATCGATATGATCTTACTTTTATACAACCAAGCTGATTACTTTCAAAAAAATCTTAGAAAAGGCAAATAAATATAAAACAAAGATATAGCTTACTCATTGTAAAATATAATCAAAAATTGATTCTTTTTCATGGTTACAAATACAAAATATTTATAAACAATAGTTTAAAGTTACATTTTAAAAATTCTTTCAACAAGAAAAGTGTGTCTACCGGCTCTAAAGGTAAGATTTTCTCATATCCTGCGCGTGTCAAAAGCAAAATCGAGATTACATATCAGGATTCTCTTATTTGAGGCGTGTACCTTTGATGTCTTAGATTTGTATAAGTTCTTTTAACTAAGAAAATTCATGAAGGCAATCCTGGATTTATTTTGCCGGTAAAAAAACGATTCCGCGGAAACAGGGGTAAATAACTTTTAAACTGTTAAGCCTTCGACAGACCTCTTCATCGTTTTAAAGCCGGCTTTAAACTTGAACAGAGTTTAAATAAGAAGGCAGTTCAGGATAAAAAATTTTAAAAAAACAAATGTTAAACAAAATCACAACGGAGACAACTTTCAAAATGAAGGCAATCAAATTTTTTTACTTATTATTATTTATTTGTGTTAGTGGAATTGTAATTCCCGCAAATGCACAGAATAGAGTAGCACCAGATGGCGTTATTGAGTCGGAAAT
Source organism: Ignavibacteriota bacterium (assembly GCA_020437585.1). Lineage (GTDB taxonomy): Bacteria > Bacteroidota > Ignavibacteria > Tepidaquicellales > Tepidaquicellaceae > JAEYVS01. The sequence goes on from JAGQWG010000001.1 coordinate 1,013,546, forward strand.
TACCGATAATACAACCCCTCCGAGTCCACGAGATCTCTTAAGCGGTGAAAACGCAGATATGATCTCACCCGAGATCACAAAGAATTTCTCTGCGCAGAATAATCAGACCGACGAATACGGCGGTTCTGTCGGAGGTAATTATTATATGCAGGGACTGGGCGCTAATGCTAACTTCCTCGAGATAAACCATGACATTATTTTTAATCAGAACGCCAATGGTTCAATCGATGCCTGGGTATATGTCCAAAGTACCGGTGTGCAGATCATTACCGCTAAGGGAGCAACCACTGCAACAGTCAGCTTTTCATTTTTTATTGGGTCGGGCAAATTGGGACTAAGAATGGGTAACAATCTTGTATCCAGCGATGACGCAAATAACTTTCCATTAAATAAATGGACACATGTGGCTGTAACATGGACAAGTAATGGCGGCAATTTTGATGTAAAATTTTATATCGACGGAGCTCAGTCAGGTACGACGCAATTACTTACAGGTCCAATGCCTCTTAACACGGATAAAGTAAGGATCGGAAGTTCGGAATACAATTCGGGCTCTTTCTCAGGCTTTATAGATGAAGTAAGGTTCTGGAACCCTGTGATCACACTGGCAATGATAAGAGCAAACCGTTTTATAGGACTAGGTGAAGACCTATTCTCTAATTTTGACGGAAGCAATTATGACGGAAGCTCATCATATACAGGTTTGCTAGCGTCCTACACTTTTAACTCAGCATTGCTTTCACTGGTATTTGATAATATCGGCGGTCATAATGGTATTTTGAAGGGAGCCGCAAATCTAACTACATCCTCATACGGGAACCCAATGCCATATAACAATGCTCTGTATTTCCCGTCATCAGGCGGAAACGACAACATTGTAAATATAAGAGATACGACCACTTTCAATTCCTTTATTACAAGTGATGGTACAATCGAAATGTGGGTGCGATTTAATTCTCTGCCGTCAGCAACAACACATTTGATCTCCAAAGGTGGAAGTTCGCCAACGAACTCTTTCCTTCTTGGAGTGAATAGTTCAGGCAAATTATTCTTTAATATTGCCGGTAATGCTGTAACTTCGACAGGTCCTTCAATACCTGCATCAGACTGGACCCACGTGGGAGTATCCTGGAACGATCAGGGCAGTAACTTTTTGGTCAAGTTTTTTCTTAATGGTGAATTAAACGATAGCTTGATATTAAATGCTGCAAATCTGCCAACAAATTCGGATCCGATCAGACTGGGTGTTTCCCAGGCATTTCCCGGCGGATTAAGCCCGGTCAATGCTTACATTGATGCTATCAGGATATGGAATGAAGATCTATCATTGGATAGCTTGAGAAGGTTCGTATTTGCATCATCTTCAGCCTTAGAAGGGACTGTTACTAACAGGCTTTTAGCTGCTTGGGATTTCGACGGTACTTTAGTACCGCGTGGAAGATTCTCGACAATGCGCGGAACATTCACCACCGGTACCTCGAATACATGCAGATTTAGTGCATACACCAATGAGGCAACTGTTTTCGGTAATGTTCTGGATTTAGATCTTTTCGGACATCCGACGACAATAAAGAGACCCGGAAATTTCGGATCGGTATTCCCATATGGGTCGTATATACATCCGGTATTCACTGCGATCCCGGATAACGATCCAAATGGAGTTTCGGACGTTATAACAGTAGGACCGTCGTTCCCGGATGATAATGTTAATACCGTAGAGCTCTTCCTCTCGCTCGAAGGTACGAGAGTAAGCGATATCACGGTAACATTAACCGCTCCTAACGGGCAGTCAAGGACGGTTGTAAACAACCACGGTGGTACTAACAATAATATATTAACATTCTTCTTCGATGGCGCAACGGCTAATTTAACTTCGCCTGAGTTTCCGGCTCCCTGGAGTCATGGAGTTCAGCCTTCGGAAGCGTTTGGCAACTTCGGTAACTCGCAAGCGAGAGGAAACTGGACGATAAAAGTCAGTGACGGGACATCAGGAGTCGAGCATACATTCTTTGGATGGGGCATAAGGCTTAACGGTCTTAATACAGTCGGTATCCAGCAGACGACTTCAAGTATACCGGAAAGGTTTGAACTGTCTCAGAACTATCCAAACCCGTTTAACCCATCGACCGCAATAAATTTTGCTCTACCAAAAAGCAGCTTAGTGAAGCTGAAAGTATATGACATAGTAGGAAGGGAAGTAGCAACTCTAGTAAATGAAGAATTGAGCGCGGGAGCGTATGAATATACTTTTGACGGATCACAGCTTACCAGTGGAGTTTATTTCTACAGGATTGAAGCTGACGGATTTACGGAAATAAAGAAAATGATGCTTGTTAAGTAGAAATTATTATTGAATTCCCTTTGTTTTAAAAAGCCTTCTGCGAAAGTGGAAGGCTTTTATTTTTTGGTAAAGTGTTTACCTGTGAGAATTACAATAAAAGGAACTGCATGCAGGGCAAGAGCAAGGAGAAGAGCTTTGAGTTTAAAATCCCCATGAACATTTAAATAGGTGATGACGCTTAAGGGGATATACAATAGAGCTCCGGTTATCAACCCGGGGAAATATCTATGTAAACGAATTGATGTGAGTACATGCAGTATTCCATTTATTCCGACCAGGAATATTGCCGAAAGAGCTATGAGCGGAAGTTCATTATGCCAAAATAAAACAATGAATATTAGGGAGAAAAAGAGTGTATTAATTAGGAGAATCTGAAAGTTGGTAATAATTAAACCAAATTCCGAGAGTATAGGCTTGAAGTTCTTTGCAAACCCTCCTGGGTAAACGAATTCCTCAAAGACGTGAAGTACCGCGCAAACAGTAAGTATCAGGTAAAGGTTAGCGAGTATAAAACTCATAATATTAGAAGTTTATGAGTAATCACATATGAATGAAAGCCGTGTCAATTGAATAAATATAGAATTTTGAGCTCACAATTCCATTGCATTTATTTAGTATAAGTAGTAATTTACCAATTCGTGTAAAAACGCATTAAGCTTATATTTAACAGAAATGAAGACAGCAATAGCAAATTCAGTCAGAACGACTAAATTTTCAAAAAGGGATGAAAACCCTGAGAATTGGTTTCTTGTCGATGCCGAAGGGAAAACACTTGGAAGAATGGCAAGCGAGATAGCAAAGAGGATCAGAGGAAAGATGAGTCCAAAATTTACTCCTAATACTGACGCAGGTGATTGGGTTGTGGTTGTAAACGCTGAAAAGGTAAAAGTTTCCGTAAAGAGAGAAGAACAAAAAGAATATCTAAGACATACATTATACCCGGGTGGACAAAGGAGTGTATCATACAAAGAAATGTTACAAAAGCATCCCGACAGGATAATCAGGCTTGCTGTGAAAAGGATGCTTCCGAAAACAAGACTCGGAAACAAATTAATCAACAAATTAAAAGTTTACAAAGGACCGGAGCATCCGCATAAAGCGCAGAACCCGGTTTCCATAGAGTTATAATAGATATAATACATGGCAACAAATTATACATCAGCAGTAGGACGAAGAAAGACAGCGACCGCGAGAGTTCTTCTCACACCGGGAAGCGGGAAACTTGAGATCAATGGTAAGGAAGCAAAAGACTTTCTGAAGAATGACGGGCTATATGACGACATGCTTGTTCCGTTCAGGGTAACGGATACTCTGGGTTCATTCGACGCAAAGATTATTGTAAACGGCGGAGGAGCAACCGGACAGGTAGGCGCAATTAAGTTGGGCATTTCAAGAGCTCTTGTAAAGAGCAATGAAGAGCTGAAGCCCGCGCTCAAGAAAGAAGATCTTATGACCAGGGACCCGAGAATGGTTGAAAGAAAGAAATACGGACGTCCGAAAGCAAGGAAGAGATTCCAGTTTTCTAAGAGATAATATATCTCTTATATTATATAAGATTTTTTCAAAAAACATATTTCCCGATCCCAGCTTACCCGTGTTCCGGTAGAAACCGGGATGTAAGCGGGAGATGACGGAGATAGAAGCCTGCCCCGATATTGGAGGCGGGAAAAACAAAAGCCTACATCTCAATTAGTTTCCCCATGCTCTGCATACGGCAGGGTGATTTCATACACAGAGATCGGCTTTTATGTAAACAATAAAAACATAATGGCTAAAATTCAAATCGAAGACCTTTTATTAGCCGGGGCTCACTTCGGGCACCTGACTAGAAGATGGAATCCGAAGATGAAGAAGTATATCTTCATGGACAGGAACGGGATCCATATTATTGACCTTAAAAAGACTCTGTCCTTACTGGAAGATGCATATAACTCTATAGTGAGAATATCTTCTGAGGGGAAAAAGATGCTTTTTGTAGGAACAAAGAAGCAAGCGAAAGCTATCATCCGTCAGCAGGCTGAAAGATGCGGAGCATTTTATGTATCTGAAAGATGGCTGGGCGGTATGCTCACTAACTTCAATACGGTTAGGAAAAGCATAAAGAAACTTTCGAATCTTCAAAAAATGGAAACAGACGGCTCTCTAGACAATTTCGTAAAAAAAGAGCGTCTGATCATGATGAGAGAAAAGGAAAAACTCGAAAGAGTATTAAGCGGTATCTCAGATATGACCAAGCTTCCGGGCGCAATATTCCTTGTTGATGTTAAGAAAGAACATATTGCGATCGATGAGGCAAGGAAGCTGAGAATACCTGTGTACGCGATAGTAGATACAAACGTAGATCCTGATCTTGTGGATTACCCGATCCCTGCGAATGATGACGCAGTAAAATCCATCGAGATAGTTACACGCGTTATTGCTGACGCGGTAATAGAAGGAACAGAGATTGCTAGGACAAGAAAGATGGATGAGTCTGAAGAAATGAAGGAGAAGATGGAAGTTGCCGGGGCAACAGAAGGCAGTGAAGAATCTGCAGGATAAATTTATTAAAAAACTCTAAATACGAATAATTCTAAATGGCAATAACAGTAGATCAAATTAAAGAATTACGTGCAAAGACAAGCGCGGGAATGGCTGACTGCAAGAAAGCACTCGAAGAGTCAGACGGCGATATGGAAAAAGCTATCGAATATCTGAGAAAGAAAGGCGCGGCACTTGCTACCAAGAGAGCGGATAAGGCGGCTAATGAAGGCGCAATTAAGTCAAAGATAAGCGGTGATAAATCAACAGGTGTTATTATAGAAGTGAACTGCGAGACGGACTTCGTTTCAAAAGGAGATGATTTCCAGAAGTTTGCGGAAGACATCGCTCAAGCGGCGCTGGATAATACTCCCGCCTCGGTTGATGAATTATTGAATACGAGCGTAAACGGTCTAACCGTTCAGCAGAAGATTGATGAAATGATGGGTAAGGTTGGCGAGAAGATCGAATTAAAAGATTTTAAGACGGTGAAAGTCGACGGCGGGTTTGTGAGCGATTATATTCACTTCGGAAGCAAGCTAGGTTCACTCATTGGAGTAAAGGGTCAAGCAACTGATGAAGCAGTCGATATCGGCAATAAGATAGCCATGCAGATCGTTGCAATGAACCCGATTGCAATTAATAGAGCGGGAATTACGGATGATGTTATTGCAAAGGAAAAAGAAATCTATACTACTCAATCACAGAACGAAGGCAAACCAGAGAACATTATCGAAAAGATTGTAAACAATAAGGTAGAGAAGTTTTACCAGGACAATACCCTTCTCGAACAGGAATACATACAGGATCCCGACAAGAATGTACAGGGACTACTGGATGAATTTGAGAAGAAGTCAGGCAATAAACTCGAATTGGTCGAGATGGTAAGACTCCAGCTTGGATAATTTTAAAAAAATCTCATTGGATTTAAAGTATAAGAGAATACTTCTTAAATTAAGCGGTGAAGCACTGCTGGGTACACAGAACTTCGGAATTGATTCCGGTGTTGTGGAGCATATTTCCGATGAGATAGCCGGTATTAAGGAATCAGGCATCGAGATTGGTATAGTGATTGGCGGTGGTAATATTTACCGCGGATTATCAGCAGCACAGCAGGGGGTTGACCGTGTGACTGGCGACCAGATGGGTATGCTGGCGACGGTGATAAATTCACTTGCACTCCAGAATGCTCTCGAAATACGTAACATATATACCAGGGTTCAGTCGGCGATAAAGATGGATGAGATAGCAGAGCCTTTCATTCGCAGAAGAGCAATAAGACATCTTGAGAAGAAGAGGGTAGTTATATTCGCGGCAGGTACAGGAAGTCCGTATTTTACTACCGATACTGCGGCGGCACTCAGAGCAATAGAAATAAAGGCAGACGTTATTATTAAGGGAACGAAGGTGGATGGTGTTTATGATTCCGATCCAGAGAAGAACAAGGATGCGAGCATGTTTGATACACTTACATATAATGATGTACTTGAGAAGAATCTTCGTGTGATGGACATGACAGCGGTGACCTTATGTAAAGAGAACGACCTTCCGATACAGGTGTTTAACATGAATGGCAGGGGAAACCTTGCGAAGGTTGTATCGGGTGAGAAAATAGGTACAATAATTTCATAATCAAAGAATAGCATTATGATAAAGGATATTTTAAAGGAAGCGAATGCCAGGATGGAAAAGGCAGTGGAGCATGTGAAGGATGAAATGATGAAAATCAGGACAGGTAAGGCGAGCTCCAATATGCTTGATAGTGTAAAGGTGGATTATTATGGAACACCAACGCCGATCAGCCAGGTAGCAAACGTTAATACGCCGGACTTTCACACAATTACGGTGCAACCGTGGGATAAGACTGTTATTCCAGCTATCGAGAAGGCAATAATGGCTGCTGATCTGGGACTTAATCCTGCAAATGACGGAAATCTTATCAGGATTCCTATCCCACCGTTAAATGAGGAAAGAAGAAAAGAGATGGTGAAACTTGTCAAGAAAGCAGGTGAAGAGGGGAAGGTTGCAGTAAGAAATATCAGGAGAGATGATATGGAAAAGCTTAAAAAGTCCGAGAAAGAAGACCATGTTTCTGAGGATGAGAGAAAGCATGCTGAAACTGAACTGCAAAAGCTGACCGATAACCATACAAAGGAAATCGATAACCTTGTAGATTCAAAAGAGAAAGAAGTAATGGAGGTTTAAATAAACCCCGTACGCGATGCGCCATTTTTGGTTTATCATTTACAATTCATTCGTAATCCCGGCATTATGGCTGGGGTTTAAGATATACGGGATTTTTAATTCTAAAGTACGAGAAGGTTTTAAAGGAAGAAGGGATCTATTCAGGAAACTGAGCGGATCCCTTTTGCATTTGAACGGGGAAGGAAGACATATACTAATTCATTGTTCGTCTTTAGGCGAGTACCAGCAGGCAATTCCACTAATGGAGGAAATGGAGGGAAAGGGCTTTGTTATAACGGTAAGCTTCTTTTCACCGTCCGGGTATAAGAATTCTAAGATACCTAACGAGAATATCGTTAAGACGTATCTGCCATTCGATTCGGTTAAAAAGGTTAGAAAATTTCTCGATGCGGGGAAATTTGATGCCATAATATTTATGCGATACGATCTATGGTATAATCTTGTTTACGAGGCAAAGAGAAAAGGAATAAAACTTATTATAGCCAACGCCAGGCTCGATGAAAAGGATATGTTTTGGAAACTGCCGGTGTTTAAATCCATGAAGAGAGCTCTCTACAATATGATAGATGTAATATTTGTAATAGATGAGGAGGACAGAGACAGCTACTCGAGATACCTGGATACTCAAAAGACAGAGATCAGGCTGGTAGGAGATTCTAAGTATGAGAGGGTGTACGCTGCATCATTGAACAAACAATATGATGATGTCATCCCTTCCGAAATAATAAAGGATAGAAAAGTATTTGTTATTGGAAGCTCATGGAAAGACGATGAAGACGTGATACTTCCTGTAGTAAATAAAGTAACTGAATATGAGAATGACCTTCTTACATTTCTAGTTCCACATGAACCCAAAGAGAAGAAGATTGACATTATAGAAAAGACTATCAGGGAAAAGTATGAAAATATTAAAAGTATACGGTACTCTGACATAGAGAATTATAACAATGAGAATCTAATAATTGTGGATAGGATCGGCATATTGATGTCATTATATTCGATAGGATATGTGAGCTATGTAGGAGGTGGATTAAAATCGGGACTTCATAATATACTTGAGCCAGCTATATTTAATATGCCGGTGTTTTTTGCCAATAAGGTGAAAAATTCCGATGAGGACGTGATACTGCTCAAGAGCGGATGTGGAAAGGTTGTAGAAGACCAGAGAACTTTTTACAGAAATTTCCGCAATGTACTGAGAGACAAAGAACTGCATGATTCCATGGCAAGGGGATGCAGGTTCGTATTCGAGGGTAGTCTCGGCACGGCAAAAAAGATAGTAGAAAATATTGTATAACAAAATAAACAGTAATGTTTGATAGAAATAAATTCATAGATGAATCGCTGACTGAAAGTTCGGAAGTGAAAAAGCTGATACTCGAAAAATGTAAAGACCACATTAACAAGGCATGTGATGCTATGAGAGATGCTATAAAAAACGGGAAAAAGATACTTTTCTGCGGGAATGGGGGAAGCGCGGCGGATGCCCAGCATCTGGCAACAGAATTTATGATAAGGATGTCGCATGACATTAAACGCCCGGCGATCGGCGCGATAGCATTAACCACAGATACATCAAATATTACAGCGGGGGGAAATGACATAGGGTTTGAAAATATTTTTGCAAGGAACGTAGAAGGTTTAGGAAATGAAGGGGATATACTTGTAGCCATATCTACAAGCGGTACCTCACCCAATGTTGTGAAGGCAGTTGAGATGGCGAAATCGAAGAATATGACAACAATTGGCTTTCTTGGAAAAGATGGAGGAAGGCTTGCGAATATGGTCGATATACCGATAGTTGTGCCTTCTGAGAATACACAAAGGATTCAGGAAGGTCATATTACGATTGGTCACATATTATGCGAAGCAGGTGAGCGGGAAGTGTACGGAAACTAGCATCTATTTCATCAACACCATTTTTCTGATTTCCGAAAATCCTTTTGTAATCATTTTGTAGAAATATACTCCGCTGGATAATCCATCCGCATTAATGTTAATTTCGTATATCCCGGGATTTTTATATTCATTAAGTAGAGTCTTCACTTCTCTTCCCGATATATCATATAAGATAATCATTACATCCGACGAGACAGGCAGTGAAAATTTAATATTCGTCTCAGGATTGAATGGGTTAGGGTAATTTTGATCAAGTGAAAATCTTGTTGGAAGCATGCTTCCCGGATCGATGCCGGATATTGTCGAGTCAGTAAAGATATTGACACCGATCGAACCACTGATAGAACCTACGAGTATCTTATTTTGAAATGTCAGGACAGGTGTGCTAGAACCTGTTAAATTAAAATTAGTAAATGTTGATCCGCCATTTGTAGATCTGTATGCGCCTCCGTTACCAGTAAGGTAAATATTTCCTGCAAGGTCGAGTGTAACTCCACGCGTAGCAGAGAGCGCATTTCCAAGGGTGGCCCAGGTTAAGCCTTTATTTGTAGATTTATCCACGTTATACGGTGATGTAGTCGTTACCAGATAGAGAGAGCCATCGGAATTTTGAAACAGACTGTAACCGTTTTTACCCGAATTAAGATTAGAGCTGAAAGTCGCTCCGTTATCGGTAGAACGGTAAAATCCAATACCTACTCCTGTTCCCGAGCTCACTCCCGCATAAACTATATTAGAGCTGTCTTTATCGACAAGAACGGGGAGAACATTTAATCCTGTTAACCCGGTTTGAGTGAAATTTGTGCCTGAGTTTGTACTTCTGAAAAATCCCATAGACGTTGTTACAAATACATACCCGTTCGATCCGCATGCAACCCCCTGAGGCTTTTCACCATTAAAAGCTGTGGTGCTTAAAACAGTGAAATTTGCGCCTCCGTTTGTAGATATCAAAAGCCCATCGGAGTAATTGGCTACAAAGATATTTCCGTTATCATCGAAATCGATTGCCCACATAGTATTACCTGCACCGGCGTATATTGTGTCCCAGCTATCTCCACCGTTAGAAGATCTCCATATACGTGAATTAGCTCCAGTGAGACCGCCTGCATATATATTGCCCTGATCATCCTTTGTCAATGACCATACGCTTCGTCCGTTTAGCTTTTGGACCCACGTTTGGGAATTTGCGGCTGTTGTTAGTATTATGATTGCGAGAAAAGTATATATGAATTTCATAGCGGTTACCTTTATTTCCTTAGCTTGGTAAAATATAATAAAAAAGCTTATACCAATTAAGGTATAAGCTTAAAAATTTGTATGTATGAAATCTTATTGTCCTGCGGAGTACATATCCTTAGCCCAGTACGGATAGTAAGAGTCGTCTCCATTGAGGGTTTTAGCGTAGAAATAATAATCGAACTTACCGGTCATCGGGAGGTTATCCACAGTCGCGCTATATAGTCCGGAGTTGTTTCCGTCGTTCATCGGTTCGATGAGCTCCATAGAAACTTCGGTAAATTCATCACTTCCATCCTGTTTATAATAAAACTTAACACTATTCGGGTCTATTACATCTTTTGATGCGAGGTAAGTTGACATTGTTTTATCGGCATGTGAATACTGAGGCTCATTGCTCCATATCATTCCATAATATAACGCAGCGTCATAAGCATTTATGACACCCCAGCCGGTAATATTATTTGGATTATTGGGGTTACTTGCGGTATTTCTGAGGGCATCACGCACTTGCATAGGTGTCAGTTCAGGGTGAACAGATAATATAAGAGCCGCAACACCTGCAGTTATTGGTGTGGAAAATGAAGTACCATCTGAGAATCTATAACCATCCTCTTTTTTATCACTCATAGCTGCTACATATACTCTAACTCCCGGAGCAACGACATCAGGTTTTGTTCGTCCATCGCTTGTTGGACCATTTGATGTGAAGCTTGCTATCTGGCCGTCGGTAGTTACAGCTCCAACCGAAATGATTGAGTCGCCGTCTGCTGCTGACCCAAGTGATGGAATAGCTGTCTGGTAATAATTACCCATTGCATTTACAACGACGATACCGAGATATGCAGCCCGGTCACCGGCTATTGTTGTGATAGCTGTATTACCATCATAGTTTTCGTATTTATATGTGTTTTTATCATATGGAGGATCATATTCTTTATAGATGAGCGAACTTGTTATAACATCGACACCATATGCTTCCGCCCATTCCGCAGCTTCGAGCCAAAAATCTTCTTCCATTGGAACTTCACTGCTAACATATTCTGTTTTTGCCAGGAGAACCTGGGAATCAAAGGCTGGACCAATCAATTTACCCGGAGCGTAACCCATCATTGAAGAGAGGGTTGCTGTACCATGTCCACCCTGGTCAAATGAATCTTTATATTTTTGTACTTTTTCTCTTGCTGTATTTTTATCTTTATTGATAAAATCATACTCATCTATCACTAGCAAATTCTTCAATGCCTCGTGTGTTTTCCATTCGAAACCGTCATCGAAGCTTGCTATAAGTACACCTCTGCCTGTAACACCCATGTTATGCAGTTTAGGAACGTTTACAGACTCATTCTGTTTTAGCGACGGACCATAATCATATTTATAGAGATTTGTATCAGTTGGCTCAATGTATTCAACGGATCTCAACCCGTCATAATAGGTTTCTTCTGTCATTGAGACGTCCTGCTTTATCATTTTATTTACTATCTGCAGGTGATCTACATAATTTAATTTCTTTATTTTATTTACCTGAGATTCAGTAAGGTATGCGCTAACTCCATTTAGCCATCTTGACTTAGCAATAATCTCGACACCCATGCTCTGGATACTGCTTACATACTGCTGATCAAGAGGGAGATCCAAATAATCTATGAGATTATTTTCGTCGAGGACTTTGAGCCTGCGTTTTATTGCTCTGTCCGAGAGAAGTGATTTCCCGGTCTCATATGCATCAGATCCGGGCGTGATCTTATCACCGGGTTTATATTGCCCCTTATCTTTGAATATTATCCAGTATTTTGCGTCGGGGGTTTCGTCTGCTTGTATATTTGCTGAAAAAAACAGTAAAATAGCAAACAGAACAGTAATTCTTTGGATATATCTCCTCATGATTCTCCGAATTAAAGTTTCTGTTTATACTTATATAAAGAGAAACAGTTCAATAAAAGTTTAAAGAAAAAAAGGGGACATTTCGCGGAGCGAAATTATCCCCTCTATTTTTCCCCTTTGATTTAGCATGCCGCTAAATTACTCTTGTGTGTAGTTCTCTAAGTAATGAGCAATCCTCATTACGAATTGACCGCCGAGTGCTCCGTCAATAAGCCTGTGATCGAAAGATAGTGTAAGATACATCATAGGTCTTATCACGACGAAATCTCCCTCTTCTGTGGAGAGAGCCATAGGGCGTTTTTTGATAGCACCAACTCCCAGAATTGCGACCTGGGGCTGGTTGATTATCATTGTGCCAATTATGTTTCCAAATACGCCGAAATTGGAAATCGTGAACGTGCCTCCCTGTATCTCGTCGAGGGTGAGCTTTTTAACGCGAGCTCTTTTTCCGAGATCGTTGATACTTCGCGCAAGACCAACAAGGTTTTTGCCGTCAGCATCATGTATGACAGGCACTATTAGTCCACCATTTTCCATTGCGACTGCCATGCCGAGATTTATTTTGTTCCTCATTATGGCTTTGTACGGCGCGGACGAATCGTCTATAATTGAATTAACAAGCGGGAAGTCTTTCAGAGCTTTTATTACTGCCTCAGCTATGAAAGGCATGTAAGTAAGCTTGAATCCTTCCTTGCCTTCAAACTCTTTGTTCATTTCTTTTCTCACCTTATCGACACGGCTCATATCCACTTCAGCAATTGCATTAACATGGGGTGAGATATTGACTGAAGCAACCATGTGTTCAGCCATTTTCTGTCTTACGTTGTCGAACTCCATAACTGAAAGCCCTTCTTCATTGTAATCAACTTCAAATTTTGGAAGTTCAACTTTCTTTTTCTCAGGTGCAGGAGCTTGCTGCTTGACTTCTACTTTGATTTCTTCTTTTGGTACCGGGGTTTTTATGTCTCCCTTTGCTCTTCTTTCGAGGTAATCTAGGATGTCTTTTTTCGAAACGCGTCCTTCTTTTCCTGTTCCGGGTATGCTTTCAAGTTCTGCAAAACCAATTCCGTTTTCTTTGGCAATATTCATTACGAGAGGTGAGTAGAATCTGCTTCCGGATGAAGCACTCATCTCGACTGGTTCCGGTTTCTTCTCTTCGATGACTTCAATTACTTCTTCTTGTTTAGGTTCTTCTTTGGATGGCTCTTCCTGTTTTACTTCCTGCTTTTCCTCTTTTTTTGGTGCCTCACCGTTACCCGTATCTATTTTGGCAATTACTTTTCCTACTTCGACCACATCACCTTCATTATACATTAATTCTGTTATGGTACCGCTTTCGGGAGAGGGAATTTCGGTATCTACTTTATCAGTGGAAACTTCGACTATTGTTTCATCAACATTAATGGTATCGCCGGGCTTTTTGTGCCACGTAAGTATAGTTCCTTCGGTGATCGATTCACCCATTTTCGGCATGATTACATCAGCCATCGTATTAAATCTCCGGTTTTATGAGTTTTTCAATAAAAGCTAAAATAAATATATATTTTTACCGATTCAATTCAGTAAAATTAACCCTTATAAGTATCAAATAATGAGCTAATTGATTCGTTTTTATTAGTTCGCCTTATCGCCTGTGCGAATATTTTTCCTACAGAAATAACCTCAATTTTCGGGGAAGGTTTTTTTAGAGGTAATGTATTGGAAATCATTAGTTTGCTAATACTGGATTTATTTATCTTATCGATAGCATTTCCTGAAAGGATAGCATGTGTACAAATGCCATAAATTTCCTCTGCACCCTGACCTTTAAGGGCTTCCACTGCATTTACAAAAGTACCTCCGGTGTCTATAAGATCATCTATGATGAGAACATTCTTTCCCTCGACATCACCGATGATATTCATTACTTCAGCTACGTTCGGTTTTGGACGGCGTTTATCAATTAGTACAAGCTCGGTATTTAGTTTCTTTGCATAAGCCCGCGCCATTTTAATTCCTCCGACATCCGGTGATGCCACTACGAGGTTCTTTAACCCATTTTTTTTGATGTGCTTAAAAAATACACGTGAACAATACAGGTGATCAACGGGTATATCGAAGAATCCCTGTATCTGTGGTGCATGCAGATCCATGGTAATTATTCTTTCGGCTCCTGCTGTTACGAGCATATTAGCAACAAGCTTTGCCGAGATAGCTACGCGGGGTTCATCTTTCCTATCCTGTCGAGCGTAACCGAAATAAGGTATCACTGCATTTATCCTGTTTGCAGATGCTCTTCGCGCGGCATCTATCATCACAAGAAGTTCCATCAGATTTTCAAACGGTGGGTTTGTGGACTGGACGATGAAGACATCCTGCCCGCGGATATTTTCGTTATATTTCATCCAGATCTCGCCGTCCGAGAAAGTCTTAAACTCTGCTTTACCGAGAGTCAACTCCAGGTGTTTTACAATATCCTTGGCAAGATATTCCGATGCTCTGCCGGAAAAAACTTTGAGATTTGACATTAATTATTTAGAAGATTTCCTAATGTAAAGGTTTTGTAAATTATTAAAATATGGCTTCAATTTCAATTTACTTATATTTTAATGGATAATATCAGGATATTTAACGGCTTATTTATGAGTGACTTATTAGGGGGAGGATTTCATTCAATACTCTATGTATCCCAATACCTGCTTCTACCCGGCATTCCTCCACAACCTCATGGCAGTTATTACGGCAGAATTCACTTGCCACTTCAATATTATGTGCCTTATTGCCTAATGCTCCCCAGCGCTTTACTCTGCACATAGCATTATAGCAAAAAATGCTGACAGTATTCACTCCCATTGCGGAAGCCAAGTGCATAGGACCGGTTGAAGATGAAACAACAACATCACATACTGATATCAAACCGATTAATTCTCTCAATGAAAAAGTATGACGGGAAAGATCAATTATTCTATCGCTATTAAGTGATGTAAGTTTTTCTGAAAGTTTTTTTGTCATTTCCGGTGCAGTAAAGATCAACTTTGTATCTGCACCACTTCTTTCAAGAATTTCTTTTGTCAGTTCGAAATATTTATTCTCGCTCCAGTTAGGAGAGGAACGCCCGTAACCGGTATGAATTATAATTTTTTTATCAGTGTTGTAAACACATTTCCCGGCAAGAAACTCCAATGCCGAGTCCTTTTCTTCCTGTGTTACAAAAATCTCCGGAGTTAGATCATCCGATTCGACACCGATCCTTCGTGCGAGATCCATACAATAATCCGCCTCATGTCGGAGGGGATTGTAATCACTGCGGGAAACACTTTTCATGAAAGTTATAACTTCGTATAGTTTACGCCCTACACCTATTCTGTTTTTTACTCCCCCCAGGAACATTTGATAGGCGGTTCTTTTTATTGGCCAGGTAAGGAGTCCATCGGTGAACTTATGTTTGCGGATATGTTTTACTGTTTTCCAGAAATTTTTATCAAGTTCGTCGATTATTATATCATCCAAATGCGGATTATGGAGGAGTATATCGGAAGTGTAATTGCTGACAAGAGCGGCGATGAATGAATCTGGATATGTCCTTTTCAGCTCCCGTATCATGGGAGTTATCATCACAACGTCGCCGACCCTGTCGGTTCTTGCAATTAGAATTTTTTTCAAATCAAAACTAATTTTCCGTCAAAAGCGGAGATGGGAGTTGATCCCGTGTCTGTATATAGCTTTCTGCTTTGTATCTCTTTGCAATAAATAAGAATACTATGGATGTAATGAACATTAGCCCAGCAAAGAACCAGAAATAATCTGCACCTTCGAGTATGTATGTCCCGTCGCTTCTTTCGATGAACGAATTTACCAATGCGGCAACAAGATTGCCCAGTGAAACGGATAGTAACCATAATCCCATTATAAACGATTTCATGCTGTTCGGTGCCTGCGTATAAGAGAATTCCAATCCGGTAATAGATACCATAACTTCCGAGGCGGTCAAGATAATATAAGCAAAGAACTGCCACAGAATGCTAGGCGTTGCTCCGGCATCTATCTGCATCTGGGCTATTGCGATCAGCGCAAAAGAGAATGCGGCTATAAACATCCCGATCATTATCTTTCTAATCGCTGTAAGTTCAAAAATTTTATTCAGAAGCGGGTAAACGGCATATGTAAAAAGCGGGATAAATATCATTATAAGGAGCGGGTTAATAGCCTGTATTTGTGACGCCAGCAAATCAAAATTTACAAACCCAAGATTAATGTGTTTATCCATATCTTCTGCTTGCAATACCCATGATGAACCGGTCTGATCGAAGAGCGACCAGAATATTGCAATAAAAACATACATTACACTGAGGTTGAGTATAGCCTTTTTCCCGGCGGGGCTAAAGACATCTGATTTATATTGTTTCCAGCCGACGGGCGGTATCGCAACGAATACTTTTCGCCCCATCCAGAATACGATAGTAGCGATAAGCATGAGCAGTCCGGGAACACCGAAAGCAACGTGAGGACCAACTTTATCCAGTAGGTACGGTGTAAGCAGGGTTGATATTGCCGCCCCGAGGTTTATCGCAAAATAAAAATATCCGAATATTTTTTCTATTAGTTGTTTGTTCTTTTCCTCGAACTGGTCGCCGACATGAGCTGAAACACATGGCTTTATACCTCCTGAGCCCATTGCAATGAGTGTAAGTCCAATAGAGAGACCGAGCGTTGTATCGTCCAATGCAAGAGCAACATGACCCATAACATATACTATGGATAATGTGATTATCGTCTTATATTTTCCCCAAAATACATCGGCTACTATTGCTCCAATGATAGGAAAGAAATAATTTGCCATCGAGAAGTAGTGGTACCATGCTTTTGCATCAGTATCACTCATGGTATCTACGACACCGCTACTATTCATCAAATATTGTGTCATGAAAACGACAAGGATCGCTTTCATTCCGTAGTAGCTGAACCTTTCGGCAAGCTCATTCCCTATTATGTAAGGAATACCTCTTGGAAATCTATTGGATTGTTCGCTCACGTGGAAATCCCCGTAATTTTTAACAGTATATTGATTTTAAAATAATTAAAATTTTATATTATTAATAGCTATCAATTCGTTAAATTTAGCAATTAAGCTATCTTTTGCCAATTCTACCATGCACAGGTTTCCTATCGGGCATTCGAGAAGATTACAATAAAGGCAGTCGAGGTCTTCTTTAACGACTGTGAGATTCTTATCACCATAGGGTCCTTGCAGTAAGGGGTTCGTTGGTCCATATATACCGAGTGTCGGGACACCTGTAGAGACTGCCAGGTGGAGGGGACCTGAGTCGTTTCCTATGATTGCGTCGCACCTCTCTATTATTGCTCCAAGATATTTTATTGGACTATCGGGGATGATAAAGGATCTATCTTTAAATACAGCATGAATCTCTTCAGCCTCTTTTTTTTCTTCGTCATTTCCCCAGAGTAGGACTATATTAATATTATACATATTTAGTATCATTCGGATCAGTTCGATATAGTCATTCATCTTGTAACGTTTCGCTTCCCAGCCACCAGTTAGGGATATCCCTAGTATGGGTTTTGAATCGATGTTATTACTCTTAATAAAATCCTCCGCAAATTCTCTGTGGACAACATTGAGCGGTAGTATGAGCTGTTTCGAAGTTATAGGGATGTCCATTTTTCGTAATGCGTCGAGATTAAAGTCGACGTTGTGAACTTCACCGCCTCTTCCTTTCATTTTAATATTATACGCATAGCTTCGTCCCCTGAATTCGAAACCAAAGCGGTACTTTGCCCCGCTAAGAAAAGTTATAAGTGCCGTTCGGGGATTGCAATATAGATCTATTATTAGATCATATTTTTGTTTGCGGATGTTCTTTATAAGGCACCATGATTTGTCTTCAGTCGGGTCGTAGGTAAAGACGCGCTTCAAGTATGGATTGTCTATGAGTACATCTCTGCCTTTTCTCAGAGTGAGTACATATATCTCAGCATCAGGAAAGTAACCTCTGAGATTTGGGAAAACAGGTGTGGTGAGAAGCAGGTCGCCTATTCCCCCGAATTTGATTATTAATATCTTTTTGACCCTGTTCTTATCTATTACCACTTAGTGATGCTTCGGTTAAATGTTTTCGAATATAATAAAGTTATTTTCGGTGATATTTAATGGAATTTCCTTATCCCTGAACATTTCTCTTTCTGGAAATTCGCATTCAGTATAGAGAAAACATATACTACATAGTGGGTTATTTGCTCTGCAGATATTTCTACCAAATTTAATGAGATTATTATGGAAAGTGGGTTTCTTGCCTTTTGGGATCCGGTCTTTAATTTCCTCGAATGTCTTCTCTGCGGTATTAGTATGTACTAAACCGAGCCGGTTCAATATACGATGAACGTGAGTATCGACCGGGAATACATCTCTTCCAAGGGAAAATGCCAGCACGCATGAAATGGTTTTTACTCCGATCCCATCGTATTGCAAGAGCTCGTCATAAACCTTACCATCTTTCATTTTCTTCAGGAAACTCAGATCCAGTTTGCCATACTTTTCCCTCATTTGTTTAAGCATCACTTTGATCTGCCTGGCTTTTGTATTAGCAAGTCCGCATACCTTTATAGCGTCTTTTATTTTGCTAACGGGAGCATCTGCTACGTCGTCCCATGTGGGAAAGGTATTTTTAAGGTTAACAAATGCGCGATACGAGGTTTTATCGGTTGTATTTTGAGAAAGCTTTGTCGCAATAAGGAGGTCGAGTATCGTTGGTTTATTCGTTTTCTTCTCGTCACGTTTATCGTTAAAAAACACTTCGAGTTTTGCTACTACTTTATCTAACTTCTTATTTGACATTATTATTCATTAATTCACGAATCATGCTTACTATTCTTTGGGCGGATTTACCGTCCCAATATTTAGGGGAAGTTCCGGATTTGTATTTACCGGATTCTATTTTTTTGATGTTTTTTATTATTGCGTTCTTATTAAGCCCAGTTAGGGTGTTTGTACCTTCATCAACAGTGACAGGTCTTTCAGTATTCTCACGAAGGGTAAGGCACGGTATCTTTAACGATGTCGTTTCCTCCTGAATGCCACCTGAATCAGTGAGAACGTATCTAGCATTCATCATCAGGCTAAGGAAATCCAGATAGCCGAGCGGTTCGGTTATGATGAGATTTGGCACGGCATTAAATTTCCTGCGAAGCTTATATGTCTCCATCATCTTTCGTGTCCTCGGATGGACCGGAAATACTATTTCGGTATTTTTGTTCAGTTCATTTATTGATATGAATATATCCAGTATCTTTGTAAGCCCTTCTTTAGTATCTACATTCGATGGCCGGTGCAGTGTTACCAGCGTGTAGTCATTTTTTGAAAGAGCCAATTGATTTAGAATATCGGAAGCTTCAGTTTTTCTCATATAGGATTTCAGCGAATCTATCATTGTATTCCCTACGAAGAAGACATTGCTCTTTTTTACTCCTTCGTCCATTAGATTTTCCATTCCACTTTTCTCGGTGACGAAAAGGTAGGACGAAATAGAGTCAGTAACCTTTCTGTTTATCTCTTCCGGCATTGTGTTATCAAAGCTCCTCAACCCTGCCTCTATATGCGCGACCGGAATCGGCTTTCCGTTTTTTATCAGGAGTTTAGCGCATACTATAGCGGCTGCCATTGTCGAGTTTACATCACCATATACAAGTACTAGATCCGGTTTTTCTTTCAGTAAGACTTTTTCCAGTTCTACCATTATTTTTGCAACCTGCTCTGAGTGTGGAAGGGAACCTATTCCAAGATAAATATGAGGCTTCGGCAATTCCAACTCCTTAAAAAATATATCGGACATGGCTTTATCATAGTGCTGTCCGGTGTGAACAATTCTATGATTTAGCTTTGATTTATATTTCTGGAGTTCTTTGTGGACGGGAGCCATTTTCATAAAGTTTGGTCTGGCTCCTACTACCGAAAGGATCTTTTTCACTATAATTACCGGGTTTATTAGTCCAATTTATAAAAAAATTGCATTAGTTAATATATAATTATACTGAATATAATCTATTAATTGGATATTTTGACTACTAATCTACGCTTTAGCTTTGAAATTCACCGATTACAATACCTGCCTGGATTGGCTTTTCGGACTTGAAAGAGCGGGTATTAAATATGACCTGAATAATATTACCTCACTTCTTGAATTTCTCGGTAATCCGCAGGACTCCTTTAAGGCAATTCATATAGCAGGGACTAACGGCAAAGGTACGGTTGCTTCTGCAATGAATTCTTTGCTAATCCAGGCAGGTAAAAGTACCGGTCTTTATACATCCCCTCACATACTCGACTTCCGTGAACGGATACTTGTGAACGGTAAAATGATCTCGAAGAAGTTTATATTAGAATTCACCAACAGACTCTTTCCTCAGATCGAAAAGATCAAACCCAGCTTTTACGAAGTGAACACAGCGATGGCATTCGAGTATTTTAAATTGAAGAAAGTAGAATACGGTGTAGTTGAAACCGGGCTCGGTGGGAGGTTGGATTCAACAAATGTACTTATTCCAATTTTATCGATAATTACCTCCATATCGATCGAACATACTGACTATCTAGGTGATACTATAGAAAAGATAGCGTTTGAAAAGGCAGGGATAATCAAAAAAGGAGTACCATGTGTTGTTGGCAGATTAAACCAGGCGGCTCTAAATGTTATAAAAAAACGGGCTGAGGAAGAAGGTGCCCCATTAACCGTTGCGCATAGGTCAGTTAAAGTGGAAATAGACAGGTATGATAATAATGGTTTTACATTTAGTTTAGATGATGGCGATAAAGAGCTTACTGGGTTAAAATTCCCAACCCAAGGCGACTATCAAAAGCATAACATAGCTACCTCATATGCCTCGATGAATATTATTGCAAAGAATGAAAATATTAAATTAACCGACAAAATAATTAAGAAGGGCTTTGCTAATATTATTTCCAATTCTCTTTTTCACGGCAGGTTCCAGTTTATACGTCTTCGCCCAAAGGTCATTATTGATGTTTCTCACAATCCAGAAGCATTGGCAAACCTTTGCGAGAGCTTAAAGAATGTTAAATATGAAAAACTCTATATTCTTTTTGGTTTGCTGAAGGATAAAAATTTTAAGGCCTGTCTAGGTCAAATAGAAAAACTAAAGGGAGACATTGTTCTGACAAAGCCTGATTATAAAAGAGCTGCAGAACCACTTGAATTATTCGACCACGTTACACAAAAAAATAAATGCGTTGTTATCGATGATTTCTTACTTGCTTTACATTATATAAGTGATAAGATAAATAAGGGTGATCTCTTATTAGTAACAGGCTCGTTTTTTATGGTAAGTGATTTTCTGAGACAGGTTAATAAATATTATAAATGGGATTAATAAGCTATATTTGTAAATATGAATATAAATGATATAAAAACAGTTGGTATTCTGGGTTCAGGCACAATGGGATCTGGTATAGGTATTTCCTGCATAATAGCGGGATATAAGGTTGTTCTTTATGATATTTCAGATGAAGTGCTGGGTAAAGCAGGAGAATCCGTACTTAAGAACATTAATAAAGCCATCGAAAAGGGCAAACTGGATGCTGACAAGAAGAATGAAGTACTGGATAGAATGGATTTTACGAAGGAATTTTCTGATCTGGCAAAGGCAGATTTTGTGATTGAAGCCGTTCCTGAAATTATGGATTTAAAAAAAGACATTTTCAAGAAGTTGGACAGCACGTGTAATCCTAATATAATTCTTGCTACAAACACATCATCGCTTTCTGTAACGACCATCTCTACTGCTGTGCAGAACAACAGGGAGAGGGTGGTCGGTATGCACTTCTTTAACCCGGCTAATATAATGAAACTGGTTGAAGTTATACGTGGTGACTTTACTTCCGGCGAAGCAGTCAAAACAACTATTGAACTATCGAAAAAGATTGGCAAGGTACCTGTAAACGCTAAGGATACCCCTGCCTTCATTGTGAACCGAATAGCAAGACCGTATTATGGGGAATCACTAAAGATGTTGGCAGAAGGTACGGCAGATTTTGAAAAAATCGACAAAGTGTTGAAAGCGTGCGGAGGTTTTGCTATGGGTCCTTTCCAATTGATGGATCTCATAGGAATAGACGTAAACTTTTCCGTAACGAAATCAGTCTTTGAAGCATATTTTGACGAACCTAAATATCGTCCAAGTTATATACAAAGAAAAATGGTTGATGCAAATCTTTTAGGAAGAAAGACTAAAAGAGGTTTTTATAAATATGATTGAAATTTGATTGAGCAGACATGAGCAACGAAAATTATTTAAGAGATATCCTTTCTAAAAAGTCTCTCCGAATTACACAGCCCAGACTTGAGATATTGCGAGTTCTAAAAAAATGCCACAAACCCGTAACGATCGCAGAGGTGCAGGATATATTAGGAAAGACGAAGATAGACCAGGCAACAATTTATCGTACCATGGATTCATTTCTTGAGAAGAAGATCGTGGCTACCTATGATTTTAAAGATAACTTTACCCGTTATGAACTTACCGTTGACAGAGAGCATCATCACCACGTTGTATGTAGAAAATGTG
The DNA here is from genome assembly GCA_020437585.1 of Ignavibacteriota bacterium. Lineage (GTDB taxonomy): Bacteria > Bacteroidota > Ignavibacteria > Tepidaquicellales > Tepidaquicellaceae > JAEYVS01. The sequence continues at coordinate 1,036,206 of JAGQWG010000001.1, forward strand.
GCAAGGTTGAAAATATCGAAGACTGTTTTTCTGACGAGATAGAAAAAGATTTGAAAAAGAAAGGTTATAAAGACATTACTCATTACATGGAATTCTTTGGGATTTGCGAAAATTGTAAATAAGCCCCAATGATCAAAGCAATTATATTCGACCTCGATAATACGCTTGTAGATTTTATGCTGTTGAAAAATAATGCTGTCGAAGCCGCCATACATGCAATGGTAGATGCAGGTCTGAACATGAATTATAGCGATGCAAGGGAGAGAATTGCTGACATATACGATAGGGAAGGCATGGAATACCAGCAGGTTTTCGATCAATTCTTACTGGGAGTGTATGGAAAAGTTGATCACAGAATACTCTCCGCCGCAATTGTTGCTTACAGAAAGGCTAGAGAGGCGGCGTTAAAACCATACCCGGGAGTTTTCCCGACATTGATCGAGTTGATTAAAATGGGAATTAAACTTGCTGTTGTAACGGACGCTCCTGCAAAAGAAGCTTGGCTTAGGCTATCATATCTTAACTTTCATCACATTTTCGACTTTGTTGTTACCTTTGATGACACGGGAGAAAGAAAGCCCTCGACTGTACCCTTTAAAAGAGCTCTGGAACTCCTGGGGTTAAGCGGGGATGAATGTCTTATGATAGGAGATTGGGTAGAAAAGGATATTGTTGGGGCAAAAGCCGCCGGTATTAAAACTGTGTTTGCTCGCTATGGCGATATTTTTAAGACCACACATCCAAATTCAGATTATGAGATAAGTAAAATATCGGAATTGATAGAAATAGTAAGAAAGGAAAACTCGTGATACTTGGTATTGGTATAGACATAATTGATATTAGACGGATAAAACGCCTTATTGAAGAATACGGCGAAAGATTTTTTCAAAGGATACTTACGGAAAAAGAGATCGAATATTGCAAATCATTTTCAAAGCCCGAACTTCATTTTGCTGGCAGGTTTGCATCTAAAGAAGCTTATTCAAAATCTATTGGAACAGGTATTTCAAAGAGTTTTAAATGGAAAGACATAGAGATATTAAACGATGAGAGAGGAAAGCCGTATATTATACACAAAGCAGATAATGAATTTTCAGAGAATAAATATCACATTAGCATCTCACACACGGACGACTATGCCTGTGCTGTAGTTACCCGCGAGGAGTAACTACTCGTACCTCGTCACACTAAAGACACCTTCCTGGTTGTTGATTTTGTCTATAATCTTATTCAGTTGTTTCAGGTTTTTGATGTTAAGTATAAACGTACCCTCGAACATCGACCCACGGTTATTTATTACTACGTCCTGTATATTAATGTTGAAGTTCTTGAGTATTGTGTTAGTTATTTCGTTCAGCATACCGGGGCGATCCTCTCCAATTATCTTTATTCCACCGGTAAAGTCGTTCTCGCCGTCTTCGTTCCAATTTATCTCTATTATCCTATCCGGATCATGAAGAAATAGATTCACAATATTTTTGCAGCTTTTTCGGTGTATTTTAATCCCTTCACCTTTTGTGATGAATCCAAGCACTTCATCACCGGGTATCGGGTTACAGCACTTTGCAAATTCGTAATGCAGTCCTTTGAGGTCCCGGTCTGACTGCCCGTTTTTAAGACTGATGCCATTTGCTCCGGAGCGGGCTTTTTCGACAAATCGCTGGTATACCGCTTCTTCGCTATATCCGTTTGTGAGTTCAGGTTTATGTTCGGTTGTAGGTTTGAGCCTTTCTTCAAAAGCTTCTATGACTTCGTCTGCCTTTTCTTCATTCCTAGATACAATATAATAGAAGTTTTGCAGATCTTTGAGTTTTAGTCTGTGTATCAGCTTAAGAAGGGTGTCATCATTAATATGAACTTTCTTCTTTTTGATCTTTTTGAGCCATATCTCTTTTCCTTCGTCTGCTCCTTTTCGTTTTTCAGCATTGAAAAATTTTCTTATATCGGACTTTGCCTTATGCGTTACAACAAACTTCTCCCAATCGCGTTTTGGCAACTGGTTTTTGGATGTGATTATCTCTACCTGGCTTCCGCTTCTGAGTTTTGTGTCAAGGTTGACGATCTTTCCGTCAATCTTCGCGCCTATACAATGTGTTCCGATCTGCGTATGTATTTCAAATGCAAAATCGAGAGCAGTTGCACCCGCTGGCATTACTTTAAGGTCACCCTTCGGAGTAAAGCAGTATATCTCATCCTGATACAGGTTTAGTTTAAAGCTTTCCAGCATTTGCTCGGGTGCTGATTCATCCTTCGCAACAGAATCAAGCGTCTCACGTATCCACTTTATCCAGTTTTCTAGCTTCTCGTCTTTTGTGTTGATGTTTTCTTTGTATTTCCAGTGAGCGGCGATACCTTTCTCGGCAACTTCGTGCATTTCCCTTGTTCGTATCTGGACTTCTACCATTTTGCCTTCATTACTTACCAGTGTGGTATGGATGGATTGATACCCGTTTTGTTTTGGAAGGGAAATGTAATCTTTAAATCTCTCCGGCACAGGTATGAAAAGTTCCGAACATATTCCATATGCGGCAAAACAATCATTCTTGTTATTTGTTTCGAGGATTATTCGGATAGCAAAGAGGTCGTAGATTTCCTCTACGCCTTTATTCCTTTGTTCGATTTTCTTATAAATGCTATAAATGTGCTTCGCCCTGCCATAGATCTCAAATTTGTACCCTTCCTGTATTAGTCTTTGCTTTATAGGTTCAATAAATTTACGGATGAACTTTTCGCGTTCACGTTTTTTCTCTTTGAGCTTCTTTGCTATCTCATCATAAGTTTTTCTTTCGAGGTATTTAAAGGAAAGATCTTCCAATTCTATCTTTACCTGCGAGAGACCAAATCTGTGCGCGAGTGGAGCATAGATTTCCAGCGTCTCCTGAGCCATTCGTATCTGTTTGGGATTTGAAAGATATTCGAGTGTTCTAAGATTATGCAGTCTATCAGCGAACTTGACAAGCATTACTCGGATATCGGATGTCATAGAAAGAAGGAGCTTTTTATAAGACTCAACCTGATTCTGTTCGTAGTTCTCGAATATACCATCCATCTTGGTTGCGCCATCTACTATCTCGGCAACTTCCTCACCGAATTCAGCTACTACATCCTTCATCGTAAAGTTGGTATCTTCTACTACATCGTGAAGCAGAGCCGCGGCGATCGATACGTCATCAAGCGGGATCTCTTTGGCGACGATCATTGCTACCTCATACGGATGGGTAAAATACGGCTCCCCGGATGCCCGTTTATCGTTTTTATGGGCTTCCATCGAAAATTTAAATGCTTTTGTTATCAGATTATCATCGACCTTCGTGTGAAGGTTTTCATGACAAGCAGTCAAAAGCTCATCCAGCTTCTTTTTATTATAATTGCTTAGCATAAGGACTTACCTCATAAATCAAAACAAATTTTTGATACGCTAAATTCCTTTAGGACATACCTATATTAGTATAATGTCGGAATTTATTAAATAATATTCAATCTTTTTTAAAATAAAAAAGCCCGGCAGGAAGCCGGGCTTTAAACTCTTGGAGATTAATAACTTATAAACGTTCTACAATTACGCTTGAAGTTTGATCCTTATCCGTAGTCAGTGATTGACTTCCCTGGGAGAGGGTAACTTTTGCTTTTAGATCGGTTTGCGTTTGTTTACTCTTAATACATCCTCTACTTAGATTGTATATAATTGTCCCACTTCCCTTAGCTTCCAGATTATCCAGTACCGCTTTAGTATTTTTTTCAGTTATTTCTTTCTTTATTACTTCAGTTGAAAGTGAGGCATCGATGGTGATTAAAATATTTCCGTCCTCTTCCTTTATATCTGTGATCTTATATCCGAGTATATTCTTTACAGGGAATACAGAGAGCTGAGTCTCGTATGAAGAAGTCCAGCTTGAGTCTTTATAGACCTCATTACTATCAGGGAATTTTTGGAATTGCTGTTGCAGGACTGCCTTCATTGATTCACCAATGGAATTTTGAACCACCGATTTGTCGTTTGGAGAGAGAGTGTCTCCCAGCGCTTTATAAATATTATCGTATATCTTTTCCATTCCGTAAAGATCAAGCACTGTTCCTTTGTCCGAAACTCTCATATAGAAAGGTGTTCCAATAGTTGCATTGAATTGTATGAAGTCGGGATAGTTGTAAATCGAATCCTTTACATTCGAATTGTATATTATCGTTACAGTGGAGTCAGGCGATTGTATCTTTGATACTATCTGAATACTATCATATTGCATTCTGTATGAGACAGCATTGTCTTCAACTCTATCTACAACCTGTGAATAATAATATGAAATTTCCTGCTCAACAGTTATTGATCCCTCTTTTTCTGTGGTGCCTTTCTCTGTCTCGCTTTGCTTAGCCACCATTTTGTATCTTAGAGTATCCTTTTCCTGGGGTTTGATAAGTAGTTTTACTTTTTCACCCTTATCGTCCTTTATAAGTAGGTCGGAGTTTTTTCCCGATGATTGATTTTCTTTGGTACTGTCGCCACAGCTCATCATTGTAACCAGTGATACCGTTAGTACGGCTGCCACTGCCAAGAGACCCAGATTTTTTATCATTAATTGTCCTTTATTAATGTTAGTTATCCAAAATAAACACCAAATATACCACTTATAAAACAGACATTCAAAGCAATTGGATTTCCATTCATATCGATGCTCTTAATAGATGTTTTTACTGTATAAATGCACAAAGTTTCTCTATTAGTGGTTTGAATTTTGATAAATAATAAAATATCTTTGTAGATTGTTTTTGGGCATATTTCATATAAATTGCTCATTTTTAGGGCGATTAGCTCAATTGGCTAGAGCACCTCGTTTACACCGAGGGGGTTATAGGTTCGAGTCCTTTATCGCCCACTAACCTAAGCCGTCACGTTCGAAGTTCGTCATACGCTTCGAACATTTTTTTATATGAAGCATTTCTTCGCTCATGAAGAATTACATCATTTTCGCCACTGCTATTCTGGCGGTATTTATAATAAATCTCTTCTCCGACTCGATCGATCCTTATTATCTTACGATAATAATTTTCATCGGGATCAATATTATACTTGCGACCAGCCTAAATCTAATTAATGGGTACACCGGGCAGTTTTCATTGGGGCATGCCGGCTTTATGGCTATTGGTGCATACACCTCTGCTGTTATATACTGCTACTTTGCTCCCTTCTTTATAGGTACATTCGGCGAGGGTTCTTTTGGAAATTCCATTACCTTTATTATAATGCTTATTATAGGAGGAACCGCTGCTGCTATCGTCGGTCTATTGGTTGGTATCCCATCCTTACGCTTGAAAGGTGACTACCTTGCTATTGTTACACTGGGATTCAGTGAAATAATCAGGGTGATTATACAGGGAATGGATCTGATTGGCGGCGCACAGGGATTTAGAGGTGTGTACATTTATCAAAACGGTACAAAGAGTCTTAACATGGTGCCTGAGCTTACCGACATGCCTAACAAGTTTTACGCCATAGAAGGATTCACTAATTTCTTCTGGGTATTTCTTTTGGCGATCCTGTGTATTTTCGTGATTGGTAATATGATTAATTCAACCTATGGGAGAGGATTCCTTGCTGTAAAAGATGATGAGATCGCTGCCGAGGCAATGGGAATCAATACAACAAAGTTTAAAGTGACAGCTTTTGTGACCGGTGCATTCTTTGCGGGAATAGCCGGCACTCTATTTGCGTTTTTCAATAAGTACATAAACCCCGAAGATTTTAACTTCCTGCGCTCGGTTGAGATCGTAGTGATGGTTATACTTGGCGGAATGGGAAGCATGATAGGGGTGATAATAGCCGCTATTATACTGACAATACTACCGGAACTATTACGCCAGGTGGCGGAATACAGAATGATAATATATGCACTCTTATTGATAATAATGATGTTGCTGCGCCCACAGGGATTATTTGGTGTAAAACTCAGGCCGGGCAAAAAACAAAAAAAGAAATCCGATGCCGAAGTTACTTGAGATAAATAATGTTACGATGAAGTTCGGCGGACTCACTTGTGTGGACAGACTTTCTACTCATGTGGGTGACGGTGAACTTATTGGGATGATCGGACCCAACGGCGCAGGAAAGACGACCGTTTTTAATATGATCACTGGCGTCTATGACCCTACCGAGGGTGATATTTTGTTTAAAGGAGAAAGTGTTGTTCCCAAAAAACCTTTTGAGGTTTCGGCAATGGGCATAAGCAGAACTTTCCAGAATATACGGCTTTTTCCTACACTTTCATTGAGGGATAATGTGCGAGTATCTTTCGGCAAAGACCTGAAAGCAGGTTACTTTACATCTATAATCAGGCCACCCGGCTTCAAACGTGAAGAAAAAGATATTGAAAAGAAGATTGATGAGCTTTTGGAAATGTTTAATCTACTCGATGTAGCAGATGAATATTCCAACTCGCTCCCATACGGCGACCAGCGTAAGCTGGAAATCGTAAGGGCGCTTGCTACATCACCGCAATTACTTCTCCTCGATGAACCTGCCGCCGGAATGAATCCTGTCGAGAAGGTAGACCTCATGAACCTCATTAAAGAGGTGAAAGAAAAATTCAAACTTTCGATATTGCTCATTGAGCATGATATGCAGGTTGTGATGGGTATCTGTGAACGGATATTCGTTCTTGATTATGGTGAAAAGATAGCGGAGGGTCTTCCTCAGGAGATACAGAAAGATCCTAAAGTTATCGAGGCATACTTGGGAGATACCACTACAACAGCTGGAGGTGATGGCGATGCTTAAGATCGAAAATCTAAAAGTGAACTACGGTGCCATCAATGCCATAAAAGGCATTAACGTAAATGTCGAGGAAGGATCGATAGTTACACTTATTGGTGCGAATGGGGCGGGAAAAACAACGATACTTCGAACGATTTCCGGTCTTGTGAAAGCCGATTCCGGCACGATTAGATTCCTGGATCAGGATATAACCAATACTAAACCCAATAAGATCGTGCAGATGGGTATTAGCCAGGCGCCCGAGGGCAGATTAATATTTTCCAATCTTACTGTGAAGGAAAATCTGGAAATGGGTGCATATACCAGGAAAGATACCAATAATATTAAGGATGACCTTGAGTTCCTCTTTACGCTATTCCCGCGTCTTAAGGAAAGGCTCAAACAGCTTGGCGGGACCCTCAGCGGGGGCGAACAGCAGATGCTTGCTATATCCAGGGCGCTAATGTCTAAGCCGAAGCTATTACTGCTTGATGAACCGTCTCTAGGTATTGCGCCTATTCTTGTAAAGACTATCTTTGAAAAGATTGTTGCGCTCAATAAAGCAACCGGCGTCACAATATTGCTCGTGGAGCAGAATGCTAACCTGGCTCTGGCTAGCGCGCATTACGGTTATGTTCTGGAAACAGGAAAGATTATTCTGGAAGGAAGCGCAAAGGAGCTCGCCCAAAACGAAGAAGTTAAAAAAGCATATTTAGGAGAATAAAATAATACAATGAAATACGCAGAAAGAATGTCAAATCTCGGTACCGAAACGGCATTTGAGGTACTGGCAAAAGCAAAAAAACTTGAAGCCGAAGGGAAAAATATAATTCACCTTGAGATTGGTGAGCCGGATTTTCCTACTCCAAAAAATATATGTGATGCTGCGATTAAATCTCTTCAAGCCGGCGATACACACTATACTCCTTCCAATGGTATCCTTGAGCTTCGCTCGGCTATAGCAAACTACATGACAAAAACCAGGGGAGTCGAGTTCGATGCGGACGAAGTAGTGGTTACTCCGGGAGCTAAGCCGATTATGTTTTTTGTTATTCTTGCTCTTATTGGAAAAGGCGATGAGGTCATTTATCCTAATCCCGGCTTTCCGATATATGAGTCTATGATAAATTTTGTCGGTGGTACTCCTGTTCCTGTTAAACTTGAGGAAGAGAGAGGATTTGCCTTCGATCCCGAGAAGCTGAGAGAGCTGATAAGCAATAAGACAAAGTTATTGATTATTAACACTCCGCAAAATCCAACAGGCGGTATTCTGACAAAGGAAGATATCCAGAAAATTGCAGAAATAATAAAAGATACAGAGATAGTTGTATTGAGTGACGAGATATACAGCAGGCTTATTTTTGAAGGCGAGCATTTTAGTATTACTGAGATACCCGGGTTTAAGGAAAGAACGATAATCCTCGACGGTTTCTCAAAATATTATTCGATGACAGGCTGGCGCGCAGGATATGGTGTGATGGAGAGGGAACTTGCCACGAAGATATCCCGCTTGATGACGAATAGCAACTCATGCACTAACGCTTTTGTACAAAAGGCTTGCATCGAAGCACTTGAGGGACCGCAGGATGCAGTAGACGAAATGAGAGAGGAATTCCGCGCGCGAAGGGAAATACTTGTTGAGGGGCTTAATACAATCCCCGGTTTCTCATGTATTATTCCAAAAGGCGCTTTCTATGCATTCCCAAATATATCAAAGACAGGATACAAATCATCCGAACTAAATGACCATCTTCTATACAATGCAAATGTAGCGGCTCTTTCGGGAACTGCATTCGGTAAATACGGTGAAGGTTATCTGAGGTTTTCTTATGCAAACTCACGTGAAAATATTAAGGAAGCTATAAAACGGATAAAGGATGTTCTCTAAAACCTCACGCCGATAGAGAAGTAATAATATTCCCATGAGGGGATGTCCTTGTTCTTCTCCTTCAACGCTTGTGAGAGAAAAGTAAAACCGTTTTTCAGAGCAAAATTTAATATGCCGTTAAGAACCTTATCAGTTATGGTAAAGTAATTAACGGCATTTTCTATTGCTGCCAGGCTGAGTGTTTCTAATAGTAATGAAGGTATGTTCTCTTTTATTTTTTCTAAGGGGATATAGACATGTCTTTTCCTTATTGCATATATACTGACTCCTTCAAAAGGTTTTATAAACATATCAGGCGCTACATAAAGATCTACTCTGTTATTATATAGTCCCCCGAATTTTATGTTACCGTTTAACGACTTGATAGGATTAAAGTGAAATTCTTCCTTCCGCTCCCTTTTTGTAAGCGACTCACTAAGTGTATTGGTCATTTGGTCCCGGTAATTTAAAAATCCCTTTTCCTTTTCGTTATCTGTGTTGAGTGCTTTATTTTTTAATAATGCTTTCTTTTGAGCGTTGGATTCAGTATGGCTAATCTCATTTCCTTCCTCAGACACATTTGAAGGGATCCGTGGTTGTGTACAGGCTTCGCCATAAAAGAATATGAAACCTGTCAATATAATTATTGAAAGCTTCACTTTGTGAGATTTGTTTTTACGGGAGTTCGCTAAAAGGGGGCATATACAATGCTATCTAAGTGTAGGGAATTCAATTTCAAAAGTAAAGAGGTAAATGAGTGTGCTTAGAATATTTTACATTAGGATTATTTGAGGTATATTGAGCAATGGTTGATTGGGATGACATATGGGACCCGGCTTCATGCCTCATTTGCACTATTGTGGGATATAAAAAAGATGAACCTGCAACATGGAAAACTTTTGTAGGGTTGATCCTTTTTTTTATTGGGCTCATTCTTATCATGACGATTCTCGCTATTATAATTAACCACTAGATAATTTTAGCACTTATAACGTTTTTCATTTGTATTTTCCCCCTTTATTCACTTCTAATAAAAATTTAAATTGACTATTATACATCATTAACTTTACCGTTTAATCGACGGATTATTAGTTACTTATGGGTAAATTTATCCTCATTGTAATACTGATTATTGCCGGTAATTTATATTCGCAAACCATACCGGAGCCCGAGCGCGAAAGAACTTACGACGTGAAGCATATTTCTATGAATATCAGCTTTGACTGGGATCAAAAAATGGTAATAGGGGGCGTTACCACAACCATTTCACCACTTTCCAATGGTATGACATCATTTGATGTGGATGCGATTGCGTTCGATATTAAGAGCGTGAGAGTGCTGGATATTCCTCTCGATTATACTTACGACGGAAAAAAGATCACTATACAACTGCCCCAGCCATTGAATACAACCGACACATTTGGGTACACTGTCGAATATACGTGTACACCCCAGCGTGGATTGTATTTCATTTACCCGACCGAACTAAATCCCTCCTTGCCTTACCAGATATGGACGCAGGGAGAGAGCGAGAATAATAAATACTGGCTTCCTATTTACGACTATCCGAATGACAAAACAACGACTGAAATGTATATCGCCGTTGACGATAAGTTCACAACCTTATCCAATGGCTATCTTGATTCGGTTTATGCGGGAGTCAATGGAAAAACGACTTACCACTGGATACAGGATAAGCCGCACTCTACTTACCTCATTATGCTTGGTGTGGGAGAGTGGGACATCGTGAAGGATTATGCTGACGGACTCGAAGTAATGTCCTATGTTGATAAAGATCGTCTCAGCGACGGTGAATACGCCGTGCGAAACACTGCTGAAATGGTGAAATTATTCAATGATAAATTTGGCTACATTTATCCCTGGGCTAATTACAAGCAGGTTATTGTAAAAGATTTTATTTACGGTGGTATGGAAAATACCACCGCTACCGTTCTAAACGAAAGAACCTACTACGACCCCGATATCGAAAATGATTATGGAGCTGATAACCTTATATCACATGAACTCGGGCACCAATGGTGGGGTGATCTTATTACTTGTCGTAATTGGTCCGAGCTTTGGCTTAATGAGAGTTTTGCCACGTTCAGCGCGGCGCTATGGAATGAAGCATATAAAGGGAAAGATGAATATGATTACTATCTCCTTCGCAATAGCGATGATGCAATGAAAGTTGATTCCACAAAAAAGCGTTTGCCTGTATGGGAAGGCTTCGGAGACATCACCGAAAACACTTACGACAAAGGCTCCGTCATGATAAATTCTTTTCGTCATGTTCTTGGCGATTCTCTCTTCTTTGCCTCTTTGTCTACATTCCTGCATGATAATGAATTTAAATCCGTCGAAACTCAGGATTTCATTGATGCAATAAATAAGACCGTCAATGCAGATCCGGATCTCGACCGTATGCCGTATGATTATACATGGATGGTTGACCAGTGGATCTGGAAAGCCGGCTACCCTGAGTTTGAAGTATCTTATGAGTATCGAAAAGAGAACAATGCACTAATGCTCAATGTAAAGCAGGTTCAGAAAACAGATACACTTACACCGTCTTTTCAGGTGCCTGTTGACGTCCGAATTTACGGTCAGGGTAATGATACTATCGTCCCGATTTTCATTTCCGGCTCGGATATAACATGGACGATTTCTTTCCCTGTTCAGCCGGAGTTCGTACAGTTCGATTACGGGAATAAAATAATGGATAAAACGTATTATAAAAAAAGAAAGCTTGACGAATGGGAAGCTCAATTCGAAAATAGTTATAACTCAATTGATAAAATAACTGCTATAAGAGGAGTTAATCAATATTTTCTGACGGATACATGGTGGAATTTACCTAATTTTAGAACTCTTCCAAAATCACTTTCCGATGTAACAATAGCAAAAATCCCTTTCTTTAAATCAATACTAAATGATAATTTCTGGGGAACTAGAAAAGAAGCTGTAGATTTATATTCAAAATTATTTAACTATGGTTACTTTTACAGTAGCCGTGTCAGAGATACACTAATTAATTATTTAATGAGTTATTATGATACCGAATCTAATTCTAGAGTTAAACGTGCTATTCTTACTGCAATTGGAAATGCGAATCCATCACTAGGTGAATATAGAAATGGAAAGAATAAAAGAGTTGATTTCATCAAATCTAAAATTGCATCCTCCAACAATGAATACATCATCTCCGACGGCATCAAAGCTCTCGGAGAAGCGCTTCCGAAAGAGCAAGTTTACGATGCCGTAATACCGTACATTTTTAAACCCTCACACAGGTGGATAATTACAAACTCTGTTGTCGAAGTTCTCGACAGCGCCGATAACGGCGCGCCTGACCCACGTATAAAAGACGCCCTTATCAGCGTCGCGTTCGGCAGGGATATTGAAAGCCGTACGCGCACCAAGGCTCTCACAGCTCTGCTGAATTACGCAAAAGACTCTGATGTTATGGAACTTGCGAAGCGTTATGTGGATTATAATTTTAGGGAGACCAAGCAGGCTCTGATAAAACTGCTCGGCAGATCGGGAGATAAATCTCTCATCCCGTTCCTTCAGGAGATGAACGGAAAAACGACGGATACTTCGATCAATAAATCCATCGAAGATGCAATAAAAGAATTGAACGGATAAAAAGAGGATATTTAAATGAGAAAATTATGGATTGTAATGCTGGTGTTATTGAGTGTGGCGCTTTTTTCATGCACAAAAGAAAGTAATGAAGTAAGCGAGAATAAAAAGGATACCACGCAAAAAAATTCCTGGGGCATTACTGCCGGCGGCATGGAGTTCAAGGTTGAATATAATACCCCTCGCCGGGTTTATTCTATAGACAATAAAGACCTCGATAACGATGGTGATGATGAAATAATAGTGCTGAGCGTGGATAAAGATGAAGCCGGCGATCAGTATATGGATTATTATAATTTTGATATGATTCAGGTGTTCACGATGGATTCTGCCCGGAAAAATTTCGTTAAGATATTCACAGATACTATCGATTACGGTGAGGAACTTATCTATGAAGACCTTGAAAAAAATTTCAAATACCAGCTTCTTGTAAAGACAAATACCGGCGGTAATGATGTGTATGCCTCTAAGGGAATGTTCGTTTATGATTTTAAACCCGGCAACAAGTTAGAAATGATAAAGTATATGGAGTTGGGTGACCCGGAGATCAAAGATCTTAACTCCGACGGTAACAAAGAGATTGTTGTTACTAATTCATACTGGGGTATTATGCCGAGACCGGATATAATCTACTATACGAGCGATATATACGGAATGGAGGGTGGAGAATTAAAAAGAAAGAATGGGGAGTTCAAAAAATACTATGATGAGAAGATCGACGCAGCGCGAAAAAGATACGACGACGAGAAAGCCCGCTTGCAAAAGGGTGAAAAGATAAAACCGTCCGAATATCCGCTTTACGCTGCCGCTATAGAGATGTTTGTCAATTATATGTCGGCTGAAAACAACCCCCCAATAGCCGCATTTTGGAATTCGGAGAAGGATTTTATTAAAAAGAATATTTCGGAAGACCAATATACAGATCTTGAAAACTTTGTCACGAGGATTACTCCCGTTGTCGAAAACTTATGATGAAATAATTTGAGTAAAGCTCTTTCAATAGTCATTGTTACGTGGAATAGCGGTGATGAAATAATTAACTGTCTGGAATCCATTTTTATGGAGGATCAGCCTGACCGTGAAGTGACAATTGTTGATAACGCTTCCTCCGATAATACAAGGAAGATCCTTGATGGATATAAGGATAAAGTGAGTGTTATTTTAAATGAGACTAATACCGGCTACACAATAGCATGCAACCAGGGGATCGAAGCTTCAACCGGTGAGTTTGTTCTTTTGTTAAATCCGGATACGCGCATTATTGGAGATGCTCTTGAGGAGTTGGTTTCATTCCTCAGTCGCCATAAAACTGCAGGGGCGTCTGCTCCCCAGCTTTTAAATGAAGATATGAGCATCCAGCATTCATGCAGGACACTTCCTACTTATTGGGATATGTTTTGTGAGATGTCTCTGCTTTCCGCTATCTTTTCTAGGAGTCCGGTTTTCTCGCGATGGAAGATGGGCTACTTCGACCATGACTCGATGCGTGAGGTCGAACAGCCTATGGCGGCGGCATTGCTTGTTAGAAAAAGTACGCTCGATAATGTCGGCAATATGGATGAAAGGTATCTAATGTTTTTCAATGACGTTGACCTTTGTAAAAAGATAATTGGCGGCGGAGAGAAAATAATCTTCTATCCGGGATCTCGTATCATTCACGCAAAAGGAAAAAGTGTTTACAAAGATCACAAAAGAATGATCGGTATATGGAATGATGACTGCCTGAAATATTTTAAAAAACATCATAATAATTTTATACTGTATCCGCTATTAGCTCTGGGGATACGTTTCACCGGATTTTTTAGAATGTTATTTGCAAAATCAAAATAATATAAATGAAAACCGCTGTTGCGCAAATTTCCTCTTATCTTGGTAATCTTGAAAAGAATGTTGATAAACACCTCGAATACTGTGACCGGGCAATTAAAGAGAAAGCCGACATAATTGTCTTTCCCGAACTATCGCTGACTGGTTACACACTAAAAGATATCAACTACGAAATTTGTATAAATCCTTACACTTCTGCTAAACTTGATAAACTTCGTGAAGTAAGCAAAAAGATTTCCATTATCTGCGGGCTGGTTGAGGAAGGAGAAAATTCTGCGGTATACAACTCGGCGGCATATATTGAAGACGGTGAAGTGAAATTCACTCATAGAAAAGTTTATCCGCCTACATACGGCATTTTTGAGGAACTTCGTTACTTCACGCCGGGGCAGACCTGCAAAACCTATAATACCAAGCATGGCAAAATTGGCATACTTGTTTGTGAAGACTTATGGCATTTATCGCTTCCACTCACGCAGTCTCTTGACGGCGCGCTGGTTATTTTCGGAATAGCCGCTTCACCGACAAAGGTTGGAGCGGATATGACCGACCTTCTTACCGATACTACTTCGCTTGAGATAGGAATACTGGAACATGTATATAAAACCTGCGGAGTGAAATACAATTCCTTTAAGGAGTTCATGGAGAGCATCACTGCGGATTCTGATGAGATTGTAAAGATAAAGAACTATTACGTAAACTCCGACCATCACAAAACATATGCGCGGCTACTATCATTGTTCATTGTATTCTGTAATAGGGTTGGATATGAGGACGGAGTTAATTTTTGGGGAGGAAGTGAGGTCGTAAATCCGTTCGGGAAAGTGCAAACACTGGCTAAATTCATAGATGAAGACCTAATTTTCTCTGAAATTGACCTTTCCGAGATTACCCGGGCACGTAGACTTGCAGGGCATTTTTTCGATGAAAACATAAACTTAACTATCCAAAATCTTGTTAAAGTTAGGGATAAGGAGTAATAAATATACGATTTTGTGGATTTAATTAAAAATTTATAATGATTATCTTTAATGTTGAGCATAAAATGACAGCGCAAGAATAAATAATGGTATCAGATTTATCAAATAGAGAAAAGGAAGTTTTACTTTATATAGTGGAGAGTTTTATAAAATCTGCGCTCCCTATAGGCTCACGTAGTATTTCTAAGGGAACGGACCTTAATCTTTCTTCCGCTACTATCAGGAATGTGATGAGTGACCTTGAAGAGATGGACCTTCTCAAAACTCCCCATACATCTGCCGGAAGGATTCCTACTGATAAAGCATATAGGTATTACGTTGATACTCTTATGAATGACCAGCGTCTGACGGAGAAGGAAAGGAAGTTGATTGAATCTCAAATATTTGAGCAAAAGCATCTGCTTCTCGAAAATGAAGATATCTACATAGAGACTTCACGTATTCTGGGAAAGATATCTCACCAGCTTGCAATAATAACTAAACCTCTTCTCGATAATGCTGTCTTTGAGCGTCTCGACATTGTCGAATTATCATCTACAAAAATTCTTGTTGTTATAAATATCCGTTCCGGGTATGCAAAGACTGTTCTTATAGAACTTCAGACAGAAGTCAAAAAAGAAAAGCTTGAGGCTGTAGCGCGGTTCCTTAATGAGAGACTTCAGGGATTGACACTCAAAGATATTCGCGAAACCTTCAACGAGAGAGTTGAGGATTACAGGCATTATGAACCGGAGCTTTTTAAGGTGCTCGTTAATTCTAAGGATGAGATCTACGGAAGCGGAGAGACAGGTACAGTATATATCAGCGGTACGGGCGAAGTCATAAACCAGCCTGAGTTTGAGGACCCGCGGAGTTTCAAAAACATTGTTACCCTTGCCGAGGATAAGGAGCTTGTAGTGGAGATATTTCGTGATAGCTCAGAGAGAAATGACGGGATTATAATTTCCATTGGGGAAGAAAATCCGGGTACGAAATTGCAGGATTATAGTATTATCCGAACAACTTACAACATAAACGATATGAAGGGAAATATCGGCATAATCGGACCAAAGAGGATGAACTATGCCAAAATGGTTTCCTTACTTAATTATACATCCGATCTAATTAGCAGAATAAAATTTTAAAAAGTGAGGTGCAATAAATGATTAAAAAAGAACACGACGAAGAACAAATGACTCCGACAGGAGATGAGACAAAAGATGAGCTGGGCTTTGAGCATACGGATGACGAGATAAGCGATGCTGAAATGAATGGGGGAGATTCCGTTGAAGCGTTAAAAAAAGAGGTACAAAAACTTAAAGAAAGCCTCTTACGAAATGCCGCGGACTATGAGAATTTCAAAAAGCGTAAAGAATCTGAAGTTTGGAAGATCCGTGAATACGCTTCGGAAAAGATAATTAAAGAACTCTTTCCAATTTACGAAGACCTTTCACGCTCGATAGAATCTGTTAACAAGGGTGAAACCAACGATGTTGAAACTCTTAAAAAGGGTCTGCAGGCTATATTCGAGAAATTCAAAAATGTACTTACTGCTGAGGGAGTTGAAGAGATTGATTCGCTTGGAAAAGAGTTTGATGTGAACTTGAGTGATGCGATAGCTCAAATACCGCGCGACGATGTCCCGCCGAATACAGTGGTTGAAGTGATTGAAAAGGGCTTTAAAATGAAAGATAAGATTGTAAAACACGATAAAGTGCTGGTTTCGAAGAAGCCGGATTAAAATTTTAATGGAGAAGATAAAAGCTTAATGACAAATAGAGATTATTACGAAATACTGGGCGTAGAAAAACAAGCATCGGTTGAAGAGATCAAAACTTCTTATAGAAAGCTTGCTATGAAATATCACCCGGATAGAAATCCCGGAGATTCCGCAGCGGAAGTGAAATTCAAGGAAGCCGCGGAAGCCTACCAGATTCTTTCTAACCCGGAGAAAAGACAGAGATATGACAGGTTCGGGCATCAGGGAGTGAATGGTAACGGAGGCTTTACCGACATCAACGATATATTTTCACACTTTGGGGATATATTCGGTGGAGGAAGTATCTTCGATGAATTTTTTGGTGGTTCTTCTCGCAGACAGCGCCGTGAGCCGGGCATTAGGGGAAGCGATTTGAAGATCACTGTTAAACTCACACTCGAAGAGATTGCGAACGGTGTAGAGAAGAAATTAAAAATTAAGAAACTTAAAACCTGTGAAACATGTCATGGAAGCGGTGCTAAGAATGGAAGCTACCAGACATGTACTAATTGCAACGGCACCGGTGAGGTAAGGCACGTTACCCGGTCTATCCTCGGACAGTTCGTCAATATCTCCGCATGTAACGTATGTAACGGCGAGGGCAGGATTATAAAAGAGAAATGTCAGGAATGTCATGGGGAAGGAAGAGTTAAATCGGAATCGACTATTAAAGTAAAGATACCTCCGGGAGTATCAGAAGGAAACTATATCCCGCTTAGAGAGCAGGGCAATGCAGGGGCGAGAGGTGGAAGGTCCGGTGACTTGCTCGTGTTTATTGAGGAGCAGGAGCATCAGTATTTTCACAGAAACGGCGACGATGTTATTTACGAGCTAAATATAAGTATCGCTGATGCAGTTCTCGGAACTACTGTGATGGTTCCTACACTTTCTGATGAGCATAAGCTTAAGGTCGAACCGGGTACTCAGCCCGGCACAGTAATTAAATTAAAAGAAAAAGGTATAAGACACCTAAACGAGTTTGGTAAGGGTGATCAGCTTATATATGTTAATGTCTTCATACCATCTAAGATCACATCAAAAGAGAAACAATTATTGAAAGAGCTTTCGGACTCGGAAAATTTTAGTCCCGAAAGATCAAAAAAGAAAAATAAGGGTTTCATCAAATCCATATTTGGATAGCTTTAGTTACCATCTTTTATATCAAAGCGGATCGGAATTTACCATCCGCTTTTTTATTTATGTTAAAGAATCGTAATTTGCTTTAAGATTTTTTAACAATTGCGTCATGGATACACCTTAAATTCATATAAAAATATACACTTCCCATTTTATAATTACGTAATATTCCGGTAACATAAGTTACACTCATTTAATTTTTTGTTAATCATGCCTAATTATTTTAAGGTTTACTATACAAAGCAAAAAAATGAAAATGAGCTCATTTACAAAGGTTTTGTTCTTATTAAT
The DNA here is from genome assembly GCA_020437585.1 of Ignavibacteriota bacterium. Lineage (GTDB taxonomy): Bacteria > Bacteroidota > Ignavibacteria > Tepidaquicellales > Tepidaquicellaceae > JAEYVS01. The sequence continues at coordinate 1,054,433 of JAGQWG010000001.1, forward strand.
TGCCGCACTCCTGACCAACAGTGTGGCTTTTTCACAAGGAATTACCGGTAAGGTGACCGATGCATACTTCTCGGATCCGTTGCCGGGCGCGATCGTGCGTATTCCGGAAGTAAATGCCGGCGTAGAAACTGATCTTGACGGTAATTATGAAATAACCGGTATTAAAGCGGGTACTTATACTGTCGAAGTATCTTATGTGGGATATACAACAGTGAAATTTACTGATGTAGTTGTAAAAAGTGATGGATTGACAAGGCTTGACGTTCCTCTTAGTTCGGACGACGGGATAACTACCGATGAGATTACGATCGAAGCTTCGACATCTACCGCTAATGAACAGGCGATGTTGTTAGAACAGAAAAATGCCGATCAATTGCAGGATGGTATCAGCAGTCAGCAGATCAAAAGGGCTCCTGATAGCCAGGCATCTGATGTTCTTAAAAGGGTTATCGGTGTAAATATTGTTGACAATAAATTTGTTTATGTTAGAGGAACTTCGGAGAGGTACAGTAATACAACACTTAACGGTGTCGAACTTCCCAGTACTGAAACAGATAAGAAATCATTCACATTCGATCTCTTCCCTTCTAATTTGCTTGATAATATAATCATTGCAAAATCTTATACAGTTGATAAACCTGCTAATTTCAGCGGCGGTTTGGTTCAGCTTAATACAATTGAATTTCCCGAATCGTTCACATTAAAAATGTCGACATCCGGGGCATATAACTCCAATACTACAGGGGATGATTTTAGTAGCTATGATGCCGGTGAAAAGAAATTTCTATTTTTTAACTTGGGTATAGACAATGGTGATAGAACTCTGCCTTCTTCAGTTCCGTCATTCCGTGTAGACAGGCTGACCCTTAATAGCCAGCAGATAAAATCCATTGGTCAGTCATTTAGAAATGATTGGGGACAGAATGAAAGCTCAGCTCCGCCGAATTCCGGGCTTCAGATTTCTATGGGTAATAAAATGGATGTCCTCGGAAATCCCTTTGGATATTTTGGTGCATATACGTATGGAAGCGGATTCCAGAATATGGATATTCAGAGATGGGAGTATCAGCAAAGTGGGGACTTGGAACAACAATACAGCGGTCTAAATTCGCAATACTCCGTTAGATGGGGTGCGATTGCAAATATGAGCTATAAAATAGGTATCAATAATAAGATAAGTTTTAAAAACTCTTACGTTCTTAATTCAAAAGATGAGACACAGTTCCTGTCCGGATTTAATGTCCCGCAGGATTATGATAGACATTTATACCTTACCAAGTTCTCTGAAAAAACAGTCTTCTCGACTCTTGTTGAAGGATCGCATTATATCGATGCTTTGAATAAGATGAACTTTACATGGAGAGGATCCTATTCTGAATCTACTTCTAACGAGCCGGACCGCAAGACAATGCAATACCAAAGACAGAGAGGAACGGATGATCCATTTAATGCGGGTATTGCAGTAACAAATAACCCAAATACAAACAGCGGTGGCAGGTTTTTCTCAGAGTTACATGATTTCAATAGGAGCTTTGAAGCTAACATAGAAATGCCTTTTCATGTCATTAAGAGTATTGATTCCAAGACGAAGCTAGGTGTTTACGCTAATGGGAAGCAGAGAAGTTTCGATGCAAGGCTTTTTGCTCCGTATTTTACTTCGGCAACGAATATTTTCGAAAGAAATAGGATAAACTATTTACCGATTGACTCGATTTTCGTGCCTGAAAACTTTGATACAACGAAGCTCTATATAGGTGAGTTTACACGTCCGTCCGATAATTACCAGGCTGAGGAAAACAATTATGCCGGTTATCTGATGTTTGATGTCCCTATTGAAAAGTTGAGAGTCGTTATCGGTGCAAGACTTGAATCGAATGAGCAGATCCTTACCACTTTTCAGGATGATGGAACACCTCTTAATGTTAATCTAAAAAATAATGATATCCTTCCTTCGGTTAATATGATTTTTGCTCTTAATGATAAAACAAATATAAGAGGTTCTTACTTCCAGTCGATTTCGAGACCCGAACTCAGGGAACTTGCTCCTTTTGGGTATATTGACTTTAATACTAATATTTATGTCTTTGGTAACCCAAATTTGAGGCGTACACTTATTAGAAATTATGATCTTAGATATGAGGTCTTCCCGGAAGCCGGAGAAATAATGTCCGTAAGCCTTTTCTATAAGCATATTGACGCACCGATAGAAAAGATTTTTGATCAATCTTCAGGTAGTGACTCTAAATCCGCAACATTTGACAATGCCGAAAGCGGAGCAAATAATTATGGTATCGAATTTGAAATAAGGAAAAATTTAGCCTTTATAAGCAAGACCTTGAGCCTGTTTACTTTCAATGGCAATTTCACTTTAGTGAATTCAAAAGTTGATATTTCAGGTTTAGGCGGTTCGGAAAACAGGACTGAAAGAAGACTCCAGGGACAATCACCATATACAATAAACGTCGGGCTTTACTATGATAATCCCAATACCGGTACAAGTGCTAACCTGCTCTATAACAGAGCCGGTAAAAGGATTTCCGAAGTCGGTATTAATGACCTGGGTGACGTTGAAGAAAACGGAAGGAATCTAATAGATTTTTCAATCTCTCAGAAATTCTTAACCAGGTTTAGCGGTAAGTTCTCGATTGGAAATTTGCTTGGCGAAGATGAAGTTTACACTCAGGATGTTCTTGGTACTGAGCAAACAGTAAGGATTTTCAAGAGAGGTACTAATGTTTCCTTGACGTTGGGCTATGATTTTTAGTGCTTATTTTATTAGTATTTGACTGTTTACAATTCCTTAAAACACACGAAACATTATAGTAAAGTCATAATCTTAACTTTGAACAAGTTTAACAAAAACAAAAGGAGAGTTTCCTTAATGAAAAAGTTTTTCATCTTATTAGCCGTTTTTTCCATGATGGTATTATCTAATGTATCATTCGGTCAGTGGAGTGATACATTGCAGGGTAATATCAATGGAACGGTTACGCTCAGCGAGCACAGGTCTTACTTAATGCTTGGTGAAATTGTTGTTCAAAACGGAGCAACACTTGTTATTCCTGCCGGTACATACCTTTATGGTGATGCACCAACAAAAGCTTCTATCATTGTTTTGAGAGGCGGAAAGATCTATGCAAAAGGAACTGCAAGTGACCCGATAGTATTTACTTCGAGGAATCCGGTTGGGTCAAGAGCTGCTGGTGATTGGGGCGGTATTGTTATCCTGGGTAATGCTACAATAAATACTAACTCAGGTGTTGATACAGCTGCTATCGAAGGATTTTCAACTAACTATTACTATGGCGGAAATAACGACGATGACAGCTCAGGTTGCCTCAGCTATTGCCGTATCGAGTTTGCGGGTATTGCTCTTGCACCAAACAATGAAATTAACTCACTTACAATGGGTGGTGTCGGAAGAAAAACACAGATTGATCATATTATGGTGAGCTTTGCGGGTGATGATGCTGTTGAGTGTTTCGGTGGTACTGTAAACGTTAAATACTTCGTCGCTGCGTTCGGTGTTGACGATATGTTCGACACTGATAATGGGTATAGAGGAAGATTCCAGTTTGGTCTTGGTATAAGTGACCCCAATATTGCTGATGTCAGTGGCTCTAATGGGTTTGAATCTGACAATAATAGTGCTCCAAACTACAATAATCCAAGAACATGGCCCTTCTACTCAAACATGACTCTTGTTGGTCCAAAGGAATATGATACCACTACTGTTGATCCTAACTTTAAAAGGGGCGCTCATATCAGAAGGAATGTTAAGACAAGCATCTGGAATACAGTTTGGATGGGATGGCCGACAGGTACATTGTTCGATGGCACAGGCGTTTTCAATGCTTGCACAGGTGATACACTTAAATACAAAAGCAATATTATTGCAGGCTGTCTGAAAAATATTGATACTGCCGGAACTACAACCACTCCTTTCAATGCAAATGCATTCGTATTCGGAGCTGGTCAAATGACTGATACTTTTGCTACTACTCAGGAAGTTATGTTAAACAGCCCATACAGTGGTCTTAATAACCATAATTATAGCATTAACGACTTTATGCCTCAAGGAGGTTCTCCTGTATTCAGTAACTTCATTGATGCTAATACTATTGATCCATTCTTCACCTCAACTAATTATAGGGGTGCATTTGGTTCCGGTTCTAACTGGTTAGACGGCGGCTGGGTAAACTTCCGCCCGGATACAGTTGATTATAGCGTCGGTATAAATCAGGTTTCTTCAAACGTTCCTGAGAGATACACTCTTAGCCAAAACTATCCAAATCCTTTCAACCCGTCTACTGTTATCAACTTCTCACTGCCGGTTAAAGGATTCGTAACTCTAAAGGTTTATGATGTACTTGGACAGGAAGTTGCTACACTGGTAAATAATGTTTTAACTGTTGGTGAATACGCTTACGAATTCGATGCTTCAAAATTATCTTCAGGTATCTACTTCTACACCCTTAAAGGTGAGAATTTTGTAGAGACCAAAAAAATGATGTTGGTTAAGTAACCTTTCGTAAATAGCTGCTCTACAGAGCCCCGTTCAGAAATGAACGGGGCTTTTTTTATTTTCCCTTAATACAAAAACACTCTGCTTTTTTGTTCAATGTTAATTCAATATCACAATTGTTTTACAGTTCGTTTAAACTTGGCGCGAAGAAGAAATTCCTTAACATTCAACTACATGAGTTTACATGTTTATCTCATTTTAATATTTACATCGGTACAGCTCTTTGCAAACACTCCTTTTAAAATTAATTAATCTACCCGTTACCTTTATTAAATACTTCTTGACGATTTTGAGGTATTCTATAAATCTTAAAGGAGTTTAAATACATGGCAAAAAAATTTTTATTGCTTATTGTACTTTTTGCCGGCGCGGGCTTCTTTAACTCTTCGATGGCGCAGGATACGGAATCTCCACCGGATTCCACTAAATATTCTACCGAAACCATCGAAATAAACCGTGCCGTTGACCGTGAAACTCCCGTCTCCTTTAGCAATGTAAGTCAGGAACAAATTGAATCCAGAACATACAGCCAGGATGCTCCTCTGCTTGTTAGAAACGTTCCGGGATTTTATTCCTATTCGAGCGATGGAGTCGGAAATGGTGAAGCTAAGCTCTATATAAGGGGATTTACACAGGAATATGTGCAGGTTCTTATAAACGGAATTCCTACAAATGACCCCGAATCAAATGCCGTTTACTGGTCTAACTGGGGGTCGGTTTCCTCGAATGCCGGATCATTCCAGATCCAGCGCGGTGCGGGAAGCTCGTTATACGGCGCCGGTTCTTTTGGCGGTTCGTTTAATATAGTTACTCAGCTTCCGAGCCTTACACCTTTCTATGGTCTTGAATTTGCTGTCGGTGATCCGACCAGCACGCGATATGGAGTGAAACTGGGTACAGGTTTGCTGGGGGGTAAGTTCTCTTCTGAACTAAATATCCAGAGAAAAGTTGCTAACGGTTCACGTACGGATGGCAGGTACGAAGGCTTTAACTACTATACTTCGAATGCCTTCTTTCCGACGTCTAATCAGGTGTTTAAACTTGTTCTTCACGGAGCTCCGCAGGAACATGGGTACTCATGGAGTCAGAATATCGCTTACTTCAAAAAATATTCCTATGGCGCTAACCTTGCTCCTTTCTTGCCAAATACTATAGTAGACCAGCTTCCGCCTAACGCTACTACCGGCGATGCAAACTATGGTCTTACCGACGGTGTTAGAGAACTTGATGGGCCAACCTATACCAGCCTTGCTCACAATTTTTTCCACAAACCGCAGCTTGAATTATCTCACGCGATTACTCTGAGCAATAAGGCTATACTAAATTCAACTTTCTTCTACTCTATCGGACGCGGCGGTGGCTCGAGCCTTAATAGCTCAGGTACGGTTTTCCGTCTTAATAGGGGTGTTGGAAGCAACGGTATGACGGTTGATACACTCGTTGTTGATAAGCTGGGTCCTGATGGATTTGTTGATGATCTTAGTGTTGCAACAAATACCTACCTTGCCAATGCTTTCCAGAGAACAAGTTACTCACTGCACAGCCAGTTTGGGTTGCTTTCCAGCTATACACAGCAGGTCAGCAATAAATTCCAATTTACTGCTGGTGGTGAATTCAGAAGTTGGACAGCAGATCACCCGGGTTATTTTACCAATATGTACGGTAATACAACAAGGACTTTCCGTTATTCCAGGAGGGATACTTCCGGTAATCTCGGTACTTTCAACCGTGTAGTTTACCAGGGTGACCTTGACGGACCAAACGACGTAGGTGATCCGTTCAGTTGGAATATAACGGATGCTAACGGTACATATAATAATCAGTACAGAAATTATAGAGGAGAGACACCACAGTTTACTCTGTTTACTCAGGGAAATCTCCAATTTAATAAAGTGAACTTTATGGGCTCACTTCAATACGTATGGTACAAATACAAGATCACCGAAAGAATGCCTAGTGAAAATGCTATCGGTCAGCAGTTAACACAGTCACAGGTTTCATCACTGGGAATAACCCAGGAAGGCGCTATCGGGGATAATTTTTACATGAAGGATAATAGCGGAAATTATTACGAGTTTCCTTTGGTAAATGCAGAGAGAAGTCGTGGCTTCTTGCAACCTAAACTTGGTGTGAATTACAACATTAATAAGAATTGGAACACTTTCGCAAGTTTTGCTCACGTTGAGAGGTTTGTGAACCTAAGCGTTTATTATAACTATGGAAGGATCAATCCTGATGCGGAAGACGAAAAGTCAAACCAGTTCGAAGCGGGTGTTGGTTTTGGTAATGAAAATGCCGCCTTAAAGCTTAATGGATATTACATGATATGGGACAATAAGTCTACTACTATTACGGATCCATCCAAAGCAGGTGACCCGGGCTATGACAGAAATGGCAATAGAACAGAACTTATCGGTTCCTCGATAAACAAGGGAATTGAATTTGAAATGAATGTATCACTTGCCAAGCTAACGAAGATCCCTGGTCTTGGTGTTCGCGGATCGTTTACATATATGGATAATGTATGGAGCGATATACTTTCTTCTGTTGAAACAAATCCCGATGGAACAAGAAGGGCTTTCAATACGGGAGCTCTAGATCAGAATGGTAATGTTGATACGCTTTACTTCGATGAGCTGGATGGTACACCCGTAGCAAGCGGACCTCAGCTTATTAGCACACTGAGCTTGACTTATAACCATAAGAGCTTCTTTGGTAATATTGATCTAAGCAACTACTCGAGAAATATCCTGCTTGACGGTGGTACATATATGGCTGTCGATGGTGAATTCGTCGGAACTAATGCCGCGGGACAACAGCTCTTTCAATCCGAATACAGTGATCAATTACCATCTGCGACCATTCTTGATGCTGACGTTGGTTATAACTTTAATTTCAATAAATATCTTAAGGGAAGTATTACGTTCCAGGTTTTAAACATCTTCGATAGTGAATGGCTCTCCTCTTCTGATAACTTCGGTGTAATACCGGGCTTGGGCAGAACATTCAGAGGAAATCTTACTATTGGTTTATAAGCCGTAGTCTCCACATTCTTTGTTACCACCTTTCAAATGAATACGTAGACAGCCTGCTTCGGTGGGCTGTTTGCTTTATATGTTTATATATACTTTACAATTCCTTAACTTAGATTAAGTAAATTTGCCAATGGAAGTTCAGCAGGAAGCTCATTCGGAACAAGATATTCGCGACGTTGATACCGTTATTATTTCAGATGTACATCTGGGCTCACCTGTATGCCGTGCAAAACGCCTCGTCGAAGTCCTCGAAGGCTTCCGCTTCAACAGGCTTATCCTGAATGGCGATATCTTCGATGATGTTAATTTTAAACGTCTCAGCAGCGCGCACTGGAAATTCCTCTCCTACATCCGCAAAATATCTAACCCCGAAAAGAACATCGAGGTCGTGTGGGTCGAAGGCAATCATGACGAAGGACTTGCTGAAATAATCTCTGTCCTTATTGGTATTCCCGCTTACAAAGAATACGAATGGGAGCATGCTGGTAAAAAGATACTTGCCATTCACGGCCATCAATGGGACCGCTTCCTAAATGAGAACGTTTTTATCAGCAAAGTCGCTGCTGCGTTTTATCTTTACACGCAGAAGTTTGGAAAGGGGAGACAGAAGATATCGCGCTTCCTTAAGCGCAGGAGTAAGAGATGGCTCCGGCTTACCGGTAAAGTCGCAAGCGGAGCGATAGACCACGCTAAGTTTAAAGGTGTGAACGTTGTGATTTGCGGGCATACCCACCACACTTTCCAAAAAGAAGATAAAGGAATAATGTACTATAATTCCGGGTGCTGGACAGATGTACCCTCATCACTGGTAGTTATAGAGCATTCTGGAGAAATAAGAATCGAGGATTTTGATTAAAATTTCCTAATTATTGAAACTTTCCCGGGAAATTACGTACTATTAAATGAAGCTAGGATAGGTCAAAAACCTTCCAAAAAACTACGTTAATTTCCTCTTGTTTTAGTTGAATGCCCGCCTCAAATGGCGGGCTTTTTATATAAAAATTTTTTTTTCAGGTATTTGAAACTTATTCTCTGATACGTCCGTACATTAGATAAAATCGTTCTTTTCACACACATTTTTTCCCTTTGTTTTAATTGTAAGGATACCGCCTTGAATCCCATCGAGGCGGTTTTTTTATGTTTAAAAAGCTCCTGTTTTTCCCTAATTTCAAGCAATGCAGATAATTCTCATAGGAATAGGAGGTTTCCTGGGAGCTATATCCAGGTTTCTTCTCTCCAGATTCGTCAATTCAGCCGTGACGAGTTTTCCCTACGGAACGCTCGCCGTAAATGTCATTGGCAGTTTTCTCCTTGCACTCATATTGTATGGACTGTCCTTTGAAAAGCAGATTTCCATTAATCTCCGTGATCTTCTTGCTATTGGTTTTATGGGATCCTTTACGACAATGTCTGCATTTTCATACGAGACCATGCGCTTTATTGAGCTGGGACAGGTTTTCCCGGCAGCAATAAATGTGGTTTTAAATGTAGTACTTTGCCTGCTCGCGGTTTTTCTCGGCAGGGAATTGGCTTTAATTATATCCAGGTAAAATGCAGAAAGAATCCGAAGCAAGATTGTTACGTATCTTTATTGGTGAGAGCGATAAGTTCGAAGGTAAGACCCTTTATCAATATCTGGTTGAATACCTTCGTAAAAACCATTACTCCGGTGTGACTGTACTTCGCGGCATCAGCGGGTTCGGCAAAGACAGCAAGATCCATACATCAGACATTCTTACTCTTTCATCTGACCTCCCGATCGTCATAGAGATAGTCGATACCGTAGAAAAAATAGATGCTTTAAAGAAAGTGTTTGACGAGACTAATATGATAGGTAGCGCATTGATCACCGAGGAGAAAATAAAGATCATTCAATACGGAAGGAACGAATAACTACCTTCCTGCCTTCAGAAGCTCATTGATATTTCCATAAAGACTAATGTAATCATCATAGCTTCTCCTTACTATTTCCTGAGCTTCCTCTTTATTGTATACATGTGTTATCTCGACCTCCTTACGGTGTTTGCCTGGCGCTTCTTTATATGTGAGGAAGTAGTGCTTTAACCTGTCTATTAACTGCTCCGGGCAGTCCGATATATCTTTCCAGTTACCATAAACGCTGTCGCCCTTCATCACCGCAATTATCTTATCGTCCGCTTCATTGTTATCTATCATTCGCAGACCACCGATTGGGATCGCCTTCAGCAAAATATTTCCCATATTGATAACCTTTTCCGTCAGCACACAGATATCCAGCGGATCGCCGTCTCCCTTGATAGCATCCCTTCCGGCTTTTTCACGGCAATACTCTGCCACCTTTTCACCGCAATAAGTCTGCGGTATAAAGCCGTATGGCGTTGGGCATATATTGGAATACATTTGCGGACGGTCTATCGTTAATATCCCGCTGTTCTTATCAATTTCATATTTAACCGTGTCGGTAGGAACTATCTCTATGTAGCTGGTGACTATCTCCGGGCAATTCTCTCCTATATTTACTCCGTGCCACGGGTGAGCCTTTAATATGCTTCTTATCTCACCCCATATTTTCGCAAGTTCTTTTTCCATGTATGATTTTATGAGTTATACTGTAATGATCTGCGGATTATTTCCTCTGTGCTGAGCTCCGATGCGCCGTTCTTTGTTACCTCTGTAATTACTTTATCCGCCTCGTTCTTTGTAAAGCCCAGGTTCACAAGCGCGTTTATTGCATCCAATACATTCCTGTCTTTTGAATCTACTGTCTGCTGACCGCCTGTAATTTCTTCCCCGCTCGTTATCTTGAATATCTTATCTTTCAGAGTCATCGCTATAAGCTCTATCTTCTTTGCTCCAAGCCCCGGTATCTTAATGCCTCTTCCTGTTCCCGTGATCAATCCCATTACTTCCTCGAATGATGAATGTGTCAGCACGTTGTGAGCGAGCTTCGGTCCAATCCCGCTTACACTTATAAGAAGTTTAAAAAGCTCTCTTTCCTTATCATCGGCAAACCCATACAATATAAGCGAGTTTTCTTTTACGTCGAGGTATGTTATGACTGCTAACTCGGTATCGGAGTCTTCCGTGCTTTGTGCCAGTTTTTTCGTAACGAATATCTGGTAACCCACTCCGTTTACGTCGAGCAGGATCTCATTTTCGCGTGATGATATTAATTTTCCTCTTAGAGATGATATCATACTTATCTGGAAGAGATTATTTTTTCGGGATTTTCCTCTATATATTTTTTCCAATCATACTTCTTCTTGCCTTTACCATTGGTCGTGATCTTACTCGTTATATTAAAGTAATGACATACTGCTACCGCTAATGCATCGGACGAATCCATGAATTCCGGATCCTCTTTAAATTCCAGTATGTTCTTTATTATCGTCCTCACGTGCTCCTTTGATGCTGAACCTTTTCCCGTAACGGATTTTTTTATTTCCCTCGGGGAATATTCCGATATTGTAAGACTGTGGTTTACCGCTGCTATTATTGCCACGCCTCGTGCCTGTCCCAGCTTCAATGTTGACTGCACGTTCTTGCTGTAAAACGCCGTCTCTATCGCGAATTCATCCGGCTTGAATTCATCTATGCACTGCAGACAATTGTCATATATCTTCTTTAATCGGTTGGGGAGTGGTTCGGCAGGCTTGAGATTTATACTGCCGTAGTGAATAAGGGTTACATCCTTGCCGTTCCTGCCGGTAAGGCATTCTATGATACCAATTCCTGTTATCAGCGTGCCGGGGTCTATGCCTATTATGCGCATATTGATATTAACTGCGAATCCCGCCTCTAACAGCCCGCGGGAATCCTAAAATCTATCCTGCCTCTTCCTCTACTTCCAGGTCGGCATTCGAATATACATTTTGAACGTCGTCGTTATCTTCTATTGCTTCAACGAACCTTATTACGTCCTCTGCTTCCTTTCCTTCCTTCTCGACAAGGTCCTTAGCTAAATACTGCAGTGAAGATTCTTCGCTTTCTATCCCTTTTCCCTCGAGAGCTTTACGCACGTCCTCGAAATTCTCCACGCTCGATATTACTTCAAAATAATCATCGTCGCTTTTCAGATCATCCGCGCCTGCTTCGAGTATTATCTCCATTAGGTCGTCCTCTTTTATCAAACTCTTCTTGATCGAGATTACTCCTTTGCGCTCGAACATCCATGCAACCGATCCGCTCTCACCCATGTTACCGCCGTTCTTTGAAATAAGGTGACGTAGGTCAGCCACCGTCCTGTTCTTGTTATCCGTCAAACATTCTATTATAACCGCGACACCATGAGGACCGTATGCCTCGTAATTGATTTCTTCGTAGCTCACGCCTTCCAGCTCACCCGTTCCTTTTTTAATAGCCCTGTTAATATTATCCATAGGTGTATTATTGGACTTGGCAGTATTTATTGCAAGCCTTAATCTTGGATTTGCATCCGGGTCTCCGCCCTTCTCTTTTGCGGCTACAGTGATTTCCTTGAGCAATTTCGTGAAAATTTTGCCCCTTTTAGCGTCTATTGCCGCTTTTTTCCTTTTAATCGTTGACCATTTGGAATGTCCTGACACTTTATCTCCGGTAAGATTTATTTACTTAAATATTTTCCAAAAATAACAAACACAGGCTATTTTTAATATGGAAATTTAATGTCCCTGATTCTGAGTTTTGTCTTGTAGGCGCCGTTCCAGTAGTTATTATCTATGGAATAGCATATATCGCAGTACCTGCCCGGCTGTATGTCATCGTGAAATTTCTCCGACGAAAAGAATACCGCGTCGAATACAAGCTCGCTTTCTTCTTCTTTCACTCGGAATATATGCGTGTGGCTTTTTGCGTAACGCACGTCGCCAACGATCTGCACTTTTTTCGTCGTGAATATAGGCGTCATGTTTTCAGGTCCGTACGGCTCGAAGAATGTGAGTATTTTCACGAACTGGTTGCTTATATCTTCGAATGAAAGCTCAGCGTCTATGAGCATTTCCGGTAAAAGCTGATCCTGTGAAAGCTCCTCGCTTGCTATCTTATTGAGCATAGTCTTGAATCCGTCTATCTTATCTATCTCTATCTCCAGTCCCGCCGCATGGTAATGTCCTCCGAACTGAATGAGCTCGTGCTCACACTTTTTCAACGCTTCGTAAATGTTAAATCCGGTTATACTTCTTGCGCTTCCTTTTGCGACCCCGTTCACCGTTGTCAGCACGACCGAGGGAAGATGAAATTTTTCCACCAGCCTTGCCGCGACTATCCCGATAACGCCCGGATGCCAATCTTCATTATGTACTACCAGCGTATAGTTGCTCGATTCTACCACAAGCTCCTCGCATTCTCTTATAGCATGCTCGGTGATTGTCTTATCGATCTCTCGCCTGTTCAGGTTTTCCTCGTTCAGCTCATCCGCGAGCTTCACTAGTTCCTCATCATCAATGCTGGTTAGCATTTCCACTGCGCGCTTTGCGTCGCCCAATCTGCCCACAGCGTTTATCCTGGGAGCTAGCGTAAACACTATCTTTGCCGTGTTTAGCGTTCCCGGAGTAACACCGCTTGCCTCGAGTATTGTCCTTATAGAGGGACGCGGATTGTTATTTATCATTTCCAGTCCTTCGTGAAGTATGATACGGTTTTCGTCTATGAGAGGTACGATATCGGAAGCGGTTGCAATCGCGACAAAGTCCAGAAGCGTATAAGCGAACTCTTCTTCCTTCATCAGCTTACATGCGCCCTGTATAAGTTTGAATGCAACACCGGTACCGCAGAGATACTTGAAAGGATATGTGTCGTCTTCCCGTATCGGGTCCAGTACTGCAAACGCATCAGGGATCCTGTCCGGCGGTCTGTGGTGATCGCATATAATAAAATCTATACCGAGTGTCTTTGCGTACTCGACTTTATCATATGCGGTTATTCCGCAGTCTATCGAAACGATGAGCTTTATTCCCTGCTCATGAGCCAGGTTGATAGCCTTCTCGGAAATTCCGTAACCCTCTTCTATTCTGTCCGGAATGTAAATGATTGAATCTACTCCGAAGTGCTTGAGGAAGAGATAAAACATTGAAACACCGCATGTTCCGTCGACATCATAATCGCCCAATACCATTATTTTTTCTTTGCTGGCGATTATATCGGAGATGCGCTCTGATGCTTTCTGACCGTCCTTTAAAAGGAACGGATCGTAAAGCCTTTCTTTGGTCGGCTTAAAAAACTTTACCGTCTTAGCGTAATTGGTGATACCTCTGGAAAAAAGCAGCCGCAAGATCATCTCCGGAACCTGTATGTTCGTCCGGAGAGCTCTCATCTCTGTTATAAAATTGTCTATGCTTTCTTCGTGATCGGACCCATTACTCCCTGCTAATTCTTTTAATTTCCAAATTTTTTCCAACGCCCATAATTATTAAATTAATTTGTGCTCAAAGGGGGAGTCGAACCCCCACCCCGTTGCCAGGACTGCGCCCTGAACGCAGCGCGTCTACCAGTTCCGCCATTTGAGCTGGAAATCATCTCCATTATGACACAGAGACGGCATAACGGAATGTAAAAATATAATCTTAGAATTGCAATCAATTTAGCTTGGCTTGCACCCCATTCCGGTAAAATTTAACATTGGTTATTAGACTTGAACTAATAGGAAGTGTTTTCATAAATTACCTTATGATACAGGTAAATAATGTATTTAAAGAATACCCCGGAGGCGTAAAAGCCCTCGAAGGAGTATCCTTTAATATACAAAAAGGGGATATCTGCGGTTATATAGGAGCCAATGGCGCCGGTAAAAGCACTACAGTAAAGATACTTACCGGCATGTTGGAATTCGATAAGGGTGAGGTTATTGTAGGGGGAATAAATGTTAAGGATGATCCCGTAGGACTGAAAAAGATAATCGGTTATGTGCCTGAATCCGGCAATATGTTTAATTCCCTCACTCCAAGAGAGTTCCTTAGCTTCATTACGGAAGTAAGGAACATCGGGAGCGACATAGCAAAACACCGCATCGAAGGATTTGCTTCGATATTCGACCTTACCGGGATGCTCGACTCTTCGCTCTCCACTCTTTCAAAAGGGAACAAGCAAAAAGTATTGATAACCTCTGCTCTCCTGCACGACCCTGAGGTGATTTTTCTGGATGAACCTCTTAACGGGCTGGACGCAAATACCATTTTTACATTCCGTGACATGATAGAGGACTTCTCGCGAAGAGGGAAGACCATCTTTTATTGTTCACACCTGCTTGATGTAATAGAAAAAATTTCCTCACGCATACTGCTCATCGATAAAGGCAGGATTGTTCTCGATAAAAACACCCTGGAACTGAAAGGCTCAAAAGATTATACTAATCTCGAAACGCTGTTTAAGTCACTCGAACCCGAAGAAAATAGAAAAAAGTTTTCTTATGAAGAGATTTTTGGTTAGCATGGCATTTTTTTCATGTACTGTCTCCTGCTTTGCTCAAAGCCAGGACAGCATTACTTCTATTGATATAGACTCCGTGCTCACCGGGAATTTCTTCCTTACTGACTTTGACAACAACGTCAGCAGTGCGTTCCTTACATCCCGCATTAATTATGAATACGAGAATAAGCAATTCAGATTTTTCCTCAATAATAGTTTCAAATCCAACATAACCAAATTACAGGAAAACTTCATTCGTGATTTTGACGACCTTACCATGATAATTGATTATAAAGTAGCGAACGACTTCTATACGGGGCTTGGCACCAGCATCAGTACATTATCGGATGATAAAAACGTCACCCTAAATCAAAGTGCGCACAATTTCTACTTTACCAACTTCGATTTTTACCCGACCTACGGATTATACCTCAATTCAAAACTCGGTTACCTCACCGATGACCAGATAGGAGAGAAGAATACCGGCATCCGGGGCGAAATAAATTCCGAATTGACCGATCTCAATATAGAGGATTATCAGACTAATGCGATCGTGCGCCTCTCGTATGAAGACCTGACACAAAAAGTTAATTACAATTACCAGCTTGCTTCCGAGGTTTATAAAGTTTTCTCCCAATACTCCAATAACAGAGCTCGCGTGGGTTATTATAACAGAAGAAACGATTTTTATTTCCCGGCTTCGACCGACGTAATGAATACATTCGGAGTGCAGAATAATATTGAGTCCCGAATAGAAAATTACATAAATCTCGAGGATGAAGTTCAGTACCTGATCGGTGAGAATTACCTGCTCACAATAAATGGGGGATTTACTTCAAAGAATATATTAAAGGAGCTGAAATATAAATCCAATACCAGCTCGATCATCTTTGATAATAACTATGATTCCGAGAGAACGGAAAACAGGCTCCGTTTTGGAGCCGACCTTAACTTTGGGTTCCTCAATAATATTACGCGTATTGGCCTCCTTCATCAGGAGAGATCGGAAAATAACGTCCCTGTGAATCTCGGCGGACTAAGCCCCGCAACGATCCGCCAGCTTGAGGAGGTCGAAAAAGAGAAGAACAATAACAGCTCCCGAACGTCTCTCTTTCTGGATAATACATACCGCCTTTCCAATACTAACTCGTTTAAATTTTCCGGATCCTCGTCCATACTCAAATATGATACCGATAGCGATCAGAATTATGACGACAGGGACGAGCTTCTGCTGGTCGGTTCACTTTCTCATATCTATAACAACCTGAATAACTTTATACTCGAGACAATATTCGATGCCAGCTCAAATAAACTCTCTTACATATATAAGGAGAGGAGCTCGAACAACAATACAAACACCATATACCGCCTCACTTCCAATAGCACCTATGCTCCCCTGAAACCCTTGCTGATAAAGAACTCCGTGCAGGTGCTTGCTAATTATACAGTTTACGCATTTGAAGACCTGGTGTCACAGGTCAATAGTTTCTCGTATAGACAGCTCACTGTTAAGGATTCAATTTATTATAACATTACAGATAACTTTTTCGTAAATTTATTTACCGGGCTTAAGTTTTCCGAGCAGGGGGAATTCAATGACGATGAATTCTCGGTACGCCCCCTGAGCTATTTCGAAGACGTCAATATGGCTAGCTCGCTCAATTATCTTTTTTTTGAATTTGTAGAGCTTTCCGCCGGGTATAAGTTTTACCAGCAAAAGCGTTATGATTACGTCGACGGAGTAAAAGTATTAAGCAATACGGTGCGCAACTTCGGTCCTGTTGCCGGGGTAAAAGCCTTTTTAAAAAATAATTCATACATTCATGTTACCGGGGGGATTGATTTCTTTAAGTACGACAATTCGTCGAGCGATAATTCTTCCGCGTCTGTGCTTGTTAGAATAATTTGGAATATTTGAAACAAAATTAAATTTATTTGAAGACTCTCTACATCGAACTCGACAGCCAAAGGTCTGAAATCGCAAAATTCGAGGAAGTTCTCGCCCGCGTCAATGAGGAGACCATGTTTGAGATTGAAAGATTTATTAATCTGCAAATAGCTGTCTCTGAAGCGCTCGTCAATGCCATTGTTCACGGCAATAAGGAAAACCCCTCCAAAAAAGTTCACGTCATTATTAATTACGATAAGGATATGATAGAGGTAAAGGTAAAGGATGAGGGTGATGGTTTCGATATTTCGATGTTACCCGATCCTACAAACGAAGAGAATCTTCTCAAAGAATCCGGCAGAGGAGTTTACATCATTATGTCGCTCGTAGACGAGTTCAGCTTTGATTCAAATGACACCGGTACCGAGATGAGCCTCGTGATCCGCAAAGAGAAAAATTCTACACCGCAATAAAAAAGTGACGGCAATTGCTCACCGTCACCTCGTACTCTGATACGAATTTTATTTTATCCCTTCATCATATTATCGTACACACCCATGACTTCCCTTACTGCTTCAGCAGAATCGTTGAGCAGCTTCGTTTCGTCTTCGTTCAGTTTTAGTTCTATTATCTCTTCTATTCCGTTAGTGCCCAGCTTTACCGGTACACCAAGGTAAATTTTTTCCATGCCGTATTGTCCTTCCAGCCATGCGCATACCGGGAATATCCTTTTCTGATCCCTTACTATTGCCTCTACCATTTGTGCCGCTGCCGCTCCGGGTGCATACCATGCTGACGTTCCCATAAGCTGTACCAGCTCGCCTCCGCCTTTCTTTGTCCTCTCTATTATTGGTTGTAATTTTTCGTCGCTGATAAATTCTGTTACCGGGATACCGCTTACAGTTGTGTATCGGGGAAGGGGTACCATAGTATCACCGTGACCTCCCATAAGAACTGCTTGTATGTCTTTTGGTGAGCAGTTCAGCTCTGTAGCCAGGAATGCTCTGTACCTTGCAGTGTCGAGTATTCCCGCCATACCCATAACCTTGCTCGACGGAAGTCCCGAGGTAAGATATGCGCAGTATGTCATTACGTCCAGCGGATTGGATACTACTATTATTATGGTGTCGGGAGAATGTTTCATTATGTTTTCCGTTACCGACTTTACGATACCTGCATTTGTCGAGATCAGGTCGTCTCTGCTCATGCCGGGCTTTCTTGGAAGTCCGGAAGTAATTACAACTACGTCCGAGCCTGCCGTTGCCGAATAATCGTTTGTCGAACCGGTGACCCGTGTATCATAGCCAAGGATAGGAGCTGTCTGCCATATATCGAGGGATTTTCCCTCTGCAATACCTTCTTTAATGTCGAGGAGTATAATTTCGTTTACCAGTTCCTTCTCAGCTGCAACGTTTGCTACGGTTGCACCTACATTTCCTGCACCTACTACTGTTAATTTCATTTTATCTTCCGTGATTTTAAATTTTTGAGAATAAAAAAAGGTTACCGCTTTTCAGCGATAACCTTTTCCATTTACCTGTGGATTAAAACTTATGCATTGGCAGGTTCGACGTTTATAACTTTCTTTCCTGCCTTATTGGTGAATAACACCTTGCCTTCTATTAATGAAAAGATCGTATAATCTTTTCCCAGTCCAACATTCTTGCCGGGAAGAAATTTCGTTCCTCTTTGTCTTGCGATGATGTTGCCGGCTTTTACTCTTTCACCGCCGAATTTCTTGATGCCAAGTCTCTGCGCTTGTGAGTCTCTGCCGTTCTTTGTGCTTCCTAATCCTTTTTTATGAGCCATTTGTTATTCTCCTATGCGATTTTGTCTATTGAGATTAATGTGTAATGCTGTTTGTGACCCCTCTTCTTCTGGTATCCTTTTCTTCTCTTCTTCTTGAATACGATCACTTTTTCATCTCTCACGTGGTCAACGATCGTCGCCTCTATTTTTTTGCCATCGAGTACAGGTGTACCAATTTCGAACTTGTTTTCGGCGGGTGAGATCATGAGCACCTTGTCAAAGGTTACTTTCTCGCCTGCGTCCTTGCTGATCTTTGGTACATAGATCTTGTCGTTTTCCTGCACCCTGTATTGGCTGCCCTGTATATCTACTATTGCAAACATATATTTATCGTCTAAATTCTAATTTATAGAATTACAAATATATCGATATTTTGAAATAAATCCAATGGATAATTTAATCAAAAATGCGTGTATTTCCCTATATTTTAGCGAAACTTAGGTCAAATACATCTGTCGAATAGGATTATCAGATCTATTTGAGGGAGCATACCATTTAACTTTACTATACCGTTTGTAAGGTCGGGATCGTCTTTTAGCTCTGCTATTAATGATTCTATGTGGTTTGGTGAAAATGTACGGTTTTGCAGTAGCCCTTTATGTTCGGCGATAGCGCATATCTGCCGTATAAGTGATGCCGCTTCTTCTATCCTCATTACCGGATTTTGAATTATACGAAGGATCACATTCTGAGCTTCCCTCAATGCCTCTACTCCAACCGCTTCTTTTATTTTGCTCTTTGAAGCTCTACTTTTAAAAGCTATGTCCCCTTCAACCTGCCCTCGTTCCGCCATGATCAGCCTGCCTTCCAGAAGCGAGATGTCCGCCGATTCGGGAATGTTATTTTTTTTCATGTAGTCGGAAAGTTCATGGATCCATTCCAGACAGCTGTTAAAAAAATTCCCGCTTCTGTCCTTTAGAGAGTCGATCAATCCCGGTATTTCCATTTCGCGTTTTTGCAGTTCCTCTACCTGCGGTAAATGTATCGCTTTTATCATTCGGGTAATAATTTATTTTCGGTATTACCGTCGTCCTTAGTTATAGTATTCCACATGTAGCCGTCTTCAGTGACGGAAAGATTTATAACGGTAAGTTTGTCTTTTTCGACCGCATCCCGTAATTCGTTTGCCGTGACGATCACGTCTATTCCTGCTTCCGGGGTCTCGATGTGTTTTGGAAGCTCCTTTATCAATTCGGTTTTGATGCTGTTGGAGATCTTTGCGAATTTTGTAAAATCGGTTTTTGATTTTACGGCCTTTCTTGCCGGCTGGCTTTCTTCGGTTGTCAGCTGGGATGTGAATTTTTCGGCTATGTAGTCCACGGTTGGCGGCAGGGTACTGCCCGATCCCAATTCCTTTATTACCGCTTCTATTCGTTTATCCAGCGTTTCTTTTTCTTCAGCCGTAATAGTAAGGTTTTCCTTTTTGATCTGCGCAGTGTATATACCGGTAAAAACTTCCTTCATCTTTGGAAAGTTATAGACGGGCGATGCAGTCTTATCCACATCTTTGATCGCAATCGGGATATCTAGTTTTATCTCCGGTAATCGCATGTGGGGGAGCGGCATGTTTTTAAGTAGAGGGTGGCTCGCATAGAGCTCTGCCACCCTTACTGTTTCAAGGTCTGCCGTTACCCTTGCCTTTACCATTTCCGATAAAAGCATTCCTATGTATTCATTTAGTTTTGGCACGGTGACTATTCTTTTAGTTGTTTATGAAGCAGTTTTTGATTTCATTGAATCCTCAAGGATGCCCAGGATCTTTTCCATACCGCCGGGGAGCTCATCCTGTGATGCGTGAACGTGTATGTCCAGCGCATACGTTCTGTCAACTTTTTCTCCCTGGGTATTGGACTTTTGATACGAAAGGGAAGCGTTCAGCTTTACCGAACCTCCGGGCCATCTTTGCTTGAATTCCAGCGATGCGTCCACACCAAATTTATCCGTTGTATCCTTGTATTCCATAGTTGTGATCTGGGCATGAAATTTAATGTCCACCTCATCTATGCGGATATAGGGTATCGGTACAATAGAGAGCATTGGAACTTTTATTGCCATTTGTCTGTATTGAGCCTCTACGTTTGGCGTTCCAGAGCTATGTGTGGCAGTCGCTGTGGCTCCAGTCCCGGGATCGTCCGAAACAGGAGTAAGTGAAATTGCGGGAGCACCAGTGTAACCCGTACCGGGGTCGGTTATTGTGATCTTTGTAACCTTACCTCCTTCGATTGTCGCTTGAGCTTGCAGACCTGAACCGCCTGATCCTGTATTATTTACATCGACACTGGGAGGAACAAGATAACCCGATCCCGGTGCAGTTACTTCAATGGATGTTATACCTGCGGGTGTGCCGGGAATAAATGGGGATACTTCCTTGTCGTATTTAAATGAAACATAAATAGGTTCATTGTCTTCATTAAAACCTACTGCCTTGATGAAGTTAACCGTGCTCATTGCAGCCTGAGCCTGCGCGTCAACACATGATGTTAAAGGACCTCCGATCATGCTTGCAAAATCTATTGTCGAGAGTTCCTGACCTGGATTTATCATTTTTTGTTTATTTAATTTTTGAAATGTGATTTTTAAAGCAAGTATCTATATCTCTTGCGTCCGCGGGAGCAATTATGTAATGGCACTTGTTATCAGGAATATTCAGGTTGGGAGAGAGAAAATCAAATAAATTTTTTCTAAGAAGTAAAATGAGAATAGCAGTATTTCAAAATAAAATACTACTATTCATCATAAAAAAAAACCTTAGCAAATAAAAAAACCTTAAATTGTAACTGAAAATTTAACGAAGGTTATCATTTTTTAAACGGGAATGGAGCTCGTACAAAGCGGTTTTGTTGCTGTCGAATCTAAGTATTTCCGTTGCTTTTTCAAAAGAAAGCCATTTGTATTCAGTGTGTTCATGAGAAAGAATTATTTCGTGATCATGAGCCTCAATGGCAAATGAGTGTTCGTCTACAAGATAGACAGCATCACCCCACTTAGCATGTTCATAAAAAATATATGCGGGTATTGAATTATGGGAGGAAAGCTTGTAGAGTTTACGGTTTTTTGGAATACCTGCTTCTTCATAACATTCTCTGGAAGCAGCAAGATGTAATTCCTCATCATCTTCAACACCTCCTGATATAGCTTGCCAAAAAGGATTGTCAGCCCTTTTAAAAACAGCGAACTCGTATTCGCCTTCCGAATTTTTTCTGAAAGGGAATACGAGTACGTTAATAGGTTGCCTCGCCATTTTAAAACCGTAAAATCTTTTTTAAGAGACCTGGACTTCCGGTTGAGGACCGGATATCTCTTCTTCTTCAACCGTTACTTCGGATATATGAGAAGACTGTCCTTTCTTTGCCAACTCTTCCTGCATCATTCTTTCCAGGCGCATAGAGTTTGTCCTGAATTTTGGAATGAATATCGAGAGGAAATAGGCTCTGAAAATATACCACCAGAAGCTTCTTTCGAGAAGTATGGGGTCGATATTGTGCTCGATCTCAGCGTGGGCTTCGGGAACTTTGCTCCAGTGGAGTCCTGCTTTATGGTGATGTATAGTGTGTAATCCGTTATTAAACAGCAGAAAGTTCAAAAAACCGGTGAAATTGCGCGAATGGTTCCACTCGGATTCTTCATTGGCATGCACGTGCTGTACATAATTAAATATCAGCACGCTGAAGAGCGATACCTGTTGCGGAATTATCACAAAAAAGAGCGCCTTTTTCCAGTCGAGAATAAGGAAGAACGCAACCCATACTACGAGCACGACATATTGCGAAATGCAAAGCCAGAACTTCTCTTTGTTATTGGCTTTAGCATCTTTTAGATAATTAAATATAGCCCTTTGCTGGTAGTACCCGCTGATAGAAGGATATGAAATGAATGTTAGAAAGTTATTTTTTTCACTAACTCTGTATGTGATCGAGTCGTCGCCTTCGCGGTTATTGAAGCGGTGGTGGTTTTTGTTATGAGTCGGTACCCACGCGAAAATAGGAAAGCCATAAAATACAGTCAGCCACCAGTCAGTTAAAACATTCATTGTTTTAGAGCGCCACATAGGGAGGTGGTTATGATTGTGAGTCATTACTGCTACCGTTACAGACATGAACAAGAACCATGTATAAAAGAAGGGGTTAAGTCCAAGCCACACCCATTGTGCAACAAAAAGAGACGATGTTATTACTATGTAAATAACGCTCTTTATATCGGCATTGTATCTGAGCATAAAGATTAATTAATTTTCAAAATTTCATTTATAAAGTACACACATTAAATTAACTTAATATTTCTTAATATTAAACAAACTTATGAATGACCAATCACTAAAATCGGGTAAATGCCCCAAATGCGCCTCAACAGAGGTATATACCGATAATGAGGCAACCAAACGCGGTGAAAGAATGATAATCCCGGTGACCTCATGGCGCAGGATATTCCTGGATTCCTATATATGTGTTTCCTGCGGATATATAGAGGAATGGATCCCGGAAAAGGAGCTAAAGGATGAGAAGCTCATCTCGAAAGTGAGAGAGAATTGGATAAAGGTGAAAAAATAAAATCTTTTCCAAAAAATCCTTATATTCTTATATCCTCTTACATCAAAAATTCTATGTTATGAACAGACTACTACTTGCTATCATACTTTCATTATGTACTTATACTACAGCTCTGGCGCAATGGGTGTCCGTTACTAATCCACAGAATAAAGCTCTGCATAGTGTATTTTTTATTAATTCCACTACAGGCTTTACTTGTGGCGATACCGCAACAGTCTTAAAATCCACTAATGGAGGATCCTCCTGGTTCAGCATTAATTCCGGGATACCTTCCTCGGTAAATCTTACCGACATTGCTTTTCTTGACCAGAATACAGGATATTGCACTGGCGGACTTGGTTCTATAAGCGGAAAGATTTACAAGTCTACAAATGGAGGAGTTAACTGGGTCCAAAAATATGATACCAGCGGAACAGGATTTAGAACATTGTTTTTTGTGAATGTGAATACAGGTTGGGTTGTCGGTGCCGGAGGAGTGATTAAGTTCACTTCTAACGGTGGTGACTCCTGGCTGCCAAGGGATGTTAATATTTCATCTTTGACTGATGTTTATGCTTTATCGGAAGATACTGTCTTTGTTTCCGGATTCGGAAGCGGGGGTAGTATTGTTAAGTCTACCAATGGTGGGGTTAACTGGACTTTTACCTCAGTGCCTGGTGATTTTGCTGACTTTAAGTTCGTTATGTTTGTTAACTCGAGTACCGGTTATGCAGGTGGACTTAAATTTGGCGGCAACGGCATAATGGGAAAGACTACAAACAAAGGATTGAACTGGACTACGCTCACCGGTTATGTTTCTGCAACTCCATATGAAGCGGCGAATGTAACTGATGATTTGGTTTATGTGGTCAGGACCGATGATACGGTTTCTGTAACAACCGATGGAGGTATAACATGGAGTAAGCAGTATGCTCAAACAGGCGGCTTTGATAAGTCCATTTCAGTAAAAAATGGGTTAGGTGTTACTGCTGGCAGGAATCTTGCTATTAATACTACCGTTGGCATTCATATTTTATCTTCTGAAATTCCCGGTGATTTTTCCTTGAAACAGAATTATCCTAATCCTTTCAACCCTTCGACTTCCATAGAATTTTCAGTACCTCAAAAGTCATTTGTAAAGCTTATCGTTTATAATGTTCTGGGACAGGAAGTGAAAACATTGCTTAATGAAGTAAAAGAACCCGCTTCATACAAGGTAGATTTTTCCGCAATAAGTCTTCCAAGCGGTGTTTACTTCTATAAATTAGAAGCAGAAGGCTTTATTGAGACGAAAAGAATGATTCTGGTTAAATAGGTTCAATTAATCTGTCAATCCCTCAATAATTGTTATCCCCGAACGTCTTGATGGGGGGATTTCCGTAATGGCTTTGAATCACTCCACGAGTCGGGGACTCGATGAGTCGTAGACCTTCGGTGATTATTGGTATAGTGTAATATTTGTTTTGTTGTGGTAGTGGGTTTGTTAATTCGTTTTTGGTTTATGTTAAGGGATTTAGTTTATAGCACCGTATTAAGTTTTTTCCTCTATATTCCCGCTTTCGCGGGAATGACAAAATAAAAGGGAATTTCAAATATATAAACAGGCTAGCCTGATTTCGTTGTATCATACGTTATACAGTATTTACGGTACGTATCCCACAGAGGATAAGGATACAACTGCTCCTTCTGCCAAAGGTGACGGAACACCTTTGCACAAGAATATCTTGTATTACAGACGGCTGAACTGTTTCGCCGTACTATTTAGTAGAGGTCCGATCCAAATTCACTATTAGACTCTCACCGCCTAAGGGAATATACATATCACCCTTCCACAACATCCCTCACAGTGAATAAAGCAACGT
>JAGQWG010000002.1:0-752570 GCA_020437585.1 Ignavibacteriota bacterium
AGACAGCCAAGGTTTCTGAGTCAGAACATGCTGGTAACTAAAATTTGAACTCTAAAAACTTTTAATAAAAACATTTTAAAAACAAACAAAATAAAACAAAAATGAAAAAAGTAAGAATGTTCGTACTCGCAGCAACTTTATTAGTAGTCGGTATCGGCGCAACAGCTTGTGAACAAGGTGAAGGTGAGCCTGTAGTAATAAATCCGATCGGCGCAGTAGCTTCAACTCCTCTAAGCAATGTAGCTTAAGACAAAGAGTCTGGTTTTTACGAGCCGGGGCTGAAAAAAACGAAGCCCCGGCAAGATAAAAATCAGAAATCAAGAAAACTAAAGCAAAAAAAAATAGGGAGAACAACAACAATGAAACAAGCAATACAACTTTACCGCGAAGATTTTCTTTACTCAGTAGAAGTATTTTTTCAGCAAACGGCTGTGAGATTTAGTCTCAGGCTGTTTGTTGTTCTATTTATACTATCGTTAGTGATCACAGGCAAGAGTTTTGGGCAGGGTAGCACTTCATTTGAGACTATGTATCCAAAGCCAATTGCTACCGGGATTATCGGAATACAGGCATTCGATATGTCAACGTGGTATGGTATCACGGAAACCGGTACTTTTTTTAAGACGACGAATGCAGGTGCTAACTGGAGCTATCAGCATGGTTTGTTTTTAGATCCCACAACTGGCTTTAAGCTAGGTTACGGTGCAATGCATTTTATAAATTCAAACACGGGGTGGGTATCCTCAAATAATGGTTTAATAGCAAAAACCATGGATGGAGGAAATACGTGGATACAGACACCATTACCCGGTGTTACTTCAGGTATTTCAAATCTCTTTTTTCTAAATGATAATACCGGATATGCAGTAGGTGCATCCCCTAATATTTTAGGAAAAACCACTAACGGAGGCGCCAGCTGGTTTGTAGTTGATTCATTGCCTGCCAACGGGTTAGGGTTTTATGCACTAAATGAATCGGTAATGTTTTTTGGCTCAGGCACAGCGAGTTCATATAAATCAACTAACGGGGGATTAAGCTGGTCATTAATGCAGCTCTCAGTAAGCGGGAGTGTCCCCGTAACAAGTATAAAATTCGCAAATGACTCACTTGGCGCTATATTAGCCTCAGGATCCATATATGTAACAACCAATGGCGGAAGCAATTGGGTAGACCGGAAACAGGGTTCACTTCTCAATGGGTCATATGACCTTGACCTATTAGTCAAAGGGGATTCGGTTTATGCTTACGTAACCGGCAATAAGAACTATATCTATAAGGATGTAATAAATAATGACACTACTCCTTCCTGGGAAGCGATTGACTTCAGGGAGTCACCAGACCAGTTTACCGACTTAATGAGGTCAACTTATCTTTTTGGCGAAGATTCACTAATCACGGCGGGATTTCAAGGTGTGATCAATACAATGTATTCACAAGCTAACAAAAAGGCTTTTTCAAACCGAATCAATGATATGCGTCCGGCTGATATATGGGTATCGAGTGATGGTAACAAAATAATTTCCAGCGGTTTTGACAGTACTATTTTATATACGGATAATGGCGGTAATAACTGGGATACATTGTCGATCCCCAACTCTTCATTAGATGGGGGCATAGAAATGATCAATGATAATACAGGGTGGATATTGGATGCTTCCTGCCGTGTCTATAAGACCGTCGATGGGGGTGATAACTGGACCCACATTGGAACTTCCGATACAACCAAGGCAGGTATGTACATAGATTTTGTAAATGAAAATACCGGATGGATAATTCAAAGCGGTTACCTTGCTAAGACTACGAACAGCGGAGTTAACTGGGTAGAGCAGACACCCACAGGGTTAAGCCGAATTTCTATGGTTACACCGGCAATCGGTTATGCATGCAGTACAGATGGTGTTATAAAAACTACAAATGGCGGCGAAAACTGGACAACTGTGGGCAGCTTTGGACCAATATTGTTTGATATATTCATGCTGAATGCAAACACCGGATGGGTATGCGGAATAAATTCAACAGTTCGCAGAACCACGACTGGCGGCGCTACATGGGATTCGTTATCTCTGCCATTTCCCGGGATGTATCCAAATAAGATAAACTTTTTTGACGAGTCAAACGGCATGATGACTTCGCTTGGAGGCGCGATATTGATAACCCACGACGGCGGCAACACGTGGGAATATTCTTTCTCCGAGGGTTCAACTATGTACGGACTGCAAATGACATCACCAACAAAGGCGTACATTTCGGAATTTTTCGGGGGTGCTATTATAAAATATGAAGAGCTCCTAACGGGAAATACTTATTCCGGAAATGAAGTACCGGCTGATTATAGTTTGGGACAGAACTATCCAAATCCATTTAATCCATCGACCACGATAAAATTCTCATTGCCCAAGGCTAGTACTATATCTCTTAAAGTATATGACATGGCGGGCAGAGAAGTAGCTTCATTATTCAATAATAAAGAGTTGAATGCGGGTACATTCGAGCAGAGGTTTAACGGCAGTAACCTGGCTTCAGGAGTATATTTTTACACTCTTGTTGCAGACGGACAGCTCATTGCTTCAAAAAAGATGATGTTAGTCAAATAATCATTGTTCATTGAGTTTCTTTCACCCCTTTAGATATAGGTGAAACTGGTTGAAATAGCAACTTCCCCGGGTAAAACCGGGGAAGTTTTAAAACAGGATAAAAAAATTTTTTTAAAAAATAAATAAAACGATAATGGGAACAAATTACAAAAATTTTAAAGTGATGATGCTTTTGCTGGTTATGCTGATAGCCGGCAAGAGTTTTGCACAGGGAAATACTTCACTCGGATACGTTTATCCGAAACCCTTTGCAGGCTACCCCGCAAAAATCCAGGCTTTAGATGTACAAACATGGTACGGAGTCATAGAAACCGGAACTTTCTTTAAAACAACAAATGCAGGTATCAACTGGTCTTACAAAGATGATATTCTTATTGATCCTATAACCGGATGGAAGATCGAATATGCCGATATGGAGTTTATAAATTCACAAACAGGATGGTTAGGCGGTTATGACGGTGTAATAGCAAAAACAACGGATGCCGGCAATACCTGGCTCCAGACTCCAATACCGGGCGTTACCTCTGATATTTATGATATATCTTTCCTCAATGACCTTACAGGGTATGCATTCGGAAGGTATCCGGGTATTCTGGGAAGAACGACTGACGGCGGCGTGAGCTGGAATCAAATCAGCTCATTACCAGGGAGTCCTAGTTGTTTTTATGTAGTGAATAGTAATGTGATCTATTTCGGCGCAAACTCGAGCCTATTATATAAATCAACTAACGGGGGATTCAACTGGTCATCATACCAAATCCCCGGTTCTTTAACTACTCCCAGGACAATGGCTTTCGCTAATGATTCGACCGGAGTGGTCTCCTGCGGTGCACGTATTTACGCAACAACCAATGGGGGTGTTAACTGGACAAACAGGAGTTTGGGATTACCTCCGAATTTCAACTGGCCTGAAGTTGACCTTTTAATAAAGGGTGACTCTGTAATAGCATACATTACCGGGAAGCCGGAGTACATATATAAGGACGTTATAAATAATAACGCCATCCCCTCCTGGGATACGATAGATTTTAGAGAATCGCCTGATCAATATACAAATACTATGTATTCAACTAGTCTTCTTGGGGAAGACAGCTTAATAACCGCGGGAGCAGATGGAACATTTGACAAGATGTACTCTCAGGCTGATAAAAAAGCTTTCTCGAACCGCATTAGTTTAGTATCCCCAAGAGAAATATGGGCATCAAGTGACGGCAATAAAATTTTTGCTGTTGGTAACGGTAACGTTATATTGCAATCGACCGATGCAGGAGCTAACTGGGATACTTCTATTATTGGAAGCGGCAGTAATGCCGGGTATATAGATATGTTAGATGATAATACGGGCTGGATCCTCGGCTCCGGCGGTAAAGTATATAGAACAACTACAGGCGGGTCACAGTGGATCCTGATCAGCGCCGGTAACGGTAATGAATATCCATATGATATTGATTTTGCAACCGGAACAACGGGTTGGAGGTCGCAATACTCAGGTGTAGGTCTTTACTTTCAAAAAACAACAAACGGCGGCGCTAATTGGGAGGATCAGACTCTTCCCTATGTCTCCAGTGTAACAAGTATGTCCATGGTCACTTCCACGATAGGCTATGTTACTTTAAGCAACAAGAAAATTCTAAAAACTATAAATGGGGGAGACAACTGGCAGGATGTTGGTGCCACACTTAACTATTTGTACAAAATATTTATGGTTGACGCCAATACAGGCTGGGTATGCGGATCAAATTCAACTTTAAAAAGAACAACTGATGGAGGCGCTTCATGGGATTCGCTGGCGGTTCCGTTCCCTAATATGACCTTTCAGGCTTTGCATTTTTTTGACCAGTTAAATGGGATCGTTTGTTCGAATGGAGGCGCTGTGCTCAAAACCAGTGATGGTGGCAATACATGGCAATATTATGCCTCTCCCGGATATTATGCTTATGGTGTCCACATGGTGTCACCAAATAAGGCATACATAGCGGAAAATGGTGAAGACGGCATTATAAAATATGAGGAAACTTTGACCGGCATTACCTATACCGGGAATGAAGTACCGGATGATTATGGACTGGAGCAAAACTATCCTAATCCGTTCAATCCAACGACTACGATAAAATTCTCTTTGCCTAAGGCAAGC
Organism: Ignavibacteriota bacterium; assembly: GCA_020437585.1. Lineage (GTDB taxonomy): Bacteria > Bacteroidota > Ignavibacteria > Tepidaquicellales > Tepidaquicellaceae > JAEYVS01. The sequence continues at coordinate 4,729 of JAGQWG010000002.1, forward strand.
ACTATATCATTAAAAGTATATGATATGACTGGCAGAGAAGTAGCATCATTATTCAATAATAAAGAGCTGAATGCAGGTACGTTCGAGCAGAGGTTTAACGGCAGTAACCTGGCTTCAGGAGTATATTTTTACACTCTTGTTGCAGATGGTCAGCTTATAGCTTCAAAGAAGATGATGTTAATAAAATAGTTTGTTGTTCCCTACATCCCAAATAATTCCACTTTTGTGGAATAAAAGCCCCTGCAAACGCAGGGGCTTTTTAAAAAAGATCTTACCCTGTTTTTTAAGAGAGTTGTTGTTCCCCGTACCCCCTCTGATTCCACAGCTTTGGAATCGGTCGAAACGCTCCTATAAGTATAAGGAGCGTTTTTTGTATTGGGTGGGTAATCCACGGTCTAAATACTGCCAATGTGGACAGGAAAAGCCTTTAAGATTTGAAAATAAATGTGTAAATTTGACATTTGGTGAAAATCCGGTCTGATTATATACCCGGGAAAACCCATGTTTTTTGGGGCCGTAGCTCAGCGGTAGAGCATCTGCCTTTTAAGCAGAGGGTCGATGGTTCGATCCCATCCGGCCTCACAATTGAAAGCCAATCAAATCTGAAAATTTTGGATTGGCTTTTTTGTTTAACCAAAGAAAAATATGAAGAAAGATTACGTTGTCAAAAGATCAGCTATTGCCAGGTACGGTGTATTTGCAGAGAGGGACTATAGGAAGGGTGAGTATATTGTGGAATATAAAGGGAAAAAGATGCTAAATTCAGATGTTAACAGTGATGAGAACAAAGGAAATCACAGGTATATAATAGAGCTTAATAATAAGTGGTGCCTCGACGGTAACATAAAGAATAACCCCGCGAAATTTATAAATCACTCCTGTATACCCAACAGTGAGTATATGACCACCGGCAGAAGGGTACTTATACATGCCATAAAGAAGATCGAAAAAGGAGAAGAGATAACTGTAAATTACGGAAAAGAGTATTTTGATGAGTTTTTAAAGGGTATTTGCAGATGCCCAAAATGCTCTAAGAAGTCCCGCCGAAAATAGACCTTCCTACATCCCACTCATTTAATGGATATACTTTTATTCCTTAAATAGTATATTTGCGAGTTATGAAACTCAGAGAGACATTAGATAGACAGCCAAAGGCTTTTGTGTTTTTAATTGTAATTGTAGGGCTCGCGCTGGTAGCAGTGGTCGATTATGGTACCGGTGATGAGATCTCATTTTCGATTTTCTATCTGATACCTATCTCCGTGTGTCTGTGGTATATTGGAAAATGGGAAGCTATAACAGTGGCAATACTAAGCGCAGTTTTGTGGTTCTTAGGGGAGAATAGAAAAGCATATACCCATGAAGAGGTTGCTTACTGGAATGCACTTGTGAGAATGGGTTTCTTTATTATAGTTGTACTTTTGCTGGATTACGCGAAGAAATTCAATTTATCTCTCGAGAATATAATAAAAAAACGAACTTCTGAGCTCAGAGATGAAATCGTTGTGAGAAAGAAAGCCGAGGAAGAAATAAAAATAAAGAATGAACAGCTGAGCCAGCTTGCGATGAAGGTAGAACAGGTAAAGGAAGAGCAAAATCTCAAAGTTGCCAGGGAAGTACATGATGAACTTGGACAGATGCTAACTGCTGTGAAGGTAGAGGTTTCACTGCTTGCAAATAAACTCCCTAACGATAAACCAATAAACGAGAAAGTAACATCGGTAAATAATCTTATCGATGAAACGATAAATTCTGTAAGAAAGATATCGACAAGCCTTCGTCCGCGACTTCTGGATGACCTGGGACTTTTTCCTGCTATAGAAATGCAAGTGAGAGAATTTCAGACACGAACGGGAATAAGATGTATCACAAAACTTCCCGATAGAGAGGTAATCGAAGATAAAGAAATGTCTGTCGCGATATTCAGGATATTTCAGGAGGCAATGACTAATATAGCAAGACATGCAAATGCCACACATGTACAGATAAAAAGTTACGTTGACTTAGGAAAATTTTATATGGAAATTAAGGACAATGGAGTAGGGCTAAACGGAAAAACGCCTGAAAGCACAACTCTTGGAATCCTCGGAATGAAGGAAAGAGCAAATCTTTTGAATGGTGAAGTCGTTGTGGAGAATAAACCCGGTGGCGGTACATTTATAAAGTTAAAAATTCCATTAAATAATAGTAATTGAGATGAAAGTGTTGATCGCAGACGACCATTGGGTCGTAAGAAAAGGAATAAAGGACCTGCTAACAGAAACTTCCGAAGTGGAAGAAGTCGGTGAAGCATCTAACGGCGCAGAGGTCATGGATCTGCTTTTTAAGGATGAATGGGACGTACTAATACTTGACCTATCAATGCCCGATAAGAACGGACTGGATGTACTCCTTGAGATCAAGCAAAGGAAGCCGGACCAAAAAGTGCTTATATTAACGATGAATCAGGAAGATGAAGTAGCTATGCGAGCATTAAAAACAGGTGCGGCAGGGTTTTTGACAAAGGAGAGTGTAGCGGACGAATTAATAAAAGCAATCAATAAGGTGAACAGCGGGGGAAGGTACATTTCGCATTCAATAGCTGAAATGATCGCATTTTCGATGGAGAAGTCGACGGGAAAGGCACCGCATGAATCGCTTTCGGACAGGGAATTCCAGGTATTGTGTCTCATTGCATCGGGTAATTCATTAAAGGAGATCAGTAGGGATCTATGTATAAGTGTAAAGACGGTTAGTACATACAGAACAAGAATCCTCGAAAAATTAAAAGTTCATTCCAACGTAGATATAACCCATTACGCAATAAAACACCGCATTATTATCCCACCAAAGGTGTAAATCTATAAAATTCATTAATCTAACCTTGTGCGGAAAAAGGCAAGGAGTGGTAGGAAATCGTTCACTAATCTTGTAGGAAATTTCTTACAATATTATCAGCATATTGCTTATTCTAATGTAGGATGAGTATTACTAAATTAAGTCTTGAGTTTTATTTATAGTAAGCATAATTACTATAAATACAAAAAGGGGGTTAATATTGATATTTAATAGATAATTCCATCCTGAATCCCCACACTGTTCTAAGACAACCAACCCAGGCGCTCTCCGCGTTTGGATAATAAAATAGTAAAGGAGGATTTACATTAATGAAACAAACCCTTATTGGCGGGGTTATTGTCCTGTTTGTAATGGCTTTTATTGGATTTACAGGAGCGGGCAATTATTCCGTTATCAACAAATCTGGCGTAAACGTAACTTCATTTAAGATTTCACCCAGCGGTGACAACACCGGCACCTCAGTATCATTTTCCCGATCAGTAGCAAAAGACCAAAGCATCAGCATAGACTTCACAGCAAATGAGGAAGTATGTGAATATGATGTAAGGTTTACAGATGAGCAGGGCAGGGAATATTTAATGAGCGGAGTAAATCTTTGTGACAATAGTGAAATAATTCTTGTAATAAGCAAGGCGGATGAAGTTCCTCAGATCTATGCACCGCATAGCAAGTAGGAACAATTTAAAAGAAAACTAAAATTTTAAAGGAAAAATAATGAAAAAGATCTTAACCTCATTATTTGCATTCGCTTTGTTGATGATAATGCTACAAGGTAATGCAAATGCACAATTGACTGGTACGAAGACGATACCGGGCACATACGCAACAATAGCGCTAGCAATAGCAGACCTCAATGCAAACGGAGTAGGCTCAGGTGGTGTCACATTTAATATTACTCCGGGATATTCGGAAATAGTCCCGTCCGGAGGTCTTGTAATAAATATAACTTCAAATCAGCCAACATCAGGCAATCCTGTTGTATTCCAGAGGAATGGCGCCGGAACAAATCCAATTATCCAGACTGACGTTAGCGGATCGGGAGTTATATCCACAACATCCCTTGGCTCGTCCGGTGATGCCATATTATGGCTGGTAGGTACCGATTACATTACATTTAACAATATAAATTTTGTAGAGCAGTACACAGGCGGTACTCAGTCATTGAAGACGGAGTACGGTATTCTAATGGTAAGAGCATCGAGTACGGACGGTTGCCAGCATGTTACGCTCAACGGCTGTACTATACAGCAGCAGCAGGCTGATATATATTCCAGCTGTATATCCACTGCAAACAGGGATCTGGCAGGAGCAACAACAAATCCGACTTCTATCAGCGGGAGACATGAAAGCATCTCAGTTCAGGGTTGTACGTTAGATAATAGTAATAATGGAATGTGGTTAGTGGGTTATGCCGATTCAGATCCAAGAGACCTCTATGATCACTTTTATAATATTGGCGGTACTACAGGAAATACACTCTCTAATATCGGAGCAGGTCTGGCAGGAACATCGACTGGTTCAAAGTACGGGATTTATTGTCAATACCAGGATAGTATAACTATAAGTAATAATAGTATAAGAGTAAACACAGGATCTAATAATTCCGGCGCATACGGAATTTACATGACTACAGGAATAAATTCTTCGGCGACAGTTAACAATAATAACATTTCCGATACACTTGGTGGTACCACCGGGTCACATTATGGAATTTATGACGGACTCGGTGCAACAGGTGTAGATAACACAGTAAATATAACTAACAATACTATCCAATACTGCCGTTATGACGGAGTAACATCAGGCGCTAATTACTACATTTATATAGGAACCAATCCGTATACAGTAAACGTAACAGGAAATACTATCAGGGATAATTATATCGGAAATGGAAGTTCAACTGCAACAGGTACTAATTATGGTATCTATAGGTCATCGTCAAATACAACTTTCGGATCATCATATACTGTTGCTAATAACACAATAAAAAATATAAGAAGAGAACAATCCACTCCCGGAACCGGTACACACTATATGATCTATGTTTCCGGTGGTGCATATAATTATGAGGTCAATAATAATACAATTGATAGTATATACTCAACGTCTACAAGCAGTACCCTGGCGGGAATATATTGTTCAAACACAGCAGCAGGTATGAACAGCATACACAATAATACTGTAAGCAATTTACTGAAAGTATCCGGAACGACCGGCTCAGTATACGGTATTTATAACAGCAACAGTACTGATTCCACCGCCACTTACAGCAATATGGTATTCAATCTATATAATAATGGAACTACAGGCAGTATATACGGTTATTATAATTTCGGTTCACCGGCAGCCGGGTACGAGAATGTTTACAACAATACTATCCATGATCTACTAGCTAATACATCCGGAGTGTGTATCGGAATGAATGTTGCCTCAGGTACCTCTACAAATACAGGCGAAAAGAACGTTTATGGTAATGTTGTGTATAATATTGAAAATGACAGTATCGGGCAAACAGGCGGAATCCGGGTTGACTATGTAAATGTTGGTTATATACACGGTAACCAGGTATACGGAATATCCAACAATGAAAATGATGCCAGTCTTCCGGCGGCATACGGGATGCTTCTTGGAGCGACAGTTACATATGCTAACTACACTGTATATAACAATATGATCAGTGAAGTATATGCACCGGTAAGTAACTCAGCGCTTGGGGTATTGGGCTTATGGATAAACGGAGGGGACACATCTAACGTATTCTATAATACCATCTATATGGACAGCAGTTCGACAGGAACAAATACCGGTAATTATGCTCTATACATTGCAGGTACAACAGATGCAACACTGAAGAATAATATCATTATTAATAACTTCACGCCTGCAGGAACAGGTGGAAATATAGGTATATATAAAGCGTCAGGTGTAATTTACAACTCAGCTTCAAATAATAATAATGTCTATGTACCTACCGGAGCAAGTAACTTCTTCTATTATGACGGTACAACAACATATTCGACATTCGCAACATATCAGACAGCAGTAGCACCTGCAGAGACAAACTCATTCCCTGAGAATAGTCCATTTATGAACGTAGCTACTCATCCTTATAACCTGGATATGAAGACAACTGTGGCTACACTGTGCGAAGGCGGAGCAATGCCGATAGCTGGTATAACAACGGATATCCACGGTACGACCAGGAACGGTACCACGCCGGACGTTGGTGCGGATGAATTTAACGGAATAGGACCTGTAACACAGGCACCGACACTGGTAGCTCCATCAAACAATGCAGTATTGGTTGAGCTTAACCCGCTGATGAACTGGGATAACACAACCTATGCATTAAACTATCATATCCTGATCTCGACTGACTCTACATTCGGAAGCTCATTATATGACTCTGATACAATAAGCGCGTCCCAGGTACAATTACCTAACAACTTCCTTGCAGTAAATACAAAGTATTACTGGAAGGTTAGCGGTAAGAACTCACTTGGAGAAGGACCATTCTCTTCGGTATGGAACTTTACCACCGGTGTAACTAATATCGAACCAACATCATTACCGACAGTATTCGAGCTTTATCAGAACTATCCGAATCCGTTCAACCCGACGACTAAGATAAAGTTTGACATACCGAAGTCGAGCTTTGTATCATTGAAGGTTTATGATATAACGGGTAGAGAGGTAGCTACACTTGTAAACAGTGACCTTGAGCCGCAGCGATATGAAGTAGAATGGAACGGCGCACAGTTTGCCAGTGGAGTCTATTTCTTCAGGATCACGGCAGGAGACTTTGTTAAAGTTCAAAAGATGATATTGACTAAGTAGATCAATATTGTAAAGTATAACCACAGGTCCTCCTTTGTGGTTTATTGTAAAAACCCCCGTCTGCACTCGGGGGTTTTTACTTATTGAGTAGTTTTCCATCCAAGCAAACCGTAGGATAATTCCTACAATATAATCAGATTAATACTCATTTGAACGTAGGATTAAGAATCGTAAATTAGTTTTCACTTTTACTATTACTTAGTAGAAGTGCTATGAAATTAGTCAAAAGGGGTAAATTCTTCACATGGGCATTTTATACTCTTTCGAGCCCTTCCTCTTCTTACTCCTACAAAATAGAGATACTTAACTAAGGCATGCCTGATGCGTCAGGATGTCAAAATAAAACATTTCTTAAGGAGGATTCAATTAATGAAACAAACCCTAATTAGCGGTATAATCATCCTGTTTGTAATGGCTTTTATTGGATTTACAGGAGCAGGTAGTTATTCCGTTATCAACAAATCTGGCGTAAATGTTAGCTCGATCAAGATCACACCTACCGGTGACAATACCGGCAACTCAGTATCGTTTTCCCGGTCAATCGCAAAAGACCAGAGCATCAACATAGACTTCACTGCAAATGAGGAAGTATGTGAATACGATGTAAGGTTCACCGATGAGCATGGAAAAGAATATTTAATGAGCGGAGTAAATCTCTGTGGCAGTTCAGAAATAGTACTTGTTACAAGCAAGGCGGATGAAGTTCCTCAGATCTATGCACCACACAGCAAGTAGGAACATTTAAAAAGAAAATTCAAATTTTAAAGAAACAATAATGAAAAAGATCTTAACCTCATTATTTGCATTCGCTTTGTTGATGATAATATTACAGAGTAATGCAAATGCACAATTGACCGGAACAAAGACAATACCGGGTACATATGCAACAATAGCCGCTGCAATTACCGACCTCAACGCACAAGGGGTAGGTTCAGGCGGTGTTACATTTAATATTACTCCCGGGCATACAGAGACAGTTCCATCAGGCGGATTAGTGATAAACATAACAAGTAATCAGCCGACTTCTGGCAATCCTGTAGTATTCCAGAGGAATGGCGCAGGAGCAAATCCCATAATACAGTCAGATGCAGGCGGATCCGGGGTGGTTTCAACTGCTTCGATAGGTTCAAATGGTGATGCTCTTGTAAAACTTGTGGGTACTGACTATGTTACTTTTAACAATATCAGCTTTGTAGAGCAGTACACAGGAGGAACACAGAGTTTAAAAACCGAATACTTAGTAATGTACGTAAGAGCTTCCGGTACCGATGGGTGTAAAGGTAACTCTGTAACCAATTGTACTTTTGAACAGCAAAAATCGGATATTTATTCCGCTTGTATAGTTTCATTAAATATCGATGCATCCGGGGTAACAACAAATCCAACAGATATAAGCGGAAGGCATGAGAGCCTTTCAGTTCAGGGATGTACAATGAATAACAGTGCGTATGGAATGTATTTCCTTGGGTATTCAGCTCCTTCACCTTATGATCTTTTTGATCACTTTTATAATATAGGAACAACCACTGGTAATACTCTTACCAACATAGGCTCGGCAGGAGCTACCAATACTAATGGTGTATACGGGATATTTGGACAATATCATGACAGTATAAAAGTGAACAACAATACTGTAAGAGTAAATAACGGAACAAATAATTCACTACTTTATGGTATTTTTCTAACAACCAGCTTAAATTCTTCAGCCGATGTAGTGAATAACACTGTATCCGATACTTCAGGGGCTACAACAGGAACTATGGGAGGTATTGCGATAGCAATGGGTGGTACAGGAACAGATAATACAGTAAATGTAATGAATAATAGAGTGACAAACTGTTATCGCGGTGCAGTAACTTCAGGTGCCTCTTACTTTATTTATTTAGCCTCAAATCCATACAAACTAAACGTAACCGGCAATACAGTTCGTGATAATGTTATCGGGGATGGATCATCTACGGCGACTGGAACAATATATAGTATTTATTTTGCTTCATCAAATTCAACTTTCGAAGCAAAATATACTATTTCAAATAATAATGTTGAAAACATTATACGTAATCAATCCACTCCCGGAACCGGAACAAATTATATGATCTATGTTTCAAGCGGTGCCTATAATTATGAGGTCAACAATAATACAGTTGATAGTATATACTCAACTTCTACAACCAGTACTCTGGCGGGAATATACTGTGGTTACACAGCACCGGGAATGAGCAGTGTTCATGATAATATTGTCAGTAATCTAATGAAGGTATCGAGTACTTCCGGCGCACTTTATGGAATCTATAACAGTAATAGCACTGATTCTACAGATGCTTACAATAATACAATTTTTAATCTTTATAATAATGCTACTACGGGAAACACATACGGATACTATAACTTCGGTTCAGCTGCCGCAGGATATGAAAATGTTTATAACAATAATATTCATGATATATATTCCAATTCAGGCGGAGTATGTATTGGAATGAATGTTGCAACAGGTACTTCGACAAATACATTGGAGAAAAATGTATATGGTAACAAAGTGTACAATATTCAAAATGACAGTATCGGGCAAACAGGCGGAATCCGGGTTGACTATGTTAATTACGGTTACATACACGGTAACCAGGTATACGGAATATCCAACAATGAAAATGATGCCAGTCTTCCTGCGGCATACGGGATGCTTCTTGGAGCGACAGTTACATATGCCAATTACACTGTATATAACAATATGATCAGTGAAGTATATGCACCGGTAAGTAACTCAGCGCTTGGAGTATTGGGCTTATGGATAAACGGAGGTGACACATCTAACGTATTCTATAATACCATCTACATGGACAGCAGTTCGACAGGTACAAATACCGGTAACTATGCACTGTACATAGCCGGTACTACCGATGCTACATTAAAGAATAACATAATTATTAATAACTTCACACCGGCAGGGACAGGTGGAAATATAGGTATATTTAAAGCATCAGGTGTAATATACAACCCAGCTTCAAATAACAATAACGTCTATGTACCAACAGGAGCTCTAAACTACTTCTACTATGACGGTACAACAACATATGCAACATTTGGTGCATACCAGACGGCAGTAGCGCCTGCAGAGACAAACTCATTCCCTGAGAACAGTCCGTTTATGAACGTAGCTACTCATCCTTATAACCTGGATATGAAGACAACTGTGGCTACACTATGCGAAGGCGGAGCAATGCCGATCGCGGGTATAACAACCGATATACACGGTACGACCAGAAATGGTACCACACCGGACGTAGGCGCGGATGAATTTAACGGAATAGGACCTGTGACACAGGCACCGACTCTGGTAGCCCCATCAAATAACGCAGTACTGGTTGAGCTAAATCCGTTGATGAACTGGGATAACACAACCTATGCATTGAACTATCATATACAGATCTCGACTGACTCTACATTTGGAAGCTCATTATATGACTCTGATACAATAAGTGCCTCCCAGGTACAATTACCAAACAACTTCCTGGCAATAAACACAAAATATTACTGGAAGGTAAGCGGAAAGAACTCACTTGGAGAAGGACCATTTTCTTCAGTATGGAACTTTACAACCGGTGTAACGAATATCGAACCAACATCATTACCGACAGTATTCGAGCTTTATCAGAACTATCCGAATCCGTTCAACCCGACGACGAAGATAAAGTTTGACATACCGAAGTCGAGCTTTGTATCATTGAAGGTTTATGATATTACGGGTAGAGAGGTAGCCACGCTTGTAAACAGTGACCTTGAGCCACAGCGATATGAAGTAGAATGGAACGGCGCACAGTTTGCCAGTGGAGTCTATTTCTTCAGGATCACGGCAGGAGACTTTGTTAAAGTTCAAAAGATGATATTGACTAAGTAACTTTAGTTGCAATATGTGCGATAGATCCTCCTTTATCGTGCATCAATGAAAAACCCCCGTCCGCACAATGGGGGTTTTTTATTGAACTATACTGAGTTTATACCCCGACTATTTCCTACATGCAACTCCCATAGAATCTTACCTATTATCAGGTTAATACTTATTTGATTGCAAATCCAGTATTCCTAAATTGAGTTTTTAATTTATAAAATTATTAGCAGGATAACTGTTTTTTAACATAAATTAAGGCTTTTTAGGCAGAATACTCGGGGATATATGTCTTGGATTCCTTTTTTCTTGAAAATTATTCTACTACTCACACTGCCTGGCAATTTTAAAAACCATCCAAACTTAACTAGGAGGATTTAAATCCATGAAGAAATTCTTACTTTCCGGAATTGCTATACTAACGCTCATGGTGGTAATTGCTTTTACCAATTCAGGAAGCTATTCCGTTATCAACAAATCCGGAGTGAATGTAACCGGTATAACCATCACTCCGAGCGGAGATAACTCTGGAAATTTATCGACCACATTTTCCCGCACGATCAGTAAAGATCAAAGCATCGGGATTGATTTTACTGTAAACGAACAAGTATGTGAATATGACATAAGATTCACAGATGAGTCAGGGAAGCAGTATTTAATGAATGGTGTGAATCTGTGCAATAGCAGTGAGATAATCCTTGTTACAAACAAGGCGGATGAAGTTCCTCAGATCTATGTACCAAATAGCAAGTAGGAACAATTTAAAAAGAATCAAAAAATTTTAAAGAAATAATAATGAAAAGAATTTTAACATCATTATTTGCATTCGCTTTGTTATTAGTATTATTGCAAGGCAATGCAAATGCACAATTAACGGGTACAAAGACAATACCCGGGACGTATGCTACTATAGCAGCGGCAATTGCTGACCTAAATGCGCAAGGAGTTGGTGCAGGAGGTGTTACTTTTAATATTTCCCCCGGATATACAGAGACAGTTCCATCCGGCGGATTGATAATAAACATCACAAGTAATCAGCCGACATCAGGAAATCCGGTGGTATTCCAGAGGAACGGAGCGGGCGCAAATCCGGTAATTCAAACTGATGGTGCCGGCTCAGGTACGGTTGCAGGAACCGCACTTGGTTCAAACGGTGATGCAATTATAAAACTTGTTGGTGTAGATTATGTTACATTTAACAATATAAATTTTACCGAAAACTATACCGGTGGAACTCAGACACTTAGGACCGAGTACGGTATCCTTATGGTTAGAAGCTCTTCAACCGACGGTTGTAAGAATATTACAATTAGCGGTTGTACATTCCAACAACAACAATCAGATATTTATTCAAGCTGTATTGCGACAACAAATTTTAATGCAGCCGGAACAACTACGAATCCAACGGACATTAACGGAAGACATGAAAATATTTCCGTTCAGGGATGTACTTTGAATAATAGTGTTAATGGAATGTATTTCCAGGGTTACAATCACGCGAGTGCACCGTATGATTTTTATGAAAATGGTTACAGTATTGGAAACGTTACGGGAAATACTTTAACAAATATCGGAACAGGTCTTGCCGGTACAACAACAGCTATACAATATGGAATTTATTCACAATATGTAGATAGTATAAAAGTTAATAACAACACAATTAGGATAAATTCCGGTTTAAATAATGCCCAAAACTATGGAATTCTATTATCTACTGCAGTGAACGGTTTTGTAGATGTGATCAATAATAATGTTTGTGATACTATGATCAGTACAACGACGTCACAACAGGCAGCTATTTGGGTATCTGCCGGTTCATCAGGTACAAATAATGTTGTAAATATTCAAAATAATGTTGTTGCAAATTGCAGACACATTGGTGCTACATCCGGAGCCGCTGTTTATATTGGTTTAGGTTCGGCTCCTTATACAATGACAATGAGTGGAAACGTAGTTAGAGATAATACCATGGGCGGCGGCGGTACTGCTACTGCAACCGGTACCATGTATGGGTTATATTCAAGCTCATCACTTAATTCAAATGCCGGAAGCTCACATACTATAAACAATAATAACGTAGAAAACCTTACGCGAACTCAGTCAGCTGCCGGGTCTGGAACCCAATACGGAATATATGTTAGCAACGGCGGTTTGATCACAAATATACACAACAATACCGTAGACAGTTTGTATAATGGTACTACAACAGGAGCATTATATGGAATGGCTCCGGTTATTGGTGTTACTGGAGGTACATTGAGTACCTACAATAATACTGTAAGTAATCTATTCAAAATGCCTGGCGCTACAACCGGATCTATTTATGGAATTTATCAAAACAACAGCAGCGCGACCAGTAATTGTTATAATAATGACATCTACAACCTAACTAACTTTGCTACAGCTTCAACAGGTGGTGCAATGTATGGTTATTACAATTTTGGTGTAGGTACCCTGGTTGAAAATATTTATAATAATACTATTCATGATATTACTCATATGGGAACTACTGTGGCAAGTTCGTTAGGATGTAACGGGATCTACGCGGCTTCAGGACCTTCCACTGGTCTCGACAAAAATGTATACGGTAACACTATATACAACATAAGTGTCGGTTATGGTCAGGTTGGAGGAATGCAGGTAAACTATGCTCTGACTGCAAATATATACGGAAATAAATTGTATAACATTGCTGGAACCAACAATAATCTTACACCACAAACTTACGGTGTGATCCTCGGTAATTCAACAGCAGGATCTGTTTATAATGTATATAATAACTTTGTGCAAGAAATAAAAGCGCCAAATTGTCCAAACTATCCGGGAGCAATCGGAATCTGGGCAAATGCCGGAGCGACATCAGTTACTAACTTTATGTATAACACAATTTACCTGGATGCTACATCGGCAGGCGCAAACTTCGGAAGTATTGCGTTATATGCCGGCGGTGTATCAGGCGCGACAGTTGAAAATCGCAACAATATAATCATTAACAAATCGGTTGCTAATGGAACAGGTGGTTCACTTGCCATATATAAACCTGCTACAACAACCCTGGGAACAGGTACAAATAATAATAACATATATGTAACACCGGGCGCATCAAACTTTCTTTATTATGATGGCACAACCTTATACAGTGACCTGGCTTCCTATAAGACTGCGGTAGCTCCTCGTGAAAGCAATGCAGTGACGGATAATACTCCATTTATTAATACTTCCTCATCACCATATGACCTGCATGTATCCACGACAATTCCAACATGGTGTGAAGCAAGTGGTACACCAATTACTACCCCGATTGCTGTCACTACAGATTTTGATGGAAATACAAGAAATGCTTCCACTCCTGATATTGGTGCGGATGAATTTGATGGTGTGAAATTCCCGGATGCTCCGAATCTAGTATCACCATCAAATAATGCAACAGGACTACCTCCATCGGTAAATCTTATTTGGAATAGACCTGTTTCTTCGTTTTCGTATAGGGTGGATGTTGCTACAGATAATTCATTTACAAACATAATCGCAACAGATTCAACATCAGATTCTTCAAAAGCTGTTTCCGGGTTAACTGCAGGAACTCAGTATTACTGGAGGGTAAAAGCTTATAATGTTCTCGGTGAAGGACCTTACTCAAATGTATGGAATTTTACTATTGCAGCTGCCCCGACAACTGCCCCGGTATTGGTTTATCCTTCAAACGGAGCGGTACTCGTCGAGGTTAATCCTAATATGGATTGGAATAGTGTACCTGACGCTACAAATTATCAGATACAGATATCGACGGACCCGGGATTTAGCACAATTGTTGTAGATACAGATACTCTTACTGGAACGGAATTACAATTAGGAAATAATTTCTTAAGTGTAAACACACATTATTACTGGAGAGTAAGGGGAAAAAGCATCGGAGGTGATGGTCCTTACTCAGCAGAATGGGATTTTACAACCGGTGTAACAAATATCGATCCTCTGGCAAATGTACCGACTGTATATGAACTATATCAGAACTATCCGAACCCCTTTAACCCAACTACAAAGATCAAATTTGACATTCCGCAACCGGGTTTTGTAACTCTTAAGGTTTATGACATAACAGGTAAAGAGGTTGCTACACTTGTTAATAGCAATCTTGAGCCAGCAAGGTATGAAGTAAACTGGAACGGAACACAGTTTGCCAGCGGTGTTTATTTCTTTAGGATCAATGCAGGAGATTTCGTGAAAGTTCAGAAGATGATATTGGTGAAATAATGATTTGCAGTAAAATAGAAGCAATGTAAATCCTCCTTTACTTGCTTATTAGAATCCCCCGTTCGCACAACGGGGGATTTCTTTTATACCTGTATAATTCATTTCTTAGAAGCAGTCCATCCTCCCTGCAGAGAATCATTTAGGACATAACTTCCTGCTCCGGCGTCAATAGTAAACGTTCCATCTAATGTGCCGAGTGTATCGCCTGAGTGCCTGATATATCCTTTCGTTATGACATTTGTGCTGATCTCTCCATATATTTGGTAATCATCATATTCACCCAGTTCGACGTTTGTAAGGGAAATATTTCCCGAAGAAAATTTATTGGTACTGCCATTGATGTAAAAGCTTCCCAATCCCGTAAGATCTCCCGTAAAGACTATATTCCAGTTTCCACCAAGATTTTTATTTGTGATCTTTACAGTACTGCAAGCTGAAATCATTACAACAAAGAGTAAAGTGAGTACTAAATAAGAATAATTTTTCATTATCCTCCTTTTTATTATTATAATGAAACTATTTTGTTTTTGACATTGCTTCGGCAGCGCGTTTTGCCATCTCATCCGGCGCAACATCTTCCACATGTGTCGCAATTCCCCAGGAATTTCCTGTTGCATCAGTTACCATACACGACCGGTCTCCATAAAATTGATCTACCGGCTCTTTGACTGAAGTTGCACCTGCATCCAGGGCTTTTTTATAAACAGCATCCACATCCTCCACGTAAACATAGAGCATTGTGGGATTTTCTTTATACATTTCGGATGCTTCGCTTATCATTATGGTGCTGTCGCCGATCACTACTTCACCATGGGCGATGGTCCCGTCCGGCATTTTCATCATATCTCTTTCTTCAGCATCAAAAACTGTTTTCAAGAAGTCAACAAGCCCCTGTGCTCCTTTTACAATGAGATAGGGTATAACTCTTTGATAAGTAGACGGTATCGGGTTTACCTTATTTTCTGACATGATATAAGAATTTTGATTGTATAAAAAGGGTTGAGAGGTTAAAGTTAATTCATTGTGAGCTAATATGAAAGGGGAGAAAGAAAAAAGCCCGCAGGAAGCGGGCTTAAAAGCTAATCTAGTATCTATAATTGCCAGAGATACTGGAACTTAATAAAAATTGTTCTACTGCTTTCTTTAAGAGTAGTTTTATTATTAAGTGTGCCATCATCTATCTGCTCAAAGTTATGTGTGGAACCTGCATAAAGTACAGTAAATGGATTCCATTTGTAACTTATAAGAGGATCAACAGAGAATGCATCATTGAATTGATCATACTGGAATTGCAATCTTGCAAACAGGTTACGGTTAAACTGGTATCGAGTAGTATTGCTTAATACCCATCCGGCGTATAGTAGGGAATTACCGTCTTCCGCACCAAGGTCTTCATATGAGTAAGAGAAGCTGCTTACCAATCTGTCAATCGGTTTAAGATCAGCCCATACTTCCCAGTACTGACCAAATCCTATATAAGGAGGCGAACCGAATCTTACAATTGATTTTCCTCTTTGGTAGAAAGTACCCATACCAAATTCTTTTAAAGCATAGTTTTCTATTCCGAAATTCCATCTGGTAGCTCCGGGGAGCCATTCTCCGCCGTATGTTTCGTTATTTATAAAAGTGTAATTACCCCATAGCCTTGTTCCGTTATGGAATTCGATAGTTACGCCGGGATAAAAGTATTCATCTTTAATAATACCTTCCTTATTATGGCGGAGGCCGCCGGTAATATCAGGAGTTATCCTTCTTATTAGGTCACCTTTTGGATAGATATTATAATAATGGTATGAATAAAGTTCGTTATAATTGTTTCTCGTTAGGAAGCCTAGATCACGTCTAACAGCTGGTCCGTTTGAGCTGAATTCAGTCCAGAATCCATAATTTTCCGATTCTCTATTTATATAAAAGTATGTAGAGTAATCGTTATATGCTTCACCATCGAATGCGGCGGTGTATTGATCGTCGCTTCCGAACCTTGTCTGGTTATTAAAGAAACTCGTATCATACATCTCTCTTGTTGCAAATCCCGTTATCTGACCACCAAAATAGAAATTCTTAAGGAAGTTGAATCTAAAATCCAGACCTAGCGTTCGGTTATAACCGGTAAAGTCGAAATTGAATGTTGTGTCAGTACTAAATTCCCTGTCTGTAAGTAATGCCCCAATATAATTTTCTCCGCCAAGATCGTATTTTACTCTAAGTATGTTTGCCAGTGAATACTTGTTACTTGGAAGTACAAAACTCCTTTCTTCCAGAGGTATAATAAAAGGAGTATTCTCATCCATAGCATTAAGGTAGCCAAAACTCCACTTGTCCTTTGTACCGGTAACTTTTGTTGCAAATATCGGGTTATTGATCGATCGGGTATAGACCATATTATTCAGCTGCGTCCGGAATGAACTAATTCCTTCAAGGAAGAAAGGCCGTTTTTCCGAGAAAAATAGTGCAAAGGGCTGGTTAACATCTATCTGAGGCGCGTCGGCTTCGACCTGGCTAAAGTCCGGGTTATATGTTGCATCGAGTGAGATATTTGAAAACAGGTCATACCTTACGTCAAATCCAAAGCTTCCGTCTGGATCGGCGTAATCTAATGTTGAATTTGTGTTTACCGGGCTTGAAAGTGATGCGTTTTCAATACCTATCACGTATGGAAGAAATTCAAGGTTCTTTCCGCCCTCGATGTCTTCTATTCCTTTGAAAATACCTGACTGTCCAACAAAATTTGGGTCATCCCTGGATACAGATGCCCAGTATATTCTTTGTCTCAAATTACGCGGTCGGTTCCTTAACATGTGAACACGCCATTCCTGTACTTTCTTGTCGGGGAATTTTAACGTTTTGAAAGGTATCTTCATCTCAGCAACCCACTTGTCCTTATATATCTTTGTCTCTGCAGTAAAAATAAAATCCTCGCTAGATGTTTCATAATTAGGTGTCCAATACAGATCGCCCTGTACCCCATATGGATTTACATAAAATTCAAAAGCATCTTTCAGATTGCCATAGGTATCAATGAAAGGTCCTACCCAGTCGTCGGAATACATCCTGTCCCTGTCTGTCATCGATGCGCGGATATTTTTCATATCGTCATAGCATTCAAATCCAAAATAAATGTTGTCATCATCATATGCGACATATGCTACGGTTCTGACTTCAGGTTTAATATTATCGCCGGGGGATATCTCGGTAAAATTATCTGCTACAGCGGCGGTTTTCCATATTTCCTCATTCAGTTCACCGTCTATTGTAACCTGTCCATTGCTAATACGCGGAATAACAAGCACAGGTACCTTGTTCGGCACAAAGACACTTTCCTCAGTAGCAGTTGTATCTTCAGTTGTTTTAGACTGTGATTGATTCTGCGTCTGAGAATTCCCGTTTTTTGTAATAATTGTAAGGCTTATTATGAGAATAAAAAGTATAATTAAATTTCTCATACAATTTCCTTTAATTTATCTTTGTTTGCTGTATGATGCGCGGCACCCTATCAAGGTTTAGATACTTTACGTATATAAGGTGAAAGTTGTTACGAAGGAGTGAAAAATTATGTATTTACACCTCTTTTCCCTTCCTGAAAAAGATAAACCAGATCAAAAATACAAATCCTATAATCCATATTGCATCAGGTCCCTGCATGAAATCAAAATAACTAAGATAATTCTTCATATCAATTTCAAAAAAGCTCCGATTTATTGTTTATTTATGAATATTTGAGTAACTTTATACAAATACTTAAATTATGGATACTGCCTTTCTTGTTTTAAGCCTTTTTCTTCCTCGTATCGCTCTTATTATATGGTGGTTTATGCATGCTATTCCTTTTAATACAGTTCCATTTTGGGGAGAAGTGCTGCTAACTGTCTTTTTACCAAGAGTTCTGATACTTATTTACATAGCTGAAAACCTCGGCACAAGCAGTCCATGGTTCTGGATACACCTTGTCGTCGCTATATTAGTATATATCATTGGCGGAAGAAAAGCGGCGAACCGAGGGCGCTAAAATTTGGAATAATCCAAACGAGGCGAAGCATTCTTTGCGAATGATTCCGAAGTATAATATTCTTTGTCAGAGTTTTTTGTATAAGCATAATAGCCTGCTAGTCCTATCATAGCGGCATTGTCTGTGGTATATTTTAAAGGGGGTATAAAAATGTTTTTGCCCTCTTTTTTTAATTCCATTAGTTTTTCCTTCAAACCTGAATTAGCCGAAACACCACCGGCTATGCAAATATTATCTATACCAAATTCCTGGGAAGCAATTTTTATTTTATTCACGAGTGTATCTACAACAGCCTTTTGGAATGAAGCGCAGATGTCTTTTGTGAGTATTCCCTTTTCGTCATTATTTTTCTCTTCAAATTTTATCTCTCTAAGAAAATAAAGTACTGAAGTTTTTATTCCCGAAAAGGAAAAATCATATTTACCCTTTAATCTCGAGATAGGGAATTTATGAAACTCCGGATTACCTTCCTGAGCGAGTTTATCTATTAATGGACCTCCCGGGTAACCGAGCCCCAGCATTTTCGCGGTCTTATCGAACGCTTCACCGGCGGCATCGTCGATAGTTTTTCCAAGTACAGTATGGGAGAAATAGTCATCTGCTTTTATTAGTATGGTATGTCCTCCGGATACAATTAATGACAGGAACGGAAAACCGGGCTTATCTTCTTCCAGAAAGTTTGAATACAAGTGTGCCTGTATGTGGTTTACCGGAACAAAGGGTACTCCAAGAGATGAGGCAACTGCCTTACCAAAATTCATCCCGACCAACAATGCCCCGATAAGTCCCGGCTCGGTTGTAGCAGTTACCAAATCTATTTGGTCGAGCGAAATTCCCGCCTGTTTTAGCGCCTCGTTTGTAACAGGAATAATGTTCTTTGTATGGGCACGGGAAGCCATTTCCGGTACAACACCGCCAAAATCGTTATGAAACAATTGTGAGGAAATGACGTTTGAAATTACGAGGTCGTCCTTTAGTACCGCAACCGAGGTCTCATCGCAGGATGTCTCTATAGAGAGAATATTCATATAAACTTTATTACCTGTTATTTGTTATATTAAGAAGACGTTACTACATTGCATAAACTGATGGTTAAAATTAATTTTATTCTGTGATTAAAAGTATGTTAAAATATATTCTGATAGCGAGTGCGGTATTTCTAATCCCATTCAATGCCTTTTCCCAGGCAAAACTTCTGATCCCAATGGAAATAGGTCAAACTGACCATTTGAAAGCTTACGGAATTGCTTACAGGCATCTACTTGCCGGTAAGGAGCTGGATTGGTTACTGAATTTCCGTGCAGGGTCGTTCATGTTTGATTACTCTCCTGCTATAGAGGAGGAATGCAAAAATAACGGTGTATCATACGAGCTAATAGATGGAACAACCGCGGCAAGGATATATGCGGAAGTTCAGGATGAAAACAATAACATGGATGTAGTACGGCTGGAGAAAGTTGCCAGGATAGCCGTGTATGTTCCGCCGGATGCTCCGCCATGGGATGATGCGGTACAGCTCGCACTGGAGTATGCTGGGATACCTTATGATAAACTATGGGATGAGGAAGTCTTAAGCGGAGGGTTAAAGAAATATGACTGGCTTCACCTTCATCACGAAGATTTTACCGGGCAGTATGGTAAATTTTTTGCATCATACAGTACTGCACCATGGTATATTGCCCAGCAAAAAACGAACGAAGATCTTGCTAAGAAGCTGGGCTTTGCCAAGGTATCACAGATGAAACTTGCTGTCGTAAAAGAGCTTAAGCAGTATGTGGCTAATGGCGGATTTCTTTTTACAATGTGTTCTGCAACAGATACGTATGATATTGCTTTAGCCACTCAATATACGGATATAGCCGATAAGATATATGACGGTGATGATTACGATCCCGATGCCAATAGCAAACTCGATTATTCGGAGTGCCTGGCATTTGAAAATTTTAAGATCGTTCTGAATCCTTATCAATATGAGTATTCCGATATAGACGTTACGGATGAAGCATTAATGGTAGGCGAGTTTAATGATTATTTTAATCTTATAGAGTTTTCGGCTAAGTTTGACCCTGTCCCATCGATGCTGACACAGGACCATACTGCTTTAATAAAGGGTTTCCTGGGGCAAACCACAGGGTTTAAAAAGGAATTCCTTAAGAAGAATATCACTATACTTGCTATGAATGAGGGTACAGACATGGTAAGATATATTCACGGTAATTATGGGCGGGGTACGTTTACATTTTATGGCGGACATGATCCGGAAGATTATCAGCATATTGTAGGGGAACCACCGACCGAACTTAAAGACCATAAAAACTCACCGGGATACAGGCTTATACTTAATAATGTCCTATTCCCGGCCGCTAAAAAGAAGAAGCTCAAAACATAATACTCTGCACTTGAGAAAATTTATAGCTGTCATTTTTTTAAGTACCGTATTTTTTTCCTGCACGAAGACAACTCCGGAGTCAGATGCAAAATTTTCGATCGTGGATGATATCGGGGTTGAAGTAAGCCTCCCTGAAAAACCAAAAACGGTTGTTTCGATGGCGCCGAATGTCACTGAGGCAATTTACGCATTAGGCGCGGACTCTATGCTTGCCGGAGTTACGACATTTTGTACATATCCTCCGGATGCCGTCAATAAAACGAAAGTTGGAGATTACCTCAATCCTGATTATGAGGTGATCACATCCTTAAAACCTGATCTGGTATTCTTAAACGTCGAGAATAGATCTAATCCAACATATCAGGCGCTCGAAAATCTCGGAATTAAGGTATATGTACTGAATATAGATAACTTTGATGGTGTGATAAATATGATAAATAAATTCGGCATTATACTGGATAAAGAAGAAAGAGCAAATGCTTTAACCGACTCATTAAAGGGCGTCAGAAATACACTTGCTGAACAAAACTCAAAAGAAAGACCGGATGCATTTATCATAATAGCTTCGAATCCTTTGATGACGGCAAGCGGACATACATTTATAAATGATATATTGGAGATGTCGGGGTTTAATAATATTTACAAAAGCGAAGAAATGGAGTACCCAAATATCAGCTTTGAGGATGTAATAAAGAAGGATCCTGAATATATTATACTACCCTCCGATACGACGGATATGACCGCTATAAATGCTAACCTTGAAGAGATAAGATCGAGCCTGAGTACAACACGGGCTGTAAAAAATAATAAGATCCTGGTGGTAGATGCGAACACGCTTTTCAGACCCGGACCCCGCTTATTGGATGGTGTTACTCTAATACGCTCTGGGATGTAAGTTCTTCTATATGTTTTTTACTCCTTTAGTAATGGTATAATATAGCACTCATACTATACTATTTTACTTCTTTGTTACGAAAATTTTACAATTTTCCACAAAATTTTCTCACATCTACTTGTAAGTCTTTGTTTTTAGAGACTTCTATCTAAAATGAACAATACCTGAGTTTGGCACAGTATTAGCAATAGTATCCTTGAGTTGTTCTAAATTTTGAAATAAATAAGCATACGACGAGGATGCATAATTTGACAAAAAAATTAACAAAATATACATTACTGCTGGCAGTTTTGATGATTTTTTCTTCTCAAAATGGTTACTCACAGAGTGAGCTTGATGAGGGATACGATCAGTTAAACCAGGGGAATTATGATGCTGCGGCAGAGATATTTGAAGATTATCTGTTAAGCAATCCGGACGACACAAAAATTTATCTTCAGCTGGCATACATTTACAAAACTCAGAACAAGACCGAAAAAGCTATCGAGTATTTTACCCGTGTAAGGGATTATTCATATAATAGCGATGAAGTTTCTTCAGCATCCTCAGAACTCGAATATCTTGAGAGTAACAAATCATTTGAAAAATTAAACACTGCATACAGTTTTTTAAATAAAGGTGAGGTCGATGCGGCAATTCCTTTATTCATAGAACACCTCGATCAAAATCCAAATGATTCGAAGGTACTTCTCCAATTGGGATATATATATTTAAGTAAAAATGAGTTTGACTCATCAATGATATATTTTGAGAAGGCAAAGAACAGATCAACTATATCAGAAGATGTCAAGGTAGCTACCAGAGAAATTGAGAATATAAACAATATGAGGAATTCAAGCGGATCGGTTTCCAGCTCCAAGCTTGATTCTGCATATTCCCTTCTTAATTCAGGAAGGAAGAGCGACGCAATAAGATTATTCGAGGAATACGCCAGCGAAAATCCAAAAGATACAAAAGTACAACTACAACTGGCATATCTATATAATGAACAAAAGAACTATACGAAAGCAAAGAAATATTTTGAATATGTAAAAGCAAATTCTACGAATGCTGAAGAAAGAGAGAAAGCCGAGACTTCACTGGGTTATCTCAATGATTTCAGGATGTCTCTTTCACCTAGCTCGGCAGATATCTATTTCTATAATTATTACGATACAAAGCAAGAAAATTATATTTCCAACTTTATCGGAAAATATCAGTACAGGCTTTTCAAGAACTTCTTCACAGGTGTATACGGTGATGTATATCTTGATAGCAGATCAAAACCCGGTCAAATATACAATGACAGGTATGTAGAGGGTGGTGGTTTCTTCCACTATAATTTCTTTCCGTCACTCAGCTTTGAATTTAGAGCAGGTTACGTAAGGCTTATCGATAAGGAAGAGAACAAATTCAATTTTAAGCCGATCCTGACATTTGCTGATAGGTTTGGACATTTCCCGCAATATAAGAAAACGGGAGTGCCTTCACAGAATTTCTATCTCGATACATATGCATCAGCGCTGTATGATCACAAATATGAAAATTTTTATGCACAGGCTCAGTTGAGAGAAGTTTTAAGATATATGATAAAGGGTTATTCGTATTTTGAAGTATATCTAAAACAAAATATTCAGGGAGATTCAAAACAGATAGATTATAATAACTACGGCGAACTCGGCGGAGGTATCGCATATACATTTAATATAAGGAACTTCCCCGTGCTATTTGCTGAAGCAGTAAACAGGTTTTATTTTGTAAAGAACGACCAGGGTCTTTTCCCTGAGAGTTCATTCACAGTCAAATTAGGATTTATATTAACTTATTATTCACCCTTATGATATACGAAATTTTCCATATAACACTTTGGGTTACGGTAATTCTTCTGCTGGTAAGCGGGCTTGATGATCTTTTTATGGACGTCATGTTCTGGTTCTACAGGAGGAAATACAAAGCTAACCTGCCGACTTTCTCCGAAATGGATTCAAAGCCGGAGAGATCAATTGCGATCATGATAGGCGCATGGAAAGAAGAAAAGGTTATTGGAAGGACGCTTACTATCGCGCTTAAAAAACTGCGCTATACGAATTTTAGAATATTCGTTGCCGTCTATCCAAATGACCTGAGAACGGTAAAGGTTGTAAGAGATATGGCGAGGAAGGACCACAGGGTGATATTATGTCTGAATCCTCAGGACGGTCCTACAACAAAGGCTGATAACCTGAATAATTCTTATGCTTGTATAAAAGAGTATGAAAGACAATTTGGTGAGTTTGATATAATTCTTATACACGATTCGGAAGACTTTATACATCCACTGTCGCTGAAACTGTTCAATTACCTCATAATGTACAAAGGTAATTATGGTGTACAGATCCCGGTTATTCCTATTAAAAGTAGACTGGGTAAAATGTATCACAGAACGTATTGTGATGCTTTTGCCGAACTGCACTCTAAGGATATGATCGTAAGGCAGTCGATCGGTTCATACATACCATTTGCCGGTACGGGAATGGCATTTAATAGAAAGGCATTCCACTATCTCGAATCAAAGAGCATCGAGCAGGAAAAGAGAATGCAGGAATACTATAAAACTCATAAACCGGAATCAACACATGCTGTCGATGACGAGTTGCTGAGAGATGAGCAGGATATAAAAGGATCACAGAACGAAGATAAGTTTAAAGACGATCCTTATCCGCAATATGAAAACATAAAAGTACCGGGTTGGGACGACGACGAGAAAGTTATTGCCGACAAGAAGTATACTTCAGCAAGGCAGTATAGCATATTGCTATCGCTCCTTGTTGTTCTGGTGACTATTGGTGTGTTCTATATGATCAATCTGAACATTTTCGGTGAGACAAGAGCGGAAGTTACGGAAACTAAGAGTGAGCAGATCATCGTTCCTGCTCCCGAGACATTAACTGTGCCTGAGAAAACAGAAGATAATACTAAAGCAGATACAGATGCTAAGGTAATAGACAGAATAGCCGATAAGGATAATAATGTTTTCTATCAAAAGCTTGATAACGGCAAATACAGAATTCAGGAGTCACTATTTAGTTCAAAACAAAGCGCAGAAAACAGGATCGAATATTTGAAATCAAGAAAGATATTAAAAGATAACGATGTAGCTTTTGTATATGATGATGAAATATCATCTAAGCAATATTTTACAGTATGTATAGGTGAATATGATTCGATAGATAATGCTAAGAATAGAGCAGAGAAATTAAACAACTAAACTAATAACTGAGTTAAAAAATAAACAATATGGTACATTTACCCGAAGATTTTGAAATGAACAAGGAACAGATGACGGTTCTTACGCGTGAGCTTAGAAAGCACGATAAGACTGTCCTCGACGAGATAAATGCAGCCACAAACTGGTATTCACTTATTAAGCCGGTAAACGAAGTTTTGACAAGGGCAGCAGCCGGACATGACGTTGATAATGAGGTCGTTTTGAAGAGCATGGTTCTCCAGGAGATATACGGTCTTGGCGATGATATTCCTTTTGAAGTCGAAGTAGCCGACAGGAAAAGTTTCCAAAAGTTTCTGGGTTTAAAGTACGGAGATATAGTCCCGTCCAATGAAACTCTCGAACAGTGCAGGAATGCCCTCATGCAGGAAGATCTTTATGATAAGACTTTCGACAATTTCTTCAGACAGTTGCTGGATGCAGAAGTTATTCCCGAGCAGGACCTTATCTTGCAGCCGGAAAGAACTGAAGCTCCAACGATAGAAGAGGGTGACATCCTTCCCGAAGATACTTTAGCCGAAGAAGAGACTATCATGGAGTTTGATCATGAGGTTGATGAGAAAGAAGAAGTGAGAGAAGAAGAGGCGATTGATGAGGAACAACCTTCTGTATCGGTCGATGATATGATAAAAGAGATAGAGGATAGGGTAAAGAAACTCCATGACAAAAAATCTTCTGACGAAAAACCTGAACTAAGTGCAGGTATCGAAAGTGAAGGGGTTGAGTCAAAAAGTAATGAGCTGGTTACGAAATTGTCGGCAATAGATGATTCTCTGCAAAAACTTTATAAGAATATCGAAGTACTCAATGAAAAGCAGGGCATAAAATCAATTGATGACAGTGTAAAGGAAGAATTGGAAGAGAAGGTATCTGATCTGTATGAAAAAGTTGAAGGAGTAGAGAAAGCAAATGAAGAAGAAAAGACTTCCGAGCAGGAAACAATAGTTTCTAGTATCGAGGATCTAAAATCAAAGATCGATCAGAAGCTTCAGGAAGCTAAGGATAAAGGTGAGCAAAGCGAGGTTGGTGAAAAAGAAGACCTGTACAAGAAACTCTTCGATTCATTTTATAGCCAGCTGGTAGACGCGGATATTATTAAAGATAAGGTTACTGCCGAGAAAGACGAAGTTTTAGAAGAAACCTCAGTAACCCCTGAGTTGAAGACAACTGAGGAAGTAACTGTAGAAGAGAAAGTTCAGGAAGAAGTAAAGGAAGAGGAAAAACAAGGCGCCAGCGATTTTGTTCTCGAAGGAAGAGTCGAAGAAGAAACAGGAAAGACGATCCCGGTTGTAATGAGGCCAAAACAAAAGGAAATTAACCTCAGGGATAAAAAGAAATACCCAATATTTAATGATGCCAACTTGACGGAAGATTATGAACTCGGTCTAAGGTTTTACAAGCTTGGTTTCAAAACTTCTTTTGTAAATTTAAAGACCGACAGCAGGTACGGCAATTCCAGGATCGGAACGGGAGAATATTTCCCTAATTCATTCTGGGCGTCTGTAAAGCAAAAATCAAGATGGATTGCCGGGATAGTATTCCAGAACTGGAAGATCCACGGATGGAAAGGTTCATTCAAGACAAGATATTTCTTAGCCAGGGATAGAAAGACCATAATTAGCTTCTTTGGAACAGCGCTGTCGTTTATAGTATTCGGATACTTCCTT
This sequence comes from Ignavibacteriota bacterium, assembly GCA_020437585.1. Taxonomy (GTDB): domain Bacteria; phylum Bacteroidota; class Ignavibacteria; order Tepidaquicellales; family Tepidaquicellaceae; genus JAEYVS01. The sequence goes on from JAGQWG010000002.1 coordinate 31,742, forward strand.
GCATATATGATATCAAAAGCAATGGGTTATGATTTTCTGCCGACTATCGTACAGCAAAATACCGTTCTATGGTATTTAATGATGACAAGTTTGCTCTTTATGTTCACAAGGATATTCCACAAATTTGCGTTCACCTATAACTGGTACGGTTTCAGGTATGCGGTAATGAGTATATTCCGGACGCTTGTGGATAACGTGGTCAATTTCTTTGCAATAATAAGGGCGGTTAAAGTATTCCGTCAGACTAAAGATAAAGTTGTGTGGGATTCCACAGAGCACTATTGATTTTTTCACTATTGGTTAATTAATTTATTCTTCAGGCGGGTTCAAAAGGACCCGCTTTTTTTTTATAGTCCTGCCACTCTTCCGCAAAAACGTCTCACTATAGCAGATTGTCAATAGTAATAATTTTTTAACAAAAACATGACAAGAAAATTTTGGCAAAGCCCGTGTTCTCAATGTCTCCAAGGATAAAAAATTTAATATAAACATAGTGTAATCTGGTATCAATATTGTACAATAATTATTGACTTTGGCTTATAGTGTGCATCTTCAGTCAAAGTAGTATCATGGGTATGGTATCCAATTAAAGTGCGGTTTAAGTCGTTTTAAAATAATACGGGAGGAGGAGAACTCACAATGTTTGAGTTTGTGTTGTTTTTGTTTTTTTCAGTTACGATAGTTTCACTTTTTGTCAGCGGGCTCGATGATCTGTTTATGAATATTATGTTCTGGTTCTACAGAGGTAAATACAAAAAAAGCCTGCCACCTTTTTCGGTCATAAATTCCAAACCACAGTATCCTATAGCAATAATGATAGGTGCGTGGAGGGAGCATAGAGTGATCGGGAGGACCCTCAGAATTGCATTAAAGAAAATAAAATATACTAACTATCGTATATTTGTAGCCGTTTACCCCAATGATTTGGAAACGATCCGTGCTGTAAGGGAGATCGCTAAACTGGATCACAGGGTGATCATTTGTCTAAATGTGGAGAACGGTCCTACTACCAAAGCCGATAATCTTAATAATGCATATTCATGTATTAAAGAGTATGAAAAGTATTACGGAGAATTTGATGTAATCCTTATTCATGATTCCGAGGATTTTATCCATCCGTTATCACTCAAACTCTTCAATTACATGATCAATTATGAGGAAAACTATGCTGTTCAGATACCCGTTATCCCCATAAAAGGTAAACTGGGAAAGCTGTATCACAGGATAAATTGTGACGCTTTTTCGGAGATTCATACTAAAGATATGATCGTAAGACAGGCAATCGGCTCGTATGTTCCTTTCGCAGGAACAGGGATGGCTTTTTCAAGAAAAGCGTTTTACTATTTGGAATCCTATACTAAGGAGCAGGATAAAAAGGTAGAAGACCTTGATCGGCTTTTAATTGACGGTAAAAAGCCCGAGAAAAAGCATCCCCCTGACAGGAAAAATAAAAGAACCCCTGCTTATGATAATATCTCCATACCGGGGTGGGATAATAAGGATAAGGTTGTGGAAGACGCAAAATATACAAAAAAGAGGATGTATTTTATTCTTTTAAGCACGGTAATAATACTTACCTCTCTATTTTGTGTAATTATATGGGAACTTCAGTTTTCGTAAAACAAAAAAATTGGAATGGAAAGCAAATCTAAATTAAATACTGATAAAGATACCGATCTTGTTTCGGAAGAGAATACTTTGACTGATATTGAAATAAATAAAAGCTCAGACTTTTCACTGGAAGAAGTAGAAAGTATGCTTAAAGATATGGAAGGGAAAATGATGAAGGTCTTTATGATAAATGGGAGGTCTAAGAAAACAAATACGGGGATACTGTATAAACTCGACCATATATCACAATCTATTAGTGAAATGTCTGTACAGCTTAATAGTGATAATGATTCTGAGGGGGATGCTCCTAAGAATACAGAATCTATCAAGAAAAAGATCAGCGGGGCAGGCAAAATAATACAAAAATATTTATCTGATTTTGAAAAGATCGAGGAGATGCTTGGTAAAGACGACGAGTTCTATCTGAAAGGTGATGAGCTGGCGGAGGAGCTTAAGAACTTACAGCTCGGAGATGAATTGCTCGAAAGTTATATAAGAGTGTCAGATAAAGATAACAGCACGACCCCCAAAGAATTGCATACATTATTGTTCGAAACATTTTTTAAGCATTTATCCTATGAAGATTCGATATCGCCCGTAACCAGCACCTTTGTTGTGGAAGATAATTTCGACACCCATGATAAGATAGTAAGACCTATAATGATGAAACCAAGAAAGATCAATGTAAGAGCGCGTGAAAAGAAAAAGTACAGCATTTTTAATGATTCAAACCTAACAGAAGATTATGAGCTGGGATTACGCTTTTACAAGCTGGGTTTTAAGACATCTTTTATTAATTATAAAACCGAAAAAGATTTTGGTAACTCCCGAATAGCAACAGGGGAGTATTTCCCAAATACATTTAAGGCATCCGTGAAACAGAAATCCCGGTGGATTGCCGGTATTGTATTTCAAAACTGGAAAATTCACGGTTGGGACGGATCGTTTAAGACTAAATACTTTCTTGCCAGGGACAGAAAAACCATTTTCAGTTTTTTCGGAACGACTTTGTCATATCTGCTCCTCTTATATCTGATTGCATATACGGTAACTCATTCACTTGGATTAAACGTGATACCGATGGTGGTAGAGAAGAATTCGTTTCTTTGGTATATGATGTATGTCTGCCTGTTTTTTATGTTTGTGAATATTTTTCATAGGTTTGCCTTTACATATAATTGGTTCGGATTCAGATATGCCTTAGCCAGTATATACCGGCTGTTTTTCGATAATATCGTTAACGCTTTTGCTACAATACGGGCAATAAAAGTATTCAAGCAGACAAAACATAAGGTAGTGTGGGATAGCACCGAACATTACTAGGTCTATAGTCACTGGACTATGCTATTTTTGGATAATATTCGATTATATAGTATTTATGGATAATCTCTCGGGCGATATTAAGAATGAAGTAGGAATATCATGATAACCTCGATTTAAATACTGTAAATTCAATATAATCCCTTTTTAAACTCTATGTCGCGTATTATTATTTTTGGCATTCAATTTGCTTAAATATATAATGAGAAAATAAACTAAAAATCAAAATTCGGATGGAAATTTCTCCTAAAGACCTCAACAAAAAAATAATCTTACTGCTATTCGGAACACGTCCGGAGATCATAAAATTATTCGTTTTATACAGAATATTAAAAGAATCAAACGAGTTTTTACCGGTTATGGTGAATACTTCTCAGCAAAAGATTTCCGGTAACATTCTCGAGCATATAGGGCTTGAACCGGAAATAGTTGCAGAAGAAATTCCTAACCGTTCAACAGATATAAATCAATTTGTTTCACATACATTAGATCAATTAAACAAGATCTTTTCGGAAAATTCCGGGATCAAAAAAGAAGATATCGCCGGTATTGTTGTCCAGGGTGATACTACTTCTGCATACTGCGGTTCGATGTGGGGTTTCTTTAATGAAATTCCTGTATTCCACGTAGAGGCAGGACTGAGGTCTTTCGATCACAAAAACCCATTCCCTGAAGAGTTTATAAGGGAATCAATTTCAAGGGCAGCTTCCCTTAATTTCTGCCCGACGAATATCAGCTATCAAAATTTGATTAATGAAGGTATTAAAAGTAACAAATGTCTTATCGTAGGAAATACTATCAACGATGCTATGATAACGCTGTTAAAAGAAGATAAGATAAAAGAAGCAAAGCATGACAATAAATACATTCTCAGCACACTTCACAGAAGGGAAAACTGGGATAAGGTTTCGTCGTATGCTACGATCTTGAATGATATAGTTACCAGGAGAAACGAGCATGATATAATACACCTGATGCACCCAAATCCATTAGTTGTTAATAGCTTCCATGAGGGGCTCAACGGTGCTCAGCCGGAGAAACTGATAATTCGTGAACCTATACATGACTATTTTGAGATGCTTGGATTTGTAAAGAACAGTCACACGATCCTAACCGATTCAGGCGGACTGCAGGAGGAGTCATTATTCTTTAATGTTCCGTGCGGGATATTAAGAAAGGTTACCGAGCGTCCCGAGGTATTGGATCACAACGCAAAGCTTCTGGAATTTAATAATGAAGAAGTGAACAGGTTCCTCGAGAGTTCGGATGTTTACCGTTCTAGCCATACAGGTGAATATAATTACACATACGGAACAGGCAATACAAGTGAACTGATCTATAATGCATTAAAACAATTTTATAACTAATAATAATAATTCGAGAATTTAAAATTTATCAGAGATGAAATTATTAAACCTTTTTTTGGCAATATGTTTGACCCTGGCTTTGAGTGAAGGTGCGTTTGCTCAGCACAGAACACTGCCTAAACCGCCGAAGGTTGACAGGTATGACTTTAGGACACTGCCATCCCCGGTTCCTGTAGCTAACACGGACTATATAGTTATTAAGGAAGACTTTACTATTGTGCTTCGTGATGGTGTTGTTATGGATTGCTCAAAGTTTTATCCGAGCGAACCTAATATTTATCTGCCTGACGGATATCCGATAGTGCTTATGGTACACGGATATGGTGACAGTAAGCTCACTCTTGAGGGATTTGCTTCCGGTCAAGCGCAGTATAATTACATTTCATATACATACAGCGTAAGGGGACAGGGTAACTCTGGTGGACTCTCAAATCTTATGAGTATTGTTGAAGCTGAAGACTTGATGGAATTAGTTGATTATATAAAGCACGATAATATTGGCGGTGATTCAAGCAGGATCGCAATTATGGGCGGATCACAGGGTGGTACTGTTCCATATATAGCTGCATGTAATGGTTTGCAGGTTAAAGGTATAATTTCAGCTCTTACCTCACCAAAGTTTGCAACTAGCTGGATCGAAAACGGGTGTACTAAGATGTCGTATTTATGGACGATCGAGTATACTCCTGACACAGCAAGATATAATCCTCTTGTTGATAGAATGTCGGACTGGGTCTATGCATGCGGGGTAAAATCAGACAAATGGGATAGTCTGGCTTATTGGATGCCAATAGGAAGAGATTTTGACGATAAAGTACAAAATAATACCGTTCCGATGCTCATTGAGAACTCATGGCAGGATTATTTCTTCAATGCAAAGGATGGAATTAACTCATTCTCTAACATTCCTACCGAGCATATAGTATACATGGGTGCTGTAATGGGACACGGTGGCGATATATCTGAATCGGAAAACAATTGGCATATGCAGTTTTTCAATGACTGGTTTTTCCATACAATATGGGATCTGCCAAGCGGATATGAATCATATGACAGATACCAGGTAGCATATACAACACATCCAAAAGCAGGTAACTACTGGAGCTTTGAACATGGAAGCACAAACGTATGGCCTCCGGTTGATGTGTCGGGCGTTAAGTTCTACTTCAGAAGGAATAATAAACTTTCCTCTACTCCTGAGGGTAGCTCAAGCAGGAGAGTAAACTTCGACAATAATGTCGCAAGTAATTACGCTCTGCAAACTGCGGTTTATGAAGAATTCTCTGGAAGTGAATTTGATAGTAAGTTCAAAAAGGATAACGTGATTTTTGTATCGGACCCATTGGTACAGCCAACATACATGCTTGGTACACCAAAGGTTCACTTAAAATATCAAGCAAATGCAAATATCTGCCAGTATAACTTCCAGATCTATGAAGTTACATCGACAGGTCAGGAAAACTTTGTTTCAAGAGTTAACTTTACTGATAGGTATTACACAAAGAATCAGGTAAGAACAACTGATATAGATGGAGGTGCTCATGCACATAAATTCCAGGCAGGAAGCAAGATAAAGATAGTTGCAACCAATTTTGACCACGCGCCATCTGATACTGCTTTCTTGCATACAAATCCACATGTACTTCCTGTTATGACCAAGAGCAGAAACCAGATTTATCTCAGGGATTCATATATTGAACTTCCGCTGAAAAGTGTGGCCGGCGACAACTATATAGCTGAGCTGGAAACGCCGAAACTATATCAGAACTATCCAAATCCGTTCAACCCTTCTACACAAATAAAGTTTGAACTGCCTGAAGGTTTTGCTGGATTGGTTACATTAAAAGTATATGATATGGTCGGTAGGGAAGTTGCAACACTGATCAATACAAGTATGGCTGAAGGCGTTCATGAAGTTAACTGGAACGCATCTGGTCTGGCATCCGGCGTTTACTTCTCAAAGCTGATCGCGAATGATCATGTGGAAGTAAAAAGGATGATCCTTATTAAATAAAGATTTTTTTCTCCTCTCTTTGCGGGTAACTCCATAACGGAGTTGCCCGTTTTTTATTTGGTGTAATCTATAAGCGGAAGTGTGATATAGCTCGCGTCTGACCCTGATATAGCGATCTGGCTGATAGATTTTTTCATTATAGGAAGTACAAATGGATTTGTTCTCAAGAATCGGTCGTCCCTCGTATTATCGAGATTAGTTACTACAATTCTAATTTTACTTCCCTTTTGAAAAAGATGAGAATGTGATAAACCGTTAAAGGTTGCAGACTTTGTTTTACCCGGTTTAATTTTCCTGTCCGTATAATTTATCCGTGTTATAAGTTTAGTTGTGTTATCAGGGTGTATTTCCCATATCTGGAAATTATACTGAGCAATATTAGCGTTGCATGAGTAGTTTAGAAAAACAGACGGAGTGCCTGCCATTACTAACTCACTGCCAAGCGGTTCTGAATCAAAAACAAGCTCGGTCTTCTTGAATTTAGCATCGAATTCGCTCCCCTTGAATTCCCTGTTAACAGCTTCCTGTAGTGAAATATTTTCTATATCGTTACGGTATTCTATATTCTTTTCACTGCCGGGTAAGTTAGACAGTTTGCCGTTCTTATTAAAATAAAACTTTACGTTATCGGTACCGTCCGGTACCCAGTTGTTTGAGTAGCTTCTTGTCCATGACCACATCGCCGGCGGATTGCTTGTATTGATAGGATAAACACTTTGCGCATACACATATTTTGCAGAATCCAATACCCCGTTTTCTATTCCGCCCATCCAGTATTTTATCCAATCTCCGGTTATATTCTCCTGGTATCGCATTTCCGGTTCATAAGGGTCGGCTCCATGTGCGTCGAACGTTCCGTAATACATTCTGAAAGGACAATCTAATAACTGTCCGGCTTTGATCATCCCGAGAGTATTAAAGAACTTATCCTGCCAAACGGTCGATATCATTATTGGAGTATTACATAAATGTACCCGGTCCATAAAATCTCTTTCCAGCGGTACATAAAATGCAAGGCTGTCCCAGTATTCGGGTTTGTCGGAGAGTATCCAGTGTCGCATTCTCTTTACACGGTTATTATAACGGACGATAGTCGTGTCATAGCTTAGGGACCATAGAAGTGTCATTTTAACCGAGCTGTTTTCTATCCAGCTGGTTGCAAATTCCGGTGAAGCTACGTCTGAAACTATACACCTAAGGTCCAGACCGTTACATGCCGCCATAAATGGTATCGTACCGCCCTGCGAACCTCCCGTTGCTCCCACCATGTTAGGGTTCACGTTTTCCTCGTTCTTGGCGTAGTTAACCAATTCGATGAAATCTCTCATTTCCAGCGTGCTAATGAGATTTGATTTGCCCTCGGATTTGCCCTGTCCCCGCATACTGTAAACCAACGTGTAATATCCGAATTCTGCCTGTTCTTTTGCATTAGGGAGCTCCTCTTCCTTGTTCCCGCCATATCCATGGCAAAATACAATAGCGGACCATCCCCCGGTCGGAGGTACTCCTTTTGGTACAAATTTAGTGCATTCCAGTTTTACACCATCAGAAAGTACGAACATAAAATCGGTTCTCTCTGTCTCATATTTTACTCCTTCGTCCTGGCTTAATGCAAATGCCGAGTGGACGAATAAAAATGCAAGGATAAGTAAATGTTTCAAATATTTGTATTAAGTAAATTTGTAATCAATAATCTGAATATTAAATTTAATTTTGAAGTCAAATTAATATAAAATTGGGATTAAGCTTTTATGCTTAATTAAAGATTGGTTATAATTATATTTATCCGTTTATGATAGCATTGAATAACATATCGGTAAATTTTGGGACGCGAAGCTTATTTGAAGAAGTTTCTCTGCGGGTATCCGGCAAAGATAGGATCGCTTTTATCGGCTCTAATGGGGCCGGAAAATCGACATTGATGAAGATTATAGCCGGGTTGATGGATCCCGATACGGGTGATGTGGTCACTTCAAAACACACTACTATTGGTTACTTGCCCCAGGATGGCATTAAGCTTACAGGGAATACCTTATACGATGAAGTATATTCATCGGCAGGTGATATAAATAAGATCCAGCAGGAAATAGAGGATATAGAGATGGAAATGGAATCGTTCGATGATCATTCATCTGAAGAGTACATGGACTTGCTTACCGATTATACTGAATTGCAGGAGAGGTTTTCATTACTTGACGGACACAAGCTAAAGGCAAAGATCGAAAGGATTCTTACCGGGCTTGGATTTTCCCGTGAAGATTTTGAGCGTATGACAGATGAATTTAGCGGGGGCTGGCAGATGCGGATTGCTCTTGCTAAACTTCTTTTGCAAAATCCTTCCGTTTTATTGCTCGATGAGCCGACAAATCACCTGGATATAGAATCTTTGATATGGGTGGAAGATTATTTGAAGAGTTACGAAGGGTCTATAATACTTATTTCACATGATAGAAATTTCCTCGATAACCTTGTTTCGCGTGTTGTTGAGATATCGCTTGGAAAAGTAACCGAGTATTCCGGCAACTACAGTTATTATGTATCTCAAAAGGAGCTCCGTAAAGAGCAGTTGCAGAATCAGTTGAAGAATCAGGAAAAGTATATCAAACAGCAAGAGAGATTCATAGAAAGGTTCCGCTACAAAAACACTAAGGCAAAGGCTGTGCAGAGCAGGATAAAGATGCTTGACAGGATGGAAAAGGTCGAGCTTGAAGATGAGGAGAGCGGGATAAATTTTCATTTTCCGCCGGCTACTCATTCGGGAAAAGTAACTCTCGAGATCGAGGACCTTACAAAAACATATGACGGAAGTAAATACGTGCTTGATGGAGTCGATCTTTTACTGGAAAGGGGAGAGAAGGTTGCTTTCCTCGGTGTGAACGGTGCGGGTAAATCTACTCTTTCAAAGATAATCGCCGGCAAGGAACATCTCACGGCAGGACGGATGAAATTCGGACATCTTGTCGACGTAAAATTCTATTCGCAGAACCAGGCTGACGAGCTCGACGAAAAAAAGACCGTATTGGAGATAATGGAGGATGCCGCCACCGGTGAAGTTAAAAAAAATCTAAGGACATTGCTCGGGGGATTCCTTTTCAGGGATGATGATGTTTTTAAGCCGGTAAAGGTACTCTCCGGCGGTGAAAAATCGCGTCTTGCGCTCGCTAAAATGCTCATAGAACCGTCTAATTTTCTTATCCTCGATGAGCCGACGAATCACCTGGATATGCGCTCCAAAGATATGCTAAAAAATGCCCTTAGAAGATACGACGGCACTATAATAGTCGTCTCGCATGACAGGGAATTTCTCGACGGTATCGTGGATAAGGTGATAGAAGTGAAGGATAAGAAGATTCGTACTTACCTGGGAAATTGTGCTTACTATCTCATGAAAAAGGAAGAAGAGAAACAAAGCGAGATAGTGCCGGGTAGTTTATCCGGTGAGAATAAACCTGCCAGAAAAGCCGGGAAAGACAATTTCCGAAAAGGCATTGAATTAAAGGAAAGAAAAAAGGAGATTAATAAAATACTGTCTCCGGTAAAGAAAAAGATCTCCGAAATAGAAGAGACAGTTAAGCTGAAGGAAGCGCGGATCAGAGAGCTTGAGAAAGAAATGGCTTCCGCTGACTTTTATAATGATCCCGATAAAGTAAAAGAGGTCACTAAAGAATACAATGACCTGAAAGAAGATCTCGATAAGGTCTATGCACAGTGGGAAGATGAGACGTTAAAGTTAAACGAACTTCAAAAAGAATTATCTTTAAATTAGAACTATAAACTAAACTACAAAAAATGAAAAATCTATTTGGATTTATCTTCGCTCTTCTGTTAGTATGCTCGTTTACAGCAGATGCCTTTTCAGGAGACGGTAATGGCATCAAACTAAACGACAGAGTAACAAACAACATTAACCTGAGCAAAAGTAAATTTGAAAAAGATTACGAAATTCAGAAGGATTTTTACGCCGAAAAAACCGGCAAAAAACTGGTGGATTTTTACATAGACCTTCAGCTTGGTTATGGATCCACGAATGCTAACATTGATTCTAAAAGCTCTTCCACAACTTACAATACTTCATCTAGTGGCGGATTCAATGTTGGGGGTGTTTTCTATTTAAATATTGCTGACGCATGGAGTTTTTCATCAGGTCTGGATTTCTTTAATAAGAAGTTCGAAGTAGAAACCACCGATACAAATGTTGTAGCTACTGACAGAATAAAGGACGTTTCTAATCAGTATCTCAATATCCCGCTTTACTTTAATGTAGGAGGAATGATATCGGATAAAGTAGGGCTTACCTTCATGGGCGGTCCTTACCTTGGATTACTTCTTTCTACCGATGAAGAGCAGGGTCTCGGATATAAGAATTTTGATCTTGGACTTGCCGGAACACTAACCGGAAACTATCTTGTAGCTCCGCTCGTAAGTGTAATATTAGGAACAAAATTCCAGTACGGCGGACTTAATAACCTTGGCAGTACTGAAACCGTAGAATCGATACATACTACTAATTTTACAGTATTTTCGGGAGTAAGATTCGGTCTTTAGTTAAATCATAATTGATTAAAATTTGGGTGAATTTACCCGCTAACTTTCGTTATATTTTTAAAAAGTTAAATTAATTAAGAGGCACATTATGAAAGTAATTGCTAGAGTTTTATTTATTATCGGACTGATAGCTGTTTATAACATGTCCTACGCTGATGAGGTAAAGTTTACCGAAGGAACTTATGCCGACGTTCTGCAAAAGGCAAAGCAGGAGAATAAGGTTGTAATGATCGATTTTATCACTGACTGGTGTAAATGGTGTATTGAAACCGATCACAAAGTTTACACTCAGCCGGAAATATATGAATTTGCAAATACACACCAGATAAACTGGAAAGTTGATGCCGAAAAAGGCGAGGGGATTGATCTTGCTAAAAAATACAACGTTCAAGGTTATCCGACGATCATTTTTGTCGATGGAGATGGCAACGAGATCGACAGGATATACGGTTACATTTTTGCCGATGAGTTCCTGCAAAAAATGAAGGATTATAATAACGGTGTTAATACGTATTCTTCACTCAAATCTGCCGTCGAAGCAAGTCCGGATTCACCTGAAGCAAACTGGAAATTCGCGGAAAAACTTATTTCTTACGGCGATTATGATGGCGCGAAACCATACCTCGAAAAAGTTGTGAAGCTCGATGCCGGTAATTCAGCTGGCTATACGGACGATGCTGAATTTATAATAGCATTTAATCCCGGTGAAGGCGTAAGCGATGACCAAACAATTACCACTATTAAAACCTTGATGGAAAAATATCCTGAAAGCAATTCATTGAAAGATGCCTACATAAACATCGCCGGCTTTTGCGCAGAAAAGGATTTTAAAGAATCTTTGAACTGCTATAAAATGGCTTTCGATAAATTTGGAAGCACCGATCAGACTCTAGGTTTCAATTACGGCATATTCCTTTATTCACATGCTTATGGCATGATGAAAGATGAAAAAGCCACCGATGAATCGAGGAGGGATGCTTTAGCCATCGTTGACGATGCAATGCCTTATGTTGCAGGAAGTGTTAATGAGGCAAGCGCATACTATGTAAAATCCGAACTGTACAACCAGCTCGGCGATAAGACTAAAGCAAACGAAGCTATTGATATGGCTATAAAGCTTTACGATAAAAAAGTGTACAGAGATCAGAAAGATAAAATAAACGGTGTCGAAACTAAAAAGTAATTTGATATAAATATTGAGTTAAAAAGGGACGGCTTGGTCGTCCCTTTTTATTTTATCAAAACCATTTTTCTCACTTCGCTGTATCCCTCTGTTTTCAATCTATAAAAATATACTCCCGCGGGCAGGTTGTTTCCGCTAAAATTATACCTATATATACCGGGGTTTTGTATATCGTTTATAGCCTGTGTAATTAGCTTGCCGGAGACATCATATATGGAGAGGCTTACATGCGTTCTTTTACGTATCTCGTAATTTATTACCGTCTCAGGATTGAAAGGATTCGGATAGTTTTGATGAAGAGCAAATTTTTCGGGTATTTCGGAAGAGATTATGCTGATACCTACTGTCCCGCCCGTCGTTGTTCTCAGCATGTAACCGACGTTTCCCACAGCAAAACCTACCGTGTCATTTGCAAAAAATATGGAATACAAGGGCGTGCCTCCCGGCTGTGTTTGCGAATTCCATGAACTGCCTCCGTCTGTGGTCTTGTATATTGCCGTATTTGAACCTGCGCAGTACCCGATATCTGGCGACGGGAAGTATATCGAAGAGAAATTATTCCCGGTTAACTCTACTGAGGACCAGTTCACTCCTGCGTTTGTTGTTTTAAATATCCGGTTTACACCCGTTACATGACCGTTATTCTGATCGGTGAAGTATACAGATTGAAAGGATATGCCGGGGAAATCTAGTGCTGTAGCCCAGTTTGAACCCCCGTTAACTGTTTTGTAGATAAAATTATCCGAACACAAATAGCCGGTATTTGCTGATGTAAATGTCACGGAATATAAATTAGACATATTGGAAAAACTGTTTATAGTCCAGTTCGTCCCCCCGTTTGTTGTTTTAAATATATGCCCGCCTCCTCCCATGGCAAAGCCTGTCTGTGCGTCAAAAAAGTAAAGGCTGTATATGGGTGGAGTATTAATTGTAGTGGGAAGCTCCTGCTGGATCCAGTTTGTCCCGCCGTTTGTTGTTTTGAATACCGCGAAAGTTGAGCCGTCCCTGCCTGCCGCGTATCCTGTTTCGGTTGTAGGAAATGTTACTGCGTAGAGGATTTTATCGAAATTAGGAGGAGACTGGATCATCCAGTTTGATCCGCCATTCGTTGTTTTGAGGATTATACCCCGGTCGACAGCGTCATTCCCGTCGATGAGTATATCTCCGCCCACACAATATCCCGTATTTGCATCTGTCATATAAACTGACCTGAGTGTAATATCCGTCCCCGTCACCTGCTCGAACCAGCCTGTTTGAGCAAAGAGTGAATTACAAACCAGTAATGATATTATTAGGAGGAGGATCTTCATCATATAAAAATGCCGCTTTCTTTTTATATCGGAATGCGGCATTTAAAACAACGTTTTATTAATTAAAGTTTATTTTACCAGTATCATCTTCTTCGTTTCGGAAAATCCCTTCGTTTCCAATGTGTAATAATAAACTCCCGAGGCGAGACCGCTTCCGTTAAATGAATATTCATAGACTCCCGTATTCAATTCGTTGCTTATAAGTGACGCCGTTTCTCTGCCTGATTGGTCATATACTTTCAGTGAAACATATCCGCTCTCCGGTAGGCTGAACTTTATTTTTGTCTCCGGGTTGAACGGATTCGGGTAATTCTGTCCCAGCGAATACTTATCGGGTATTTCGCTTGAGTAGTTGATTATATTCACCGGCCCGTTTGTAAGTTCTATAGATTCTCCCGGAACAGTAAATTGAACAGGTATACTAAAGTTTGTCAGATCTACATTGGTTGAGGCAATTGACTCTTTTACCATCCATTTTCCCGTTGATACCCATACAGTATCCTCTCTGCTTAGTATCGGTACGGCTATCGGAGGCAACGGAGGAGGCAGTACGACCAGGTAATATAATGTTGCAGTTAGCAGGAATTTTTTAGCTGAAACCGTTCCTGTAGGTGTAATTACATTTTCATCGTTCAGTCTTTTCCCGGCATATGTTATCCTTATCGCAGCCGATTGTGATTGTAATGTTATAGTTGTGTCTTTAGTAAATATCGTATAGGATTGATTTACATTGTTTGCAAATCTATACACGCTGTACCAGTTATTAAATGTGGCAAGGAAATTTAATAGACCGGATGTATCGAGAAACGTTATGCTGTCCAACCCTCGCGTTACGTCCACATACTGCCATGCATTTGATCCCTGGAAGTTAAAAAAACTTGAATCCGTATAGGGTCCAGTCTGCGAGACACTTGATAAATTTCTCTTGCTGGGTACGTAACTGGCATTAAGTCCGAGATAGTTTTGTACGACGCTGAAAGAATCTACTCTGTAGGTGGTGCTTCCTGGGATCTGGTTGTTATTTGAATCTAGTAAGTTGCTTTTATAATACCATATATATCCCGGTGTTGATGGGAAATAATCTGAGGCAGTCTGCGAGAATGAAGTTGAACCAAATGCAATAATAATTGTAACTATCAAAAAAAGTTTTGTCATATCGTGGCGGTTTTATTTTATTCAATTTACTCAGCTAAGTAACTATTTTAAATATATTAATATCTCCCCTTGTTTACTATTTTGAACTGACTATTACAACTTTTGAGTTATCGCTTGGGTCAAACTTTACGTTTATTTCTCTCCCGGGCTGGTATTTTGGTATAGATGACCTTAAAATTACTCCTCTTGTCTCAGCGTTAAACGATCCCCCGTCATCGGGTATTACTTTAAGTCCCAGCTTCACTGCAGGGTTATCTCCGTTAACGTTTATCCCAAGCTCGTTATATGAAGTAATTATTGCGCTTGCTCTTTGTCCGTATGATTCTATCAGTTTATTGAATTCATCTATTTCCTTTACTATTCTTTCCGCTTCATCCTTGCTCATTGTCGAACCTCCGGTATATCCGCCTGCACCTGCACCCCCTCCTATACTCGTGATCGCTATCTTTTCCGGTTTTGTCGGATGAACTTTAATTCCCAGCACCATACCCGGCTGGTAATATTGCACCTGGAGTCTTGATACGACCGATTTTGTTTTTGTTTGATAGGGAGGTCTTCCCGGTTGCCGCACTTCTACCAGCATTCCTATCTGTGGACTGTTATTTACCGTTACACCCGTATCCCATGTTTCGATTATTGTGGCTTCGGCATCCTTTCCGTTTTTCATTATGTAGCTGGTCGAGATCATTGGTCCTATTATCATTACCCATATCATCCCGAATACGAACAGAAGGACCAGTGAAACCAATATTCCAGGTATTAGTCCTCCGTCCAAAAATGCGGCTGCTAAACCTACCCCGCCGCCGATAACACCTCCTAATAGACCGATTATCAGCCCGATTTTTGCTCCAAGTCCGAGTCTCATTTTTCTCCCATTTTGATTGGTTTATCCAAAAATACTAATTGTATGCAAAAGATTAAAATATAATTTGAATGTCTGGTTTTTTAGTAATTTTAACATATTATCTAAAAGCTGTAATGCTTATTATTAACTTTTTGCAAAAACTCTTCACTATCAATGAGGATTGGAAATTATACCGTACATTCTGTTCAGACAGGGCTGTTTAAGCTCGATGGAGGAGCCATGTTTGGTGTTGTGCCAAAGCCGTTGTGGACCAAAACTAACCCCTCCGATGACCAAAATCGTATTGACATGTGCACACGTGCGCTCCTTCTGGATGACGGCCATAAAAGGATCCTGGTCGATACCGGTATAGGGTATAAACTTTCCGAAAAGCTGAATAAAATTTACGACGTAGATTTCTCTCATTATACGCTCGAAAGATCACTTCAGGAACTCGGACTTAGCAGGGATGATATTACGGATGTTATACTTACCCATCTGCATTTTGATCACGCCGGGGGCAATACGATTAAAAATGATAATGATGAGATAGTACCTGCCTTTCAAAACGCTGTGTATCATGTCCAGAAGAACCATTATGATTGGGCGATGAATCCAACCGAAAGAGACCGTGCAAGTTTTTTCCCTGAGAATTATAAGATACTTGAGGATAAAGGCGTATTAAGGTTTACGGAAGGGGAGCATAAGTTTGATGACGTTATTACACTGCTTCCTGTGAATGGTCACACAAGGGATATGCAGTTGGTAAAACTTTCTGATGGAGATAACACGCTTGTGTACCTTGCCGATTTAATTCCCACTGCCGGTCATATCCCTGTGCCGTATATTATGGGTTATGATCTGTTCCCGCTAAATACTTTGGAAGAAAAGAAGAAACTTTTACATGACATTGCAAATAATGATTGGATGATCGCCTTTGAACATGATCCGCATAATGAAGCCGGTAAAATTGGTCTTGGCGATAAAGGCTATTTCTTAAAAGATAAGTTCATCATAAACGAATCTTAATTCTATGAACTTTTCCTCCATAGATTATATCGTCATTGTTGTATATCTGATAGGGGTTGCTGTTTTTGGTATCTACATATCCGGCAGACAAAAGTCCGTTAGCGATTACTTTCTAGGGTCCAGGAATATCCCGTGGTGGGCGGCATGTTTTTCTGTGGTTGCCACCGAAACAAGCACGCTTACCTTTCTTAGTATCCCCGGAGTAGCTTACCTTACCAATATGGGCTTCCTCCAGCTTGCGATAGGATTTTTGATAGGAAGGATCGTAGTGGCGTTCCTGTTTATCCCAAAATATTACGCGGGCAATCTTGAAACCGCATACCAGTTCCTTGGTAATAGGTTCGGGTATGCAATGAGAAGATATTCCTCGATTACATTTATTTTACTAAGGATATTTGCCGACGGTGTGAGGTTGTTTACGACTGCTATCCCGATCAAGCTCCTTACCGGCATGAGTTACTTTGAAACCATACTAATTGTCGGAGCTATTACGGTTGTCTATGCATATATCGGCGGTATTAAAGCCGTCATCTGGACGGATGTAATTCAAATGTTCGTATATTTCCTTGGCGCGATTATCACTATAATCGTTATATGGAATCTCCTTCCGAACGGGTTTGCTGATGTTACTGCCTTTGCCTCGCAGGGAGATAAGTTTAATGTATTCAATTTCACGATGCCGTCATCATTTGGCGAATTCTTTACCGGGAATTACAATGCCATCGGTGGTATAATAGGCGGAGCATTCCTTGCTATGGCTTCGCACGGTACTGACCAGATCATTGTGCAGAGGCTTCTCACATGTAAAGATAAAACTGCCTCGCAGAAGGCGCTGATAGGAAGCGGTATTCTGGTGTTCCTGCAGTTTGCCATGTTCCTTCTGATTGGCGTAATGCTGTTTGCTTTTTATAAAGGGGTTGAATATACCGCTCTCTCCGTTGATGGACACATGCTGACAAAAACAGACGAGATATTTCCTAAATTCATTATAGAGAGCCTTCCCGTCGGTATAGCGGGACTGGTCATTGCCGGTCTGCTTGCCGCGTCTATGTCAACTTTATCATCTACATTCAATTCACTCGCTTCGACCACGATCCTTGACCTGTTCAAATTCAAAGATAAAGGTATCTCCCCGGAGAAGGAACTTAAATACTCGAGGCTTGCAACACTATTCTGGGCTGTTGTCGTGGTGGGTACTGCCATGTTGTTCCTCGATGAAAAAAATCCCGCTGTTGCTTATGCGTTGAATATACAGTCCATTATATATGGTGGATTACTGGGAGTATTCTTATTAGGCATGGCATGGAAAAGCGCGCGTCTGGGCGATTCGATCGTTGCATATTCGATTGCTATTTTAGTATTGATTCTGCTCTTCATTCTTCCAAAATTCAATGTATTCCCCGCTGTTAATTTCACATGGTTTACTATTACGGGCGTGATAGTCGTCTTTATTACGGCGGGTATATCGATTTCAATTAGAAAAGCATTCAAATAATTTGATCCTATGAGTACTGCAGGTAAACCTTCACGGGAACAATTCGAAGAATATTATAAAAACAGCCGGAAGTATTTCGATGAGATGGCTGAGCACTATAAAAAATCCGATCCCGAATACTACAATAGCGTAATTGCTCCCATAATAAGGAGCCACGGTCATACCGATGATGGTGGTGCGAGAAAGGCAAACGTTAGTATTATCCTGACCGCTTTTCTTGCCCTGATGGTACTGGGAATCGCGATGCTGGTATTCTTTATACTAACTCCGCAGGAGAGAGAAATAAATCCCGTGGATATGAAGCTGAAAGAGATTGAACAGGATAGGAATACAAACACTCGTTCACCGCTGAGAGAAACCAATCCGGATAAACCGGATGACCAAACTGATGAGAGTACTGAAGTGAATGACATGACTACCCTTGAAAAGGGTATATTCTATTATGACCAGGGCGCATATAATAAGGCAAAGGAATATTTCTCGCAGGTAAAACAGGGCGATCCCGATTATGAGTCTGCGCAAAAATATCTTAAACAGATTGAAGGTATGTCCGATGATGAAAAAGATGGCTCCGCGCCATCGGACGAGGTACCCAAACTGAATCCAAATCGAAAATAACACAAAATCTTTTTACTAATTAAATTATCGGGAAAATGAGGAACCTTAAATTTTTGCTTTTAGCAGTGTTCGTTGTTGCTGTTTCGTCCTTAGCTGGGGCGCAGGATTTCCAGCCTCCTCCTCCATTAAAAAATGAAGCCTTTGAAATGTCGCTTGGTGAGTGGGCTGCTGTTCCTTACGAGATGATGGGGACAAAGATCGTCAGCGAGGATGTTAATATTTATATGAAACACGGTCAATTTATGCTCGTTGATATCATGGGTAAAAACGGTAACGGGGAAACTTATACGGGTACTGTTGTTTTGACAGCAGATGCCAATGGCAACCTTAAAGGATACTCTTTTGATATTTGGGGAGGGGACTGGATGATGACTTACACCGGTAAAGCGGAAGGGAATGTCATCTCTCTTCATGGTACTAATGATTTGATGTCTGAAAATAGGACCATTACTATTGAGGGTGATAAAATGACTGAGGATGTTGATTTCACTTTGAAAATGCCTACCGGAGATATGAATGAAAAGATTACTGTCGTGTATAATAAGAAATAGGATAGATTTATAAACGGTTTTACAGAGTCCGTTTGATTAATTTCAAACGGACTCTTATTTTTTCTTTTGAATGACCTCTATGTAAATATTGCCCTTAATGTCCCGATCGATAAGCTCTTCACTTACAAAGTGCCCGATTATTTTGTCGATGAGATCGAAATAGGGAAGAGAGTCCTTGTCAGCTTCGGCAAAAAAACCCTCACCGGGCTTATACTTTCCACTTCAGACATGACCGACCTCGATTACGTAAAGAATGTTAAAGCCATTCTCGACGATGAACGCATTATTTCCGATGAACTCATACGGTTCTGCAAATGGGTAGCAGAATATTACATTGCCCCGGTTGGTGAAGTGCTCTTTTCCGCCGTCCCCCGTAATATCAATATAAGATCGGAATTATACTTTTCACTGACCGACGATTACCGCGATATGCTGGACAAAAGCAAATTGAAGGACAACCTCCTCATTGATGTAATTAAAATATTCGAGCAGAGCAGGGACGAATTACTAACACAAAAACAGATCGCTAAACGGCTCAATTCAAAGCAGGTGACTTCGCTCTTAAAAAAACTCTCCATTGCAGAGGTGCTTAAAAAAGAATCCTTTTACACTAAACCAACAAAAGAGAAGCTTGTAAAGATCGCCACTCCGCTTTTCGATCCGGATGAACTTCATCGTGTGATACAGGAAAATAAAATTACCGGAAAGAAGCAGATATTATTCCTTGAATTCATCGACGGAAATAAAGAAGCCGAGCTTTCCCTCGTATATGAGCACATTGGGATTACACTCGCGTCGCTCCGCTCACTCGAAAAGAAAGGCATTATTAAGATACGCGAGGAAAGAAAGATCAGGCAGTCTGCCGATATATTCACAGAAAAGAAGAAGCAGGTAACCTTAAATAATGAACAAAAGACAGCTCTATCGAGAATAAATGAGACTCTAGACAAAAACGAATTCAAACCCTTCCTTTTGTATGGGGTTACGGGAAGCGGTAAGACGGAAGTATACCTTCGTGCAATAGAATACGCTCTCGAGCAGGGAAAAAATGCGATAGTGCTCGTACCGGAGATATCCCTTACGCCTCAGCTAATTCACCGTTTCCGTATGAAGTTTGGCGACCTTATCGGTGTCATTCACAGCAGGCTCTCGGATGGCGAGAGACTAGATACGTTCGATAAGATCCGCAACGGAGGGTACAGGATAGTTATTGGAGCGCGGTCAGCAATATTTGCCCCCCTCGAAAATATCGGCATTATTATCGTCGATGAGGAACATGACAGCTCTTATAAACAGGAAAACTCTCCGCGGTATAATGGGCGCGATTCTGCTATTGTCCGCGCGCAAATAAATGATGCGGTTGTCGTGATGGGCTCCGCTACTCCGTCCATCGAAAGCTATACGAACGCTCTTAACGGTAAATATGAATTGCTCACACTTCCTCACCGCGCCACAAATATCAAAATGCCTGACATTGAGATAATAGACACCTCACACCGTGATAAAGAGAGGACTGAAGAATATCTCGTGACGAGGTCGGAAAAAGTAAAACAGGATTTCCTGGATTTCATCGATAAAGTGCGCGTGAAATTTCTCTCGAAGGACATCATAATTGCCCTGGACGACAGGCTCGACAAAAAAGAAAGCACTATACTTCTGCAAAACCGTCGCGGCTACCATGCCTATATAGAGTGCAGTAGCTGTGGTCACGTGGAGATGTGTCCCCGCTGTGATATCGCGTTAACTTATCATAAAGCATTTGAAAGAATGTTGTGTCACTATTGCGGGTTCTCGAGGAGCATGACTACCAACTGCTCCGAGTGCAATTCCGACCGCCTCATTCCAATGGGAGCAGGTACGGAGCGTGTCGAGGAAGAGATTGCGAAGCTTTTTCCGTCCGCCTCTGTCGAACGCATGGACTCCGATACACTCACTTCACGTGTAAAGTATCAGCAGATACTAAACGACTTCTACGAAAAGAAGATCGATATACTCGTAGGTACCCAGATAATTTCAAAAGGACTCGACTTTCCAAATGTAACGCTTGTCGGAGTGGTGAACGCCGATATTGGACTCCTCCATCCTGACTTTCGCGCCACTGAAAAGACGTTCCAGATATTAACACAGGTTTCGGGGCGCAGCGGGCGAAGCGAAAAAGCCGGTGAGGTCATCATTCAAACCAATCACCCGGATTATTTTGTATTCGATAATGTAAAGAATCATGACTACAATGCATTCTACTATAATGAAATAAAAGCCCGTAAAGCTGTGAACTATCCTCCTTACAGCAGGCTGGCTCTTATTGAAGCCAAATCCGAGGACAGGCGCGAGGTCGAGGGAAAAATAAAAGAGATGTTCAATTTTATAAAAACCGTAGATACGGAAAAGATTCTCGACGTGCTTCCTCCTCACCCTCCGCTGTTTGCGAAGCTGAAAGATAAATACCGTTTTCATCTTCTTATAAAATCTTCCCGGCAGAAAGATCCCGGCGGAAAGTACTTGAATAAAATACTGCGGATGGCGAAAGATTACGCTGAGGAGAATATTCCTCAAAAAGTGCAGATCATTATTGACGTGGATGTGATGAACCTAATGTAAGGCTTACTCCGATTTTGCGTTCCCGTATTTTCCCTGGTCGTCCTTTTCGAATACTATCAATGGAAGAAGCCCGAATAGAGCCAGTATAAGGACTGAAAACCCGAAAGCCGCCACTATTGCAAAAACCGACATGCTAATTTTTTAATTTTAAAGTTTAAATTTTAAAATTTTGTAGTACCCCCGCAAGGATTCGAACCCTGACTAATAGATCCGAAGTCTATTGTGCTATCCGTTACACCACAGGGGCGTATTTATACTAAATTAGTGTAATTCCTTTCCTTTTTCAATTCTAACAATTTTAGGGAATCGATATGATTAGAATTGTCGAGTTAAGGGGACATTATTTATAAATACTAACATCTTTATTACTTCGTTCTATTGCCATTTCTTCCGAGAACAAGACGATTACTGCGTTAAAAATTATAGTGCCATTAGAGTCTAACTGACGACAGAAATCATTAAATACTTTATTTGCTTTTTCACGACTAGAGTATTTGTAAACAAAGGTATTATATTCTTGTTGGCCTGGTTTTAAATATAATACAAGCTGATGACCTTGTACTTCAATGTCCATTGAAAACTGAATAATACTTGAAATAGGGATAAGTAGAGGTTCACCATCTGCATAGTTTCCCTGGGAGTTATTTTTAGGAAATAGGATAAATGTGGTCATTTTGGTTAGATTAAATTAGTAAAAAGGTTTATTAAAATAATATGCAAAAATATTTATAAATTCAATAATTAATATGTTAAAAAATATTAATATTTTCCCAATTGACTTTAGTCAAAAGCATATTTATTAATGAATTAGTGCTTGGAGTACAATTGAAAGATTATTGCTGAATCTCCACTAATTCCCTAAAAAGTCTAATTCCTCATGGGGTCCATATGCAAATCGTCGTCCTCCCGATACGAAAACATTCATAAGAAGAAAAACAAAAAAGTATATATACGTATCTAACCCTTTCTCCATTGCATTTCCCCCACCCCTTGTCATCCCCGCGAAGGCGGGGATCTGGTTCAAACCTGCTACCACAATACTAAATATTACATCCTACTAAAGTCCGCAAAGCGGACTCAAAACGGCATTATAAAAATTGCCGTAAAAATTATGGAGTTTTCTGTGTCCATCGATTATCGAGGGCGGGAAAATATTGTCTGAGCATAAATACATCCCAATATTAATTCAGCTCTCAGTTGCGAGTTTATTTTCCCGAACAGAAAACGGAAATAATTTTAGGCAATTTTTATTAAGCTGGCGCATTTTGGTACTTTTGTGCGAGCAAAAGTACGTACTAAGCATGAAAGAAAAAAGTATATATACGTATCTCCGTAGGAGTCCTTCGGACTAACCCTTTCTCCCTTGCATTCCCCACACACACTTGTCATACCCGCGAAGGCGGGAACCGACAGCTCGGCGAAGCCAATCTAGACCCGTCGCTTATGAACGTTGCTAGCACTCTATTCGGTCACGGTACCTCATGCGACCAACACAAAAAAAAGTATATATACGTATCTAACCCTTTCTTCATTTAAACTAACTTGACTACATCCTATTTTATGTCAGTTATTATAATAACTAGTTCTTTGCCGTTGGCTTGTTCCTTTGTAGGCACGCCTTCGGCGTAAATAGAACCCGGAGACCGCGCAGAAGCGGAAGATTCACACGCCCGCGGTAATACGTTGTCCCCTGCTGTGACGCCATAGCCAGCCATTGCTAATTTGTGGAGAGATACCCCTAAGCCCATGGTTATAAAGATTATGGATCACGACCCCTTACTGATGGAAGCATTGTATGAAGGGATAACGGGTATAAACGGGAGCAGACCTGTCTTTTTTCGTCCGCATGGTCAGGGAAGGCAAGGAAACTTAACCGTTATGTCACTTGGCAGTAGCAATGGGATCACACCTGCACCTCCACGTCGTATGTACACAGGTGGCGTAGGACCGTTGCGCCTGAATTCCCGTATGATGGCGTGTAATGGCGTGTTGCATGAAAAGGTCCGCTCAATAGTGGTCGCGCTTCATGACATGCTTGCACGGCACTCTGGAAAACCTATAGTGCATTGCCTAAAATCAGGCTAGCCTGTTTATTATTTGTCATTCCCTGTTTATCCCTACGGGGCGAAAGCGGGAATCTAGAAGAGAAACTAACAGCGATGCTTTAAACCAAATTCGGAAACATAAACTAGAAACGAAGAGCTACAGAACCCACTACCACAAATATTGACTTACTACCTCTTCTTTATACTTATCGAGGCAATAATTGAATCGAAAATGGATTTATAATCGGTGTAGAATTTGATAGGAGCGCCTGCATTGAATGTGTAAAACATTTCTTTCACTGCGGTTTGTATCTGGATCATTTTTGAACCTGTCTGCGGATTATTGTCCTTCCCGGCTATATTCCATACGATAAAATAAGCCGGCAGTCCGCTTACGTTCATATTTCCGTATTCCAATATCGTAACATCCCTGCCCGTGGAAAGTATCATTTTATTCAGCAGATCTTCCCTGTAAGCGGAATCGTTTATGTTTTGAGCATCATACTCGAAATCCTTGAAGAACCTGTCTGCCTGTGCAAGGAAATACGCCGTGTCGTTTGTTACATAGTAGGTTCCCGTCGAGTTCTGATCCTTATGCCAGCTTTCCGGGTAGGTATAGCTTAGCCCGTTCACGTCATCGGTAAAGGTCTCCTGCGCGGATGCTACCCCCGCAAAGAAAAGAAAAAGTATCAGTAGGGTATTTTTCATCCAGTAATATAGCTATATGAGAAAACACTTTCACTAAAATAAAAAAAGCGAACATAAGCCCGCTTTAAAATTGTAGATAACTAAGACCGCTTAATCCTCGTTCTCTCCATTATCATCCGGATCATTCCTCTGCATGAAATTTCCCCGCTCATCGAATAGGAGTTCTATATTTGTGCCGTTATGAGTAAGCTCCACACCATAAAAATTTCCCGAATGGATCTCGATATACTCAGCCTCGTTAATGCTCGATCCGGGATAATTATCATTTATGTAAGTAAGAGAACCTTCCGGCAAATTATGTGGATCGATATGTGTTTCTACAGCGATAATGTCGCCCGTTGCATTCAAGTGAATGCTTTTCTCCATTCCGTTCTCAAGGTATTCTGCTTCGTAAACTTCATTCTCGAGCTCCCAGATTACGTTGTTAGCTTTATAGTTTGCGTATAGATTATCTTTTACAGGTGATGGAACGGATTCCTCGGGAATATTTTGCGAGTATGCACAGGAGGCGCCGATTATCAAAACCAATGTAAAAATTATCTTCTTCATGATTCTCCCTTTTATTTCTAGGTATAATATAATAATTATAAATATTAAAAATATCGGATTTTTAAGAGATTTCCTTTTTTACAATTAACGTTACAACCCAGGCTGTCAAATACCCAACTCCTAAAATTAGAATCCCCAGGAACGGCGCAACCGCAAGACCCAGCGCGGATGTAGAGCTTTCGGAGGTCAGGTAGTCGTATGTAATATAGGCATATAAAAGTAAAAGTAAGATAGATGGAATGATTATATAATATTGATTTTCATTCCTCGATGAAATAAAGAAGAAAATGTAAAAGGGGAGTATTAACCAGAGTAACATCACTGCTATCTGCATTACGAGATGACCCGGGTTTTCGTAATTAATGATAATTAAATAAATGCCCAGAGCAAATCCCAATAAAAGCGTGATGTATCGAAATGCCTGCTTCATTAGCTGAATTATTTCCTTTCCGGGTAAACTGAAAACTCTACGTAATCCTCCAGGGTCAATTTATATTTTGCCTTATCCACAAAAGACTTTACAACAAAAAAATCATATACCTTTTCGACGGTCTGCCCCGGGTCGAGTTCGATATCTTCAAATGTTTCCGGCGGTAATTTCACTCCGGAGACATTAAGGCTAAAATACTCATCGTTGATTTTGATCTTTTCTTTATCATCATTTCTCCATTCGACTTTCAATTGGATCTTGTCTTTGGTCTCGCTTCCGGGCAATATCTCAGCTGAAACTACTCTGACGGATACCGGATGCCTGTCCCTATTCCGGTAGCTGTACCACTCTGATGGGTCCGGTCTACCGCATCCGGATATATATATTGCTACCTGAATAAAAAAAGCAATTTTTAAGAAATGTTTGATTTCCAGACTCTTTAGCATAGATTAAATTAAACTAATTATAATTTTCATTCAATTCAGCTACGCGGTTCATAATTATTTAATACAAATTGTTTAATTTTTATTGTCACAGTGCGGTATTTTATGTGTCAAATTAATAGAGGCGGGTATTTGTTCTTTTTACGTAACTTTTTCATTTAGGTTATCGTATACATATAATTCCAGCATTATTACCAAAACCCTCTTCATTTTTATTACAAAAAAGATTTTTATATTTCATATTTATAGTTATATTAATAGTATATTTACTAATCCAAAACCACAGCCATGAAAGACAAAAACAACTTGCTGACCTCGATGATTATTGCCTTGCTGGCTGGTTTAGTTTACTACTTAGCAGGAGCAGATTCGATTGAAAAATTTGCCCCGCAGTTCGGTCTCATCGAAAGTAATACAGGGAAGGACAAAAGCGAAATTAGTGTAGTATTTTCGAAAGCCGATAGTAAGGGTGAAAAGAATGTCTCTGAACAAAATAGCAACAAACCTGTTCGCTATAAGATCAGGGAAAGCCATCCGGACTACAATAGCTTTGAC
Source organism: Ignavibacteriota bacterium (assembly GCA_020437585.1). Classification (GTDB taxonomy): domain Bacteria; phylum Bacteroidota; class Ignavibacteria; order Tepidaquicellales; family Tepidaquicellaceae; genus JAEYVS01. The sequence continues at coordinate 58,112 of JAGQWG010000002.1, forward strand.
GTTGAGCTTACTTTAGAGGAAAAGGAATTAGCATCCAGCTCTGATATAAGTAATCTCGAATTCAGTGACGCAATGGACCTTCTAAAAAAGTCCGATAATGAAGTTGTTACGTCATTGCATGAGCTCGTTGAAACCGGAAATGAGTTTGAAATGAGTTCTGAAAACAATGAAGAACTCGACCGTCCTGCAATTGCCTGGACACAGGGTGAAAATTCTCACAGCCTTGAGACAAAGGTTAAAACAAAGACCACAAAAATTTACTCAAAGGCTAAAGCCGCAGTTTATCTTGGTGAAGGTGATATTATGACCGGTAAGCTTAAGTTTAATAAAAAGACTGATGCCGGTAATAAGAAGACCGAAAAACAGACTTCGTCTAAACCAAACGGGGAAGTTTTTCAACAGCCGACGATAATCGACGGAACTATTAATTTCATCCCTGACGCAAAGGAAACAAAAAAGAATAGCGGGACATCTCAAAGCAGTTCGAATGTGATCGTAAATACACAGACCAAAAACGGTGTTAGTTTTATCGTCGTAAAAACTAATGATGACGACGGCAATTGCACCTGTAAAGTCCAGTGTAAAAACAAGTAAGTTTAATTGTTCTTTGTGTTATCTGCGCAGTTATTTTCTCCTGCTTCACAGCATGTGACTATTACCTGTTTGCAGTTAGGACATTGATAATGACCGTGTACGAATACGTAGTGGACTTCTGTCCTGCATACTTCGCATACGGTCTTTTTATTTTCCGGAGTGTGTTTTGATATATTAGTTCTCGCCTTCATGTGTAAATAAATTATATACTATTCGAACCTTATTTTAAATGAAAAAGTTCTGTTTTCACGCAATTGCTACATCCCTAATGCAGTTATAATGGAATTGAGTTTTGGGAATAATTAGAATAATTTAGTGGTTTAAACAAAAAAATTCTAGTATTGGAAACCAACATTAAAGAGCTTGAGGGCTGTAAAAGGGAATTTGAAGCCGTCCTCGGGTATGATGAATTAACTCCTTATTTTGACAAGGCAATAGAAAAATACAGGGAAAAGGCAGTGATCCCCGGATTCAGGAAAGGGAAAGCCCCTATTTCCATGATAAAAAAGAGATTTGGTGAAAGCATAGAATATACTTCACTCGAGGACATAGCAAACGAGGTCTTTTCCAAATATATGATGGATAATGATGTCGATATGATAGGGCATGGTAAAATGACCGACCTCGATTATCTGCCGAAAGAAAAGTTCACTTTTAAGGTGGAGTTTGAAGTAAAGCCGGAAGTGAAGCTGGAAAATTATAAAGGGTTCGATCTTACAAAAAAGAAATACGTTATCGATGATTCGCTTGTGGATGAGGAGGTTAATTACCACAAACTTAATAACGCCGAGCTGGCTATGGATGCCGAAGCGCTCGACGACGATTACGTTGTAACAGCGGATGTGCAGACGCTGGATGATGCCGGCAATATCATAATAGGTCAGGGACAAAAGGATGTAAAACTCTATCTTGGTAATAAAGATCTTTTACCTGAATTTAAATCCGCGCTCGAGGGAATAAAAGAAGGTGAGGACAGGATAGTAAATACAAAGACCAAAGACGGCAATCCTCAAAAGGTGAAACTATCGGCTACCAAAGTTGAAAAGATGATCTACCCAGAAATGAATGAAGAGTTCTTTAAAAAGATAACGGGTAAAGAAGACGTAAAGACCGAAGAAGAATTCAGGGAAGCTATCAGGGGAGAACTTGCGAAGATATATAATGACCACGGTGAACAGCATTTGCGTAATGACCTCATCAGCGAAGTTGTAAAGAACAATGACATCACAATCCCGGATACATTCACGGAAGCTATACTAAAATCCATTCTCGAGGATTACAAAAAACAGCTACCGAAAAATTACGAACTCACTCCCGAGCAACTGGATGAATTTAATAAATCACGTAAGGCGGACGCGATATTCCAGGCGAAGTGGTTCCTGATAAGGGAAAAGCTGGCTGAAATGGAGAATATTACCGCCGAGGATAGTGACTATATGGAGCTCGCTGAAGAAAATTCCGCTAGGTTTAACATTCCTGCCGATAAACTCGTAGAAGTGTATAAAGAAAATAACGATATTAGATCAAGCATCATTAGCAGGAAGGTTCTGGACTTCCTGGAAAAGAATTCAAATATAACAGAAGAGGAAGAAGTAAAGAAATTCGAGCCTCACGCTCATCAGCATGAACATTAAAAACTTAATTATATAAATATGAACTACACAGATATTATCAAAAACAATCAGGACAGAATACATGACGGACTGGATCGCGTCGGCAACACTTTCAATCAGCTTGTTCCGATCGTTGTAGAGCAAACTGCGCGCGGAGAAAGAAGCTATGACATTTATTCGCGTCTTCTAAAAGAAAGGATCATCTTTTTAGGAAATGCCGTTTATGATGAGATCGCTTCGCTTATCGTTGCTCAGCTGTTGTTCCTCGAATCGGAAGATCCCGATAAAGACATTATGCTTTATATAAATTCACCTGGTGGTAGCGTAACTGCCGGGCTCGGTATTTATGACACAATGCAGTATGTGAAGCCGGACGTTTCTACTATCTGCGTCGGATTGGCGGCATCTATGGGACAGCTTTTGCTTACCGGCGGAGCCGCAGGAAAGAGGATCGCTCTTACTCATTCTAAGATTCTTATGCACCAGCCATGGGCAGGCGGATTGCAGGGACAGACCACGGATATTCTTATTCACGCGAAAGAAATGGAAAAGACAAGAGAAACACTATATAAGATCATAGCTAATCATTCAGGACGTTCATATGAGGAAATATCCAAAGATGCGGAAAGAGACAAATATATGACCGCCGAAGAAGCCAAGGATTACGGCTTAATCGACCATATATTCGAAAAAAGGCATAAACCTGAGAATTAGTAAGAAACTCTAACGGTTATTATAACAAAAGGGGCTATTTTCATCATGAGAATAGCTCTTTTTTGTTGAATTACATTACATTTCGATATAGTCTTATATCTTGAAATAAACTACTATTTAAGGTAATTTGAAGCTTGTATTTTAAACCTATTTCAACTATAAATGGATTTTAAACTTTCAAACAGGGTAACGGCTTCGTTCGTTTTCCTTGTTGCTGCGATTACGTATATAATTACCGTTCAGCCAACATTTTCCTTCTGGGACTGCGGTGAATTTATAGCGTGTGCCTATACCGTAGGCGTACCGCATCCTCCCGGTGGACCATTCTTTATTTTGGTGGGTAAGCTCTTTATGATGATACCATCTGCCGCGGATATCGGTCTAAGAATGAACTACTTATCTGCGCTTTCCAGCGCCGGAACGGTCGGTTTATTATATATGATATCCGTCATTGCAATTAAAAACTGGAGAGGAGTCCCAAAAACAACATTTGATATTATCACAGTTTGCGGGGGTTCGGCTATCGGCGCGTTAGCCCTGGCTTTTAGTGATACATTTTGGTTCAATGCTCTCGAAACGGAAGTTTACGGCTTTGGTACTTTCCTCATAGCCCTATGTATTTATCTGCTTATGGTCTGGTGGGAAAAGGCAGATGAAAAGGGAAGCGACAAGTATTTGCTTATCATGGCTTACGTGGTTGGTTTATCCATAGGTATTCACCTTCTTGTAGTGCAATGTATTATAGTTGCAGGTTTAATATTTTACTTTAGACGATATGAGTACACTAAGAAAACATTATTGTTTGCGCTTGTAGGTTCTGCAGTAGCTTTCTTTATAGTTTATCCGTTTATAGTTAAAAAGATCCCGCAGTTAATAGATTCGTTGGGAGTATTTGCCGTAGTATTGATATTTGGCGCGCTTATCGCGGGAATATATATTTCCATACAAAAGAAATCAGCGGTACTTAATCTTGCCGCTATGTCCATATTCTTAATAATCCTTGGTTATTCTACATATACATCAGTAGTCCTGAGATCGGGAATTCCCGACATGCCGATCGATGAGAACCAGCCTGACAACATCGAAAAGCTGATCTCATATCTCAATCGTGAGCAGTACGGACAACAGCCGTTATTCCTGCCGAGAAGATATTCGCAGGAGCCTCAGCATACGAGAACATGGCAGTTATACACCAGTGATATGGATTTTATGTGGAGATACCAGATAAACGAAATGTTTAACAGGTACCTCTTCTGGCAGTTCATCGGAAGGGAAGGATACAACCAGGGTGACGGAGTTGATTTCAGTAAGTTTTTTGCGATACCATTTATACTGGGGCTAATAGGAGTCTTTTACCAATTTAAAAAGGACTGGAAGCTGGCTTTCGTCTTCCTCGTCATGTTCCTGGTGATGGGTGTGGTTACCGCCCTTTACCAGAATCAGCAGGACCCGCAGCCGAGAGAGAGGGATTACTTTTATGTCGGGGCGTTTATGGTCTTTGCGATGTGGATAGGCTTCGGCGTTGTCGCATTAATAGACCAGCTCTCGGATTGGATAAAGAACGGAAAGCCAAGTATGGCGATAGCAAGTACTGTCGTTATTATAGGATTGGTAGCGGCACCTATAAATATGTTCCGGGTGAACTATCATTATCTCGATAGAAGCGACAACTACTTCCCGTATAATTATGCCTATAATATTCTGCAGAGCGCCGAGAAGGACGCTATAATATTTACGAACGGTGATAACGACACATTCCCGATATGGTGTATACAGGCAGTTTACGGTATACGCCAGGACGTAAGAGTAGTTAATCTTTCACTCGGTCAGACACCGTGGTACATTAAGCAGTTGAAGAATTCACGCCCGTACGGCTCACTGCCGGTACCCATGACAATGACGGACGAGCAGATAGATAAACTGCTTCCTTCACAATGGCCGGACAATAAGATGATGTCGCTCGAAGTACCGAAGACGGCTTACCCGGATTCGATGCAGAACAGACCCGACCTCCCAACACAGATAGATTTTGTTATGCCTCCGACGATCAGGCAGAGACAGGGCAACCAGGTCGTAACTGCAATTAAGGTAAATGATATTATTGTATATGATATTATAAGAGCTAATAACTGGAAACGACCGATCTACTTCTCGCTTACGGTCACGGAAGATAACTACATTGGTTTAAATGAGTATCTTATCACGCAGGGAATGCTCCAAAAGATCGTTCCATATAAAGCCACCGATGAGATAGGATTAGCGGTCAACGAGAAAGTGATGCACGAGTGCTTGTTTGACCAGCCGGATAAACCTTACCCGGATCCGCATTACGGATTTATATTCAAGGGTCTGGATGATAAGAACATATTCTATAACCAGGACGCCGAGCGAATGATACAGACCTACAGGTCACTATTCCTAAGGCTCGCGCTGGCATATTCGAAGAATCCTGCTACCCAGCCGGAAGTAACGTCTGTTGTTGCTGAGATGGAAAAGAGGATCCCGCAGGATGTTATCCCGATGGATTACAGGCTGAAGTATGAGGTAGCAATGATGTATTTCAGGATGGGTAATGAAACGGAGTTTAAGCAATGGGCGGGACAGGCAATCGAAGGAGCAAACAAAGATATGCAGGAAAATCCGGCCAATATGCGGGGATCCTTCAATCCGTATATAATACTCATCGATCTTTATGATGGATTGGGTGATTACAGAGCCGAGCTCGAGATATTACAGCGTGTTCAGGCAATGAACCCGCAGGATCAGTCTGTTGCCCAAAAGATACAGGACGTACAGAGAAAAATGAGCGGCGGAAGTTTGACACCTGATACAACAAAAACCGATACTACAAAGTAAATTGATTGGCGATCATAATTAAATAATGATATAATAATAATCCCGGCGCACGTCGGGATTATTTTTTAATACAGGATAATGGCAAAGAGCAAAACGGCAAAGACGGTTACACAGACAGCAAAAACAACAAATGATAACAACACGGTATATATTTTGCTGGGGCTGATATGCACTATCTTCGTTTATTTCTGCTTCCAGACAAAATTCGTACAGGACGATGCCTTTATCACATTCCGTTACGTGGAAAACTTCATCCATGGTAACGGGCTTGTATTTAACATAGGCGAGAAAGTCGAGGGATACACTAACTTTCTCTGGCTGTTATTGCTGAGTCTTTTTGCTTTGCTCGGAATGAATATAATCGACATCTCACAGTATCTGAGCGTTGGTTTCGGCGTGATGACACTCATTATGACATTTAAGATATCGGTGCTGATCCGCCTTAAAGATGAAGCAAAAACGTCAAAGAAATCGAAGATACCGGCAGTATCCGGCGGTAACTCCGCCAAACTCCTCGACCTGATCCCGGTAATACTTACTGCATTCGTCGGGGCGTTCCAGTACTGGTCCATCAGCGGTATGGAGACTTCCATGTTCGTGGCACTTTCTTTTCTTGGTATCTATTATTACCTGCGCGACATGGATAAACCGGGTGTAGTCTTTACATATCCCGTTGCGTTATTCCTGGCGTCGCTAACACGCCCGGAGGGAATGTATGTTTTCGGTATAATCATCCTTCATAAGATCATCATGGCTTTCCGTAAGGACAAAGGCGGCGCAATAAAGTCACTCCTGTCCAAGGACAACCTGCTTACATACAGCGTTTATGTTCTCCCAATGATATTGTTTATGCTTTTCCGTTTGGCATATTACGGCTACCCATTCCCGAACACCTTCTATGCAAAGACAGGTTTCTCTGCAGTGTACCTTGAAACAGGATGGGGGTATTTCTGGGATTTCGCGTCGGGATACCTGTTGTGGGGTATCGCATTTATCTCACCCCTGGTTTTATTTAAACGGAAAGAGATATTTTCGCAGACGCTCCTGATATTTATGATGTATTTTCTTTATACGATCTACATCATTTCGATAGGCGGTGACGTGCTTCCCTTATATAGATTTTTCTTCTTTGTAGGACCGCTTGTATTCATTCTTTTCGGAAAAGTTCTGACGCTCGTTTATTTTTACATTAAACAGAATATGACCGGCGGTAAGCCTGCCGGGGCGGTAGCGGTTGTGCTGATAGCCGTTTGCTTGTATTCGTATTATAATTATTCCAATCAGAAGGAAGCAATAGACCAAAAAATGCAATTGGAGAACGGTCTTGTTCAGAAGATGCAGATAGCAGGTGAGTGGTTCAATAAAAAACAGCAAGAGAAAGGCGCGACGCTCAATGTAGGCGCGACGACAATCGGGGCGCTTTCTTATTATGCAGGCGATAAGGTGAATATTATCGATATGCTGGGGCTGACCGATGAGGAAGTTGCGCATAATCCTCAGCCGATACCCGAAATATCCGAGGGATTTGTGGGGTGGAAGGAAAGGAACTATAACGTCGATTATATAATGTCGCGCGACCCTGATTATATTTATTTCTCAACGGGAATAAAGCCCAGCGCTTATGCGGAAAGAGCTCTATTTACAAATAATGAGTTCCTGGATTATTATTTCCCTTCGTATTTCACGATCAAAGACAAAAACTTTTCCGACGTAGTTTACAAAAGGAAATCCGATGCCGAGGTACAGGCTGATACGAATAAATTTCCGGACAATCCAAACTACAAGAAATCTTTTATCAATAACTACACCGGGGGGATGAACCTCTCACGGGATAAGACCAAGACCAATGAGGCAATCGCTCTATTCCAAAAGACAATAGATGAAGGTCCTCCGCAGTTTGGCACTCCGTATCAGTTCATAGGGGAGTCATACCTGAAACTCGGCGACAAGCAAAAGGGTATCGAGAACCTGGAAAAAGCGGTGCAGGTCGATGATTACAATGTCCTGGCTCATTATTATTTGTATAGTATAGCGATGGAATCGGGTGACACCGCCACAGCGCAGAGTCACCTGCAAAAGATAATGAAGTATTCTCCGGAAATGCTTCAATAGGTACTTATATGAGGATAATAGTAAATGCTCTTTCGGGGAATGGTGATGCGTTGATGTTTTCTCCCTCCCTGAGGCTCCTCAAGGAGAAGTTTCCCGACGCGGAGATAGACATGCTCGCCATGTTCAAGTCCGTCAAACAAATGTATTCCCACAATCCATTCCTTAATGAGACATTCTTCATAGATTTTCTACGTCAGTCAAAGTTTAAATCACTTTCCGCAATAAAGAAGATCAGAGCAAGGAAGTATGATGTTGGCATCAATGTATATCCAGCAAACCGTTACGAGTATAACGTTCTTAATTACCTAATAGGAGCAAAGGAGCGTATATCGCATCATTATACTCACACGGCTTTTAGCCGAATGGAATTCCTTAATACTACATTGGTAAATGAGATCCCGGACCGTCACAACGTCTTACAGAACCTCGATCTCATTAAGAAGCTTACCCCTGTGCATGACTCATCCGCAGGAGGGCTGGAAATATATCTGAGCGATACGGATAAAGAAAAAGCGCTCGACTGGATTGATGAGATAAATCCGGATGGTAAGCTCCTTGTTGGATTCCATGCAGGTTCCTCCACTCTGAAAAACCACATTCACAAAAGATGGGATGCCGACAGATATGCCGAGATAGGGAGGAGATTAATGAATGATTTCAATGCCAGGATACTTTTGTTTGGTATAGAGCATGACGTGAATAATTATATTTATGAGAAGCTTAACGGCGAAGCCGTTATTGCCTCCACATCGGATTATATGGATTCTATGGCTCGCATGGCTCACTGCGGTCTGTTTATTTCCAATGATACTGCGTTTATGCATTCCGCCGCCGTATTTAAAATTCCTACCATTGCTATTTTCGGATATACGAATTATCTCGAACTCTATCCATGGCAAACCGAGCATTTCATTGTAAGACGGCTTTTATCATGCAGTCCATGTTTTTATAACTCACCAAAACCCGTTGAGTGTATATGGAAAGGAAAAGATGAGTTTCAGTGTATCAGGCAGATAAGCGTACAGGAAGTCTATAACGGGTGCAGAAAGCTTCTCTCGAAATCCCTCTAATTAAGGAAATCCCACGTAATAGTAAATCTCGATAGGGAATTGAACGCTCCACCGCGGTCATCCCATGGATAGAGATAGGTATTATAATTGAAATTGTTGAAGATATTCGCAAAAGTGAAGGCAATATTCGCACTTCCTATTCTGCCGGCAATGTAGAAATCCATGTTGAAGATATGATCAATGTAAGTAGAATCAGTTATTGGTTGTGAATTGAATGTATAGGGGTCGTAATAAAGCTGGTTATAAGGTTGTGTAAGAAGATTGTGTAAGTATTTAAGATTTATTCCAACTCTCAAATTTAAATTATCTTTAAAGAGAAGATCATGAAAGCTTATGTCTCCCTTAACAAAAAACTCCGGTTCGTTTGGTTCAACAGATCCCTCGTTGTAATTTACTACGGCTCTGGCATCGATATACTCTGTTAATAAGCCGGCTTCATAATTTCCATCTGCTAATCTGACTTTATCATGGGCGGATTTTCCGTATTGATACAGCTTAGCATAGAAATATTTTGAGCTGAATTTGATCCCCGCTTCTGTGTACCTCGATGATGTAGTATTTATCGGATTTACACCCGATGAATCCGGATTAAACCACAATAGATATAAATATGTGATGTTACCATACTGCCCGCTTGTACCGCCAAATGCGGATACAGATATATCATTATTTTTGTAGAAGGTGTAATTAGTTTCTATTCCCGATTGAATGAAACTCTGCGAGTAGAGATTATCATACCTCCCGGAAAGAGTAATTACCAGGTTTTTGTAGTAGGTGTCCAATTTTCCAATTGCGGAGTAATAATTTGCGTTAAATCTGTTTATTTCTCCTTCGAGTGTAGGGTTTGGGTAGTCAAAATCAAATATATTCAGGCTCATATTTCCACCGATGAGCAAGTTGGTATTTATGTCTTTGCTTATCTTAAACCCTAAATTCTGCTTGACATCCAGCCCGTATTGTATCACATGGAAATTTTTGCTGATGAATATACCGTTTGAATTCGTTCTATTTTCCTCATCCCTGTATTCACGCAGAGAGTTCTGTGAATATAATCTAACCTTTGTTAATGAATTTTTATTTTTAAATAACCTTCCGGTGTATGAAAAGTCGTAATAAAAATTAGTAAGTTTTTCATACGCATCCGAGTTTACAACCTGCGCATCGTCCGCACTTCGTAATGTATCTTCGGTCGAATATATTAACCCGCCATTTAGGCCTCTTTGAATGTTTGCGTAGTTAATATTTAGACGGATGTTTGCCTTTGGTGATATGAGCCAATTTACTTTTCCTCTTGCACGCCACACATCGAAGTCGGAATTTGTATATCTGCCGGTTATCGAACGCTTGTTTGCTCCTATTTGCCAATTCAATTTCCTTGAAAAAGACTGGCTGAAATACACGTCCGCGTCTTCCGATCCGTATCTGTCCTGCGAAAATCTTAATTGTGAAAATAATTCGGGCTGGAAAACATCCTTTGTGATTATATTAATTGATTTTGCTTGAGTGTTATAACCCCACAGGAAGGACGATATATTCGATAGTTCTTCGATCGTATCTATCTCATTCACGGATATATTCTCGATGTCAAATCCTCCAAAGAGGTTGTCATTAATTTGTATCCCGTCTTTAAAAATACCGATACCTTTTTCATCCATCCGGTTAAAGTTTATCACATTCCTTCCACCATCATCAAAGAAATTTACCATATACCCGGGTCTTTCATTTAGTATCTCTCCCAAATTCCTTTTGTCATTCCAAATCCAGTCGCTTATGCCAAAAGTCTCAGAGGTATTAGATAGCCGGTATATGCCGGGTATTTTATTCACGTCGAAAGGTATCTTTACCGAATCTTCGGGGGCAGTGGTGCGGGTACTATCGCCGGATTGGGAAAATACGGCGTTTGTGCAAAATACGAGGAATATTGCAAGATAAAGCTTCACCTTGCAATACTAATTAATATATGGTTTAATAGAAATTGAAAAAAAATACTAGAATGTGTTATCTTCAGAGCTGGGTTCGTCCGAATGTTCTTCGTCGGAGAGATCGTCGTCCTCTTTGGGAGGATGCGCGTATTTATCGATGTTCTTTTTGTGTTTGATAAATTTCGCATCGGTGAGAAATATTACGTCTTCGGCTACATTAGTAGCGTGATCGGCAAGCCGTTCAAGGTTCTTAGCAAGTGTGAGTATGTGAGAGCATGGTTCTATGGAGTGTTGATCGTGCCTCATTTTCTCGACTACTTCGTCGAACATATCTCTTTCCATATCATCTACGACGTCATCAAGTTTTATTATTTCTACAGCCAGCTCTGTATCTATATTTACGAATGAGTCTATACTTCCTTTTACTATTTTTTGAACAGCCGATGCCATTTCATCGATCTTAAATTCAAATAGCAAGTCCGTGTGATCAGCAAGGGGATCGATCTTATGCGCGATATTAACCGCAAGGTCGCCCATTCTTTCGAGGTCATTGTTTATTTTCAGTGCGGTCATAATTAAACGAAGGTCGATCGCAACGGGCTGTGTAAGAGCAAATATCTTCTGGCAGTGCTTGTCTATTTTGACATCGAACTTATCTACCTGTTCGTCACCGTCAACCACCTTTTTGATGACGCTCCTATCCCCGGTAAGAAGTCCCTTTATTGCGGTAGCGATCTGCTCCTCAACGAGGCTTCCCATTTTTATGATCCTTGCCTTTAACTGATCAAGTTCTTCTTCCAGGTATTGGTACATAAGCGTTTATTATTATTAACCGAATTTTCCGGTAATATAGTTCTGTGTCTTTTCGTCTTTAGGCCGGGTAAAGATATTTTTCGTCGAATCGTACTCTATTACGTCCCCGGTCAGGAAAAATGCACAATTATCACTAACCCGTGATGCTTGCTGCATGTTATGTGTTACAATAACAATGGTAATACTTTTTTTCAATTCAAATATTAACTCTTCTATTTTATTGGTCGAAATGGGATCCAGGGCGCTAGCCGGTTCATCCATGAGTATTATTTCGGGATTTACAGCCAGGGCGCGCGCTATACAGAGCCGCTGCTGCTGTCCGCCCGATAGTCCAAGCGCGGATTCATGTAAACGGTCTTTCACTTCGTCCCAGAGAGCGGCTTTGATAAAGCTTTCCTCAGCTATTTCGTCCAATAGTTTTTTGTTGTTTACCCCGTTTATCTTTGGACCGTAGGTTACGTTTTCGTAAATGGATTTTGGGAATGGATTGGATTTTTGAAACACCATGCCTACCCGTCTGCGCAGGGATACAACGTCTACCCGCTTATCATAAATATCTACGTCGTCTATTAATACCTTACCTTTGATAGTTACACCGTCGATGAGGTCATTGAGCCTGTTGAGCGTTCGGAGGAAAGTGGACTTACCGCACCCGGACGGACCGATAAGCGCAGTGATCTTGTTAGGCTCTATATCCAGGTTAATATTTTTAAGAGCGTGGACCTTGCCTCTATCGTAGTACAGGTTGAGATCTTTTGTAACTATCTTAGGTTTGCTCAATGATAAGGAAAATTAAATTGAAATATACAAAAAAATAATCAAAACGCGGTAATTCCTCTGTAAAATTTGTGTTAATAAAAGTCCTTACATGCTTTTTATCACCTCCCTGGCATTCTTTATTTGCTCACGGGAACCCAGAATTATCACTTTGGTACGGCTTGTCAGTTCCATATCTATATCCGGATTCACCAGATACTTTCCTTCTTCATCCTTTAGTCCTATCACGTTTGCTCCTGTTTTCCTTCTCAGGTCAAGTTTGCGTATAGTGACCTTTTCATCTTTTATCCCTTCCAGGGAAAATTCTTCAAATGATATGTTGAAGCCCGTGTCGCGCCCGGTCAACATTGCCAGGAATTGCATTATATCCGGCTCGGTAACGAGTATTGCCATGTGAGAACCGCCGATCTTTTCAGGCATGATCACGTAATTGGCTCCGGCGCTTTTTAGTTTGCTTACGGAGTCCTCATTAGATGCCCTGCTTATGATATTAATACCGGGGTTAAGCTCTTTTGCCGAAAGGACTACGTAAACGTTATCCGGGTCCGACGGCAGAGTAGAGACTATAGAGGAAGCATGTTTGATACCGGCTCTTATGAGTACATCCTCGTCGGTCGCATTGCCGTCTATGTAAAGCATATCTTCTCTATCACGGAGCTCCTCGACAAGTTCCTTCTTACTGTCGATCACTACGAAATCATTTCCGCGTGAGAGAAGTACCTCGCACACCTGCTTTCCGTTTCTGCCGTAACCGCAGACTATTGTATGTCCTTCAAGCTTATCTATTTTCTTGTAAACTTTAAAGGTTTTAAAAAAATTTTTAAATTCACCTTCAATTATAAACCCGCCGATGGTCGTAACTCCGTAAAAGAAGATCCCAATATTAGTAACGATCAAAAGGGTTGTAAATAACCTGCCTGCGTCGCTAAGTGGCTGGACCTCCAGAAATCCCACCGTCGACGTAGTAATAACAGTCATGTAAAACGCGTCTATCAGAGCGTAATTCTCGATCAGCATATACCCGGCAGTGCCAAATACTGTGGAAAGAATTATGAGAACAACCGTAATAACGATCTTTTTGTAATACCTGGATATATAAACATCGCTCCTGAAAGAACGCCTGAATTCCGATGCCATCTATCCTCCCAGGATTAATTATACATATTAGAAAATATGAATTATTCCCAAATAAATCACTTTATTACCATGCCATCCTGAAGGCGAATCACCCTGTCACACCTTCCGGCAAAGTCTTCATTATGCGTAACTATTACAAAGGTATGACCGAACTTATCCCTTAAGCCAAATAACAGCTCCATAATTGCGTCAGCGTTTTCGCTGTCCAGGTTACCTGTTGGCTCGTCTGCGAGTACCAGCCGCGGTGAATTTATCAATGCGCGTGCTATCGCGACTCTCTGCGCCTCACCCCCGGATAGTTCCGACGGCTTATGGGATTCTCTTTCCGAAATACCGACCTCTTTCATCAATTCGCGCGCTCTTTCTTCGTTCTTAGTTCCTCCTATCATCGACGCAATGAGAACATTCTCGAGAGCAGTGAATTCCGGCAGTAGATGATGGAACTGAAATATAAATCCTAAACTTTTATTTCTAAATTCGGATATCTGCTTCTCTCGCATTGCAAATATGTCATTCCCCTCAAATAACACCTGCCCCGTATCGGGTTTATCCAACGTGCCGAGTATGTGAAGAAGTGTGCTTTTCCCTGTACCGGACTTTCCTACAATAGCCACCACCTCGCTGTCGTATATTTCAAGGTTTATTCCTTTTAAGACGTCGAGATAGTTCTTCTTCGTTATCTTGTAAGACTTCTTTAGGTCTTTTGCAGATAGTATTACTTTTTTATCCATTCGGTATTAATTGAAAATTATTCCCACCTGATCGATTGAATCGGGTCGGATTTAGCGGCTTTGTAAGCCGGGTATATAGAAGCAAAGAAACACAATAAAAATGCCGCGAGGGGCACGGTTATAAAATCCATCACTCTAAGCTCTACCGGCAACGCATCAACTGCGTATCGCATTGGGTCCAGCTGGTAAAATTTAAATTGTATTTGTCCCAGTATCGTGAGAAGCCCCAGCAATGTCCCTACAACCATCCCTATAAGTCCCACGGTTATTCCTTCATACAGGAATATCCTTCTTATCATTTTTTCCGTTGCGCCGATCGCTTTTAATACGCCTATGTCCCTTTTTTTCTCGATAACCGTCATTGTAAGGGAAGTAAGTATATTAAATGAAGCAACAACGATAATTAGGCTCAATATGCTGAAGGATACCCAGCGTTCTATATTCATCAATGAATAGAAATCTGCGTGCAGGTCATACCATGTCGAAACGGTATAATCCGGTCCTAATTTTTCTTCTAACTCTTTTTTGACCGACTCAGATGCTTTGATATCGTTTAACCGTATATCGATACCATTAACATTATCGCCCAAATCGAATAACTGCTGTGAGTTCGCCAACGAAATGAACGCGTATTTATTGTCGTATTCCTTATTGTCGGATTCGAATATTCCCCGCACTATGAACTTTTTTGTGATCGGTTCAACGAACTGCGTGAGTGACTTCTCCAGCCCGACCGTGCTTATCATTGTAACCGTATCGCCTTCGAGACTTCTAAGTTCCCCGGCAAGCGTCCTGCCGAGCACTATCCCGCCTATGTCACCTTTATCTTTAAGATTGAGCTCACCGAGTATGGTGGACTGCTCAAGCCCGGATACTTCACCGTACTTCTTCTCGTCGATCCCCTTTATGTAAACAGCTTTTGTGACGTCATTCGTGGCGATGAGTCCCTTATTCAGCGTGAAAGGGGAGGAAGCCTTCATGTCGATATCGCTTATCTTCCCGGACAGCTCCTGATAATTGCTGAGCTGGTTAGAATTCTTCGATTCTATCCTTATGTGAGGATCGAATGCTACCAGCAAGGAAGTTACCTTTGAATTGAACCCGTTGAATACGGAAAGAACGATTATCATTGCCGCAACACCTATCGTTACACCGACTATGGAGATGGTTGAGATGATGGTGATGAAATTCATCCGCTTCTTTGAAAATAGGTACCGCCTCGCTATGAAATATTCTACGCTCATCTTATCAGTTTACTCGTCGAATACTATCACCGACTCCGTGTATTGTCTTACTTTGTTCTTGTCTATTTTACTTAGAAGCATCTGCTCGAGCTCCTTGGTTTTGGCTTTGACATTTCCCTCGGTCAATAACTTCTTTATCTCATACTTTACGTGAAGAACCCTGTTCCTCAATATGTGCCTGGTTATGCCGGCAGGAATCTTCTTATTACTCTTTGCGATCTTTACTATATGCTCTTTTTTGAGTTTCGGAAATTCGATCAGAGTTCCTTTTCTGCGCGTGAATTTCTTAAGGTCGGAAAAATTTATCTCCGGCTCGGAGCGGTCGAACGAATATTTCTTGAAATACAGATGTGTAATGTCGTTGAGCTGGTCTATCATCTTCCCGAAATTATCCGAGAGAGTGATAACCATCGTTTCGTTCTTTTTTATGTCAGATACCAGTACTCTGTTGAGGTTATTGTGAAGTATCTTCTTGCCGTTCTTTACGCTCGTGAAAGTGTACTTTAGCTTGTTCTTATCGCAGTAATCCTTTATCACATTATCATCCATGTCGTAAACAAGGTGATTCCACTTTGACAGCTTTGTATGGCTGTCTTTATAATCAATGATCTGGGCGAGCACCAGCTTACAGCCGATGTCTTTGAGTGAACTGTACCTGTTCGCGCCGTCGATGAGGATAAGGTCTTTGTTGTATTGAGCTACAATGATCGGATTAATGAGATGTTTATCACGCCTGATACGTGAATAAATATTACGAAGGCGTTTGGTTTCGGTGTCCTCGTGAAGCTTGATGTCGTTTATCTTTAAGAGCTTTAGGTCAAAAAAGCTGTCGGTGTAATTTATCATTTATTTTTGGAACCGCCTTTTGCTTTTTCAAAATCGATTTGTCCTTCGCCTTTCATCTTCACGTGTATATCGTCGCCCGGTAGGAATTCACCATTTAACAGTCTCTCCGAGAGCGGATTGGTTATGTATTTTTGGATAGTACGCTTTAACGGTCGGGCACCGTAATTAATATCGAACCCGAGCTTTCCTAACCAGTCCTTTACGTCCGTATCTACTTCCATACTCATCTGGTTGTGCTGTAGCATCCTCTGTACGCTTGCAAGCTGAAGGTCCACTATGAGTCTTATCTCGCCTTCGGTAAGAGGCTTAAAGAGTATTATCTCGTCTATCCTGTTTAAAAACTCCGGTCGTATAGTTGCCTTTAGCAGATCGAAGAGCTTCGACCTGAGCTCGCTCATCACTTCGTCCCTGTTCTTTTCGGTTATGTCTTGCAGTCTTTCCTGTATAATGTGAGATCCGATGTTGGACGTCATTATGATTATGGTGTTCTTGAAGTTCACCGTCTTTCCCTTAGAATCTGTCAGCCTGCCCTCGTCGAGTACCTGCAATAATATATTATAAACGTCCGGGTGAGCTTTTTCTATCTCGTCGAGAAGCACCACGCAATATGGTCTCCTTCTAACTGCTTCCGTCAGCTGACCGCCTTCCTCGTAACCTACATATCCGGGAGGCGCGCCAATAAGACGTGACACTGAGAACTTCTCCATATATTCGCTCATATCTATTCTTACGATCGCCTTTTCATCATCGAATAAGAACTCTGCGAGTGCTCGCGCCAGTTCCGTCTTACCTACACCCGTTGTTCCCAGGAAAATAAACGACCCGATGGGTCTATTCTCATCCTGGAGTCCCGCGCGTGACCTTCGTATCGCTTCAGATACCGCTACCACCGCTTCCTTTTGTCCAACCAGCCTCTGTGCGAGGTTTTCTTCCATCTTCAATAGCTTCTCACGCTCGCCCTCAAGCATCTTGCTTACCGGTATTCCCGTCCACCTCGAGACGATCTCCGCTATATCATCCGCATCGACCTCCTCCTTCAGCATCTGCTTATTCTCCTGGACTTTCTTCAATTCCGTATTTTTTCCCTCAATTGTTTTTTCGAGTTCAGGGATCTTTCCGTACCTGATTTCAGCTACTTTGGACAGGTCGCCTTCGCGTTCATATCGTTCGGCTTCGGCTTTAAGATTATCGATTTCCTCCTTGGACGACCGTATGGTTTTAATAAGCTCCTTCTCTAAATTCCAGTGGGCGGTCAACTCATCTCTCTGGGATTTGAGTTCGGCAAGCTCTTTTTCGATTTCTTCCAGGCGTATTTTGGTGGGATTTACGGTTGTATCTTTAGCCATTTTTTACACATTTTTTTAACGTAATTCCTTAAATTAATGAATTAAAACACTTATTTCTATGTAATAAGTCTTATAATTAAAGTAAATTTAGTAATGATATCCCATTTATTGATATTTTTGCAGGTTAGTATCCCAACGGGCTATGATACACAAAAGCTCATTATTGGGATGCTCGTTTCGGTAGGGATCGGGATATTAATTGGACTCGAGCGGGAATATTCACATAAAAAAGAGGAGCGAACTGGAAGTGATAACCTCCTCATGGCAGGTATCAGGACATACCCGATCATTACTTTACTGGGCTATATTATAATGTTCCTTTCGGCTTCGTTAACCATCTGGCTCTTTTTTGTAACACTTGTGGCTGTTTTGGTATATGTTGGTATGTTTTACTACAGGAACGCAAAGCTGGGACATACCGGTACTACTTCAGAATTCTCCGTCGTCATAGCATACCTCCTGGGCGCAATGGTGTACCTTGATTATACTTTGCTCGCAGTAGGCATTGGAGTGTTTCTTACGATCACCCTCGCGTTTAAGCTTCGTATCCACAAGGCGATCGGCAAGCTTACGGAAAAAGATATACACGCTATAATACAATTTGTTATAATGGCGGCGCTGCTTCTTCCGCTCTTGCCGGATGAAGATTACGGACCCGATGGTGTGCTCAACCCGTTTAAGATCGGTCTTATCATTGTACTTCTCACCGGATTGAATTTCGTCGGATACCTTCTCGGTAAATTTATCAATACAGGTAAGAGTGTAATTCTAACGGGCATTCTCGGAGGATTTATTTCGAGTACAGCTGTAACATGGCATTTCTCGCGCCAGAGCAAAGCAGGGAAGGGCGTTCCTTCATACCAGGCTGCGGCAGTAATAGTTGCATCGTCGATAATGTTCCTTCGCATTGCATTTTTGCTTTACATTTTGAATAAAGAACTTTTTGAACAGAGCGCTGCGGGGATGATAATTGTTGCAGGTATAGGTATTGGTATCGGATATCTGATAGTTAGAAAAAATTCCAAGGTCACTCATTCCGAACGGGGCATTGTTTCTAAGAACCCGCTTAATCTTACGGAAGCGCTGAAATTCGGAGCGGTCTTCGTTACAATTTTGCTTCTAGTTGGACTTGCTAAAGAGTACATAGGAACCGGGGCGATATATGCTGTCAGTGCAATATCCGGTTTAACCGATGTGGATGCGGTCGTCATCTCGATGGCGAACCTCGCCGGGGTTAATCTGGCTTTTAACGTTGCTTTCACCGGGGTCATTATTGCTGCTGCTTCCAATACGCTGGTAAAATACGCAATGTGCCTTATATTCGGTAAGCCTGAACTTAAAAAATATGCCTCTATTGGATTTATCCCTGTGTTTTTAACTTTTGTACTTTATGTTGTAATAAAACGAGCCTTCTTTTAATATGGACCTCTTTGGAAACGAAATAAATAAGAAGAAAGCAAAAGCAGAAAGCCGCCCATTGGCCGAGCGCATGAGACCGTCATCCCTTGACGATTTCTTCGGGCAGTCGCACTTGCTTGGCGCGGGCAAGCCAATCCGTACCATGCTTGAAAAAGGTGACCTTGTCTCGATGATATTCTGGGGACCACCCGGCGTTGGAAAGACCACACTTGCTCTAATTATCGCGCACGTGATAAAGGCAGATTTTATACAGCTCTCAGCCGTCAGCGCGGGAGTAAAGGACGTCCGCAGCGCAATAGAAAAAGCCGAATACAACCTCGAGCGTACCGGCAAAAGGACAATACTTTTCATCGACGAAATACACCGCTTTAATAAATCACAGCAGGACTCACTTCTTCACAGTGTGGAGCAGGGGACTATTATTCTCATTGGCGCTACGACGGAGAATCCTTCATTCGAAGTTATCTCACCTCTTCTCTCGAGGTGCAGGGTTTACGTACTGGAAGAGCTTTCCGTGGATGATCTATCGCGGATAATAGATGAGGCTCTTGAAAAGGATGAAGCCCTGGGCAAGTTCGACATTACAGTAGAAGATAAGGATTCACTCATCGGGCTGTCCGGCGGAGATGCGCGGAAACTACTCAACGGGCTGGAGCTTGCGGTTAAATTTTCTTCACCCAATAGCGAAGGCAAAGTTCACATAACCACGGATAAAATAATGGAAGCGTTTCAAGCTAAGTATATCCGTTACGATAAAGACCGTGAAGAGCATTACAATATAATTTCCGCATTCATAAAAAGTATCCGGGGCAGTGATCCCGACGCCGCTCTCTACTGGATGTCACGCATGCTCAAAGGCGGAGAAGATCCGAAGTTTATCGCCCGGCGGATGATCATACTTGCATCCGAGGATATAGGGAATGCCGATCCATACGCGCTGACTCTTGCCACAAGTTGTTTCACGGCAATAACGTATATAGGCATGCCGGAGGGGCAATTGGTGCTGGCGCAGACCGCGACGTACCTCGCGAGCTGTGATAAAAGCAACGCATCATATATGGCACTCAAAGCCGCAAATGAAGACGTGGAAAATAAACCCGCTTACGGTGTCCCACTATATTTACGGAATGCCCCGACCAAACTAATGAAAGACCTCGATTATGGAAAAGATTATAAATACGCGCACCAGTTCGAGGACAACTTCGTCGATCAGGTGTATCTGCCGGAGGAATTAAAGGATGCTATTTATTACGAACCAAAAGAATCGGGTAAGGAAAGCAAATTCCTTGAGCGCCTGAAAAAACTCTGGAGTAAAAGAAGAAAATGAATAAATTTATTCTTTTATCAATAATCTGGGTTTTATTTTTAACTTCTTGCCGGCAATCGAAGAATGAAGATGCGGAGCCAAAGGAGGATGCTTTGCCCGATCCTGAGGTAGAATACCTAGAAGAAAATTTATCAGAAGATAAATCTCCTTTGGATTCGATAACAATTGAAAAATCGGAAAATGGGAATGATTTTTCTTTCACTATCGTTCTGGAATATTTTGACACAACATCACACGACATAAGCAATATCAGGGAAGGCTTGATTGATGGGAAAGATTTTTGGGGAACAGATGGGGATGTTCCGGCAAAACAAATAAAGAAATTTTTATTGAAGATTAATAATGAGCGGATCAATATAGATCCTGATATATATAAGAATTTTTATAACCCTAGAATTGACCCTACTAGTATGGGTGCTTTTTGGGGTAATAATTATGAATCGGTTTTTGTTTTTATGAATGGAAGTGATGGAGCCGGGGCTTACAGTGTTGTGTGGAGTCTCCAAAAAAATGGTTCACCTTCCTATTCTGTTAATTATGGTTACCTTTATTTTCAGTTCAATCAATAATCTCTGTACCCTCTGTGTCTCCGTGCTTTTTCTATCCTCCAACTTTTACATATTTTCTACCGTATAATTCACCTAATTTTACTCCATCCTATTAATGAAGATCCTTTATAAATATCTCGGCTTTTACTGGAAGCTGGTTTTCCTGGCTTTGTTCCTCGCAGCCGTTAACCAGGTCTTCTCATTGCTCGACCCCTGGATATTCAGGATCGTCATAGATAACTACGCTACGAAGTTCGATCAATATACATTCGACCAGTTCTGGAAGGGCGTGGGGCTTCTGCTCCTTGCAGGTGTAGGTGTGGCTTTGGTGTCCCGCATAGCAAAGAACTTCCAGGACTACTACGTAAATACGATCACGCAGAAATTAGGGGCAAGGATCTACTCCGACGGGCTGAGGCATTCGCTCCAGCTCCCGTACCAGGTTTTTGAGGACCAGAGAAGCGGTGAAACACTTGGCATCCTGCAAAAAGTCCGCTCCGATGTTGAAAAGCTCATTACCATGGGTGTAAATACGCTTTTTACGACGCTCGTGGGATTGATCTTTGTTATTGTATATTCATTTACAATACACTGGGTTATTGTTCCGCTGTATATTATTACAGCTCCGCTCATAGGCTGGCTCAGCTCCATTCTCAGCCGGCGTATTAAAAGAGTACAAAAGAATATCGTATCGGAAACGACTGCTCTCGCAGGTTCAACCACCGAATCACTTCGCAACATCGAGCTTGTAAAAAGCCTCGGTCTTGCCAACCAGGAGATAGAACGGCTTAATAACACCACGATGAAGATCCTTGGGCTTGAGCTGAAAAAAGTAAAGTACATCCGCACGCTAAGCTTCATCCAGGGCTCTGTTGTCAATCTTCTCCGAAACGTCATCCTGTTCGCGATGCTCTATCTTATATTCGATCAGCAAATAACATTCGGACAGTTTTTCTCGCTGTTCATTTATTCATTCTTTATCTTTGGTCCTTTGCAAATGCTGGGTGATATAATTAACACTTACCGTGAAACGGAGGTCTCGCTCGAGAACTTCCAGAAGATCATGGATACGCCCGTCGAGCCTCAGCCGGAAGACCCCGTCGAGATAAACAGCATTGATAATCTTGAGTTCGATAAGGTAAGCTTTAAACACCTTTCTGCTAATAATTACGCTCTCATGGATATTTCTTTCAAAACCGGCATTGGTCATACTATAGCTTTCGTTGGTCCGTCCGGTTCCGGTAAAACGACCCTCGTTAAGCTTCTCGTGGGCTTATACCATCCTATGTCCGGGAATATCCTTTATAACGGAACACCTCAAAACGAGATAGACCTGAACACCCTTCGTGAACATATTGGTTTTGTAACACAGGACGCGCAATTATTTTCCGGTACAATAAGAGAAAATCTTCTTTTTGTAAATCCTAAGGCTACTGATGAAGAGATACTGGACGTATTAAAAAAAGCCGCGTGCCAGCCGCTTCTTGCCCGCGCGGACAAGGGGCTTGACACTGTGATAGGTGAAGGAGGCGTTAAAGTCTCCGGGGGTGAAAAACAACGGCTGTCGATAGCGCGCGCTTTGCTTCGAAAACCTACACTGCTTGTTTTTGACGAAGCGACGTCGGCGCTTGACTCTCTTACGGAAGAAGAAATCAGTAAGACTATCCGGGACGTATCCGAAAGTAAGGATCACATTACCATCCTAATCGCTCACAGGCTGTCAACGATAATGCATGCAGACACAATTTATGTACTTGAGAGAGGGCGCATCATCGAATCGGGCAAGCATAATGAACTTTTAAAGCTTAAAGGGCTTTACTATGCTATGTGGCGTCAGCAGATAGGGGAGAGAAAAACCGATCTGTTATTAGAATCCGGTAACGGTAAACCGTTTACCGCTACCGAAGAAAACATCCTCAATTGATCACCGCGAAAATTCCTTGTTAAATTCACGGTGGAAGATATTCACCGGGATGTCTAATTTGCCTTAATAAAAAATGAGTAATACCGAAAATAAATATTCACTCTCATCCTGGATCACCCTGCTTGTTCTTGCAGTGGTCTGGGGTAGCTCATATATACTCATGAAAAAAGGGCTTGTTGTATTTCAGCCGATGCAGATGGCATCGCTCAGGATAGGCTTCGCGTTCATTACCATGATGTGGATCGCGCTTTTTAATCTCAAAAAGATCCCTCGGAAAAAACTCAAAATAATTCTGCTTGCCGGATTGATAGGTAATTTCTTCCCGGCATATCTATATGCTTTTGCCCAGACTCATGTGAACAGCTCTCTCGCCGGAATTTTTAATTCGCTTACCCCTTTATTCACTCTGCTGATCGCTGTTACGGCTTTCCGCGTAAAGGTTACCGGCTTGCAGATAGCCGGGATAATGATAGGGTTTCTCGGTTGTGTAGGTCTTAGTATGGTCAATAGCACCGGCGGTTTTGGCAATATCAATCTTTACGTTATCCTTATTGTTATTGCGACGATACTTTACGGCATTAATATTAATCTTATTAAATCCAAGCTCTCGGATATCGACTCACTGCTTATGACCTCCTGCGCAATGATGTTCATAGGACCATTTGCAATTGCGTACCTTGTTACAACGGATTTTGTTACGGTTATCACGGAGACCCCGGGCGGGTGGGAAGCTCTTGGTTATGTGGCTCTGCTCGGTATTACCGGGACGGCGTTAGCTCTTTTCTTCTTTAATCGCCTTATACAAAATACGGGACCCGTCTTCGCATCGATGGTAACCTACCTCATGCCGGTTGTTGCGGTGTTGTGGGGAGTTATTGATGGTGAAGAGATCTTCCCGCTTCACTTTGTCGGCATGGCGCTCATTATATTCGGTGTGTATCTCACAAATAGAAGGGTCAGGCAAAGTAATTAAAGAGTTGCAATATCATCCTTAAAAATCTATTTTTGTATATCACGGCATTAGGTCAGGTGATTCTTTAATTGGAGGAAAATTAAAGTCATCTTTAATTAATTAACGAATCACAATCTTGAACACTTCTACATCTTCATCCGGCGGTAATCCGACACTTATCGACTGGATCTCACTGGTTGTAATTGCTTTTGCATGGGGCAGTGATTACATCCTCGTTAAAAAAGCATTGGTGGTCTTTACGCCAACCCAGCTTATTGTATTAAAATATATTTTCTCTTCCCTTATTGTTATATGGATAGCGATAAAGAATATCAGAAAAGTGCCTAAAGAGAAGCTCTTTATTATTTTTATGATCACTCTTTTTGGTGTTGTTATCCCGGCATATCTGAACGTTACCGCGCAGACTCAGCTCCCCAGCTCCACTATGGGTGTTATCAACGCACTTTCTCCTGTTTTTGCTGTGATCGTATCATATATGTTTTATAGGAATAAGATCAAAAAAATACAGGCAATAGGATTGTTCATTGCGTTTTGCGGAAGTGTCCTCTTTAGCCTGATCCATAAGGACGGCACGTTTGGGACTTCGTTTAATTACTACGTTATGTTTGTGCTGGTAGCAATTTTCTGTTATTCGGTGACTGCGGTTGTTATGAAGCGCCGTCTGAGCGACCTTAGACCGATCGTGATCATATCAATAGGGATAATGTTTAAGCTCCCGGTTATGGTAATGTATTTTTTTGTATTTGATTATCCCGTGCATGTAAGGCATGTGCCGGCTGAAGACCTCTGGCTTGCGTTAATTTCCGTATTTTTGCTGGGAACGGTTTCTATGATGGCCGGCGTTGTTCTATATAACCGCCTTCTCTTTCGTACTAGCATTGAATTTTCATCGACGGTGCTTTATCTTGTTACATTCTTTGCGGTAATGTGGGGTGTTATCGACGGCGAAAAGTTATTTCCGATGAATTTTATCAGTATGGCTCTTATACTTATCGGAGTCGTTATAGTTGACCGCCTGAGCAGAAAAGACGTTCCTCATTACGAAAACATACGAAAGTTTAGATGACCGAAAAAGACACCTCTCCAAATGCACAGGCATGGATATTAATGATAGTGCTTTCTGTCCTATGGGGGAGTGCCTTTCTCCTCGCATCCAGAAGCCTCGAAGTATTTTCTCCTTACATCGTAACGTGTCTGCGGATGCTTTTTGCCGCTGTAGTTTTGTCATTCTTCTTTTTTCCGCATTTCAGAAAGATCCCTAAAGAAAAATGGGTCTATATTCTTATATCCGGTTATATGGGTTTCCTTGCGCCGTTCCTTCTTTATGTGATCGGACAGACGCATATCAGAAGTTCCATGGCGGGCGTTCTTATGTCCCTTAATCCGGCTCTTACTTTCCTTGTAGCAGTAATGGTTTTTAAGATCGAGTGGAAGATCACACAGCTTGCCGGTGTTTTAATAGGGTTTGCAGGGTGTATGATCATCGGATTTGTCGGCGCTGATGGCGGGTTCGGTGATTTCAATTTCTACATATTGTATCTGGTCGCCGCGATGGTCCTCTTCTCATTTAGTGTGAACATCATTAAAGCCAAACTTGCGGACGTGGATGCCGTCCTTATTGTTGCAGCGTCATTTGTGGTAATTGCTCCGGCGTGCATAATCTACCTCGTCGCGTCTGATTTTCCTGTGGTAATGTCATCTCACCCTGACGCGTGGAAATATCTCGGCTATACTGCAATACTTGGCGCAATATCTACCGGAATACCTTACGTAATGTATTACAAGGTGATACTCCTCTCTAACGTTGTCTTTGCCAGCACGGCAAATTACTATACATCGCTTGTTGCTTTATTACTTGGAATATTCTTCGGTGAGAAGGTTTACCCTCTCGACTACATGGGAATGATCCTTATTCTGGTAGGTGTGCTTATCGTTGGTCTGAAGTGGAAGCATCATCACTTCCTGCACAGGATATAGCTATTCAAGCTTTATTCCCTCTTTCTCCCTCAGCCCGTTAACAAAGTCCGGCGCGAACATTCTTTTCTTACCTTCGAGCTGAAGCTCCGTTATCTCAAGCTTCTTATCAGCCGTGTTTACGAATATGTTCTTTCCTTCTATTTGAACCGAGCCCGGCTCTCCGTCGCTTTGGATTTCCGCCATTCCTGCTAAGTATATTTTCATGATCGCCCCGTCGAGTGTTGTCCATGCAGTAGGGTAGGGCGAGAGTCCTCTTGTGAAATTGTAAATCTTTTCCGCCGGCAGATTCCAGTCTATTTTACAATCCTCCTTAAATATTTTCGGCGCAGGTGAAGCAAGTGTATCATCCTGTGGACTTACCTGTACACTGTCCGATTCTATTTTTTGCACAGTTTCCAGCACCGCTTCCTTACCAATGAACGAGAGCTTATCATGCAGTGTTCCCGCTGTCTCGTCTTCATCTATCCTTACTTTTTTCTGGAGTATTATATTTCCTGTATCCACTTTATCCTGTAAAAAGAATGTTGTAACCCCGCCCTCCTCTTCACCGTTGATTATAGCCCAGTTTATCGGTGCTGCACCGCGGTATTTCGGCAGGAGCGATGCGTGCAAATTGAACGAGCCCAGTTTAGGTATCGTGTAAACTTCTCTCGGCAATATCCTGAATGCAACGACCACAATCAGATCGGGTTGTATTTCCGTCAGCTGTTTAACGAACACTTCATCCTTTAGTTTCTCCGGCTGAAGAACTTCTAATCCTTTCTCCAATGCAAACGCTTTTACTTCGGAATACGATTCTTTTAGCCCGCGTCCTTTCTTTTTGTCGGGAACAGTCACCACCGCCGGGATGTCATACCCGTTCTCAAGAAGAATATTTAAAGAGGGGACAGCAAATTCCGGCGTCCCCATAAAGACTATTTTCATTATCAGGATAAATTAATATTCCAGTTCGGAGTGAATAAACAGCGGATAAAACGTTTCTATGTTTTTATTCTTGATGTCCTTCAGATCTTTTTTCAATTCCTTCATTTGGTCGGCATCCAGGTAATCGATGAAAAGCTTCCCGTGAAGATGATCTATCTCATGCTGAACAACTCTCGCGAGCAGGTCGTCCGCCTCCATCGTTTTTTCATTCATGTCTATATCATGATACCTGAAGAAGACCTTCTCCGGTCGCGTAACCACTGCTCTAAGCCCCGGGATGCTCAGGCATCCTTCTTCACGCTCGATTTCGCCGTGTGTTTCAAGTATTTCCGGATTGATCATAGTGAGAGGTTTGAATTTCTTGTATTCCTCCGATCCCGATAGGTCTATTACTGTTAAAGCTTTGAGTATATTCACCTGCGGTGCTGCGAGTCCTATACCCTCGGCGTTATGCATGGTCTCGAACATTCTGTGAATGGTTTTTATAAGATCTGTATCAACATCCTGTATTTTCTGCGTTTCCTTGCGTAAAACGTCCATTCCGTACGTCGTTATGGGGAAATATTTGCTCATATTTTGGATTTCAATATAATAATACGGTATTTAATATATAAATATTAAATTTATATAGAAAGAACTTTAAATTTTTGATACAATATGCTATTTTCTTTCTTTGCACCAAAACTGCGGTAATCTCACAAAAGTTCGTATTTTATGTCGTTAATCCTATACTTGGCGTCCATATTTTCTCTTTTTCAAGGTAAAGATGATAAAGATTACGTTGGTTTGCTTGCGTCCTATTGGGAGAGGTTTCTCAATTCTCTTCCGCAAATAGTTATAGCATTAATAGTTATTATAGTGTTCTTTATTATTGCAGGACTAGCCGGGCGTACGCTGAAACGCAATCTGCTGAAGCGAATGGAGGACCAGCTACTTCCTGTTTTTCTCGGAAGGATACTTCGATGGACGATCATTCTAATTGGTTTATTTATTGCGGTTAATGTCCTTGGATACGGCGGTGTCGCGAGCGGTCTGCTTGCGGGACTTGGTGCTTCCGCTCTAATAGTCGGTTTTGCATTCAAAGACATAGGCGAAAATTTCCTCGCGGGCGTAATACTTGCCTTCAACCGCCCATTCGATATTGGCGACGTAATAGTTTCACAGGATTATACCGGCACGGTTAAAGAGGTAGATATGCGCGTGACAACTATAAAAACTTTCGACGGAAACGACGTCTTTATCCCTAACTCGATGATAATAAAAAACCCGGTGCTTAACTATACCCTGGAGCCCACACGCCGTCATGAGTTTATTGTCGGTGTAGAATATGCCAGTGACCTGGGCAAAGCCGTACAGGCGGTACGGTCCGTTCTCAAAGACAATAAGGAAGTCCTGGACAATCCCGCACCGGATGTGATACTGAATGATTTTGGTTCCAGCTCAATTAATATCACCGTCCGCTTCTGGGTCAATAATGAATACCTTACTCGCTCGCAGTTCGACGTAAAGAGCGACGTGATAAAGGAAGTTAAAGAGAAGTTCGATGCGGAAGGAATCGACATACCATTTGATATACTCCAGCTCCAGATACATGACAAAAACCAGCCTATACCGCTGGATATAACAAAGAAAGAGTCAAAAAAATAATATTAATAAATTTTTTTAAGGAGATTTATTTATGCCTGACTATAAATCAGAACAAATCAGAAATGTATCTGTCATTGGCCATGCCGGAACCGGAAAGACTTCCTTTTGTGAGGCAGTTCTTTTCAGTTCCGGAGTAACCAATCGAATGGGAAACGTTACCGAGGGTAACACAGTTAGTGACTATCACGAAGACGAGATAGAAAAACAAATGTCCATCAACGCCTCGGTAATGAATGCCTTCTGGAAAAAGTCCAAAGGCGACAAAATAAAAATTAACCTCATCGATACACCCGGCTTTATGGATTATATCGGGGAAGTCGTATCCGCGCTGAGGGTTTCAGATACTTCCATCATTACACTCGACGCGTCTAAGGGCAGGGAAGTGGGCACCGAGATCACTTTTCACAACACAAAGCATTACCGTAATAACATCATCTTTGTTATAAATAAACTCGACCACGAAAATATAAATTTCGAGAAGGTTATCGACCAGCTTAGGGAAAGTTTCGGTTCGCGTGTGGCAGTAATGCAGTTTCCTGTGAATTCCGGCACCGGTTTTAATGCCGTTGTTGACGTTGCTAAAATGAAGCTTCTGAAATTCTCCACCGACGGTTCAGGTAATTATACCGAGGAAGATATACCCGAAGACCAGAAAGCCAAAGCTAAAGAGTATCACCAGAGATTTGTAGAAAACATTGCCGAGGAAGACGAGGAACTTATGGAAAAGTTTTTCGAGGGAGACGAAAATCTCGCGCCGGAAGATATCGAGAAAGGTCTTCTTCTCGGTATGCAGGAAAGAAAGATATTCCCGGTATTCTGCGCCGCTGCGGACAAAAATATCGGCATTAAACCAATACTCGATTTTATAGCGGACTATACAGAGTCACCACTAGATAAACACCCGGAACACGCGCACAAACCAGGTAGTGATTCGGAGGTCGAAGTCAAAGCCGATCCGAATGGTGAACCGACGATATTCATATTCAAAACCGTCTCGGAAAAGAACATCGGTGAGCTTTCGTTCTTCCGCGTCTATTCCGGGAAGGTCACACACGGTATGGATATGGTAAATGAAGCCAATGGTAAATCAGAACGTCTTTCCCAGCTTTTCTCCATGAATGGAAAGAACAGGAAAGAAATGGATGCCGTAATTTGCGGTGATATTGGCGCGGTAGTTAAACTAAAAGATACTCATACAAATAATACTCTCAGCTCGAAAAGTAATCCGGTTGTACTTCCGAATATAAAATTCCCTGATCCGAATATAACACTGGCAATCCATGCTAAAAACAAAGGCGACGAAGATAAGATCGCGACCGCGCTCCACTCATTCCACGAGGAAGATCCGACGTTCATTTCATCATACATCCCGGAAACAAGGGAGACCGTTATAAGCGGACAGGGTGAGTCGCATCTCGAGACCGTAATCAAACGGATGAAAGAAAAATATAAGCTGGAAGTCGAAGTAAAAGATCCGAAGATCCCGTACAGGGAAACCATACGCTCGACGGCAAGTGATGTCGAATACAAACACAAGAAGCAATCCGGCGGACGCGGACAGTTCGGTCACGTTCACATAAAAATTGAACCTCTCGAAAGAGGACAGGGTTTCGAATTTGTCGATAAGATCGTTGGCGGTGTTATTCCCGGCAGGTTCGTTCCCGCTGTTGAAAAGGGCATCAATGAAGTTCTAAAAAACGGCGTCGTCGTCGGATGCCCGGTCATCGATGTTAAGGTAACGCTATTCGATGGTTCTTTCCACAACGTTGATTCGGATGAAAACTCATTTAAGATCGCCGGCTCGATGGCATTCCGTAAAGGATTTATGGAAGCCGCTCCGGTTATTATGGAGCCTATCTATGACGTCGAGGTTGTATTCCCGGAAGAGTTCATGGGAGCTGTCTCAGGCGACGTTTCGTCACGAAGAGGACGCATACAGGGTATGGAAGCCGAAGGACATCTGCAAAAGCTTAAAGCGCAGATACCTCTTTCCGAAATGAACGGGTACTCGTCTACGCTCCGCTCGCTCACGCAGGGCAGGGGAACGTACAAGCGTAAGTTCTCACACTACGAGGACGTACCGCGCGAAGTGGAAATGAAGATCATCGAACAATACAAGGCGGAGAAGGAGGAAGCCGCATAATAATCCGACTGCGCACATATGGAATTCTTTGAAATATTTACACGCCCTGAGACCTATGTAAGTCTTGCCACGCTTACATTCCTGGAGATAGTTCTGGGGATAGATAATATAATCTTTATCTCTATTGTAACCGGCAAGCTAAAGAGGGAAGTGCAGGAAAAAGCCCGCATCACGGGACTTGCCCTTGCTCTTGTTTTCAGGGTTGCTCTGCTTTTTGGCATTGTGTGGATAACCAATATGGTGCAGCCTCTCATAACAATTTTTGGACATGATTTTACGGGAAGAGACCTTATCCTGATCGCGGGAGGTCTCTTTCTGCTTACAAAGAGCACTCTCGAAATCCACGATAAGCTCGAGGACGACGAAGAGAAACAGCGTAAGTCGAAGATCAATACTTTCGCCGGAGCAATAATACAGATTGCACTGCTGGATATCGTCTTCTCCTTTGATTCAATCCTTACTGCAATAGGTCTTGTGAAAGATATCGAAGTGATGATAGTGGCAATAATCCTTGCGATGATCGTTATGGTGATATTTGCCCGGTGGGTTAGTGATTTCATTCATAAGCATCCCACTATTAAGATGCTCGCCCTCGCTTTTCTGTTAATGATAGGGCTGTTATTATTCGTCGAAGGATTCCACATCGAGGTACCGAAAGGTTACGTTTACTTTGCGATGGCGTTCTCGCTCTTTGTTGAGTTCCTCAATATGCGCTTACGTAAGAAAAAAGAAAAACCCGTCGAGTTAAGGGATGATGAAATTGAAGAGTAACAGGAACAAAATCTTTCTGAAGGAGTTTTTATAATATGACTACACACGCACCTCAACACGATGTTGAACCCAGAACGTTTACCTTTGATATAAAACGCAACTTCATTGACCGAAGGGTGAAGAAGCTTGTTATCTCACCGGAACGTCTCGAATTTGCCGGTGACTCTATGCTTATAAGCCGTATAAGTGACATTCGCTATGGCTCCATACAGCAAGTCGTTAACGGCATCAAGGCGGGTAAGACGTATGAGATAGTATTCCGTTCGCAGGATAAAAAAGTGATAAAGATCTTCTTCGGTTCAGCCAGCATTATGAAAACCAATAAGTCACTCGACGATCACTATAATGCCATCCTTTCGGGAGTTTGGGTGAATATCCTTAGCGGAATGGTGAACCGCACTATTAGCGAGATCCGTAACGGAAAGAATTTTACAGCCGGAGGGTGCGAGGTTTCCCGGACAGGAATGAAGCTTACCACTTACAAATGGTTTAAAAAGAAGGAAATTTTTGTGGAATGGAAGGACTGTGTAAAGAGTTATGTAAATGGTGAGATCCACCTCTGGTCGAAGAATGATGAGAAGAGAAAATGTACGATTAGTCTTCTCAACATATGGAATGCAGTTGTGCTTGCCTCGATGCTCGACTTTCTTTTTAAAGAAGGAAGAATCTTCTCAATGTTCGATGTTTCCCCGTAAAACAAAACCCCGCTGTGAAGTCAGCAGGGTTCTCCTAATTTAAAGAGCCGCTTAAATGACTCTTTGTTTGTCGCTTTTAATTAAACGCTTTTACGAACTAATTGTTTCACTTAATTAAAAACCCCGCACTCTACTGCGGGGTTTTGTTTAAATAAAGGAGTAAGTTACTCTATTCCTGTTCATCGTATGTCAAACTCTTATTTAGTGATTAAATCCGCTTTTTAGTTTAAAGTTAAACGGAACCGTTACCCAGCACTTTACCGTTTGTCCATTCATCATTGCAGGTGTAAACACCAGGTCATCTACCTTTTCCCTGATCTCATCTTTAAATATGTCCGGTCCTGATATACTTCCTACTTTAATTACTTCACCGTTTTTTCCGATGAGTATCTTCGCAACCATCTTACCTTCGATCCCCTGGTCTATCGCACTTTGCGGATAGCGCAGTGAGCTTTTTACACTGCTCAGATTTACCGGTACAGGCGCTTTCTCAACCTCAAACGGCTGGAAGTTCTTTTCAGGTTCGACTTTTGGCGGATCCTTTTTAATATTTGCATCTATCTTCGTATTATCGATCTTTATCGTTGCGTCAGTGATGTTTGTACTTCCGTTATCATCACCATTACTTGATACCAATCCCTTTACCTGATCCAGCTGGTCCTGTGACTTCGTTGTCAATTTTTCAGAATCTACTTTTCTTGTCGGAACAGGTGTCAGTGATTCGGGATCCTTTTTCACTGTTACTTTAGGTTTCTCGATAGCTACCGGTTCCTGAACTTCTTTCTGCTCATTGATCATCGGTACCTCATTAAGAATGATTATCCTTTCTTTTATTTCATCTTTTTTATCTGCGTTTGCGTCATTCATTACTGACGACATAAACCAAGCTCCTACTACAGCGAAGTGAAATGCGACCGAAAAGATAAGCGCCCGCATTGCGTACTTCCTGTAAAAGTTCTTCAATTCTGCGCCCTTGTACTCGAAGAACTTCTTTTGTTCTTCTCTCTTTTGTTTTAGTTGTTTCATTTTCGGTCTCCTTTCTTGTTAGGTTTTTGACCTTTTATCATTTAAACAGGATTGTGTTATGTTTGTTCCATTACAAAATGTCATCCTGAACTTGATTCAGGATCTACCCTAAAAACTCCAAAAACTCAAAAAACTCCATTTACTGCATTTAGCATTTCTTATAAGATTAGAATGAATTATTATAGAGAGAAGCTGGTTTTAATTATTAAAGTGATAAGATAAACTAAAAACAATAAATTATGTATGGTGGCGGCTATATATTCGAACCCTCGGGCAACGGCGAGGGTAATGTAGATGACCCGAAAAAGCTCGAGGAATTTGAGACGAAGATCGCCGCGGGCGAGAAGATAGAACCCACGGATTGGATGCCTCATGAATACCGCAAGCAGTTGATTCGCATGATAGAACAGCACGCGCATTCCGAAATAATCGGCGCGCTCCCGGAAGGCACATGGATAACTCGCGCTCCCGGTTTCCGCCGTAAACTCGCGCTCATGGCAAAAGTGCAGGATGAAGTCGGCCACGGACAATTATTGTACAGCGCAGCGGAGACGCTCGGTAAACCACGCGAGCAGATGATAGACGATCTCATCTCCGGCAAATCAAAATACTCTAACGTGTTCAATTATCCCGCGGTGACGTGGGCTGATACCGCTGTTATTGCATGGCTCATAGATGCCGGCGCGATAATTAACCAGGTTGCGAATTCCAAGGGCTCGTATGCGCCTTATTGCCGTGCTTTGGAACGCATCTGTCAGGAAGAATCGTTTCATCTAAAATACGGGCACGACAATGTTGTATTTCTCGCGACGGGTACGCCAAAGCAAAGAGAAATGGTGCAGGAAGCGCTTAACCGCTGGTGGCCTCCGATAATGCACTTCTTCGGACCATCCGATAAGATTTCCGTGCATACCGAAACACTTATGCGCTGGAAAGTGAAGATGGCTTCCAACGACGCGATGAGACAGAAATTCCTCGATATGTACGTGCCGAAGATCTGGGACCTCGGGCTTACTATTCCCGATCCTAAGCTGAAAAAGAACGAAAAGACTGGCGAGTGGGAGTACACCGAACCCGACTGGGATGAATTTAAACGAGTAATTAACGGCGACGGTCCCTGTAATAAAGAGCGTCTTGCCGTGAGAAAGATGGCTGAAGAAAAGGGCGAATGGGTACGTAAAGCGCTGGCACGACAGGACGAGAAGTACATGGTTCCTTTATCATAACTTATTTAGCATCCGTAATGTCCATAAGATCACTAGACCCCAGGGTCACCCGTCTCGGTATTCCCGAAAACCAGGAGCTTTCAAGCGATAAGCCTGCTATGGATCAATGGCAGACCTATGAAGTTTTCACACAGGCAAAATCCGGCGCGCATCACACTCACGTGGGTTCCGTACACGCGCCTAACGGTGAGATGGCGTACATACTAGCCAAAGAGCAGTTCGGGCGCAGGAGCAAGGTCACGTCGCTGTGGGTAGCAAAGACAGCCGTAATCGTAACTGCCGAAAACGACGCCGAACTATTCCTCCGCAACGACGAAAAGCTCTACCGTGAAGCCGGCGGATTCAAAGTTATGGAAAGGATAAACGCTTTTAAGAAGAAGAACAAAAGTGAATAAAGGATTTTCCGAAATAGAAAAGACAGCCGTAAAAGACCTCCTCTACAGAATAGCGGACGACGACCTCATTCTCGGTCACCGCAACTCCGAATGGACGGGACTTGGTCCCATTCTGGAGGAAGACATCGCGTTCTCGTCAATGGCGCAGGATAAGCTCGGCTACGCGCAGGCTTACTACACTATACTGCACGACATGGGTGAAGCCGACGCCGACACTCTCGCCTTCAATAGGGGAGATGAGAACTTATACAAATGCTGTCAATTCGTCGAATATCCCATCGGCGAATACGATTTTAGCCTGATGCGCCACTTCCTTTTCGATTACGCTGAAGCCATACGCATGGAGATGCTGATGAACTCCGCTTTCGAACCGCTCGCTCAGCTGGCGAGGAAGTTCCGCGGGGAGATCCGCTATCACATTATGCACGCCCACACCTGGATAAAACAGCTCGGTCACGGCAGTGAGGAATCCCGCGCGCGTATGCAGTCCGCGCTCGACGAATGTATGCCTCTTGCTCTCGGCATTTTTGAGCCATCGGAATATGAGGACACGCTCATCGAAGCCGGCATTTTTCCCGGTGAAGCCAAACTCCGCGAGGTGTGGCTTGAACAGATAAAGCCCGTCTTCGCGGAAGCCGCTCTCAATATGCCGGACACGAATACGATAGAGCCGGCTTACGGC
Organism: Ignavibacteriota bacterium; assembly: GCA_020437585.1. Lineage (GTDB taxonomy): Bacteria > Bacteroidota > Ignavibacteria > Tepidaquicellales > Tepidaquicellaceae > JAEYVS01. Next base: position 93,564 of record JAGQWG010000002.1, read on the forward strand.
GGAAGAAAAGGTTTCCACACGGAATATCTCAAACCGCTCCTGGACGAGATGACGGAAGTTTACCGCATCGACCCGTCCGCCGAGTGGTAGCAGGTGAAACGTGAGAGGTGAAACGTGAGAATTTTTTGCCTCTGACATTTGACCTTTGACTTTAAAGAATGCTTACGAAAGAAAAAATACTGACAGCACTTCACGATGTAAAAGACCCGGAGATACCAAAGCTCTCCGTAGTTGACCTCGGTGTGATAACCGGCGTCGAAATTCTATCGGACAACAACAGTGATAATACCAGCGTAAGGATTCAATTGACGCCGACCTTTGCGGGATGCCCCGCGCTCAACGTAATGAAAGACGACATCAAAACGCGCCTCGAAGCTATGCCGGAGATAGATTCCGCCGAAGTCAATGTCTCCTTCGATACAAGGTGGTCCACGGATATGATCACCGATGAAGGCAGGCGCATACTAAAAGAATCCGGCTTCGCCCCTCCGCACGTGCTCGGGGAACAGCTCGTCCAGATTGACATACTAAAGGACGCCGAATGCCCCTTCTGCGGAAGCAAGGACACCGAACTCCGCAACTCCTTCGGTCCCACACTCTGCCGTGCCATTCACTACTGCAATCACTGCAAGCAGGCTTTCGAACAGTTCAAGCCTGTCTGAATAACTTCCATTCTTCAAAAAATATCTTTTCCTGCGATTTTGTGCTGTAAGTAACTAATTAGTATGACCTCGCTTTTCCTTTAAAGATTGATTTTTTTTCTAAGTCTGGCTATCTTACTCATGTACATATAGCTACACTATCACAACCTGCTCATTTCAGATACTATTATTATTTCAGGAAGCGCAAACACCTTTTTAGCAAATAGGAGAGGGGTATATCTCCCTCATTAAATTAATAATAGTATTATGAAACAACTCATCACATTAATCTTATTAGTTACCGTTAGTTCCTACATGTTTGCCGGTTGCGCGACTATTTTTGAGGGAACTAAGGAAGATGTTGACTTATCCAGCGAACCTCCTGGAGCAAATGTCTATGTTAACGGGCAAAACAGAGGTAAGACACCACTCACTTTGAATCTCAAGAAAGGTAAAGAGTATAACATTGAATTCAGGAAGGACGGATTTGAAACGAAGTTATTTGTATTGCAGTATTCACTTGGCGCCGGTTGGTTGATACTCGATATACTCGCCGGTCTTATTGGAATAATTGTTGATGCTTCGACGGGTGCCTGGAACGGCTTCGAAACGAATGCATACAAGGCGATCCTGGACGAAAAGCAATAAAAAGTACTGCCCCTCTCCTAATTTTAAAAGTACTCATGAGCCGGACTGTGTGCACGGCGGTCCTCATCCCATTTGTCATTCCCCTTGGGCAGGAAAAAGTTGTGATTACATTCGACAAAATTACCTCAATTTTGCTCCGAAAATACCTTATTCAGCTTAAAAACTAAGAAAACCTCAATTCCGGCACTAATTTTTACGCTACTTTCAAGAAAAATATTCTTTGGACAAAAGGGGCAAAAATGGGTAAATTATGAAAAAACTCAATAATTACTATGAAGAAAATAAAAAAAATTAAACCTATTAAACCTATTAAGCCAATCGATAAAATGCAAAACATGAAAACGATTAAACCCCTAGGCAAAAATAAATGGATAAAAGCGCATTGGAGATACAATTACGGGACTCGAAAGTGGGAATGGGTAAATGGTCATTGGAGTAAATAAATATGGAAAGAAATCGTGTAAACTCCTCAACAATATCTTCTATCGGATATGATCAATCATCTAACATTTTAGAGATTGAATTTAAAACTGGGAATATTTATCAATATATTAACATTCCTTATCAGACATATTTAGGCTTATTGCAAGCAAGCTCTCACGGTAAGTATTTTGATAAGTATATAAAAAACGGTGGGTACAGTTTTTTAAAGATTAAATAATGTATTTAGAAAATTTTGGTGTCATAAACTTTCGAAGTTGTAAATTACTAGATCTAAAATTTCCAAAAGATGATCCAGCTATCTTTATTGGAATTAATGATAGTGGTAAAAGTTCAATTCTAAAGGCCGTCGGATTATTGCTAAGTGATAAACCTTCATACAATTCAATTAGTGACAGTAGTTCAAAAAAAGATTTTTCAAATTCCCCGTTAACAATTAAAGAATTTGTCAATTATCTAAATTACAAAAAACTACCTTCCTTAAACTATACTGAAAACCAGACTGTATTAATTGGGAAGTTTATCATTGAAGATAATGATATCGATTTTGAAAATTTATCGAACTATTCAAATAATTTACTATGGAGTATTAACAAATGTGGAAATGAATTATGGTTAGTTAAACTTTTTGAACAGAATACTACAACAGTACAGTCCTACATATTAACGGAAGATTCGGATGATGAAGCTTACAATGAGTTATGGAATAAAAGTTTAACTAATCTTAATAGATTGATTAATGACCTTAAAATTACTGACGACGAGATAGAAAATGTTAACAAAGCAGGACCTTTTACAAATTTAGAGAAAATTAAAGCAATATATAATAGATTTGATTTAAATAAGGTATGGAGACCTTATAAGATTGAAAGGGGGGATAAAAACTTTTTCCCGAAATTTAGATATTTAGATTGGAATTGTTCACTGGAAGACATAAAGAATACAGCCAGTGATGCATTAGCTACTCAAATCGAAGCACATTTAAAACCTTTACGAACTCAAGCTTCAGTTACAGCTACAGAGGTTGAAGAGGAAGTTAATAAAGAACTTAAGACTCTGAAAGATTCAATTGGAGATATGTTGCCAAATATTAAAGAGATAAAAACAAAAATATTTATTAATATAAAAGAATCAGTTACAGACATATTAGTGAACAAGGAAAATAGTGACGGTGATGTTCATTTAGATCTTCAAGGAGAAGGAGTTAAAAGACAAATTTGGTTTGCGCTAATCAAATCAGGAGCACTTTCTAGTATTAAATCTGGAATGACGAATAAAAAGTTTATCTGGGCTTTCGATGAACCAGAATCTCATTTATTTCCCTCAGCTCAAAGACAATTCTTTGAAATAATAAAAGAGGTTTCAAAGTCAAATGTGCAAACAATAATAAGTACGCACTCAACTGTTTTTATTGATAAATCGAAATTAAATACTATAAAAAGTGTTAGTCTCACTAAAGATTCTTATAGTGAGTTTAACCAGTGTGATTGTGTTGATGATATATTTGAATCTTTAGAGATAAAAAACAGTGATTTTTTATTTTTTGATAAATTCTTAGTAATTGAAGGTGATACAGAATCTTTTTTGATACCTCATTTATATAAACTCTATAAGAATCGGTCATTTGAGGATGAGAATGTTCAATTAATAAATCTAACGGGTAAGAATAAATGGATAGAAAATAAAAAAGCATTAGAGAATGTTTTAAATGGATTTAAAAAATCTATGGATTACGTTGTTTTTTTATTCGATAATGATATGAAAACTGAACTCGGTCAAGCACAAATTACGGATAAAATGTTTTTTGTTGGAATTCAAGATATAGAAGATTCTATAAAGAATGAAACTTGGATTTCATTTGTAAAAGAAATTACTGAAGATAAGGTTATTTTTTCTAACGAGGAATTGCAATCAATCAAGGATGAAATTCCTCGAGAAAATAATGTACCTAAGAATGCAAAATTTTATAGTCAACTGGAAAGAAAAGTTAAGGAAAAGTTAGAAGAAATTGAAGGCGAGGCTCCAAATTGGACTGTTTTGCCTGGAAAAGGAAGCAATATATCTAGCATTTTGATGAAATATATAGGTTCTATTGAGGATGTCGGAGCAGAAGTAAAGCAAGCTTTTGATAAATTACAAAATGAATGAAAGTTTTTGTGAAACTCCCTCTTTGTTATTTGTTTCTTAGTCCTCGGCTAGTAATATCTGCTAAAAAATCGTGTATATATACGTATCTAACCCTTTCTCATTTGCTTCCATTACTATTTCCATCTAAATTTATCCTTGTCATGCTGAACTTGATTCAGCATCTAATAAAAAAGACCCTGAAACGAGTTCAGGGTGACTAAAGGAAGGTTAATACCTTACCTAATCAACCTACAAGCGGCAGGCTTTCTCTTTAGAAAGCATCCGTTCCGCGTTCCGTCCTTGACGGGATTAGAACATGTGTAAAATGGGACAATAATATCACACATCCCCCCTTTTAGAAAGGGGGGAAAGAGGGGGGTTAAAAAATAAAACCCCTTTAAACGCCGTTGTTGGTGTTTAGGTGAATAAAAATGAACCGTCACCACCAACACTATTATTGTCGCCGAACTTTAAATCAACCCATACTTGGAACATGTGTAAATTGGGCGGACACGTGAGGCGCCCGTACCGTTCTTTAAATCAACCTACCATGGTGAGAGGTGATTCTCTGCCATTATAGAAAAGTAAATATGTTAAATAGTCAGGTCTTCACCTGATACTGGAAGGTCTGCGCGCGTTCACTTGCCTCACCGCCTGCACACACAGCGGAGCGGATCCTCGCCGACCTGCACGACGCTCATTGACGTACTCATATTATTGCTGCTGAATAAAAAAAGGAAATCTCTGTGGCCTCAGTGCCTCTGTGGCATGTTTCTACTCCACTTTTAGCTTCACCCTGTACTCGATCACATCACTGCCGGGGGATTCTACTCTCGAGAGGTAGAGTGTTCCGTCGAAGTTCTTCACGCCGGCGGAATTGGTCCACACCTGGTCGTCCCAGTTATGCGACACCTGTTCCACAGGGAAGAGGTCGCCGTCACCGTTTTCGAGACGGAAGAGTTCCGGCTGAGGTCCTTTGAGGGGTCCGTCGGGCACTACGTACTTGAGGCTTATTTTGAAGTAGTCGCCGTCCATAGTCGCCGAACCCGGGTCTATCTTCTCCGTTTTGTTCACCGTGATAAGGTTGCCGTGGTCGTTTATCTCCTCGCCCTGCTCATACGTCTTCGGCTTATTCATAAAAAAGAACACCAGCAGTATGATAATTACCGCATCGAAGGTAAAGAATACTATTAGGTATGCGGGTTTGATTTTCATAAGGGTATTGGATTATTTTGATATTAGACGCATTTTTTAAAATCAATCAACCACGCTTGTCATTGCGAGCGAAGTGCAACGGAGCGCGGCAATCCCCTCAAGGAGTAAACATGGAATCTTAAATTCATATGAAATCATTAGAGAGATCTTTCCATTCTGGATTTAGTGATTTAACCAGCTCTATTTTCTTTTGCCTCGATCCGCCTTTGATCTGTTTCTCACGTGTAATAGCTTGACTGACATCTGTTGTGGATTCGTAGTAAACCAGTTTTGTAACCTTGTACCTTTTAGTAAAGCCCTCCGTTTTTTGTTCCTTGTGCTGAAGTAAACGCGCAATGAGGTTATTGGTTACACCGGTATATAGAACAGAGTGAGTCTTATTCGCGAGAATGTATATATAATAGTTTCTTGGCATGGTATTTTACGCATTCAGTTTACGCAAAGAGAGAAACTTGTTTTAATCGTTTTTAAGTCCAAAGGTATCAGGAGATTGCTTCGTCGCTACGCTTCCCTCGCAATGACAACCGGGAGAATTATTCTAATCATGGTATTTAACGCATTCATTTTACGTAAAGAGAGAAACTTGTTTTAATCGCTTTAAGTCCAAAGGTATCAGGAGATTGCTTCGTCGCTACGCTTCCCTCGCAATGACAACCGGGAGAATTATCTAGGGCTTTGCTACGCTTTCCTCGCCTGCCTGCGACAGGCAGGCAATTACAACCGGGTGTTATTTATCAATCCTCCGCCAGCACGATCACCTTATCGCGCTCGTTAAATGTTACTTTCTTTGACTTTACCGGGTTCAGGTTCACACCGTAAGCGTGTTCCGGGCTGTCGAAGTGCTCGGATTTGCGGTAGCCCAGCGCGGTCTGCCCCTTGCGTGCCGCCGACTCCAGCACCGTATAAAAATCCATCTCCACGCCGGTCTTTACATAGTCCGTCACAGGTTTTAGATATATCTCCGAGCCCTCCGCGTTGAGGAGCTGGTCGAAGACATCCTTTAAGTCCCGGCTCTCCGACAGCTGGGCAAGCATGAGACTGATGAGACGGTCGCTGACGATGAAGTCGTTCGCCTTTGTGACCTCCGCAAGCTCCTTATTGCCGATGTCCTGCATCTCACTCACGATATTAAATGTCGTGCCGAGCTTCTGTGAAATATCGCGCAAATGGAGAAGCGTGATGAGCGTCATTGCGTCAGACTTTTGCATGTCGTATATACGTGAGTAGCAGAGGACGATAATATGGTCGTAGGAGGGGAGATCCAGCGATTCGAGCATGTCACGCGAGGTGGTGTTTCCGCGAATGTGAGTGATCTTCTGATTACCGATCCTGTGGTTAATATTGTTCAGCTCATTTTCAACGAAGGGGGTATCAGCCACGATCACGACTTCCGATCCCGGCGCAACGTAGGTATCGAGTTCCGTCACGATAGAGTCGCCGGACTGGTTCCACCCGATAATGAGAGTCCGTTCGGGCTTTTGCTCTGCTGGAACGGGGTTCACGATGGCATCTTCGATAGTGCCGAATGAGGATTTTCCGGAATGGCGAACGGTGTCGTCATCTTCGGAGACGGCAATTACCTCCGCGCCGTCGGTCAGCACCGTATCCATCGGCGGATTAATCAGCACTTCGCCGTCGCCCTGTTTTATTCCCATGATGGCAGAGTCTTCATAAGAGTAGATGGCGTCTTTGTATGTTTTGCCGATGAGCTTTGGCTCGCGGGAGAAGTAAATTTCGTCACCGCCGTAGTCCAGGAGTTCCGTATAGATAACGCTGAGCCCGGACTGCCGGCACGTCTGCACGGTGATACGGGAGATGAGGTCTTCGCCGAGCAGGAGCACGGCTTCTTCACCGCCGACTATGCTTCCAACCTCTAGATTCTTTTCGTCTTTTATCTCGGCGACGATGTGATATTTTCCGGTCTTTCGTTTAGGACTGTTCGTAATTGCCAGGACGGTTTTTATTACGTCTATATCCGGGTTATTATCTTCCGGCGCGAGAATGATGATGGACTTTGCGTCGTTTGGATTTACGATCTGCAGGTCAGTAAGGTCGAGGGGGCTTCCGCTCCGGCAAATGACGCGCGTGTTTTTTAGGTTAGGAATTTTTTCACGTATCTCGTCCTCCATTTCAACTTTGTCTTTACTGGCAAGTATGACAACAGATGGGTTTTTCTGGTTTTCGTTAGCTACGATAAGTTCTGATATTATGGGTACGATCTTATTAGACCAACCCAGTAAGAGCGTGTGTCCTTTTTCTATCACGAATGACCGACCCTTGCGCATGGTGTCGAGCCTGGACTCTATACCGCTTGTTATTACACCTATAAGAATACTGACGACGAATATACCGCCCACAGTTACGCCCAGCATCACAATCCTGTATCCCCAGCCTATATCACCGCCTATAGTTCCCGAATCTATTGCACGCATCAGGCTCTGCCATGTGGCTTCGATGAATCCCATATCTTCAGGTGTATCTGCCGGATGAATGTGCCCGACGACCACAATGAAGCTTGCAATGATGATAAGTAAAAGGGAGGCGATACCGAGCCACCCGATGAGAGCCGCCGCGCCGCGGGACATTATGTTATCGAATTTGTAGTGGAGGCGCTGGGAAAACTTGAATTTGCTCATGATGAAAAGGGGATTTGGGTTTTCGGAAAAATAGGGAATATGGGTAAGAAATTAAACAGAATCTTGATAGCAGGCTTATAGCTTATTGTTCTTTTGCAGTCGGGATCCAGCCGATGATTTACACATGGCCGTTCTTTTCATTTCTGAAGTGAGCACGAATGTGAGATGGGATTCTTTCGGAATCTGTGGATAATGTTTTAGGAAATGTTTAATTTTAGATAACCTTAGATTATTATGGATACTGGATCAAATGAAAAAAAGCGTGTTATATTCCACATTGATATGGATGCTTTTTTTGCGTCGTGCGAGGAGGCGATCAATCCTAAGCTTAGGGAAAAGCCTCTTGTCGTCGGTGGTACGAAGAAGGATCTGCGGGGAATTGTAACATGTCCGAATTACAAGGCGAGGAAGCTGGGAGTAAAGACGGCGATGCCATTGTTCAAGGCGATAAAGCTGGCACCCGATGCGGTATTCATCCGCGGGACGAGGGGATTGTACGGCGACTATTCAAAGAAGGTGAGAGTGATATTCGAGAATTACACTTCACAGATACAACCGATCAGTATAGATGAAGCGTACATGGATGTGACGGATGTGCTTTTTAATTATGAGTACGACGCGCAGAAACTAGCCCAAGCAATAAAGGACGAAATAAAAAATACGCTGGATATTACATGTTCGATAGGGATATCGGGGACGAAGCTTTGCTCGAAGATCGCATCAGATTTTAACAAGCCGGACGGAATAACCTATGTAGAGCCGGGAAAGGAAAAGGAGTTCCTTGCCGGTCTAAAGATAGAGAGAATACCGGGGGTCGGTAAGAAGTTACAAGAGAAGCTTCTCAAATATAATATCGAATACATTCGTGATATATTGAAATATGACGTTGAGTTTTATGAAAGGGAGATAGGGCATTATTCGTCATTCTTATTGAGGGTGGCTAATGGTGTCGACAACAGGGAAGTCCACACAGAGAGCGGTGACAGGAAATCGCTTTCGAAGGAGACGACGCTGAATGAGAATACGGACGATATTGAATTTTTAAAGAAGCAGATGAATTATTTATTGGAGAGGTCATGCGCGCTTATGAGAAAGAATGGAATTAAAGCAAGGACTATCACGGTGAAGGTGAAGTATTTCGATTTTAAAATAAATCAAAAGTCGTTTACGACGGCAAAGTATTCCAATCTCGAACCGGATTTTTATAATGACGCGGTAATACTTCTCAACAAGCTAATGGAAAGGGGAAAGAAAGTTAGGCTTATTGGTGTAAGGTTCAATGAATTGATAGATGAAGACAAAGCGATGCAGGAAAGTTTATTTTATGATACGGATAAGTTTGAAAAGATCACGGAGAAAATAGACAAGATAAGGGAGAAATATAATTTTAATGTAATAAAGTTCGGCAAGAATTTTTAAGTAAAGTATTGATTATATATTACTAACTATTAGTATTTGTAAACACCATCCGGTATAGCTAATTAACTACACTTTTCTTTTACTATCCTCCAGAAAAATTTATATTTAAGGCTTTAAAATAACTATTGACAATAATGTTTATTTCGTATATTTTGTTGTTAGGCTTATAACAACAAAAAATTATAGGTCAGCATACCAGGGGTAAATAAACCTAACTTTCCAAAACATGGCAGAGAGAAAAATCCATGTAGATTGGATAATATTCCCATCTACAAACACGGGGGCAAGGTCACAGAAAAATTAAGGGAAGGGTAAATTGGAAACGATTATATTTATAGATGAAGTAGAAGGTGTTAAATACACAATGAATTTTGAAAAGATTACGAACCTATACTATCCTCATTTCATAGCAGAGTATGGGGAATACTCTGTTAAGGTTGCACTTGACCTCTCGATCATCGAGGGTGTATTGCCGGACGGAAAGATCCACGGGGTGATAAACTGGGTGAAAGAAAATAGAAGTTTCCTCGAAAGCATGTGGGGGAAACTGATAAAGCGGAAAATAAACCATTTAATAATGAAGAAGGCGGTTTAAGGAAGGAGCCTCCGGGTTCCTCCCGCTTTTAGTCCAGGATGAAAGATAAGATACAAAAACTAGAGAACCTAGGATTCACTGTAAACGAGTCGAAGGTATTCATGTCGCTAATGAGCGGCAAGGTAATGACCGCGACCGAGATAGCTGATTCGGCTAATATTCCGAGGACGTCTGTATATGAGATATTAAAATCGTTCACTGAAAAGGGTATATGCAATGAGATAGAGACACCGACGAAGAACAAGTACGAGATCATTGATCCTGAAGTAGTAAAAGACAAAATTGAAAGGGAGATAAAAAGGTCCAATATGGTGAGGCTCGATTCGCTCGAGAACACCTTTAACGAGTTCAAAGCTTTATACAAAGCTGACTCAGAAGAGGAAAGTTCCCACGATATCGAGCTTCTCCGGGGCTTTAATAAGCACCGCCACCTACGCTTTCTTGACCTCACTAAAAATTCCACAAAAGAAATCTTACTTGTAAACAGACTATCCGGCTGGATATTTACAGAGCTAGATGAAACGGAGAAAAAACTTCTTAAAAAAGGAGTTGTTATAAAGTCTATTTATGAGATCAGTACTAATTTTAAAATAAAGATCAACGATAAGTGGGAAAACGTTTCCCTAAAGAAGTTTGCGGAAATTTGTGAGAAGTATGAAAAGGGTGGAGCAGAGGTTAGATTGATAAAGCATGTGCCTCAAAATTTTGCAGTATTTGACAAAAAGGTTGTATTTTTGAATATTGTGAAGCAAGTGAAGGGTAAGCCCGAATCAAGTGATATTATAACCCGTAACTCAGGATTTGCGGAATTAATGGGTTATACGTTTGATAATTTATGGGATACTGCAATGACGGTACAAGAATTTAAAAAATCAATAAAGTAAGCATGTTATTATTTTCGGATGCATTGATTTTTATAGATAAATACAATATACTAGCTTAGATTTGTATATAAAAATAAGTTAAAAAACTAATAATTACTATTGTTTATAAATTAATTTACTAAATTTACTGTAACTTGAATAGAATTTGGACTAAAATATTATTACTTACTATTCTGACGGGATTTTTCTCCAGCGGGTATATTTATGCGGATGATTATTATGGATGGAGAAAATTTCAGAACAGTAAATTTAACGGAGAAATAAAAGCCTTAGAAGTTTATAACGGCGACCTGATCGCAGGCGGAACATTTTCTTCAATAAACGGTGCACCTGTCTATGGACTTGCAAGGTGGACGGGAGATCATTGGGAATCAATGGGCGCAGTTAAGAATACAGAGATATATTCACTTACGGTATGGAACGGATCATTAGTGGTCGGCGGAAAATTTAATGTGATAGGTGCAGTTACAGCGAAGAACATAGCAAAGTGGAACGGTACAAGCTGGTCAGCGCTTGGAAGCGGTCTTAACAATAATGTAAACGCATTAACCGTATATAATAGTAAACTCATAGCGGGCGGTAAATTTACAAGTTCGGGTTCGACACAGATAAAGAGAGTTGGTACATGGGGCGGATCGTCATGGTCTGAAACAGGAGACGGCTTGAATGCAGATGTAAACGTATTAATAGTAAATGACGGGATGCTGACAGCCGGAGGAAGTTTCACAGGCAAAGTCGCAGAGCTTCACGGTTCGGATTGGAAGAATGCCGGAATCGGATTAACGGATGAAGTGAATGCACTCACGGTTTTAGATGGTAAGCTAGTTGCAGGCGGAAAGTTTAATAAGCACATCGCGCAGCTCTCTATCGGTATATGGTGGACGCTGGGTTCGGGTGTAGAAGATGATGTAAATGCGCTTCAAACAATAAACGGTAAGTTAGTAGCCGGCGGTAAATTCAGATATGCAGGCAGTTCACAGGACCAATTTTTTGTGAACAGGATCGCAAGCTGGGATGGGAATAGTTGGGGAAAATTTGCAAGCGGAATGAGCGGAAGTGTCAGCGCGATAAAGACGTATAATTCAAATATAGTAGCAGCGGGTAATTTCTGGTCGGCAGGGGGAGATACTGCATATAATATCGCAATATGGAAACCTGTTCCTTACAGGATGATACAGGGCAGAGTATTTTATAGCGATAATAATGAGCCAGTGCCATATGGAGTGATATACGCGGCTAAGCTGGATATATATACTAAAAAGATTGTGTATCTCGATACGGCTGATGTGGGAAGCGTCGGCCATCAATCGGGTGAATACATCCTGGACAGAGTACCGGAAGGAGAAGGTGATCTCTTGATCTGTTTTCCATCAGATGAAGAAGATGACAATCCTTCCGGATCCTCTGAAATAATTTTTGTGCCGACATATTATCCGGCTTCGAACTCATGGATCACGGCATCGAGGCTTCCACTATTCCAGAGTTTATCCAATATTAACCTTTACGTGGAAAGGATAATAAGCAGTGACGATCCATCATCGGCAATAGGTTCAGTAAACGGAACAGCTAATCTAAACTATATACCGGAAGGCTATCCCGTCAGCGGTTCATTCGATTACAAAGCGGGTACGATAGTATTTTTAAAGAGAAACGGTAGTTTTTATTCTTATGATGTGAGCGGTGAAGATCAAAAGTTCTACTTCGATTCGATAGAGACCGGGCAATATACATTAATAGCGGACAGGATGGGTTACTCCACGATAACAATGCTATTTATGGTATCACAAAATACGAATGTATCGTTTACACTGGATACTCTGAGTGTGATAACTAATGTAGGAAACGGTACGGAAGTTCCGTCGAAATATACACTGTACCAGAACTATCCAAATCCGTTTAACCCGTCATCGACGATAAAGTTTGACATACCAGAAAATACAAGCGTGAAGTTGAGAATATATGATATGCTGGGCAGGGAAGTGGTGACATTGTACGATGGATTTATGTCAGCGGGAAGCTATGAGGCGACATGGAACGCATCGAGGTATTCGAGCGGAGTATATTTCTACAGGCTCGAGACGGACGGCTTCATACAAACTAAGAGAATGGTGTTGGTAAAATAAATTTCGGAAATAAATAGAAAATCTTTCCCCCGAAGCCCCGATGACAACGGGGCTTTTTTATTGCTGTTTCTTTGTGTATTTCAAATTGATTATGTTGAGCCCATTCAGGTAGAATCCTTCGATGTTCTTCTTAATGAGATAAACCTGCTGGTTGTAATACATGTAAAGCCATGCGGCGTCATCAACTACGATCTGCTGGAGCTTATCATAAATAAGTTTGCGTTTTTCAAAGTCAGTTTCTCTTAAGCCTTCCTCGTAAAGCTTATCCACTTCGGGATTACTGTAACCCACACGGTTAGGACCTTTCGGTGTGATGTTTTTGCTGTAGAAAAGCGCCATGAAATTTTCCGGGTCGAAGTAGTCGGCACCCCAGCTTGCGCGCCAGAATGGGAATTTTCCTTCTTCCTGCTGGGAGATGAGAGTAGCCTGGAGCATCTGTTCGAGTTTAAGGTCTATGCCAAGTTCTTTTAGCTGATCCTGTACTGCGATGGCAATAGTTTTTTGAATTTCATCATTACCCATGTAGAGGGTGAGTGAGAGTCCTTTTCCGTTGGGGTAGCCGGCTTCATCCAGGAGTTGTAACGCTTTTTCTTTATCGTAAGAGTATCCTTTTATGTCAGGATTATATCCGGGCATACCGACGGGAATGGGACCATTATGCGCGGGAGTACCTCGGTTTTTTAGTACGTATTTAATAATTTTTTCACGATCGATGGCGTAATTGAGTGCCTGGCGGAGTTTCTTATTCCCTGCGAAGGGACCGGTCATCCCGCCGGGGAGGTTCTTATCCTGCATCATGCCAAAGAAGACGGTCTGGAGCCAGGGTTTACGAACGAGGTCAAAATCACGAGTGCCGGCGTCGGTCAGGTTGCCGTTCTCGTCGATAAGCTGGTCGATAGTTTCGGATGAGGGGAGGTGGAAATCATAGCGTCCATTTACAAAGTCGAGATACTCGGTCTCGGATGATTGTGTAAATGTCATTTGAATGCCGTCGAGATACGGGTATTGATTTCCGGCGGAGTCTTTTCCCCAGTAGTTAGGATTCTTTTCGTAAACAAGCTCTTTATCGAAGTCCCAGTGTTTAAATTTAAACGGACCGGTGCCGACAGGATGTTGGCTAAAACTGTCTCCATAGTGTTCGACCGCTTCATGCGGATAAACAAAACCATATGTCATAGTGAGAATGCTCAGGAATGGAGCAAAAGGCTGTGTAAGTTCTATCTGAAGTGTAGAATCATTTAACGCTTTAATACCTGTGATATCTTTTACTTCACTTGCTCCGGCAGATTTACCCGAACGGGAGTCTATGTATTCCTGAACGCCTTTAATCTTGTCGCGGAATACCCATGACCCGCGGGTTTTGGTTTTCGGATCATTGACACGTTCGAGGCAGTATTTAAAGTCGGCGGCGGTAACTTTCCTTCCTTTGCTGTCCGGGAAACAGGCATCGTCATGAAAAAAGACATCATCCCGTAAAGTGAAGGTATAAACAGTGCCGTCCTCAGATATCTCCCAACTTTTAGCAATAGCAGGAACGATCTCATTATCGCGATTGTATTCGACAAGTCCCTCCATCATTATCGAGAGCGCCCATATGACCTGGTTGGAGTTTGACATAACCGGCTCCATGGTTTCCAGACCGAGAGGCTGATTCAGATAAAATATATTATCTGTTTTAGTGTCATTGTTCGAGCAAGATGTAACAAAGGCGAATATTGCTAAAGCGAGGAAGATTAACTGTTTTTTCATTTATAGATTACCAATAAATTTAGTATATTTAGGATACTTTTTTAAAGCGTTAGCTCAAAAAATAAGCATTAATCACCACAATTTGAATATATTTAACAGTAATTAAGTGGACGAAATTACGAAGCATACAATTTTACAAGCGCATAATTTCAGTGATAAGTCCGCAACGGACTACCTTGTAAAATATCAAAACATTAAAGAACTGCTTGATGAAAGAGCAGAAAAGGACAGAGATAAAGAGTACTTAGTCTTCTACGATGAAGCAGGGGGTAAGGTATCGTATACTTACGGTGAATTTGTCAAAAAAGTGCGGATATTAGCAAAATATCTGCTAAACCAGGGGATAAATAGAGAGGATAGGATAGCTACATTTTCACATAATCACGCTGATACAGTGATATTGTATTTTGCGTGCTGGTATATCGGTGCTGTGATCGTTCCAATAAATGTAAGTGAAGAGATAGAGAGGGTAAAATACATTCTGGAGAACTCACAGACAAAGATAGTATTTACCCGGAATGAGTATCTTAAAAAACTATCCGGGGTCAAGAATGATGTATTTGAGGTGTTCAATTTCGATGAATATGGCTGGAGTGATGAGGAGCTTCACAATAAGATAGCGCCATACGAAAATAAGGAAATGGAAGCGATGATCGTTTACACTTCAGGGACGACAGGTAATCCAAAGGGGGTTGTTTTAACTCAGTATAATTTAATGGTAGATGCGTACAGTATTGCGGGGTGGCATGGACTGCACCGCGGGGATACGATGATGTGTGTGCTGCCGATACACCACGTTAACGGGACGGTGGTAACGATAATGACAACGATGTTTTATGGCGGTAGAATGGTGCTTAATCAGAAATTTCAGACGGACAAATTTCTCAAAAGGCTCGCAGATGAGAAGGTTAAAGTGGTGAGTGTTGTCCCGACGTTATTGCAATTCCTTCTACACTCCGATGAAGATGCATCAAAGCATGACCTATCCGGATTTTCACATATTATTTGCGGAGCAGGACCGCTTACATGCGAGATCGCAAGGAATTTCGAGGAGAGGTTCGGACTCAGGATAGTTCACGGATACGGGCTATCGGAGACAACGTGCTATTCTTGTTTTATTCCAATTGACCTATCCAAAGAAGAACATTACAAGTGGCAGAACGATTTTGGATTTCCGGCTATAGGAATCCCGATAGACTGTAATGATATGCAGATACATGATGAGAAGGGAAATTCGCTGGATGAAGATGAGAAAGGTGAGATAGTGATTCGAGGGCATAATGTTATGAAGTATTATTTTAATAATGATGAAGTGAACAAGAAGACATTCGAGTTCGGGTGGTTTAGGAGCGGTGACGAGGGATTTTTCAAATACGATGACGACCGCCGGCCTTATTTTTTTATTACGGGGCGGTTGAAGGAATTAATTATACGAGGCGGGGTAAACCTGTCGCCACTGGAAATAGACGAGGTGCTTTCTTCACTGGACGAAGTAAAAGGAGGGATTGCAGTGGGATTCGATAATGACTGGTATGGTGAGGAAGTTGGCGCGCTGGTAATGCTAAAAGAAGAGCCTGCATCCGATGTGGAGAGTGAAAAATTAAAAAAGAAAATAATTGCTGAATGCAAATCAAAACTACCTTTCCATAAAGCTCCGAAGGTCGTGATATTCTCGGATACGATACCGGTAACTTCAACCGGAAAATACCAGCGAAATAAGGTAAAGGACCTATTCAAAGATTATAAGGAGATCCAATTCAAGAAGTAGTGGAGAACGGAAAAGAAAATAACAGAGAAAAGTTATTGCAGATATTATATTCCGCGCTTATTGGAATAGTTGTTGGGATGGTGTTTTCACTTATCTTTTTTAAGATAAGCCTGAACTCCATTATCGAGGGAATGCTTATGGGATTCCTTATTTTTGCATTAAGCTCAGCTTTTGAGATATATCTTTTTCGTCCGAGATACAGGAAGCTAAAGTTTTCTTATATTCTGTTGTTCAGGCTGATATTTTACGTCGCGGCTGTGTCATTCTCAGTACTATTAGTATGGGTACTGAATGAAGCGAGACTGGAGAATACCGGATTCATGCAGGTGATCACAAGCGGGCAGGTAAAGGATTTTATATTACGTGATGAATTTTTAAGGATACTTATATTCGCAATAGTGGTAAGCATACTGGTAATTTACATAAGCCAGATGAATTACCTGCTTGGACAGAACGTATTGATGAGGTATATGTCGGGTAAATACTACAAGCCGATCGAGGAGGAAAGGTTCTTTATGTTTCTCGATCTGACATCATCAACAACACTTGCCGAAAGAACACGCCCATTAGAATATCACAAATTTTTGAACAATTATTTCTTTGATGTGAACGATCCAATAGTAAGTACGAGGGGTGAGATATTCCAATACGCGGGAGATCAGGTTGTAATTACATGGACGAAGAAGAACGGTTTGCGAAAAGCGAATTGCATACGGTGTTTCTTTAAGATAAAGCATAAGCTCGACACATTGCAGGAAGATTACGTGAAACGGTTTGGCATGTTTCCAAAGATAAAAGCCGGATTGCATTTCGGTAAGGTGATAGTAGGTGAAATAGGAGATTCAAAAAAGGAGATCGTGTATCACGGCGATGTTATCAATACAGCTTCAAGGATACAGGAGGAGTGCAATACACTCGGAAGCAATTTTTTGATATCGAGGGAAGTATTAGATATAGTGGAATTACCTGAAGCATACAGAAAGGAACTTATGGGAAGGTTTTTACTCAAGGGAAAGGAACACGAGGTAGAGATATACAGTGTGGAGGAATCAACAAAACAATACCAGGTAGCATGAAAAGTTACTTAGTATTTCTGCTTGCAATAGTAACGGGTTTATTGTATGCACTGTCAACCCGGTTAATATTTGGACTTCATATCGACTGGCCGGGGAGGGATTTCACCTCCGGCGCAATGCTCGTATCGTTTGCGTTTATTTTTGTAATGCCGTTTGCCGCGGGATATATAACCGCCTACGTGGCAAAACCCGGTACTTCACTGGTATATTGCCTGCTTGCCCCATGGATAACGGTTGTTTTGCTCCTTTTCTTTTCATTTATATTCGCACTGGAAGGATTAATATGTATAGTAATGGTACTACCGGTATTTTTGTTAATGGGTTCGTTTGGAGGACTGACTGCATATTTTGTAGGGCGAGCAGGAAAAAATATTAATACAGTGGTACTATGCTCGGTCGTGTTGCTTCCGTTCTTAACAATTCCTGTCGAGAATAATATAGAGTCAGAAAAGGAATTCGTTGCTGTGCAGACTTCGATAATGATAAATTCAACAGATGATAAAGTATGGGATAATATTGTGAGGGTATATGAGATCGATGAGAAGGAGAACGAAAGCACGTTCTTCCTATTTATGGGATTTCCCAGACCAATTAAGGCTGAGCTGGATAAGGAGGGTATCGGGGGTGTGAGGATAGCGGAGTTCGACAGAGGATTATACTTTACCGAGACGGTAACGGAGTGGGATCCGAAGAAGTCATTTACATTTACAATAGATGCCGATCCGAACTCTATTCCGCTGTCTGCACTGGATGAGCATGTTACGGTGGGGAGTAAGTACTTTGACGTGCTGGAAGGTAAGTACGAACTGGAGCCGGTAGAGGGAGGTGTGGTGCTTCACCTGACGAGTAAATTCGTAATGTCCACGTCATTTAATTTTTACTCAAAGATATGGTGTAAGGCTATAATGAAGGATATTCAGGATAATATACTGCATGTGATAAAGAGGAGATGCGAGGGCACTACGAATAATTCTTCTTCATATAATCATAAGTAGCGTACTGGGTACGCACTTTCATAATGTTGTCATCCTGTTTGTATTTGTTAGTTTGTTTTTTGTCTATGATGCGGGCTTTTGTATTATCTCTCAGCTGAATATCCAGCAAATCCTTTAACATCTCTTTAATATTCTCATCATAAACGGGAAATCCGACTTCTATCCGTTTTCTCAGGTTGCGTTTCATCCAGTCGGCAGAAGCCAGGTACATTTCATCTTTACCGTCATTATAAAAGTAATACATGCGTGAGTGCTCGAGGAAGCGGTCGAGTATGCTAATCACTTCGATATTTTCGCTCATGCCTTTTACTCCGGGCACTAGACAGCAGATACCCCGCACGATAAGTTTAATGGTAACCCCGGCATTACTGGCTTCGTAAAGGCGCTTGATAATGTTAGGCTCTTCGAGCCCGTTCATTTTCGCAATGATGTATGCTTCTTTACCTTTTTTTGCGTTTGCGGTTTCGCGGTCGATGAGATTGTAAAAAGAATGTCTCATGTTGAACTTGCCGACAAGAAGATGTTTGAATTCGGGTTTACCGGAATTTCCTTCGAGGTGATCGAACACCTTTTCCAACTCGTCTACTAGGCGGGGGTCGGATGTAAGTAGTCCAAGATCGGTATAGAGTTTTGCTGTCTTCTCATTGAAATTGCCGGTAGCAAAGTAGCCGTACTTTTTTAACTCACCCTTTTCTTCGCGCAGTATGAGGGCTGTCTTGCAGTGTACTTTAAGGCCGGGCAGGCTGTACAGCACTCTCGCGCCGGCGCTTTCCAGCAGTTTAGAATATTCCATATTGGATTCTTCATCGAAACGGGCTTTGAGCTCCATGAAGACGGTGACCTTTTTGCCGTGTTTGAGGGCATTAACGAGGGCTTTTACCACGTCAGAATCCTTTGCGAGCCTGTATTGAGAGATCTTGATCTCCTTAACTTTCGGATCTTCCGCGGAGGTATTGAGTATGTTAATAATGTAGTCGTATTTTTGATACGGGAAATGCAGGATAAAGTCGCGCTTTGCCCAGCCGGCGAAAATGTTCTTATTTTCTTCGAGGGCTTTACTTTTCAGTGGAGGCAAAGGTTTATATTCCAGCTCTTTACGGCCTGGGTTAGGGAAAGTAAAGAAGTCGCTGAAATTATGATACCGGCCTCCTGGTACAAGGTCTTCCTTCGTCAGCTCCAGCGCATCCTTAAGAAGTTTAAGGAACGGCTTGGGGATATTCTTATCGTAAAGGAAACGGCACGGGACGGCACGGCTTCTCTGGCGAAGGCTTTTGGATATCTTCTCACGGAGGTTACCGGTGAACTCGTCATCTATATGCAGGTGCGCATCACGTGTAAGCTTTATCGAATATGTATCAACTATGTCGTATCCCGGGAATATGTTCGGGAGACAGAATTTTATTATATCATCGAGAAAGATCACGTGGTCCTTATTGCCGTGCTTTGGGAGCTGGATGAAGCGGGGGAGTTTATCCGACGGAATTTCTATTATTGCGTAATTATGGCGGATGCGTTTCGGAGGTTCATCTGTCTCGTGTTTGGGTGATAATTTTATTGCGAGGTAGAGAAGCCCGCTTTTCATAAAGGGGCTGACCTTGCGTTTAACGATCATCATCGGGGAAATATGAAGCAGGATATTGTCATAGAAATAATCCGTGACGAAATTCGATTGTTCTTTATTAAGCTGTGTTTCATTTACTAGCAGGATGTTGCTCTTATTCAGATCAGGCATTATCTGCTCGCGGAATATCTGTCCGTACTCCTCCTGGTGCGCGGTGACGGTCTTTGTTATCTTGTTAAGTAATTTAGCGGGGTCGAAGTCGAGCGCTCGCTGTGTTTTTTTGCTTAGATCGAGGAGAGTGCGGATACCGGCTACTCGTATACGGAAGAACTCTTCAAGATTGGAGGAGAATATCGCTATGAATTTTATTCTTTCGTAAAGAGGAACTGTCGGGTCCTTCGCTTCCTGTAGAACCCTGTAGTTAAATGAGAGCCAGCTTAATTCTCTATCGAAAAGTTGAAAATCTTCCATTACTCCGAGAGCGGCTCCTTATAATATTTCTTTGGGTACTCGAAAAACTTCAGTGCACCTTTGCCGAAATTGACATCTTTCCATGAATCTACATCGAACGTAATGCAAACCACTCCGCAAGTGGGAACGTTTTCGATGTCGGCGTCGCACAGGCGATTAGCGAGGTAAGTGAAGCCGGGATTATGTCCGAAAATGAACAGCGTATCGTAATCATCAGGTGCGGTCTGGATCACCTTAAGCGCTTCATACTCACCCGCAAGATACAGAGATTCTTCATAGTAAACGTCATCTTCCGTCATACCGAGGGCTTTAGCGAAGAACTTAGCCGTAGTAAAGGCGCGGACTGCAGAACTCGATACCAGCCCGATTTTTTTGGAATCGGTACGTTTAGCGACAAATTCAGCCATAAAGGGCGCATCCCGTTTTCCCCGCTTATTTAGGGGACGGTCGTGATCGGATAAATCCGGATGCTTCCAGCTGGACTTAGCGTGCCTGACTACGAGTAAGGTTTTGATACGAAAATGGTTTAATTATTTAAATGCAGTGAGTATATAAATATAGTTCTTAAATGTAATAATTAATAAGCAAATTTAAAAACTTAATATTGATAAGTCGGTTAAAGGGAAGATTTTAATCTTGCTTTTTAAGGTGTAATTCAAAACATTTTACTGACATGTCAAACTACCATAAAAATAATATATAAAGACAATTGACTGTGATGAAGAATTTGCTGTTATTATTGATCGTATTTATTCCCAATCTTCTTTTCGCTCAACTGGTTTCTGATTTTCAAGTAAATGACCCGGATACTGCTGCAAGGGATGACTTTGAGGGAAGAATTGATGTCGATGGAGAAGGTAATTATGTAATAGCATGGACCGATAGAAGGACAGGAAGACCAAATGTATTCTGTCAGATGTATAATAGCAAGAGTGTCAGGATAGGAAATAATTTCAGAGTTAACAATATTCCCGATTCTTCTTCAAGTCCTGACATAGCGGTGAATAGAAATGGGAAATTTGGTATTTGCTGGTATCAAAGTACGAACTTCCAGACACATTTAAATTTAAAACTATACGACAAACAAGGTGATCCTATTACAAATGAGATCATATTAAATGATAGTACAAATGGTATACATGGAGACCCGCGAATCGATATCAACTCTTTAGGAGAATATATAATAACATGGGATTACAGACCTAATACATCTACTTTCCAAACAATATATTACCAGATAGTTGATTCTAATGGTAATAAGATTGGTGCTAACCGCATGGCGGATGACCAGACTCCCGTTAGGAAAGATAATCCATCGATTAACATATTTCCGGATAACCGTTTTGTAATTACATGGCAGGATCGGCGTGTGACAAATGTGGAAGACATTTATTACCAGATGTTCGATGGAGATGGTAATAAGATCGGAGTTAATACCAGGGTTTATGATGATACATTATCTAATGCCCAGACCTTTCCATTGGCATCATCGGATTCGCTAAATAGATTTTGTATATGCTTTACCGAATTCGACCTGTCAGGTCCCGTATTCCAGATAAGAGGTCAGCTTTTTAATAGTGACGGCAGCCGTGACGGAACGGATTTCGTTGTAGCTCCTTTTTCTTTGGATCAGTATTTAAGGGCAATAGAAAAAAGAAGTGATGGAAAGATGGTGGTAGCCTTCGATAAGGGCTTTATGAACAACGTGCCATATTTTCAAAGGCTTGATTCATCCGGGAATGAAATAGGCGGAGAGTATGCGGTTAGTATTGAAGCACAGAATTTTAATAAGAATTATACAGATGTAGCCGTATATGGAGATAAGATCATAAGTGTTTGGGATGATAGTAGAAACGGTAATTCTGATGTATTTTGCAATGTTCGCTCATTCACAAATCCCGACAGCACTGTAGGTATCAGCCAGATATGGAATGAGTTGCCTTCTGATTACAGGCTTTATCAAAATTATCCCAACCCGTTCAACCCAATGACTAAGATAAAGTATTCTATTCCACAAGAAGGACTAGTAAAACTTAAGATTTATGACATGGCAGGCAGAGAAATAATATCGTTGGTGAATGAGATTAAAGAAGCGGGAAGTTACGAAATAGTGTTTAACGGCAATGCTCTTTCGAGCGGAGTATATTTCTATAAAATTGAAGTGGGTTCATTTAAAGAAACAAAGAAGATGATACTCCTAAAATAAATTTTAAAAAATGGGTTAGAAAGGTGCTTTTCGGGGCGCCTTTTTTATTACGGAAGTAATTGATCAGCCAGAAGATCAGAGAAAGCAGAAGGCTAATAATTATACAGGTAGTTATTGGGAAGTAAAATGTGAAGTTTTCTTTTTCTATCCGGATGTCTCCGGGTAACTTGCCGAGAAAGGGGATCTTACCCCAGAAATTCACTAAAAGTCATATACCAATGATAATTATGCCGAAAATAATCAGATATTTGCCAAGTGACTGATTCATACTGCCGAGATGCTATCCTAATTACATTGAGTTAGAGGTATTATATTAGTAAATTACAGTTTCACCAAAAATATTTCAACAAATTAATTCAAATTATACACTTAATTTTATGCAAGAATTCGATGTAACCGTAATAGGAAGCGGACCGGGTGGGTACTCAGCAGCTATCAGGGCCTCGCAATTGGGATTTAAAACGGCAATTGTGGAGAGGGACAGATTAGGTGGTGTATGTCTTAACTGGGGCTGTATTCCCACAAAAGCTCTGCTGAAAAACGCGGAAATAATGCATACACTTAATGAGCTGGACAAATTTGGGGTAAAAGCGGGCAAGTTTGAGGTAGATTTTCCCAAAGTCATCGAGAGATCGAGAGGAGTAGCAGATGCTTCAGAGAAAGGCGTGCAGTATTTGATGAAGAAAAATAAGATCGCGGTCTTCATGGGAACGGGAAAATTGAACAAAGATAAGACAATCTCAATTTATGACAACGAGGGAAAAGAACTAGATAAAATTAAGTCAAAACATACAATTATAGCAACAGGTGCAAGACCGATAAAGCTTCCGGGTCTGGACTTCGATGAGAAAAAGATACTGTCATCGACGGGCGCGATGCTCTTACAAGAGATACCAAAGAAGATGACGATAGTGGGTAGTGGAGCGATTGGCGCGGAATTTGCGTACTTCTATAATGCATTCGGTACTGAAGTTACGATAGTAGAGATGCTTCCGACGATACTGCCTCATGAAGATAAGGAGATATCGAATGTGGTGGCGAAGGAGTTCAAAAAGAGCGGAATAAAGATACTGACCGATACGAAGGTCGAGAAAGTTGAAGTGAAAGGTAACAAGGTTATCACAAAAGTATCGGGAAAAACTAACGAGGAATTAGAATCGGACGTTGTCTTGATAGCGATAGGTGTTACAGGAAATATAGAGGATGTTGGATTGGAAGAAGCAGGCGTGAAGACTTATAAAAAAGGAATCGCAGTTGATGTGGATTACAAAACGAACGTGGACGGAATTTATTCGATAGGTGACA
Source organism: Ignavibacteriota bacterium (assembly GCA_020437585.1). Classification (GTDB taxonomy): domain Bacteria; phylum Bacteroidota; class Ignavibacteria; order Tepidaquicellales; family Tepidaquicellaceae; genus JAEYVS01. Next base: position 117,424 of record JAGQWG010000002.1, read on the forward strand.
GCGCGCTGATAGATGAAAGAGGGAAGTTATGGCTGGCGCACGTAGCGGTGATAGAAGGAGTTAATTGTGTAGAGAAGATAAAAGGAATAGATGCAGGAGATATAGATTACTTGACGATCCCGGCGAATACATACTGTCATCCTCAGGTTGCATCGGTCGGACTGACGGAAGACAAAGCGAAGGAATTGGGATATGAAGTAAGAGTCGGTAAGTTCCCATTCTCGGCAAACGGAAAAGCGAGGGCAATAGCGGATACAGCAGGAATGGTGAAGCTGGTGTTTGATAAGAAATATGATGAATTACTCGGAGCGCATATAGTAGGACCTGAGGCAACCGAACTGATAGGGGAGCTGGTGATGACAAAAACGCTTGAAGGTACGGGAAAGACAATATTGTCAACGGTTCACGCACACCCGACACTGAGCGAAGCGATAATGGAAGCGGCAGGTGTTGCGCATGATGAGGCGATTAATATCTAATTTATAATTTGATTTTTATTCAATAAATTCGTTATTTTATAATATAAACTAAAATAAATCTTGATAGGGTAATTATAACTAAATCATTGTAATTACCGTATTAAGAAAAGAAAAGGAGAACTTTTAAAATGGATGATGACAATAAAATGGCAAAAGGCTTAATGCTTGGCTTTTTAGCCGGAGGAGCTATTGGAGCCACGATCGCATTGCTTTACGCACCGAAAAGCGGACGGGAATTAAGAGCTGACATCAGGCACAAGACCGATGAATTCATTGATGATACATCGGAATACATGCAAATAGCTAGAGAGAAAGCTGAAAACCTGATCAACGAAGGAAAGAGAAAATCTGAACTTCTGATCCAGGACGCAAAAAAGAAAGCAGGTACTTTGATCGACGATGCGAATTCATTACTCAATGAAGCAAAGGAAAAAGCATCAAATAAGTATGGTGAAGCAAAGGACAGGATCTCACATGAATCCGACAGGATCAAAGATGCTCTAAAAGCAGGCGTCGACGCTTATAAAGACGAAAAAAAGAAATCATAATTTAATCCCGGGTTAAATTGAACGAAGCACTTCAAATAACGACCATTATTACGAACGTGATCATTGCGATCAGTTTTGTCACTTTGATAATATTTGTATTAAAGCTGATAAAATGGGCGCAGGATCTCGACTCAAAGGTAGATAAACTTACCGGTGAGTTATCGGAGCTCAAGGATGAGACAATTCCACTGATACACAGCCTAAAGGATTTTGTTGACAGTGTTAATAAAATCTCCGATAAGATAGATAATGTTGTGGAAGGTGCCGGCAAGATAGTCGATAACGCCAACTCGATAGTAGAGAAAGGTGTCGATATTGCCGATGATGTTGTGAATTTCGAGCGGAAGATAAAGGGAAGTATCGAGCCCTCTATTATGGATACCGTTAATACCTACGTGGCAATCGTTAAAGGTGTAAAGGTATTCTTCGAAAAGATCAAAGAACGCAAAAACGGACACCATCCACTTGTCGAATTCAGAGCGGATGCAGATGCTAACATCAACGTTTACAGTGATGATTTGCAGGAAGAGTACGATGAAATAGATAAGGAGCTAAACGAGGTCAGGAAGAAGTTAGATGAAATGAAAAAGCATTAAGCAGGCTTACATAAGCAGTTTACAAAATCCGGTTATACGCCGGATTTTTTTATGTCATTTTTACAACGATCTTTCCGAATTGCTCACCGTCATTCATTCTTCTGAAAGCGGAATGGACATCATCCAGGAGATAGACCTTATCGACAATTGGTGTAATCTTGTGTTCGTTAACAAAGGCGAGCATATCGGTGAAATCCTTGTCGGAGCCCATTGTCGAGCCGAGTATCTGAAGCTGTTTCCAGTAAACCCTTCGCATATCGAAGTCTTTGACTACTCCGTTTGTTGCTCCGTATGTAACTATCCTCGCTCCATATTCGGTAAAATCGAGTGCCTTTGCGATCGTATCACCCGCGGAGCTGTCAATCACAACCGTAACACCGCCGGTCATTTCTTTGATCGCTTCGCCCCATATCTCTTCTTTGTAATTCACACCACCTTTTGCACCTAGTTTTATAGCCTGTGCTATCTTTGCTTCAGAGCTTGAAGTGACGTAGGTTTCTGCGCCTATAGCGATACAATAAAGCAGAGCCAGCGTAGATACACCTCCTCCCGCGCCCGTGATGAGTACTTTATCGGAAGGCTGTACGTTTGCTTTTAGTATCACTGCTCTGTAAGCTGTTAATCCAACGAGCGGTAATGCCGATGCCTGATCAAAATCCAGGTGAGCAGGTTTGGGATAAACCTTCGACTTATCTATCTTAGTGTACTCAGCGAGCGTGCCGTTTTGTGGAAGTCCAAGAATCTCGTACCTTGTCGGGGACTGATGAGCTTCGCTATCACCCCAGTTGATTGAGGGATTGATTACTACCTCTTCGCCATTTTCCAGAATTCCTGCTCCATCCGAGCCGAGAATGACGGGCAGTTTTATCTTTGAGTAGAGTCCTTTAGTTATCCAGAGGTCGCGGTGGTTTAGAGAGGCCGATCTTATATTAACCAGTACTTCGTCATCGTTTGGTTCCGGTGTAGGGAAATCCTCGACAAGGAGGTTCTTATCTAATTGTGAAATATCTCCGGTATTATGAAGTACAGCGGATTTCATATGTTATAGTTTAATGTCGATGCTTACGGGGCAGTGGTCGCTTCCCATGACCTCGGGATGTATACGCGCGTGGGTTACTTTTTCCGCGATGTCATTTGAAACCATGAAGAAATCTATTCGCCAGCCGGTATTTGTATCGCGCGCGAAAGTATAATTATCCCAGTAAGTGTACATGCCGGGCTTATCGTTGAATTTTCTAAATACATCAGTGTAACCGAGGTTCACTATCTTGTCCAGCCATTCTCTTTCTTCAATAAGAAACCCACTGTGTTTACTCCACTGGTCGGGTTTTGCAACATCTATCTCTTTATGCGCGGTATTATAATCACCTGCAACTATGACGCCTTTTCTGTCTTTGTATTTTTTATTGAGAAGGAAGAAAAGTTCATCGTAAAAATCAAGTTTGTATACGACCCTGTCGGGTCCGCGTCCACCGTTTGGGAAATAGACATTAGCCAGGACGAAATCTTCGTACTCGGTGAAAATTATCCGTCCTTCGCTGTCGAAACGGGGATTGTTTAGTCCTTTAACAACCTTAATTGGCTCAATGGATGAATATGTAGCAACGCTGGAATAACCTTTTCGTTCAGCAGAGAACCAGTAGGATTTATAACCGTTGACATCCTTGAGTTCAGTTGGGATCTGTTCTGGTTGTATCTTGGTTTCCTGCAAGCAAAAGATATCACCGTTACTTTCCTTTAACCACTCGAGAAAGCCCTTTTTATGAACAGCTCGTATACCGTTCACATTCCAGGAGTATATTCTTATCGCGTCTTTATCTTTCTTCATGCGTCGAATAATATTTTTCTTTTGTTCTCCATATGTCATCGATAATGGGTTCGGGGTACGGATAACCTTTTACAGATTTCAGCAACGCCACGTGGACGTGAGTCTTTCCGCCGGGGAGTATGGTCTTACGCCCGGTCCTGCCTACTTCTCCTATCTTATCTCCGGGTTCTACCAGGTCGCCTGGTAGAACACTTACGACAGATAGATGCGAATAATAAAAATATTTATATGTTGCCGGGTCGAATATCTTGACATACTGCCCTCCGCGAAGAAACGAACCGGGTCTCCATGTTGTATCTATTGCAACGACTATCCCGCCGGACATACTTACAACATCGACCGGCTTTCCTGTCGAGTCATCCAGGAGGTCTTTATCGCTGTCTAAGATAAATATATCATGCGCGGGGTGTCCTTTTGTATCCGATCCCTGAAAATAATCGTATGTGCTCAGCCTGTAATCATTTCCATTGTCTCTGTGCGAGACTGAAGTGAAGTCCTTAAGTGGGAAAACCCAGTCTGAGCGTTTAAAATACCTGCCGCCTTTTGCGATGAAGTATTTTACGAGAGCTCTTTCGTATAGCTCGAGGAGTTTAGCGCCTTCTTCTTTATCTATCTGTACAAAGATAATTTTTTTATCTAGGGCGTTCCATTTATTGCAAATGTCATAATCAACGGAATCCGATTGCGGGAGTGCATTTTCCCAGCACACAAATAGAGTCAAAATGTATAAACCAAAACGCATTATTCAATATTATTTATGACACGTTTACCTTCTGCTTGCCATTGCTTAATACCACCTTTGACAAGTATGGCTTTGAAGCCGTTTTTCTTCAAGATCTCAACAGCTTTCCCTGCTCGTACATCATTGTTTGAATGGACAAGATAGGTATGGTCATCGTAAAGAATTTTCAGGTTTTCCTCAAATTGCCCTGAGTTAACATCGAGATTGAGGGAGTTTGGAATGCTTATTGAATCATATTCTGCAACGGAACGAACATCCAGAACAATATAGCCCGGTAATTTCATCATATCTTCGAGCTCTGTGACAGAAATTGTATCCGGCGTCAAATTAGTAGATAAGGAATCCATATCTGTGAATTCCGACTCCAAATCTTCGTCACTCTCTTCGCATGAAGCCAGAGAGAGAGCGATAAAACAGCATAGTAAATATATTCCGTGACGAAGATGTTTTAACATTTTAAATTGTTTGTTTTGCGATCAGATTAAGCGCGGATCCGGCTTTAAACCAATCGATCTGTGTTCGATTCATTGTGTGCATCAGTTCGATGTTGTCACTTGTTCCGTCAGAGTGTCTTACAGTCATTATGACAGACTCGTTCGGTTTTAATTCGCTTATATCGATATCCAGCATGTCGTCTTCTCTTATCAGATCATAATCTTCCGGTTTCATAAAAGTTAGCGGGAGGATGCCCTGTTTTTTGAGATTTGTCTCGTGGATACGGGCGAATGATTTCACGATCACTGCTCTCGCTCCGAGGAATCTCGGCTCCATCGCCGCGTGTTCCCGGGATGAACCCTCACCATAGTTTTCTTCGCCGAGCGCTACCCAGCCGATACCATTGGCTTTGTAATCACGAGCCACTGCCGGAACTTCTCCATATTCACCTGTAAGGAGGTTCTTTACGCTGTTCATCTTGTCATTGAAATAGTTTATAGCACCTATGAACATATTATTGGAAATATTATCCAGATGCCCGCGGTATTTAAGCCACGGACCTGCCATCGATATATGATCAGTTGTACACTTGCCTTTTGTCTTTATAAGCACCCGCAGATCTTTAAAATCCTTATCAAGGTCAGGAGCAGTGAAGGGGCTGAGCTTTTGGAGACGCTGGCTATCGGGGTCAATTATAACTTCGATTCCGGAACCGTTTTCAGCCGGTGGAATATATCCTTCTTCACCTTTCTCGAAGCCTTTGTCGGGAAGTTCTTTGCCGACGGGCTCGTCCAGCTTTATCATTTCACCTTTGTCATTAACCAGTGTATCCGTTAACGGGTTAAATGTCAGCGTGCCTGCAAGAGCAAACGCCGTTACTATTTCTGGTGAAGCCACAAACGAGTGCGTGGCGTAATTTCCGTCATTTCTCTTAGAAAAGTTTCTATTGTATGAAGTTAAGATAGAGTTCTTTTCACCTTCTTTTACGTCATGGCGTTTCCATTGACCTATACATGGTCCGCAAGCATTAGCAAGAACCATCCCGCCGATCTTTTCGAACTTTTCTATCTGCCCGTCACGTTCGATCGTTGCCCGTATCTGTTCAGAACCAGGTGTAACAACGAATTCAGATTTTGCTTTCAGACCTTTTTCTATCGCCTGCTCAGCAATAGATGAAGCGCGCTCCATATCTTCATATGATGAGTTAGTACAGCTTCCGATCAGAGCAACCTTTAATTCCTCGGGGTAGCCTTTTTCTTTAACGGCATCTTTAAATTCCGATATCGACCAAGCAAGGTCCGGAGTATATGGTCCGTTAATGTGCGGTTCGAGTGTCGAGAGATCTATCTCGACTATCTCATCATAATATTCATCACTGCCCGGGTCGGGTCTCAGGTAATCTTTTAATTCGTCAGCCATCTGGGCAACTTCCTCTCTGCCTGTGGCTTTAAGATATTCAGACATTTTATCACCATAGGCGAATAGGGAAGTAGTAGCACCTATTTCCGCACCCATGTTGCAAATAGTGCCTTTACCGGTACAGGATATACTATCCGCTCCTTCACCGAAATATTCAACGATCGCCCCGGTACCACCTTTTACAGTAAGGATACCTGCGACTTTGAGGATGACGTCCTTTGGTGAAGTCCAGCCGTTCATTTTCCCGGTGAGTTTGACACCGATCAATTTAGGGAATTTCAGCTCCCATGGTAATCCAGCCATAACGTCCACCGCATCAGCACCTCCTACACCGATCGCAACCATACCGAGACCGCCGGCGTTAGGTGTATGTGAGTCAGTTCCTATCATCATCCCGCCGGGGAAAGCATAGTTTTCGAGTACTACCTGGTGAATAATACCCGCACCGGGTTTCCAGAACCCAATGCCGTATTTTTTCGAGACACTTCCGAGAAAATCGTAAACTTCTTTGTTAGTGTCCTTTGCTCTCAACAGATCATCGTGCGAACCGACCTCCGCCTGTATCAAGTGGTCACAGTGAACAGTCGATGGGACGGCTACCTTTGGTATGTCGGCTGACATGAACTGAAGCAGAGCCATCTGCGCCGTTGCATCCTGCATCGCCACTCTGTCCGGTGAGAAGTAAACGAAATCTTTAGCCCGTTCACAGGGCTTTTCAAAATCGTCTGCTAAATGTGCATATAATATCTTTTCAGCGTAGGTCATTGGTCTACCGAGCTTAGCCTTAACATCATCGACTTTGTATTTATAATCTTTGTAGAATGATCTTATCAGATCAATATCGAATATCATATATTCCTCCGAAACTTTATGTTGTTATAGAGTTTGTTTCTAAACTGTTTAATGCTTCCTCCAATTTATCCATACTTTCAATTGGAAGGTCGCACTTATAATTTTTACAAATGTATACTTTGTTTTCTTTGTCAGTGCTTACGATGTTTTCAATAAACGGTGAAATGCTTTTAATAGAATCTTCTGCATGCAAAATCACCTTTGTTGGTATAAATGTGTTATTGATCTTTTTCAGGAATTTTTCAAATTTGTCGTTTCTGTCTCCTGAGAGAATTATTTCGACGGAACCCTTCATATAAAAATACAGTGCGAAGAGCATCTGCGGGCTGGAGAAGGGTGCTCTATCAAGGTTTTCATAGAAAAATTCAAGACTTTTTACTGCTTTGTCGGTGAGAGAATTGTCTTCGGTGATTATGCCCAGTTTGAGCATACTTAAGATCTGGATAGAATTTCCGGCCGGTTCAGCTCCATCATAGGATTCCTTTGTTTTGAGTATAATATCTTCCGGGGAGCCTGCTACATCGAAAAATCCGCCGTTTTCATTATCATAGAATTTCCCGACAGCCGTACTGTTGAGTTCGATGGCTTTATTTAAATAGTCAATATTGAATGTAGCTTCATATAAGTCAATCAAAGCCTGTATCATGTAGGAATAATCTTCCAGCGAACCGTCGAAACGGGCATCTCCATCTCGGTAACGGTGAAGCAGAGTCCCGTCTTTATAAAGATTAGCCAGAATGAAGCGGGCAGAATTTTCTGCTGAAGCGAGATATTTTTCATTCCCAGTGACAGTATAGGCTTTAGCGAAAGCCGATATCATGAGTGCATTCCAGGAAGTAAGAATCTTGTCGTCCAGATGAGGACGCGGTCTTTTTTCTCTCTCCTCGAGGAGTTTCGTCTTTGATTCTTTTAAAATACCCAGCACTTCATTCGCAGGTTTGTTAAACAGTTTCGCGAGGTCGTAAATATCTTTTGAAATGAATAGTACATTCTTGTTCCCGAATACATCGTGGGGGTCGTTAAGAGTGTTTCCGTTTGGTTGTGTACCAAAGTAGTTATTAAGTATGACGCCGTCCTGGCTTCCAAGGGCATCATTTATTTCATCCTGTGTCCAGAGGTAAAATGTGCCTTCTTCTTTGTCATCCGGTTTATCCTCATGCAGAGCGCTCTCGGCATCCTCAGCTGAATAGAATCCGCCATCGGGTGAAGTTAGGTATTTCGAAACGTATTCAAGTGTTTTTTCTGCAACGCCGAGAAACAATTCTTTTTTTGTAATGAGATATGTGTCGAGATATATAGTAACCAATTGTGCCTGGTCGTAAAGCATCTTTTCGAAATGTGGAACACGCCACACCGGATCAACGGAATATCTGTGAAAACCTCCGGCAAGGTGATCGAACATCCCTCCGCGGTACATTTTGTGAAGAGAAAATGTTACGATGTCCAAAGCTTCTTTATTCCCGGTAGAGAAGTAATAAGCAAGCAGGAAGTCAAAGACGACCGGGCGAGGGAATTTATTCCCTGTGCCAAAGCCACCCTCATCAAAATCAAATATGCGCTCGGATGTCTCGAAGCATTTATCGAAAACAGTTTCAGAAAACTTTTCGGTAACAGGAGCTTTCTCGTTAATATTCTTTTCTAGCAGGTCAACTATCTTATCACTGCTTTGAATTACTTCATCTTTTTTGTTGGTCCAGACCTTGTGAATCTCTTCGATCACATCTTCAAAACCAGTTCGTCCGTATTTAGCTTTTGGTGGAATGTATGTCGCTCCGTAGAAGGGTTTCAGATCAGGTGTCAGGAACATGCTCATTGGCCATCCACCTGCTCCAGTCATTGCCTGCAATGCGATCATATATATTCTGTCGACGTCCGGTCTCTCCTCACGATCGACCTTGATATTGACAAAATACTTGTTCATTAACTCGGCAATCTCGGGATCCTCAAAGACCTCGCGCTCCATTACATGACACCAATAGCAAGTGGAATAACCAATAGATAAAAATATTGGTTTGTCTTCTTTTTTAGCTAACTTGAATGTTTCTTCATTCCAGGGATGCCATTCGACGGGATTGTATGCGTGCTGTAATAGGTAGGGGCTTTTTTCATTTATCAGTGGATTAGGCTTGGCATTGTTCGTAACCATAATCCCTAAGATAACGATTTTTCAGGTATTAATAAATGCAATAGCACATCATATCCCTATAAAGAGAAAATGATAATCAGCTGTTAATATAGCTATTCAACCTGATCTCGAGCAGTGACCTCAGGTCGTAATCACCATAATCGTATATTTTATCAAACATTTCATTTGCCTTTTCTTTATTTCCTTTCCTTGTATATATCTTACCAAGCTCAAAATACGCGTGAGGTATCATCCATTTTTCCAGGTCCGGATCGAGTTTTGTACAGCGTGTGAAGTAATCTATTGCAAGATCATCATTACCGGAATAAACATGAGTATGACCCGTTTCAGAATACAGTCTAATTTTGTCATTATCATTTAATGTCGTAACCTTATCGGAAGCAAGGATATTGTTAAGAATTTGCAGGGCTTCAGTGTATTTAGAATCATATCTCAGGTTCATTGCTTTTAGTAATGACATATCGAACTCATTCATAGGTTTATCTATCAACTTTCTTGAATACTTAAGGAAAATTTTTTCAGCTTCACCATCTCTCTCATCGATGAAATCTTCGCGGGCTTCGCGGTAGTATTTAAGCGCACGGTCTCTTTGTCCTGTCATTTCATATGCAATACCCAGATGGAACAGGCTAATATTATACCTGTCCTCGTAGTTGACATGTTTTAGGTGTTCCTCGAAGTATTTAGCCGCATTGTCAAAATCATTTTTTCTAAAATAAGACATACCCAGGACGAAGTTAGCACCTTTCATTATTTCATTTTGAAGGGAGTGGGTATTTAGTTCAAGTGACAAATTAGCCTGTGCAATTGCATCATCGTTTTTACCCATTTGCTGTAAAATATTTGCATAAAAAAGGCGGAAAAGGGGACTTTCCGGATACTTCTCGGTGAGTTCCATGAGCATGCGCTCGGTTTCACCATTGTCTTCCTCTCTTTCCCTTAATGAGAAAATAGCGAGGTAAACTTGTGATTCGACTTTTGTAAATTTGCCATTGTTTCGGGAACGTGAGAGCATACCTCTTCCTTCTTTTAGATCTCCATCAAACCCTATAATCGACATCAGCCATTGAAATTTTTCCGGAACGAATGAAATTGCAATTTTGTAAAGTCCCAATCCCATATATGCATCATTGAAAGTAGGATCTCTTTCTGTGATCTCACTTAATATTCTATAGCCTGAGTTTCCGTCTGAAGCCGCGGAGAGGAGACTCTTATTTAAGCTTAGTAGTAAAAGAGAGCGGTAGCTGTATGTCTGTCCTTTGTAAAATAGTGCTTCGATGTTGTTGTCATTTTTATCGAGTAAGTCATCGCACTTCTCGATAACCTTTTCTGAACTTGAAATATATTGATCATATATCTTTTCATCACGCGAAGCCATGGCAGTGTGAAACAATATTAAAGATTCATAAAAGAATCCTTTCGGGTCATTTGGATATTCTGTTTGTGCTTTCCGGAAGTAGCTAGTTGCGTCATCGAATTTGAGGTAGTACATATCTTCCAGCCCCGCGAAAATAAGCTCATCTATGCGCATATCAATAGCAAGTTTACTTCTATGCTCAAAAATAGGGTTATTTGCCTGTAAGGGAATAATAAATACTAATGTGAAAAATACGGACAAAAGATATCTCATAGATGATTATTATTTATCAATTTAGACTATATAGCCCCGAAAAAAATAGTCAAAAAGAAGCTCCTAATGTATTTTATAATAAGAGTTTATTAAAAAAATCCTGTTGCAGGCATTGTTTTTAATAGCTATATTACTATAAAATCAAATGGGAGGAATAAATATGTTCGGAAAATTCAACCGATTTAACGTTGTTCTTTCTTTGTTGTTAGTAGTTTCTGTTGTTTTCTTCTACGGTAGTTTCTTTGGGTTTAGTGATGATCCTGATTATCTTGCGTCACAGGAGAATCTAAATCTATCGACGGAAGGAAATACACTTTTTAATATTCCTTATGAGCGTCCTGTTTACACATTGCAAACTGACGCTGCTGACACAATTACTCTTAATGCGAATCCAGGTCCATCCAATAATGGTGGTGCGACCGGATATGCAATTTTCGCAAATCTTGTTGCGGGATCCAATAATATTATTGTTACCCAGATGAGTTCAGGTAACACCGCAACTGCAGGTGCAAGTTTTACTGTTGAAGTATTTACACGTACAGGGAATGCATTAGGCGGTCCCGTGGGTTCAGGACCGGGAAGTTCTTCTGCTGGATGGACATCTCTAGGTACTGTCCCTGCTACCCAAGGTGCAACGTCCCAGGGAATTTCGGAACTCTTTAATATCCCTCCGATAATGGTACCGGCTGGTGATACTGTAGGTGTTGCATTCCTATTTACAGGTGCAGGTCCAAGATATTTCGGTACAGGTACGCCACCTTACAGCACATACTCGGATACTAATCTTACATTAATAACCGGAGATTCACGGTCAGCTCCTTTTACTACAACTGGTAGCTTCTTCTCATCACGCGCTCTTACAGGTGTGATAAGATATGTTGTTGATGCTCCTCCTCCTCCAGGTAATAGCCTGTGCTTTAGCAGGGGCGGCATCTGGGTATCGATTCCCGACAATATGACAGGAACAGCAAGAGACACCATAAAGGTACCTAATAACATGGGGGCTCTTGATGATATCACAGTTGTAATGGATACCGTTATCCATACATGGGTTGGTGATCTCATATTCGATCTCTCACACGGTGGTCAGGTTGATACACTGTTTGCATGGATGGGAACCGGTTCTTTCGGTAATAGTGGAGACAATCTATTTGGTATTGCTTTAACAGATTCTTCAAACAATCCAATTGTTAATACTAACGGTAGCAATACAGTTCCTCCTCCTGCTGGACAATACTTAGCCGGTGGTAGATCAGGTGTTGACTCTCTGAAGAAGCACTTTGTAAGAGCAGTTGGTCCGGCTTCAGACATTCAGGGTAACTGGGTACTTACAATGCATGACAGAGCCGGTGGAGATACTGGTTCATTAAGAGCATGGCATATTTGTTTTTACAGTGGAACCATTACCCAAATCATCTCTAATAATAATCAGACACCAGATAGATATGTATTAGGACAAAACTATCCTAATCCATTCAACCCATCGACAAAGATCAACTTCTCAATTCCAAAGGCAGGTCTCGTAAGCCTCAAAGTTTATGATATGCTCGGAAGAGAAGTTAAAACATTAGTAGCTGACCAGCTAAGTGCGGGTGAGTTTGCAGTGGACTTTGACGGATCTAACTTGTCAAGCGGTACTTATTTCTACAGACTCCAAGTTGGAGATTTCGTAGAAGTTAAGAAAATGGTACTACTGAAATAAAGTATATAAAATATATAAAAAAAGAGCGTTTACAAAAAACGCTCTTTTTTTTATTTAATCCAACTTTGACTCTTTTCACTACAGAAAGATTATTCTCACCTTTGGAAATATAAAAATTTATTATCTTTATTTTCCAAAAGGACATAGCTATATTAATGCTTTTTAAAACCAAATTTCTGTTTAATGTCAAAAATTATATTCGAGATCAACTATAATATTAACCCGGAAAAGAGAAGTGAATTTCTTTCACTTGCTGAAAAGCTTACGAATCATATAAATAATGAGCTAGGTAAAGATTATGGAATTTACGAGAATAAGAAGGGCTCAAACAATTTTTCGGAAATATATATATGTAAAGATGAGGAAGAATATGAAAATATCGAAGACAATAATGACGATACAGTAATGGAAATTACCGAAAAATTATATAAGGATATAATTACTGACGGTAAAGCTACATACAGTACCAAATACGGAATTTAATATTACTCTATATATTAGATATCAGCTATTAAAGACGGTTTCCTCGAGACCGTCTTTTTGTTTTATACCTTTTGTAACGCTTGCTCTATATCCCATATCAGATCGTCTGCATTCTCTATCCCGATAGACAACCGTATAAGCTTTTCTGTAATAAACATATCCTTTCTTTCATTTTCATCTACATCAACATGCGTCATTGTGCAAGGATGTTCTGCGAGGCTTTCTGTTCCCCCCAGGCTAACTGCCAGCTTTATCAGTTTAAGATTATTAAGGAATGTAAAAGCTTCTTTTTCCCCGCCATTGATATCGAACGAGATCATTGCTCCGTCACAATCATATTGCTTCTTGTATATCGAATAGGCAGGCTCATCGTCCGGCGTAATAAATCCCAGATAGTAAACTTTCTCGACCTTTGGATGTTCTTTAAGGAATTTTGCTACCTTTGCAGCATTCTGCGCTTGAAGTTCCATCCTGATCTTAAGTGTCTCGAGACTTCGCATGAGAAGCCATCCTGTCCATGGTCCGCACATATTTCCCAAAAAGGTACGCAGAGTCTTTACTCTTGAAATCAATTCCCTTGATCCGAGACATGCACCTGCTATAACATCACTATGCCCTCCTATATATTTTGTTGCCGAATACAAAACGAGGTCAGCACCTAGCTGTAAAGGGTGCTGCCACAGGGGACCCATATATGTATTATCCACTGCGAGAATAACTTCTTTGTCATCTTTTGAATATTTATTCGCAATTTCCTTACAGCATTGGATATCAATGAGAGCATTTGTGGGGTTTGCGGGCGTTTCAATATATATCATTGCGAGATTTTGAGCATAACCGGATTTTTCGATCAGGTCTATCACTTCATCTTTTAGCATCCCCGCTTTTACTCCGAGAATATTGATATTGAATTTTGTGAGAACATGTTTGATAAAGTGATCGGTTCCTCCATAAAGTGGCGATGAGAAGACAAGCAAATCACCCGGTTTTAGAAATTCGAGAAAAATGGTCGAAATTGCAGACATTCCGCTTTCAAAAACGGCACAATCCTCTGCTTTATCCCAAAGTGTTAACCTGTTTTCGAGTATTTCCAGGTCAGGGTTATTGATACGGCTGTATATAAGCCCCATATGTTCATTCGGTTTCTTTTTTCTGTGTCCATAAGCCACCTCAAAAAAAGCTTTACCTTCTTCGGCCGTTTTAAATGCAAATGTTGAAGTCTGGAATATAGGACATTTTACTGCGCCCTCAGAGAGTTCCGGGTCATATCCGTATGACATCATCAGGCTTTCCGGTTTTAGATCATTTTTATCCATGATGTGTTAAATTTTATTGTATGTGCAAATAATAATTTACCATTATTGGTTGATAATCTTAATTCAAAAATTAGGTTAGACACTCAGTATAGGAAATTATTTAACCTTAATTATAATTATATTTCTAATTACATTTTAATAACAATTTTAGCTAAATATTTTAAAAACAAATTATTGAAGTAGTATACGAGTAAGATATGGCCACTGCTGCTAGGAAAATAAAGGATTTTTTCACTGTGCCGCCGGGCTTTGATTTCAGGACGAATATTGGAGTCAAGATCGGTATCGGCATTATTACGTGGATAATTATAATCCTTTTCCTGCCCAGCTATAAATCCATCGAAACGCAGTATGAAATTGGAACGATATGGTCAAATGAAGACCTTATTGCTCCATTTTCTTTCCCGGTATATAAGGATGATCGAGATTATGAAAACGAGAAGCAGGAGGTCATAAATAGCGTATCACCGATATTCAAAGAGAGCGGACTTCAGGAAGCCAGTGTAAAGTCTCAATTGAGTAATTTCTTCGAAAAGCTGGGTAATATTTTAGCTGAAGCAGAAGATCTTCAAAAGGAGAATAAAGGCGACATTAACTCCGAGCTTCTCGATGAACAGAAAGATAAGCTCTTTGTGGAATTTTCGCCGGAGGAATGGCGCGCTTTATTTTCATACTACAAAGGAGATCTTAGCGGTGAGCGCATTTCCTACGGCAGGCTAAAGGAAGACCTGTCGTTATATCTTCAGGAACTATCCAAGAATAAAATTACTGATAAGAGTAAGTCTGATATAAAATCTGAAACGATCTCAGTTATCAAAGGTAATAACAAAGTGCTGACTTCGGAAAGTGTTAGCGATATATTCGATAAAGAACAGGTGGTCGAAATGGTTAATTCAAAGTTCGCGCCACTGCTTTCCAATAAGGAACTTAGTGAAGTTGTCCGCAAGATCAGTAATGTATTCTTAAAACCCAGTCTTGTCTATGATGAAGCCCTAACCGATCTTGAGATACAGACTCGTATCGATGCGATACCTAAAACTATAGGCATAGTCCGCGAGAATGAAAGAATAATAAGTAAACACGATCCAATTACCCGGCAGACAAAGCTTAAGCTCGATTCATATAAGAAGGTCAGACTCGAAAGAGTAGGTGTGCAGGATTATTTCGTGCAGTATATTGGGAAAGCCTTAATGGTGCTTATACTTTTGCTTTCATTCGTATTCTTTTTAAGGTATATCAGACCGGAGGTTTTTGCCGACAACCTCATGCTTATTCTGATCTCCTCATTGATCATACTTCAATGTTTCTTTGCTTACTTGAGCTTGCAAGTAGTGGTCAATGCCCCGGTAGAACTATTAATATTTGTGCCTGTTACTTCTATCTTACTTACGATCATTTTTGACTCCAGGCTTTCATTTTACAGTTCGGCAATAACATGCTTCCTGATCGCTGCCGTAAGGGGAGGCGATTTTACTATTGCATTCATTTCCTTCTGCGGAGCAGTCCTCGCGATATTCAGTGTAAGAGATATGAAGAATCGGAACCAGATATTCCGCTCGTTTTTCTTCATTCTTATTGGTAATTCCATTTCTATACTTGCTATATCACTCGACAGGGTACAGGATACCAGTCAGATCTTGAGCCATTTGTTATTTGGAGCGATCAATGCTATAATGTCGCCTGTAATAGCATACGGTCTGCTGATCTTTTACGAAAAGGCATTCAGAATTACAACAGACTTAACTTTAGTAGAGCTGTCGGATTTTAATCACCCGCTTTTGAAAGAGCTCTCGTCGAAGGCTCCGGGTACGTTCCACCACAGCATTATAATGGGTAATCTCAGTGAAAAAGCCGCGGATGCGATAGGAGCGAACGGTGTTCTTGCCAGGGTAGGCTGTTATTATCATGATATCGGAAAAATAGCAAGACCGGAGTATTACGTGGAAAACCAGATGGATAATAATCTTCATGACAGGCTTAATCCAAAAATGAGTGCAAAGATAATTATCTCACACGTAAAAGATGGCGTAAAGCTTGCCGAGAAATACAGACTTCCGCAGGAGATAATTAACTTTATACCGATGCACCACGGTACCATACTTGTGTCATATTTTCACAATAAAGATAAAGAGGCTCTCGAAGCGGAAGGGCAGTCGGATGAAATATACCGCTACCCCGGACCTAAACCCTCTACAAAGGAAGCCGGTATAGTGATGCTGGCAGATGCAGTGGAAGCCTCGACACGGGCTATGGATGATCCTACTCCCGGTAAGCTCGAAAAGCAGATCGATAGGATAATAAATGAGCGCCTTAACGACGGACAACTTGATGAGTGTGATCTTACTTTAAAGGATCTTACGAGGATAAAACAAAGCTTCCTTGCAATTCTTGTTGGTATTCATCATCACAGAATAAAATATCCTGAAGAGCAAAAGAAACAAACTCAGCAGGAAGATATAGCCATCTAAATGGATTATCGTAAACAGTTCATAAATTTTCTCAGGACAGAAAAGTCTCTCTCCGAAAATACTGTGCAATCCTATTCGTTCGATCTAAAAAAATTTTCCGACTTTCTAGATACTATAAAGGTATCGGGGATAGACGAAGCGTCTGAAAAGAGCGTCATAGACTTTTTGCGAAGCCTCCGCTCAGTTAAAGGTGAAAAACCAATCTCCGAAAAATCAATGGCGCGTATGCTTTCTACATTGAGATCATATTACAGATTTCTTGAAACGGAAGGTGTGATTTCAGCGAACCCAATGGAAAATATTGATTCTCCCAGGCAAAAAAGAGAACTTCCGGAAGTGCTTTCGGTAAGTGAGATAGATTCTATCCTCTCAAAACCGGATGTGAGTGACAAACTTGGCTTAAGAGACAGGGCGATATTGGAGACAATGTATGCAAGCGGATTACGCGTGAGCGAAGTTATTAATTTACAATTATCGGATATCATCACGGATGAAGAGTTTCTAAGAGTAATGGGCAAGGGATCGAAGGAAAGAATTGTTCCGATAGGGAGCTCGGCTCTTGAATGGGTAAAGAAATACGTAGAGGGCTCCCGAAGTATTTTGAGGAATGACAAATCGGATAATTATTTATTCCTTAATTTTAGAGGGAAGAAGTTATCCCGCATGGCAATATGGGACATCGTTAAAAAATATTGTACTCAAGCGGGTATCAAAAAGGATGTTCATCCGCATACGTTAAGGCATTCTTTCGCTACACATCTCTTAGAGGGTGGAGCTGACATACGCATTATACAGGAGATGCTGGGACATTCGGATATTTCCACCACACAGATATATACTCACATAGATAAAGAGTATCTCATCGAGGTTCATAAGACATTTCATCCGAGAGCCTGATTATTATAAATCCATTTTATTTTTCAAAGATTCTTATAATATTTTGAAGAGTGGAATAAATGTGCGAAAAATAACAAAATAAAATGCAAAGAAAATGAGACGCTTAATTTTTACTTTATTTGTTTTTACGATATTCCTTTCAACGGGATTTCAATTTGGTGATGGTATCATTCAAAAACAAAATAATAATATCGCTTACATTCCTGATGTACTTGGAAGGGTAAATATATTAGATAAGGATGGCAAAACATTCATTGCCCATACGGATAATCCCGATTCATTTCCAATGTATTCAGGCTATCCGGTAAGTATTACCAGCGCAAATACCAATGAAGGTGGAATATTTTGTAATATGGACGGAGATCCTGAGCTTGAGATATTATATAATACGGGTTTATCTACACAGGCTCGTAATCTGGATGGTTCCAGTGTACCGGGTTGGCCAAAAATATATTCTCAGTCAGCTGATGGCGCTCCTTCATATGGTGATATAGATGGTGATGGTCAGGGCGAGATAGTTGTTGCTGTTCGCGGAGCTACGATTTCATCAGGAGGCAGCATACAGGCATTTGAACTTAACGGTTCACCTGTTACGGGATTCCCAATAAATCATGGTTTTTGCTGGAGGTCACCGGTGCTCGCTGACCTCGATAATAATGGTTCGATGGAAATAATTGTTCCGAAGAGGACGGCTTCGGGTAGTGAAATGTATGTTTATAAAGGAGACGGAACAATATTTCCTGGCTGGCCTAAACCTCTGCTGGGAAGCCCTGCATCCAGCGCGGCGGTAGGTAACATTGATAATTCCCCTGGACTCGAAATAGTAATGGAATCGTCAAATACGCTGCAAATATGGCATGCAAATGGTGACTCATTGGCGGGATTTTCATTTACACTGCCTAATGGTGATAATTTTTCATATTCTTCTCCTGTGTTAGTAGATGTTAATGGTGATAATACGAAAGAAATTATTATAGGTTCCCATGGCGGATCGGGAGGCTATGTTTACATTGTAAATACTTCGGGAACAATTTTACCGAATTGGCCAAAGACAACGGCGCAATGGGTTTTCAGTGCACCGGCGGTCGGTTATATCGACAACGATAATATTCTGGATATTGCTGTAGGGGACGAGGTATCGAGTGGTACTCCAGCAGACTTTGTTTATGCATGGAATGTAAATGGTACTGCATTAAGCGGATTCCCAATTGGACCTCTAAATGCTATTAACGGACAGATAACTCTTGCGGACGTAGATAATGATAACATGACAGAATTAATATTTGATGACAATACATGGGGACCGGGCAGATACCTTGGATATAATCACGACGGGACGCCAATGAGCGGATGGCCTATTGAGATTACCGGTGCATCTTTTTTCAGCACTGTGATTTTGACCGACTTAAATAGAGATGGAATGCTGGATATTGCCGGGACGGGTAATGTGATCACAAGCCAGACTGTATATATGTATTTATGGAACACAGGGACTCCCTATAATACATCACGCATGTTTAACCCGGTATGGCAATATAACGTTCAGCATACGGGTGAATACGGAGACAGAACCCTTGTGAATGTTAACATGGTTTCAAATCAGACTCCGGAATCATTTAAACTTCATCAGAATTATCCTAACCCGTTCAATCCTTCGACGAATATTAAATTCGATATTACGAAATCATCTAATGTAAGGCTTACTGTATATGATATGCTTGGTAAGGAAGTTAAGACTTTATTTACGGGCGATCTGAATGCAGGAAGTTATGAGTATAATTTTAATGCGGAAGGACTGACTTCGGGAGTTTATTTCTACAGGCTTTTTGCTAATGGTGAAACCATTGGAGTTAATAAAATGCTTCTTATAAAATAATTATATCCGGGCGGCAGATATGCCGCCCTTTTTTATTATGCAATCAAAAGAATCACAGAGTTTAGTTACACCACAGGCAGCTCTCCAGATGCTGAAGGATGGCAATAAAAGATTTGTTGAAAAGAACCAGGTAGAGAGAGATTATCATTATGAAGCGGGGGAGACTTCCACTTCGCAATATCCATTTGCGGCTATTCTGGGATGCATTGATTCCAGGGTGCCTGTTGAGGTCGTATTCGACCAGGGATTTGGTGATATATTTGTAACGAGGATAGCCGGAAATATAGTAAATGATGACATAATCGGAAGCCTTGAATTTTCCTGCAAAGCTGTCGGTGCCAAGCTCATATTGATCCTCGGTCATTCAAATTGCGGGGCTATATTAGGCACAATAAATGATGTTAAACTTGGAAAATTGACAGGGCTTTTGGATAAAATTAAACCTGCTGTTGATTTACTCCACTCTTACGAAGGTGATAGATCTGCCGCTAATCCGGATTATGTTCATAAGGTATGTGAAATGAACGTTTTACTTATGATACAAAAGCTCAGAAGCGAAAGCGATATTCTGAGAGAAATGGAAGAAAAAGGTGAAATTTTGATTAAAGGTGCATGGTATGATATTGCCTCAGGTGCTGTAGAGTTTCTTGACTAATACTTTCTTAGATCCTTACCCCAAAGAAGTTTCTTATTCAACGTCTTAAAATAGCTCGATCTCGGACGGTTTATGACCTTCATAGTATAATCGGCTTTCTCAAATGTGAATTCGATAGGTGATTTAATGTTTTTAAAATTCTGCCCGTCGGCAGTCACTCTAACATCAATTTCTCGGTGAACCTTAACGGTTATGATACCCTTATCAGGAACAATAATTGGGCGCACATTGAGAGTATGCGGGCATATCGGTGTAATTATGAAGTCACTGCTTTCCAGTGAAACAATTGGTCCCCCGGCAGAGAGGGAATACCCTGTGCATCCGGTTGGGGTGGAAATTATAACTCCGTCACCAAGGAACCGTACTACCTTTTCATCATTATAAAGTATCTCGATCTCCATCATGCGAATGGAATAAGATCTATCAACAACAATTTCATTTATGCCATAGAGTTTCTTCCCATCGGGTAGTTTGCATGATAAAACAACTCTATCTTTTACTTTAAACCGCTTTTTCGATACTTGTTTGATAAATTTCTTCATCTCGGAGGGATTAACTTCGGACATAAATCCAAGAGTACCCATATTTACTCCAAAGATAGGGATCTGCTTGTTTCCGACCAGCCGTGCAGTATGGAGGAATGTTCCGTCACCTCCAAGAGAAATAATAACGTCGGAATTACGTACTACTTCCGATGAAGTAAAACACCTCTTCTTAAACTCCGGCTTTGTAATTTTGGATATGAGGTCCTTATCAAGGAAAAATTCCAGTTTTTCCTTTGTCATAAAGGAGAGCAGGTCAAAAAGTGTGCTCTCGATGTCAGGTTTATTAATATTTCCGATTATTCCAAATCTCATTCACCTTCAGGCTTGTCATCACTTGCTTGTTCTTCGGAATTTGTATCGTCCTCCGGCTTTTCGGGACTACCATTAGACTCGGCTTTTGAATCCTTATTCTTTTCTTCGACAAAGTTAAGCTTAAGGTCGGAGATGACCTGGTTAAGGAATTTTCCTTCATCGTCATTTAGATTGTTAGCCGTTTTTTCCTTTAGCATGTCGAGAATATCTATGCTCACTTGTGCTGCATTAAGGTCTCTTTCGCTTTCGTCGGTAAAAGGATTTTTTAGCTTGCCTAACTGCATCATCGTCTGCATTTGGAAACTGTTAATAAGTGACAGGAATAATTGTGTGCTTCGTGTGATTTCCATGTTTACGTTTTATTTTGTTTTTTTGGTGTTAATTTAAATATAATAAATGGTACGGATAAAAGGAAAAGGAATACCGTCAACACTTCATGGTCGCCGAAGTTCCATTCAAAGATACCTGATATTTGAAACGATATAAACATAAGAATGCTTCCCAGTATCAACGCATGGTCGCTTTCATTGGTTATTTCCCTGTAGTATTTGAGTTGTTTTAAGAATATCGTCAAAAACATTCCCACAAATGAAACAAACCCAAGTATTCCGGTTGTAGCCAGTATCATAAATATATTGCTATGTAGGTGGGAATGCTCCCACTCGGTAAGATGGGATTTATAGATGATATAGACATCCATTATTTTATTGTCGCCTACGCCGGTAAATGGATTTGCCAGGAATATCTGCCAGCCTGTCTTCCACATAGTGAGGCGCGCTGCATTACTGCCATGCTCAGGGTCGAATATGCTTGTGAATCTGGAAGTGAACTCCGGCGGTAAGACAAAAAGTAAAATAATGATCACTACCGCCCCTACTATCACAGCCTTCCAGTTTTTGATAAATCCAAAGATTGCAAGACAAACTATGAATGCGAGCAGTACGTTTCTCGATTGCGTCAGAAGCATTGAGAGCAAGATCGGTATGGATATTATTATTAGATACTTTCTATCCACAAAAAATCTTTCCTTGATAAACATAAGTGGGAATATAGTCATCAGCACCATGATCTTGATCTCTGCACTGCTGATAGGGTAGAGTAAATAGTCTATACGTGTCTCAGCAAAGCCTCTTTCCGGGATCAGTGTAGGTGCTAATATAAAGTAGTTTACAAGTTCATATATCGAAACAAGCATTACCGAACAAAGTACAACAAATAATACGAAGTGCAATGCTTTTCTGTCCGGAATCTTGTATACCGTACCGAAGAAAACAAGGAACAGTAACAATCTTTTCAACCCGATCATCGCTCCTTCCGGATAGACGGCATAAATTCGCGAAAGTATCTCAGCTACGGAAAATAATAGCATGAAAAGGACAATATATTTCAGCTCCTGCCAGATGACCCTTCCGTGCGGTTCTTTTCGGTATACCAGAAGCTGGATTATCCATAGACCTCCCCAGGTCCCAAATGCTATCGAGGAAGCAGCCACGGAAACACTAACAGTAATAACCTGGACTACCAGAAGTGAAACAATTATTCCGTTGAGTTTCGAATATATTTTATCGTTTGTGTCGGGCAACTTTATCAGCTGAACTGTAATTCGTATAATTTTTTATAAACGCCGTCCGGTGAAGCAATCAATTCATCGTGCGTACCGGATTGAACTATTATTCCATTCGCAATAACAATTATTCTATCCGCATTTTTCACCGTGGAAAGCCTGTGCGCGATAACTATAGAAGTTCTGTTCGTCATCAACGTTTCGAGAGCGTTCTGTACGAGCTTTTCCGACTCCATGTCGAGGGATGATGTTGCTTCATCCAGTATCAAAATCGGGGGATTTCGCAAAAGTGTCCTCGCTATCGAAATCCTCTGTTTTTGACCGCCGGAGAGTTTGATACCCCTGTCTCCAATTACTGTATCGAAACCGTTCTCTGTCTGCTCGATGAAATCATAGGCATTTGCAGATTTACATACGGTTATTAATTCCTCATCGGAGA
Organism: Ignavibacteriota bacterium; assembly: GCA_020437585.1. Classification (GTDB taxonomy): domain Bacteria; phylum Bacteroidota; class Ignavibacteria; order Tepidaquicellales; family Tepidaquicellaceae; genus JAEYVS01. The sequence goes on from JAGQWG010000002.1 coordinate 140,356, forward strand.
TATTTTCCAATCCAAAAAGAATATTATTCCTGATCGTGTCATTGAATAATATCGTCTCCTGCTGTACCATTCCCATAAGATTGCGCAGTGAGGAAAGTTTTACCTCCTTCAGGTTTGTTCTGTCTATTAATATTTCGCCGTTGGTCGGGTCATAAAATCTGAATATAAGATCGACCAGAGTGGATTTTCCTGCACCGGACGGACCGACTACCGCGACAACTTCCGATTTCTTAATTTCCAGATCGATATTCTGTAATACCGGGGTACCGTCATTATAACTGAATGAAACATCATTAAGTTTTAAACTATTTTCGAAACCTTGCTTACTAACTGCTGTTGGAGATTCGCTGATTTCTACAGGCTGATCCAGAACTCCAAAGATCCTGTCAGCCGAAGCCGACGCTTCCTGTATCCTGTTGTTTATCGAGCCGAGATTTTTTATTGGTGTTACAAGCTGGAATATGACAAATATAAAGCCGAGGAATTCCGCCGGATCGAGTGTGTGATCCACAAGAATCTGCCTTCCCCCGAACCAGATAATGATAATTCCGGCTGTGATCGTTAGTAGTTCCGAAATAGGGGATGCCATCTCACTTGCATATACGTTCTTCATTGTTAGGTTCTTCAGTTCGTTCGCTTCACCTCTGAATTCTTTATTCTTGAATGCTTCGCCCCTTAACGCGCGGATGATCTTTGCACCGTATATCGTCTCCGATATTACAGAAATAATGTCCGCGGACTTTTGCTGCATTCGCATACTCCTGCGACGGAGTGAGGAACCTATTTTAGAAACAATTAAGATCGTAATAGGAAATACAAGAAATGCTATTAAAGTAAGTTCCCAGCTTATGGATAACGCGATTGCAAGAAATATCATAACCATTATCGGCTCGCGCATCAGGTTAAGGAAAGTAGAAGATATTGCTATCTGTATCGCGTTCACATCATTTGACATAATGGAAACAAGGTTACCCGATCTTTCGTTAGTGAAAAATCTCAAAGATAGCGCGTTTATTTTCTCGTACATTTGAATACGTATGTCGCGTACCACGCCTTTCTCTACCTGCTGTATCGTGATCGATTGCAGGAAACCGGTGAAGTTTTTCAGGAAGAAGGCGACAAATATCAGTATACACGCTTTTCCGAGCGCGCTGAGTTTACCACCTTCGAAAATGAACTGTTCTATCCACGAAAGGAATGACCTCAAAAATGAGAAGATGCCGGTAGAATCGCTTCCTGTCGATTGTACTTCATCCAGGAAGAGGGTTTTCATCAATGGTATGGTCAGATATACAGCGATACCGCTTAATACAGAAAATAAAATGGATAATATTGCCGATAGTATGATAAATTTCCTGTAATTCCTTACGTATGTCAGCAGACGTCGGTAAGTTTTCATCGTTTGTCCTTATTTTGTATTTCCCATATCTTCATATATGTCAGCATAGATGTGATCATATTAAAAAACGAAACCATAAGCCCGTGCACCCCGTCGAGGAAACCTCCGCGAAAGATATACTCCCTGTAAAATCCGAAGAATGGCCTGATCATCAGCACAAAAAATCCGGCTGATTTTTTTCCTGCTTTTTCCTGAGCCGATAGGGTAGAGTAAACATTAACTTTATCCATGAACTCCGATATTGAGGTAACGGTGTAATGCAGTATGTCATTTTTTAATCTGCCGGTCTCACCGTCAATAAGATATCTCTCATGGACCAGGTTGTCGCTTAGTTTAACTTTATCTTTTCTGAAAAGCCTTAATTTATAATCAGGGTACCATCCGCAGTGCTTTACCCATTTTCCGAGGAAGAAGCTTCTACGCGGCATTTCGTAACCGGAATATTTCTCGCCCTCGACATTCAACCTCTCCAGCATTTCTTTCGTCAGTTCTTCCGTACATCTTTCATCAGCATCGAGCGAAAACATCCATTCGTTGTTTACCTTGCCCAGTGAAAAAGTTCTCTGTTTTGCATATCCTTCCCACTTATTTTCATAGACCTTATCAGTATGCTTTAAGGCTAATTCTCGCGTATTGTCGATGCTTCCGCCGTCGATGACAACGATCTCATCTGCCCAGGAAACGCTTTTTAGGCAGTCGTCGATGTTCTTTTCTTCGTTTGTACAGATAATGACAGCGGAAATCTTCATCTTAGTAATTATGATTCAATAATTTACTAAATGAACCCAATAATTGTAACAGAAAACGGATTAGTCATTATCGCCCCTTTTTCTGAATTTTATGAGATCTGTATTAGTAATTGGCGGTTTTTCATAGCAATATTTCCCACTATTTTGGTAAGCCCAGGTCTTAGCATAAAGTGCAGAACGATAAAACGCTGAGAATAACGCCAGAATAAGCCCCTGTATACCGTCCCTGAAGCCTCCCTTGAGTATAAACATTTTTATGAATACAGGAATAGGATTTATAATGAGATTATACCATCTTACTTTTTTGCCGTTCAGTTCCTTAAGCTTATTGCTGGTATCATAGGTTGTGTAAATATTTATTCTACTTATGTAATCGTAAAGGTTCCGGTAAGTGTAATGAATGATGTTTCCTTTCAACCTGATTTTATGGGAATCTGTCGTGTATGAGCTGTGTATCTCTCTATGAATGGGATAGGACCTGTCTTTTCTGAATAACCTATACTGGTAATCTGGGTACCAACCTCCGTGAAGAATGTATTTGCCGAGGAATTTAACTTTCCTGGATATTTCATATCCCCCTATATCCTCGGGAGGATTACTTAGCTGATCCAATACTTCCTTTCGCAGTACTTCTGTTAGCTCTTCATCCGAGTCGACTACAAAGATCCAGTTATTACCGGCTAGCCTTACTCCGTACTCAAGTTGTCTTGTATATCCGTCATAATCTCTTTCAAAGAGTTTTGCATTGTATGAAAGTACTATTGCCTTAGTCTTATCTTTACTGTGGGAATCTACTACGATTATCTCATCCACCCATTTAATGCTTTCCAGACAGCGGGGTAAATTGTCCTCGCTGTTATATGTCAGCACAACAGCGGAGATCTTTTCAGGCATGGTGTTTACTTAAACCGTTCTCGCAAAAATACTCACCCTTTTTTTTTACTTCCTGGAAATACTCAAAATTCCTCTCGTCTTCCTTTGTTCTTGGATGAAAAAGATGATATTGTATTGCCTTATTCCTGACCGATTTAAACTTTACATCTATCAACCTTAATCTGAACTCGATATCCGAGTCCTCACCCAATCCCGGACCTTCATAATTTTCATCGAAGCCGTTTATCTTTTCGAGAAGTGACTTCTGTATAGAAAAATTACATCCCAGAATATGCTCATCATCTTTTCCGAACACCCTCGCGCTGAACCGCAATCCCTCCTCCACGTGCTTGGAACCCTCACCTGACCCTTTCATTGAGTCGACGAAGTGCTTCAGCCCGATCTTCTGGTAATCACCGGACAAAATGCTCTCCTTAGTGATCCTTTCCGACATTTCCTTCCCCAGAGCCACCCTGCGCCCGCACAATACTGTATTATCCTCACGATTTTCTACGTGCTCCTTGATAAAATCCGAGTGGGGGACGCAGTCGCCGTCGATAAAAATTAAATAATCAGTGTTTGACTTTCTTATCGCTTCATTAAGGATACGATTCTTACGGAATCCCTTATCTTCCTGTGTGATATGTATGATAGGATTATTTAGATAGGATTTACTTTTTTCGATTATCTCAGAAATACCTTCATACTCACCGTCCTCAGCTATAATTATCTCGAAATCTTTATACGATTGTTTGCTAAGTGCGTAAAATATCAATTCAAGCGCCTTAGTATTCTTATATACTGAAATTATTAGAGAAGTATGGCTCATCTGACAAAATTACAAAATGGTTATTAAAGTTGTAATTGAAAAAAGCTAAATATAAGCTTAATTTTAAGAAAATAAATAACTATGGCATTTAATTTTAACAAGCTCACGCTGAAATCGCAGGAAGCCATACAGAAGGCTCAGGACCTGGCTTCCGATAACTCTAACCAGCAGATCGAACCCGCGCACCTGTTTGAAGCGCTTCTTTCCGAGAAAGAGGGGATCGTAAACTCTATCCTCCTGAAGCTCGGGGTAAATAAGGACCTGCTTGAATCAAGAACGGAAGAAATCGTGAAGTCATTCCCGAAAGTATCCGGCGCAGGGGCAGGAAATATTGCTATATCACGTGAACTTGCCGACGTGCTGGAGAAGTCCTCCAAGGAAGCCGCCGGGATGAATGATGAATATGTATCCGTCGAACATTTACTTCTCGGTCTGGCGGATGCGAAAAGAACGAAGGTAGGTGAGCTGTTAAATTCCAGCGGGATAACAAAGGATAACATACTAAAAATATTGAAGGAAGTCCGCGGCTCTGCAAGGGTAACCGGACAAAATCCTGAAGAAACATTTCAGTCTCTCGAAAAATACGGACGAAATCTAAACCAGCTTGCTGCTAAAGGTAAACTCGACCCCGTAATCGGACGCGACCAGGAAATAAGGCGGGTGTTGCAGGTTCTATCCAGACGAACAAAGAACAACCCGGTACTGATTGGTGAGCCTGGTGTCGGTAAGACTGCCATCGCGGAAGGAATCGCCCACAGGATAGTGCAGGGCGACATCCCGGAAAATCTTCGTGACAGGGAAATAGTCGCACTCGATATGGCAGCACTTGTAGCCGGTGCTCAGTACAGGGGACAGTTCGAAGAGAGGCTAAAAGGTGTCTTAAAAGAAGTCGAGGAGAGCAACGGCAAGATAATTCTTTTCATAGATGAATTACACACCGTTGTTGGCGCAGGCGCGGCGGAGGGATCCATGGACGCTTCGAATATGCTGAAGCCGGCTCTCGCGCGGGGTGAACTCAGATGCGTTGGCGCGACGACACTCGACGAGTACAGAAAATACATCGAAAAAGATCCTGCGCTGGAAAGAAGATTCCAGCCTGTATTCGTTGGGCAGCCCGATGTCGAGGATACGATTTCCATACTTCGCGGTTTAAAAGAAAAATACGAAGTTCATCATGGTGTTAGGATAACCGATGCAGCAATAGTAGCCGCCGCACAATTATCCGATAGGTACATAGCGGATAGATTCTTACCCGATAAGGCGATAGACCTAATAGACGAATCCGCGTCCAAATTAAGAATAGAAATTGATTCCATGCCTGAAGAGATAGACCAGATAGACAGGCGTATTAAGCAATTGGAAATAGAAAAGGAAGCTCTTAAGAGGGAATTAAAGCACTAAGTCTGTATTACACCCGGATTGAATTTGGGTATGTCAGGATTGTTATTGGCTAGTTCTATTGAATAGGAAATGTATTCACGTGTTTTTGCCGGGTCAATGACCTCATCCACCCATAACCTCGATGCCGCGTAAAGCACATTCGTTTGTTCATCGTACCTGTCATGTATCTCCTTCAGGAATTTCTTCTTTTCCTCTTCGCTTATTTCCTTACCTTCTTTTTTCAGCTGACCCATTTTAATATCCAGCAGTACATTACTTGCCTGCGCTCCGCCCATTACGGCAATTTGAGCATGGGGGTATGCGTATATGAAACGCGGATCATATCCCTTACCGCACATAGCGTAATTGCCTGCGCCGTAACTGTTTCCGGTTATAATGGTGATCTTCGGAACGACCGAGTTAGCAACCGCATTCACCATTTTCGCGCCGTCCTTGATAATGCCGCCATGTTCTGATCGTGAACCCACCATAAAACCGGTTACGTCCTGCAGAAATACCAGCGGGATCTTCCTCTGGTTTGCGTTCATTATGAAACGCGCCGCTTTGTCGGCGCTGTCGGAGTATATTACACCGCCGAACTGCATCTCACCTTTACTGCTTTTGATAACCTCTCTTTGATTTGCCACGATAGCAACTGCCCACCCGTCTATTCGCGCGTAACCTGTGATGATAGTTTTGCCATAGCCCGGTTTATATTCATCGAAATCTCCGTCATCTACTATTCTTGCGATAAGATCGTATGTGTCATACGGTTTAGAAGTGCTTTCGGGGAGTATTCCGTAAATTTCTTTTTGATTATGCTTTGGAGGTTTGCTTTCTATCCTGTCGAATCCTGCCTTTTCCGTTTCGCCGAACTTTTCTACAAGGTTTCTTATTTTGGCAATACACTCTTCGTCGTTTTTCATTTTCTCATCGGTAATGCCGGAGATCTCTGTGGTTACCGTTGCGCCTCCGAGCGATTCGTTATCTATTTTTTCACCTATTGCTGCCTTTACGAGGTGCGAACCTGCCAGGAAGATGCTTCCCGTCTTATCTACTATCAATGCCTCGTCGCTCATTATGGGAAGATAAGCGCCCCCTGCAACACACGGACCCATTATTGCCGCTATCTGGGGGATTCCCATAGAACTCATCACCGCGTTGTTCCTGAATATCCTGCCGAAATGTTCCTTATCCGGGAAGATCTCGTCCTGCATTGGAAGAAATACGCCTGCGGAATCTACGAGGTAGATGATCGGGAGTTTATTCTCCATCGAGATCTCCTGTGCGCGGAGATTTTTCTTGCATGTGATAGGGAACCACGCGCCTGCTTTCACGGTGGCATCATTTGCTACGATTACACAGTTGCGCCCGTGGATCTTCCCTATACCAAAGACCGTTCCTGATGATGGAGCGCCTCCGTATTCCTGATACATACCGTAACCGGCATACAGACCCAGTTCCATGAAAAACGATCCTTCGTCTATGAGCGTGTTAATTCTTTCCCTGCAGTGAAGCTTACCTTTTGAATGAAGTTTCTCGATGGCTTTTTCACCGCCGCCGAGTTTTAGCTTATCGCCAATGGCTTTTGTCTTGCGCAGTAAGTTTTTGTGAAAATCTTCACGCGCAAGAAATTCATTGTCTTTCTTGATATCGGATTCTATGGCACTCATATGTTTGGGAGGTCACGCTTATTGCGCGAATACCTTCTTATTGGAATTGATATATATTGGCTCTTTCTGTTCGGTAATTACTTCCTTAGTGATAATACAATCCGTTACATTGGTCTTCGAGGGTATCTTATACATAATGTCCATCATTATATTTTCGAGTATGGACCTCAATGCTCTTGCGCCCGTACCTCTCTTGATAGCCAGCTGTGCGACTTCCTCAAGGGCATCGTCCTGGAACTCCAACTCGACACCTTCCATACGGAGAAGTTTCTGGTACTGCTTGATGATGGCGTTTTTCGGTTCTGAGAGTATAGATAGTAATGCCGCTTTATCGAGGGATTTCAATGTTGTAGTAACGGGAAGCCTTCCTACGAATTCCGGGATGAGGCCGAACTTGATAAGATCGTCCGGCTCGACCATTTCCATTATCTCGTCGTTCTTCTTATCATGCTTTGAAATAACGTTCGCGCCGAAACCGACCGAACTCTTATCCATTCTGTGCTCGATGGTCTTTTCCAATCCTTCGAATGCGCCGCCGCAGATAAACAGGATGTTCTTAGTATTGATATTTATCAATGGCTGTTCCGGGTGCTTTCTTCCGCCTCGGGGTGGTACGCCGGCTACGGTACCTTCGAGAAGTTTCAACAATGCCTGCTGAACACCCTCACCGGATACGTCTCGTGTAATGGAAACGCTGTCGCTCTTTCTTGCGATCTTGTCTATTTCATCCAGGTAAATGATACCACGCTCTGCTTTGTGCAGGTCGTAGTTAGCATTCTGTAAAAGGCTTACCAATATTGACTCTACGTCATCGCCTACGTAACCCGCTTCAGTAATGGTCGTCGCGTCTGCGATCGCAAAAGGCACGTTTAATAGCTTTGCTAGTGTCTGTGCAAGATATGTTTTACCAGTACCGGTAGGTCCGATGAGCAGGATGTTGCTCTTTTCTATTTCGACGTCGTCGAGAGCGTTTACTTCGAGTGAGTCTATTCTCTTGTAATGGTTATATACTGCGACGGAAAGAGATTTCTTTGCTCTTTCCTGTCCTATTACGTATTCATCGAGAAATTTCTTAATACCGATTGGTGTGAGGTTGGATTTTATTTTACTAACCGATCTGCTCTGACTGGATATCGAGTTCTGTTTTATGATCTGCATTGCATTACCTACACATATCTCACATATATAAACATCTCTGCCTCTTGGGTCTGTCGGACCCTTTATCATGTTCGTAACCTTGTCAGCACTTCTTCCGCAAAAAGAACATCTTGGTTTAGTGGAGCCGGGTTTGTCTTTGCCTGCCATTTGCCGGAATTTGAGTTAGCAAAATTGTTTAACTGATCATCGTAAAACCTCGTGCGTGATGAGGGAGTCGAACCCCCACGGGTTGCCCCGCTAGATCCTAAGTCTAGTGCGTCTGCCAGTTCCGCCAATCACGCAAAACTAAATACAAAAATAAACAAAAGTATTTCTAATTACAATATTCATTTACAACTTATAAGCTTTTTCTTATAGATTGGTTTATTGGGTAACTGTTTTTAATGATAAATTAATGGTTTATTTAATCTAAAGAAAATTGCGTATATTAATTTTACAATATTTTATCCAATATACATATGTTTAGGCTGAATAAGAATTATTGGGACGAAAAGTACAAACAGGGAGAGCTCAAATGGGATATTGGTTACGTTGCAACTCCTCTTCGTGAATACTTCGATCAATTAAATAACAAAGAAATTTTCATTCTCATTCCGGGAGCGGGAAATGCCTATGAAGCGGAATATCTTCACGGCAAAGGCTTCCAGAACACTTACGTTCTTGATTGGTCTAAGTCCGCTGCTAAAAGCTTTCTTTCACGTTATCCTGAATTTCCTGAAGAGAATGTAATAGTCGATGATTTCTTTGAACACAATGGCAAATATGACCTTGTGGTCGAGCAGACGTTTTTTTGCGCGATAGAACCCATACTCCGTCCGGAATATGCCAGGAAGGTTTACGACCTTCTCAATGAAAATGGCAAGCTCGTTGGAGTACTGTTCAATGTTGAGCTTAATACTGACCGTCCTCCTTATGGAGGATTCAAATCTGAGTACATTAAATACTTCTCACCTTACTTCGATATCAACGTTTTCGACACCGCTTTTAATTCCATCGAGCCCAGAAAGGGCAGGGAATTATTCATAAATCTCACTAAAAAACACGCAATCTAGGGAACAAAATCCCTCATTCCTGAGTATAATGGGAAAATTTTCCATTATGAAACCTTCCTATACAATAAAGCTATTACTTCTATTTGGTGTGATAGCAATGTCCGGTTGTTCCGGGGTAAACGAGTTTGCCAGATACGACATTAGGAATTCAAAGATACTTTTCAAATCATCCGCCAAACACTCTGCCTCAAACGTTAGAGTGAATATCACCAAACCCGACATAGTATCGGATAATAATCCGGTCGAAATAATTTTGACTGAGGTCGGCGAGAACATTTTCTCCTCGAATGTGCAGGAAAAAATTAACAGGGCTTATCAGCCCGATACAGTTTCGTCTAGACTTTCCGACGGATTAAAAACCGGTCTTGGAGATTATTTTAATTTCACTCCGGTACCCGCGCAGTCAGATAATCCCGATTACTTGTTTGAGACACGTTTGGAAAAATTCGAGCTCGGATCGGGAAGTTACGGTATCTACGCCGGCATTTCCGCTGAGGTGCTCATTGTCGACCGCAAAAGCGCAAAGACCGTCTGGAAAAATACCGAGCGCGTCAGCACCCCCCTCAAGGAAGCATTCTACTCATATTACCCTGATAAAAAAGTGAGAACCGCCGCCAGCATTATCAATGCCGTCCGGTTGATGAATATGACTGAGGAAGAGATACGCGATGCGATAAATTTCACCGCGGAGGAACTTGCCTATGAATTAACCGACATCCTACGAAACGACATCGCCTATTCAAAGGAATAAAGAGTTTCTTTATTTATTAAGCTTGTCGATAACCTTACGGATTCTTTTGATTTTACTTTCCTTTTCGATCTCAACTAGCCGGGCTGTTAGGATTTTTATCATCATTTTTTTATCCTTTCCTGAGACTGCTGGCATAGCTCTTTCTGCGTACATCGGAAGTTGATTGATTGCGGCTTTCTCTAATTGCTGAAAGAGCAGGGGTATCGTTCGGTTGGCATAGGATTTATCGGAAGATAATTTTATCAGGATATTAACATAATGGTCTTTCGCGATGACCGAACCTTCGTTTGCTGCCTTCTGAATTTTTTCGATGTTCTTATAGATAGATTTCGAACTCACAGAAGCAATACAATCCAGAGCTGTTAGTGCACCCCAAATAAGACGGTTATTTTTACCATCGAGCAGATCCAAAAAATTATCTTCGTAACCTGCAATTAGAGAAGGATTGCTTTCACCAATCTCATATAGCACCTTAATGCAATCACTTTGAATACCTTTATTTTTATTCTCAAGGTTTTCTGCAAGCTCCTTTATTGCTTTCTTATCCTTGGTCTTTAGGATTTTTTTTGCTAATTCCTGGTTCGGAACTTCATCCCTCCTGTTTAATGAGGTGGATAATTTATCTAGAATGCTCATAGGATAGATTTTTTCTAATAAAAAAGCCCCATCTGTGATGAGGCTAAAGAGCGGAAGGGGAGGGATTCGAACCCTCGATAGAGATTTACTCCCTATGACGGTTTAGCAAACCGTTGGTTTCAGCCACTCACCCACCCTTCCGTGGAATTACGGCTGAATTACAAATATAAACTTTCTTAAAGCGCTATTCAAGATAAGAGCAATTGTCTTACCCTATAGCGATATAATATCATTATAAATAACAAATAACATCAATAGCAGTAACAGCGCAAAGCCCACATTCTGCAGTACTATCTGCACCTTAAATGGTACCGGCTTCCTCACTATTCCCTCATAGCACAACAGCATGAAATGTCCTCCGTCCAGCGCCGGGAATGGAAGTATATTGATTATAGCCAGCGACATCGATAACAGTGCTATGAAACTAATGAATGTAAAGAATCCGCCCTCAGCAGATTGTGCCGAAACCTGCGCGATCTTTATCGGACCGCCTATTGCTTTATTAAATGGAATATCACCCTTGAATATCTTCGCCATGGAGCCAAAGAAAACCTCTATACCGTAATAATACATATCACCCGCCGCTTTTGGTACAGCGCTGAAAACATTGTAACTGATCTCCTGTACCGGACCGGTATATTCTCCTGCGATACCGATACCTATCGTCGAATCTCCCGATGGTGTGATCTTTCCCGACATTTCTTTGCCGTCACGTGTCCATGCTATCTCTACTTCCTTGTTTGCGTTACTCCTTATCAGGTCGATCAGTTGTTGCTGATTTTCTATAGGAACTCCCGCAAAAGAAGTTATCACGTCCTTCGATTCAAGTCCCACTATACTTGCTGGTTTATCCGACTCGACCATGGTTATTACCGGAAGCATCTTCTCCGGGTACAAACCAAATCCGTCCTGTGTAAGATCGCCCGTTGCATCTTTTGGGACGGTAATTATCTTTTCTTCGCCGTTTCGTTTCACAACAAACGTAAGTGACTCACCTAGATTATCTATCTTGATGCTTTGGATAATATTATCCCAGTATTGTATCGGTTTATTATTTATCGTGAGTATCTCATCACCGGCTTTTAGTCCCGATGCTTCGGCAGGTGAACCCATCTTTACGTAACCCACTGTGGTTGTATCGACGTAGCTCTTTCCTTTTACGAGATTGATTGCGTAGAATATTGCGAATGCAAGCAGGATATTCATAATGACTCCCGCTGTTATAACGACCATTCGTCTCCAGACAGGCTTTGACCTGTATTCCCACGGCTTGGGTTCGGTGTTAATGAACTCCTTATCCATACTTTCATCGACCATACCCGCGACCTTTACATATCCGCCGATAGGGAAGACACATATCCTGTAATCTGTATTACCCTCGAGGTCCAGATCATCCTTTAGCTTACCAAATGAAAACCCTGTCTTCTTATTAAATCCTAATATCCTTGGACCCATTCCCAACGCGAATACGTCTGCGCGCATTCCCATTGCTCTTGCCGCAAGGAAGTGTCCCAATTCGTGTATAAATACAAGAATTCCAATTACAATTATGAAATAAAATAGCGTGTTTATAAACTCCATCTGTGTTCTCTATCCTTTGTTAAGTGGCGTTTTAAATCGATTATACGCCAGTGAAGATAAATAGTTTTATGTAAAATTAATACATACTAATACTTTCCCGCGTTTCACGGTCTATATCTATAATATCTTCCAGCGTAAAATTGTTCCTGTTTTCGTGTGAATCCAGGCATTTATTAATTATAGCCGGAATGTCCAAAAATCCTATTTTTTCCTTAATAAATAGATCGACTGCCACCTCATTTGCCGCGTTCAGTACCGCCGGATATGTACCGCCCTTTTTCAGTACCTCGAACGCCAGCTTTAAACACTCGAATTTCTCATGATCAGGCTCTTCAAAAGTAAGTGTATTATACTTGCTGAAATCCAGCCTCGTGAAGTCGGACTTTACTCTCTCAGGGTATGTAATAGCATATTGTATCGGTATCTTCATATCGGGAATACCCATCTGTGCCTTAATGGACCCGTCCGTGAATTCTACCATCGAATGTATAATTGACTGGGGATGTACGACCACTTCTATTTTCTCGTGCGATATGTTGAATAGCCAGTGCGCTTCTATTACTTCCAATCCCTTGTTCATTAGCGTAGCCGAATCGATCGTGATCTTTGCTCCCATATTCCAGTTAGGATGATTCAGTGCTTCCTTTACGGAAGTCTTTCGCATTTCCTCTATGGATTTTGTTCTGAACGGACCGCCCGACGCAGTTAGAATGATCTTTTCCACCGAAGCCGTATCTTCTCCTACTATACATTGGAGTATAGCTGAATGCTCGCTGTCTATGGGAATTAGTGTCGTGTCATTTTCTTTGAGAAGTTTGTTTATCATCTCACCGGCAACTACAAGCGTTTCCTTGTTCGCCAGCGCAATTGTCTTCCCGGTCTTTATCGCTTCGATCGTCGGTTTTAATCCTGCGAATCCTACTAGTGAACTTATCAAAAGATCATAATCATACCTGGATGTTATATCACATAGACCTTCCTCGCCTGTAATTATCTCGAGGTCGGGGAATGAATATTTATCTTTGAACTCCTTTGCTTTTACCGCATCGAGGATTACTATTCCCTTCGGTGAAAATTCTTTCACCTGTTCTGCGAGTTTGTCTGTTTGGGAGTTGGTTGTGAGGTAGGTTACTTCTATATCGTAACCAAATTTCTTTAGGCTCCGGATCACGTTCAGAGCATTACTGCCGATCGATCCGGTTGATCCAAGAATGCAGACCTTTTTTGTGATATTGTCCAAATAAGATGTTTAAAAAATAAAAACTCAATTCCGATTAAGGAACTGAGTTTTTAAATATAAACTTATTTATTTTAAAATTTGAGGCTAATAAGGCGGATTTTAGAGGTATTTATTAATAATTTCCATAAATGCCGCTTTATCTCTGCTTCCGATCAATGTTTCTACGATCTTTCCGTCTTTATCTACTATGAATGTTGTGGGAATACTTTCGATAGTCGACCCGATTGATTGTTCGAATGCGTTAACAAGCTCGTCGTTTCCATCCACTATCCAGTATGATACGGGTTTCTGCTCTAGAAAATCCTTAACCTCTGGTGTGCCTTCCTGGTGGAATACGCTGAGACCGACCATTTTAAAATCTTTGTCCTTCAGCTCATTTGAGATTTCGGATAGTTCTGGCATTTCCTTTATACATGGTCCGCACCATGTTGCCCACATATTGATAAAAAGTACCTTTCCTTTAAGATCGGCAGTTGACATTTCTTTTCCGTCTTCTTGCCATGTAAAATTAGGAACGTTACCCTTTGTTCCTGCAGCTTCGATCTTTCCGACCGGTGACAGCATTACACCGTCGCCTGCTGTTTTTGTATCAGTATTGGAATTTGTGTTTGAGGTGTTTTCAACTTTTGAGTCGCTATCCATCTTCTTATTGTCGGACGTCGTGTCTGTCTTGTCTTTACTTCCGCATGCCATCAAAAAAACCGTAAATACCAGAGCCAGTGTGAAGTTTAAGATTTTCATTTTGCAGATTATTTTTTAAAGTTAGTTAAAACCGCGTGGATTTGATCGGGATCCATTTTGGAAACAGATGAAGAAAGTGCGTCATCCTTATGCCAGAGTATTATGTTTTCCTTTCCTCCGAATTTTTTCGGACAATGAAGCCAGTTCTTTCCTTCCATTACGTTCTCTTTCATGTCCTCGGTAAGCATCAGGTCTTTATTAGCATCATCGAGTATGTCCTTCTTGCACAATTGCATTGTGTAGATTATCATGTCGCCTTTCTTATGTATGAAATGCGCCGTCTTTTTGCCGTTGATGACATTATATACACCGCCGAGAAGCACTGCATCCTTTACGTCTGGAACGAATACTTTGTAGTTTAATTTTTCGTCGAAGAATTTTTCCAGCTCTCTCGCGTCATTTGTTGCGTATTGAACTTTAATATCACCGGCTTCTATCTTCTCATATACGTCGCGCGACATTTCGACCAGGTTTACATCATGCGGTACATCTTCCCCTTTGAAAACATAATTGACGGAGAAGAATATTAATATAAGTGCCGCCGCTACACTGCCAAAAAGATACATGTAGTTCCTTGATCTGCCGGTTGAAACCTTTCTAGGGTCTGCACCTGCAGGTTGAGCTGATGTAGTCGGTTGATTTTTTCGGGCATGCATATCCGAGATCTGCTCGGAATATGAATTGATGCTCGTTTGAATGTTCTGATATACGTACTGAGGAGTTTCAATACGGGTGACCCTTTGCTTGATCTCCGTCTTAAGTGCCTTCTCTGCTTCGTATCTGTTCTTGAAATCACTGTCTGAGTCGAGCAGTGATTGTATTCTCTCCTTATCTGCATCGCTTATCTCACCATCAAGCAGTGCGGAAATAAGTTCCTTCATGTCGTAAGAATTTAAAGAGCCGTCGTTTTTTTCAGAATTTGTATAATTCTGCCCCATAGGCAAGTTTTAATTATGCAAAAAAATAATTTATTCTTTTAAGGCTTTTGTAACGTCATAACCTTTATCCTTTGCGTATCCAAGGAGTTTTTGTTGTAATAGTTTTCTCCCCCTGTGAAGTCTGCTTCTTACCGTCCCAATTGGGCATTGCACAAACTCTGCTATCTCTTCATAGCTCAATCCTTCTATATCGCATAGTATCACTACCGTCTTAAAATCGTCTGGAAGCGAGTTAAGAGCATTAACAAGATCATCGTCTAATAAGTTCGAGAATAATTTCTCCTGAAGATCGGTAGATTCGACCCTGTCTGACTTTATTGAATCGAAGAAATTTTCGACGTCATCGTAGTCGACTTTCCCCGGTTCCTTTTGATTTTTTCGGTACTTATTTATGAACAGATTTTTCATAATTCGAAACAGCCATGCTTTGCAATTAGTTCCTTTTTCGAACTTATGAAAAAAGCGGAATGCGCGTAGATATGTCTCCTGAACCAAGTCATCGGCATCTAGCTGATTCCCTGTCATTCGGTAGGCATAATTGTGAAGGAGATTTATATAAGGCATAGCCTCAGTCTCGAAGTCTTTCTTCTTCTGATCAAGCTCTTCCTCACTGAGAACTTCCTCTTCTGTTATTTCTTCTGACTCTTCGGGATCATCGGCATTATCATCAATCTCATCACTATTCAATGTCACTTCATCTTTTTCAGCTTCGTTTTCGGGCATGTGTTGTGTAGTTGATAACTGAATATTGTGGCAAACTATACATAATCCTTATGTTTTTCAATGAATAAAAGGGAATGCGAAATTGCCGGAAAAACAAATGATTTGAGATAGTTTTGGGCGAGTGACGGGGCTCGAACCCGCGACATTCAGAGCCACAATCTGACGCTCTACCAACTGAGCTACACCCGCCGTGAATCTATATAAAAATACTGCCTTATTTGATGATTATCAATGAAGTAAAATACGGTAAAAATACCCGCATCCCGACTCTGTCGGATAACAGTCGAATGCTCCACAAACTAAAAACCCCCTTTTACAGGGGGTTTTGCTGAACGGGCGGGACTCGAACCCGCAACCCTTCGGTTAACAGCCGAATGCTCCACCATTGAGCTACCGTTCAATATTCATACTGAAAATCAAAGAATAACAAATATAAAATAAACCATTTATTTCCGCAATGCACTAAATACTCAATTTGAGAAGAATTTAGACAGATTGATTACACGGCTGCTGAACCCCGGGATTGACGTCAATCCCATTGACTGGTTGCTCTGAACCACTGTAGCCAGTACCATATTCTCCGTTTGTCCGCTTGTATTGGTTTTAGTGTAATTTACTATCCACAGATCAGCAGGAAATGATACCAGCTGCGTAATATACACCGGAAGATTCAGCGTGCCCGCCGCCGGGATCAAAAAGACGTTTATCTTTTTGTTCGTACCCGTCTGAAAGAAAATATTTCCATTCGTTGACGATATGCTCGGCGTGAAGCTGGAATTAAATTTTATTATCTGCGATTCCGTGTTTGCCAGCTGGAGTGCCTGGTCCGAATCTATCAGCAAGCCCGGCGGAGTTGTTATTTTAATATTACTGCTTATTATTAAATCCAGTGCTCCCCTGATTATGTTCGCCGCCGATGTATCCGAGATAAGGCTAAGTAAATCGAGCGGATTAAAAAATTGCGTGAGGTTCACACAGTCGGTTTGTCCCGGTATTGGGTCGGGAGCATACAGCCTGAATGACGACGTACTTCCTGACTTATACACATACACCCACGTACCTATCGAATCCAGGTTACCGCTTGTTAATATTGTCAGTGCCGTAAGGTCGGTCTTTCCTTCCACTGTTACGTTCCTTCCGTATATCATGACCATGTCGGTAGTATCACCGTAATCTCTCTTCGATTGCGCGTTCGCCGAATCAAGCCTGTCCTTTGCCGTTATCTCATTCGAAAATATCTGCGTTATCACATTCTCGCTGTTACACGACCACAATGATAGACTGATAAGTCCCAGCACCAAAATCCCCGTAAACGTTGTTATATTTTGCATTATTGACTTAAATTTACTAAATATAATACCTAATTTATAATATTAGGACTCGAATTTAAAGTTAAATTTATACTTGATTAACCCCATTACGGTTTCAGAGCTAAGCCGGGAATTAAAATTCCTCATCGAGCAAAATTTTCCCTTTATCTATATCACCGGTGAAATCTCTAATTTCAAGATACACACAGCATCCGGACACTACTACTTCTCCGTAAAGGACGATAAAGCACAGATATCATGCGTTATGTGGAGCTCGCGTAATCGCTTCCTGCACGTTACTCCTGAAGACGGCATGAAGGTCGTTATCAAAGGACGCGTGACCGTATTCGAAGGCAGAGGTACATACCAGATAGACGTGTTCGAGGTAGAGCCGGCAGGTGTCGGTGAGCTCCAGCGAGCATTCGAACGGTTGAAAGAGCAATTACAGGAGGAAGGCCTCTTCGACGAGGAACACAAAAAAGACCTGCCTGAATTTCCGCAAAGGGTCGGTATCATCACCTCGGAGACAGGCGCGGCGATGCACGATTTTTGTAATGTCACCTTAAAGCGCTACCCAAATGCGGAGATATTTCTCTTTCCCGTAACAGTACAGGGGACAATTGCCGCAGGCACCATAGTGACCGCCATAAAGAAAGCTCATACCTTGAAACCCGGGCTGGATGTGCTCGTATTAGCCCGTGGAGGAGGCTCTCTAGAGGATTTATGGTCATTCAACGAGGAAAGGGTTGCCAGAGCCATATATGACGCCGAGATTCCCATTGTGAGCGCTATTGGACACGAGATAGACTTCACAATAGCCGATTTTGTGGCTGATTTACGTGCTCCGACACCTTCAGCCGCCGCTGAGCTCATATTTCCCGACAAAAAGGAATTACTTGAAAGAATAAAGCAATTTGAGTATTATATATATGGCGCAATAATTGATAAAATCAATAACTTAAGGGAGATTTTAGACGCGCTGGAGGGTAGTTATGCCTTTAATCGACCTATGGACGTTCTCGACGAATATAAATACCGCCTCGATGAAATTGACAGGTCGGTAGAAAGAACAATTAAGGAGAAATTTTATAGTTTAAATAATAGTTTAAACTATATAGACAAGATCCTGAAAAATGTGGATCCCCAAACTATCATGAGAAGGGGATACGCTGTCGTAAAAAGAAATGATGAGGTGGTATCCAGGGCAGAGGGGCTAAAGAGCAAAGACGATGTAAGTATCTCGTTTTTTGACGGCAGTAAAGAAGCGCAAATTAAATAATCTCACATACATTGGCAAAAACCAGATCCGCAGAGCAGACATTCGAAAGTTCTTTTAAAAGGCTTGAGGATATACTGAATAAACTGGAGAATGATATAAACGAAACACCGCTCGATGACGTAATGAATTATTACCAGGAGGGGCTCGAATTATTGAAATTCTGCAGAACGAAACTCAATGAGACGGAGTTAAAAATAGAAAAAATTAAAGCAGGACAATAAACACAAGCGATGACAGCAAACCATTATGACATTAGCCGCACTAAGTTTCTCAAAGACATTAACTATCCAAAAGATCTGAAAAAACTAAACCTGATGGATCTGAGAGAACTCTCGGATGAGGTCAGGGAATATCTGATAGACACTATTTCAAAAATAGGCGGACACCTCGGAGCGTCTCTTGGCGTTGTCGAGCTCACACTGGCGCTTCACTACGTTTACAATACACCTGATGACAAGATTGTATGGGACGTCGGTCACCAGGGATATATTCATAAGATACTCACAGGAAGAAAAGAAGCTCTCCAGACTATTCGCCAGAAAGGCGGCATCAGCGGTTTCCTCAAAAGAACCGAAAGCGAGTATGATGTGTTCGGCGCGGGACACGCGTCCACGTCAATTTCAGCCGCGCTGGGTATCGCCGCAGCCAGGGATTACCAGAAGAGGAATTATAAGGTTGTTGCGGTCATCGGCGACGGTTCGATGACAGGCGGTATGCCGTATGAAGCGATGAATAACATCGGACTTTTAAAGAAAGATATTACTGTCATACTGAATGATAACAAAATGTCTATCGCACCGAATAACTGGTCTGTTCAGAATTACTTTAACGAGTTCCTCACCAATGAGGCATATAACAAGTTCAGAACGTTCGTCTGGGATCTTGCAGGTAACCTCGATACAAAGAACAGCGACAGGCTGAGAAAAGTAGCATCAAAGATCGAAGGCGGTATCAAGGGTGTATTAACACCGGGTATGCTTTTTGAAGCAATGGGATTCAGATATTTCGGTCCTATCAATGGACACAATGTTGTCAATCTTGTTAAGGTCATGGATGAGATAAGCAGGATGTCCGGTCCGATCCTTTTACACGTTGTTACGGAGAAAGGTAAAGGACCTTCATACGCTGACGATCATCCGGAAAGAATTCACGCATTAACTCCATTCGACAAAGAAACCGGTAAAGTTCTGAAAAAGTCATCAGGGACAAGTTATACGAAAGTTTTTGGTGATGCGCTTGTCGAACTTGCGAAAAAGGACGATAAGATAATCGGAATAACGGCGGCAATGCCGAGTGGCACAGGGCTCAACGCCTTGCAGAAAGAGATACCGGACAGGTATTATGACGTGGGTATTGCGGAACAGCATGCTGTTACTTTTGCTGCGGGACTTGCGACTGAAGGATATACACCCGTTTGCGCGATATACTCTACATTCCTTCAGCGTGCATTTGACCAGATAGTTCATGACGTTGCTATTCAAAAACTTCCTGTTGTGTTTGTTCTCGACAGGGCGGGACTGGTCGGAGCGGACGGTCCTACACACCACGGAACTTTCGACCTCAGCTACCTGAGGTTAATACCTGGTATGGTTATAATGGCTCCTAAAGATGAAGATGAGTTAAGGAAGATGCTGTATACCGCCACATTATACAAACGTGGTCCGGTTGCGATCAGATATCCCAGGGGAAATGCTTTGGGGGTAGAGATCGGTGATTATGAGCAATTGCCGATAGGTAAATCCGAGAGGGTGAGGGAAGGACGTGACATTGCGATACTTGCGATAGGGAATATGGTGAATAATTCTCAAAAAGCCGCGGACATTCTGGCTGAAGAGGGTATCGAAGCTGAAGTTATCAATATGAGATTTGTAAAACCGCTGGATATCGAAATGCTGATGGATGTTTTTAGCAGGTTCGATAAGATCCTGACGGTCGAAGACAATACAATACTTGGCGGATTTGGAAGCGCTGTTTCCGAATTTGCGTCACAGCATAATTACAAGAACGACATTCTAATTCACGGCATACCTGACAGGTTCATCGATCACGGGACACCGGAGGAGCTTCACGAAGACCTTAAGATCGATGCAAAAGGTATAGCTGACATAGTGAGATCACATTTAATTAAGGAAAAGAAAAATGTTTAAACATATCTTGATGATATGGGGGATAGTTTTAGCAGGAATTTATTTTGCGGGTTGCAGTGAAAGTGATACCGTAACGGGTACGAATACTGGGACTTCTACCGGGGGTGACTTGCTTTATGAAAAGCCCGGACTCCTCGATAGTCTTAATGGTACCTGTTCTACATATCTCATTAGAAATCATTTTCTCGATACGATCGATATGTCACAATACAGTACGATAAGGATCGAGTTCTACGCGGACACTGACGGCGACAGGTCTAATCTTGTGATGTATTATTTTGCAAGCGGAGTGATGAATCTTTTCAATCTTGAGGGACTGACCGAGATTAATGGTAATAAATCCATCAGTCTTCCTGCACCGCAGTATATGAGCGATGTGCATTTCCAACTAAGATTATTTGCATCGGTTTGTACCGGGCAGTATTACCATTTACTTGTAAGAGATCTCAAAATTTACGGAGTAGAATAGATCCCGGTGAAACTAGATCATCTGATAATAAATAACCAGCCTGAACCGGTTAAACCAAACTTCAACCGGGCTTCTAACGACAAGAAAGTTTATGTAGAAACTTATGGGTGCCAGATGAATTTCTCCGATTCGGAGATCGTCCTCAGCATCTTGAGTGACTTTGGCTATAATGAATCGGGTGATATAGATAATTCCGATGTTATCCTTCTTAATACATGCAGTATTAGGGAAAACGCCGAAACGAAGGTTTACACGCGTCTTGGGCAGTTGCAGAAATATAAAAAACGCAACCCTAATCTCGTCGTTGGTGTTCTCGGATGTATGGCTGAGCGCTTGAGGAAAAAACTCATCGATGAATTAAAGATAGTTGACATTATCGTCGGTCCCGATGAATACAGAAGAGTACCCGAACTCATAGATAATGTCGTATTCAATGGAGAAAAGGGTATTGCTGTGCAATTGTCAAGGATTGAGACCTATGACGATATTCTTCCTGTGCGTAAGCAGGGTATTACGGCATGGTTATCGATAATGAGAGGATGTGATAAGTTCTGCACGTTCTGTGTTGTGCCTTTTACAAGAGGAAGGGAGCGAAGCAGGAATTATAAGAACATCTTGAATGAAGCGGTTAGGCTTCGAGATGAAGGCGTAAAAGACGTTTGGCTTCTGGGTCAGAATGTGAATTCGTATAAATATGATGAAGTGGATTTTGCGGACCTCCTCGAACTGACAGCAAGGGAGCTACCAGATATGAGGATACGATATACGACCTCGCATCCTTATGACTGTTCGGTAAAACTCCTGGAAACAATGGCGAAGTATGATAACATCTGCAAATATATTCACCTTCCAATTCAATCCGGGTCGGATAGGGTGCTTCAGGAAATGAACAGGCTGTATTCCGTGGATCATTATATGAGCGTAATGAAAAAAGCCCGCGAAATGATGCCCGGTGTTGGACTATCTACGGATATAATATCGAGCTTTCCTTCCGAAACGGAAGATGAACATAAGATGACTCTCGACGTCATTAATGAAGTCAGGTATGACAGCGCGTTCACATTTGTCTATTCCAGGAGGGAGAATACAAAGGCATACAGAATGCCCGATGATATCGACGCGGAGACTAAGAAAAGGCGCCTGGATGAGATTATAAGCCTGCAGAGAAAGATATCTTTTGAAATCCATAAAGAGCTTATTGGAAAGGAAATGGATGTGCTAGTTGAATCTCTCAGTAAGAAATCCGATGAACAGTTCATGGGAAGAACGGATTGTAATAAGCCGGTTATTATTCCCAAAGAAATGAGTTTTGTGAATGAAGAGGGCGAGTTAATGTCGAAAAAATCCTTTGAGATAGGTGATATGGTAAAGGTTAAGATAAATAAAGTAAATTCTGCGACTCTGTTCGGTGAACCTGTCCTTGAAGAAGTAAGAATATAATTTTACCCGTTTGGCAGACTTATTAAGCGTAATCCTTTTTGTGACACTTGGGTTTTTTGTCAGACTCTTTCCGCTAAGCTGGGTAAGAGCATGTGGCAGCTTTTGGGGCATGTTTTTTTTTATCTAATTCCTATCCGCAAAGACGTAGTCCTCTCCAATCTTGAAATTTGTTTCCCCGAAAAACCGGACGAATGGAAAAAGGACATTCTTAAAAAAGCATATAAGAATGTTTTCATTGTCTTGTTCGAGTTTTTATATTTCCCTAGGATAAATAAAATAAACGCCGGTAAACAGATTACCGTCATCGGAAATGAGCATATGGATGAGGCTATAATGAAAGGGAAGGGTGTCATACTTCTTAGCGGTCACATTTCTAACTGGGAGCTGTCCGCCTTCGCTTACCCACTCTTGCGCAGGAGAGCGCTCAATATCATTGCAAAGATACAGGCAAGCAAGCTCCTCGATAAAAAAATAAACAAGTATAGAAGAAAATCCGGCAATAAGATCATACAGATAGGCGCGTCACTCAGAGAAGCATACCAGATATTGAAAACGAATAAGATACTTTGTTTTTTAATTGACCAGTCGGCGCACCCGGATTACTCCGTTTACGTGGATTTCTTCGGAAAGAAGGTAGCAACATTTGCCGGCTCCGCTAGGATGGCTTTGAAGCAGGGCTCACCCGTAATAATGGGGTACATGATCCGGGACGAGAAACTTCGTTACCGCATCCACTTCGACCCGATAAATTACGACGACATCCGAGACGACACCCCGGAAAATGTTACGGCGCTCACACAGCGTATGCAGAGCAAGCTCGAAGAAATCGTAAGAGAGCATCCTGAGCAGTGGTTCTGGTTCCACAGAAGATTTAAGCACGTAAAACAAGACTGATGAAGATACTCATAATACAGACGGCTTTCATTGGCGACGTGATTTTGACTCTCCCCGTGGCTCAGGTGATAAAAAGGGAAATGCCCGATGCATCGGTGGATTTTCTCTGCATTCCCTCCACCGCCCCGATTTTGAACAATAATCCCTACCTGAACGACGTACTCATCTACGACAAACGAAGATCCGGCCTGAAAGGACTCCTCCGCATCGCCCGCATCATAAAGGAAAAAAATTATGACGTAATTATTTCACCGCACAGATCGTTTCGTAGTTCACTTATCACATTTCTATCGGGCTGCAAAAATTCGATCGCGTTCGATAAATCCGGCATGAGTTATTTATATAAAAACACCATTGAGTATAAAACCGGCATTCACGAAATACAAAGGAATTTGAGCTTACTGCAGCCGCTCGGAATAAACGAGGACAAAATAATACGTCCGGAGTTGTTTCCGTCGGACGCAGACAAGGAAAAAATAGATGGAATTGTGAAAGAGGCGCGAGCCAGTGTGTGTGTGGCGCCGGGGTCGATATGGTACACGAAGCGATACCCGAAGGAGCGCTACAGGTGGGTAGTGGAGATGCTCACGGCGAAAAATATAAATATTTTCATCGTGGGGGGGAAGGATGATGAGGAGCTGGGTAACTATCTAGCTGTGAACGAGAAGGTGGTAAATACGGCGGGGAAGCTGTCCCTGCTCGAGTCGGCTGAGCTGATCCGTAGAGCAAAGTTATTGATAACTAATGACTCGGCTCCACTGCACATGGCTAACGCAATGGGAACAGACGTAATAGCAATATTTGGGGCTACGGTGCCGGATTTCGGCTTTTTCCCTTACGGGGAGAATGACGTGATAGTAGAGACGAACGGGTTAGCGTGCCGACCATGCAGTATCCACGGCGGAAATAAATGCCCGATAGGTACTTTTGAGTGTATGATGAGGATCAGAGAGGAAGATATTGCTGAAGAAGTTATTGCAAGGTTTTAAAACAATATTAATCTGGAATAATGGCTTTCGGTTATTATTTCAGTTTCAAAATATTTTAGTTTTGAAGTTAATTTTATCCAGTATATTCCCGATTGTAATTTATTGCCACTGCTATCCTTAAAATCCCATAATATTTTATAATGACCTTTTTGTAATGTATCATGATAAATTGTATTTACGAGTTTACCTGATTCATTATATACTTCAAGCATAACGTCTGAGTTATATGGAAGGAAAAATTCTTCCTCTGGAACAGGACTAAACGGGTTAGGATATTGCTTCTTTATTCCTAAAGAATCAATTTGCGCAGTTGTATCCGCAAAGACTATCTTTCCCTGAGAGTATGATGTACTACTAATTATAAAAAGAATAATTATTAATGTAGTTTTCATTACTTACTCTCCATTATTCGCTGCACATATTTTCCTATCATATCAAATTCGATATTCACTCTATCACCGGGTTTTAAGATCCCGAAAGTAGTTACTTCAAACGTATGAGGGATAATAGCAATTTTTATTACAATGCTGTTATCATCTTCCGAGACTATTCCCGCAATCGTAAGGCTTACACCATTTACCGCGATAGAGCCGACGTAAATAATATTCTTTCGGAAGCTAGCAGGGAATTCGATAAAAAATTCATGACTATTTTCCAAATCTTTGATATCCTTCACAATCCCTGTTGTATCCACATGTCCCTGTACTATATGCCCGTCCAGTTTAGAGTTCATGGTCATAGCAGGTTCCAGATTAACCGTACTGCCGGGTTCAAGATCTCCGAGATTAGTTTTGGAAAGGGATTCACTAATTGTCGTAAAGGAAAATGAATCACCATCCTTGCTTACCACAGTCATGCAGGCGCCGTTAATAGCAATACTATCGCCAATATTAAGGCTTTCAAGTAAGCCAGCGTGTGTGGGGGCAATAGAAAACCTTATGCCGTCTCCTTCAACTTCTCTTGCAGTTACTCTGCCGGTTGTTTGTATTATTCCTGTAAACATTATTTAGTGTAATGTATTAAGATATCATCGCCGAGGTGTTTTAGAAAGTCAAACCTGAGGTCATACGCTTTGCTTAATGAGCTGATGGAATGCGCTTCAAACGGTGAAATGCCGTCGCCGATTATTTTAGGAGCAATGAAAAAGTAAATATCGTCGAACAAACCATTTTCCAGGAATTGTGAAAACACGTTAGCGCCTCCCTCGACAAGCACGCTTGTAATTTTTTTATCCCACATTTTATTAAGAGCATCACCAAGGTTAATAAGCCCGTTTTCCTCTTTGCAGGACACGATATTGTATTCATGATCGTTTTCCATTTTTGAACCGAGGATAAATGTATCGGTTTTGTGCTCACTATTAAACATGTGAAGCTTTTTAGGAAGGGAAGCGGCGGCATCGAGCACGAACCTCAATGGATTTCTACCTTCAACATCCCGCACGGTAAGTTTGGGATCATCCTTTAAAGCGGTATTTCTCCCGATAAGTACCGCATCGTATTCGCTTCTCAGCTGGTGAACATACTTCCGTGATTCCTCATTCGTAATGTATTTGGAGTCGTAGTTCTTCAAAGCGATCTTACCGTCAATGCTCTGAGCAATCTTTAGAGTTACATATGGTCTGGAACGCAGAAGATATTTGAGAAAGAATTTATTAAGCTCACGGCACTCTTTTTCAAGTATTCCGACTTTTACTTCTATCCCGGCATCGCGCATACGTTTGATACCTTTGCCATTCACTTTGGGATACGGGTCTTCCATTCCCACAAATACTCTCCCCAGTCCTTTTTTTATAATAAGGTCAGCACAGGGAGGAGTCTTTTCGAGATGCGAACAGGGTTCGAGATTAGTATACAGGTCAGCTCCTTTTACATCATACCCGTTTTTCTCCGCGTCGGCTATAGCATTTACCTCGGCATGTGCTTCACCGTATTTTTGGTGATAACCTTCCCCGATCACTTTTCCGTCTTTTACTATCACACAGCCAACCAGGGGATTGGGGGAGACGTAGCCGGCGCCTTTGCGGGCTAAGTCTATGCACATGCTCATATATTTTTCTTCTTCGGTCATTATTTACTCTTTAGCGTTGTTAGTATACTATCGGGTGTATTCCTGTAGTATATGTAAGTCGGTATTTCCAGTTTCACAATTTTGAACTTCTTTTTAGCTCTATTGAAAAAATCGTAATCATACGCGTATATATTTTTGAACCCTCCTAGCTCATCAAAAACTTTTCTTTTCCCGAAAAACGTACCGCCGATGATACAATCATCGAGGTGAATCAATTTCTTTTTATTCCTTGCATCGGGCACATACATATCACTTTCTTTTCCTATCACATCGGCAGTAGAGTAAGTCAGGTCTGTTTTCGGATGCTTTTTAAAGTACTGTATCCTTTTTTTCAGATGGTCCTTTTTGTATTCATCATCGGAATCCAGGAACGTAACGAATTCACCCTCAGATAATTTAATACCCGCGTTAATACTCAAAGCCGGTCCTCTATTCGAATGTCTAACATAGCGAATATTGGGATTAGATCTCATTATTGGAGCGATGACTTTATACGGGTCATCGGTACTTCCGTCATCTACAACGATAATTTCAAAATTTCTATAGGATTGATCCAGTACGGACTTTATAGCTCTTTTTACGAGTTTCTTTCTATTGTAAAGAGGAATTATGACCGAAACATTAAATTTTTTTCCGGAAGCTATCATCGGTATTAGTTTCTGCTGAACCAGAATTTCGGATTCTGCGGTTCTTTATCCTTCCATAGTTCAAAATGGAATGACTGCCCGTCTAAATTATCGGAGGTGAAAGCAATTACTTTGCCTGCGGTAACTTCATCACCGACGCTAACAGCAATATTATCAATTAGTCCATACACCGTACGGTATTCGTTCCCGTGATTAATGATAATAACGTCACCGATAGAAGGGATGTAGGAAACCGATTCGACGACTCCATCGGCAACGGAAACAACCTCCGAGCCTTTGGCAATGGAGACGTCGATCCCGTTATTGTAAGAAACGGCGAGCGTATTTTGATTCATCTGTGTTCCGAAATCCTCAATAATATCTACACTCTGCACGGGTAATATGAGTCTGCCTTTCAATTGCTCGAACTGGACACCCGAATAATCTGCCTGCCTGCTTATCTTATAAATAAACTCCGTGTTAAGGTTATTAAGCCTCGATTCTATTTTAGAAATCTTTTCATTAAGTCTTTCGATCTGCCTAGTATAGTTAGTATTGATGTCTTGCAGTTTTGAGATCAGATTTTCGGTAAGGATCTTCTTTTCATAGAGTGTGCGCTGGTCCTCCTTTTTCGAAGCAATGAAGCCAAGTCGCTGGCGAGCCTGGAGAGAGAGCATTTTCTTTTTTTCCTCAATAAGGAACCGGTTCTCCTTTATCTTTTCAAACTCCTTCTTTCTTATACCCGATATCTTATTGAGGTAAACCATGCGACCGTACAGGTCATCAAGCGATCTCGATGAAAAGAGCACTTCGCTTTCATAATCCCTGCCGTACTTATAGAGCCATATAACCTTTTTCTTAAAATTCTCTCTTAGGGGGTCGAGTTTTTCCTTTATCTTATTGATCTCTATTTCGCTCATCAATAAGGAATCTTTGTCCTCAAGCCCGTTGGATTCCACATCGCCAATGAACTTGGTAAGGAGTTTTAGCTGTGAAGCAAGATCGTCAATCTCAGTTCTGTATTGATCGGCGAGTATCTCATTTTCCCTGATCTCTTTCTGTAGCTTTTCGACGTCGTTCTTATAGTTCAGGATCTGTTTCTTCTTGTCTTTTCTAAGGTCATAATCAGCAAATATATTCGACGGCATCAAAGTGCAGATGAGTAAAAATGCGAGCAATATTTTGGAACAGCTTAATCCCATTCTATTATTTTGGCGTTCTTTGGTATTACTAACTTAAACGTAAGCCTGTTCTTATTAAGTTCAAATTCCCTCAGGTCAATAGAAACATATTGGGAAGCGTCAGGTCTATTTATCTCCATTTTCATAGGGAAGTGTTTGCCATTATCCTCAATGAAGTTAGAGTATTTTATCTCAAGTGAGGGAGTTTTGGAATTCTCGTACTCGGCATATTTTGTAATGTAAAATCCAGAAGCATCCACCCAGTACTTTTTCTCGATCCCGTCCTCATATACCGTTACCAGGTAATCGGATTCATTTATATTCAGCTGTGAGTTTTCGGCTGTTTCACCGGCGAAAATCATGCTGGATGATAACCCTCTAACCAGGTCATCGAAATTAACTTTGATACGGAGCACTGCTCCCAGGTTAAGAGGGGAGGATGGGCCTTTTATGACAATATTTTCGAGGGCATTGAAGTAAACAAAGTTTTGCCGTGTGACCAGTACATTCCCGGCGGTGATGCCGAAGGGACCCTGAAATTTTGCGTAAAGGCTGTCCGGTTTATTAATACTCAGTGTCATGTAAGCGGAGTTAGATTCGTCGGGGGTTTCAAAAAATATATTGCCCTCTGCATCGACCGAAGTTATCCGCTTAGAGTTTGTATTTACTTTCTTTTTTATTTCAGGAATCGTGATATTTTTATCGATAGACGTACCGGTAGTACACGAGTAAAGAGAAAGACCGAGCGCAAATATCAGTAATGCCTTTATGCTATGAAGTGTATATCTCAATTTCTTTTTTTAATCTGTTTGCGAGTTTGACGGATGGTTCAGCCGAATAATCGGTGTATCTCTCTGGATGCCATTGAATACCAAACAGGAATCCCTTTCCTTCTTTATGAGCATACTCCGTTCCCATTATTATACCTTCTTGTGATTTAGAGTTTATCATCAAACCTTCACCGACCCTTTCCACTGCCTGGTTATTTGAAACAACGACCTTAATAGTTTCGCTTTCGAATATCTCATAGGCTAGCGAATTTTTAAAGATATTTATGTCTATCTCCGGGTAAACGCCGTCTTTTATCATTTTTCTATAACTAAAGCCGCGGATCTCTTCGATGTCGAATATGAGATTACCGCGAAAGTACACATTTATAAGTTGCGAACCACGGCAGATAGCGAGTATCGGCATCTTTTTAACGATGGCGGCTTCGATAAGGTTCATCTCAAAACCGTCGCGTTCGGGTTCGTAAGTACCTTTGGTTTCGGTAGTATCCCAATCGCAATATATTTCCGGGTAAATATCCGTGCCTCCGCTTAAAATCAATGCACTGCAATCGTGGATCTTGTCGAGTTCTCCTTTACCGTTTTCATAATCCAGCACTTCATACTCAATGCCGAAAAATTCCAGCCAGTTTAGGTATTTATCGAATGTAGATCTGCATTTTGAAATTCCTACTTTCATTTGTTTACGGCGTCATTTAACATATTCTCTAAAATATTAATATTATCCTCAAAATTTAATCCAATTTTTAGATAATAAACGGGAAATTCCTTAATAAAAGTGTCGAATTCCTTGAGCTTAACGTAGTCCTTGTGCGTGGTGATGATGGGAATGCCACCTTCACACATTTCCTTTATGTGGCGGATGTCTTTGAAAATGTAGCTATAGTGATCGGGGAAGTCGAATTTATCAGCTATATCAAAGCCGAGGTTCTGGATCAGCTTGTAAAACGAATCAGGGTTCGCCAATCCGGCGATGACAGCAACTTTTTTTGGCAAAGTCTCGGCTTTGACGCCGTTCTTATCGTAGATACCGAGGACTTTATAAGAGATACGTATTATGGGTTTGCAATACTTTTCGAGTTCGGGTATCACATCAGCTTTGGTGTCCTTGTTGTTTTGAATAATGATCGATGCTCTGTGTAATGCGTTTTTGCTTTCCCGCAGATCGCCGGCAGGAAGAAGGATCTTATTAAAGAAAGTATTGAACTTGCTCCTGTCGATCATAACTATATCTATATCTCTGGATAAATTCCTCTTTTGGAATGCGTCGTCGAGTATGATAACGTCGGGATTGAATTCCTTTATTGCGTATTCACAGCCCTGTACACGGTCATTATCCGCTATTATCCAGAATGTGCCTCCGGTCGTGAGAAGTTCTTCCGATATCATATACAGCTCGTCGCCGGTCATGTCGACGGGGTGCAGGATGGACTTTCCGTCGCAGACGAGCATGCGAAAGGTGGAATTCCTTCCGTAGCCGCGTGAGACGATGGCGACTTTCATGTTTTTGGCGAGGAAGTATCTAGCTATGTGAATTACGAGCGGGGTTTTACCGGTGCCTCCGGTGGTGATGTTGCCGACGGAGATGACGGGTGTATCGAACGATGTGCTTTTGAGGATACCCTTATTGTAGAGCTTATTCCTGATGTAGGTGATAAGCAGGTAAAGATATGAAAAAGGTAAAAGTAATATGCGCATCGTAATTACATTTGTTTAGCCAGCCGGGTTTTGAACTGATCGAGCTCCTGCTCGGGAAGATATTCCGAGTAGTAAAATTCATCCCCGAATTTTACAGTGCAAGTCGAAAAGGGGAGCGGTATCTCGAACTTATCCCAGCTTTTTGACAGCACTTTGCTTCGTGAGTACGAGATGCTGACCGGGATAATTGGAAATCCTGTTTTATTTGATAATATCAAAGCACCGTTTTTAATCATTCCGGCGGGTCCACGCGGACCATCGGGAGTGATGACTACGGAGCTATTTAATTTATCCGACATTATCTCGTCCAGCGCTTCCTTTCCGCCTTTTGAACTGGAGCCGCGCGCAACGTTGTATTTCCATTTTTTCAGCATGCGCGCGAGTATTTCTCCGTCCTTGCTTTGTGATACGAGAGCAGTATATCTCTTTCCTTTGAATAACCGCCACCCGATGAGCATTTTATTGTGCCAGAATATAAATACAGCGTTTTTTTCCGGGATGTTACCTGTTATTTTTGTACGTACAGTGAGCAAATAAACCGGCAACAGCATGGGTATCAGCCATTGTGCCATGCTATTTGAGAAACTCCCTTTCAAAGCATCGAATTAATAATTTCAGCGGCAGCAGCAGACGCGGATCTATCTCCGAGGAGCTCTCTTATCGTTGCGAAGTTGCTCTTCATTTCTTCCCTGTATTTCTCATCCGTAAGAATCTTTATTCCTTCCGAGTACAGATTGTCTATGGTCATTTCGTTCTGTATGAACTCTTTTACGATAGCTTTGTCAAGGAGTATATTCGGCATCGCAACGTAATTCACACGAATCATATTTTTACCTATTAGGTAATTTATTCTGCCTGCACGGTATGCGACGCAAAACGGAGTATTGAGGAGCGTGCATTCCATTGTTGTAGTACCGGCTTTGGTGAATACAAGGTCAGAGTTATAAATTGTTTCGTAGTATGTGTTCTTGTCTTCATCATCTTTTACAATTTCTACATTGTATCCTTTTGCCAGGTCTTTGTAAAATCCGGCATTTAAATATGGAGGAGATATAATCTTTATTTCAGCGCGGGTTTCATCCTGTAATTTCTTCGAGACTTCTAGTAATCCCGGTAATATGCGTTTAATTTCCTCCGGACGGCTACCGGGGAGCAGTGTAATTATCTTGTTCGTTTTTTTCCGTTTTGAATGTTCCGAAATGAACCGGTTTGTTTTTTCGATAAGCGGATGACCGACGTAATCCGCCTCCATTCCTTCCTGTTTATAAAAATCTACTTCGAATGGGAAAATAACAAGCATGGCATCGCACAGTTTTTTTAGCTTTTTCACACGGTCTTTATGCCACGCCCAAACCTGCGGTGAAATATAATAGATGATCTTTCCTTTATAGAATTTCCTTATCTTTTCCGCGAACCTGATATTAAATCCGGGGAAATCGGTGAGGATGACCGCGTCCGGCTCCAGTTCTTTGACTTTTTCTACCGCCTCAGACAGCTTCGCTTTTATAGCAGAGAGGTTTTTTAGTACTGCAGTGAAACCGATGAAATTCACATCCTCGTATAAGTATATGAGCTCGACTCCCTGCTTTTTCAGGTTATTACCGCCGATGCCGTAAAACCTGGTACCGGGATCCAGTTCCCTTAGCTTTCTAACCAGCTCAGCCGAGTGAGAGTCACCCGACGCTTCTCCTGCTATTATAAAGATTTTTTTCATCTGAAATGTTTACTCCCGGTTCAGCCTCCGAGGAGTACGTCTTTTCGGTTGGTCTTTGCGAATTGTCTGTGCTTTATCTTGTTCTCCATTTTCAACTTTACCAGTTTCTTCTTAACGTCGCTAAAATCGTCAAATTCAAAATATGTTATGTTGTTTTTCCAGCAGTATGATGCCAACCGCTTTTTGGCAAAAACTATGTCGGCATAATGTACAACGCAATAATCGGAAATACCATCGCCAACGAACACCGAAACCTCATCATAAAGGTCATTTGTATTATTTATCAGGATATTTCGTTTGCTGATCTCACACTTCTCGCAGTTCTCGTCTGCATATGGAAACTCAACACCCGGTTTTATGTAATCCGTCCCTTCGATTGGTGTGGTGGTCAATTGAGTGCCGAAGTATTTTACATCCAGTCCCTCTTTTTTAAGAACGTAATCTATATAATAATCCAGACCACCGCTTACGATAAAGATTTCATCTTCCTCACTTCTAACATACTCTACAAAATCCTTAAAATGGGGGTCGATATCCTCTTCATCAAGGTACCTGTCGAATTGTTCCAGGGTAAAGTCTTCCACTAACTCGAGGCTCATCCGATTGCAGTCCTTAGCGTTGAGTGTCAAACTGCAGAAATCATCGGAGAGTTTATCAAATGCTTCCTTATCCTTAACGAACTTTCCAATTGCACTAACCCAAACGTCGTTTTTTGCGACGGTGCCATCGAAATCACAAAATATCTTAAGCTTGTAATCCTTTTTAGCCAATTAGCCAGCCTGCATCTTTTCTTTGAACCTGGTCTCTACTATGGTTGTAACGCCCTGCTCCTGCATGGTTACGCCGAATAACCTGTCAACGGTTTCCATAGTTCTTTCGTTGTGGGTTATAAGTATGAACTGTGTATTATTGGAAAACTTTCTGATCAGTTTGTTGAAACGCTTCAGATTGGCGACGTCTAATGGAGCGTCCACCTCGTCGAGTACACAGAAAGGAGACGGCTTAACGAGATAAATGGCAAACAGAAGCGCGATTGCCGTAAGGGTTTTTTCACCCCCGGAAAGTAGTTCTATCGAGGTAGGTCTTTTTCCTCTCGGTTTTGCAACGATCTCTATCTTTGCTTCGAGCGGGTCTTCGTTGATCTTGCCTTCGTCATCGGTATCGTAAATGAGCTTGAGGTTAGCTTCATCGCCCTCGGAGAAAAGCTCGGTGAATATCATGCGGAAGTTCTCTCTAATCTGTTCGAATGTTTTCAGGAATCTCTCACGTGCTTCCTCATTTATTCTTTCGATCGTTCTTCTAATATCTTTCTCGGACTCAATAAGGTCGTTCTTTTGTTCAGCCATCCTCTGGAGTTCTTCCTTCTCCTGCTCAAAATCCTCGAAAAGCATCTGCTGATAACCACCGCCAAGCCTTTTTAATCTCTCAATCAGGCTCTCCACGTCTTTTCTCGACTGGGCTAATTCCATCTCGTCGTCGATGAAGCCTACCGAACCATCTTCGATAGGAATGTGTCTCTCGTATTTCTCACGAATATGATCCCTATATTGCTCGGCTTTGATCTCGCACTCTTTCATTTTTATCTGCGAGTCAATGAGATTCTGTGAAACCCTGTCGAATTTTATTCTGCGGTCCCTCTGCTCGAGGTCTATCCTATTCAGTTCTTCCTTGTTGTTGTCAAATACTTCTCTTTCCTTGAGGTAACGGTCATTAATGGAATCTTCTTCCATTTTCAGCCCGGACATTACGGAAGAATTATTGGTGAGATTGTATTTTAGATTTTCGATCTCAGAATTTTCATCTCTAATAAGCCTCTCATTGTCCTCGATCTTTTCTTCATCATCCCGTACGGAATTTACAAGCCTGTTAAGATACTGCTCTTCATTTTTCAGCTCATTTTTTAATTCAGTAACCTGAATATTAAAAGAGTTATAGTCGGTATTGTACTCAGTGTATTTCTTTTCTATCTCATTAAATTCGTCGGTCAGGAAGCCCAGCTCTTTTTCGAGATTTGAATTTTCGCTCTCCTTGCTATTGATCTCCTGGATAAGAGTATTAATCCTGCTATTAAGCTTAATATTTTCCTCTTCGATGCGCTGATAGTTTCCTTCGTTCTTTGTGAGGTTCTTATTTATCTCCTCGAGTTTGAAATCTACTTTCGCAAGGTCGTTTTCGGCAGAGTGAAACTTTTCTCTCAGTTTTTCGACATTATCCTTGTATTCGGCTATCGGCATATTGTCATGAAGTTCGCGCAGGTTATTTATCTTATCTTCTGTCTCTTTGATGGCATCTTCTAAGAGCTTGCTTTCATCTTTCAGCAGGTCGATCTGTTTTTCCCTTCCCAGCTTAAGGTTTTCCTGCTTTATATTTCCACCAGCCCTGATGAAACTCTGAGTTATAATGTCGCCATTGAGTGTGATGAACTTGTAGTAATTGTCCTTAGAATACTTCATCGCGGTTGGAATGTCTTCGACGATGACATATTCATCAAGTAAGTATCTAATTAAGAGCAGGTATTTATCGTGACTGCTCTTTACAAATTTGTCGGCAAAGCCGTAAACTTTTTTGTCGCTTAAGAAATCCGGTTTTTCATCGTAAAGCCCAATGAGAAGATCGTCGAAGTTAAGCTTCTCGTTCAGGATGAAAGTAACTTTTCCTTTATCATTTTCTTCAAGGAGCTGAATGAGCCTGCTAACGTCTTTAGCTTCGTCAAGGATGAGGTAATTCGACACTTCACCCAGAGCGGTCTCGACAGCGATGCGGTATTTATCTTCTACCTGCATCATTTCGATGACGGTCTTAATATTCTGTTCTTTTCTTTCCTTAACCAGATATTTGATACCTTCGGCGTAGTCTTCCATAGAATGGAGGAGGTTTGTCAGGTATTCTACCTTGCTGTTCTTTTTGTTCAGTTCGAGTTTTCTTTCGTTTATCTCGCGTTCGAACGACGCTATTTCATCGGCAAGTTCGCTTTGTTTATTTGTGTGAAGTTTAAGCTCTTCCTGCGCGGCTTTAAGATTTGCTTTGGATTCGAGCAGTATGGCTTCAAGCTGTGTCTTATCCTCGCTTAATATATTTGTCTGGCTGAGGTTCTCGGAGGTATTATCTGAAAGCCGTTGAAGTTCGGACAGATTGTTTTCGAGGTTTACCTTATCCTTATGGTACTCGGTTTTCATGTCGTGGAGCGACTGGCTGAGAACTTTCAGCTTCGAGCCCAGATCTTTGAGTTCGACCTTCTTTTCACCGATGAGGCGTATTGTTTTATCCAGCTTCTCTTTCTTTTCGGATAGGGAAGCGGACGATATATCGACGGTATGCTTAAGTGTATGAATCTTTTCGTGGAGTTCAGTCTGCCTGTCCTTGTTCCTAGTGATGCTATTTCGGAGAGATTCGTTCTCACTATTCAGACGGGATACGTTTGCCGTTAATGATTTGATCTTCTGGTCGGAGACGAGATTTTCTTTCTCGATCTTCGTGATCTCTTCACGCTTCGCGGTAAGCTGGGTATTGAGCTCCCTCAGTTTTGTCTCATAGCGTGAAACAACTTCTCTCAGTTCGTCTATCTTTGTGTCGTATTCTTTGATTTCGAGCGAAAGCCTTTCTTTGAGGAGAATGTTTTCGCTTTCGTTATTCTTTATGTTGTCTTTCTCAATGAGTTTATTTCGGTATTCGGTGTTGTAGAGTTTGAGCTCGAGCGCTTCGAGTTCCTGCGAGACCTTTCTTGCTTCCTCGTTTCTTTTTACCTGACGTTCTAGAGCGTTTACATTGCGCTGTTTCTCTCTTATTATGTCGGTAACACGAGTCAGCGCTTCGCGTACGGATTCTAGTTTGTTAAAAGTAAGGTCACGGTTCTTTTTGTATGAGACGATGCCGGCGGCTTCCTCGAACATCTTTCTGCGCTCGTTCTTTACGGCGGAGAGGATAGTCTCGACCATTTTTAGCTCGATCACGGAATAGGCATCGGGACCTACACCGGTATCTACGAAAAGATTTCGGAGGTCTTTGAGCCTGACTTTTGTCCCGTTGAGGAAATATTCCGTCTCACCGCTTCGGTAGAACCTTCGTGCGATGGTTACTTCGTTGTATTCGGTGGGAAGGATCCCTTTGTTGTTAATAAGTGTCAAAGCTACTTCGGCTAAACCGAGCGGTTTCCTTCTGCTGGTCCCGCTAAAGACTACGTCCTCACGTTTTTCGCTCCTCAGTGCCTTATCACCCTGTTCGCCGAGAACCCATCTTAATGCATCCACGATGTTTGACTTACCGGAGCCGTTAGGGCCCACGATAGCGGAGACACCGCTGTCGAATTCTATCGCTGTCTTTTCCGCAAAGGACTTGAAACCGAATATTTCAAGCTTTGATAAATACAAGTATTAACCTTTTAAATAGCTGTTTAATAAACTAATTATGTACTGTGTATGACGAATAAAATAGAAGTAAGAATATAGACTTCCAAATGTTAAAATGACCAGGAGGATTCCGTAACCGTATGCTTTTATGAAGGTAAGATTATATGCGGTTCTGGCTCCCTTAATTAACCTTATAATATAAAATACAATTAAAATAAGAAATAATATTCCTGATAAATATACAAATTCCGTATCCTCTATGGCAAGCTTGTAAATGAAGGTTCCGATGGGTAAAAAGACCGCCATTTGCAGCGCTGACCACACGGTAACCATGTAAATGTTTTTGTAATAGGCTCGTCCGCTCACAAAATAGGAAAAGGCGAAAATTATGAATGATACAAGTAATTGTAGAATAAATCCAATGCCACCCAGGATCAGGATGGAGTATAATGGCTGATTAGACATGTCCGAGAAGAGGATCTTTAATGTGTCGGATGAGAAAATGTTTGCTGTCAGCATGTCGAAAGAAATGCTCTCCCGATAAAAATAGAATACAGCCGAGAGATAAAGCGCAACTCCGAGTGAAATCAATATGCTCAGGATGAAATTAAGTGATACAGGAATAATCATCTGCTCGCTGGCGAACTGGAAGAAGTTAGTCGGACGGAGCAGGGATTTGACCGAATACTCTTTGAATTTTCTGACGTTAAACAGTAAGAAGACCAGCACGAGACATAATATCACTCCGGTAATAAGAAAGAATTGCGAATCGTCCTCGCCTGGATTTCCTTCGAGGATCTTTGGGGTATCCTGGCTGTTTATCAAACGCTTTATATATAAAGCAGCTTGCTTTGGCTCGCGGTAAATTGTGAAGATGCCGTTCGTTTGCAGGTACGGGTTATAGTTTTGCCGGTAATTCAGCGGCCGCTCTGCGTTCCAGTCAGCATAGCTGGAAATGAAATTCACAAAAAACTTATTAGAAACGGTTTTGTATGTCTCTACAATGAATTCCGCTTGAGCTTCGATCGAGTGGACGTCCCTTGCGCCATTTCTGTTTTCGTTTTCGATGCTCAGACCGTAATCGGAAATAAAAATAGGCTTACCGTTCTTTTTCTTGAGCGCGTTAAGATTATTTTCGAGCAAAGAAACAAATTCCTTGATGCTTTTTATTTCACTACCCAGCAAGTTGATGCCTTTGAAATCGGCATATTCTGAGCAAATATCTCTATCGAAATTCTTAGTTGTATAATACACCGGGCGGGTATCTAATTCCAGTGCTTTCTCTCTTGCCAGGCGCACGTAATTTGCGGAAGATTCTTTGGTAACGTCAAAATCATTTCCAATCCCCCATGCGGCAATACACGGCGAGTTTCTGTATTGCACGATTGCGCCTGCCAAATAATCCAGAGATGGGCTAACATAATCCTGCTTGTCAAGAAGTGCATTAGCTACTTCATTAAATGGTATCTCCGCAAAAACAAAGAGTCCCAGATTATTGCAAATATTCACGATATACGGGTGCGGGACTCTGCCGGGTACACGAATGCAGTTTATTCCAAGGTCTTTTATATTCTTAAGGTCGCGCTCTACCTCATAGTAATCTAATGCTGAGGCATACGCGGGGGAATCTTCGTAATAGTTAATACCTTTTAAGTTGTATTCTTTCCCGTTCACAAAAATCGTATTTCCCTTTATCAATATCTTCCTTATGCCAATCTCTTCGATTTTTTCATCTACTACACCGGATGAATCGGAGATGATAGTTTTCGCAATGTACAGGTTAGGCTCTTCGAAAGACCACATACGTGGGTTTTCGAGGGTAAAATTATTCTTAAGGTTAAGGGATTTGTAATTCTCTATAGAAAATGTGACGGGTGAACTTTCGGCGGCAACCTGACCGGTGGATTTGTCAATTAATTCCGTTTCGATCGAAAACTCTCTTCCGGATAGATTATCTAGCGAGGAGGATTTTACTTCAATGTTATTCTCTATAAGAACTCTATTTGATCCTTCGAGAGAGTATCTAATATGATTGGAAAAAGTACTTACCTTTGGTACGGCTATAAGATAAATATCTTTAGGGATTCCACCATATATCCTGGAAAAATTGACCTGGTCAGAGAGGGGAATAGTTGTGTTAGTAGTTAGTTCATTATTGACGGATATCTCTATCTGGTTGTTTTCCCGTAACACTTCCTCTTCTATGGGAATAACTACTGCAGTAAAACCTTCTTTATGATTTACGAGGAAAACACCATTGATCCGGATACTGCTCTCATACGAAATGCCCTCAGCAACGAGAATAAAGCTGTACTTATTCATCATCTCACTCGAAACCGAAAACCCTCGTCTAAATAGGGTATTACCTTCGAATTCGTAAACAACGGGTACCGATACCTTGTTGAACGTACTGCCTTCGTTAAATGATAGCTCCCATTCACCATTGAGGTCAATCTTTTCACGGGTATTGCTCATCATCGATAGACCGGGATTTGTTATATCCAGGAGTGGAGGACGTTCAAAAATCTTTATTTGTGAAGATGAAATTGATGGAATGAGGGTTAAAAAGGAGACAATTATGATAAGAAGCTTATTTTGAAGTAATTTTATTGTCCCTTCAACTGTCATTAAGTTATAAATATCTGCAAATATAAATAAATTGAGCGGGAAATAAAATGTAAGAACCTTATTTATGAGGGTTTGCCGGTCTTAGCTCAATTTCATTCATCAATGCATTCGGAGGCAGTTCTGCAGCAAGCAGACATGCACTTGCGATATCCTCGGAAGTCAAAAAAGTTTTAGGGTCATTATTCACTTCAACATGTGCGACATCAAAAAATTCGGTATCGACCGAGCCCGGGCAAACAACAATAACTCTAATGTTATTTCCTCTTACTTCCAGCATAAGCGATTTTGATATTCCCATTACAGCATGTTTTGTACCGCAGTAAAGGGTTCCTTCATTAAATCCGTTCTTTCCGGCAAGAGAAGCAATATTAATTATAGTTCCGGAATTCTGCTCCAGCATCAATTTAATGAAGTATCTTGTGCAAATATACAAACCTCTTACATTAACGGCATAGATTTTATCAAAATCCTCAGTGGTTGTGTCGGCAAGCTTTTTGAATATACCATACCCGGCGTTATTTATAAGAACGTCTGTTCTTCCAAACCTATTCTTCACTTCCTCGTACAGATTTTTAATGCTCTCTTCCTGTGATATGTCGGTTTTGATATGGGTAAAATTTTTATCATCGAAAGGATGCGGGTTAGAACGTGATGCATCTACAACGATATACCCTTTTTCGAGGAAAAGCTTTGCACATGCTCTGCCTATACCTTTTGATGCTCCTGTAATTACTGCTACTTTTTGATCAGCCATGTCTTTTGCTTATTTAAGCTAAAAAGCGAGGGAATACCTCGCTTATTTTGTACGCCCGAGTGGACTCGAACCACTAACCCTCAGCTTAGAAGGCTGATGCTCTATCCGGTTGAGCTACGGGCGCAAAATATATAAAAAACAAAACTACTTAAATTTAAAATCTCAATCAATCCAGTAAGTATTGGTTATCATGCCTTTTTTAACGTTTTCTATAGTTTCGTCACTACTATAGCAAAACCTTTATAATCTACATATTTTTAATGTTTACAATATGTAAAGTTGTAAACATTTGATATTAAGGTAATTAAAGAAAGTGATTATTTGGCATGCTTATTGAAATAATATTACAAAACGGGGTGTATTTAAACTAAATAACTAATTATGGAAAATATTGCTTCCCAAAACAAGTTTAAGTTATCAACATCCAATTCATATAAGAGTACTGCGGACTTGCTATCAAAGCCTGCATTGATCCCAAAAGTGAATTTTAATCTTCCATTTGATTCTAACGTATTCCTAAAATTATTGGATAAATCAGGCAAAATCGTAAGAATAATACTAAATGGAGAATTTCTGAGGAGTGGTCAACATTCAAATGAAATTGCATTAAATGATCTAGAACCTGGTGATTATTTTTGCGTAATGGAATCAGGAGATTCAAAAGAGGTTAGGGCAATAAGAGTTTCAGGGAGTAACATTTAGGTCAAAAACTTAGATATTGATAATAAAAAAGCTGTCGCCGGACAGCTTTTTTTTATTTATGTTTTTTAGTATTGAATTTTATAATCTTTACATAATATTATAATTAAATTTAACTTTTTAGCATATGAGGGCAATAAGATATTTAATTATATTATTTGTTGTACTATTAGTTTACAGTTGTCAGGAAACCAACCCGGTTGTTCCCGATGCGTATACAATAAACGGAAGAGTAACTTTTGTTGATTCTAACTTTACTCTTGGAGGGGCAGGGCAATATACAGTGTATGCCTGGAGAAAGGAAAACTGGAATCCATTAGCAGGTAATCCGGCTTCAGAACAGGTTGTAAATATAGTTAAAGAAAACAATCAATACGTGATGTCCTATCAGTACAGGCTTGCTGAAGTTCCATCAGGAACATACGTCGCAGCTCTCATGTACACAGACGGTCTTTCTTTCTTCAAGACACTTGGGGTTTACAGTTGTACAATCCCGCCAACGGACACTGCGTGCTATCTGTCACCTAATAAATATGCAACTATCCGTACAACCGAGGGATTAATCGATATCGATATTACCGCTTACGGCGACA
This sequence comes from Ignavibacteriota bacterium, assembly GCA_020437585.1. Taxonomy (GTDB): domain Bacteria; phylum Bacteroidota; class Ignavibacteria; order Tepidaquicellales; family Tepidaquicellaceae; genus JAEYVS01. The sequence goes on from JAGQWG010000002.1 coordinate 181,704, forward strand.
CGGCAAATGCTTATCCCTAATAGATTGAGTTTAAAATAAAAAGCCCTGCATCAACTATGATACAGGGCTTTTTATTTACTCTGTTTTGATGTTAATCAGTCCAGAAGTCGAATCCAAACAACATTCCAAAGTAGAAATTCCATTCTTTACCATAGGTAACGGGAGTATTCTGGAACGTCCTCGTAAACTGGTCCAGTCCATACGCAGCGCTGAAGAAAATACTTGTCGGGAATATGTAGAATGAATTTGTCTGCAGACGCAATTCCGCTCCGACATCCTTTTTGAAGTCGCTAAGGCTTACATCACCATCCCATGCATTTCCAAAGTCACCGAATACTGACAGATACAACTTATCAAAATAAAGAGGGGCAATCCTGAAATCCATTTTCTTTATAAGAGGGAAACGGTACTCCAGCTTTGCGGTCGCAAGTCTGCCCCCACCGAGCGCGTAATACGGATAACCTCTCATACCGGGTAATCCGGAAGCGTAGTAACTGTAGAAATCATCTACCTGCGGTCCGAATATTATAGCACCGTGAAGTGTGAGATTAATTGTATGGTAATCATTGAACAGACCGACTCCCTTCCATAATTCTCCCTCCATCTTATTGAGGTTATTATTTTGGAATTTTGTGATCAGATTTCCTTCATCCGTAACCTCAACCTCAGGATTAATTTCACTGATCTCATAATCATATCTCAGCCTAAATTTATGCCCAACCGGATTTATGTCATCATTCCTGGATGGCTGTACGAAACTGTAATTATAAACAAAACCAAAATCGCTTGCCTTGAAATAGTCTTCGGTGGACGATCTAACTGAGATGCCGCTTTGCGGAATCACAAACGGGTCGATCTTTGAAGCGTATTTTGAGTATGAATAAAGGAATTTAAATCTATGGTCGAGGCTGATCGCATTGAATGCCATGCTGAAATCAAACGCAAGGAGGTCGTATTCCACACCTACGTCTATTGTATCGATACTTGCGATAAGATCCGCTGTCGTCTTCCTGGTAATATTGTAGCCTTCGAGCGAGAATACCGGGTGAAAGTCGATCTTGTTAAAGAAATCGCTGAACACAGGCATTCCGTTATTATACTGGAATTGGAGGAATAGGTCGCGTTCCAATTCCTTATTGAGCGCCGCACCTCCAAATATAGAGAATTTTCCAAGTGCCTCATCCGAGAAAAAGTACACACCGAGCTTTAACGCTTCAAGAAATGATCTGTCCTGAATGTAATTATCGTACCTGATTATGGGATAAAACTGTAATGAGGAGAACTGATTAGTGTAAGGTTTTATCTCGAATTCCGGGATGCTCTTATCGTTGAAGTTTCTGAGCTTCATCCAATCGAAATTGTTTTTTCCCACGGCTGTCAGAGAATCGGGATTAACATATTTTGTCACGAATTTTGGAGGTCTGTCATATGCCGCGAGAGTATTGACGTCGTTTTCTGTGTATCCATTTAAAAGAGCGATCTTGTATCCGGTGGGTTCGAAAGTTGAGTAAACGAGGTTACCTTTACCATCGACACTCGGCATAAAAGCTCCGCCGAGTACGTTTGTTATTTGTTTTACTTCACTGGAAGCCATGTCATAGGAATAAATATTGAAAATTCCCGTTCTATCCGATGCAAAATACATCTTACTGCCGTCCGGTGAGAATGAAACTGTTCGGGTGTCTATGTCCGGATCTTCGAATAGATACTCGATGTTCTTGGTTTCGAGATCGAGTACTGCTACGTCACGATTGTGTTCAAAGGCGTAGTCGAAGTAAATCTTCTTACCGTCCGGCGAGAATTTAGGATTAAAAACCTGCTCTCCGTTTTTGAAGAACGTTAGAGGCTGTGGGTTATTGCCATGTGAGTCGGAAATTTCCAAGTTAAGTGTACCGTCGCCATTTACAACATAAACGAGCTTGCTTCCGTCTCTGGACAGATTAGGGTAATATGCTCTGCGTGACTGAGTGAGCTGGGTTTCCTCATCTTTCTTTATATCATATTCATATATATCGTAAACCGAGATATGCTCCAGGTTTGGAGAGTTTCTTCGTGAGAAAATTATCTTTTTCCCGTCCGGTGTCCATGAAAATGAACTGCCTACAGGTCCGATAAGCGCTTTTGAGGTGCCTTTTTCAACGTCGTATATTACCAATCCTGCTGTACCGTAGTCATAATCCTGGTTAGATAAGTATGCAATTTTCTTCCCGTCCGGTGAGTACTCCGGGTAGTAATTAGCAAAGCCTTCTTTTTCTACTAAAACACCTTCTATTTTGTCATTACGCAGATTACTGACGCGTTTTTCGTAGTCTTGTTTCAGGAAACTTTTCCATTCATTATAAATTTCCTTGCCATCTTTTCCGGTCTGGTCTTCGATCGCTTTGTCTATACTGAAGGTAGTAAGATCACCCATAGATCTTGATATTCCCTTTAGCTTATCTTCACCGTATGTATCGGCAATATACCTAACAAGATTATAGCCGGAGTTATAGACAGACTCTGCTTCAAGGGAAGTTACCGAAGCAAACTGCCCCATCTCCTCCCAACTAAGCATCTCGTTGCCAAGAGCCTGCATCCTGAGTATCATGTCCCTGTGTGAATCCCAGAAATCATATTCAAGAGGTTGTCTTTGATATTGGGCGACACCCTCTGCAAACCATCCCGGTACTCCAATGCCTGCTACAGGGTATGACACGAGGACGTTTGGATAGCCGTAAAGTACGTCCGGGCGTCTTTCGTTTTCATAATTCAACCATTGCAGATATACAGCAGGGATCGTTCTGCTCCATTTCATTGCCGACTGGAGCTGTATGATGTGAGTGAATTCGTGTGTGATCACATTACGTAACCAGTTGTGAGTTCCTCTTAAGTCGTAGTCGAGTGGTGAAGCAAATATAAACATCCTGTTGCCAAAATAATCTGCGGCGCCGTTTGCTATATCGGATACATCGGTTATCTTCATAACGATTTTTTCATCCGGTCTATAGTCATACAATGATGTTATCGGACCGTAAACTTCCTCAACTATTTTGGCTATTGTTGTAGCTGTTCTTTCCGCTCCTTCGTGGAAATTAATTACGAAATGCTCTGTTTCTATTGTATACCACTTAAGCTCCGGATATGGCTCCAGGATCTGGGAAAAGGTGGCCTTATTTGGAACAAAAAGACAAAAAGTGAATAAAATAAGGTAAATGTATATCTTTCTCTTAACCATTGAAATAATTAAACTTAATTAATATAATTGTATGACTTGAAAAAAGTTAAAAAACTATAGAGATTGTAAATGCGGGTAGAAAGTTCGATAAGCTGTAGTGGTTTAAAGTTGTTTTTTAAAAATTAAAACAAATGCCTATAGATTAAAGTTTACGATTTGAAAATTATAAATTATTCGGGTTTTTGAAATCCCATTCTAAATACATACTTAGTAAATCGAGACTAATCAAGTACTTTTTTGGTCTCACAATTATACTAAATCTATTTGCATTAAGCAATGTCTCTTTTTCACAAGGAAGAAGAGATTGGGATATTCTTCATGGCAATCAATACACGCCGGGTGATACCGGTACTTCGACAGACACCACACTTGTAACAACAATAGATTCATCAAAGATATTAATTATAGATTCCACTGCGGCAGAGAGGTATTTTCCGTATGAACCGGAGTACAGCTATGGCGTAAAAGTAAATCAATGGAAGCATCCGCTTTTGCTGGGAGACGCCTCGCAGATAAACTATACTGTTACATTTGATTCGACGGGGAATGTAACTTTAAGAAAACAGATCGATGGGGAAGACGTACAGGTACCGAGGGTTATTTCTTTCAATGACTATATAAACGAGCTGGCGGTCGAGCAGGACAAGACGTTATTCCAGGAGATAGTTGCTGAGAATTTTAAAGGTCAGACACAGGATGACCTTTCACAGTTTTTCGAAAAGTTCACTGACATTACAATTCCTTTGCCATTTAAGAGTGAGACCATATTCGGTCCGCCGACCATCAATCTTCGCATTAACGGTAACATAGATATTACTGCCTCCTATGAAAAGATACAGAGTGATCAGGAACTTGTCAGTACAACAAATACATCTCAGAATAACATTAATTTTAAGCAACAGGTATATGTGACAGCAAAGGGAACAGTAGGTGACAAGTTAACCATAGACGCGGACTGGAATACAGAGCGTGTATTCGATTTTGAGAACCAGCTTAAGATAAAATACGAGGGCTATCCGGACGAAGTTATTAAGAAGATAGAAGCCGGTAACGTATCTCTCGAAACCAATTCAGGACTGATACAGTCCACTCAAGCACTTTTTGGTATAAAAGGTGAGTTCCAGCTAGGACCACTCTCACTTACTACTGTAGTTTCTCAAAAGAAAAGTAAGCAGGAAGAAAAAGATTACGTTGGCGGGGCTCAACAGCAGGATTTCCAGATACCCGCGTGGGATTACTCCGATAACCATTTCCTTTTTGATACTTTGTATAAAAAGAGCTTCCTTGACTATTTTAATACTTCCACGGGTGTTATATCTTCATACACAGACAGTAATACTATTGTCACTCAACCTGAGACGGTTCTGGAGGTATGGGTACAGACCGATAACACTTGGAGTAATAAGAGGATCGCTGTGGCTCACACGATGCTATATGAGCAACCAACAGGCGGATATAGTGATACGTTAACAACTCCCGGAACCGTGCTTGGACTAAAATTCAGCGGTTACTTCAGAAAACTCGAACCATCGGAGTATTATATAAATCCCTATGCAGGCTTTATAAGTCTAAAGATCAACGTTCCTGATAATTATCACATCGGCGTAGCCTACAGTACACAGTACAAAAAATATGGTACAACAAGTACCGATCGACCGAATTATACCGATACATTGATACTAAAAATGATCAAGGTTAAGGACCAGAGCCCCGATCAGACACCTCTTGCGTGGGAGCTTAAGCTAAAGAATATTTACCGGCTTCCTGTTTCAAGGATCATCGAGGATGGATTTAAATTCCAGGCAATGTACCTGGAGGACAATATTCTTACTCCGAATATTGGCGGGTTAACTTCATCTCTTTCTACGATCTTAAGGATCGACAGGTATACCGGCAAGCAGAAAAGTCCACCGGCAGATGGTATATTCGATTATTTTCCGGGGACCACAATAAATACCGAAACAGGTGATATAATTTTTCCTACATTGCGTCCATTTTGGGATAACATCGATTCAGTTTTAGCGGGTACCGGAGATTCGGCTTTCGTATTCTCTGATATATATACGAAGAGGAAAACACAGGTTTCTCAAAACTCACCACTTGCCTCGAGGTACTTTTTAGTTGGCAGTGCAAAAGGTGAGGCGGGTATCAGCAACATTATCAATCTTGGGTTTAACGTCGTCCAGGGAAGCGTAAGACTCTTTTTAGGTGCGCAAGAACTAGCAAACAACATAGACTATTCAGTTGATTATTCTACCGGTACAGTAACCATAAAAAATGCTTCCGCACTTGTCTCAAATGACCTGAAAATAAAATATGAAACCAATGACCTCTTCCAGCTTGCGTCGAAAACGCTTATTGGAGCCAGAGGTGTGTATAAACTTGGAGAGGAAAGCGCGCTAGGATTTACATTTGTTAATCTTAAGCAGGAAACCCTTAATGATAAGGTCAGATTAGGAGAAGAACCAACTAATAATTCGATGTTCGGGCTTGATTTCAGTACAAACATTAAATCAAAATGGCTCACGAATGTTGTAAACATGCTCCCCGGGTTTAATACAAAGGATGAGTCATCTTTTACGTTGAAAGGAGAGTTTGCTTATCTTCTGCCCGATCCTAACACAAAACGAAGTAAGATCCCGTCCGATAACAATGAACCTATTGCATATGTCGATGATATGGAGGGAGCAAAGAAGATAATCACACTTGGTACAAATTACAGCGCATGGACACTAGCATCTTTGCCACTAGATAGTGCTATAAAACTTCCAAATGATTCGAACGTAGTAGGGCAGTCGAAGAGAGGATTTTTCAGATGGTATAATGTCCCAAATTCTGTTTCTATTAAGGATGTTTATCCGCTTAAGGATGTGCAACCCGGGCAGGAAACGATTACACCGCTGGATGTAACTTTCGATCCGACGAGCAGGGGGCAGTATAACTATTATGCAGATAAATTCGATTCGATAAAGAATGCTACACCTACGCAGGTATGGGGCGGTATGATGCGCTATCTTAATACAACGTCTACAGATCTTATAAGTGAAAATATAAACTTCATTGAGTTTAATATGCAGATCGATGATAGTTTATTCTATAATCAAATAAGACCCGGAAAACTTGTCATCGAATTAGGAACAATTTCGGAGGATGCGATACCAAATGGAATATTTGACACAGAAGACCAGAACCAGAACGGTGTATTGGATACTGCGGAAGATATAGGGCTTGATTACAAGAAGAATGATGAAGAGCTGGCAATATATAACTCGATCAACGGGACATCTCTGACACTCGCGGATTTCCCAAACGGGGATCCTGCAAAGGATGATAATAATTCGTCAGGCGTGATCGATTATGGTATTATTAACGGTACTCAGAATAACAGGTTATTTGAAGGCGGTAACAGACCCGATACCGAGGATCTAGATAAGAGTGGTAACTGGGAAAGCTACAGTGCTTATTTCCAGTATGAAATAAGCCTTGATACGACGAACAATCCCAATATCACAGGGCGAGGTGCGCCCGGAACCGGGTGGTTCCAGTATAGGATAGGTTTGTCCGAATTTGTGAATTTGTTCAATAATCCCAGCTTTACAAATATCGAATATGCTCGTGTTTGGATATCAGGTGTAGAAGAGCCAGTTACGGTTAGACTTGTTGATTTTAACTTAACAGGTAACCAATGGTTTAAAACAAACAAGCTGGATACTACTTATAGTATCTCAGTTGTCAGCATCGAAGAGAATCCGCAGATATACGAAAGCCCTGTACCCGGAAACGTGCTGAGACAGGAAATCAGGAACACGTCCGGTGCGAACACACTTTCAAATGAACAGTCACTCTCACTCAATTTCAACAACATGCAGAACGGTCAGAGGAAGATGGCTGTAAAGGATTTCAGAACTGTTCCGCTTGATCTTTTCAACTACAAGACGCTAAAACTCTTTGTGAACGGTGATCCGAGTTTTAATTACACAGATGAAAATATATTTGATGCGTGGATGGTCGTCCGCATGGGAACGGATTCTAATAATTACTACGAATATAGGGCGCCAATACATCCTGACGTGCGTCCAGGCTCTCCATGGGATTCACAGAATGAAGTTACTATAAACTTCTCCGATCTTACTGCAATAAAGATAGCGCAGGATACAACCAGTTTCTCGGATTCGCTCTTTGCCGTGCCGAACGGACCACCTGGTTCTTTCTATAGGGTTAAGGGTAATCCGACTATCACTTCTATCCGTGAGATGGCGCTGGGAGTAGAAAAGAACCGAAATTCGTATAACGCGACGATAACGGGTAGTGTTTGGTTTAATGAGATCCGCGTTTTAAATGTAGATGATGATCCGGGCTATGCATATACAGTTACAGCGGGAGTAAATCTGGCTAATTTGCTGGCCATCAATTTCAGTCTTGGAAAGACCAGTCCTAATTTTTATAACCTCGACGGGCGTTTTGGGACACGACAGACGGGGCTTAACTGGGATGTGAGCGCAACTCTGAACATGCATAAGTTCTTTAATAATTTCTTTGCGAACTGGTTTTCGGAAGAGTGGAGTAATTTCCTCACACTTCCATTGACATTCAGGCATACGGAGAGGATCATCGATCCTAAATACTATCCAGGTACCGACATTGCTATAGATAACGCAATGCAGGAAAGGTATAACCAGGTATATAACCAAACAGGGAACGAGCAGGAAGCGACAACAGCAAGTAATAACCTTAAGATAGAATCGCAGACACTTGAAGTAAGGAATGAATTTGGTGTAAACGGAATGAAGTTCACTTTTCCGGGTAATAACTATTTACTAAAGAACATCGTGAACCGCTTTGAGTTAAGCTTTAATGGTTCAATCGGTACTTACCGCGATGTTACCTATGAAAGCCGGGAGAATTTTGCATATAACGGAGGTGTCGATTTCAAGCCCGATTTTGCGCTGGGTGATGATTATCATTTAAGTATAGGCAAATGGCTTAATCTGGGTGATGATTATAAGGATGCGAAGTTGTACTTTGCGCTACCTTTCCTCCCGTTGGCACCGTTATTTTCAAATAATTTTGCAGGAAGTATAGACTTTAACCGGACAAGAGAAGAAAGTAAGCAAAGGTCACTCAATACAATGAATCCGATCAGCCGGGTATTCGATGCGCACAGAGGATTTAATTTCGATTGGAAATTTATAGAGGGGTGGATAGTAGATCTTTCCGGAAATTATACCTATAGGGTGGGAAGTGATCTAAGACCATTTGAAACCAATAATGACAGTCTAAGTACGCAAAGACCGGAGAGCGAGGTCCTTAGCAGTATATTCTTTAACGATGCACTGATAAATTTCGGCAGAGATCTGGATTATGCGCAGACCACATCATTTAATCCAAGGTTCAATATACCATTTATTAAGAAATTCCTTGATCTGACCGCAAGCTATAATGTAACGTATGGGTGGCGGAATCCGAACGTACAGGATAACGCGGTTGGATATAATGTCCAGTTCTCAAATAATGCATCGACGACTGCTAACTTTAAATTAAATGAACTCTTCTCGCTTATTTCGGGTAGTGAAACAAATAAATCGCGTGGATCAATAGGCGGCAATAATGACGATAGAGAAGGACAAAACATTCTCGACGTATTTAAACTTTTCAAAGGCTTTATTCCGGATGCTGTCTCGGTAACATTTAACCAGACTAATACACGTATAAATCCCGCGATCCAGGGAAGACCGGGTTTTGGTAATTTCTGGTTTTCCTTTGGCTCAGATGAATCCGCCGGTCCTTCACGTGCTTATCAGCTTGGATTGAGCGGTGATCCGGGAAAGAGGATCCCAAATCTCAGCAATGTACAGGATCAGTTTCAATTAGCAAACAATATTGTCTTTAGTACAACAATAAAACCAATATTTCCTGATGCAATCAGGATGAATCTTAGTTTTAAGAAACGATGGGGCTTTACCAATACAAATACATATACGACTAATAATGAAGGGCTTCTATCATTTCAGACGAATAAGTCTAATTCTGTGAATAATGCATATTCGATCTTCTTCTTTCCTGATGCTGAGGATTTTAAGTATTTAGTGGTTAGCGATCCGAATGAAAATCTCAAAAACATATCTAACTCGTTTGAGGATGGGTTGGCATCGTTCCCATTCCCTAATTGGAATATGACGATAACGGGTGTTGAGAAATTCCCTTTCTTTGGGCAATTTGCATCGTCTGTTACAATAGAAAATAATTTTGAATCGGAGTACTCAAAGACTTATTCCGTAAATAATGCCGATATCGAGATTCCTTCTATTCAAGTTGTTAAGCAGACGTTTTCTCCTCTATTTGGTATGAATATTACTTTCAAGGAAGCTTTTAGCGGAAATCTCACGGCTTCATTTAAAATAAACACTGCTAAAACTCTGACACTAGTACCGTCGTCAAACCTTATTCAATCTTCCAAGACCTCGGATTGGAGTATCAGTGCAAGCTTTTCAAAAGCCGGGTTTGAAATTCCATTCTTTGGGCTTTCATTGCAAAATGATATTGCATTCTCACTATCGGTATCTAAAACTGCTAATGAGCCGATAGACTACAGGTTTAACCCAGGTGAGGAAATCTCTGACAAATTACCGGGTAATGGCTCAAGTGTGTTTACTATAAATCCTTCTATACAATATTCATTAAGTTCAAAGGTTCAGATGCAGTTATTCTATAAATATATCCGGACAGAACCACTTAACGCTACCTTTACCACAGTACCAAGAACTTCCAATGAGGGCGGTTTAAATATCAGAATTTCTATACAATAAGGTAGAGTTTGCCTGCCCTTATAAATTGAAAATCTAGTAATTTATTAGTATATTCAAAGGTTATATCATTTTTGGTTATGAGACGCAGGGCGATATTCAGGTTCTTTGATAGGTATATAGGCATTCCGATTGTCATCTTTCTTGCTCTTTTCTTTAAAAGAAAGAAAAGGCTCCCGATCGAAAATATCAAAAAGATACTATTTGTTAAGCTTGCCGCAATAGGTGATTCAATACTACTGATACCAACCCTTAGAACGCTGAAAAAAAGATTCCCGGATGCTGAGCTTACCTTCGTTTGTTCGCCCATCAATTACTCGGTAATAAAAAAGATACCATACGTAGATAAGATAGTTAATTGTGACGTTCATTCTTTTCTCAAAAATCCTTTGCGGTTTGTAAAATTTATCAGTGATCTCCGAAAAGAGAAATACGATATCCTGATAGATGCCGGGCAGTGGGAAAGGATCAACGCCATAACAGCCGCCTTTGTAAAGAGTGATTGCTCCGTTGGATTTAGAACTAAGGGTCAATTTAAACATTTCGTATACGATAGGGTAGTTCCGCACCAGAGAAATAAGCACGAACTGGAAAATTTTCTGGACTTGCTTGCTCCTTTGGGTATTGATATTAAGGAAGAAGATAAACAGTTGGAGTATTTTCTTACTCACGATGACGAGAAGTTCGCAAATGATTTCTGGCGGGAAAATGACCTCGATGATAAAACGGTAATTTGTCTTCACCCAGGTTGCGGTGAGAATGGCAAGCCGAGAGAATGGGCTGACGAAAGATACATAGATCTTGGTAAAAGGCTTGTTGCTTACGATCCTAATATTAGAATACTTATAACAGGATCTCCTCTTGAAGTAGAAAGATGTAACATAATTGCCGCCGGGATCAAAGACAATGTGATCAATACTGCCGGCAAATATACTCTTGACAATGTTGTTGCGATCGTAAAAAAGGTTAAGCTGATCGTATGCAGTAATACCGGAATGTTGCACATAGCATCATGTGTTGGAACAAAGACAATGGGTCTGCATGGACCGACTAACCCGGTTAAATGGGGCTCGTATAGTAAAAATTCCGTTCTAATACAAAGTGATAAGTTTTGCAGTCCCTGCTTATACCTGGGACATGAATATGGATGCCAGGCACCTCAATGCATGGCACACATATCAGTCGATGATGTTTTTATTTACATCAGAAAAGCTCTCAATCCTGAGCTTTTCGCTGGGCTGGAGATTTTAAATAATTAATATAAATATATAAATTCACATTTATGGAAAAAAATATGTTTCCGATTTTTGAAATGATTGAAGATCTGGGACACGAACAAGTAGTATTTTGTTCTCATAAAGAATCCGGCTTAAAAGCCATTATTGGAATTCACAATACTACGTTAGGACCTGCCTTAGGAGGATGCAGGATGTGGACTTATGCAAATGGAGATGAAGCACTTGTAGATGTTTTAAGATTATCCAAGGGTATGACCTATAAAGCCTCTGTTGCAGGGCTTAATCTCGGTGGGGGAAAAGCCGTTATAATCGGCGATCCTAGAACCCAGAAGTCTGAAGCACTTTTTAGAGCTTTTGGAAGATTTGTTGAAGGTTTATCCGGCAGATATATCACAGCTGAGGATGTTGGTACAAATGTTAAGGATATGGAATATGTGATGATGGAGACACGTAACGTAACAGGAATACCTCAAGAGTTGGGCGGAAGTGGTGATCCTTCACCGGTGACCGCTTACGGTACATATGTAGGCATGAAAGCCTGTGCAAAAGAGGTTTACGGATCAGATTCGCTGGAAGATAAGAAGGTTGTTATACAGGGAGCCGGTGGTAATGTTGGACGACATTTATGCGAATATCTTAACAAAGAAGGCGCAAAACTTTTCGTGAGCGATATTTATGAAGAAAAGTTGAAACCACTAGTCGATGATTTTGGCGCAACAATCATTCCGGTCGATGATGTTTATTCATATGAAGCTGATATCTTTTCTCCTGCTGCTCTAGGTGCGGTCTTGAATGATGAGACTATCCCACAGTTAAAGGTTAAGATCGTTGCAGGTGCAGCCAATAACCAGCTTAAGAATGAAGATAAACACGGTGCGATGCTTAAAGAAATGGGTATTTTATATGCGCCGGATTATGTTATCAATTCAGGCGGTCTCATTAATGTATATAATGAACTCGAAGGGTATAACCGTGACAGGGCATTAAAACAGACTGCAGGTATTTACGATATAATGTCAAACATCATTCAGATCGCTAAAGATCAGGATATTCCTACTCACATGGCTTCAAGAGAAATAGCAGAGAAGAGGATAGAGTCAATTTCCAGTGCCAAAAAAGTAAGAGTATACCGTGATCTGAATTTATTCAAATTGAGGAACCTATAAGGAGTAATAAGCGTGGAACTCGCGATATGGATAATTATTATAGTCGTTACTATTGTGTCCACTATTCTCGCGCTTCTCACATCGGTTACTAAATGGGGTGATAAAATGGTCGATAAGTATGCAAAGGAAGAGACAAAGGATGATACAAATGAAAACAAATAAAAAGTATAGCAATAAAAAAGGCTCCTTAGGGAGCCTTTTTAGTATCCTTTATAACTTTTCTCTTCTATCAAGGACGATCCTGTCTGGAGATTTATTTCCCGCTTAATTCTGCTTCTCTCATCATTTGTGGTATATACACTTCTTGCCAGTTTAACAAATTCTTCGCCGAAGTCTTTCCTGCTTTCACAGTCTCGTATTTTGTCTTCTATATCCCACAGTTTGCTGTTTATCTCGAGCATTTGCTGGTAAAGATCGTTGGTTTCGTCTATTCCTATCTCCTTAGCGGCATTATACATGACATCGAATTCCTTCCTGATATTGCCGAGTTTCTGTTCTTCCTGTATATTGGCAAGCTTGATAGTTAAAATGGTCAGCTTATCAATTATTTCTCCGTTTGAGACTTCTATCAGCATGTTATTGAAAATAAAAAACCCGTCTCCGGATTTCAGAGACGGATCTATAATTTACCTTAAATTACTTTTATTCGTTTGTGTTTTCTTCTGTAACTAATTCCTCTTCTACCTTGGGTTCCTGTATCTTCTCTACCGGTTTGATCACTTCTTTCAGATCGGCTCTTTTCTTTTCTTTGATCTTTGTAGCCGCCTTACCGGTTAATTTCCTCAGGTAATATAGCTTAGCTCTTCGTACACTTCCTTGTTTAACGATGTCGATCTTATCGATCTTAGGTGAGTTGATAGGGAATATCCTTTCGACGCCGACGCCGTTAGATATTTTTCTTACCCTAAAGGTCCTGTTTATGCCTGAACCTTTGATACCCATTACGATACCTTTAAATTCCTGTAATCTTTCCTTATTACCTTCTACTACTTTTACGGAAACTGCAACTGTATCCCCGGGATGAAAACGGGGAATATCATCCCTCATCTGAGCCGCCGATACTAAATTAATTTTATCCATTGTTTTTTCTCCTTTCTATACCATGTCGCTTTAGCCGGTCGCATGTGTATAAAATATATTTTTATTTTTTATTTTTTTCTTTGTGTTTTTTAAAACTCTCGGATGCTTTTTGTTCTCTCCACTCGTCTATTTTTGCATGGTTACCGCTTAATAATACATCCGGTACTTTGTATCCTTCATATTCCTCCGGTCTGGTATACTGCGGGTAATCGAATCCTGCTTCTCCTTCCTCGGTTTCAACCTGGAATGTGTCCGTTATCGCGGATTCACCGTCCCCGAGTACCCCCGGAACCAATCTAAGCACTGCATCCATGAACACAAGAGCCGCTATATCTCCGCAGGAGATCACATACTCTCCGATGGAGACCTCTTCTGTTACAAAGGCATCTATCACTCTCTGATCGATCCCTTTGTAATGTCCGCATAACAAAATGTAATTTTCTTTAAGCGAAAATTTGTTCGCGGACTTTTGGTTGAATAATTGCCCCTGGGGACTGAAGTGTATCACCGAGTCATATTTTCTCTCCGATGTTAATTCTTTTATGCACTTAAAGAACGGCTCAGGTTTTAAAACCATTCCCGTTCCTCCGCCATACGGAATATCATCTATCTGGCGGTATGAACCTTCCGCGTAATCACGGAGATGGTGCATCTTTACTTCAGCGAGCCCCTTTTTTACGGCTCTGGATATCAATCCATTTGTTAAAGAACTTTCGAGTATTTTCGGGTTTGCGCTTATTATGTCAAATTTCATACTATTCGATTAAACCCTCTATCAGCTTTACGTCTATTCTCTTCTTACTCTTGTCAACCTTTTTAATAAATTCGTCCCGGTAGGGGATATAAACGTCAGTTTCTTTTCCTTCAAGTTTTATCTTTAAAAGATCGTCTCCGCCAAAATTTTCTACCATAATTACTTTTCCTATCAAATTTCCGTCATCGTACACCTCGCAGTTAATGAGTTCGTAATAGTAGAACTCACCTTTATTTCGCTTTACTCTCTTATCCAGCGGTATTGTTACGAGGTAATTTCGCAATAGATCTGACTGAGTTTTACTGTCGATTCCTTTTAGCTTCAGCTTGATCAGATCAGGTGTTACTTGCGTTTCGTCTACATCAAACTCGTAAATACCACTATTGTCAAAAAACGCTTTTCGTGTTTCTGAATACAAATGAACACTCTTGAGGTTTTTGTATCGATCCGGAAAATCCGTCAATTGGATCACCTTTAAATAACCTTTTACTCCAAAGCTACGGGCAATCTTCCCAATAACTATCTCATCTTCAAAATTTGGAGGTTTCAACTAATTAATTATTCTCCTGCCTCGTCATTTGATTGTCCGCCGTCGCCTTGCTTATTTATTTTATCCGGAATTTCAAGGAAAGCACGTTTACCCTCCTTCGCGGCTATTGCGGTAAGTAATGTCCTTAACGCCTTTGCCGTCTTTCCTGATTTCCCGATCACCTTGCCGGTCTCGGGGTCATCTACAAATAACTTAAAATTGATCTTGTTGTTCTCTTCTGTTTCCTCAACACGGACTGCTTCGGGTTTGTCAACTAGATGTTTTGCAATAAATTCAATAAATTCTTTCATGCCAGTTCCTCCTGGTTGGGATGATTAAAGAATGATTAAGATTTTATACTGTTACCAGTTAAACAACTCTTACTCAAGCTAAAACCCAACTCCGATTCAGGGCAATACCTATTCCTTCGGCTCTTCTTCCTTAGACTCTTCTTCTTTTACTTCTTCCTTCGGCTCTTCCTTTGCTTCATCTTTTATTTCCGGCGTCTCTTCTTTTACTTCTTCTTTAACTTCAGGAGCTTCCTCTTTTACTTCAGGAGCTTCCTCTTTTACTTCAGGAGCTTCCTCTTTTACCTCAGGAGCTTCCTCTTTTACCTCAGGAGCTTCTTCTTTGACTTCCGGCTCGGCAACGGCAGTTTCTTCCGCTTTTACTTCTGCTTCTTCTTTAGCCGGCTCTTCTTTAGGAGCCTCAGCTTGTTTTTTCGCCTCTGCTTCCTGCTTGGCTTTTGTTTCTTTTCGTTTTATCTTTTTCTCGGTCTCTCTAACGTGCTTATCAGCATTTCTTTCTTTGAATTTATCCAGCTCAGATTGTATCTCGTCTTCGCTCTTACCTCTTTTTTCCAGATTCCATTTATACAGTATTCCTTCTCTTTTGAAAAGACTTCTTACCGTATCTGTCGGTTGTGCCCCGGTTTTTAACCAGTACATCACCCTGTCTTCCTGCAGGGTTATCTGCATAGGGTTTTGATTGGGGTCGTAATAACCAACTTGCTCTATGAACCTGCCGTCTCTGGGTGACCTTTGGTCAGCAGCAACTATCTTATAGATAGGATGCTTTTTTCTCCCGGCTCGTTTTAATCTTAATTTAACCAAATTACTTTTAGTGCTCCTTGTTTAAGTTTATTTTGTTTTATTATTATTTTTATATCTATTTTAATTGATTCGCTAAATTTTCCGGTAAATTCATCTGCTTCAGCATATTTTTCATCTTTCCGCTGTTAAACTTCTTCATCATCTTCTGCATATCAGTGAACTGCTTTATAATCCTGTTTACGTCCTGTATCGTTGTTCCGCTTCCGTTTGCTATCCTTCTTCTTCTCGATCCGTTAAGCAAATTCGGCTTTTCTCTTTCCTCGAGCGTCATGGATAGTATTATTGCCTCCACCTTTGTAAATACCTTCTCATCTATCTCTTTGCCTTTCAGAGCGTTTCCTACTCCCGGTATCATAGAGGCTAAACTCGATACAGATCCCATTTTCTTGATTTGCTTGATCTGAGCAAGAAAATCATTGTAATCGAACCTGTTCTTTCTGAGCTTTTCTTCGAGCTTCTGAGCCTCTGCCGTGTCAAATTCAGTCTGTGCCTTCTCGACTAGTGATACTATATCACCTTTTCCGAGTATCCTCGATGCCATCCTGTCCGGGTGGAACATCTCCAGCGCGTCAAGTTTTTCGCCTACACCGACGAACTTTATCGGCTTATTTACCACCGCCCTGATCGAAAGAGCCGCACCGCCTCTGGTATCACCGTCCATCTTTGTCAGAACCACACCATCAAATTCCAGCTTGTCATTGAATGCTTTAGCAGTATTAACGGCATCCTGTCCCGTCATTGCATCTACCACAAACAGTGTTTCAGCCGGATTAACGAAGTCTTTTATCTTTTTGACCTCGTTCATCATCTCTTCGTCTATTGCAAGGCGTCCTGCAGTATCGATTATCAGAGTGTCCTTAGCATTCTTCCTGGCTTCAGTAATTGCATCCTTGACGATTTTAAGGGTATCTTTCTCGCCATCTATCGAGAATACCGGAACCTCTATCTGTTTGCCGAGGATTTTTAACTGGTCGATAGCCGCAGGTCTGTAAACGTCGCATGCCGCTAGTATGGGATTTCGTCCCTTCGACTTGATATACTTTGCCAGTTTAGCCGAAAACGTCGTCTTACCAGAACCTTGCAGACCTACAATGAGAATAACTGATGGGATGTCGTTAGAGAAGTTTATATCCACCTTCTCAGAACCCATCAGCTTAATCAGCTCATCATTTATTATCTTTACAATAAGCTGACCCGGTGTTATGCTGTTAAGCACCTCCGTTCCTAATGACCGCTCTTTGACGTCTTTTATGAAAGAACTTACAACTTTATAGTTTACATCAGCATCAAAAAACACCCTCCTTATTTCCCGGAGGGACTCATCAATATTTTTTTCAGAAATTTTTCCTTGCCCGCGAACCTTCTTCAGTACACTCTCGAGCTTATAAGACAAATCATCAAACATAGCAAATGGACGTAATAATTACAATACAGTTTAGTCTGTGAAAATACAAATACTAATGTTTTTTTTCAAGGAAGATGGACCTCACTAATTTCATAAAAAATCCCGATTTTTCTTAACTTATGTATTTAAAAAGTCCATAATTTACAATATTTTCCATAAAATATCTATCAATATGCTCATCTGCGGTATAGATGAGGCGGGAAGGGGACCTCTTGCCGGTCCTGTTGTTGCCTCGGCTGTCATTCTGGATAAAGGCTGTTTTATCGAGGGAGTTGCCGACTCTAAACTCCTTACTGAAGAAGAAAGGGAGGATCTTTTTGGTCAGATCCTCGACAAATGTGTCTCTTATTCTGTCAGTATTGTCGGGAATAGTGTAATAGACGAGATAAATATCCTCCGAGCAACAATGAAAGCAATGGAGGAATCCCTCGATCGCCTCAGCAGGAAACCTGACAAGATTTATATTGATGGCAACTACTTCCGTCTTGATAACGAACGCGAGAAGACATTTAACTATGAAACCGTTGTAAAGGGCGACTCAAAGATATTTGCTATTTCCTGTGCGTCCATCATAGCAAAAGTTACGCGGGACAGGATAATGAAGGACCTGCACGAAGTTCACCCGCTTTATAATTTCTCCAGCCACAAAGGATACGCCACAAAGGAACATATCGAAAATATCAGGGAGCATGGCTTATGCGAAATACACCGCGCAAGTTTCTGCCGCCGCATATTTGAATATAATTATAAGCTGGACTTCGATGAGTGACTGCATGTACAAAAACCGTCTCGGCAAACGGGGTGAGTTAATAGCGAAAAACTTTCTTCTTAAAAAGGGGCTTACCTTTGTTAAGGAAAATTACCGTTACGACCGCGCTGAGATCGACCTTGTTTTTGAAGATAAAACAAATAAACTGCTCCTCTTTGTAGAGGTGAAAACCCGTACTAATAAACGGTTTGGTGAACCCGAGGAGGCTGTAACCCCTCTGAAAATGGATCAGATTAGAAAAGCCGCAATGGGCTTTACCACCGAGCACGAAATGTATAACACCCACGACCTGCGGTTGGATGTTGTCTCAATTATCTTGACGGGAGAGAATACCGAAATAAATCATATCGAGAACGCTTTTTAACGGAAATTAGTTGATTGATTATGCATTTCGGAATGAATATTTTGATTCGTTCCTTTTGATGAATTTTTAAACTTTTGATATTGTGGCAAGCGAATCCAAAAATAAATCCCATCTCAAAATTGATAAGGAACTCCTTTCCGAGATAGAGAGCCTGATAGAATCCCGCTCCGATGCACTTCTCCGTAATATTCTTGCTGACCTGTATGATTATGACATAGCGGTGCTAATCGACACTCTGCGTGATGATAATGACGCAATCTACCTGTTTTCATTACTATCACAGGAGACTGCCGGAGAAATTATCCTCGAACTCGGTGATGAACGCAGGGATGCTATTCTCGAAAATCTCAGTGAAGGCAAACTCTCAAATCTGCTCGTAGAGATGGATTCCGATGATGCCGCTGATCTTGTCGCCGATCTGGATGAAGATGAACAGCATAAGGTCTTACAAAGCCTGGATACAGTCGGTAAGGAAGACTCCGACGAACTGCGGGAACTCCTTAAATATGATGAAAACACAGCCGGCGGTATCATGGCAAAGGAGTTTATCGTTGCCCATGTGAACGATTCCGTCTCCGAGACAATTAAGGTAATTCAGGAAAAAGGTGATGAGATTGACCAATTCTACAATATGTGGATTGTCGATGACCATAACCACCTAAAAGGCATTATCTCTCTGAGACGGCTTATCATTTCGATGAAAGATCCTAATCAGAAGATGTCGGAGGTCATGAACCCTGATGTTATCTCTGTCGATGCAAATATGGACCAGGAAGAGGTAGCAAAGATATTTATGAACTATGACCTTGTTTCTGTCCCGGTTGTAGATTCAGATGAAAGAGTCATTGGCAGGATCACGATTGATGACGTTATGGATGTTGTGGAAGAAGAATATACCGAAGACGTTGCGAAAATGACGGGTACCGATGCGGAGGAGCTTGAAAAGAAATCATCACTGCAGATCGCACGCATGCGTCTCCCATGGCTTATGATAGCCCTAGGTGTCGAAATGATCGCTGTGATTGTAATAAAAGCGCACGATAAAATGCTTGGTGAGATCATTCTCCTTGCCGCTTTTATGCCCATTATCAATGCGATATCGGGCAATTCCGGTCTCCAATCAGCCGCTATAGTTGTTCGAGCTCTGGATACGGGCTACATTACACTTGCTCAATGGTGGGTGCCTTTTTTTAGGCAGATAAAAACCAACTTAATAATAGGCTTAGTAATAGGCGTGCTTGTAGGGATTATAGGTTATCTAATGAGTTCCTCGCCACAGAATCTGAAGTTCGGCTTTACGGTTGGTATATCTATGTTTACTTCAATAAATATAGCTGGTTTTGCCGGTACGGCTATACCCATGCTGTCTAAGAAATTTGGATTTGATCCTGCGGTTTCATCCGGACCTTTTGCGACTGCGTTCCAGGATGTGATTGGTGTGACTATCTTTTTGACGTTAGCTCAGTTCCTTCTTACTACTCTTTGATCAGTTGGAGATCTTGTTTATAAGGAGCTTCATATCGATCGGCTTCGAAATAAAATCATCCATTCCTGCTTGTAAGCATTTCTCTCTATCTGTTTCATAAGCAAAAGCTGTCAAAGCGATTATCTTGGTTTTCTTCTCCTGGTATTTGTCTGTTTCTCTTATCAGTCTTGTAGTCTCAAATCCGTCCATTATAGGCATCTGCACGTCCATCAGGATAACGTCTATGTCATCTCTTTCTGAATATGCTTTTAAAGCGTCATTTCCGTTGTGAGCAGCTACTACGTTCATGTCATGCTTTTCCAGTATCCTGGTCATAAGCTTCATATTTATAGGTTCATCTTCTACGAGTAGAATTGTCCGCATGCGCTTTGGTATTAAATTTATACAAAATAACATTTTTGCTCTTAAATATTGAGCTATTTTACTTTCTCAAAAATACTTTGCGATAATTTCATCGGCAATGCTGAAACCCTTTCGGGTTAGTGCAAATCTTTCATCATTTATTTCAGCGAATTTATTATCAACTAATATTTTTACAGCCTCTTTTTTTGCCTCATTGAAATCATTTCCCGACAACTTCCTAAATTTTTTTAACTCTATTCCTCCGCTTCTTAGCGACGTCATCACATATTCAAAGAGCAATTCATCCTTATGCGGTTTAATTTCATTCTCTTTCGGAAGCATACCCTCACCGAGTATTGTCGAATATCCCTCGATGCTTTTTACGTTGTTCCATCTCCTCCCATTGAAGAAAGAGTGTGATGAAGGTCCCAGTCCCAGGTAGTTTTTTAGTTCCCAGTATTTGCCGTTGTGTCGGGACTCGTAGTCCGGCTTTGTGAAGCTTGATATTTCGTAATGCTTATATCCTGCATTGCTTAGCGTATCTGAAACGAATATATACATCTCCGACTCCGTTTCTTCACTATTCTGCTTAGCTATTCCTTTCTCCATTTGCTTATGGAGTACTGTCCTTTTCTCGAATGTGAGTGCGTACGCAGATATGTGGGGAACCCCAAGCCCGATGGCTTTTTGCAGTGAATAGTTAATATCTTTAGTTGTTTGTTGCGGGAGGGAGTATATGATATCTATCGAATAATTATCGAAGCTCTTCTTAACTTCTTCTACTACCTCCACTGCATCCTCTGCTTTATGCTCTCGAGTTAAAAACTTTAGCTCGGTGTCGCTAAATGATTGTACCCCAAGGCTCAACCTGTTCACACCGGCGTTTCTGTATTCATATATGTTGGCGCTGTTTAGATCTTCCGGGTTTGCCTCTATAGTTATTTCCGCATCTTCCGTAACAGTAAAATTCTTCTTTACCACTTTTATTATGTCTATGATCTGCTGAGGCGATAAAGCTGAAGGAGTACCTCCTCCGAAATATATCGTATCAAATGTCGAATCCTTAGATGCGTGCGCTGATATCTCTATCTCTTGGTAGAGTGCTTTTATGAATTTCTCTATAAGATTTGGATTGGTCACAAGAAAGAAGTCGCAATATACACACCTCTTGTGACAAAATGGTATGTGAATATAAATTCCTGACATTTAAATTTCTAAATTGTCAGTGGATGAGCATTCCGATCCTGTCCCATCTGACGGAGCCCATCAGCTCGAAAAACTCATCAAATCCTATGCTGGGATCCCATGACCAGTATATTAGAAGCGCTTGTCCAACAATATCATCGTCGGCTACAAAGCCCCAATACCTGCTGTCAGCTGAATTATCGCGGTTATCTCCCATCATGAAATAATAATTTCTTTCGGCGGTGTACTCTCCATTGGGGAGGGGAGCGCCATCTACAAAAACATTTTCTCCGTCCAGCCTGATATCATGTCCTTCTCTCTCTACGAATATTTTCCACTGTTCGTAGTTCTGGGCATCGATAGGTATTTTGTCACCTTCTTTGGGTATATAGAGTGGTCCGTAATTATCTTTATTCCATCCGCTTCCTTTTGGGAAGATGTCCGGTTCGACTTCGCCGGGTGCTTTTGTTGTGGTGTATCTTTTTCCGTTTGGAGCATCAGGCACAATAACGCCATTCCTGTACAGTTGTTTATTGATTACCTGTATGGTATCGCCCGGCGTTCCAACACATCGCTTAATGTAATTTAATACCACCGGTGACTGAAGAACGTCCCTGTCTCCCGGGTAGTCGAATACTACTACGTCACCAGCCTTAGGATCTTTAAAGCCGGGGAGTTTGACGAATGGAAGCCGTATGTCTGTGAAAGGGATATTGCGTGGTGTTGTCGAACCGTATGTGAACTTTGTTACGATCAAAAAATCTCCAACTAGCAAAGTATTTTCCATCGATCCGGTAGGTATCCTATATGCCTCAAAAAAGAAAACCTTTATAAAAAATGCAACTATCGCCGCATATATAAGCGCATCGGTAAATTCCTTTGTCCTGTTCTTTTTCTTACCATTTTTTGAGTCCTTAGAGCTACTATTAATGTCTGTTTTACCCTTGCTGTTTGTCGGTATATTCTTGTTTCTTATTACTTTTTTCGTTGGTGTTGTCAAATCTCAGTTTTATCTATTATAATGAAATTCTTTTGTAATTGTAATTAATTTTCTGTTATTAAAGTTTTGTACGTTTTTAGTTAATTATTCATCCTTACTTTTCGAGTGAGAGTACAGCTAGAAATGCTTCCTGTGGAACTTCAACACTTCCCACTTGCTTCATACGCTTCTTTCCCTCTTTTTGTTTCTCAAGCAATTTCTTCTTCCTTGTTATGTCACCACCGTAACACTTGGATGTAACGTTCTTTCTCATTGCACTGATAGTTTCACGTGCGATTACTTTTGAACCTATAGAAGCTTGTATTGCCACTTCGAACATCTGTTTTGGAATCAGTTCTTTTAGCTTCTTGCAAAGTTTTCTGCCCCACTCGAAAGCGTTATCTTTATGAACGATCGTTGATAGTGCATCCACTGCATCACCGTTAAGAAGTATGTCAAGTTTTACAAGATCCGATTCTCTGTAATCAAGCAGTTCGTAATCAAATGAAGCGTATCCGCGTGATGTTGATTTCAGCTTGTCATAAAAGTCGAATATTATTTCCGATAGGGGAAACTCAAATTGCAGATCTACTCTTTTAGTATCAATGTAGTGCGTCGTTTTGTATATCCCTCTTCTATCCGTAGCAAGCTTCATCAGGTTACCGATATACTCGGTTGGTGTGATGATCTGAGCTTTTATGTACGGTTCTTCGATTCTATCTATGCTCGCTCTGTCCGGCATCTGAGCTGGGTTATCTACTATGACCAGTTCACCATTAGTTTTATAAACTTTGTATTCTACGTTAGGAACAGTAGTTACTATAGTTAGGTCATATTCTCTTTCCAGTCTTTCCTGGACTATCTCCATGTGAAGCATTCCTAAAAATCCGCATCTAAACCCGAATCCAAGCGCTACCGAGCTCTCCGGCTCGTATGATAGAGCCGCATCGTTTAGCTTAAGCTTTGCTAATGCGTCACGCAATTCCTCGAAATCCTCTGATACCGAAGGGTATATACCGCTGAATACCATCGGCTTTACCTCTCTGTAACCCGGCAGAGGTTTATCTATCGGCGATGAACTGAGATATATCGTATCACCGACCTTACAATCATTCACATCCTTCATCCCTGCGATCAGGTAACCAACATTTCCTGCTTCCAGTTTATCTCTTTTCTGTCTGCCCATCTTCAGAACACCGACTTCTTCCGCTTCAAAAGACTTATTGTTAAAGTAAAAGGAGATCTTGTCACCTTGTTTCAGTGTTCCTTCCACTATCCTTATATATGCTACCACCCCTCTGTAAGTATCGAACATCGAATCGAATATAAGTGCCTTTAAGGGCTTATCCTTCTCGGTCTCTGCAGGTGGTATCCTCTCGACAATAGCTTCAAGAATATCCTCGGTACCGATATCTGCTTTAGCGCTCGCGAGAATAATATCTTCCTCTTTGCCTCCTATTAGCTCCAGTACCTGCTGTTTTACTTCCTCAGCCATTGAGCTCGGAAGGTCTATCTTATTCAAGACAGGAATTATTTCAAGACCGTTCTCTATTGCAAGGTAAAGGTTGCTTATTGTTTGTGCCTCAACTCCTTGTGTAGAATCGACGACCAATATCGCTCCTTCACATGCCGCTAGTGATCTCGAAACTTCATATGAAAAATCTACGTGTCCGGGTGTATCTATTAGATTTAATGTGTATTCTTCACCATCCTTTGCCTTATAATTCATCTGGATGGCGTGAAGCTTTATTGTAATGCCCCTTTCCTGCTCCAGGTCCATATCATCGAGCACCTGGGCATACATATTGCGTTTATCTATTGTGTGAGTTTTTTCCAGTAACCTGTCGGCTAGGGTGGATTTACCGTGATCAATATGAGCTATTATGCAAAAATTGCGTATTTTCGACTTTTCCAAATCGTATCAAAAATTATTAATAACTAAGATACTGATAAAAAATAAAAAAGTGGATTCTAAAATACAGTAGAACATATCTTAGAATCCACTTTAAATTTCTGTTACCCCGTACGTATACTAATTCATTAACCCTTTCTGCTGTTTCTTACGTCCTGAATCTCTTTTCGCATTTCGGCTGCCAATTTTCTGATATTGTTTAATTCTTTACGAATTCTGGTACCGGCGGCGTTTTGCCCCTTGTCATAGAATTTTTCAATATCTTTTTGCATTCCATCAAGAATTTCTCTGATTTGCTGCAATTTTTCCATTTTGACTCCTTAAGTTTTTAAGAATTTGTGGATAGGTTTGGTATGTATAAAGGTTAATTTTTAAATAAAATTAAAATTAAATTATTGCAATATATTGATAATTTTCAAAATATGGAATACTAATTTAATTTTTTTTTGAGTTTTTATGTATAAAAAAAATTAGCGAAAATACTAATTTTTCATGTCGAATTAATCAATAACTTACATTAAGGGCCAACAATTGCAACACCTGTATTGACGTAGGGAATTGAAAAAATTATTACATATCCCCATGCAACAAATGCCGCCCCGAACACTATCAAAGCGGATACTATAGCATAACTTTGCCATGGTTTTAAGTTATAATCCCTGAATATACCCCATATTCCATTAAGTCCGTGATACATTGCTAGAGTTACAAATACTATATCTATTATTCTGTACCATGAATACTGCATTCTACCTAGTACCGCGTCATATGTATGACCCGATTCCGGAGTATAATGCATCAATACGTAGTGTCCTACCATTAATACCACTAGTGCAAGGCCGGTAACCCTCTGCATTAGCCAGCTTCTTCCGCCCGAATCTTTTGTACCTTTGTATTTATACATTTATGGTTTTGTATTTAAAATAATTGCTTTAATTCATAGGAAAACATCAATGCTCCCATGGCAAAAAATAATATTATCCCGGCTACCCATGATATCCAGTATAACTGCCTGTGATACCTGGCTCCGTCTGCCCAATCAACAAGTACTATTCTTATCCCGTTTAATGAGTGAAAAAGTACGAATGCAAATAAGAACCATTCCATTACCATAAAAAACGGCGTTGTATATACCTTTATATGTTCATCGAATGCGACCCTTCCCTGGGTTAGCGGGCTGATCGAATATATATGTAGAAACAGATAACCAATAAGAGCGACTCCGGTGATCCTGTGTAATATCCATGCTTTGCTACCGGTATCTTTCTTGTAAGAAAGATTTTCCTTTATCCATTGGCGCTGATCGTATGTTTTGATTTTTCGGGCTGATTCTGCTGAACTGTCTAATTCGGACATTTATTGTGAAGCTTAATTTGCTTGATTTCCAAAAATTATA
Source organism: Ignavibacteriota bacterium (assembly GCA_020437585.1). Lineage (GTDB taxonomy): Bacteria > Bacteroidota > Ignavibacteria > Tepidaquicellales > Tepidaquicellaceae > JAEYVS01. The sequence continues at coordinate 207,438 of JAGQWG010000002.1, forward strand.
TATTTCTCATTTTATAAACAATTTACTTATTTGGGGAATCTTACCTTTTTCCAATAAAACCATCTCCCGGCTTTTTCCATTTATACCTTAAAATCCTTTTTATAAATTATATATTTTACCAAATCTATGTCATGATCAAAGTACCCGATTATATTCGCGAGCTTAAACCATATGTTCCCGGACGCTCAATTGAAGAGATAAAAAAAGAGTATCATCTTGATACTATCCATAAGCTTGCGTCTAACGAAAACCCGCTCGGTCCTTCACCCAAAGCCCTTAAAGCGATGCAGGATGAATTCGCGAATGTTCACCGCTATCCCGATATTGGTGCGATTGCCCTGCGTACCGAGATTGCGGAAAGGTTTAACGTAGAGATTGATAATGTTGCTGTCGGGAATGGTAGCGAAGGTATAATGGCTGTTATTATGAGGGCATTCTTAACGCCCGGCGATGAGATAATCTCATCGGAAGCAACGTTCATCGGCTTTCAGGTGTTGGTACGCGGTAGAGCAAATAAATGCCACTACGTCCCTATGCCCCATGACACGTATAAATTCGACCTCGATGCAATAGCCAATGCGATTACACCAAAGACAAAAATGATTTACCTGTGCAATCCCAATAACCCCACCGGTACGATCTTTACGAAAGAGGAATTTGATATATTTATTAAAAAAGTCCCTGAAGATATTCTTGTGCTTCTTGATGAAGCGTATTATGAATATGCATTTGGACGTGAGGGGTATCCGGATTCGATGGATTACCGGCTGGATAATATCATTACATTGCGTACATTTTCAAAAGCATACGGTATAGCCGGCATAAGGGTAGGGTATGCGCTTGCTCACAGAGACCTCGTTGAAATAATAATGAAAGTGAAACTTCCCTTTGAGCCTGGGAATGTTGCGCAGGCAGGAGCACTTGCTTCACTGGAAGATACGGACTTTCTTGCTAAAACCCGCGAAATAAATAGTACCGGGTATGAGTACCTTACGAAGGAGTTCACTGCGCTCGGATTAAAATGGTTTCCTTCTTATGCTAATTTTATCCTAATCGATATGGGGCTGGAGGCAGATGTGCTTACACTGAATGAGGAGTTACTGGAGCAAGGGGTGATCATACGCCCATTGAAACCGTTCGGATTACCAACGTGTATACGCGTTACGATCGGTATTCGATCGGAGAATGAATTTCTGGTAAAAGCCCTTAAAAATGTTCTTTAAAAAAAGTCTTCGCGTCGCTTATCCGAATGAATTACTACCTTTGTTACTACGAATAAGCCAAGCCCCGCTGCAAATAGTATATATGATTCTTCCGGTGCGGAATTTAACGCTTTGGTTCTTAATACGTCATCGAAACCCCACAGCACACCAAGAAACATTGCCAGCACAGCTAAAAATAATATTGCTGCATGATACCACTTTGCTTTCTTTGTTGTGGAGACGTAATCTTTGAAATCGTTGTTGTAATTTTCTTCGGAGCCGGTTTCCGGTTCGAAGTCGTAAACTGTAGCGCCACAGTTTGGGCAGATATCATAGTTGTATGATATCTCTGCTGTACAGGTTGGACATTTTATAAGTGACATGTTACGAAGGTTTTAGTGAACAAAAGGTTTTATTCAATAAACCTTCCCCCTCTTAATTGTGAAGTTACGCAAAATTACTCTTTGCGTCAATATAAGAATAATATACTGGAAACAGGTAAAAAATAATAAAATGGCAGAGATAATTTTAGGTGCATTATTCATCATGTGCCTCAGGATAATAGATGTTTCACTGGCTACAGTCAGGACACTTATGATAATGCAGGGTAGGGTTGGTCCGTCCGGGGCAATAGGTTTTGTGGAATCAACAGTTTGGGTTATCGCCATTAGCTATGTAGTTCAGCACCTGAATAATCCCTGGAATATTCTCGGATATGCTTCCGGTTTTGCTATAGGAAATATGCTTGGAATTGTCATAGAAAAAAGGATCGGCATAGGATTTATACAAACATATATTGTATCACTAAAGAAGGCAGGGGAGATAGCTGTGCTTCTTCGTAAAAAGAATTTTGGTGTTACCAAACTTCCCGGTGAAGGAAGCTCCGGCAATGTATCTATACTCATGGTGCTCACACTCCGTAGGAGACAAAAGGAGCTGATGAGCCTTATCGATCACATAGACCATACTGCATTCGTCTCTGTGAATTCTGCTACACCGTCGCGAGGGTATATGCAAAGGAAATAAATAATTAATTAATCATAGATAATAATATAATGCAGTATAATAATTAATTAGTTCTATATCTTCAGTCAGGTGGTTAAAAGTCTAAAAAAAATTCACTTAAATTAATACTTTAATTATTCTTGTTAAGTCATTAATTATTATTGATATGATACGTTATGTTTACAATATTTTCATATGTACTAATGTAAAATTTTTATAATTTCCTTCCTGTACCGCATCTATATATAGACTTTTACATTTAAAACTTATAAATTGAATCTCCTTAGTAGGACTTCACAAAATGAGAACTTTTGTTTTACTTTCCGGTGTTCTTTATAATTCTTTGACCGGAGAATGCAACACTATCTTTAGTGTTAAAGTAATACTATCGATTGATTGAAAGATTGGTTTTTGAAGTAAACGGCACTTTAAAGCCGTTCATTAAATAGAAGAGTTTAAGTTCTTATTATTCATATAACAGAGTGTAGTTTAGTCATACGTCTCCTTTAATTGGTCTCACTACGATGTCTTCAGTCACCAAAGATTTTGGTTGATTGAAGGCATCCAAGGTGAGCCTTGCAATATCTTCCGCTTTCATCATCCTTTTCTCATTTCTTTCGGCAAAATCCTTATCCCACATTGGACTTATTGTTGCTCCCGGCATTATGTTCGTAACTTTAATATTATACTTCCTGATCTCTTTTCTGATTCCCTCGGACATTGCTTTAAGCCCCGCTTTAGATGCAGCGTAGAGTGAACTGTATTCAAATGTTGTTATCGCCGCCACTGAAAGTATATTTATAATCTGGCCGTCTTTCTTTTTGATCATCCCGGGTAGTACCGCCTTCATACACAGGAATGCTCCTCTTAAATTAACTCCGATTATATTATCAAAATCCTTTACTGTAGATTCGGTAAACAATTTAAATTCCGTTACTCCGGCATTATTTATCAGAGCATCTATCCTTCCGTATTTCTTGAGTATGTTTTTGACCGTTCTCTTGACGTCCGCCTCCTTGGAAACATCACAGTGCATCGCTATTGCCTTCCCACCAGTTTTTTCTATCGCTTTTACCTCCTGTATCAGCTTTCCTTTCCTTCGTGCTGAACATATTACGGTATGCCCCGCCTTAGCAAATTCCACAGCAAGAGCTCTTCCTATCCCGGCGGTGGTTCCGGTTATCCACACTATTTTACTATTCTGATCTTTCACTTTTATGATTTGACTACTTGTATTCTCCCCAGACACTGCGAAGAGTATTGGAGATTTCGCCGATTGTAGCGTACGATTCGATTGCATTTAGCAGGTAGGGAAGCAGGTTCTCGTCCGTTTGAGCAATTTCTCTGATCTTATCCAGGGATTCCTTTACCTTCGTGTTATCTCTCTTCGCTCTTAATTTTCTTAACTTTTCCGTTTGCGTCTTTCTTGCAGTTTCGTCTATATGAAGTATCTCGATCTCCTCATCGATATCCGAAGCAAATTTGTTTACACCAACAATGATTTCTTTTCCTTCTTCTACGGCTTTTTGGAAATTATAGGCATTATTCTCTATCTGTGATTTCTGGTAATTCGCTTCGATAGCCTTTAGCGACCCGCCCATATCCTCTATCTTGTTAATGTATTCCCAGACCTTTTCTTCCATCTGGTTCGTCATATATTCGATAAAATACGATCCGCCCATAGGGTCCACCGTATCAGCCACACCGCTTTCATAGGCAAGTATCTGCTGTGTTCTGAGTGCGGTTTGCACGGCCTCCTCTGTAGGAAGAGAGAGTGCCTCGTCCTTACCGTTTGTGTGAAGCGACTGCGCACCCCCAAGTACTGCCGCCAATGCCTGCACGGTTACTCTCACTACGTTGTTTTCTATCTGGTGATTGGAGAGCGTGGAACCGCCTGTTTGCGCGTGAAATCTCAGCTTCATGCTGTTTTCTTTCTTAGCATCGAATTTCTCTTTCATGATTTTTGCCCATATCCTACGTGCCGCTCTGAATTTAGCTATTTCTTCCAGAAAATTATTATGTGCATTAAAAAAGAATGACAACCGTCCGGCAAATTCGTCTACATCCAGCCCCGATCTGATTGCCGCTCTCACGTATTCTATCCCGTCAGAAAGCGTAAATGCAACTTCCTGCGCCGCGCTCGAACCGGCTTCCCGTATATGGTAACCGCTTATGGAAATTGTGTTCCACATGGGCAGGTTCTCACCGCACCATGAAAATAGATCAGTTATCAGTCTCAGCGAATGTTTCGGAGGATAAATATATGTACCGCGCGCTATGTATTCCTTTAGTATATCGTTCTGTACCGTGCCGGAGATCTTTGAAAGGTCGGCGTTTTGTTTTTTAGCTATAGCAACATACATTAGCAACAGTAGCGATGCCGTGGCATTTATGGTCATCGATGTCGTAACGTCCTGTAGCTTTATTCCCTCGAATAGTGTCTCCATATCCTCGAGTGAGTCTATGGCAACACCGACTTTCCCGACTTCGCCTTCCGCCATCGGGTCGTCGCTGTCATATCCAATCTGAGTAGGCAGATCGAATGCTACCGACAGCCCGGTCGTCCCGTTCGCTATTAAGTATTTATATCTTTGATTTGATTCCTCTGCCGTGCCAAAGCCCGCGTATTGTCTCATAGTCCACAGCCGTGAACGGTACATGGTTTCATGAACTCCTCGTGTGTACGGATAATCTCCGGGATTGGGCGGGGGATCGCCGTCCGGTTTGCTGAGGTAGGCGGGGAGACTTATCTCCGAATCTGTCTTAAACTCTTGCTTGCGCTGTTTTATCTCTTTTCCCAAAACTATGTTATTGATTCCTACTCGCCCTGTGATAGTACGTATCTCTTCTTTGAATCTGCCGACGTGAAGCTCACTCCATCCTTAGACATAACTATCTGCCACGTATTGCTTTCCATATAGGGTGTCTTATCCTTTACTTCTATGTTAAATGTCGAATCGTTCACCGGGTTAATGTTATATTGAGATTCATGGTACTCCACACCAAGCGTATCATCCCATTTGAATATCATCTTATCATCATAAAATCCTACTATCTGCTTTTGTCCTCCTTCCTCATGGACGAAGACCTTGTTTACGAACATATCCTTTGGCTTGCTCTCGCACCCGAATACCATTAATGCTATCACAAAAAGAAAAATTATTGAAATTATTTTATTCATATTTTGTGTGTTCAAGATTAATAAATGAACTACATTGCCAGTCCGCCGTCTATTTGTATCACCTGTCCTGTAATATATCCTGCGTCGTCTGAAGCCAGGAATTTTACCAGCCTTGCCACTTCTTCCGATTTTGCCATTCTCTTCATCGGGATGGAGTTCAGATAGTTCTGCTTTACCTCATCCGAAAGCTCCTGCGTCATTTCCGTTTCTATAAATCCCGGCGCAACCGCATTAATATTGATGTTCCTGGATGCAAATTCCTTCGCCGTTGCCTTGGTAAATCCGATAACACCGGCTTTTGAGGCACAGTAATTAGCCTGCCCAGCATTCCCGATAATACCGACTATCGAAGTCATGTTAATTATTTTTCCCTGTCTTTTCGACATCATATGGCGCGATACCGCCTTCGTTAAATTAAATACCCCCTTCAAATTCGTATCTATCACCAGGTCCCAATCATCTTCGCTCATCCTCATCAGCAGACCGTCCTTTGTGACGCCGGCATTATTTACCAGTACGTCTATCTGCCCGTGTTCCTTTATCACGCTGTCGATGAAATCCGTCACTGCTTTCAGGTCCGCCACGTCGCACTGCGCATGTTTTATGCCCAGCTTATCGAAGTGGTCCGCGTCTATCTTGTTTTTGTAGGTAACGGTTACCTTTGCGCCTTCCTCGTTAAATAATTCCGCGATGGACTTACCTATTCCTCGTGAACCGCCCGTCACGATTACTACTTTATCTTTAAACTCTGACATAATGTTGTTTGATTTATAAGTTCTGTATGTCTTCTAATGTTGATATGTTATACAGCTCCGCATCCGGATGTATCTTCTTGATAAGTCCCGTCAGCACCTTTCCTGACCCTATCTCGTAAAATTTGCTCACACCTTCATTCACCATGTTTCGTATCGAATCCTCCCACTTAACAGGGGAGTACAATTGTCTGTATAGACACTGCTCAATCCCGGCTTTAGCCGTTACCGGTTCCGCTTCCACATTGGAAAATACCGCTACCTTGCTGTCATTTATTCCTGCGCCTTCGATTGAGATCCTCAGCTCGTCCGCTATTGGTACCATGAGCCTTGAGTGAAATGCCCCGCTCACGGGAAGCTCCTTTGCCAGCCTGCAATTATACGGTTCGCCTTTGGCTATTTCCATCCCCTTATGAACCGCCTCCACGTCGCCCGATATTACTATCTGTCCCGGGCAGTTAAAATTCGCCGCGTCGCATACCTTTCCGTTTGTAGCCTTCTCGGCTTTGTCGCAAATCTCATAGACCTGCTCATATGTCAGCCCTATCAGCGCCGCCATCGTTCCTTTCTGCTTATCACCGGCATCTTTCATCAGTTCACCACGCCGTGTCACGAGTTTTACTCCGGTTTCAAAATCGAATGCCCCGCCGTAAGCGAACGCAGTATATTCACCCAGTGAATGACCTGCGGAATAATCTGCCTTTATCTTGTCACCGATCAGCTGTGTCAGTATATAGGAATTAACGAACAGCGCCGGCTGTGTGTACTGTGTTTCCTTTAATATATCTGCCGGACCGTTAAAAGAAATTTCACTTAACGGCAGTCCGGATATCTCGTCTGCTTTTAAATATAGATCCCGTGCGGTGTCATTGTTATCAAAAAGGTCTTTTCCCATGCTGACCTGCTGTGAACCCTGTCCCGGAAATACAAACGCAATTTTTGACATTTATTACTATTTGTGAATAAAATATTTAATAAAATAGCAATTATAGAGGAGATTTTAAATGAGAATAATAAGAAAGCCCCTCCAAAATATTTTAAGAGGGGCAGCTTTAGAAAATCTTTAGGGCTGATTTTACATAGGTCCACCCGGCGGTGTATATTTCTGCACCATGTTTTTGACAGGTTTTACTGTCCTTAGATAATCATATATCAATCCCAGGTCTTGCTCTGTCATCTGTCCGTAAAATGTCCACGGCATTACAGTGTTGAAATCTTCTTTCTTTACGGCAACGTGTGTGCTTGGATCAGTTGCATCCTTAAATCTCTTTATAAACATTTCCTTCGACCAAGTACCTATACCTGTTTCCATGTCCGGCGTAATATTGGCAGTCCTTACATAACCTCCGTTTGGAAGCATAAATGGAACTCCGCCGGCTACCAGGCTGTCCATGAACATTTCACCCTTGTCCGATGGGGTATGACAGAATACACACGGTGTGGCAAGATACTCACCCATTGCTATTCTGTTGGTTGAATCCGGTTTTTGTTTAAATGAAGGAGGACCCTGTATCGTCCTGAATATCAAATTAAGTGGGAAATTCAAGCTCTTGTCTCCAACTTCATTATGGATTGGCTTTAATGTCTTGATATACGCAATAACTGCAATGATGTCGTTACTATCCAATTGTCCGAATAAAGGGAAGGGCATCATTGGGGCAAGAGGATCGCCATTCTTATTTACCCCCACTGTTATTGCACGGAATATTTCACCGTCCGTCCATGTACCAATACCCGTCTCTTTATCCTGAGTAATGTTTCTTGCGGGGACGAAACCGGCACTTTCGCCCATGTCCATTCCGCCCATTCCTTCTGTGCCTGGAATAAGAGGCATCATAAATTTCTCCGGGTCACGTTGTGAATGACAGTCGATACAGCTGTACATCGTTGTTGCAAGATACCTTCCTCTCTCTATCATTTCCGGTGTGGAATTAATGACCAGGTCGGGTGCCGGGTCCACCTTCGGAAATTGTGTCATAATGTATGCGTAAACTCCGACAAGTATCAAGAACAGTACTCCAAGAACTATCCCTGCGATCTTGAAAAATTTCATTATGATTTGGTTTGGTTAAGTAAGATTGTTTTAGCTGTTTTTTAAAATATTGAAGCTGGGAAATGCTTAGCAAAAATGCTAAAAATCCATTTAAAAATCAAATTTTATGTAATAGCAAATAAATTTTTATTCTCTGGAGAATTGCATAATTTTGAAAAAAATTAGTGTATAATGACAAAAGAAGAACTCCGCGCTAAACAGGCACCCCTCAAGGAAAAATATAAGCAAGATCCTGCATCAGCCCTCGTAGTTCATCATTCTTCGGGGGATATTAGTCCTGACGATGTGAATTGTACTGTTGAAACTTTTTCTGGTAAAATAATATCCGGGCTCCATCCCGCCGCCGGTGGTGACGGCAGTGAGGCATGTTCCGGTGACATGCTTCTCGATGCGCTCGTAGCGTGTGCAGGTGTAACCTTCAAAGCTGTATCGCTCGCCATGGGGATACAATACCGCAAAGCAGAGATACGTGCCGAGGGCGACCTAGACTTCAGAGGAACGCTGGCGGTCAGCAAAGATGTCCCCGTTGGTTTCAAAAAAATAAGAATGTATTTCGATATAGACTCAGACGAAGAAAAAGAAAAACTCGATAAACTTATCGAACTTACAGAACGCTACTGCGTTGTGTACCAGACCTTAAAGAGTGGTGTGCCTGATCTTGATACACTGTTAAGTGTGAAAAATCCTCAGAGCTAACGGGCGATGTATTTCGGGGATCCTCTTTATCTGTGAAAGTTGGATGAGTGATATTTCTGAGTCGGATTTTTCTCTAAGTTTTTCTGCCCTCCAATAATTTTTTTCTATTTCTAACTACATATTGACTCAATTGCCAGAGATACAATACAAATTACGCATGTATTTATTTATTTAAATTTTAATTTTTTACTGTATTTCCATAAATTAAATTTCTTTATTAATATTATAATTTAGGTTGACTAAATCATAAAATATTTTTATAATGGTGAGCTAAACTCATCTCTGAATTATGATAAATTTATTATTGCAAATTGTCCAGGATACAGCAGTTCAAAATGTGACTCCGAATACCTGCAAAGTCGATTGGGATATTGTGTGGCTTATTGTAGTTATGATTGCTTCAGGGATATTCGGGGGAATTGTTAACTATTACATAACAAATGAGGAAAGTACACCTATACAACCGACTCCCATGCAAGACGGCAACAAACCTGTTCAGTTCGTCTCCCCAAAAAATTCACTTGCAAAATGTATTTTTATTGGGATAGGCGGGGCTTTTCTCATACCTCTTTTCCTTGATATAGTGGGTCGTACTGCGACAAGTAATGGTAGTACTAATGGAGGATTTGATGCACACAATATTGATCTTCTTGTATTTGCGGGATATTGTTTAGTCGCATCAATTTTTGCAAGGAAATTTATGGATACTATTTCTGAGAGAGTATTAAGGCTTGCGAAAGAGGCAAAGAAGGAAGCTGAGAAATCTAAAGAGGAAGTAGAGAAAGTAAAAGATAGTGTCGGTGAAAAGGTCGAAGAGGAGGTTGCAAAATCTAATATTGGAGCAAGCAGAAACCTTGTTTCGGATGCAATCCCGGGACGATTCCTGGATTCGAATGACGAGTGGAGTGAGCTTTTACGGTTGAGGCAAAATAAAGTTAGAGGTGACAGGCAAAAAAATCAATGGGGTGGTAAATCTGAACGCAACGGGAGAATTTTAACCGGGAGAGTTTATGATAAGAAGATAAATGAGCCTTATTACAATATTGTGCTTGAGGTAAAGTCGGTAGAACCGGAAAAGAAGCCACTGGAAGGGGTTGTTATTTTTTATTTACACGAAAGTTTTCCAAATAATACTGTTATTAAAAAGGTTAAGGACGGCGTGGCTCGGCTGACTACCTATGCTTATGGAGCCTTTACTGTTGGCGCTGTTTGTGATGACGGAAGAACATGGCTCGAACTGGACCTTGCAGAATTGGAAGACGCACCTCAAGACTTTAGAGAAAATTAACTTTAATAATTAAAATGGGTTTATTTGAAAATATTAAACTGGGTATTTTCGGAATAGGGATTGTGACATTACTCATATTTTTAATTTGGGATTTTCTCCATATCCCTAAAGAAAATGATTTGGGGGATACTCCGTGTAAAAAAGCAAAACTTAGAGAATCATTAGTGCTTGATATTAGGGCAGTAAATCAATATTGTCTGGCTTTCAATGCTCTTTTAGGTGTTATGTCTCTAATTTTTATAAATAATAAGGAGACTTTAGCCCCTTATTTTCAAGATAAATTATTTCCTTTTGGAATTGCATTTATTGCGGCAAATATATCATTGATATATATTCCAGCCGGATATGGGCAAAAAAGATTTAATAGATTGCGAGTAATTTGGTTGAGATCAATAATGTGTGAACAGATATTGATTGTATCAACATTTTGTGGGTTATTCAACATTGCTTACTCATTTATATTTTAATAAGTTACTTATTCTTCTTCCTTCAATTTCCCCGACATTTTTATTAGTTTGAATTTTCAGCTAATAAAATCCCTCATAAATGAGTAAAACTAATCGGAAACCGGTCAAAAAAGCATCACGCGCAAAAAAGAGAACTTCGGGAGATAAAGCGGGTTCGCAAAAGATAACCTCACTCTCCAGCGAGAAGAGGCTTTTCAAACCTTCTGCGGAATTCTCCAAACAGGCTTACGTCTCATCCATGGCGCAGTACAAGAAAATGTACAACGAGTCCATAAAGAATCCGCAAAAATTCTGGGCTAAAGCCGCGGGTGAACTCCATTGGTTTAAAAAATGGAATAAAGTGCTCGAATGGAAAGCCCCTCACTCGAAATGGTTTCTCGGCGGAAAGATAAACATGTCTTACAACTGCCTCGACAGACACGTTGCGTCGCACAGAAGAAATAAGGTTGCGCTCTTTTTCGAAGGAGAACCGGGCGACACAAGGACCCTGACATACCAGCAATTGTATGAAGAGGTGAATAAGTTCGCGAATGTGCTGAAAAAGAACGGAATTAAAAAAGGTGACAGGATATGTATTTACCTCCCGATGATACCGGAAGCGGTGATCGCGATGCTGGCATGTACACGGATCGGCGCGGTTCACTCGATAATCTTCGGCGGATTTTCTGCGCAGGCATTGATAGACAGGATTAACGACGCAAAAGCAAAGATGGTGATCACTTCAGATGGCGGGTTCAGGCGCGGAGGAATTGTCGAGCTCAAAGCGAACGTGGATGAAGCGCTCATTAGTTGCCCTACCATTAAAAAAGTTATCGTCGTTAACAGGTGCGGAAACAATGTGAAAATGATAAAAGGCAGGGATGTGTGGTACTATGAAGAGATGAAAAAGGCTGATAACTATTGCAAGCCCGCTGAACTTGATTCCGAACATCCGCTTTACATTTTATACACGAGCGGTACGACCGGAAAGCCGAAAGGGATTCTTCACACAACCGGCGGTTACAGCGTCCAGACATATCTCACAACGAAGTATGTTTTTGATATGAAAGACGAAGATATATACTGGTGTACGGCTGATATTGGCTGGGTGACCGGGCACAGTTACGTCACGTACGGACCCCTGCAAAATGGTGCCACTGTTTTGATTTACGAAGGCGCTCCTAACTATCCAAATCCGGATAGGTTCTGGCGCATCGTGGATAAATACAGAGTAAGTATTTTTTATACAGCGCCTACTGCTATACGGGCATTTATTAAATGGGGTGACCAGTGGCTGAAGGGAAAAGACCTTAGCTCGCTCCGTTTACTTGGTACGGTCGGTGAACCAATTAACCCTGAGGCGTGGATGTGGTATTATAATAAGATTGGAAAGAAAAAATGCCCCATCGTCGATACCTGGTGGCAGACCGAGACCGGCGCAATAATGATAACACCGCTTCCCGGCGCTACACCATGCAAACCCGGATCGGCGACGTTCCCGTTCTTCGGCATCCGTCCGGAAGTCGTCGACAAACACGGAAAGCAGGTCCCAAAAGGTGCTGGCGGCTTTCTCATAATGAGAACACCCTGGCCATCAATGCTTAGGACCATCTACGGTGATGATAAGCGCTATAAAAAGCAATACTGGTCGGAATTCCCCGGCTATTATTTCACCGGCGACGGCGCCCGCTGTGACAAAGAGGGATATTTCTGGGTCATGGGCAGGGTCGACGATGTAATAAATGTTAGCGGCCATCGCCTCGGCACCGCCGAGATAGAGTCGGCATTGGTAGCCCATCCGAAGGTCGCAGAGTCAGCCGTGGTAGCTAAGCCCGATGAGATTAAAGGCAGCGCTATTTGCGCATTCGTGACGCTGGAAGGAGAGCAAATACCGAGTGACGATTTAAAAGATGAGCTGAAGCAGTGGGTAGTAAAGGAGATAGGGGCGCTCGCAAGGCCTGATGAGATTCGATTTACGGACTCGCTCCCGAAGACGCGCAGCGGTAAGATCATGAGGAGGCTCCTGAGGGAGCTGGCGAATAGCGGAGAGGTGAAAGGCGACGTCACTACACTGGAAGATTTTTCTGTTCTAGAGAAGCTGAGAGCGGAGGAGGAAGAATAGAATATGAAATATATCGCAATAATAATATTTTTTGTTTTGATCGGGACGGTGCAGGCGCAGGATCATATCTTATCTTTCACGGGGTATGTTGGGAAGCCAACGGAGGAGACGGATAATTTGTTCAAGCGCTTTAACGATTTTATGCTTGAGAATGAGGGGAATATAGTTTTTCTAGATATATCAATTGATGCCGACCAACAGGATGCATTAAAAGAACCAACCGACGATTTTTATTTCTTTGCGGTATATGATAATTACGATGAAAGATTGACCGGGATCGAATATCATTTTGTGAAATTAAAGACTTCAGAGAATTATAAATTTAACACAGAGCTAAACGAATTGACGGGATATTTTAAAATCTTAGAGATAACTGGTCCTCAGAATGGATTGTTGGTTGTAAAGGTAGTACCCGTAATAGAAGTTACCAGATGATGTATAGTTATATATAGTATTTGAGGGGATTACAAACTATTGAAAAAGTGTTATTTAAACTTTTCCATTAGTTTCTTATTTGTGTAAATAGTATATTCACTATTTATAAACTTAAGGAGAGTTAATTATGAGTACAGAACAAACCCTTACATTGACAGGCAAATCGGGTACTAAATATAATTTTGTAATTTACAAAATTGGAACAACTTTTAATGCTGTGGGCGCTGTCTATTTATTTAGTAAAGAGAAAGATTCAACCCACATGCATGTCTATTTGGGTATAACTGGAGATTTAAGTGAACGATTTGATAATCATCATAAAGCAAAATGTATTCTTAATAATGGGGCTACCCACATTTGCATTCATCGTGAAGATTCAAAAACAACACGCGAGATTATAGAAAAAGATATTCTCGAGGCAATTAGCACAAAATGTAATGAGATATAATTTTACTCCAATCATATAATTTAAAAAGCTCCTTTAGTTACTATAGGAGCTTTTTTTATGGACAATTCATGGTAAGAGGGGATTTTTAATTTTGTGGAAAATAGAGTGGTTTTAAATTGAGGGGAGAAATGGTTATTTTCGATTTTGAAATTAAAATTTGTTGAATGAAGCTGATCAAAAGCATCTTTTTACTTGGAGCAGTATTTTTGGGTGTGAATACGGTGTTCGCGGATTCGCCTATAACTTCAACGCCGTTTCACGAGGCGTATTACGACGGGGCAATAGTCACATACGCCGCGGGAAAGAAGGTAATGGATAATACTATCGCGGATTACCTGGCTAATGATAATAATCCGATAGACGTGAGAATGGCTGTTATTAACGCAATGGGCTGGGACATTTCGGGACGAAACAATACAGAGCTGTACCTGACGCAGGTTTATCACGGCAAGAAGGAATTTACAATGAAGAGCCTTTCACCGGATCAGAAGTTGGTCATAGGTTACATGACGATTATGGATGATTATTTTAAGCCCGAAGCCGGATTACTGTATCTGGAGGAGGCGCTGAAGGAAATGCCTAACAGCAGAACCGCTAATCTAATATACACGCTTGCGAAGGGACAGGAAGTCATGGATGAAGATTTTTGCAAGGTATGGAAATACTGGGACGAAAATATGAACAAGGAAGGTCTTAATAACGATTTTAGTCTCGCGGGAGAATTAATTGCATACGATTACATTAAAGAATATAAGGGGTACTGCAACTAATGAAAGACGTATATATAATCGACGGAGTAAGAACAGCGATCGGTAAGTTCGCCGGAACGCTGGCAAGCGTGAGACCGGATGACATGGCGGCGCTTCTTATTAAAGAGATCGTGAAAAGGAACTTCGACGCGAACAACATCCCAAAAGAAGAAATAGAGGATGTACTGCTTGGCAATGCTAACGGAGCAGGTGAGGAGAACAGGAACGTGGCGAGAATGTGCGTACTGCTTGCAGAACTACCAATATCGGTTGCAGGTGCGACAGTGAACAGGCTTTGCGCGTCGGGGATGCAGGCGTTCGTCGACGGTGTGAGAGGAATAAGGAACGGCGACGGAGAGTGTTACATAGTCGGCGGGGTCGAGTCAATGACGAGAGCACCTTTTGTAACGGCAAAGAACGCTTCACCATTTGGAAGGAACGTGGAAATGTTCGATACTACGATCGGATGGAGGTTTACAAACCCAAAACTGGCTAAGATGCATTATCCCTATTCGATGGGTGAAACTGCTGAGAACGTTGCAGAAAAGTATAAATTAAGCAGGGAAAGACAAGACGAATTTGCTTACAATTCACAGATGAAAGCCAAGGCGGCGATCGAAGGCGGGAAATTCGATAACGAGATAACGGGTGTGGAAGTAAGAGTAAAAAAAGATACTATAATCTTTGACAAAGACGAATTTGCCAGACCGGATACTACGATGGAGGCATTAGCGAAGCTCAGACCTGCATTTAGAGAGAACGGAACCGTTACTGCGGGAAATTCAAGCGGTATAAACGACGGCGCCAGTATGATGATGCTTGCTTCGGAAGATTTCGTTAAGAAGTATAACCTCAAACCCAGGGCTAAGTATGTAGCTTCAGCAGCGGCGGGTGTGGACCCGGCGTGCATGGGTGTTGGACCTGTTCCCGCGACAAAGAAAGCGCTCGAAAGAGCAGGCTTGAAGCTGAGTGATATTGACCTGGTCGAGCTTAACGAAGCATTCGCGGCGCAAAGTCTCGCGTGTATCGACGAGCTGGGACTAGACCAGAGCATAATAAACGTGAACGGGGGCGCAATTGCTTTAGGACATCCGCTGGGAAGCAGCGGCGCACGAATAATCGTTACACTGCTTAATGAAATGGAGAAGCAGGATAAGAAGAGAGGACTTGCTACAATGTGTATAGGAGTCGGACAGGGAATGGCATCCATTATCGAAAGAGTATAGTTGTTTAAAGAACAATAACCTTCATAAGTTGACATTACCAAATCAACTTTCGATCTTAAGGATAATTTTATCTCCCGTCTTCCTGTATTTATTCCTTTCGGAAAATACTACCGTAAAGACGATAGGGTTTGCTATATACGTAATAGCGTCACTAACGGACTGGTATGACGGGTGGCATGCAAGGAAATACGGACAGATAACGAGATGGGGTGTATTCCTGGATCCGTTTGCTGATAAGGTTCTGACATCATTTGCATTCGTTTTGTTTTATTTGTATGGTATAGTACCTATCTGGATGGTGATAATAATCGTAATGCGGGATATTTTCATCACACTTCTCAGATCATATCATGAAGCGAACGGTGTTACGATGAAGACTTCATGGGTAGCAAAAGCAAAGACGTTTTTTCAAATGGTGTATATATTTGCCGTACTGTCTATCCTGATGTATGATGCCGTCGGAGGAGATAGGGAGTTTGCCAACCAACTCATTTCACTTCTCTATTCGGATACTAATTACTATATAATGTTTTTCATAACAGCGATAACACTGTATACCGGCATAGCATATTTTTTTGAAAAGAAGAGAGCAGAAAGAATAAATGGGAATAATTAAAAGAAAAAAGATAGTCGATCCGGACGCTAAAGTGGATATATTCAGCGAAGCTTTTTCGTCGGTTTTGTATATAGGACACATTCCCGTTGCAAGCGGTACGTTCGGATCCCTGGCAGGTCTTTTATTCTTCTTCATACCGTGGTTCAATAATTATCTTACGGTTGGCGGAGCAACAGTTGTATTCTTTGTTCTCGGAGTAATAACCTCTCAAAATATGATCAAGAGATACGGCCATGATCCATCGGTAGTGGTGATGGATGAGGTGGTCGGGATGTGGGTAACGATGTTATTCGTACTGCCTGCACTGAATATTGTGGACATGCCTGTAAAACTTATCATATTTGGTGTAGGGTTTCTTACATTCAGGTTTTTTGATATTGTGAAGGTATGGCCGACGAAATATTTCGACAGGATAGATAACGGCTATGGTATAATGATGGATGACGTGATGGCGGGGATATACGCAGGATTGATAACGTTATTAATATCAAATCTATTAATATTGGTAATAATATTTAAAGGGATGGGCGGGAAATTATTTTGAAGACAAAAGTAATAGCAATAGGTGATGAACTGCTCATCGGGCAGATAATAAATTCAAACGCGGCATACATTGGTGAGAAACTGTACGCAAGCGGAATGCCCGTTCAAAAAATGGTGACTATCAGCGATGAAGAGCAATCACTTATTAATGAGCTATATGATTCGATGGCAAACTATGATGTTACGATAATAACGGGCGGTCTTGGACCTACACATGATGATCTGACAAAACCGATACTGACAAAATTCTTTGGGGACGAGCTGGAGTTTAATGAAGAGGTGATGGAGGATGTAGAGAAGATATTCACGAGCAGGAAGGTATATATGCCGGAATCGAACAGAGAGCAGGCGATGGTTCCAAAAACCGCAAAGGTGATGCGAAATAAGAACGGTACGGCTCCGGGCATGTGGTTCGAAAGGGACTGGAAAGTGGTAGTGTCACTACCGGGTGTACCTTACGAGATGAAGGCAATGATGGAGGAATATGTCGTACCCGGGCTCAAGGAATATTACAAAGACAGGATAAGAACTGTAAATAAGTACAGAGTAATACTTACAACCGGGATCGGCGAGTCTACGTTGTTTGAGAAAGTTGGTGATATGAAAGAGCAACTGAATGGCGGGAAACTTGCTTATTTGCCGTCTGCATCGGGGGTACGTCTGCGTGTAGAGGTACAGGCTAATTCAGATAAAGAGGCGGATACAAAGCTGGATGCTCTCGAAAAGTATATCAGGGATAAAGCAGGGAAGTATGTTTACGGTACGGGAAGTGAAAGTATGGAAGTAACGATTGGCAGGGAACTGCTCAAACGAAAACTGACGCTTGCCACTGCGGAGTCATGCACTGGTGGTAGGATCTCGGCGACGATAGTTAGCGTGGCAGGTAGCTCTGAGTATTTTAACGGGGGAGCGTGCACGTATTCGAATAAGGCGAAAAGGGATGTGCTTGGTGTGAAGAAGAAGACACTTAAGAAACACGGAGCCGTTAGCGCGCAGACCGCAAAGGAAATGGCAAAGGGCGCAAGGAAGAAGTTTAAATCAGATATTGCGATATCTACAACGGGGGTAGCCGGACCGACGGGAGGTTCAGATGAGAAACCTGTAGGGCTTGTATGGATAGGGTACTCGGACAAAAAGAAGACTTATGCTATGAAGTTTTATTTTGGTAATGACAGAGGGAGAAATATCGAGCGAAGTACAATGGCGGCTCTTGAGGTATTGAGGTGCCGTCTGAATGAAATGAAGTAATCTATTTTACGATCACCATCTTTTTTGTTTCCACAAAATCATCACCCGCATTTAAAGTGTAGTAATAAACTCCGGAGGCATAACGCGAGCCGTTAAAGTTGATCCTGTGCGTGCCAATGGATTTCTTCCCGAGATCGAAGACATCCAGCTGTTTCCCGGTGATATCGAAGACGGTAATTTTAACGAGCGCAGGCTTTTTTAATACATATTCGATCGTTGTAAAAGGGTTGAACGGATTGGGGTAGTTTTGCAGGAGAGAGTAATCTCCCGGTAGAATGCCCGAAATCGGTTCGATGCCGACGGATTTGGGGTTAAATTTAAGTATTAGCCCGCTGTCGCCGACCGCCCATCCGTGCATTGGGTCGATAAACTGCGCATCGTGCACTGCACGGGTTTGTTCGACGGGAATCTCGAGCCACGAGGTTCCGCCGTTGAAAGTGACAGCCCAGTTCTGCGAAAAGCCGAGCGGTACCCAGAAATTAGAGGGGGTTCTTATCGCGAGAGCTTCACCCTGTCCAAAGAGTTTGAGTGAGGTGTAATTCCAGTTAACTCCGCCGTCGGTTGTTTTAGAAACGAACGCTCCGTATTCAAAATCGCCTCCTACGGCAAGAATATTGAGCGAGTCCATGAACTCAAAATCGAACACTGGTTCGGAGGAAACGGGCTGAGAGTACCACACAGAGCCGTTGTTTGTTGTTTTCCACATCGTTCCAACGATATCGATCCTGCCACCGCACGCAAGTCCATATCCGGGGGAGTAGAATTTTATCCTTCGGATAGTAAAACCAGGTGAAGTGCTCGAGTCGGGGCAAAGTGACCAGTTAGCTCCACCGTCGGTGGTTTTAAAGATATTTCCGTAGTATGAGCCAACCCATCCGTTATTGCTATCGGTAAATTGTATCGAAGAAAGGACGACTGTTGTATCGAAGAAGGTAGTGGTATCCCAGTTAGTGCCACCGTTTGTTGTTTTTAATATAGTCGATCCGGAAAAGAAGAATTCGTTTGAGACTGCCCAGCCAGTATTTTCATTTATGAAGACGATGTCTTCGAGGTAGTAATTTACGGGAGTGTTCTGGATGACCCAGCTGGTGCCTCCGTCCGAGGTATGTAATATGAGACCCGAATCACCGCATGCCCATCCGTTGAGGCTGTCAACAAATGTACAAATGGTAAGATTTTTGTTTGTAGGTGAACTTTGTTGAATCCAATAATCCACGGCAAAAGATTTGCCGCTAAATATCAAAGAAACAACAAAAATGGCGCAAAATGTAGTCTTTATTTTACAGTAGTTTATCATTGAGTAAAACTTCTATTGCAAGATACTAAATTTGTGAAAATTTTCAAATTATTTTGGTTTGCATGCTTAAATAAATTTCATTGACTTAGATAAGATAATGAGATATTTTACATATAAGGAGAATTAGTAATAATTGCTCAGTAAGGAGAATTTTTTTTAAAAAAGTCAACTATCTAATCAACCAATTAATTTTTCTGAAAGGAGAACAATGAAAAATTTCCCCAAATTTTTTAATACTGTGTTCAGGAGTCTACTATTAGTAGTTGTAGTAGTAGGGGGCATAATACTCTTACAGGGTCAGGGTGAAGATGATTATTGGATCTTTAATGACAGTGATCCATATCTCGACCAGCCTACCAGGGAGGCGTATGAGCATTACCAGCACATGCAACACGACGGTAATCTAGATGTAATAACGGATGGTCAAGGATTCGATAACTTCGATATGGGTGTAGATTTTGCAGAACAGAATATGACATCTAATCCAAGGAATCCAAAATGGATCTTCTTTGGAGTAAACGGATCACCCCAAAACGCAAGAAACACTACTAATGGTCACGATTGGGTTTCGTTTAACCCATCATATCCGGGCGGAACATGCTGTGATCCATGGTCGGGTTATGACAGCAACGGCGTACTTTATTACGGCTCAGGTGTAAGCGGACAGTACGTTTATAAGTCAACAACTAACGGTAATAACTGGACATCACCTGTTCTTTCAGTTAGTGGTAATGACAGAAATACCTTGGCTGTTGATCAGACAAACGGTCCTTACGGCGGTTATGTATATGCCGCGATCACTCCGGGTAACTTTGCTCGTTCAACAAACGGCGGAACATCATGGACAACGACTTACTCCTCGACTAACCAAATTCCAGGGGTAATGATAGCGGTAGGTCCTAACGGTTCTGTACAAGGTGGAACAGTTCTATACGTTACTAACACAGGAAGCACAGCGGCTTGCGTATATAACTTCCACTACTCAACAGACGGTGGTGCAACATTCAATAACGGAGCATCATTAAATGTTGCCGGATATTCAGGTACTTTAAACTCAGTTGGAAGGCTTGTTATAAACAACGCAAGAATGAGACCATACCCGATGATCGCAATGGATAACAGCTATGGTCCACATAGAGGCCGAGCTTACCTGGTATACTCGTCAAACAGACCAGTAGGAAACGGCAATAAGCCGGATGTATTCCTTCAGTACAGTGATGACAAAGGAGTTTCATGGTCAAGCCCGATCCAGGTAAATGATAATGCAAATCCAACACTTAGTGATCAGTGGTTCCCGGCTATCTGGTGTGAAAAGGAAACCGGAAAGCTGTACATAAAGTGGTATGATACAAGGGAAAATCCAGCAACATATCTAACCGGTGTCTGGGCAACATATTCAACAGACGGTGGTCAGACATTTGCGACTAACCAGAGGATATCAAACGCATCATGGACATATCCATGTCCTGCTTGCGGCGCAAACCAGAACTGTTACAGAGGTGACTATGACGGAATGACCGCAAACGAAAAAGTTGGTTATGCAGTATGGTACGATCCAAGAAGCTGTAACTATACAAACATGGGATCATATTTCCCAGATTTCGCATTCCTGGTTACTCCATCAACAGATAGTTTGAATTCAGTGAACGGAATGATCGATATCAGCGCTTCAATTCCGGCTGTAAAATTATATACCGATACAGTTAAATTTACTGCATCAGTATCACCAAATCCGGGAGCTGCGTTAACAATTTCCTATCCTAATGGAAGTATAATGCCAACACCTAGTGGTTTCAGGAAAGTCAGGTTAACAGCAAATAACCTAACTCCGGGTACTTATACAGTAACAATTCAGGCTGAAGGACCAAACGGTACACCGGTACACAGAAGAAATGTAACAATATATGCTTCGACTTCGGTTACATCTATCGGCAATACGGCAACTCTGCCTGAAGTATTCGAACTTCATCAGAATTTCCCGAATCCGTTTAACCCAAGCACAAGGATCGATTATTCATTAGCAAAGAACACTAATGTAAAATTGACCGTGTACAATACTGCTGGAAAGCAAGTACAGGTGTATAACCAAGGATTCCAGAGCGCAGGAAGATATTTCATCAATTTCAACGGTGAAGGTTTAGCTTCTGGCGTATATTATTACAAGCTCGAAACAGAATTCTTTACAGAAACAAGAAAGATGCTTCTGATAAAGTAAAATTTTTAGTAGGATTGATTAAAGCCCCTTTTTCAAGGGGCTTTTTTGTTTATATGCCTGAACTTTAAGACAAGATGGAAGTGAATTACATTTTCGATGATTTAGTGACTCCTTTGTTTAGGAAATAAAATTTTAAGATTACCCCGCCAAATTTTAATTTTTGTTCAAATCCAATTTCTCTTTTTTAGCCTAAATGGTTATTGGTTTATTGCCCTAAATGAGATATTTTTTAAACCAATAAATTCTTTAAGAATTTAAAACCAAGCAGATGTCAAACTATAAAAATTCTTCTTTCAGGGGATTAGTGTGTTTATTTATTATTTGTTTTTTTATTCAAGGTAAAGCGGATGCTCAGTGGAGAGATGATCCGAACAGGGATTTCATACCCTGGAAATATTTTGTTTCTAATAACCAAAATGATAATGTGGATGCAACTGTGATAGTCGTTAATGGTTATGACAATTTTTTTCTGGGAACTGATTTTGCGGAATCACATATTACCGAAAATCCTCGTATGCCGGGACAGTATTTTGTTGCATTCAACATAAACAATACATGGTACACAACGAATGGATTCGATTGGCAGCGAAACAATCCTCCTTTCTCTGGTTCTACAATGATGGGTGATCCTGTAACAGCATATGACAGTGCCGGAAATCTGTATTACGAAAATATGTACGGAAACGGTTTTAGTGTATTCGGAACAAGGGTGGTGAAATCGACCAACAACTCAGTATCTTGGTTAAGCGATGTAGCGGGGAACCTTGGTGTTGATAAGAATTGGATAGCGGCAGACCAGTCAAATGGTCCGTATTCAAATAACGTTTATATCGTAATGACTACAAGCGGAGGAGGAACCTTTAGAAGAAGCACTGATGGTGGTTTAAGCTTTAACCAGACCTTCACACCGGGTACTCAGAGTCTTCCCGGGATGATGGTGTGTGTGGGTCCCAATGGAAGTACATCAGGCGGTTCTGTGTATGTAGTAACAAATTCCGGAAGCTCGTTTGCTTCAACATATACTTTTTACAGATCAACTAACGGTGGAGCAAATTTTAGCCAGATGTCGTCTCAAAATTTTGCGAATTATGTGGGATCAAACGTGAATGGAAGGAACTCCGTTTCAAATATGAGAACCAGACCATATCCATTTATAACAGCGGATAATAGCTGGGGATCATTCAGAGGAAGACTGTACCTGGTCTATGCTTCAAATCAGCCTTCAGGAAGCGGTAACAAATCAGATGTATTTTGTAGGTATTCAACAAACGGGGGTACAAGCTGGTCTTCGGAAGTGAGAGTGAACGACGATGCAAATACTCAGAATAACCAGCAATGGCATCCAGCAACGTGGTGTGATAAGGAAACAGGAAGACTTTACGTACAGTGGATGGATACAAGGGATACACCGACCAGCGATAGCGCGTTGATCTATGCGTCGTATTCAACAGATGGAGGAGCAACGTTCGTTCAGAACCAGATGATATCAAACCAAAAAATGAAGATAGATTGCCCGACATGCGGCGGGGGCGGAACACCCCGATATCAAGGAGATTATAATGCAGTGTCATCCAATTCAAAAACCTCGATGATATCATGGGCAGATTTCAGGGTCGGAAGATACGATAGTTATGTGGCTTATTTCCCGGATTTTGCATATTTGCTGAGCCCGTCGAGTGACAGTATAAACTCAGTCAATGGAATGATAGATATAACAGCAAATATACCGAGCGTGAAATTATACACTGATACTGTAATGTTTTCTGCATCGATCAATCCTAATCCAGGAGCTTCGCTGAATATTTCTTATCCTAATGGAAACATACTTCCCAGTCCTACAGGAAGCAGAAAAGTAAGGCTCACCGCAAATAATCTAACACCGGGTACATACACGGTAACGGTGACCGCTCAAGGTCCTAACGGTACACCGATCCATAAAAGGGCAGCAACGATATATGCTTCGACTACAGTTACTACGTTGACGCATAATAATCTGGTAACTAAATTCGAACTACAGCAAAATTATCCGAATCCTTTTAACCCTGTAACAAGGATAGGGTATTCCCTGGCAAGAAAGACCGACGTGAACATACTGGTCTATAGTACATCAGGTGAGCTGATAAAGACATACAAACAGGGAGTTCAGGACGCAGGATCTTACAGTGTGGATTTCAAGGGTGACGGATTATCGTCCGGAGTATATTTTTATAAATTACAAACGGGATACTACACTGTTACTAAAAAGATGTTGTTGATTAAATAATTTGGGGAAATTTTTAATCACACGAGTCCCTTCTCGTTTTTGCGAGGAGGGGCTTTTTATTTGTCTGTTTTAGAGCGGAATTCGTTAAGTATTATCCCGGCAGTAACCCCTACGTTGAGAGATTCACATTTAGAGTAAGGTTTAATTTTAATACTGTGGAATTTATTTTCGGAGAGTATAGCGGGTGATACGCCGGAGGCTTCACTACCGAGTACGAAGATATATTTGTCACCGATGAAGCCGTAATCCGATAGATATTCTTTTGCTTTAAGGTCGGTCAGGAGTACCGTCCAACCCTCGTTTGCTTTTTGCAGGAGGTATTGATGCAGGTTAGGTAAAGTATCAACAAATATATTGAAAATCCCTCCTTGTGATCCTCTAACGACCTTTGGATTGTATATATCGACGGTGTTTTCGCTGACAATTATATTCTTTACGTCATACCAATATGCCGTCCGCAAGATCGTACCCATATTGCCGGGATCATTTATATTATCCAGTGCAATAATTGGACCAGTCGAAGGAGATGCGATGGTTCCAGAAAGAATATTTACTACACCAATAATTCCCTGCGGAGTTACTGTATCAGATATTTTTTCCAGGTCTTTTGAGGAAACGGTTGCAATAGGGATGTTCTTTTTAGCAATTGTAGCAAGAAGGTCTTCATTCATATAATCTTTTCTTACGAGGACCTTTTCGAGCTTGCCGGAATAAATTTCAGATCGAAGGGCTTCTTCAACTAGATGGGTGCCTTCGATAATGAATTTTTTTTCAAGCTCCCTATTTTTTTTCTGCTTTAGAGAGGCATAGAATTTTACTTCGCCTTTGGTAATGTTACTCACCCCTATACTCCACGTAGTTTTTTTCGGTTTCATATAATCGAATGGAGTAGAGCCTGACATTTTCAGAGGTAACTTTATCGATCAAATGGTCCCAGAATACCATCGCCATATTTTCAGTTGTGGGGACAATATTTTTAAATAGTTCAGTATCATTGAGGTATTTGTGGTCAACCTTATCTATAATATTTTTGTGGATTATTTCTTTTAGTTTTTTGAGGTCCATAACGTAGCCGCTGTCCTTGTCCGGTTCGCCGGCTAGAGTAACCTCTATATAATAGTTATGACCGTGGAAATTATTGCATTTTCCGTATATCTCGAGATTCTGCTCTTCGGAGAGTGCCGGATTATTTAGTTTATGGGCTGAGGAAAAATGTTCTTTTCTGGTAATGTAAATCATGTTCTGCTTTTTTATCATGATTAAAATAGTTAAAATCCATTATATATTATATACTTATAGCCGTAATGAGTGCAACCTTTTGAATCTATTGGCGTCAAAACATTAAATTTAGGGTGCAGTTAAAGATTATTTTTGCATATAAAAGCTTTTTGAAACTAACTATATTTAATTACGTTATATAAACCGATTATCGGACAATCCAAACAACATAAAATATTTTAATGAGCAAAAAAGTATTGTTAATACTCGGCGCACTACTATTTGCATTTTACGGAAATACTTACTCCCAGGAAGTTATAGATCTCAATGAGGCGGTAAGAACGGGCATCAATAATAATATTTCCATCCAGACAATAGTAAGCAGTATGGAGATACAGGGATACAATACAAAAACATCCGAGGGAGATCTTTTTCCGACGCTGACTTTTTCAGGGGGATGGACAAGGAACCATACTTATTCAAAAGGCGGTACGATTTTCCAAAATGGAGTGCCGATAACGATTGGCGATCAAAACACGACATCCGACAACTTTAATCTCAGGTTGAATTCACAGTTGACGCTTTTTAATGGATTTTCAAATTACAAGACTGTGGATCTGAACGAATCGAGATTTACAAAGCTAAAGTTAGATCTGGAAAATTCCAAGAGGCAGGTAGCACTGAATATAAACGTAGCATACTTCGATGCTTTAAAGAAAGAGCAGGTAGTCGTAATTAACGAGGAGAATCTCAATGATTCGAAATCCCAACTCGATAGAGTGAAGGCATATATGGAGGCAGGTAAGTCGACGTTAGCGGATGTATACAGGCAGGAGGTGCAGGTTGCACAGAACGAGCTAGCGCTGGAGAGTTCGAAGAATGATTTTAAAAAGTCGAAGGTGGATCTTTTGTTGCAGATGAATGACGACATCAATAAGGAAATAGAACTAAGCTCTTCGGGGATAAATCCTAATATGACGACGGCGGAATTAAAGACAGTTTTGGATCAGTACTCAAATACGCAGAATCTCTATAGAAAAGCAGTCGATAACAGGTATGATTATAAATCAGTAGTGCAGGATATAAATTCAAGGATGCTAGAACTCGATATAGCGGAGAGAAGTGTTTATTTCCCGACTGTAACAGCTTTTGGTGATTATAATCTTTCAGGGCAGTCTATAGATGGTATAACCGATACCAGGGTAGCGTCATACGGTATTACTGTTTCTTATCCAATATTTTTGGGCTTTAGTCTGGATAACAACAAGCAGATCGCCGAAGTGAATGTTAAACAGAGACAGGATGAGCTTTCTAACCTGGAATTACAGATTAGTGCGGAAGTTAAGAAGTCAGTTCTGGACCTTGAGACGGCATACAAGCAGGCACAGATACTCGAGACAAGCATACAATCAGCCGAGCAGGATAAGCTATTGGCGGAGGAAAATTACAGGGTAGGACTTGGTACAATACTCGAAGTTCAGACGGCAACAATTGCATTAAACAATCTTAGAATTCAACAAAGCAACGCAGTATATAATTTTCTGCTTGCCAAAAGGCAGATAGACTATTATATAGGTGCATTAACATACTAAAATTTTACAATACACAATTAAATAAACAATAATGTCAGAAACACAAATACCAACTTCATCGCCTACACCGCTTCCTAAGGTCAAAAGGAGAAAGAAGAAATCCCGTAAGGGACTGATAATCGGTCTGATATTAGCGGTAGTATTTATAATAATAATTGCCGTAGTGGTCTCAAGCAATAAAGAGAAAGCGCTTGAGGTACAGGTAGAACCCGTTCAAAGGCGGAATATAACTCAAACTGTAACTGCGACAGGTAAGATCCAGTCAGAGATACAGGTAGATATAAGCGCAGAAGTCAGTGGTGAGATCATATCGCTTCCGTTTAAGGAAGGTGACCAGGTTAATAAGGGTGACCTGGTGGTAAAAATAAAACCGGATGTATATTATCCACAACTTCAGCAACAGCAAGCGGGTGTAAATGTTCAGAAAAGGAATCTTGAGGCACAGGATGTAACATTGGAAAAATACCAGCTGGAATATAACAGGGTAAAGCAACTATATGATAAGGGGCTCGCTACGCAGAGCGAGCTGGATATAGCAAAAAGCAACGTTGATCAAACGCTGGCTCAAATGAATACAATTAAGGCTCAAATTAACCAGCAACAAGCGGCAGTAAATTCCGTAAAGTATGATATATCCAAGACCATTATAAACTCACCGATAAGTGGCACGGTTACTACACTAAATAATGAACCGGGTGAAAAGGTTCTTGGAACGATCTCTAACCAGGGTTCGATGATAATGACGATTTCCGATCTGTCAAAGATGGAATGCCAGGTAGAGGTTGGGGAGACGGACGTTGCTAAAGTAAAGGTAGGGGATACATCACGAGTAGAAATAGATGCATTCCCGGATAAGAAGTTCATAGGTGTGGTCTATGAAGTAGGTAATTCTGCCCAGACGACCGGACAGGGAACACAGGAAGAGGTGGTAAACTTCATAGTAAAGATAAGAATACTGAACAATGACCTGAAGCTACGCCCTGGTATGAGTTGCACGGCATATATAGAGGTTGATAAGAAGGATAACGTATTATCCGTTCCAATACAATCCGTTACAATACGTGATGACCAGAAAAAGGATGAGACAAACCAGGATGGTACCGGCAATGAAAATCTTTCGATGCAGAATACAGGCGGACAGCAGGAAAAACCACAAGAGGTTGTATTTATAGTAGAGAACGGAGTTGCTAAGAAGAAAGACGTTAAGTCAGGTATAAGTGATGAATCATATATTGAGATAACGGACGGCCTTACTGAAGGCGAGCAGGTTGTCAAGGGAAGTTTTAAGGCGATAAACAGTGAGCTGGAAGATGATACGAAGGTAAAGATAGAGGATAAGAATAAATCAAATAAGGATAATAAAGAATCCGATGGCTGATAACATCATAGAAATAAGAGACATTACCAAAGTATATATAATGGGTGAGGAGGAGCTTTACGCTCTGAACGGTGTTACCCTGAATATCGAGAGGAATGAGTACGTTGCTATTATGGGACCCTCAGGTTCGGGTAAGTCAACGCTGATGAACGTCGTAGGATGTCTCGACACGGCAACAAGCGGAGAGTATATTCTTAATGGGAATAATGTAAGCGAATTAGATGATGATGAACTGGCGACTATTAGAAACAAGGAGATAGGCTTTGTATTCCAAACGTTTAATCTTCTTCCCCGGATAAATGCACTCCAGAATGTCGAACTTCCTTTGATCTATTCAGGAATGAGTAAGGCAGAAAGGGAAGAAGTAGCCGAAGAAGCACTGATAAATGTTGGATTAGGGGATAGGATGCTTCATAAACCCAATGAACTATCGGGCGGACAGAGACAGAGGGTTGCCGTAGCAAGGGCGCTTGTGAATAATCCGTCTATAATACTGGCTGATGAGCCCACCGGAAACCTGGATACAAAGACGAGTTATGAAATAATGGATCTTTTGGATGAGCTCTGGACAAAGGGAAACACGATCATTCTCGTAACACACGAAGATGAGATAGCCCAGAGAGCAAACAGAATAATTAGGTTACGAGACGGTCTTATCGAGGAAGATATTTTGAGTGCAAAAGGAGAGCGTATTAAAAATGAAGGTATAACCATATAACAGATGAATTTTTTATCCGAGATAAAAGAAAGCATTCTGATGGCATTTAATGCCATTACAGCTAATAAGATGCGTACTTTGCTGGCGACGCTGGGTATTGTCATAGGTATAACTGCAGTTACGCTTATGCAGACTGTTATCGAGGGTATCAATAGGGCATTTGAGGATAGTATATCTGCAATCGGGGCGGACGTGCTCTATGTGCAGAAGTTCGAATGGTTCGGTAAGGAAGACTGGTCACTGGTTAGAAATCGCAAGGACATCAACATGCGTGAGTATGATTTTCTGGATAGAAACCTTCAGAGCGCAATTGCGATGGCTCCAACGGTTGGGACAGCGCAAACGGTCAAATATAGCAATCTGGCACTGGAAAATGTTTTCATTATTGGTACGACGAGTAATTATCAGATAACGAGCGGACTTAACATGGAAGAGGGAAGATTCTTTACTCAAAGAGAATCGGACGGCGGATACCCTGTTTGCTGTATCGGTATGGATATCAGAGACGGACTATTCCCAAATCAGGATCCAATAGGTAAAACAATTAAGATAGGAAGTTACTCATTCAGAATAATAGGCATTGTAGAGAAGCAGGGGAGTCTCCTGGGGCTATTTAGTCTGGACAATAGGATAATTATACCCATAAACAGGTTCTTTAACCTTTACGGGACAAAGCGGAGCCTTACTATCAACATAAAAGCCGCCGACATTAATAATATGGAGGAGACGAAGGAAGAGGTTATTGCCATATTCAGGAAGGCGCGGAAGATACCATATGGAGGACAGGATGATTTCGGTGTAAACCAGCAGGAGGCATTCAAAAGTACGTACGATTCATTGACCGGACTTATAAAGATCATAGGAACGCTAATAACTTCCCTTGCATTGATTGTAGGCTCAGTAGGGATAGCAAACATAATGTTCGTTTCCGTGAAAGAGCGAACCAAGGAAATAGGTGTAAGGAAAGCCATAGGCGCGAGACGGAGGACAATATTGTTACAATTCCTGGTGGAATCATGTATGATATGTCTATTGGGGGGAGTGATAGGTCTATTTATCTCATTCCCGATCAGTATATTGATAGACGCGGCTGTTTTACCTACGGCGATGCCGTTATGGGTGATATTCCTCGCGTTGTTTATCTCGATATTCTTTGGAGTACTAGCCGGATTTTTCCCGGCATTCCAGGCATCGAAGCTTGACCCTGTCGATGCATTAAGATACGAATAAGAGTTATGCTATTATTAGAAATATTAAAATTAGCCTTTGGTACAATAAGAGCGAACAAGCTAAGAGCTTCGCTTACTCTTCTTGGTATTGTTATAGGTGTATTTTCAATAATAGCGATAATGACACTTTTAAATGCATTGCAGTCTGGTATCGAGACAGGTCTTAGTGCGCTGGGGAGCAATACATTTCAGATACAGAAATTTCCTGCAATAGAGGTTGGCGGACCGGGCTCTGATAAAAAATACAGGAACCGACCGGATATTACCTATAACCAGGGAGTAAGGTTAATAGAAACAGCAACTGTGTATAAAAGTATTTCACTCGAGGATTATGTATATAGTAAGATGTTCAGGACGGACAAGGAAAAGACGAATCCAAATAATTACATTGGCGGTATCACCCCGCAATACCTGGATTGTAACAATAAGAAAGTAATGTGGGGAAGATTTATAACGCAGTTTGATGTAGAGAATGCTAATCCGGTATGCGTGATAGGGATGGATATTGTTGATAAGCTGTTTCCTAATGCCTATCCCATAGGGAAAAGCGTTATACTCGACGGACATCCGTTTAAGATAGTGGGAGTCATAGAGCCGGAAGGGCAGAATTTTGGGTCGAGCTCGGATAACTTCGCGCTAATTCCCATTACTTCGATGCACCAGATATATGGTAAGAATAACAGATCGATCAATATTGCGATACAGGCAGAAAACGCCGAATTGTACCCGGAGACTCTTGAGAACGTTATAAATGTGATGCGTGTAATACGTAAAGTACCGCCGGGAGAGGAGGATAATTTCTCTATATTTTCGAATGAGTCTCTAATCGGTGAAGTAAATAATTTTACGCAGTATTTTAAATATGGTGCCGGATTCATTTCGTTCATCGCGCTTCTTGCGGCTGGTGTTGGTATAATGAATATTATGCTTGTATCGGTAACGGAGAGGACGCGTGAGATAGGCATAAGAAAAGCGATTGGAGCAAGAAGCAGGAGTATATTGACACAGTTCCTTATCGAAGCCATTATATTATGTGAACTGGGCGGTATTGTAGGGATAGTGCTCGGTATTATTGTGGGAAACCTGGTGGGACTGTTCCTGAGTTCACCTGTGGTCATACCATATGACTGGGCTATAATCGGTCTGGTCGTTTGTTCAGCGGTCGGAATAGTATTCGGGGTATATCCGGCTCATAAAGCAGCACAGCTAAATCCGATCGAAGCTCTTAGGTACGAGTAGTTAATTAATATTAAGGAATTTTTTTTGTGAAGTAAGCTGATCTATAAATTTCTTTATCCTATCATCTCTTATTTTTCCGGAAACACTTTTTAGATTCTTGAGCGCCTTTGGTATCTTCGAGAGAATGTTATTATCTTTTTTTTCTTTGTAGGTAAATCCATAACTGCCCAGCACCTGTAAGAGCCTTGCAACTGCCACATAATAAAATTTATCCTTCATTATCTTTCGGCTAAAGAAGACGTAATTAGTGAGACATTTTAGGTAATAATTAAGCAGGTACTCTCTGCCTTGTTCATTTAAGTTGATGCTCCCGGAATATAAAAATGACACAAGGTCGTAGAGCAGGGGACCTTTTCTACCGGATTGGTAATCGATGAAGTACAAATCTTCGCCTTTGACCATGATATTTCGGGGCTGAAAGTCACGATAGGTAAAGAAGCTGTTGTCTTCCGAGAGGAATTCCTTGCTAACCGTAAGGACGGCTGTTTCGGTGAGTTTTTCGTCTATTACTATGCCAAATTGTTTAAGGTAATAATTGTCGAATTTTGCCAGGTCTGCGCCGAGCTGTTTTTTGTCGAAAACCCTGGTCTCGTAGCAGAGGTCGTAATCGAGGTTATCCTTCATCTCGATCTGGAAGCGGAGTAGCTCGGTGAGGGCTTTTTCGTAGAGTCTAAGAATGTCGGAATTTTTAATAGAACCGGAAAGATCGTAGAGAGTTACATCGCCGAGATCTTCCTCGATGTAGTATTTCATATCTTTCGAGATAGCATAAATATCCGGTACATTAAGACCGTGATTGAGGAAGGCTTTGGTGAACTCTATGAAAGCAATATTTTCCTTTTCATTTTCATTATAGATCCCTATGCATGATATATCGCCGGCAGAGATGCGAAAAATCTGTCTTCTGGAAGCTCCCTCTTTTATTGGGACGATGTGCTCAGGATCCACATTGAATTTAGAATAGAAGAGGTTCCGGAAGGTAGTGAGCAATATTTCGGTTAGGTGGAGAGTCAATTTGTAGTAAGGTCTTTTAATGCTTCATCGAGGGTACTGAATTTAAATTGAAATCCGTTTGTAACTGCTTTATCCGGGACCACACGATGGCTGGAGAGAAGGTATTCCGCAAATTCCCCCAGCACTATCTTAAGAGCAAAACCGGGGATGCCAATAAAACAAGGCCTGTGTAAAGCCTTAGCGAGTTTTTTGCTAAAGTTTTTGTTGGTTTCCGGGTTTGGTGAAGTATTATTGATCACTCCGGAAATACCGGATTCAATTGCCCACACAGTGAGATTAATTGCGTCGGTAATATGTATCCATGGGAACCATTGTTTTCCATTGCCTAGATAACCACCAAGAAAGAATCTAAATAAACGAGAAAGCCGTGGAAATGCTCCATTATTTTTTTCTAGTACCACTCCGTTACGAGAAATTATCACCCTTACACCTTTATCTTGTGCTTTAAGTGCTTCGGATTCCCATTCTTTGCACAGATTGGCGAGAAAAGTATCACCCGTTTGAGATTCTTCTGTTATAATATTATCTCCTTCATCGGAATACGCATCTGTCCCTGATGCACTCAAGAGACACTCGGGAGGATTATTGCACATATTTATTATATCAACGAGTTTTCTTGTCGTATCTATTCTGCTATTGTATATAATTTTCTTATAATCCGGAGACCATCTTTTGTCGCCCAGAGATGCTCCGGCTAGGTTTATAACCGCTTTTGAATCCTCGAAAAGATCTTTATAAATTTCATTCGGTTTGTTCATGTCCCATTTGATGAACTTAACTTTATTGGAGGGTGTGTATTTTTCCGGTGAACGTGTGGGAATGAATACATCATATCCTCTTGTGATAAGCGCAGGAGCCAGGTAACTGCCGATCGAACCGGTTCCACCCGATATGATGATCTTACCCGGCATCAGATGATTTTTCGGATTTATCTTCCTTTATAAGTATAACTGCTCCCAATATTCCCGACAGCAATGATGCTACAAGTATACCCAACTTCGCTTCCTGTGTATAAAGATCAGTTGAGAATGCAAGATTGCTTATAAAAAGGGACATAGTGAAACCTATACCTGCGAGACATGAGACCCCATATATTTTGCGCCATGAGACTCCTTCAGGCAAATGGCTAAGCTTGAATTTTACCGAGAGCCATGAGAATAAGAATACACCGATCTGCTTACCAATGAATAGACCAAGAATTATACCGAGTGTGATCGGATTAAAGAACAATCCGAGAAGTTCAGGCTCGATAACCAATCCGGCGTTAGCCAGCGCAAAGACTGGCATAATAAAGTACGCTACCCACGGAGCAAGCAAATGCTCCAGCCTCTGCATGGGAGCCTGTACTTTTTCGCAGTTAGATTCAAGTTCGAATACACCGGAGTTAAACTCTTTGCTTGCGGGAACCATGTCGCCGATCTCACAATTGTTCTCCAATTCAGAAATGATATTCTTAGACCGTGTTATAAAGCTCTTCGAATCAATGCGCGCCTTACCGGGTATGGTGAACGCGAGAAGAACTCCCGCTATAGTTGCATGAACACCCGATTGAAGAAAGGCTATCCATATGAATATTCCGAGTACAGCATACACTAACGGAGACCTGACATGTAGAATACTAAGTACAAGGGAAACCAGCAGTAATGCCAGACCAATTGCCAGAGCGACCAATGAAAGCTTAGATGTATAGAAAATGGCAATAACAAGTACAGCGCCAAGATCGTCAACTATCGCCAGTGCAGTAAGAAAGATTTTTAACGAAAGCGGTATCCTTTTTCCAAGCAGGGCGAGTACGCCAAGCGCAAATGCAATATCGGTAGCCATTGGGATTCCCCATCCGGAAATGGAGTCCGTGCCGGCATTAAATGCTACGTAAATGATTGCCGGAACTATCATTCCTCCCAGAGCAGCAATTATTGGGAGAGACGCCTGTTTGAGCGATGATAGTTCACCTATTATAAGCTCGCGTTTTATTTCCAAACCCACAACAAAGAAGAATATTGCCATAAGCCCGTCATTTATCCAATGTTCCAGGGAAAGATCGAGCGAACCAATTTGAAAGTGCTGTTCCCATAGCTCGATATAAGAATGTCCCCATGGTGAATTTGCCCATACTATCGCAAGGACGGCGGCAATAAAAAGTATAATACCACCCGATGCCTGCGTGGAAAAGAAGTTCTGAAATGGTATCAGTATTCTCTGTATGGGAGGCTGTGTGATGACGTCAATATTCTTATTGTAGTTTGTATCTGCCATTAAAACGGGTTTTTAAGAAATTGCAATAATTAATTAAGAGATTTTAGCTAAAAAGGTTTCTATTGATTTATTGAATTCCTGCGGGTTCTCCATATTAGCTAAATGCCCTGAATTAGGGATGATCTTTAATTCGGAATTTACAAGGGCATCCCTCATTCTTTCAGAGAAGGGGATTGGTGTAAGTACATCATCTTCGCCCACGAGTATTAAGGCGGGAACATCTAAGTTTCTCAATTCGTCCAGTGTATTTGTCCTCGTGGCGAGGCAAATTAGAGCGCCACAGACTCCTTCCACTGTTTGCCAGCTAGTCATCTCCTCGACGAATGATCGGAGAGTATCTTTTAAGTAATTAGTCTCATTAAGGAGTTTTTTTGTAAAATCTTTTATCAGGGTATCTGTTCCTGTGGTTTTGACGGAATTAAACATCGCATACCGGGCTTTTAGTCCGTTATCGTCGTCTCTTTCCGCACGGGTATCAGCAAGAATTACCGAGTTAAACCGGTCCGGATTCTTGGTTAATGCCCTCAATAAGGTATATCCTCCCATAGAAAGCCCGCACGCATGAGCTTTATCTATGCCTAAAAAATCCATAACGCCAATAAGGTCATCAGCAAGGTTTTCCATCATGTACTGCTCATCCGGGACAGTGCTATATCCCAGCCCCCGCGCATCGTAGAGTATCACCCTGTATTTATCTTTGAAATATTCGACCTGGCTGTCCCACATCCTGTGACAAAGAGGAAATGCATGAATAAATATTAAGGGAGGTCCGTTGTTTTCGTGCTCGACTATATGAATGCCATTATGTTTATGTGTCTGCATTTTATTTGCTTACTTCATGAAGGAATTTTGTAAAATCGTACATCTGTTTAATATGTTTTACGACAACATCGACTATCTTTCCTGTGAGAGGAATCTTCTTGTCCAGGTCTTTCCAAACGTAAAACTGTTTCATTTTCAACGCATCGAGGAGTTTTTTATCTGTATCGGCAGGGAGGTGCGCGTATTCTTTCGGCATTTTTGTAAGGCTAATCCCCTCGACCTTTCCGTATTCACGCTTAAATTTTTTATCGTTTATGATATTTGAATATGTTTCAAAATCCTGGTAGATACCCTTACGGATCTTTTTAAGCATATCCGGATCGGAGCTGTATTGTCCTCCTGCGACAATGAATTCATCTGGACTGAAATGGAAATAGAACTGCGGGATTTCCGAGGACTTTACCCTATCAAAGGCAAACGCGGCTGAAAGGTATGTTTTGTAGGGACGCTTATCCTTTGAAAATCTAATGTCCCTGTTTATGCGAAAGATCGATTTATAATTGACCACAATATCCGGGTCTATCTTTCTTATCTCGATGGCAAGGGTGTCTATCAGGTCGCGCATTGGTTTTTTAAGGTATTCCTCGTATGTATCCCTATTAGCGTCGAACCACTCTTTATTGTTATTTTTCGAGTTCTTTAAAGCCCTCATAAAGGTAAAGGCTTTTTTATCGAACCCAAAAAAAGGCTCCTTTATTAAATCATTCAGCATCGTAAAATCTATTTAATTTTGTGTATATTTGAAAATAAAAAATCTGATTTCTAAAAAGTAGACAGATATGTATAAAAAAATAGACAATATTGGAACTATTGGGGCAGATAAGGGATATAAACATCAAAGCTGATAACTAGAGCACGGCTTTCCCGGAACAAAAATTTTAAAAACTTTACACTTTTAGCCATGAAAAGGATGATTTTAAAATCGGTATTTGCCATAGTTTTGGGCTTATTTTTGGTGAGCCTAAACAAAGCAAATGCGCAGGATGACGATATTAATCTTACATATAATATCTCATCCAACAATATATATTCCCCGGGAGAAAAGATTGCTATAAACCTATACTCATACAGCTATGACGAGAGGTCAAAAAATTTGAGGAGCATCCCGTTCCGGTTCACAATATATAAAATTAAGGACGTGAACGGGTTTTACTCAAAGCAAAGCTCAAGATACAATATAGACGTGTTCGGTAGTGACAGCACGAACCTTACCTTTCTTACCGACGAGATCGATTCATTCACAAAGAAAATAAAAGTAGAAAACGATTACGGTTATTTTTATGTGAACGAATCGGTGAATATCAACATAACGGAAAAGGGCGCATACCTGGTAAAAGCTACAAACGGCAAACAGGTGGCATACTGCGGGTTTATTATTTCCTCATTAGGCGTAATATCAAAGGCAGGAAATAATTCAATGCTGGCATACGTAGTCGATAGAAAGAGCGGTGACCCTATAACAGGAGCAGATCTTAATTTCTTTGTCGGAAATAAACAGATCGGAAAAGGAAATACACAGGATGGATTATTCTATCAGGTTGTAAATCCTGATGTATATGAAGGTATTGATAACACGTCTCCTTTCATAGTTGGTAAGTTCGGAGATGATATAGTAATTTCTGATGCTTATTTATATTTCGGTTATGGCGCTAACAGGTTTTACACATATGTTTTTACGAATCAGCCGGTGTATAGAACAGAGTCGCTGGTGGAATTTAAGGGAACTATAAGAAAAAATTCAACTGCGAACTATGAAGTGTATGCAAATAAGAATGTAACTGTTACGATCAAGGATTCTCGTTATGCAGAGGTATATAAAGAGGTTCTTACGACTAATGATATGGGAAGCTTTAATGGGCAGTTTCAGATAGATAAGGAAGCTCCGCTTGGCACATATTGGATATACGTTAATATAGATGAGAGCAACTCATCGAGTGCATCTTTTGAGGTAGAGCAGTTTAAAAAACCGGAATATAAAGTAACGGTCAATACGGATAAGGGGCAGTATTACGGTGAGGACCTTATGAAAGGAACTGTGGAGGCTAAATATTATTTCGGAAGCCCGGTGGATGGCGCTGAGGTGGAATACAATGTTTACAAGAAAAGATATTACCGTCCGTGGTGGATGTTTTCTGAGTATGCATGGTGGTATGAAGATTATTACGCAAGCCTCGATCCAAACAGCCAGTATTCCGGTGCAGAAATGATATATTCCGGTACGGGAACACTGAATAGCGAAGGTAAATTTGATTTTGAATATGCAATAAAGGAAGATTTTAAACAGGAAGAAGACGGCGACTATTGGTGGAGATGGTGGTATCCCCAATCGAATGATTTCCAGTACATAGTACAGGCAAGAGTAGTGGATAAGTCAAGAAGAGAAATATCAGGTACTACGACGGCATTTGTCACACGTGGTGGCTTCAGTCTGGCTTCGAATGCCGATAAATACTGGTATAAGCCCGGTGATGAGGTTAATTTAAAAGTAATAGCAACGAACTTCGAAAATAAGCCCGTTGTGACGGACTTTGAAGCGGCTATATATAAGAACAGGTGGAGTTATTATGATAATAAAAGCAGTAAGGATTA
The DNA here is from genome assembly GCA_020437585.1 of Ignavibacteriota bacterium. Lineage (GTDB taxonomy): Bacteria > Bacteroidota > Ignavibacteria > Tepidaquicellales > Tepidaquicellaceae > JAEYVS01. The sequence continues at coordinate 245,278 of JAGQWG010000002.1, forward strand.
CATCACGACCGTTTCAGGTAAAACAATGAGTGATGGTGTAGGATATGCGAGATTTAAGCTCGATAATCCGGACCCAAATGGTTACTATACTGCCGAAATTAAATCAAAAGATGACAGAGGAAATGTTATAGAAACGTCAACTTATTTTTACTGTTCTGACGGAGATTTCTCATGGTATTATAACGAATCCGGGGGTATACAAATAATTACGGATAAAGACAGCTACAAGAAAGGTGAAGTTTGTAAGGCATTTATTATAATTCCCACCCCGGACGCACACGTCCTTGTTGCATCTCAAACTGATAATATACTTTACTATAAGGCGCAGAAATTTTCTGGTACGTCTGCAATGATCGAGATACCTGTCACAGAAGATTACACGTCAAATTTCGATATAAGCGTATCATATGTTTTTGCCGGAGTATTTTATTCGGAGAGCAAGCCTGTTATAGTGATGCAGGAGGATAAATTCCTTACTGTCGAAATAGATCCGTCGCAGGAAATATACAAACCGAAAGAAACTGGCGAATTAAAAGTCAGAGTTGTAGACGATAACGGAAATCCGGTGCGAAACGCCGAAGTATCTCTTGGTATTATTGATGAGAGTATATATGACATTCAGCCGGATCTTACTAAAGACATCAGGAAGTTCTTCTACGGACCGAGGTTTACGTCGGTCAGTACCACCTTTAATTCATATAATCAGAATTACGGTTACTCGAGATTACTGAGTATATACGAGCGATTTAACATTAGATCGCTTAAAGATTCTGATCTGGGAACAATTAAAGGACGTCTCCTTGGACCGGATGATACTCCAATTGCAGAGGCTACTATTGTCGTAGACAACGATTATTTAGCTGGTTTTACTGATAATGAGGGTAATTTTGAATTCAAACTGCCGGAAGGTGACTATGATGTAGGGGTACTGCATTCCCAGGTGGATGAAGAGAATACGGTTAATATAAGTGTCAAAAGAGGTGCTACAAAAACTGTAACATTGAGAGTAGACGCAAACAGCTTCGGTCAGCTCTCACTCGGAGATGATAGGGAAGAAACAATGCTGGATGGGAATTCCGGTTTGATAACATCGGAAGTTGCTCAAGACCAGATCGAGATAAACCGCCCCGAGATGAAAAAAGAGTCTGAAAAGCTTGCTAATACAAGAGGTACTAAAACCGTGGATGAAGATTCCAAAGATAAATCGCTTGCTCCTGTCGATGTCCGCTCCGATTTTAGGGATGCGATATACTGGTCGCCTTACCAGATGACTGATGCAGATGGCTATGCAACTGTATACGTGGATTATCCGGATAACCTCACAACATGGAGGATTACTTCCAGGGTAATAACTGCCGACACGAAAGTCGGGCAGAATACCAAGACCGTTATCACAAGGAAGGATCTTCTGGTTAGAATGGAAACTCCGAGATTCCTTCAGCAAGATGATGAAGTTACAATATCAACTATTATCCATAACTATCTAGCCTCGGATAAGAGTACCAAAGTGAAATTCACTGCTGAGAATGTCGAATTACTCGACGGCGGTGAAAGGACTATCGAACTAGCTTCAAATACAGACCAGAGGCTCGATTGGAAGATAAAAGTTACTCAGCCGGTAGGTGAGGCGGTATTATACGCAGAAGCTCTTACTGACGAGGAATCGGATGCAGTCCAGATTAAGATCCCGCTTCAGCCTAAAGGTTTGAAAGTGACAGAAAGCACGGTCGCGGACTTTGAAGATAATTCAAAGATCGAGCTGAAGAATGTATATATACCGGAGAGCGTGGACATTAGGAGCGCAGGGATGAAATTCAGCCTGTCACCATCACTCGCAGGTACGATTTTGAATGCGCTGGACGAACTTGCCGGCTATCCATATGGATGCGTAGAGCAAACTATGAGCAGATTCCTGCCTACGGTAGTTGTCGCAAATACATATAAGGAGCTGAATGCACCTATTAGCGCGGCTACAAAGGATGAACTTCCTAAAATGGTGGATGCCGGTCTTAAAAGGCTCTATGGTTTCCAGCATTACGATGGAGGCTGGGGTTGGTGGCAAAACGACCAGTCAAATCCATTTATGACGGCATACGTGATTTATGGATTGTCATTAGCTAAATCAGCCGGCTATCAGATCAAATCAAGTGCAGTGAGCAATGGTATTATAGCCATGAAGAACAGCCTTAGAGAAGACCTGGATCCGACGACGAGGGCTTATATACTTTACTCTCTTGCAGTAGCTGAGGAGAGAGACAGCAAGCTTTTCGAGGAGCAGATAGACAAGGTATTAGCCGATAGGGAGATTAATAACTTCGCTAGAGCGCTTGTTGCAATGACTCTGCAAATGATAGGCGACAAAGAAAGGGCGCTTACGGTTGTCGGGGATCTGGAAAACAATGTAACAATTTCAGGCGAAGGCGCGGCTTACTGGGAGGGAAAGAGCTTCCATTACAACTGGCAGGATGACAAAGTTCAAACAACTGCTATGGGGCTAAAAGCTCTCGTGAATGTAAAAGGTGACTCAGATCTAAAAAATAAGATCATAAGGTGGTTAATGAACCAGAGGTTTGGTCTTGCATGGAGAAATACACAGGAGACAGCTTTTATTATCTATGCTATGGTTGATTACCTCAAGAACTCAAATGAGCTGACACCTAATTACAAGGTAAGCGTATATGTGAATAATGAGCTGTATATGGAAAAGCAGATGACAACAGAAGATATATTCAAGAAAGATGAATTGATCGAAATTCCTCAAGACAAACTGCGAACCGGAAATAACGAAATAAGAATTGAAAAAGAAGGTGCCGGAAAAGTATATTTCTCAGCCAACACCAGCTTTTACCAGAGTGATTATATCGTAAAGGCACGTGAAAACGGATTCAGGGTCGAGAGGGAGTATTACAAACTTGAGAAGTATGAATCATACACTGATAATAAGATCACATATAGAAAGAAGTACTTCGACGGTACTGCGGTATCAGGAGACGTATTCCTCGTTAAGGTACGAGTATATTCCAAAGAGAATGAAAACATGAATTACTTCATGCTTGAAGACCCGATCCCGGCTGGATGCGAAGTTGTAAAGGATGACTGGGCTTACCAGATCGAGGAAGAACCTAATTACACCGGGTATGACTATTACTGGTGGAGATGGTGGTATGCGGATAAGGACATAAGGGACAACAGAGTAACATTCTTCGCTACATACCTGTACGGTGACTCTTACGAATTCTCCTATATCGTGAGGGCGCAGATTCCGGGTACATATACGGTCAACCCCGCGCAGGGAATGCTAATGTATTACACAGATGTGAACGGAAGTTCGCAGGATATGGTGATGAGAATATACGATAAGTAAAAAGGACACATATATAAAAGTAAATTATTTTTAGGACAGCCGCAAGGCTGTCCTTTTTGTTTTATGATTCTTAAATAGGTATTTGATAATTATACAAATTGAATTATATTGATTCAGGCAGGGGTTTTAAATACCACGGTCATGAAAACTCTACTACTACCCATCTTTATTTTACCATTACTGTTGGTAACAACCAATTCTGTTACATATTCCCAAAATTATGAGGATGTATTTTCTTTTTTAACTCATATGCAGGAGCAGTATTATCCTGGAGAGAATATATCTGTAAGGATATGGCTAAAAAAAAATGGATATTATAAAGGTGAGGAAAGAAGTTATAATTTTACCGTCAAAGTCTTCAGGATTATCGACCTCGATAGTTTTTATCTTGCGCAGAATAGTAAATACGGTATTGATGCCCTTGGTAAAGATAGTGTAAACCTTCTCAAATACTGTACCGAAGTTAAAAATGTCGAAAAATCATTAAAGTTTTTGCTTTCAGGTTATAGGGGTGACACACCGGATAGTATCCAGATTGGTGTAATGCCAAAAGGAGCTTACCTTGTACAAGTATCTGGCGGATACAGTGTCTCGTATTCCGGTTTTGTTGTGAGTTCATTGGACCTAATTACAAAAACCGGGAATAACACTTTTCTGGCTTACATTGCTGAGAGTTATTCCGGCAGACCGGTAACAAATGCGACTGTAAAATGCTATTATGGTGATGAATTGTCAGCTACAGGTGTTACCGAAAAAGGGATTTTCTTTCTTGCAAATACCGACTCCAGCGAAATCAAAAGAACTAAAGATAAATTTCTTATTATTGGTGAAAGCTATCAGGATATAATCATATCGGATCATGCAAAATTCTTCGGCAGGTATTCATCAGCCGCCTCCGGTTATATATTTACTAATCAACCGGTTTACAGGACAAATTCAATGGTATATTTTAAAGGAATTCTCACTCAATATGGATATAAATCGATTACATCTTTTGCGGACAAAAAAATTGAGGTTGTAATATCCGGTCCAAGGCAGACGGAGATATTGCGGGATACATTGGTAACAAATTCAAACGGAAGCTTTGATGGCTCAGTCTTTATCAAGGATGAATATCCAATAGGGTTCTATTATATCTACACATATTTTGAGGGTAAATCTGTAGGTTCAGGAAACTTTACCGTAAATCAATATAAGAAACCGGAGTATACCGTATCTGTAGATGCTGGAAAAACCAGGTATAACGGGAATGAAATGCTAAAGGCAACTGTGTCTGCGGATTACTATTTTGGAAGTCCGGTGACTGATGGTGAGGTGAAATATAGTATTTTTAAAAGTACATTTTACAAACCATGGTGGAGTTTCAGCAATTATTCATGGTGGTACGATGAAAATTCTGTCAGAGGAATCAGCTGGTGGTATAATCAGGAAATGGTTTATGAAGGGACTGGGAAACTTAATGAAAATGGAAAATACGAAATAGAATATGAACTAAATGAGGATTTCAAATATACTTACAAGAGCTACTATGGTACTGAAAATACATATGAGTCCGATTACCGGTACAATATAGTTGCAACAGTATATGATAAATCTAGAAGAGAGATATTTGGATCAACAAGGGTATATGTCACACGAGGAGAATACTATTTAAATTCTAGGACAAATAAATACTTCTTCAGGCCCGGTGATAAAGCTTTTATAGATATAGGGTCATATGACTTCGATAATAAACCGGTATCCAAAAAGTATGATATAAATATTTATAAGGTTTTCTATAAGAATTGGAAAGAAGAAGATAGAAAACTTGTTAAGTTTTTAACGGGTACTACTGATAGAACCGGCAAAAGTAAAGTGAATTTTGCAATTGATGATAAATTTAAAGATGGATATTACACAGCTGAGATCACATCTTCAGACAGCCGGGGGGAAAAAGTAACCACCTCAAATAGATTCACCATATACGTAGATAAACCCATATGGTATGGGTATTATGATAATCCTAGGGATATAAACATTATTACTGATAAGGATGAGTATTTCAGAGGTGATACTTGCCGGGCATTTGTATCTATTCCTGATAGCAATACAACTGTTTTAATTACAGCTGATGGCGGGGATATATTATACAATACAGTTGAGGAGTTTACGGGAAGTGTGAAGTATGTTGAGTTTGTTCTTGATGATTCTTTTAAATCTAATTTTACAATTAGCGCTAGTTATTTATATAAAAGGAAAAACCATACCGGTTCAGTCGATGTAACATTTATTCCCAAAGAGCAATTCCTTAATATTGAATTGGAACCTTCCAATGATATATATAGACCCGGGGATTCCGGTAATGTGAGAATAAAAGTTACAGATTTTGACGGAAGTCCCGTCAGTAATGCCGAGGTTTCTCTTGGGGTTATAGATGAAAGTATATATTATATCAGACCAGATAATACGCTCGATATAAGAAGGGCATTTTATCATTTTCTTGGACCGGTTGGGGTAAATTATGAGTCTCGATTTAATGAATCGAGCAATTCGTCAAGGAAAGAGACGGTCTTTGACAGGTATACTTACTTAAATGGTAAATATGATAATAGCCTTATAATGGTTAAGGGTATATTATTGGATGACGAAGACCAGCCGGTACCGAAGATGAAAATCTTTCTAAATAATAACTTCCTTGCCGGGGAAACCGATGCGTTAGGATATTTTATGTTCCAGGTCCCTGCCGGAATGTACAATGTAAGTTTAAACGGCGAGGAATTCGAAGCTAATAATGTTACCTCCTTTACAGCGGGAAGTGAAAGGTTGGTTCAACTTGTGATATACAAAACAGCCGAGATGAATAAAGAAAATGAGCGGTTGCAAAAAATGAAACAGCAGTATGACCTGCAGGCAACTGGTTCCGGTTCTATAAGAGGATCGATAACAGATCAAAACGACGGTTCGCCTATTGTTGGAGCAATCATAAAGCTTGAGGGTACGAACATAGGGGCAATAACGGATGAAAATGGTGAATTTGCTATATTGGGATTAGCCCAGGGTGAATATATTCTTACTGCAAGCTTCATCGGTTATGCTGATGTCAAGGTCACTGATATTAAAGTCACAGCTGATAAATCTATTAAACTGGCTATTAAGTTAGGGACCGCATCGGAGATGATTCTAGAGCCCGTCGAAATATCTGCCGAAAGAAGGGGGATCGATCTGGATCAATCAGGGAGATTAGTAACAAGCGAAGAACTTGATGATAACGGTATTAGAGGTATTGAGAACATTGTGAGCATTACTACCGGTGTTATCTCTGATGAATATGGTCAGAATGTTAATATTAGGGGCAGTCTGTCAAATGAAAATGTAATTGTCGAGGACGGATACAGTAATGCATTTGTATCAGATGATTTATTAGCGTTTGTTACTCCTTCTGTGAGAAAGGACTTCCGTGATGCCATATACTGGTCGCCGTATATCACTACTGACGAAAACGGTTACGCAGACGTAGTTATAAAATATCCGGATAATCTTACAACCTGGAGATTTACTTCCAGGGTTATTACAGATGACAGGAAAGTAGGTGAGCAAAGGGCTAATGTCATTACAAGAAAGGATCTTTTGATCAGAGCAGAAGCGCCTAGATTCTTCAGGGAAACGGATGAGGTAGTGATAACAACCATAATACATAACTATCTCCAAACCACTAAACGTGTGAAGGTGTCTGTTGTGGGTGAGAACCTTTTTGTTAAAGATAACAAAGAAAGGTACCTGGATATAAAACCAAATTCTGATGTCTCCATTGACTGGAATGTAAGGGTATTAAACTCCTATGGCTCTGCTAAGCTTTATGCTGAGGCTCTCACTGACGAAGAATCTGATGCGATGGAGGTACTGTTACCGCTCGAACCTAAAGGATTGGAAGAGATCAGAGCAAACCAGATGAGCATATCTGAAATGTATTCTTCAAAAGAAAAGACGGTAAACATTCCTTATGATGCAGAGCTGAATACATCCGGAATGATGATATCTGTCTCACCATCACTTGCATCAATGCTCTTTACTTCTCTTGAATATCTCGTCGGCTATCCGTATGGCTGTACCGAGCAGACTATCAGCCGGTTTATTCCTCTGGTAATAATGGCAGGTGTATATGATAGCCTTGGATTTTCTTTTAGAGAAGGTATTCGCGATCGTATCCCGGATATGGTTGAAACAGGTATGAGCAGGCTCTATAAATTGCAAAAGAATGGAGGTGGATGGGGATGGTGGAGTAATGATGAATTCGATGTTATGATGACATCTTATGTGGTCACAGGGTTGGCAATTGCCAAAGATCACGGATATAAAGTTGATAAAAGTATGTTACGTGCCGGGATACAGAAACTTTACGTGTACCTTAAACAAAATGATGATAATTATGAGAGAGCAAATACATTATATGCCATAACGCTTGCTATGAAGGAAGATACTGACTCCATTGGATTTTATATTGATGAATTAGTGCGAAATGATCTCAATGCTTATGAACTTGCTCTGGCAGCGCTCTCATATAATAACATCGGAAAAGACGAAAAAGCTCTGGAGATTCTTAAACGTATAGAGATAAGGCGCGATAACCTAAATGAGATGGTTTATTGGAATGAAGTATCTGTAAATGAACATAATCTTAGAACGGATGAGATCCTGACCACGGCATTTGTATTAAAGGCATATCTTAATATTGACCCAAAATCTCCACTAATTGATAGGATAGTCGATTGGTTGATATTTATGAGAGAGGGTACGTATTGGAGGAATACTCGTGTGACTGCCGCTGTAGTGAGCGCACTTGCAGATTACTTGTTAATATCTAGCGAAACAGATCCTGAATATGATGTTAAAGTATCCGTAAACGGAAATAATGTCTTCGATAAACATATTATAAAAGATGATGTTTTTGCTCCGGCTCGGATTGTTTATATTCCGGGGAAAGATCTCAAAAACGGTGATAACTTCATTAAAATTGAAAAGTCCGGTGAAGGGAAATTGTATTTTTCATCCGTAACAAAATTTTATAATACTGACTACAGGGTAATGGGAGATACAAATGGATTTGCTGTTACAAGAGAGTATTACAAATTAATACAGGAAGAGGATGAAGATGGAAACTTGATTTACGTCAAAAAGAAACTGATTAATGAACCAGTTGTATCAGGGGATATCATTCTGGTTAAAACGAATGTAAGATCTGTTCCTGACAACCTCCGTTACTTTATGATAGAGGATCCTATCCCTGCCGGATGTGAGGTCATCGAGGGTGACGATGAGAGCATGTATAAGATAAAAGAAGAATATTACTATAATGGAAATGCATTTTATAGATGGAGATGGTGGTATTCCGATAGAGAGATTAGGGATAGTAAGGTCGTGTTTTTCGCTAATAGATTCTATAGAGGGAATGAATTTTCTTACTTACTCAGAGCTCAAATTCCTGGTGAGTATTACGTAAACCCATCTGTGGCGGCGCTGATGTATTATCCGCAGATTAATGGAAATTCCGGTAATTTTGTGCTGAAAATTGAGGATAAAAAAAGAAAGTAAATTAAACCTTATGTCGGTGAGATTGTCAAAGATATAAATAATTTGCTCTACACAGATATGTTAAAGCTCTAGTTAATTCTCTCTTTTATATCCTTTCTCGTAAAAAATCCCGTTCTTTTGGAGCGGGATTTTGCTTAATACTCTGGAGAATTTTATTCAGTAGGTTTATCTTTCAATTTGAAATTAAAAGGAACCGATACCCAGCATTTCGTTGTCCTTTTGAAAATATATGCAGGCGAAAATTTTAGATTCCATGATACTCTTGCTGCCTCATTATACAAAATATGCGGGTCGTTAATCTCTTTCCCACCTATTTCTACTACATTTCCATTTTCATCAACTAGTACTTTGATAATAATTTTACCTTCGATATTATTTTTTTTAGCTGAATCCGGGTAAACGATTTGAGAAGAAACCTCCTTGAGGTTTAAAGGTGTAGGAGCTGTTTGGCTCTTATTGTATAAATATAAATAAACAATCAACAGAACCAAACATATAAATAAAATAATGGGTATCCTTTTTGAAAAATTCCTCATCTTTTCATTTATGATAAAAAATCCCGCTCTTTTGGAGCGGGATTTGCTTATTTGAACTTACAAATAAACTTTATTTACTTTTCATTGGCTCTTTCTTGGGAAGCTTGAAATTGAACGGAACTTCCACCCAGCTTTTGACTGGAACGTCGTTTTCGGTTGCGGGTTCAAATTCAAGACTCCATACTACTTTCTCTACTTCGTCAAAAAATACTGACGGACCTTTGAAATCGTTTCTGGATACTTCTTCTACTACACCATTTTCATTTACCAGAAGTTTAGCAGTTACTCTGCCTTCGATCGACTGGTTCTTAGCATCGTCAGGATATGATATTTTAGTTATAATGCTGTTGAGATTTGTGACCTTCGGAAGTTTGTCACCGGTAACCTTTGCGTGGGCAAATGAAGCTGTTGCTAACAATACGAAACATACTAAAAATAATTTCTTCATTAATTTTTTCCTTTGTTACATCCTTTCCGGCGCTGATATGCCGATTATTTTGAAACCATTTTTTAAGACCTGCTTTACTGCAAGTATCAGTTGCAGGCGCACCAAAGATAACTCTTTTTCCTCTAAATTTAAAACCCTATCGTTGTGGTAGAACGAATGAAAGTTACCGGCGACTTCATTTAGATAAGAAATTATCTTGTGCGGTTCAAAAGTCTCAGCTGAATTCGAAACTACTTCCGGAAACTGTGATAAAGTCTTAAGTAATCTTATCTCATCCTCTGTGGTAATTAAATTAAGTTCTATATCATCTGGCTTAATATGCTTATATGCAGGTAAGTTATCATCTGCATTTCGCAAAATACCGCATGCACGGGCGTGTGCATATTGTAAATAATACACCGGGTTTTTATCGGATTGCTCCTTTGCCAGCTCTATATCGAAATCCAGGTGCGTATTTGCTCCGCGCATTACAAAGAAGAACTGTGTCGCATCCACACCTACATCCTCTAAAAGATCATTCAGCTCATAGGATTCACCGCTCCTTTTGCTCATTTTGACCGATTCCGTGCCTTTTTTAAAGGTTACCATCTGATGAATGATCACCTTTATGTTTGAAGTATCGTATCCGGCTTTCCTTACGCCGTATAAGACCTCTTTGTATGTATCGCCATGATCAGCCCCGAATATGTCGATTATCAGGTCATACCCGCGCTTTATCTTGTCGATATGATATGCCATGTCGGGAAGCCTGTACGTCGGCTCTCCGGAGGATTTTACTATTACTTTATCCTTCTCGAATCCTTCTGCCTCATCCATTTTTAGCCAGACAGCACCTTCACTTTCATAGGACTGTCCCTTCTCTTTGAAATCCTTTAAAATATCATCGATCTTTTTGTCCTTATAAAGCGATGTCTCATTGTAAAATATATCATGTTTTATACCGAGCTTGCCGAGTGTACCCTTTATCGAATCGAAATTATATTCTTCGCCGGCTTTCTTAAAGTATTCCATGTCTGTGGAATCTTTTAACGAATCTCCCTTTTCATCATATATTCTTTGTGCAATGTCTTTTATATAACTGCCATGGTATCCATCCTCCGGGAAAGGGAAGTCTTTATCGAATATCTGCATGTACCTGGCATGAACGGACTTACCAAGGTTATCCATTTGTGCGCCGGCATCATTGTAATAGTATTCGCGCGTTACATCATAACCTACCCATTCCAGTAAAGTGGCGATCGCGTTTCCGAGGGAAACCTGTCTGCCGTGTCCCGCATGAAGCGGTCCTGTAGGATTTGCGCTTACCCATTCGAGGTCGGCTCGCTTACCATTATATTTTTCTGATCGTCCGTAATTGTCAGCTTCTGTTAATATTCTCGGGAGTACCTCCCTATAAATGTTATTACTGAGATAAAAATTTATAAATCCTGCTCCTGCTATCTCGACTTTTTCGATGCGGTTATCATATTCAAGGTTGGCAATTATATCTTCCGCGATCTTTCTGGGTGAACTTTTAAGTTCTTTAGCAAGTGTAAGAGGGAGATTTGTGGTGAAGTCGCCGAACTTTTCATCTTTAGGCGTGCTAATATCGATTTCCTTATTGTCGACTCCCAGCTTTTTAATGGCGGTGGTCAATATTTCTTCAATATACTCTTTCAATTACAGCCACCCTTCTTTTGTATACCACTCGGCAGTTTCCCTGAAACCTTCTTCAAGAGTTACGGTCGGATTATATCCGAGTTCTCTCTTTGCTTTTTCACTCGAACATACCCAGCCTTCCGCGGTAATATCTTTCACTTTTTCCACGTTAAGCGTGACTGCCTTGTTAGCGATCTTCCCAAAAAATTCCGCCATGTATCCTACTCCGAATACAAAGAAGTGGGGTATACGTATTTTCAAGGATTTCTTATTTAAAATGTTTGATGTAATGACACCGACTTCGTCCCAGTTATATGCTTTATCCGATCCGATAAAATATATTTGTCCGTTTGATGCATCTTTCTCTGCTGCAAGGACGATACCGTCCACGAGCTCTTTCACATATGATAAAGTTAAATACTTATCACCGAAACCTATGAGACTGTTTAAACCTTTTTTAAAAGTCTGAAAGTAAATTAATATCTCGGTATCCCGCGGACCATAAACTGCCGGCGGTCGTATTATCGTAACATTCATTTCATCTTTGTGTTTCATTACTTCTTTTTCGGCTTCGAGTTTTGTCTCCGCGTATGATGTCATAGGTTTAGGCTCATAAGTCTCGTCGATTGCAACTCCTTTTGGTGTAGGTCCGCATACAGCAAGCGAGGAAATGTGTACAAATTTTTTGATGTTTGGATTTACCCTTTTTGTAATTTCAACTAGGTTTTTGGTAGCTAAATGATTGCCTTTTATATAGCCTTCCTTGTTCTTTGCTTTTACAACTCCGGCACAATGGAACACATAATCCATGTCTTTGATTACATCCTCCAATGCCTCATTGGAGAATAGGTCTCCATCGACAAACTTAACCGGCTTATCCTTTAACCATCTAATATTTGATGTTTTACGCTTTAGGCAATACGGCTCTATCCCTTTTTCTATAAGCTTATCCACCAGGTGGCTTCCAACAAACCCGGTAGCCCCTGTCACAAATGCCTTCATAGATTCGACCTTATCTTTTGATTATTTTAAGGATAGAAGTTAAATATTATAATTACTATTTTCTATTTTAAAATTTTTCATAACATTAGGATAACAATTATTTAACACTACTATATGGATCTATTTGAGAAAGCGTATAATTTTAAGCGAGCCGATGAGGTAAAAGCTGCGGGATTTTATCCGTATTTCAGAGCCATCGAGGCTAATGAAGGACCCGTAGTTAAAATAGAAGGAAGAGAAGTTATAATGGCAGGATCCAATAATTATCTCGGACTGACCACACATCCAAAAGTTAAGCAAGCCGCGATCGATGCCGTAAATCAATACGGTACCGGCTGTTCGGGATCGAGATATCTTACAGGAACACTCGATTTACATATAAAACTTGAAGAGAAGCTTGCTGATTACATCGGTAAAGAGAGCGTGCTTCTTTTTTCTACCGGTTATCAAACTGCACAGGGTATTATTCCGACCTTAGTACAGAAAGATGAGTATATGATCTCAGATAAGGATAATCATGCATGTATTCTTGCTGCGAATATGATGGCTCGCGGTGCATTTGCGAAGTTCATGCGTTACAAACACAACGACATGGCGGACCTCGAAAGAGTTTTATCTGCACTTCCTGACGATGCGCCAAAACTCATTGCTTCAGATGGTGTATTTTCCACGACAGGGGAGATAGTTGACCTTCCTAAGTTAGTTGAATTAGCAAAAAAACATAACGCAAGGATTTTAATTGATGATGCCCACGCTACAGGTGTGATTGGAAAGGGCGGCAGAGGCACAGCTTCGGAATTTGACCTTGTTGATGAAGTCGATATGACGATGGGTACTTTCTCAAAGACTTTTGCTTCACTAGGAGGTTTCGTTGCTGCTGAAGCACCGGTCATTAATTACATTAAACACCATTCGCCCGCGTTGATATTTTCTGCATCGCCGACTCCGTCATCTGTTGCGGCTGCTGACGCGGCTCTGGATATACTTAGAGCTGAACCAGAGAGAATAGATAATTTGATCAGGAACGCAAACAAAATGCGTCAGGGATATAAAGACATGGGCTTTAAGATCATCGAAGCAAAAACTGCTGTCGTTCCGGTTATTCTTGGGGATGACATGCTGGTATTCCAGTTCTGGAGAAAGCTATTCGATGCAGGTGTATTCGTAAATGCGTTTATTTCACCCGGTGTACCACAACACCTTGCTATGCTCAGAACATCTTATATGGCGACACACGAGGATGAACATCTGGACAGGATATTGGAGATATTTGGTGACATTGGTAAGGAGCTAGGTGTTATTTCATAAGACTACTTTTCTTTTAGGCTATATTAATATATTAAAGCTCCTTATATTTCGGGAGCTTTTTTTATTCCAAAACTCAATCCGATCAAAATGAAATTCCGTTTAATAGTATTGCTGTTCGTTGCCTTTGCGCTTTATTCGTGTGGTAATAATGAACCCATTCACGACCAGAATAATGACCAGGATCAGACCGAAGATGTGGATGACGAAGACGGTGATACAACAGCTCTTTCCGACGCAGAGCTGTTCAGTATGGTTCTTGTGAATGACGTATTGCAAGGAAACGAGGAGAGTGATCTGCAGTCATACCTTGAAGAGGAAATATATCCTATGATGGAAAAGGCTTCAAAGGTAACACTCGATAGGCTATCGTCATCGGTTTATATTCTTACTTATGAATTGAACGGAAGCAAAAGCTCACTCTTGATACAAAAGTTCTACGATCCCGTTAACCAGCAGATAGTTTTTGAAAAAACGGAAACCGGTTACGGATTGAAATCGCAGTATGTTAGATAGCCGTTTTATTATTGAGTTTGCAAATAAGATTTTTTTAGATTAGTTTTGTATTACGTTGTTCTTAACAAATCAATGCTTGCGGTTCCTAAACTCTGAGATGAGTAGAGGATGAAAAGGGAATCCGGTGTAATTCCGGAGCTGTCCCCGCAACTGTAAAAGAGAAGATCGGTCGGTGAGTTTAGCTCACTATCCACTGCCGCATTTTGACGGTGGGAAGGAGACCGAAAATTGCTCTTGAGTCAGGAGACCTGCCGAAAGCATCTATTTTCATATTCTTCGTGGGTAAAGTTATATGGCTATAAGAGAAACTCCTTGTTTCATTTATATCTTCACATACACACGTGAGATGAATGAGATAAGGAGTTTTTTTATTTACATGACAGAAGCTTGAAGAAAATTATATACATATTATTGCTGATCTTACTGCCTGCACCGGTGGTCATATCACAGGATTCTGTGAAATACACGACCGATGAAATTAAGGTTACCAGCAATATAATAGAGACGAGCGTTTTCCACTCCCCTGCAAAGATAGAGGTTTTGAGGAGAGATTTTATTTTGTCAAAGAATGGGGACAGACTTTCCGACATTCTCCAATCGGCAGGGGGTGTATTTATTAAATCTTACGGAAATGGATCATCGCTTCAGACTATCTCGATGAACGGGATGGAAACGGAGCAGACCTTGCTTTTGCTAAACGGTAGCAAACTAAATTCATATCAGAATGCTCAGCTCGACCTTTCACTTATTTCCAAAGACAATATAGAACGAATCGAAGTGGTGAATAATGGATACAGCTCTCTCTACGGATCGGATGCGATTGGTGGCGTAGTCAATATCATTACTACAGAAAACAAAAATGATTTCGGATTTAAACTCAATACACAGGCTGGTTCATATGGATATAGGAAAATTTATCTTGATGTGAATAACAGGATAAAGAATTTTTCTATTAATGCTGGCTATTCTAACGAAGCGTCCGATGATGATTTTGATTACTATTATAATACCGGACAGGAGAACATTCTAAAAACCCGTGTCAATAATACTTATACTTTCCAGAATATTTTCACTGATCTGGATCTTAAGATTAATGACAAACAAAACATCTCGTATTATACGAATTTTGTTTCGGACAGGCGGGATATCCCCGGGCTTGAATCGGGCACCGCTCCGGCTAATACAAAAGAAAAGGACAGGAACTGGAATAATATTATTGTTTATAAAAATTCCATAAATAGAAACTTCACACTCCGAAGTGAAGGTAATTTTCAGAATAACCTCTCCAATTACTATGATGAGCAATATATAGATAGCTATTATAAAAATATTGTCCTATCCAATAGGTCCCAGTTAGATTACAGTTCCGGGATTTTTAAAATTGCCGGCGGATACGACCTCACCTACGCAACGATAAACAGCAATGAGCTTGAATCTGACGTTAACAGGTATCAAACGGGTTTATTCACTGCTGTCGAAGTAAGTCTCTTCGATGATCTGAAAATATTTCCTTCATTTAGGGTAGATAATGTTTCTGATATAGATCAGACCAACGCGGCCGGTAAGCTTGGTATCAACTACAAACCATTCGCCTCTGTAGATCTATACATGAGAGCGAATATTGGGAATAATTACGCCGCACCCACGTTTAATCAGCTCTATTGGAAGCAGGGAGGTAATCCCGATCTTCGCACACAAAGATCATTTAATATAGATGGTGGACTTATATATAGATTCAACTTTATAACGGATAATGTTGTGGATGTTAATTATACCGGAATAGATTTTACCGATAAGATAATCTGGCAGCCGGGTGCTAATGGCATCTGGTCGCCTAACAATGTCGGTAAGACCCGTTCCGATGTATTTGCATTTGGTTTCACTGCATCAGGTGAACTAGCTGGTAACATCAACATTGATCTCGGAATAAATTACACTTACGCAAATTCCGTTAATAAAACCAACGAGTATTATGACAAACAGATCATTTACATTCCAAAAGAAATGTCTAAAGCTAACTTAGGTTTAGCATATAAGTCTATCGGTGTAAATCTCTATTATAACTTTGTTGGCAAGCGGTATCTGGATTTTGAAAATACAAGGTTCCTTCCTGCGGTTGACCTGCTTGATGGGAACGTTTACTACAATTATTCATTATGGAAAATAAAAGCGCAGGCAAAGGTGGAAATAAATAATATTTTTGATACTGATTACCAGATCATGCCGGGCTATCCTATGCCGTTGCGTAATTTTAAAATTGGATTATCAATAAGTTATTAAAGGAATATTCTCATGAGTGAAAAAGAAATAATCGAAGGCGGAAGCAAGCTTCACGAAAAAATGATGAAGACCCTAGAGGGATATAAAGAGCTTTCCGATGAGGAGAAGAACTGTATTCATGTTTACTATGGATACGGTAAAGGGAAGACCACTGCCTCCATTGGTCTGTCGATTCGCGCCCTGGGTGCTGAAAAGAAAGTAGTCATTGTCCAATTCGATAAGGGTTATGATGGAAAGAATGAACATTACAGCGAGCGGAAAGTTCTCCGCAAACTCAAGGAGATCGGTTACCCGATAGTGATTTATCCAACCGGGTGCGAAAGAATGAACGAGGATGGAACGTTCCGTTTTAAAAGTAATGATGATGACCTTGCCGAAGCTCAGCGTGGACTTAGTATTGCAAAGGACCTCATCGAAAATGGCAATCAGGACTTACTTGTCCTGGATGAGATTATTGCCGCCGTTGCATATAACCTGCTTAAAAAGGAAGAAGTTGAGGAAGTCATTGCTTTATACAGAAAAAACCAACGGTTTGAAATGGTAATGACAGGGCATAAGCTGTGGGATGGACTGGAAGAAAAAGTTGACCTTATTACCGAAATGCGTAAAGTAAAACACTATTTCGATGCGGGTATTCCTGCACGCGAAGGAATCGAATTTTAATAACCTTCTAAACATATTTCTAAATGAGAAAATCTTTAAAACTTTTCCTGGTATTGTTCGCTCTAAGTATTTTATATTTGCAAGGGTGTTCCCGCGATGAACTGACAGGACCCGGTACAGTGATTGTTACCGCTCGTGGTGTTTATGTTCTCTCGGAAGGGAACGGTACTTCATCATCTGTAGCGTTATCATATTATAATATTACAGATTCTTCATTTACACAAAATATACTTTCCCAAAATGTCGGCTCGTATCCGGACGGACTTATTGCAAGTGGCAATGATTTGTATATGACTGCGCAGGGTAATTTCGGCTCGGCAGGTAAGATATATAAGCTCGACCAGACTGGGAATGTACAGGCTTCAAACGATGTTGGCACAAATCCGTATTCATTGACGGAGGCAAGTGGCAAATTATATGTAACTAACGGACCTGCAAGCAACGTTTCTGTAGTCGATAAAAGTACTTTGAATACAACGAACACGATCCCTGTTGGCTCATACCCGCAAGAGATCATTACTTACGGAACCAAAGTTTATGTGTGCAATACAAGCGCTTTTGGTGGTTCCGATGATTCGACTGTTTCTGTAATTGATTCGCAAAACGATGTGGTTGTCGCTGTTATTAATGTACAAAAAGATCCTTCCGCGCTTGCTTTATCAAATGACGGCAAACTTCTAATCGGTTGCCCCGGCACAAACAAATATATATACAAGGTTGATCCAAACAGTTACGCTAAATTAGATTCGTTCCTCATTCCTGACGGATGCTATCGTGATATTTCCGTCGATAAAACTTCCGACAATATTTATTTCATCTCAGGAAGTTTCCCTTCATTTAGAGTATTAAGATTAAACCTTTCAACGAGGGCGCTAACAGAAATTATGTCCGTAGGAAACAATTACTATGGATTGGTATTCGATAGCGTTACAGGTGATTTATTTGTTGCCATAGTGCCTGACTTTACAAATAGCGGTAAGCTCAGAGTACTCTCCGGAGGAATTGCCACAGATTATACGACAGGCGTAGCTCCCAGAAGGCTCCTGATAAAGTAAATTACTCTTTATTATTATATTAACTATCCCTATTTTTAATTATGATCGACGTTGAAAATAGGGATGGTCATATAAAAGCGATGAAATGCGACCCGCCGCACGACTGCATTCTTGAAGGAAATATCCCTTCAGGCTCAGAAATAAAAATTTATATAAAAAGAAGGGTACTTACGGAAATTGACGACTATATGGCGAGCGACATAAATAAGGAGCTCGGCGGTGTGCTGATTGGGGATTTGTGTGAAAATTCGAGCGGTGAGCGGTTTATATATATCCGGAACTATGTACACGCAAAACATACTACCGCATCTGTATCACGGCTGACGTTCACTCACGATACATGGGAGCATTTTGATAGGGAAATAGAGAAAAAATTTCCTGATCAAATTGTTCTCGGATGGTATCACTCTCACCCGGGTCACACGGTTTTTCTTTCCGGGCATGATATGTTCATTCAGGAGAACTTTTTCAACATGGACTTTATGGTAGCTTATGTTTACGATCCGACCATAAATGAGAGAGGGTTTTTCTACTGGAATGATAAGAAAACGGAAAAGTCCAGCGGTTACTATGTAGCTATCGAAGAAGGTGATAAAGTATTCTCTGCCGGCGGGGGATCTGTACTCGATGATAAGCCCCAAGAGGAGGAATACGTACAATATCCTGAGCCTGAAGCGGATGACAAGCCCAAAGGCGGAAATGGTTTTAAAAATATTCTCATCATTATTTTACTGATTGGGAACGTCCTCCTTTCGCTGTTTTTGTTTTACCAGTATACAGAGATTGAGAAGAGAACTCGCTCTTCTGAACAGCTCTTGCAGGATATGTCCGAATTAAAAGAGAACTACAGGAATTTAAATCAAAAACTCGAGAATTTTATTATTGAATCCGAAATGAAACAGAATAAGGTTGATTCACTTATGAATGATTCATTGAAAAGCGATTCTATGATTACTAAATAAATTAATATGAGCCCAAGACAAAGAAGACTGCACGCTGACTTTGAAAAATTAAAAGCGGAATTTTCAAAACACCCAAATATAACGCTCGAATATGAAGCCGTTGACGGAAACGTACCGGAGAGATATTTCGTAGCGTATAAAGACGTGCGTGGAATAAAACTTTCTTCCGGTTCGACGAAAGATGAGAAAGTACCGGAATATATAAACGAGCATAAGATCGAAATTTATCTTCACATCGACTATCCAAGATTAAAACCTCAGTGTTATATCTTGACTGAGATATTTCATCCTAATTTTCGCATTGCCTCACCTCATGATATATGCATCGGTGATTACTGGGCTTCGGGCGAGACGCTGGTGGATATTATCTACCAGATTGGGGAGATGATACAATACAAGAACTATGGTATCTCCAGTCCGCTCAACGGCATCGCAGCGAAATGGGCGCGTGAGAATAAACATCTCTTCCCGTCCGATGATAAAGAGCTTCGCCTGGGTGAAATAGACATTGACCTTCACGACGTCGAGATAGAACTAAACGATTCTAAGTGATCACTATCGAATCATATATGGGTATCAGTCCAAAGATTCACGAATCCGTCTTCCTTTGTGAGGGCGCGCGAATTATTGGGGATGTGGTGATTGAGAAGGATTCCAGCGTATGGTATAATACTGTCATCCGCGGAGACGTGAATTACATCCGTATAGGTGAGAGAACAAATATCCAGGATAATTCTATCCTCCATGTAACGTATAAAAAATATCCGTTGATGATAGGCTCGGACGTTACAGCCGGGCACGGCGTTGTCGTTCATGGATGTACTGTTAAAGATTCCGTTTTAATAGGGATGGGTGCCATTTTACTTGATAATTGTACCGTAAATTCAAATTCACTTATTGCTGCCGGAACGGTTGTCAGGGAAGGATTTGAGGTTCCTGAGGGAGTTCTCGTGGCAGGTGTACCGGGTAGGATTATAAGGGAGTTATCATTGGAAGAGATAGATAAAATTAAACAGAGCGCGAGGAATTATGTGATGTATGTAGGTAATTATAGAGGTGCAAATGTCAAAGAATAATTGTTTTATATAGGTTTACATATTGACAAATCAAATTAATATCTCTATTTTAGTAGGTATTGTTCTTTAACCACATACAAAGTACAGGTAGTTCTGCATTTGAGGTGTGAATTTTTAATTATTTTTTACCTGTAGCTTTGATTCTCAAATGCGGAGTCATTTTTAAATTTCCAAGTAATGCCGAAAGGAAAAGTAAAGTGGTTTGATGCTAAAAAGGGCTTCGGATTCATTATTAGTGATGATGAAGGTGCCAAAGACATCTTCGTTCATTATACTGCCATAGCTTCGGATAACTCTTTCAAAACTCTGGAAGATGGCGTAGCTGTTGAGTATGAAATAGAAGAAGACGACAAAGGGCAGAAAGCTAAGAATGTCCGTGTTGTCGGATAAATTAGTTAGCATCTAAAAAAACTTATCAACCCTAATTGATTTTCTTCAGTTAGGGTTTTTAAATAAAAGGAAGTTGCTTGATAAATTTCAAGGACAGCACCAAAGAGTTGCTTCGACAGGTCGAAGAACTGTTTGATACGAAGTTTGCTGGAGAGGGCGCATCTTATTCTCTGCAACTTAAAAACCAAAAGGATAACTCCAAGATTCACGTGGAAGTGATCCCTGAATCGGAAGAAGGTGAGGGAGGGTCATACCTTATTTCCGTGTATACGAATAACTGTCACTTACAGCTTCAATCTTGCAGAAAGTTTATTGTGAGCAAGATGCTCGAGGAAGCTATATTTGTATCGGAAACGGAAGATAAGATATCCGGTTTGATAATCTCAAAGCAGGGGGACTGCGCACTTTATTCGAATGTCGATAAAAAGCTTCTCAGCTCCGACTTTGCAGATCTTAATTCCGAAAAGCTGTTATCGGCAGTTGCTCTTTCTGTTATGGAATCTGCCTAAATTAAAAATTAGGGTATTACTAAAGTTAATCTAATATACGAGATCGAGTTTATTCCCGAAAGGGAACAGAAATCGTTATTAAAGAGTAAAGTAATAGAGGCTGTTAAAACCCTCCATAAGGAGGAAGGATTAAACTGCTCCATAGTCAGTTTCCTTTTTTGCACTGACGAAAGGATAAGGAAGTTTAACAGGGAGTTTCTCTCACACGATTACGAAACCGATATTCTGACTTTTTACGATACAGATGACCGCGGAAGGATAGAAAGTGACATAATTATCTCCCCGGATACGGTGAAATATAACTCAAAGCGCTTTAAGAAGAGTTTTTCCGAAGAATTGTTTCGCGTCATTCTTCACGGATTACTGCATTTATGCGGTTATGATGATAAAAGTGCTAAAAACAAAAAGATAATGAGACAAAAAGAGGATCAATATTTGGAGAAAATTGGATATTTGAATCTAAATGCTTAATTTTTAACTTACTGGAACTATTTTTTACTTAAAATACATTACAGGTAATAGATAATCACTAAATTCTTATAATGGGCAAATCATTAGTAATAGTAGAGTCACCTTCAAAGGCTAAAACGATAAATAAATACCTCGGTAAAGATTACGTTGTAGAGGCTACGGTAGGGCATATTAAGAACCTGCCCAAAAGCAAGATCAGCGTGGATATTGAAGACGGTTATAAACCCGTTTACGAGACTATAGCAGGCAAGGAAGATGTAATTGACAAACTTAAAGGAATAGCTAAAAAATCCGACCAAATATTTATAGCGACTGACCCTGATAGGGAAGGTGAAGCTATTGCCGCCGATATTGCCGGTGAGATAAAACCCGTAAATAAGAACATTCAGCGAGTTTTATTCAATGAGATAACTAAAACCGGTGTAAAAGAGGCTATGGACAGCCCCAGGAGCATTGATGAGGACCTGGTGACATCTCAGATGGCAAGAAGGGTCATGGACAGGATCTTGGGCTATAAAGTTAGCCCTTTTTTATGGAAAACGTTTTTCTTCGGTCTATCAGCAGGAAGAGTGCAATCCGTTGCGTTAAAGCTCATTTGTGAACGTGAAAAAGAGATACGATCATTTAAACCAAAGGAATACTGGACAATTGATGGGCTGTTTACTAAGCCATCCGGAAATTCCAAGCCGTTTTCGGCAAGATTATATAAGATTAACGAAGATACACTGAAATTTAATGGTGAAAAACCATGTATCGAAAATATAGACCAGGCTCACAAGATACTTCAGGATCTACAGAATAACCAATATAAAATTACAGATGTTACGGTTAAAGAGGTAAAGAGGAATCCTCCGATGCCATTTACCACAAGTGTCCTCCAGCAGGCAGCTTCGACTAATCTTGGCTTTTCTCCGAAAAAGACAATGATGCTGGCGCAGAAGCTTTATGAAGGTATCGAAGTTGTAAAAGGCGAAGGAAACGTTGGTCTTATCACGTATATGAGGACTGATTCCACAAGGCTCAGCCCCGAAGCAGTAGCATCATGCAGGGATTATATAAAAAATAACTTTGGGAAAGAGTTCATCCCCGATAAACCGAATAATACTACAGCCAAAAAGAGCTCTAAAAAGACTCAGGATGCACACGAAGCTATTCGCCCCACTAACATGGAGCGTGAACCTGCAGTCCTTAAATCGCTCACAAAGGACCTTTCTGCCCTATATAAGCTCATATGGAATAGATTCGTTGCATCACAGATGACACCGGCTTTATTCGATCAGAAGACGATTATTATCAAAGCTCTTAGCCCGCGTGGTAATGTTGATCAGTATTTCTTCCGTGCTTCAGGCAGAACGCTTAAGTTTGAAGGTTTCTTAAAAGTTTACGGTGATACAACCGAGGATCAAAACCCGGATGAAGACAATAGCATCATCCCGGAAAATCTCAGCGTTGATGATATGCTCAAAGCAATAAGTATGAATAAGGAGCAGAAGTTCACCAAACCTCCGGCACGATATACAGAATCCAGTCTTATCAAACAGCTAGACGCGCTGGGTATTGGACGTCCTAGTACGTTCGCGCTCATCGTATCGACTGTTATTGACAGGAAGTATGTCGAGCTCGACGAGAGAAAGCTCTTCGCGACCACGCTCGGCATGACCGTGAATGAAATTCTCGATAAGCATTTTGAAGATGTAATAAATGTAGAGTTCACAGCAAAGATGGAAGACGAGCTTGACACGATTGCAAATGGTGAATCCACATACAAAAAAGTTCTCGACGATTTTTATATCCCGTTCAGCAAGGACCTGGATGCCGCCGATAAGGTTGCTAAAGATATAAAAGCAAGCCTTACTGAGAAGACAGACATTACCTGTCCTGAGTGCGGTGAGGAAACAGGTGCGAAGATGGTCAAAAAATGGGGAAGGAACGGACAGTTCATGGCTTGCGAAAGATACCCTACCTGTAAAGCCTCCATGCCACTTGAAGAAGAGCATGCTGAACATAAGGAACTTGCGAAAGGTGTTACATGCGATCTGTGCGGAGCCGATATGGTTGTTAAAGTCGGCAGGTACGGTAAATTTTACGGATGTTCCAATTATCCAAAGTGTAAAGGCATTAAACCTATAACTCTCGGCATCAAATGTCCGAAATGTAATGAAGGCGAAATACTCGAACGCAGGGGCGGTAAGGCAAAGAGATTATTCTATGGCTGTACCAGATATCCTGATTGTGACTTTATATCCAATTACAAGCCGGTCATACAAAACTGCGAGAGCTGTGAAAGCAATTACCTGGTCAAAAAGACCACGAAAAAGGACGGGGATTTCCTCGAATGCCCGAATTGTAAAGCTAAGTACGAAATAAAAGAAGAAGTAGAAGAAGTGGCGGAATAATAAACCGGACGCTTTGAAGCAGAGCTTTCAAAAATACATGGATGAGTACCTTGAATACCTTGAGGTAACGAAGAATTACTCTCATCACACACTCATCTCCTATCAAAACGACCTCCTGCAGTTTGCTAAATTTCTTTATATTTCCGAACACGGTATCGAAGAGAAATTGGAGTTTGACCCGAACGACGTAGTACTTGATTTCGACAAGCTGCCTCTGGGTATGCTTAAATCTTTCATTGCCGAACTCTCCGACCCTTCGAGCAAGATATACAACGCAAAGAGGCGAACCAACACCAAGTTTTCCAAGAAGTCCATCTTGCGCAAGATATCCGTATTGAAATCACTTTATAAATTTCTCGGTAAAAAAGGTTACGTTTCTAAGAATACAACCTCCGGCCTGATATTCCCGAAGCTGGATAAAAAGCTCCCCGAATTCCTAACTAAGAAGGAAATGGAAACCTTACTTGAAGAGAAAGAGGGAATTGAATTTACTACACTTGAAAAAGCTATCCTGGAATTATTCTATAGTACCGGGATGAGGCTGTCTGAACTCATCAATCTGAAGTTTGCAAATGTCGATCTTAAGAAAAAGACAGTTAAAGTAATGGGGAAGGGTTCGAAGGAAAGGATAATACCCTTCGGGCAATACGCGCACAAAGCTTTGAATAACTTTCTGCAGGTTAGAGATATTGCAAACATTAAAAATTCGGATTACTTCTTTATCGACAATAAGGGGAATAAACTTTATGAGATGAAGGTGTACAGGATAATTAAAAAGAAACTTTCGCTTGTTACCGAGTCTAAAAAGAAATCGCCTCACGTACTTCGTCATTCATTTGCAACACATCTTCTCGATAGCGGTGCGGACATCCGCGCTGTAAAAGACCTCCTGGGTCATGAGAGCCTTTCCACCACTCAGGTCTATACTCATGTTACTCCTGAAAAACTAAAGAAAGCCTACAAGCGGGCTCACCCAAAAGCCTAATCTATTAGATTTTCATCGTAAAACTTCTTCATCTCTTCCTGTATCTGGTCACGTACTTTTCTGAATACAGCCAAAACTTCTTCTTCCGAACCCGTCGCGTCTGCCGGATCCTCGAATCCAATATGTATCCTGTGTTTAACATCGCCTGTAAATACCGGGCATGTTTCTTTCGCGTGATCGCAAACGGTAATTACATAATCGAACGGCATATCCAGGTATTTGCTCACATTGTCCGGTTTCTGCCCGCTAATGTCTATGCCTATCTCATCCATTACTTTTATTGCGCCGTTGCTGACTGCGCCTGCCGGAGCCACTCCCGCAGAATATACTTCCAGACCGTCATCGAATGACTTAAAAAATCCCTCCGCCATCTGGCTTCGGCATGAATTACCGGTACAAAGGATTAGTATGCGTTTTCCCATCTGTAAAAATAAAATATAAATGTTACCTGTATGTTAAGACATGATCGCTTCCGCCGCTTCCTCACCTGAATTTATTGCGCCTTCCATAAATCCCTGCCAGTCGGCAATATGCTCACCTGCAAAGTAAACGTTAACAAACTTCTCTTTGATGACAGGCATTGTGCCGTACCATTGACCTTTGCCATAAAGCGCATATGCACCAGCCGAGTACGGATCAGTTCCCCAGTAATAATTTACATTCTTCAAAGCTTTACTCGAAACATCGCCAAATGCAAGCTGAAGATTCTCTACCGCAAGTTTTTCTTTGTGATGTTTGGAATGCTTTGACATCATATCCGCTTTATCACCTGTATTGTAAGAGATCAGTACACCGTGCGGTCCTTGCTGATTCTTTGTTGCGTGATAATAATAATGTGCATGTGTATCCGTGATCATGTCGAATGCCTCGTCATTCCAGAATCTCTCGCTGAATAGCGTCGCGTTCTTATTTATTCTTGCGTATTGTAATGCGTTTAGTGCCTGAACTTTTTCATTTGGCATTCCCGGTGTCCACTTTATCTTATTCACTGAGTATGTCGGTATCGTGCATATGACAAAATCCCCCTCGAATGTCTTTCCGTTCGCACAGTTAACCGTTACACCTGACGACGTCTGTGAAACCGCCTCTACGGCATGGCTTGTTAATATATTATCATCACCTATCCTCTTAGCCAGCTCTTCTGCTAAGCGTCCGTTACCGCCGACTATCTTATAATCCATTTCATTATACTCGCTCGACTCTGCGTACTCCGCCAGGGCTGCATATGCCGATACGCTCCTTATCGTCTCACCGAAGTCTGTGCTGTCGAGATATTCTCTTATGTCCAGGTCTCTGTCCTTCATCCCGTTGTTAACCAAAAATCTCCACCAATCCATCTTATCCAGCCTCATCTTGTCCTCTTCCGTGAAATTCGCATAATTCTTCATTATCTCATCGAATTTCTGATTCCACTCCGCAGTATAGTCCCATTGCCCTTTGGGATAATACTGGTTATCATAGATGAGATGTGATTGGAACCTGTTGTCCTTCAGTTCCAGCCCGAATTCCTTGCACATTTCTATTAGTCTCTCGTGGGATGCCCCGACCCATTCCGCGCCGAGCTCTATCACAAGATCAGGATTTTCATCGATTTTAAATGAAAATACTCGTCCGCCGATCCTGTTCCGTGCTTCGAGTATTACCACGTCATAACCGTTCTGCATCAGCTTATATCCCGCCGATAGCCCTGCAAACCCGGCTCCTATTATAACCACCTTTTTCTTTGAAAGGAGATTTATACCCTTCATATTGGACGCAATGACAGTCGCTGCCGCTATTGTAGCTGACTGCTTTAAAAACTCTCTCCGTGTTGACATATTGTTATAATTTTAGTTGGATTCGTTAATTTAGGAAAATGCATAATTAAATACAATTTTTAATTAATTAGTATTGTTTACTTTGATATATGGCTAAAATCGTCTCCCTGGCAAATATCGACCTCCCATATCAAGTATCGCAAAAGGATCTCGAGCAATATGCCGGTAATATGTTCGCAGAAGCATTCCCGGATATTGACCGCCTTTTGCCGGTTTTTGAGAATACCAACATTATCAACCGTAATTTCTGTGTCCCCGTTGATTTCTACACGCAGGATCGTTCATTTAAAGAAAAGAACGATCTCTTCATAAAATACGCGCTTGAATACTCTGTCGAAGCTATAGAAAAGTGCCTGTCGCAGACGAATATTACAAAAGATAACATCACTGATATAGTTTTTGTTTCCACGACGGGCTTATCCACGCCATCCGTTGACGCGCTGATAATTAACCATATGAAGCTCGATCCTAATATCAACCGAATTCCTATCTGGGGGCTTGGCTGTGCGGGGGGCGTGTCCGGCCTGGCAAAAGCAAACGCGCTTGCTAAAGCAAACCCCGATGCCATTGTATTATTCGTCGCAGTCGAACTTTGCTCGCTCACGTTCATCCGTAATGATCTCTCCAAAAGCAACTTCATTGCAACGAGCCTCTTCTCCGACGGTGTATCTGCTTTACTGGTAGCAGGGGATAATTGTAATGTTGATTCCGCTTATGACATCAGTATTGTTTCGTCGGAAAGCCGACTGTACTATGACAGCCTCGACGTTATGGGTTGGAATTTTGAAAACGAGGGCTTTAAAGTCCTCTTCTCACGTGACATACCCACGATCGTAAATGATACCGTGAAGAATGACATACAACATTTCCTGACTAAGAATGGTCTTACTCTCGATGACATAAAAAACTTCATCATTCACCCCGGCGGTATGAAGGTGATCGACGCGTACGTGAACTCTCTTCAGATAGACCGCTCTAAACTGGATAACACATTCACCGTCCTCCAAAACTACGGCAACATGTCCAGCGTAACGGCATTCTACGTTCTTGATAAATTCCTCTCTGATGGTTTTGACGACGGCTACGGGCTTATGATGTCACTTGGTCCCGGTTTCTCCTGCGAGATGCTCCTCCTCGAAATGAAACACAATTGAATTTAGTATGACATTATTCATTATTGTCATATCATTTGTGATCCTCCAGCGTATTATCGAGCTCGCCATTGCCAAACGCAACGAGAAATGGCTCCTTTCACGCGGTGCAGTCGAGTACGGCAGGGAACACTACAAATACATCGTAATGCTCCACGTCGGCTTCATTCTCAGCCTGATAGCCGAATATTTCCTCCGCGGAAGGTATTTAGAATTAAATTTATTAAATTATTCGTTTTTAGTAATATTCATATTGTTGCAGTTCTTACGTATATGGGTTATATCATCTTTGGGCAGGTACTGGTGCACGCGGGTTTACCGTATCCCGGGTGAATCCCTTATAAACAAAGGAATTTATAGATATTTTAAACATCCTAATTACATTGTTGTAGTAGGTGAAATACTCGTACTTCCTCTGATTTTTAACCTGTACTTTATAGCTGTAATATTCACGATTTTAAACGCTCTTATGCTATCAGTCAGAATAAGAGTCGAAAATAAAGCTTTGGAAGATTGAAAATACAACTCAGAGAGATTTGCCACGGACGAAGCGGCGATAAAGGCGATGCCGCTAATATCGGTCTCATCGCATACAAAAAGGAAGATTACGACCTTATTGAGCGCGAGGTCACCGCGGAAAGGGTAAAGGAATTCTTTAAAGGTATCTGCGAGGGTGAAGTCGAGCGCTACGAAATGCCTAACATTAACGCCCTTAACTTTGTTCTCAATAACACGCTCGGAGGCGGCGGTACAGTTTCACTTAAGCTCGACGCGCAGGGAAAGACCCTTGCTTCCGCATTATTAAAAATGGAGATAGAAAAATAATATGTTCGACCAGGAAAAATATCGTTTAGCAGAAAGTAAAGATAAGCTGGAACAGCTGAGGAGGTCTCTTTGAAGTCGACTCCAAAGCTGAAAAAGTAATAGAACTCGAAAAGAAAACCGAAGTCGAAGGCTTCTGGGACGACAATAAAACCGCGCAGGAAATTCTCCGCGAAGTCTCATCTCTCAAAAAATTCATCGAAGAATATAAAAAAGTAGAGACAATTCTCTCAGACACGGAGATTCTTATCGAATTATCCGAATCCGACAAAGATGAGTCAGCAGTCGATGAGATCAATAAAGAACTCGACCGCCTCGAAAAGAACGTTGCCGACCTCGAATTCAAAAAGATGCTATCCGATGAGGACGACGACCGCGACGCTATCATTACTATAAATTCCGGTGCAGGCGGTACAGAGTCACAGGACTGGGCGGAGATGCTTCTCCGCATGTACCTTCGTTACTGCGAGAAGCAGGGCTTTAAAACCGCTCTCGTTGACCGTCTCGACGGCGACGGGGCGGGAATAAAAAGCGCCACTATAGAAGTCTACGGAGATTACGCGTACGGCTATCTCAAAGCCGAAAACGGCGTACACCGCCTGGTGCGTATCTCACCTTTCGACGCGAATAAAAAACGTCACACGTCTTTCGCTGCTGTTTACGTGAGCCCGATCGTGGACGATAATATCGAGATCGAAATCAATCCAAGCGATCTGAAAATAGACACTTACCGCGCTGGAGGAGCTGGTGGTCAGAACGTCAATAAAGTCGAAACCGCCATACGTATCACTCACGCCCCGACCGGTATCGTCGTACAGTGCCAGAATGAGCGTTCGCAGGGGCAGAATAAAGCCAACGCGATGAAGATGCTTAAATCTAAGCTCTACCAGCTCGAGAAAGAAAAGGAAATGTCTAAGATACAGGACATCGAAAAGTCCAAGAAAAAGATAGAGTGGGGGAGTCAGATTCGCAGCTACGTCTTCCACCCGTACAATATGGTGAAAGATCACCGCACGGATTTTGAAACAAGTAATACACAGGCTGTTATGGATGGTGACATCCACGACTTTATTAAAGAATATCTGTTAATGCCGACACACTAGTATTGACGAACTTTAAACTTTTCATAGCGAACCGGTATCTGTTTTCGAAGAAGGATTCGAAATTCATCTCCTTCATCACGTACATTTCGATTGCCGGAGTCGCCCTCGGTGTAGCCGCGCTCATTATAGCCGTTTCCATTATGAATGGTTTTGAAAAGGAAATAAAGGATAAGGTAACGGGGCTCGTGTCTCACATACAGATCAGCTCGTTCCTTGCTAATGGTATCGCCGACCACGAATACGGCGTTAAGCAGATAAAGGAAAATATAAAAGGTGTTACGCAGGTTGCCGAATATACGCAAAAGGAAGCTGTAATACGCGCTAAAGAAAAGATCGAGGGCATTATACTCAAGGGAATCGACCCGAACAACGACATATCCGATATGCGGAATAAGATCGTTGATGGCGAATACAACCTCGCTCCCGTCGATTCGAGCATATCCCGTTTGATAATCGGGAATAAGCTTGCCAAAAACCTAAATGTAAAAGTAGGGGATAAAGTAATTGTTTTTGGGCTTCGTGGAATTCCATCACCGTTAAATCAGCCTAAGATAAAGCAGTTCATTGTCAGCGGTATCTATGAAACGACCCTTCGCGATTACGACGATATACTCATCTATTCCGATATACCTACGACGCAAGGACTTTTCGACCTTGGCAGTAACGTTTCCGGTATCGAACTCAAACTCGATGACATAGACCGCGCTGATTCGGTTGTGAAACAGCTTGGCGAACTTCTCGGTTACCCGTATTACCCGAAATCATTATTCACAATTTACCGTGCCCTTTTCAGTTTTGTCGAGCTTCAGAAAAAACCTATCCCGATCATTCTCGGACTTATCGTGCTGGTGGCAACATTTAACATCGTCAGCACACTGCTGATGCTTGTTCTCGAAAAAACACACTCCGTCGGCGTTATTAAATCACTCGGAGCGAGCCGCATGGAAATAATGAAGATATTTATATATGACGGACTGCTTATTGGGATAATTGGGATCATACTCGGCATCATCATTGGAGTGGGTGCGTGCCTGCTTGAGATGCGCTTTCATTTGATAAGCCTGCCCGATTTTTATTACGTTGAAAAGGTGCCCATACTGCTCGAACCTCATATAATTGTTTTGATCTCGATTGTAACGCTTGTGCTTTGCTTCATTGCAACACTGATACCGGCATTCCTTGCGTCCCGTCTCGATCCTGTTAAATCTCTTCGCTTTGCTTAATTATATATAATGGATAAGTCTCGTACACGTATCGAAGCTATGTTCAATGACATAGCAAAAAAATATGATTTCCTTAACCACCTCCTTACGTTTAATATGGATAAAAGGTGGCGTAAGCAGATTGCGAAGAAGATTACCAAACTCGGTTTCAAGCACGATAAAATACTCGACGCCGCTTCAGGTACGGGCGACCTTACCATCGAACTTCTTAAGCTTAACCCTGAGTCGATAATGTCCGTTGATTTCTCGGATAAGATGCTCGACATTCAGCGTGAAAAAGTAAATGACCCGCGCGTGACTATTATGCACGGCGATGTTACAAAAATGCCTTTCGAAAACGCTTCATTCGATCTTATCACATGCGGTTTCGGTGTTCGTAATTTCCAGTTCCTCGAAAAAGCCCTTGAAGAAATCAAGCGCGTTCTGAAACCGGACGGTCATTTTATTGTGATAGAAAATTTTAATAAACGGGGTTTCTTCGTTTCTGCTCTGGATAAGATCTATTGCGGATTTCTCCTTCCTACGGTAGGAAATATGATATCCCGGTCCGAAGCGTACGAATATCTTTTTAAGTCGATTAAGGATTTTTACACTGTTGAAGAATTTACAGAATTATGCCAAAAATACGGTTTTTCTCCTATTTATAAGAAAAATAACCTTGTCGGTGTGGTAAATACGGTGTATTTCGGGCTTAAATAATATCCCTAAATCAATTGTTTATTTTACCCTTAATATTTATATTTGTAGCTTGTAAATAATAAATTAACACGTTTTATAGTGAAAATGAGGAAAGACAAGGGTAAGGGCGCAACTTACAAGCTTACCCAGCAGACAGCTAAAAAGCATGTTCAGCAAAAGAAAAGAGACCCTTTCAAAGAGAGAGGTGTCGAGGATTTTATTGATTTCAGAGATACAAGGCTTTTGAACAGGTTCCTTAACGACCAGGGAAAACTATTACCTGCAAGGATCACCGGGGCTACTGCTAAGATGCAGAGACAGCTTACCACTGCCGTAAAAAGAGCAAGACATCTCGCTCTCATTCCATTCGTCAGCGAAGGTTCTAAATACTAATAATTCTTAAATAAGATTTTTTCGAGGGCTCTCTTTTTAGAGAGCCTTTGCTTTTTTGATGACTATCATGGTGATGTCATCGAATTGTTTTGCCTTTCCTACGAACTTATCTATCGAATCTTTTATCTTCAGGGAGATCTCCCCGGCTTTGTAATTCAGGTTTTCTTTTACCAGCGAGATTAGTCTGTCATCTCCGTAATCTTCCTTTTTGATGTTCTGTGCTTCGGTAACACCGTCAGTGTACATAACAAGAACGTCGTTATCTTCCAGCTTTACCGATCCTACTTCGTATCCTATCCCGTCTTTCAGTATGCCAACCATCAGTCCGCCCTTGTCGAGATGTATTACTTCGTCTCCTCTGAATAGGTATGGATGGTTATGTCCCGCGTTTATATATTCGAACTCGTTGCTTTCCGTATCCAGTATTCCCCAGAAGAATGTAATGAACTTCTCCGATGACGTATTATCGTAGATAAGCTCATTAATGTTCTTTGTCACGAATGCTATATCGAAACTGTCCGAGTAAAGCTTTAAATACGAATGCACTGCCGACTGTATATTTGACATTAATAGCGATGCCGGCGTGCCTTTCCCCGATACGTCAGCGATTACAAATGCGAATTTCGTTTCTGTCAGCATTATCACATCATAATAATCACCACCCACCTGGAGTGCTGAGATATTATCGCCCGCTATCTGGTACCCGTCAATTATCGGCAGTGACTCCGGCAGTAATGCCATCTGGATCTCTCTCGCTATCTTGAGCTCATTTTCTATTTGTTGTTTCTCGAGATACTCTTCGAATAGAATGGAATTTTCTATCGATATAACGGAGAGATTAAGAATTGATTCGAGAAATTCTATATCTTCCAGCGTAAATCCTGTCTTATTGAGCTTCCTGCCGAGGCAAATTATGTTATCCAGCTTCCCGTCATTAAATGTAGGCACCATCAGCACATAATCCTTTGCCGAAAGATATTTGATAAATTCGTTCTGTGAATTTTCCGTTATTATCGTAGGCGTCTGTATTTCCTCCAGCTCCGAAAGATCGTATTTCTCCAGCTCTATATTTCTCTTTTCGTTGAGGAGTTTAAAATTTTCCGACCTGTACTTGCTGAGTATGAGGAAGTCCTTAATGCCGAAATTTCCCAGTAGTGTATAGCTCAATAGCCTTATGATCTTGTCCCTGTTTACGACAGTGGAGTTGAACTCCTTACCCAGCTCGAACAGCGATTTTAGCTGGTTTACCTTATTACTGAGCGATATATTAAGGCGGTTTATCTCGTTAAATTTTATCGTATTCTCTATCGATGACGCGGAAAGATTGAGCAGTGTCTCAAGGAAAATTACCTCGTTTTTTGTTAGAGGTTCGGCTCCGTCCTTTTGAGATACCTTCTTACCCAAACAAAGCACACCCAATAACTTCTTGTCGAAATATATCTTAAAGAAGTTCAGCAGACCTTTGCTTTCGAAATAATTTCTGTCCCTTTCCGCGATATCATTCACACAGAATACCGGCTCCTTGGGAAACTCTACTACGACCTGGTTGTTTCCTTCACCTAAGGGGATACCTTTTGATGATTCTATCGTATAAAATTCTGATCCTTCCTCTGTTGCCTGCTTTATCATCACCATACCCTTCGTAATAAGCATCTTACCCATTATACTAAGCAGAATATTCCCTAGAATAAAGCTGAGGTTAAGATTACTATTGATTAACTGGGAAAATTCTATCAGCGAATCTAATTCGAGTTGTTTTTTTGATTCCTGCTGTGTCATATAGGGCGAGTGCGGGTAAGTTTTTTGTGAACTGCTACGGCAGTACTTTCGTAAGTATCAGCGAATTGTAATCCGGTTTTTTATGTATGTAAACAATGTCGTTCATGAACTTCCTCATCAGCGGTATTCCTAGACCTCCTACCTGGAATTTCTCGAAATACTTCTCCATGTCCGGTTCGTTTGCGTTATTCGGATCGAAGCTGTCTCCATGATAATTGATGGTGATCTTTATCTGCTTTCCGTTGGTATCGATCTTCAGCTCTATACTTTCTGACTCGTTGAACTTATGCGTATATTTAATAATATTTGTGCATGCCTCGTCCACTGACAAAACGATCTGGTTCGTCAGTGTCGGGTCAAAACCCATCTCCAACGCTTTATCCTCTACAAACTTTCGAATTGCTGCCAGATTTTTTGTAGAGCTTGGAATCTTTATTTGATTATTGCCTCCCAATGTATTATCTCCTGGATCGTCTCAATTTACATTTTCATCTTTATTTCCGTTTTTAAATTTGTCGAGCGCGGCTTTTTCGTCTTTATATATCTCAAATAAAACGGGGAATCCAAGCATGTCGAATATATTATATATCTTGTCGCTCATATTACTTAGTTTTATGTCACCGTTGTTGTCTCTCATTGTTTCTATAAATGCCATAAATACACCCAGCCCGGCACTGCTGATATAGGTCAGCTTGTCAAAATTGACCACGATCCTATAATCCTTATTTCGTATAAGGTCCTCGAAGCACTTCTCCAGGTCTGTTGATGTATGGGCATCCAAAAATCCTTCCACATGGACTACCGTTATTCCATCGTCGTTTTTAAGTTGGATGTTAAACTCTTCCATTCTTAATTTGTTATTTGAGTTATATATTTAGGCTCAAAATAACAACAATCGGGAATATTTTCTATGCTAAATCTAAATATTTTGTTCACAGAGGGTTTATATTAAACTTATGTAAATCAAATTTCATAGAATATAATTCGTATTAGAGTTATATTTGTTACATTTGATGAAAAAGGTCATAGATTTAATAAATAGGGATAAGAAGCTTATTATTGGGGTTTTATCCGGAACTTCGGTCGATGCGGTGGATATTGCATTAACTGAGGTAATCGGATCAGGGGCTGATACTAAGGTTTCCGTGGTCAAATTCGACTCCATTCCCATTCCGCAGGATATTAAGCAGTATATTCTCAGAGCCTCGAATAAGGAATCTGGTACTGTGGCAGACGTATGCAAACTTAATGCTCTGATAGGAAATCTCTTCGCGGACAGCATAAATAACTTCCTCGCCGGTAACGGGATAGATAAAAAGGACGTTGATCTGATCGGATCTCATGGACAGACGTTGTATCATATACCTCAGGAGGAGGAACTCCACGGATACAAATTCAAATCCACATTGCAGGTAGGTGACCCGTCAGTCATCGCGAATAAGACCGGCATTACAACCGTCGGTGATTTTCGTACTGCGGACATGGCGCTCGGAGGTGAAGGCGCCCCGCTCGTTCCGTTCCTTGATTATGTTCTTTTTAAAAGCGATACAAAGAACCGTCTCCTTGTGAATATCGGTGGCATTGCTAACGTAACATTCCTTCCAAAAAACGGGGAGATAGATTCCGTTACGGCGTTCGACTCCGGTCCCGGTAATATGGTAATTGATCGTTTGATGATGGAATTTTACGATAAACCTTACGATGAAAACGGCGTAACCGCTTCCGACGGAAAGATACAGCAAAAGCTCTTCGACGACGTCTTGAAGTTCGATAATTACTACAACCGTAAACCGCCGAAATCTACCGGCAGGGAATTTTACGGGGAGAGCTTCATCGAATATATCGTTTCCGTCGCGCATGGTATATCCGATGAGGACGTGATCAGAACTATGACACAATACACAGCGTACACGATACACTATAACGTGAAAGAGTTCATAAATGGCAAGCCCGACGAAGTTCTTGTCAGCGGCGGCGGCGCAAATAACCCCTTCCTGATGGGACTGATAAAAGAGTATTTCTTTGATGCTGAAGTAAAGCCTCTTGAATTGAACGGCATAAATCCAGATAATAAGGAAGCCGTTCTCTTCGCGGTTCTGGCTAATGAGGCGATTCACGGCAACTATGCCAATCTTCCTCTCGTGTCAGGCGCAGAGAAAAAAACCGTTTTAGGAAAAATTTGTCTTGTATAAATATGAGCGATAAAAAAATAGCGATTGTAACAGGCGGTACCGGAGCTCTCGGCAGATGTGTTGCCGATAGGCTCGCTTCCGACGGCGTAAAGGTCTACGTGCCGGCCATCTCGATGGAAGATTTTAATTCCGTCTTCGACCGCTCCCAGAGCTCGGATGAGCCTGAGATTAAATCCATTTTTAGCTTCGTGTGTAATGCTACCGATGAATCCTCAGTTGTAGAGTTCGTCGACAGCGTTTCAAAGCTCGAAGAGGGACAGATCGATTACCTGATAAATACCGTCGGTGGAATACACGGCAAGATGACTATCGATGAAATGGACACCAAAACTCTCGACAGTATGTACGATTTCAATTTCATGTCTACGTTCTACTTTTCTCGTGAAGTGCTGAAACGTATGAAAGAAAAAAATTATGGGCGCATTATCTCGATTGGTGCGATTGCCGCTCTTGAGCCCTCGCCCGGTGTTTTCGCTTACTCTATGTCTAAAGCAGGCGTGATTAACCTTATGAACACAATTGCAGAAGAGAATAAAGGCACTGATATCCGCGCTAATACGGTTATCCCGAGCATTCTGGATACGCCCGCTAATCGTGAGTGGGGAAGTGAAGAGGACATCAAAACATGGGTGAAACCCGAAAAAGTAGCCGATATCATCTGGACGCTCTTGCAGGACAGCTTCAGTGATGTCCGCCAGAGCATGGTAAAAGTTTATGGTAAGTATTAAATTAATTTAATAAATAAAAATAATCTCTTTGTGCCGTTGTTGGTGTTATCACCAACAACAAAATTGAAAGTTTTAAAATAATTAAACATTACTAAAAATTGGAGAAGAATCCCGACCTTAAAGTAGTGGTGACCGGTGGAGCCGGTTTTCTCGGCTTCCATATCTCAAGGAAAATTGACCGGATCACCGACCCAAAAAATACAACGTTTTTTGATATAGCTGAATTTCCTCAGGGTGAATATAACCCTGAGATCAATTGCATCTATGGCGATGTTCGCGATAAAAAACAGATGGATGAAATGATGAAGGACGTTGACGTTGTCATTCACTGCGCCGCAGCACTCCCGCTGTGGAAAAAGAAAGACATCTTTGAAACGAACGTGGACGGTACACGAAACGTTCTCGACAGCGCGTTAAAGAACAAAGTTAACCGCGTCATTCACATTTCTTCGACTGCGGTTTACGGTGTGCCCGACGTGCACCCGCTTTTCGAATACCATAACCGCATTGGCGTTGGTCCTTACGGCGAAAGCAAAGTGCAGGCTGAAGAGGTTTGTGAAGAATACAGAGCGAAGGGTTTGCCCATCTGTATCCTGCGCCCCAAGAGCTTCATCGGCATCGCCCGTCTCGGCGTATTCCAGATCCTATACGATTGGGTAGAATCGGGTGTAAAAATTCCTATCATCGGTAACGGTAAGAACCGCTACCAACTTTTCGAAGTCGAAGACCTGGTCGACGCTATCCTTCTTGCATCAACACTCCCGCTGGAAAAGATCAATGATACATTCAATGTTGGCGCGAAAGAGTTTAAAACAGTTGAAGAAGATGTCGGTGCAATGTGCGATTACGCTGGAACAGGCTCACGTGTTATGCGTACCCCTTCATGGATGGTAAAACCCGCGCTGAGATTTTTTGAAGTGCTCGGTGTTTCTCCGCTGTATAAGTGGATCTATGGTACAGCCGACACGGACTCATTCGTATCGATAGAAAAAGCACAGACACAGCTTGGCTGGGATCCGCAGTACTCTAATTCCGAAGCGCTTATTCGTTCCTATCAGTGGTACCTCGATAATAAAGGCACTATTCAGCAGGGGACAGGCGTAACTCACAGGATAGCCTGGAAGCAGGGTATCCTCAGTTTCTTTAAAAAGTTTTTATAAGCATAAATAAGACGAAAAAATGAAACAGAAGTTCATTCTGGATATTAATCCATCCACAGGAGAATTAATTGAAAAGATAAAGTGCTCATCGAAAGGTGAAATAGCATCGGCAGTTAAACTCGCACGAAAGGCTCTTAAAGTATGGAGCAATACTCCGCTTAAGAAAAGATGCTCAGCCGTGAAAAAGATTGCCGACGACCTCTATAAAAACCGTGAAAAGATCGGTAAGCTCGTCACTATGGAAATGGGCAAAGTGTATAAATCTGCTGTCGGCGAAACGATCGGTTCATCTTATGGTATTAAAGAGCATATCAAGCTTGCCGAAGAATCATACAAGACAGAAATTCACAAAGAAGAAGACCTTACTACGGAACTCCACCGCTCACCAATTGGTGTTGTTGGTATTATCACTCCGTGGAATTTCCCGGTCGGTATGCCTGAATCTCTTCTTACTCCCGCTATTCTTGCTGGAAATACGGTCGTGTTCAAACCGTCCGAAAATACTCCGCTGACGGGAAAAGCTATCTACGAAATTTATAACAGGCACCTCCCTAAAGGTGTTATCAACCTCTTGCAGGGCGCAGGTGAAGTCGGTAACGAGATAGTTAATTCTGATATTGATATGGTTGGTTTCGTAGGCTCGCAGGCTGTTGGTAAAAAGATCATGGAAGCATCGTCAAAACGCCTCAATCGTCTCGTACTCGAACTCGGCGGAAAAGACCCGATGGTCGTACTTAAAGACGCTGACCTCAAAAAAGCGGCTGGTTATGCTGTTAACGGTTCGCTAAGGAATTCCGGGCAGGTTTGCGTTTCTGTCGAGCGTATTTATGTCGATGAGAAGATTGCCGATAAATTCGAAAAGCTCATCCTTGAAGGCGTGAAGAAATTCCGCGTTGGCGACGGCTTCGATGAAAACTCTGACATGGGTCCGATGGTTAATAAAACTCAGAAAGACCATGTCGTCAGCCAAATAGAGGAAGCGAAAAAGAAAGGCGCGAAAGTTTTATACGGCGGTACGAACGGCGAGGACACTAAAGGATATTTCCTTCAGCCTACCGTTCTTACTAACCTGAAAGACAGCCACGACATTATGATCCGTGAAACCTTCGGACCTGTCGTCTGTATCCAGAAAGTTAAGAATGAGGAGGAAGCGCTCCAGAAAGCCAATAACTCTCCGTTCGGTCTTGGTGCTACTATCTGGACTAAGAACAAGAAAAAAGGAAAAGAGCTCGCGCGCAGGATCGAATCCGGTATGATTGGACTTAATCAGGGTATTGGAGGCGTTTCCGGTACACCGTGGGTCGGCATCAAGCAGAGCGGATTCGGCTATCTCGGTTCCATAGACGGCATGCGCCAGTTCACCGTCCCAAAGAAAATTTCTTACAGAGACTAAATAATAAAATCCCCCCTTTTACAAAGGGGGGAAGTTCCGGTTACGTAGCTTACCGGAACAGGGGGGTTAAAAAGATACTTTGCTATTCCCGCGCAGATTTACGATCCGACGCTGTCGGACGGGAACCCGTAATTAAAAGCCCATCAATCGTACTACTGATGGGCTTTTGTTTCTCTTAGTTTATAAACCAATACGGTTTATAAAAACTGTTCTATCCTTATCTTCTGGCAGGTGAGGTCAAAACTGGAACGGCACACTCACCTTCAGATTAAAACTCCTCCCCGGGTTCATTGCGTAATACCTGTACCTGCTCAAATGATCCGCGTACTTCGTATCTGCTAAATTCGTTACCGATAGGTCCACCGATATAATGGACTTCGCCAGCAGGTAATCGAATCCCACTCCTGCCGATAGCAATGTATAAGCTTCACTCGGTGACTCCAGCGGATCTACATCATTCTGTGCCGAGACGAACTTGCTCGTGAAGCTCACGTATGGATTACTGAAATTCCCGATATTCTTTTCCTGCAACCTCAGTTCCGCGATATTCTTCATCGGCGGAGTGAATGGCAGGGGATTATCCGTTACCTCGTTGTTCGTATTTACAAGATCTCCCTTGAGCGATAACAGCATCCATTGAACCGGCTGTACCTGTACGCTGTATTCCATCCCGGTAAATGAACTCTTATCCTGCTTAATGTCATATATCGGAAGATTGCTCTCCGGATCGGTCTCTCCTGTTGGCGACGGGTAAATAAAATTATCTATCGTATTCCTGAAAAATGAGATCTCTCCCGTTACATATTTATTCCTTACCCGGACTCCTATGTCGAAATTCAGTGATTGCTCCGGCTCAGGTGTGAGCGTCGAATCCACCGTCAGCAGTCCTCTGTCGAATCTTCCCGTTCCTTCGTGAACACCGTCCGCATACAGATCGAATTCCGACGGCGCTCTCCATCCTCTCCCCACATTCGAAAACACATCCACGAATTCAACCGGCTTTACCACCACCCCGAACGATCCCGTTACCGAATTAAAAGTAAGGTCCCTCGGCGAAATAACTTTCGTCGGCGTACCCGTCGAATCCTCCTCGAATACCGTCTGCTTTATGTTCTGGTCTTTGTTATCATACCGTATCCCGCCCGAAATTGTATAATATTTCTGCTCGTATTTCTCGGATAGGTACAGCCCGTACCCGAACGAATCGTAATTCGGTATTAATTTCTCCTCACCCAGCGTCTCGTTGTTTGAATTATTTAACGCGATTCCCACCGTTCCCTGTAACGATTTTGTAAGCGAGTGCTGAAGCCTTACGTCTCCCTGTACGTTTTTTAGATCCAGGTTTAGAGAAGCGTTATTTTCATCCTTATCTTCCGTTGACTCGAATTCCTTCCTTATGTGATTTTCGTATGAACCTATCGTCTCTAATTGTAACTTACTATTTATCGGGAACCGTCCCTTTACCTCGAAATGGTTCGTGTTTATCTTCTGGTTTGGTGTGGCGTCTGCTTCTTCCTCCGGGTCCTCGTGTATCTGTATCTCACGGTTGAAGCTCTCGAATACCCCGGTGATGCTCCCGAAATTCCCGTTATAGCCCGCCGTCAGTGTTCCTTGTAAGTCCTTCGTCGCGCTGTTGAATAGCTCTCCGCCCTCGATAACTCTTTCACCGTCCGGCGTCTGTACCGTCAGCGTTCCGTCCGGGGTAGTAATGTTACCGCTGTTGCTGTAGCCCAGCGACCCCTTTATACCGAAGTTCTTCCATCCGAGCCCCAGCATGAGATTTCCCTCGCCCTCCTGGTTCATCGAAAACCCGTTCAGGTCCAGCGTGCCGTACGTAACCGGCTTCTTACCGGAGGAAAATGTCAGCGGTTTCGAGATCACGTTCACCACACCGCCTATCCCGTCTGCCCCGTACACCAGGCTCGCCGGACCCCGCAATATCTCTATCCTGTCTATGTCGTACGTGCTGACCTCCGGCGCGTGTTCATCGCCCCATTGCTGGGACTCGTGCTTCACGCCGTCCTTTACCACTATCACGCTCTGGGAAGTCAAGCCCCGTATCACGGGCTTCCCGATACCGCTTCCCGTCGAGAGATTGTTTACGCCCGGAACGTTTTGTATCGTCCTGGCGAGGTTTTCCTCACGCGTGCGTGTTATGGTGCGCGGTCCGAGTGACGTTATAGAAAATGTCGAATTAGATATGTCCGTCGGCTGGAAGGAGCTCGTTACATCTATCGTCGGGGTTTCTATCAATGTCCTCTGCATCACGATGTTCAGCGTGTTGTCACCCGCCGTTATGTTCACCGTCTGGCTCATGTTAGTGAATCCGTTATGCTGCAGGCTCATGTGATACGTGCCAGCCGGTATATCCCGGAATTCGTATTTACCCTCTTCATCCGATTTCGCCGTCAGCGACAGCTCCTGTATCGTCAGCGCTACTCCCGTCAGCGGTTCGTCCGTGTCGTCCACTACCGTTCCTTTAAGCGTATTCACCGGCGTCTGCGAATACCCGTCTGTGTATGTTACTGCGCATGTCACGCCGTATGTTATGAACGTCGCCAATATTATTAATATTGCGTTTCTCATATAAACTTGTTTTGAGTTATGTAAAATGCCGGCGGAACGCGTCCGCGGGCGGAGTATTTATGTCAGCTTATATTAAGAAACTGCGGGAGGGGAGAGACCCGTGTTCTTGTGGAGGTACGGGTTTATTACTGCGGTAAACTTATGATCGTATGTTTTGTATTGTACTATTGCAACTGCCGAATGGATGGGGAATGTACCGCACGAGGCATTCTTGAACGCGTGTGAAAATATACACGCGGGGCATTCCGTGTTCGATGAATGTGAAAGCTCCTTATGCGAGTCCTCTACTTTCGATACTCTGTGCGCCGGGTCGAATATGCTTCCGTGATGGTGCAGGAATTCGCTTCCGCCGAAGCTCATCACTATCGCGCACAGCAGGATTACGTTCAAT
Source organism: Ignavibacteriota bacterium (assembly GCA_020437585.1). Lineage (GTDB taxonomy): Bacteria > Bacteroidota > Ignavibacteria > Tepidaquicellales > Tepidaquicellaceae > JAEYVS01. The sequence continues at coordinate 287,858 of JAGQWG010000002.1, forward strand.
ATTTTGCTTCTGCTATACCGCATCGCTAGGTGTTAGGTTAGATGCCTCGCTCTGGTCCATCAGCTCGTGATGATGATATATATGCGCTCCCTCGTGCGAATGCAAATGGCTGTCGTGCTCTTTAGTGTGGTCGTGTGTACAGCTCAGGCACATTTTCCTGTTCTTATAGTGCGCTACGGCTATCAGGACCGCTCCGACCGGGATTATTACCGCACCCAGGACGCTCAGGAATGTGATCTCGTCTATCTTTCCCTCGTGCAGGTCATGACCGATAGTGAAGTGCCCCAGGACGATTATGGACAATCCCAGTATGAACAGCACCGTAGGGTAGAGTTTGCCGTGATGCTTAAGATAGCCGTTTCTAAGTGTATACAGGCCTATAATTAAGCTTACACCGATTAGAGTGATCTCTATAGCCGGGTTTGTGATGAATTCCAGTCCCAGCAGGGGCAGGAACAGCAGTATCACGGGCAATAGCGCGCAGTGTATGGCGCATATCGTCGATGCCGAAAACCCCAGCATGTCAAGGCGTGATATTCTCTTATGTTCGGTTTGCTCTGATTGCATAATTGCGACTCATTTGCAAAATGGGGAAATTATATCAATAAGTCAACATAAATGCAAACCATTCGCAAGAGGGGAGTTCTGCAAAATTTTGTTAGGACTTTTAATTTTGAATTTATAAAATAATACTATATATTATAAATATTTTTATCAAATTTAAACAATTATTAAAATAATTAAAAATATTGCTTTACTTCTAAGAAGAAAAAGTTTCTCTATTCAATTTCTTTTTAAAAAAAATTTAAATAAAAAGCGCAAAATACTTTTCTTTGAATTTTTCCTTTTGTTTTTTGGTATTATTGGATTCATATGGACCTTATTAGAAATATATTTAAATATTTTCAATCCTAATGATGTAGCTGTAAGGTCATTTATAAAAGATAACGTATTTTGGATTGTTATTTCACTAAGCTTTATTTGCCTAGTGTCAAAATTACCGGTTATAAGAACATCCAAGATAATTAGCAATTCGGATGTGCAAATTGAAGTAGAATTTTGCGATATTTTTGAGCAAGAGGGGGCAATAATAATACCTATAATGGATACATTTGATAACGATATTTTAAATGATTTAGTAAATCCAAATACTCTCCATGGAAAATTTATTACAAAATATTATCATAATAATCCTCATCAACTTGATGAGGATATAAATTTTTTTTTGAATACAAATAAAATTGTGCCGGTAGAAATTGATCATAAACTAAAGGGAAAAAAGAATAAATATCAAATTGGAACGGTTGTTTTAGTGAAAACACCAGATCAAAAAACTTTTCTTTTATCTGTTACAACAAAGATGAAGGCCTCTGGAAATGTTGAACCTCACCCTGATTATATCGAAGAATTTTTAACTTCTGTATGGAATAACATTTCGGAATATGGGATATATAATGATACAATAAATATACCGGTAATCGGTACTTTCATTTCTCGCTTGCCCTCTCGATACACTCATCAATTCATCCTTTTTGAAATTATTGATGCCTTCGTTGAACAATGTAAAGCAAAGACTGTTTGTAAGAATCTTAGAGTTTGTTTGTATAAAGACAACTTCAATCATTATGATATGAGTTCTATTGATAATTTTTTAGATTATATCACTAAATATAAATAATATGTCATACCGGAATGGGACTTATATAGCTTTCCACGCAAACAATACTACTAACTTTATCAGGTCGGATATGAAATATTTTAATCTTCTAAAAGCATGGAATGAAAAAGAAAGTATTGATTTTAGATTTGTAAATAGTCATGAGAAAGCAAGTGCCGTAAGAGATACAAGCAAAAAAGAAACTTTGATTAGATCATTAAAGACAAGATTAAGGAATTCTAAAAATATGTTGCTGATTTTAGGAAATACAACTCGATTTGATACAGATTGGATACCTTTTGAAATTGAATATGGAGTTGATAAGTGTGGTTTACCCATAATTGTAGCATATACTAATTATAGCAATTATATACTTAAACCGTCATTATTGGAATATCTATGGCCTGAAGCTCTAAAATCAAGAATAGAAACTAATACTGCAAAGACTATGCATATTCCCTTTAAACAAGTTCCAATAATAAGTTCAATTAAGGATTTAGATGCTTTTAATATGCCACCATACACTCTTACAAATTATACAAAACAATGGTACGAAAATAATGGGGTTATGGTAATAGATTTCTTATTTCAAAATTATTAAGTCATAAATTATTGCTAATCAAGAAGAAAAATTGGATATAAAAGAATTTTTTGAAGTTACAAAAGTTTTTCATAAATATTCTCTATTTAACAAAGTTGTATTAATTGCAACAATTATTTTCTTATGTTATTCAATTTATCTAATATTTTTTAAAAGACCCCCTTTGTATGAATATAATGTTCGCCTTGAACTATCAGAATATATTCTGACAGAAAATAAAGATACATCAAAATTGCCTCTTCAATTGGTGGTATTTAATGAATCGAACCCTCTCGTTCAAATAAATAATATTACGATAGAATATTGGACCTTAAAAACCTCAATTTTGTCAACCCCTATACGACCAGATGTAATTGACAAAATGGGTTATATCAGATTTCACAGAGATTTCCCAATACTTTATAAAAACCGATTAATTCTATTTACCATCGGCGAATTTACAAAGCCAGCTCCGGGAAAATCTTACACAATAGGATATTCTTTCATCTCTAAGGAAATTGAATTAAAATATGGAGGATGGAATATAAGCAATAAAAACGGACAAATTATTATTGAAGAGGGGAATAATTAAAAAATCAACAACTCTTCTGCTCATTAAACTCAAATAACTAATACAAACAAAAAAAGTTATATCCGCATCTATCCTTTTTTAATTTTGAATTTTTAACTTTAAATTTTTTTAGTATAGATACGTATCTCCGTAGGAGTCCTTCGGACTAACCCTTTCTTCATTTAAACTAACCCGACTTCACGCTATCTTGCATCAGCCCCACCCTTGTCATTGCGAGGGAAGCGGAGCGACGAAGCAATCTCCTGGCACCCGTCCTATCAAATCGATTTTCTTAATTTTCTCTCTTTATTTGTCTCTCAACGGAAAAACACAAAATTATAAACTTTGCATACACAGTAAACTATCAAAAAAAAGGTTAGATACGTATCTAACCTTTTTGTATTTGGAATCTCACCTTTCTCATATTAAATTTGTATCAGTTACTCGAGTTAACTAGTTCTTTAAATAGAACCGGTATTTACGGCAGGAACGGTAATATCCGCGCTCCGCGGTGTTCTGTTTGTCTAACTTGCATCGCTTTCACTGTTGCTTAAGTAAAGATTGTCAATGTCCTAGGTCGCTAGGCGGGCGGGACCGCTTGATCACTTCTGTTCGAAGGGTCTATACCGGCAGCATAAGCTGTCCTTTGTGCGTGAATTGTGAGAGGATCAATTCGTGCAAGCCGAGATGTGCTTTCGGTGAGGGATGTTGTGGAAGGGTGATATGTTTATTCCCTTCGGCGGTGAGAGTCTAATAGTGACCCGTGGCTTGGACCTCTACTAAAAAGTCCAACGTAACAGTTCAGCCGTCTGTAATGCGATTTTATTCGCGTGAAGGTGTTCCGTCGCCTTTGGCAGAAGGAGCAGTTGTATCCTTATCCTCTGTGGGATACTTGCCATAAATACTGTATAACGTATAATACAACAAAATCAGGCTAGCCTGTTTATTATTTGTCATTCTTCTCTTAATTTGTCATTCCCGCGAAAGCGGGAATCTAGAGGAAAAAACTTAATACGGTGCTATAAACTAAATCCCTTAACAAAACCAAAAACGAAAAAACACAAACCCACTACCACCACAAAAACAAATATTGTCATTCCTGAAACCATAGTCTGCAAAGCAGACTCACAACGGCATTAATAAAAATTGTCGTAAAAATTATGTAGTTTTCTGTGTTCATCGATTTGTCGAGGGCGGGAAAATACTGTCTGAGCATGACTGCATCCTAATGTTAAAGCGGCTCTGAATCGCGAGTTTATTTTCCCGAACAGAAAACGGAAATAATTTTAGACAATTTTTATTGAGCCGTCGCATTTTGGTACTTTTGTGCGAGCAAAAGTACATGCACGAAGTGCAGGTTGAGCCAAAACAAAAGCATAAGGTATTTGAAACATTTCTCACCCAACCGTAGTTAAACCTATTATGAATAGAAACTTCACTATATTCCTTATATTACTGGGGGTTATGCTGGCGGGATGCGATCTGGTAGACCCGACTAACCCCAATAATGTCGATCCATTCGGCTATAATAAGCGCGTCACATACGACGGCTACACATACACGAATAATTTCGGCAATTCCGTGCATAATAAGTACATCACATTCACCGGGCTGGGTAACGTGGGTTACATAGACGGGCGCTACGCATCCGCGATAATCGATTCGACGTTCCATTATTCCGAGCAGTACGGTGTAGAGGGGCTTCAGCGCCGTGACACGCTGTATTTTTCCGAGGACATAAACGGCAACATATATTTTCTTTCTTACGGCTACTACCGCATCGTACCAACGTGGATAGAGCTGTTCGATTTTGCCGACACCAACCGGTACACTTACCAATCCATCGATGAAAATATCAACGGGCAGTTGTGGGACCTGGATATCAGGAGCTACGTGACACAGACGACGGTTTACACGGGATTCGGGGCGTTCCCGTCATACAGGCTGGAGCAGAGAGTTACTTATGATTCTCCTTACAGCACGACGGAGACATTTATATGGTACTGGAACAAGAGCTTCGGGCTGATGATATATGACGAGCAGAGGAGCGGGCTCATCTACCAGGTAGCAAAGGAGAAGAATTTCTAGGAACTACTTCCTCTTCTTTTTGTCCCGTTTACCCTCTTTCTTAAAGTCTTTTAGCTTCTTCTTTAACTCCTTGTCGAAATTCCTGTTAAAGAGGTACGCCTTGGCGATCTGGTTAGGCGTGAGGAATTCCTTTAACTTATCGTACTGATCCTTTTTCGCATTCGCGATCTTCACATCGAAGTCGAGCAGCTCGTTAATTTTCGCGTCTATGTCGGAAGCGTCCGGGTTTTGCTCGATGTACTGATACGTGAGACGCTTTTGCTTATTGTATTCGCCGATCTGCTCCATGGTCTCACGTACCACGCCGAAAACCTTGTCGGCTGTGACTTCGTCGAGATTCATCTTTTCCATGAGCTTCTCTTTTTTGAGCGTGAAGAGCTTCTCGCGGAAGTTCTTTCTGTCGAGCGTATCGCGCGTCTGCGCATGCGACGTTGCTGTAGAGAGCAATACAGCCATTACAGCAAAAATGAGTATGAGATGTCTCATAATTCCCTTATTTATATATAAAATATTTTTATTATAGTTGTGCATTTTCCAGATATTTTAAAAGTTCATCCTGCTCCTGAGTGGAGAGGTCCTGCACGGCTTCTATCTCGGGATCATCGTTAGTAACGGGATATGTCGCCGTTTCTGTGATCAATTCATCGAGTTCGTCATCCGCGGTATAGGAACTGCCGCCATTGTCGCCGGCTTTGTAAGAGCCGGAAAAGTTCACTGCGTCACGGTCGGTACTGCTGTGCTGTATCTCCGGCGTGTTTCCGTTTTCGGTCGAGTCATCGGTATTCGAGAACAGGTTATCGTCGTTCGTATTGGGCTGATCATCCTGTATAATGGTGTTCTTGTCGTGGGTCATCTGTTCTTTCGACGGGTCATCGGATCCGGTGATCTGCGTATAAATAAAATAGCCGAGTATGATTATCACGACGGGTATGGCGAATTTCAGCGCGTTAACCAGCCACGCGGGCATACCGCTTTCGTGCTTCGATTCGATCGCGTCGATGCGTTTGTTTATATTGGGAAGCAGGTTAGTGAAATAGAACGGTGACGGCTCGTGTAATGCCGCCTCGCCGAGAAATGAAAAAGTGCTTTTCATATTCTCGTACTCGGAACGGAATTCCGGGTTTGAGTCTATTTCGTTTTTGATCTCCCGCTTTAGTTCGTCATCTGTAATACTGCCATTGACGTAATCCGGCAGTTCGTGCATCAGCTTCTCTATATTCTTTTCCATATTATTTAGTATTAATTATTTTCGCTTATTGTTTTTTCTTTTTCTTTATCGTCTAAGCTAACGTCGTCAAAAATATTCTTGTTTTTAAAAAACTCCTGTATCTTTTTTACCGCGTGAAAGTAATTCGCTTTTAAACCTCCGACCGATGTATCCATCACTTCCGATATCTCTTCATAACTGAGCCCGTCGTAATAACGAAGATTAAAGACCGCCCGCTGTTTATCGGGGAGACCGCTAATAGCTTCCGCGAGATATTTTTCGTTGAGCTTATCGTCGTAACTTTTACCGGGGTGGTTGTTATCGGGGATGCGGTACGCTTCCGTATCGATACCCACCCGCCCGGAATTCACGCGCTTGTTCTTATTAATATGATTAATGGAGAAATTCACAGCGATCCTGTAAATGTAGGTGAAGAATTGCGAATCCCCCCGGAAATCATGCAATGAGCTGTATATTTTAATGAACACATCCTGGGTAATGTCATTTGCGTCGTCGTGATCCAGTACCATTTTCCTGATCACCCAGTATATCCTTTTCTGGTATTTCTGCACCAGGAGATTATACGCCATCCTGCTGCCGTTTTTAAACTCATCTACCAGCACGGAATCATCCGACTGTATATTTATGTTTTTCTCACCCAAGATATATCTAGCTCTGAATGTTAGACAACTTAAACCCCCCAAAGTTTAATACTTATCGAGAACCAATAGGGGAATTACTGTGTTTAATATTTAACAACGGGAAATCAAAAAAATTCGGTTTACTGTGGAATAATTACTGCATATACAGTAACTTTGTATAGTATGCAGAGCAAAATTGCTAAAGAATAGCTATAAAATAGCACAAAAAACATTAATAAAATCAGTGTTAATTCTTCGTGACAGGCTATATATTTTCCTCCCGACACTGCTGATATTCGTGGGCGTCATATACGCGGTTTTTATCGATAAGGGGTCAAATAATGCCCCGGACGATAATATCGACAATATGCCCAGCGCTGACGAGGAGGTCATTACTGCCCCGGTCGATCCGGAACAGCTAAAGAAGGATCCGCTCAAAAATATGCTGAACGTCCAGACCTACGAGAATATCTATAAAATGGAGAAATCGTTCCTGGGCTGGAGCGATATATTCGAGTCATTCGTGTTTAATGTTAATTCCAAAGAAGGAAACCTGAGCAAGCTGGATCAGATGCCCGGAATGGACGAAATGAAGTACCGCAGTCTCGGAAATGTGGATGCGCTTGTCGATGCATACGGAGTTGTGATAGTAAGGGAATGTAATTTTTATAAGCTGGACTGGAGAATAATACTCGCGCTCATAAGGCAGGAATCATATTTTAATCCGGAAGCGAAATCGCACGCGGGAGCGTTCGGGTTTATGCAGATAATGCCGGGAACCGGAGCAGGTCTTCAAAAAGAGCTTAACCTCGAAGATACACAAATGCCGGATAATAATCTTATCGCTGGAATTTATTATTACGCGAAGCTGGTGGCGAGTTTCGAATTTACGGGCGAGGACAAATACAAGTTCGCGCTCGCGGCATACAACGGCGGATACGGCAGGGTAGTGGACGCAATGACAATCGCATCATATTTCGATCTCGACTATAACAAGTGGGATAATGTTAAGGAAATGTATCCTTACCTAGCATCGAACCAGGATTCAATTCACGCACTTGTATGGCCCAACACAAAACGCCCTCCCGGCGGAACTCTCAACAACTGGAGAGAGCCGTATAATTACGTAGAGTATGTTATGTACTTTTACGATAATTATAAAAAATTATACGAGAGCAATCTAAAAGAAGAGAAGAAGTCGTCTAAAAAGAAAAGCAGTAAGAAGAAATCTAAATAAACTCTCCCGATGATCTCTGAAGTTTACCAACCGGAAGTAAAAGAAATATTTGACACCCTCACAAATGTAAAAGACGCGCGAAAGCTTTATCCCGTAACGGATACATGCGTTTACCTGGATGCGGCGCATTACGCGGCATATTCGCTGGAGACCGCGCGGAGGCTGAAAGATTACATCGACAACTTCACCCACACAAATGATAATCTCACGAAATTCAATCTAAAAATGGGAACACGGCTGTGCGAGAAATGCGCAAGGCTCATAAATGCCGATGCGCAGGATATCATTATAACGGGGAATACAACTCACGGGCTGAATATTTTTGCCAACGGGATAGACCTAACGGAAGGTGATACGGTGGCTTATGCCGACTGCGAATTCCCGGCAGTAGTGTATCCGTGGCTCAACCAGGAGAAGCTGAGAGGTATCAAGACTGTGATGATAAAGTCGTCTCCGGGAGGTATGGTAGACGAAGGTGAAATTGAAAGAGTGATACGCGATAATAATGTCAAGGTGCTGACGATAAGCCACGTGGAATTTCTCGGATACAGGAATAACCTGCACTCGATAAAAAGCATATGTGACAGATATGGATGCTACCTTGTAGTCGATGCGATACAGGGGACGGGAGTAGTGCCATTTGATGTAAATGACCCGGCGATAGATTATTACGCGACGGGGTCGCAGAAATGGATGATGGCTCCGGCAGGGATAGGATTCGCATACATAAAACGGGAAATGCGCGAACATGTTAAACCGACATACGCGAGCACACTTGGCGTGGATTATGATTTCGATAATTTTCTGGATTACAGGTTAAAGTTCAACGAGAACGGCACGGCATATATGAACTCTACTCCGAATACATTGGGTATGATAGGAATGGAATCATCCATAGACCTGTTCCTGAAGCTGGGTGTCGAGAATATATTCAGGCATATAATTCATTTGCAAGATGTCTTGATAAATGAATTAGAAGGCAGTGATTTTTATGTGGTTTCTTCAATGGAGGAGGATCACAGGTCGAATATATTATTGCTATCACATAAAGACCCTTCGCACAACCAGGCAGTACGGATCGCGATGGAGGAGAAGAATATATTTATAGCTGTGAGGGAAGGATTTATAAGGGTCTCGGCGCATCTCTATAATAATGAGGAGGACGTACTGACGCTCGCGAGAGAAATGAAGAACTTTTCAGTGTCGTCACAAAATTTGTATTAGACAAGATTTGATCCCCCCTTTAACAAAGGGGGGTGTTCCGATTTATCGGAACGGGGGGTTTTATGACTAAACTTTTTAATAGAGAATCTGAGAAAACCAGAAGAAGGAGTTTACGAAACAAAATGCCAAAGGCTGAGGTTCTTCTTTGGGATAAGCTCAGAAATAAAAAACTAGGATATAGGTTTTTAAGGCAATACAGTATTGGAAAGTATATTATTGATTTTTATTCTCCAACTTTGAAGCTTGCAATTGAAGTAGATGGTATATCCCATTTTTTAAGCGATGAGAAAGTTGAATCTGATAAGAAGCGGGAAATGGTTATAGCGGATGCTGGAATACAGATTTTGAGATTTACAAATGATGATATATATAAACGAATGGATGGAGTTGTATTTAGTATAATGGATAAAATAGAGTCAATTTTATAACCCCCCTCAGTCCCCCCTTTGTAAAAGGGGGGATAACCCGGATTTACCTAATTACTAGCCCCTTTATAAAAGGGGGATGATCGGATCTTACTAATCACTTTGTCCCTTTTGTAAAAAGGGGATAACTCGGATTCCTTATTTTAATCCCTCGCCATAGCCAGGCAAACACCCAATACGTGTCCGGCTCCGTTTTCTTTTAGTATCTTTACCACCTCGTTTATTGTCGAGCCGGTGGTAATAATGTCATCCAATACGATAATATTCTTTCCATTTAGCTTTTCTTTATAATCCTCGCTTATTTTAAAAGCACCTTTTACATTTTCTATGCGCTCGGCGCGCGTGAGATGGGTTTGTGTTTTTGTATAGCGTATGCGGGTAAGCGCATCTCTTAATACAGGAACGCCGATCCGTTCGCCAATGCCATCAGCTATATAGTCGGATTGGTTGAAATGGCGTTCACGTATGCGGACCTTATGCAATGGAACGGGGACAATGTAATCGTAAGCCACGTCCGTTTTAATTTGCTGCCCTACAAGCGATCCCATGAATTTACCGAGGTATCTCATCCCTGAGTATTTAATGTGGTGAACGATCTTTTCCATCGGGCTGTCCGGGTAGAGAGTATAGATAGCGAATACCTCATCGGCATTTACTTTGCTATTCAAATCGGTAAAATCGGATGGAGTGATCCTATCGAGCGATGTGAGTATGTCATCCAGGATGTATTTGTTGGAGTTGTTTTGCGGGAGGCGCTTATCGGAAATTACGCATACGGGCGGAAAAATAAAATGCACGGCATCCCGAAGTAATTGTTTAACTATCATATAATACTGTATGTTATGAGTCTAATATAAAAATTTCAAAGTAATTATTACATGATAAACCTTATTAATCTGCGGGACATCATATAGGAAAAGATTTTAACTAATAAAGGAGTTAAATATGAACATTTTAAACAATTTTCAAGTATTTCTAGTGTTTATGGTCTTCTTTGGGATGGTCTCCATAGCGGCAGGCTGTTCGTCCTCAAATTACGTCAAGGAAAGTACCAAATACACAGCCGGTGACAATGACGATAAACTGTTGAACGATTTTACAATATCTACATCGCCGGGACAAACTCTTAAAGTAAAATCCGATGCAGGGTCGGTAAAGATAAAAGTTGGTTCCAGCGACAATACCGTAAAAGTGAAAGTCTACGGGGACGACGAGACCAACAGCAGGGTGGATTACAAAGCCGAGCAGACCTCAGAAGGTGTGGAAGTAAACGCCAAGATAAAAGAGGAGTATAAGAACAAACATGACAACTGGAATTTCAGGCTGAGATTTGAAATAGAAGTACCCTCATCTTATAACGTGAAGGTAACAACAGGCGGCGGTTCTGTATCGGTTGCTAATACTAACGGCGACGTTAATGTAAACACCGGCGGGGGTTCGATCTCAATAAGCAACACTAATGGAGATCTGAATATAAACACCGGCGGGGGTTCTGTGAAGATAAGCAATAACTCCGGCAACCTCGATATTAATACGGGCGGCGGTGCAGTGAAATTAGCAGGATTTAATGGTAATGTGAAAGTAAACACGGGCGGAGGAAGTGTAAGCATGGATGGAGCGAACGGCTCGGTAAAAGTTTCTACCGGCGGAGGAAGTATATCACTGGATTATACGGGTTCTAACTACGGAATTGATCTGAATACAGGCGCGGGTTCGATATCGCTTAGTATTCCGAGCAATTTTTCCGCAGACCTGAACTTATCTACGAACGTCGGAAGTATATCGACGGATTTTGGAAAGGCTGAGAAGAACGGAATGGGGTCATACATGAAAACATCGATTAACGGCGGAGGCGAGAGGATAGAGTGTCATACGTCGGCAGGAAGCATAAAGGTGTCCAGCAATTAGACGATGGTAAATTAAGGTAAATGGCTAATTAGCCGAAACCCCGGAATGATTCATTTCGGGGTTTTTTCTTCTACTTTTTCCATTGCATCATTGATGAGGCTAGTGACCTTTTCGACTTTAAGGGCATACTTATTAGTTCGCAGAGGTGTAATGGCGTACTTATTCCTGTAAACCTGGGTAAACTCCGCACCGAAGAAAAATATGAAGGACGAGTAATATATCCAGATCATAAATATAACAAGCGAACCTGCCGCGCCGAAAAGGGATTTGTAAGAGCTTTCAGCCATATACACGCCGATAAGATACTTACCAAGAGCAAGTAGAAGCGCAGTTATCAGCGCGCCGAGCCAGACAAATCTCCATCGTACTATAACGTCGGGAAGGAATTTATATATCACTGCAATAAGGACTGTCGTCATAATGTAGTTCAGGAATATATTAATGTACTGCCAGCCAGGTACAAAATCGCTTAATTTTCCATCCATTACATTATTTATTGTGGAGAGTGCGGTAGAACTGATAATGGTAACGAAAAGAAGAAGCATTATAATAAGCACCATAACGAAAGATTTAGCTCGGTTGCGGAGGAATCCGAGTATTCCAGCCGGAACGGGTTCGACACCCCAAATCATGTTCAGGGATTCCTTTAATTCGACAAAAATACCGGCCGATGCGAAAATAATTATACCACCACCCACTATTGTAGCTATTATTCCCGAAGATGGAGTGGAAACATTTTGCAGTAGTGACTGAACGACTTCAGCATTCTCTTTTCCAATAGTATCCTGTATCTGGGCGACGATCTGCCCGGAAGCGGCATCCTGCCCAAAAATAAAGCCCAATACCGCGACGATGATAATTAACAGCGGAGAGAGAGAAAATATCATGTAAAATGACAGCGCGGCGGACATTTTTACGGCTTTATCGTCGGCAAATTCATATATAGTCTGCACTAACAAGCCATAGATCTCTTTTACTCTGTGGAGAAAGCTTCGCGGAAGGCTAAAAATGAGCCTTTTAAAGAAGCGGAGTATTTTTTTGAAGATATTTGACAAATTGCTTTAAACTTTGTCCGCTAATTTATTATTTCTAAAGTAGATATGCTATGCCTAATCAAGTATGGTAATTGTTGTACGGCAATAATGGGGGAGTTTAGGTATGATATTACAGTCAGTTATGAAGTGCTTTTTGTGGAATTAATTCTATATGGATGTTGTTATAATTTGCAGGAGAGATACGATAACGCTAGAAGGAAATTGGTTGCTTTTTCGTTCTTTTTAAACTCCCTTTTGATTTAGGAGCAGCCTTTATATGTATCTCTCCTATTTTTTTGTCCAAACCGAATTATTTTCCCGTCCTATTCAGTTTAAATACCCTCAATAGATAAAACAGAAACGGAAGTATAAACAGAGAGCCGAATAAAAGCGCGAGCGCGAGTATTGTCAATGTCGATTGCGGGGCAGTATTTTCGGTGAGCGTGATGTATGATGAATTATTTACATTGAGCACAACAGGGAAATTGACCGCGTACCATGCCAGCATGATCATTAGTATCTGGAAGCCTGCAGTGAGGCGTGCTATCAAGCCCTTTCCATTTTTTAGAGCAATCCAAAGTACAGGGAGTGAAAGCGTCGCAAGAGCGATGCACTCGAGCGCAAACGTGGAATTAAGGAACATTTCGAGCAGATGGAAGCTGTTATTCCTGCCCGTTAAGAAAACCGTTCCGCCTGTAATAACCGTAAGGAGATTAAGCACTTTTCCTATTTTAATAAAAACTTTCCTGGATTCATCGTCATCGGATTCGCCAATAAGATATACCGCGGCGAGAAAAGCAAAGATACAGCAAGTGAATATTCCGACACTGATGCAGAAAGGATTAAACCAGGGTGAAACGAATTGTTTTACGAACGAAGTACCGTCAGGATCAATCCTGCCATATACCATAGCACCCATCGTTACGCCGAGGAAAAATGATGTCCAGAGGCTGGATAGTTTGAAAAGCAGTTCGTAGTATTTTTGCGAATTGTCTTTGATGGCGTCGTAATGGCGGAATGTGAATGCAGTACCACGGATGACAATTCCTACGAGCAATGCTGTCACAGGGAGATGCAGGTACGTTAGCATCGTCGAATAAACAGCCGGGAACCCGACAAACAGTATCACTACGACAATAATTAGCCACATGTGGTTAGCTTCCCACACAGGAGCAATAGCCCGGTCTATGATGAGCTTTTGCGGTTCTTTTATACGGCGTGCGAAGACGAGTTCTATAATGCCTCCGCCGAAGTCAGCGCCTCCGAATAGCACATAAAGCAAAAGGGATAATCCCAGGAATATTATTACCACCTCAAGCATCTGCGGAATATTTAATGTGTAAAGCTTTTATCTGTCTGTACATAAGCCACGCTACAATAAATGATAATATAAGGTATAAAACGGTATAGAGTATAAGTGTGTAAGTGAGTCCGGGCATAGAAGTCAGCGAGTCTTTTGTTTTCATAATGCCGTAAATGATCCACGGCTGTCTGCCGACCTCGGTAACGAACCAGCCTGCTTCGACCGCAATGAACCCGAGCGGTGTACAAAGGAAGAGCAATTTAAGATACCACTTATTAAACATCTGGTTCTTTTTCCGGAACAGGAAGTATAGATACAGAACCCCAATTAATGCTAGAATAGAGCCAATTCCGACCATTATCTGGAATGAGATATGGACTATTGGTACGGGAGGCCATTCGTCTTCCGGGAAAGCGTCCAGCCCTTTGACTTCAGCGTTAAAATCTTCGAATGCAAGAAAGCTCAAACCGCCGGGTATCTCTATTCCGAAATTCATCTTTTTCTCTTTCATGTCGGGGATACCTCCAATGGTGAGAGGAGCGTGTGTCGTAGTCTTGAACAATCCCTCCATAGCGGCAAGCTTCAGGGGCTGATTGCGGGCGACGAATTTTGCTGAAAGGTCTCCGCTGATAGGCTGCAACAATGCAAAGACAGCGGCAAACATCATAGCTATCTTTAAAGCGCGTTTGTGAAGTTCATGACCGGGGTTTCTAATTAGCAAGAAAGCGTGAATACCGGCTACTGCAAATGCAGTTGCTACAAACGCGGCTAGTATCGTATGATGCGCCTGAGAGAGCCATGCGGGATTGAACATCGCAGCGACTGGATCAATATTAATTGCTTTACCGTCGACCCAATCGAAACCTGTTGGGCTGTTCATCCAAGAATTAGCGGAAACGACAAATATGCCTGATGCGACACCACTGACGCCGACTATTAAACCAAAGATCCAGTGCGCCCACTTGTTGACGCGGTTCCAGCCATAGAGGTAAAGCCCTAATGCGATAGCTTCAAGAAAGAACGCTGTTCCTTCGAGAGAGAATGGCATTCCGATAATAGGGCCCGCGTGATCCATAAATTTTGGCCAGAGGAGACCGAGTTCGAATGAAAGGACAGTTCCCGATACCGCGCCTGTAGCAAAGAAGATAGCAACGCCTTTGGACCATGCTTTAGTAAGGTCGAGATATACTTTATCACCGGTGCGGTTATATTTCCATTCGGCGACAGCCATAAGGAATGGCATCGACATACCAATACATGCGAAAATGATGTGAAATCCAAGTGAGACCGCTATTTGCAGGCGCGCAGCGAGAAGGTCTTCCATTCAATCTTTTTAAATAAAAAACCGATGTTGTAAAATACCAACATCGGTTTATAAAAGAAGTGTAAAAAGCCGTGAAGCATCACGGCAAAATTAAAACGGGAGCCTTTAAAAACTTGTTATAATCCGTTAAGGAGGTCTGAAAGGAGAGATTTGATCTCCTGCAGATCCTTTTTGAGCAGTTTATTTTCCTTTTTAAGCGTTTCTTCATTCTCTCCTTCTTCGGGATTGAACAGAGAAAGTTCGCTTTTGTAGTTTTCCGGCTTAGAAGAAGCAAGGGACTTCTTTTCGGAGTCGGATTCCTGCTCTTTTGCAGTATAATTTTTGAGTAGTTTTTTCGCGCCTTCGATGGTGTATTTTTCTTCGCGAAGGAGCTTTTTGATATAGAGAATGAGCTTTATGTCCTTATTTGTATATATCCTGTTCCCGGCGAGATTTTTAGCCGGTTTCAGCTGTTCAAATTCAGTTTCCCAGTATCTGAGAACGTATTGCTCCAGTTCGGTGATCTTGCTCACCTCGCTGATGGAGTAATACAATTTTTTCATTGAGAAGGACTTTTTCATAATTCTCTGTATTTTTTCAAAATTATCTAATTAATTCCTATAATTCAATACTAATCTCTTAATTTTATTCTTTAATTAATTATCATAACATTATTAAAAAAATGCAAATTAGAGCAATTGGTAAATCCAATTTATTCCATTTTAATTGTAGGGTTAATTTAGTATTTTTTGCAATCATTTACTAAAATAAACAATTACTTAATGAGCTTTAGAAAGGTAATTCCTGCGATATTATTGATAATAGGTATATTTTGGCTAACGGGGTGCTCAACTAACCCGGATGTAGTGTACACAAACGGCAAAATATATACAATGGATGATAAAAACAGCGTGGTTGAGGCTGTAGCGATAAAGGATGGAAAAATACTGGATGTAGGGACTACATCGGAAATATCGGAAAAATATAAAGGAAGCGAGACCGTAGATCTTGGCGGGAAGATAGTTCTGCCGGGATTAATAGATACCGACGGGAATTTGTTTATTTATTCGAGGAACCTGGACCTCGTAAATCTTGCGGGCGCTACGAGTGTCGAGCAAATAAAGAAGCTTTTGAAGGATAAAATAGCGAGCAGCAGCGGTGAGGAATGGATCGGTGGTTACGGATTTAACCCGGAATTATTCCCGGAAGAGGACCTCGAGCTTATAACAAAGGAAACATTAGACGAAGTATCTACAGATAAGAATATATACCTTATCGATAATTTGAACATAGCATTATGGGGTAACTCGAAGCTATTCCAGACTGCCGGGATAACAGCCGAGACACAATCACCGGAGAATGGAGAGATATTAGTAGATGAAGAGAGTGGTCAGTTGATAGGGATTCTTGCGGGTTCAGCTATGGACCTGGTGAGGAAAGTTATTCCTGAATTAACGACGGACAGACAAAAGAAATTGCTATCGGATGCCGGTAATGAATTACTCAGCTGGGGCATAACGGAAGTTCAGGACAGGTATCTTACAAGTGACGGAATAGAAACGATACGCGGATTGATAGACGAAGGTAAATTTCCGGTTGGGGTTTACGCGGTGCTGACAGGCGGTGATGAAGGATTCGAGAAATATTTAGAAAAGGGAATAGAAGTAAATTATAAAGATAAGCTGACGATAAGGTCTGTTTCTATGGATTATGACGGGGCATTCGAACTGCAGGACGCGGCTATGATAGACGAGTATAAGAACGATCCAAAGAGGAAAACTCCATATGATTCCGATACACAAATAGAAAGTGTTTTTAAGAGAGGGTTAGAGAAAGGATTTCAGCTAAGGGTGAAGGCAGTGGGCGACCTGGGAGTTGAGAAGAGTCTCGATGCAATAGAGCGGGTAGTGCGAGACGTGAAGCCGGAGGATCACAGGACGGTATTGGAGCAGAGCGAGTTCGTGCGGGAGAAAGACCTGACAAGGATAAAAGATCTAAAAGTTATTCCATCGGTAAGACCGGAAGTTTGTATATCGGACGCGCAGATACTGCCGTTTTTGATAAATGAGAGCAATGAGAAGAACCTGGGTCTGTGGAATTCATTGATACAGTCTGCCGGAAAGATAACGGCAGGATCGGACTTCCCATTCCACATACTGAATCCATTCGTGCAGATGTATTATCTTACGACGAGGTCGGTGATAGGAAGCGACAGCGTAAAGATACCAAATCAAAATCAAAAGATATCACTGCAGGATGCGATAAGGGCTTACACAGTATGGGCGGCGTATTCGGCGTTTGAAGAAAAGTTCAGAGGTTCTATAGAGAAAGATAAGTACGCGGACATGATAGTAATATCGAACGATATATTTGCCGACAGTAAGAACCTGCTGGAAACGAAGGTACTTAAAACAATTGTAAACGGAGTGGTGGTTTATGGAGGCGACAAGAAACCGTCAGCATTCAAATAAGACGGGAATATTCACGGTCAGCGATGCCGTAGATTATGGGGTTGAATTGCTGGAAAAGGGAGGCGTAGATGAAGCCAGGGCGAATGTCGAGATATTCCTTTCCGATATGCTGGATTGCAAGAGGATTGAGCTAAGGAGAATGGGCGACAAAGTGATGCAGGGAAATGAACTGGATATGTATAATAATTTCCTTGAGAGAAGGCTGATAGGCGAACCATTGCAGTATATAATGGGGAGCGTGAATTTTTACGGGTACGATATTAAGGTGAACCCGTCTGTACTGATACCGCGACCGGAAACGGAGCTGTTGGTGGAGAAAGTGCCGGAGGATATAAGACAGTCAGGAAAGAATGATGTGAACATTGTGGAAGCAGGAACGGGATCAGGATGTATAGCTGTAGCTTTAGGCAAAGAGTTACAAAAAATGGAAATAAACTATCACATAACCGCATACGACATATCGCAAGAGGCAGTCGATACTGCATTAGAGAACCTGGTATATAATCACTTAATAGACGGCAGAATAGAGATAAAGACAGGCAATGTATTGGATTTAGTGATAGTAAATAAAGATACAGATTATCTGGTGTCTAATCCGCCGTATGTCTCACAGGATGAGTACAGTGAATTATCAAAAGAGATACTCGAACATGAGCCGGAATGCGCGCTTACGGATAACGGCGATGGGATGACTTTTTACAGGAAATTCATAGATCAGTCGAAGGAAATGAAAAGCGGGTCGAAGATATTTTGCGAGATAGGATTCGGACAGAAGGATGAACTGGAAAGACTATTGAAAGAAGAAGGGATAAGGGAGTATAGTTTCTATAAGGATCTCAATGGGATAGACAGGATCATGGAGGTGACGGTTTGATAGCGGTGATACAGAGGGTATCGGAAGCGAGCGTAGAGATAGATGGAAAGGAATACAGTTCGATAGGACAGGGGTACCTTGTATTGCTCGGAATAAAGAAGGGTGATGAGGAATCAAACGCATCGGCACTTGCGAAGAAGATAATAGACTTAAGGATATTCCAGGATGATGCGGGGAAGATGAACCTTGGACTGCGAGATGTGGACGGTGAGGTGCTGGTTATATCGCAATTCACTCTGTGCACAGATGACAGTAAGAGCGGTAACAGACCGAGCTTTACACTGGCGGAGGAGCCGGGAAGGGCGAATGAATTGTATGAATTTATTGTTAGGGAAATGAAAGAGTACTATCAGGCTAAAAAGATAAAGACTGGTGTATTTGCGGCGGAGATGAAAGTGTCGCTTGTAAACGAAGGTCCTGTAACAATAATTTTAGATAAATAACTGTGAAGAAAAAAAAGATCTGCATATTAGGAGTAGGAAAGACAGGTTCAGCGCTGGCGATAGAGCTGGCTGATGCCGGGTATAAGGTGAAATACCTGGTAGGCAGAGACGAGAAGGTACTCGGAAAAGTGTCAAAGAAGATCAAAGGCAGTAAGATATCCTTCACTCTGTCGCAGGAGATACTGGATAAGTCTTCAATCGTGTTTATAACGGTGAGGGACGCGCAGTTGAAAGAAGCGGTGGATGAGATCAAAGCAACAGGCGCGGATGTAGAAGGTAAGATGTTCATTCATACAAGCGGGTCGGTTCCGTCACGCGCGCTGAGCGGTTTAAAGAGAAAGGGCGCATTGACGGGGTCATTTCATCCGATACAGACATTCAGCGGAGTCAGTTACAAGAATCAGAGATTATTAAAGGGGATATATTTCGGGATAGAGGGAGATGAGGATGTAAAGAAATTCCTTAAAAAGGCCGCAAAGAAGCTGGGATCAGAAGTGCTGGAAATTGTATCAGCGAAGAAACCGCTGTATCATTTGGCAAGCGTGATAGCATCAAACTTCCTTGTAACGAATATTGCGGTATTGTCTGACGTACTGAGTAAAGCCGGGATAAATGACGTCGACGCTTATAGTGTGTATAAGGGCATAATAAAGCAGACGCTGAAGAACATAAATAAAAACGGTACGGCAGGGTCGCTAACGGGTCCGGTCGAGAGGAATGACATGGAAACAATATCGGCGCATGTGGAGTATCTAAAGAAGCACCTGCCCGAAATGGAAGCGTTTTACAAAGAGGCAAGCAAATTGACCTCGAAAGTAGCTAAAGAAAAAGGTAGTTTATCCGATAAGCAATACGAAGATATAAACCGTTTTTTAAGCAAAAAAAGATGAAAATGAAGAGCCTTCCGGTATTACTTGTGCTGTTATTTGCTGTGAATGTATATTCGCAAGAGCTTACCCGTCCCGCTAACATGAGGAACCAAGGAATAGAACTACCGGAATTAAAATACTCTCCTAATTTAAAGCCCGAACAGAAGATAGACGCCGGCGGTATTTTTATCTCACCATTTCTAGGATTCGAGTTTCCACTACAGGAGTTTTCCAATAACTCAAAGGGTGCATTCGATTACGGAGTGAGGCTGGAATTTGCTCACAGCAAGATATATCCCTTTGTTATCGCGGGATTATTCCAGTATGAGTCCCACGAAGGAACGGACGAGATAAAAACGGCTAATTTCCTGAGTACATTTAAGACGAGCATAACTTCATTTGGCGGATCGGTAGATATTATCCTGAATAAATATCTTAAATCAGACTTTACGATACCTTTTGTTACATTACATGTAAAGATGATGAAGGTGGAGCGTGAGATCTCACCGGCTGAATTTAATCCGGGATTTGCTCTTAGCGAAAATGTTATAGGGTTCGGAGGCGGTGTAGGGTTTACTCTATTTATTTTCGATATATATACGACATATAACAGCGCCGGAGATTATTCTACTTTTGGAATAAATACCAGATTCCACTTCCCTGTAATAAAATTCTAGAACTTCCTGCCTTTCCAGATTATTTTCTTTCCTGTTAAAAACAAGACGGGCGTAAAGAGTGAGTATATTGTAAAGTATATCCTGAAGAACGGGTAATATATGAGAAGGTTTTTGAGTTTGAATCTTCTTATGACGGGAACGATAGAGATGAGTTCAGAGAGGAAAATGACAAGCACCATCCAGAGGTAATCCTGCAAATCAAGAAAAAGATATCCCGCAATAAAAAGAATGTTTATTGCCGCGTACTCGAATGCGAATATAAATCCGAGCCAATTGACGCGTGTAGCGCCCTTTAGCCAGCGTTTCTTTTGGCGAGCGAGTGTGAGGAAGTCGCGACACGGTTCGGTCTTCATAAGGCACTTAGGGTCAACGGGATATTTTATATTATAATCCTTGTGGTTGCGGTCTACTTCACGCAGGAGAGCCAGGTCTTCAGTGATAGAGAAAGGTATACTCGCAAAACCGCCAACCTTATCGTAAATATCTTTACGGAATGACATATTATTCCCAATGCACGCGATAGGGGAGTTTATGCCGGCGCTTCCCGCAGCAAGTGAATGCAGATACACCCAATCGAGAGATTGTACTTTATTGAATATGAACCCGCTGTAATCGATGTTTGTGAAGCCGCCGATGATAGCAGTCTTTTCGTCGTAATATGATACGGTTTCAAGTAACCATTCAGGAGGCGCTTCACAGTCGGCATCGGTTGTGAAGAGTATTTCACCGCTTGCTTTCCTTATCGCTGTATCTATCGCATTAGGTTTACCGAGTAAGTTACCTGTTTCGTCAGGTTCAGAGTCAATTACCTTAAAATAATCCAGCCCCTTTGTTTCTTCAAGCATTATCTCTTTTGTGCGATCATCGGATTTATCATTTACGAGAAATATTTCGAGAAGGCTTTTATCATATTCAAGCTTTTTGAGGAAAGAGATACAGCGGGCGATTATTTTTTCTTCATTTCGAGCGGCAACGATCAGAGTAACTTTTGGAAGGGGTTTATCACGGTCTTGCTTAAGGTGCATAGATCTAAGCAATCCAAAATATAGAAGGAGGTGAACCAGTAAATAGGCAACAACGGTGATGATGAAGAAAAGTGTCATATATACAAAGTTAAAATAAAAAAGGTGAATTATCTATTACATAAGACAATTCACCTCGCTTGTAGTGAAAGGAGCTTATTTTACTACTGCTATTTTTATTATCTGTGTTTCTTTAGAACCGTCAACCTCTGCTTCTATGACACCATAGTAAACGCCGCTCTGGACATTGGTTACGTCCCATATTACCTCGTTCTCTGCATTAGAGAAGGAAGTGGCATTGAGGGAAGTGACCTGTTCGCCGGAGAGGTCTAGTATCTTAATGCTGACCGTACCAGCGGCTCCATTTATGTAGTAACGGATGTAGGTTGTATTATCATAAACCGGGTTAGGCCAGTTATAAACTTTGTCTTTAGGGAGCTTTCCCGCATAAACCGGCGGATTATTGACCGAAATAAAATTCTTATTGCCTAGATACTGGTCGTGAAGGTAATTCTTCCAGAGCATATTATTGGCTGAATAAGAATACTGTGTTTTGAATCCGTACAGATATCCATCTCCGCTGAAAATATAAATTCCAACAACACCGTTAAGATTTGCCAGCGCGGGAGTAGAAAGGGAGTTAGGACCAACAAGAACCGGGAATCCAGTTACAATATTTCCATTAGTGCTGTACGCGTACAAATTACCGTCCGATGATGCAAAGACCAGATCAAAAACACCATCGCTATTTATATCACCGACCGAGACTCCCGACGTAATGGTTTTGTTGAAATTAACCGGGAAATTATCGAGGAGTACGCCTTGTGAATTAAGAGCATACACCGATCCATTCGAGACAAGGATTATTTCCTGCTTACCGTCTTTATTTAAATCTGCAAGGACGGGAGAATTATTTATAGTTGTAATTCCGTAACTTTGAGTAATAACCTTGCCATTGAGCAAGATCTTATTTGACCTGTCAATAATTAAAGTATCGACCGAAGCTGTCGAGAGAATATTTCCCGTCGTTAAGTATTTATATGTTGTGTCAATTAATATGAAATCATTCATATTCGGACTCGAAAACTCGACTATCGGATTTGTCGATGGAGTAAGGTTTTGTATTCCTCCGGCAGGAGTATATTTTGATACGGAACCGTTCCTAAATCCGACCACTGCTTCAGGACCTGTGCTATTAATGTGCACCGGTGGGCATGTAGCGACTCTTCCGGTGTTAAATGTTTGAATCTGAATCATATTCGCGTCAAAGAATGCAACCTGGCTGTCATTAACGACAAAAATCTGGTTATCGAAACTGAGCGGAATAAACTTTCCATAATTCGGGATAACGAGTCCGTCCGGAGTGCTGTTGTAACCTGTTCCGTCGGCATTGAATCCAAAAACTCTGTTGTTGTTATTAATGAATACTCGGTCTACTCCATTAGCTGTAATGTCTATAGGCACGGGCTGTGAATTAACGGTCGAGTCTATACCGAGCATTCTAGGGAAATTAGCCACAGGGCTGATATTCGAATTTCCAATGGAAAGCCCGAAGCTCATTATACCCGCTGTGGATGTAAAATTCGTAAAGAAGATGTTATTATTTGCCAGTGAATAGCTCAGTGTATTAGGGAATGTCGTAGGTGTGAACTCATTCAAATAAATAGTCGAAGGTACGCCGTGATCGCCATTGTACCAATAATCATAGTATGTACCGTCACCCACTATCTCGCCAAACGGGGAGGAGAAGACAACTCCAATAGTCTGCGCACCTTTTGCTTCCATGAGAGCAACACCTCTGTGGTCGATATTTGTATTAACAGAATTAGATGAAAGGTTCGCATCTATCACATTTTCGTCTATGTGCCAGATGAGTATTCCACCTTTTAAACTGGCTGTATCGTTAATTAAACCCGGTAAACTCCAGTCGGGTGTTTTAACATCGACTATATTACCGCTAACAGCTGTGATGTCGAAATAATTAAAATTATCCGTATCCTGGAGGAACGTCATCGAATCATTAAATGCTCTATTCCGCATGTGAACGACCTGTCCTGTGCCACTTTCATCACGATTACGGTTCTCGACAAGGAAATACTCTTTACTGCTAATCAAAACTTTATAGATCGTCGAGTCGGAATAAAAGCCGGAGGAAGAATTTTTAACGCGAAGACTATTAAATGCTCCGCTGGAGATTGTGATCGGTTCCTGCCATCCGAGGTATATTTTAGACCAGGCGCACGGCTCAGGCGGGAATATCCCGTTGAAGCTGAATATGCTCTGACCGTCCATAAGTCCGAACCTTCCAATAGCAGTACGTCCTGTGCTGGTATTAAAAAGGTCGGGGAGTCCGAGATAACTGCCAAAGCTTGCACTGAATATACCGTTTAAGCCGAGTTCGAGTAAGAAATTCCCACTGATAAGATTCAATTCACGTAATTCAGTCGAAGGAATGATCATCGAGTTCTGGATCTTAAAACCGTCATTAGTCTGGATGCCGGTGTAACTGCTTCCATAAAATTCCTGCAGGTTGTTTAGACCGAGATAAACGGTCGGCAGATCATAGGGAGTCGGGTCGAATCCAAGTATGGATGAGATGTCAACATCACGTCCAACCCCTGCATGGAAGATGACGAATGCGGTATTATTTTCATTGTAACCGGAGAAATTCACAAAGCTGTCTGCGATAGTCCACGCATCGGTGAAAAGGTCACCCAGCCTGTAAAGATTTTCGTTTGCTCTCGGTGAATACTCTTCCATTTTTTTAGGGAGAGTGATCACTTTGCCGTAAAGCTCATACTGAACAATGCACTGTCCATTGGATACCTTATAGAAATAGTTCTGTAAGAATTTAAGGTGGTCAATAAAATATGCGCTGTCATATGGCGGAGCATCGATCACAGTGTCCTTTTGTGTAGAAGGATCGTAGTACTTATTAGAAAGATCAAAATGACCATCACCGGTAGTAAGCCCGGAATTGTCTTCTTGAAACTGTGCCAGGATAGCGACGATCTTGAAAGTATCGGGAACGCCGTCGTATTGTGCCGGGGAAAAGAAAGAAGATCTGTCCAATCCGGTCCTGAGCTTGTGAGAAAGCTTAGGGACAAAATTATCCGTACTTTGCGCAAATAAAATTTGGTTTGCCGAAAAAACGATCAGCAAACCAAATAAAACTCTTCTGAATATCATTAATTCCGGGATTTCTATTATAAATTACAGTTCAAGCAGTAAAAGGGAAGGGCTTTATGCAAGCCCTTCCATATAAAATCTTATTTAAAGTTAACACTTAAACCAAACCTAAGGGTATTAGCCAGCGGATGGTTTTCTTCAAGAGCGTCGATGTAGCTGAAATCGAAACCGTATAGGCTGTATCTGATACCTGCTCCGAGCGTGATGAACTTTCTGTTACCGTATGAAGGATCTTCATAGAAGTAACCTGCTCTAAGCGCGATCAGTTTTGGGTTTCCGTACCAATATTCTGCTCCAATCGATGTCTGAATAGATGATAAAACATCACCACTCCATGAAGTAAATAACGCTTCATAGAAAGGATCTGATTGGAAGTCACCGTTATCATCTTTGTATCTGTGCACAAGAAGTTTTGCGAAATCGGTTGTCAAAGTTAAGCTGTTACCTTCGTTCTTAAATACTTCGTAAGCTAGTCCAAGCCTGATCTGTGTGGGAATAGGGTCGGCCTGGTCAGCATCAACATAAGAGATCTTTGGACCCAGGTTTGAAAGGTTAAGACCGATCGAGAACCTGTCCTTGAGGAACTTAGGACCTTTTGTAGGTCTATACATTCCCGCTATATCAAAGCTCATTGTAAAAGCAGTACCACTTCCTTGCTCACCACCAACTGTGTGAGGTGAAAGTCTGCTGTAAATGAACCTTGTTGTAACGCCCATACCAAAATCTTTAGAAAGCTTTGTGGCATAGCCAAGAGCGAATGCAAGCTCATAAGCTTTATAGTTTTTGGATTCGTCGAGTCTTCCTGCTTCATCAGTGAAAATAATTTCACCGATATTAAGATAGGTAAGGCTGGCGCCAACCGTTCCGTTGATGGATTTTATGTCCTTTTTAGCAGCAATATAATCGTAGAAAAGATCACCTATATTCAATCCAGCAAGCCATGGTGAGTGAGTAAAGTCTATCTCAGTACCGGGTCCCTGAAATGCCAATCCAGCCGGGTTCCAGTGCATTGCAGTAGCGTCATCAGCTACAGCAGTACCAGTTTCACCCATGCCTGAAAACCTGGAGTTTGGCCCGATCAGAAGAAACGGGACACCAGTGGATATTACATTTGAGTTTTCATCCTGAGCATATACATCATTTCCTTTAGCGGCAAACAAAGCCACTATTGCCAGCAAGAGGTATACTGCTCGTTTTTTGTTACTTTTCAACATCTAAGATAAGCTCCTATTTAAGTAAGAAAAATATTATTTTAATTTAGCAATTTTACCGGTTGAAGTTTCATTGAACGTACCGTCTTGTGTTTTTACTATGAGACGGTATATATAAGTTCCATTTGCAATATTGTCGCCATCATCATCACGTCCATCCCAATCAATTTTGACGAATTTATCTGTTACATTGCTTTGAGTCAATTCTTTAATGAGTCTTCCGCTTACGGTATAAATCTTGATCTTTACATCCAGAGGCTGGTCAAGATTTTGATTGAAGAGGAAGCTTGTATTATCCGTCATAGGGTTCGGATAGTTATAAACATTCTCAATAACCAGCTGGCTATTATCCATCACTTTAAAATCTACGGATGATACGGAGTAATTATTGTACGTGTCCCATGCTTTGATCTTCAGGT
Organism: Ignavibacteriota bacterium; assembly: GCA_020437585.1. Classification (GTDB taxonomy): domain Bacteria; phylum Bacteroidota; class Ignavibacteria; order Tepidaquicellales; family Tepidaquicellaceae; genus JAEYVS01. The sequence continues at coordinate 314,211 of JAGQWG010000002.1, forward strand.
TATAATCACCCGAAGCAAGATTTTGCAGGGGGTACTCCAATGAGCCGTATTGATAGCCGCTTGTTGCATTATAATATGATGTCAGGTCTATTTTATTGTTCTCATTATTATTAATAATTGCCTCAATTTTGTGTCCTATCGTACCTGTAAGGTTCATTCCATTTTGATCGAAGAAGTCAGCGATGAGGGTCGAATTCTGATTTATAACATCACCGGTTCTAAAATTACGGTCGCCCATAAATATCGATATTTGCGGACCTGTTGTATCGGCCACGGCAAGGGAATCAATACCATTTAGTACAAACCTATCGGTATAGCCTGAACCGTCGGTATTGCTGTTTTGGAAATAACCAATAAGTTTACCGCTTCCGTTTCTATAAGATATGTCCTTTGGAACTACGAATTCGAGATTCCACAGACCGTTAGTTACGCTTGCATTTCCTGCAAATATCAGACCTCCGTCTAATCTAAATGTGAACGGAAAACCAAAATCATATACAGTTATATACCTGCTTACGTCGAATATCTTAATAAATACTTCACCGTTATAATCATTCCAGAAGGTGGAGTCAGGGCGAAGTACGCTTCCCGAGATCTTTACTTTCTGTAAGGCTTTTAAAACGGCTGTATCAGAACCCGGTGTTCCGTTTATGCTGTCTATCCTTGTAAAATATTGCGGGATGGCAATTCTCAATGTAGGATCGCAAAGCAGAACGTATTTTGTGTCGTTATCGCTTACACTGGAAAAGGACTGCTTTGTATTGTACATAGCTCTTCCTATCCTGATGGGCAGGTTAAGCGTATCTTTTTTCCATGCAAAATTATTCCAGAATGTGTTGTTAAATACAGCATTCTGTGAAGCGTATACGGGTCTTACAGCAGCAATGACACCAATAGCGCCTTTATTAGGCAGATTGGTTAGCTCTTCCGCCGCGCTGGGGAAGAACGGATCATCATATCTTGCGAGGTCACAACTCGCTATGGTAACAAGCGGGTAACGTTTGCTATTATTAAGCTGGGGTATCGATACCTGTCTTTCGAATATCTGTTCGTGAGCCCATAGGTCAGCGCTTCCGTGCCCGGTGTAATTAACAACAAGCCTTCCTTCGTTCCATCCTCTTACGATGTCAATGTTTGCCTGAGGTTTCCTTCTGCCCTGCGCAGTTATTACCGTAGGATAGTTAACAATGTATATTTTTTCCTTTTCAAAGTCCTGCGGAGTATAAAACTCGGCTACCATTTCACATTGCCCGGTATGGAGTGAGCCTTCACCGCCCGGATTGCTGGTAGTCCAGCCGTCATCCGCAACGTACATTATCTTCTTCTTCCACAGACCGTTATTTTCCGGGTTTTCATACTTCTCGATCTTGTCTATGTAGTTATTTGCATCGGTCAATGAGTTGGCACATATTCTTCCAACACCAAAATCCGGTTTTACAGCCTGAACAAGCGATGCGGTGTCGTTGATATTAGTTACGAAGTCATCACTCGGGAAACTATTTATCTCGTTAATCGTGATGTCTGATTTTTGCATAGAAGGAAGATAATTCTTCGTTTGCAGATTGTAGATATTTCTAAAATCATAGCTTCCATCACCAAGGAACATTACATAGACAGGTCTTTCACTCCAGTTGTAGTATGCTCTTTTTAGAAAGCTTCTCACAGCAAGAGGATCCATAACACCTGCTGAAAACTCATTATATATCTGATCGATATCAACGATCATTGTCTTTAGGTAACTGGGACCCGGTTTTTCCCTCATTGCTTTTAATCTCTGCGCAGCCGGGATAAATTCTTTATCGGTAATGATTATAAAACTTGCACCGTCGGTTATTCCATGAAGGTTCTGGTTAGGCACCTTGGATGAAATCGAAAGGGGAGTCTTATAATTATTTGATCCGCCAACAAGACAATAAGTTCTGGGTGTTCCCTGTGTCTGGTTGGACTGGAATTTTACTGTTCCATTGCTGTTTGACAAAGGAGTAATAAGATCTACATTAAACTCGTCGGTAAGGTCATATACTCTCACATCCGGTGAAGTAAATGTCGATACAGTGTATTCATATGTGCCTGTAGTATCTTTAGCGTGGAAGAATAAAGTATTATTGTCAACGCTGGAAAACGTTCTTGGATACTTAAACTCTACAAAGTCATAATAGCCAACAACATTTGACGGATTTAGATTTGATGGAAGAGAGATCCTCAGTGTAAAGTTTTCTGAGTTAGGAGTAAGCTGAAATCTCTTATCCACAAGATTAATGTGCGAAAAATCTCCGGAGTATCCAAAAACGTCAGTAATGCTATTATATCCCGAACTCGACTCGGAAAATTCAAAATATGCAGTGGTGAAATATGTACCGTTACCATACTTTGAGTAGATCTCCATCGGTACACCAGGAGCGTATCCTTTTAACGATTTGTTAAAAGTAAAACTTTCACCAGGACCTATTCTCTGGCTAAACCATATCGTTCCTGTCGAACCGAGGTTATTTACTTCCGGATCCTCGAATGATATGTCATAGAAGTACGGTTCCGATAAAGGGTTTGCCTGATTGGGAGAATTAACCGAATTCATTCTCAATCCGTTAGAACCACCAAACGTGATCCAATAGTAATTGGATTTTGTATAGGGGTTCATATAATGATAGTATGGCGAAACAGATGGTTCGGATTCGGAGTAGGTCCAGTCGCTCTGGCTTCTTCCAAAGAATACCACATAATCTCCATCATCAAAAACACCATCATCCTGTCCTACAACAAGAATCCTATTCTCGATCAGATCTGTGGCGACCGGGATAGCATTGCTGAACGGGATTTCCCTTCCGCTATTACCGTATATTTTTATTGTTCTCGGATCAATACCGGAAACATTTATTCCGGCGTTTTGTAGAGCGTTTTTGTCCAGTTTATACATGCCGGTTTCTTTTACTTCTATTTTGTAGAAGTCACCGGACTGCAACACGCTATTTGCCGGACCGTTATCAAGCGGGTTGTTAAAGTCAGGAGTCGACCAATTGATAGCAACACTTGAGTTAATTGCGAGGTCGCGATAGTATAAATTCTCCTCGAAGCTTTGTTGCTTATTTGTATAAATAGGGCTACTGCCAAAAGTCACTCTAAACTTAATGTATGAATATCTTCGTAGGGTTTTTGTAGCCGGGTTGTATAGAACCGAGCTTATTATAGCGTTTGAAATATATTTATTGCGGAACATAGTCACAGGTTCGAGCGAACCGGCATCGACAGGGTAAAAACTATTCGAAGAGTATGCTTTGTCATCTTTCTTTAACTCAAAGTCGGTCTGCATGTTGTCCTTTGACTTAACCGGGGTAGGAATAGGGGGTAAGTCAAAGTTTTGTGTGTCTTCGTATTTATAGTCGATGATCTCGATCCTGTTATTCATAGGACCCGGTAAAAATAACGGGAAGCTTCTGAATCTTGCATCGGGATAGCCTTGTTTTGAGTCTCTGGATGTAGCGCCAATAAAATCGAATGCACCTGTATAAATAGGTGTGTATTCAATTTCAATAGCGGAGCTGGACGATGAGATCACTTTGAAGTCATCCCCCGGCTTGATATTTTCGTCGATGTAAGTATCCGGTCTCTTTTCAGATTCCGTGCTTACGGGTTGTTTATCGTTAAGGCTTCTATCCTGTGAAAAGGACAGGTTAGCAGCAGTAAAAAGTAATATTGAGATAGTTAATATTTTGGCTGAATTCATTGTCAGTCTTTGTTTTCTTTACCCAATAAAATGTATATTATCCCAATAAAGTTCTAATTTATTAAACAAATTTTCACCTATAAAAAAACCACTTATTAAAGCTTAATGCGGTCAAACCTTAATAAATGGCTTTAGTTAAGTATGTGTTCATTATTGTAATAATAAATTAAAAATCGTCGAAATTTCTCCTATGTTTCTCCTTGTTTAGTTTATTAATCCGATACAAATATATCGGTAAAGGGTACTAATGTCAAGCCTAAACTATAGCAAATTAGTATATTAATTGGGTGTTATTTTTGCTTTTTCTTCTTTAATTCGGAAGGTTCGATCCTATCAAGATTTTCCATGGCGTTTTTGGCAGCCATTTGTTCAGCCTGCTTTTTGGACTTACCCTGACCTACTCCCAGGCTGGTCCTATTCAGGTAAACTTCAACAGTGAAGAGCTTATTATGTTCGGGTCCCTCTTCTTTAATAACTGAATATTCAGGAACATATTCTGTATTTGCCTGTGCATATTCTAAAAATCTGCTTTTGTGATTTTCGTCGAATTCATCCAGCCATTTTATATCCAGCTTAACGAAGATCTCCTGATTGAGGAATTCTTTAGCGGCTTCATAACCTGAATCGAGAAAGATAGCTCCAATGATAGCCTCATAAGCATCAGCCAGGATTGCGTCGTATCCTTCCTGAATGGATTTTAAGGCAGTGTATGAAGCGAGTATGTAGTCCTGAAGATGGATCTTTTTGGCTCTCTCAGCGAGGAATCTTTTATTGACGAGAATCGATCTGAATTTCGTAAGGTCGCCTTCCTCGTTCATGGGGAAGTTCTTATAAAGGAATTCCGCTACAACAAGATCAAGCACTGCGTCACCGAGAAACTCAAGCCGTTCGTTTGAGATAAGTCCCGCTCGAATATGTTCTTTTTTAATGTTTACAAATGAGCGGTGAGTAAGAGCGGTTATGAAGAACTCTTTATTGTTAATAGAGTAATGGATGGTCTTTTGGAACTTATGGAAATCGATCTTTTTTGCGGTGCGTGCATAAACAGAATCCCTCTGGTCAGGTTTTTTAAAACCGGGGAGGAGCCTTTTTATACTTTTAAGGAATTTGAACATAGTTTAGCTCGCGATCAAGCGTCGTTACTCTTCGTATTTTTTGAATATGATAGATGTATTATGTCCGCCGAAACCGGAGTTATCCGAGAGTACGGTTTTTACATCCATGTCCCTTGCTCCCTCGGTTACATAATCCAGGTCACATTCGGGATCTTTTTCTTCGTAGTTAATTGTTGGGGGAACCTTACTGTCTTTGATAGTCAAAATAGAAGTTATTGCTTCTATAGCTCCAGCTGCTCCGAGGAGGTGACCGATCATAGATTTCACAGAATGTACAGGGATCTTATATGCTCTATCACCAAAGACGCGTTTTACAGCCATTGTCTCATTTTTGTCGTTGTAGTATGTAGATGTTCCGTGCGCGTTTACAACGTCAATGTCATCCACTGTTAGATCCGCATCCTTTAAAGAAGCAATCATAGCGTTAGCAAATCCTTCTCCTTCAGGAGCCGGCTCGGTAATATGGTAAGCGTCAGCGCTCATACCTATGCCTGCTATTTCAGCGTAAATCTTTGCTCCTCTTTTTTTAGCTGATTCCAGCTCTTCGAGAATAAGCGTAGCACCACCTTCACCCATAACAAAACCATCTCTATTTTTATCGAAAGGTCTGGATGCTCTTTTTGGGTCGTCGTTCCTTGTCGAAAGCGCTTTCATGGCATTGAAACCGCCAACGCCCATAGGACAGATAACCGCCTCAGCACCACCGGTAACCATCATATCAGCCATGCCTCTTTGTATTATCATTACAGAATCAATTATAGAGTGCGCGGAAGTAGTACATGCGGAAGTAGTTGCATAGTTAGGACCTTTTAATCCGTATTGCATCGAGATCCTGCCGGCAGCAATATCAGCTATAAGCATTGGGATAAAGAACGGGCTTATCCTGTCGGGATTCCCGTCTCTTTTATAGAGATTATTCTGTTGTTTATCGTAAGTCCACATACCGCCGATACCGGAACCATAGACAACACCAACGCGATTTTTATCGAACTGTTCGAAATCGACGCCGGAATCTTTTACTGCCATTTCTGTTGCTGCGAGCGCATACTGTGTGAACGGATCCGTACGCTGTGAAAGTTTTCTATCCATAAAATTTAACGGATCGAAATTTTTCAACTCGGCGGCAAACTTTGTGTCAAATTCAGTGGTATCGAAATACGTAATGAGGTCAACACCGCTTTGCCCTGCTGTGAGATTTTTCCAGAAGTCCTGCAGGTTCAAGCCGATAGGACTTACAACACCTAATCCTGTGACAACAACTCTTTTTCTCATGTAATGGTTTAGTTAGAAAGGGAATTAAGCACCGTCACCGCTAGATAATTTGTTTTCAATATAACTAACAGCATCACCGACGGTTTGAATTGATTCAGCATCTTCGTCAGGAATCTTAATATCAAATTCTTCTTCGAATTTCATAACCAGCTCAACTGTATCCAATGAATCAGCCCCGAGATCATTGATGAAAGAAGCTTCAGGTGTTACTTTTGATTCTTCTACACCCAATTTATCGACAATTGCCTGTTTGACTTTAGCTTCTATTTCAGCATTTGACATAATGGTTCTCCTTAATGTTTTATAATTTAAATATTTAAGTTTGTTTTAGATTTTATGAATTTCGTAAAAATAAAGATATTAACTAAAATTATAAAGTGCTATTTGAATCAGAAAATTTTGCATGAATTTACTTCTTTTTAGTGCTATCAACACCTTCTGTTTCCTGATTTATCTTATCTTTAATTTTATTTAGTGCGTTTTCGAGCTCTTTTAATTGCTTTTCCTTTTGCTCTACTTCAAATTCCCTTTGTCTGAGCATCGATTCCTTCAATTCCATTTTTTGTTCAAAATCATTCATGTCCCAGTAGCCCAGGTCTTCAAAGTATCCTTTGAAAAGGAAATTATGTTTAAGAGCTTCCATATTTTGGTAAAAGCCTAGCGATCCCTGTTCGAGATTATAAGTAGTGGCATTTGTATTTTCTATAATGCCCTTTATATCATTAGCAAAAGCGGTATCGGTCAATAAAGTACCAACAAGACTCTGGCTTGAATTAAGTTTATTTGTTATGTCCTCTATATCACCAGTAATATTTCTAAGGCTGGTAGAGAACGTTGTAAATTCCGTTGAAACCTGGTCGATCGTTCCCGAGACTTTGGTAATAATATTATTAATCTTACCTGTTATGGAAGCATAACTATTCATAAGCGAATCAACATTGTTATAGAGACTTTCGTTATTGATAAGCTGTCCAAGAGTTCCCTTACCCTGATTTACTTTGTCGACGATATCAGCAATATCCTGTGCAATCTCCTCAGCATGTTTGGATGATGCATTCAGGTTCTCAATAACGTCATTGATCTCAACAGGTTCCTGAGACGGAAGGAAGTCACCGTCTTCAATATCTTTTGCACTCACTGTTCCCTGTGATATCTGCACTATTTTGTTTCCGACCAAACCATCCGAAGCAATAATAACCTGTGAATCTTTTTTAATGAACTTTGTAACACTGCTTTTTACACGAAGACCTACAGTAACTTTATCAACCCCCGTTATGTTAACGCTTTCGACGGTTCCAACGTCAATACCTGAGTACCTGACACTTGCACCTTCACCAAGACCGCTTACAGTTTTAAAATCGGAATACACAATTATATTATCACCGAATAGGTTCTGCTGGTTTCCGATATAAAATATAGCAAATATAAACGCGGCTAATCCTGCGATCACAAAGAATCCGAGTTTGATAAACTTTGACTTTTCCATAACGTTTTATTAATGGTTAATAAAATTCGAAGAACCCTTTTACGAATTCATCATCCGATTTTTCGAGTTCATCAAAAGTACCTTCTTTAAAGAACGTCCCGTCCTTTAATATTTTGATCCTTGAAGATACTATTTTTGCGCATGGCATATCATGTGTTACAACGATAGATGTTACGTCGAATTTTTCCTGCATTTTCACAATAAGTTCGCTTATTTCTTTTGATGTAGCAGGATCCAGTCCTGTTGTCGGTTCATCGTATAATATTATCTCCGGGCTTAAAATGAGCGTTCTTGCAAGCGCTATCCGTTTAAGCATACCTCCGGATAATTCCGAAGGCATTTTGTCTATAGCATCCAGCAGGCTTACCTCTCTAAGAACATTTTCAGCTTTTTCCTCCATCTCGGCTTCGCTTATCTTATCCGGCTGTCTTTCGAGAGGGAATTTAAGATTTTCTCTTACTGTCATAGAATCGTATAACGCCCCACCCTGGAACAGGAAGCCCATTCGCTGACGGACTTTTTCGAGCTGGCTTCTATTCATTCCCGTTATTTCTTCCTGGAAAGCATATACTTCGCCAAAATCGGGTTTTAAAAGACCAATGATGCATTTTAAAATAACAGACTTACCAGTACCGGACTTACCTAATATAGAGATAGTTTCTTTTTTCTTGACAGCAAGGTGAATATCTTTTAATACCTGTTTGCTACCGAAGGATTTTTGTATATCTTCAAGAAAAAGAATACTGTTTTCTTTTGTAAGCTTTTTGGGGTCAACCGGATCAGGGGGCGCCAATTTAAGGTCTTTATCATTTTGGTCGAGCTTATCGGTCATAGTAGTATTGAGGTTATCTGAACATTAATCATATCTATTATAATAATAGCCAGTGACGAAATAACAACAGCAGTATTTGCCGCGATTCCAACGCTTTCTGTTCCGCGATCTGCATTATATCCTTCATAGCATCCTATTACACCAACAGCAAAACCAAAAAAGAAAGTCTTTATGACAGATGGTAAAAGGTCCGAGAAATCTACGCTGGACAGTGATGATTGTATGAAAACCTGAAACGACATTCCGCCTGCCAGTGTATTAACTGCAATAAACCCTCCCATAAGCGCGATAGTATCGGCGTATATTACGAGAAGAGGAAGCATTATCGTGGTTGCAGCTACACGAGTAACAACGAGATAGTTATAGGGATTCGTACCGGATATTTCCATAGCGTCTATCTGCTCAGTAACTTTCATGGAGCCAAGTTCCGCACCTATACTCGAGCCCACCTTACCAGCAAAAATCAGAGATGTGATCACCGGTCCGATCTCCAATATCACTGCAAGCGCTACCATAGAGGGAACAAGTGACTCTGCGCCAAAGTCCGCGAGCGTTGGAATTGACTGCAACGTCAAAGTTAATCCTATAATGAAACCGGTTATACTTGTTAATCCGATAGATTTATATCCTATCTCAAAGCATTGACGAAGGAATTCTTTTGTTTCGTAAGGGGGCTTGATAAGTTCATAAAAGAATCTGAACCCGAACAGCACCATTGCCCATGACTTATAAAAGAGGTTTTGCAATGATAGAGGAAGATATTCCTCAAGAAAAGATTTATTTGTCGCTGATCCAGCCAAAGTGTAAGTTAATGCTTTCGTCTAATGTTTAGATCGATGAACGGGTTAGCGAGACCGATTATAACCCCGAACGAAAGATCAAAAATGTTATTCCTGTTTTTTGTAGGTATAACTGTGTAACGTGCTTTTACATGTGGAAAAATAAGCATTTTGTCATTCCTGATTGAGAAACCATAAGCTGCCTGCCCAAAGAATCCATCACTGTCGAAATCCGTAAAGTAGCCTCCGCCGAGGGATAATGCTCCGGTTGTTTGAAGCAAGTTGGAAGGTTCGATGTCCTTAGTCAGTATGTCATAATTTCCCGAAAATCGCAACTGGCTCTTATTTAGTGATCTGAATATAAACGAATATTCAGCGCCGAGCCTGTATTGTCCAAAATCACCAAAACCGAGCGAAAGCTCCTTTGTCATTCCTACGGCGAGACCGTCTTCCACTAATAGCATGGGGTTTAGTAAGTATAAGAAGATAACTATACCCAATGCAAGCGGGAGGGTGGAGTTTTCCGGTTTTAGCGAAGGCGCATTTTCGGTATCAAGTTTAAGCAGTTTCAGCTCAGGCTGATTTTTTAAAAAGACAACAGAAGAATCCACGCTTTGAGCGTAAGACTGAACAGTAAAGGTCATAAGCAGGACAAAAAGTATAACGATATTTCTAAAGACCTTCTTCATGTCTAGTTTTGCATTAGCTCGTCAAACATTTTGTAATACTTCTGTGATGCCTCGTCTGCGCTAATAGATATATCATCGTTTATCTTAATATCTTTTCCGGTTACGGTGCCGATTTCTTTTACAGGAACGCCGTTATTTTCACAAATAGAAATTATCTCATCAACTTTATCTTTACCGGCTGTAATAATTATCCTGCTTTGGGCTTCACCAAAAAGTTCAGAATCCTTTCTATTCACAAAATCAATTTTAACATCGCAACCAATGAGATTCTTCTTATCCATTATGCAAGCTTCGGTTAGAGCAACTGCAATTCCGCCTTCAGATGTATCATGTGCAGAATTAATAAGTCCTTTGTCTATTAGTTCAAGTGTGCAGTCCTGCAGAGCCTTTTCTTCATCCAGATTAATTTGCGGTGAATCACCGGTAACTTTATGGTGTATGAAGTTAAGGTATTCACTTCCACCGATCTCATTACAATTTTGTTTTCCAAGTAATAGAATCACATCACCTTCTTTTTTGAAGTTGCTTGTCATCATTTTACTTATGTCTTCTATCAAACCTATTATACCGATTGTCGGGGTAGGGTACACTGCAAAATCCTGCGACTCGTTATAAAAACTTACATTACCACCCGTAACGGGTGTGTCAAATTTGCGACATGCGTCACCAATGCCCCGTATTGCTTCAGCGAACTGGTAATACACTTCCGGATCGTAAGGATTGCCGAAGTTGAGACAGTTCGTAATGCCGAGGGGTTTCCCGCCTGTGCAGACAACGTTGCGGGCGCACTCACTGACTGCAGTAATACCACCCATATATGGATTCAGATAGACGAATTTACTGTTGCAATCAACTTTCATCGCGAGACTCTTGTTCGTTCCCTTTATTCTTACCACGGAAGCGTCTCCTCCCGGGACGATAACAGTGTTTGTTCTGACTTCATAATCGTATTGTTTATAAACCCAGGTCTTGTTTGCGATATTAGGTGATGTGAGAAGTTTTAGCAGAGTATCATTGTAATCGGACGGTTCAGAAATGCTGTTCGGGTCGAATGCGCGTGTTTCTTTCAGATACTCCGGTTCCTTTTGTTCACGTGTATAAACCGGGGCTCCTCCACCAAGTACAAGAGCATCAGCGGGTACATCCGCTTCGAGCTCTCCTCGATGGTAAACCTTTACCCTGTCTTCGTCAATTACTTCACCTATCTGCAAGCAGTTAAGATCCCACTTCTCAAAAATGTCGATAGCTTCTTTTTCTTTTCCCTTTTCTACAACGACAAGCATCCTCTCCTGTGATTCGGAGAGCATTATTTCGTAAGCTGTCATGGTTTCATCTCTCAAGGGTACGTTATCGAGGTCGATCTTCATTCCGCATTTTCCTTTTGCGCTCATTTCGCTGGTCGAACATGTAATTCCCGCTGCGCCCATATCCTGTATCCCAACTACAACACCTGATTGTATTGCTTCGAGTGTGGCTTCGACGAGAAGTTTCTCAGTAAAAGGATCACCAACCTGCACACTAGGTCTTTTCGATTCAGATTTTTCCGATATTTCCTCTGAAGCGAATGTTGCGCCATGAATGCCGTCTTTTCCTGTTGATGAACCAACAATAAAGACGGGGTTGCCTGTACCCATTGCTGTTGCGGTAGCAGTCTGATTATGCTTTACGATACCTACTGCCATGGCGTTAACGAGGGGATTATCCTGGTAGCATTGCTCGAAATAAACTTCACCGCTCACGGTGGGCACTCCGAAACAATTTCCGTAATCACCAATACCTTTAACAACATGGCTGAACAAATATTTTGTTCTGTCTATTTCTTTCTCGCTCGAATTTCCATTAGGGAGTATCTTACCGAAGCGCAATGAATTCAAAGCTGCTATCGGACGGGCACCCATGGTAAATATATCTCTGAGAATTCCACCAACGCCGGTTGCGGCGCCCTGGTAAGGTTCGACTGCAGACGGGTGATTGTGGGATTCAATCTTAAAAGCGACAGCAAGACCATCTCCTATGTCTATCAGTCCGGCATTTTCTTCACCTGCGCCGACAAGAAGCTTTCCTCCTTCACGGGGAAGAGTCTTAAGCTGTTTAATGGAGTTTTTATAGGAGCAGTGCTCACTCCACATCACCGAGAAAATTCCCAGCTCTGTATATGAAGGCGTCCTGCCCAGTAAATCAAGTATTCTTTGGTATTCATCTTCCTGTAAACCTAACTCTTTTGCAAGTTCGAGATTGACTTCAGGGTAGCTCATTTATTAATCTTTTAAAGTTGTTATATTTTTTTGTTATTTCGATTATTGCTCTTGCCGCTTCATCCACGGACTTTACTTTGCATTTCACTTCAACATCATTATAATCACCACCTGAGCAGGGAAGTCCCAGGAAGAAACAGTAATCGGATTTGTGTTTGTACACTTCCACTTCGTCACGATCGGAAATAGGGTCAGGACATCCTTCATACAGGTCGTAACTAAATCCCTGCAATACATCGCCAAGAAACTCTCTTATAACAGGCGAGTTTGCCTTTTCAATTACAATGTCCTTATCTGTAGGAGTCGCTGTTACGTCCATTACTATTACGAGATCGTTCTTTTGAATGTCCTGTGCAACCTCGATAGCTCCGGCAAAGTCGGTTTCCTCGCCGTATGTAAGTTCTATCCAAACATCTTCAGGCTTTATTTCACCGCTAAAGTACGCCTTCATAGCGGCATACACACCTACGAAGTTATCAAGGTAGCCGACATACGAATCGCCTTCGATCCTCAGTTTAGTAGTTTTAAAATTTGTATCAGAATGAGCAGAAACTAATATCACTTATGAAAATTTTTAATTTGATCGAAATACTTTTTTTCGTAGAAAAGGGAAGTACCGGCTACAACCAGCACAGGTTTAAAGAATACGTTTATAATCGGCAAAAACATCATCAGAAATGCCATAGCGCCAAATCCATATGAGAGCAATCCGCCGGAATTTACGACAGAAAGCTTCTGCCTCAGCTTATAAAACCTTCGTGTCATTGGATAGTCAAGATAATCAAGCGCGTTAAAAAAGAACGAGAATGTGATTCCGAGAATGCTTGATAGAACCGTTCCAACCGCCGGAACGAAATTTAAAAAGAAGATAGGTACTATTATACAAATATTAAAAAGCTGTTTAAAAAACTCTGCTTTAATACTTAAGAAATTTTCCTTCCAGAATCCAAGGTTAGTTTCGTAGTTTGTATTCGTTATTATCTTTTCAACTGCTCTCGATATCCGGTCTTCAAAGGGCGCATTTACCAAACCGCCAAGTGTAATAAAAAGAAGGTAGCAGATGAACAAAAGTACGATAAAAAATATCACCGATAAAAGAGCATGAAACATCACCTGGATCACATTCGGGTCGCCGGTACCTGCCCCGGTAATATCCTCGGATATCCCGTATAGCCAGCGGTATGTAAAGAAAAAAATAGTCCCGTAAATTACCAGATTAAGTATGATCGGGACTATTGAATATAGTATTATCTTTGGTTGCTTAAAGAAAAAACCCAAACTTCTTATCGGGTAAAAGAACCCGAAGAAGAAATCTCTCATTATCTATTTAATAGCGTTCGTAAGATTATCTTTCAGATCTAATTTTTCCCAAGTGAAATCAGCGTCGTCTCTTCCGAAGTGTCCATAGTTCGAAGTCTTTCTGTAAATAGGTCTCTTTAGCTTTAGCCTGTCGATTATTCCTTTTGGTGTCATATCTATTTCATTCTTAACGATACGTGCAAGTTCTTTATCGGGAAGTTTACCGGTGCCGTGTGTATAAGCGTAAACCGATACAGGTTCAGCTACTCCAATTGCATATGAGAACTGTAACAAGCATTCGTCAGCGAGCCCGGCTGCAACAATATTTTTAGCAATGTGCCTTGCTGCGTAGGTTGCGCTCCTGTCCACTTTGGATGGATCTTTTCCTGAGAATGCTCCGCCTCCATGAGGAGCTCTTCCGCCGTATGTATCGACTATGATCTTTCTACCCGTTAAACCGGTGTCACCATGCGGACCACCAATGACGAATTTCCCGGTCGGATTAATGTGGAATTTTGTTTCTTCGTCCAAGAGATGTTCCGGGATGACCCTCTTTATTACTTTTTCAATAACATCTTCACGAATTGTTTCCTGTGATACGTCATCATCGTGCTGAGTGGAAATAACAACCGCATCAACTCGTTTTGGCTTAGCATTGTCATCATACTCGACTGTTACCTGTGATTTAGAATCCGGTCTGAGATAAGGCATTACATCATGATGATGTTTCCTTATGTCAGCAAGCTTCTGCACAAGTTTATGAGCGTAATATATAGGCATTGGCATAAATACGTCGGTTTCATTATTAGCGTATCCGAACATTATTCCCTGGTCACCAGCACCGCCTGTATCTACTCCCATTGCTATATCGGGAGACTGTTTATTGATACAAGATAACACACTTATCGAATTGAAATCAAACCTGTATTCTCCTTTTGAGTAACCAATATCACTAACGACCTGTCTTACAATGTGAGGAATATCAACGTAGTGTGTTGTAGTAATCTCACCGCCAACTACCACCATTCCTGTTGCGCAGAAGGTTTCGCACGCTACTCTTCCATCCGGATCATGGGTAAGAATATCATCCAGCACCGCATCCGAGATCTGGTCACTTACTTTATCGGGATGTCCTTCGCTTACCGATTCCGATGTAAAAAAATACGACATGAATTATTTCTCCTATATTAAAATAAATTTATTGATCTTCTTCTTTTAAATGACCCTCTTCCGGCTTAGTATACGCCGAGGGGTCTACACTTTCCAGTACAAGCTCCGCTATATCCTTAACAGCAACAGTTTCAGCTTTCTCTTTAGCTTTTACACCATCGGTAAGCATCGTCATACAGAATGGACATGCAGATGCGATCGTAGTTGCACCAGTTTCCAATGCTTCCTCAGTTCTTTCTATATTAACGCGTTTGCCTTCTTGTTCCTCCATAAACATCCTGCCGCCTCCGGCACCACAGCACAAGCCTTTATCTTTTGAACGAGCCATCTCTACGACATCGATGCCAGGTATTGATTCCAGAGACTCTCTCGGAGGGTTATAGACATTATTATATCTTCCAAGATAGCATGAATCGTGATAAGTTGTTTTGGATTTAATCTCTTTTTTGGGAGTGATCTTTTTATCCTCTAACAGCTTATCTATATATTCAGAGTGATGCGTAACGTCCAGGTCCAAACCAAACTTTGAATATTCATTCTTTAGCGTGTGCATACAGTGCGGACATGCTGTCACAACTTTCTTTACTTTGTAATTTTTAAAAGTCTCGATGTTCTGCTCGATGAACTGTACTGCAAGGAATTCATTTCCGAGTCTTCTTGCCGGATCGCCGGTACATTTTTCTTCACTGCCGAGTACTCCGAATTTTATTCCTGCCTCGCTAAGGAGTTTAGCAAATGATTTTGTCACGTTCCTGTATCTTTTATCGAAAGCCCCCGCGCATCCGGACCAAAAAACGACATCTAATTCTTCAGCAGAACCAACCTCACTAAGTTTTTTGAGCTTATTATCCTTATTCTCCTGCTCCATTTCTTTTGACAGCTCATCTATCCATTCATTTCTAGCATCTGCTCCGAATGCCCATGGTGATTCATTGTTCTCAAGGTTTTTAAAGACCGTATTGAGTTCGGGAGGGAAGTCGGATTCCATCATTGCGAGGTCTCTCCTCATATCAACGATGGACGTAACGTGATCGATCATAACCGGGCATTCCTGCACGCATGCTCTGCATGTGGTGCAAGCCCAGAGTTCCTGTGGAGTTATGTAGTCATGAACGAGGTCTTTGTCCAGTATCGGATCTTCTTTGATCCCTTTAACAGCGAGCGGTCCTTTGTCTTCGACTCTCCTTCTTATTTTCGTTACTATCATCTTTGGGTTCAGCATCTTTCCGGTCAAATTGGCAGGACAGACCTCGGTGCATCTACCGCATTCGGTACATGTGTATCCGTCCAGCATCTGCTTCCATGTAAGGTCTTCGATGTCTTTTACGCCGTATTGTTCGATGCTCTCGTCCTCGAAGTTTATCGGCTTTAGCACACCATTAGGTTCGATACGGTAATTGGAAAAGAATGTATTCGGCACCGACGACAAGACATGGAAGTGCTTCGAGTAGGGAAGGTAGTTTAAAAACGAAAGCACTACTATATTATGTCCCCACCAAAAGAACCTATACATAAATTCCGACCCGTTACCACCGATGAGATTTGCTATCATAGTGGAAATCGGTCTGTAACCCGTGGACTCGCCCAGCATTATTCTTTCCACGCTTGTTCCGAACATAGTTACCATTACGAGTAATATCAGTAAAAGTATGAATGTTGCATCGAGGCGAGAACCGCTGCTGATATTTTCGAGTCGCTTTGGAGTACCGACATACCTGCGAATAAGTGATAATGTAACTATGACAAAAACCAATGCTCCAAAGAAATCCTGTGTAAATGTAATAACATTATATAGAGGTCCGAGGAAAGAGAGTGAGAATCCGGGGAAGAAACCTTCGATGAATCCTTCGAGCACTACAATACCAAGTACAAGGAATCCCCAATAGATACAGAAATGTAAAAATCCCGCGAATCTACGTCTGAATAATTTTGTCTGGAGAAAGGCGATCTCGAACGTATTGATAAGCCTTTGCTTGATATTATCCCACCTGTTTTCGCTCTTCCCGAGTTTTAGATACGATAGGAAATTCTTTACAGAATATGCAAAAAATCCCAGCGCTCCGAAAAGAACTATCGCGAATATGATGGTATTTATCATTCAGCGGGATTATTAAGAAATTGTTAATAGCATAAGTTATGTAATATGTAGGTAATTTTAAAGATAATAAGAGGGGAGGATAATAACACTATTTGAAATATTAATTAAAAGATTTACTTAAAATTTTTAAAACAATTTGATTCTTTCAAATTAATACTTTAAATTATTTTTCTAACTTCTACCTAAACTGACATTAATGAAATATTTAGTTATAGCCATAGTATTTTTTATCACTCTGAGCGGACAAGTATCTGCTCAGAGTAGTTTTGATTACCCTTTTAAGGTCGGTAGTTATTTTGAGTACTTATACCAAACTAGTACTTTTGATTTTAGATATACTGCAAAAATAAATCGGGATACTATAATTAATGGTAAAAAATTTGCTGTTCAAACTTTTTATAATGAACCAGGAAGGGGTAATTATAACATTTATCTCAGAATAGATACAGTTACTTTAAATATTTTTAATGGAACTGATCAATATTGTCCAGATTCATCCGGTAATTATCTTGAAGGAGGATTCAAACTTCCTATAGGGTATATTTGGAATACATGTGATACATCAGATCCTTATGTTAGAAGTTATATTACTGATACATCAACTTTCCTAAACATTTTCAATACAGGTATTCCACTAAAAACTTTTACGCGAAAAGATACAATAACGGGAACATTAATTGAGGGAGTTGTAACATATTTTTTTACAGAAAAATTTGGATACTTTGCGTATGCCCAAGATTTTAGTGGTCCCTTTGGTCCATTTGGAAGAACTTTAAAAGGCGCAATTATTGATAGCGTAATGTATGGACAAATTTTATTAAAAGTTAATAAAATTTCCTCTGAAGTACCTGCGGGATATATATTAAATCAAAATTATCCAAACCCATTCAACCCAAACACAAAGATCAGATTTTCTATTCCCAAAACTAATAAAGTTAGTTTGATAGTTTATGACCAATTAGGGAGAGAGATGAAAAGACTGGTGGATGAAAAATTATCTGCGGGAACATATGAATATAATTTTGAAAGTAATAATCTGACCAGCGGAGTGTATTATTATACTTTGCGGTCGGGGGATTTCATTGAGACGAAGCGGATGGTGCTGGTAAAGTAGAATTAAAATTAGTTGTCTTACCTTCTTGCGAAATAATATATCATTACTTTCTCAGGAATGACAACAAAAGTTTCTTCCTTCTTCATATCGTAGCTGATCGCGTTCATAGATGACACAATATCGTCGTATCCATCCCTTCCAAGCGAGCTGTAATCCAATACCAGCCATAAATTTTCAATGCTTTTGTTATTATTTAAGGAATCCACGATGCCTTTAAGGCTGTAGTCAATTATAATCGGAGCGGGGAGATTGGTTTCAGCTCTTTTATTGAGATATTTGATCGACCAGCCCATGTAGTGAGGCTCAACAACGACATAATCTCCATCGTGATAATTCTTCTCCAGATATTGAATGATCTGTCTGTAATCATTGTTTTTAAAGTCCATTTCATACTCGAACTTAGTACCGATAGCGCTGACCAATATGAAAAATGTTATAATAGTATATGATATCTTTTTATTTTTGAGTGATAGTGCAAATATCACATATGACATTATAAAGAAGGGGATAATGATACTGATATATCGTGATAATAGAAGACTGTTTTTATAAGAGATAATGACCGCAATAATCATTGGTATTGCAAAAAATGCGGTAACGACAGCTGTATCACCTATAAGTTCTTTTCTTTTTATCGTGATTACGAATAGTATGCAGTAAATAATTACCAGTGAAAGCGTAACATAATTAGAAATATGATAGATAGGCGCAGTTTTATAATAAATGAAGTAGCTGAAGAATATCTCCCTAAAGAATGCGAAAGTATTCAATGTAAGTGATGAAAAGTCTTGCGGGGTTCTCCAGGACTGTCCTTTGGAAACCTGTCCAAAGAACTCCGAAAACCATGGTATATAAGATAGGAGGATTATTATAAAAAGAGGAGTAAAGGTTTTTAATAACGTGAAATCGCTTTTTGCTCTGATCTGTCGGTATAATACTATCAATCCCTCCGTTAAAATAACCAGAAAAGCAAAATAATGTGTGTAAATTGCAAATACAGAGAAAAGTATGAAAAGGGTGCTTGCGCGTTTGCTTCTATTTTGCAATAATATCATAAAATAATAAACTGATCCCAGGCAGAGAAAAGTATTCATCATAAACATACGCACTTCCTGAGCATAATGAATATTGACAGGGGATAATGCATAAAGAATAATTATAGCAAATACTTTCACGTCGTCTTTTAAAATGTCCTTAGAAATTCTATATATAAATACCAGGCTCAGGATGCTAAAGAATACCGACAGGGACCGCATTGCAAAAACGGAGTCGGAAAAAATGGCGGTCCAGCCCTTAAGGACAATATAAAAAAGGGGAGGGTGTATATCGCCGGCGGCAGCTTTTATTATTCCGGCAATGTCGTACAGGGATGTATTCCATGAGTATATCTCATCGAACCACATGTTCTTGTTCTCGATCAGATTTACACGCAGGTATAAGGTAAATAGGAAACCCAACAGAATGAGTATTTTACCCTTATCTATTTTCAAATTTATTCGCCGATGAATTGAACGATTATTCGCCTCGTGCGTTCCCTGTTATCGAAATCCAGGAACACTACCTGCTGCCAGGTGCCAAGATAAAATTCACCGTTACTGAATGGAATTGTCAAAGATGATTTGTATAGTGAAGATCTCAAATGTGAATGTCCGTTGCCGTCACCCCATGTATCATTATGATGATATTTCTTGTACTGAGGTATTAATTCATCAAGAAATTCAGGGATGTCTTTGATTAGTCCCGGCTCGTACTCCACTGTTGTTATGGCTGATGTTGAACCGATAGAAAACACCGTGCACTGTCCCTGGTTCATACCTGTCTCTCTCAAAAGATCTATCAGGTCGTCAGTGAGATTTATAATATCACAATTACCTCTGGTCTTCTTTATTATTTCATTTGTGGAGATCCTTATCATACTTTCTTAAAGCTTTTGTGGTTAAGGATAACATTAATTCCCTTCATTACGAGGTCTTTATCGACAATGTCAAAGCACTCTGTATGATGCGAAATATAGTCGGAGTAACCACCTGTTCCAATTACAAAGAGATCTTTATATCTCTTCCTTAATTCACTTGCGGCTCCTTCGATAAAGAAAATCGTTTGTTGAACTGTACCTCCAGCAATACTTTCCTTTGTACTGTTAAAAATAAGTCCCTCCTTGAATTTAGTGCCCGGTTTTGGGAGGGGGGTGTTTGTTAAAAGCCCCTGCATTCCTACTTCTATCCCCGGCGCAATGCTTCCACCGATGAATTCGCCGTTTATTATAAGATTTAATGTGGTTGCTGTTCCCAGGTCTATTACCAGTATTTGAGGTTTTTTATAAATATAGTATGCGGCATTAATAGATGATACTCTATCATTACCGAGTCTGCTTTTGTAGGTTATCTTTACATACGGGGAGGTCTTATTGTCAATAAATACGGCGCCGCTTTTTTTAAATTTTTCCTCTAGTTCTTTTTTGATATGGGGGTTTGTAACAGATATTCCGGTATTACCGATCGTGCCAGGCGTTATATATAGTGAAGAGTAGCTTCGTAGAACTTTAGAAAACTCGTCCTTGAATTTACTTTTGTCATACTTGTAGGCTTTCTTTTTTTGAATATTTACATCATCCTTTGAAAGCCCAAGTTTGATATTGGAATTACCTATATCTATTAAGAGATTTTCTCTCATATATTCAAAAAAAGCGCAAGAGGTTACCCTTACGCTTTTAATATCAAATTTATAATTCTAATTCTATAAAGAGAATTCAATCCCCGCCGTTAAAAAGTATCCGGAAATATTTCCTTGAGGTTGAACATCGCTAACAATAATCTTGTACTTACCATCAAAGATCAGGTTGTAGTTTGTTCCAACATCATAGAGTCTTATACCGCCCCCAACGTCAAGTCCAACTTTAGTAACGGTTTCGACTTTATTGTCGTAGAAATTTATTCCTATGCCACCGTCGAGGTAGGGTTCAAGTTTTCTGTCATTTGAAAGCCTGATCCTTGCGAGTCCGCATATTTCAAAATTGCTGGAGTTTTCTACTCTCCAGTAGTTTGCTTGCGGAACAAAGGAAAATCCTCCGTAACTGACATTAGCAAACATGCCAATCGTCAGTCCCGTATTATCTTCTACAAAGGCACCCCCAGCCTGAACACCCAGTGTAATGATGGTACCGGTTGCATTAGGGGATAGGTAAGTAGAGTTTACTCTTTCGTTAAGTGAAATTTTGTCCGCGTCTTTGCTCATTTTTTCAAGGTCAGCAAGAGATTGAGCCTGCGAGATATTTACGAAAATTAAAGTGATAAACGTTAGTGCTAATATTGTTTTTTTCACTATTGGTTTATTTTGATTTCTAAAAGAGTGAATACAGGATTCTATTTTTAAGAACTAATTTAAATTAGGGTTTATTTTTTTAATTTCATCTCGTAATACGGCTGCTCTTTCATAGTCTTCTTTCGATATTGCCTCATCCAATTCATGTTTTAGTTTGTTCAGTTTTCGGTTTTCGGTCGAAGTTTCTTCTGCGACTTCTTCCTCTTCATATTCGGAGCCATCATCATTTTTTGAAGCACTCTCTTCTCCTTCCGGCAGAAAACCTACTTCATCCATAATAAAGGATGCAACATATATTGGTGCAGAGAATTTAAGCGCGATCGCAATCGCATCGGATGGCCTTGCATCTATTTCATCCACAGCGGCGACGTCAAACTTTATTTTTGCATAAAACGTGGAATCCTTGAGGTCATTGATAGTAATACTTGATACGTTATAGCCGAAGGTTTCTATTATGTTTTTAAGGAGATCATGTGTAAGCGGTCTGGGAGGTTTTATTCCTTCAAGTTCGAATGCAATAGCCTGTGCTTCGGATTGACCAATAATGATCGGCAGTCTTCTTTCTCCACCAACTTCTTTTAAGATGATGGCGTAGCCACCACCCTGCATTGTCGAAGAGAGTGATAATCCGAATATGTCCACCTGTATTACGTCGTTATCCATGTATCTCTTTGGTTCTTAAATATTAATACATTAACTAAGATAAAAAGTTTCGTGAATCTTTCAATATCAATTGGATAATACATTTTTTAGCTCATCATTGAGTGCTGGTAATATCTCAAATACATCACCAACAATTCCATAATCGGCTATTTGAAATATCGGTGCATCTTTGTCCTTATTAATGGCGACAATACATTTAGCAGATGACATACCCGCCAGGTGTTGAATTGCTCCACTGATACCGCATGCTATGTAAAGATTTGGTGAAACGGTTTTGCCTGTCTGCCCAACTTGCTCTGAATGCGGTCTCCATCCGGCATCTACCACAGCCCTCGAAGCTCCCGTTGCGGCTCCAAGTACTCCCGCCAGGTCTTCAATGAGATTCCAGTTTTCGGGACCCCTCAGTCCTCGGCCGCCGGATACAATTATACTTGCTTCTGCTACATCCAGTTTTTCTGATGAAACTTTTGTCTCTTTGACTACAGATCTGAAATCATCCGGAGTGATATTAAGAGAACCTACATCGACAACCTCAACTTCAGCACTTCCATCGCCAGTCTTTTCTGCTTTGAATACATTTGGTCTTAAGGTGAGTACGATCTTGTCACTATTAAATGCAACTTTAATATAGCTCTTCCCAGCAAAAACAGGTTTCTTTGCAATTACTTTCCCACCATCGACCTGTATATCAACACAGTCAGGACAGATAGCAGATTCATTTTTTACAGCAACTCTTGGAGCAAGGTCTTTGCCAAGGGATGTTGCTGACATAAGGATAATATCTGTATCCTGACGTTTTGCTATTTCACTAATGACCTTTGCAAATGCAGACTGGGAATATTCAAAACCTGACGTTCCGCTTTTACTATTGAGGTCGTTTAGATCAACAACTAATACTTTTTTTGCACCAAAAGCACCAAGATTTTTTGCTTCCTCTTCAATGCCTGACCCTATTGCCAGAACTTCGAAATCGGAACCGAGTTGTTCGGCAAGTTTCTTTGCTTCAGTTACTACTTCCTGAGCCGGGTTTTTAAATTTTCCGTCTTTTGCTTCAGCTACTGCTAATATCTTATTTGACATATTTTGTTAAACTCGTTTAGATTTTAAATTACTTTTGCTTCTTCACGCAGAAGCTTCACTAATTCAGGTACCGATCCTACGCCGTCGTTGAATATCTTTCCTTCACCTTTTGCCGGAGGTAAACTCATTTCAAGTATTTCATATGTATTACCAGTGTAAGTAGGGGAGACCTCCTCTATCGTTTTCTTCTTAGCAGCCATTATGCTTTTCAGATTAGGATACCGCGGTTCGTTCAGTCCCTTTTGAGCACCTATGACAGCCGGCAACGATGTTTCCACTATCTCTTTACCGCCTTCTATTTCTCTTTCCGCTGTGATCTTTCCATCATTTATTTCCATCTTTACGACGACATTTACGCATGGAAGGTTTAACATTTCCGCTACCATCTTTGGCACTACCATTCCATCATAATCGATTGATTGTTTTCCGAATAAGATCAGATCAGGATTTTTATCTTTTAAATAGTCGGCAATATTTTTTGCAGCAGTATATGAGTCGAAGTTATCGGTATCAGATTTGATTAGAACACCATTTTCAATACCCATCTGGAAAGCTTTCTTAATAGCTTCTTTAGCTTTATCTGTTCCAAAGGAGATAGCGGTTGTGGTGGAACCTCCTTTTTCCTGGAGCTGAACTGCTTCCTCTACCGCAAATTCATCGTAGGGGTTAATTATAAAGCTTACCCCGTTTTCATCTAAAGATTTTCCATCGGATGCAACTTTTACTTTAGTAGTGCTGTCCGGTACTAATGAAACGCAAACAAAAATGTTCATATTTAATTATTAAAGAGTGGTTTGTATTGATTATTTAAAAACAAAAATAGGCTTAATGGAATGCAAAATCAATTTCAAACGCAATATACAACACCTGTATATATATGAAACAATTGATTTTAAAATTATTGGAGTGAAGTTAGCGGCTAAATAAAAAAAGAGTCTTTGAAAAAATCAAAGACTCTTATCTAGTAGCGGGAGAAGGATTTGAACCTCCGACCTTCGGGTTATGAGCCCGACGAGCTACCAGCTGCTCCATCCCGCGGTATAAATAAATATAGACATTTTACGTTTAACATTCAATGAATAGGGCAATCCCATTATCCATATAGGATTTCTGCGTTTCTAAGCTCAAAGTTATCTTTTTGTAAAGTGATTTTATTCATAAAATTTCACTTGACAAATGTGATAATTTATATTAATTTTGTTGTAGATTGATTCTACAACATTTTTTCTAATAAAAATCAAGGAAATGAACGCAGAAGTATTAGAGATTTTAGGTAGTGAATGTATAATATTTCCGAAAATAATAAGGCTTGACATTTAAATTTTTTTGTTCTAATTTTGTCGTAGATTAATTCTACAACAATATTGAAAGAATATAAAATGTTAACAGAGAAATTAAACAGAACGCCTATGGGATTTATAATTTTCCCATAAGATTATCGTTAAAATTCACGGAAAATCGTTTTCGTGAAAGATTTATCTTGACAATTAAAATAGAATTTCCAATATTGTTGTAGGAAATTTCTACAACAATATTGAGACAGGCGTTGTAAGCAGTTTTGCTTACATTGACCTGTTTTAGTGTTAGGTTTATGGGGTAGGTTTTATTGATATTATTTCAACAGCCTATTCTTATGCAAGGGTAATCAAATTGGGTGTGCAGTGTGTTTCATTTACACATTGTGCTTTTGAAAAATCCCAATATTTATATTACATATTGCAGAACACTGCATATGCAATATAGGTTATCTCATTAAAGATTAAAACAATAAAACGCTAACTAATTTAATTGTCTGTCCTTTGGAAAATTTAGATGAGATAAAGCTTTACTTAAAGAAAATTGGATTCACAGAGAATGAATCGAAGGTTTTTCTCGCTCTTTTAAATGGCAGTCAGATGAGTGCATCTGAGGTAGCAAAAGCTGCCGGGATCAGAAGAACGGATATATATGACATACTTAAGGTATTTGTGGAACGCGGATATTGTAATGAGATAGAAACAAATACTATCCTAAAGTATGAGATCATAGATCCCCGCGTAATATCCGGAAAGATCATTGACGATATTAAAACTGAATCTGGCCAAAAGATCCAAAATGCAGAGGACCTGGTTAAAAAGGTCGCACCTCTATATAATACAGGTACAAGCCAGTTGAACCGGATGAACATTGAACTTGTGCGAGGTTTTAATAAGCACAGGATGATTAGATTCATGGAGCTTATAAAGAATTCCAAAGAAGAGATATTGATGATGAACAGGATCGAAGGTGAAGTTTCAAAGCAGGCTGACACCATTTCCCAGGAGTTTATTAATAACGGGGGAATATATAAGTCAATTTACGAGGTTAGTCTTAATTTTAAGCTCAAGAAAGATGATAAGTGGGGAGCGGTCACACTAAACGAGTTTTTAGATCTTTGTAAATACTATGAAGAGAATGGTGAAAAGATACGCCTTACAAAAATGCTTACGGTAATTATCGGCATTTTTGATAGAGAAACAGTTTATCTTAACGTTCATGATAAGACAATTCCAAAGCATAATAAAACTGATATTATTATCAGGAATAAAGAGTTTGCACAGTTCTTTGTAAATATATTTGATCTATGCTGGAATCAATCGTTCACAATCGACGAGTTTAAAGAAATGTCATTAATAAAAACAAGTTCTGCTTAGCAATATAAAAAAATACTTCAATATACTGATAAAATAAAAAAAATTTAAAAAAAACAAAAAGCCGCTAATATCGGCAAAGGAGATTTAAAATGCAAAACTTAAATCCAATTATTCCGACTTTTAGTCCTATTATTCCTACATTTAGTCCAATTATTCCAACTCACAGTAGTGATGTGGAAATGGGTAGTCCGATTATTCCTACTTTCGCTCCAATAATCCCTACTTGTAGCGAACCCATAATTCCAACTTGTTAATTAACAAATTTAAAAATTAAAAGTAGAGAATAACTCGGAGGACATAAAAATGTCAAACAAAATAAAAAGTTTATTAATAATTCTAGCTGTTTTTTCGTTTATTTCTTTAGGAGCGACTACAGCAGAAAATTCAGTTGTAAGCGATCAATATTGTGATGGCCCAATACTTCCAGCAGGTGATGGAATGCCAATTTTACCTCCCGGGGACAGCCATATGGACATGCAGTTAGTTGATAATCCGATTCTTCCAGCAGGTGATGGAATGCCGATTTTACCTCCCGGGGACAGTCATATGGATATACAATTAGCTGATAACCCGATACTCCCAGCAGGTGATGGAATGCCAATTTTACCTCCCGGAGATAGTCATATTGACATTCAGTTAGCAGATTGCCCTATTTTACCTCCTGGAGACGGTATTATTTTTCCGAATCCTGTACCACCGACTACAAGTGCTGTAACATCTATTTCTTAAAAGAGGTGATAAAGTAAACATGTGAATAGTACGATCAAATACAAATACTGAGATAAAAAATGAAAAGAATAATTACCATAATAGATCATATTATTTTTCCCGGTACTGAGAAACAAAAAGGCAGTAAATAAATTCGTTCAGGGAAATTAAAATGATGACAAAAATGAAAACTGACCAAACGAACATAACAGGAGCCGCAGAGCGTGCGGCTGAATTTGACGGCATAAGGTTTTTTATGCTGCCGGCTGGAACAGACATGTATAATTTTCCTAACTTCCGTGTGAATTACAAAGGTACGAGCGCAGTATTCTCTATCGACGAACCGGCGCTCGTCAAAGGTAAACTGCCCGTTGATATTTCGATAAACATTCTGAAATGGGCAAAAGAACATCAGAACGACCTTTACAAAAATTGGGAAAGTATGCCTCCCAAGAAGGCTGTTTGAAATGATTAATGTTATAAGGGATAAGGAATTGAATTACGAGTTTTATACAAAGAACATTCTTATTATTGAGGAGAAGAAAAGAGTTTTGCCAGATAAGTGAGGGTGAAATGTTACCATTTAACCTCCTGATGAGCCTGTGGATTCTTTCCACAGGCTTTTTTATTTTTGTTATAAGCAAATAAGATAATAAGTTTGAACGATTTCACTCTATTCAATCTTCCCCACATTATTGTTCTAATACTGACTGTGGTATTTTCGTTTGCGTTTGCCTATACTGCCAGGAAGTTCCCATCAACCGAAAAGCCGATCTCATGGACATTAATAATTATAATCATTTTGACTACATCAGCATTTATTACCGATAAATATGTTAATGGGTATCTCTCGATCAAAGGTGATCTTCCAATGCAACTCTGTGATTGGGTAATTATTTTAGTAATTATTACTTTTATAACAAGGAGTCAATACTCATATGAGACAGCATATTTTTGGGCTATGGGCGGAACGCTTCAGGCTCTAATAACCCCCGATATAACAGTAAACTTCCCATCACCAGGTTTTATAATTTTCTTTGCTAATCATGCCAGTATTATAATCAGTATAATATACTTCACCTTTGCATTTCGGTTGCGTCCATACCCGGTTTCCATAAGGCGGACCTTTATTTGGACACAGGTTTATTTTATTTCAGCTTTGTTAATAAATATTATTCTCGGAGCCAACTACGGCTTTATAATGTATAAACCAGAGCAGGAAAGTATTTTGGATTTTATGGGTCCGTGGCCTTATTACCTTATATCTCTCGAGATCCTGGCTTTGATCTCCTTCTTTATATATTATTTACCCTTTTACATTAAGGATAAACTATCCAACCCCGCCAAATAAACTGCAAGTATTTTCTTCATTTGTCGTCATACCTATGTATTGAATTTTAAACATTAAAAGATCAAGAAATGAAAACCAAGATGATTTTGGGGACAGTATTTATACTTCTCCTTGCAGTTAGTTCCTTTGCCCAGCCTAAGGGAGATTTTCCCGGTGACAGACCAAAAATGAATCCTGACGAAATGGCAGAGAAAATCGCAGACAGGTTAAAAAAGGATTTGAATTTAACCGACAGTCAATACAACTCGGTATACGAAGTTTATAAGAATCATTTTTCCGAAATGAAGAATATTATGGAAAACTTCTCAAAGAATGAAGACGACATGCAGAAAATTATGGATCAGAAGCAAAGTGAATTGAAGACCGGGATGTCGGGTATTTTGAATGATGATCAGATGGAAAAATGGGAAGAAATTCATAAAGAGGTGGGGCAGAGACAAGGTCCTCCAGGGAATAGGCAAGGACCTCCTCCTCGTGATAGATAATTAGTATTAAACTTAGTATATTTTATCTGTCATATATTAGGAACATGAAGACAATAATTATATTTTGCTGTTTGCTTGTTGCTGTGAGTTCAGCAGACGCGCAAAGAAAATTTGGTGACAAACCTAAAAAACCGAATCCAGAGAAGGAAGCGTCTGATGTAACAAGTATTTTGATAAAGGAGCTTGACCTTACGAATGAGCAGGCCAATTCAGTTTATGACATCTATATTGAGTACTATAAGAATCTTGATGATATGATGAGGAAAAATAAAGATATGGATCAGAATGAATCTGCTGAGGCTATGGATAAGGCCACAGATAAACTTAGGGACGAATTGACCGCTGTACTGACCACTAATCAGATGGATAAATGGGAGAAATTTCAGGAAAATTCGCGTCAATTTATAAGAAAAGGGCCTCCAAGATGATTAAACCAATATTGGTATTCTTTGTCAAACACTCAGAATTTAGAATTTTTTGTAAATCAAATGCTTTATTATGACAAAGAAATTAATCTTAGGTCTTGTATTACTGCTGACTTTTGCGGTTGGTTCGTCTTTTGCCCAAAACAAAAATGGAGATCATAAGAAACTATCTCCTTCTGAAAAGGCTACAAAGGTTGCAGATAAAATGAAAACGAATCTCAATCTGACAGATTCACAATATAAATCCGTCTATGATATATTCTACAATCACTTTACCGAAATGAGTTCGATGAAAGATCAGTATGATAAGTCAAAGGATGAATTTAAAACTGCAAGGAAAGAGAAAAGGGAACAGCTTAAGAAACAGCTCTCCGGTGTATTGACTTCAGATCAGATACAAAAGATGGAGGAGAACAGGAAGAACCATAAAGGCAAAAATAAAGGTAAACACAAAGGAAAGAACAAAGATAAGTCAGATAGACCTAGTAAAGAGTAAATTTAAAGTTTTACGATTACCTATAATTCCCCATAAAAAACTCAAAAGCCTTCATGATTATTCGTGAAGGCTTTTCCTTTTTGTAAACAGCTTAACAATTTCTTAATCTTTCGGGATTTCTCTTTCTAAATCAATGTTAAATAGGGACATGGTGCTTTACAATTTCTTAATGATAATTTAACATTAAGAATACCCCTTATACATATATTGGAAACATCTATTAAATAAAATTAATGTAATGAAAAAGTTTATCCCGGTATTATTGCTCCTGTTCATATTTTCCGGATGCGGAAAACAGGACAACAAAATGCTCGATAAAGGCAATGAAGAGGGAACAACCGGCGAACAAATTAACGGTGCCGGTGCAACGTTTCCTTTTCCTGTTTATTCAAAATGGTTCACTGAATATGGGAAAGTGAATCCCGATGCAAAGATCAACTATCAGTCTATCGGAAGCGGTGGCGGTATCAAACAGCTTACCGAAGGAACGGTTGACTTCGGAGCAACGGACAGCCCGATGAAAGAGGAGGAACTTAAAGCTGCTGAAGATAAGAACCATTCTAAAGTAATTCATATCCCAACTGTTATAGGTTCGGTTGTGCTTGCTTACAATATTCCCGGGGTAGATCAAAATCTAAACTTAACTCCTGAAGCAGTTGCAGGTATTTTTCTTGGTACGATCAAAAAATGGAATGACCCTGCAATTAAAGAATCGAATCCTGATGTTAATTTGCCTGATGCCGATATTATTGTGGCACACAGGACTGACGGAAGCGGTACCACATTCGTATTTACCGATTACCTCTCCAAAGTTAGTGAAGACTGGAAGAATGGTCCGGGTACAGGGAAGGACGTTAAATTTCCTGTAGGCCAGGGTGGTAAAGGAAATGAAGGTGTTACCGGATTAATAAAACAGCTTGATAATTCCATTGGATATGTAGAGTATGTTTATGCAGTACAAAATAATTTAAAGTTTGCGCATATTAAGAATAAGAACGGAGAATTTGTTGCTCCGACACTCGAGTCCACCACAAAGGCAGCTGCAGGTGCAATCACTGAAATGCCTGATGACATGAGAATGTCTATCACTAATGCTGCAGGAGAAGGTGCGTATCCGATCGCTAGCTTTACATATATTATTCTTTACGAAGATCAAAAGAACGAATTCAAGGGTAAGACTCTTAAGGCGTTCCTTACATGGGCATTAACCGATGGAACTCAATATGCTAAAGACCTTGGCTATGCTCCGCTCCCCGATGCAGTGAGGGAAAAGGCAATGCAAAAGATTAACAGTTTAAAATACGACGGTAAAGTATTAAACTAATCAGGAACGATTAAATTTTTATACTATTACTTCCCAGCCTGAAAATACAAGAGAAATTAAAAGCAAAAAGAGGCTGAGTGATCTATTGTTCGAAAACACGACGCTTCTTTTTGCTTTAATTATCATTGCACTGCTCCTGTATATGATATACGAAATGTATCTATATTCAGATGAGTCTAGAACAATGTTTGGCTGGGATTTTATTTTTTCGAAGAACTGGGAACCGAATAAAGATGAGTTTGGTGCTCTTACTTTTATTTACGGAACGATTGTTTCATCTCTCATAGCACTCGGAATCGCTCTTCCGGTTAGTCTCGGAGTAGCGATCTTCCTATCTGAGCTAGCTCCAAATGTTATTAAGTCCACATTCAGCTTTTTAATTGAAATACTGGCAGCTATACCCAGTATTGTATATGGTTTCTGGGGTATATTTGTCTTTGCCCCCTTTATGCGGGAAAGCGTTCAACCATTTCTCCAAAATTATCTTGGGTTTATCCCGTTTTTTAAGGGAACACCATATGGCACAGGAATGCTTACTGCCGGGATTATACTAGCGATAATGATCATACCGACAATATCGGCAATCTCACGAGATGTATTAAAGGCTATACCTGTATCTCAGAGAGAGGCGGCATATGGGCTTGGGGCAACACGCTGGGAAGCGATAAGAATGGCTTTGCTTAATGCGAGAAGTGGAATACTGGGAGGTACTGTATTGGGATTTGGTAGAGCAGTCGGTGAGACGATGGCAGTAACAATGGTTATTGGCAATAGAGCGGAAATCAATTTATCATGGTTTGAACCGGCATATTCAATGGCATCAGTAATTGCAAACGAATTTGCTGAGGCATCTAGTCAGCTTCATATAAGTGCACTTATAGAAGTCGGTTTGATCCTGTTCGGAGTGACCTTTATAATTAACTCATTTGCACGTCTATTAATAATGGGCGTAACAAAAAATACTGAAGGCAGATAAATGACGGCTGATGAAATATATCAGAGCGCCGGAAATCTAAAGCGAAGGAAAGTAACTAACAGCGTTATGTTAACGTTGTGCATGTTTGCTGCAGGTGCAGCTATTATTCCTTTGATATATATTTTCTTTTATACCACGGGACAGGGCTTTTCAGCGCTAAACGTCGATTTCTTTACTAACCTGCCTGCTCCAGTTGGGGAAGAAGGCGGTGGTATGGCGAATGCGATCGTTGGTACTCTTATCCTTGTAGGATTAGGCTCGGTAATCGGGATCCCTGTCGGTATACTTGCCGGAATTTATGTTTCTGAATATTCAAACAGTTTATTCTCGAATATTGTAAAGTTTGTTACTGATGTACTTAGCGGTGTTCCTTCCATTATAATCGGGATATTCGCTTATGGGTTGATAGTATTGCCAATGGGAAGATTCTCAGCTTTAGCGGGCGGATTTGCGCTGGGAATATTGATGATACCGACTGTAACTCGAACGACTGAAGAAATGTTAAAGCTCGTTCCGCAAAATCTTAGAGAGGCATCATTAGCGTTGGGTGTATCACGCTGGAAAACTACATTACGGGTGGTTTTAAAAACTGCCTCTGCGGGAATAATAACAGGTATCCTTCTTGCGATCGCTCGTGCGGCAGGGGAGACTGCTCCGCTTTTGTTCACTGCATTCGGTAATAGGTTCTGGTCCGACGCTCTCGACCAACCGATCGCGTCACTTCCGGTTCAGATCTTTACATACGCGATATCACCTTACGAAGATTGGCATCAACAAGCCTGGGCCGGAGCATTTGTGTTGATATTCTTAGTATTTGTAGTAAATCTTTTAGTAAGGTTAGTTACAAGGAATAAGTTCAGTCCTAATCTATAAAGTCTATGGTTGAAACGGAAGAAGATATTGTAATGGAAATAGCCGGTGAGGAAGAGGAAAAGCATGGTGGTAAGTTTGCTGTGATTACGCGTGACCTTACCGTATCCTTCAAAGACCGCCCTGCTATCAAGCGTATTAGTATGAAAATAAAGCACGGCACCGTTACTGCTATTATAGGTCCGTCCGGTTGCGGTAAATCTACTTTTCTACGAGCTCTAAATAACATGCATGAACTTACTCCTAAATGCAAAGTAACTGGTGACATTATTGTCTTGGATAAAGACATTCGTGATTATGAGATGACGGATCTTCGTAAGAAAGTCGGTATGGTATTTCAAAAGGCTAATCCGTTTCCAACTATGTCTATTTATGAGAACGTTGTTTCCGGGCTTGTATTCAATAAACGGTATAAACGATCCTACCTCGATGAGCAAGTAGAAAAATGCTTAACACTTGCCGGGCTATGGGATGAAGTAAAAGACCGTTTGAAAGTATCCGGTATGAGTCTCTCCGGAGGACAGCAACAAAGATTATGCATAGCTCGTACCATCGCGGTAAATCCCGAAATAATCCTGATGGACGAACCCACAAGCGCTCTAGACCCAATATCCACACAAAAAGTAGAAGAGCTTATCTTCAATCTCAAATCCAATTACACCATAATAATAGTAACCCACAATATGCAGCAGGCGGCTCGTGTGAGCGATAGTACGGCATTTTTCTTCCTCGGCGATCTAATTGAGTATTCGAAAACTCAAAAAGTCTTCACAAACCCTAATGAGACACTGACTGAAGAGTACGTTACCGGAAAATTCGGTTAAATCTCTATACGATTGCTATATTTTTCTGCAACAAATCGCATTTTTTTACCATAGTGTTTTATTGTAAGAATTTTTATTTTTACAGGATAATTGCACTTTTTTCCAGATTGTTCGGTTTACTTGTATAATTAGGGAACACAAGCATAACCAGGGATAAAAACGTCTAATTTATGGATGAAAATAACTTAAATAAGGATCTATTGGGCGATAGCCTGGATAAACATCTCTCTGATGATTTTTCAGAGGAGGGTAATATATTACACGACGAGCCGGATCACACTTCACATCATGGGGAAGCACCCGGAGGTAAGTTATTTTCTATATTTCTTCCAGGGGTCCTAGTCGTATTCCTTCTTGCAGGTTTTGCGAATGATACCGGTAAGAAAACTGTCTCTTACAAGACCGATGGTTTTATTGAAACCGGTCTGGATGATACTACCAGCCGTATAAGCAAAAATACTCTGGTCAGCGCTTCCGATCTTAGAAAGCCAGTGATGGATACCGTTTATACAGATAAGGATGTCTGGTACGAACTAAGAGTTAGTGAACAGCGAGTATATCAGCACTGGAGGGATGGACATACAAGAAGTTTTCCTGTATCGACAGGTAACAAATTCATTAGTAAAGGTGTTGAAGCAAGACCGGGTTTATTCGCGATATTTTACAGAAACGAACATCACAAATCCAGCCAGTTTGATGATGCATCACTTTTCCATTTTCAGACATTTAATCAAGGAATCGGATTCCATTCATTATCAGGAACGGGCTATTATGGAAACCTTGGTGTAAGACCATCCTCACATGGATGTATCAGAATGAGTCATGATGATGCGAGGCAGATGTATAAGGATGCGGAAATGGGCACATTGGTTCTTGTTCATTATGACGGGAAATACGCCAGAACAGTGGGTTTTGCGCCGAAAGGTTTTAAGAACGGAAAAGAGTACACAAAGGAAGAACAGAAGAAAATGCTTGCAGAAAATCTTTATAATGTATTGAATGGGAATTATTATGTAGCCGAAAGAGAGTATTTTGTGGTCGATCCAAAAGTAATCCCTGTAACAGGTGTTTACGATGGATATGACAAGAAGCTTCCTAAGACACAGAAGATGCCTGCAAGATTGTATTATTTTAAATCCGATGGTGATAAACTTGTTTTGAGAAGTGATTTTGAAACTATAGGTGATGAGACTACAGCCGAAAGTGAATTTAAGCTTGTTGCGGCATCCAATAAAGATAAAGCTAACGATCTTACATATTCGAGTGACGAAGATCTTGTGAAGAAATATTTTAGTAATCCGATCGGAATATTACCATATTTTCCACCGACACCCAAAAGAACTACATATATAAGTACGTCAAGCTCCAGCGAAAGCAATAGTGGCGATGACGGTGAATAATCTTTAATAAAAATCTCACATGACAAAATTAGTTGCCCTTTACAAGACACCACCTGACAAAGAATTGTTCGATAAAAAATATTTTGAGGAACATTTACCTCTTGCAGGAAAAATGCCGGGTTTGGTAAGAACTGAAGTTACAAAGTTAAAAAGCCTAGGAGCCGATGAAAAGTATTATCTTCAGGCAGAGATGTATTTTGATGATATGGATTCCTTGAATGCGGCGATGGGATCTCCGGAAGGCAAAGCAGCGGCGTCAAATTTGATGTCTTTTGCCAAGGAGCTGGTAGTGATGATGATAGGCGAAATTGAGGAATAATTTAATAAAAATGTAATGTTTAATTTCTTATTTTTTTTATATATTACGTGAGAGAAATTTAGGTGATTTTACGGAACTAATCTAAATTTCAAGGGTTTAAGTAGTAAGTATACTACTAAACTAACAAGTTTACAAACTTTAAGGAGGCTGAAAAATGTCCGATGAATCTACAAATCAACCCGATCAACAGCCTGAAATTCAGGATGACCATAGTTTAATTGGCAAAGAGGGTTACTTTAAGTCATTCAAATATGGTGCTCCAGAGCTTCAGAGGCTTTATAATAAATATTTTTCAAGAGGATTAATAATCGCAATCGCGATATATTTTGTTTTAATTGGCGGTTATGTGCTAGCTATGTACATACAAAAAGTTAATGCTGAACAGAATGAGTTGAATTCAAGGATAATCACTCTTGAAGATCTGGATCTGCCTCCAGCAGCTGAGGAGGAACCACCTCCACCGGATGTAGAAGTCCCCGATGAAATAATTCCGTTAAAGGATCTTGAAGCACTTATCCCTGAGCCTGTACCAAAACAGGAAGCGGAAATCCTTACGATGAAAACCCAGGAGAAATTGGAAGAGATCAACGCACCGGTATCATCCGAAGGTGATGAAAACGCTCCGAACATAAATTATATTGGTGATATCAACCTGAACAAGAAGAAGGTTGAAGAGAAGGTAGAGAAGAAGGAAGAAAAGAAAAAGGATGTTTATCAGCAATTCGAGGTTGAGGTTGCGCCAAAACCTGTTAACTTAGGTTCAGTAAGAGGCTCAATGCGTTATCCTGAAATCGCAAGATCATCAGGAACAGAGGGCAGAGTAACAGCTAAGATCCTTGTTGGTGCTGACGGTTCTGTGATCAAGGTTGGTAGCCTTAGCGGACCTTCTGTATTTCACGATGAGGTAAGAGATAAGGTTGGTGCATTGCAATTTACTCCTGCACTTCAAAACGGAAAACCTGTAAAGTGCTGGGTAAGTGTACCATTCAATTTCAAACTCAACAGCGGGTTTAAGAAAAAAGACGACGAAGAAGAAGACTCGGGCAACGAAGAGTAGCAGTTCTAAAAAATTTTTAAAATGGTAGCCCCGACACTAATAATAAATTACGTAACTTCCGTATTCATTTTTTGTATCGGATTGTTTTTAGTGTCGGGGATTTTTCCTTCTGCGATAGACCCATATACCCGAATAGCATTCGGCATTATTTTTATAGCTTATGGCGTGTATAGATTTGTTAATGCACAGGCAAAACGAAAATTTCAGAAACAGGAAGAGATGAGAGAGAAGTTGAGAGTGGAGAGAGAGAAACTAATCAAAAATGCTAAATAGAATTCAATTTACTTCCCTTTTATTTTCCGTAATAATAATCACTGCATTAAGCATATCCGGTTGTGACTTTAGTGAGATCAAATCACAGGCAACTACGGGTGATCTTGCAGTCACATCCGACGAATCCCTTAAAAAGTTAATGCTTGAGGAAGAGAAAGAGTTTGAGAGGCTGAATAAAGAAGCAAATGTCGAGCTCAAATTTCTCCCTACAAGATATGTCACCGCGGATCTCATTAACGGTGATGCAAAATTTGTAGTAACAGTGGGTGATTTTACAGAGGAAGAACAAAAAGCTATTAAGGATAATAATATTGAGATTCAGAAATACGAATTTGCCGTAGATGGAATTGCGTTTATTGTGAACCCAAATAATCCGCTTTCGAGAGTAACCTCGGAGGACCTTAAAAAGATATTCACCGGTGAATATACGAGTTGGGACCAGATTGTAACACAGGACCAGGAGCAAAATGCTGAGCTGAAGTCGAAAATGTCAGGTCAAAATGCTACTATTAAGCTTTTTATCCAGAGACCTAACTCAGATATGTACAGCTACGTAAAAGATACTGTTCTAGGAGGTGCAGACTACTCCTCTAAAGCGAATATCTGTTCTACAAGCGTACAAATGCTAGATGAGATCAGAAAGAATGATAATGCCATTGGTATTTCCAATCTTGGATGGATGGGAACGAGTAACCAGGACATTCTGGATACAACTGTAAAGGCTTTAAGGATTTCCAGGATCTATCCGAATGGATTCCAGGCTGACTTTAAGGAATTTCATCAAGGACTCGTATTTAACCAGGAATATCCTTATAGGAGAATAGTTTACATATTTACGACGGAAAAAGGGGTCGGTCTTGCCTCAGGTTTTATTACCTTTTTAGTGAACAAAGATGGTCAGAAGGTAGTATTAAAAGAAGGTATGGTCCCTGTGACACAACCTGTGAGAACTATACAAATAAATTAAGTTATAAATAAAAATATATTAAAATGAAGAATGTGTTAAGAAACATTATTACAGCAACGGTCCTGGTTTTAATATTCCAGACGGGAGTCTTTGCACAAGTTGACAAGGCGATCGAAGCTGCGAAGCGTGGAGATTATGTTACTGCACTTGGGTTATTTAAGAGTGCGGGAAAAATAGACGGTTACGAAGAAAATTACTGGTATGGAAAGACATTATTCGAAACAGGCTCTTTAAAGGATGCCGAAAAGTATTATAAAGTTGCATTGAAGGATGACGATGAAGGTTGGGAAGCTCTTAAAGGAATGGGGGACTTACTCAGTTACCAAAAGAAATATGACGATGCCAATAATTATTATAAGAAAGCGGCTAAAGCAAATGATGAAAATATTTCTATACTTATAGCCCAGGGAAGAAATCTTTCTAAAGCGGGTAAACTGGAAGATGCTGTTGTCGTATTAACTAGAGCGACAACAATAAGCAAGAATAACGCTGACGTATATGCCGGACTAGGAGATGCATATTTTTATGGCGGAGCAATTCCTGCAGCGCTGGATAATTATAGCAAATCTCTCCAGATAAAAGACAATGCGGCGGCTCATTATGGGCTTGGAAATGTTTATTTTGTACAAAATAAATTCCAGGAATCAGTCGAAGAGTTCCAGGATGCTGTGCAACTCGACAGGAAATTTGCCGATGCTTATTTGCAGCTTGGAAAACTTTTATATTACAACGAAGATTATACAGCAGCTCTTAATGCAATAGA
This sequence comes from Ignavibacteriota bacterium, assembly GCA_020437585.1. Lineage (GTDB taxonomy): Bacteria > Bacteroidota > Ignavibacteria > Tepidaquicellales > Tepidaquicellaceae > JAEYVS01. The sequence goes on from JAGQWG010000002.1 coordinate 352,015, forward strand.
AGAGTATAATAAATTAAAGCCGGGTGACCTGGATGGCTTATCATATAAGGCAAAGATACTTTACGGTCAGAGAAAATATGATGAAGCCGATAAAGTACTTGACGAAGTGCTCAAATTAGATCCAAACAATGTAGTAGCTTTTAAATATAAAGGATATGTGAAGAGCGGACAGAAACAATACGACGAAGCAATCGTATTTTTCCAGAAAGTTCCAGATGATTATTTTGAGCCGGATGATTATATAATATATGCTGAAACATATGAGAAACTGGGAGATTTTCCCAAAGCCTACGCTACCTTTGAAAAGGGTATTGCGAGAGATCCAAAATCGTCAAGGCTTGAGCTGGAATATGGAGATTCATACCTTACTAATAAGGATTACTCAAATGCTCTTACACACTTTATTAAAGCAGAACAACTTGGAAGTACAAATGCAATAATTTATAAGGGACTTGCATACTTTAACATGGGACAATATGAAGATGCTATAAAGGCATTCGATGATGCTATAGTCATTAACGATGAATATGCAATAACATATCTTTTAAGAGGAAGCGCAAAGCAGGCACTTGGAGACAGAGATGGCGCAGTTGCTGATTACCAGAAAGTGCTTGAACTTGATCCAGGTAATGAGGATGCACAAAAAAATCTTGAAATACTGCAAAACATGGGTAATGCTCCGGAAGAAACTAATAAAACACCTGACGGACAATAATGTCATTCTGATTTTAGTTTAATATTTGATAATAAATAACTAAATTATGCGATTATATTAATATAATCGCATTTTTATTGATGGAAGATACTATTAAATACATAGACGATAACAAGGATGTATTTCTTAATGAGCTTATGGAGTTCTTGAGAATACCTTCTATTAGTACAAATCCTGAAAACAAAGGTGACGTCAAAAAAGCTGCTGAATTCGTTAAGTCTAAAATGGAGGAAGCAGGTCTTGAAAACGTTAAAATATTCGAAACACCCGGTCATCCGGTTGTTTACGGTGATTGGCTTTATGCCGGGGATGATGCACCTACGGTGTTGGTTTATGGACATTATGACGTACAGCCTGTAGATCCGCTCGATCTCTGGACAAACCCGCCATTTGAACCGACAATAAAAGGTGACAAGATATACGCGCGGGGTGCAACTGACGATAAAGGACAGTTCTTTATACATATTAAAAGCATACAATCACATTTAAAGACACACGGAAAACTTCCTGTCAACGTTAAAGTTATATCTGAAGGTGAAGAAGAGATTGGAAGCGAGCATCTTGACCAGTTCGTAAAGGATAATAAGGATATGCTGAAGTGTGATTACGTGCTTGTTTCAGATACATCAATGCACAGCGAAGAACATCCTTCTATCTGTTATGCATTACGGGGATTATGTTACATGGAAGTAAGGCTCACCGGTCCAAATCGTGACCTACATTCGGGAAGTTTCGGTGGTGCAGTAGATAATCCGATAAATGCCCTTGCACATATAATCTGTAAATTAAAGGACGATAAAGGAAAGATACAGATCCCTGGATTTTATGATGACGTACGTGAGCTGACTTCCGCAGAAAGAGAAGAATATACTAAGTTACCTTTTGACGAGGAAGGATACAAAAAAGATCTTGATATAGAAGAAGTTTTCGGTGAGGAAGGCTACTCGACGCTTGAAAGAGACTCCGCAAGACCGACACTTGACTGTAACGGTATTTGGGGTGGTTTCCAGGGTGAGGGCGCAAAGACAGTTCTTCCATCAAAAGCCGGTGCGAAGATATCAATGAGGCTGGTTGCCGACCAGGATCCGCTCAAGGTAGAGAAGCAGTTTACGGATTATGTTATGAGTATTACTCCAAAGACAATGAAGGTAGAAGTAAAGGGAATGCATCACGCTAAACCTGCGCTTACACCGATTGATACGGAAGCAATGAAAGCTGCAGTTACTGCGATGAAGAAAGCCTACGGAAAAGACCCCATATTTATGCGCGAAGGCGGTTCAATACCCGTTGTAGAGACATTTCAGACTCTTTTGGGAGCTCCAACGATATTGTTAGGGTTTGGATTACCGACAGAAAATACGCATTCACCAAATGAAAATTTTGATTTAAGGAATTTCTATAAGGGAATAAAAACCATATCTTACTATTACGACGAATTGTCAAAAATTAATAAATAATCATGGCTAAAGTAAAATCATCGAATTTACAAAAGCTGAAAAGTAAAAAGAGCAAAAAAGAGGAACATTTACATCTTTCTCTCAACACAATGAATTACAGCATTATAGGGCTGGGTATTGTGGTTATTATTATAGGATACATGTTAATGGCATCCGACCGTACAGTAGACGGATTTATGGCAACTGTACTTTCTCCGATACTTTTGGTTATCGGGTACTGTGTTATAATTCCTGTTGGTGTTTTATACGGGGGTAATTTCAAGAAAAAAGCTGTGCTGGCAGATACACATACTTCGGCTGTAGAGGAAGAGGTAATTAAAGAAGAAGAGAATACACCAAATGTAAAAACTTCTTCTAACATAAAGACCTCATAGGAACTAACATTAGCTACGTATTGTTTTAAATGTTTGATCTAAGTTCTTTTAAAATATATCAAATAAGCCGATTATATAATATATTTTCGATTATGGGAATGCAACGGTTTCGACGGGGTGAAAGAGAATTAAAACTGCATGCTGTGTTCTCCGCAGACACATTAAACGGCGGAACAATCATAATTGGCGATAATAACAATTACGCTTTAGCTGCTTAATAAAATAATCAGCTTCATCTTACCCACATCTCCGCCTATTGGATAGGGATAAGGTGTCAAAATAGATAGGCTGGCTTAAGTGAGTGTCCGGTAGCTTAAGCAAGATAAACGGACTGGCAATGCGGCGGTCCGCCTGCCGGGCAAAGCATTGTAAGATTCAATGGCAGGATATTCATGTAGAGGTTTTAATTGGCTTCACTTCGGACCCGAGTTCGACTCTCGGCATTTCCACTAAGATATTTTCAATTCTTGCAACGCCCGGAATACCATTTCGGGCGTTATTGTTTTAAGGGAGTCCTTATCTTCCGATACAATTATCTCGCTTTTGTCAGAGAGGGGAGCAAATCTCTCGATATTCCACTTTACATTAGTAAACATATCCACAACGGGTACATTAAAAGCTGATGCCATATGTACAATAGATGTATCAGCAGATATTACGGCATTACAATATTTCACAATTTCTGCAATTTCCATATATTTGCCTGAATACCAATAAATATTTTTGTTTTTGACCTGTTCGATAAGCATTTTGGCAACTTCTTTGTCATCATACCCGTATGCGTTTATTATTATGCTCCATTCATCGTCCTCATTAAAAAGCTCCAGCAGTTTTTTCCATTTTTCTCTGCCCCAGATCCTGTTTGTTTTTCCGGCGGAGATATTCAGAAGAGTTTTCTTTCCGGGTATTTCATTCAGGAATGGTTTTACTTTCTCCTTTGCTTTGCCGGGTATGAATAAGGTTGGGCGTTTACTCTCAATTGTAAAAAAAGGCGCAAGAACCTTTAGTGGTGTAAGATTTATTTCAACAGCGTGAATGCCGATCTTGTATTCAGCCAGGTCGATATCGAAGAGGTTATCATCATTGTTATAACCGAGGGATCGTATCGGCTTTGCATAACGGACAAGAGTTCTTGAAGTTCTTGAGTATTCTATCTTCGTATCTATCCAATAATCGAATCTATTCTGCCGCAATCTCATCAATAACGGGATTGTCCGCAGTGAGCCTTTTTTATAGATATGAGTGCTTTGGACGTCTTTATGGTAAAGTGGAATTTCGTAATTCAGTTGGCTGGCGAGGACATGTATTTCGCAATTTGGATAAAGGAGTTTCAGATTGGAAAACAGGGGAGTAGTAAGTATCATGTCACCCAGTTTTCCGATCTGAACTATGAGTATCTTTGGTGCATCTATATCTTTCGGTATGTTATCCATATCCGAGATAACTGAACGAATTATCTTCTTTTAGGCTTTCTTCCCTGCTGAATCTTACGCATTTCTTCAGCATCAGGAAGCTTTGGCATTTGCTCTTTAACGTTATTCCATAGCTTGCTCATAATACCCGGCTTTTTATCTTTCGGATCCTCTTCTTTACCGAATTTATTCTTATATATCTGCTGAGCTATCGATAATAGGTTAAAGGTAAAGTAATAAAGATTAAGTCCAGCCGGGAAACTGAAGAACAATAAAGTCAGGAATACCGGGAAGACATACACCATAGCTTTTTGCTTCGGATCGGTCACAGTCATCTTTTGTTGCACGAACATAGTTATACCCATCAGAAGTGCAAGTCCGGATACCTGGCTGATTCCAAATAGAGGAATCTTAAATGGTAATGTGAATATCACATCCGGAGAGGCGAGATCGTGTATCCAAAGTATAAATGGCTGTTGTCTTAATTCAATAGTGGATCTGAACACGCCAAATAATGCGTATAATATTGGGAGCTGTAAGAGCATCGGCAGACAACCACCAGCCGGATTAATCTTCTCCTCTTTATACAACTTCATTATCTCTTCATTCTGTTTCATTGCGTTATCCTTATACTTCTCGCGGATAGCCTGCATCTTAGGGCTCAGTTGTCCCATCTTTTTCATAGATTCAGTCTGTGACTTTGTCAGCGGGTTCAGCAGTATCTTCATTAAGAATGCGAAGATGATGATTACAAAGCCATAGTTAGGTACGAAAGAGTGAATGAAATTGAATATCGGAATTATAAAGTACTGTGCAATCGGTCTTACAATAAAATCAAGCGCAAACCTCATCGTGAGCTGGAGGTCCATGTCATACGACTTCAGTATCTGGTAATCGAGAGGTGTCAAAAGAACAATAAAATCAGTCTTATCCATCTGGTCATTTTTAATATCCATCTTGACTGCGATAGAATATTCTTCTCTCAATCCTTCGTCTGGGAGGTGAAACTTATTACCTGAAAGATATGCACCATCGCCTTTTCTTCCATCCGGTCCACTGGGTATAAGGAATACACCAAAGTATTTATTTCTAGAACTTACATAATCCGTATTTCCGTTGAGGTCCTCTGTCTTTACCTTATCAAAATCATCAGCATTAAATGTAACCAGTTCTCCGCCCATGTAAGCAAATGCTTCAGCGAAGTTGGCTTCATCGTCACTCCTGTACTCCGTAAGGTTGAGGGAGGATCCCCAAACTATCTGGTATTTAGAACCTGTTATAAACTTATCTGAATTATACAGCTCGAACGAAACGTCGAATTCATATGAATCCGGCTTAAAAGTATAAATTTTAACGATCTTTTGTGTACTGTCACCATTTACAAAGAGTGAATACTTGAGCTGGTAATTCTGTTTATCCTGTACGTTTACTGTTTCCCATTCGGCATAGTCGCTGTTGAATACCAACTGTTCGGTGCTTATGGTCCTGCCGTCTTTGGAAGTGAAAAGCATGTGCAGTTCCTTGCCTGATTTCCAGTCAACGAGCTGTACCGGCTCACCGTTCCATGTTTTAAAGTCCTTAGTGATAAACTTTCGTATTGTTCCGCCGTAATTGCTGAACTCCATCGATACTTTACTGTTCTCAATAGTGATTATCTTTTCCGGTGTACCGCCTGTTTGCTGGGCATACTTCGATGAGTTGCTGTAAAGAATTGCTCCATATTCCTGTACAAGCTCGGTAACTTGTTTGGATGAATCGGAAATGCTTGTTGTATCCGATGTATTCTTTGTTGTATCTGCGGGCGGCTGTTGCTGCTTACTTGTATCGGGTGTCTGTTGAACCTGAGAAGTCGTATCAACTTTGTTTTGAGGGTTCTTATCGTTCTGCAGTGAGTTTGACCAATAAAGCCACGCCATTAATATCACTGCAATTAATACAAAACCTAATATAGACCGTTTATCCATTTACTACTGTTTTCTCTGTTGATTTATGATGATGATGTTTGTGCGGCACCGGGTCGAATCCTCCCTCAACGAACGGGTTGCACCGGAGTATTCTCCATACACCCAGCCCGAATCCCACAAAAAAACCCCGCTCCTTAAGAGCAATTATAAAATACTCCGAACAAGTAGGGTAATACCTGCATGATTTAGGCAGGAAAGGTGAAATGAATTTCTGATAAATTCGTATGAAAAAAATTAGTATATATGTCATTGTATATTCTGGGTGCCGATGCTTTTTAAGATCTTACTGAGGAGGATCTTCATCTCGTCTTTAAGATCTTCGAAGTTAATGTTCTTTTCCGCCAGTTTTTCTATTCCGTTAGACGAAAAAGAAAAGATAATGTTTATATTACCGGTACCGGAAAGGTTAAAAAAAAATCCCCGTTCAGTCTGTACGCTTCCTTCATTAAACGTTTTCCGTAGTTTCGCATCGTAGCTTTCTTTACCTTTTTCTTGGAAATAATAAAGCCCACTTTGACAAGGTCTGCCAGCTCTTTTGGGGCTGTATCCTTTGTAGTAAGTGGGCTTGAAACTTCATCTAAATTTTCTGTATTCAGATAGCCTAATAAAAGATCGGTCGAAAAAATACGAGAGTTCTCTAAAACTCTTTTGTAAGCATCGAATCCGCGGAGTATCTGTGTTTTCTTAAGTTCTAGTTTGCGCCGGGTGCCGTTTGTCTCGTTATTAGCCATAATAATAATTTTACCCGTTTATGTCTGCGGGTTAGTCAGTCCTTCTTACAAATTCGTCGCTTACCGTCAACTTCTTGCGTCCCTTAGCTCTTCTTCTTGCCAGTACTTTTCTGCCGTTCTTCGTGGACATTCTCTCCCTGAATCCGTGCTTATTCTTCCTTTTTCTTACGCTTGGCTGGAATGTTCTTTTCATATATGCTGTATTTTAAAATCTAATTTTTAGTAAATGTGTAATTTACGAGTATTGCTTGTAATTTACAAGGAAGATTTTCAGGCGGTTTGTCCCTTTTTAGTTGTGTTTTTTGACAGTATTACCAGCATCACAACTCCCAAAACTATCATAACTATCGATATTATCTGTGCCTGTGATAATCCAAACACTATCCTTGGATTTAACCTTATGATCTCTATGAATAACCTTGCAATACCGCTTAATACCAGGTAACGGAAGAACACATCACCGTTGAATTTTGAGTTTTTTTGATAATTCCACAAATAGAGAAAAATGCCGATACCGATAACAAATTCATATATCGAAGTGGGATGTACCAGCACCCCCGGAGGAGTGGGGACTGTACCATTGGCATAGCTGTATCCGATGAATTCCCACATTGTGCCGTTTACCCTTATACCGTAATCTCCGTCTCCCGATAAATGACATCCTATTCGCGCTATTCCGTATGCCAGAGCAGCTGCCGGCGCCATACAGTCGAATATCTCCAGTACCTTGAGCTTTTTTACTTTGCAGAATATTATCAGGACAACTATAGATAGTATCAATCCTCCGTAAAATGTCAGCCCGGAAGGGGAGAAGAGTACGTCGCTTTTTAGAAGTGAAGACAGCGGAACGTCACCGAAATTCCATTCTTCGAGAACGTAAAATAGCTTCGAACCTACAATGCCGGCTACGAGTGAAATAAATGTAATATTGATAGCAAGGTTTTCGTCGAGGTGCTTTCGTACCAGTTCTCGGCGGAGTATTACACTGCCCACCAGGAATGCTATTCCCAGCATGAGCCCATAGCTGTATATCGGTACAGGACCTATTTCAATCAGCTTCGGATACACGCTGGGGGATTACTTTGATGAATTTGTTCTTTGGCTGGCGGGTGATCTTTATCTCGTGCTTGAGTATTTTGAACTTGAAAAGGTTTTTATCGCTTTTCTGTTTGTATAAATTCAAAGTATATTCTGTCTGTTTGAACTCATAAAACCTGTATGAATATTGAGCAGTACCGCTTCGTGAGAGAGAAATAACGGGAGCCGAAAGGCCTTCTACGTTGAATTCAAGCACTTTTGCGTCCGCGTCAGCGCTTGCATCCACGTTTATCTTATATGTGAAGTTCTCGAACACTTTCACTGTACGGAAGTCGAATAGTATGAACTCTTCTTTCCTCGTCGGGTCGAATTCCCTGGAGATGTACAGTTCAAATTCAAATTCCAGTGTATCCGGTCTGACCTGCTTGGTTCTCATATCAGGTGTTTAGATTATTAATGATCTCTTCCGTACTCAATCCAATATTTGCTTCTGCTCCATCAGCCATTCTCTTAATTATTGCCTTATTTTCCTTTAATTCATCCTCTCCAAGTACTATAACATACTCCGCGTTAAGCCGATTTGCTTCCTTCATTTGCGACTTTATACTTCTTGATAAAAAGTCAGTGTCGCATTTGTATCCTTTGTCCCGCAGCTGCTGTAAAATGCCGATAGCCTTCTCTTTAGCTTCATCGCCATACGTAGCAATGTATAACATTAATCTGTTTTCATCGGGGTATTTATAACCGCCATCAGCTTCCGAATCCATCATCATCATTAGTCTTTCTATTCCGCAGGCAAATCCAATAGCCGGAGTGGGTTTTCCTCCTAATTGCTCGACGAGAAGGTCATATCTACCACCTCCCAGGATGGCATTTTGCGCGCCTAACGAATCCGATAAGACCTCGAATGTTGTCGCGGTATAATAATCGAACCCTCTTACAAGGCTATGATCTACCTCATACCTTATTTTTAAAGAATCGAGAGAAAGCAGGAGTTTTTTAAAATTATCCTTCGTTTCCTGTTCGAGATAATCGTAAAGAATTGGCGCTTCCTGTAATATTTCTATCTCCTTTTCATTCTTGGTGTCCAGTAGGCGTAAAGGGTTCTTTTCAAGCCTTCTCTGGCTGTCGAGCGAAAGCTCGCTCTTATATTTATTCATATATTCCTGCAATTTTGCAAGGAAATTTGCCCTTTCTTTGACGGAGCCGATAGTATTCACCTTAGTAACGAGGTTTTTGATACCAAAATGCTTAAGTATCTCCATGGAAATTGCAATGATCTCTGCATCCATGAGGAAATCCGAACTTCCTATGGCTTCCACGCCGAACTGCCAGAATTCTCTGTACCTGCCTTTCTGCGGCCGCTCCCGGCGGAACATGTTACAGATATAATAAAGCTTTTTAAGAGGGGACTCGTTGTAGAGGCTGTTTTCAAGATATGAGCGAATAACCGGCGCGGTCATTTCCGGGCGCAGGGTAAATTCTCCGTCATTGAAGGTGTACATTTCCTTAGAAACAATATCGGTTTCCTCACCAATTCCACGCACAAATAGCTCCGTTTTTTCGAATACAGGAGTAAGGATCTCGGAGTAGTTATACCTATCCAGTATCATCCTTATCTCCCTAAAAATAAACTGTCTTTTTCGGGCTTCATCCGGGAGTATGTCATATGTGCCTTTTGGCTTCTGAATGCTCATCCGGTTAAAATAATTTGAATAAGAATCATATTAAAGGAGAAAAGTCCGGAATTTCGGGGAAGTCATGGATTTTGGAATTTAGTTTCGATAAGAATAGTTTTATATTACAGGATAAATTAAATACATATTCCCAATACATGCAATCCAACCTTAGAAAAGAGAAGTTCGATTCGCGTCATATCGGACCCGATGCGAACGATGTAGAAGAAATGCTTAAAGCTGTCGGTGTTGAATCACTCGATAAACTGATAGATCAGACTGTTCCTGCCGATATACGGATGACAAAAAAAATGAATCTCGATACACCGGTCAGTGAATACCGTTTTATTGAGAATCTGAAGAAGCTGGCATCAAAAAATAAAGTGTTACGTTCATACATTGGATTGGGCTACTATCCCACGATCACACCTGAAGTAATAAAACGGAACATACTGGAGAACCCGGGCTGGTACACTGCATACACTCCTTACCAGGCTGAGATATCACAGGGAAGACTTGAAGCGCTCATAAATTACCAGACCATGGTGATGGAACTAACCGGGATGGATATTGCTAACGCGTCACTTCTTGACGAAGGAACAGCAGCTGCTGAGGCGATGCTGATGTTTAATGAATTGAAAAAGAGGGACAGGAAAGAGGGGATTACTTTTCTTGTAAGCAGTGGATGTTTCCCGCAAACGATCGCTGTAGTTGAAACACGTGCAAAATATCTTGGAATTGGCGTGAAAGTAGTAGATAACTTTGATTTGACGGATGATGTATTTGGAATACTAGTTCAATATCCTGCTTCGGATGGAAGTGTAAATGATTATACTTCACTTTTTGCAGAAGCGAAAGAAAAGGGAATTTATACTTGTGTCGCAGCGGATCTATTAAGCCTCACATTGCTTAAGCCCCCGGGAGAATTTGGAGCCGACGTTGTTGCCGGTACTACGCAGAGATTTGGTGTCCCGATGGGATTCGGCGGTCCGCATGCAGCATACTTTGCCACCAAAGATGATTATAAGAGAATGATACCGGGACGTATTATTGGAGCATCTCTCGATGCAGACGGAAACCCCGGCTATAGAATGGCTCTGCAAACCAGGGAACAGCACATTAAGCGTGAAAAAGCGACTAGCAATATTTGTACGGCTCAGGTTCTTCTTGCTGTCATTGCGGGAATGTACGCGGTTTATCACGGCGGGGCAGGCCTTAAAGAAATAGCGCTACGTATACACAAGTTCGCAATGCTACTTGACAGGAATTTACAAAAGCTGGGATTCAACCAGACAAACGAATATTATTTCGATACTCTGAATGTAGATCTTGGTGATGATAGCACAAAGTTAAGCAACATCAAGCAGATAGCTGAGAATAAAGGATACAACTTTAAGTATAACGGCAACACAATAGGTATAGCAGTGAATGAAGTTACGGACATAGCAGAAGTAAAGGATATAATAGACATATTCACCGTAGCATCAGGTGAAGCTGGTGTAAAGATGGATGATATGGCTGACAGCTCGCTTGCGATTCCAAACGGTCTTGTAAGGGAGAGTAAATTCCTCGAGCACCCGATATTCAATGTATATCACTCGGAAACGGAAATGCTAAGGTATCTCAAAATGCTGGAGAATAAGGATCTCTCACTTTGTCATTCAATGATACCGCTTGGCTCATGTACGATGAAACTAAACGCAGGCACGGAAATGGCCGGCATTACCTGGCAGGAGTTTTCGGAAATGCATCCGTTCATTCCCGCCGATCAGAGAATAGGTTATCTAGAAATTATAAATAAACTGGAAAAGGATCTTTGCGAGATCACCGGATTCGCGGCGGTATCGTTACAGCCAAACTCCGGTGCGCAGGGTGAATATGCCGGTATGCTGGTAATAAGAGCTTACCAGGACAGCATCGGACAGTCACAGAGAAATATTTGTCTCATTCCTTCATCCGCTCACGGTACTAATCCGGCAAGCGCGGTCATGGCTGGAATGAAAGTTGTGGTAGTAAAATGCGATGAGAATGGCAATATCGACGTTGATGATCTGCGTCAAAAAGCCGAACAGTATAAAAACACTCTTGCTGCGCTTATGGTAACATATCCGTCCACGCATGGTGTATTCGAGGAAAGCATAAAGGAGATTTGTAAAATAATCCATGACAATGGCGGGCAGGTCTACATGGACGGCGCGAACATGAATGCTCAGGTTGGGCTTACCAGCCCTGCAATGATCGGCGCTGACGTATGCCATCTTAACCTCCATAAAACGTTTTGTATTCCGCACGGCGGAGGCGGACCGGGTGTAGGACCAATTGGAGTTGCATCTCATCTCGTACCATTCCTTCCTGGTCATCCGTTAGCTGAAATAGGTACGGAACAATCTATTGGACCGGTGTCAGCAGCTCCATGGGGGAGCGCCAGCATTTTGATAATTTCTTATGCTTATATACTACTTATGGGAGCTGAAGGATTAACAGATGCTACCAAAGTTGCGATACTTAATGCAAATTATATGAAGTCACGGCTAGAAAATTATTTTAAAGCTCTTTACACAGGTAAAAATGACAGGGTTGCTCACGAGTTGATATTCGACGCGCGAGAGTTCAAACATACGGCGAAAGTAGAAGTCGAGGACATTGCAAAACGCCTTATGGACTACGGATTCCATGCACCAACCGTTTCATTCCCGGTACCGGGTACGGTGATGGTCGAACCGACCGAGAGCGAATCGAAAGCCGAGATCGACAGATACTGTGACGCGTTGATCGCGATTAGGGAAGAAATAAGGGAGATAGAGCAGGGGACTTATCCGCAGGACAATAATGTACTCAAAAATGCCCCGCATACATCAAAAAGTATTGCTGTCGATAGTTGGGATCACCCCTATTCACGTGAAAAAGCTGTATTTCCAACAGAGCATACGAAATTCAGTAAATTCTGGCCATCAGTAAGAAGAATAGATAGTGCTTACGGTGACAGGAATCTCGTCTGCAGTTGTATAGATATTAATGAATATGCTGAAGAGGATGTAAAGGAAGAGCCTGTAAATTAGGCTTCTTTTAATATTTAAATTTACTTCATTAATTCGTATTTTTATTAGTTAATTTCAGGTAACTAAATAATTTATTAAAATATGACAGATAGACAAAATTTCATTGACGACATTAAAAATGTAATTGAGGATAAAAGCCTCTTAAAGCATCCCTTTTATGTGAAATGGAACGAAGGCAAGCTTTCACAGGACGAGCTTAAGGAATACGCTAAACAATATTATCACTTTGTTAAACATTTCCCGCGTTTTGTAAGCAGTGTTCATTCAAATTGTGATGACAGAAAGACAAGGGATATGCTTATGCAGAACCTTGCCGATGAAGAAGGATATAAAACAGGTGTAAATAATCATCCTGAACTCTGGATGAATTTTGCAAAGAGCCTGGGTCTTACCGAAGAAGAGATCAAAAACTCTACACCTCTTAGAGAAACCGAATATCTCGTCGATGGAATGTATGAACTTACACGTTCGCCTGAGATAGAACTTGGACTCGCCGCACTGTATGCTTATGAGTCTCAAGTTCCTGAAATATCCAAAACCAAGATCGATGGTTTGCAAAAGTTCTACGGAATAGATAATTACGAGTCGATCGAATATTTTAAAGTACACGAGGAAGCTGACATTTATCACTCACAGGATGAGTTGAATGCAATACTCGAGAGATGCGGAACAAAAGAAGAAGAGGATAGGGTTGTAACAACCGCCGATGAAGCAGCTTCGTTACAATGGTCGTTCCTCGATGGAATTTATGATAATTACTGTAACAATTAATAAAACTGTTTAAGTTTTTATAATGGGGTTTATCCGGTAACGGAGCGAACCCCTTTTTTATATTATATAACATGACTCCGGAAGAAGCTCTTAAAAAGCATAAAAAGATCGCCGTAATAGGATACTCGGATAAAGGTATTCGACCAAGCAAAAAAATTGCTCAATACATGGCGGAACACGGATATACAGTTTATGGTGTAAATCCTCGCTTACAAGGAGAATGTATAGGTGAGATAGATTGTTATACTAACATAAAAGATATTCCGGACGAAGTCGAAATCATCGATGTATTCAGAAGATCGGACGCTGTACATGATCTTGTAAAAGAAGTGCTTGAACTGCCGTATAAACCAAAAGTAATATGGACGCAGATAGGAGTTTTTAATGAGGACGCTAAAAAACTGGCTGAAGAGAATGGTATCGATTACATCGAGAATAAATGTATATACGTTGAACACGATAAAATGAACTAATGGAAGGGAAAGTGGATACAAAAAAATATTTATTCATGGCAGCGGCATTTTTTGTTCCGCTGGTTATGTATATTTATACGCTTGCCCCGACGGTTTCTTTCATTGACACAGGTGAGTTAGCTACAGCTTGTATTAGGCTTGCAGTTGCACACCCGACAGGGTATCCTCTTTTTACGATTATCGGAAACCTCTTTTCACATATACCAATAGGGGAGCCGATATACCGGCTTAATCTAATGTGTGCAATTCTTTCAGCGTTCACAATTTTAGTATTTTACAATCTACTGGTGTTTTTATTTAAGGATTTTAGTTTACCCGGAAATACACCGGCGCAAAAGCAGGTAAAAAGTAAGAACAAGGCTCAGTCCAAATCAAATAAACAGGCAAAGATCAAACTTGACGATATGTCGATTTATTTTATCTGTCTGTCTGCATCATGGTTACTGGCTTTCTCTCTCACTTTCTGGCAAACAGCGACTTCAATAGAAGTATATTCGCTTCATACTTTGTTTCTTGTGTCGGTGATATTTCTTTTCCTTAAAGCATGCAATTCACTTAAAGAAAAAGAAGGGACGTTTTTACAACGTGAGAAATACTGGCTTGCGTTTGCATTTGTATTAGGGCTGAGCTTTAGCAATCACCTCACTACAATTTTTTTGGGTGTAGGTACACTATATCTTTATTTTGCGTTGAACGGGTTTAATTCCGGCTCGTTCAAACGGATAGCCATAATGGCGATACCATTTGCGCTCGGTTTGAGTGTTTATTCTTACCTTTTAATTAGAGCCGATAATCCGGTAATAAGTTGGGGAAATACAAACAACTTGGAAAACCTATTTAATCATGTACGGGGTAAGCAGTTTAGTGTATGGATGTTTTCTTCTTTTGATAACGCCGGTCACCAGTTCAACCATTTCCTCGAGATACTTCCAAAAGAATTCTTTTTTGTATCTTTGATCGTTGCTATTCCCGGATTGATCGCATTATACAATTGGAATAAAAAACTCTTTATATATACCGTTCTATTGTTTTCATTTACGGTGATTTACGCGATTAACTATGATATCTATGATATAGATTCTTACTTCCTGCTTGCGTTTATAATATTATCAATGTGGATCGCATACGGGTTTTATTATATTATTGGGAAGTTTAAGGGGAATTTTATCCAGTATTCAGCGGCTACATTGATTCTTGTAGGTATAACGTTGTATATTAATTATGCGGATGCCAATCAGAACGAAAACTATTTTGTACAGGATTATACGATGAATGTATTTAACTCCGCACCGGAAAATTCTATTATTATGTCCTCGCAATGGGACTTTTTCATATCCCCATCGATCTATTATCAATATGTGAAAAACATACGTCCTGATCTTGTTATAATTGATAAAGAATTAATGCGGAAGTCCTGGTACATGGATTACATTAAGAAACATTATCCCGATATCTACGAACCGTGTAAGCCTCAATTCGAGGCATATACCATTGAGTTATTAAAATTTGAAGCCAATGCTACCCGTTATACTAACCCTCAAACTATGCAGGATCAGCAGGATCTGGCTTTGATACGGACTCAATTCGAGAATTTACTTAATTGTATTGTAGAATCAAATATCGATAAACGGCCTATCTTTATAAGTTATGAATTGGAACAGGATAAAGCGGAAAGAATTGGACCGAATTATTACCGTATTCCTCAAGGAGTTTTATTAAGGATCAGTAAGGAACAAGCCATTCCTGATCTGGTTCAACCTGATCTGCAATATACAGTTACCGATAGAGATTCATATCACTATACCTTTATAATGAATCAATATTATACTTCACTGGTAAGCTCGGCAAATTATTATTTAATGAACAATAATTTTACTGAAGCCGAAAAGCTGCTGAATAAGGCAATACGGGATTTTCCGAATAGACCTGAAGGCAGGCAATTGATGAACAAACTAACTCAGCTCAAGCAACAGTTGAATAATTGATGTGGTTAAGAATCTTAAAATATTAGCTCTATTTAGCTTTATTTTTTTACCTTTATCATCTTTATATTCCAATCAGTTACAGGATAGTATCGAAGTAAATTCTAATACCAAGGTATATGTCGATAAGATAGTCCTCGCCGGAAATGAGACCACCAAAGATGTAGTAATTCTTCGTGAGATGAAAACCAAAGAGGGAAGTCTTCTGAATGTAAATACCTTAAAAGATGACATTCAGAGAATATATAATCTTGGATTATTCACCAAAGTCGATGTTACACCGGTCCCGGTAGCCTCTGACAGCCTAAATCTCATCATTACGGTGCAGGAATCATTTTACATTCTTCCGATCCCGCAGGGAGGGATAAAAGAGGGAAGTCTTAAGAAAGTATGGGGTGGGTTAAAGATAAAATGGCGAAATTTCCGGGGAATGAATGAAACTCTGGGATTAAGTTTTGGATTAGGCTATGAGCCGTTTATAAATGCTTCATATTCCAATCCATGGCTTGGTTCGGATAAATACTTCCTATATGCGGGTGTGGGTTATGCGCAAAAATATGTGCAGGATATATATAACCTTCCTCCGGGTACTATCGTGGATATAGATACCTTGCCTAAATATTCCACTGAGAATATTAATTTTAATCTGTCCTTTGGGCGCTTCCTTACGCGAAATTTATCTGTATCTATAGGAGGAGGGTATAATCGTACCAGCGTTCAGGATTATCAGCCGGGCAGATCGCTATCGCCAACAGGGATAGATGATTATCCGACAGCCACACTTAGTTCTCACCTGGATTCGCGTGATTTATACTCCTATCCCACAAATGGAGCATACGGCAACCTTAGTTTAACACAATTCGGTTTTTCAAACAGATATATTAATTTTAACCGGGCATCGCTCGATGCAAGGAAATATATCCCCATAATACCGTTCGATGGATATACAATAGTTTTTGCTTCAAGGATTCTTGGGGCGGTCTCATGGGGAGGAAATATTCCTCCGTATTTAAAGGAGAAGTTCGGCTACGGTAACGAGATCAGGGGATGGAGCGGAAAAGTCTTCGAAGGTGATAATCTCCTTGGTTTATACGCGGAATTTCGATTCCCGATTATCAAACCAAATTATATTGACGGTAAAAACCTCCCAATAATTAAGAATATTTCGTTCCTTAGTGGCTTGAGTTATAAATATGGGCTGTATTTTACTACATTTTATGATGTTGGAGGAGTTTGGGATAAAAATGATGATTTTTATAAAACCCAATTTAGAAGCGGGTATGGCGTGGGATTAAATGCAATATTACCGTTCGATTTTGTAGGAAGAATGGACCTAGGATTCAGCAAGCAAGATCAGAATAAACTCACCCTGGATCTGATATTGGATATATCAGCTTCATTTTAATTATGGAATATTATTATACTCCAAAAAAGAATATAGATATTTCAGGAAAATCTCTTTTTATTGACGGGGATTTTGAATACCGCCATCTTGCAAAAGTTCTTCGTAAAAAGCCGGGTGATAGTATTGATGTGACGGATGGTGAGCTGAATATTTACAGGTGCGAAATTACAGATATTTCAAAAGAGCAAATTCGATGCAATATTAAACAAATTGAGACCGATCTGTACGAACCGGATAAGAGGATTCATTTATATATAGCACCCTTAAAAAATCTTGACCGGTATGAATTTGCAGTTGAAAAAGCCGTCGAATTGGGCGTTTATTCGGTCACACCTGTTATTACAGAGCGAACGATAAATAAATCAATATTTAACGAAACAAAATTGAATAGACTGCATAGAATTAGTATCTCGGCTATGGGGCAGTCTCAAAGATGTTTTTTACCTAAAATCAATAATATCATTAAGTTCGATGATTTATTGGATAGCACAATGAGCAACAAAAACAGAATAGTTATGTATGAATTTTCCGAAAAAGACGCTAAATTTGTATATGACGATTCTTCCAGGGATGTATTTCTGCTGATAGGACCTGAGGGCGGGTTTAGTGAAGTTGAAGTAGATCGCCTCAAAAATTCCGGGTGGCAGGCCGGATCCCTTGGGGAAAGAAAGCTCAGGGCAGAGACCGCCGCAGTCGTTGCCGTTTTTGAAATCCTTAATTGCAACTAAAAATCAAATCAATGAAGATCAAAATTCTTTTACTGGCTTTGCTATCCTTTTTGATTACTTCAAATGCATTTTCACAGCTGGATAAGCCTGTGTTCCAATTTGGTATTGGGATATCCGAGCCTATGGATCAGCTAAAGGGAAACGACTATGTCGTCTATGCACCGAACGGGTTTATTTACATAGATACAAATTTTATTACAAATAACTATGCGGCAAAAACCGGTATCCAATTTTTTGGAGCCGCAAAAATTAATTTTGATAAGTATAGCATCACTCGTGGTGTTGCTTTTATTTCATATAACTCATTCAATACATTCCAATCTTCTAAATCAGGCGTTACCGGTATTCTGATAGCAGGAGACACGCTTCCTACATCGGTAAATTATAATTATAGCTTCTCTAATTTTGCTATCGGGTTTGGCTTTGAAGTTGCGCCGTCAGCTTTTACTAATATCGTTAGCCCTTTCGCGGGAGTTAATTTATCGTTAAATTTTATGGGCGGAGAATTAACCCGTACGGAAAATTCATATGATACTAATAGAGTAGGCTTCAGTGGTTTCAGGATCGGTGTTAATTTCAACGGCGGTATAGAGGTAAAGCTCAATAAGAATTTTGGTATAGTTGCCGGTATCAAATACGATCTTGGTAATCTGCTCCTGAAAAACAATGACAGATCTATTTCGGGCAGAATGGAGTGGGGAAGAACAAATATTGAATTGAATGATGAAGAGGGACAGTTTTATTCTAATATTTATTCGCCAATAGGAGGACAATTTGAATCCTATACAAATGAGGAAAAAAAGGTTAACTGGGGGACAGTTTATTTGGGTATTAATTTCTATCCGAATATTGGGAAAAAAACCACTAAAAAATAAATTATAATCATGAAGGTAAAAATCCTAAGACCCATTTTTCTAGTATGTTCTTTGTTGTTTTTATTTTCAGCAGTTATTTACACCGGATGCAATAATAGCACCGATAAAAAGTCTTCAGGTGATACAACATCTGAGAACAATGATAATTCGCAGACTTCTGGGCTATCTGCTCAGGGTAAAGAGATATTTTATAAAGCATCGACCGAGACAGGTCTGATGTGCGCGGATTGCCACAGTGATGGAAGTAACACAAGTAACACGCTTACTAAATACTTCTCACCCGTAAATGGAGTGCCAAAAAGAACTTCTACATATCATGGCATGATTACCGGAGAAGAGGTGAAAAAAACTGCCGGTGGTTCAACCATCTGCTGGGAACGCTACCTTGGATATAAAGATGAGCTTACTCCCGATCAGATCAATGCGCTGAATGCATATTTTGAAGAGATTGCGACACCTAACGACCCAACAGAAGAAGTGTACGAAACTATTGCTCTGCCTGATCGCGATAAGGATAAATTCAAACTCCAGCGCGACGAGATAGTTAAACTAAAAGGTGATGCCGAACATGGACAGACCCTTTTCAAGGATGCATG
The DNA here is from genome assembly GCA_020437585.1 of Ignavibacteriota bacterium. Lineage (GTDB taxonomy): Bacteria > Bacteroidota > Ignavibacteria > Tepidaquicellales > Tepidaquicellaceae > JAEYVS01. The sequence goes on from JAGQWG010000002.1 coordinate 371,271, forward strand.
TTCACATTGCCACAGCAAAGATAGTCCGGTGAAAGACGTACCGCACCTTAATGAGTATGAAGGGGATGTTCGAGGGATCGCGTTCAATGTTAGATTGGGACATGATGTAATGCCATTCTTTAAGGAGGGGCAAATTACAAATCAGGATATTGCAGACATCTCTGAATTTATAATGACAAAAGTAGTACAGCCTCAAAAATAAGATTGTTATGGGGGAAAACTAAAAAGAGGAAACGTGAGTATGCCGTTTCCTCTTTTCCTTTGTGCTATTATAAGATTTCTAACGCAGTATAAAGTATAGGATGGTTGCAACAATACCAAGTACAGCTATTGTAGTGTAATCTTGTATAACTCCCGTCTGTAACTTTCTCCAGTCTATGCTTAGCGAAGAAATAAATTTTGCCACTCCATTAACCAAGCCGTCTATTATCTTTACATCAAATATGCCCCACAAGAACTTATCTGAAGTCCTGTATATTGGCTGAACAACAGCTTTATCATACGCTTCATCCACATAATATTTGTTCTCGAGCACCTTTCCAAATCCCTTTGGCTCCTCGAATGTTTCCTGCTTCGAGAATTTCCTAAACGCAATAATGATTGCTGTTGTAGCAACGGCAACTGATAAAGCTATGAGCGCAAGCTCAAAGCTAATGGTATGATCATTTACAGGATTATTTGCAAGGTATACTTCCTGTGCTTTTGCAAATACTGGCTCCAGCCAATGCTCTAGATAATTTGGCATACCCGTAAAATGGGGGAGCCCTATAAAGCCTCCTACGGCAGATAGTATTGCAAGGATAATAAGCGGTACTGTCATCGTTGCAGGTGATTCGTGCGGATGAAGATGTTCCTGGTCATATCTGGGTTTACCATAGAATGTCAGTCCCATTAGTCTCCACATATAGAACGCCGTTATTCCCGCAGTAATGAGAACAATTATGTAAAATGGAATTGTGGAATGTGCAATTAAGTTATATAATATTTCATCCTTTGAAAAGAACCCGGATAGGGGAGGAATTCCCGATATCGCAAGCGCGCCAATGAAGAACGTTATAAACGTGATCTTCATCTTACTCTTTAAACCGCCCATCTTTCTTATGTCCTGCTCCTCGTGCATACCGTGTATTACCGATCCGGACCCAAGGAACATCAGCGCTTTAAAGAATGCGTGTGTGATTAGGTGAAATATTGCTATGTGATACGCAAATACCCCCAGCGCAATAAACATAAATCCTAACTGTGATACTGTGGAGTACGCGAGTATTTTTTTAATATCATTCTGTTTTATTGCTATCGTTGCCGCAATAACAGCTGTCAATATAGCTACAACCAGAATTATCTCGGTTGTGAATGGTGCAAGTGCATAGAGTAGGGAAGTCCTTGCTACAAGATATACACCCGCGGTTACCATAGTCGCCGCATGTATGAGAGCCGACACCGGTGTTGGACCTGCCATAGCATCCGGTAGCCATACAAAGAGTGGTATCTGTGCTGATTTACCTGTTGCTCCGAGAAAGAACAACAATGATATTGCAATAAGCAGTGAGTTGTTTAATTCAAAACCGCCTAACTGACCGAGGAATTCCGATATCGTCAGCGTACCAAAGTTTGCGAATATAAGGAACATTGCAATCATGAAACCAAAGTCACCGATACGGTTCATTATAAATGCCTTCTTAGCGGCATCCCCGGTGAATTTCTGTTCATACCAGAATCCGATTAATAAATATGAGCAGAGACCCACACCTTCCCATCCAAGGAAGACCAGCAGGAAGTTGTCTGCCAGTATCAGGTTCAGCATTGCGAAGATGAACAGGTTCAAAAATGCGAAGAACTTAGCAAATCCCTGGTCACCGTGCATATATCCGATAGAATATACATGTATTAAAAATCCTATTCCTGTTACGATCAATAAAAGTGATACCGATAGCGGGTCGAGCAGGTATGCTATATTGACTGAGAGGGTTCCTGTTTGTATCCAGCTAAAGAAATTTACTGAAATGCTTCTTTCTTCGGCAGGCATCCCCAGCATTTGAAAAAATATTCCTGCGCCGATAACGAAAGGTATAAATACCAGCAGGGAAGACAGCCAGCCCGAAACCTTTTCGTTATTAATCTTTTTACCGAACAATCCGTTTATTAGGAATCCGGCTAAAGGTAATATGATAATTAATGGAAAGAGATCTACCATTTTAAAATGTTGAGTTCGTCAATATTGAGAGTATCCTTATTCCTGTAGAGAGAAATAATGATAGCCAGACCAATTGCCGCCTCAGCTGCCGCAACGGTCAATACCATGAACACAAATATCTGTCCGCTAACGTTTCCCATATAAGAGGAAAACGCCACAAGAGAGAGATTTATGGCATTTAACATAAGCTCGATACACATGAATATGATTATAGCATTTCTGCGGACCAGGACACCAATGACACCAATTGTAAATAGAAATGCGCTGAGTATGAGGTAAAAATTAACGTCTATTGTTGGCATTTAGGGTATATTGGTAATTTTCTTATCTAGATAAATTAATAAATGTATTTTTGGGAATAAAGTTAAAATTTTAGAATACTTGTGCTATGCTATATTAAGATAGTCAAACTATTTATTCTTTAAATTATTGATCTTTTCCGTTAGCCAGTCCCGATTTGATATGGTTTTTATGCTTTTGAGTTCACTTAATAAAAAGTCTTGGTTTTCAGGTTTGTTTTGCGAAGTTGTCCGAAGGATTTTATTGTACATAATTATAAAATTAAGGAATTGCTCTTTGTATTCATGAGATAGTTCTTTATTACTTTTGAGAAAATGCTTATAGGCATCTACCAGAGAAAAAGCTTGGTCGTATTGTTTTAATTCGAAAAATATTTTTAACAATAGGTTTTTAACATCAATTTTGTATAAAAAAACATCGTACTTTACTTTATTGATATTTTCCAGAGCCTTCTCATAATTTCCTTTTTCATATTCCAAATGCGCAATTGCATAATACTCGGCATTTTCTTTTAGTTCAGGTCTTAGTCTGTTAACAATAATACTCCTGTTCTCTTCAAACCATTTATCCTCATCTAAGCTTAATGCCATAAATAAAATATTTCTAAATAAAACAATATTGAGATGATCGTCTTCGGAAGCGCAAAAAGCATCCTGCCTGACCATTTCTTTATAAAGTGTCATTTCCTCGGATTGGTAATTTGACTTTCCTCTGTTTTGATTTCTTACACAAAAGGAAAGAAAATCGCTGAGTATATAATACTTTTCCCGCTTAGAAAAATTTCCGATGTTCTCTTTGTACAATTTCCGGAAACTGAAATATGCTTTTTCATTATCGAGTTCTTTAGAAGACGTGTAAGCAAGGTAGTATAATTCGATAAGCCACACAAAACGGAACTTTTCTTTCTTTAGAAGTTTAATTGTCTTTTCAATATCAAAACCCTCGGCCAGGCAGTCCAGGAGGGTTGTGTTCATTTCTCCGGGATAACCCGAATTAACTATTTCTTTGTCGCGAAGAGCACGCAAGAATTTTATCAGGAAAGACAACATTGTATACTCGGTATGCTTACCTTTTAGGGATATTACTTCCTTGTAATCATTGATCCCTATATAATATTCCTGTTTTAACCAGAGAATCTTTTCTTCCATTGAGAATGCGTCGAAGCTATCGAAAAGTTTTTTGGCAATCTTATCCTCGATTATCTTCAGTGTATTAAAGAAAAGTTTTCCTTTGTTCCTGTCTTTGTATTCGATTGCCAGTAACATTGCTTTTTCCGTATAATTTTTTTTCAAGGATTCGGAAATAAGAAATTGTTCGGCAAGCTGTGCAAGCTCAAATGATAGGTTTTTAAGTTTTTTCTCACTGTATTTTTCACCAGGGAATAACGAAAAAAAGACTGTTTCTTTTTTAATAAATTTACTTTCGAAACCCGGGTAATAGGATTTTAGATATGAATATAAACCGGAAACATCTCTGCCTCTGGAAAAATAGGGGGATGCAATAAATTTCTCGAAAGTTTTGATTTCAGAAGGGGAGTATGTACCCAGTATTTCGACTAATTTGCTTTTTTTCATTTCGAGACTAATATACCCAGGAAGCTATATAGTAAAAAGGTAAATTATCCGATTCCAGCCTGAAAATGCATATTATACAAATAACTGATTATTTTTCCGTCGAGACTAATTCTTAAAAATTTCTTTTGTATGAGAATTAAAAAGTCGTATTTTTACCTAAATTTCCAAAAAAATAAAGGAGCACAATTTTGAATCTAAAAACCTTTTTCGTTTCGCTTGCTTTAATTTTATCCGTTTTACAGATAAATGGATATTCGCAATTCACAAAAGAACAGCAGGAAAATACAACTCCTGATGATGCTTTAACCATGCTTAAGGAAGGAAATCAAAGATTCGTAAATGGAAATACTGTTGAAAGAAATTCCAGTACCGAAGTAAAAAATTCGAGTAAGGGACAGTATCCATATGCTGTTTTACTTAGTTGTATGGACTCCAGAGTTGATCCCGAAACCTTATTTGACCAGGGAATAGGGGATATTTTTATTAATAGGGTTGCAGGTAATATTAGTAATGATGATATACTCGGTGGTATGGAGTATGGGTGTGCCGTTGTTGGTTCAAAACTTATCCTTGTTCTTGGGCATACAGAGTGCGGAGCAGTAAAAGGTGCAATTGATGGAGCTGAACTGGGTAATCTGACCGGTCTGCTGAAAAAGATAGATCCTGCAGTAACTGCAACGAAATTTGACGGAGATAGAACATCAAAAGACAAAAAATTCGTTGAGCTTGTAACTGAAGAGAATGTAAGGCTGGCTGTAGAAGATATCAGGAAGAACAGTCCGGTACTTAAAGCAATGGAGGACGAAGGAAAGATCAAGATTGTTGGGGGAATGTATGACGTATCGACGGGAAAAGTTACTTTCTTAGAAGATTAATTGAGGTTATTTTAGTAGAAAAAAGTTTACATGCCCGGCAGGTTAAATCCGATCATGATAGTAAAGTTAGGTTTAATGGGATTTTCCTTATTGCTTTACTTAATATCGCTTGTTTCTGATGTCTATTATCAGGTAACTCCAGGAACGTCTGTACACGGCTTCGAGTGCCTGATTATAGGCTGGTTATCGTTTTTTTATGATTGGAGCCTGCTGGTGCCATGGATATCAAATATATTGTACCTTGCCTGCATAATTATGGCTTTTTTCCGTATAACTAATTTTATAGCTATTCCAATATCTGTAATTGCTATTTGTATGACTATCCCTTCATTTTTCGTCTCAACCCTAATGTATAATGAGGCGGGTATGACCACGGCTGTAATTATTAAATATGGTTTGTACTTTTGGGTAGCTTCGTATGTAGTCCTTTTTATGTCGACTCTGATTCCTACGGCCTGGAAAAAGCAACTAACACCTATCCCTGAAACTCATCCGGATATTCACTCAATACCTTAGAGGGGAATACCCATTATTGGCTTTGAATAAATTTGACTTTACATAATATATATTATATGACGATATATGTATTATTGGGTTTGAACTGTGCTTTTAACCTTTTCAAGCAATTCAAGACTTTTCTTTAAGTTTTCATCTGTGTTATAATCGCTTGTAGACTCTATTACTTGTCTTATGGTGTTTTGATCTGATCCTGTATTAAATGATCCCTTTATATGTGAGTATAATTGATGTTCAGCGAAATTGGTGCTTAACATAGCAACATTCAGCAGTTCGCGGGTTTGCATTGGTAATCCGGGTCTGCCCATAACCTTGCCATAACCCTCGATAAGCATCCAATCTGCCAGGTCCGGACTAAATGAAGCTATATTTTGCTGTAATTTATTAAAATTTGAGCTATATACCTGTTTACAATTAATAATTCCTCTTTTTTCAAATAAATTAACATTATATTGCTCTTTAGATGGTTCATAATCGTGAAAATGCTCTTTAAAAAGTTTAAGAGATTCAATTGTAGCAGGAAAACCATTAAATAAGTATACCTGCAACAATGTTTCGTATATATGCTCTGGATTGGACTCAACTTGCTTTAGATCCGAAAATATCCCGGGCAATTCATCGAATTTCTTAGCTGAAACACATGATGCGAGCTTACAAAGAAGAATGGTTTCTATATTCATTTAAGCCTATAATTTAGTTCTGTAAATACTATGTAACTACCATAATTATAATATAGATAACAATATATTATAAAGTGTATTATATTATGTTAAAAATCTTTGATAAATACATACTTCGCAATTTCGTGATAAATTTCCTTTTTGGAATTCTATGCTTTATCATAATTTTCATAGCTGTAGACCTTATCGAAAATCTGGATAAATTTATCGATAAGAACGTTCCCACTGACATCATTATAAGATATTACATTTATTTCATACCTGAAATTTTAAAATTAATAACTCCTATGGGAATGCTTCTGGCTTCCCTATTTACAATAAGCAGGTTTATTTCATATTCTGAATTTACAGCTATGCAGTCAGCCGGTTTGGGTTTGGCTCGCTATCTAGCACCGATTCTTGTATTTGGATTTATGATGACCGGATTCTCCATCTATTTTAACGGCTGGGTTGTGCCGGATGCTAATTCCTCCAGATTACAATTGGACCGTCAATACCTGGGCAAAAATGTCATTAATGCGTCAGTACAGAATCTTCATATTCAGGAAAAAAATAACCGCATTATCACCATCGGATTTTATGATGATGCATCCCGCACAGGCAGACAGATCTCTATACAAAGCTTCGACAATAAAGACATTACGCACTTGCTTTCACGATTCGACATCCAGAGTTTTATTTGGGATTCGGCAAAGGCTGACTGGAAGCTCTCAAATGTTTACGAGCGTGTATTTGGAGATTCAAACAAGATCGATTACAAACAATATAGTATTATTTACGCCGGCGACATAAAAGACCTTGGTAAGATTTCACTCACACCCGACCTTATCATCAAAAACCAGCTTATGCCTGAAGAGATGACGCTCAGCGATCACCGTGAGTTCATTGATAATCTAAAAGCCAGCGGTCTGGAGAGTGCAAAGACCGAAGTGGATTACTACTCCAAAATATCGTTTTCATTTGCTAATATAGTGACAATCCTTTTCGGTGCTTCAATATCGGCTAATTCCCGCAGACGTGGAGGCGCGGCTCTGCAGTTCGGTATCGCGATAATGGTGAGCTTTATCTATCTCGGGTTTATAAAAATATCACAGGTGTTTGGATACAACGGTGATATAAACCCGGTACTAACTGCCTGGATGGCAAACATAATTTTTATCGGTATCTCGCTTGTCAACTTCTGGCGTCTGCAGAGAGAGTAACTAGTTTATTTTTTCATCCTTGGGGTTGGTTGGTGATTGAAACCCAAGTCCCCCGTCAGCGATCTGGTTATGTATTTTGATTTCTCCAAACTGATTTTCGAACCGCTTTATATTTTCGTTCAGTGCGTTAAGAAAGAGCTTTGCATGCTGAGGCGTCATTATGATTCGTGACTGCACCTTTGCCTTAGGTATGCCGGGTACTACACGTGTGAAATCCATAATAAATTCTGCGGGTGAATGAGTAATGATCACTAGGTTAGAGTAAGTCCCTTCTGCCTGTTTCTCATCTAATTCTATGTTTATTTGTTGTTGTGCCGGGTTTTGTTTGTCATCCATGGTATTGTATTTATTTAAGATAAACTACCTTAAATAAGCGTAATATTAAAGTCAGGATGATTAGTTTTGTGTCTATGGTTATTCATCAGGAATTCAGGTTAGATACGTATCTAACCTTTTTTTCATTTTAATCTTATTTTACCTATAGTAATTTTGTTGATATTATTATGGTCCGGATTTTTAAAACCACAGGAAAAAGAATTAATTATTTACAATAAAATTCATAATTTGTAGCATTATATAATTTAAATTTTACAGAATGAGTTTTTTGGTCGTTGGGTCGGTTGCGTTTGATACGATAGAGACCCCCTTTGGTAAAGCAGATCGTGTAGTTGGCGGTTCGGCTACGTTTATATCACTTACAGCAAGCTACTTTACAAATGACGTTAAGCTAATTGGTATAGTTGGAAATGATTTTCCACAGGACGAAGTAGCGTTTCTGAAATCGAAAGGCGTTGATACATCCGGGCTGGAGGTCCATCCGGATAAGAAATCCTTCTTCTGGCATGGTCGGTATCACTTCGATCTTAATACTCGTGATACACTTGTAACGGAATTAAATGCATTCGAAGATTTTAATCCGATAGTACCGGATAATTTTAAGAGTAGTAAATTTCTTTGCGTCGGGAACATCGCCCCTGCATTACAGCAGAGCGTCATAAAGCAGGTTACCAAACCTGAGTTAATAGCAATAGACACTATGAACTTCTGGATAGAGAGCGCTAAGGATGAGCTCATAAACACATTGAAGCTTGCCGACATTATAATCATTAATGACACTGAAGCTAGAGAGCTAACCGGTGAATACAATCTTGTAAATTCAGCGAAGAAGCTTCTTTCACTCGGACCAAGGATAGCCGTAATTAAAAAAGGCGAGCATGGTGCATTGCTATTTACCGATGATATTGTGTTTTCAGCGCCTGCTTACCCTCTTGAGGTTGTTTACGATCCTACAGGTGCCGGTGATACATTCGCTGGAGGTTTTATGGGATGGCTGGCAAAAACCGGAAGCCTCGAACCCGAAAATCTGCGCCTGGCTATGATATACGGTAGTACTATGGCATCTTTATGTGTTGAAAAGTTTTCGATAGATGCGCTTAGGGATCTCAATAACGAAAAAATACTTTCCAGGTTTAGGGAATTTAGGCAATTGACCAGGTTTGAAGACATTGAACTATAGTCTGCAACAAGGAAAATAATAAGTTCGTATGAGTATAGTAAAATCGGAAGCAATAGTAACCAAAGGCTTCAGATATGGTGAAGCAAGTAAGATAATAACGCTTTATACGAGGGATTTTGGCAAGTTTAACGCGCTGGTAAAAAGCGCAAGAAGCGTCAAATCTAAGAGTAGTGGTGTTTTTGACAATATAAATCATGTAAGTATAATATTTAACAAGAAAGACACCAGCGATTTGCAATTCATCAGTAAAGGTGAATGTATAAATTCGTTCTCAAAGATAAAATCTGACCTGGATAAGCTCTCTTCCGCGTTCAGGATTGTTGAGCTTGTAAACCACGCTACTCATGATTATGATAGTAACGAAGATATATTTGACCTTTTAAGTACCTGTTTATTTAGGTTAAACGAATGTGAACGAAATAAGGGTAATTATTTGTTATATTTTCAGGCAAACCTTACAAAACATATGGGAATTAAGCCCGAATTGATTGAGGACACTACCCTTCCCGGGCGTGGTGCAGCGGAAACTTTTAATTCGTTAAATGCATTAAAGCTAAGTAGAAAAGAGTACCCTATTGTTAATTCGTTATTTGAAAGGGATCTCGACTTTACGGGAAATATGGTTTTGGATGACAGAGACACTGAAAAAATTGGAAATAAGTTTGATCATTACCTATCGAGTCATTTGGAAAAATTCGGTTATTTAAAAACAAAAAACATACTGCATGAACTGAAAAGTTGATACCATTTTCCGACACAAATAATCTTTTTAAAGGGAGATAAAATATTATGTCAAAAAAAGAAATCTCAAAGAAATTAGTATTGAGCACGGCGCTAGTGCTTATAGTAGCGCTTACTTTTGGGGCGGTGCTTATAGCAAGTTTTAATAAGGGCAGTCTGCTGGTAGCGGATTCAAAGCTCGACTTTAAAACTACTCCCCCAATAGCAAATGAAAATCCAACGATAAGGGACTTAAATGATGCCTTTATCGAGGTGTCCGAAAAGGTAACACCTGCAACTGTATATATTGAAGTAACAACAAAAGGTAACGAGAACAACGATAACGAAAAGCATAATGATCTTGATTTCTTCTTCGGACCTGACAATATGGACGATATGCCAAGTCAGGGTTCGGGTTCAGGAGTTATAATAAGCAGTGATGGGTACATTATGACTAATAATCACGTTGTTACTAAAGCATCGGATGATGGTATTAAGGTTGTTTTGACCGACAAGAGAGAATTCCATGCAAAGTTGATAGGAACTGATCCTAATACGGATATCGCAGTTATAAAAATTGACGCAGACAATTTGCCGGTCGCTTCAGTCGGTAATTCCGATGAAGTAAAGGTCGGTGAATGGGTACTTGCTATCGGTAATCCGCTTGGACTTAATAATACAGTTACATCGGGTATCGTATCAGCGATTGGAAGAAATATCCGTATGGGCGACAGCTATTCCATAAATAACTTCATCCAGACCGATGCGGTTATTAATCCGGGCAATAGCGGTGGTGCACTCGTTGATATGAATGGTTATGTAATAGGTATCAATGCCGCGATTAAAACCAATACCGGATTTTATCAGGGTTATGGTTTCGCTATACCGATAAATATTGCAAAAGAAGTAGCACAAGAACTTATCGAAAAAGGTAAAGTTGCAAGAGGCTACATCGGAGTATCGATAAAAGATGTAGATATTAAGGAAGCCAAAGGTTTAGGCCTTAATGAAGCCAAAGGTGTTCTCATCCAGGGAGTTCAACCCGGAAGCGGAGGAGAAGAAGCTGGATTAAAGATTGGCGACATTATACTAAAAGTTGACGGTCAGGAAGTGAATGCTTCTAATCAATTGCAAACCGTCATAGGTGCAAAAGATCCGGGTGATGTAGTTGATTTAACCGTATTCAGGAATGGGGATACATTTGATACAAAGGTAACATTAAAGGAAGCTATTCAGCCTAATCAGCCGGTTTCTAATAACGCGCCTGAATCAAATGAAAGCACTCCTAATCTCAATTCTAAAGCATTTGAAGGATTAGGTTTAAAGGTATCCGATATGACAGGCTCTATGCTTAGCAAGTATGGCGTAAGCAATGGGATCTATGTTACATCTGTAGGAACTTATACAGAAGCTTTTAATAGAGGTCTCCGAGAAGGATTGGTTATTACTGAAGCCGATAAGAGCAAGATAAGTAGTGTTGAGGATTTGGCAAGTGTGATAAATGATAAGAACAAGGGCGACGTGGTAATGCTTAGGGTCGTCTCCCCTGCTAAGGATGTAAGATTAATAGCTTTGGAAGTACAATAAATTTTTTATATCTTATTTTTAAAGGGTTGTGCCAGGCAGTATATAGGTACAGCCCTTTTTTATATCCGGGCAGAATTTTAATTTCTTAATTTTCACTCAAAAGCGTTTAAAACAAAGGAAAATAATATTTATGTTAAAAAGTATACTTCTTGTAATTTCGTTATTCTGCATTAGCATCATGGCTGGCGCGCAAACGTTAAGCTATGATCTGTTCACCACGCAGTCGTATGATTACCGGGCTGTTCGTTCAAGTGTGGACAATGCTCAGCTACTGAAGCTGAATAAGGAGGTCTTTGATGAAATTTTTACATCAAAGCCGTACAAATTGAACCTCAGCATCCCTGTAGAAAACGGTACACGTGCAAATATTCAATTAGAAAGATTTGAGATATTAACTCCGGATGCTAAAGGAACAATAACTTCCTCCACGGGTATAGATGAGTTTTCATTACGCAACATTGTTGTTTCATATATGGGAAAAGTTAACGGACTGGACAATAGTTTCATCAGTCTTAATTTTTCTCTGAATGGCGTGAACGGCGTTATGGTGACTGATGTAGAACGTTATGTAATAGGAAGAATGGAAAATATGGGACAGAATGATTATCTATTGTTCCGCGAAAGTAAATTAAAGATGCAGAATAATTTTAGTTGTGCAACCAGTGATGAGATCACGGATGAAATGCGAAGAATGATGTCTAATCTGGATACTGATATGGATAATATGACGACCGAGATTAGACAGGCTAATATTGCATTAGATCTCGACTTTGCTACCCATAATAGGTTTGGATCGGTAAATAATGCCACAGCGTATGCCCTTTCCCTATTTGCAACGTCATCGGTTCTATACTTACGAGAAATGAACATCAAACTGAATATTAATTATGTAAATGTATGGACGACTGCTGACCCATATACAGGAACTTCTTCAAACAATATTCTTAACCAATTTAGATCATACTGGAATAGTAACCATCAAAGCGATCAGAGAACAATTGCTCACCTGATTAGCACGCGTGCAGGAGGGCTTGGCGGAATTGCATGGGTTAATGTTCTATGCGCCAGTACGTCCAATGGCTATGGATATGCATTTAGTAATACTAACGGTGGATTTAACCAGGTGCCGACGTATTCATGGGATGTCGACGTCGTATCCCACGAAATGGGGCATAACTTTGGTTCACCACACACACACAGCTGTAGTTGGCCCGGTGGCCCGATTGATACCTGCTACCAGGTTGAGGGTGGATGCTATAGTGGTCCTACTCACCCGATAATAGGAACAATTATGAGCTATTGTCACCTTTCTGTTGGAAAGGTCCTGAATTTTGGAACACTTCCGCGAAATCTTATAAGAACATATGCGGAAAATGCGCCTTGTATGAATAGTCTTTCCCAGCAGGTTGTTGTAGCTTTTCCAAATGGAGGTGAAACATTCAAAACTTACACAACTACAAATATAATATGGGGAAGCGGATTTACAGGAAATGTTGATATTGAGCTTACGACAAACAATGGCGGCTCTTGGTCGACTATTGCGAGCAATATCCCGGCCAGCCAAAATGAGTATATCTGGAATATTCCTAATATGGATACGACACAGCAAGCAAAGATAAGGATACTTAATTCAGCTAATGCATCACAAGGAGACACCTCTGATGCGGTATTCACGATCAATGAAAATCTTACACTATTTGGAATATCATTGGTATCCCCTACTCACTGGTCTAAGATATTTACCAGTCCGGGGGATACCTCAAAGGTAGATTTTGTGTGGCGAAAAGCCGGCTATCATCCTTCCATTACATATAAATGGAGCTTCAAAAAGATCGGTGGTACGACCGAGTACTTCTTCCCATCTAATAACAGCGGAAACGATACATCACTCACCGTCACAAAAGGCTTCCTCGATTCACTAGGCAGGACGGTTATTGGATTTACTAATGATTCAGTACAATGTGTTTGGAGAAGCTGGGCATACAACGCTTACGATTCTCTCGCATCGAATATATTCATTATCACAATAGCGGATAATAGCGTCGGCATTAATAACATCAGCCAGGAGATTCCCGGCGAGTTTAAGCTGTTTAATAACTACCCTAACCCGTTCAATCCCCAGACCAGGATCAATTTCGCGCTGGCCAAAGACGCTAATGTAAAGCTCGTCGTCTACGATTACCTTGGCAGAAAGGTTGCCGACCTCGTAAACGGCAGACTAAATGCAGGCACGTATTCGGCTGATTTTAAGGGCTCAGGGCTTGCCAGCGGAGTATATTTCTACAGGCTTACAGCTGATTATTCCTCTGGAAGCTATGTTGAAACCAGGAGAATGATGCTCATAAAATAAGCATTTTATAATTTTATATACAAAAAGCGTCAAAACAACCATATTTTGGCGCTTTTTTATTTCCACAGAATGAACTTTTACCCGTTATGTTCGTATAAATAAAAACAGGAATTTATTCAGTTATGACGGTGCGGTCAAGAAATTTTTTATTGATTTTTAAGGTTATTATAGATAACTTGAACAAAATTACTATCTGATGATAAAAAAGTACCTTTTACATATAATATTAATTGCGGGTTTTATTTTGATCGGCATTAGAGCAAATGCCGGTGAAAATGAAATCCCCAGTTCACAATTAGATGGATTTGGTTCAGGCAATTCAGCAGGTAATGTTGATGATTATAAACTTTATCAAAATTACCCGAATCCATTTAATCCGGTCACAAAAATAAGTTACAAGATCAACAATGAAGGCTTCGTCTCTTTGAAGGTCTATAACTTAGTCGGACAAGTCGTTGGCGTACTCGTCAATGAAAACCAGGAACCAGGAACTTACAGCGTTATATTCAACGGTAACCAATTAACTACCGGAATATATCTCTATAAACTCCAGGTAAACGGATTTACTACAGTAAAAAGAATGACTCTAATCAAGTAATTCTTTCTTTTTTAGATTTAGATCAAATTTAATTCAGACATTTTAAAACTATGCACACAAGAAAAACGATTACTGTTTTACTACTGGTAATTACATTCTTTGCGCTTCCCCGTTTTTCATTTTCTCAATCAAAAGTCTATGATGATTTTTCCCTCAAAGCTATGCCTAACTGGGTATGGGGCGGAATGATAGAGATGAAATACTCGCACGATGAGGATAATAGAGAAAATGGATTTGGCGAATTATACACAACCGAGGCAGTGAAGCCCGGCACTTACGTCGGCAAAATAGCTAAATATCAAAAATTCCACTTTACCGCGGGAAATTTTCTCAATGTTATGTTGCAGGGTGTTTCAAATGACTGTAACGTAAAGATAGGTATAATATACGATGTCAATAATGATAACAGCTACGATGAAGAAAAGGACGTACTGCTTGTCGCTAAGCCGATTTCCTTAAACTTCGACGGATGGAAGGAAGTAAAGATAAAACTCGACGAAGAGAATTTTAAGATCGTTTCGAGTACTCCTGTTGATCTGGCAATAACCGAAGACGATGCTTTTGGTATCAGACTGGATTATGAAACAGGCAAGAATTATAAGGAATCGAAGCTTGAGACAGGTATTGCTTTGGTCTCGGAAATCGAGAACAAAGAAAATCTCATTACTGGTAATAACACTAAAAAGAAAACGGGTGAATCTTACTTTAAAGCAAAAAACTACCCGAATCCTTTTAATCCCAATACTACAATATCATTTACATTACCGGAAGCTAGCTATACCAATGTTACAGTCTATGACAGGCTGGGCAGAGAGGTAAAAGTTCTGCTTGACGAAAGTCTTTCTGCTGGTACACATTCTGTCGAATTTGAAGCGGATGGTTTACCGAGTGGCATTTACTTCTACAGAATAAAGACTTCGAGCGAGACGGAAGTATTGAAGATGATACTTGCTAAATGAAACTAACGGTTTTACCCTAATAAAAAACCCCGCCGAGCAAATCAGCGGGGTTTTTTATTTTATATACTTATTGATCTTATTTAAGCGAGAATGCCTGCATTTGAGCATTGTTATTAGCTACCAGTATTACAGGCTTCTTATCTGCTCCTACATGTATCAGTTTAATGTCTTTCACGTCTCCGGGAGCGAAGAATCCCGACTCTAGGAGATTAACGGGCTTAAATCCGCCTTTACCGTCCCCGAGAAGTACTGTTCCCCTGCCTGCGTCATACCTGATCGTCTCGACTTCAGCGCCGAAGTTATTTCCTGCTGCTACTATATCCATATTGCCGTCCTTATTTACGTCCATCACTATCGCGCCTGCGATCGGCGAGAACTGTGCTTCGATCGGAAGTATAGACATTTCATACTTCCCGTTGTTATTTATTATTACACAACTTTCGAAATCCTTTGCTTCGAGCTTTAGAGCGTTGTTTAGCTTATCTTCGGTATAAATATTCTGAAGCGATGCTTCAGCGAAGCTTTGATATGTTGGGAATTTATCCAGTATGAATGGCATTTGTCCCGATGAACATTCTCTTCCCCTTACAGGAAGACATTTTTTATCATTACTGAATTTTGCAAGTACTATGTCGTTTGTTCCGTTATCATCGAAGTCAGTACTGTAAACCTGGAGCGGTTTTTCACCGGATGGGTGAAATTTATTATTTGCTCCTAGATTTCCACAGATAAAGTCCATATCACCGTCACCATCCAGGTCTGCCGGGGCAACACTATACCACCATCCGCTGGAATGATCGTCCAGTCCCTTATCTTTTGAAACGTCTTTGAACTTGCCTCCGTCATTTTGGAATAGACATATCGGCATCCATTCACCTACAAACGCAAGATCCATGTCACCGTCTTTATCGAAATCTGTGAACTCGGCATCGGTTATCATGCCGGGAGTAACAAGACCTGGTGCATCTGTCTCGGTTACGTCGGTGAATTTACCGCCGTCGTTCTTAAGCAGATAGCTTCGTGGTGAATATGGATACTTGGCAGGAGTAACTCTTCCGCCAACAAATAGGTCCATATCCCCGTCACCGTCATAATCCCCTGCTGTAACTGCCATACCACTCGTAGTGATAGAAGGGATTGCCCCGGATGATTTTGTAAATGCTCCTTTTCCGTCATTGATATACAGCCTGTGTGCTAATAGTGGTGAACCTTCCGGGAATTCGTTGCTTCCGCTGGAAACGTATAGGTCCATGTCACCGTCACCGTCTGCATCAAAGAATACCGAACCCATATCTTCTGATGCCTTATCGGCTTCCCAGGGCTGACTTTCTGCCTTAGCGAATTTACCTTCGCCGGTCTGAATATAAAGCTCACCGCTTTGACCAGCCGCTCCGCCAATGTAGAAATCTTCCATACCGTCTCCGTTTACATCTCCAACTGAGATAAACGGACCGTTTTGAGATTGCTTATGAGGAATAAGGCTTTCTTTTACGAAATCATCGTATGCTACATCCGTGTGTTTAAAATCTATTCCCAGGTCGTTTTCAGCTTCCTGGAAGTATTTAGGATCTACTTTATTTACAGGTGTTGCTGTTTCGTTTGCGTCTGAATAATTTGCTTCTAAAACCTGGTTCGTACTTACATTTTCCTTAGTCTGCTGTTTTCCGTCCGGCCATTGTATTACCAGCTTCTTTATCTCATCAGCTTTGCCTACACCAAAGTGCAGGATGCTTTCTACGGAGGATAGATAACCTCTTGACGGGTATAGCTCCTGGTATTGAATTGCGCCGTCATCATTGATTAGATATACCTTCGCGCCGTAACCGTTTGGATTTGTCTCAGGTCCTTTGAATTTTACCTGAAGGTAATTATTATCCAGCTCCTTCGTAGCAAGGTTTTCATAAATTGATGCAACGTCATCGAGATTGTTAATTACTATTTCAAGGTCACCGTCATTATCTAAGTCTGCGTATGCAGCTCCGTTTGAATTCACCTTTTGATCCATTTTCCATGGCTCGTCCATGGATTTGAATTTAAAATTGCCTGTATTCCTGTATATGTAATTAGCAACTTTGGTACCGGGCATCATTCCCATAACTTCTTCAAAAGTTACCTTCTCGCCTGCTGCTTTCTTCTTTTGAAGACTGATCTTAAAGTCATTGTCGGTAACGTCTTTTGTTATACCGTTTGTTACGAATAGATCTTTCATACCATCGTTGTCAAAATCTGCAAACAAAGGCGCCCAGCTCCAATCGGTCTTACCAACTCCGGCGATCTGATTTATTTCACTGAAATTACCGTTGCCGTTATTAAGCTGGAGCGTATTGCTCATATACTGATAATTATAACCGTTGTCTACCATTTTCCAGAACTTTGGCGGGTTCATCGATGCCATTGTTCTTTTCGACCTTTCATGTTGCGGAGCAACCATGTCCAGAACATAAAGGTCGGCAAAGCCATCATTATTTATATCGGCAAAATCGCTCCCCATTCCATAAAAAGAGATGTGGCTGATATGTTCGCCGATCTCTTCTTTAAAAGTTCCGTCACCCTGGTTTATATAGAGCATATCGGGCTCCAGGAAGTCATTTGCAACATAAATATCTTCCCAGCCGTCATTATTAAAATCACCAATAGAAGCGCTGAGTCCCCATGCCTTGTTTGAAATTCCTGCTTCTTTGGAAATGTCCGTGAATGCGCTTCCGTTATTCTTATAAAGTTTATCGGAATCGAATTCGGTTGGCTGCAGCGTTGATCTGTCATAAAGCAGATCATTATTTTGAAAGTCTATCCTATGGCTGACAAGGTACATATCGAGATCGCCATCCTTATCGAAATCGGCAAAATAAGATTGCGTGGAATACCCGGGATCATCTATACCATAATCGCGGGCTTTTTCGGTAAATGTATTGTCCCCATTATTTACATAAAGAAGGTTTCTTCTCAAGTCCGGATCCGGATTATTACCTGATCTTGAAACGTAAATATCCAGGTTACCGTCATTATTGATATCTACCATGGATACACCTGTTTTCCAGCCGTCACGGGCTGCTACACCAGCTTTATCCGTGATATCCTCGAATTCAAGATTACCTTTATTTAGATATAGCTTGTTTGGAAGCTGGTTTGCAGTGAAGTAAAGATCTGGCAAACCGTCATTATTGATATCCCCGACGGCAACTCCGCCGCCGTTATAGATGTACTGATATGAAAAATAATTCAGATCAGGTGTCTCGGTGACTTTGTTATTAAAATCTATGTGAGATTTTTCGGAGGGTACCTGAGCAAAAATTGCTTTAGTTGATTCATCGGTATTTGTATTATCCGATGATTCTTCTTTGTTACAGCCGTTAAGCGTCATGATTGCCATAACAAACATTACGAAAAGACTTGCGAGTACTCCCATACCGGCAGACCTTTTCTTATGGTTGAAATTGTACATATTCTATTCACCCCTTTGTTATTTCAAAAAAACAATCCTTTGCCGGTCCGTATTGAGCCGGCAAAAGATCAAAACATTTTAATTATTATTTGATTAACAACATTTTTTTAGTTTCTACATAACTTCCTGCTGTGATCCTGTAGTAATAAACACCGCTTGCCAACTTACTACCGTCAAAAACTGTGCTGTAGCTTCCTGCTGTCAGACCCGTATTAACCAGCTGTGTGATTTCCCTGCCTGTCATGTCATATATCTTAATTGAAACAAATGATTGAACCGGAATATCAAAATTGATCTTGGTTGTTGGGTTAAATGGGTTTGGCGAATTTTGGCTTATTGCGTATGTTACAGGAATAGAACCGCCGTTATTTGTTACATTTGTGATCGAGCCGCTGGCAATAAAAGAGTGAAGCTGTGCCGGAGCAGTTCCCGGTGAGAAAGCCTCCCTGCCCTGATTATCCACTGCCTTGATGTAATAAACGTAGGTTGCTGTATCATTATTTCCTGGAATATTTGCTGTCCAGTTACTTCCACTGGAATTTGTCATAGATATACTGTCCGTAATTGTACCTCTTCCCCAGAATAATTTAATTTCGGAAGTATTTAACGGGTTTACGGTTGTATTTATCATTGCATCTACTGTATACGGACCGGATAAATTCGGTGTATTTAATAAAGGCATATGAGCTATGCTCGGACCCATGTACATAAATGCTGCGTTAAGGTTAATAACGCCCTTACCGTATGTGTTATCTTCCCCTGGGTCACCTAGATCTGTAGCTGTGGTAAACAAAATTGCTTTTATCTGTTTTCCCGTTAGGTTTGGTGAAACCGATCTAAGAAGAGCTACACTTCCACCGACGTGCGGTGAAGCCATCGAAGTACCGGTATTATTACCATAGCCGCCTGGAATAGTCGAACGTATCGATGTACCCGGTGCTACTACCTCCGGCTTTATTAAAAGCGTACCTGAACCTCCGCAAATTGACGGTCCCCGGCTAGACGAAATGTGTATAGTCCAAGGGAATGACGTGTTTCCGTTAAGATTTCCTACCGCGAAAGTGCTCACCGAGTCTATGCTGAGATTCTTTGGAGGAGTTACCGTAGAAGCATTTGGTCCAGAGTTACCGGCTGAGAACATCACCGCTGTACCTACCGCCTCGACTGCCGTCAGCGTATTTATGTATATTGTTGAACTGCACTGCGTACTTCCTGATTGTGATGGATCCTGCCATGAACAGCTTATAGCATCCGGCATGTCCATTGTATTCACGTTACTGTCCGGGTCCATTGCCCATTGGTATGCCAGTATATTCATCGATGGATACGACGCTCCCGGGCAGTCCGTTATGCCTGCCGCCATCCAGCGCGCGTCCGGAGCGACACCTACCGTATCACCCGGCTCCATTCCGCACATAATTCCCATCGTGTGAGTTCCGTGGCTTCCGCAATCGAACGGCGTCGTCGAAACCGGTGCTATCGGATCGAGCCATGAATGGTACCACGGTCTGCCGTTATTTCCCCACCATCTGGAGCCAAGAGCCACGTGTGTACCGTTGACACCACCATCTATATTCATAACTGTCCTGCCCTGTCCTGTAAATCCCCTCGCCCATATCGAATCTGCCTTTATGACTTTTAGTCCCGGCTGTACCGTTGCTGTATTATCGAATATCCCATCGAATACCACCTCGTCTGTTCTTATTTCTGCATCCAGATCCAGTAGCTCTACGTCACCTCTCAATGCTAATTTGTATATTACCTCCGGTATTGCTTCCACAAAGAACATGTTCGTTATCCAGTAAGAGATATACTGGTTTACTTTGCCCAGCTTTTTCTCATTTTCTAGATAAGTTTTGATTGGTCCTTGTGTTTGTGAAGCCTTGTATTGAAGTGTATTTATAACTGTGCGCGCCCTCAGGTCGAGTGTTGCGCGTTGCTCGTATAGTTGCTTGTCTAGTGATATAATATCTACTTTGTCTCTAAGCAGCACCAGCGTCCTCACATAAGCGACCGGGTTCATAGTTTGAAGCTTCTGCTGGAGCCTTTCTGTTATTTCTGTGTTTTGCGCAAAGCAATTCCCAACAAATAACACCAGTAAAAAAACCGGTAAAAGTTTTTTCATACGTTATTTGGAATTAAACGTTTTTTAATGTTTTTAAAAGAAACTAATTAATACTCATATGTCACAAGACCCGAAGGGAATGAACCCATCTGGATCCTGAGGCTGTCCAGTTGGAAGCCGTTTACTTTAATAAGTCTTGTTGTTCCGATTTTGTTTGACCCGATAGTCGGGTGATGACCGTCAAATCCAGCCGTACTTTCACATGACACTATTGCGTAAGTTCCGCCGAACGAGAAATCTACGCCGTGAGGCTGAACTCCTACGTTTCGCACGGTAGTTACCAGCGTCTGTGAAACCGGATCGATTACACTGACGGTATATTCTCCGTTAGAATTTTTATTCTTATTACATACAAACAAATACTTTCCATCCGGGGTAAATTTCATCAATATCGGGTTGTTTCCTACAGTTATGTCCTTTACAAACGACAGGTCGCTTGTTCTTAATATCCTTACTATATCGTCATTTGAGTTTCCCGCAGGACCGTTACAGCTTATGTACAGATACTGTCCGTCCGGTGAGATCCTTATCTGGTAAGGCCTGAACATTCCCGTACCATTTCCTGTTGGAGGAACGGATGGGTCTATGCCTGTCTCATTTTCGATCACCGGGACGGTGTTTGTTATGTTTATTTTAAATATGTATTCCCCTATCTGCGATGCTGCATACAGATAATTTCCATTTGCGTCTATGTCCATACCATGCGTTGCAAACATTTTCGGATCGCTCACCTTCTGAATACTTGACTGGCTCATTGTATTTGGATCGAACTGCGTTAAACCCCTTTCTGTACCTGTTGCATCGAAATTTGATACAAACGCTTTAAATCCGTCCGGCGTTATCTCTATATGTGCCGGGCTTAAGCCAACATTTATCCTGCCTGCGCTTCCATATGGGTAATCTATGTTAACATCATACTTTTCAACAAAAGTCTTTGTAATAAGGCTGACGTAAAAATACGTCTTTGCCGGGTTCAGCTCTATATAGTGAGGCGAACTCAATCCCTGTCCTGTACCCTCGCCAACAGGTATCATTCTTGTTACAAGGAAATGGGATGACGGATCATTCAATACAACCGATACAAGGTCAGCGCCTTGATTCAATACAAATGTCTTTCTGCTGAGATTAGTATATGCGATTCCTCCGTCCTTGCTTGGCGCTCCTGCATTTATCCAGTCGATAATTTCCTGTAGCTTCGCCTGTCCGTTTGAAAGCACAGTATCTATTTTGTGATACTGAGGTAATGCAACGTCCGTTACGCTGGCTACCTGCGTATTATTTGTGTCGCTGTTCAATACAGATGTAAAGAACGACCAGTAAGCATTATATGGAATGATTTCGCTTCCGTTTACCGATCCGTCCATTGTTTTAGACCAATCTATAAGGCTCAGTCCGTTTGGCGGGTTTGTACCGCCGTGACATGATGGGCTAGAGCAAGTAATGTTGCTTTGCGGATCGAGCGGTGTATTAAAAATTGCCGCGATATTATCGGGATATGCAACTCCGCTGTCCGGGTTTATAAAATCTTGTTGGCATGACTGTAAAAAAAGTGGTAAGGAACAAACTACTACGAGCGCAGATATAAAAACTACTCTGCTTATATTTCGCTTAATCATTTTCTGTAAGGATTTCCAGTTTATTTTCAAAATCACTAATTAGGCGGATAAACTTTTCTCCGAGCGGTTCGGGAAGGTTGGTTTCTATGTTGAGATTGACTAATATACCACTTCCACTGCAAAGGATTTGTTTTGTAGTATCATTCTCGATGACATGTTCAAAACAAAAGCTTGAATTCTTTATCCACTTTATTCTTGTATATACGTTCAAACTATCATCGAGAAAAGCCGGGAAATGATAATTGATCGTATTATTTACTACAACAACCTTTAGTTCGTTATTAAAAATCCCATTTTTATCTATCTTATATTCAAATTCTCGAATGTATTCTACCCTGCCGATCTCAAAATATTGCAAATAGACAGCATTATGGACTATCCCCTGCGAATCAACATCGAATGTCCTGACACGGATAGGGATCCTGTGTCTAAAATCAGCTATTTCGGGTAAATCCATAAAAAATAATATAATTCAACATTTTCCCAATTGCAATCAAATTTCTCGTTATAACATTGGACTCAATATGTGCTTAATTATTTTAATTTTATCAGCTATATTTATAAAATATATTAAATAAGTCCGAAACAAAATATTTTATGCCGAGAAATTCAAATTCTGGAAAGAAAAAAATAGGAATGATCGGCTTCCCTGTTGAGTTGGGAGCTGATAATAAGGGTGTTGACCTGGGACCTACCATACTAAGATATACTGATATTAAAGACAAACTTAAAAAACTCGGTTACAGGGTTGATGATTTCGGCGATATTAAGATCGGTAAACGCGACGACCTCAAAATATTAAACAAGAATCTCAAATACCTTAATGAGATAAAGGTTGCTTCCGAACAGCTTTCTAAGCAGGTGTACAACATGATGTCTAAGAATTACCTGCCTCTTATACTCGGAGGTGATCACACTACTGCAATTGGTTCTATAGCCGGCATTTCAAAATACCTCAAAGAAAAGAAAAAGAAGCTTGGTGTGATTTGGATTGACGCACACGCCGATATGAACTCGGAGAGAACTACTCCATCCGGTAATATACACGGAATGCCGCTCGCTGTTTCTCTTGGTATTGGTAATAAAGAACTAACCAACATAGACGGATTCGCTCCAAAGGTCGACATGAAGCACATTGCGATGATCGGGATAAGAGACCTCGATAAAGGTGAAGCAACTAGGATTAAAAGGGACAAACCGATTGTTTATACTATGTCGGACGTTGATAAAATGGGCATACATGAAGTAATGGAGCGCGTTATAGCCGCCCTGTACAGAAAGGTAGACCACATTCATGTCAGTTTCGATATTGATGCGATGGATCCGTTCATTGCTCCCGGAACAGGCACTCCCGTACCCGGCGGATTTGATTATCGTGAAGGACAGCTTTTAATGGAAACGCTTTATGCCAGGGGTTGTATGGACTCGCTCGATATGGTTGAGGTTAATACGCGTCTTGATGATAGGAATAAATCCGGGATACTTGCTTCACAACTTATAGCTTCCGCTTTCGGAAAGAATACTTTGTTTAAGTAACCTTAGACCTTAATTTCTCAAGTTTATCTTCTGTATCTTTCTTTTTATCACGCTCTCGCGCGATTATTTCCGGCGGAGCATTCTCCACGAATTTTGTATTAGTAAGCTTTGAATCTATCCCCTTTAGGTAGCTCTCTAATTTCTCGATTTCTTTAACATATTTTTCTTTCTGTTTTTCAGAATCTACAACACCTTCCAGCAATAAATAAATTACGAACCCCGATATCACGTTGCTGATTGAATTTCCCGGTTCATCATGCGAAGTTGAATAAGATAGATCGACATTGCACATCTTGCTTATAAGGTCTCCGTAAGTATCCAGAAATTTTATCTTGTCCTCGTCTGTGTGCATTATAACATTGCATTTTGTCGTAAATACAATGTTGTTCTCGGAACGAAGGTTTCTGATACTTGTTACAATGTTGATTATATTCTGGAACTCGTCCTCGATTATCGGGTCTATCTTCTCAACAGCTATTTCAGGAAATTCCTGTACCGAAATTGATTTATTTTCTCTGCCATCTTTTAATAAATGCCACAATTCCTCTGTTACAAATGGAATAACAGGATGAAGCATCTTCAGAATATTTTCATAGATGCCCATAGCCTTTTCGATTATTGATACAGCTGAATCTTTATTATCATCGAGTCTTATCTTGAGGAGCTCGATATACCAATCACAAAAATCCGACCATACGAAGCTGTACATGGCTTTCGTATAATCATTCAGCCTGTAGTCGTTCAGATTTGTATTAATATCCTTTAATGTAGAGTTAAATCTGCTGTCTATCCACTTCTCAACAATATCGTTATCCAGTGGTTCACTGCCGTATTCTGATGAGCCGAGTATCTTTTGGTAATTCATCATCAGGAATCTTCCTGCATTCCACAGCTTTGTTACGAAATTCCGTCCTATCTCAGTTTTCTTTTCATCGTAAAGCACGTCGTTTCCAAGCGGGGCGAGATATATTAGTGTAAATCTCAATGCGTCCGTACCGTATTTATCCATTACGTCGAGCGGGTCAGGTGAATTGCCCAGTGTCTTTGACATCTTCCTGCCCTCTCCGTCACGCACAAGCGAATTAAAGTAAACGTCCTTGAATGGAATGTCCTTCATGTATTCAAGTCCTGCTATGATCATCCTTGCAACCCATAGGTAAATTATGTCTGAAGCCGTTACGAGCAGGTCTGTTGGATAGAAATAATGTAATTCTTTGTTGTTAGCATCCTTTTCTGAATTTTGCCATCCGAACACACTGAACGGCCAGAGCCATGATGAGAACCAAGTATCGAGTACATCGCTGTCCTGTGTCCAGTTTTCGGGGTCTTCCGGTGGTTTCACATCGCAATACACTTCACCTGTTTCATTATGATACCAGACAGGTATCTGGTGTCCCCACCACAGCTGACGGGAAATACACCAGTCACGGACGTTCCTCATCCAGTGATAATATGTCTTTGTCCACATTTCGGGATAGAACTTGATCCTGCCTTCTTCGACAACTTTTATTGCGGGTTCAGCGAGTTTCTTCATCGATACGAACCACTGCTCGGAAAGTATTGGCTCTATCATCGCCTTTGACTTCTCGCTGTACATCACATTGTGAGCGTAATCTTCTACTTTTTCTATATGTCCTAATTGTTCTAACTTTTCAGCAACCTGCTTACGCGCTTTGAATATATTCAGTCCCTCGAACTCCATCCCGTATTTATTTAACGTAGAATCCTTAGTTACCACGCTCATTACGGGAAGATTGTGCCTCTTCCCTACCTCGAAATCGTTTATATCGTGTGCAGGCGTTATTTTTAATACTCCCGTCCCAAATTCTTTATCCACATACTCATCCGCAATTACGGGGATTTCCTTATTAGCTAACGGTAGTATCACTGTCTTACCGACGAATTTGGCGTAGCGCTCATCGTGCGGGTTCACCGCCACTGCCACATCCACGAACATTGTTTCCGGTCGCGTCGTCGCTATCGTCACATACTCATCCGAATCCTTTAAGAAATATTTTATGTAATATAGCTTGTCGTGCTTTTCCTTATAGAATGTTTCGTCGTCGCTTACGGTGGTCATAGATTCCGGATCCCAGTTAGTTATCCTTTCACCCCTGTATATCAGCCCTTTCTTATACAGATCCACAAACACCTCATTCACCGCTTTCGATAGCCCCTCGTCCATCGTGAAGCGCTCCTTGGACCAGTCCACCGATGCCCCCAGCTTCCGTAACTGTTTTAGTATGTGTCCCCCATGCTTTTCCTTCCACTCCCACGCCAATTTGATGAACTCCTCTCTGCCGACGTCCTCCTTCTTGATTCCCTTGCTTGCAAGGTCCTTCTCTACCATCATCTGTGTGGCGATTCCTGCATGGTCCATACCCGGCACCCAGCACACCTCGTAGCCCTGCATGCGCTTCCATCTCGCGTATAGATCCTGTATCGTGTTATTGAGTATATGCCCGATATGCAGTATCCCCGTCACGTTGGGCGGTGGTATCACGATAGAATATTTCTTTCTGTCCGGGCGCACGTTCGCATGGTATACCTTCTTCTCCTCCCAAAACTCCGTCCACTTCTCTTCCGTGGGTTTTATGTCATAATTTTTCGGTATTTCGGTCATATATTATATTTCTTCCTTTTTGATCTTAATAAATTCCTCCTCGCCGGAGTTCATCGTGATCAGCTCATATGCAAGGTCCAGGTACGCAAGCGCGCCCTTCGAGTCTATCTTATACAAACACAGCGGCTTCCCATAAAACGTCGCTTCATTAAGCAGATTCGACACCGGGATGATCGTATTAAGCATCATATCCTTATACTTTATCCTGAGCTCCCTTTCTGCGATTTCCGTCACTTTTGAGTCCTTTTCATACATTGTCAGTACGATTCCCTCAACCGATATACCCGGATTTGAATTATCTTTCACCCATTCTATGTAATTAAACAGCTTATCTATCGCATCCAGAGCCAGATGACCGCATTTTACGGGGATCAATATAGAATCCGACGCCGTCAAAGCATTCGTTGTAACACCCCTGAGCACAGGAGGGCAGTCAATAATAATAAAATCATACTTATCCCGGCATTCCCGCATAGAATTCTTCAAAATTACCCTATTATCGGATGATTTTGAAAATTTCTCCTCAATTTTGAGCGAATTTATATTAGACGGCACAAAATCCAGATATTCCATCTCTGTCTTATGAATTGCCTGCGAAATCGACTTAGAAAAGCCAAAAACGTCCGCAATTCCAGCTTTTATCTTATCCGGAGTGAAGCCCAATGCCACAGCCGCAGAACCGAACGGATCTACATCTATCAGTAGAGTCTTTTTCTCTGCTACTGCCAGGGATGCCGCGAGATTAACCGCTGTCGTGGTTTTACCGACTCCTCCCTTTGGGATGCATACTGAAATTGTTTTGCCCATTAATACTAGATATTACTATAACTATACACTATAACTAATTTATAATAAATATAAATACATTCAATCATTAATCTAAATAATAGCTATAAATTCGAGTAGTAAACCTTATCATTATTGATCACAGCAAACGGTTTACACTTTACTTTCCAGCCGTCGAAAGGTGTATTCCTGCTTTTAGTCTTAAACTTACTTTTATCGATCGTCCACTTAGCATCGGTATCTAATATTGTCAGATTTGCCTTTTGACCCTTTTTTATCCTGATTTCTGGCAGTTTCAGTATCTTTCTCGGATTTATGGACATTTTTCTTATCATTTCCTCGAACGATATGATCTTTTTATCTACCAGGAACGTATATGCGAGCCCCACTGCCGTCTCAAGCCCGATTATTCCTAATGGAGCTTTCTGAAATGGACGTTTTTTCTCACTTTCCGAATGCGGGGCATGATCCGTGCATATTACGTCGATTTGACCCTCTTTAAACCCTTTTAATATCCTATCGACATCCTTTTGAGTCCTTAATGGCGGATTCATCTTGGCATTTGTGCCGTAAGTCTCACATGCCTCATCCGTTAATATAAAATGATGCGGACATGCTTCCACCGTCGCTTTCACACCATCTGCTTTCGCATTCATTATTATATCTACACTATCTCCGCATGATACATGCTGAAGATGATAGCGCGTCCCTTTAACAAATCTTGCTATTTCGAGATCGCGTGCTACTACAACCGTCTCGCTTATAGTAGGAATGCCCTTTATACCGAGCTTTTTCGAAACCTTTCCTTCATTCATCGCTCCGTGATCGGATAATATCATGTCCTCGGCATGCTGTACGAATAAGGAATCTATCTTGGATATCTCCTCCATTGACTTTCTTACAAGCATCGGGTTGGCTACAGGGCTTCCGTCATCCGTAAACGCCACCGCTCCGGCTTTGTGTGATGAATTAATATTTGCTAATTCATGACCTGCTCTGTTTTTTGTTATGCAGGCAGTCGTAGTCAAATCTATTAATGAATTCTTTCCGTGTTTTAAAACTTGTTTAATAACTTTTGGGGTATCTATTGCCGGAATTGTGTTCGGCATCATAGTAACTCCCGTAAAGCCTCCGTTCATTGCCGATTCGCTTCCGCTTTTAATATCTTCCTTATGTGTTTGCCCCGGTTCGCGGAAATGGACATGCATATCGAATAATCCCGGTACACATGTTAAGCCTTTCCCGTTTATTACTTCGACACCCTCTTTATCAACCTTGCCGATCTCTTTTATTATACCGTTCTCTATGTAAATATCGGCTGTTCTGTTAAGTCTGTCAGCCGGAGATACTATCTTTATGTTCTTAATTAGTAATTTCAACGCAACAATAATAATTTTAAAATAGCCAGTCTGACTGCAAGCCCGTTAGTAACCTGCTTATATCCGTAAAAATTTTCCGAATCGACTACGTATTGATCCAGCTCCACTCCTGTATTCCACGGTCCGGGGTGAAGTATCTTAATATCGGGGTTAAGTGTCAGTCTTTTTTCATTCATGCCGTATTTATCGTGAAACTCTTCGTTTGTGATCTGTTCGCCCGCGCCTCTCTCTTGCTGTATGCGCAGAAGCACAAGCGCGTCTGTATTTTTGATCGCATCGTCTATGGAATCTATTATTGTTACACCTAGGTCATCCGCGTCTCCCGGTATGTAAGCGCCGGGAGCGCATATTGATACGTTCGCGCCGAATTTGTTTAGTCCGTATATGTCTGACCTTGCAACCCTGCTGTGTGATATATTACCTACAATACAAACTTTTATTCCCTCTAGCTTTCCGAATATTTCTCTAAGAGTTAACATATCCAGAAGTCCCTGCGTCGGGTGTTCATTTGTTCCGTCTCCTCCGTTTATAACGCATGCTGAGGAGTTATCGACTACCTTTTGATAGAATCCGTTCTCACTGTGTCTTACAACTACACAATCAAATTTCATTGCATCGAGATTGCGTATGGTATCTACATCCGATTCCCCTTTTGAAAGCGAGGAGATTCCTGACGTGAAATTAACTGCTTTCATTCCAAGTAATTTCTCTGCTAGCTCGAATGATACTCGTGTCCGTGTTGAATTTTCAAAAAACAGGTTAATAACGGATCTGCCGGATAGGATCTCTTTTACGTTCTGGTTTTTATCGGATACTGTTTCCTTGTATTCGGACGCTTCATCGAGAATTAATTTGATAACGTCCTTGTCCAGGTCTTTTAATCCCGTGATATGTTTCGGAAAGCTCAAATTAGTTTTATCCTACCAATAAATTCCACAAAATGTAATCAAGTATCAGAATACTGGCGGCGCAGATAACGAATGATTTGATCGTGGAAAGTCCCACTCCCTGCGCGCCTCCTCTGGTTTCAAAACCTACGAAACAGCCTATGGATGAAATTGCCAGCCCGAACCAGAATGCCTTTATCATCGCCGTATTGAAATCCCGTATCTGGAACGACCCTTTAAATCCGTTCATAAAAACGTTTGGTGACACGTCGAGAAACAACGTGCTTACTACAAATGAACCCGTTATAGCAATTGTTACGGCATATATCACGAGTATTGGAAGCATTACGGTTGTCGCTATTACTCTCGGCATTGCAAGGTAGCGTATGGGGTTTATTGCCATAGCTTCCAGAGCGTCTATCTGCTCGGTTACTTTCATTGTGCCAAGCTCCGCTGCGATCGATGCTCCTACCCTGCCGGCAAGAACTATAGCCGCAAGTACGGGTCCCAACTCGATGATGATTGCCTTTGACGTTGCCGAGCCTAGATAGTTGTTCGATACCAGTCCTGCCATCTGGTAAGCTGCCTGCCATGCTGACACTGCCCCGGTAAAAAGACCGATTATGGAAACAAGTACGAACGAATTAACGCCGATACTGACCATCTGCTCTATTATGAGCATCCTGTCTTTGAATATACGCGGAAGGCTTTTGAACATACCAACCAACAGTATGCCAAAGCTTCCCATATCGTTAAAGAAATTGCCTATTCTATTTATAATGAAATCCATCAGACCCTTTGTATTTTAACCTGAAGTAACTTGTTGCCCGTCTTTTTCATAACGGTAAATATTAATCCCTTATAATCTATCCTCTCGAAAACCTCCGGCACGTGTCCCGTTACCGTCTGCAAAAACCCGCTGAGTGTATTGTATTCTTCCGTGTCATCGGGAATATCAGTATTAAATCTTTGATTAAAAACGTCAATTTCAATATCTGGATTAACAAGGAATATTCCCTTCTTGTCTATCGTAACTTTTTCCGCTTCGACGTCATACTCATCCTCTATCTCACCCACTATTTCTTCGATGATGTCTTCCAGTGTTACAAGTCCCACCATTTCACCGTGTTCATTGACCACGATGGCGAGGTGTATCCTTTTCTTCTGAAACTCTTTTAGTATCTCGCCGATGTGTTTTGTCTCCGGAATGAAATGAGCCGGGCGAAGTATGTCCATTATCGTTATCATCTCTTTGTGCTCGGATGCCGTTAGCAGGTCTTTTGAATAAATTATCCCGACGATGTTATCCATGTCATCCTTATAAACCGGTATTCGTGAATATCCCTGCTCCAGCACGACCTGTATTATTTTTTCCTTTGAATCGTCCACTTCTACGGCAGTAACCTCATTTCGGGGGATCATTATGTCGTCTGCTGTCTTATCGTTAAACTCGAATATCCTCTCTATAAGCTGATGCTCCGTCGAATCTATAGCTCCCGTCTTTTGCCCCTCTGAAATAAGCAATCTTAATTCTTCTTCCGAGTGTGACCTTTCCGATTCTGAAATAGGTTTTATCCCGAACATACGCAGTATAAGGTTTGCTGTGCCGTTCAATGCCCATATAGCAGGTTTTAAAACCTTGTAAAAGAAATTTAAGGGCATGGCAATAAATAGCGTTGTTGATCTGGGATGTCTTATAGCAAGAGATTTAGGACCAAGCTCTCCCAGTACTATATGCAGAAAGGTTATAATTATAAAACCAACCGTGATTGATATTGAATCTATCGTTTGCGGGTTCGTAATGTCCAGCATCGCAAATATAGGTTCCAGTATACGGGATGTAACTGGTTTACCTATCCAGCCTAATCCCAGTGAAGCTACCGTAATACCCAGCTGAGTTGCTGAGAGGTATTCATCCAGGTGCGATATGAGCTTAAGCGATGTGGTGGCTTTTTTATTGTTGGCTGACAATAGCTCCAGCTGTGTTCTCCTGACTTTTACTATGGCAAACTCAGCCGCCACAAAGAAAGCGTTTAAAAAGACGAAGAAGAAAAGAAAAAATAGATCGGTGAATAATAATTTTAAGTCGTCCATTATTTATCTACGCGAAAAAAGAAACCCCTCCTCTGCTAATTTGGAGTGAATAGTTTAATAAAATAAAATTTGCTGATAAAGCTTTGAAAAGTGAAAATCGTATATGGGGGTCGGAGTTATCCAAATTACTTTGCAAAGATCATTTTTTTAATGTCTGAAGAATAACTTGTCTGCAGTTTGTAAAAATATATCCCGCTGGATAGCTCAGGAAAGTTTCCTGTATTAAATTCTATTGAATATGTACCCGGGTTCTGTGTCTGATCGACAAGTACCGCTATCTGCTTTCCTGTAAGGTTATATACCTTTAATGATACATGACCTGCCGTAAATATCTTGTATGAAATTATCGTTGAAGGATTGAAAGGGTTTGGATTGTTTTGCAAAAGCTCGAAATCCGGTATGCTCGAGATTCCTAATTTGATTTCTTCGTTTCCTATTTCCTGCCCTTCGTTGTTTATAAGTGTGATCTTATAAAAATAAACTCCGTTTTCCTTTACTTTGTGCCTGTATGAATACACATACTCGGAAACGGAATCTTTTGTCTCTTTTTCTATGAAATCGCCGAATTTGATTGCGTCCAGGTCGGTGTAATTTGCTTCACCTGATTTCTTGGTTTGTAATCTGATCTCTTTTAGGTCTTCCGGATTATTTATAACCCAATAAAGTCTTACCCTGTCCAATTTGATCTTCGCATAGAAGTTCTCTATGACGTTTTTCGCATCGGACGGCTCACCGCTTTCGCTCGCAAACGAAATCGTTGAAGTGAGTAGTAAAACCCCTATTAGTGTTATAAGTAACCTCTTCATCTATCTACCTGCTTTGTGTACTGCTCTCGGTACTCCCTTATTTGTACTGCTCTAGATAATCCAATCTCTTTTTAAGCTTGCTCTTTGGCATCAGCAGTTTGTCTTTTCCGTAAACTGCTTCCTCCTGTGAGCTGAAAACCAACTCGTACTCGTCACTCATCACGATCGCTTCCTCCGGACACACTTCCTCACAAAATCCGCAAAATATACACCTCACCATATTTATCTCAAATAGCTCCGGATACCGCTCCTTCTCTCCTGTAGTCTCTCCTGCACGCACCTCTATAGCTAGTGCTGGACACACTCGTGAGCACAGCCCGCAAGCTACACAGCGCTCTACGCCGTCGTCCTCCTGCACAAGAACAGGCCGTCCCCGGAACGACGCGGGTGGATCCCACCGCTCCTCCGGGTACTGCCTCGTAAACTTCGGCTTAAACATCTGTTTCCAGGTAAGCGCTAATCCCTTAACGATTTGCGGGATGTAGGTTTTTTCCAGTAATGTGAGATCTTTATTTGTTATTTCGGGCATAGAGTTTTTATTTTACGAGCATCATTTTTCTTACCTGGGTGAACTGCGACGTGGTAAGTTTGTAGTAATACACGCCGGATGATAAGTTCAGGGTGGCGGTATTAAATTCATATTCATAAGCGCCGGTATTGAGCTGCTGGTTATCGACCAGGTCAGCTACTTCATTACCGAGTATATCATAAACTTTCAGATTGACGAAATCATTTTTAGGTATGGAAAATCTTATCTTTGTTGATGGATTGAACGGATTAGGATAATTTTGATCGAGTCTAAACTCTTCAACATTGGATGAAATCTGATGGATGCCTACACCGTCACCGATCTGTAATTTAAATGTCTGCTCAACGAACTCAGACGGATTATCGGTATTATACATTCTCACGACGCCTGTACCGACACCTTCCTCCTCGCCGGAAAAATCTATATAGAACATTGTATCTACCTGATTAGGACCGAGGTCATAAGGAGGTAAAGGAGGAGGAGCAATAGTATCTACGAAATAAGCGTAGCAAAGATCGTAACACATTTGGGTTTGCCAGGAAGCAGGAATATTATTCTGTACCCTGTAAAACCTCATATGGATAGTATTGCTGGTGTTATTACGGACTATTGCGGAGCGGATCACCGTTTGCAGGGAATCCTTTATATATGGAATCATTTCCAATTCAGGTCCTACTCTTTCAAAAGAAAAACTTTGTGCATTCGTTACCTTTTCAGCAGAAAACATACTCACTATTACAATTAAACCCAGTAAAAGTCTCTTCATTTTATAATTTTATTATTGATGAAATAATATTTATAATATAAACTAATTTAAGTTTCCTTGTAATCTGTTAAGATGAACTTTTGCTTCGGTGTAATCCGGCGCTTTTCCAATAGCCATCTTGTACTCATCCAGGGCTTCAAACCAGAGCCCTTTCATTTCGAGCGCTTTAGCAAGATTCAAATGTGCAAACTCAACATTTTCATAACGCTTTGAATTAATTGCAAGCTCGAACCACGTAATCGCTTCATCAACCTGTCCCTGCTGTAATAAATATGCACCTATATCATTATACGGATTTCCGTAATCAGGGTCAATATCTATGGCATTCTTACATTCAGAAATTGCCCTTTCAAGATCACCTTTGAAACTGTATGTCCAGCCAAGAAACGTAAAGGCTTCTGCCGTCGGATAGACGTCTATAGACTTTTCATAATTTTGAATAGCCTTATCATAATCCCCTCGCATCTGGCATAAGTACCCTTTGTAGAAATACTCCCGGGACTTATCGATTATATTTTTCTGTTCTTCGCGCATTATCAATGCCCTCCTTACTATCTCTAACCTAAGCCCCTAACCAAAAGTTTCTTCACAAACATAACTCAATCACGGTACATTTTCAAGTGTATATTTATAAGGAATTCGTTAATTTTACCATATTAACATTAGTTTTTACACAGTTTCACAACTTTGAACCCTTAAACCGACCAGAAAATGATAATAGACACACATGCTCACTTATTCTATGATAATATGCAACTTAACTTCGATGAGATGCTTGCCAGAGCAAAAGATGCGGGAATTTCAGCCATTATAGTGCCTGCAGTGGACCTAAAAACCTCTCAAGCGGGTATACAACTAGCTGAAAAATATGATATTATATATACTTTAGTGGGTATTCACCCGGGAGATGCAGTAAAATCAGATCTAAAAGACCTCGAAGAGATAGAAAAACTATGCTCCCACGAGAAAGTAGTAGGAATCGGTGAAACGGGGTTAGATTATTACTGGGATACGTCAAATGTGGATACTCAGAAGGAATTTTTCAAACTCCAGATACAGCTTGCCAGAGAAAAGGAATTACCCATAGTCATACACACGAGAGAGTCATGCGGTGACGCGATAGCAATGATAAAGGAGAATTATGATGAAAGTCTCTCAGGACAATTTCATTGTTTCGGAGGCACGCCTGATGAAGCAGAAGAAATACTATCAATGGATAATTCAAGGGATAATTTTTATATTTCGTTCTGCGGGAATGTAACTTATAAGAATTTTAAAGAGACGGATACTGTCAAAGCAGTGCCGATCGAAAGAATGCTGTCCGAAACAGATTCCCCTTTTCTAACTCCAGTACCTAACCGCGGGAAAACCAATGAGCCATCAAACGTTATTTACACAATCGAAAAATTAGCAGAGATCAAGAATATCGGAAAAGATAAACTTATAGAGCAATTATACAATAATGCCCGGAAGTTATTCAAAAAGATCATCTGAGATCAGATTTAATATCATTTAATATCTATCTAATATAGTTTATATTTAGTCATCGGTACTTAAAGAAAATCTAAAAAACAGATCATGAGAAAAAATCCACTCTATAGGCAAGATTATGGGTCAGGGGGAGCTCCGCCACCGCCTCCGGCACCGTCTGCATTTAATGCACCACCGCCACCTCCACCGGCACCATCAGGCGGAAGTTCGGGTGAGAGCGCGAGTTCGGCAGCAATTGTTGCGTTAGTACTGGGTATTGCGGCATGGGTTTGCAGTTTGAGTTTACTTGCGGGCATCCCCGCATGGATAGTGGGTAAGAAAGAAATACAGGCAATCGATGAAGGACGTTCACCGCAGGCAGGTAAAGTAATGGCTCAGATCGGAATGTGGCTTGGAATAGCATCAACAATCCTCGCAGTATTAGCATTAATATTCTTTGTGATATATTTCGTATTTATAGTTGGTCTGGCAACATTGAGCAGTCATTAATCATTCGATGCAATTGTTTTTATTATGTCAAATGGGTTTAAATTATTTTGAATAAGTTATATATTTGCTAAAAGGTCATCCCGTTAATAAAATTAAATCTCAATGAAAAACATTACAAGGTTTTACAGGCAGGATTCCGGACCGGGCGCGCCTCCTCCCCCTCCGCCTCCACCATCAGATTTTAGCGCACCTCCTCCGCCACCGCCTCCATCAGGGGGTTCAACAGGAAGCAGTGGAGAAAGCGCAAGTACTAATGCAATAATCGCATTGGTATTGGGTATTGCGGCATACGTTTGTCTCGGTATTTTTGCGGCTATCCCAGCATGGATAGTAGGTAAAAAAGAAATAAAGGCAATCGAGGAAGGCCGTTCACCTCAAGCAGGATTGACCATGGCAAAGATCGGAATGTGGCTTGGAATAGTAAACGTGATACTTTCCGTACTGTTCCTTCTGGTTTATTTACTGATAATCGTGGCATCACTTTTAAGTAACTAGAAACGACCACATAATGTAAAACATTTTACGGCAGCTATATGCTGCCGTTTTTAATTTATTCAAATGAAAGTAAACATAAAGAAATATAATCCCGAAATAGATTCATCACTACCGGAATATAAAACTGCGGGCTCAGCAGGAATGGACCTTTCCTCGGCATCAAAAGAGACATTGACCATCAAACCCGGAAAATGGGTATTAGTACCGACGAACGTTATAGTTGAGCTTCCCGAAGGATATGAGGGACAGGTGAGACCTAGGAGCGGTCTTGCGCTGAAGTTTGGTGTTACGGTTCTCAACTCCCCCGGTACTGTAGATTCGGATTATAGGGGTGAAGTAGGAGTAGTGCTTGTAAATCACGGCGAGAATGATTTTGAAGTAAAATTCGGGGACAGGATCGCCCAGTTGATAGTTGCAAAATACGAACACTGCCAGATAAACGAGACGGATTCGCTCAGCGATTCGGAGCGCGGTGAAGGCGGTTACGGAAGCACAGGAGTATAGCGTGGACGACGTGAGACTATATATAGTTTCCACTCCAATAGGAAATTACGCCGACATGACCATCAGGGCGCTGAAGACATTAGAAAAAGTTGACTGTGTGATATGCGAAGAGTATAAGGAAGTAACGCGTCTGCTAAAATTCTTCGGTATAGAAAAAGATCTCATTAGTCTGAACGAGCACAACGAAAAAAAAGAAACTGACGAGATCATCAAAGAGATATTGGAAGGAAAGAGTTTTGCTCTTGTGTCGGATTGCGGGACACCTGCATTCGAAGATCCGGGTAACCTGCTCATCCAGAGGTGTATCGAGTACGGTATTAAGTTCGAGTTCATTCCCGGAGCAAATTCCCTTCTCGCGGCAATAGTATTATCGGGTTTTGACATAAGCAGGTTTTATTATATAGGATTTCTCTCCCCTAAAGGTGACGAAAGGAAAAGACAGCTTTCGAACCTTCAAAAACTGGATAGGGTTTTTGCAATCCTGGACGCTCCGTACAGATTGACGGCATTATTGAAGGATATGGAGATATATTTCCCTGAGAGGAGAATTTTCGTTGGATTCGACCTTACAATGGAAAATGAGAGGCATTTCAAGGGTACTCCGGGGGAAATTTTAGGTGAGATCGGGGATGAAAAGATTAAGGGAGAATTCGTTGTTATAGTGGATAAAAACCATAAATAATAAAAACTTATCGCAGGCTTCTGAATTGAATAAAATCGCCTTTTTTGGTAATTTATGTAATGAAGAAGCTATCTTATACCTCTGCAGGGGTCAATATTTCAAAAGGCGATGCCTTTGTAGATAAGATCAAACCTCTGGTCAAAGGAACCTTCTCCAAAAACGTATTAAGCGGTATCGGCAATTTCGGGGCATTTTATAAACCGGATTTTAAGCGGTTTAAAAAGCCCGTATTTGTATCGAGTATAGATAGTGTCGGTACAAAAGTAAAACTTGCTATACAGCTCAAAAAGTACGATACAGTTGGCGAAGATCTTGTAAATCATTGCGTAAATGACATCGCAGTGTGCGGTGCTGTGCCGATATTTTTTCTTGATTATTATGCAACAGGAAAGCTGGAGATAAACGCTTCAGTAGATATAATGAGAGGTCTGGTCAGAGGATGTAAAAGGAACAATTGTTCATTGATCGGCGGAGAGACGGCTGAGATGCCCGGGCTTTATGAGGGAAAAGATTTCGACCTGGCGGGAGCAATAGTTGGAATCGTAGATCAGGACAAGATCGTAAATTCAAAGAACGTGAAGAAGGGTGACGTTGTGATAGGTATTGCATCGGACGGGCTTCACACTAACGGTTACTCGCTTGTAAGGAAGATATTCGATACACCAAAGAAACTAAACGCGCCCGTTCCCGAACTCAAGACGTCAGCAGGAAAGTATTTTTTAAAGACACATAAGTCTTACCTGAATACGATACAGGGGCTTTTAAGCAAATTCAAAATCAATTCGATAGCTCATATAACCGGCGGAGGTTTGGAAGGAAATACAAGGCGTGTTGTTCCTAAAACCCGGAAGCTGGTAATAGACTGGTCAGCATGGAATGTTCCACCGATATATTATCTTCTGATGAAGAAAGGTAACGTGGATCTGAAGGATATGAGAAGGACTTTCAATATGGGGATAGGATTGAGCGTGGTAGTCGATCCAAAGACAGCCGACAAGGTAATGGAGTATCTAAAATCAATAAAAGAAAAGAGTTTTGTAATCGGACATATAGAATAAATTTAAATTATAGGGAATATTAACATGGCAGACATAAAGACAGACGAAACAAAGGAAACCATGACAAATGGTTTTGATCCGGTGAACGTATCACCCAAACATGTTTCATCAGTACTTTCAAAATACATACTCGCAGACGGGTATGACCTCACACTCGACCTTAAGAAGTCGAAAGGTGTGTATCTTTACGATTCAAAGCATGACAGGACATTACTTGATTTCTTCACGTTCTTCGCTTCGAGCCCGCTCGGAATGAACCATCCGAAAATAGATAATGACGAGTTTAAAGAGAAGGTCGGCGAGATAGCCGTAACGAAACCTTCCCTATCGGATATTTATGTACAGGAACAGGCGGAATTCGTGGAGACATTTTTTAAGACAGCGGTGCCGAAGGAATTCAAGTATTCGTTTTATATCGAGGGCGGTGCTCTGGCAATAGAGAACGCGCTTAAAGCGGCATTCGACTGGAAGGTCAGGAAGAACTTCGCCCGCGGATATACAGAGGAAAAGGGACACCAGGTGATCCACTTCCAGCAGGCGTTTCACGGCAGGAGCGGTTACACGATGTCGCTGACGAACACCGACCCGGATAAGACGGCGCTGTTTCCGAAATTCAAGTGGCCGAGAATAATCAATCCAAAGATAACATATCCCCTATCGGGTGATAATTTGGAGAATGTAATCAGAACGGAAGAGGAAGCAGTAAACCAGATAAAGGAAGCTCTTGCTAATAACAAGGATGACATCGCGGCGCTTATCATAGAACCGATACAGGGCGAGGGTGGCGATAATCATTTCAGGAAGGAGTTTTTTATAAAGTTGAGGGAGCTATGCGACGAGAATGAGATGATGCTGATATTCGATGAAGTGCAGACTGGTATCGCTCTTACGGGAAAATGGTGGGCGCACCAGTATTATGTTACGCCGGATATAATGTGTTTTGGTAAGAAGACGCAGGTATGCGGACTGGTATGCACAGACAGGATAGACGAGGTACCGGAGAACGTATTCAGGAAGTCGAGCAGAATCAATTCCACATGGGGTGGTAATCTCGTGGATATGTTCAGATTCAAGAGGATACTCGAGATCATAAAGGAAGATAATCTTGTGGAGAACTGTGCTGTGGTGGGTAAGCATTTGCAGGCGAGGATACACGAGCTGGTCGAGAATCACAAAGGGAAGATATCCAATCCACGCGGACTGGGATTATTCTGCGCATTCGATTGTGAGTCGAAGGAGCTAAGGAATAAGATACTGGATAACGCATTCGATAATAATCTTATCATACTCGGATGCGGTGAGAGGGCGATAAGATTCAGGACGCCGCTGTGTGTGAATGAAAGCGAGATAGACGAGGGAATGAGCATTCTCGATAAGTCCGTCGGAAGCGCAAAAGTATAATAAAATTTAAACAGGAATAGAATTGGCTTCAAAAGAAGTAAAAGAGGTTTTCATAAATTATCTCAAAGAGCATGCTCACAGAATCACGAACGAGCGCTTTTTAATACTCGATGCAGCGATGGATATGGAGGGACATTTCGACGCAGATGAATTGTTCTTTAATATGAAGAACGATTATCTCAAGGTATCCAGAGCAACAGTATATAAGACACTCGAACTAATGAGCGAGTGCGGGATATTATCGAAGCATAACTTTAAGGGCGATAGAACAAGGTTTGAGACGAAGTACGGCAGAAACCTGCATTACCATATTATATGTGTGTCGTGTAATAAGATACTCGAATTTGAAGCGCCGAAGATAGAACAGCTTCAAGATAAAGTATGCAAAGAGAATAACCTTAAGTCAATAGACCATACACTGCAGGTATTTGCTACTTGTAATGAAAAAGAGAAGTGTGAGAATTATAAAGAGCTCGCTTCGCAGAAACCTGTGGACAGCAAATTAGGTTGAAAAAACTTAAGTATATATCTAAATTGAGTCTTAATAAGCTTCATTTATGAGGACAGCGGCGAATTTAAAATTAGGTGAAAAAGGAATAATCGAGGACATCGATAATGACCATCCGTCTTCACGCAGGATAATGGAAGTCGGATTTACGCCTGGCGAAGAGATAGAGCTTGCATTCGAGCCGTTGTTTAAGGATCCAATAGCGCTGTCAATACGCGGTTCGGTAATAGCCATCCGAAAAAGTGAAGCCGAGTGCATTATTTTGGAACATGATAAACGATAGATGCCGGTTGTAGAAAATACAGTTCTGGAAAAAATACCATTAATCACACTTCTCGGACATCCAAATTCGGGTAAAACTACTTTATTCAATTTTCTTAGCGGTAAGAAATATAAGACGGTTAACTATCCCGGTTCAACCGTAGAATACTCTATATCCAGAATACTTGGCAAGTACTCAGTTAATGCTCAGATACTCGACTC
Organism: Ignavibacteriota bacterium; assembly: GCA_020437585.1. Taxonomy (GTDB): domain Bacteria; phylum Bacteroidota; class Ignavibacteria; order Tepidaquicellales; family Tepidaquicellaceae; genus JAEYVS01. The sequence goes on from JAGQWG010000002.1 coordinate 412,042, forward strand.
ACCGGGGATAATCAGCTTAATCCCCTGCTCTCCCGACGAGAAATTATCAGTAGATTATATATTTTCACATCCGAAATTCGGCGAAACGGACATTGCAGTCGTTACGATAGATGCAAGCCAGCTTTCCAGACAGCTTTTACTCGTTAAACAGCTTCTAAAGTCAAAATTCAGGGTAATAGTTGCCCTTACGATGAATGATCTTCTGAATAAGAAGGGTTATGACATAAATACGGAGAGATTAGGCGCGATATTGGGCTGTGACGTGGTAAAAATAGACAGCCGTAACGGTAATGGAATAGATGAACTCCTAATGATAGTCGGTAAGAACATGGAGGAATTCGGTGAAGCGATGGCAAAAGAGTTTCCCGAACACTCCTCGCGTGAGGATCTTCTGAATTCATTCAAGGAGATAAGTGATATAGAGTCGGCGGTGCTTGAAAAGATCGATTACCATGAGCAAGGAGGCCAGCTTTTAAAGATTAACGAGGCTAATAAACAGCTTAAAATACTCTCAAACGGACCGGACTCTCACAGATCCCTGGATTCATTTTCACTTAAATTAGACAAGTTTTTCCTACATAAGTTTTGGGGCATATTTTCCTTTTTGGTGGTAATGTCGTTAACATTTACAGCTATATTCTGGCTGGCGGCGCCTTTGATGGACCTAATAGACCTATTTTTTGGAACATTATCATCATCCGCCCTAGAGACTATCGGTGATAACTGGTTCGGTGACCTTGTTGCTAATGGACTAATTGCCGGATTGGGTTCGGTGCTGGTATTTTTGCCCCAGATAGTGATATTATTTTTTATACTGGGATTGCTCGAAGATTCGGGTTACCTGGCACGCGGAGCAATGCTGATAGACAAACCGTTATCGAAAATAGGACTCAACGGGCGTTCATTTGTGCCTATGCTATCCGGTTTTGCATGCGCAATTCCCGCTATAATGGCAACAAGAACGATACAGAGCAAGCGTGAGAGATTTCTAACGATATTCATTATCCCTTTGATGAGCTGCAGCGCAAGATTACCTGTATATGCATTGTTACTAGCCTATCTGACACCAAGGAATAAGCCATGGATAGGCGGAGTGAGCCTTGCAATTATATACGTATTCAGCATCGTAAGTTCACTTATCATAGCAGGAGTGGTGAATAAATTCAGCAAAAAGATAGTAAAGGAAAAAGATAACAGCTCATTTATTATCGAACTCCCTGCTTACAGAGCTCCAAATCTACGCGATGTAGTAGCCCGTATATTTAAAAGTTCAGGATCATATGTAAGAAAAGCCGGACCTGTCATACTTTATCTTTCGCTTATACTCTGGGTATTGACCTCATTCCCAAATTACAATCCTAAAGTGGATACTCAAAACATAGCTCCGGATAAAGTTGAGCAAACTATTGCATACGAAAGGATAACACATTCATATGCGGCACAGTTAGGAAAATTCATAGAACCTGTAATGCAACCAATTGGAATGGACTGGCGGGTAGGTGTTTCGCTTATCGCTACATTCGCGGCACGTGAGGTATTCGTAAGTTCAATGGCGCTGATATTCAAAATAACGGACGATGACGATGAGAAGCTTCAGGAATCGATACTCGGATCGATGCAGGATGCTCGAAATGAGGCAACGGGCAAAAAATTGTTTACTACATCGACGATCATAGGGCTTATTGTGTTCTTTGTATTCGCAATGCAGTGTCTCTCTACTGTGGCAATTTCACGGAAGGAAACCGGCGGTTGGAGAATTCCTGTAATGCAAGTCGTCATATTCACAGGAATCGCTTACCTGCTGGCTCTGATAACGGTGAACGGATTGCAGTTCCTGGGCGTCCAGTGATCAGACATTAAACCTGAAGTAAACTATATCACCATCCTGTACGATATACTCCTTACCCTCAACTTTCAATAAACCTTTTTCTTTAACAGCCTGTTCAGATCCCAGACTAATTAAGTCGTCATAACGCATTATTTCGGCGCGGATAAATCCTTTTTCAAAGTCGGTGTGTATCTCCCCGGCGGCTTGAGGCGCGGTACTCCCCTTTTCTATAGTCCATGAATGAACTTCTTTTTCGCCGGCAGTGAAGAATGTGATAAGGTTGAGCAATGAATATGCTTCTTTAATGAGGCGTGTAAGCCCGGATTCTTCAATTCCCATTTCTTTCAGAAAGTCCTGTTTCTCTTCTTCAGTTTCGAGCTGGGCTATTTCAGATTCTATCTGCACGGAAAGTATCAGAAATCTAGCATTTTCTTTAGCAGCGATGTCCTTCACCATATCGGAATACTGATTTCCATTTATACCGGCTTCATCCACATTAGCAACATAAATGACAGGCTTATCGGTTAGCAAATGGAGAGAATTTACAATCGATACATTCTCTTTAGGAAGTGAATCAGTAAAATATTTCCCCATTCTGCCCCCAGAGAGGTGCTGTTTCAAGCCTTCGAGAATCTCTATCTCTTTTTTAGCATCTTTGTCGCCGGATTTAGCAGTCTTGCCAGTCTTTTCGAGCCTCTTTTCAATCGTTTCAAGGTCCTTGAGTATCAGTTCCGTTTCAATAGTTTCAATATCGCTTTTGGGATCAACTTTATTATCAACGTGAATAACATTATCGTTTTCAAAGCACCGTACGATATGGATAATTGCATCGACTTCACGAATGTGGGAAAGGAATTGGTTTCCAAGACCTTCACCTTTAGACGCGCCTCGCACCAGCCCGGCTATATCGACAAATTCTATAGTGGTTGGAACAACCTTTTTGGGGTTATACATTTTTACAAGCTTATCCTCGCGCTCGTCAGGGACTATAACCGTTCCCGTATTTGGATCTATGGTGCAGAACGGGTAGTTTGCGGCTTCCGCATTCTGAGTCGAGGTTACAGCATTGAATAAAGTTGATTTACCTACGTTAGGTAAACCTACAATACCACATCTAAATGACATATCATTTGAAGATTAATTAAGAAAGATCTTAATGAAAGATAAATACGAAAGTCCGAAAACTATCGGGACGGTAATATTGTCATCGAGTTTTAACGGGAGCATTTCTATTATAGTTGTAACGAAAACAGCGGCTATGCCGATATAGTACTCATTTACATTATTTGAAAGCTTTGGAGCCAGAAGTACGATTATCACTCCGGCAATAAAGAAAGCGAGACCTCCTTCGAAAGTTTTAGTGTAAAACTTTAACCTGCCGAATGATTTCCCGATAACAGCAGCGACTGCATCACCTATTGTCATAAGGAATATCGCAGAGATAGCTACTTCTTTTGGGAATATGACAACACTCAATAGTGCTGAAAACATTAAGTAAGTTGCACCTGTTAGTGTAATGCTTTTTAGTTTGACCTCGTGGCTTCTCAATACGGGACCGACGACTTTCATATAAAAATCATTAAACCATTTGGAATAATAGCGCGCAATATCTGATAAGAGACTTCCTAAGAATAATCCGGCAAGGATTATTATCATAAGCTCTTTGGAAAGGAAAATATACGCAAATGCTATCCATGATGAGGAAATGTGAATAAACTTCCTTTTGAGCTCGCTGGTAAAACTTATTTTATCCTGTACTTCTTCCATTTAAAAAAAATCCGGCTCCGCGCGGAAATAGGAGCCGGTTATAATTATATAAGCTTTATTTTGATCTTAATTTGCAAGAGCAACGTCGCCGGGAGAAAATGATGTATCCTCTTTAGATTTCTTTTTAGTTTTTACCACTTCTTCACTCTCGGAAACTTCTTCTTTTTTCTCTATTGGCGGAAGTGTCTCACCTCTCATGATAATATCTATCTCTTCAGACTCAAGTGTTTCTCTCTCGAGCAAAGCGTTTGCCATTGCGTGAAGCACGTTCTCATTCTGTTTGAGGATCTTTTCAGCCCTGTCCATTGAATTCTGAACGACTTTCTTAACTTCCTCGTCGATCATTATCTGGGTTGCTTCGCTATGGTCACTTCTCTGCTGAATTTCCCTGCCAAGGAATATTTCTTCCTGTTTCTCGCCATATTTAAGCGGACCGAGCTTTTCGCTCATTCCATAATCACAAACCATTCGTTTGGCAAGCCCTGTTGCTCTTTCGATGTCATTGCTTGCACCGGTTGTATATTCATTGAATATTAGTCTTTCCGCGGCTCTTCCACCCATAGCGTATGCTATAATAGCTTCGATATGTTCTTTTGAATAGCTGTGTTTTTCATCCATTGGAAGATATGTTGTAACGCCTAATGCTCTTCCTCTCGGGATGATGGTAACTTTGTGCACCGGATCGGCTTCAGGAATCATCTTAGCAACGATAACGTGACCGGCTTCATGATAAGCGGTTGTCTTCTTTTCACTGTCGGAGATTATCATGCTTCTTCTTTCAGTACCCATCATAACTTTATCCTTGGCAGCGTCCATATCTTTCATTGTGACAGAATCTGCATCTCTTCTAGCGGCTGTAAGAGCGGCTTCATTAACGAGATTAGCAAGGTCGGCACCGGAGAATCCAGGAGTGCCCTTTGCAATTATCTCAAGCTTTACATCTTTTGCTAACGGGATCTTTCTTGTATGAACTTTCAATATACCTTCACGGCCTTTTACATCAGGTCTATCTACAACCACCTGCCTGTCAAATCTACCCGGTCTCAACAAAGCCGGATCGAGAATGTCAGGTCTGTTTGTGGAAGCTATAACGATAACGCCGTTATTTTGCTCAAAGCCGTCCATTTCGATGAGAAGCTGATTGAGTGTCTGCTCTCTTTCATCGTGTCCGCCACCTAATCCTGCACCTCTGTGTCTTCCTACGGCATCTATCTCATCTATGAATATGATACATGGGGCGTTCTTTTTACCCTGCTCAAAGAGGTCTCTGACGCGTGAGGCACCTACACCCACGAACATTTCAACAAAGTCGGCACCGCTGATAGAGAAGAAAGGAACGCCGGCTTCACCAGCGACAGCTCTTGCGAGAAGAGTCTTACCTGTCCCGGGAGGTCCTAGAAGGAGTACTCCGCGAGGTATCTTTCCGCCCAGTTTTTGGAATTTACCGGGGCTTTTTAGAAACTCGATTATTTCACTCAGCTCCTGTTTGGCTTCATCAGCACCGGCAACGTCTTTGAACGTGACCTTAATGGATGATTCGGTGAGCATTTTAGCTTTGGATTTACCAAATGAGAAAATGCCTCGCGTGCCGCCTGAACCGGACTGCATCCTACGCATAATCACTATCCATACGATAAGGATAAGTATCCATGGTAGCGCACTTAGCAAAGGTCCAAGCCATCCGCCATCGTCTTTTTCAACGGTGATATCAACTCCATGCTCGTTCCAGGATTTTATTACCGCATCGTCAACGTTGGTATATGGTAAAAAGACACTGAAATTATCCAGCGTGAAAGATTTGCCATTAATATCTATCTGTTCGGGTTGTTTGAGTTTACCGTAAAATTCATAGCTGTCTTCAGATTTCCTTACGGTTGCGCTCTGGATCTTGTTGTCAGTGAGGAGCTGTTGGTATTTGTTGAATGATATTTCGGAGTATTTTGCGTCAGTACCCTTTGTATATATCATCAAAAGGAAAAAACCTATTAAAATAGCACTCCATCCAAGTACTATCTTAAATACCCGGTTCCAGTTAAAATCGTCTTTGTTATTATTGTTGTTCTGTTGTTTGTTATTATTTTCCTGATCCATACAAATATCCTTTCTTTAATTGGCTATAACACATAAATATCTTTTAAATTCCTGTATTTTTGTGCATAATCCATACCATAGCCAACACAAAATTTATCTTCAATTTCAAATCCAATAAAATCAACATCGAGAGTGGATTTGCATTTTTCTTTTTTGTAGAGCAATGTCGCGAACTTTACAGAAGCAGGGTTATAACTATTTATTATTTTATGTAAATAATCAAGTGTGGCCCCTGTGTCTATAACATCCTCAACAATTACGATATTCCGTTCTTCCGGGTTGCAATTTAATTCTTTAAGAACTGTAACATTTCCGGATGAGATCTTCTCATTTCCGTAGCTGGACAGCTTTAAAAAATCAATCTCACAATCAATACTTAAATTTCTAATAAGATCCGAAAGAAAAACGAAAGAACCATTTAGAACACCTATTAAAATCGGACTTTTATCCTTATAAACTATACTGATTTCATCTGCAATTTCCTTAACTCTCTGCCCAATCAGATCAGCAGAAATAAACTTAGTCATCACTTTATCTTTAACTTCTTCCATATCTGCTCAATAAACATAAAAACCCACCTATGTTTTAGTAGTGGGTTTAAAATATGTATAATATGAAAAATTAATTGTTTTCTTCTTCCAGAATTCTTCTCTTCTTTCTTACAGTTCTTTCTTTTTGCATCTTTTTCAACACCGACGGCTTAACATACTCTTTCCTTCTCCTGAATTCTTTTAGAATTCCGGCTTTCTCATACTTCTTTTTAAACCTTTTTAAAGCCTTATCGATGGATTCACCATCCTGAACAATAACTTTAATCAATTTTTGTTTACCTCACTTTATTTTAAATTACGAACTATAAATATAATAATAATTTATTAATGAAAATAGTCATTACAACCTAGCTTTATATTTCTCAGCCTGATCATGGGAATCACCGAAATTATCCATTTCCAGTACTTTATCGAAGTATTCCCTTGCCTTCGATTTATCCCCTAACCGTCCATTTACAACACCCAACCAAAGGAGTGTAAATGCTTTGATCATAGTCGCATCTTTGTCGATCTGAGAGGACAATTCCTCAGATTTGAGCAAGTACTTTTTAGCCTCTTCGTTATTACCAGTATACATATAAGAAAAACCGAGATAATAATTAGCTTCTCTTAATAAAACCGGTGTATTGAATCCAAATTTTCCTTCAGATGCAAATTGAAGTATTTTTTGCCAACCTTCGATGGCTTCTTGAAATTTACCTGCTCCAACATAGCTATTGTATAAGTATCTTGCAAACTGAGGATTTTCAGGATAGTTGTCAGAAAGATCTTTCGAGTAAATTTCAGCTTCAGTAAAATTCTTCTCGTACTTTAAATATAGATAACTCAAAATAAATTTAGCTTCAACTTTACCGAATTTAGAGTTCATTGCAGTTTCTTTGATCTGAAGCAAACCTTTATTTTTATCACCGGATGGAAATAAAATTAAGAGTGGCTTAAGAAAAGGATATCGATCGGGAATATATTCAGCAAAATAGTTATATACACCGTTTCCGAACATAACATCTTTATTGGAAGGATTAATTTTAGATGCTTCCTCAAATAAATTTAAAGACCGGCGTCCATCTTCGGCAGCTTTAAGCCAATTCTCACGCAATGCATGTACGAGTCCTCTATATCCTATAGCACCACCTTTATAGAACATAGCATTATCATCATTAGAGTTGTTATCCAAGACATTATCCGCTATATCAATGACTTTATCAACAGCTCTAAAGAAATTTTCATCATTGCTGATATCTTCTTTATTGATATTTATCCTCCACCATTGCAGTAAAACCAGGAAAAAATATCCTTCAGGGTTCTTTGGGTTTAAAGAAATGACTCTGTCATATTCAATCTTTGCACTGTCAAGGCGCATATGATACATGTGATCTAACCCCTTTATTATCATCTCGTCTTTATTTTGCGAGTATAGGGGTAAAGTGAATATCATCATCACAATAAAAAAAATATTTCTAATCATTGTCATCTATTTATAAAAAAAACTGCCCGCGAAATTGCGGACAGTTTAATATAAAAAAGTTAGTGTATATTATCTATACTACTTGACCAGTATCATTTTCTTAGTAAATGTCTGACCAGGGACTTCTAATTTGTAGAAATAAACACCGGAGGCAAGGTTTGAGCCGTTAAATTCGACTTCATATGAACCTGCGCTTTTTATTGTATTAACTAATTCCGCAACCTGTCTTCCAAGCTGATCAAAAATTACCAGCTTAACATTACCTTGTTTAGGAATATCAAAACTGATCTTTGTTGAAGGGTTAAACGGATTTGGATAGTTTTGCTTTAAAGCATATTCCTGAGGAATACCGCTATTTAATACTATTTCATGAATAGCCGTTGTTACAGTATACTGTGCTCTGAATTTATATAGAGTACTACCAGCCTGGGCAAGTATGGTGCCTCTGTCTGATAACAACATGAATCCACCAGAACCACTAAGTCCTGAAGTAGAAACCCATGACTGACCTCCGTCAAGAGTCATACTACATGCCGCACCAGACCAGCTTCCAGACATATATACTGTTGGATCTTCAGCGCAAAAGTTTGATCCCCACCCGTTGAATGGATTAGTATGATCTAGTGCCCAGTTAACTCCATTGTTTGTGGTTTTATAAATATTACTACCTGACCAGTTAGTTGCTCTCATCAAGTTTTGGTCGAACACTGTATTTGACAATGATGGAATTTCACTACTTGAAGGGTTTGTGAATACTTTAGTCCAGTTAACACCACCATTTGTTGAGCGAAAAATATCAGCCACGCCACTTCCGGTTACACCATCAGCTACAAATTGAACATTAGGATCAACCCAATCAACCAAAAGATCACAAGGACTTCTAAACGGATAAGAGCTAATTAAACTAAAGTTCGCACCATTATTTGTGGATTTGTAATAACCTCCATTGTCTGGGGCAAAATACCATACATTTCCATCAGATTGATCGTGTTCAAGAGGTTCACCATAACTAGTGAAATTCATTGAAATCACTGTGTTCCAGGTAGCGCCGTGATCAGTACTTCTAACAACCATGTCGGGGCTTCCTGTTCTGGCATTTAGCCAAACATTTGTATCAGCTTCACTTATTAGGAAAGTATGAGGTGTACCACCAGATGGTGAAATTGTAGCTGTTTGAGACCATGTTTCACCGTCATCACGACTAACATAAACTCTATTGCTAAATACAACAAAAAAGGAATGCCTATTAAATGGATGTCTTGTCAGATTCATTCCAAGGAAATTTCCTGTGGGACCCGATCTTGACTGCCAGCTATATGAAACATTTACTCCCTGCGCAAACTCCCAGGAGACGCCTCCATTTGTTGTTCTGATTATTGCTTTGTTCAGGCTACTAACAGCAAAACCCATATCAGCATTAGCATAATGAATATCAACTAGGTTAGCTAGCATTGGGTTAGGTTCGAACTTTAAAAAGCCCGGACTGCCATTGTTTCCTCTTATAAAACCACCACCACCAACTACTTTAGTATTATTAATAGAAGTTCCACTAATACCCCTAATATCCGAATCAGTATTGGAGATAACATATTGATATGCCGATGCGGTAGGTTTTAAGATTATTGTTCCGTTGACACCAGTAATTACATAACCGTCACTATAATATTCGACAGCTAGCAAGTCACCAGAAGTACTTACGGCTGAAACTGACCATGAAGATCCACCATTTGTTGTAGTATACACAGCACTATTTTTTCCAACAACAACACCATTGGAGGCATCTTTAAAACTGATTGCATTCAAGTCAACTACAGGAATACCAGTGTTACTAGGATTCCATGTTGTTCCACCGTCCGTAGTTTTGTATACAGCACCTCCAACTCCACAAGAAAATCCAACGTTATTGTCAATAAAATCTATTCCCATTAAAGTAGATGAACCCGCAGATGTTGGGGTTACAGATGTAACTACTTTAGATGATGAAAATACTTTTCCATTAGCACCGCAGAACCATACATTATCACCATACGAAGTAACAGCTTTATAATCATCGGATCCAAAAGTTAGCTGAGCGAATGTGTTTCCCCCATCGCTTGATCTGAATAGCAGTCCCCCGTCACCGACAGCAATAACATATATACCATCTGGCGATGTAACGCTGTTGAAGCCCTGTGCAAAAGTATTTTTTGCACCAAGAATAAACAGGACGCTAAACAAAGCTAATATAAATTTTTTCATTTTGTGTCTGTTAGTTGATTAATATATTCTATAAATTATTATAAATACCTGTAAAATACAACAAACAAATTCATTTTTTGCCTTGAAATAAAACTTTTCTAAATTTTATTTGCACTTTTGTTGTTTACAGAATTGGTAAATTAGTTCTAGATTTAATTTAATCTACAATGAAAATAAAATTTTACGGTGCTTTATTACTCTTTAGTATAGTTTTTTCATTTATTTATACGGAATCAGGAATATGTAATTCATTTGATTATCCATTAGTATTCGTATCCCGTAACCATAGAGATGGTGGTAATATTAATTTTCCTTCTGCAGGGCTGCTTCCCGGTATGGGACCACATTCAAGGTTTGCAAAGGTTGGTGGTAGATTATTAAGGTTAGACGCAAGTGGAACGATTGTTACCCTTATAGACTCTACGATGAATTTTAATGGTATTAAAATTTATGATGTTCAACAGCCGTGTGTCCATTGGACCGGACAAAAAATTGTTTTTGCTGGAGTGGAGCATCCAGATAGTAGTTGGAGAATTTATGAGATTAGAACCGATGGAACGGGTTTTAAGAAGATTACTTTTACAGATAGAGCAATAAACCTTTCCCAATTTGGTTCTGCAGCATATAAATTCGAGAAATATGATGACATAGATCCAGTTTATACTCCTGACAATAACATTGTATTTGCATCGACACGATACCCTCAGCTTTCAGAAAAAGGATTTAATACAACGAACTTATTTATAGTTTATCAGGATACCGCGCTTTATCGAATGACTACAGAAAGAAATGGTGCGGAAAAGCCAACTGTCGATCCACTTACTGGAACAATTGTATATTCAAGATGGTGGTTAAATATTGACCGTCCCAGTAATATAGTTCCAGGAAACATTACAAGGATAGATTCACTTGCTTTACCAGGTTCGGATATTGCCAATATTTGGCAACCGGTATTTGTCAAACCAGATGGAGATGCACTTAATTATTATTCAGGTGACCCACGAACACGACGTTCGATGTTTCTATATAGACCCCGTATAATGCATAACGGAGATATTATTGGAGTATACTCGCCAGATATAACGATGACAACAACAGGCGGGAGTAATGGAATACGCTCTTATGAGTTAGGGCTATCCCCCTTCAAAAATGTGATTGGAGTTGATACTACTACTCCATTATACAGTACTACACCTCCATCATATAATACTATGATGCCTCCCTACGCTACGGATCCAACTGAATTACCAAACGGCAAGATACTTTTTTCGTATGCGACATCAGTTGAGGCGCTTGATTATGGGATTTACACATGTAATCCCGACGGTTCGGGTCTGACTCCTGTACTAGATTTTCCTGGTACGATGGAGTTAAATGCAGAACCTATAATTTTTAAGCCTATTCCACCGATAGTTGAGTATTTAAGAGCGTATGATGTTAATAATGTACCACCGACATCAAACCCATCAACTTTTTACCAGGGAGGTTTATTCAGGTTTGATTGTCTCAATATATTTGCTAATGCACCAGTAGATGCTCCAATCGAAAATGCTCCTCCGATTACGAAGAATGCCAGGATAAGGTTCTTCCTTCAATTCCAGAGGACAGACGAAAACGGACAAGATCCTCCAATACTATTTAGGGATCATCTAATACAGTATGATGGAGCTGTTATACAGGGTGATATTCCGTCCAATGTTTCAATGTTTGAACAGATCACAGACAGTGTGGGGAATGTGTTAGTAAACCGGGAAGGTAACCCGGCTCACGTTACAGGTATGAACTTCGGAATCGATGGCTCAGGTACAAAATGCGTGGGATGTCATGCCGGACACACATTGATAGATGTGCCAATAAATAATACTCTCGGTGAGTTTACGAATGTATCTACATCTGCTACTACAACGCAGAGCAGTTACCATTCACAGAATAGCATAGATTACACCGGGGATGGTGTAGTCGACAGAAAGGCAAGAAATAATGATCTAAAAGTTAACTGGATCGCCGGAAGTAATGCGCCGGGACAGTATGTTGAGTTAAAGTGGGATCTACATATTGACGTAAAATCGCTCAAGTTATACAACATATTACCTAACCCCGGAACAAATACAAACATTCAGGTCAATGATTGTGAAGTATTTATGTACGACTTCGATTCTATATTGGTGGAGCATGTTCCTTCAACAGGTCCACTGACAACGGACGGTTTGAAACTAAATTTCCCAGATTGGCCAACGATAAATAAGATAAAGGTCGTTGTAAAAGATTATACAGGTACTATCAATAATTTAGATCTACCTGGACTGGCTGAAGTAGAAACTGAAGCCCGAATAGGATTGTCAAACTATGTAGGTATCGAGCCGAACGGATCATTGCCTTATACCTATAGCCTTCAGCAGAATTATCCAAATCCCTTCAACCCAGTTACCCAGATCAGATTTACGGTGCCGGCAAGGTCATATGTATCATTAAAGGTGTTCGATATAACCGGACGTGAGATAGAAACGCTTGTAGAGGGATATATAGATCAAGGAAGTTCGAGCGCAATATTCAGCGGAAGCAAATACGCTTCAGGTATTTATTTCTACCGAATTATTGCTGAAAGTTCGAAAGGTTCATTTGCTGAGACTAAGAAAATGGTCCTTATAAAATAGGGAGAAATTCTCAAATCTATTTGCTTCAAGCAATCCACAGAATGAAATTATTTCTTTTGTTGTCTTCCTTCTTTGCATTAGTTTTCACAGGATTATCTTATCCGCAAGATACCTCAAAGGTAAACGAATATCACAGAGAAAGGAACCGTGTAATTGCCCAAGATAATGCAATTCGTTTAGGCTCCGAAATAGAACTCTCACAAGAAGAGGTTAAGGTAGATTCACTGTTGGCGAGTCTGCGTGCGGAGTTTATAAAAAACGCCGGTTCTAAGTTCCCTCCTGCCCATTATTTTTACATTTACAGAAATATGATAGATTCGAGCAAGATCCTGGGAATCCTTAGAAGTATGCCAAAGGGAGGTCTTCTTCATTGTCACGCCGGAGCAATTGGAAGTCCTGACTGGATTATAAATAAAGCGAGCCATATGGAAAACCTCTATATGTACACCGGCGAGACAAAGGGATATGAAGTAGTATATGGTACGCTAAGATTTTATAACCCGGGAACACAACCAGAGGGATATGAACTTGTTGCCGATCTTCGCAAAAAGGATCCAAACTTTGACGACCATTTACGTGAATTGCTCTTTCTTAATGAATCAGATTTTAAGAATGGTGATATATGGGTAAGGTTTGAGGAAATATTTACAAGACAAGGCGGTCTTTTAGAATACTATCCGGTTTTCCTTGAAGACAATAAAGTAATGATAGATTCTCTCATTGCCGATAATGTACAACACATCGAGATAAGAACGTTTTTAGGAGGAGTGTATGATCTAAACGGGAAAAAATATACCCCTGAGGAAGTTATCGAAATATACAAAAGTATTCTGGATTCGGTGAGAAAGGATCATCCGGAATTTACTCTGAAAATCATAAGAAGCGGTTATAGGGGTTGGGATAAGCCTGATGTATTAAATTACATGGAAGAGACCATTAAACTTCGTAAAAAATATTCTGATCTTGTAATAGGGTTCGACCTAGTTGGTGAGGAGGATGCAGGAAATCCTACACTGTATTTTATAGAGGAAATGCTTTTGAAAGATTCGCTCGAAGAGGTTTATGATATCGATCTTCCGTTTTATTTCCATAATGGTGAAAGCACACTTCCGGATAACGATAATCTATATGACGCGGTTTTATTAGGGACAAAAAGGATTGGACATGGGATAAATCTGTTCCGCTTCCCTATTCTATTTGACATAATAAAGCAAAAAGGTATTGCGCTTGAGATCAGTCCACTCAGTAATCAGATACTTGGCTACACTGATAATCTCCGTATGCATCCCGCCGGAGAATACATCAAAAGAGGCATTCCTGAAACTATAAGTTCGGACGATCCGCAGATCTTTGATTATACCGGATTGAGTTACGACTTCTGGTCTGCATATATGGCATGGAATCTCGATCTGGCTCAGATGAAAAAATTGGCGGTAAACTCAATTACTTATTCCGGGATGTCTGACACAGAAATTCAGACAGCACTTACATATTTCAATTCTGCATGGGATAAATGGGTAGAGGAAGTTTTAGAGACTGAGATGTAATATCAATCTACTTTTTCAAAGCGGTAGGCGTCTTTAATCTTTGTATTCAGGTATGTGCCCTTTGAAGGTGAATTCATAAATTCATCAAAAACATCCGGCGGGACTTCTAAGTAATCATAAACATTATTATTAACAAATCTTACCCTAAGAATTGCATTTACTACATCATAGCCGATGGCTTTTATACTTGTCGAATCTACAGGGATTAATGGAATCTCCTCCATCAGGGTTACATATTTTTGAGTTCGTTGGCGAGTTTTGTCATGGCATCTTTGGCATCACCGAAGTACATAAGAGCGTTCGGGTAACCAAATAACTCATTATCTATACCAGCATAACCGGCGGCCATAGATCTTTTGTTAATTATCACGGTTTTTGCAAAGTCCGCGTTTAATATCGGCATTCCATATATCGGGCTGGCAGGATTGTTCCTTGCCGCGGGATTTACTACATCATTCGCTCCAATTATAAGGCAAACATCAGTATTGGAAAAGTCGTCATTAATATCTTCTAGAGCATAGAGACGATCGTACGGCACGTCAGCTTCAGCCAGAAGGACATTCATGTGACCGGGCATTCTTCCCGCCACAGGGTGAATAGCAAACTTTACATCGATTCCCCTACTCTGGAGAACGTTCATCAATTCCTTTACAGCATGCTGGGCCTGCGCAACAGCCATTCCATAACCAGGAATGATAACTACTTTGCTTGCGGCGTCGAATATCAAAGCGGCTTCTTCAACATCTACCGACTTAATGGTAACCTCTTTCTGACCGGCCTGATCCGCGGCAAGGGTTGCGGCTGTATCCCAACCTCCGAGAAGCACATTCATCAGAGAGCGGTTCATGCCCTTACACATAATGTCTGTTAGAATTATACCAGAAGCGCCGACTAAAGCACCGGCAATTATCAGCATGTTATTTCCTAATACAAATCCGGTCATAGACGCGGCGATACCCGAATAGGAATTCAATAGTGATATTACAACGGGCATATCTGCACCACCTATTGGCATAACGAGCAATACACCCAATATAAGAGAAACAACTACAATGATCTCATAATAAAGTGAGGTAGTCGGGTCTATTACAGCCAGAACACCCAGGAATAAAACGAATAATATCAATACAACATTCACGGCATTTTGCATAGGGAATTTCACGCTTCGTCCTGTAACAATGCCCTGCAGCTTTCCAAATGCGATCAATGATCCGCTAAATGTAACCGCACCAATAAGAATACTAAGAACCACCGATACCGATGTCTGGATATCATTATAACCATCGCTTTTGAAATATTCAGAAAATGCAACAAGCGCGGAAGCTCCGCCTCCAAATCCGTTAAGCAGTCCTACCATCTGGGGCATTGCTGTCATCTGTACTTTGATAGCAAGAACTGCTCCAATTAGTGAACCGACAACAATTCCAATTATTATCCATTCAAATGTAAGGATACGTTGATCGATAAGGGTCACTACAATAGCAATCAGCATACCTATTGCCGAATACATATTTCCTTTTCTCGCGGTCTTTGGGGATCCGAGCATCTTTATCCCGATAATAAACAGTACCGAAGCAACGAGATAAAATATATAAGGCGCTATTTCGAGAAATCCCTTCATTTATTTACTGTCTTTCCTTTTAAACATTTTGAGCATCCTATCGGTAACCATATAACCACCGACAACATTTATCATAGCAAAGATTATAGCAATGAGTCCAAGTATTGTACTAAGTGTAAACTCTTCGGCACCAGCGCTAAGAAGCGAACCGATGATCGTTATCCCGGATATAGCATTTGAGCCTGACATGAGTGGTGTATGAAGTGTCGGCGGAACCTTGGATATAAGCTCAAATCCAATGAATATAGCCAGCACAAAAACATATATCATCATTAATAAACCGAGATTTTCCATAATCTTTATTTATTGTTAAGAATATTGCCGTCTTTTACAATTAAAATTCCTTTAACTATCTCATCCTCTTCATCAATAGCAAGGTCACCTTCTTTCGATATAAGTTTTAACAGATTGAGTAAGTTCTTAGAATAAACTTCGCTTGCATCCTTTGGAACTAGAGATGGGATATTAGGTTCACCGATAATCTTCACACCATGTTTAGTGACAGTCTTATTGAGTTCACTAAGCTCGCAATTGCCACCAAATTCTACCGCCATATCGAGTATTACAGAGCCCGGTTTCATATTTTTTACCATCTCTTCTGTAACAAGGACGGGTGCCTTTTTACCCGGAACAAGAGCAGTAGTGATCACAATGTCGGCTTCAGTAATATGTTTGAATATAAGATCCTTTTGCTTTTTGAGAAATTCTTCCGATACTTCTTTTGCGTACCCTCCTTCATCCTGCATATCTTCAGTTGTTTCTACTTCGATGAATTTTCCACCGAGGCTCTGCACTTCTTCTTTAACAGCAGGTCGGATATCCGAAACTTCGACCACAGCTCCGAGCCTTTTTGCCGTACCAAGCGCCTGTAAACCCGCGACACCCGCACCCATTATTACAACCTTGGCAGGTGTTATTGTACCGGCGGCAGTCATCATAAGGGGGAATATTTTACCAAGTTCGTTAGCGCACATGAGCACGCTTTTATACCCGGCAAGATTAGCCTGGGAGCTTAGAACATCCATCGATTGCGCACGGGTAATTCTCGGAACGGCATCCATTGCCATGACGTTTATCCCGGCATCAGCGGCGGTCTTTACAAGGTCAGTATTTATTAACGGGAAGAAATAAGAGATAAGGTAAGTCCCCTTTTTCATTGACTTCAATTCGTCGGGAGTGGGTTTTTGAACCTTTAAAATAATGTCGGATGAGTTATAAAGTGATTTGGTATCAGGTGATATCTCTGCTCCTGCGGTCGTATATGCCTGATCACTAAACCCAGCATTTATACCGGCATCTTTTTCGATCAAAATTTTGAATCCCAGCTTAACAAGCTTGGATACGGTATCAGGAGCCAGAGCAACTCTGTTCTCATTTTCAGTTATTTCCCGGGGAACTCCTATGACCACAGTTGAGAATTTAGTTTTACACTGTATACTAATATAGTAAAAATTTTCAATTCTGTTTGTGATATAAATCATACCAAATTAATCTACCAGTATATAGATTATAATTAGGGAAGAAATTTAATAGGAGAAGATATGAAAACGAAGATCATATTAATATTTTTTATAGTCGCGTTTACGGCAATAGCAGGACTTTCCCAGCCGAATAATGATAACTATAAGTACTCAGGAAAATGCGGAGATAGAGCCGGTTATATGGCAGATTATCTCAATGACCAGCTAAATCTGAGTGATGATCAGTATAATAAGGTTTATAGCACATTGCTTTCTCATGAACAGCAGAGGGACGAAGATTTCGAAAAGTACAGCGGTGACAGGGATGCGTTCAGAGATGCATCCGATAAGCGACGAACCGATCTGGACAATAGTATGAAATCTATCCTTAACTCCGATCAATACGATAAGTATACACAGATCGAAAATAACATGAGAAATAATTTGAGGAGGAAATATGGCAAAGGCAAAATGGGAATGAATTAGAGCTCATTTTCAATGTCTGACATATTTTCAAACCAGGCGGGTTAATCCCCGCCTTTTTTTAGCAAAAAAGAAAGCGTCCTGCCGCACATTCAGGACGCTTTGCTTGTTAAGGAGGTCCAAATGAAATTTGAACCAGCTATCTTAGTTAACCATAAATGCTTTTATCCCACATGCAAGGACGTAGCATAACAGTCAAAACCTTTCATAATCAACATAAATACAACAATGGAAATTAAGAGCTATTAGTGTAGAAATTTCGAGTTGAGTATTTTAATATACTGATAATAAATGATATATTCAACAAATAAATAATCAAGTTATAGCTCAATAAAGAGTGCCCTGAACATAGTCCAAGGCACCCGGAAAAAAATATATTAAAGTATTACTTTAACTTTTACAATAAATCTTACTTAACAAGAACCATTTTCTTGGTAGCAATTAAATTATTATCAACTACAAGAGTATAGAAATATACGCCTGATGCAAGAGCGCTTCCATTAAAATTATAGGAAACTATTCCTGCATTCATTCTTTGATTGTTGATAATATTTGATACTTCCCTACCAGCCATATCATAGATCCTGAGTGAAACGGTTCCTTCCTTTGGCAATCCAAACTTTATCGTTGTGCTTGGATTGAATGGATTTGGATAGTTCTGATCGAGGAAGTATTTATCAGGAACGTTGTTTGTAAAATTAATGCCGTTTCCGGTCACAGTTTCCTGGTATTGATAGACAGATTGTATGGAACCGCATATGAAAGCTCTATTAGTAGCGGTCATATATACCTGATAAGGAGTGGAATATCCTATATTCGTAGATTCCCAGCTATTTCCACCGTCCCGAGTTCTAAAAACCGCTCCGGTTGAGCCGGTCACCATTCCATTCAATGGATCTGTAAAGAAAACGGATTGGCATGTACTCGAAAAAGGAACATCTACAGTATCCCATGTTGTACCGCCGTCAGACGTATGTCTTACTCTTCCTGTTGTAGTGGTTAGCCAACCTGTATTTGCATTCAGCATAAATATATCATAGATAATTGAAGTACCGACTCCTGCATCCTGTGATGTTGTTGTAGCACCACCGTCAGTAGTTTTATAAACATCACCTGACTGTCCAACCGCCCATCCGGTATTAACATCAACAAAGAATGCACCATAAACATCATTTGTTCCACCACCCCATGTATAAGGGTTCCAGGTTGTACCACCATCTGTTGTTTTATGGTTATTGCCATCATCACCAAAGACATAACCTGTATTTGCATCAAGGAATATTACTTTTTCAAGTTCAGTAGTAGTACCGGTTGCTGTTAAAGGATTCCATGTTGCACCGCCGTCCGTTGTCTTATGAACACCCCCTTCGTCACCTGCAACAAAACCGGTTGTAGCATTTATCATACAGATGCTATTCAGGTCTTCATCAGCAGTTCCTGAGAAGTTACCAATAGCCCAATCCTGCCCGCCATTGGTCGAATACATTACCTGGTCGAATACACTTCCTGCGATGCCCGGTGAACCGACTGCAATTACTCTTCCCGTAGAACTTTCACCCCATATATCATAAAAATTACCGGCTTTGATCCAGTTAGTATGTGCAACCCTATTTGAAGGGCTATAGCGTGTATTAATCATACCGGCTGCTCCCACAGACGTTATTGTATCACCAAGTACATCACTACTATAGAAAGTACCTGTCCACGGCTGTGAATTGTTAAGTATCTGAAGTGTATCGAATGCGTCCTGTCCAACAGGAGATCTAAACAAATTAAATGAATTTCCAGTGATAATAACATTATCCTGTGATGGCGGACGGCTTAAGCCAAGATCAACATCATCAAGTCTAACTCCTGTCCCATCCAGATTACTATGTCTAAATGCAATGAAGACGTTTTGTCCGGCAAAGGCGCTCATATTCACAGCATATCTTTTGTAAGTTCCCGGTCTTGGCGGGTACGAATTACCGGTTGTATCTATCAGATTATTGACGCCGAGCGCAAGCATTTTGGCCATAGTCGATGTATCAGCTGAGGTACCAACCCATATTTGGAGTGAATCCCAGTCAAAAGACGCTCCGGTATATGATCTTCTAAGCCAAAATGTCAGTGAATCACCTGCGTAAACAGCATTAGAATTAGTTCTTAGCCAATCAACTCCACCAGTTGTTTCCCAGTCACTCAAAGCAACAGCGGAACCGGTGTGCGGATTTGTTGTAGAGCGGGACCACTGTTTTGTTCCCAAAAGATTAGCCTGTGCCCAACCAGTTGGCGGGAATGCTACTGGATCAAATCCTTCACTAAGTGTAGGTGCCGGAAGTGTATTACTGGTAAAATCAATATCATAAAAAGTAGATGATGCAACACCGGTATTTGTACTAGTCCATGTGTCTCCAAAATCAGTAGTATATCTTATTGCAGTCGAGCTACCGCACACATAGCCGGTATTCGCATTTAGGAAGTTAACTTTGTAGAGAGTTGACGATGCTCCTGTACTTATAGTTGTCCATGTAGTACCTCCATCTGTAGTTTTACGAATATTTCCAGCTGTGGAAGTTGCAATAACATTATTCGCGTCCTTTGCATATACGCCGTAATAAGTAGCACTTGGCGGGGTACCCATCATCGACCATGTAGCTCCTCCGTCAGTAGTCATTGCTACTCTTCCTGATGATGTTCCACATGCAAAACCTGTATTCGCGTCAAGGAATTCAAGATCATACCAGGTTACGCCGGAAGATACTGCTGTAATGGAAGTATCCCAGGTTACCCCTGCGTTTGTCGTTTTAAAGATCTTACCGGTGTTTCCGCACATCCAGCCGGTATTCATATTAATAAAGAAAGCATCGTAATGAAAATCGTATCCATAACTACCATCAACAAAAAAGCTGTTATAAACTGTCCACGTACTGCCCCCATTTGATGTCTTCATGAAGGTAGCGCCGTAGCCAGCTGCATACCAATTATTTGCATCCCACATTTTTACCCATCGCAGGTATGCACCTTGCGGAGTAGGATGAAGATATTTATGCTGGTTATTGACCTGCGCTGAAGAAATTTGGAAGGTAAATAAAAGCATAATAGCGCACCAGAAAAGTGAGAAAATCAATTTTCTCATAGTAAATCCTCCTTTATATTAAAGAAATGAATTTAAAAGAAATTCAATGCTTATTTGGTTGAAATCTCTAAAAAAGGATATGCATCAGTTTCCAGGTTTCTCCATTATTGGAAGGTGTTGTGCGGAAATGGAGAATAGCTTCGTGTTTATCGCCCCTATAGGACATTACCTACATTCTAATAGGAAATTTCCTACATAATAATTAGCCTATTTCCTACAGAATAAGACTAAAGAATTATATAGTCAAGATAAAAATGTAATTGTTATATATTTGGGATAAAAAAGGTTATTTAACCAGAAGCATTTTTCTGGTCATGGAAACTTTTCCATTAATTTGGAGAGAGTAAAAATAGACACCAGAGGCTAGGTTTTCACCGTTAAATAATTTTGAGTAAGTACCGGAATTTAATAATTCGTTATTTAATAAAGATATGACTTCCCTACCGGCAAGGTCATACACTTTTAGGGAAATATTGCCCGGCTGCGGTATAGAGAATGATATATTAGTAGTTGGATTAAAGGGATTAGGATAATTTTGTTCGAGAGTTAATTTGTCCGGAGAACTTTGCTCATTTCTAAAAACAATTCGGTTATTGGTTTCCACACGACTATTATACATGATAATATTTCCGGTCGAGGAGGATATATACGAAATCTCCGGTGATAGCATTTGTATCGAGTAGTGATCGGTTGCGCCCGAGTTTTCAAATTCCCATGAAACACCTCCATCGGTCGTACGGAAAGTTTTACCAGACTCACCGACAACTATTCCATTATCACTATCGATGAATTGTACTCCGTAAAGGTCAGTGTATGGATAAGGAAGCTCAACAGATGTCCAACTGTTTCCTCCGTCAGATGTTTTTAATAAAACCCCTTTTGTTCCGCATATCCAACCATTATTTGAATCAAACATGAAGACACTTCGGAGATCGGTGTTTGGATTATTGTAATCCAAGCGGATCCATTTTTCACCGCCGTTTGTAGTTTTTTCTATCACTCCATGTTCGCCAACAAATACACCTTCGCTTCGGTTTAACATGTATGAATCATGAATAGTAATATCTTTAGCAAGGTTTGAATTTTGCTTTGTCCAAACATCGCCACCGCTTGTTGTTTTTATTATTGCACCGTTTTGACCGAAAGCCCAACCAACTTTGGGATCTACAAAATTAATCTCATGGAAATCATTGAAGACAAGGTTAATTGCTTTATGGTTTACCGATCTATCCCATGTAGTCCCTCCGTCTGTTGTTCGATACAAATAACCCTCTGCTCCGGCAATCCATCCGGTATTGTCATCAACCATTGAAATACTGTAGAGGGATCTTTCACTAATATTATTATATTCCCAGGACTGTCCTCCATTATTCGAAGTTAGAACGTCTCCGGAAGAACCTACGCTAATTATTTTTGCGCCGGAAGAGTTAGTCCAAAGGTCATAGAGATTATTGTCAGTATTTCTATCAGAGTATGATTGGTTACCAGTAGAAGAGTAGCTTTTGTTAATGAGTCCGTTTGTACCTGCAACGATAAGAGAGTCCTCACCCATAACCACAGTTGAAAGAGCATTGCCCTTGTACACCTGTCCTGCGTTTATAAAAGATACAGGCATCCACGGTTGTTTTGACGACACAAAAGGTGATACTGTATTTCTGTAGACGTTTACTTTATTACCAGTTAGATAAACTCGCTGGAGTTTTTTGGATCTGTATGAACCCAATAAAATCTCATCAAGCCGTACCCCTGTTCCATCGGAATTCTTGTGCCTAAATCCCGCCTGGACTATATTACCGGCATATTTGTCGAGTTGGAAAACGTATTTCTTGTAAGTGCCTATCCTTGGCGGATAAGTGGAAAGCGACGTATCAGTTGAGTTTACACCAATTCGCATTAACGGCTCAAGGTGCCGAGTAGTATTTCCTCCCCTGGCTGAAACAAATACCTCGAGAGAGTCCCAATTAAAAATAGTACCCGTATAACTTCGTCTCAGGTAAAATACAAGCTGATCACCTGCCGTTATTTCAAGTTCAGGGGTAAGAAGAACATTGTCCCCCATTACCGGGTCGAAGTTACTCCATGCACAGGCAGGAGTGAGGTTAGGTGAAACTGTTGATCTTTCCCACATAGATGAACCGGAATATGAAAAAGAGCTCCATCCATCCGGAGGAAAACTTTCAGATGCAAATGATTCGGATACAGCAGTTGAAGTTTCGTCTGTCTGAAAGTCAATATCATACCAGGTATTTTGGGGAAGGTTCTTAGTAAACAAGTTCCAAGTTCTTCCTCTATCTTTAGTAAGCATTACAGTATTCGATGTACCACAGGCGACAGCAGTTTGCTTATCATAAAAATTTATTTTCCAGAGAGTATCGTTCGAGCCAGTATTGATAGCGTTCCAAGTCTCTCCGCCGTCCTCAGTAAAAAACACTTTTCCATTATCAGATGAAGTATAAATATTATTTGCATCGAAAGCAAAAATACTAAATGCGTTTGTATTAGGAGAATTTATATCACTCCAATGTAAGCCTGCGTCGGTTGTTATTTTAATTCCATTGCGTGATTCACCACATACGAAACCTGTCTTTGCGTTAACAAAAAAGAAGTCATACCAGATACCCCTACTGTCATCAGGAACGGAAAATTTTTCCCATGTAACCCCAGCTGTTGTAGTACGCGCAAGTAATCCATCCTCTCCGCAAATCACTCCAGTTTTTTCGTCAAACATATTAAGATCATACAACGCAAAAGGATTCCCTGTCGAAAGATTTGTTCCGCCTATATTATCAGTAATGGTCCAGCTCGCACCCCCGTCTATAGTTCTAATAAAATCACCAGAGAGTGTTACACCATACCATTTATTTTGATCTATTGTAAATACATTTCTAATGGATTGTCCCTGGGGTTTTGGATGCAACCAGGAAAAATGACGCGAGACCTGCGCCTGAAGAGTGCCGGTTAGAATTGTTGTTATAAAAAAAATAAAATAAAGGTTGTAAAAATTTCTTTTCATTTACCCGAATTATGCCTAACCTACTAAACAAAATTATCATAAATTTAGTTTAAATTCCAACGAAAAATAAGTCGAAACATAGTAGCCGCATGGCTTGGATTGAAATCCAAATGCCAGTTTCAGTGTTTAATTTGTATGGCTATATAAACCCAAAAAAATTAAATTTGTATATGGGCAAAAATTACAATAAACCCTCAAAAGGCAGATTGCTTATTTCGGCTCCCTTTTTGAACGATATTTTTAAAAGATCGGTAATTTACCTTACAGAACATAATGACGAGGGAAGCATAGGATTTATAGTTAATAAGCCCTTAAAACTTAAAGCGGGAGACGTAATAGAAGATCTGCCCGGTTTCGAAGCTCCGGTATTTCTCGGGGGTCCGGTTCAGCAGGAAATGCTCAATTTTATACACAGAGCCGGTGACCAAATAGATGGCGGATACGAGATAGGAAATGGGCTTTTTTGGGGCGGAAACTTTGAAACTGTAAAAATACTTGCCTCAAGTGGTTCATTAAATCCATCTGACTTTAGATTTTATATGGGATATGCCGGCTGGAGTCCGGGACAATTGGAAGGTGAAATGAACTATGATTCCTGGATAATTACAGAGGACCATAAATCGAGGATTTTTGATGAAAATATGGATAGTTTATGGAGTGACCTATTGCGAGATATGGGAGGCGAATTTAAGATTATATCTACATTTCCTGAAGATCCATCCGTCAATTAAACAATTCTTATGTCCAGGGCAAATGACATACAAGAATTAAATCCTGACAGCCCATTACATGAATCCTTAAAGCTATTGATAAATAATGGAGTTAAGGAGTTAGTATCGCTTTCCACCGACAAAAAAGGAATATCCAATCCTAATATTATCCACGATATACGTGTGTCAGCCCGTCGTCTTCAGACAGTCTTAGACTCAGTCGGCGAAATACTTCCCTTACCGCTATTAAACAAAGGAAAATCCACTCTCAAAGATATAATAAAATCACTCGGAAAGGCACGGGAAAACGACGTATCGATCCAACTTATAGAAAAATTTCTAAAGAAACATAAGAAGGATTCCCGAACGGATACATTAAAGTTGCTAATCGCCCGGCTAAGAAAGCAGGCAAAAGGACATAGAGTAGATGCTATCAATAATAGCAAAGTAATTAATGAAATAAATTATCTTAGCAACAAGTATCTAATACAAGTTAATACTTTAAATATAAAATCATTTAGAGATATTAAGTATTTAAATTTAAATCAAGGAATCAGGGCAAATGGACTGCTAATAGTGCCCCGATTTTACGACAGAGTAATGCGGTTAGCAAAGCCAATTATGGAAAATCCCGACAACGAAAATTCAGAGGAGCTACATAAGATGCGTATTAAAGGTAAGCCCCTCCGATACGCTATGGAATTTTTTCGGTTTGCCTATGGATCAAGTTTTGGTAAGTTAGTTAAAGAAGTAAAGGATTTTGTCGAAACACTTGGTGAAATACACGATAGAGACATCTTAGGCGAGCAGATAAATGAATTTCGTATAGAAATGTCTATATTTAATGATATTTCACCTAAAAATAAACTTAGCTTGGTCCTTTTAGAAAAACTAAGCGCGAAATTATTGCTTGAGAGAAAGAAATATTACGAAATGATCAGAGTAGCTCTCCAAACATGGAATAATACAAATTTCCGCGAAAAAATAATCTATGCTATTTCAGAGTAAATTTTAACCCTTTACTTTCTTAAGTATACCATATATTTTTATGGTATGAATCAGATTAGCTCAGATTATTTTATACCTCGAGAAGAAAGCAGAAGCCATCATCTCAAAAAAAGGGTTAGGATACTACCGCTCTATTCATTCCCACATATAAAGGATTTCGATTACAAAATTACAGAACATCAGAACAGATTTTTCATACATCTGGATTTCGATGCATTTTATGCACAGGTAGAGCAAAGGGATAATCCCAGGTACAGAGGAAAGCCGATTTCAGTTGGGGGAACGGACAGAGGTGGCATTGTTATGACGGCATCATATGAAGCCCGTGCCATGGGAGTAGAGACAGGTATGTCTGTACACCAGGCGCGAAAGTTTTGTCCAGAACTAATCTCGGTACCCTGTTACGGACCCAAATACGAGGCCATTGTGCTTAATATAATGGAATTGTTGAATACACATGTTCCGGATAATGCGATCGAGCAGTATAGTGTAGATGAATGTTTTGTGGATCTAACACCGGTAGTAAGAAATTTTGAGTCAGCTATGCAGGAAGCACGAAAGATAAAAGAACATATATTTGATGAAGAAGGGCTGACCGTTTCTATGGGATTATCTTATAACAAGTCGTATGCAAAGTTGGGCTCAAAACTTGAAAAACCGAACGGCTTTACCGTGATAACACAAGAGGACAAGGAAAAGATATATAAACTCCCTGTAAGCAAATTGTGGGGTATAGGCAGGCGCATACAGAGAAGGATGTGGGCATTAAATGTAAATAGTATAGGCGATCTCGCGAAAGCCAATCCCGGCGCGGTAAAGAAGGAATTTGGTATAAACGGAACAGTATTTTACAAAATGGCACGGGGTGAAGACACATCAGACATATACAGAAGGGAGAGAGCTGAGAAGTCGCTCTCACATAATCATACTCTTTCAATACCTGTCTATAAAGAGCATGATATATTAGAAGAAGCTAGACGCATGGGTGAATATGTTTGCAGAAAATTACGTACACGTAAACTAACAGCCAAGATGGTACACCTAACAATACGATACGAAGATCTCTCCTACCAGGGTGCCAAAGGTGAGCTACCGACTTATACGAATGATGATAGAGTTGTTTTCAGTCTACTCAAAAAATTATTAGCACAGTTAGAAAAGCCGGTCGAAGCTAAACGTGCCCGAATGCTAGGAATATCGATATGGGAATTGAGAGCAGATCTGCAAAGAGAAAACCTTAACCTGTTCGATGACAATCATCATAATCCATATTATGCTCTAGATACCCTAAAAGAAAAATATGGTGATAAGATCATACGCATCGGTGTGACAAATTAACATCTATCCCTAATAACTCTTCAGCAAGGCTTTTCCTTTTAGATATAAAAAAATTTTTACTATATTTGTCTATTATTTTATCATCAATTAATTCTAAATGACAAAGATCCTCTCAAGCTTCTCTAAATGTTTTTTTGCGGTAATATTACTTTATTTAATTTTACCAATAAGCGGTTACTCTCAAGCAAGCACAACTTTGGGAGTATATGCCCGGGTATTGAGAATAATGACAGTAAATACCGTGGGAGCCAATCACCTCGATTTTGGAAATATAAATGTAACAACCAGCGCCCAAAATTTCTCAATTTCTAACCAAAATGGGCAGAAATTCGAAGCCACAGGATCCCCTAACTATGTGATCTATGCAGACTGGCCTCAGACAGTTACTCTTAATAATTACGCCTGGGTAATAAGTCACGGCGGAACGAATGGAACATTAACCTTCTCTCCAAACGACATTATACAACACACCGGCGATAATTCTAATTGGTCAAATCCGTATAATGTGAGCAGAAATACATATAATTATGGTAATTTATACTTTAGGGATACGGATAATGATGGTATAGGAAAGATATATTTCTGGCTTGGCGGCGATCTAACAGTACCAGGAAATCAATCAACCGGTGACTATATTGGCACGCTGACATTTACCGTTAGTTATTAGAGCTAATCAACTACATTGTACCCTTCCTTTTTACGAATAACCTACAAACTCTTATGTAGCTTCTTAGCTATATCTTCTTTACAATCTTAAATTTTTTGAAAATTATTTTTCAAATTCCAAAATTCCTATACCCGTTTAACAGTCATATAAATAAGAGGGTTGTATAGCCATCTTAGTTTCGAATTTGCCTTCAAAAATACTATAGTAAAATAGCTAAAATTTTTTTGAATTATTAGTAATTTTACTCTTGACATTTAATTTTTTTGATTGTAAGTTGGATGACTAGGTTAAAGTTAAATTGCTCTGAATAAATTCAAATTAAAGTAAAATTACTTTAGTATGGAAAACTTATACATATTAGTGCTAGACGGGATAATATTCCCGGACATTAAAGAAAAGAAAAAATAGGTATTTAAGCAAAATTTTGCATATCTCCCCTCCGGGATATACAAAATATGCTCTATTTAAATAAAAACAGCTAAAAAACGCTAAAAATTAACTTTTACTTAAATTTAAACCTCAGAAAATGAAAAAAATGAAGTTATTTCTTTTAGTTACTGCGCTAATTACTCTTGCAGTATCTTCATCCTCTTTCGCTCAGGTTACAGCTAACGCTAATGCAAACGTAACTGCAAACCTTAGAAAGGGTCTGACTATTGTAAAAGATACAGATATGGATTTTGGTATAGTTCAGCAGAATCCAGATAACTCTGCATCTTCTACATTAACACCGCAAAACGGTGCAAAATTTACGGTTTCAGGTAATGCATCTACAACTATTAACGTTACTTTATCAGATGCAACACTGACTATGAGTGATCCGGCAGTAACTGTTAGCACATGGGTTATGCACGTAACAGACACAGGTACTTATACTTCAGGTTCGAATATTCTTACAGGTGTAAACGGTTCAACTACGCTCTCGAGCTCAGGTGCCAAGACATTATGGCTTGGTAGTACTTTGACTGCTACAACAAGTGCTACATCGGGTGTTAAGACCGGTACTATTACAGTAACTGTAGCTTATTAAGTTTATTTGTAACCTTCATGTTTGACTGATTGCTATGTTACTCTTTGCCCCGGAAACGGGGTAAAGAGTCTTAAAAAAAACAAAGATCATAAAAGAGCAAATGAAAAAAATAATACTAACCATACTGACAATACTGATAGTATTAGGATTTAAAAATACTTCCGCTCAGGATAATAACTTTACTACCCTATCGGTTAGAGCAACACTAGAGCGCGGGCTTGCCATGGAGGGTGGCAATAGTCTTTTTCTAGGAGAACTTGCGTTGCGCAATAGTGAAAATCAAAAAATTATTTCTAATTTTGACGGCTTAAAATTCACTATTCTTGGTCAATCAAATAGGATGGTAACAATTTTATATGATCAATCGGTCACCCTGACAAACATCACAAACAACCGCACAGGGAAGCAATCATATGATGATGCTAAAATGACCTTTAAGACAAACGTAGCAGAAGAAACAGGTTCTGAAAACGGTTACACCAATCCTAATCCCCTACCAAGCGGTACCAGCATTGCGCTGTATGATATGTCAAAGGTAGGC
This sequence comes from Ignavibacteriota bacterium, assembly GCA_020437585.1. Lineage (GTDB taxonomy): Bacteria > Bacteroidota > Ignavibacteria > Tepidaquicellales > Tepidaquicellaceae > JAEYVS01. The sequence goes on from JAGQWG010000002.1 coordinate 441,172, forward strand.
AAATTAAATTTATGGATTGGCGGCACTATGCAACTTCCATTATCTCTTAAAAATGGAAAGTACATCGGTAATTTTGTTGTTACATCAGTTTATTAATAAAATCTTAGTTTGAAAATGATTAATTTAATAGCAAATAAACTAAGACAAAAATTTGAAATGAAAAAAACTCTTAAAATACTCTTTCTTATCCTGATCGCAATACTATTTAACAAACCGGGTTGGGCACAATCATATGATGCAAAGCTGTCATTAATCCTATACGATTCATTTCCAGGATACCCCAACTCGACCCCGTATTACGACTATTATGGCGGAAGGTATAGAGTAGATGTAAACGGTAATAACAGAACTATCCGAATAACGCATTCAATTCCGAGTGTATTAAGCGACGGAGCAGGACATACGATACCGTTTTCAATCGCTTCCAATAATGCAGGCTATAAGGTTGGAGGAAACCTGAGCCCTAATGGAGCAATAGTATTCAATCCAAATTTACAGTTAACGGTATTTTTGCAGGCAACAGACAAAATAACTGTTTGGCTGGGAGGCACAGTATCTCCACCGACAAATGCTTTTCCGTCCAATAATTATGAAGGGACAATAACTATTACAACAGTTGTACTTTAATAAATTAAATTTTTCTCAAAAAGAAAAAAAATTAGCTTTGAAAACGTTAACATTTACCCTACTAGCATTAATGATATCAGTGTCAGCCTCTTTTGCGCAGATCGTGATATCACCTTATGTGGTTATGATAGATCAGAAGAACCAATTTGGTACATTTTTAGTATCTAACCAGACCACTGAAACTCAAGAAGTAACAATATTCTTTAAATTCGGCTATCCTGCTTCAGACGCACAGGGCAACGTAACAATGCTCTATAGTGATTCCAGCGGAATAAACATGAACTATGACCTAACCGACATGGTGAATGCGTTCCCAAAGAAATTCACTTTAAAACCTGGTGACAAACAAACTGTAAGGATGACCGTTAAGCCGAAGAAGGATATGAAGGAAGGTACTTACTGGACAAGGATAATTACATCCACACAATCAAAACAAGTGATAACCGATACTTCCACTTCCCTATCGGCATCAATTAACTTCGTACTTAACCAGGTCACGACCGTAATATACAAAAACAAAAGGTATGAAAATTCGGTTAACCTGCAGGATATTACGACGAACACTGATGAAGAATATTTAAACATTAATGTTCCGCTCGAAGTAAAGGGAGATTCGCCGTTTTTTGCCGGAACAACTGTAAAGATATTCGACGCATCAGGGAGCCTTGTAACCGAACAGACACAGTATTTTACTGTTTACTACGGAATGACAAGAAAAAATTCATTCAGATTAGAAGATCTAAAACCGGGTCAGTATAAAGCTGAAATTACTCTTACTTCAGATACTAATCCAGATATTCCAATAAGTGATAAACCGTTAAAGACTCCAATAACTAAATCTGTCAGCTTTAGCATTAATTAATGAAAAACGTTCTCATAATCATATCGCTGTTCTTTGCATTAGCACTCATTAGTCCTGTATTTTCTCAGGAAACAAATGCAGCAGGCGATAAGACAGATAAGGATTCGGTTTCAATAGTTACAGAAAATCCTGAAAGTAATGTTTCCGAAGAAGAAACTGAAACAGGTCCGGAGGAAATGTATTTGAATTTCAATTACGCCGGCCTTGTTAGTACACTTTTTACCTGCTACTACAATGGCGAGAATACATTCATACCTGTTCAGCAATTCTTTAATTCCTTACAGATCAATAATACTCAGACAGGAAACAGAATTTCGGGATATTACATGTACTCCGGTAGAGAGTATATGATAGATCTGGATTCCAGAGAAATAACTTTTAACGGACAAACAACCAGGTTTTCAAAGAGTGACGCATTTATTAGTGATGAAGGAGAAATATTCATCTCCCCTACTGTTCTTTCAGCAGCCTTTAATATGGAGATAGTAGTTGATCTAAGTCAGCTCTCACTTGGGCTTTATACGGAGGAAAATACGCCCCTGGAAGCAAGGGCAAAAAGGGAAAGCTTAAGAGAGGCATTATTAGAAGACGAAACAACTACCAAAGAAACTCCATTACTTTTCAAAAGGACAAAGAATTGGTTAAAGGGTGAATTTATAGATTATTTCTTCTCTTCAAGTATGTCAGAGGGTTCATACCCTAACTATAGCTATAGTATCAATTCAGGAAGTGAGCTAATGGGAGGTGATCTCAATGTCAATCTCAGCGGAAGTGAATCACACGATCATAATGATTTTGATTATGATATTAACTGGAGATATGTATTTGGTAAAGAGAAATTGCTTAACCAGGTGTTACTCGGTACCAAGCTTCAGTCAAAAGGGATAGACCCGCATTCATTTACTGGAGTTTCATTAACAAATGCACCATTCGAAGTAGAGGGAAATTTTGGATCGTATGTGCTTGTTGATAAGACTGTTCCCCTGAGTGATGTGGAGTTGTACATAAATAACCAGATGGTTGCTTACACGAGGGCGGACGATCTTGGTAATTACCAGTTCAATATACCCATGACATATGGCTCCAACACCATTGAGTTAAAAATTTACAGCCCTGATGGACAGTTAATCGAGAATAACAGAAGGATACAAGTTCCATTTGATTACCTGCCAAAGGGTGATTTTCAGTACTATTTAAATTTTGGTCAGCAAAATGATACCAAGGACATGATGTATCATGGAAGCCTTGGTTATGGAATTACTTCCTGGCTAACGGATAGAGCTGGAGTAGATTTCACATCCACAGATGGAGTAGTATTTAATAATCCTGTTTTCTTTAATTCCCTATCGGGCAGAGTGATGGATGATTATTTATTCAATTACACTTTTGCACCCGAACTTTATCACAGAGTTTCTATAAGCGCTTCGTATTTCGACCTGCAATCTTTTAGCCTAAAATACACTAAATACAAGCAGAACAAGATATACAACGTTAGAAATCTGGAGGAAGATTTCGAGATTACATCAGGTATTCCAGTCAATATAATGGACATAAAAGCCGGTGTACAAGGACAAGCGCTTTATGAAAAGACGATCGATTCCAAACATTATAAACTCGATGTAGGTGCAAATTTCTCAATGTTAAACTTCAGTCCGTCAATTAACTATGCGTACTCAGAAGAGCAATCACAGTATTCAACAGGTGTCAGGAGAGAAGTACGGTTTGGCTTAAGTACCCCTGCAACATTTTTAAATGGAATATTCCCTGAGCTTATGTCAGGTAAGTATTTCAGCACAGTTGTAAAATATGATGCCGTTAATAACCAATTTGCGAATGCAAAGCTAACATACTCAAGCAATCTTACAAGGAACGCAAGGATCGAATTTAATTATTCAAACGATCTTCAATATAATTTTTCATCATTCAACGTCGTTTTTAAATATGAGTTTCCGTTTGCAGTTACAAATACGATTGTAGACGATAAATCATTAATAGTGAACGTTCATGGAACGGTTGGCTACGATAACGCAAATAAGAATATATTTACAACCAAGAGACAAAGTGTAGGCACAGGTGGTGTTGCATTTAAAATGTTCCAGGATGAAAATGGTAACGGTAAGTATGACAAAGGCGAGCCTATGGTAGATGATATTGATCTTAAGTTTAATCAGAACGTACAGCTGGATAGAAATGACGACGGTGTACTTATTGCCAGTGAACTTACTCCTTATAGAGAATATAACGTCGAGATTAATCCCCTATCAGGAAAGAATCCTTTCCTTCAGCCTAAGTTCCAAAAGTTTGGACTGGTAACAGATCCAAACCAGATCAAACTGGTTGAGATCCCGTTCTATTTCTCACAGGAAGTTTATGGAAACGTCGTCGCAGTAAAAGACGGCGCTGAAATTCCACTTCCAAGTGTTAAGATCCACATTCAAAATCACGAAAATGATGAAGAGAAGGTTATTACTTCGTTTAACGACGGAACATTATATTACCTTGGACTTTTACCTGGAGACTATACAGCATACGTCGATTCAGCAATGGTTCAAATGCTTGGCGCAGAAACCGAACCGGACAAGATCGATTTTACTATCTACGATGAGAATGACGACAAAGAGACAAAAGAACTTAATTTTGTATTAAAACTCGATAACAGTACAATATCTAATATAGATGAGCAGGAAATTGCAAGCTTCCGAGCAAAATTCCTGTATACTGAGAAACGCATAAATAGCAGGGTTGGAACACCTGATGAGGCACGTAAAGAATTCTTTGATGAGATATCTGCTTCGCAATATACAGCATTGCCGGAATTTGCAGAAAGATATGAAAAGATGAAGACAAATCTCGAGCATTGGGAATCTGAAACAGTAGAAAAAGGTGAAGATACAGGATATACCGTAGTTAAAGGCGATTGTCTGTGGAAGATCGCCGGAATGAAGAAGCATTACGATAATCCACACCTGTGGCCGGCTATCTGGGAAGCCAATAAAGACGGTATAATCTCAGCTCCGGATGGTGTAAAAACTATAATAACTAATCCTAACCTAATATACCCTGGACAGGTATTGAGGATACCTCGCCTATCCGATGAGCAGAAACAGGAATTCCTGGGCATCGAAGGTCAGTATTATGACAAGAAAGGCAGGGGCAAACCGAGGGAAAAATAAGTTTAGTAAGTGAAGACTAAAAAATTAGGGTAAACTTGAAATTATAGAAACGTAATTTCAAGGCTAAGGAGAAACCCCGTCGTGATAGATCGGGGTTTCTTTATTATAGAATTCAATTTAAATACTTTGCATTACTAGAAATAAATATAAGGTGGATATAACAGAATAGCCAAAGTATTTTCTAATCTATTGTCCGGCAAGATCGCTTTCTAAAATTTTACGTTCTTCATCCGTAGTCATGACAATAAGAATATCACCTTTATAGATTGTGAAATCTTCGCCGGGTTTGAATATCCAATCATTGTTTTGTTTTACAGCCATTATAATTGTTGATTTAAGCTTTGAGACATCGATTTCCTTCATGTTCTTGCCATGGTACTGCTCAGACACGATTAATTCTTCTATTCTGAAAGATTTACTGTCTTCTTTCAATAGAAAGTCAAGAAATGTAGTTACATCAGGACGGATCATCTCGGAAGCCATACGCATACCACCAATATTCGTAGGTGAAACTACCTTATCTGCTCCAGCCAATTTGATCTTTTCTAGATTCTTTCGATCGAAGCAAAATGCAATTACACGGATACTAGGATTTAAACGCTTAGCAGAAAGGCTGATTACCAGGTTAGTATTATCATCTTCAGTAGCCGCAAATACCCCACTTGAAGTCCCTATTCCCGCTTTCTGCAGTGTTTCATCTTCTGTAGGGTCTCCTTCCATAAAACATTCTTTCTTAAGTGATTTTCGTATGTTTTCTAATTTTTCACCGTCAGGGTCAACGATAATATGATCCCTGCCAGCTTCATCCATTTCCTCGATTACTTTCTTTGTATACGGATTTAGCCCACAGATAATATAATGCCTGCTGAGTTGACTTATTAACTTTTCCATTTTACTTTTTTGATAATTTTGTCTGATATAACCTTCAATAATGGCAGCCGCAAATGTAGATACAAAATAAGTAATAAATCCAATTCCGGCCATTGCTACAATTACTGTAAACATCCTTGCTCCTGAATATTCCTGGAGAGGTATAACTTCGTCAAACCCAATAGTGGTAATAGTTATAAACGTCATGAAAAAACAATCGAAAAGCCCAAACTTTTTATCCAATAGTATCCAATACCCAAAAGTGCCCACAAGCACCGTAATAACTAATCCAAGCCCTGAGCCATATAATCTTTTAAATATTTCGGTTCTAAACATTATTTAGATTTTTATCACTTCAAATCTAGTTAAATAAAAATTCAGAAAAAATTGAATATAATTGTGTTATATAACAAAAAAGCAGGCTTGAACCTGCTTTTGAGCTATCGACCGGATTCGAACCGGTGACCTGCTCATTACGAATGAGCTGCTCTACCAGCTGAGCTACGATAGCAAATATCTATAAATATTAATACCTATACCAATCAGTTTTAAATGGTCCTTCAACTTCAACACCAATATATTCAGCTTGATCAGGAGAAAGTTTAGTTAACTTTGCCCCAACTTTATCAAGGTGAAGCTTAGCTACTTTCTCATCAAGATGTTTTGGTAGAACATATACCTTATTTTCATACTTTTCAGGATGATTCCAAAGCTCTATCTGCGCAAGCACTTGGTTCGCAAATGAGTTTGACATCACAAATGACGGATGCCCCATAGCAACTCCTAGATTTACAAGTCTTCCTTCAGCGAGGACAATAATATCTTTGCCCTCAATCTTATACATATCAACCTGAGGCTTTATATTTATCTTTGTATTTCCATAGTTCTCATTCAGCCATGCCATATCTATTTCATTGTCGAAGTGACCGATATTACAAACAATAGCTTTGTCTTTCATCTTCTTAAATATCTCTCCGGTAATAATGTCTTTGTTTCCTGTTGCGGTAACAAAGATGTCTGCTTTCCCGGCAACTTCTTCAAGGAGTACAACTTCATATCCTTCCATAGCCGCTTGGAGCGCACAGATAGGATCTATTTCTGTAACCATGACCCTGGCACCGGCGCCTCTCAATGACTCTGCTGAACCTTTACCTACATCTCCGTATCCACAAACAACAGCAACCTTACCTGCCATCATAACATCAGTACCACGTCTTATTGCGTCAACAAGTGATTCACGGCATCCGTATTTGTTATCGAATTTCGACTTTGTTACGGAGTCATTTACATTGATACATGGAACAGGCAGTGTGCCTTTTTTCATTCTTTCATAAAGTCTGTGAACGCCAGTAGTGGTCTCTTCGGTAATTCCTCTTACGTTTTGTGCAAGTTCAGGATATTTATCCAGAACAACATTCGTAAGATCTCCCCCATCATCGAGGATCATATTCAAAGGCTGTTTATCTTCACCAAAGAATAAAGTCTGTTCGATACACCAATCGTATTCCTCTAGTGTTTCACCCTTCCATGCAAAGACCGGTATTCCGGCTTTTGCAATTGCTGCCGCCGCGTGATCCTGAGTTGAAAATATGTTGCATGAGGACCATCTTACTTCGGCACCCAATTCCTTTAGAGTTTCGATGAGAACCGCTGTCTGAATAGTCATATGAAGACAGCCGGCGATCCTTGTTCCTTTTAATGGCTTTGATTCGGAATATTCTCTCCTAATTGCCATTAAACCCGGCATCTCTGCCTCTGCAAGTTCGATCTCTTTTCTCCCCCATTCGGCGAGGGAAATATCTTTAACTTTATAATCTTGTGTCATTTCAAGAGTTTCTGTGCTCAATTATATTCTCCTATTTAATTAGATTATTATTGTTTGAACTTCGTAAGATAGAACATTAACCTTAATAATAAAATTTACAAATTTCTATACAAAAGACTCATTTTTTGCTTAATTCTATCCCTAATTCTTTTAATTGTTCCTCGGAAACAGTACTTGGGCTATCATCCATAGGCGAAGCAGCGTGTATGGTCTTAGGAAAGGCTATGACGTCTCGTATGCTATCGAGTCCACATATGAGTGCGACTACCCTATCCAATCCGACGGCTGCACCCCCGTGAGGCGGCGCTCCATATTTGAATGCTTCGAGCATAAAGCCAAACCTTTTCTGTGCTTCCTCCTCAGGAAATCCAACAATATAGAATATCTTCTTTTGTATGTCGGGCCGGTGAACCCTGATGCTCCCGCTGGTAACCTCACTTCCGTTCAATACAACATCATAACAATACGCACGAATGCTCTCAATCTCTGTTCGATCTTTGCTGTCTAGATATTTTAAATGCTCATCGAATGGCATTGTAAACATATGGTGCTCTGCAATAAACCCTCCCGTTTCTTCATCGTAGGCAAATAGTGGAAAATCCTTTACAATAAGGAATTTGAATTGTGATTTGTCGATCAAATTATAATCATGAGCCAGTTTAACCCTTAACCTGCCCAATCCTTCCAACACCTTCTTTCTCTTACCGCTCAAGATGAATATAACGTCACCATCAACGGCATTAAACTGTTCTTTCAGTTTATTTATTTCAGACTCAGATAGAAACTTTTTTATCGAGGAGGTAATCTCGTTGTCAGGATTAAACTTAATATAGATCAGCCCTCCAAATCCAAGATCTTTTTTAGCATACTCAGTTAATTCGTCAAACAGTTTACGTGATGTCTCCTGTCCTTCTAATTTAAAGCCGGATACAACTCCCCCGTCATTTATCACATCCTGAAATACCTTAAATTCCGATCCGGAAAAAATGTCATTAAGGTTATTGATTTCCATTCCGGGAATTCGCAGATCGGGTTTATCGGAACCGTATTTTTCAATTACGTCATTATAAGTCATTTGAACAAAAGGAGTTTGCAGATCAATATTAAGAACCTCTTTCCATATAGTCTGATATAGTCCTTCCAGCACCTCAAAAACATCCTCTTGCCTTACGAAGCTCATCTCAAAGTCTATCTGCGAAAATTCCGGCTGTCTATCTGCCCTTAGATCTTCATCACGGAAGCATTTGCATATTTGAACATACTTATCAAATCCTGCTACCATGAGTATCTGTTTATATATCTGCGGAGACTGAGGAAGAGCGTAAAAATTACCTTTATGTACCCGCGATGGCACAAGATAATCCCTGGCGCCCTCGGGAGTTGATTTCATTAAAATAGGTGTTTCTATCTCGATAAAGCCAAGCTTTTCAAAATACTTCCGCGTTGCCTGATATACCTTACTACGAATAACAATATTCTTTGCAAGCCCTTCTCTTCTCATATCCAGGTACCTGTATTTTAATCTGAGGTCTTCTGAGGCTTTAACATCCTCCTCAATAACAAATGGAGTTATATCGGATTCATTTAAAACCTCAACGTTATCCACATCTATCTCAATGTCACCTGTCAGTATGTTTTTATTCTTATTCTCACGCTCTACTACAGTACCAGATGCTGAAATTACACTTTCAAGATTTAGTTTACTTATTTTATCATAAATGTCTTTTTTATCAGGCGATATCTTAATTTGTGTAATACCATACCTATCACGAAGGTCTACAAAAAATAATCCACCCAGGTCTCTTTTTACGTATATCCACCCGTTCAGAGTTACTTTTTCACCATTATTGGAAAGCCTTAATTCCCCACAAGTATGGGTTCTTTGATCAAAATTCATGTAAGTTTTGAATAATTAATACCGGAATTAGTAATATACGCTGTATATTATTAAATAATAAGATAAATAAGCGGTATAGGAAGATTATACGGCTATTTGCTTTAGCTCGTTGGTAGTAATATTGTAAATATCCTTCATTCTTTCGACTATCTTACCAAGCTCATCGAAATCAACTCCTGAATCGATATGCTCTAGCTTCATACATAACTCTGCAAGCCTCTTTGCACCTACTTTGAAGCTAATTCTCTTGAGGTTATTTGCTGATTTCCTGAATTTGTCGACATCCTGCTCAAGGTAAGAGTTACTAAGTTCATTCAATATTTCGGGAGCAACATTGATATAAAGGTCCACTACCTTAGAGAAATCATTGCCGTTATTGGATTCGGTGTTTAGTCCGGATATCAAATTCAGATCGAGCATGAGGCTGGATTTAATTTGGTGCTTACCATTCTTCTGAAGTTCTTTCGTAGTTCTTCCCCACTTCCTAAGAAGGTTCTGAACTTCTTCCATCATGATCGGTTTACTAATGTAATCATCCATTCCTTCCGAGATAAACCGTTCCCTGTCGCCTTTCATTGCATTAGCAGTCATAGCAATAATAACCGGGCGATTTTCTTTTTTCCAGTGGTTGTGAATGTACTTAGTTGTTTCGAGACCGTCCATTTCTGGCATTTGTATATCCATAAACACTATATCATAATACTGTCTTCTTAATGATTCAATGACTTCCGTACCATTGCTTGCCACATCTGATCTGTAACCTAATTGTTGAAGTATCTTAAGTACTAGTTTTTGATTTATAATATTATCTTCAGCAACAAGTATCCTTAATGGTACTCTTTCATTCAGATCTTTTGTCTTTTCCGATTCAATCAGTTCCAGTTTTTGTTTAATTTCATCAGAGAATACTTTTAAGAGAACGTCAAGCAAGTATGATTGTTTAACGGGTTTAGATAAATATGCAGTAAAAAGTTCCTTGAACTGTTTTTCATTCTCCTCCTGTTTGCCAACAGACGTCAGCATGATCATCGGAAGTTGTTTAGGAGTTCTAAGCTTTCTTATTTCTTGTCCAAGTTGTAAACCATCCATTTCCGGCATGAGCATATCTACAATAGCAAGGTCGAACGGTGCCTTGTCTTTGATAATCCTTAATGCATCCTCCCCGCTTGAAGCTGTTCGTGGTATCATTCCCCACATTTGACATTGGAGTGTCAGTATATGTCTGTTTGTTTCGTTGTCATCAACAATAAGAACTCTCTTATCCTGTAAGACCGACATTGTTGACTTAAGATATATTTTAGCAGGTGCGAGCTGTGCCGGTTTCGACTTCATTGTGAAGTGGAATATGGAGCCCTTCCCTGGTGTACTCTCTACCCATATTTTACCACCCATTAAGTTCACGAGTTTTGAGCAAATAGCCAGGCCAAGTCCAGTACCACCGTATTTCCGTGTGGTTGTAGAATCTACCTGTGAAAACGATTCAAATATAACATCTAGCTTTTCAGGAGGTATACCAATACCAGTGTCCTTAACGGAAAATTCTAACAACAACTCTTCCGGATTATCCGATATATTTCTGACGGAAATAAAAACTTCACCCTCATTAGTAAATTTTACAGCATTGCTGACAAGGTTTACCAATATCTGTCTTAGTCTTGTTACATCCCCTATGATAAATGGTGGAACATCTTTTTCTATAAGATGTAAAAGGTCAAGCTTCTTTTCCACCGCTTTTGAAGCAAGCAGATCATAAGCGTCTTCGATGCACTCCTTAAGCTCGAACGGCTGTTCTTCCAGCTCCATTTTGCCGGATTCGATCTTTGAGAAGTCAAGAATGTCGTTTATTAAAGTCAGCAGTGTATCACCACTTACCCGAATTGTCTCAACAAATTCCCTCTGTTCCGGTGTAAGATCCGTTTCCATTAATAAACCTGTCATACCGATAACGCCATTCATCGGAGTACGTATCTCATGACTCATTATAGCAAGAAATTCGGATTTAACTTTTGCAGCTTCCTCAGCAGCTTCTTTTGCTTTAATAAGCTCTTCTTCCCATTTCTTTCTTTCAGTAACATCCGTAAGTGTACCCGTTGTACCAATAAAATTATTATCCTCGTCATAAATTAAAAATCTACTGTACTCAAACAGCCTCGTCTCATCATCCTTCCTTGTAATTCTGAAATGACCGTGATCAAAGTCTGCGTTCTTTTCGATCATGCTTCTAAGGATCTCACCATGTCTTTCCCTGTCATCGGCATGAATAAATTCTTTCGTTACTCTACCCAGGCTTTCCTTAACGGTAAAACCTGTAGTTTTTTCCCATGCATTACTCAGATAGGTCCACTTACCTTCTTTGTCAGTTTGATATACAATATCCTTTACCGTGTTTAAGACAGTGTCATATCTGTTTTCTATTTTTTTAAGCTCTTTTTCTATGTCGCGTGTTCTTGAAATATCCTTTATAGAACCTGATATTATTACTTCGTTTCCTTCCCTATTTACGTTTGAAGAAAGTTCTACCCAAATATATGTATCCTTTTTTGTAAGCCAGCGGAGCTCTTCTACTGTCAAACTCTCACCCTTATTAATAAATGATTTTATCTTTTCTTCATACTGGGAAAAATCATCCTCATGTATATAATTAAGGAAATTCTTGCCTATCGATTCCTCAACAGAAAATCCTGTAAGATCAGTCCAGTGCGAGTTCAGATATAATATCTTGCCTGATGAATCAAGTTGAAATACAACTTCGTTTAAATTTTTGAGCAGGTAAAAAAATCTTGGATCCAATACATGTAACTCGCCCGGGGTTTTCCTTCGTTCGTTAAGAAAGTTTAAAGTTATCTCGGTTAGCTTTTGTGTACTCAGACTGTCCAGATCGAGTTTATTGTAATCTGAATCTTTTAATATTTCTTTAGAAAGTCTGCGGAGGTTCTTTAAAAGATATTCTTTATTCTCATAATATACAGGTCTCTGCTCTTCTGATTGTGACTCAGAAAAATGCTCCCTCAATCCTGATATAAGCTTCTCTACATTTTCCGGTACTTTAAGATATGATGGTACCTGTGATAACCACGCCAGCGCATCTTTAAAATCTTCTTCAGATTTTATATCAAATTCTTTACCAATATTTTCGAAAAATGAACTATCTGTCATATAATATTTATACGTAAATTACCTTCAAAACAATCAATTGTGCAAATACTATGCCTTATTTACAATTTAATAATACTTTTTTAGCTCTTCAATAGTAAGTATATGTAATTCATCAAGTTTATCAACTTCACTGCCAATTTCAGCTAAATTATTCTGTTTTCCAGCCAATTCAATAGTTTTACATACTTCGGCGAAAAGCTTTGAACCTACATTCAAACTTGCTCCTTTTAGTGTGTGGGCTGTTTTTCCTAACTTCTCAGCATCTCCGGATGCTGCAAGTTCTTTAATTTCATTAATTAAACCGACTGCTTGGTCAATGTACAGCTCAACAATTTCCTTAAAAAAAGAATCCGTATCGCCGTCACCCAGCTCTTTCAAACCCTCTATCACATTCATGTCAACAAGTTCCTCGGTAGATGGTTTCATGTATTTAGATTTAATTAAAGATAGTGTTTTAGCTATATGTTAAAAAATAAAGCCCTGAGATTTTGTCAAAACCAAAGGGCTTCAAAAACATACTAAGGCACTTAATAATTGCCTATAGAGTTCCTCTTAAAGCCTGCTCCCTTTCGATCGCTTCAAATAAAGCTTTAAAATTACCCTTACCAAAACTCCTAGCGCCCCTCCTTTGTATTATCTCAAAAAACAAAGTAGGACGTTCTACAATGGGTTTCGTAAATATCTGGAGCAGATACCCGTCGTCATCCCTATCCACTAAAATTCCAAGTTCTTCTAACTCTTCTAGTTCCTCTTCGATCTTACCCACTCTTCCCTCTAACTCGGAATAATATGTCGTCGGAACAGTGAGAAATTCAATTCCCCTGCTCCTTAACTCTTTCACAGTATCTATAATGTTGGGAGTCGTTAAAGCAATGTGTTGAACACCACCGGTTTTGTAAAAATCCAGGTATTCCTCGATCTGTGACTTCTTCTTTCCCTGTGCCGGTTCGTTGATAGGGAATTTGATCTTTCCTGTACCATTCTGCATCACTTTACTCATCAACGCTGTGTACTCGGTTGAAATATCCTTATCATCAAATGAGATAAGCTGATTGAATCCCATTGTCTGTGCATAGAAATTAACCCAGTGGTTCATCTTTCCGAGTTCTACATTACCTACCATGTGGTCTATAGAACGAAGGTTTACATCCTTAATACCTCTGACACCTCTTTCCTCTGCATTCATGAATCCGGGAAGAAAATTACCATTGTAATTCCTCCTATCGATAAATGAATGTATTGTATCTCCGTAAGTAGCGATTGAAGACTTTATAATATATCCGTTTTCATCTTCGAATTTTGTAGGCTCTAAAATACTAATTGCCCCCCTTTTGACTGTCTCGTTGTAGGCACTCTCTGCATCATCGACTTCAAAAGCAATGTCACGAACTCCATCACCGTGTTTTTTATGATGCTCGGCAACAAATGAATCGTCAGTATTTGCGGATGTTAAAACGAACCTGATCTTTCCTTGCTCCAGCACATATGAACTGGTTTCTTTATTTTTTGTTTCAAGACCTGCATAATACTTTAGTTTAAATCCAACTGCATATTGATAGAAAAATGAAGATTGTTTGGCATCACCAACATAAAATTCTACATGGTCAATTCTCTTTAGAGGAAGAAAATCTTCTACTTGGACGGTATCTTTTTGCTGTAATTCTTGTGTGGTTTCCATTTCTCACTAGCTTTAAATTAAATAAATCCCATTCAAATCTTAATATAGCATAAATGGACGATTAATTAATTTCAAAAATTTTTATACTCTTTCGGATCTATTCCCAACTTATATATCTTTTGTCTAAGACTGACTGGATGAAAGTTTATAGCTTTCGCAGTCGCGGCAACATTTCCTTTATTCAATTTCAGATATTTTCTTATAAACTTCGATTCGAAATCCCTGATCACATTATCTTTATTTTCTGAATAATCGCTTGTCACAGTAACAGTTTGGGTATTCCCCTTAAGTTTATCAGGCAGGAGATCCGGACTTATTTTCCCGTCATCACAAAGTATTGAAACCCTTTCCGCAATATTTTTCAGTTCACGAATATTACCGGGCCAGTTGTAATGAGTAAGTATTTCTTTTACTTCCGGCGAAATACTTTTGATCTTCACATCATTATTATGAGAATACTCTTTGATAAACTTTTCAAAATAAAATTCAATGTCTTCAGGTCTTTCCCTTAAAGCCGGTAGGTGAAACTCAAATACGTTTAATCTGTAATATAGATCTTCCCTAAATGTCCCTTCTTCGATCATTTTTTTAAGGTCTCTATTTGTTGCTGCAATTATTCTTACATTGGTATGTCTTATCTTTGTATCCCCAACCTTAGAAAACTCTTTTTCCTGAAGCACTCGCAATAATTTTACCTGAAGCATTGGCTCTACTTCACCAATTTCATCAAGAAATAACGTTCCATTATTTGCAATTTCGAAATACCCTTTATGATCCTTTATTGCCCCGGTAAAGGCGCCCCTTGCATGACCGAATAATTCTGATTCGAGAAGCTGGCTCGGTATTGCTGCACAGTTTACGACAATAAATGGTTGGTCTGCCCTTGTACTATTCTTATAGATATATTTCGCGAGAACTTCTTTACCCGTACCATTTTCACCTGTTATAAGAATTGTCGAATTGGATCTGGCAACTTTTTTAACTTCTTTTAGTATTTCCTGCATCTCTTTACTTGTTGTCGAGTATGATTCGTCATCATGTTCTTTATCCATGGATTTCTGAAGACTGGATTTTAAGAATAAGTTTTCATTCATGAGATTGACTTTTTCCAATCCTCTATTTACCGCGAGTACAAGCTCATCTTTGTTGATTGGCTTAGTTAGATAATCAAAGGCACCAAGCTTTATAGCTTCTACCACGGACTTAATCGAAAAATAAGCAGTAATTAAAATAACAATAAGATCTGGTTCGAGCTCAAGTACCTCCCTGGTTAACTGCATTCCATTCATTTTTGGCATATTGAAGTCAGTTACCAATACCTCGAAATCATACTGCTTTACCTTTTCTAACGCAGTTTTTCCATCAGTAACAGTTGTTACCTCATGTCCCTCTTGTTCCAAGACTTTCTTCATTATTGCAGCTGAAGTAACTTCATCATCTACAACAAGTATTTTTGCCATAGTATAGTCTTTTTATTTCGTTTTTAAACCGGGCTATGCTTGAAGATCTTAAATATACAATAAACCATTTAAATATTAATTTGTTAATAAATAGGGGGTTAGAACTCAATTTCTAACCCCCTCATATGCCCTTCATATACAAATATAGTAAATAAACTATTAAATCAAAACAATTATTTTAGTGCTTAAATTTTTACAAAAGAAAAAGGGAGCATTTTAAAAATGCTCCCTTTTTTCAAAAATTATAGATAAAATTCTACTTAACCAATATCATTCTTTTTGTCTCACTATGTTCAGGTGTTGTGAGTTTGTAAAAGTACACACCACTTGTTAAACCATACTTGCCGGCATCAAAAGTCACCTCATATGTGCCTGCATCTCTCCTATCATTAACTATGGTCGCTACTTCCTTCCCACTGATATCAAATACCTTTAAGGAAACAACAGAATTGGTTGGAATCGAAAAACTTATCTTTGTAGATGGATTGAACGGATTTGGGTAATTCTGCGATAACACAAAATTATCCGGTAATAAACTTCCATTCCCTTGCAATCCGGTTACAAGCGCAAAAGTTGTTTTTAAAACATATAAGCCTGTCTGCCTGTCTGATCCAATTATCTTACCAGATGGGAACATATATACACCCCAGCATCCGTCGTACGTAAACCCGTTATCCGATGGATATGTATCATACCATGCTATTTCGGTTGGAGATGCCACATTAGAGATGTCAATGACCCTTACACCGGCAGTATAATGTGCAACTACAGCATATTTACCATATATCTCGATGTTGTGAACTATCGATGTTGTTATTCCTGTTGGTTGCCATGTTCCAACCTGTACGACATTGCTCAGATTTTGGATGTCCCAGATCTTTAGAAGCCTGGGATTACCATTTATCTCATCTGTCACCAGACAATACTTTCTATTCGGCGTAATAGCACAGTTATGTGGACCGGGATTAGGATTATTTGCCCATGAACCAATAGTAACAGGATTATCTTTATTCCACACGTCGATCACAGTTACCGTTCCGCCGTCTGATGAATAAATATTACACGCAAATACCCTGTTTTCCACTACCCGGCAATCGTGAACGTATTTTTCATCCCACGTTCCTCTAAGGACTGGATTCTCGGGATCCGATATATCAACTATGGCAATACCGCCGTTACTTGTGCTTTGTCCGCCATTTATATACAGATAATTACCTTCGGTTGAAATTGTGTGAATCTTCATTATACCATTTACACTCCAATTTTTCACAAAATGCACTGAATCCGGGAGATATTGCAGATCAACAATTTGTATTCCCGTGCTCGATGAAGCAACGTCAGTGACAATATATGCATAATGTGAATGTGTTTTCATTTCACGCCAATTGCTGGATGTACCCGGAAGAAAATCAACCTCATGAATATCTGCTGAGTCAGTTATATCCACAAACGAGGTTCCTGTGTATGCTCCTAGAAGAGCATATTCTCTCGCATTAGGAGCAACATATCCCCATAATGCGGAATACAGATTTCCTCCCGCTCCGGGGTGCTCATTCAGATTTTTAAGTAAGTACATTTCGTGATTACCAAGCTGAGAGTATGCAAGGTTGGAAAGTAAAATGAAAGCAAAGATCAAAACGTATAATTTTTTCATCAAACAGTTTCCTTTCATTATTAATAAAAAAGGGGATATCTTTTAATATCCCCCATGATATCTAAATTTCACTAAAATATATTACTTCGTCAATATCATTTTTTTAGTCTGAATAAAATCACCTGCCCTTAATTCATAAAAATATACGCCGCTCGACAAACCGTATTTTCCTGCGTCAATTGATATTTCGTATACTCCTGCATCCCTTCTATCATTAAATACCGTAGCCACCTGTTTCCCGGTAATATCATATATTTTGAGGCTTGCAAATGAATTTTTTGGGATTGAAAAGTTGATCTTTGTCGAAGGATTAAATGGATTTGGATAATTTTGTGATAACTCGAAACCATCCGGTAACTGGCTTGTATTACCGGGCACTTCAGTCAAAGCGCTTATATTTGTCTTAATAACAAATAATCCCTTCTGTCTATCAGAACCAATTATCTTTCCTGATGGGAATTTATATACTCCCCAGCAACCGTTATAATTTGAGCTATTATTGTTTGTATATGTATCATACCATGCAACTTCAACAGGGCTTGTCGGATTTGAAATATCAAGGATCCTGATACCCGCTGAGTAATGTGCTATCACTGCATAATCACCATATATTTCGACATTATGAACGATCGCCGTAGTTATACCTGTCGGTTGCCACGATGTAACATATGTTATGTTTTGCAGATCCTGTATGTTCCAAACTTTTAGCTTACCGTTTGGTGATGAAGTTTCATCTGTTGTATATATGTATTTCTTATCAGTTGTAAGCGCACAGTTATGCGGGAATGGATTCGGATTATTAACCCAGGAAGTAACCGTCGTCGGATTATCTTTATCCACTGCGTTAATTATTGTAACAGTTCCGGGCGGATCATATATATTACATGCATATATTGTGTCATCTATTACCCTGCTATCGTGCACATATTCATTTGACCATGATCCCCTCTTTACTGGAACTTCTGGATTTGTTACATCCACGATCGTAAGTCCACCCACATCTGAACCACCGGGGGATACGTTTCCACCATGAAGATACAAATAAGGTCCTGATTGCTGAATTGAGTGTGTATGTGTGTATCCTGAGTATTGCCAGGTTCCAAGGTAATGGATAGAATCAGGCAGATACTGTAGATCAACGATTTGAAGGAAGCTGTTACTTGCTTCAGAGACTATGTATGCATAGTGCGAATATGTTTTCATTTCTCTCCAGTCACTTACATTACCTTTCAAAAAGGCTACCTCTGCAATGTTTGCAGAATCCGTTATATCAATGAAGGAAGTCCCACTATCACATCCAAGAATAGCGTATTCTCTTCCATCAGGAGCTCTATAACCCCATAATGCAGAAAAATATGCGGATGTTGCACTCGCTCCTGCATGTGGTCTGAGATTAGATAAGAGATATGTGTTATTATTTCCTAATTGGGCGAATGAATTATTAGATAAGAATGCTACTGAACAAAACAACAGTAGTGTAAGGATTTTTTTCATGTTGGTGTTTTTAAGAGTTAATACTGATTTCCCCCAAGACAAGAAAGATATTATAAATTACTGTAATAATAAAAAAGCGATTAATTTACTCTCTTAATAACAACTAGCGTTTTATCGTCTGCGTATTCCCCGCCGGCAGAATATATCTGCACATCTTCAATTATTGCATTGCAAAGCTCTTTTGGGCTTTTTTCAGAGTTTTTTAAAATGACTTTCTTAAGTCTTTCTTCACCATATAGTTCGTATTTGGAGTCCATAGCTTCAACAATACCATCTGTATAGAGGATCAGAACATCATTTTTCTTTATGAGGATACTTTCGTAAAAATATTCCTGCTCCGGGGAGGGTCCAAGTACAGGTCCGGTAGTTGCCAGTTCGGAAATGCTTCCTGTTTCCGATTTATAAAAAAGAGGTCTGTTATGACCCGCGTTTACATAAATACAAAGTCCCTTTGTATCTTTAAACAGCTCACAGTAGAATAAAGTTACAAATCGTTCAAAGGGAAAAAGCTCATATATAAGCCTGTTTACTTTCTTGATCAAAGAAGTCATCTTAATGTCGAACTCTACACCCATCTTAAGCGCACCTGACACATAAAGCGACTGTGCGGCTGCTGATATTCCCTTAGACGCCGCATCGGCTATTGCCACACCTAGGATATCACTATCCTCAGACTTTAAGTAATCAAAGAAATCACCTCCGACTATATTTTCCGGTATCGATACTCCAAACATCTCATAATTCCCGAAGCTCATTTCGTGTTCGGGCAAAATGTTTCTTTGTATTTCGCGTGCTTTCTCGAGCTCTACAATATTAGTCTTCGCTTCCGATTCAATATCCCTGGTCTTTAATATGGAACTGAGTGTTGTACTAATTATATTTAGTGTGTCTAATAGATCATTTCCAAGTTGCTTGGCATTTAAAGCAATAAGGTATTCGTACAAATAGGATTTGTCTTCATCTTCATCCAGGAAACGGATCTTATACCTCTCCCCTACACCGGTTGCCGAATAATGATAAATTCCCTTTTTGATCAAATAATCGTCTGTCTCTTTTGCAATCACCGATCTTTTCTTACCAATTTCTCTAACTATTGGATAATCCCTGATGGCTATCTTATAATCATCTTCAATTGGTTCCACATCACCCATTTGCTGTATTAATACATACGCATCTTTCTCAGGAGTAAGCTTCCAAACTCTTCCTCCGATTATTTCTATCTCTTCACTTTTAATAATCTCACCCAGCACATGGCATAGTAGTTCCTCATCCGATTTGAATTTCGGAGCATCCTTGGAGATCGTTTCGATTGTCTTATATAATCTTTTTTGTTCCACTTAGTTTAGTTTACCTGTTTTTTTCTCAACCGCCGAAATGAAACCCGGCTCAAAAACTATCGAACTCATGTTTGACATTTCTTCTTCAAGTATAACATCCTCTTCAATATGATCACTTCTATTCCTGATATATTGGTAAGCTGTCTCTCCCCCTTTTCCACTTTTCAAAGGCCTTAAAAAATCTATTCCCTGTACCGCACATAGAAATTCGATCGAAATTATTTTCTTTGTATTATTTACAATATCAAAGCATTTTCTTGAGGCAATTGACCCCATTGAGTTATGATCTTCCTGGTTTGCGCTTGTTGGTATCGAATCAACCGATGCGGGGTGAGATAGAACTTTATTCTCACTTACCAGTGCTGCTGCGGTATACTGGGCTATCATAAGACCGGAATTAAGTCCGCCTTTATCAGTCAAAAATCTTGGCAATCCACTTAAACTTCCATCGACAAGCCTTGCGCACCTCCTCTCGGAAATATTACCAAGTTCTGTAATAGCAATTGAAAGAAAATCTCCGATTAGGGCTATCGGCTCGCCGTGAAAATTTCCGCCTTCCACTCTATCACCGGTCTCTGGGAATATTAATGGATTATCCGTAACTGAATTTATTTCGGTTTCCAGGATTCCGGCACAGTAATTTATCGTATCTTTTATTGCTCCGTGGACCTGTGGCATACAGCGAAGTGAATATGCATCCTGTACTTTACCGCAGTCTTTATGCGACTCCATGATTCCACTGCCCTTAAGCAAGCGCCTAAGATTATCCGCTGACTGTTCCTGCCCTTTATGCGGTCGAACTTTTTGTAAATTAGCGGAAAACGCTTTGCTTGTTCCTCGTAAAGCTTCCAAAGACAAAGCCCCTGATATATCCGCTAAAACAGATAACCTTCTCGCGTCATATAATGCCATGCACATGTAAGCGCTCATCATCTGAGTACCATTTATCAATGCCAGACCTTCTTTAGCGTGAAGCTCGATCGCTTTCATTCCGCATTTCTTCAATGCTTCCGAGCTTTTCAATACCTTGCCATTGTATTTACAATATCCCTCACCAATAAATGACAATGCGAGATGTGAGAGCGGTGCAAGGTCGCCGGAACTGCCAACCGAACCCTGTGAAGGAATTAGAGGTACTATTCCACTGTTAAAGAACTTTACCAAAAACTCCATAAGCTCCAGCCTTACCCCTGAATAGCCTTTTGCTAATGAATTTATCCGGAAAAGTATCATTAACCTAACAATATAATCCGGTATGTAACTCCCTACCCCTGCTGAGTGTGATATGACAAGATTCCGTTGTAATTTTATTCTGTCCTTCTTAGGAATTTTCACATCCTTGAATTCACCAAAACCTGTTGTAATTCCATAAATGACTTCGTCAGCATCAATCCATTCATCGATCAGTTTTCTCGATGCCTTTACCTTTGATTTTGAAGCCGAACTTAATTTTATTTTATAACTGTCCGTTACTATTCGTACTGAATTATCTATCGTTAGATTCTTACCGTCAATTTCGAAAGTTTTACCAGCCATTTATAGATTTTAAATTATTTCCTGTATATCTTTAGGTCTTTAAACTTTAGATAACCCCCAAATCCGTCAGTATTAAGATAGACCATGTTGTAAATGAAGGATTTGTTTACTTTGGGCGATCCGATTGTTACATCCAGCGTAGTTTCAGCTGTAGTAACGATGGAACTTGGAATGGAATAAACATATACATTAGAATCAGGTGATGTGCTAAATATGTAGCCAATATTTATAGCGTTTGTCGAGGTGTTGTTCGTCGAACCCCAGTAAGTAATTTTTATTCTCATGCTGTCAGCATTTGTAAAATCTAACGAGCTAGAAGAAATCGTTGAGGTCTTTGTGGCGGCTCCTGAACCCGTTGTTGAAACGGAATCACCGGGATACTCTGCTACCAATTGCTCTGTAATTACTACATCAGTTGTAGATTCATCACAACCTGCAACAAAAGCACAACAAAAAACTAAACATGTAATTAGTTTTTTCATGGTTTTTATTTTATGTTATTGGCAAATTCGAGGGCATCTTCTTTTTTACTGAACCATTCCGATGCGACCTTCTTCTTAAAGAATAAGATCCTTTTATAAACGCTAACTATCCACATTGTCGGATCTGAGTCCCTGTTTAGGATCTCAACGATTTTTCCCGAAGTGCTTTTTAATATTTCCTTTGTTGACATACAGTTTTGTATTAAGTTTGACCAAAATTAAACTAATTACTCTATAAAAGAAATTGAAATCTTATCATTCCAATTCTATCTCGTTCATGCACTTAAAATGTCCCAGCGGGCAGGAAGGTAATCCAATATGACTGCATGGTCTACATTTCAAGCCCTCGATTTCGTAAACCAGTGATTCCTTTAATTGCGGAAAGAATCCGAATTCTTTTACTGTGCTTCCAAATATTGCAACCACTTTCTTCCCCATCGCTTCTGCAAGGTGAAGTATACCACTGTCATTGCATATTACATGATCACTACCGCCAATTATTCCTGCAAGCTCTGCATAAGACAATTGCCCGCATAGGTTGATTGTGTTATTTGTTTCATTTTCTATGGTAGAGCATATCTCTTTGTCTTCCTCCGAATCATCCCCTACTAAAACAAATTTAGTATCGGGGTTTGATTTTATATATTCGGCATATTTTTCTTTTGGGTATGTCTTTGTGAAATGCCTCGATGAAGGCGCAACTACAACATAACTCTTATCAGGGTTTTTAGCGGTGTCAGTGCTGATTTCAGATGGAGTGAACATCATCTCATCGTCACCTATCTCAAACGCTTCCGCTGCCGTTCTGATATACCTTTTGCAAACTGGTTCAGCATCTTCGAGCTTGTTGATTTTGAACTTGACAAGAAGGAATTTTTTGAAATTGTCTTTCCTAAACCTGTGTACATTCTTTAGCCCATTCGTCAATATCCTGCTTCGGGGATTATTCTGGAGATCTAATACAACCTCATAACCTGCGCTCTTGAGTGCTGTCTTTAAATCTTCTCCCCCGTCGGTATAATAGTTTATTACTTCATCTACTTTTGGATTAAGCTCAACAAGATCTGCATATTTGTCTTTTACAACAAACGAAATGTGTGATTGAGGAAATTTATTTTTGAGGATATTTATAAGTGGGAACGTAAGAATGATATCCCCAAAAGAAGATAATCTTACAATAAGTATTTTCTTTATCCCTGCCAATAATCTTTGTTTACTCTTCGTCAGGCGATATACCTATCACCTGGTGGTCGAAATCCCAGAGGTTGATTTCGTTATATAAGTAATTGATTAGATCCGGGCTGTACTTGTTTAAGAAGTAAATGATGTTGTAAACTCTTTCCTGTAATGTAGAATTCGGATAGACAGATTCTATAACCGATCTCATTTTGGCAAGATTTGTATCGTTTTGCCTTAACTGTGCATCTTGAAATTTTTTCTTGAAGTCCTCTATTATCTCTACGTTCTTCTGAGCCTTGTTCTTTAGTGAATTCACAACGTTCTTGTCTACCTGCTCCAGTTCATTTGCGAACTCAAAATTGAGACTATTCAGTGCATCGAGGTATTTCGTAAAGAGCTCTTCAACATTTGTCTGGTCCGTCTTTGCAATTAGTTTTTCCGATAAAGCTCTCTCATCAAAAAGATCTACGAAGTCTAGAGAATTCTTTTCCAGGAATGCTGTTACCCTCTTTTCGAGCAATGTAACCGTAGTCCTCGGGAATATCACCGGCATTGTAACGCCAAAATATTCATACGCGCCTTTTAGCTGAGCAAAGTATGATATCTCCGACGGACCACCTACATAAGCTATTGTCGGCAATAAATAATCCTGTGCAATTGGTCGTGTTATTACGTTAGTGCTGAATTTTTCCGGTGTAGCATATAGTATCTGGAACAATTCCTCCTTCTCGAATTTCTGCCTCGAATTCTTTAACGCAATTAACCCGCTCTCGTGCGGCTGAAGAGCGTACCGATTCTCTTCATGTAAATAAAAAAGGTTTATAGCCCTTGGCTTTACCTGCGGTTCGTAGTTCACTTCTATATCGGCAGTCGTTCCTATCACTATCTCACTCAACTGTGAAAATGTCGCCAACTCCTTCTCGTATACCGGTACGAGAAGCTCCTTTATCCTCACATCGGACGGATCGCAAAATACCAGACCGGAATCCCGTATTACATAATTCAAAAACCGAGCAAATGCCGTCTTCATGTCAACACCTTCAGAATATGCTTTATCGATTGCCTCGGTTAGCTCTCCGGTAAAATCTGTCTCCTGTAGTGCTTCCTTGATCTCGTCTTTGAATTTATTTATATATTCATCGAGTACTATCTTCCCTACCGGAGTCAGATACTTTTCCTTTGGCTCTCCCCCTTCATAGTAAGATACCCTTTCCAGCTCATTCTTTTTATTAAGGACACTAATGTTATTGATCTCTAAGAAATCGTGATCCTCACACTCCAGCCAGAAAACGGGAACGAATTTATAATCCGGGAATTTCTCGCTCAATTCGTTTGCCAGCTTGATCGTATTTACTGCCTTATATATCGTATAGAGCGGTCCGCTTAGCATACCTACCTGCTGTCCCGTTACGACTGCAAATGTGTATTCTTCCCGTAACTGCTCAATATTTGTTAGCGCAGCCTGTGATAAATTGAAATTCTCGTTCTGCTCGGTAAGTATGTCGGCAAGCTGGTTTCTGTCGAAGTTCGCATTCTTTAGATAGGTTTTTTTCTTATCCTCTGCGCATCTGATAAATTCTTTCTCGTTCCTGTAATCGTACGCAAAAAAATCCTTCACTTTTTCAAAACTATGCGTATAATCAAGGTATAGTTCATTAAAATCGTTTCTCTCTAAAAAAGATACTGACATATTGAATTTTCTGTATTTAAAATGTTTGCTATTATCAAAATACCTAATATAAATATAAAATTTAATTCAAATTGCGAAAACTACTTCTACTTTTCATTTTATTTTTTAGTTTAGATGCGTATTCAAATTACTCCACCCCAGGCACGGGAGTAAGTTGGACTTTAAATGATCTGGAATTCAACTCCAATGGTGTTGTCGTTGGAATTGGTGGTTATTTTATCCTGACCGATACACTTATAATCTCACAATCTGATACTATAAAAGTAAATTCCAATGGACTTTTCCTTTTCGACAATAACACCATGATTGATATTTTTGGAGTTCTTATTGTCACCCCCCCGGATTCTTTCAAAATAACTGCTTCCGACACTAACCAAAAGTTCCTTGGGCTTAAATTCGAGGAATTCAGTGATCCTTCTATACTAAAAAAAGTTATTTTTGAATATGGAAACGCTATTCGTCTTTTAAACTCAGATATGGTCATTGATAGCTGCATTATACGATATAATACCCAAAACAGCAGTTTCGGAAGTGGTGCAATTGCACTTTTTCAATCAAATCCTATGATTTCTAATAATAAAATATATAGAAATCGTCGTGCCGCCATCCAATCCGGAGCAAATATCAGCTCAGCGCCGAAAATTATAAATAATCTGATTTACGAAAATGATACGGATAATGGAAACTATCCCCAAATTAACTTTGGAGCTACTGGAACGGACACTATTTTAATAAAAAATAACATAATACGGGGCGGTCCATTCCCTATGGCTGGCGGGATAGCATTCCTACCTATTGGAAATGCCAATATCCGCATCGAAGGAAATACAATTACCCATAATCGATACGGAATAGCTCTTGCAAGCGCAAATACCTTTGCCATAATCGATAATAACCGCATAGATAGCAATAATATCGATAATAATCCAAATACTGGTGGAAGTGGGCTAAACTTTAATGGTAACAGCACAATAGTGGCAATTTGTACGAATAACGCCATTAGAGGCAATCTTTGGGGTGTTACTATACAGGGAACGGCAAAACCTAATCTTGGGGATCTTACTACTCCCACACCTTTTGATGATGGAGCTAACCATATTTACGGAAATGGAAATTCTGGCCAAATATATGACCTTTATAATAACACTCCGGATTCTATTAAAGCTGAAAACAATAATTGGGGTACGATCGATCTCGATAGTGTAGAAGCGCACATTTTCCATAAACCGGATAATGCCTCATTAGGATTTGTTGATTATTTACCAATCGCACCACCCGTTAATATACAAGAAATAGGTTCAAATAATAGTATTCAATCATACTATTTATATGATAGTTACCCTAATCCATTTAATCCTATTTCTACTATTGTATTTGATATACCTGTTGTATCCTTCGTTAAGGTAAGAGTATTCGATATGATAGGTAGGGAGATTGATAACCTGGTAAATCAACAGCTAAGTCAGGGATCCTATAAAATTCAGTGGAATGCTTCACGGCATCCGAGCGGAATATACTTCGTCCGCCTAGAAGCAAATGGTCTTATTTTAAGTAAAAAACTAGTGCTATCTAAATAGATTTCCCGGTATTTACGGAAGCATCACTGCGGCGGCAATGGTAGTTGTCCATTTGCCGTCTTTATCACCGGTAGCAGATTGTGTGATATTAAACGATTTAAATATCTTCCCGCTCTGTTTATATACCTGTTCCCTCTCGTTCCAGGCTTTCTCTGGATCAAAATCCACCCCAAGGGTAGTCGCAAGCATCGTTGCGGCAAGGTCCTCAGCGTATTCACCGGCAACTTTCTCTTTTTCACCATATGGATGGTGCTCGGATATATATCCGTAATGGCTTCCATCAGAAGGCAATGCTACACCTATAGATGAAGCAATTAACCTGCTCGGCTCATTTGTTTGATTTCTTGCCATTACACAAAATGTAATTCCACCCGGCTCTAACAGCTGTACTCCTTTTTGTTTGGAGAGCCGTTTACACCCAGCAGGATATATACTGGATACCATTACAAGATTACATTTTTCAATACCTGCGTTTCTTAGCGCAAGCTCGAATGACTGAAGCAGGTCTTTATGTTTCCCTACTCCTTTGGTAAAAAAAATTTTTGTCGGTTTAAACAATTTTTTTCTATTTAGATTTTTTGTTGAATATTTTAGCTGAGTACGCGTAAAAACTTTCTTTTGCCAACCTTTAACACAAATTCCTCACCTTTTCCTACTATATAGTTCACATCACTCACTTTTTCCCCGTTTATTGTTACTCCACCCTGCTCGATCAGCCTGCGTGCCTCCGAATTCGATGGTGTCAACTTTGTATCAGTCATTAACTGCGTTAGTTTTACTTCACCGCCGTTAAGCTTATGCTCCGGGATATCATCCGGTACTTCCTTTTTAATAAATATCTGGTCGAATTCCTCAATCGCCTTTTGGGCTGTCTCTTCATCGTAGTATAACTTAACCAACTCCATGCCCAGCTTTCTTTTATGATCGCGAGGATTGGTATCAGGGTGTTCTAATTCTTTCCTGATTGCCTCCAGATCTTCCAATGGAAGCTGTGTACCGAGTTGAAAATATTTATGGATCAATGTATCCGGTATCCTCATTGTCTTACCAAATATATCCCTCGGTTCATCAGTAATCCCAATAGCGTTATCAAGTGACTTGCTCATCTTCTCGCTTCCATCCACACCTTCCAGCAGAGGTGTCACCACAACCACCTGTGGCTCCTGACCGAATCTCTTCTGCATATCCCTTCCAACAAGGTTATTGAACCGTTGGTCGGTACCTCCCAGTTCGACGTCGGAATGTATGGCATAAGAATCATACCCCTGCATCAGCGGATAAAGAAGTTCGTGCATTGCTATTTCCTGCTCGCTCTCCCACCTGTTTTCAAAATCATCCCTTTCCATTATCCTCTGCACTGTGAACTTCCCCATTATATTTATTATATCGACTAATGTCAGCTTATTGAGCCATTCACTGTTATATAATATTTTTGTTTTATCTTTATCGAGAATTTTTGAAGCCTGATCATAATATGTCTTCCCGTTTTCGCGTGTTTCATCCCATGTAAGCTGCGGACGGGTTTTCTTCTTACCTGTCGGATCGCCTATCATCCCGGTAGCATCGCCTATTATCAGTACGGCTGTATGCCCGAGATTCTGAAAATCGCGAAGCTTATTCAGTACCACTGCGTGTCCTATATGCAGATCCGGGCGTGAGGGATCAGCACCTAGCTTTACTATAAGCGGCTTATTTTCTTTTCTGGACCTTTCCAGCTTCATTACCAGCTCATCCTCGGGGATGATATCGACTGTCCCCTTTCTGATGAGGTCCATTTGTTCATTTACGGGAGCGAACATTATATCTGCTTAATTCTCCTTTCGGTTTCTCTCTTTTTGATTGATTCTCTCTTATCGTACGTCTTTTTACCTCTTCCTATACCCATCTCTATCTTTACAAGCGACCCCTTAAAATATATTTTCAGAGGAATGAATGTTAATCCTTTTTCCTCTAGACTCGCTCTTATTTTATTAATTTCTCTTTTATGGAATAGAAGCTTTTTCTTTCGTATGGGGTCATGATTATTTATATTTCCATATTTGTATTCGTTTATATGAAAATTCTTTAACCATACTTCCCCGTTTTGCACCGTCGCGTAAGCTTCACTAAGGTTGGCTTTTCCCTCCCGTAATGATTTTACTTCTGTCCCAAGCAATGACATTCCCGCCTCATACTTTGCCAGTATTTCGTATTCAAAATTAGCTTTACGGTTTGTTGCAATTACTTTAATTTTAGTATTATCGTCACTCATACGGCGTAAGTCAAGTATTTAAAAATATTTAAACTGCTAAGCAAAATCAATTTAGTTATTTATGAAGGTTATTCAGCTCCCCGTTAATCCTTTCCAAATGAATTCTTACATCTACTACGATGAAAACTCACACGAAGGCGTAATCTTTGACCCGGCGGTCTTTTACCCGGAGGAAAAGCAAGCCCTTGAAGATCTAATTAAAGACAAAGGTATCAAAATTACACACATAATCAATACCCACGGTCATATAGATCATATTCTCGGAAATAAATTTGCTAAAGACCTTTTCTCTGTTCCAATCTATATGCATGCAGACGACAAATTCCTTCTCGATAACGCCTCGAAACAAGCCGAAATGATGGGAATTGATATAGATGAGCAGCCTGCAAGTGATGATCTTATCGATGAAAATACAATTATACCCGTGGGAAGCGCAAAACTTAGGTTTATACACACTCCTGGCCACTCCCCCGGCAGTGTATGCGCCATTGATGACGAAAATAAGAATGTCTTCTGCGGAGATGTAATATTTAAAAATTCTATTGGGCGTACAGACCTTATAGGTGGTGATTACGATATATTGATAAGGTCTATCAAGGATAAGCTTTTTAATGAGGTTGCCGACGATTATATGCTATTTCCGGGACATATGGAGATAACTAACGTTGCTGACGAAAAGAAAACAAACCCTTTTTTGCAATAAAAATCCCGGTCACCAAATCCTGACAACCGGGATAAATATGTTATATAACATAAGGAAAGTTAAAGTGGCTCGAATGTACCGGCTATTTCCTCGATTTCCTTTGCCACAGTACTGTTGTATTTGTCCTTTAGTGTTATGAATCTTAACACATATGCATAATTCTCAGTCGCTCCTTCATTATTAGTAGTGTAATAATAAATAGTCTCCACCACCTGGTCATCTCCATATAATGCCATTTTTCTTTGATAACTATCAAAATCCTTTGATGTATATCCTGTGCTGGTCTTAGGAGAAATATTTAAACCAATATCCTTTTCCAGGTTGTATATAAAGTCATCGATATCCTTTACTCCGTTTACCTTAAATGCAAGTATCATAAGTGCGTTAGAGCCGTCTGTATTATCGAATGAATATGATATAGCATCCTTCTTAGGAGTTTCTTCTACTTTTGTCTTAGTCCAGTCTGAAGCAAGGAATATTGAGAACTTAAAATTATTATCTGTAACCTTTGATTGGGCGTTTGCATTGTAGCTTAGCAATAACAAACCTGTCAGTACGAAAATTAATGTTTTTATCACTTTATCTTCATTTAATTATTATGGTAATTTTGCTTTTATTTGCTGGTATCGCTCTGTAAACAAACCTTTTGTTGGATCAACTTTTAATTTCATCTTCTTTATCTCTTCCTTTACGTTGTCTATTCTGTCCTGAGGCAATGGGTGCGTAGAGAGAAGCCTTTCGAGATCTCCCGGTGTTGTCCCCTTCTTCTTCTGCTCTTCTCGTATCTTATCAAAGAAAAATGTGATCGCGCCCGGATAGTATTCCGTTGAAGCAAGATAACGTATAGAGTAATCATCCGCTTCTTCCTCATCCGCCCTGCTGTTAGCCAGGAAGCCAAGTCCTACAAATAGGTTCGCAAATATCTCCCCTGCCATGCTCGGGTTGCTCCCCAGTACCAAGCTCGCTAATATGTTCACGCCGTATGCCGCCGTCAGCCTCTGTGTCATATGTCTGCGCTCCGCGTGCGCTATCTCGTGTCCTACAACACCAGCCAGTGTTGCCTCATTATCCACGAACTTCATCAGCCCCGTGTATATATAAATAAATCCGCCCGGCGTACAAAAAGCGTTAACTACTGTATCATTGATTATTTGAAAAGTGTATGGGAATATACCTTCGTAACGGATGTAATTGGATTTTGTAAGGATGTCTTTTCCGATACCATTTACATAATCCTTTATATCCTGGTGTCCCTGAAGCATTGGAAATTGTCTGGGATCTGATTTGATCTGCCTGTCTAGGTCACGTCCAATTGCTACATCATCTTCTTCGCTGAATATATTTGCACCACAGCTATAAAAAACAGCCGTACTAACCAAAAACAATAATGAAACAATGAACGAGTATAAAGCCGAATTATCTCTTAATTTTAATATTAATTTTTCCATAAATAATGCCTTTTTTCACCAAAATCCCTCTAAATTATGTAAAAATTACCTTTTATACAATTTACTTAGAGGTAATGTTCCCTATCTGTAACACCCTTACACGCCTTTAAAATTCGGTTTTCGCTTCTCTAAAAACGAGTTTACACCTTCCCTGTAGTCCTCCGTATTTCCGGCTATGTCCTGGTATTGACTCTCCAGCTCTAGCATTTCATCCAGGTTTGAATCAAATGATTTCATAAGCATGTCTTTTATCATTCCAATTGCTTTTGTAGGCATCGAGGCGAATTTTGAGGATGTCTTTTGCAATAATTTATTCAATATTGCCCCATTGGTTACAACCTTATTTACAAGACCCATTTTATATGCATTGTTTGCACTTACTTTATCTGCTGTCGCGCACATTTCGAACGCCTTCGCGTAACCGATGAGCCTCGGTAAAGTAAAGCTCGAACCGCTGTCCGGCACAAGTCCTACATTGATAAAAATCTCGATTAGGGACGCACTTTCTACCGCTATCCTGTAATCGCATGCTAGTGCAACTGATAACCCCGCTCCGGCGGCAACACCATTGATACCACAGATTACCGGTTTGGGCAATGATGTCATCTGCCTTATTAAAGGATTGTATTTCCTGTCCAATGCTTCCTTAAACGTGGACTTCTTTTCGTTAAAGTCTTTCAAGTCCTGACCCGAGCAGAACGCCTTCCCGGCACCTGTGACAACAACACATCTTACCGAGTCATCTTCCTTTGCAGTTTTAAAAGCATCCTGAAGTTCGAATAACATGTCTTCATTGAATGCGTTGTAAACTTCCGGCCGGTTCAATGTGATCCACTGAACTGAATCTTTGACCTCCGAGGTAATGTATTTGAACATTATTTATTTATTTTAATTCTTAAATCTATTCTTCCAATAACTCTTTTACAAGCTTGTGCCTGAACTCAAATAATTTCTCTATCCGCTTCCTTACAAACAAAGAGTGAGCAATTTTCCCAAGGAAACCAAAAGGCATCTCATATTCAATGCGGTCAGTATTTTTTGTACTATCACCAATTGATTCAAATCTATGCTCATGTTTCCATTTCTTAAACGGACCTTTGAGCTGTGTGTCCGAAAACAAATAAGGTCGCTCAAACTTCTCGATCTGTAATAACCAACTGATCTTTAATATTCCAAATTGCTTAACTGATAATAGAATTTCACTCCCTTTATTTAGTGGCAAGTTTACTGAAACGATCCTTACTTTCATACTCCCATATTCTGAAAGCTTCACTAAATTATCCACATCGGAATGAAAATCAAATACTTTATCGATGGAACAGTTTATTATTACACTTTTTTCAAAAATAAACATATTTATATTATCATTAAATTATAAACGATGTCTCATATTTCTCCCAATAAAGTATTGATGTGTAAGCCGGAATACTTCGACGTGACATACGCCGGTAACAAGTTCATGATAAAGAATCAGCATAAAGTAAAAAAGGACACTTCGCTTAAACAATGGGAAATATTAAAAGATACTTATAACGGACTGGGATATGAAGTCAATCTTATAGAACCCGTGGAGGACCTGGTTGATATGGTCTTCACTGCTAACCAATCTCTTCCCTTCATCGATACAAACGGTAACAAGAAAGTTATACTAAGCAAGATGCGTAATCAGGAACGCAGACCGGAGGTCGCTTTTTTTGAGGAGTTTTATGAGAATGAAGGTTATGGGGTAATTTCTCTTCCTGATGAAGTAGAATATTTTGAAGGTATGGGTGACGCAATACTCGATTACGAAAAACAGATCATCTTTGGAGGAATTGGCATCAGAACACAGCGCCAGGTTTATAAATATCTTTCCGAATATACAAACTTTCACGTCGCCACTTTAAACCTTACTGACGTTTCTCTTTATCATCTGGACACGTGCTTTTCTATACTCAATCCTAATACAGTTGTTATCGACAGAAAAGGATTCGATATCGAGAGCCTCAAAAAGCTGACACGTTACTTCGACAATATCATTGAAGCAGATCACGGAGAGAACATGAAATACTTTGTTTGCAATTGCCACTGTCCCGACGGGAAGAATGTTATAGTGCAGAAGGGTTCGAAGGATTTTAAAAATAAAATAAAAACCGCCGGGTTTGATACCATCGAGGTTAATACCAGCGAGTTTATCAAATCCGGCGGCAGTGTATTTTGTATGAAACTTATGTATTACTAGAATGGCAAATCGTCGTCGCCGTCTTCGGTTACCGGAGCTGATTCCTCTGAACCGGAACCGCTTGATTGTGAACCTCCCGAAGTACCTTTAGCATCCAGCATTATCATAGAGTTTAAAACAACCTTTGTAATATATCTCTTGTCTCCCCCGTCCTTTTCATAACTCTCTGTCGTTATTTTTCCCTCAGCATATATCTTACTGCCCTTCTTTAGATAGTTTGAACATGTTTCGGCAAGTTTTCTCCAGGCTACAATATTATGCCACTCGGTTTTATCTACCCAGTTACCGTCATCTGCTTTGTATGATTCGGTGGTTGCAAGTGAAAAATTACATACAGCCGTACCATTTGGTGTATAACGGAGCTCCGGATCTTTTCCAAGGTGCCCTATAAGTAAAACTTTATTTAAACCTCTTGCCATAAAAATAACTCCTTTGTAGTCTTAATTTTTATTAATCAATAAACTTACTTTATTTTTTTCTAATAATAAATACTTATTATTATTATAGACCAAAAAATCTGTGAAATCCCTGCCCTCTTCTTCGATGATCTGTGTCATACTTCCAGCAAATGAGCCTTTATTTATATCATAAGTAATAACCGTCTTTCCGTCGAATATAAAAAGTATGTTGCCGTAAATAGAAAACGACAATATCTTATCCGGACGAATATCCTTTTGGTACGAACCAAAATTATCGTATACTTTTATTGAGCTGTTCCCTTTGTCCAGAACATATATCATATTATTGCCGTCCTTGCCGATCTTCGCCGGATCTACTACTTTTCCTTTAGGTGAATTAAATCCTCCAAATGCATTATTTGGATCAGCTCCTCTCGGAAAAACAACTACCCTCTTATTATCTCCGTCCACTACATAAAGATCGGACGCATTTACTACTGTCGTAGATATGGGAGTCTTAAACTGGTACTGCTCTAAAAATGTAGGCTGATCTGTTTTAAGCTGTGAAATAAACGCAAGGTTTAAGTCGAGTCTCTGTATCCTATAATTGTTTGGGTCGGACACGATTATATCGAGCCCGGATGAACCGTCTATAAATGTCGGCGCATCGAACTGCACCTGGTTCCAGCCCTTACCGCCGGCAACTTTCACGACATTGAGATTAGAATCAAGCTTATATATCTGGTTTTGGTCTTTGTCCAGAACATAAATGAATCCCTTACCATCCGTAGTCATTGAAACAGCATGCGTAAACATATCGAGCTCCTTCTCGACCGAATAAGCAGTATCGGAAACACCAAGTAATATATTTAATGCCAGCGCAAATATCATCTTCTAGATTAAATTAAAAATCTACTGTAAACCCGATTCCTTTATAATTTGTCATTCTGTAATAATACTGACCTTTGTAATCCTGACCGTCATAATAAGTAAAAAATACGCTCATCCCTGTTGTATTATTAAATCCGAATCTCAATCCGGTCTCTAGATTGTTGTTCAGGTTATATGATCCGCTTATTGTATCTACTTTAACCGCTCTTACTTCGTCTGAAAAATAATATGTCATCCAGTCCGTTATATTATACCTGAACTCCCCTCCCAGCTGTCCCGATATCGAGCCAAAATCATCCGGGATGGATTTGAATAAACATTCCACACCTAGAAGCCCCCTTATATTATACTTTTTTGCGAAATAGTAATCCAGCATAAAATCGATATTCATGAACTCCCTGCTGTAAACAACCGGGGTGAATATTGTATCTGTCCGTGGATATTTATGACCGTCTTCGAAATGAGATGATATATGAGATATCCTAAGACGTGAACTTAAAGAAAGACATTTCATCAACTGCCTCTTGTAGTTGAAATTTACACCGAAAAAGTAATCTATTGCATCGACCGGGAATTTAAAATTAGACTCCGAGCGGAGATACGAAAAAGTAAAAAAATCCACACCCGCGGAATATACTTTCATACTGTCCCTGTAGCCTATCACGTCGATTGAAGCTCCAATGTCGAGCTTTAGATAATCATCATTTAAATCTTTAGTCGCTCCATTACGTGCTTCGAATATACTCGCTTTAAGCGGTTTAAAAACCTTGTCTCTCTTAAAAAGAAATATTCCGTTTTTCTGATTATTTTGCTCCTGTGAATACAGGCATACGGGAATTACTGAAATTAGTAATATAAATATAAGAAGATGTTTCAAATATCTATTTGCGATTTCTTCTGCTTCTAAGGTAATCTCCAAAAACCACCTGTCCCAGATCATTCAGGTCTGCGTAAAATGCCTTTCCATTATTTGCCTTTGTAAAGTCATCCACGAATGTTCTCAGGTAATAATCCTGCGCTATCATAAATGTAGTTATCTTAATCTTTTCCCTTCTGCAAGCAACGGCTTCGTCCAGAGTCTTATTCACTATTCTTGGATCCAGTCCAAATGAATTTTTATATATCCTGCCGTCATCTGTAAAGATAGCCGAAGGTTTTCCATCCGTTATCATAAATATCTGCTTATTACCGGCACCTTTTTTTCGGAGTATGTTCCTTGCCAGCCTTAGCCCCGCTCTTGTATTTGTATGAAAGGGTCCTACTGAAACGAACGGAAGGTCTTTGATACTTACTTCTTTCGCGTCATCACCGAATACAACTACGTTTAACTTATCCTTATGATACCTTGAAAGTATCAACTCAGAAAGTCCCATTGCAACTTCCTTAGCGGGTGTTATGCGGTCCTCGCCATATAATATCATGCTGTGCGAAATATCTATCATCAGCACCGTAGCGCAGCTTGAGGTATGCTCTGTCTCGAATACTTCTATGTCTTCTTCCGAAAGTCTGAAATCGTCGATACCGGAGTTTAAATACGCGTTTTTGATCGTGGAGGTTAGGTCGATATTGGTAACCTGGTCACCGAACTCATATTTCTTCAGTTCGCTTAACCGTTCCGTACCCTTACCTGTCTTGTTGGTCTCGTGGAGCCCCGATGTGTCGAGTTTCATATCGCCAAAGATCTTCTTCAACGAATCTTTTCGCATTCGTTGTGAACCCTTAGAGGTGAGAGTGTTCATCCCGTCCTTTTCGGCTATGTATCCCTGCTTCTTCAATTCTTCTACAAAATCCGAAAATGAGATCTCATCATCGAATATTTCATATTCAACACCCATTTCCTGAAGCCATTCAAGTACTTCGTCAACATCTCCATTTGCCTGTATCATTAGATAGCTAAAGAGAGAGAAAAGCTCTTCGAGCTTCTTATCGTCGGTCTTTGACCAGGGCTTCCATTTTGAATATTGAATAAGCATAATGCATCATTAGATCATCTTGAATAACGTAGTAAACAGATCGGGATATACACCAAATACAAAAGTACCGGCTAGAGCAAGAGTAAGCGAAGTAAGCACCAGCGGAGGTATTTTGTAATGCTGTTCTTCGATCGAAGGCTCATCCGATTCACGGAACCACATATATACTATTACGCGAAGATAATAATAAACCGATATTACACTTAATAAAATACCAATTATAGAAAGCCAGATTAGATTTGATTCGATAGCGGCTTTAAAGATGTAATACTTTCCCCAGAATCCTGCAAAGGGCGGAATGCCAGCAAGCGAGAAAAGAAATATAGTTAAGAAGGTGGCGAGCATTGGATTGCGCTTCGCAAGACCTTTATAATCTTCAATATTAATATTCTTGTAATCTTTCCCATCTGCAGTTTTTGTTTCTATAAGCGAAACAACTATAAAAGCACCTAACTGCATAAATGTATAAGCGACGAGGTAGTAAGTTACGCCTTTTATGGTTTGAGCATTCAGTGCCGCCACACCCACCATAATGTACCCTGCGCTTGCAATGGAAGAATATGCAAGAAGCCTTTTCATATTTGTCTGGGCTATTGCAATAACATTACCAAACATCATCGTTAGTATCGCGGCTAACGTAAATACCATTTTAAAATCGACTACATTTACAAAAACAATTGCGGGGACTATTGTACCGACTGCCGCGATCTTACCTGCAGTTGACATCATACCCGAAACAATTGTAGGAGCCCCATCATATACATCCGGTATCCACATATGAAATGGGAAAACACCCATTTTGAAAAAGAAGCCGATCATAAACAGCGCGAAGCCGATATAAAAAACAGTGTTATTCATCAAACCAAAAGATTGAGAAAAGATGATCGAGAGTTTGGTCGTTCCTGTAACGCCGTAGATCAATACTATACCATATAGTAGGAAACCTGTCATGAATGCACCCAAAAGGAAGTACTTCATCGCACTTTCATTCGATTTAACCCTCTTTCTCAAAAAACCTGCCAGCACATAAAAGCATATAGACATTAGTTCAAGACCCAGAAAAACTACGAGAAGGTCGTTTGCCTGGACCATGAGTATCATTCCCATTACCGAAAATAAAAGCAGGGAGTAAAATTCTCCGAAATTAATGTCTTCTTTTATCAGATAGCTCCTCGATGCAAATAGTGTCATTAGTATTCCGGCAAGTATGATCAAATTAAAGCATGTGCTTATATTGTTCACCTTAAGGAATTCATTGTAGATCACCATGTTCATATTAATAATAGGGATATAAAGTACCATTGCAGTTAAGACGGTAATAATACTAAACACAAACACTACTTCCCTATTCTTTGAAAAGGCATCTATTAATAATGTAACAACTGCTCCGAATGCTATTGTTAATAACGGAAGTGAATGCTGGAGATCGTTGGCTGAGATCATAAATTATTAATATACTTTTTTTATTTTTACCTTCTGGGTTTTGATCCTCTTTAATAAATCCATCCCGTAATCGAGGTCAAGGTGAAATTCAACCTCTTCAGGGAGTGGTTTTGTCCTGACTGTGTACCAGCGTTTCAGATCATGAAAGACTTTTATCTCTATACTTTTGTCACTTGCCTTAAAATACTCTAGTGTTGGCTTTTTCCCTTTTACTGTATACTCCGGAAAAATTATCCGAAAATTAGTGATGAAAAAATTCTGAGGATCCATTTCTATAAAACTATTCTCTAACTTATTTATCGTTATCTTCATGAAGAATCTAAAGTTCTCTTGAGTTGTATCTACAACCGGCATCATATCATACCAAGCTTCTACATCTTCTACAAAAATATCGAGGTTCACATTCAGAATGTGTTTCCTGCCATAGTAGGTTTCTTCATCCTCGGAATCATATCCGGGGACAGAACCGCACCCATTTAAACCCAGTAGCATCAACGCTAAAACTGCTAATCCGCTTTTCATTGATTTTGCTTTTCTGTTTAGAATAATCTTTACAATTATGTAAACAAATAAAGCTCCTAAAAAATCCGCAATTACATCGAATACGTCGGCATCTCTAAATGGCACGAATGATTGATGGATTTCATCACTTATTCCATAAAGAACAGTAAATAACAACGCAAACTCTAGCGCGTATTTTTTTAATTTAACACTTTTATTTTGATTATTTAAGGAATAAAAGAATAAAAAACATAATACGGCAAAAGCACTGAAATGGGCGATCTTGTCCGATGCAAATATTTCTGACTTAGGTAATTCTACTGCCGGAAATGAAGACTGTATAAACAATGCGAGGCAGAATAGTATAAGAGGTAAATGGTATCTTAAAAACGGATTTTTCTTAATGAATTCTAACAAAGATCTCCTGTCTATTTTGATAAATAATATTTTGCTTTTGATATTAATGGTATCAGGTCGCTCGCTATTGTCGAGCTGTCTCCTGTCTGTTCATACAATATATCACCGCAGAAACCATGCAGGTAACTTCCTGCTATAGCGCTCTCCAAAACGTTTCCGCTCTGGGAATATAAACTCGATATTATTCCGGAAAGCACATCCCCCGTTCCCACAGTGCCGAGGTTTTCATGTCCTGTTGAATTAATATAAAAACCCTTTCCGTCTGTTATAACCGTCGGTGCGTTCTTTAAAACGAGCACAACTCCGTACTCTCCCGCAAAATCTCTCGCGTAATTGTAAAAATCTGCTTTCAATTCTTCCACACGAATTCCCAATAGCGAAGCAAATTCTCCGAAATGAGGCGTTAGTATAATGTTCGACTTCGAATCTCTAATAATATCGAGATAACCATTAAGCGCAAACAACCCGTCTGCATCTATTAAATAATTATGCTTACATTCACTGATTATTTTTCTTACAAGCTCCATCGTATCATTGTCTCTTGCAATGCCGGGACCTATAAGGGTAACATTACTCCATTTTACTTTTTCTTTTATTTTTTCAAATCCTTCCATAGAAAGCGTAACATCATTCGTCTCCGGTAACGGCAGCTTTACTACATCGGTAAGTTTCTTTTCGAAAATGTCATCTAGTGACGTTGGAAAACCAATCGTAACAGCTCCGCTTCCAGTCCTCAACCCTGCTTCCGCTGAAAGACATCCAGCACCCGTATATCCCTTTGCTCCAGCAAGAACAAATAGTTTTCCGTTTGAATATTTATATGAATCTGATTTCCTGTGAGGTATCATCTTCTTAATATCGCTCTTTTCAATCTCATAAATATGGGATTCATTATATTTATTAAACTCGCTTTCAGGAACTCCAATGTTGGCTACCTCTATCTCACCGCTGCAATTCTTTCCCTGATAAAACATACTGTGAAACTTCTTCACTCCCATAGAAATTGTGCGATCGGCTTTAATACACTCGGTTTGCTGATCATATTTTTCTAGACCCGACGGAACATCTACCGAAATAACAGTTTTCTCCTCGAGCGAATTTAGTTTATTTATTATGCCTTTCATTTTCGCGTCAGGTTCACCGCGAAATCCTATTCCGAATATTGCATCTATGAT
The DNA here is from genome assembly GCA_020437585.1 of Ignavibacteriota bacterium. Taxonomy (GTDB): domain Bacteria; phylum Bacteroidota; class Ignavibacteria; order Tepidaquicellales; family Tepidaquicellaceae; genus JAEYVS01. The sequence goes on from JAGQWG010000002.1 coordinate 481,090, forward strand.
CACTCTTCCATTAAGAGCAATATTATCCGAATAGTCTTCTACAGATATTAGATCATTTTCAGTTTTTACGATCACATCATAATTGATCTTTGCGTCACCTTTTAGGTCTCCGGCTGGGTATACAAGTATTACATGGCTTTTTACCCCTGCAATGGCAAGATGTCTTGCAATAACAAAACCATCCCCTGCATTGTTACCCTTTCCGGCAAGGATAATTACCGGCTCTGCTAATTTATCTTTAAATTTTGATTGTATGTATTTCGCTGAGTTGGCGCCCGCATTTTCCATTAGAAGAATGGAAGGAATGCCGAGCGAGTCCATTATCTTTTTTTCTACGGAGAGTACGTCTCTATTAAAAAAGACATTTTTCATTTTAAGAAATTAATTCGCGCATCCTGGCAATCACTTGTTTCCTATCCGGCTCCCTGAATATAGATGATCCGCATACGAACATGTCTACTCCGGCTTTAGAAAGCTCGCCTATATTATCCAATCCTACCCCGCCGTCTATCTCTATCATACAGTTTAAATTTCTTTCAGTTATCATTTGCTTCAGCTTTTTCACTTTATCTGTTACATTCGGAATAAATTTCTGACCTCCAAATCCCGGATTCACGCTCATTAAAAGAATAAAATCAGCGTACTCAAGTATATCCTCAAGCACTTCCACCGGTGTTGCCGGATTTAAGACAACCCCTGCCTTTGCGCCCAGTTCCTTAATTTGGTTAACAAGCCTGTTGACATGATAATTGTTTTCATAATGTACCGAAATATAGTCCGCGCCTGCTTTATAAAATTCTTCTACGTATAATTGAGGATCATTTATCATTAAATGAACATCGAGCGGCATTGAAGTGATCTCGTTTACCTGGGAAACTATTTCCGGACCGTAGCTGATATTAGGAACAAAGTGACCGTCCATGATATCACAATGGATAATATCTGCTCCGGCTTCTTCAATATCCTTTATTTCTTCGCCAAGCTTGGTGAAATCAGCGGCTAATATGGAAGGACAGATTTTCTTCATCACCTTAAATTAAATAAAAACCCCCGGAAAATTAAGCTATTTCGGGGGGTTCTCTATCTTATAAATTCTAACTAATTGCCGTTTTTTGTATCGTTATTTCCCTCAATAGGCTTAGGAACGACTTTCTTTTTGTCCTTTTTAGAATCTTTCTTTGTATCTTTTTTGGTGTCTTTCTTTTCTTTAGTATCGTTTTGATCCTGTTGCTGATCGTTGTCATTTCCGGGATTTTGTGGTGTCGGTTTTATATTTTCCTGATCGGTGTTACCATCTTCTACATCTATTTCCGGGATTTCCTCATCCAGCTCAACAACCCGCTTCTTGGAAATAAACAGGTCCACTACAGTTGTTTCGTTAGCTGACTTATCTTTCTTAGGATACTGATCTAGCACCTTTCCTGGTGTTACATCTGAACTTGCCTGGTACGTTATCTTACCTACTTTTAGTTTTGAATCTATAATAAGCTTTCTGGCTTCATCCAGTGTCTTTCCAATTAAGTCCGGAACCCGCAAGGAGCCTATCTCAGGTCCGTTACTTACTATCATCGCGATCTTTGAATTCCTTTTTACCTTACTACCCGGCTGTATTATTTGTGATATGATTACTTCATCCTGGTACTCATTGGAAAATTTTCTAACAACATCACCAATTTCAAGTCCCCTTTGTTCTAAAGTAAATCTTGCGTCTCTTAATGTCCTTCCCGTGAGCTTTGGTACTTCGATCAATTGCTCTCCGCCGCACGGATAGAGATATATCCTTCTTCCGGCTTTTACCATTTGTCCCGACGGAGGATTTTGGTCGAGTATCATACCAATAGGCTTCGATTCATCATACCTGTTCTCACCCTGCTTTACCTCAAGTCCAGCTTCCTCTATCAGAGTTTTAGCATCACGGAAGTTCATTCCCACCACGTTTGGAACTTCGACAGTATTCGATTGCTTGACATAAAGTGGCATTAAGACATTGTTAAATAAGAAAAAAAGCACAAACAATGTCCCGAATATTATTCCTAATTTTTTCAACATATCCTAAAGCTAAATAACTTTTCCATAAAATAAAATTGAAATAAATAACTGCTTATTGCGTTAAAACGTTTCCAAATTGCCTCTGGAAGTTGTTTACTATTACACCATTCGGCTCCTCGGAAAGTTTCCTTTGCATTTCATCTTTAAACCTGCCTTTATCGTTTGTTAGACCTTCCTGGAGCTTTTCCCTATCATACGCGAAATTATATGGTGTTACATATTTGTATTCATATTTTTCTATCACATCCTTAAATGCAGGTGTATCTTTCAAAAACAAAAACGATTTATCATCCCAGAAAACTAATTTCCACTCATTGCTTTTCGAAAAGTAGGAAACCGGCGAACTTTGCATTTCTGTCGGCACTCTCACCAGATCCGGTGCCAAATATATAGCGTAATCTATTCCATAATCTTTTAATTTCTGCTCGAAACCCGGCTTCATTGACATTATGTTGTAATATTCGAAATATATACTGTCGTTTAAATTCCTGCTGTCGATAAAATTCTTTTCTTCCGGAAAATTCCAGATCAGATAACCGCCTGTCCCAAAATGATTCAGCGGATGTTCTCCCAATTCTGGGATCCTGTTCGTTCTCATAAAATCAAAAAGCTGTGTAGGAATGAAATCGGAATTAATTCCGACACCTGTAATACGGTAATACTTGAGCGTATCGAGATACAGAGTACTGTCGGGAAGTTTGAAAATACAAAAAAGGAGAAATACAGCATAAACCCCTTTTATAAGCGGGCTTTTATAAATAAAATCTTTTAATTTTCTTGAGTCGGGCAGAGCAATCATAAAATCAACTGCCAGCGCAAAAAAGACTGCCATAAAAATGATGTAATCTACCGTCAACCTAACCGCCCTAACAGAATATATTGCGAAACCTATCACGAGCATTGCAATAAACAGATCTTTCTTTTTGACAGCATAAAACAAAATCAGTATGCCTCCGAAAAGAAATATTTTATAAATTATCGTAACAAAGCTTCCGTCGAATAATTCATTGAACGGGGATCTCCATTCGTTTATTGTTATGAGCATTTTCATTTGCGTATGCTCATAAGCGTATACATAGGTCTGGTACGAGTTAGGATTTATAAGCATAACAAGTACACATGCGCCTGCAATTAATAGCAGCCTTACCATATCAGCCTTCTTCATTGCATCCTTAGATTTAAACACAAAAAGCAAGAGTTCATACAACACATAGATACCAAAGAAGAACATACCAGCAATAATACCCATATGCATATTACTCCAGATCAAGAATATCAATGGGAGGAAGAAAAGAACTTTGTAGTTATGCCGGAAGTATTTGTAATCGGTAATTATCCATACAAGAATTGCAAAAAATAAATATGACATTATATGAGGACGCGGTGTTAACCGGTCTATTGTGCCAAAAGCCATTAACCCAAGAACAAGAATAGAGATATTAAAACTGACCTTGAACCTCTGCATCACCCAGAAGAGTATGGCAAATATGGCAAGGAATACAATCGTTCTAAAAATGGAGAGAGCAGTATATCCGCCAATATTGTATAGACCATAAGTAATAACATCCCAGCCCCATTCAAAAGGCATCCACTCCTGTCCCTGCGTTACAAAACCAAACACATCGGTTGAAGGTACCGAACCGATTTCAATTATGTACCGGCCGGTAGCCATATGCCAGAAAACGTCATCATCTCCGGATATCTTAAATGTTGTTAGGAGAATGAGGAAAATCCCAAATAATGCGAGGACAATATAATTAAAAATTTTATTGTCCTTTACTTCGGGTACTTTTACCGCTTTGGTTTTTGTCTTTTTTTTGCTTTTAGCCGGCAATTGATTACTGTTTGATCACAAAAAATAATCCCTGCTCAATTTTTAGTCTCGAACAGGGATCATATTTTCTTTAAAACTTCTAATTACTTAATGAGCATCATCTTCTTCACTTCACTTACATCACCTGCCGAGAGTTTATAAAAATAAACTCCACTCGATAGATTGTATTTCGATGTTTCAAATTTAACGGTATAGTCTCCACCGGAGTAATACTCGTTATTTATTAGAGACGCTACTTCCTTACCGCTCAGATCATATACCGTTAGAGAAAGGTTCGATGCCTTCAAAATAGAGAAACTTATATTTGTCGAAGGATTAAACGGGTTTGGATAGTTTTGGTCCAGTTTGAAACTGTTTGCAATACCATTATTATTTCCAACCGATGTAGTAGATACATATACTACCTTGTTACTTGCATAATTCCACTTATCTCCAAAAGGATCATTATCCAGATCGACTGCATTTCCATTTGCGTATATAGTATCATACACACCGTCCATCATAGGTGCTATGTAGGTAAAAATAAATTCGACCGAATCACCCATTATAGGTTTTGGCCATGTATGAGTCAGCTCATAATCAGGTGAAATAATTGTATCCCTTGCTCTTCTCAATCCGGTGTCAAGGTCACTCACGAATAGATTACCATAATATGTAGCTATGTCAGTCCCACCTGCGCTAAATACCGTATCGCTTGTTATTACAAGCCTGAATAAAGCAGTATCTCCCGGAGCCATCATCGATGGTCCGTCGATCTTTACATGTGTCTGTGATGAAGGAATAAATCCATGGCATTCGCATCCAAATTCCGATGTTTTCTTGGTCACGTTAATTATACCATTTCTCAATCCCAGCAAATTAATCAACAGTATTGCAAAAAACAGCATACTGCTTAAAAAAATTATTGGTCTCTTTAATTTCATTTTATAAGGTTTAAATAATGACTTAAAATAACTTATAATAAATTACAGGTAGTAATCTTTAATTTCAATTTATTAATTTAAAATCGCCTTTTTTCAATAAAAGAAAAAATTAAATACATATTTTCAATTATTCTATTTATTTTTGGAAAATCTTAAATATTAATATCTCAGGATGCAGCTACTCGATTGGGCTATTCTACTCTTCTATTTTATCCTTACCCTCGGAATCGGTCTTTATTTTATTAAAAAAGCAGGCGGAAACATTGAAGATTTTTTCCTTTCCGGGAGAAAACTTCCCTGGTGGCTCGCCGGGCTTTCAATGGTTGCTACAACATTTGCGGCTGATACCCCCCTTGCGGTTGCCGGACTTGTTGGAAAGAACGGTATTGCAGGTAATTGGCTCTGGTGGACATTTTTGATCGGAGGTATGTTAACGGTATTCTTCTTTGCGAGGCTATGGAGAAGAGCTGATATCCTTACTGATGTCGAATTTATCGAGTTGCGTTATTCGGGAAAGCCTGCCGCCTTATTGCGAGGATTTAAGAGCATATACCTTGGGTTGTTTATGAATGTCCTAATCATAGGCTGGGTAAACCTAGCAATGGCAAAGATCCTTATGGGCATGTTCCCGGAATATGTAACGGAATCGAACGTGTTGTTTTTTATCGGGGGGTGCATGCTGATTACAGCGATATATTCCGCCTTATCCGGTTTATGGGGTGTGGTTGTAACTGACGCAGTACAATTTTCAATAGCAATGTTAGGATGTATCATCCTTGCAATAATCGTAGTAAACCAACCGGAAGTAGGCGGCGTATCCGGCTTACAGGAAAAATTACCGGAATGGGCATTTCAATTCTTACCGTCAATATCAGCGGACACATCTGCGGGAGATGCAGCCGGAATATTTTCAATGACAATAGCATCATTTCTTGCTTTCATCGGAATACAATGGTGGGCATCATGGTACCCGGGAGCCGAACCCGGTGGCGGCGGTTATATTGCACAAAGAATGATGAGTGCAAAAGATGAAAAGAACTCGCTCCTGGCAACGCTCTTTTTTCAGATTGCCCACTACGCAATAAGACCATGGCCATGGATAATCGTGGGATTGTCGGCTATAATACTTTACCCTGATCTCCCCGCTGACGGCAAGGAAATAGGTTTTGTTTACGCAATGAATGACTTCCTTCCGACCGGGTTGAGAGGATTACTACTGGCGGCTTTCTTTGGTGCATACATGTCGACTATATCTACACAGCTTAACTGGGGTACGTCATATTTTGTAAATGATTTCTTTAAGAGATTTATAGCTAAAGATAAACCGCCTAAGTATTATGTGGGTGTATCCCGTATATTGACTATAGTCGTAATGGTATTGTCTATACTGGTTACCACACAAATGAAAAATATTTCGGGCGTTTGGGAATTTGTATTGTCATGCGGAGCAGGAATAGGACTTGTATTGATCCTGCGGTGGTTCTGGTGGCGTGTAAACGCTTGGGCTGAAATAGCAGCTACAGTGATTCCTTTTGCTGTTTACGGTTACCTGGAACTCAGCGGTACGGCTGTGGCATTTCCAAATAATTTATTTGTAATTGTACCAATTACTACAATAGCGTGGATGATAATCATGTTCATCACTAAGCCTACTGATGAAGGCAAACTTCACGCTTTTTACAAAAAAGTTCATCCCGGAGGTATTGGCTGGAAAAAATTTGCATTACAATATCCTGATATAAAGCCGGATAGAGGCTATGGTTTCCTCTTTATTGACTGGATATGCGGAGTAGTACTTGTCTATATGTTTTTGTTTGGTACCGGCAAAATAATCTTTGGCGATTATATAACCGGCATCCTGTTTCTGATAATTGCACTGATATCAGCCGGGATAATCTATTGGGATCTGAACAGGCGCGGATGGGAAAAGCTAAATTAAATATACGGGGTCTTGAAATTAGTTTATTTATTTAAAGAATCATTAAGGGGTTTTAGCAGCGCAAAAGTATCTACCGTTGCTTCCATTATTACTATAACACTATCACTCATACTGATAGCGGTCTATTTTGCCGTTTCAACCATTTCGAACAATACAATACAATCCCTCAAGGACAAAGTTGAGCTGGAAGCATTTTTGCAGGAAGATATCTCACCTGCTACTGTCGATTCATTGGAGGAAGTAATAAAGCGTATTGGGGGTATAAAATCACTAAAATTTATCAGCAAGGAAGAAGCGACGAGGCTATTCACCGAGGAGTATGGCAGTGAAATGCTCGATATACTCGAATCGAATCCTTTGCCCCCATCAATACGAATAAATACATATGATGAATATAAAACAACGGAACGAATCGATAAGATTAAGGGCGAGATCGAAGTTCTTAATGGAGTAACCGATGTATATTACCAGCAGGAAAATCTAAAAGCTATCGAAAAAACATCATCAGGAATACTATTTGTTAACATGGTTATTTTAATTGTCATTACTTCATCCTCGGTATTCCTTGTTTCAAATACAATAAGGCTTGTAATCTACTCAAAAAGAAAGGTTATACAAACCATGAAGCTCCTTGGAGCAACCAAAAATTTTATAAGATTGCCATACCTTTTTGAAGGAATTATTCAGGGATTTTTGGCAGGGATTTTGGCAATAATTTTGATAATTTTAATGGTGCAATATTACCAAACATTGAGCAAGTCCGGAATTGAACCGGAAATATTCAACTTCTTAAACTTTTTGTATTTACTTCTTATAGGTATAACACTTGGATTAATCGGAAGCAGTATATCTATCAGACGTCATTTAAGGGAAAATTACAAAGCTTAAATTACTTTAGATGATTTATTTAACTGCATTAAATAAATACTAATTAATCTTATAAGTTTAAAATAATTTTTAATATATGCTGAAAGTTGGTTCAAAAGCTCCTGTATTCAAACTTCCCGGAGATGATGGAAAAATGCACAGCCTTTCGGATTATGCCGGGAAAAAGGTAGTTCTGTATTTCTACCCAAAAGATAATACATCCGGATGCACTAAAGAAGCATGTGATTTCCGGGATAATATGAAAAGAATAGCCAAAAAAGATACAATTGTAATAGGTGTAAGCAAAGATGGCGAAAAGTCCCATAAAAATTTTAAAGAAAAATATGATCTGAATTTTTTGCTCCTCTCGGATGAATCATGTAAAATGCTCGAAAAATATGGAGTCTGGCAGGAAAAAAGTATGTACGGACGAAAATATATGGGTATCGCCAGAACAACTTTTATTATCGACGAAAAAGGTAAGATCCAAAAGATATTCGAAAAAGTAAAGGTACCCGGTCATGTCGACGAGGTGATAAAAGAATTATAAAATAATCCACTTAATATGAATAGATATATTACAGAGTTAATTGGAACGTTCTTTTTAGTACTTACCATCGCATTTACCGGTAATCCTATTGCTATCGGCTTAGTTTTAACTGCACTGGTATATATGGGCGGACATATTTCCGGAGCTCACTACAATCCCGCTGTATCTCTTGCAATATATTTACGGAAAAAAATATCTGCAAAGGATGTCTTGGTATATTGGTTGTTTCAAATAATTGGGGCGGCTCTAGCGGCAATAATGTTCCTTTCGATCACAAAGGAAAGCTTTGCTCCTGCCCCCAATCCTAATATATCAATGCTTTCGGCAATAGTAATAGAGTTTGTATTTACGTTTGCATTAATATTGGTAGTACTAAATGTTGCTACAACTCAAAAGAACGCCGGTAATTCATATTTCGGATTGGCAATAGGCGCTACAATACTCGGAGCGGCATTTGCGGGAGGTCCGTTTTCCGGTGGTGCATATAATCCAGCAGTGGCTATAGGTCCGGTAATAGTCGATACTATCAATGGCGGGGATTCGATATCCAATCTGATAATCTATTTGATCGGGCCGTTCCTAGCCAGCCTTACTGCCCCATTCGTTTTTAAATTTATGAACCCAGGAGAGTACCAAGACCTTGACCTACAATACCATGAAGAAGAGAATTCTAAAAAATAAAATAAAACAAAAGTGAGCGGTAAGGACATTAATCTCGTAAAAGTTGACAATGATTCGCTCAAGAATCAGTTCATTAACTTGCCTTATAAACTATATAAAGATGAGCCGAATTGGGTACCTCCCCTTCGGTTTGATGTAAGGAATAATCTAGACACAAAGAAGAATCCATTATATCATCATACAAAAATCGAACTGTGGCTTGCCTTTAGGGATGGTGAAATCGTTGGCAGGATTGCCGGAATAATAAACGAGGCACACAATAAATTCCACAAAGATAAAGTTGGCTTCTTCGGCTTCTTCGAATGTATCAATAATCAGGATGTAGCTAACATGCTTCTTGATAAAGCAGCTGAATTTTGCAGTAATAATGGCATGAATACGATGCGGGGACCTGTAAATCCATCCACAAACGACGAATGCGGATTATTAATTGATGCATTTGACAAGCCGAATGTAATGTTGATGACATATAATTTCAAATATTATGCAGAGCTCCTGGAAAACTATGGATTCCAAAAAGCAAAAGACCTTTATGCAATCTGGGTACCAGCGGAAGTAATTACGTACCCATCTATGGAAAAATACAACCGCATAAGCGACCTTATTCTAAAACGTGAGGACCTGGAAATAAGAAAAGTTAATATGAAAGATTTTATTAACGAGGTACAGAGAGTTCGTGAAGTATATAACGATGCATGGCAGGATAACTGGGGATTCGTACCCATGACCGAGGAAGAGTTTATGTTTATTGCAAAGAATCTTAAAATGGTGGTCGATCCCGATTTTGTGTACTTTGCAATAAAAAAGGGTACGGGCGAAACAGTAGGATTCTCGCTATCATTACCCGATAATAACCAGGCAATAATGGGATTAAACGGAAAGCTCTTCCCATTCGGTATATTCAAATTCCTTTCTCAAAGGAAAAAGATAGACCAGATCCGAGTGATTATAATGGGAGTCAAGCAAGGATATCAAAAGAAAGGGATAGATGCCGTATTTTATAGAGATACTATTGTTACAGGAAATAAAAAGGGTGTAAAGGGAGCAGAGGTTTCCTGGATACTCGAGGATAACATGCCAATGATGCAAACAGCAATGAATATGGGCGGGAAAGTGTACAAAACGTATAGGATCTACGATAAAAATCTGGCTTAATTACAATTAATACTTTCAAGGAACATATTTGTCTAAGATTTAGTAAAATCTGCAAGTTCAACTAAATCAAACAAATATGAAACAATTCCTATTTTTACTTTTTGTACTCATATTTGCTCAAAGCGCCAGATCTGCTTCGTATTATTCATCGCTCTATATAGAACTCGACAGGGATAAATACTACGAAGTAACATTAGACGATGACAGCAAAAGAGGGTATGGTAACATCGAATTCACTCATGTCTCTGCCGGCACATATCGATTAACTATCACAGAGTTACGAACAAATTCCCAAAATTATAGTATTCACCGAAAAACATTATACAATAAATCTATCCGTTTTGAAGATGGATGTCAGGTATATGCCTACCTCGATTCCTGGGATAAGATATATCTGGAATATAGAAACTGTGATGATTACAAAAAAAAGAAAAAACATCATAGAGACTATCTTTCAAATAAAGAGTTCCGGGAAGCGCTCGATATAATAAAAAACCAAAGCTTCGAGTCCGGGAAGGAAGCGGTAGCAAAGCAAATAATTTCAGATTACGATATAACTGTAGATCAATTGATCGACATACTTAATGAAATGTCATTCGAGTCAACAAAGCTGGAATTGGCAAAGTACGGCTACGACAATATGGACGATGTAAGGAGTTTTTACAAGGTCTATAACGTATTCAGTTTCTCAAGCAGTGTAGACGAACTATCTGACTATATTAATTCACATAAGAAGCACAGTTCGGATTGGTAGTTGAAATAATTATGTGCTCTCTTTGAAAAATTTCCATATTTCATCTGAAGCATTGATCTCAGTGGTGGCTTTTCCAAGCAACCATTGCGGGTATTTTATTTTATATTCGGGCCAGATATGACCTGCGTTAATGTCAAGTATAAGTTCGACCGGAGCATTAACACAATCATAGAGGATCACGAGTGAGACAGTTCCGTCATCCTTCTCAGCATACCTTTTTAGAGATGCAGTCTGATGACAACCGTTGAAATTCTTCCAGACATTCAGAACTCTTTCTATCGAAGGAAATGAATAATTCTTTAAAATCCCTCCAGAGCCGCCATCGATCTTAATTATTTTGTCGGCGGTGCCATTAACAAACATAATCGGAATGTGCTTACTCAATGGAAAAGATGAGATATCGTAATAAGTCATGTCTCCTTCTACCGAAGCAACTCCTGCGAGCCGGTCAGTTATTTTAACAGCAAGAGTATTAGCCATAACAGCGCCATTTGAATAACCGCTGATAAAGACTTTCTCCTTAGCAATACTAAATTGCTTAATCAGGTAATCCATAAGCGTTGTTATAAACTTTACGTCATCAATATTATCTTTATCAGCCGGGACCGCATCTCTTCCATCAGCCCAACTCCTTCTATAACCATAAGGGTATGCCACAATAAATCCTTCCTTATCTGCAATACCATTAAAGCCCGAACCTTTCATCATTGTCTCTCCAGTCTCAAACCTGCCATGAAGAGCAATAAGTAACGGCATTTTTTTATCTTTTGAATACGATTTTGGGATATATAGAAGGTATTGCCTATCTAGATCATCAACTTTTATGCTCCCATCCATTACACCGGGCGGAAGGTTAGACAATTCATTTATCATTATTGGATTGTTTAAAAAATTTCCATATTTCTTCCGAGGCGTTAATCTCTTCAGTAAATTTTCCGAGAACCCATTGAGGAAGCTGTGATCTTCCTCCAGGGTATGAGTGACCTGCATCAATAATCTTAATCATTTTGACAGGAGCATTCGAACAATCTGTATAATTTATAACGACGGCTTTTGTGCCATCATCCTTTTTGTCAATCGTATCTATAGTTATTACATCGTTACATCCATTGAATTCCTTCCATTTGTTAAAGATATCCATCACAGGAGGATAGTTATAATCAGTCGATTTTCCATTTCCGCCTTCGAAGGGAATATATTCATCAGCAGTTCCGTTTATAAAAAGAACCGGAATATGTTTTTTAGATGAAAAATTCTTTACCATTTCAGCAGAAACATTTGCCCCGACGGGAGCTATCCCGGCCAACCTTTCCGAAATATCAAAGCCGAGTCGGTTTGTCATTGCACCACCGTTTGAGTGTCCCATTACAAATACACGTGAAGTATCCACTCTGTACTTCCCAGCAATCTTATCTATCAGTTTTGAAATGAACTTGACATCATTAATGCCGTTTTTATCGGAAGGTGTCTCCCCTCTCCCATCAGCCCAGCTCCTATCCAGTCCGTCAGGATAAACCACAATAAAATCCTCTCTGTCGGCAATATCATTAAAGCCTGTTGTAGTCATCATCTGCTTGCCGGTACCGAGCCTTCCATGAATTGCTATTAAAAGTGGAAGTTTTTTGTCACCCATATAATAGCCTTTTGGTAAATATAGTATGTATGTCCTCTTCTTGCCGTCAACTTTTATAGAACCTTTAATAACACCAGCAAAGGTTAATCCGGAATAAAGAATTAATAGAAGCGATATGATAAAAGTTTTCCTAATCATCAACAGTCCAATGCACGACTCTTAAATTCAGATAATAATCTTTTTACATTTATGACAAGCTCTTCATTGTCAAAATGATCATCAGCTCCGTTGACCATTATTTCATACCTTCCGTTTTCATCTACTATTGTTAGATTACATGTGAAATATGTTCCTACAGCGTTCTTATCATTTGTAGTAGTGTCGGATTTTAACAAGCTGAGTTCCTTTATCAAATTATAAATCGAAGTTAGATCAGTTTCAGAAAGCTGGCAATATTTTTTTTCAGGATCCTCTGCCCCATAACCACTAGTTTCCTTCGAAAAGAAGAACGTATTGACATCTATAACAACGCTATATTCGGCTGTATGGCTATCCTTACTCCTTTCTATCTCGGACGCAGACATCATCAGCCCAAAACCCTGCGCAGATAAATCAGTACTCACTGCGAGGATTACCAAAAGGAAAGTATAAATTATTAAATGCTTTATTTTATCCATGATTATTGTTTTTTAAAAATAATAATAATTGTATTTTTAACTAATGCAAAACCCAAATGTTTCTTATAAAAAATTAACCATTCTTGAAAAAAACTTCCTTTTTAGACTATTTAAAATTCATCGGACCCGGTATTGCGGTTGCCGCCACAGGAGTAGGGGCAGGTGATCTAATATCCGCATCGGTTGCAGGAGCACAATATGGTGCAGTAATACTATGGGCAGTAATATTGGGAGCGATATTTAAGTATGTGCTTAATGAGGGCATTGCAAGATGGCAATTATCCACAGGAAGTACTATCCTCGAGGGCTGGGTATCTAGGCTACCGAAAATCGTATCAATCTACTTTATAACGTATCTATGCATATGGTCGTTTGTGGTTGCAGGTGCGTTGATATCTGCTTGCGGTATAGCGGCAAACGCAATATTCCCTGAATTCTCAATACAGGTATGGGGCGTAATTCATTCATTATTTGGTGCAATAGTTGTGTATTACGGCAGGTATAGTGTATTCGAGAAACTTATGAAAATATTCATCGCAGTAATGTTCGTAACATTCATCTATTGTGCTATATTAGTGATACCTCATACAGGTCTAACACTAAGTAATTTTATTCCATCAATACCGCAGGGAAGCGGAAAATTTATTCTAAGCATTTTAGGCGGTGTTGGCGGAAGCGTTACATTACTAAGTTACGGCTACTGGATAAGAGAAAGAGGTCTTAGAACAAAAGAAGATATGAACAAATCAAAGTTTGACCTCGCAGTAGCATACTTCTTTACCGGACTATTCGGGATTGCCGTGCTCATAATAGCAACAGGAATTACTCCCAAGATACTACAAGGAAGCCAGATCATTTTAGAAATGTCTGTAATACTAGAAGCGTTATTAGGAACCATGGGTAAATGGATATTTCTAATTGGATTTTGGGGGGCGGTGTTTACATCGCTTCTTGGAGTATGGCAGGGAGTCCCGTATATATTTTCGGATTTCATAGTTACACTCAACAAGCATAATGAGAAGAAGAATGAGAATCAAAAGAAACAGGGCGAATTTTATTATAATATTTTTCTAATCTTCCTTGCAGTTCCCCCCCTGTTGTTATTACTGTTTAACAGACCCGGCTGGATAATAATCATTTATACTATTACGGGATCGTTCTTTATGCCATTTCTTGCAATCACTTTACTTATCATGAACAATAAGAAAAACTTGGTTGGTAATTTTAAAAATAGTATAATAATCAACATTCTTTTATTGATATGCCTTTTGCTTTTTGTTTATATCTCAGCAGATGAAATAATTGATTTATTTTAGCCAGAATATTAAATTTATAATTATAGTAAATAAATAAAACAAAATGAAAAAACTGATAATATTCGTAATTATGTTAGTGACAACGCAAGTCTTTGCGCAGAATAAATCCTGCTGTGATATAGAGGCAACAGAAAAATTTTCTAAATTAGGAAATGAAGCAGGTTTTAAGGAGAAACATCCCGATCCAATAACTTTTATCTATAATGATATGAAGGGTAAAATGATAACCTATGATACGGATGACGGCAAAACGGCAAATGCCTATTACATCGAATCGCCTAACCCATCGAATAAATGGCTGATGGTCTTCCATGAATGGTACGGATTGAACGATTATATAAAACAGGAATCTGATCTGTTGCAGGGAAGTTTAGGCGACGTTAATGTAATTGCATTGGATCTTTATGACGGCAACGTTGCAACAAACAGCGACGAAGCATCGAAATATATGCAGAACCTAGATCAATTAAGAGCAATAGATATAATCGAAGGAGCTATTAAGTATGCAGGTGAAAATGCTCAATTTGGGACTATAGGCTGGTGTTTCGGTGGTGGATGGTCGTTAAATGCTTCATTGATAGCCGGGAAACAGGCTGATGCATGTGTTATGTATTATGGAATGCCATCGGATGATATAGAAAAGCTGAAAACACTCAACTGCCCGGTTTTAGGCATTTTTGCGGAACAAGACGGACATATTACAGTTGAAATAGTAGAGAAATTTAAGGAGAATATGAAAGCCGCAGATAAAGAACTTACAGTCTATATGTATGATGCGGCGCACGCATTTGCAAACCCAAGCAATCCGAAATATAATGCGGAAGCGAGGGAGGATGCGATGTCAAAAACCATAGCTTTCCTTAAAGAAAATTTAATGAAGTAAATAAAAACTATGGCAGAAAAAGCTAACCCTTTTCCAACTAACGATGAGAGAGTATTCGCTATGCTCTCGCACTTTTCGATATTCATTGGAGGTATTTTGCTTCCAATAATATTCTGGGCAATAAAGAAAGATCAATCACAGTATGTGAGATTCCACTCTTTACAGGCAATCTTTTTTCATATTGCATATTTTGTGGCATTAATGATGTTAATTTTTATATTATTCATTGTTATAATGGTAATGGGTACCGGTGCATCTTTAACAGCAATGGATAACTCCGGTACTGGTGCAGGACTTTCAGTATTAATGATCATTTTGATGATAGTTTTTTACGGTGGAATGTTTGTTATAATTCTTGGAGCAATAGGATACGGGGTATATATGGGAGTAAAGTCATACCAGGGAGAACTGGTAATGTATCCTATAATCGGAAAGAAGGTTTACGAGAAGGTATATGGAGAAACGGTTATTCCGCAATAACTACACATTATACTCCAGTTCAATTTCGTCTTCAATAGGTATGCCGTCATTTCCTATTAAAGGGATTGACGGCTTTAATTTACGGGAATTTTTTATTGCACCTTTGTAGTATGAGGTAATTCTAAACCCGTTCTTTTGATAAAACCGTAGAGCATTTAGATTATCATTCGTTGTAATTAGCGAGATCTTCTTAACATCAAGATCGATTGCTTTTTTCATTATCCCATGCAATAATGCAGTACCTATCCCGGTATTCTCAACCAAACTATTAAACGTAATGATCTCCATTCCATCGGAATTTATAAAATAGGTTAAAAATCCGCATATAGTATCTCCTTCCATAATAATAAGACCGTCAAGCATATCCGCTTCATAAACTATGCCTTTCGAAATAATCCTTGGTGAACCCCAGTGCTCATATAAGAGAGAAGTTATGTTTTCTCTATCCTCTTTTGTAATTTCACGAATAAGCAAGAGATTATACCCTTCTATGTTTTGCTTTTATAGTCTGACCAATACCAATGGATAGGAAAACGATCCATACAATATAAAAAAGTAAACATATACTCAAACTTTACATTGGATATAATAGTGAGTAAGATATGGATAAGAAGAGTTAATAAAAGTCCCAAGATGCCCGTTAAAAGAAATGTATTTTTCATTTTGAAGTATGTCTATAAATTTTTAACAATTTTTTCATTGAGACTACCGATAAAACAGTCATTACTATACAAAATCCCAATACCAATAGCTTTGACGGTGGGGTAATAATATTATATGATCCTTCCAACAATTCAAGAAGCGAAATAACCGCTATCTGGAAACTAAGGATCAATATAAACCAATAAATTACAATCTTCATATATAAATATACGAAAGATGGATCTAATTGTTGAGAGCTAATTTATTGATTATCTGAAAAATTAATATTATGTTAAGAAAAACCAGCAGAAAAAATGAAATTACGGTTAATAATATTAGGAACGATCGTTATTTTGGGCAATTTTTTATCGGGATGCGATGAAAGCGTTGTTGAATGCGCAAAGAGATGGATATTATACAACTACCAGAATGTTAGTATTGGTTTTAATAACGGAGGTATGGCAATACTCAGTAATTCGTTAAATAATGGCACACCCACAACATTTTTATATCAAGATACAGTTTCGGGCGATTTTGAAATGATCGTAGAGTATGAAAATCTCTTTTATAATTCTCCGGGGTTAGGTTTTCAAGTTTCGTTAACCGGAAATGCGCTTAATCAGGGCAATAATAATTATTTTTCTGCGCAGGTAGGAACATCATTATATCCGGGGATAGAGGGCTTTTTATATGTAGGCGCATTTATTGATTCCCTTGGCAATTCACCCAGTTCGTCAAATGGAAATGTACAGCCGGCAACAAATACCTTCGGGGAGTTGAGATTCAGGCGGTCAGGTTCAACAGTTGAAGTTATATCAAAATCAGGAAGCTCCACAATTGCAACATACAGCAAGACATTTTATATAACTCCGATTGTTTTCGGGATCCTCTACGGTTCAAATTATCCTAACACTCCTGTTTACACAAGTTCGATAAGAATTACAAATTTCAGGTATTACCAGGGATCAACCTTAATAGATAGCGATCCCTTCGATTGTAATTCGCTCCAATAAAACAATTAGTTTTTTCGTGTATAATTAATTCTCCAATTCAGATTCCACGTCGTACCATCATCGGTCGATGATTCCCAATCCCATGTAAAGGCATCCGGTTTAATGTCAGAAAATATCATTCTCTGCATTATATGTCTTCCGTCTTTTGTATTAACTTCACGGGAGAGTATCACTTTATCACCGCTCGGTCCACCCGTAAAAGACAAGAATGCGCCAGAATTATCCACCCATGTTTGCTCCCAATATCCTTTTCTGGTATTATACACAGAAAAGCTTTTCCCAACAAAAGAACCATCCGAAGTTGAAAAATTCTCTTGCAGAGCACATCCACCCAGAATTTTACTAATAGTGTTTGTACCGGTTTTTGTATTGCCTTCATTGTCTTGCCAGGAGGCATTCCATTCCCCTACCCAGAAATCCATCTGTGCAGATTCCGGTGATGAGCAAGGAGTTGTCTGTGAATTGTCCTGTGCAAACGCAAAAATCGGAAAGATTGCGAACATAATAATGTAAAATGATTTCATAATAAAAATTTATATAAAACGAATGGGAATTGGCTTGCTGGAAATTGAAGGACACCCTCTGAACCTTCTAATAGCCTTTAAGCCAATTACCGCACTCGCAAAAAAACTATTTAACTAGAACCATTCGTTTAGAATCGGTAAACCCATTCGCTGTCATTTTATAGAAATACACACCGGATGAAACAACCACACCGTTTTTATCTTTTCCGTCCCAATCAACCTGCTTAACTCCGGGCTGAAGAATGTCATTCACAAGTTGAACGACTTCCCTTCCGAGCATATCGTATATTTTTATTGTTACTAATCCGGCTGACTTTATATCAAACTTAATATTCGTTGAAGGATTAAATGGGTTAGGATAGTTCTGATAGAGATTAAAACTCTCCGGAATAGATGAACTTATGCTATGAACACTCACAGGATCAAGCGACTGTCCTTCTATTGCATTGTAAAATGAATTAATCGGAACATTAGTATAAACATCTACGATACCTCTTGTCCAGCGTATCTCAATTGAATCTATCACGGTGGCATTTCCAAGTCCAAAATGTGCATCGAACGCATTCTGACAATTAAAGGAATTTTGAGCTAGTACCTGTCTGATCTGCCATACCGGTGTTCCATTTATTGTTGCTTTTAAGCGAACAATTGTTCCTATAGCAGATGTATTAGATCCATTAGCTCCTCCAACCCCTTTACATGTAACACTCACCCAGTTATTGCCATTAGAGTTATCGTTTCGGAATAAACCTTTCGTCGTATTTGGACCGATCACAAAGACATCCACATCTCCGTCTTTATCATAATCCCCGGCTGTTGCTCCGAAATTATTTCCTGTCGAGGTTGTAATTGCATTTGTGTCAACACGAGTAAAGGTGCCGTCATTATTATTATTATAATAATAGCATCTTTGACCATTATCTCGAGTGACAATACAATCCAGGTCACCATCATTATCAAAATCCTGCCAAATATTAGAAAGGTAGGCACCCGCATCGGATACAATAGTACCCACCTCTGCTTGTGTCATGCTTTTGAAGTAATAATTACCCTCGTTCCGGTATAGTTTATTATTTATGTTATTGCTATAATTCGTAAGAAATCCGTCCAGATCTCCATCATTATCGTAATCTATCCAGTTCCATACCTGTCCATCAACAATATCGGTACCCATACTACCGGTGTCTATTCTGCTAAAATATGCCGTTCCGGTTTCCTTCAGATAATTATGAAATATGTAATCCCTTGCACCAATACCGTTTGCGGGACCGCTACCTATAAATAAATCTATATCCCCATCAAGATCATAATCATTCCATGTGGGAACTGTAAAGGCATCAAGAGAATCCGTAATTTGTGTAGTATCAATAAATGTGAAAGTACCATCACCATTATTTAGATAAAGCCGGTTTGGATTTAGAATGCCACCGAATTGATATGCCGCAGCGAGTACAAGATCAACATAACCATCATTATTGTAGTCTCCCCAGGCACATCCCCATGCCTTATTGAAAAGCGGGTTACCAATACTATCGGAAGTGATCTTTGTAAAAATACCCCCGTCGTTTCTATACAAAAAACTTCCGGTACTGAAGGCACCGGAGATAAAACAATCCAGATCCCCATCGTTATCATAATCAGCCCAGGTATTTCCATAAGCACTTCCCTGGCTTGTAATGATATTTGTAATGTCAACAAAAACATTTCCAGGTAACCCTTGATAGATAGAAGTATTCCTATCCCAGAAAAGGTCTAATCTGCCGTCTCCGTTATAATCTATCCAGCTGGCACCGACATAAGTTCCTCCGGCTGCACCCGGAGCTGTCACTATTGGATTCGATGCATCGGTTACTTTAGTAAATTGTTGTGAATAAGAATCTGAGACAAAAAGAATAAGAAGTGTTGTAAGTAAAGCTTTAAAAGTGTAATTAAGGGTGTTCATAATCGTTTAGTTTTAGTTTCAAAACAAAATTACGGACACCCATATATAACCGCTTGGCGAAAATTGACTTTTTAAGGTGGGATTTTCTATAAAATCCGCCGTTACGGTTACTCCTTAATATATTGTACTAAAATTAGCTGAAATAAAAAACAGCTTTTTGAAAACTATTGCATTACCTCTCTAAGAAAGCTCAGAAGGTATCTATTAAAAATCTCCTCATTAAAATCATCAATATCTATAAGATCCAGCTTAAACCGTTGTTCATCCGTCTTTATAGAATATTTTGTAGTAACTTTTACATTTCTCTTAGAAGGGCTATAGGCAAACTGCAAAAATGGGACATTGACCCCGAGAGTCTTACGGCTATGACCTTTAGGGTAAAACAAAATCTGAATCACAGTTCTTAACTCCGGATCATCGATCCTATCCCCCTTATTGGTATAATAATTTAACGAACACCCGGCACGGCTGATAATCCATGAGGCGTCTTTTACAGTAGGGATAATCACTTCCATGATCATCTGGGAAAATTTCGTCGATCCACTATCATCCTGAGCCGAATATTTCTCCGTCACTTCCTCCCGGTTCTGTCTTGAAGTAATACAGTTGGCAGTTATTTCATCTAATTGTTCCCTGAGATCAAGATTCATAACTTAATTATATAATTAAAATTATTTAAAAATATTAAAGTATATTCTATTTGTCAAACCGTATTCTTAATAAACAATAATTATATTGTAAAATAGTTACAAATACTCCCCCTAGAGTAAGTTTTATATATAATCTCAGGTTAAATTGTAATTTAAGTTCTTATATTCTATATTTACACAAACATTCAATTTATGATAAAAAATACAGCAATTTTTCTAACTATACTATTACTAACTTTTCTTACCTCCTGTCAACAGGAACAGAATCAACAGACATCTTCCGATGATGATCAACCTCATGGTGAAAACATGTATTATAACTGCCTTGAGAATAATATTGTAATAAATGGAAAATCCACAGTCGAAGATAATGAAAGAGGACAATGGTCCGTAACATTTGAAGGCACATTGTTATGCGGGGATAGTCCTATACCAAACGCAGAAGTAAACGTAAAATTCCCTATGAGAAATACTGATCTTTCCATAAAGACAAAAGAGAAAGGTGATTTCGTGGTAAAATTGAGCCGGGTGGAAGAGAATCCGAGGGGGCTGGATTTTGTTGTTACCCTTATGGGAACTAAAGACGCTACTATTACTAAAACTTTTAAAGTGGAGTAATTCTAAGATAAGCTTCTAAAATTATCAGGTGAAAGTCCGGTAAATCTTTTGAAGAGTTTACTGAATGAACTGATATCTTCATAACCGACTTCGAAACAAACTTCTGTAACAGTTGTATCCTTTTGAGTTAATAAAATCTTTGCTTCATTTATTCGTACTTTTGTGAGATACCGATGGGGAGTTTCATTATAAAAATGTTTGAATTTCCTCAGTAGATGGAAAGGGTTCATACATGCAACACTAGCTAATCTATCAAGAGTTATTTCATTCATAAAGTTAGATTCTATATAGTCTTTAGCTTTGCAAATCCGCCTATAAGTCTCTATTTTAGTTGATGGTCTCTCAGCCTTTATCTTCCCTGCATTAAGCGCCACATTACAATTAAGATAATACATCTGCTCAAGAATACTTGATAGTTTCTGATTAATAAAAAGCGTGTTGTAATTAAGACCATCTAGATAACTCTTCAGCCCAACTATCTCTTTGAGGATCTCGCTATTAAATCTATATAATCCTGAAAAGAAGTTCATATTTTTTATAGGTTCGTAAAGCGGGTCATCAAGAAGTTGATCATCGCTTGCAACCAGGTCAGCGATCTTCTTTTCTTTAAAATCTCTGGCGAAATTTATTGTGAATGACCTGACGGCTTTATTTGAGCTTAAGTAACTGCTGTAATATTGATTATGGTTGAAAAGAAGGAAATACCCGTCTGTTACCCTGTAACGGCAGTTATCCGATTCATAAAACTCACATCCGTTAAATGCAAACTTCAAAGAAAGAGGTCCCCAATGCTCAGGGTAAATGGCTTCATATACATCCGAATTAAGGATTACATTGGAATCGACAAAATTTCGATTCCATTCTGAAATTCTAAAATCCGGAGCGTACCAGTCCGGAAATTGATTTATTACTCTTACTTCCGACATGCTGAGGGCGATTTATTCGTCTAAAAGTTTCTCTAGTTGTACGGAATTATTTACAGGAAGTTTACATGCGTAGTTTTCGCAGACATAAGCCATTGGCTTAGATTTGTCGGCCACTATTGAGGAGAGGTATGGAATAAGTGAATTATCGTCAATTTTTGAAGCAACTATAAATATTTTGTCAGGAATAAATCTGTTATTTACAGTATTTATGAGCGACTGTGTTTCCTGGAAGGTCGGATCACCTGTTATGATGATCTGTTTAGGTTTATATAGATAAAATGATAATGCTCTCAGCATATTAGCCATACTGCTGGGGTTTTGAGACATAATACCGGAAAAATACTCGAGAGATTTCTTCCCTTTCTCCATAAAATCTTTATTGTCAGTATATTGGGCAAGCCTTAAAATATCCAGTATTGCTATTGAGTTTCCTGAAGGCTCTGCTCCGTCAAATTCATCCTTCGTTCTTACTAATAATGACTTATCATTCCCTGAAATATCATAAAACCCTCCATGCTCACTATCATAAAAGATGCTTATCATTGAGAGTGCCAGATCATTTGCTGTTTTGAGATACTTTTGATCGAACGATGCTTCATATAGATCCAGCAAGCCCTGGATGAAAGAAGAATAATCGGCAAGATTGCCCTCGTATTTAGTTTCTTTATCCATGTATCTGCGCTTTAGTGTATGAGTGCTTTCGTCGTAAAGATTCGTAAGGATAAACTCAGCCGATTTTTTAGCGGCATCCAGATATTTGGGGTTACCAAATGCAGAATAACCTTTACTAAAAGATGATACCATAAGCCCATTCCATGCCAGTATGATCTTATCATCTCTGTGAAGCTTTGGACGTTTGTTTCTTGCTGAATAGAGTTTCGTTATTGCGTCGTCAATTATCTTTTCCGTTTCCTGTTCGGATTTTTTAAATTTCTGCGCTGTTTGATTTAGTGAATTGGCTACATACAAAACATTTTTGCCCTTCATTTCGCCGAGTGGGTCGGAAGCCGGAGGCACATTTCCCTGTTGAGATACGCCGAAATAGAACTCTACAAGGTCTGCGTTGCTTCCAAGTAAGTCATCGATTTCCTTTTTTGTCCACAGGTAATACGCACCTTCTCCAATAGTACCTTCTACCGAAGCCCCAATAGCATCTTCTGCCGAATAAAATCCCCCTTCTTCCGAAGTCAGTTTCTCAAGTACATAATCGAGGATTTTTTCAGCCGGTTTTCTGTAGACACTATCCCCTGTTGATAGATAGGCATTTATCAGCAAAGAAGATACTCCTGCCTGATCATAAAGCATCTTTTCGAAGTGAGGTATCCGCCAATATCTATCAACCGAATATCTATGTATTCCGCCTCCAAGCTGATCATATATACCTCCACTAATCATTTTCTGAAGTGTATTCAGAACAATGTTATCTGCTTCACTATTTTCAAACCTATTACCGTACATTAGCAAGAATTCATACGAATAAGGTAAGGGAAATTTCGCGCTCTCACCGAAACCACCGTTCTCACTATCATAGGATTCAACAAAGTTTGAGAAAGCCAGATCGAAAATCTCCTTTTTTAATGGAGACTTTTCCATTTCGTGTTTTGAACTTTCCTTTAGTAGCTCAGCAAATTTATTTCCAGCGGATGTTATTTGTTTTGGATTATTGACCCATGATGTGTGGATCTGGTCTATGAGTTCAGTAAAGCCCATTCCTTTGTCGGAAGAAAAAGGAGGGATGTATGTGGCTCCATAGAATGGTTTTAAATCGGGAGTAAGAAACATTGACATGGGCCAGCCTCCTTCAGCTCCCATGGCAGTTAAAGCTGTCATATAAATACGGTCTATATCGGGTCTTTCTTCTCTATCAACTTTTATATTGATAAAATACTCATTCATTAACTTTGCTATCGAGTCATTCTCAAATACCTCTTTCTCCATAACGTGGCACCAGTAGCAAGTAGAGTACCCTACTGATAAAAAAATCGGTTTATTCTCTTCTTTTGCCTTATTTAATGCTTCTTCACCCCATGGATACCAGTCTACCGGATTATATGCATGCTGTAACAGATAAGGACTTTTCTCGTTTACAAGTCTATTGGGCTTTTTATCCTCAAATAATGAAATCGAATCACTATTGGCAAAAAATAAGATTATTGGTAAAAGAACGACCAATAATATGATAATAATCGTTGATTTATCCTTACTTCGTTGTTTTTGAGTCATAGTTCAAATTATGGATAAATATCTATAACTAAAATATAAAAATAACCAAATCTTATGAGGTAAAACTTACATATAAACAATCTCGTTTCTGATTTCAAATATTTTCTAGAATATTTTGTGTCAAACCCTTATAAACAGTTGAGATCAAGGCAATATCCATGATTTGAGAAGTTTATACTATTGTTAATACAGCATAATATTTTTGATTTGTTAGTTTAAAGCTCACAAATGGAACATAAAATATCTTGATACTCAAATCCATTTTTGGTATCTTATATGATATCTAAAACAAGCTATAGAAATTACGATTATAGCTCGTTCTTTAACAAAAGTTTTAGCACAGGATTCGTTTAGTTTAATGTGCTGGTAAGTTTTTTTTGAATTACCATTCGATAACATACATAGGAGAAGTAATTATTGAAAACTAAAACATTGTTATTTTTTGTTTTAGGTGCGCTAATTCTAATCAATCCGGTCAGTAAGCAAAATTTCGAACTTAACGCTAAACCAAAGGATAAAATTGCCGAGTTTACTCAAGAAGGAATAGCATCTTGGTATGGGCCTGGCTTTCATGGTAGAAAAACCGCCAACGGCGAGAGATTCAATACCTATGAACTAACAGCCGCCCACAAGACACTCCCCTTCAACACACTAGTGAGAGTAATAAACCTCGCAAATGATAAATCCGTAGTTGTCAGAATAAATGACAGAGGTCCATACGCAAAAGGCAGGATAATAGATTTATCCAAAGCTGCTAAAGAAGAAATAGGTATGGGTGGTTTAGCAGAAGTCAGACTTGAAGTAGTGACTCAGGAAGAACTCGATGCAGAAAAACAAGCCGAGGAAGAGGAACAACTCGTCCCCGTAAATCTGTTCGAGAATATATTACCTCTTAAATCCAAAGTCTTTGTAGAATATGAAAGACAGGAAGCTGAGGAGGTAAGTAAATTCGGAGAGGAACTTTCCGACGAAGAGTTCAATACTATCTTTAACACCTTCAAAAGGGTTAAGATAAAAGTACTGACACCTAATTCGGAAGACGCTAACTCTACAATTTATCAAGCAATCGATGAAGAACCCAACACAAACTACTTTGAGGTAACGAACAGGATAAAATTCGTAAAGGGTTATACTTTTGAGATCGCAAGATTTGAAGATAAATTACTTGCTTACGAACTGATTGGAAGATTAGAATCGAATAATTTCGGAACAATCTTTATTGAAGAAATAATTTCCGGTGATGAAACCAGCTATAAAATATTTGTAGGAAACTACAAGGATAAGAGAGAATCGAGGAATGATAAAAAGTTACTCAAGAAGTTAGATTTTCTTCCTAAGCTGGTAGCAATCGGAAGTTGAAAGTAAAAGCCGTCTTAAAGACGGCTTTTTTATTATACTCAACGGAGTGAATTTTCGTAATCGTAATCGTATTTGAAAAACCGTATTCCTTTATAGATCGCATTTGCAATTTCATACTGACCCTTCTCAGACTTTAAGTAATCGGTATCCTTCTGATTTGTTAAGAATCCACACTCAACCAAAATGGCAGGCATTGATGCTCCATACAATACAACGAAAGCATCCTGCTTAACACCATTATTTTTTAACGGTGTCCCCTTCACTATTTCCGTCTTAAGAATATTGGCTAGTCTGTGTGCAACCCTAAGATTTGAACTTTCCATTAATGAGGCAACAAAAAAGTCTGAAACAGCAGATGGTTCAGATCCATTTAGATAAATATTTTCCTGCTGTGTCAGTTCAGTAGCCCTCTCCTTGCGTACCAGGTCAAGTAGGTATAGCTCAAACCCGGTCTTATTTTCAAGGTCATCAACCTTCTTGGAATTGGAATGGATGCTCACAAATAAATTGCCACCATGTTCATTAGCAATTCGCCCCCTTTCATGGAGTTCAATAAATCTATCATCGTCCCTGGTCATAACAACCTCAACATCATTATAACCCTGAAGTAAAAGATCTCTTAATTTTAAAGCAACAGGAAGATTGATATCCTTTTCGTATGTGCCGTCAATAGCTATGGCACCGGGATCTTTCCCGCCATGCCCGGCATCTATCACAATAGTCTTAATCTCTTTATTTGTCTTACCGGTTTGATCCTCTTCCTGGGATATCAGATTCCCAAGAAGGAGCATTAAAAAGAATACACTAACCGATATAGTTAAAAAATACTTAAGCATTACTTATAATTTGTAAATTGAACAGCAAAATCGAGATCCGCACCTTTTAGCATGGAAATCACATCCTGTAGATCATCTTTAGCTTTACCCGTTACTCTAACTTGTTCATCCTGAATTGCCGCCTGTACTTTTAGCTTAGTATCCTTGATCATTTTAACAATTTTCTTGCAGTTCTCCTTGCTTATACCTGATTGTAACGTAATTATTTGTCTGACCGTTCCTCCGCTTGCTGGCTCCACATCATCATATTGGAGTGCTTTTAAGGAAATTCCCCTCTTTATCATTTTGTTCTGAAGTACATCCACAACTGTTTTGAGGGTATATTCGTCTTTCGAGTTTATGGTTATTTTTTTATCATTTTTATTGAGTTCATACGAGCTGCCGGTATCCTTTAGATCATATCTTTGTTGGACCTCTTTTGAGGCCTGATTTACCGCATTATCTATCTCCTGCATGTCAATTTCAGACACAATATCGAATGAGAACTGGTTTGCCATTTAGTAATTTTTAATTTATTGAAAAGCTATATCTTATTATTAAACTTAACGGAAAGATACATTTTTTAAAGATAATTCTTAAGCCAAAAGCTATTATAAGGTTTAAAAATATAGACTTACATAAAAACCTAAATTGAATAAGAGAGTTAATTTATTTATATTACATAATAATTTAATTAAAGTTAATATTATCGGAGAAAAAATATGAACCGCAAAAATAATCTTATTAGCTCACTAGTTATCGTTCTTTTAGTTGTAATAGGAGCATATCTTAGCGGATGCGCATCTGCGGAAACCAACGCTGGAAAGATCGCATTCCAGAATAAAGATTATGAAAAAGCTGCTACTGAATTGAAAATAGGGCTTGAAAAAAACAGCAATGATCCTGAAGGCTGGTATATGCTTGGTGTTTCCCTAATAGAAACAAAAAAATATAAAGAAGGTGGTGAGGCATTAAATAAAAGTTTGTCAATGTCAGACGCTTATGCAACTAACATAGTAAATTACTATATCTCAACATTCAATGATGGTATAAGTAAATTCAATGCTGCAGCGAAACAATATTCTTCTGATTCAGCGGGTGGAATAAACTCATTCAATAACGCTTCTAACTATTTTATTGCAGCTACTACGATTTTCCCCGATAGTATTGCCGCACAGCAAATGCTTGCCGATACTTATGTGATTATAGGAAAAACTGACGATGCATTAGACATTTATACTCATATCCTAAATAAAAGCAAGAGTAAAGAAGATGCTATACAGATTGCAAAGATATTATACCAATCCGGTATCTCAGCAATGGATAGCAAAAACTATGAAACAGCAGTAAAGCTTTTTGATAAGATCATTAACATTCAATATTTGCCTCATGACAATCAATACTATGAAGTAGCTATATACAATGCGGCACTCGCCAGGGTTAAAATGGCTGAAAAGATAATAGAGGCAGATGGAAGTGCTGATGTTTCAAGTTATATGAATGATATAGTATCGATCCTTGAACCTTTTATTGAATCTTCTACAAATAATGACCTTGTAAAAAGTTCATTGGACATAATCATTGTAGCATATGATGCTCTTAATATGGATGCGAAGAGAGATGCTGCACAGGAAAAAAGAAATTCAATGCAATAGGACTTGAATAACACCTCCACAAATACTGTTTATGTCAAAAAAGAATCCTCCGGATGGAAGTGGTTCTTTGGTATTGTACTAGTTTTGATTTTTATCGGACTACTGATGGTCGCCGGCTCATTCCTAATATTCTCTTCCGCCGTAACCAATATGGATACCGGTGATTATTACTACGAAACAACCGGAGGTAGCGGTTCGGAAAGGATTGCTGTCGTTGATCTTGATTTTACTATCATTTCCTCAGAGTCTATAGTAAGACAATTCAAAAAGTATGCAAAAGACGATAGAGTAAAAGCGATCATTCTCAGGATAAATTCGCCGGGAGGCGGTGTAGCCGCTTCGCAGGAGATGTATGAAATAATAAGAAGGACACGTGACGGAGGTAAGCCCGTAATCGTATCAATGGGATCAATTGCTGCAAGTGGTGGATACTACTCTGCTTGTGGAAGCAGCTATATATTTGCAAATCCTGGCACGTTAACTGGAAGCATTGGTGTAATCATCAACCTTATGAGCTTTAAGGAACTAGCTGAAAAGATCGGTATTAAGGAAACAACCATAAAAAGTGGCGAATTAAAAGATGCTGGGAATCCATTTAAGGTCTTAACTGAAAAGGACAGTCTTTATTTTCAGGATATTATAAATAACTCTTTCCAGCAGTTTTTTGATGTCGTTGCAACAGAAAGACATATAGACAGGGAAAGGCTAAAAGAGATAGCTAATGGAAGGGTTTTCACCGGTTCACAAGCACTCGAGTTGGGGTTAGTGGACAAGTTGGGTACATTTGATGATGCTGTTAAGTATGCGGCTGACCTCGTGGGTATTGAAGGCGATCCCCCTTTAGTTAGAGAAAGAAGAAGGAAAGGATTCTTTACATACGTAATCGAGGGACTTACTCATTCTGAATTTGATGATATTAAGCAGGAAGTCAAAGAGGAGTATATAGATGCTCCCCTATTACAATATAAATTTGTAAAATAAACTTAGTAAAATGACCAGAGCTCAAATCGCCGCTAAAATTTCGGAAGCAACCGGATTAAGCAAAAAGGAAACCGAAATAGTAGTTGAAGGGTTTATATCTTGTGTGATAGAAGCCCTTAAAGAAAATGAAACAATTGAAATAAGGGGCTTCGGTACATTCAAAAATAATATAAAGGAACCAAGAATAGCCAGGAATCCAAAGACCGGCGAAAAGATCCAGCTCGGAAAAAGATTTATTCCTATGTTCAAGGTTTCAAAAGAATTTAAGAAAGTGGTACAGGATAGTTTACAATAAAAATTCTAGAATAAAAATAATCAATAACCTAATTAGGAGAATTAATTAATGCCTTGTGGTAAAAAGAGAAAGAGAGCCAAGATGGCGACTCACAAAAGAAAGAAAAGACTCAGAAAGAACAGACACAAAAAGAAAATAAGATAAGCTTAATTTACTACTAAATCTCATAGAGTTTATTTTATAATTGAAACCCGTCATT
This sequence comes from Ignavibacteriota bacterium, assembly GCA_020437585.1. Lineage (GTDB taxonomy): Bacteria > Bacteroidota > Ignavibacteria > Tepidaquicellales > Tepidaquicellaceae > JAEYVS01. The sequence continues at coordinate 510,613 of JAGQWG010000002.1, forward strand.
AGGCGGGTTTTTATTTATTGTAAATTTTCTTGAGGTATTTAGAAACTTCTTCCTCATGTTTTACATCCATTTCAACCGCAATATTGAGATTCTTATTGGCATTCCAATTATCACCCATAAGATAAAACACTATCCCGGTGTGTAAATACAAAAATGAATTATCAGGATCAAGCTCATCGGAGATATCAAAATACTTAAATGCCTTCTCGTATTCTCCATTATAACCACAAGCTAATGCCATATTATTATAAGCATAGGGGTTCTTATGGTTTAACTTAATACTTTTCTCAAAATAATCTATGGCTTTGTCGTAGTTTCCAATTTTTAACTCAATATAACCAAGGCTATTATAAACAACATCTGAATCCGGTTTTATTTTCAACATTTCTTGTTGATCTTTCAATGCATATTCATATTTACCTAACTCTATATACGCGCTCGACCTGGCAAGCAGCCCATCAAACTTATAATTTTCGATCTTAAGCAAATCTTCAGCAACATTAACCATCATAGAATAGTTATCTGTTTTTTCATATAGACTGATAAGCAATATATATCCTTTTCTATCAAATGGTTTATTATTAATTAACGTTTTCGCGGTTTCTTCGATATTTTCAAGTTTATTTAGATTAACTAATGCCAAACTTCTTAGATAAATCGCCGTTGCATCTTTAGGATATTTCTTAAGACATTTATCCAGCGGAATAAGAGCTTCATTATAAAGCCCTTTTCGAATTAAGCCTGATGCGTCTTTGATATTTTTTCTATACGATGTGAAATAGAATAGAAATAGGTAAGGTATCCCCATGCAAATAAGAAAAACTAATATACCAATTAAGATGTCCAAAGTTTGTGGTAGTTTATTCCCATCGCTTTAGGAAGCGTAGCACCTTATCTTTACCTAGTATTTGGGCGATCTTAGGCAATTCAGGACCGTCTTCACTACCTGTGAGCGCTATCCTTATGGGTTTGAATAATTGTTTACCTTTTATACCTGTTTCAGTTTGTACCTCTTTCATCTTTTCTTTAAATGCGTCAGGTTCGATCTTATCCATCGCTTCCACCTTCTTCGCCAGTTCACGAAAAACGGTCTTACTCGTATCTTCCTTCAGTATATCCTCCTGGTGTCCGCCTACCTTTATTTCATCATTATAGAACATGCCAATATGCTCCGGGATTTCATCAAGCTTATTTAAATATACTCTAATCGTATCGAGTACCTCTTTTATTCTATCCCTATCATTGGTATCAACATGTTCATGTTTAAAAAAAGGCATAGCCATATCAGTCAACTTATCCAGGTCGTATTCCTTTATGTAGTGATTATTCATCCAGTCGAGCTTTTCGACGCTAAATACTGCACCAGATGTTTGTATTCTTTCGAGAGTGAACTTCTCGATTAACTGATCCATACTAAACAGTTCATCCGATTCCCCTTCTCCCGGATGCCAACCTAGAAGAGCCATGAAGTTAACCAAGGCTTCGGGTAAATATCCCTTTTGCAGATAATCCTCTACAGCAACATCACCCTGTCTCTTACTGAGCTTTGTCTTGTCGGGATTGAGAATCAGTGGGCAGTGAACCATCTCGGGAACATCCCAGCCGAAAGCTTTATAAAGTATTATATGCTTTGGTACGGACGTGATCCATTCTTCACCGCGTATAATATGAGTTATTCCCATTAGATGATCATCCACGACGTTTGCGAGATGGTACGTAGGAAAACCATCTGATTTAAGAAGTACCTGGTCATCGACCATGTTTGTTTCGATCTTGATCGTTCCTTTAACAATATCATCGAATTTCACTTCTTCGTTAAGAGGTACCTTTAGCCTTATAACGTATGGTAATTCCCTATCAAGATTCGCCTTTACTTCATCCTCCGTTAAATTTCTCCCTCTTCTGTCATACGAAGTCATTCTACCTTCAAGCTTTGCCATCTTGCGCATCTCTTCGAGTTCTTCTGAAGTCTCAAAGGCATAGTAAGCATAACCTTTCTCTACTAGCTCAAGAGCATATTTCTTATAAATATCAAGGCTCTCTGATTGATAATACGGACCACAATCACCTCCTTTTACCGGACCTTCATCGTAATCTAAGCCAAGGCTATTCATTGTTTCTATAAGATTTTCAACGGCTCCCTCTACATAACGGGTCTGATCAGTATCTTCTACTCGGAGTATGAACTTCCCGCCTGTATGACGGGCATATAGAAAATTAAACAAAGCCGTCCTTAAGGATCCTAAATGCAGGTATCCTGTAGGCGATGGTGCAAAACGTACTCTTACTTCTGACATTAATTTTTATTTATTATAATTACAAATTCACCTTTTAATTTGATCTTACTTCTGTCTTTTAAAACTTCCTTTACTCTTCCTCTGGTTATCTCCTCGAACTTCTTTGTTAATTCACGTGAAATAGAAATTTCCCTGTTACCCATAAACTTCATCACATCCTCAAGCGTTTTAACCAGCTTGTATTTAGATTCGAAAACTACTATGGGCATCTTCGTCTCTTTTAGCTCTTCCAGTGTGCTTTGTCTTCCCTTTTTTTGGGGAAGAAATCCCTGGAAATAAAACCGCCCGTAATCGAAACCGGAATATACCAGGGATGCCGTTATTGAACTCGCTCCGGGGATACTTCTCACTTCTATACCTTCGCCAATACACCTGGAAACGAGCTGACCACCCGGATCGGAGATACATGGTGTTCCGGCATCGCTTACATGAGCAATAGCTTTCCCCTCTTTTAACCTTTCAACGATGTCGTCAAGCTTCCTGCTCTCGACTTGCGAGAAAAAACTGATCTGCTTAGTTTCAATTCCGAATTCTTTCAAAAGAATTCCGGTTACTCTTGTATCTTCTGAAGCTATCAGATCGACATTTTTAAGAACGTACAAGGCTCGGAATGATATATCATCCAGGTTCCCTATCGGTGTAGCGACTACATAGAGGCATCCCTTGTTAATAGTAAGCCACGGGAATTTCTCATTTATATATCCATCGATATTACCTCTATCCTCAAACATTACTTCTTTCTTGGACCCGTCATATTTTCAGGTTTAAGAACAACGTCGAGTTGTTCCTTTGACAGCAAGCCTTTTTCGAGAACAAGGTTATAAACCGAGTTGTTCGTTTTTAGAGCTTCTTTAGCAATTGAAGATGATGCTTCATAGCCTATTATTGGAACAAGAACTGTACATAATCCAATGCTATTTTCAACATAACCCATACAAACATCACGATTCGCAGTAATACCTTTTATACATTTCTCTGTAAGAGTATCCGTCGCATTCTTTAAAATCGATATTGTATCAAACAGCCTAAACGCTATTACCGGCTCCATGACATTGAGTTCCAGCTGACCGGCTTCACACGCCATTGTAATAGTAAGGTCGTTTCCAATAACCTGGAATGCTACCTGATTAACGACTTCAGGTATGACTGGATTTACTTTACCCGGCATAATGGATGATCCGGGTTGCATCGGTGGCAGATTGATTTCATTCAAACCGGCTCTCGGTCCCGAAGACAATAATCGCAGGTCATTACATATTTTAGATATCTTTACGGCATATCTTTTGAATACACCGCTTATATGAATAAAAACTCCTGTATCCTGTGTTGCCTCGACAAGATTTTCCGCTGCAACCAGGGGAAGTTTAGTCTCATTCCTGAGTATCTCTGAAACAACCTCCGAATAAGTATCAGGTGTATTGATCTGCGTACCTATAGCAGTAGCGCCCATATTTATCTCGCTTATCAGCCTCATTACATATGTTATCCTGTCCATATCTTCGCTTATCGTCACCGCGTATGCACCGAATTCCTGCCCTAACGTCATTGGTACAGCGTCCTGGAGCTGTGTCCTTCCCATTTTCAGAACGTCATCGAATTCATTTTCTTTTCCTTTGAGAGCATCTATAAACCCCTGTATAGATTTCAGCAATTCTTCTGTCATAAAGTAGGTTGCTATCCTAATCGAAGTCGGGTAAACATCGTTTGTGGATTGAGAAAGGTTTACGTGATTGTTTGGATGTATATATTCATAGTCACCTTTCTTTCTGCCCGCATACTCAAGTGCAATATTTGCTATGACCTCGTTCGCGTTCATATTTGTTGATGTCCCTGCACCACCCTGCATCATATCAACAATAAATTGATCGTGGTATTTACCGGCAATAATATCATCACAAGCTTTTACTATCACATCACTTCTTTCTTTATCCAGCACACCGAGCACATTATTTGCCATTGCGGCGGCTTTTTTTGTATATGCCAAAGCAATTATAAATAGCGGGAATTCGCTTAATTTCCTTCCGGTGATCTCGAAATTATCCCTGCCGCGAAGGCTTTGTATGCCGTAATATGCACTGTCGGGAATATTTGCTTCGCCAAGAAAATCATGCTCTACCCTGTATGACTCAGTATTATTATCCAATTATTGAGCTAAATTTTGTTAATTAAATTAAATAACAAATATAATTATATTAATTTAATTAAGAATTATACTAATAATTCCCAGCAATGATAGTAATCGGTAAAAATCCTGTTTATGAGATCCTTGTGACCACCCCAAAAGAGCTTAACAAGATAGTTCTCTTAAAGACACTAAAACCTGAGCCGAAACTTAAAAAGATAGTTAAGCTGGCAGAGGAGAATGGTATTAATGTAATGATGCTTAACCGTTTTGGATTCGAGAAGTATTTTAACAGAAACAATAAAAAAGAAGGTATTTCACAGGGAGTTATCGGATTTATCAAAGACTTCGAATATACCCCTCTAAAAGAGATTATTGACGGCATAAAAGACCGTGGAATTATTAATCCGGTAATAGTATTAATGGATGAAATTACCGATCCTCATAATATGGGCGCGATCATACGTTCTGCCGTATGCCTGGGCGCAGACGGAATAGTAATCCCCCGTCACAACTCAGCTGAAGTCAACCACACAGTCTTTAAATCCTCATCCGGAGCAGTAAATCATATCCAGATAGCAAAGGAAACAAATTTGGCTCATAGCATAGAATATCTAAAGAAGAATGGATACTGGATAGCCGGCACAGATCTAAAAGCCGATAAAACTATATTTGATGCCGACCTCAAAATGCCTCTTGGCCTGGTAATAGGAAGCGAGGGAATGGGTATGCGGGACCTTATCCGGAAGAATTGCGACCTTCTTTTACGCATACCTATGGCAGGCAAGCTGGATTCACTCAATGCATCGGTATCTGCGGGGGTGTTCCTATATGAAATATTTCGCCAGAAAAATACAACCGTTTAAACAAACTTATCTGCCTTTTCTTTTATCCAGTTTTTAAAAATAAATTCCCGTTTCTGCTCCAGATCAAATTTGAAATCCCTTACATCACTTTTATTTCCGGTAATTATATCGATAAGTCTTTTAAGATTTTTTAAATAAAGTTTGTAGTTTTCCTTTGAGGAAGAATTCAGTATCCTGCTCCTATTCAGATAGTGTACATAGCTGTCTATTGCAGAATAAATACTCTCATAGTGCCCCATATCAAAAAGTATTTTTATTTGCAGATCCCTTATTGCAAGTTTATAGAATACATCATCTGTTTCAGGATTACTTACTTTTGCCAGGCAATTAAGAGCTTCATCATACTTTTTTGCCCCGTAATACAATTTTGCTTCACACAATGAAATAATATTATCCTTCATTCCAGGCTCAAGGAATCCTTTGTTACTCTCCAGGAATTCCCACCCCCAGTCGAACTCCTCTGATTCTATAGCCGAATTAACTATGTTATTAAAATAAACATATGGAAATTCCATCCCCTCTCTTGGTAAATAACCCCTTTCGATCATAGTTTTATAAATTGTCAACTTGTACTTCCGAAATAAAATATTCCCTGTTTTAAGAACACAATAATTCAGAAGTGTAACATAAAGATCAAATATTTCTTCTGATTTAAAATACCTGTCACTTTCATTTAGCAATCCAAGGCAATTTGAGAATAATTCCTCTTTCTCAGGATATTTGAGAAGTTTGTAAATACTATAATATACTTTTACGAGAGGATGTGACTCAAATTCACTTATAAGGGGTTCAATTATTTCTATCCTGTCGGTCTTGTCCTTGAATTCCAGCACCGAAGCTCGGTTCATTAATGTTATGTATGTCCTAAGTAAGGATAAAATGGAATTAAGTAATAATAAATTTTCTTCTTCTCGTAGATCTTCTTCTGCTAAGCCATAATTTCCTTTCACAGAGTTTTTAAGTAAAGTAAGCTCGTACATTTTATATAAACCTGTTTCATCTTCATTAAGTGTTCTATCGGCATCTTTGACACTTTTCCTAAACGATTTTAACTGTCCCTTCCGGTACATCGCCCTGCTCTCGTTTAATAAAACTCCCAAACGATCACTTTTGTATAGTTCATAACCTAAGAATGTTTTGCTTATTGACAACATGCGTGAAAAAAGCACCCTCAATCTTGCATCATCGAATTCTTCACCTGTAAACACCCCATTAAAAATATCTTCCTTTTCTATGTTAAAATCCGGGAAATGTTTATACAATATATCATATAGCTTAACAAGATTTTTAAGCTTGTTAAAATACTCCGATCTTACAAATTCACCTAATCGGATTATTTCCGCTCGATTAAATGATTTTAATAGTAATATCAATTCAGCATTATTCATGATACAATTTACATTATATATATGTAAATTTCTTTCTATAATAACGATTTTTGTAGTTTTCATTTTATTACTGTGATACATTTATAATTATAATTCTTTGTAAAACTAGGCTTTTTAGGTTAATTTGGAAGTGGTTATGGGATAATAACCTAAAACTAATTTATATGAAAAAGTTAATTATCCTTTTTTTAATTACCTTCCCAGCAGGTTTGATAGCCCAGGTTTGGACTCAAACTGCACCGCTTTCCTCACCAACCGACTATATTTATTCAATGGCTGATGACGGTAATGGAAATGTTGTCGCTTCCAGTTGGGCTGTTGGGATTTACAAAACAACTAATAACGGTGTAAACTGGAATACTACTTCTTACATGGTTAGTACTCCCCGTGTCTACAAACTTATTTGCGCGCCGAATGGTATATTCTATGCTTTAGCCAATTCTACTTCATCTATCAGATTATACCGATCGACCGATTCGGGAGATAACTGGACTGAAGTTTATAACGAGAGCCGTCCAAATAATTTCGCACTAGGGGGCGACATTGTTTTTATTGACAGCATGAACTATCTTGCGGGCATGTCATTCACTATAGGACCCACTATCGGTGATATTGCAGCCCGGATTGTAAGATCAACCGACGGAGGTGCAACATGGAATATCGTCACGTTGCTTGGTGCCGGCTTTTTAAATGCCATGGTTTTAGCTGATGATGGACGTATATACGGAGGAACTTCACTTGGAGGCGTGATCGTATCGACAAATAACGGCGTCAACTGGAGCATAACTTCCTTCACTCCCTATGTAGCAGACATGGATAAAAATTCCGAAGGAGTTTTATATATTGGAACCAGCAATGCCTCCGGGAATTCCGTATGGAAATCTACTGATAATGGTTCGAGCTGGATCCCGTTAGGTGTAGGCGAAAGTACTGTTGAAGATCTTCACATTGATAATGAAGATAATATTTACGTTAGTAATTCGGGTAATTTATATAGGTCTACCAATGGCGGCAATAATTGGTCGCTATTCGAGACAGGAATTCCATCAGGTCAGACAGTTTATTCAATTACAGGCTCCGAAAGTAATTTCGTCTTTGCCGGTACCGGAAGCAGTGGAGTTTACAGAAACGGTACAGCCACTTCGGTTATACAAACTAATTCCATAGCAAGTAAATTCAAATTGGGACAAAATTATCCTAATCCATTTAATCCGGTTACTAATATAGAGTTTTCAATACCGGAAAGAGGTCATATTACATTAGAAGTATTTGATATATACGGTCGAAGAGTATCTACCCTTGTGGATGGGGATATGAATGTAGGTAACTACAAAACACTATTTAATGCTGAATCTCAGTCCTCAGGTACGTATTTCTATAGATTGGATTTTAACGGTTCAAATAATACTTTTACAGAAACAAAAAAGATGATAGTAATTAAATAGATTACTTTACTTTGCTGGGTAGGGGTATATCGTACTTATTCATAAGCTTATAAAGGTGACTGCGCTGTATCTGTAGCGCTTCAGCAGTCTGTGTGACGTTATAATCGTAATCATTTAGCATTTTCATCAAAAAGAGTTTCTCTGACTCATTCTGAAAATCATTCAGTGACATATTCCTGTTGATCAGATCCGTCAATACTTTAGAGTGCTTTGAACCGGGCATCTCAATATCATCAGCATCGATTGTATTCTTATTAACTGTAAATATAAGCCTCTCAATAAGATTTCGTAGTTCCCTTACATTACCGGGCCAGCGGAATGTCTTCAATAGTGTAACCGCCTGAGGTGTGAATTTCTTAACCGGAATATTATTAGCCGAACATATCCTTTCCGTAAAGTAATCTATTAGTTGCTCTATATCCCCCGTTCTTTCACGCAGCGGAGGCACATCGATGATCAAGACATGAATCCTATGAAAAAGATCTTCCCGAAATCTGCCTTCTTCTATTTCCGTATTAAGATCTTTATTAGAGGAAAATATGAACCTTACATCCAGCTCAACTTCCTTCTCAAAACCGGGTCGAGAAAATTTATTTTCCTCGATCACCTTTAGCAGTTTTGCTTGTGAATCAAGAGAGAGATGGGTTATTTCGTCAAAGAATACCGTTCCGCCATTTACTTCCTCCAGTTTTCCCGGAGATACTACCTGTCCACCATCCTCTGTCTTGCCAAAAAGCTCTCCGTCGATGTTTGATTCGTTTAGTGAAGCACAGCTGATGCTAATGAAGGGTTCTTTTGCTCGTGATGAAAGAAGATGTATTTGTTTTGCAACAAGCTTTTTGCCCGTTCCACTCTCGCCTGTTATAAGAACATTTGAATTAAGGTTAGCAAACTTATTTATAAGCTCCAATACGTTTTCAATTTCCGGGCTGTTACCGACTATCTTGTTGGATTCTATTAATTCCTTACGAAGCTCACTTAATTGGTCTCTTGACTTCTTGAAGTCTATCGCATTCTTAATAATGATCTTTAGCTCATGCAGATCGGGGAGAGGTTTCTGTAGAAAATTATAAGCACCCTTTTTAGTTGCTTCAACTGCAGTTTCAATATTTCCATGCCCTGATATCATTATAACAACAAAATCTCTGCTCATTTCCATCAGCCTGTCCAGGACTTCCATCCCATCCATTCTGGGCATTTTTATATCCAGAAGTATAAGATCGAACTTCTCATCCTGGACTTTCTTTAAAGCTGAGGCTCCATCCAGGCATCCATCAACAATATAATTCTCATGGCTCAAAATAAGCTTTAGAGTATCTATAATACTCTGCTCATCATCCACAATTAGTATTCTGTCCGGTTTTCCTGAAATTTTACTCATACCTGTAATATAATACGACTAAACATTTTTTTGAGGGATGAAATAATATCTTAAGTCGTTTTATAAAAATACCACCCTTCTCCAATCTCACGAATAATTATAAACCCATTTTTACTCATCTTAGGAATTTCTTTGTCATTTTCTATATACATATAGCCTGCAGTATTATCTAAAACTCCTCCAATTAGGAAATATGTTATTCCAGGAGTCTTAATATCAATAGGTGAATTTATGTCCCGGTAAATTTGCGAAATGAGTAGTTTGTTTGATAATTCAAAAATACTTTGCAAACTATCACTTTTATCAGCGTTGTATTCGTCACCCGGTTTCATGCTGGATTTCACCTCACGAAGTAGATTATTAAATAATTCCTTATTATTTCTTTGATGTTCAATTAATTCTCTATCTGACGATACTATTAATTTCGATTGGTAATACATTTTCCTGATGTCATAATGCATATCCATCTTCATAAATTTATCAATATCATCCTGTGATGAACTTTCGTATTCTTTAATTAGTTGAACATACAAACCTGTATACGCTAATGCCCTTACTGCCTCTAATTTCCATCCATTATCAAGTTTGAAAAATAAATAGGCATCTTCCGTGATCGTATCTAAAGTAAGATTTACGGCAACAACAACTTCACTATCACTCTTTTGAACTAATTCAGTTTCTATATCAGGATACCCGTCAGGCTTTTGCATATTGGATTCCATACTATCAAGCAACTTTTGATATTCTTCATCTGGTTCTTTAATCATATCACAACATAAATATTTACTTATACCTGTTGTATCCTCACTAAAAAACAATCTAGCTATGTCTTCGGGTTGTTTTTCCTGAGAAGTGCACCCTATTAACAATATTAACAATAAAATTATTTTTACAATACCTTTCATAACTATAGCTCTACAATAGTTACACCTGAGTCCCCTTCTCTGATACCGCCGAGACGAGATGACTTAACAATGGGGTTAGATTTCAATATTCGTGTCACTTCATTTCGTAATTTACCGCTTCCCTTCCCATGAATGATGTTTACTTCCTTCATTCCTCCCGCATAAGCGTCCGAAAGGAATTTTTCTATATAATTTTCTACTTCATCAGTGTACATGCCTCTGAGATCCAGCGACGTTTTGATTCCTTCCATGCTAATATCCCTTTCAGCGTATCTGTTTGTTTCCTTTACTTCTTTTCTACTGACCTTTTCCAAATCGGATAATTTCGCTTTCAATGTCAATCCATTCGCATTTATCTGCACGTTATTGCCAGAAATCTCCAGCACAAAGCCCGTCGTATTTGTATCTTTCAATCTTACACCGTCACCAACCTCGATTTTGCCTTCGATAACCACTTCTTTCTCAGGCTCCTGGATACCCGCTATCTCTTCACTTTTTATTTTAAATTGCTCTTTTACTTCCTTTGGCGAAAAATCTTTGTTCTCCCGGATTTCTTTTATTGTATTCTCAATAAGTTTATTTGCTTCATCGAGAATATGCTTTGCTTCCTGTTTAGATTTTTTAATTATTTCCTTTGTTTCATGTTCTAATTCATCATTCTTCTTTTGGTACACATTAATTAATCCTGTAAGTCTTGCATTTTCTCTGTCGAATTTACTTTTCAATTCATTATATGACTGCTTATTCTCCGCCAGTTCTTTCAATAGCTCTTCCAATTTTGTTTCAGAGCTATCGGCAAACTCATTAGCCATTTTTAAAATATCTTGTGGATAATCGAATTTCGACGCGATCTCAAAAGTAAAACTCTGTCCAGGAAGTCCGGTCACAAAATTAAAGCTTGGTGACAATGTCTTGTGATCGAACTCTAATGATGCATTTTCAATATTAGGAGTATTATACGCAAAGTTCTTCAACTGACCTATGTGAGTTGTAACAATAGAGATTGCATTCCTATCTGAGAAATTCTTTAATATCGCCGCCGATAATGCACTTCCAAGGTTAGGATCTGTCCCACTGCAGATCTCATCAATAAGAATAAGTGATTTATCATCTGCATTATCGATTATGTCTTTCAGGGATCGAAGATGTGAACTAAACGTACTCAGGTCATTTTCAATAGATTGCTCATCACCTATATTAATAAATATCTTATCGTACAATCTCATTGTTGTCCTTTCCGCTACAGGTATAAGCATTCCGGATTGAAACATAAGCTGAAGCAGTCCAACCGTCTTGAGTGCAACTGTCTTACCACCTGCATTAGGACCGGTAACTATCAATGTATTAAACTCATCACCCATTTTCAGATCGAGAGGTACTATCTCATTCTTTTTATGGTTTATTAATAACACCGGATGATACGCTTTAAAAAGATGTGTTACTTTTTCATTGAAAAAGGGTTTAATTCCCATACACTCCGATGCATAGCGTGCCTTCGCATTAAGAAAATCAAGCTCACCCAATATCTCACAATTTATTTCCAGACTATCTACATTATCCAAAACCTGCTTTGAAAGCTCGCTCAATATCTTTTCTACTTCACGTTTCTCCTTAAATCCAAGCTCTGCAATGTCATTATTAAGATCGATCGTTTCTCCCGGTTCGATAAATACCGTTGCTCCTGAAGAGGATGTGCTGTGAATAATACCGGGTACGCTCCTTTTGTTTTCGGCTTTGACCGGTATTACCATCCTTCCGTCCCTCTGAGTAACAATATCTTCCTGGGAATATTCCTTCTCGGAATATGATTTGAGTATTTTCGAAAGAGTCTTTCTAAGGCTTTCTTCCTTCTGATTTATCTCCTTCCTGATGCGTCTTAATTCCGCTGAAGCCGAGTCTTTCACATTACCGGTTTCATCTATAGTAATATCTATATTATGTTCCAGAATCTTATCTGAAAAAAGCGGTTGAGCAAGCTTTGGAAGAAGTCTGAACTTATCCTCATCATCCCTGCTCTTTGATGAAAAATATTGTTTTATCTTTCTCGATACTCTCAAAAACTCAAGCACCCACAAAAATTCCATTGGCGAAACATAATGACCTTCCACCTTTAGTTTTTTAAGAACTCCCGATATATCCTTCAATCCCGTGAGATCTATACCGCCATCGAAATGGATCAGCTCCTTTACTTCCCAAACTTTATCAAGCTCTCGCTCAAGTTCACTGGCATCAGTGTAAAGCTCTATATTCTCAAGCTTTTTTTCACCTAAACCGGACGTAATGTAGTGCCTTACCCTATCGGCAATAATATTGAACTCTAATTTATCTTTTACTAATACCTGATCCATTATTTTACATTCAGAAATTTCAGATCTTCAAACGTTGATTTTGTAAACGGAAGTACTTTTGCAATAAGACTTAATATCTCCGGAGCAACACCGGCAACAAAGGGATAAAAAAGCGAATTGTCTGCATTCTCTGGTGATATAAAATTGAAATATTTCAAAAATAATAATATAACACTTGCTATTAATAATCCTTGAAGGATTCCAAATATTGCGCCTAAAAATCTATCGACAGATGCAGTAAACTTATTAATCCCTGAAATTTTACGTGCAATATACCCGCCTAAAACATAAAAGAATACAATAACTCCCGCAAAAGCCAAACCATTACCTATCTGAGAAGGTATGCTCAGGGAGTTAAACACGCTCATTATTTGTGGGTGAAAGTTGGTGGCTACGAAAAGTCCTATTACAATTGCACTAAATCCAAGTAAGTTCTTTAGAAAACCACTCGAAAGCCCGATTATAACCGGGACAGCAACTATAATTAAGATTAGAATGTCTAGTTTGCTCAATCAGACCCCCTATTGGATAGGCGGTTAAGCTGAAAGCCTGGATTTAACTATACCCTGTATTACTTTCCCGTCTATCTTGCCTTTGAGTTCTTTCATAGATGCGCCCATTACCTTACCAAAATCCTTTTGATCGACTGCTCCTGTCGCTTTAACAATATCCTCTACTACCTTTTCAGCTTCTTCTCGTGACATTTGAGCGGGCAGGAATGCTTCGATAATTTCAAGTTGTGCCTTTTCTTTATCAACCAAGTCGCTTCTACCTGCGGTTTCGAATTGTTCAATAGCTTCTCTTCTCATCTTCGCCTGCTTTGACAAAAGTTCTATTTCTTCTTCTTCATTAAGCTCCCTGTCCATCCCGGATTTATCCGCTTTTAATATCTCAGCTCTAATAGAACGAAGCGTCTCCGTCCTTACTGAATCCTTAGCGATCATTGCCGCTTTTAGTTCGTCATTTATCTTATCTTTTAGGCTCATCAGTTGATCTCGTACCTCGGTAATTGCATTATGTACGTTGACATCGGATAGTCATTCTTCAGAAGAGCAGATACCCTATCGAAATTTTCTTTATCCTTTGCGAGCGAATAGTTCCTCGCCGCTGAAAACAAATATTCATCATTTATGGCAATCTCTTCGCTTACATTTGCCGCATTCTCATATTCTTTTGCAGCATCTACATAATTTCCCTGAGCTCCCTTTACAGCCGCTATTCCCGCTATTGAAGCCGCTTTTAATATCAGGTCACTGCCCGAATAGTCACTGTAATATCTTTCGGCATTACCAAAATCCCTTAAATAATAATAACAGTTTCCGAGTAATACCTTCGCTGATTGTCCGCTTTCTGTCGAACCATACTCATTCACCATATAAAGCAAACCTTTTGTAAATCCCAAAGAATCTCCGTTTATTGCCTGTTGATAAGCACCGGAATTATAGACCTGCTCGATATTTGCCAACTCTATCATTGCATTCTCACTTTTTTCCTGTCTTCCCTTGAAATAGATAAAAGCTCCTGCAGCAACTACCACTAATATCGTTAAAACTGTATAGACCCTCTTACGGTTTTCGTTAAAATACTCGAGGGCTTTGTAATATAGCTCAAGAATTTTATCGTCTTGAGTATGTGTTTTCCTTGCCATAATTGATTTTAAAGATGCGTTCCTGAATATAAACCTCTAAAATAAACAATTTTATCTTGCTAAAAAAGTCAAACTTTTGCAAAATTCCTATTAGGTTTCGTGGCATAAATCAGCCTTTCTACTGAAACCACTCCACAAATGTTTGTATTAGCAGATATATATTCAAAAAAGCTATTATATACCCGATCGTATATACAATTACCTTTAACCGTGGTGAATTAACAAAACCGCCCATTTTGAGCTTATCACTTGTAAAACTGATCAGTGGAAATACAGCAAAGCTCAGCTGTATTGATAATATCACTTGGCTTAGTATCAGCAGGCTTCCTGCTCCCCTTTCTCCCATTAGTATAGTTACGATCACTGCAGGTATTATTGCTATCATACGTGTAATAAGCCTCCTCAGCCAGGGCTTTAGCCTGATATTAAGGAAGCCCTCCATAACTATCTGCCCGGCTAGTGTTCCGGTGAGAGTTGAGTTTTGACCTGATGCAAGCAGGGCTACCGCGAATGCAATACTGGCAAACTTAGCGCCTAGCAAAGGTGTTAAAAGCATATACGCATCCGAAATGTCGGCTACTTCCTGGTAACCGGTATTATGAAATGTCGCGGCAGCAACTATTAGTATCGCCGCGTTTATAAAGAATGCTAAAAATAATGATGCCGATGAATCGATCGTCGCGAATTTGATCGCCATCTTTTTACCTTCATTCGTCTTTTCATATTTTCTGGTCTGAACTATACTTGAATGCAAATATAAATTATGCGGCATTACCGTTGCCCCGAGAATACCAATTGCGATATAAAGCATGGCAGGATTTATTGCTATCTGTGGATCGGGAATTAAACCGGTTAGCATCGGACCGATCTCCGGATTTGAAACAATTATTTCATAAACAAAACATCCGAGTATTATAAATATCATTCCTGCTACAATGCTCTCGACATAGCGGAACCCTTTATTTTGAAAATATAATATCACTAGCACATCCGCCGCCGTCAATATAACACCAACTACAAGCGGGATTCCAAAAAGCAAATTCAGTGCGATAGCCGAACCAATTACCTCTGCCAGATCTGTCGCCGCAATTGCAATTTCACACAATACCCATAGCACGAAAGAAACCGGCTTTGAATAGTTATCCCTGCATGCCTGCGCAAGATCCCTGCCCGAAACAACACCCAGCTTTACAGCCAGGTGCTGAAGCACCATTGCGAATATATTCGAAATAAGTATTACCGTTAGAAGAGTGTAGCCAAATTGTGCGCCGCCCGCTATGTCGGTAGCCCAGTTTCCCGGATCCATGTATCCTACAGCTACGAGCATTCCCGGACCGGCAAAGGCAAGCATCTTTCGCCAAAAAGATGAACGGCTTCCAGGTACTTTTATCGAGCCGTAAACTTCGGGTAATGAATGCTCTTTTAGAGCGTGCTTCCAGCCCTTATTTATATCCTCTTCATTTTTTCCATTACTCTCTGCATTAACGCCTTCCTTCGTTATCAGATCGTCAGTATTAATCTCGCTCATATTTTTTGATCTTTAAACAGTTTGCTAATTTTTCACTTAAAAATTTTTTCTCAGACTTATGCATAACCTGTATCGAATTATCAAAATCGATCTTTTCTAATATTTCAAGTTTATCGCCAAGCTTTATTCCGATCTTTGAAAGATACACGAGTACATCCGGATCTTCATCGGATACACTTGTCAGTACAACTATATCACCTTGACCAGCCTCGGATATCGGGATATGCTTCAGCTTTGCAATATTGCCATTTTTATCCGGAATAGGATGTCCGTGTGGATCGAATTCCGGGTAACCCAGGAACTTCTCGAGCTTGCTGATCAATTCGTCCGATGACGAGTGTTCCAATTTCTCTGCTTCCTCATGAACCTTATCCCAGGGATAATCAAGATATTTTACCAAAAATACTTCCCATAATCTGTGCTTCCTTATAAGATTTAATGCGATTGAATTCCCCTTTGGAGCAAGCTCAAATCCCTTGTATGGAGTATTTTTGATATACCCGCTTTTGGATAATTTCGAGACCATTTCGCTTATTGCCGCAGGAGAAACATGCATTTTCTCCGCAAGCGCTGTTGTGGATACTTTTCCGTCACTCCCTCGCAGCACATAGATATTCTTTAAATAATCTTCTAATGATATATTCATTCTTAAAGTTAATTTAAAATTAATTTAAGTAAGCTTAAATTAATTTTCAAGTTTATTTTATATATCCTGCATTATTTTTAAATACCTCCTTAAACCTCTTTAGCTTCTTACATTTCTTATCAAAATCATTATTTTTATATTTAAGGATATGAAAAAGGTAAGCTTTATTGAGAAGATTTTCTTTGTCTTATTGGTGATTTCGACCCTGATTCTCACGCTAGTTGCCATAACGATTATTTTAAACTGAGCATGCTGTGTTCATACATTCAAAAGACCGGTCTTATTTATGCTTATGGGAATGATAGGCTGGATTTCTTTAACCGTATGTCTTCAAATGATCTCACTCGTTTCCCGGTAAATACTTTTAGAAAAACAGTATTCACCACCGACAAAGGGCGTATAGTAGATTTTGTAACGATCTTTAACTTAGAAAAAGAAGCAATACTCTTAACCTCCACTGAATTAACTAACAAACTCGTCGAGCACTTGGAAAAGTATATCATTATGGATGACGTGAAGCTCGAGAGTTCACAGGAAGAATTTTACAGGGCAATAATCTGGGGTGAGGAAGTGATCGAAAAGGTAAACAGACTCACCGGTTTTGAGATAAAAGATGATAGCTCTATTATTAATCCGGAAAAAGATCTGTATGCTTATTATGATAGTTTTAAAACCGGCTCTGTCAATTTCATTTGTTCAAAAGAAAGAGCAGAAACATTATTATCATCTATAACTGATATTGAACGGTTGTCGGATGAAGAGTTTAATATATTCAGGATTGAACACGGTATCGCGCAAGCCGATAATGAGATCAATGAGGATATTAATCCTATGGAGTGTGGACTTAATGATTATATTTCATATAATAAAGGATGCTACATAGGACAGGAAGTTATCGCTCGTATCGATTCAAGAGACAAAATACCAAAACAAATGGTAAAAGTTTCTTCAACAAATGGTTTGGGAAGTAACGACAAGATATTCGCAGACGACGAAAAGGAAGTGGGATTTATAAGCAGTACAGCAAAAGTTGGCGACGGTATAATTGGACTAGGATTTATCAGAAGCGTTAGCCTGGATTACACTAAGAGTTACTCCGTTAAACATGGCGACAAATTATCTGAGATTAAAATTTCAAAAATTATATAATAATTAAATCAAACGTAATGTTCGATAAAATCAAAGAAATTCTGGGCAAAGACAACGAGGGTCTTCTCGCCCATGAATGCACTACGATACCGAAAGAAATGCTTCACCTACCCGGTGGTGACTTCATTGATAGAGTTTGGGTTGGGTCTGATAGGACACCAAATGTACTACGGAATTTACAAACCATTTACGATCATGGCAGGCTCGCCGGGACGGGTTATCTTTCTATTCTTCCCGTTGATCAGGGAATAGAACATTCAGCCGGTGCGTCATTTGCTCCAAATCCGATATATTTTGATCCGGAAAACATAGTAAAACTTGCGATCGAAGGCGGGTGTAATGCTGTTGCATCAACACTTGGAGTTCTGGGGTCGGTAGCCAGAAAATACGCTTATAAGATTCCTTTCATAGTTAAGGTTAACCATAATGAATTCCTTACTTATCCCAATAAATATGACCAGATAATGTTTGCTAACGTACAGCAGGCATTTGATATGGGCGCAGTCGCTATCGGAGCAACTATTTACTTTGGTTCCGAAGAATCATCACGGCAGATACAGGAGGTTTCCCAGGCATTTGCTTATGCGCATGAACTCGGACTGGCAACTATACTCTGGTGCTACCTGAGAAACTCTGCCTTTAAAGCTGATAAAGATTACCATGTTTCTGCTGACCTTACTGGACAGGCAAATCACCTTGGGGTTACGATCGAAGCTGATATTATTAAACAAAAGCTTCCCGAAAACAACGGCGGATATAACGCCCTGAAATTCGGCAAAACAAGCAAACTTGTGTATGAAAAACTTACTACAGATAACCCCATAGACTTAACACGCTACCAGGTAGCTAATTGCTATATGGGTAGAGCCGGGCTTATCAATTCAGGCGGTGCGTCGACCGGCAAAAGTGATTCCGATCTTCAGCAGGCAGTTACGACAGCTGTGATCAATAAAAGAGCTGGGGGCATGGGTCTTATCTCTGGGCGCAAAGCTTTCCAGAAACCAATGGAAGATGGTATAAGCCTGCTAAATGCAATACAAGATGTTTACCTTACTAAAGAAGTCACAATAGCATAAACTAACAATAAGAATGAACAAAGCAAAAAAAGTGGTGCTTCAGAAGCACAGAAAAACGAAGGACGCGGCAAAGAGAAAGAAAAAGGAAATGCTTAAAAATAAAAAAAGCGTTCCTGCCTCGCCAAAGAAAGATTAATTAGTAAAATCTAGATATTACCTATCGGGGCGGATATTTGTGTCCGTCCCGTTTGCATATAACTTAACCGACATTCGCAGCTAAATGAGAAAATTCCTTTTAATTATGTTCTTAACATTTACGGCTGCATTTACGCCGATAGCTGCAAGATATGCTGTACAGCAGGTTACTCCTTTTTTCCTCGCTTACAGTAGATTTGGTGTTGCAACACTATTACTGCTGATAGTTTTCTTCATTAAGAAAAAGAATTTCAAAATCGATAAGAAGGATTGGAAATTGTTTTTACTGCTTGGAGCGCTGGTGATCCCTATAAATCAATTTTTCTTTCTCTACGGAATTAAGCTATCGTCGGCTTCCCATTCCGGGGTATTTTATGCATGTACTCCATTATTCGTTTTTACAACATCGATCCTTATAAAATCTGATAAATTCTCTGCAAAAAAACTTTTTGCAATCTCACTTACGATTATAGGAATACTCGTCATATTCTGGGAAAATATATTTGTTACCGGAAAGAATACTTCCCTGCTTGGCGACGTATTACTTTTCTTTGCTGTGTACAGCTGGTCACTATACCTTGTATTCAGTAAAAGCATGGTTGAGAAATACGGCACACTAAAGACCTCCACTATGGCATTCATCATTGGAATGATAATGTTTACGCCCATCTTTCTCTTCGATGCACATAATGCATCATTGGACAAAGTCAACGCGTTTGGTATGCTTGCATTCTTTCACCTGTCTGTTATAGTTGCATTCGGAGGTTATTTTATGTACACATATTCGACAAAAATAATCAATACAAGTACATTAACGACGCTTACCAATACCTCCCCTATCATCACGATCATATTTTCGTGGCTGTTATTGGGTGAGGAATTGTCGTCATACTTTATTGCCGGGGCTGTTATTACACTTATTGGTGTTTTTATTGCCCAGAGAACAACAAACAAAATGGAAAAGGCTGCATTAATTGGAACAAAGCCGGGAATATAGAAAAGAATATATCGACCGCAGAAAGATCTCTGTTGCGGTATCATCTTTATGGGCGGCAATATTCATCACCCTGATAAAGATCGTTGCCGCGTATTTCAGCGGAAGCCTTGCTGTGCTCTCCGAAGTATTTCACTCGGCTATAGATATCGTTGCCTGCATAATGACGATTATTTTCATCAAGTTTTCCTCAAAACCGCCGGACAGAGATCACCACTACGGTCACGAAAAAGGTGAAAGCTTCTCTGCACTGTTCCAGGTGCTTATACTATTTGCAACAAGCTCATACATCATTTACGAAGCGATACATCGTCTTTTCCTGGGTAAACAGGTTGATCTTAATATCGGGCTTTGGACTGTTGGCATCCTGCTTTTAACAATAGTAATTGATTTCTCCCGTAGCCGTGCATTAAAAAAAGTCGCAAAGGAAACGGGTTCACAAGCCCTTGAAGCTGATGCCTTACACTTTTCTTCTGATATTCTCACTTCGTCTATTGTAATCATATCACTTCTTCTTGGATATTTTGGCATTAGTTATGAAGCTGACTCGTTGGGAGCAATTCTCGTTTCAATTGTAATTCTGTTTATGGGTTATAAACTCGCCCGTAAATCATTCAACTCATTAATGGATAAAGTCCCTGAAGGACTTTCTGATAAGATATTAAAGGAAACAAGAGGAGTCAAAGGGGTCGAAGAAGTCTGCTCATACAGGATCCGCAGTACCGGAACACATATATTTATTGATATGACTATATCCGTGAGCAGGATAATCCCCTTCTCGCGTGTACATGAGATCACCGATGCTGTCGAAAAAAGGATTAGCGAGATTTCCCCCAATACGGACATAATCATACATGCAGAACCCATAGAAACCGAGAACGAGACAATAAACGATAAGATAAAGATGATCGTAAGCGAATTCGGTTTTCGCTCTCACGACATTTTTTCGCACAAGATAAATGACGAGATATTTACGGAGCTTCATGTAGAGATAGAATCAACGAACGACATGGTAATCGCGCACGATATGGTTACTGAACTTGAAGAAAAAATAAAAGAGAAAATAAGTATTATCTCTAACGTTAGAATACATATCGATGAACCCGGTGACGTGGTTTTCGACACCGAAGATATTACGCACAGGTCCGGAGTAATAATTCAAGAAGTTAATAATATACTTGAAGATGTCAAAGAAGTTAATGAATATTACGATATAAAAGTTGTCAGTGCATCCGGCAAAATAAGGGTATCTTTGACTTGTAAATTCGATCCTGCGATGAGTTTCGATGAAGTGCACGATCTTGTTACTTTACTCGAAAGCAGGATATACCTGAATTTAAAAGACCAGTTCCCAAAGATATCTAATGTGATCATTCACGCAGAACCGGGCATATAAATTAAATCAATATAATGTCAAAATATATTAATGCAGGCTTGATAGGTGTAGGACACTTAGGGAAAACCCACCTGAAGATCCTTAAAGAAATATCACAAGAGAACGAAAATATTAATCTCATTGGTATTTTTGATACAGATACTGCTAACCTGCAGAATATTTCTGCTGGAGAAAAGGTAAGAGCGTTCAATTCGTTCGATGAAGCTCTTGATTCGATAAACACAGCGATAGTTGTTACACCGACATCAACTCACTTCGATATTGCACAAAAAACTCTATCGAAAGACATTAATACATTCATCGAAAAGCCCGTTACATCAACGGCTGAGGAAGCTTCACAACTGATCGATCTCACTAGAAACAAAAATGTTAAAGTTCAGATCGGGCACATCGAAAGATTTAATCCCGCTATCCTTGCACTTGATGAATACCATCTTGCTCCGATTTTCATCGAATCACACCGTCTGGCACAGTTCAATCCCCGCGGTACTGACGTGTCGGTAATCCAGGACTTGATGATACACGATATAGATATTATCCTTAACCTTGTAAAATCACCCGTATCAAAAATAGACGCGAATGGCGTTTCCATCATAACCGGTAAGATAGACATCGCAAACGCCCGCATAAAATTCGAAAATGGTTCTGTAGCCAACGTTACTGCATCCCGAATTTCACAATATAAAATGAGAAAGATGCGTATCTTTCAGAAAAGCGCGTATATTTCTATCGACTTTTTGCAGAATTTGTCGGAAGTATTTAAATTGACCTCCGGTGATGGAGCAAATAATTCCGGTAATTCGTTCGGGCTTGGAGGCATTGAGCTTGGAAATGGTGAGAAGATACTTTACGAAAGACCCCACATTGCTGATATTAATCCGCTAAAGTTCGAGCTAATGAACTTCTTTGACTCGATTATACAAAATAAGGAACCGGTCGTTACACTTGAAGATGGTAAACAGGCAATTGAAGTAGCTTCCGATATTATTACAGAAGTTGAGAACTCACTTAAAGAATTAAAATAAATGCATCATGTATAGGATAGCACATATAACGGACATACATATTAAATATGATAGCCCTGCACCAAATGTGACTAAATTCCGCGCTCTGCTCATGGACGCCATTTCTTCTGGCTGTGACCATATTGTTCTTACCGGTGACATCGCTGATTACGCTGATGAGAGAGACTATGCAATAATCCGAGGAGTTCTTGATGAATTTGATTTGCTGAATTCATCCCGGCTGAGTGTTATCCCCGGCAATCATGATATATATGGCGGTCCTTCCCCCGAACTACCTTTCTTCATGTACCCTACCCGGTGCAAGGAACTGGATTACGGCAGTATGTTAAACCAATTTTACAACTCCTTCATTGAAACGTTTGAAAATATTGTAACCGGTAAAACTTCTTTCATGCCGTATATCAAGTTACTCAACAATGATGTAGCTGTCATCGCGATTAATTCCATTGCAGAGTACTCACGTGACATGAACCCCCTTGGAACAAATGGAGTCGTCTCGGGAAAACAGCTCAAAGAAATTGACGAACTCGCTGATACCGCCGGGATAAAAAATAAAATTAAGATTGTTCTTATCCATCACCATTTTAATAAACCCGGTGAGAATAAAAACCATCCTGAGCACACACTTTGGCTTAAGACCGAGCAATGGAAAATGAGGATCCATGATAAGGGAAGTATATTCGATTTCTTTAAAAAGCATAAGGTAAACATGGTGCTTCACGGACACACTCACATTACTGACACCTACGCCCGAAAAGGAACTTTCTTTGTAAATTCATCAGGCTGTTCCATACCATTCACAACAACAGGTGTACGGGAATACCACATTATTGAGATTGGTGGTGAAGACAAAGCTCCATTCCGTTTAATTAAGAGAGAAGTAAACTAGAATTGCTGGTAAAAGATGAAATATTACTTGATATAGGAAAAATAGCCGATGCAACCAAACTTAGAGTATATGTTGTAGGCGGTTATGTCCGCGATATGATCCTTGATAAACCTACTGTTGATATCGATGTAATGGTGATCGGTGACGGTGTCGAATTTGCCGGCAAGGTTGCCTCAGAATTAAATGATGAACTTAGTGCCGTTTACAAAAAATTCGGTACTGCCCTCCTAGAGCATAACGAATACAAAATTGAATTCGCTTCTGCCCGAAAAGAAAGCTACAACAGGGACTCACGTAAACCAAACGTAGAATTCTCTGGCTTAGAAGACGACCTTGCGCGCCGTGATTTTACAATTAATGCCCTTGCTGTTTCGTTAAACTCGGACACACTTGGTCAGCTTATCGACATTTTCAACGGTCAAGATGATATCGAGAACAAGATCATCCGCACTCCCCTCGCCCCCGAGAAGACTTTCGATGACGACCCGCTCCGTATAATGCGTGCTATAAGATTTGCATCTGTGCTCGACTTCTCTATCGAAACCGGTACATACGACGCGATAGTAAAAATGAAAGACCGCCTCAAAGAAGACTCAGTCGTATCACAGGAGCGGATAACCGATGAATTCCTTAAAATACTTATGAGCTCTAAACCTTCCATTGGCCTCGATCTCCTTTTTAAAACTGGTGTAATGGAAATCATCTTTCCCGAAATGTCGAACCTTGCCGGAGTGGACCAGCGCAAAGATTACCACCACAAAGATGTCTTCTACCATACTTTACAGGTAGTCGATAATATCTCGCAAAAAACAGATAATGTATGGCTTCGTTTCGCCGCTCTTGTTCATGACATTGCGAAGCCTCCTACAAAAAAGTTCGTTGAAGGAACGGGGTGGACGTTCCACGGACATGAAGAACTCGGTGCTCGTATGATGAAAAAGATATTCAAAAAACTTCGCTTGCCGATGAGTAAACTCCCCTATGTTGAAAAACTCGTCCGTATGCACCTGCGTCCTATCCCGCTAGCAAAAGACGAAGTAACTGACTCAGCAATAAGACGCCTCGCCGCTGACGCCGGAGAGGAACTAGAGGACCTTCTCACCCTTTGCCGCGCAGACATCACCTCAAAGGATACATCAAAGATTTCCCGCTTCATGAATAATTATGACATCGTCGAACAAAAGATCAGGGATGTACAGGAAAAAGACCAGCTTCGTAACTTCCAATCCCCCGTTCGTGGTGAGGAAATTATGGAGATTTGTAATCTCGAGCCCTCACGTAAAGTTGGTGTAATTAAAAAACGTATAGAAGAAGCCATCCTCGACGGTGAAATTCCAAACGAATATGAGGCCGCTAAAGAATATCTTTACAAGATTAAAGATGAAATCCTGAAGTAACCTCTAAACAATATAATTACACTAACATAATCCAACACAATTGAAAAATTTATCTAATTAAGGTAAATTTAGTAACAAATCT
Source organism: Ignavibacteriota bacterium (assembly GCA_020437585.1). Classification (GTDB taxonomy): domain Bacteria; phylum Bacteroidota; class Ignavibacteria; order Tepidaquicellales; family Tepidaquicellaceae; genus JAEYVS01. The sequence continues at coordinate 535,330 of JAGQWG010000002.1, forward strand.
TTTTTTGTAAACCAACCGGGCAGAAATGAAAACTTTCAATACAAAGTTTGCAGGCATTATTTTATCTATTTTTGTGATACTGTTGTTAGTCAATCCTTTGCATTCACAGGATTGGGTGCAAATGATGGACAAAAACAACGCTAATATCTATGAAATCAAAAAGAGTTTCGATCAATGGTGGGGAAACAGAAAAGTTGAAAGAGGCACAGGCTGGAAACAATTCCAGAGGTGGTATGCTTACTGGGAACCCATCTGTTACCCATCGGGTGACCTGCCTAGCCCAAAGCTTCTTTACGACGCGGTATTACAGCATAAACAGAACGTAAGGGACGATATTGACCTTGGAAGCAACTGGATTTCACTTGGACCTACATCATGGACTACAACAAGCTATAACCCGGGTATCGGTAGAGTAAATTGCATCGCGGTCGATCCTGTAACACCCAGCATAATATATATAGGTAGCCCGTCCGGTGGTATGTGGAAATCCACTAATAGCGGGGCTAACTGGTACACAATGACTGACGACCTTGCCACACTTGGGGTATCATCCGTTGCAATAGACCCAACAAGTACAAGTACCATCTACATTGGGACCGGCGACGGCGACGCAAGTCAGACATATAGCATTGGCATACTTAAATCGACCGATGGTGGTAACTCCTTTTCCCCAACCGGGCTTGTCTGGTCCATAACGGATTTCCGAAGAGTTAGTAAGATTCTCATTAATCCAACAACAACCAGCACACTTGTTGCCGCGACCAGCAACGGCATTTACAGAACCACAAACTCCGGTGTAAACTGGACACAGGTAGAAACAGGTGCGTGGTATGATATCGAATTTAAACCCGGTGATCCATCGATAGTATATGCCGCCAAGAACAGGACATCGGACGCACGGTTTTATAGATCGACCGATGGCGGAGCAAGCTTCACTGAAGTCACAACAGGACTCCCCTCCCCATCATCAACATGTAGATACGCTATAGGTGTATCTCCTGCCAATGACTCATACGTTTATGTTCTTGCTGGAAAATCATCCGATTACAGCTATAATGGTATCTACCGTTCTACTAATAGCGGTACTTCATTTAGTACAATGTCCACTACACCCAATATACTAGGATATGCAATGGACGGCTCGACAGGAGGCGGACAGGCATGGTATGACCTGGTAATTGCTGTCGATCCCTCTGATGCAAATATTATTTATCCAGGTGGCATAAATATATGGAAAAGTACGAACGGCGGCGCGTCACTTACTATTAGTTCACACTGGATATATCCACCTACTACGGCAGGTTATACACACGCTGATATACATTATCTCGACTTTTACGGATCGACCTTATACAGTGGTAGTGATGGCGGAATTTACAACACAACAAACGGAGGATCGTTATGGGTTAATAGGTCATTCGGATTACAGGTTACACAGTTCTATAAAATTGCCGGTACTCCTTCCGGTCCGTACCTTATGTACGGCGGTACACAGGATAATGGCAGCAACAGATTCAGGATAGGTCAATACACACATGTTTACGGCGCTGATGGTGGTGAAGCCGCTATCAATTATTCCGATACTAGCACAGTATTTGTAGAATATCAAAATGGCGGCATTCTTCGCTCTACAAATAGCGGACTTAATTTCGTTGATGCTGTAGGAGGGATAACTGAAACAGGTGCCTTCGTAACCCCTTATGAGATGTCGCCTACAACGCCTACTACCCTCTATGCAGGATTCGATAACGTCTGGAAAACAACTAATAGCGGTACAAACTGGTCTAAGATATCCACGTTTGCCGCAGGCTCAAAGATATTTGCACTTTCTATATCCGAATCCAGCCCCTCTACGATTTACGCCGCCAAAGGATCGACCCTCTATAGAACAACCAATGACGGTGCTAGCTGGACTAATATTTCATCGGGGCTTCCGTCGCTCTCGATAACTTATATAGATATTTCAAATACTGACCCAAACAAAGCATGGATTACATTTTCAGGTTATACTGCCGGTGAAAAAGTTTATATGACCACCAACGGTGGAACTAATTGGACAAACTACTCCGGTTCGCTTCCAAATGCTCCGGCAAATTGCATCGTTTATAGAAATTCTTCTTCGGATGGCGTTTATGTTGGTACCGATGTCGGCGTTTATTACAGAAATAGCACTCATGCGGACTGGCTTGCATTCTCTACCGGACTGCCTAATGTCGGCGTAAGGGAGCTTGAGATACACTATGGCGTGCAGAAACTCCGTGCAGGTACATTCGGCAGAGGTCTCTGGGAATCACAGCTCGACTCTACCGTTGGCATTGACCCTATTAATACAAATATTCCGGAAAGGTTCAGACTTTACCAAAATTACCCTAATCCTTTCAACCCAACCACAACAATACGGTATGATATAGTAAATAAAGCAAGAGTTAAGCTTGCGGTCTATGATGTTTCCGGAAAATTAATACGTACCCTTATAAATGGAGTTCAGGCTACAGGTGAAAGACTGATCGTTTGGGATGGCAAAGATGATAATGGTCTGCCTGTTAGCTCCGGTATTTATATATACGAGCTCACTGCCGGGGACCTGAAAGAATCCAAAAAGATGGCGCTTATAAAATAAGCGATTCTATACTTTTAAAATCTAAAAGGGAGGCTATTGCCTCCCTTTTTGTTTTATTGTTTTTTATTTTTAAAACAAAATTTTTATTTTTCCGAAATTCTACCATAATCTTAATAGTTAAAAATGAAAACCACACTATCGCTATCTTTTCTTTTAATTCTTATTTTATGTTTTAATTTTCCTTCTCTTTCATTCGAGAAAAATGATTCGACTGAAACAAATGGAAGCATCTTAAAAACTAAACCAATCGCATTTCAATTAGCGATCGGTTCGTTACTGCATGTTACAAATTTTGACAATCTGCACATCTCCGTAAAAAAACAGTTTACAAATAGCTTTGGACTGCGCCTCGGATTAGGCATTAACTTATCACAGGAAGACCTTGGAGGAAATGACCTTACATTCAGTCAAAACGATTTATCGGTAAATGATTATGCTAATTATGTTACTACCGTAGTGGATATGATTTATTATGTTAGACCTAACGATATCGTAAAGGCATTTATTGGTTTAGGACCATATTTTAGTTACTCCGAATCATCGACCAAAAGGACAAGGAACAATTCTAACTATCAAAATAATTACTACGATTATAATAGAAGTATATCACTGGGAGCAAATGCCCTGCTGGGTATCGAATGGTTTGCGACTTCCAATTTCAGTTTTTTCGCGGAATATAATTTCGCTTATACTTATTCATGGCAAAAATATATCCATCAATATACTGATTCTGGCTATAGTGAAAGTTATGACCTCGATGGAAACGAAACCCAATTCAAGGGTAAGGAATTAAAATTTGGTATTACCGTATACCTGTAACCTATTTATATGTCTTCGAATTTTTTGTTCTGTGAATTGCTCTCTCTTGTGATCAGCTTTTGAATCACAAATGCGAGAAAGAGAAGGAATGCAAGCGCCACTATTGGCACCACTATCGCTAGAATTGATATAAATGTTGAAAAGAAAAGCTCTCCGGTTGCAACGATCTGGTTACCCAATCCGCCTGTAAAGAACGACGATAAGGCGCGCGCCTTTACAGTCAGGACCTCGACCGTGAATGCTGATCCGCCGCCAAGGATTATTGCTATTGTCCATGAGATTAACGGGTCCACATCGATTATAACAGCTCCGGTTGCGGCTGCTCCTGCTACTATGGATAATGGAGTGGATATGGTATCGAGCATATTATCCATCCACGGCACATAATATCCTATTATCTCGATTATTGTTGCTGATGTAAAGGCGATTAAGGCTGGCAGAGTAGAGATCCACAAAAAGGAATCCGAAAGTTCTACATAACCCGCATTGGCTGCTATGCTAAGTATCAGCATCGGGACAAATATTCTGAATCCCACAGCCGCGCTAAGACAAACCCCCAATATTATTCCTAATGCAATATCCATTAATAAGTTAAAATCTCACTCAAAATAAAAATGGAAAACCAATAATAAAATCTAAAACTTATGATATTTTATTTGAAGTATTTTTGATCTTTCGGTTAGCCTGCAATATGAGTACTACCCCGGCTATTATGAATGGAATGCTCAATACACTGCCCATGTCTATCGCAGAGTTCATCAGCAATTCCGATTGATGCTCCTTAACAAGCTCGATGACAAAACGGAATGAAAATACTATCACAAAGAACATCCCGAGTATAATTCCGTGAAAGTCTTTATTTTTTGACTTATTGTAATAATTATACAAAATGAAAAATGTAAACAGGTAAAATATCGCTTCGTATAACTGTGCCGGGTGGCGCGGAACATTATCCACACGGGCAAATACGAACGCCCACGGCAGATCTGTTGCTGTACCCAGTATCTCCGAATTCATGAGATTTCCAAGCCGTATCAGTGTACCTGCAAGACACGTTACGATAACTATCCTGTCGAATATCCACGTTGCCGTCGTAGAAATGTCCTTTTTCCTCGAATACAGCCATATAGCCAGTACGATCCCTATCGCTGCGCCGTGGCTTGCCAGACCTCCTTCCCAGAATTTCACTATCTCCAGTGGATGCGATAGATAATAGCTCGTACCATAAAACAAACAATGTCCTAGCCTCGCTCCAATTATGGTACCCGCTACAATATAAACTGAGAGTATATCCAGCTCGGAAACAGGCTTGCCTTCCTCGCGGTAAAACTTCTTCATTACGAGGTATGCAAACAGCAGTCCCAGCGCGAAAAGCACGCCATACCACCTTGGCGCGAAACCGCCTGCATGGAATATCTCCGGACTTACGTCCCAGTGTATTTGAGCTATTAAAGCTAAGATAAGCGCGAAAATATAATTATCTGACCGTAATAAAATACAATAAATCTAAACCAATTTCAGTTGCGATAAATAGTATTTTCGAAAAGATTATGCTTCAGCCGTATGTGGTTCGATTATTTCGGAGATCTCGGTTATCTTATTAGCCGGGAATCCTCCCTGGCTCGCATGCTCTTTTATGAGATCCTCGTTTGCGGCAAGATATATACAATAAATTTTATCTCCTGCGACGTAACTGTGAAGCCACTGGATATCCTTCATATTGTCCAGTACTCCGCATGATTTTTGCGAAATGGCGACTAACTCCCCTTTGGTGAGACTTCCTGCTCCGGGAATCTCTCTTTCGATGATGTACTTTGGCATTTTGTGTGCGGTTAGGTTGAAAAGCCAATATACTGAGAAATTTGCACAAAAAATACATCCCGGAAAGGATTATAATTCCTGTCTCGAATATGAGACCCACACCGGCAATTCATGATCTACCTGCCCTAGAAGCATATTCAGCTGTCCCGTATGATGCTGGACATGACGCATATTGTAAAGAGTTAATTCGTACATTGAATCAGACTTACGGTCGTTCCGCCATTCCCTCTCCAATAGCAACGGATCCGAAATGAATCCTTTTATGAGATTTCTTAGCTTATTCCGGCAGAGCTCCGTATAATCGATTAACTGCTCCTTGCTATAAACACTGTCCGGCAGTAATCCCTCCGGATCGAACTCCGACATATTGTAAGGCTCAGGCGGTCTGAAATCCTGCGGCTCCGTGTCCAAATAATAGTCGGTCCAGAATAATGTGTGGTAAGCCCAGTACCAAAACCTGTACGCGCCTTCTTCCTTACTATCCCACAGCTCGTCAGGACACTTCTCCAGCGCGTTCTGGAACATGTCCAGCGATGCACCGAACTGGTCCCATAATGAAATTAATTGTGCTTCCGTCATATGATTTACTTTTATTAATCCCCTCCGACGGAGGGGTGGATCCCGATGAAATCGGGAGACGGTCTACGACCTCGTAGAGGGGTGGGTTGCCACCGTCAAGTACTTTAATTACACCCTCACCTTTCCCCTAAACCCGCGTGAACCGTAATACGATTCCGCGCCATTATGATATGTGAAGACGGTATCGAACCGCCTGTCGCAGAATATCGCCCCGCCGAGCTTCCTTATCTTATCCGGTGTCTTAACCCAGCTCGAAGTCTTCAGGTCGAATTCTTCCTGCTTCTGCATTTCCCGGTACTCATCTTCCGTCAGCATCTCGACGCCCATCTCCTTTGCCATTCCCATTGCGTTATCCTTCGGCTTATGCTCCTTCCTCGACTCCCATGCTTCCCTATCGTAGCAGAGGCTTCTCCTTCCCTTAGGTGACTCCGCAGAGCAGTCGTAAAAGATATATTCCCCGGTTTTCTTATCGAATCCGACGACATCGGGCTCGCCGCCCGTATTTTCCATTTTGTGAAGCACCCATAGCTTCCCGGGATTCTTCTCCAGCTTCGCCTGTACCTTAGTCCAATCTATCCCCTTATGCCGTTTCATATTCTTTTCGAAACGGGCTTTTAATACCGCGATCAATTCTTCGCTCTGCTTTGCAGTAAGCTTATTCGATTTTGCCACAATTTTATTATTAAGTTAAAGGGTTACTCCATTATATTATCATCGAAGTCGTAAACATATACCATACCAAATGCTCCCAAGGCGACGATCTTCTTTCTCTCTTTAATAGTCAGCTCTAGCTCGGAGAATAAGAAATAGTTCAACCGTTTGGAATTTGAATCCATTATCTTGCTTAACAGATTTTTAACTATTGAATTTCCCCACTCATTATATGGACTATTCTTTGTATCCTCATCTGTCTTCTTATCGAGTTTTTCCAGTATCACTTCAGAGAACTCACTCTTCATTTTTTTCTCGCTTGGATTAGAAATAAATGCCCCCAGACAGACAAGAACAAATAGAACCGCTAAAATAATTATGATCCTTTTCATGGTGATAGTTTTGATTGTTTCGAGAAAATAAACATTAAGGCGTAATTATGAAAGAGACAATCAAAAGCCGGGCACATGGCGGAATGGCACTGGCTGAGAGAGAAGATGGGGTAAGGGCTTAACGGGACCGCTCAGTAATTGTACGTGACTTCTTTACTCTTCTACGCGGGAGCCGATCGCAACATTCCCTGAGCGCGGAATTTACGACAGACAGACCCATTCTAGTTCGATCTTGCGCGCGCGTACGCTGAGAGTAATTATTTAATAGTGATGCAGAGCCGCGCGCTCCTCCAGAGGTTCGATCGTTCACAGCAGGGGGGTGTACCCCTGCCTCTAAGCCGTTGGCATGGATTTCAGCAGAACGGCGAGTAGTTCGATCGTGTTTCTTGTACTGATTTAGTTTTGTGTTTCATCGTATTGCGTTTTTATTGTTCATTGATAAAAACCTGTGTAATATAGCGAGGATAAAGCTAACAGGAAAGAGCAGGTGTGAAGAAATGCCGGGAAAGGGGTGTGTGTAAAGGGTATTCAAAGCTTTTGCCACAGAGGCACAGAGGACACGGAGAATAAAAAAAATCACCACCAAGACACCACCGCTGAAGCGGGGCGATGGCATGAAAAAAAGTGAACATATGGGAGAAAATATAGTGGGGGAAAATTTAGGGAGTAAGGAAATTAAAAATTATCATTTTTTATTTCTTCTTTCTTGATTTCTTTTTTATGGCTCTTAATGAGTTCATTAATTCATCCCCCTTTTCTGTTAAAAGCCAAAATCGACCAGTTAATTTATTTTGTTTCCCCAAATCAGATTTTTGTATTAAACCTAAGGCTCTTGCCTGAATAATTATTGTCTGAAAATCTTTTTCATGTATATCAAAACTATGTACAGGATTATTTTTAATATCATGATCTTTTTTATATTTATCTTTACATTTTTCGTACAAAAACTCATTAATTGTAGATTTTATTAAGGATTCTTTTGTATCATCTACCATTAAGGGTAAAATCCAATAAAATATTTCATTCCAAGTTACACTTTCATAATGATTCCAATCATGTACTGTATTATTATCATCCGTACTTTTAAAGTCGTAATGAATTGATACTTTGTCATCGCCTTGTGAAAATTCTGACGTGTCCTTTATTATATTCTTCTTTTCATAATTTAGCTTTCTTAGTTGTTCGTTTTCCTGTTGCAGTTTTAGTATCTGAATCTGAGCGTCCTTTGAGGAAACTGCATTTCCCCGAATCCATCCAATCCCTGGATGAGCTTTTTGCAATTGAATTAAACCTCTACTTACAACAGAGCCTAAATCCTGTGGAGTAGTCCAATATTTTACCATTTTTTGTTTAGCTAAATCTCTGAATTCATCTAATTTTTTTTGACCTTTTTCAGATTTCTCAGTATATTTTTTAGGAATGGTATCCGGATCTTTGTGAAGGAAAGCAATTATTGGTTTACCTAATTCCATTGCATACCTATATTCCTTCTCTGTATAGCTCATACCTTTACTATCTAATGAACCATACCTACCAGCAATAATTACGAGATAGTAATCACAATCTTTTATAACTTCTTTTATTAAAGTCCATTGATCTTCATTGGCCGCTGGAAATAGCTCCATACCAGATGGTATACAATCTAATTCAAGTAGTGCATGAATTACTTCCTGTCTTTCTTCTTGTAAATCTTCAAAAGTTGAACTTACAAAAACCTGATATTTCTTTTCTGTACCTTTCATTTACAAATTAACTTTTATGTTTTTGATTTAAATTAGTCGTTTTACTTTAAAAAACAATTCAATATATTTAGAAATCATTTAAATAATTGAAGAATAAACACTAAATGCGATACAAGCTATTAGTATTTGATATTATATTAATAATTCTATTGTACCCTTTACTTAACTTTTCACAAGGGATTGATTCATCTAAATTAGATTCAAATCATGAATTAAACTCTCAATTAGATTCTTTAAAAAATGAAGTTGAAAATATTAAAATATCTGAAAATTATTTTTCAGATATTTTACAATCACAAGCAACAATTTATATAGCAATTCTTGGGTTAATAGGAATTGGATTAAGTGTGGCGGGATATTTTAAATTTAAATCTTATGACAAAAAAATAAAAAAACAAATAAGTAAGTTTAAAATTATCATTGAGAGTCATGACAATCAATTGAAACTTCAAGAAGAAAATAATTTCTTAAATTATGCAAATATTTGGGAGCTTACGAGTATGATATTTTATCGTGAGAAAATGTACGGGCCTTATATTTCGTACACGGTTTATTCTGCTGGTGCTTTTTTTCACGGCAAATCCTTTGAAAAATCAAAATCACTATTAAGTGATTTAAAAGTAAAATTGGATGGAGGAAAGTTTGGAGATTTTATTGAAATGATCGATAAAGATAAATTCTTTGATTTTTTAGAGAAGTTTATAACGTAGCAATGACTTCTAAAGATAGGAAATTCAAAAAACTTCTTTTTGACTTAAATATTGCACTTACTGAAAAACTTACAAAGGAATAAAACTCTAGCATTTCCGTATATACTCTTCTTCCTGCTACCAACTCGCGACACTATCAGTCTTGCTTAAGCTTGCATGACAAAATCCCCTAATTTACCGTATTTAGACCGTTGAATCGAATTTGGCTTAATTCTCGCCCGGAAATCAGGGTCTGGATCCCCGCTTTCGCAAGGATGACACGTTAATAGCATTGTAATTCCCCATAATTTCACCTATTTTTATGGCTTATATTCGATTCATATATGAGCCGTAAGTTACCTGAAAATATAAACTTACCTGAGATAGAGAAGGAAGTGCTGGACTTCTGGGAGGCTGAGGGGGTTTTTAAGAAAAGCATCTCGGAAAAGGAGGGAAAGCCCGCTTTTACGTTCTACGAGGGACCTCCGACAGCTAACGGCATTCCTGGCATTCATCACGTGATCTCCCGCGCCGTTAAGGACACTGTCTGCCGGTATAAGTCCATGAGCGGATTCCAGGTGAACCGCAAAGCGGGCTGGGATACACACGGTCTGCCAGTAGAGATCGAGGTCGAGAAAAAGCTGGGCATCAAGTCCAAAAACGAGATCGAGGAGTTCGGCGTCATAGAGTTCAATAAAGCCTGCCGTGATTCCGTTTTCACTTATGTGGATAAGTGGGAGGAGCTGACACGGCGCATGGGATACTGGGTCGACGTCGAGCACGCGTACGTGACCTTTCACAACGAGTACATCGAGTCCGTGTGGTGGGCGCTGAAGAGGCTCTTCGACGCGGGACTGATATATAAGGGATTCAAGATAATCCCCTTCTGCCCGATATGCGAATCCCCGCTGTCATCTCACGAGGTGGCGCAGGGCTACGAAGACCTTAAGGACCCGTCGGTGTATGTGAAGTTCAAGGTGACATCCGGCGAGCATAAGGACGCCGACCTGCTCGTATGGACGACAACACCGTGGACGCTTCCGTCCAACACAGCCGTTGCTGTAAATCCTAACCAGCAGTACGTAAAGATCACGACATTCAAACCGGACGAAGGAAGCGGATCGAAGCTGAACACGTTCATACTGGCAAAAGAGAGACTGGATTCCGTAAAGGAAGATTATACAATAGACGCGGAGTTCTCCGGCAAAGACCTGGAGGGCACCGAATACGAACCGCTTTATAAGTTCTTCACGTTCGACGAAAAAGCCCATTACGTAACGCTGGGCGACTTCGTAACAATGGAGGACGGAACGGGCATCGTTCACATTGCTCCGGCATTCGGGGAGGACGATTACCAGACGGGGCTTAAATATAAGCTTCCCGTCCTGCAGGCAGTCGGAAAGAACGGGCGTTTTAAGGAGAACGTTACACCGTTCGCAGGGAAGAATTTTAAGGAAGCCGACCCGGAAATAATGAACGAGCTGAAGAGCAGGGACCGTCTCTACAGGAAGGAGATGTTTACTCACTCGTACCCGCACTGCTGGAGGCACCACGTTCCGCTGATGTACTACGCCACGGACAGCTGGTTCATAAAGACCACAGATTACAAGGACAGGATGGTGGAGCTGAACAAGACCATCAACTGGCACCCTCCGGAATTCGGCACGGGACGCTTCGGCAACTGGCTCGAGGAGAATAAGGACTGGGCAGTATCACGGAACAGGTTCTGGGGCACTCCCCTTCCAATATGGTACTGGACGGACGATGAAGACACACCGCATTACGAGGCGGTGGGTTCGATGGAAGAGCTGAAGGAGAAGGCGGTTAACTGGGATGAAGTCTATCCCGGGGAGCTGGATTTGCACAAGCCCTTCATAGACAGCCTCATACTCAAAAGCAAAGAAGGCAAAGAAATGAAGCGCGTCGAATCAGTGATAGATGCTTGGTTCGACAGCGGAAGCATGCCTTTCGCGCAGAGACATTACCCATTCGAGAACAAGGAGCTGTTCGAGAAGACGTTCCCGGCGGATTTCATCGCGGAAGCAATCGACCAGACGCGCGGATGGTTCTATTCATTACACGCTATCAGCACATTTTTATTCGATCAGCCGGCGTATAAGAACCTCATCGTAAACGGACACATACTGGATAAGAACGGCAAGAAGATGAGCAAGTCCATGGGTAACATCGTTAACCCGTATGAAATGATGGACAAACACGGCGCGGATGTGCTGAGATGGTACATGATAACGATGTCCCCTATCGGCAAGTCGAAGTTATTTAACGAGGACGAGCTGAGGGACGTGCGGAATAAGTTCTTCGATACATTAATAAACACATACAAGTTCTACGTAATATATTCCGAGCTGACGGGATTCAAATACGATAGATCGAACGAGGTTCCGGTGAGTGAGAGATCCGAAATAGACAAGTGGATAATATCCAAGCTCAACACGGTAAAGAAAGAGTACACCGAACTGATGGACGGTTATGATATAACACGCGCGGCAAGGCTCGTGAGCGATTTCACACTGGACGAAGTCAGCAACTGGTACGTAAGACGCAACAGGAAGCGGTTCAGAAACCCGGAAAACGAAACGGACAAGTTATCGGCTTACCAGACATTATACACACTTATCGAAGAGATACTGAAAATGGTAGCACCGTTCTCGCCGATGATCTCGGATAAGCTTTACATGAGCTTAACGGACAGTGACGGGAGCATACATTTGACAGAATACACTCCATACGACGAGAGTGCGATAAACACACCGCTCGAAAAAGAAATGGAAACCGCGCAGACTATAGTGTACCTGGTGCGTTCTATGCGGGTAAGGAATAATCTTAAGACACGCCAGCCGTTGAAGCAGATCCTCGTGCCCGTGAATAACGACGAGGAGAAAGCACGTTTAAAGAAAGTCGAGAGCATTATACTGGACGAAGTCAACGTGAAGGAGTTAAACCTTATCGAAGGAGATTCCGACATTATTGTGAAGAAAGCGAAGCCGAACTTCAAAGTGATCGGTCCGAAATTCGGCAAGGATGTGAAAGCCGTTCAGCAGGTCATAAATGGGTTATCCAGGGATGAAGTGAGCAAGCTGGAAACAGAAGGTCAACTCGAAAAGGAGGGATTTACAATTACACCGGAAGACGTGGAGGTATTTACGGAAGACATCGAAGGCTGGATAGTAGAATCCGATAAAGGGATCACTATTGCCCTGGACACGAGACTGGACGAGGAACTCATCGAGGAAGGTATAGTTAGAGAATTTATTAACCGTGTGCAGAATTACAGGAAGACGAACGACTTCGAGGTGAACGATAGAATAAAATTAACCGTAAAAACAACCGACGAAATTAGTAAAGCAATTAATAATCATATTAATTATATTAAGTCCGAAATTTTGTGCGATGACGTAACAACCGGAAACGGTGAGGATAAAGAATACTTTAAGAGTGATATTAACGGACAGGATTTCGAATTTTACATCGAAAAAGTTTAATTAATTAAATTTACAAGGAGTACTGTCTTTGGCAAAGTCCACAACAAAGAAGAAAGCGAGTAAAAAGACTCCAAAAAAGAAAGCTGCACCTAAAAAATCCGTAAAAAAGGCTGTCAAGAAAGCAGTTAAGAAAAAAGCTGTTAAAAAGGCAGTAAAGAAAAAAGCGACAAAGAAAGCCGTAAAAAAAGCTTCTGTCAAAGCGACAGCTAAAGTTGTGACCAAAGCATCCGTAAAAAAATCAAGGATGCAAAGGAAAAAAGCCGTTGAGCAAACAAAGAGACTCATCGAAGAAGCCAGACAAAAAGCAGCGCCAAAGATAAAAAAATATAAACCGAACAAGAAAACAAGATATACTAAGGCTGAGCTAGAGCATTTCAGAAAGATCATACTCGAAGAAAGAAACAAAATAATTGAAAGCGCGAAGGCAAATATGCAGTCGCTTGTGGACGAAGAATCGAATTACGTAGGCGATAACCTGACCTACGCATCGCACATGGCTGAGCAGGGATCCGATGAAATGGAAAGAGAAAAGAATTACATGTTCGTACAGAGAGATGAAAAATATCTCGGTTACCTGCAGGAAGCACTTGTCAGGATAGACCAGGGTACATACGGTGTCTGCATCGACTGTTTTGAGACCCCGCATAACCTTTGCAAGACTTGCCCGTTAATTGATAAAGAAAGGCTGGAACTTGTTCCGATAACGCAGCATTGTATAGAGTGTAAAAACATTAGAGGCTAAAGACAAAGTTGAGAATATTATTCGTATCATTATTTGTAATTATACTTGACCAGGTAACGAAATTCCTTATAAAAGGTATTTCCATACCAAGCATAGGATTATTTATCGATGGAATCCCCTTCCGCACATCGATCAATATTATCAGCGACGTAGTACAGATCACCTATATTGAAAATCCGGGAATGGCTTTTGGATTACAATTAGGCAGTAAACTCTTCCTCTCACTCTTTACAGTCTTTGCTACATTCCTTATAGTATATTTTATTTACAGGAACAGAAAAGAACCTTTTTATATCCGGTTCGCGCTTGCATTGATACTCGGCGGAGCAGTCGGTAATCTGATTGACAGACTCTTTTACGGAATGATATACGGATATGCTCCTTTATTTTACGGAAACGTAGTCGATTTTATTCACGTGAATATCCCTGACATCGAGCTTTTCGGAAAAACGTTTTACTCCTTCCCTATCTTTAATGTGGCTGATGTGGCTGTATCGGTTGGATTCGTACTCATTTTATTCGGATATAATAAGATTTTTAAACATCACAGTAATATCGATCCTGAGATACTAGCAGGAGGCGGGATATTAATAACGGAATATCCTGTAGAAGACATGAATACCGACCTGAACTCAAATGAAACATCATCGCTTAACAATAACGACAGTATGCAAAACATGACCGATGGTGTTCAGTCGGACCTTGAGCAGAGAAATTTAAGTTCAGATGAGATAAATCCGGAGCAATTAGAAAAACCGGAAGACGAAGAGAATAAGATATAATTACCTACCTACCCTTCCTATTTCGTCCAGTTTTAGTTTTTTAGCCAGTAGTTCTTCCTTATCTTCGACGTGATTTGGGTCGGGCACACAGCAATCGACCGGGCAAACAGCGGCACATTGGGGTTCATCATGAAAACCAACACATTCGGTACATTTATCGGGTACAATATAGAAAAACTCATCGGAATAAAAACCTTCCGAGCCTGATGGAGCGGCATCACCGGGACCGTACGTTTTCCCTATAAGTTCCCATTCCACACCGCCTTCATAGATGGCAGTATTGGGACATTCGGGCTCACAGGCGCCACAATTGATGCATTCGGTTGTTATCATTATTGACATAGAAGGTTCTCCTTTGGTTTCTATAAATTAGATAAAGTATGGTATTTTTTCAATTTCAATATAAATGACACTTTTTTTGTTAAATAACGGAGCCGATTAGAGATTTCTTTTTATTTTTCTTTTGGAAACTAAAAGTGTTAAATTAGTAGTTCTAAATGATTAGAAATTAAAAATTTTACAGCAGGATAAATAAATGTTTAAGGTACTTTCAAAGATATTTCCTACAAAACACGAAAAAGACGTAAAAAATATACTTCCAATAATAGATGAGATCAATAATCACTATGAAGCGCTTGCCGGTCTCAGCGATGATGAGCTTCGTGCTAAAACACAGGGCTTTAAAGACCATATCAAAAACGAAACAGCAGAGATAGAGTCTCGATTAGCCGAGCTGAAGGAAAAACTCTCCGGAGACATGGAACCGGATGAAAGAATCGATGCATATGACGAAATAAAGAATCTCGAGAAGGAATTAAAAGAAACGGTCGAAGCAATTCTGAACGACATACTTCCCGAAGCATATGCCGTGGTAAAAGACACATGTAGAAGGCTCTGCGGCAAGGAATGGACAGCAGCCGGCACCAAGATCAAGTGGAACATGATACCCTATGACGTACAGCTTATCGGCGGTATCGTACTTCACCAGGGTAAGATCGCCGAGATGGCAACTGGTGAAGGTAAAACCCTTGTTGCTTCATTCCCGCTTTATCTGAATTCATTACCGGGCAAAGGAGTACATCTCATTACTGTTAATGACTATCTTGCGCAAAGAGACGCCGAGTGGATGGGAGAAATATTCAAATTTCACGGACTCACTGTCGGTATCATACTCAATGATATGAACTCCGACAAGAGGAAACAAATGTACGAATGCGATATTACTTACGGTACTAATAACGAGTTCGGATTCGATTACCTCAGAGACAATATGGTTGTAAACAGGGAGCATCTCGTACAGCGCGGCCACAACTACGCTATTGTAGATGAGGTCGACTCCGTACTTATAGACGAAGCAAGAACACCGCTTATTATTTCCGGTCCGGTTGAAGCGTCCGAGCATAAGTTCGATGACATTAATCCAATGATAAGGAACCTGGTAAACGCTCAGAGGACGCTTGTAAATAACCTTACCGCCGAGGCAGAGAAGCTTCTCGAAAAAGGTGAAGCGATGACAAAGGATGATGAGGAAACCGCCGGGCTGTTAATCCTAAGAGGATATCACGGTCTTCCGAAACATAAAAGACTGGAAAAGCTTCTGAGCGAGCCGAGCAATAAAAAGCTCATGCAGACAACGGAAGCTTATTACATGCGAGATAAAGGAAAGGAAATGCATATCGTCGATGATGAGCTGTACTTCGTCATCGATGAAAAATCACACATTACCGATCTTTCGGAAAAAGGAAGAGAGTATCTTGCGCCTTCATCAACGCAAAAGGATTTCTTCACACTCCCTGACCTTGGGACAGAGTTTGCCATACTGGACAACGATGATTCGCTTTCGGTGGAAGACAGGCAATTTAAAAAGGATGAAATAACAAAAATATATTCGGAAAGAAGCGACAGGCTTCATACAGTACACCAATTGTTAAAGGCTTACGCGCTTTATGAAAAGGACGTGGATTACGTGATTCAGGACGGTAAAGTGCAGATCGTAGATGAATTTACCGGACGTGTACTTTCAGGCAGAAGGTATTCGGAAGGATTGCACCAGGCAATCGAAGCAAAAGAGGGTGTAAAGGTCGAGAAAGATACGCAGACACTTGCAACCATCACGTTGCAGAACTATTTCAGGCTTTACAATAAGCTTGCCGGGATGACGGGTACTGCAGAGACCGAAGCATCGGAATTCATGGACATTTACAATCTCGATGTGGTTGTCATCCCGACCAACGTAGAAGTAATAAGAGATGACCAGAATGACCAGATATACAGAACGAAAAGAGAGAAATATAATGCTGTTATCGATCAAATAGAAAAACTCAAAAGCGAAGGCAGGCCGGTTCTAGTTGGTACAGCCAGCGTGGAAGTATCAGAGACTATATCGAGGCTTTTAAAAAGAAAGAAGATCCCGCACGAAGTTTTGAACGCCAAACAGCACCAGCGCGAGGCGCAGATCGTTGAAAACGCCGGACTGCCGGGCGCAGTGACAATTGCAACTAACATGGCAGGACGCGGTACGGACATTAAGCTGGGACCGGGCGTAAAAGAAGAAGGCGGATTACATATAATTGGTACTGAAAGACATGATTCCAGGCGTATAGACAGGCAGTTAAGAGGTAGAGCAGGAAGGCAGGGTGACCCGGGTTCATCGAGATTCTACCTTTCACTGGAAGATGATCTTATGAGGCTATTCGGTAATGAGAGGATAGCAAGTGTAATGCAGAGACTGGGATTCGAGGAAGGACAGGCGATCGAGCATAGTATGATCACAAACTCCGTCGAACGCGCCCAGAAAAAAGTGGAGGAAAATAACTTCGCCATCAGGAAGAGACTTCTCGAATACGATAACGTGATGAATCAGCAAAGAGAAGTCATATATGAACTGAGACGGCAGGCTCTTATGGGCGAGAGATTGAAGGATGAGATATTCGAAATGGTAGAGAAATCCATCGGGAATATCATAGAGAAATACCAGGAGTCAGCCGACGTACAGGGATTGATAGATGAAATACAGAGAACGTTCCTGATAAAACTCGACCTCTCACCGGAAGAGTATCAAAGGCTCGGCGAGGAAGGCTTGAAAGAGCTGATAGTAAAAGAGACACGCGACTTCTACAAGAGAAAAGAAGAAAGATACGGCACCGAATTGATGTCGAATGTCGAGCGGTTCGCGATGCTGACTGTTATCGACGAGAAATGGAAAGAGCACTTGAGGGAAATGGACGATCTCAAGGAAGGAATCAACTTCCGTGCATACGCGCAAAAGGATCCGCTCATCGAATACAAAATGGACGGGTTTAAGCTCTTCGCAGAGATGCTGGAGTCGCTGTACACAGATGTTATAAGCTTTATATTTAGATTTACTACACAGACAGGCGAACAATTCACCGACAGGCCTAAGGAAATGAATACCTCCAGAATGCGTACCCAGCATGCATCTTCGACGGGAATGGGCTTCACAGCCGCTCCCGTAATGAATGAGATCGATGAGGCTACGCCCGGTAAACAGGAACCTGTAAAAGTTGACAAGAAGATTGGCAGAAACGATCCATGTTTCTGCGGAAGCGGAAAGAAATATAAACATTGCCACGGTAAGGGAAAGTAAATTAAATGCAGATACCTTTTTCTGAGGAAACGAACGAACTAATATTTGAAATAAAAGAATACTCCGGCAAAGGATTGAATAATCTCAGTGATTTCGGTACGCTGATAGAGATGTCAAAGGGAACCGGAAATAGTGAAGGTTTCGAGAAGCTAATTTTTAATGGAAAGTATGCTCACGGATTAAAACGAGTTTTGGAAAAAGACGTGAGCATTTCGGATGATGCAAAACAGAATATTTTCGATCAATTCCAGTCCGCAGTAGAGAGTCTCATAAGATCGGTCAAAGACATACTCGATACAGGTGACCCGGAAATACAGAGCTATTTCGAGACTAAATACCTGCTTCTCACACAGGACAACATATCCAACCTTATGTCGCTGGCATCAGACCTTGCATCCTGCAAAGAATATTACAACTCACTCAAGTAACAGCCTTTAGTATAAGATCTGCGCATTTCTTTGCGCTGGTAATTGCGCTTTCGATAGTGGCTGGATAGCCTGTATCCGTCCAATCACCTGCAATAAATAGATTTTGATAGGAGGTTTTTTGAGGGAGACGGTATTTTATGCTTTCATTATCAGGGATGAAGGTAGCACGCTTTTCTTTTATTACCTTATACCCTGAAACAGGAATAGAGTTGAAGTTTTTAATAGATGAGCAAAGGTCCGCGTATGCAATTTCATATATTCTTTGTGATTCGGTATCAGTGATCGAATCCCCTTCCCCATCATCTATAAAATCCGATCCGCTTATAACAAGAGATAAATGGCGGGGATTCCTCTTAAATATCCACTGAACTGTCCTGCCGATAAGACCGGTCATCCCGAACGAGTTATCAGCAAGCATGCTTTCCGGTATGTCTTCCGAAAAGAATATATGAATGGATGTTATCGATGAAGATCTGAGATTAGATACTTTTTTAAAAGGTTCAATATTGCTAAACACCTCTGTAAATCTAAAAAACGGTACAGCTGAGATAAAATAATCCGCGGTGATCTTTTCCCCGTTTTCCTTCACTGCTGAGATCATTTTATCACCGTCTAATTCCACCGAACTTATCTTATCACCGGTAAAATAATTTATCCCTTTTGTGTCGAAATACTTTATTGCATCATCTATAAAAAGTTCATTTAGGTTTACGTTTGGTATCACCAGGTTGGAATTTCCCGGTTTGAGAAACCCAATCCTTAATATATTCATTAATAATTCACCGCTGACATTTTCCGGCTTTGCGTTGAAAACCGCATAAATAAAGGGTTCCCAGAAGTAAGTGATAAGATTTTGGGTCTGCCCGAGCTTGTCGAGAAGTTCCAGCGCATTCATATCTTTTCCCGACCTTAGGAATCCCGGCGATAACATAGATAGAGCAAGCTTATCTTTTGCGCTGAATTTCTTAAACTTATATAACCCGGAAAGGATGTCGAATGGGGCAGGAAGATTTGGCGGTTTTAGTTTTAAAACACTACCGTCTATATCGATAAAATTAACCTCGAGACTTTTCTGAAAACTTAACTTCCCGAAAGTGCCGACAATTTTTAAGTAATCGAACGTATTTTTATACCATCCGGCTAAAATATGCTGGCCGTTATCGAAATAAAGCCCGGTTTTACTATCTTTAAAACTGTATGCTCTCCCGCCGAGTTTCGGTGAGGCTTCGTAAATGGAAATGTCAAACTCATCTTTTCGTGAGGAAAGGAATACAGCTGAAGCTAATCCCGCAAGTCCCCCGCCTATTATTGTAACACTCTTCTTATCCATTCGGTAAGTCTCTCGGATCTTTCATGCTGTAATATAGCCTGCACTTTAAATATATTCCGAATGTATATAAAAGTTTTTTAAACTTAGATACTTTAATATTGTTTGAATACACATCATACTTTTTCATTTCAATCTGCCTCAAAATGTCAAAATATATATGTTCCATTATACGGGCAGGAAACATTAAACCCGTATCCTTTGCAGTAAGCAACTCGTTAGCTTCCTTATAGTATTTATGCGCCCGGTCCGCCTCATACTTCATCAATGCTATGAAATTATTATTATAAACATTATTCAGCAGTTCCTCCTCAGTATAATTGAACATCTTCATGTCATCAAGCGGAAGATATATTCTCCCATTCTCAGCATCTTTTTTAACATCCCTGAGAATATTGGTCAATTGCAGAGCTACGCCAAGCTTCACAGCAAAATCCCTTGTCGCAGGATCACTATAGCCGAATATCTCGATTGACATCAAGCCAACTGTACCTGCCGCGCAATAGCAGTATTCATAAAGCTCTTCGAAGGTTTCATACCTGGTTTTTCCCAGGTCCATTTTCATTCCCCTTATAAGGTCGGTAAAAGGCTCCGTTGGGATCTTAAATTTTTTCATAACCTTACTTAGCTCTTTCAGCAAAGTATTATCGGAATTCTCTACCAGAGAAGATTCAAAATCCAGCTTCCATTTTGCTAGATCACTCTCTTTCTCTTCAGCAATCCGGTTTTCATTATCAACGATATCATCCGTCTTACGGCAAAAAGCATATATCGTGTTTATCGCATCATTTTTCTCTTTGGGAAGAAGAGAAAACGAGTAAAGAAAGTTCGTTTTACTTTTTTGTGTTATTTCCCTGCCTGTATTGGACAAATCTTAAACCCTCGACATAAACGTTTTTAAAATAAGTGATATTTTGTCCGATTTTCCAAGCTTAACTCTGCGTGACAAAACGGTATAATTTAAGAGTTCTATCTTATTCAGAATTTCATTCCCGCCCAGATATGTCGCTTTTATTTCATAACGCAGTCGTCCGGATAGCTCATCAACCAGCGGTTTCCCGTGTAGGAATATCCTGCGCGTTTTTTCAACTAATTCCTTAACTACCGAAATAAATCTTTCATCTTCCACCTTCTTAAACAGATCCTCATACGCATAATCGTATTTCCTCATTATATTTTGCGGAATGTAAACCCGTCCAATTTCCAGATCCGGTGACACATCCTGCCAAAAATTAGTCAATTGTAAAGCCGTGCAAATACTGTCTGAATAAGAGAAAAGCTTTTCATCCCTATCCGGATCATATCCAAAAACATATAGTATAAGATGCCCGATCGGATTAGCCGATAATGCAGAATAATCTATCAATTCTTCAAATGAATCATATCTTTGCCTCACAGAATCCTGCTTAAAGGCGGCTAATAGGTCGGTAAATTCATTCACGGGTATTTTTAGGTCGGAAGCAGTAACCGCCAGCGCAGGAAGGAAGCTATACTGCTTTCCATAACTTTCCACATCGCCCAAACTAGCTCTTAAACTCACCTCAAGGTCATCTAATTGCTCTAGTTTTGCATCCACATCCAGATCACCGCTATCGGCGATATCATCGGCAAAACGGGCAAAAGCATAGATACTCCAGACATATTTGCGCTTTTCTGCGGGGACCAGAATGGACCCGACAGGAAAGTTTTCATAATGACCCTTAGCTATTCCCTCACAATACCGAAAGGACTCTTCTACGGAAATTATATTACCCGTGGTTTGCTCCATTTAAACAAAAATAACCTTAATATTGAAATAATATAATAAAAAAATCCGGACTCAAACTAAATCCGGATTATATATTAAAATTT
The DNA here is from genome assembly GCA_020437585.1 of Ignavibacteriota bacterium. Lineage (GTDB taxonomy): Bacteria > Bacteroidota > Ignavibacteria > Tepidaquicellales > Tepidaquicellaceae > JAEYVS01. The sequence continues at coordinate 556,883 of JAGQWG010000002.1, forward strand.
TCTTTTTTTTATTACTTCATCAGTACCATTCTTCTTGTCTCAACGAAATCACCTGCCTTTATTCTATAGTAGTATACACCACTCGAAAGCCTTCCTGCGTCAAATTTAACTTCGTGATATCCCTCTTCTTGCTGCTCATTCAATAGAGAATATACCTCTCTTCCAAGAATATCATAGATTTTGATCTGCACCAATGATTTTTCACCTAAAGTATACCTTATCTTTGTAGAGGGATTAAATGGGTTAGGATAATTTTCAAATAAATTCAATTTTCCAGACAAACTTATATTGCTTATCCTAGAGTCTTCTTCTTCACTCGCCGTTGGACTATAGACAAAAACCCCCTGACCACTAGTAGAAATATAAACTTTATCTTCATGAATGTCATGTCTTAATCCTCTGGTGGAAGGAATTGTGCCGATCGTAGATTCAAAACCATCCGTAATGCAATTCCAATTCGCACCTGAGTTTGTCGAAAGATATATTTTGTCATAAGTATCTGATGTCCTTTTTCCAAAGGCATACATACGGGTCGAAGTTACTTCAACCTGACTAGCTGTAACCCAGCCGCTCATAGAGGACCAATTCACTCCATCATTGGTCGATTTATATAGTCCCCTATCCTTAATTGCCAGATAAAACTCAGGATTTCCGGAGTTATCAATTACTTTCAAACATCCTTCATCCTTGTATTCAGTACCGGGGTTTTGAACCACCTCTGAAATGCGGTCCCAACTTGCTCCATAATCTGTACTTTTAAACATCCCTCCATTTTCCAGATAGGCATACTTTATCGCAATATTTGTCGGATGGTTTGCTAAATTAAATTGTGATGAGAAAAGTCCATCTACATATGAGTTTCCATATTGTGAATAGGTTCCATTGTATGTAGACTTAGTAAAATTTGCCCCACCGTTGGTACTGTAATATAAACCCTTTTCATCACCTGTACCATCTATTTGAACTTTATCTTCACCCCCTCCGACTAAAACAACAACATTATTTTGGCTCGTTGACGAATTATAAGCTATAATCCCATCTATTAAAGTCCTATCATCACCATTATCATATAATGGCAATCCATTGTCATCTAGTTTTGTATATGTTGTCCCCCCGGAAATATCAGTGGTAGATAATTGCATTTTAAACATCGCGGCTTGATAAGTATAAACATTGCCGCCTATAAGCAGTACTGTTGAAGTAGCATTTGGAAATATCAGAGCTCTTGTCACATTAGGTATATCTGAATCAAATTCGGAACCCGGAGATGTACCCTCGCGTGAATAATCATACATATCAGGCAGATCAGAATTATGTGTCCTTGCCATTGACCAATCTGACAGCGGAATGTAAATATTATAATCTCCTTTACTTATATATGGATCTACCGAAACATCATAAACCACAGTCATACTCATTCCATTAACAAAGTAACGCCAATCATCATTGATCCAATCCGATGTTGTGGGTATATACGGTCCTGCACCTCCGCTGCTAAATTCTATTCCCGGTCCATTAAGCATAATATTGGCTTTTCCATCATAAATTCTTTCCTTTCCTGATAGCTGATGGAGCGGATTGTATGTTGTATTTAGATTAAATTCTATCTCATCGGTCCAGCTATCACAGGCACCGTTGTCAGTAGTCATTTTGCTGGGATAAGTTATTCTGCTAACAAAAAGCTCCTCTTCTATCTCATCATAGCAAATGTTTGTGATCTCTTTATCAGGATAGGAAGTATCAAATCCACTTGTCTTATCGATCCAGTTAGTTCCTGAATTAGTGCTGATATATAAGTCCGTACCCTGTGCTAAATAAATATAAGATGCATCAGGCTTCATTACTACCCTGTAAACAGGCGATGACACACTTACGCCTGATTTCTTGTTTACCCATTCCCATTGAGATTTTCCCGTATTGTAAGTTCCTTTATATAATCCTTGATCTGTACCAACCCAGACCTGGTTGGAATTGGTTGGATTTACAATTATACTGAAAACATTTCCTCGTACTACGTCATCTGAATTAATATCAGACCAGTTGTCTCCACCATTTGTACTCCAATAAACGGTGGCTTCTGAGGTTGGATCTCCGGGATTAAGCCTCCTTCCACCTGCATACATATAATCGGGATCATTTTTATCATATATAATACACTCTCCGCCTCTTTTCTGATCATAATCATTACCACCAAAATTAATAACTAACTTTTGGGACCAATTCACTCCGCTATTTGTTGTCTTCCAAATTCCTCTGCCAGGATCTGAGTCTAAATAACTAACCCCGCAAGCAATCAAAAATGTAGTTGGATTTGAAAGATTGGGATAAGGAGCAATACCCTGCACCATTAGTGAGGCTGGAGTTCTCGCGAACTGGCTAAGAAAAACCCAATCATTATAAGTATAGGTGCCTGAGTTATACGTAGCCATGTAAATTCCTCCAATATCCGTACGCGCAAGAATAGAATGATTAGACGTAGGATTTAATCCGGCTATGTATGTTACCCCGGTTACATATCCCCCGCATTCAAAATTTAGATTTTGGAAAGTTTGCGCGCATAAATTACTTGAAATAAAAAGAAAAAAAATCACCACTAATCTGGTAAAACTAATTGTAGTTTTCATACCTTAGTTAGTTTTAAGATTTCTGAGAAAATAACCTTGAATTTAATTAGCCAGAAAAAGCTGTGTGAATATGTGATAGAAAGATTTACATAAATAGTAAGCAGTGGTAAAATTAAAAGCAAGTGATAACTCTTTATCTAACTATACCATTTTATTAACCTGGTCATGAAAAGATAATATTGACAATAAAAAAATCCGGATTCAAACTAAATCCGGATTTTATATTAAAATCTTTATTTTTTTTATGTTACTTCATCAATACCATTCTTCTTGTTTCAACGAAATCACCTGCCTTAATTCTGTAGTAGTATACACCACTCGAAAGATCCGATGCATTTAGCTGTACATTATAATTACCTGCCTGCTTCAGCTCATTTACCAGTGAAGCAACTTCTCTTCCAAGCATATCGTAGACCTTCAGCGTTACGAAACTTTGCTGAGGAATGGAATATGCAATCGAAGTTGACGGGTTAAACGGATTCGGGTAATTTTGTTGTAAAGCAAACTGATCCGGGATCTGCGAATTATTTCCAATGCCTACAAGGTTAGAAACGATCAGTTTCAATGTCCTGGTATGTACTCTAGGCGGAGAAATACTGTTATCCGTTCCGGTAACTATAATATCATAAGTTCCGAATGGCACGGTTGCCGACACATCAGCCTGAATGTTTACGCTGGATGGAAATGATGTTAACGGATTAGGTGTAAACGTAATCCCAATAGAACCGGCGCCAGGAGTTGGTGAAATTGTATGGGTAAATTGAACACTTCCGGCATACGGTCCCAGTACAGGTATATCGGTCGGCTTACCCACTGATGCATTCACATTAGAGTAAAGTGTATCCGGTCCGGAAAAATCTATTCCGAAATCCGGTAAAGTCGCAGTATAATCCATCATGCTATTCTGCCTTCCATCCATCCAGAAAGGCAAAGTTATCGTTGAACCGGAAATACTCTGATAGTCACCAATATAGTATGCCTGACCACTACCCTGAGACTGTTTCACAACATTAGGGTTGAATGGCTGATTCGATATCTTGAAGTTAGGTGAGAATGTCGCGCCGCCGTCTGTAGATACAGAACCATAAGCTTCAGTCCAAAGGTTACCCGGATCATTCCTGGAATCATACCAGAATACCCAGACTCGACCCTGATTATCAACTGAAATGTCACTCATCCATTGATCGAATAATGTTGCATCGTCATTGATTTTTGTTGGTGTAAAAGTATTCCAGTTAACACCGCCATTTGTTGACCTTACAACATAAACATCTGCATTATCCGGTCCGGGAGAATTAGCTGAATAGTTAAGATAGACGTTTCCATTGAATGGTCCGCCTGATTTATCAACTGCGATCTGCGGAAACCCGTTTACGCGAATGTCACCTTTTAATACTAATCTGCCCGAAGAATGAAGAACGCCGGGTTCCGTATAAGCCGCTATTGTCTGCGATGTAGTCCATGACGATCCTCCGTCTGTGGACATCCTTAAAGAAGCCCCTCCTGAACCATACCAAACTGCATAGACCTTACCATCCGGACCGACCTCTACGTTTGAACCCTGTGCACTACCCGGACCATATAGTGTAGTCGGACCCGTCCATGATGATCCATTATTGGTACTTCTGTAGAATTTTATTGCGACCTGAGTAGTAAAATCGCTATAGGTTAGATAAAGATAATTAGAATATGTTCCATTAGTTTGATCACCTGCCACCCATTGCTTATCGGTTACATTCGAAGCAGTAGAGAATGCATTACCAAGGTTTGACCAGCTTGTTCCGCCGTTGGTCGAGCGCCAGACTCTAACACCATTAAAAAGAACAGTGTAATAAGCCCAGCCATTGTGATCAAAAGCAAACACAGGATCACCCTGGCTCGAACCGGTACTAACGTTACTCCAGTTGAGTCCGCCGTCATTTGTTACATAGATATTTGACGAACTAACAACCGCCCTGTTATCACCTGCAACAAAATTCAATGGATTTGTTGGGTTAACAAGAATATGCGGTTCACCGAATCCGGCTACGGTCGTAGCTCTGATGTTATCGAATGGACCTACGGAAACTATTGCATCTATTCCATAAGGCTCAAGCGTATAAGCCTTATTAGGTGCTGTATAGGTCATCATTTTTGGAAAGTAGTCCACACCGAATACAGGAGCATTAGCATCTGTCTGTGACAGTCCTGTATTGGTAAGTATAAAAAAAGCTAATAATGCACCTTTCCCCCAAAAGAAGCATTTCGAAAAAAGGTTATTTCCTCTCATCTCAATTGTAAGTTGTTTTATATTATAAAAATGAAAACCCGCCATTAGGATGACGGGTTCCCATAAATCAAAGTTTTATTGCCTGTAATACAATTTCTTACTTGTTCAAAATGAACTTCTTCGTCTGGCTGAAATCACCTGCTATCAGCTGATAGAAATAAACACCTGATGATAAATTAGATGATGCGACAAACTGCTCGGTATAATTACCTGCTTGAAGATCCCTGCTAATTATTGAAGCAACTTCTTTACCTACTACATCATATACTTTTAATGTTACATAGGATGCTTTAGGAATTGAGAAGTTGATCGTTGTGCTTGGGTTGAATGGATTCGGGTAATTCTGAGAAAGTTTGTATTCAGTCGGAACACCTGTATTGTTATTAACAACACCTGTAACGTTATCAACGAGTTTCAATACGCTTCCGTCACCTGCAACAGCATATCCGTAAATGTCATTTCCGGACCTGTAGAATTCCATGTGAGTAATACCTGTTAAACCGGCTGTTGTCATAACAGTAAAGGTTTGACCGCCGTCTGTGCTTTTTGCAATAACACCACTTGCGCCGGCACCTGCTGAAACGTAACAAATATTTGTTCCTTCTATCCATTTACAGGTAGCATAACCACTTAGTCCTGTGATATTTACACTTGACCAGGAAGAACCGCCGTCGGTTGTTCTTGCAATAGATGGAAGTGAAGTATTTGTTGCTGCAATACCGTTCATTTTGTTATCGCTCATTGCATAACCGGAAGTAAATGAACCTGCAATACCGAGGTTTCCGATAACCCATGTTGAGCCGCCATTGGATGTATAATACACCCTGGAAGCACCGGCATTAAGACCGAAACCGTAAAACTGGTTATCGATAACAACGACAGAGTTCTGAGCTGATGCAGCACCCGATACTCCAGGAGGATTAGTTACTGACCAGTTTGCGCCACCGTTAGTTGTGACCGGGAAATAATATTGTTGACCCGCTCCTGTTGGAGGATCGCTTTGAGCAACACCAAAAGTTGGGGTTGTTTTTGAGAATGTAATAGCGTTAAAGAATCCACCTGTACCTCCTGTTGAAAGTACGGTCGACCAGGTTGTACCGCCGTCAGTTGTCCTGTAAAATGATGCGTTACCACCTGCTCCGCCGGATGCTCCACCGTTTCCACCATACATTTCGGTAGCGCTGGTCATCCATCCGCAGTAAAGTTCTAATGCACCAAGACCTGTACCTGTTGCGGATGTGAAGTTAGCACCGCCATTTGTAGATACAAATACCTGAGGTGATCCGTTAGGACCGCCGAATACAGCGACAAGATTAGGACCTGCTACAGAAATACTTGGAAATGTACCTGCACCGGTTACAAACCCGGCAAAAGTCCATTGTGAAAAAGCATTCTGGTTGATTAAAGCAAATACTAAGAAAAGAAATGTTAGGAAGTATTTTTTATACATTTTCCCCTCCAGGTTATTTTTAATTGTTAAACATTTTCGAATCTTAATGGTTTGGTAATATCTCAATAAGACATTTAAAAATCAATAATAAAACGGGTGAAAAATTTTATTTCACCCGTTTTTACTCTCTTACTTCTAAAACCAATAACCGTAACTACTTGGTCAAGATCATTTTCTTGGTTGCAGTAAAATCGTTGGTGCTTAGAGTATAGAAATACACACCGCTTGCCAATTTGCTACCGTCGAACTCAGCATTGTAGGTTCCTGCTTTCAGGAAGCCATTATCAATATAGGAAGCTACTTCATTTCCAAGAATGTCATAAAACTTAAGACTTACATTTCCATCCTTAGGAACTGAGAAGAAGATATTAGTTGTCGGGTTGAATGGATTTGGATAATTTTGCTTCAATTCGTAGCTGCTTACTATATTGCCTGTATTGTGAATACCGGTTGGATTATCTACTTCAATAGCTCTTGATTGACCTACAGTATTTGAGGTTGACATGCTGCCACCGTTTGTCCAGGTAACAATGTTTAATCTGCAATTCTCTGCTACGTATTCAGCAGGGATTGTATAAGAAACATTTTTTGTAACTGTAGAATTATCTCCGGTGAATGTCAGTACTTCACCCATGTCACCATTGATCATACCCTTAACGACGTTATCGTGTGTAAAGGATGCTGATCCCGGACATGAACCGTTTCCGGTTTGGGTAAAGATGATGTTATCTTCCGTTAAGATAAAATTCACTCTCTGCTCTCCTGACGGAGTAACAAGTGTTGTGAAATCTATTGTAGCAGTTAATTCTCTCGTTGATGAATTATAATTCATCGCTGCGAGATTTATTTCGATAGTAGGCTGTTGTGTATTCGATTGAATTACAACCTGGTTATTCCAAGCGTCTCTTGAAATAATACCTGATTTTCTACCTACTACACCGGTCGGGTAAGCGCTGAATCCGAACAAACTGATCATGTTACCGCAAAGACCATCCCATGGATCACTGCTTCCGGGAGGACCGTGGTATCCTAAAACTACTGTTTCAGGATAGTTTTGTAAAATAGCATGAATAATAGTCTCAGCGCATGGGCACCACTGGCACCATGTACCGGTCGCATATTCAAGTGTTGTGTTAAAACCTGTTTGTGAGTATGATGTATTATTGCCGGCGATCGACAATAATAATACAACACTCAAAATAGTAAAGAGTTTTTTCATTCTCTTATACTCCTTTTAATTATAAGATTGAGTTATTTATATACAAATGTGCCCTTATAAGCGAATTTAACTTAAGATTTCATAAATTTCAATACTTTAATATTATATTTTTTCATATTTTCACCATAATTTAACCCTATTTTATACAAAAAACCCCCGCCCGGAAATTATCCGGGAAGGGGTTGAAATAATCGTTTTAGGATATACCTATTTAGTCAGGATCATCTTTTTAGTATCAACGAAATCATTGGTACTAAGGGTGTAAAAATAAACCCCGGATGCTAGCTTACTGCCATCAAATTCAGCATTGTAAGTCCCTGCTTTCAGGAAGCCATTATCGATATATGAAGCAACTTCGTTTCCAAGAATATCATAGAATTTCAAGCTTACATTTCCATCCTTCGGAATTGAGAAGAAAATATTAGTCGTTGGGTTGAATGGATTTGGGTAATTCTGCTTTAATTCGTAGCTTGACGCTATGTTGCTGTTGTGAATTCCTGTCGGGTTATCAACCGGAGTATGTTTTGTTTGACCAACATCTCCCTGCGTTGAAACACTTCCTCCATTTGTCCAGAAAAGTATATTCAGCTCACAATTCTCTGCTACAAATCCGGCCGGGATAGTATAATTCACATTTTTGATAACTGTAGAATTGTCTCCGGTAAAGGCAACCACTTCACCCATAGAACCGTTTATTAAACCCTTTACCACATGATCATGGACATAAGTATTACTTCCATTACATCCGTATTGAGAATATCCTACTTGAGGATAAACTAAATTGTCTTCAGTTAGAATAAAATTAACGCGCTGTTCACCAACCGGCGTTCCGATCGCTGTAAATTCGATTGTAGCGGTTATCTGCCTGGTTGATGAGTTATAATCAAAAGAAGAAATATTTATCTCAGCAGAAGGTTGAACATTGCTGGTTTGATTAATAACCTGACCATTCCATGCGCTTCGTGAAACTATTCCGCTCCTCCTGCCAACTACTCCTGTAGGATAGGCATTAAACCCAAAAAGGCTTATCATTGGTGCACTGTAGCTGTCCCAGGGATCACCGTATCCAACGGGACCGTGATAGCCTAGTACCATTGTTTCCGGAAAAACAAGAAGGATATTGTCTATGACATCGTGACCGCATGGACAATAGCCGCACCATGTACCTGTACAGTATTCGATGACTGTATTAAAACCTGTTGGAGTTTGAGAGTATGAATTATTGTTACCTGCAATAGATATCAATAAAACAATACTTAAAACCGTAAAGAATTTTTTCATTTCCCTTCCTTCCTTTTAATAATACATTAGGTTTATTAAAAAAGTAAATTAAAAATTCCTGAATTTCAATGCGTTAATGGCATTTTCTCGTTCAAGTTTCATAAAAAATAAAACCCCTCCCTGGAGGGGGATCCGGACAAGGGGTTTTGAGTGAGAGAAAATATATTACTTAAGTAATATCATTTTTTTAATATCGGTAAATCCAAGTGAGCTAATTCTGTAATAGTAAACACCACTGGATAATCCGCCGAAGAAATCTGCATCAAATTCTACACTATAGTTTCCAGCAGTTTTAACACCGTTTACAAGTACCCCTACCCTTCTGCCTACCGCATCGAAGACACTTATATTCACAAAACCGTCCTTAGCGATCGAGTAATTTATAAGCGTTGTAGGATTAAATGGATTCGGATAATTCTGTTGCAAAGTATACGATAGCTCCTGGTTATTATTACCTATTCCGCTTACCGATCCAAATGGGAAATTCGTACCAAAAGGTCTTGTCGTATAGTAAGCAGTTACCTGGTTTGTATCCAGTAATCCTACATCAACTGTATGTGTATTGTTTGCTGAAGCGGTTGTCCTGGCACAAAGTATTATCTTCCTTTCAGTGTCGAGAAATTTGAACTTAATTTCATCATAAGTAAGCGGTCCGCTCTGGAATGGAAGCGATTTTAAGAGCACATCACCGGTGCTGACATTATTGCTATTGTCTGCATCATAATACAGGTCGAACGAACTAATATGCGATCCTGATGCATTCGTTACCATACCAAACTGGATCGACTTGAGTGACCCAACTTGTGGATTTACATTGGTAGATATTTTAAGCCCAACTAACTCTTTCGCAGTATCGCTCGAAGCAAGTGTATTACTGATAAGCATGTTACTTCCGCCGTTGATACCTTCGAGTGTGAATTTCGGGGACGTCGTTGCCGCTAATGCATCTATCCTTCCTGCTCCGTAACGGTTATCCTTACCCGGATCACCCTTTTCGACAGCAGTTAACTGGATCACTTTTGCTATATCCTGAGGAAGCATCTCCGGATTGATAGAAAGCATCAAAGCCACACAACCGGCTGTATGCGGAGTAGCAGACGATGTTCCGCCAAATAGACCACCGTATCCTGTACCGGAGCTTACGTACACCGCAATTGAATTCTGTCCGGGTGCTGTAACATCCGGCTTTATCAAGCCCATTGAATCGGGAACCTCAACCGGGGCTGTCCTGCTGTATGGATAATCTCTATGATCAGGATCTATAGAATATGTATATGTTCCCCATAATGCCCAGTTTCCCCATGTTGAAGGTCCGTATGGCGATGTCGAATAAATAAGGTCGGTACTCACGTGTACGTTCCCTACTCCGATCGTACCGCTCAGGTTTCCAATTAAAAGCTGATCGGGGTGTATCCATGGAGCAGGTACATTACCGGCAGTTGATATATTTACCGGAATAGGTCTTGTAGTATTTACAGAACCGCCGTCATTACTTGTTGAATTTGTATGTATCATTCCAGCCGCGAGCGACATATCGCACGCAGTTCTAAACATACTATAATCGGGTGGTGCCGGGCTTCCTGTGTTTGGATTCCATTTCCAGCTCAGTGAACTCGTTACGATGTCAGCTCCCATTTGTAATGCATATTGGAAAGCCGCCCACTGCTCTGTTTGGCCGGAGCTGTTTCTCATCAGGATACATTTTGCTTCGGGAGCCACACCGGTCTGGTTGCCCATTGTTCCGTCGCCTATCACCGTACTCAGCGTAGCAGTACCGTGTGACGCTGTCGTTATATTATAGTTATTTGTCGTAAAATCCCATCCTACCAGGTCATCTACTTTTCCATTTCCGTCATCGTCTACACCGTTTATGTCACCCGGATCGAACGCTGATGTCGTTCCGCTTCCGTAAATAACGGTCATGCCATTGTTGTTGACATCCTCACCCAGATTTTGGTAAATGTTGTGCACTACGTCAGGATGTCTCCAGTGAAATCCGTCGTCGGCATTTGCTACCAATACCCCTGCGCCCTTATTCCCGAACGCCCATACATCATCGGCATTCATTAGGGTAATACCCGGGTTTATTGTCATTATGTCTGATCTGGAAAAACTTGAAAACGGGGCGTTGTATTTGGGTTCATCTGTCAGCTCGTTCGTCGGATACGGATAATCATAGTGAAGCATCTCTACATTATCAAAATCGCTCGCCAGGTCCATTATTGTCTGCTCATCAGCCGATAAACGTATCGAATTGTTTATCCACAATACCTCATAATACCCTACGTTCCGCGATGCGAACTTCCCGTCGAGATATTGCCTTACATCTCTCTGCCTTTGCTCAGCAAACGTCATGAGTCTTTGAATTACTACCTTGCGTCTCTCTGCCTTTGGCATATTGTACGGAAGGTCTGCAAAATCCTGAAGCCTCATATGCTCGTTGAAACTTATATATATAGGTATTTGCTCATAATCCTGTGACGAGTTCATTTTTTCCTGTAAATACGGATCTACCTTTGGGGTGCTGTTAGCGCTTAATGGTAAATGCAAAAGCGCAGCGAAAATAATTAATATTATTCCCTTCATAAGTCAATTGAATTTAATTATGAAATAGTATCGGAAAAACTTTCTGCGTTGGAGGAATGAAATATATTCCTGAATTAAAATATCAGGATTTTTTTCTAAAACATCAACCTATTTAGAAGCGAAAAAAGTTTTGACAAAAAAGCAAATACTGGTAAAATATTACGAAAAAGCTTTTTAACTCCTATGTACCATTGTCGAACTCGCCTGGTCTTTTGGAAGCAATATCATCTCGGCAACGACCATATTCTCACTGCATGTAACTGCGAACAAAATTGCCTCGGCTACTTCATCCGGAGTTAGCGGCGTCATACCCTTATATACCGTCTTGGCTCTCTCATCATCTCCCCGGAATCTCACATTACTGAATTCTGTCTCTACAAGTCCGGGATCTATGGTTGTAACTTTTACTCCCGTTCCGTTTAGGTCCATTCTCATTCCCTTTGTAATTGCATCCACTGCATGTTTTGTCGCGCAGTAAACGTTTCCCGCCGGATATACTTCGTGTCCCGCGATCGAACCGATATTTACCACATGCCCGGAATTCCTCTCAAGCATAAGCGGTATCACACACTTCGAGACATAGAGCAAACCCTTTACATTCGTGTCTATCATTTCCTCCCAGTCATCCAGCACTCCTTCATGGATCTTATTCAATCCCCGCGATAGTCCGGCATTATTAATAAGTATATCTATCTTTTTCCATTCATCCGGTAATTCGTTTATGGCTTTTTCAACGTCATCGTAATTTCTCACATCCAACTGCATTATATAAACTTTCACACCACTTTTATTTAGTTCACTCGCCGCTTCATCCAGTCGATCTTTTCTTCTTCCCGCAATAATTATATTGGCGCCATGTTCAGCAAGCAAATACACCGCAGATCTTCCTATTCCGCTCGTCGCTCCCGTTATCAAAACCGTTTTATTTAATAGTTTTTTCATGTATAACTAACTTTAATTAAGTATAATTTATGAATATTTTATGAAAATGAAATAATTCTAATAAAATTGATATATAAAAAGACCAAAATAATCTGTACGATAGGTCCTGCAGTCGAAACCGAAGAAAAAATAGAAGCGCTCATCACTGCCGGTATGGACGGTGCACGTCTGAATTTCTCGCACGGCAACCATGAACAGCATCTGAGCTATATTAATAACATCCGGAACGTATGCGACAGGCTCCATAAAATGGTCGCGATCATTCAGGACCTCGGCGGTCCAAAGATCCGCATTGGAAAGCTCGAAAACGGACAGCTCGAGATCAAAAAAGGTGATAAAATAAATATATGTGGCGATCAGGTCATTGGAAATCACGAAAGAATATCCACTAACTACCCCGGCATCATCAACGATCTTAAAAAGGATCATCCTGTTCTTATAGATGACGGCACTCTGGAACTTAAAGTCCTCTCAAATGAACCGGATAGCAATTGTATTCACTGCGAAGTGGTTAGAGGCGGGATATTAAAAGAAAATAAAGGACTGAACCTCCCTGACACTGATATTAAACTGCATTCACTCACTGACAAAGATAAAACCGACCTCGAGTTCGGTCTCGAACATAATGTTGACTTCATCGCAATGAGTTTCGTGAGAAGCGCCGATGATATCTACTATCTGCGCTCGCTTATCGAAGAAAAGGGTAAGAAGGTTCCCATCATTGCAAAAATAGAACGCCGTGAAGCTATCGATAACATTGATTCTATCATTGAAGCATCAGACCTCGTTATGGTCGCTCGCGGTGACCTGGGTGTTGAGCTGACTACAGAAGAAGTCCCCGTTCTCCAAAAAATGATCATACGCAAATGCAACGAAAAGATAAAACCTGTTATCACCGCTACGCAGATGCTTGACTCGATGATAGAACAACCGACTCCGACCCGTGCTGAAGCGTCCGACATCGCTAACGCCATCCTCGACGGCACCGACTGCGTAATGCTCTCCGGGGAAACTTCCACCGGGGCATACCCTATTGAGTCGGTTGAGATGATGAAAAAGATCATCCTCCGCACTGAGACAATTAAAAAATCGTCCTACTTTCAGGAGCTTTTCGTTGAAGACTCTCCGGAAAATACACTGCATACGATTGCTAACTCAGCATCCGAGATAGCCGCACGTCTTAACGCAAAAGCTATCATCTGTATTACTCACACGGGGAAAACTCCCCTGCTTTTATCGAATCACCGCCCGGGTGCGCAGATTATTGCCGCAACGTTTAATATGTCGGTGATAAGGTATTTCAAACTCATCTGGGGTGTCGAGTCATTACTGATCAAAAAAGACGAGGACGGACGGGAAGAGTATAATGCGGTCCTCCATCAAATACGTGAGAAGATTCGTGATCACAAAATTCTAAACGCAGGCGACAGGGTTATTATCGTTTCATCATTACCTCTTGCCGAAGGTGAATCTGCAAATAATATTTCCGTAAGTGCAATATGACATTATAATAATAGGAGCGGGTCCTATAGGGCTTGCATGCGGTATCGAAGCCGAAAAGAAAGGGCTTAGCTATCTCATTATCGAGAAAGGCTGTATCGTTAATTCGATCTTCCACTACCCTACTAATATGACGTTCTTCTCCACGTCGGAGAGGCTCGAACTCGGCGGGGTGCCGTTCGTATCGCACGGAATGAAGCCTACACGCCGTGAAGCGCTCGAATATTACCGTCGTGTCGCCGATTCTTATAAACTTAACATTCACACCTACGAAACTGTGGAATCCATAAAGGGTGTCAAACAAGTAACCGCAAAAGAAGGCGAAACGATCACACTCGGCGGTGAAAAGTTTACAATGATGGAATCGATCGAGCTTAATGACGGTTATGTAGTAAAAACAAATAATCACTCATACCTCGCTAAATACATTATCATCGCAACCGGCTTCTATGACTATGCGGTTACGATGGACGTTCCCGGTGAAGACCTCCCGAAGGTCAGGCACTACTTCGATGAAGCCCACCCGTACGCTTACCAAAACGTCGCCGTTATTGGCGCTGGTAACTCAGCCGTCGATGTCGCGCTCGAAACATACCGCACCGGTGCTAATGTTACTATGGTCATCCGAGAGCCTGAACTCAAAAAGGGCGTGAAATATTGGGTGCGTCCCGACATAGAGAATCGCATTAAGGAAGGCTCTATCAAAGCATATTTCAACTCGACAGTAAAAGAAGTCAAAGAAAAGGAATTGGTAATTCTAACCCCGGAGGGCGAAATCACGATACCGAATGACTTCGTCTTTGCTATGACAGGTTATAAACCCGACTTTACTTTCCTGGAAAAGATCGGTCTTGAAGTGAAGGACAACATGCCCGTCTTTAACCGTGATACCCTTGAGTCCAGCAAACCAGGAATATTCTACGCAGGTGTCATACTCGGCGGTATGGAAACCGATAAGCTCTTCATCGAAAACTCCATCGAACACGGTGAGAGAATAATCAAAGAGATAACTACCCGAAATTCTTAACTAACCTACTCGTTCCCAATCTCCCGATTGGGAACGCAACTATGAGAGATAGATACAAAATACTTGACAATGAACACCTTTATTTCATAACATCTACAATTGTGGATTGGATACCGGTCTTCACATCTAAAAAATACTTCCACTTAATTTTCGATACAATCAAATTCTATCAAGAACATGATGAATTAAAAATCTATGCTTATGTAATTATGCCCAATCATATTCACTTAATATTATCATGTAATGATGTTTCTAAAACTATGGCATCTATCAAAAAGTATTCAGCAAAGAAAATTATTGAAGAGCTTAAAGCTGATAAGAGAACAGATATCTTAAATAAATTCTACGAACTAAAAAAAGATTATAAGATTACCAGTAAATATCAAGTCTGGCAGGAAGGTTACCATCCCCAATTAATCAGTAGTGCGGAAATGTTCGAACAAAAAATTAATTATATACATTACAATCCTGTGAAAAAAGGATTGGTTAATGAAATAGAAGAATGGAAATACAGTTCAGCTGTTGATTACTTTTCAGATATAAAAGGACTGATTGACATTGAGAAATTATAATAATAGCGTTCCCAATCAGGAGATTGGGAACGAGGATTTGAGAATAATCAAAGAGATTACGGCTCGTAACGCATAAACATATCATCCGGGTAACAATAAGCCCAGTACTCATCCGGTTCAGACGATATCACAACCGGGTGTCCCATTTCATTTGCATGTTTGGTCATATGCCTGTTTGGTGAGTTATCACAGCAAAGCGTCGCCCCGCATGTCTGGCACGTCCTTAAATGCACCCACGTGTCACCTATCTTCACGCATTCCTCGCACTCGTATGCCTTTGCTGTCTTAAGATCTTCACCCGTAAAATGTCCGCAGTATTCGCTCATAATTATTTTTATTATAATATACGAATTATCTTTATCAGAATATATTATCATTATAGAAAAGAAACGACATTATGGAAATCGGCGTTAAGAATTTCACGGCTTCGCAGCGTTCCTCGAAGAGGACGGAGAAAATACTGTTTGAGTCCGCCGCGGCGGGCGAGTTTATTTTCTCCGAGCCAGAACACGTGAAATTTAGCCGATTTACATTAGGCGAAGCTCTTTTTGCTTCTTTTTGGAGCAGCAAAAAGAAGCCCTGCGGGAGGCATGCGGTAGCAATTATAAAATTTTTAATAAAAGAAAAACTTTCTCGTTGATTTAATTACAAATAAAAAGGAGACCTTGCCCCGGTGCAAGATCTCCTTAATAAAGTAAGTAAAGAATAAATCAAATCTAACGCCCCTCTTCGTTAGCTGTAAGAGGGGCGAAGGTTGCGAGGTCACAGGCTACTCGTCCTGCTCCTCTTTACCCTTTCTTATATTATAATTATCATACTTTGCTGATTTCTGCATAGTACTTCTCTCTTCCTCTGTCTTATTCTCGACTCCGTCGAGGTCCTTTTCATACTTATCAAGACTTTCCATCTGCCTGTTCATCTCCGGTGAAGGCGCCAGTTCTCCAAACTCCTGCTGGATCTCATCCCTTCCCGTCTGCAGCCTTGCTCTTGCATCGTCATACCTGCCCTCGTCTGTAAGCTTCATCGCCTCTTCCATTACCTCGTTAGCCTCGAACATCGCTACCTGTTGCTGAACTTCCTCATCGAAGTTATCCCTGTATATCGACGCGCTTTCTGTAGGAGTTATCGAAACGTCCTGGTAATCCGTTACCCATCTGCCGTTTTCGGTCGCATCATTATATTGCAGATCGGCATAGAACTTCTGGTGCTTGCTTGATTTTTTGATCACGTCGAACTTCAACAGCACGGTCTTTCTTTCACCCGCGAATATATCCTTAAAATCTATTGTTACACTGCTTCCCTCTGCATCATACGGGTAACCGAAAACCTTATTCAATCTGAAATATTCCGCCGGAAATTGTATCTTAACCTTTGCGTTCTGCCCGGCTAGTGTACTGATTCCCCTGAGCTCTTCGGCAAATATTCTCGGTATCCTTTCCGGATTGTTAATGAAATAATAATTTCCTCTGCCGTAGTCGGCTATCGAACTCATCAGGTCTTCATTAAAGTCACTTCCAACACCGAAGGTAGAAAGCACTATGCCGTCACGGTAATTCTTTTCTTTCACAAGATCCTTCAGCTTGTAAACTTCCGTGATTCCCCTGTTCGCAATTCCATCGGAGAGCAAGAGCACCCTATTCACGTAACCGCTTCTGTAAGTATCCTTCACCTGGTCGAATCCCTCCAGCATTCCACCGCTGAGATTCGTATATCCTCCCGACTCAAGCCTGTTCACTTTATCCTTTAGATCGAAACGGCTCTCCATCTGTGACGACTTTTGTAATACGTCCACATAGTCATCATACGTTACTATGGAAACATAATCGTCATAGTTAAGCTCGTCTAGAATGTAATTCACCGCCTCCTTCACGTAGCCCAGCTTATTCGAACTATTCATCGACCCGCTTCTATCCACAACGATCGAGAGGTTCATCGGTGTCCTGTCCTCATTAGACACTTCGATGTTGTCGGCTTTTATATCCAGGTACAGATATACCTGCCCGTTCTTCTCATCGTAATAGTAGTTGTTATTAAGACGCATGTCCATCTGGATAGGACCGCTATTCCTGCCGGCTTCCTTCGGAATTAAAAGCGTCTTTCCCAGCTTTCCAATGAAATTATTACCGCTTCCCGTTACTTTGTTAATGGTCAATATCATTAGCGAAAACACGAACACCACCGACAAAATAACGAGAAAGTAGTTGCGGACGAAATTGCTTTGTGAGTAGTCGTTGCTCTTTCTCATCTTTATTGATTTGATTTAGGTTAATTCCTTGATTTTATTACTCGATTAATCCAAATATGTTCCCTTTTTGAGACACTTTTTTTGTATAGACCCTGATCCATAACCACCATTGGCGGGTCAAATGCCCATTAAATTAAAACAGTGGGATAAGTTTCACGGCTTAGAGTGTTCTCCGATGCAATCGGAGGCGGAGAAAATTCTGTCTGAGCGAGGTTTTACCCGATTTATCGGGGGTCGAGCGAGTTTATTTTCTCCGAACGAAAACACGGGAAACTCTGCTGTTTTAATTTAGGGCTGCCTTTTGCTTCTTTTGGGCAAGCAAAAGAAGAAATCAACAATTTCCATTAAGCCGCGCCTTTTGCCTGCCCCTACGGGGGTACTTTTGCGCGGTCAAAAGTACATAACACAAGTTTGCATCAAGCCAAAAGAACTATGCCATAGGCATACATCTCATTAAGCCGCGCCTTTTGCCTGCCCCTACGGGGGTACTTTTGCGCGGTCAAAAGTACATAACACAAGTTTGCATCAAGCCAAAAGAACTATGCCATAGGCATACATCTCATTAAGCCGCGCCTTTTGCCTGCCCCTACGGGGGTACTTTTGCGCGGTCAAAAGTACATAACACAAGTTTGCATCAAGCCAAAAGAACTATGCCATAGGCATACATCTCATTAAGCCGCGCCTTTTGCCTGCCCCTACGGGGGTACTTTTGCGCGGTCAAAAGTACATAACACAAGTTTGCATCAAGGCAAAGGAACACGCCGTAAGGCGCTCTGCACGGTCAAAAGCACACAAGACATCCTATAAAATTGATGAATTTTTGAAGGCATTCAAAGAATTCGAATGGAGATCTAATTAACTTTATTGATTTGAACTTGCCCGAACACTCGTAAACAGACCCTTTCCCGTCATAATAACTACAACGAGGATAAGCCCGTATATTATCTGCCTCATATTAGCCGCAATGCTGTCGGGCATTCCAAGGAAACGCAGTGCTTCGGGCAGAAGCACCAAAAATGCCGCCGAATAAAAGCTCCCCCGCAGGTTTCCCATACCGCCAATAATGACGATCGAAAGTATGAATATTGACTCATTGATCGTAAAGCGGGTGGGATCTACATAGCTGATATAATGTGCGTACAATGCGCCAGGTATCGCCGCCAGCACTGCGCCCAGCGCAAACGATATTACCTTAGCCTTGTAAACATTTTTCCCTATGCTTTCGGAATATATCTCATCCTCGCTGATCGCTGTCAAAGTCTTTCCAAACCCCGAACGTGAAATATTCCGTAATATGTACCAGACCAGGGCAGTGAACAGCACAGCTATCGATAGAAACCCGGTCTTTGAATCTATTTCTATTCCGAAAAAGAATATCGGCGGGATATCCTTCAGACCCTGTGGTCCATGCGTCAGGTCCATCCAGTTATTCATTATGGAAAATATTATCACCTGTATACCCAGCGTACATACTATAAAATAATCCTCCACCGTCCTCAGAGCTATCAGCGAAATTATCAAAGCAAGCAATCCGCTCAGCAGCATTGCCGCGGGAAGACTTATCCAGAATGATACTCCGAAATTCAGTGCCAGCAAAGCCGTCGTGTACGCCCCGACACCATAAAAACCCGCATGCGCCAGCGATATCAACCCCGTGAAGCCGGCCGGAAGATTCAGGCTTTGTGCCAGCATCGTATAAAACGAAATCAATATCAAAGTATGAAGTATATATTCCATCAATCTCCAAATATTAGATTAAAATAATCATCATTGGGATTAGTTACAGCATGATCTACACCTTTGACTCGTTTTGGAAATACTACGGAAGGATTTTTGTTTATGTTCAGCAAAGTATTACGAAAAAATTCAGGATAATATTCATCATATTCACCTGAAGTAATATAGATTTTGAATAAAAAATTTTTCTTTAATTCACTTAATGAAAATTCAAATGGATATATCTCATAAAAGAAATCAGATTTCACTCTAACTTTCATTTCTAAAAATTTATTTTCCCATTTGACTCTATCTCTAATTAACTGGTACCACATATAATATGGAGATACACCCCAAAGAATAACTTTTTTTAGATACTTAGTTTCTCCATTAAATGATTTCAAAAATTCTATAAATGGTATGCATCCAAAACTCCTGCACAATATTGTATAAGCATCTGCCTTTTCTTCCAATTCAGTAACTGATGATTTTATCACTTTTATAACCTTGTTTACTTTCATGTACGAATTACTGTCATATGAAAAATGACCAGGATAACTTTTTAAGATAAAAGCTTTATATTCTCTTCTTTGAGATTCTTTTTTTATAATATCATAAACCTTCTTATATGCAATTTTAGGATCTGACAAACCTGGGAAAACAACTAATTTCATATTTCAACTTTTTTTAGTTTATTTCCGCTGAATCCAAGCGGTCTCCAGATAAGGAAAACTATTAATATCATGAAAGCAACCGCCTCTATCCATTTAGTATCTATATAATACGCCGCCAGGTGCTGTGCCGATGCGACAAGCAGGGATCCCCATACCAGCCCGGACGTACTTCCCACACCACCGATTATCATGGCGATCACCCCGTACAACAATAAATTAAATCCGAATGTCGGCGTCATGTTAGTGTCCATCGCCGAAAGTATCCCCGCGATAGCGCCCAGCGCTGAACCCACTGCGAACGAGATCAATATTACCCTGTCCGAATTGATCCCGAATATATTCGCCAGAAAAGCGTTGCTCGAAACCGCGCTCATTGCCTTACCGGTCTCCGTATGTTTCAGGAATAGATTCACACCGGTGAACAATACCAGCGACACGACGATAGTAACGATCTGTACGGTCGTAATGTATGCCCCGAATATCTCATGTCCCACCGTAACCTCCCCCGTGCGTATGACCTTCGTATCATCCCCGAAAAAAAGCGAGATAAGGTTCTGCAGAACGACATATATCCCTATCGAAGCGATCAAAAACGCCAGCGGAGGATATCCCCTCTTCCTCATCGGCTTATATACCAGAACCTCACAACCCATTCCAACGGCAGTCGCCAGCGCCGCCGCCGACAGCACAGCGATATACAACGGCATCCCCATCCCCGCGGAAACCATGAAAACAAAATACGCCCCCAGCGCTATCACACCCGCATGCGCCAAATGAAAAAATTTTGTAGGAAAATAAATAATGGAAATAGAAAGAGAGAGAAGGAGATAGAGTGAGGTATAGAAAAGGATATTTAATAAAATTTGGAACATGCTCTTTAAGGAGTCCTATTTATAACTTTCATTTCAGTAATACAATCTCCAGAAGGTTCTATCTTAATGCTTCCCATAGCACCTGTATATGAGAAGTTATCTTTTAAATATACATTGGGGTTTTTTTTACTTGTAATTACTTCGTGAATTATTCGAAAATTATCGTACCCATAAGCCGCATTAAAATCAGGATCGGAGTTATACTTTGCTTTATAATTATTAATAAATGTCTTCATAGGATCTGTTTGCGAATTTTCAATATCAAAGACTGGGGCAGTATAATATATTTCATTTTTATATCTATCTATACTATTTTTACCCTTTAAATTAGAAAAGCTAAAATTACTGAAGATCACAGGAGAAAAATTTAATTCGCTAAATTTAGTAAATAACTGCTCATATTCAAATCCGTAACCAATCAAAATACAACAATCAGCATCCTGAAATTTCGCTTTAGAAATAATACTTTGAAATTCTGGATTTGAAAGTGTATACCTATATTCTTCAACAATAGTTCTATTTAATTTATTCTTAATAGCAGTTACCGTTCCTTCACCATATGGATCATTGACATATATAGCAATCAAATTTTTAACTTCTTTTGAATTTATTTCTTTTGCAATAATTTCTGCTTCTTGTTCACCACTCGTAAATATTCTAAAACAGTTTTTTGAACCTTCCAATATTTCAGGATAAGTCGATAACATAAATCCGTAAGATTCTGTTCTAGATATTATAGGAATACTTGGGATTGCAACAGAAGTAAGATTCACCATTAAAAAATCAACTTCATTTATTGATATTAATTTATTCACAGCGCTTATACCACTATTTGGATTTCCTTTACTATCTTCAAATATCACTTCAATCAAAGTATCCCCTATCTCTTCCTTTGCAAGCTCCACTCCATTTCGTATTTGCGCTCCAATATATGCTAGATTTCCTGTTTGCGGTATAACTATTCCAATCTTAATTGTGTTTCTACTGTCATCACGTAAAATCAAAAAATAAATCAAGGAAGATGAAACAATAGAAACAATTAAAATTATATATAGTAGATTCTTTACTTTACTTTTCATCTTTTTTATTATTAACTTTATAAAAATTTAATATTTTTTCGTAATCATCCGATATTGAACCGGGCATCCATAGAAGCCCCCTATCTCCATGGTATATGTGCCAGAATAATTTCTTACTTTCAAATTCAATAAAAAGAAATGCTGGTTTTTCCTTGATATTTTTATTTATATCTAAAGTTAATACTTCACTTCTCTTACTAATTTTATAAGGTAAAAACCCATTATGCAAAGAACATACAGACTTAAAAGCTTCTTCATCTTCATCATAATCATCATTCACCAAAAAAACTCTTAGCTTTTCATTTTGATTTGATATGCCTCCAGCAACCTGAATTGTCCGGATCAAATAAAACAACATTGTTCTTGTAAGCCAAGCATGGCCATCAAAATCTGTTAACGCAAAAAAGTTTTTCGCTTTCCCTTTGTTTATCACTTCATCTTCTAAGCTTCTAATACAATGCTCAATAGTTTTAATATCAACACCGTCAAGTTTAAACTCAGCTTGCATGTGTTTAAGGAGATTTCCATATATCCTATCTCTTTCATTAATATTCTTTTCGTCTTCAAAATCTACTATTCTAAGGAGTGTTTCTTTAATTGTAATTTTCAACTTCTTAAGCTGCTTTCTTAAGTTTGGAAAGTTGTAAGGAAAGACTATTTTCTTGGTATTTTCATCTACAATTAAAGTTGATAGTGCAATCATCGATATTAATATCAAAATATTAAAACCCAAAAATACCTTCTCAGCGATAGTGCCATGAGAAAGTATTTCAATAAACATTTCTTGAGGACTACTAAACCCACCTTCTGGTATTAGCGAAAGGAAATATAATATTATATTTCCTAAAAAATATGTTAGCATTATTGACCCTATTACAAAAAAAGTCCCAACAATTAAATATCTTCCCTTTTTCAATTTTACAACTGTTAATTTCAACCTATTG
Organism: Ignavibacteriota bacterium; assembly: GCA_020437585.1. Lineage (GTDB taxonomy): Bacteria > Bacteroidota > Ignavibacteria > Tepidaquicellales > Tepidaquicellaceae > JAEYVS01. The sequence goes on from JAGQWG010000002.1 coordinate 579,883, forward strand.
TAAATTCTCACCACTCTTCCCTGTTTCCTTTCATGACTTCCTTCCCTCTATTATAATTTTAAATTAAAATTTTTCAAACATGAGTTTTCCCCATCTCTACTATCCGCCCCTGGCTCATCTTCGCTACCCTGTTCGCCACGCGCGTGCTCTCCCTTATCTTGTGCTCCACGAAGACCACCGCCGCGCACAGCGTCTTGCTCAGCATCGGTATCATATCCAGTATCTTCCCGGCGTTCAGAGGCGAAAGGTTCAGAGTCGGCTCATCCAGCAGGATAAGCCTTGGGGAGTGGAGGACAGCCATCCCAAATATCATCATCTGCCTTTCGCCTCCGCTTAGTTTCATAGGAATGCGCTTCCTGTGTCCCCACAGCGCCGGAAACAGTTCATAGACGTTATCTATCCTTTTTCTTAGAACGCGTTTATCGGTTATTGTCATACCGCTTACTTCCAGGTTGCTCTCTACGTCGAGGTTATCGAAGTAGTTATCTTTCTGTGGAAGATACACAAGGCCCCTTTTGATCAATATCGAAGGCTCCGCGCCGGTTATATTTTCCCCGTTAAAAAATATCGCCCCGCGCTCACCATTCTCATTTTTCCACGGCTTCAGCAGTCCGTAGATCGTTTTCAGCAAGGTCGACTTACCGCTGCCGTTATTTCCGATGAGAAGCACGACTTCCCCCTCTTCCACAGAAAATGATATGTCATAGAGCACCTGTTTTTTCCCGTACCCCGAGGACACGCTATTCACCTCGAGTATCTTTGTCATACCAGGTATGTTTCGTTCACTTCTTTATCGCGCCTCATTTCGTCAACAGTCATAAATCTCCGTATCCCGCCGTCCTGCAAAAATAATATCTCGTCCGCCGACCTCTCTATATAATCCATGTGATGATCTATCATCAGTATTGCTTTTCCGGCGCGCGCAAGCTTTTCTATTTTATCCTCCAGTATCTCACGGTAGGCATCGTTTATCCCGGCAAGGGGCTCGTCGAGCAGTAGCACACCCGCATCATTCGCGACACAGCACGCAAGGTTTAGCAGTTTCTGCTGACCGTAGCTTATCTCCCCCGCGGGAGAGTCTCTCACTTCATCCAGGAAATAATCATACAGCAAGCTGTCCGCTCTGGTTTCTAATTTTTCGATCTCATTTTTATAAACTGACCCCGGTAAAAGCGACTTTGCGGGATCGTCGGTGGGATTGTTTTGCATCGAAAGAATAATGTTCTCTTTGACGCTTAATTTTGTGATCAAACGAAGGTCCTGGAAAGTTCTTCCGACCCCCATTTTATTTATTACATGAACGGGGAAATTGGTTATCCTGTTTTGATTCAGAAATATATCCCCGGATTGCGGCTTTAGATACCCGTTAATCACATTAAATAATGTAGTTTTTCCCGACCCGTTGGTACCAATTAATGCATAAATCAGGTTATTTTTCAGAGTTATCGATATACTTTTTAAAAGTATATTATTTTTACTATAAGAGAATAATATATCCTGTATTTGAAGCATTTATAGTGGTGAAGCTAAGGAAAGATTAGTTAATATACAAGCATTTTTTTTCTATATTAATTTATGAGTTTGGCATCTTGAATTTACACAATAAAAATAGTATTTTTTACGTTCCTCTATTCCATAGATCAAAGCCATTACGGAAATTGCCCTAATCCACAGACTCCGCAGGAGTCTCCATCCGGACCATGTGTAAATTGTCGGCTAACCCATAATCACCAAAGGTGATTCAAAAAACGGCATTATGGAAATTGACAAATATATAAACGACGTAGTCGTTTCCTCTTGGCCATGTGTAAATTGTCGGCTGGAGCGAAGCGAAAGTAAAATTGTGAGGCTTTTTGCGCTCCCGAAGGGACGAAGAAAAACTGTTTGAGCGAGGTTTTACCCGGTTTACCGGGTCGAGCGAGTTTTTTTCTTCGAGCAAAAAACGCAGCAATTGTTAGACAATTTACACTAGAGGCCTTGATCTTTTGGTTCTTTTGGATCAAGCCAAAAGAACTACACCGTAAGGTGTTTATGCGGTCAAAAGTACATACAGCAATCCCCTTTATCCATCCCCTTCCCCCAAAAATTCCCCCACTCTACCCTCCTTCCCCCTTGAAAACAAAAATGAAACTTATTATTTTAGCACTCTGTTATAATAAGTGCTAATAATAAATCTCAATTCATTAATTAAACATATATTAAAAAATGAACCTAAAACCACTTCAGGACAGAATTCTCGTTAAGCCAATGGAGGCTGAAGAGACTACATCCTCCGGTATTATTATCCCTGACACTGCCAAAGAAAAGCCTATGAAAGGCGAGATCGTTGCGGTCGGAAGCGGAAAAGTCACCGAGGACGGAAAATCAATTCCAATGGAGCTCAAAGTCGGCGATAAAGTACTTTACGGTAAATACTCCGGTACTGAAATCACTATAGATAACGTTGAATATCTCATTATGAGAGAATCTGATGTGTATGCTATCATCTAGATACACCTCGTTCCCAAATTCCGGTTTGGGAACGCAAAACGATTTTAATAACTAAATTAAATATAAAAACATGTCAAAAATAATCGAATTTAACAGCGAAGCAAGGAACGCTCTCAAAAAAGGCGTGGACACTCTTGCTAACGCGGTTAAGGTTACTCTCGGACCGAAAGGACGCAATGTCGTCATCGACAAAAAGTTCGGCGCCCCGACCGTGACCAAAGACGGTGTTACCGTCGCTAAAGAGATCGAGATCGAAGACCCGGTCGAAAATATGGGAGCCCAGATGGTTAAAGAAGTCGCTTCCAAGACTTCCGACGTTGCCGGTGACGGTACCACTACTGCAACCGTTCTCGCGCAGGCTATTGTCCGCGAAGGCCTCAAGTTCGTCACATCCGGTGTTAACCCGATGGACATCAAAAGAGGCATCGACCTTGCTGTAGGCGAACTCGTAAAAGGTCTCAAAGAAATTTCAAACGACATCAAAGAAAGCAAAGAGATCGCCCAGGTCGGTGCTATCTCAGCTAATAATGACAAGTACATCGGCGACCTTATCGCCGAGGCTATGGATAAAGTAGGCAAAGACGGTGTTATCACTGTTGAGGAAGCAAAAGGTACCGAAACTATGGTCGACGTTGTTGAAGGTATGCAGTTCGACCGCGGTTACCTCTCCCCTTACTTCGTCACTAACGCCGAGACTATGGAAGCCGAGCTCGAAGACCCGTACATTCTTATACACGATAAGAAGATCTCCACTATGAAAGACCTCCTCCCTATCCTCGAAAAAACTGCTCAGGGCGGAAAGTCTCTCCTTATCATCGCTGAAGACATTGAGGGCGAAGCGCTCGCTACTCTCGTTGTGAATAAGCTCCGCGGTACGCTCAAAGTCGCTGCCGTTAAAGCTCCCGGATTCGGCGACAGGAGAAAAGCAATGCTCCAGGATATCGCTGTACTCACTGACGGTACCGTTATCTCTGAAGAGCAGGGCTACAAGCTCGAAAACGCGACAGTATCTTATCTCGGAAGCGCAAAGCGCGTTGTTATCGACAAGGACAATACGACCATCGTCGAAGGCGCAGGCAAGACCGAAGAGATACAAAAGCGCATTAAAGAAATTAAAGCTCAGGTAGAGAACACCACTTCCGACTACGACAAAGAAAAGCTCCAGGAGCGCCTTGCTAAGCTCTCCGGCGGTGTCGCGGTTCTTAAGATCGGTGCTGCTACCGAAGTCGAAATGAAAGAAAAGAAAGCACGTGTGGAAGACGCTCTTCACGCGACGCGCGCGGCTGTCGAGGAAGGAATCGTTCCCGGCGGCGGTGTTGCTCTTCTCCGCGTTGCTAATAAGCTCGATAAAGTAAAAGCTGACAACCACGACATTCAGATTGGCGTTGACATAATCCGCAGGGCTATCGAAGAGCCCATCAGGCAGATAGTTCACAATGCAGGTCTCGAAGGCTCGGTTGTCGTTAATAAAGTAAAAGAAGGCGAAGGCAACTTCGGCTTCAACGCTGCTACAGATGAATACGAAGACCTGGTGAAAGCTGGCGTCATAGACCCGACTAAGGTAACTCGCGTGGCTCTCGAAAACGCTGCTTCAGTCGCCTCACTGCTACTGATGACGGAAGCAACCATCGTAGAGAAACCCGAAAAAGAAGCTGCTCCAATGATGCCTCCGGGCGGAATGGGCGGCGGTATGGATATGTATTAATATCGATGTCATTCTCGTGCAAACGGGAATCCATAAGTAAAAGTATTACCCCTAATAAAAACGAAAACCCCGCGACTAGCGGGGTTTTTTGTTAGATATTTACATGTCTGTTAATTCGATGAAATCTAATTTTCCAAACTCTCAAATTTAAAAATATTATTAAATTCCAATGGACTCAATCCATTACTTAAAGAATTCATAAATGATTTTTTTGATTTACATAAATCTCTATTTGGTAATCCAATAAAGCTGTCTTTATAATTACAATATAAGGAACCATAATTATCAATCAGTTCAGATTGAAAATTTAAATACACATAACTTTTTGTTTTTTTACAATATTTTCTTGAATAATCATCCAAAATCTTTCTCTTATTGTCAAAGCCCCCCATTAATATTTTTTCTATAAAATTTTTATTCTCAGAAATATTTCTAACAACAATATGATTATATTGTTCTCCAATTGTAATCTTTTTGCTTACATAGTCTTTTAAGTCAAATTTCCCAATATGTTCAAATGTCGTAATTGTAAATCTTTCAATTTTATTTTTTTTAACAATATAATCCACAGGAATTTCACATAAAGGATGAGTAAGTATAATACCCTGGAAATGTATCTTAAATTTTGTAGGTAAATATTCTCTTATATTTTTTTCTAATAACTTCTTAAAATAAATTATTTGATCAACTCCATGCTTAAGATTTTTTCTTTCCATTCCCTTCATTTCTATAATAGTTCCGATACATAAATTTTTTTTTACATAAAAAACCAAGTAGTCCGGTTTTATTTGATGATCTGGTACTATTGGTTCTAATCCATTGTGTCCCCTATCTATTAAATAGATAACACAAATATCTTCATTTAATAATTTTTCCGAAATTTGAAAAGCTCTATTACTTTCAGTTGGAACTCGTCTTTCAAGCAGATAACAACTACTAAGAATTTTTTCAATTATATTCTTAAAATCCTTACTTATATTTTTGGGAAGATGTTTAAATTCTTTAGGTAGTTTCAAAGTTAATATAAATTACTTTTCTAATTCTATTTGGTATGATTTAGAATTTATATCAGAAGACAATTGACTCAATGAGCCCCAGCTAAACCCTGAACTCTCATTGGTTAGATCTAATAAATTAAAATACTTATTTTTTTTAACCATTTCATAAACACTAACTTTTTCTTTATCAATAAATGAATGTTTATTTTTTAAATATAAATAACGGCTTTGCCGCTTTAAAACATTTTCATTCTTTAAATCACCTAATACTAAATTGTTTAAGTGAGACATTAAATATGGGCTATGGGTTGTTAAAAAAACATTTAACTTCATATTCACAAGCAATGTTATTATTTCTAAAAGTTTTGCAAGTGAAGAAGGATGTAAATTCATTTCAGGTTCATCAATTATAAGTAAATCATTTTCCTTCGCCTTGTATTTTAGATATAATATTAATGGTGTTAACTGTTTTATTGATGAAGATGCATTATATAAATCAATTGAGAATTTTTTATTTTTTATAAATAATCTAATTTCCCGTCCCCCTAATTTAGTCTTATCAAATGTAGTAAAACTATTTTCAAATAAAGAACTCTCCAATAAATTTGCAACATTTCCATAATTTTCATTTCTTTTAACAAGATCTATATTTGAACTTTCAATATCATCTAAGAACTCTATAAAATTTTCCACCGGTATTGGATAACTAAATTCGCCTAACTCTCTAAGTAAATCGAGTTTTGTCCTCTCAATTCCTCGTAAATATCTTCTTCTGCTTGATCTTTGATACTTATTCCTTCTGTTTGAAAGTAATTTATATGAAACAATTAATGTATTTCTTTCTGAAGGTAGAAGGAAGGGTGTTGGAAATGCTTGACTGGATAATAATTCAAATAACCTTTCAATAAGCCTATAAAATAATCTTTTCCTCAATAAATTATTGTCTAGGAATATAGTTGAATATTTAGTTTTATAAATTTTAAAATTTATTTTATAATCCTTAATTGAAAATTTGAAATCAACATCTATATGATTTTTTTTGTAATTAAAAAATATTTTATATTTTTTTACAGATAATAATTTAAGGTATTGAAGAAATTGTTCATCAGTAAATTTTACATTTATTTCAGTTGTTGAAAATAAAGTTTGCGTAGAGTCTTGAAAAAAATTTGATAAATTTTTTACAAAGTAATTAAGTTCTTTGTTTAAGTAATCATTTAAATATTTAGTTATTGCATTATTAAACTCAATTGAAAGTTCATTATTACTGTGAACCACATTCCATTTTTTTGATTTTGCAGTTTTACTTAAAGAAGTACCATCATAATATGTATTTTCTAGTATTTCACATAAACCGTATAGTGTATGTGCTAAATAAGTCTTATTCGAATTATTTGGACCAATAATAATTGTTAAAGGCTTAAATATTAAGGATGAATCAAAGATTTGCCCTAAATTTCTGATATTAACTTTAAACATTATTCTTTACTTTTATGAATCATAATATACAAATTCCTTTCTTAATTTAATAACAATTTTTTTGTAATAGTTTTAAATTCTAAAATAAAATATTTAATAATGTTATAAAAGATCCCTTATGTATTTACAATGTTTATTCATAAAAAAGTATAGATACGTATCTAACCCTTTCTTCATTTAAAACACTTGACTCAAACACTATCTTTGTACAGTTATTCGAATAACCAGTTCTTTGCCGTTGGTTTTGTTTCTTTGTAGGCATGCCTTCGGCATCAATAGAACCGGTATTTACGGCAGGAACGGCATATCCGCGCTCCGCGGTGTTCTGTTTGTCTAACTTGCGCCGCTTTCACTGTTGCTTAAGTAAAGATTGCCAATGTCCCAGGTCGCTCACGCGGGCGGGGCCTCTTGGTTACTTCAGCCCATTACTCTTTTTGTTTTATTCAGGTGATGAAGGATCTCTACCGGCAGCATAAGCTGTCCCTCGCGCACCAATTGTGAGAGGATCATTTCGTACGAACCGAGATGTGCTTTCGGTGAGGGATGTTGTGGAAGGGTGATATGTATATTCCCTTCGGCGGTGAGAGTCTAATAGTGACCCGTGGCTTGGACCTCTACTAAAAAGTCCAACGTAACAGTTCAGCCGTCTGCAATGCGATTCTGATCGCGCGAAGGCGTTCCGTCGCCTTCGGCAGAAGGAGCAGTTGTATCCTTATCCTCTGTGGGATACTTGCCCTAAATACTGTATAACGTATGATACAACGAAATCAGGCTAGCCTGTTTATATTTTTGTCATCCTTCTCTTATTTGTCATCCTGAACTTGATTCAGGATCTAAACTAAAAACGATGAAATAAACTAAATCCCTTAACATAAACCAAAAACGAAGATGATAAATCATCCCCCATTTTACAAAGGGGGGAAAGAGGGGGTTAAGAAAAAAACAAACACAAACCCACTACCACAACAAAACAAATATTACACTATACCAAATAATCACCGAAGGTGATTCAAAGCCATTACGGAAATCGTCGTTAAGAAATTCCAGGATAACGCTTGATCCCCGGAAGACGAAGTCTTCCCAAACGGCCATGTGTAAATTGTCGGCCCCGATGAGTCGGGGTAAAATTGTGAGGCTTTTTGCGCTCCCGCAGGGACGAAGAAAAACTGTCTGAGCGAGGTCTTACCCGGTTTACCGGGTTCGAGCGAGTTTTTTTCTTCGAGCAAAAAACGCAGCAATTGTTAGACAATTTACACTAGAGGCCTTGATCTTTTGGTTCTTTTGTATCAAGACAAAAGAACTATGCCAAAGGCATCGCACTAAAGTGCAGAATTAGCATTCAATAGAAACTCGTGTATTATTTCATTAAATTACTACATGAGCCACTACTCCCCCATCGAACTCTTCCTCATCGGCATCGGCGCCTTCATTCTCATTCGCGCCGTCATGGGAAATTACGCCCGTGCATTCGAGCGCGACCGCCGTCTCGGCAAGTTCATACTCACCCCGTTCAAAGATTACACCCCGATACAACCCGGCGAAAAATACACCGTCAAAGACAAGTTCTTCATCACCGCCGGCATACTCGCCCAGGTCATTATACTCGCGCTATTCGTTTACCTGATATCGGGAGATTAAATGGGTGAACCAAAGGGAATAGGATATTTCATCCTTGCAGTTATCGTATTTGTACTCGTTGGAGTGTTTCATTATTGGTTTAACAAGTTTACAAGAAATCTGGGTGAAATGGTCAGCGGGATGTTTTCACGCAAAGATGAAAATTACTATCCAGAAGTAAAAGAAGATTATGACGAAGAGGATGAGGAGGCTGTTAAAAAAAGGGATGCCAAGTATGAATGCATTGGCGGTATTGTGATAGCATTTATCGTCATATTATTTATTATACTAATAAACCTTTCCACTTCCAGGTAGTTCCAGCATAACTCCCGTATTGAATCACATTTCTCGCGTGAATACCTTAATTTTGTATATAAATGTTATTTCCATAGATGATCAGAAAAGATAACATCGGGCAATGGTTCTTCTGGGGATTCGCGCTTCTCGCGGTTCCGCTTGTGCTATTATCTCCGCTCGACGACACTTTCCGCAAGAACATTAAGCCCCTAACGTTCCTGCTGAGCCAGGTATGCGGGATGCTCGGATTCTCATTATTCGCGATGTCGTTCCTGCTTTCCTCGCGCATAAAGTGGATGGAGAAGTATTTCGGCGGATTGGACACGATGTACCACACTCACCACACCATGGCTAAGTTCGCCTATGTCTTCATGTTGGTACATCCGGTGCTTATGGCGTTCCGATGGCGTCCCGACGGAATAGGCCAGGTCGTTACGTTCCTGCTCCCTACTCATGACAAGCTTGCTATCGACCTCGGCAGTATTGCGGTGATCGGTGTAACGATATTGTTACTCTTTACATTTTTTATACGTATCGCCTACGATAAATGGAAACGTCTTCACAAGCTCATGGGAATATTTTTTATACTCAGCATGCTTCACATTTTCCTTTTAAAAGATGACCTGTACGAATTCGCGCCGCTGCTCATTTATGTTATAATACTCAGCGTACTCGGCACTTCAGCGTATGTTTACAAGACGCTTTTATTCGACGTGATAAAACGGAAATACCAATATACCGTTACGAGTGTAAATAAATTGAGTGACAGGGTGATGGAAATTGCTTTGAAAGCTTCCGGCGAAGAAGCGCCGTTCATTCCGGGGCAGTATTATTTTTTCAGCTTTATCGCTCCGCAATTTACGAAAGAGTCGCACCCGTTTACAATATGTAATGTAAAGGAAGAGAAGGAAATAAAAATAATCGTGAAATCGCTCGGAGACTATACAAATAATTTATACAACAAGATAGAACCCGGCATCGAAGCAAAACTCGAGGGACCATACGGCACGTTTTATTACAGGACAGGTAAGAAGGAGCAAATATGGATCGGAGGAGGCGTCGGCATGGCGCCATTCATCAGCTGGGCACGCGAGCTTAAAGAAAAATCGTACCCGGGATTAAAGGCAGATCTTTATTACTGCGTAGATACCCGGGATGATGCGGTTCATCAAAATGTGTTCGACGAATTGGAGAGCAAGGATTTTCACGTTCACCTTGTATGCGTTGATGAGACGGGTTTCCTTAAAGCAGATCACATAAAAGAACTTGACGAAAGGGACGTTTACATTTGCGGTCCTAAGGGAATGCGCCGGTCGTTATTAAAAGGTTTCGATAAGCTAAATGTTGTGAGAGAGCGGATACAATACGAAGACTTTGATTTTGTTTAGAGTTTTATCCGGCGAGATTTAGCATTAATTTGGTTAAACAAATAATTATAAAATGTTTTCAATTAGCAAAGTGTATGTTTTTGTTGTGATATTATTTCTACTGCCCGTTCACTCGAACGCCAATGATAAATATTGCCTGGTAGATAAACTGGAACGCTTGGACATTTATAGTAGTTACTGGCTCAATATGCACCATTTCCTTTACCAGACGGCTGATAAAAGCTCGCTCTATAAATTTAACACCTGGAAAATAGATAGTACGATCATTAACCAGCTTCCGGAAACAGACAGAACCATACTAAACAATACACTCGATTATTATTCGGATAACATGATAATGAGACATTTACTATTTAGTGATACAATGTATGCAATTAAAAATTGGCTAATTACTTTACCCTGCGATGAAAATTTACCTGACACTTTTTTTGTAGACGGTTTTACCGAGATATTAAATTCTTTTGATCCGGTTTACAGGAAATATTTCTGGGAAACTCATAACAAAATAAATACTGACCGCTGGAATAAACAAAGTGAAATTATTAAGAGCATAGAACCGGCTTTAATAGATGAAATTTCAAAATATGCGAAAAAAGATTTCCCCGACCGAATAAGAGTGGATCTGACAGCGTATTCAAATTCACTGGGTGGATATACAACAGAAGTGCCACCCCATGTAATACTAAGCTCTGATTACATTTATACGCAAGGAACTCAATGGATAGAATTGATCTTTCATGAAGCCTCTCACACAATTATGAGCACGGAAGGAGAAATTAATAAAGAACTAGTACGAATCTCAGCAGAATTAGATAAAAAATTACCCGGACAATATTGGCATGCAATACAATTTTATTTAGTTGGAAGAATTGTACAGAAAATTCTGGCTTCAAAAGGTATCGAACACGAGATCTTTATGTTCGAGAATGATGTATTCACTCGATACTTAAAAAAATATTTCACAAATAATTTGGATTTATACCTTGATGGAAGTCTTACTCTTGAGAAAGCCCTGAAAAACATCATAAAGGAAACGGACTTTCATTAAGATTATTCAATCTTATTATAACTTTATCTGGCGTTTAACCGATTCCTCAAGCGAGATAAAGGTTTCGGTACGCTGGATCCCTTTTATTCGCTGTATCTTTTCATTCAGCACTTCGCGCAGGTTTTGAGTATTCTTACAAACCAGTTTAGCAAAGAGCCCGTAAGCGCCTGTTGTATAGTGTACTTCCACAACTTCATCTAACTTACGTAATTCTTTCGCTACATCATGGTACATCGACCCTTTTTCGAGGTAAACGCCAATGAATGAAGTTATATCATAATGGAGTTTAACCGGATCCACGATCAATTGCGCACCTTTCACAACCCTCATTTCCTTTAATTTCTTCATTCTAACATGAATTGTACCACCGGAAACGAGGAGTTTCTTCGCGATCTCGGTATAAGGAATCGTAACGTCGTCCATTAATATGCTGAGAATATCGCGGTCCAGCTTATCAATTTCATAATTTTGGGGCGTTTCGGCCATAGTGTTTTACATTTTTCTTAATAAAACAAATATATTATTACAGTATTCATAAAAATTTAGTTATAATATTAATGATATTGTAATTAAATAGCAATATCATTATAATTATTTCAGTTCGTTGATAAAAGATCCTGAATCAAGTTCAGGATGACAAACAAAAATACATTGTGGGGTGGTGGAAATTTGGCAGACGCACCCTCCGGTCTCGAGGGCGGAGAAATCGGGACAAATCCTTTTCCTTTATTACACGGGAATGAAGAAAAAGGGCTAACCGCTCCTTGAAGGTTCGAGTCCTTCCCCTACAGCAATTACTTCTCCTGAAGTGTGTTAGTTGATTAATCAATTAAAGCCGTGGTCATTAGTGACTCCGGCTTTTTTTGTTGTTATTTTTTATGATTATCGGTATTATTTATCGGCTCCCTTCAATAATCTTACCACGATGAAACAACTGATCACATTTACGATATGGATCATTCTTATATGTTGTTATATTCCTGCTTCAGCTCAAAATTATGAAGTTATTTACTCAGCAATTGTAGATATAAATCAATTCAAAAGTATAAAAGTAAATGGAGAACTTCGAAAGCAAATGTATTTCATCCCGAACGGTTTATCGGGAGCTCCTTGCTCGGTGATGGATCCTCAGAACGGGAATCTTTACAGAATACTTCCTAATGGGCAAACTTATAAACCATTTAACGGTTTTATGAACCGCCTGGTGTGTGATGATATAAATGGCGGATGCTACCCTGAGCCATTCGATATATTCGACATTTCTATTAATGACACAAATTTTATTTTAGCTTATAGAAGCTATCCCGGAAACATAATTTCTACCAATTGCCACGATGGACTTGCACATACATATTCCAGCTATACCGGGGGTACAACTTACGATACAATCGATTTTTTTACAGGAAAATTCGTTCAAGGATTCGATATCGGAGATGCCAATGACTCCTTGATATTTATTTCTTATCTCTCTGATATTAATATTAGGAAAAGCACCAACCGCGGCTTATCATTTGAGCTAACAAATGGCCTTTTTGCCCAGCCTAATGGTTTGGTAAGAATAAGTCCCCAGCACGACTGGACTGTATTTGTCTCTACGGCGAGTGGAATGTATAGGACACTCGACAGAAACATATTTAATCCAATGGGTACACCTTCCTTTACATCTATGGCATTCGATTCAAGCACTCATTGTTATGGAGCTTCTTCATCAGGATTATTTAAATCAGATGACCGGGGTTTAACCTGGACCCAAATATCTTCAATAAGCGGAATAAATGTGGTTGAAATAAATCCCGACAACCCCAGTATCATTTACATTGGGACTGACAACGGAGTTTACCGTTCTATTAATGCCGGTGTAACATTTAATCAACAAGGATACAACTTTCCCACCTCTAACAAGATCATAGGAATATCAAAAGATCCAGGCAGCGGCGATACAATCTTTGTCTGCACTGATAAAGCAGTTTACAAGGTATATGACCTAGCTACGGGTGAAAATGAAATAGCCACTACAATCCCTGTACAATACCGGCTTTATCAAAACTACCCGAACCCGTTCAATCCTTCTACTAACATTAGCTTCGACTTACCGGAGAAGTCGGACGTGTCATTGATAATTTACGACGGTATGGGAAGGACCGTTACGGAATTGGTTAATGCTACATTTATTTCGGGGCAGTACACTTTCTCATGGGATGCAGGAGATCTTTCGAGCGGGGTTTACTTCGCGAAATTACAAACGAAAGGCGTTTCAGGAAAAGTTTATACAAATTCCCGAAAGATGTTACTCATAAAATAGCTTTATCTATTCCGGTGTGGCATAAGGCGAAGTCATACTTCACCGGGTCGCGCGGGTCGAATTGCTTTAGCTTGCTAGTAAGTGCGACGGCGAATTTTAGATCGGGTGATCTTCTTTGAATCAGGTTTAGTTTCAGCGCGTTGCGGTGCACGTGAATGTCGAGGGGTATTATAAGTTTCGACCGCTTTATCCCCTGCCACACACCGAGATCTATCTCATCTTTACGAACCATCCAGCGAAGATAGAGGTTAAGCCGTTTGCACGCGGAATTCGTGACCGACTCCGGAATGAAGTGTTTAAAAGACTCCTTCGCTTTCAGTGGTGATTTTAATTCACGAGTAAAACCGGCGAGCGCATTCACAATATTCTCATCCCCTTCGCTGTAATGATTAAGGAAAAGATCATTCAGCGACCCGTGTGTAATGACAGCCTTCTTGAGTATTTCTATCAAAGCAATAAGGTGCGCACCGGTATGAAAGCGGTAGTACATACCCTGCAAATGCTTTTTATCTTTAGATTTCGAGAAATTAACGGTAAATTCATATATATTACTGCCCGTTATTTTGAGTAGCCGTTCGATAAAGGCATTTATCACGTTCACCTGGCCATAGCTGTAGCAGGAAATGATAAAGCCAAGGAGTTCGATATCGCGCGGGTCATCTAGGCGGTGCAGGGTCCAGATGGGATCTTTCGAAGAATGTTTTTTCCTGTAATGTTTATATATCCCGTCTAAATATTTCTTTAACTTTTTATCGGTCAATCAAGCAATATTAATATGTCGAAAATTTTTATCATAGGCGATAGTGACGCGCTTAAATCCGAGCTATCCGGTTTCCTTTCGCAAAAGCACGAGATAACCGACGTGCCGGGTTCCGCGGAGATGATATTCGAAATTACGAATTATGACAGGGAAATAAAATTTAATAATCTTAATTACATAGATCAGAACAATACAACTGCTCCCGTAGTTTCCGCTTCGGTTTGTATTACTCTTCACGAGCAATTGCGTTCGCTGGGCAACACGGCGCGGCTCATGGGAGTTGGATTGTACCCTACATTCTCGGAAGTGACCGGAATAGAAGTTTCTAATACCAGGTTCACGTCGAATGATGAATTCAATTCACTTGTAAATACGCTAACAGATCTCGGGAAGGAGGTTCATCATGTGGAAGACCGCCCCGGCATGGTAAATCTACGCGTCGTTACATTGATAATGAATGAGGCCTACCAGGTACTGCAGGAAGGCACATCAAACCGCGAGGATATAGATACGGCAATGAAGCTCGGCACAAATTACCCGTTCGGTCCGATAGAATGGAGCGAGCGAATCGGGCTCGATAATGTTTATCACGTGCTGGAATCTATGTATAACAACTTCGGTGATGACAGGTACCGCATCACTCCCCTGCTCAGAGAGCTATACCTCGAGAGCATGGTAAAGTGATTACCTCAAGGCTTTCTTTATTGCCCCAAAAATTCCGCGGGAAATTTCCCGTACGGCGGTTTTCACAAGAGGATTTTTTGAGGCTTTGTCTATAATTGTAGGTTCCGGTTTTTTCGACGCGGTCTTTTTCTCCTCAGCTTTTTTCAATTCTTCTTGCTTTTGCTCGACAGCCTTCTGTTCTACTTTTTTCGTAAGCAGTTCATACGCGCTCTCTCGGTCTATCGTCTCGCTGTATTTATTTAAAAGATTCGATTTCGAAATGATTTCATCCAGCTCCTGCGGAGTTAAGACGTCCATCCTCGATGAAGGAGCAGTAAGCAAAACATGCACGAGAGGCGTGGGGATACCCTTTTCATTTAGAGCAGTGACGAATGCTTCACCGATACCCATTTCCGTAATAAGTTTATCGACCTCATAAAATTCAGAATCAGGGTAATTTTCGGAAGCGGATTTAATTGCTTTCCTGTCGTTTGCGGTGAATGCGCGGAGTGCATGCTGTATTTTCAGACCCAGCTGAGAAAGGACTTCCGGCGGAACATCCGTAGGAAGCTGTGTGCAGAAAAATATTCCGATGCCTTTAGAGCGGATGAGTTTGATTATATTTTCCAGATGCTCGAGGAGAGCTTTTGACGCTTCATCGAATATCAGGTGTGCTTCATCGATGAAGATAACAAGTTCAGGACGGTCGGTATCACCTTTCTCGGGAAACTTTTCATATATCTCGCCAAGCAGGCTGAGCATAAAAGTAGAAAACATTTTAGGTCTATCCTGTATATCATTGAGGCGGATAATATTCACGTATCCCCTCCCGTTTTCATCTATGCGGATAAGGTCCTCCACTTCGAATGAGAGCTCTCCGAAGAATAATTCGGAACCCTGCTCCTCGATCTCGATGAGCTTACGCAGGATGACACTTGCCGTTGAAGTACTTATCGCTCCGTAATGTTCTTTAATCTCATCCTTGCCGTCATTAGTGAGATAGTGCAGAGCTTTTTTAAAATCTTTTATATCCAGAAGTAGAAGTCCATTATCGTCGCAGTATTTGAAAACGAGTGAGACGACGCCTGCCTGGTTATCATTTAAGCCGAGTATTTTTGAGAGAAGTACCGGACCGAACTCCGAGACGGTCGCACGGAGGCGAACACCATTTTGTTCCGAAAGCGTGAACATCTCGACGGGATAGGATGAAGCCTTCCACGGTACGCCGATAAGATCGTGCCTTTCTTTTATCTTTTCATTTTCCGCGCCGGGCTGAGCGAG
Source organism: Ignavibacteriota bacterium (assembly GCA_020437585.1). Classification (GTDB taxonomy): domain Bacteria; phylum Bacteroidota; class Ignavibacteria; order Tepidaquicellales; family Tepidaquicellaceae; genus JAEYVS01. The sequence continues at coordinate 595,911 of JAGQWG010000002.1, forward strand.
TCCGCTAAGGTCGCCCTTTACATCCATAAGCAGAACGCTGATGCCATTATCGGAGAGACGTTCTACTATGTTTTGCAGAGTTTTCGTTTTTCCCGTGCCCGTTGCGCCCGAGATAAGTCCGTGGCGGTTCATTGTTTTAAGAGGAACGGAAACGGTAACACCGGGAAGAGCTTCTTTATCAAGCATTGCTGCGCCGAGTATGAAGCTGTCACCTTTGAAGGAATAGCCTTCGCTGACTTTTGCGGTAAATTGTTCTTTATTACTCATGATAAAATTATGGATTAACGGAAGCAGGATTCATTTCTTTAGCAAAATCTTCTTTGGATTGGCACCCTTTCTCTAATTTTATCAATCTAAATGATAATAAAAATGTCAAATATATTATCACGGCGCAAATGATAAAGGTGGCAGAATTAAGCTGGACGTAGAGAATACCACCAAGAGTGAGACCTATAATTCCCGCGAGACTGCCTGCGCTGCCCGCAAAGCCCTGCACCGCGCCCTGGTACTTCTTACCTGCCAGCCGGGACAAAAGCGAGAGAACGGAGGGCCACATAATACCGTTACCAACTGCGAAGAAGATCGCCGCGGCATATACGATGACAAGATTGGTGAATGTAAGCAGGAAGAAATTCGTGCCGAGTATGATCGCTCCAAAAAGCGCGAGTGTGCTGTCATCGAAAGACTTGGATAGCCGTGTGAGAAGCGGACCCTGCACTAAGATCATAAAGAGGCTTATCACGGAAAAATATACACCGAGCTGGGTAACGCTCCATTTAAGAGTCTGCTGTGCGTGAACCGGGAACGCAGTGTAAAAAATACTGAACCCGAGAAATACGAGAAAATATAATACAAGAACATATGGGATGCCCTGCAACTTTGAGATGGTGGAAAATTTTATCTTTCTGTCATCGCGGGATTCGACACACTCCTTTTGTTCGAAATTAAAAAGCTTTCTAAGGCCGGTGCGCTTGATCGATTCGGTTCCGTCATCGCAGGGATTTGCGTCGGGCAGGTAAAAAACGATGAGGAATGTCGCAACCGTGGAAATTGCTATAGCGGCATAAACCGGGAGATAATAGCCGAGAGCGGTCGCCCCTAATACACCCGCAAGTGCAGGTCCGAGGATAAAACCGAGATTCGAGGCAATGGACATCCTGCCATAATTTTTATTCCGATCTTTTTCATCGGTAATATCAGCGAGGTATGCATTTGCAACGGAGATATTTCCGCCCGTGAGACCATCGAATGACCTGGCAAGAAAGAGTAATAGCAAAGGCAGAGTAATCGAGAACGCACCAAGAAAGCCTGAATCTACCTTCCATAAATTGGTTACCGGAATCAGCATAGCTACAAGAAAAAGCATCCACGAAATAAGTGTTCCTGCCTGGCTCAAGAAGAGGATCTTTTTTCTGCCATAGATATCGGACCAATTCCCCAAAATAGGCGCTCCAATCAGCTGGAAAGCAGGATAAGCAGCACCAAGTACTCCGTAAATTATTGCATTTCCACCATATTGCTCGACGAGATAGACCAGGAACGGAATAACGATGCTATAACCAAGTGTGCTTACAAATGTGACGGACAGGATGGGTAATAATGGTGTCTTTTTGGGCATAGAAGAATATAGCCATTAGCAAAGAAAAATACGGGCTACAAATCCACCAATTTTATGTTTGTTTAATTATTATAATTGATTTATTTTTGTTGGTCTTTTATTCAAGACATGTTCTCTTACATAAAGAGCTTGCATTCAGCGGGGAATAAGTAAAATACTGAAGCAAAAAATTCTCTTATAATTACATGAAACTGATAATTTCAACCATTATTCTCTTTTGCTGTACTTCCCTGGTAAAGCCGGACGTGATATATCTAGACCCGGCACCGGATGCAAAATACGTCAGCATCTACAATAATCTTATTATCGGGATGGAATCACCGATAAACGAATCCTTGCTGGCAGAAGTTAATATAAGCGTAACCGGTTCCAAGAGCGGTTTACATACGGGCGACGTAAAGCTCGCTTCGGACGGAAAGAAGATCCTATTCCGTCCGCACATTCCATTTAGAACGAACGAAACCGTAACGGTACAGGTAAGTTCTAACAATAACCAATTAAAATTTAATTCACGAAAAGATTTCAGCTACAGGTTCACAACCGAGGCGACGCGAATCCCAATAAGCGGTGATAAATCTTTGCGTGATGAACTCGGCGACTATTACAGGGCTCCATTCGAGCTGGACAACGCGGAGCCGCCGGAACTCACTGTTACAATATCCAATAATCCGTCACCCGGACGATTATTCGTTTCATCGTACAATACAGATCCTTCATACTTAATAATTGCCGAGAACAATGCAAATGTTTTTTGGAGCAAGGGTTTTGGCAATCAAACACTCGATTTTAAGGTACAATCTAACGGAACTCTTACATATTATCTAACCGGGTCGGATAAGTTTTTTCAGATGAACGATAAATATGAGGTTATCGATTCGTTTGCCTGCGGGAACGGTTACACAACAGACACGCACGAATTTATACTATTGCCAAACGGTCATTCGCTTTTAATGGCTTATGATCCTCAGATAGTAGATATGAGTCAGATCGTAGCAGGCGGAGATACCGCGGCAACTGTGATCGGACTAATAATCCAGGAGCTAGATGAGAGCAAGAATGTTGTATTCCAATGGAGGAGCTGGGATCATTTTGAAATCACCGACGCAACAAGCCTTGATCTTACATCATCGACAATAGACTACGTTCACGGGAATGCTATCGATATGGACACGGATGGAAACCTGCTTATCTCCAGCAGGCACATGGACGAAATAACAAAAATCGACAGAGTGAAGGGTTCGATAATATGGAGACTGGGCGGGATACATAATCAATTTACTTTTAAAAACGATTCGCTTGGATTTTTCAGACAGCATTGCATACGCAGAATTGCAAACGGCAATATAACTCTTTTCGATAACGGTAACTTTCATTCTCCCCAATTCTCCAGGGCGGTAGAATATAACCTGGACGAAATCGGTAAAACAGTTACCCTTGTATGGGAATACAGGAACAATCCGACCATTTATGGTTTTGCAATGGGCAGCGTACAGCGCCTCGAGAATGGTAATACATTGATAGGATGGGGTTTTACAACTCCTGCTCTCAGCGAAGTAACTCCGGATGGGAAGGTTGCATTAGAAATGAAATTTCCGGGCAATATAGTATCATACAGAGCATTTAAATTTAACTGGGACAATATAACGTCGACCGGAAGCAACAGCGGTTTAGTGCCAGAGTCATATAGCTTAGCTCAGAACTATCCGAACCCGTTTAATCCGGTAACGTCCATAAGCTACTCTATACCGGTTGCGGGGAATGTATCCATCAAGGTATATGACATGATGGGAAGAGAAATTAAATCGCTTGTAAGTGAGTATAAACAAGCGGGGTCGTATAATGTTTTGTTCGACGCATCAAATTTTGCAAGTGGGGTATATTTATATAAGCTGGAAGCAGGAAGCTATACTTCTTCCAGAAAGATGGTATTAATTAAATAACTAAAATTAAACCAAGATGAAACAATTTACCCTTTTGACATTGTTTTTAATGTCACTTACTGCAAGGGCTAACGTAGTTTATCTTGACCCATTGCCGGATGCAAGGTTTGTAAGCATCAATAATAACCTGATCATAGGTCTAGATAAAGCTCTTACGAATGAAACACTTAACACCCTCACTGTAAAAGTATCCGGGACTAAAAGCGGTTTACAAACAGGCACATTAAGGCTTACAACTGACAAAAAGAAAGTACTCTGGATACAGGAAAGACCATTTGCACAAGATGAGATTGTAACGGTCACGATAAGTTCAAGCTCCAGTGTAATAGAGTATAATTCTTCGCGAAATTTCTCATATTCCTTTTACACTGAAAAGTCCAGAAGAAGATGGGATACCGATAATACTTTGAGAAGCGAACTTGGAGATAATTACAGGGCTCCATTTCAACGGGATGACAATGATCTGCCTGAACTCGAAGTTACAAAATCAGATAATCCTTCTCATGGGAAGATATTTCTCAGTAATTTTTTTAATGCAGAATCGTACCTTGTCATAGCCGAAAATAACGGTATATTTTATTTTGCAAGACCTCTTGTCTATGAAGGAATGGATTTCAAGGTACAACCAAACGGTACCTTAACGTATTTCGAAACAAAAAGAAACAAATTTTTCCAGCTGGACCGGAACTATAACATGATAGATTCATTTGCAACCGGCAACGGATATAATACCGACGTTCACGAATTGAGACTCCTGCCTAACGGACATGCATTGCTGATGGCATACGACGCACAATATATAAATATGAGTATGGTTGTTCCGGGGGGTGATACAAATGCCTCGGTAATAGGACTTATAATACAAGAACTCGACGAGAACAAGGACGTGGTATTCCAATGGAGAAGCTGGGACCATTTCCAGATAACGGATGCTACACATCTGAACTTTACGGCGAGCACTCTGGATTATGTTCATGGGAATGCCATCGAAGAGGATACAGACGGTAATCTTATGATATCATGCAGACATATGGACGAAATAACCAAGATCGACAGGCATACAGGCGATATTATATGGAGGCTGGGCGGGAAGCATAATGAATTTAGTTTTGTAAATGATACGATCCAATTCAGCCATCAGCATGCTATACGCAGAATAGCGAACGGCAACGTTACATTATTCGATAACGGAAATTACCATACGCCAGAGTTTTCAAGAGCAATCGAGTATTCACTGGACGAGGTAAATAAAATTGCTACATTGGTCTGGGAATACAGGAATGAGCCGACCATTTACGGTAAAGCTATGGGATACGTTCAAAGGCTCGACAACGGGAATACTTTAATAGGCTGGGGATACACTTCACCAACTCTAACCGAAGTCACGCCAGAGAAAAACATTACACTGGAGATGAAGCTTAGTAACAATATGGTCTCCTACCGAGTGTATAAGTTTGACTGGGATAGTACTACCTCGGTCGGTAATAATAATGGTTCAATACCAAATACATATTCTTTATCACAAAATTATCCGAATCCATTTAACCCTATAACGACTATCGATTATTCGATCCCCGTAGCGGGCAATGTGACACTTAAGGTATATGATATAATGGGTCGAGAGGTAGGTTCACTGGTAAACGGATATAAGCCAGCCGGATCATACAATGTGACTTTCGGGACATCTAAGCTAGCAAGCGGGGTTTATATTTATAAGATAGAATCAGGTAATTTTACTGAATCCAAAAAAATGGTTTTAATGAAGTAAGATCATTTCTTTCGGCAGCAACAGGTGGACAGTATTAATGCTGTCCACCTAATCTATCCTAGCTAAACACTGCCGCAAGTATTTTTAGTATATTGTCGTCTAATAGTTGCATATCTAGAATTACCGGGGAAACAGGTTGCAAAACAGTATATTTGCTGTTGGCGACAGTGAATAAAAAAATGAAAAAACAGCCAGTTTAAAACCTTAATTCCCAAAATATGAAAGCACTTTCCCTCTTAGTTTTCTTATGTTGTGCTTCTGTGGTAAAACCGGACGTAATATACCTCGACCCGGTACCAGACGCAAAATACGTCAGTATATACAATGGCCTCATTATCGGGCTTGAATCTCAGATAAGTGAATCTTCCCTATCAGACATCAGAATAACAGTAACCGGTTCGAGAAGCGGTATACATACCGGGGATATAAAATTCACATCTGATAAGAAAAAGATATTATTCCAGCCTCACACCCCATTTAATACAGACGAGATTGTCACAGTTCACATAAGCTCAAATAATAATCAGATAAAATACAATTCCAGGAAGGATTTCAGTTACAGCTTCCAAACCGAAAAGGCAAGGATATCCGTCGATAGCGAAAAATCTTTTAGGGATGAACTGGGAGAAAACTTCAGAGCTCCTTTTAATCTCAGACCGGGAGGTGATCCACCTCAGTTGACTGTTACAATTTCAGATAATCCCTCGCCGGGAAAGATCTTTTTAGGGAGTTTCAACCAATCAGATCCATACCTAATAATAGCAAACAATGACGGTAGTTTATACTACTCGATGAGCACGGAGTATAATTGTTTAGATTTCAAAAAACAATATGACGGGACTCTTACATTTTACAAATCGGCTATCGCAAGATACTACCAGATGAATGATCAATACCAAATAATCGATTCATTCACATGCGGAAATGGGTATTCAACCGATGGTCATGAGCTGGTACTGCTCCCAAACGGTCACGCGCTATTAATGTCATACGATAACCAGATAATAAACATGAGTCTCATTGTACCGGGGGGAGACACAAGCGCCTGGGTAGTAGGGCTTGTTGTACAGGAGCTGGATGAGAATAAAAACGTCGTATTTCAATGGAGGAGCTGGGACCATTTTCAAATAACGGATGCAACTCACGAAGATATGACGGTTGATTATATAGATTATGTGCATGGTAATGCTATAGAACCTGATCTGGACGGAAACCTGCTCATCTCCAGCAGACACATGGACGAGATCACAAAGATAGACAGAACTAAGGGTACGATAATATGGAGACTGGGAGGTCAGAACAATGAGTTCACTTTTACAAATGATACTATGAAATTCAGTCATCAGCATGACGTGAGGAGATTAGCCGATGGTCACATAACACTCTTCGATAATGGCAACTATCACTCTCCGCAGTTTTCCAGAGCTGTAGAGTATGAACTGGATGAAGTAAATAAGACCGCAACGCTTGTATGGGAATATAAAAACACTCCAACCATATACGGGTCAGCAATGGGATCAGTAAGAAGGCTTGAAAATGGAAACACGCTGATAGGATGGGGTACCGGCGGAGCCACATCTGCAACATTAGACGAAATAACTCCTGATGGAAGTATAGCACTTGAGATGAAGCTTGATTCACCAAGGCTGTCATACAGGGCATTCAAATTCGAGTGGGACTCCCCTACCAGCACGGGAAACAATAATGGTTTAATACCCGAATCATATTCATTATCCCAAAATTATCCGAATCCATTTAACCCGGTAACAAGCATCAGTTATTCAATACCTGCAGCTGGTAATGTGACAATTAAGGTATATGATGTAATGGGCAGAGAAGTAAGTTCACTGGTAAACGAATACAAGCAAGCCGGTTCATATAATGTTACTTTTGGAGCATCGAACCTGGCAAGCGGGGTTTATATTTATAAGATAGAATCGGGTAATTTTATCGAATCTAAAAAAATGGTCTTGATGAAGTAAATAAGGCGGACAATAAGGATGTTGTCCGCCCTTTTTCTTTAAAAATCGAACTGGTAGGATACTTTAAAGTACCTATTGGTCTGCTGGAGATGGTCACCAATGAGGTTGATCACCAGGTAAATGTTGCTTCCACCGAAGAACTCGTATTGTGCGAGAAGATTCCACAGCGACTGGTCACTGATATTATCTCTCTGGAAGAATGAACGCAGATACAGCTTGTCAAATACTTTATAATCAAGGCGGGTATTCATAATCATACCCTTATTGTACCCGTCATCTATATATTGTACTCCTCCCCTGAAACCGACTTTTTCAAAGAAGAATACGTTGAAGTTCATGTAAGGATTTGCGAGGAATGAACCGTAATAAGGTCCAAAGAAATATCCTACATTAAAATAATTAGTGCCGAAAAACAAAGATACGCCATATTCCTGAAGGGTATTTGTCCTTGTAATCAGTTGTCCATTCTCGTCATAATCATTGGGCCTGTTATATTCGAAATACTGGTATAACCTTAACCATTCTGAAGCTTTAACATTAGTATTAACATAATATCTATTTCTATAGATAAAGCCGTCAGAAATGGTATTAGCCCTGGAATAACCCCCGCTAAAATTCATGTCCGTGAAATACTTCCTGTCAAATACAAAGTTATAGCCACCGGAAAGGTAATAGTTTTCGTAATCACTTAACAAGCCTGTCTGACTATTAAAAGAGGTTGAAGCCCTAAAACCTTCATCAGTTCTATTGTAGCCGTAATCAGCATATGGACCGCCATTATCATTGTATTGGTAATAACCGTATATGTCAATCGAGTTGCCATTATCATCCGTGCCGGACTGCGAACTATTGCTGTGAGCGAATTGGCCGCCGAACCTGAACCTGTTTTGTGGAAAACGATAAAAGAAATCACCGCTAATTATATTTTCATTATAGTCGGTTGTTGCGTTATCCGAATATATGAACATCGATCCTATCTTGAACTCATTTGTTTCGTAGAAAGGACGCATGAAAAGCACTTTCCTGTCCCTGCCGCTTAAGTTTTGATCTTCCTGCACAAAAATAGCCCCACCCTTAAGCCTGTCGCTTCGATAAGTGTAATTAAAGCCGTATAAAATATCCTTAATAGAGCGTGTATAGAAAAGATTTATAGGAGAGCTGTACAAATCAAGGTCTTTACTGAAGAAAGGTCTCCTCTCTTCAAGAAAGGTCGTACTGCGGTTAAAATTAAACGTGAACGGGTCCGCCTCGAGCGTGGATTCGTCCGTCTGGTATGTACCTTTCAGCTTATGTTTGTCGATGCTCATATTGAACTCACCACCGAACTGCGCATTTGCAGATGAATCATTGAATGCATCCGCACGCAGGTACGGTACAGCCTCAAATTTTACGTCAAGTTTTTCTTCAAACGGCTGTTTGAGTGTGAATTCATATAATTTTTCCACAGAGAGTAGTTCCGAATCGGGAATCAATGAATAGTAATAATATCCCCCGTCAGGTTTATACGCAAACAGCTGGAGATCTATTCCTATTTTCTTTTTATTCTTATTCTGCAGACGGTCGACCGGTATCATGACCTCAGTCTCAATATATCCCGGCTCGCCATTCTTTGCCTCTTTATAAATAGTTGACTGTACGTACCATTTCCAATCCCATTCGGAAGATTTATTACGCTGGTTATATACGAGCTGGTCTCTCTGGTTATTCAGGAAGCTGAATACGAATATATACCCATTCTGCCGTTTATTTTCGAGGTCGAGCAAAATGAAGAATTCGTTTTCGTCCTCCGTACTTCTATCACGTGTAAGGGATTTCGAGATGACCTTTCCTTTAGGATAATACTTGAATGCAAAATAGAGCGCGGTCGATGATTGTTTGATGTAAACAATGGTGCTATCATAGTATTTTTCATCACTTCTGGGAATCATCATATAAAAATTATCAAAAACCGTAGCATCATCCCACTCACCCGGTTCAATCTTACCATCGATCGTAGGAAATCCCTCTTTGCTTTCCTGGGCAAAAGTGCTTCCGTAAAATAAGGATAGGCAAATGAATATAATTATGTATATGGGGTAAAATTTTCGCATAATTTAGCTTTTTGCTTTGAAACCGAATAATAGTAACAGAAAGCGGGATTTTAATGGATATACGGTATAAAGGGTATAAAAGTTGTGAAATTTTAATCCTTTTAATGGTCTTCCGGATTTACAAGCTGAAACCAGTTTCCATCAGGATCCGTGAAAGTAAGGCAGTTTTCGGAGCCGTCGGTGCCTTTAAATTCAAGCCCCTTTGACTCCATTTGTTCCTTCGATGCAGGAAGATCATCCGTATAGATAACCAGCCCGGAAGATGAAGATTGGTAATCGACTCCCCTTTTTGCGCCTTTACCGGGACGTAATAAAAATACCGATTCACCTGAGCACAGCCAGACAAAATTGCCATCGCCCTGGACCTCAACCAGTTTAAATCCAAGTACGTCCATATAGAATTTCTTTGATTCAGAGGGGTTTTTGACAAATAATTCGATGTGACCAAGTTTCACTTTCATTTTTCAGGATTAAAATTTTCAAAGAGCGTAACCACTTCACCCGCTACACTTTTGATGTCTGAATCATGGGAAAGGTTTACCCAATCTATGCGTTTATCTTTCCTAAACCAGGTCATTTGTCTTTTGGCATATCGGCGGGAGTTTTGTTTAATAAGTCTTATCATCTCTGACTGAGTCGTTTCGTTATCGAGATAACTAAAAACTTCCTTTATTCCTACGGTATTAAGTGAATTATATTGCACGGGGTTATAGCCATTATCTTTAAGCTGTCTCACCTCGTCAACGAGCCCCATTTCTAGCATCATATCAACACGTTCGTTTATGCGTTTGTATAGTTCAGCTCTATCCCACATAAGCCCAACCTGCAGGGTTTTGAAATCAACTTCTATTTTATTTTTGTGGAGGTCGGAGATCTTTTTCCCGGTGGCATAATATATCTCCAGGGCGCGTATAACGCGTTTGAAATTTGTGGGAAGCATTGTAGCGGCGGCGATCTTGTCTATCTCTTTCAGTTCGTTATAGAGAAACTCTTTGCCTTTCTCTTTGAGCCTCTCATAAAGTTTATCACGAATCTCCTTACTACCTTCCTCTTTGGTTGCAGGGTCTTCGTCATCATCAAAAAGCCCGTCGATGAGAGACCGAATGTAAAGCCCGCTTCCCCCTACAATTATGGGCTGCTTTCCGTGCTCGAAGATCCGGTCGATAAGCTCCCTGCCCATTCTCCCGAAATCTCCGGCATTAAATTCTTCGTTCAGATTGAGTTCCTCCATGAAATGATGTGGAATACCCTCCCGTTCTTTTTCGGATGGGATCGCAGAAGCTATGGGGAAATGTTTATATACCTGTCTTGAATCAGCAGAAATTATCTCGCCATCAAGTAGTTTTGCGGTTTCTACCCCAATCTGGGTCTTACCCGATGCAGTGGGGCCAATTATGGCAAGGACTTTTCTCATATTGCAAAGATAGGAATGATAAGGGAATTATTCTATGAAAGTATATAGAAAGGTAAAGTTTAAAATGAAAAGAATACATTAGTCAGCACAATACCTTTTGACTCTGTAAAGAAAGGATATTTGAATACTACGCCGGTTTCATACTTTTTATTTATCTTGTAGCGTATAGTCATACCTACCAAACCGCCGGAATTTATACCGCTGGAATTTTTTCGCTGTATAAACCCGGTAAATAATCCGCTCATCAGACCAATAGTTATCCTATCTCCCAATGGAATACCATAGATAACATTCATGTTAATATTACCAATGAGTTTAGTATCCGATTTCGGTATTGTATAGCCGTCTATTCCTGCAGAAATGAGGAAATTGCCAAAGAATTTTTTTTCGGCACTGACCGTACCGTAGTAACCAATAAGACTTCTACGAGAATTACCACTATTATCAACAAAGAAAGAGACCCCAGATCCAATAGTAAAAGATTCCTCGGAAAGAAAGCCTTCCTCGAGTGTATCCGGTGGTGCAAAGATTTTTTGAAGAAAAGATACTGTTGCGCGCGAATGGATATCAGCCGCAGATAAGAATACTACCAGAAATACCAAAGAAATGGTTATATTTCTCCCAATAAATCGAATAAAGCCCCCACTACAGTCCCGTTTTTAAATTTCCCGTGTTAAGATTACCATCATAAACATACTAAATATTAATTTATTAAATGACACAAAAATTTAACCTAATGAAAAAAGGTATCTTATATTAAGTTAATAAGATACCTTTTTCTTAGTATGAAAACTTACAATTATTTAACCAAAAGCATTTTTTTTGTCTGCCGAAAATCTCCAGCCTGCAATGTGTAGAAATACACTCCACCAGCAATATTATCACCTTCAAAGGAAAACTCATGTATACCGGCTGACAGAGGCGAGCTCACTATCGTAGATACTTCTCTGCCAAGCATATCGAATACCTTTAAAGAAACATCCGAATTTTCGGGAAGAGAAAATCTAATGACCGTAGATGGATTAAAAGGATTCGGGTGATTTTGATACAACGTAAAATCAGACGGTACGGAAGATACAGGATCGACACTGCTAATCACCCCATTACCGCCATAAAAACAGATCACGCGTCCCTCCCTATTTCCACCGAGGAATTCATTGATACCATTTGTATCAATGTCATCGAGTACTTCAGCTCTGTCTCCCCTTTGATTAATACCTGCACCAAAGCTGTAATCGAAAAGTATTCCACCGTTTACTCCATTGAGCACAACCAAACGCGGAGGGGTTTGTGTTGCAATCACAACCTCATCTATATTATCGTTATTAAGATCCCCCGGATTTGCCACACCTCTTGTATAGGATGAGCTCAGCGAGTTAGACCAGATTATATCTTTTGTTTTAGTGTCAATTCTGTACGCGACCTGCGGAGCCGATAGTGTAAAATCAGCAAAGCCGTTATTATCTGCGTCATCGAGAAGTATTATCTTTCCATTATTACTCGAACCGAGCGAGCCGGTCCATATCTGCGCACCGGCATCACCCGTTATAGCAAATATCTGTCCGCTGAATCCACAAAGACCTAGTATATCCTTTCCACTATCATTATTAATGTCAGGAATTTCGAGTAAGCTCCATACATTCCCGGGTGATCCGTAATTCCACGCACTTCCGCCGTTAGTTGTCAGCCCGTTCACTCCGTAAGGCGAGCCGTTATTACTTACGCCAATTGCACCGCCGGATTCGGTCGCAATTGCATCGTCCGTAAACGGCTGGGGTTGTGTAACATTGAAAATTACACCGCCGGTTACTGCATCAAGGCATATAGCGGCATGGCGTCCTCCGTTTGTAACGCCGCTGGCAGAGACAAGAACGTCTTTTTTGCTGTCACCATTAAAATCATATTTGATGCTTATTGCTTTGATATCACCATCGTTTGTCGTAGTGGGACTTCCATAAGACCATTTAAGCGCACCGGTAAGTCCATTGAGCGCGTAAACCATTTCATTACCGCCGGCACAGCCGATGACAACGTCATAAGTACCGTCGCCTTCGAGATCGGCGATATCGACAGCATTTTCCCAGTCCACAGAACCGGTATTTATTGTACCGAAGTGCGTGCTGAACTTCCATAATGTATCACCGTTAGAACCATTCAAACAGATCGTCCAGTAATTTCCCGTTGCAACGATGACCTCGTTTATTCCGTCACCTGTCACATCAGGCATTTGTTTTAAGCTTTTTATCTGCTTATCCTGAAAAGAGGTACCCGGATTATCGGGAACCTGAAACTGCCACAGGATATCTCCAAATTCCAATCCCCTGCTCTGCGGGTATGAAACTGAAGCGGTTAAAAAGATTGCCAGAGTAAGTATAAGGTACTTCATAAGCCGTTATTTAATTAATAACCTAAAGAAAATTTAAAGAATCTATATGAAATAAAAAAGGCGTGAAAAGTGCATTTCACGCCTTAAAAGAGACTTTCTAGGAATATTATTTCACCAATAACATCTTCTTAGTTTGTTTAAAGTCACCTGTAGATAATGTATAGAAATAAATTCCACTGGTTAATCCCGTTCCTTCAAATGTATATTCGTAAATACCCGCATTTAAATCTGAGTTAACCAGGTTAGCAACTTCCTTTCCAAGTATGTCATAAACCTTAAGAGATACTTTAACATTCTTTGGAATATCAAACTTTATAATTGTCGTAGGATTAAACGGGTTCGGATAGTTTTGATGCAGAGTAAACTTTTCTGGGATTTGATTTGAGATCTGATGAATATTAATAATATCTCCATACGTTACTCCATCTATAATTGCACCAGTTAAATCGTCCTGAAAATTATAACCATCAGAACCAGTGTAACCAAAAAACTCAGCATATCTTACATATTGACCATCAGGATTAATAGGAAATCCTGTTGTAGTAATATACTCTAAATTCTGCTTTCCTAAAAAACTGTTTAGAATTCCCTTTCTAGTAATAATATTACCATACTCGCACGGATACCATACATAACCGGAATCAAGATTAAGATCAATTTTCAGAATATTACCATTTGTATCTGCGTTTAAGCAAGTTGGAAAGTAAACAAACCATTTGTTTGCAACTGAGTCGATAAATTCGAGGGAATAATAATTGGCGCCCCCAATAAAATAACTTTTTATGATAGAATACGTTATTCCGTTCGACAAAGTAGTATCGGATAATATTTCCCAATTCTTATAATAATCCGGACCGGGATAATTATCAAATGTGTACTGGAAAAAATTCCCAACTTTTAAAGGATTGCCAAAGCCTGCGTAAAGAGACTTACAAGAGGAAATAGAAAAAAATAATAACAGAATCAGTATTAATTTTCTCATGGTAGTTTTTTATTAATTTAAAACTTTATTATATAAAGTTCAATAAGGTTCTAAAATAAAAAAAGCGGGATTACCCCGCTTTTTTTATAAAAATTCTTTCTATTATTTACTTTACCAATAACATCTTCTTAGTTTGTTTAAAGTCACCTGCTTCGAGAGTATAAAAATAAACACCGCTCGCAAAGTTAGAACCGTTAAACGAGAACTCATAACTTCCTGCAAGCAGATCAGTATTCACAAGTTTCGTGACTTCCCTTCCAAGTATATCATATACTTTTAATTTTACCAAAGCATTCTTTGGTATATCGAACTTGATAAGCGTGCTCGGATTGAACGGGTTAGGGTAATTTTGATATAAAGAATATTTTTCCGGTATAACGTTTGAAACCGGCTGTATACCTACCGTTCCATCCGGTCCGCCGGAGAAACAGATAACTCTTCCGTCCCTGGAACCGGCAACAAATTCGTTGCTATGGTTATTATCGAGATCCGGAAGTGCAGATATCCTGTCACCGCGCTGATTGATCGAACTGCCGAGAGAGTAATCAAAGAGAACAGAGCCTTTTGCACCATCGAGTACTATTACTCTAGGAGGCAATTGCGTAATAACCGCTATGTCTGAAACAGAATCACCGTTTACATCGTCTATGGAAGCAACACCTCTTATGTAGGAGCTATTCGGACTATATATCCATTGTGTAGAATCGGTTTTAGTATCCTTCCTAAATACCGACTGAGGACCAGATAAAGTGAAATCAGAGAATCCGTTTCCATCGAGGTCAGGAAGAATGGCAAAGTTTCCGTTATTGCTATTACCTAAACCATCTGTCCACAGCTGAGCACCGTTTGAACCATCTATGGCAAAAATACTACCGCTAAAGCCGTAGAATCCAATAATGTCCTTCACGTTATCACCGTTAATGTCATTGATCTCTCTCATATTCCATACTGCACCGGTGACACCGTAATTCCAGGAGACAATACCGGATGTATTAAATCCGTTCACAGAATATGGTCCGCCGTTATTGGAAAGTGCGATCGCACCTCCCTCTTCCGTAGCAACCACATCCCATGTGAATTCGCTAGATTGTGTAGTATTAAAAATAACAGCGCCGTTGAGTCCGTTAACACATATTGCCGCATGACGTCCGGCACCCATACCAGAACCACTAGCTGATATAAGAACATCCTTATGGCCGTCGTTATTGTAATCATAATCGGTTCTTACTCCCATGATGTCACCGTCGTCTGTAGTGGAAGGATTACCATATTCCCAGAGCTTCTGTCCTGTTCTGCCAGAGATGGCATAGACCATTTCATTTCCGCCCGTACACCCGATAATAACATCCTCAATTCCGTCATTGTCAATGTCCTGTATAGTCTGGACGGCATCCTGCCAATCGACAGAGCCCGTATTTATCGTTCCAAAGTGAGTATTGAATATCCAGAGTATATCTGCAGTAACCGATGAATTTCCATTGTAACATATAGTCAGATAGTTTTCTGTTGCAACAAGCAGATCATATACACCGTCACCATTAACATCACTTATATACTTCATACTGGTCGGTTGAATGTCATTAAAGCTGGTATTTGGATTGTCGGGATTTATACCCTGCCACAAAATATCACCAAGGTCTGTGGGAGTGGCATCACCAGTACCGGAAATAGAAAACTTGTAAGAAGGTGCATTTGTTGAATTGGAATTTATGGTTACCGAATCCGAGAATGTTGCCGCAGAATTGGGATTAAACCATATCCTGAATGAAGCCTTATCGAGCGGGTTTATACTAATAGGAAAAGTAATTCCGGTACTATCAAAATGGAATCTTTCCGTTTCCGTGTCGATAGAATAAATCTGAATAACCCCACCTCCCTGGTTTTCAACCTCAAACGTATATCCGCAGAGCGAATTGACGCGCCTATTACCATAATCATAATTAGTA
Source organism: Ignavibacteriota bacterium (assembly GCA_020437585.1). Taxonomy (GTDB): domain Bacteria; phylum Bacteroidota; class Ignavibacteria; order Tepidaquicellales; family Tepidaquicellaceae; genus JAEYVS01. The sequence goes on from JAGQWG010000002.1 coordinate 612,037, forward strand.
ACAGTGGAAATATGTCCACCTGTATAAACACCAACACCTCTTAGGCCAACCGTCTCGACCGGTGTACCAATGTCATTGCTCGATATCTGCAAAGTAGCCGGTGTATTACCAAACGCGCTCGGGCTGAATGTCACGTTGTAATTAGCATTACCCGAAGGCGCAATTGTATCCGGCAGTGAATTAGGAGCAATAGTAAACGCGGGATTTGAGATATTAAAATTCGTTATGATAAGCGGAGCGGTTCCATTATTTGCTATATTAAGTCCAAGGTCAGAAGTTTGACCGATAACAACATTGCCAAATGATAACGAATCCGCCGAAACATTGATTATCGGATTTCCGGATCCGCCAAGCTGATACTTGTATAATGTTCTAGTGGTTAACGGTCCGACGCTTCTCGCAATATGCCACAGGTAGCTTCCGTCCCAATAAAGTCCTCTCGGATCGCAATCACCATCCGGGTCGGGGGCGGGAAAAGAGAATATCGTGTCGCCGAGTGAAATACTGTAAGCGTATATTCTTTCAGGTTCGCTCTGGAAGTTGTCGTTAACGTAAAATATCGTGTCGCCTTTTACAGCGATGCCCTGAGGCTGTTTACCTCTGAGCGGAATGGTATCAACTATTGCCTTTGTATTTAGATCAAGTTTGTAAGCATATGTGTAAGGGTATGAAGCAAAGTCGGGATAGTAAACCGAGAACCACATATCGGTTCCGTGAATGTCGATGCCTCCGAGCCCGATCGTGGAATTTCCCCAGAGACTCGGAATAGTTATCGAGTCTACTACGGCTCCGTTTAGATCGATCTTATAGAATCTTCTGGAAGTACCTCCCGCGGCACGCGCCACCCAAAAACCGGATCCGTCCCAGCTGAGACCGTGATTGAAATTAATTGCAGCAGGAACTGTTATGCTTCCAAGAATGGAGCCATCTGTTTTTGACACTCTGTAAATAGCACCGTTATTATCACTGGCTATATAGAGTGTATCATTTAGATCGGTGATTCCCCAGAAAGAATTATTTACCGTGCTACTGGGAAAAGGGTAAGTATTCACCAGGGTTTGCGCAAAAGATGCCGACGAAATAATTGCCCAGATAAGTATGAATTTGTATAAAAACTTCATTTAATCCTCCGTTAAGTCAAAAGTGTTAAAAAATGAATTATCTTTAAGGAAAAAATATGTTATCATAATGTTAATTATTAGGATAAAATATAACCCTAAAATCGAGTGAAAAGATTTTTTCTGGTTCTGTTCGTCTCCTATGTTATAACCAACCCACTGTATTCACAGACAATTACTAATCCAATTTACGATGCAATAAAGTACCGGGGTCTGACTCCCGGGGACATATCTATCCCACTTAATTTTTCCGACACTACGGCAACGAACAATAATAGGTTACTACTACCTATTGTGGAAAGATTGATGAAAAACCCTCTGGAATATGACGGATGGGTGGATAGTGTTGCAACATTTACGGGAATGGATATTGATAAGATATTTTATTTTATGTTTCAGCAGAATGGATATTATCAACCCTGGGGAGAATCGAGAACTTCTTTTCCTCACATTGTTATTAATTTTGATGGGGGTAAAGCATCTCCATCGGAAAGTATAAATGGATTATTGAATTTTGTAAAAGAGGAAAACGAATATCAAACATCATTACTTTCAAAGTTAACAGAAAAGGAAAAAACATTTTTAAGGTCGAACATACTTTCCATAATTTCAGAAGATAATTATTCAATTGAAGGATACACCACAGATATTTTTAAATACAATATTGTTCGAGACTCATCAACAGCCATTTCTAAGTACACTATGGATCTTTTGACAAAGTTAATTTATAAGAAAGAATTATATTGGCAGAGTTACAATACATTGTCATCGCTTTTTGGCTGGTACAATGATTTTATACGCAATAAAAATGATTACATCGAAGCTGAAACTAAGAATCTAAACACAAAAGAAATCAAAGGCGACGTTTATGAGTATTACAACAAAGACGGTATTAAAATAGCAATCGGCGGCACAGGTGATAATGTTTACACAGGTGATTTCGATTTCATAATAGATTTTGGAGGTAATGATACTTACAATATGGAGAATGAGGATATAATGGACGGAAATTTTTCATGCATTATTGATCTGAGCGGTGATGATCATTACAATTCAAAGAAAGGATTTTCTCTTGCCGGCGGTGTATTCTCATCATCATTTATTTTTGACAAAGAGGGAGATGATATTTACAGAAGCGGAAACGTTTCGTTGGGTTCAGCTATATGTGGTTTCGGTTTATTATATGACGAATCCGGCAATGATATCTACTATGCAAATTCCTTTTCCATAGGCGCAGCGGCATTTGGAGTGGGGTTATTGGTGGATAAAGCGGGTAATGACATTTACACGGCTAATACATATTCACAGGGATTTGGCATGACAGAGGGCGCAGGGGCGATCGTCGATAACTCAGGTAATGATTCGTATCTGATAAATTCGCTTTCGCTCGATATGGGCAGGTACGAAGACCACTTCGTCTCGATGTGCCAGGGTTACGGGCTGGGACTGCGACCTTATTACGCGGGTGGTGTGGGGCTGATCATCGAAGGAGGCGGAAATGACATATACGCGACGGATATATTCGGACAGGGCGGAGCATACTGGTATGGGCTTGGTGCTATCGTGGATAAATCCGGGCATGATAAGTATAATTCATACCAATACGGACAGGGTGCGGGAATACACCTTGCCGTGGGAATATTAAAAGATTACGACGGGTGGGACTACTACACGTCTAACGGAGTGTCGCAGGGATGCGGGCATGATTACGGTGTCGGTATACTCGATGATGTGAAGGGTTATGATAATTACTCAGCTTATTCCCTGTCGCAGGGCGCGGGTAATGCAAATGGCATCGGGATATTAATAGACAGGAGCGGGCGTGACGGCTATCTGAACAAAGAGCCGGGAAATACACGCGGATACGGCAATCTAAGGCGTGAATACGGAAGTATCGGGCTGCTGGCCGATGGTTCCGGGAATGATTTTTATTCTGTGGGAGGACTGGACAGCACTATCACCAACAAATCATACTGGGGCGAAGGTCTGGACCTTTATTACACGGATGAAGAGGTAACCGAAACTACAAATGAGGGATACAAGGTGGAACTGAGTCCGCTCAAGGATTTTTATTCTATAGAGGAATACTTTATAATGGCGAAGACTATAGAGCCGAGGTTTTCATTATGGCAAAAGTATGGCGAGGAGCATTTACTACAGGACAGCATGGAAACAGCAGAGCATATGCTTACAAAACTCGGTACTGACGATCATAGAGAGACATTCCTGATGCGAAATATGATCGTAAAAATACCTGCGGCAGTAAGCACGGTATTCAGCAGAAAGCTCGAAGAGTACAAGAGCAATAAGAAAGTGCTTAATGAACAGGAGCTGAGCATGATGGCGTATCTTTACGGTGAAACACAAAACCCGCTCGGCAAGGATGCACTGCTTTTACTGACTTACGATGATGATATAAGAGTAAGGTCCAACGCCGTACTGGCTCTTGGCAAGATAAAATACGATCCAGCTGACATAGAATTCATTGAGGCGGTTTCCAAAAGGCTCAGGGAGCTTGCCGAAGAGAAAACCGATTCGAAAATATACTTTAAGAACCTGCTTTACGCATTCAATAACTACCCGAGCGTGAATAATTTCCCGGTAGTATTCCAATTCCTGAGCAACGACTTTTTTGGGGCAAGGTTTCTCGCGGCTGATGCATTAAGCAAGTACCCGGCCTACTCTTCCTTCCTGCGGGGAATGGGATTAAACAATGTGACTTCCCTTCTGCAGGAAGATTACGCAGTGATTGCATTTATATATTCGTTGAATAAATTGACAGATGAAGAATACAAGAATGTTGTGGAAGGAATCTCCCATATCCCATTCTCAGATGCACAGAAATACAACATGATAAAGTCTCTGATGGATAAGAGGGACGCATCGGAAAACGGCGAATTCAAATCATGGGCAGATGAAAAGATCAATTTGCTCAAAGAAGGACTGCCTTTAAAAGTAGAATGAGTAAGTTCAAAAAATATTACCCGGTTTTGTTTGTATTTCTATGTCTAGTACTTTCGTCATGTGTGAACTTAGAAGAAAAGATAAAACTGAACGAGGACGGTTCCGGAACGATGGAGATACATTACTGGACATACAACTCAAATATCACATCGGAAGAGATATACGGGTTCGGATTCACGGATTACACCGTTAATAAAAATTACACATCTGAAAATTCACAACCGAGTGACATTGTTATAGAGAAAAATGATGCAGATTCGACCACACACGTCCGGTTGAATTTAAAATTCAGAGATATAAACATGCTTCCCGAGGCGAAGAGTTTCTCTAAGATGACGGCGGAATGGGATTTCGACGAAAAGGAGGAAGTTATGATACTTATATACAGACTACTTCAGGATTCATTAAATGCGCTCAGTCCGGGCATGCGGGATTATAAGATAGTTCACGAGATAACCTTTCCAAACGAAGTGATCGGCACAAACGGCGCTAAGAACGGCAACACTGTCCGCTGGGAAAATACCGTTGCGGACCTGGTACAAAACGTGGACCTTGTAACAAAAGTAAAGCCCGGCACAATCGACGAAAAGAAGGAAAAAAAGTGCGGACTATTCGGTTTAGAATTACCGATCATAATGTTACTCACACTTACCGTATTAAGACTAAAATCCCGCCGTTAATACACTATTATCTTCCTTAAAAACATAATATTTGGGGCAATTTTATAAATTGAAGTAAGGTTTATAATTGAATATATTTGTTTTTACTATGAAAAGAGCCTATTTAATAATATTCCTTTCTTTACTACTATACACACAGGCATATCCATATGATTTTTCTGAAGTAGACGCAATCGTAGAAAACGGTATCCGGAACAGGTCCTACCCCGGCGCTCAGCTTTTGATCGGTACAAATAATGAAATACTATATTCAAAATCATACGGATACTATACATATGACCAATCAACCCCTGTAACCGAGAATAGTATCTTCGACCTGGCATCACTGACTAAAGTGATCGCAACAACTTCAGCTATAATGAAGCTATATGACCAGGGCAAGCTTTCGCTGGACGACAGGGTGGCATATTATTTACCGGACTTTGCAGTGAACGGTAAAGAATGGATCACTGTAAGAAACCTTCTACTTCATAATTCAGGGCTTAAGGCTTGGATACCATTTTACACGACCTGTAAGGACAAGGATGATGTAATAAAGACGATATGTGAACAGGAATTAAAATATGAACCGGGCACGTCAGTCGAATACAGCGATCTGAATGCAATTCTGCTTGGTGTTATAGTCGAGAAAGTTACGGGTATGGGGCTGGATGAGTATTGCAGACAGGAGATATTCGAACCGCTTGGAATGTCAAGCACAACTTTTAACCCGAAAGGTGAACTAAATGACCTTGCACTACCGACCGAGTATGATAATAATTGGAGAGGACGCCAGCTTAAGGGCGAGGTTCACGATGAGTCCGCTGCCGTAATGGGAGGTGTATCAGGAAATGCCGGTTTATTCTCTAACACAGAGGATATTTACAAGCTTGTCTCCACTCTTATGAATGAGGGAAGATATTACAACTCATATTCCGCAGGGTTGAAGATCGAGTCATTTGTTTACGAAGGAACGGTAGATCTATTTCTTGAGAAACCCAATGATGTATTTTATTACAACACAAGATTGCTGGGATGGGATTCAAAGCCCGAGCCGAATAGCTATGGAAGACCATGCGGGGATATGATCTCCGATAACTGCTTCGGACATACGGGATTCACAGGTACCAGTGTATGGTGCGACCGCGACAGGAACCTTGTAATAATATTTTTAACAAACCGGGTTTATCCATCCAGGTCAGCGAAAGGTATCTGGGAGGTAAGACCTGAACTGCACGACAAAATAATAGAATTATATACTAACCAACAAAACTAGAACAAAGAAGATGTCATTACCAAAATTTAAGAACGAACCGCTAACAGATTTCACGAAAAAGAAGAACAGAAAAGATTTTCAGAAAGCACTCGATAAAGTAAAAGGAAGACTAGGACAGGAATATCCGATATTAATAGGAGAAGAAAAGCTTTACACTGATGATAAGAACGCATCACTAAACCCAAGCAAACCGGAAGAGATAATCGGTGTCTTTCAAAAAGCGACCCCGGAAATGGGCGATAAGGCGATACGACATGCAAACGAAGTATTCCAGATGTGGAAGAAAGTTGCTCCAAAGAAGAGAGCAAACATTTTACTTAAAGCTGCTAAGGAACTTAAGAAGAGAAAGCATGAATTTTCTGCTATGATGGTGTATGAAGTTGGAAAGAACTGGGCCGAAGCTGACGCAGATACAGCGGAAGCAATAGACTTTCTTGAGTTTTACGCGAGGGAGATGATCCGTTTCAGTGAGAAACAGCCCTTAACGCGAATTCCATCCGAAGATAACAGTCTCGAATATATACCAATGGGCGTATGTGTTGTGATACCGCCGTGGAATTTCCCTCTTGCAATTGCAATTGGAATGACGTCTGCTGCGATCGTTTCAGGTAACACAGTCACACTTAAGCCGTCAGAGGACTCCCCTTCCATAGCATGGATGTTCGTAGAGCTGTTTCAATCCGCGGGACTTCCTCCGGGAGTATTAAATTTCGTTCCGGGACCCGGGTCTATAGTAGGCGAGGTAATGGTTCAGCATCCGCTAACGAGAGTGATCGCGTTCACAGGCTCGATGGAAGTCGGATTGAGGATAAACGAAGTTGCTGCAAAGAAACAACCAACACAGATATGGATAAAGAGAGTTATCGCAGAGATGGGCGGCAAGGATGCCATAATTATTGACAGCGAATTGTACGATTTCGATGATGCAGTGGCAGGAGTTGTAGCTTCAGCGTTCGGATTTACAGGTCAGAAGTGTTCCGCCTGTTCAAGAGTTATTGTAGATGAAAGTTTATATGACAAATTCTGCGATGCGTTGGTAGAAAAAACAAGTTATATCTCAATCGGGAATGCCGCAGAAAACCCTGCTATGGGTCCAGTTATTAATGCCAAGTCCAGAGAAAAAACAATGTGGTATATTAATAAAGCACAGGAAGAAGGCGGGAAACTCATCGCGGGCGGTAAAGAGATAGACAACAACGGAGGATACTTCATAGAACCGACCATAATAAAAGACGTAAAGCCGACCGATACAATTGCGCAGGAAGAAATATTCGCGCCGGTGCTGGCGGTCATCAAATCAAAAGATTATGATGACGCGCTTAACATTGCAAACGGCACGATGTTCGGGCTGACCGGAGCTGTATATACAAAGAACAAGAAAAAATTACAAAGGGCTTACGACGATTTCTTTGTAGGAAATCTATATTTCAACAGGAAATGTACGGGGGCATTGGTAGGCGTTCACCCGTTCGGCGGATTTAACATGAGTGGTACTGATTCAAAGGCGGGCGGAAGAGATTACCTTCTGTTGTTCCTGCAGGCAAAGCTAATTAGCGCTAAAAAAATCAAATAAACTCAATAAAAATGAGAACAAGATTCATTACAGCGGCGGTTATCCTGATAATAGCTGTCGCAGGGTGCGGTTTTTTGAAGCAAAAAGTAGAGCAAAAGGTAAATGAGAAAATCGATGAGCAGGTTAATGAATCTGAAAGGAAACTTGATTCTATAATGAATTCGACTAATCTAGATTCTATAAACAAGCAAATAGATTCCTTACTCCAAAGTTCGGGTAAACAGTTGGATTCGATTCAAAATTCACTCGACTCATTGAATATCAAGCAAAAGAAAAAAAATAAATAAAAAAACCTTAATGAAAATTCACGAGTACCAGGCAAAAGAACTTTTAAAAAAATACGGTGTTCCTGTCCAGGATGGTGTCGCAATAAAAGCCATGGAAGAATTCGACGGGGCGATAGCAAAACTGAAAGAGCAAGGAATAGACCAGTTCGTAGTCAAATCCCAGATACATGCAGGCGGCAGAGGAAAAGGAATAGTTTACAGCAAGCACAACAGGGATAATGTGGTAGTAGAAGGCGGTGTAAAGTTCATCGGTGGTGACATAGAGAAAGGCAAAGATTATGCAGAGAAGCTTCTCGGCAACATTCTTGTTACACACCAGACCGGACCGGAAGGCAAACAAGTTCAGACTCTTTTTGTAACAGAAGGTGTGGACATAAAGAAAGAGTATTATCTCGGTATCTTGCTCGACAGAAGTAACTCAAGAAATGTTATTATGGCTTCTACGGAAGGCGGTGTTGAAATCGAGAAGGTAGCAGAAGAAACACCTGAGAAGATAATTAAAGTATGGGTAGACCCTGCGATCGGGCTGGCTGATTATCAAGCAAGAGAGCTGGCATTCGGATTAGGGCTCGAAGGTGATGCTTACAAAGATTTTCTAAAGTTCATAACAAAACTTTATAAGGCATACGTAGACCTGGATACTTCTCTTGTAGAGATAAATCCAATGGCGCTGACGGTAAGCAACAAGATCATTGCACTAGACGCGAAGCTCACGCTCGATGATAATGCAATGTTCCGGCATAAAGACTATCCGGAATTAAGGGACTTAAACGAGGAAGATCCTCTGGAAATAGAAGCGTCAAAATATAATCTTAACTACATAAAGCTGGACGGAAACGTGGGATGTATGGTAAACGGCGCGGGTCTTGCGATGGGAACAATGGATCTTATCAAGCTTGCAGGCGGTGAGCCAGCTAATTTCTTAGATGTTGGTGGAACAGCTTCACCAGAAACAGTCGAGAACGGATTCAGAATCATACTTTCAGATAAGAATGTAAAAGCGATACTAATAAATATCTTTGGTGGTATTGTAAGGTGTGATAGGGTTGCAAACGGAGTGATACAGGCGGCAAAAAATATCGACATCAATATACCTGTTGTAGTCAGGCTGCAAGGAACTAATGCAATCGAAGCAAGGAAGATACTCGACGAATCCGGACTTAACCTCATTTCAGCCGATACGCTCGAAGATGCCGCTCAAAAAGTAACTCAGGCAATAGGTAAACGCGGCGAGGAAGAAAGCCTTATAGATAATGAATATGACAACACACCGAAGATATATGCAGAGACAAGCGCTGAAGTTCAAATGGCATCCGAAGACAATGAGAATCCGGGCAATACAGAATTATAATTAATGCTAAAGATATTTTGGTTTAGGAAGGACCTGCGTATAGAAGATAACGCCGGTCTAAAGTTATTTATAGAAAACATTACAGAAGATGATGAGTACCTGTTCCTTTACATAAAGAATGAGAATACGTATAAATATTTCGGAGAAAAGAGGATTCATTTTCTCTACCAGGCACTTCGATCTCTTGAAACTGCTTTAAATGAATACTCGATTAAACTAAATATCGTCACAGGCAGCAGCAGCGAGGTATTTAAAAGGATAATCGGGAAAGCGCGTAAGGTGCAGGTTTTCGCGAACGAACAGCCGGAACCTTACAGCAAACAAAGAGACAATGAAGTCGAAGAGATCGTAAAAAAGAACGTCGGTGAATTAACTCTTACAACCGACAGCACAATTTTCAAGCTTGGCGAGATACTCAAAGATAACGGTACTCCGTATGTAGTCTACACCCCATTCATGAAATCATTCTACAACAGGCTTTCGAAAGATGATTTTGCAAAGTGTAATTATAATTTTAACAAACTATCTAAGGCAAAAGAATTCAAACTCAGCGGATTGAAAAGTATAGATCCCGGAAAAGAGATAAAGAGTTTAAACGGATCGGATGTATTCGGTGGAAGCAGGGCGGAAGGATTAAAGCAACTTAAGAAGTTCTGGGATAGTAAGCTGGCAAGATACAAATCGAGACGCGATTTCCCTGCTTTAGACGGGACGAGTAAACTTTCTCCGCACTTACATTTCGGTACGGTTGGAATACGGGAAGCATTCAGGACTGGATTTAACCGATTATCAAATTCATCAGGACAAGATCAGGCAGAGGCAAAAACCTGGATAAACGAGCTTATCTGGAGAGAGTTTTATTATAATATTACATATCATTTCCCGAACATAATAAAAAAATCCTTCGTACAAAAATATGACACACTAAAGTGGAATCCCAGCAAAAAGGATTTCACTGCATGGTGTGAGGGAAAGACGGGATACCCGATAATAGACGCGGGGATGAGACAGCTCGTACAGGAAGGATGGATGCATAACAGGGTGAGAATGATTACGGCAATGTTCTTAACAAAAGACCTGCTGATCGATTGGAGAAAGGGCGAAAGATTCTTCGCTGATCATCTGATTGATCTGGATTTTTCATCCAATAACGGCGGATGGCAATGGAGCGCATCGACAGGAGTAGATGCCGCACCGTATTTCAGGATATTCAACCCGGTACTTCAGAGCAAGAAATTCGACAAAGACGGTGATTACATTAAAAAATACGTTCCTGAACTGACTACCCTCCCGGGAAAGTTCATTCACGCTCCGTGGGAAATGAGCAGTGAAGAGCAAAAGAAATTCGGTGTGATAATAGGAAAAGATTATCCGAAGCCAATAGTAGATCACAGTAAAGCAAGAGATATGGCAATAAAAGAATACAAAGCAGTATCGTAATTGACAGAAACCATTACAAAATATGAGCCGGTAATAGGGCTTGAGATACACGCCCAGATGAATACTTCATCGAAAGCGTTCTGCAGGTGCTCGACGGATTTTAGCACTCCTGCAAACTCTAATGTCTGCCCTATATGCCTTGGACACCCGGGAGTATTACCTGTACTTAACCAGGGACTGGTGGAAAGCATTATCAAAATGGGACTGGCAACGAACTGCAAGATAAGGGAGAGGTCGATATTCGCTCGTAAGAATTATTTCTATCCTGACCTTACCAAAGGTTACCAGATAACACAATATGAAACGCCAATATGTTATGACGGATATCTCGACCTTACGTTAAAGGGCGGTGGAGAAAAAAGAATAGGTATTACCCGCATCCATATGGAAGAGGATGCCGGAAAGTCAATCCATGATTTCTCAGATGATGACTCGTTGATAGATTTTAACAGGTGTGGCGTGCCTCTTATAGAGATAGTCAGTGAGCCGGACATGAATTCATCTAACGAAGCATTCCTCTATCTGCAAAAGGTAAAACAACTTCTTATGTGGCTCGGTATCAATGACGGTAATATGGAGGAAGGCTCACTTAGATGTGACGCAAATATCTCCATAAGACCGGCTGGCACGAAAGAATTCGGTACACGAACGGAAATTAAGAACCTGAACTCGTTCAAGAATGTAGTGGATGCGATCGAGGCTGAGATAAAAAGGCAATCGGGTGTTCTCGACAGCAGTGAGAGGGTCATTTACAATACGATGACATATAACGCAAAAGACAGGACTACGTCCGCTACACGAACAAAGGAAGCGGCTCACGATTACAGGTATTTCCCTGAACCTGACCTGGTGTTTGTAGAAGTGAGCGATGAATGGAAGAGTAAGATAAAATCGGAATTACCTGAGCTCCCTAACGAAATAAAAGCGCGTTTTATTAGCGAGTATTCCCTGCCAGAATATGACGCGGACGTTCTTACACAGGAAAAGGAAATGGCAGAGTACTTCGAGAAAGTGGTTACGGAATTAAATGATAAATCCGCGAAGAATTATAAATCAGCCAGCAATATGGTTATGACCGAAGTAATGAGGGTATTGAATGACGATAAGATCAGAGTTTCCGACTTCCCTATCCAGCCTTCACATATCGCGAAACTGGTGGAACTTGTATCCAATGAAACAATAAATAATAACACCGCAAAAGATGTGTTCGCGGAAATGCTAAAGGAATCTGGCAAGGATCCTGATGAAATTATTAAAGAAAAAGACCTGGTGCAGGTTAAGGACGAATCGGCTATTGAAGAGATTGTAACCAAAATAATATCGCAATATAAAGATGAGGTTGATAGATATAATTCCGGAGAGAAGAAACTGGCGGGATTTTTCATAGGGAAAGTGATGAGCGAAAGCAAAGGCAAAGCAAACCCAAAGATCGTAAACGAACTCTTACTAAAAAAACTGCAGGAAGCAAAATAGAATGAGAAAGAAGTTAATAGCCGGCAACTGGAAAATGAATAAGAATTATAAGGATTCGCAAGCTCTTGCCGACCTGATAAATCTTGAATTAACAGAATTCGATTACGAAAACGCCGATGTTGTTCTTTGTCCACCTTATACATCACTTAGCATTGTGAAGGATGTGCTCGAAGATTCGAGTATAGACCTCGGCGCGCAGAATTTATTTTACGAAGATGACGGAGCATATACAGGGGAGATCTCGGCAGGTATGCTGAGATCGGTCGGATGCAGTTATGTAATTATCGGGCATAGTGAAAGAAGGCAATATTTCGGAGAGACAAACGAGATAATAAATAAGAAAGCTCTAAAGGCTCTCGGATTCGAACTTAAACCGATACTATGTGTTGGGGAAACACTCGATGAAAGAAACTCAGGGAAGCAAGATGACGTCGTCGGAAAACAGGTTAGAGAGTGTATTGCAAATTTAAATGTACCGGATATAGAAAATGTTACTATAGCATATGAGCCGGTATGGGCAATAGGCACAGGAGTAAACGCCACACCCGAACAGGCAAACGAAATGCATACATTCATCCGCGGTATACTAAAAGAAGTTTACGATGAAAAGACTTCCTCAAAAGTAAGGATACTGTATGGAGGAAGCATGAAACCGTCTAATTCAAAGGAACTACTTTCCCAAAGCGATATAGACGGAGGGCTGATAGGAGGCGCAAGCCTTGAAGCTGATAGTTTCGTACAAATAATAAGAAGTATATAATATAAAGAAAGGATCATAGTTAAATGAAAGAAGTAGTAATTGTATCGGCAGTGAGGACACCAATCGGCGGTTTTATGGGCTCGCTATCGTCATTGAAAGCAACCGAGCTAGGTGCGATCGCAATCAAAGAAGCGGTAGCAAGGGCTGGTATAAAAGGTGAAGACGTTTCGGAAGTGATCATGGGATGTGTACTTCCCGCGGGACTGGGACAGGCTCCGGCTAGACAGGCGGCAATATATGCAGGGTTACCGGATACCGTACCTTGTATGACAATAAATAAAGTCTGCGGATCGGGATTAAAATCGGTGATGCTGGCTGAGCAAGCAATAAAATGCGGAGACGCCGAAATAGTTGTTGCGGGCGGTTTTGAATCCATGAGCAATGCTCCCTATTACCTGATGAAAGCAAGACAGGGATACAGGATGGGTAACGGAGAGATCATAGACGGTATGATTAATGACGGACTTTGGGATGTTTATAACGATTATCATATGGGAAGTGCGGCTGAGCTTTGCGCCAGGGAAATGAATATAACGCGAGAAGACCAGGATGATTTCGCAGAACAGAGCTATAGAAGGACATTGGATGCTAATGAAAAAGGTTATTTCAAGGATGAGATAGTACCGGTCGAGATCAAGACGAAAAAAGAAACAATCACCGTTACTGAAGATGACGATCCCAAGAAAGCTAATTTCGAAAAAGGCAGAACATTGAGACCGTCTTTCGAAAAAGAAGGAACAGTAACAGCTTTCAACGCATCCAGTATCAATGATGGCGCATCTGCGATAGTATTGATGTCAGCAGATAAAGCAAAGGAACTGGGACTTACTCCACTTGCAAAGATAGTTGCACAGGGTTCATTCGCACATAAACCGGAGTGGTTCACTACAGCGCCGGCATATGCAATAGAGAAGGTTCTCAAGAAAGCCAACCTGACAACGGCTGACATAGACCTTTATGAATCAAATGAGGCATTTGCCGTACAGTCATGTGCAGTAATGCAATTAGCAAAGCTCGACCCGGAAAGGGTAAACGTAAGAGGCGGTGCTATTGCTCTCGGTCATCCGATCGGAGCCAGCGGAGCCAGGATACTTACTACATTGCTTCACGCAATGAAAGATAATAATGCGAAGAGGGGTCTTGCAACTCTCTGTATAGGTGGCGGAGAGGCCAGCGCTTTAATTGTCGAAAGAGATTAATAAAATAAATTACAAAATTAACTAATGAACATTAAAAATATATCGGTAATTGGTTCAGGTACCATGGGAAACGGCATCGCACACGTATTCGCACAATATGGATATAATGTAACTCTAATTGATATAAAACAGGAATTCTTAGATAAGGGTATCGCCACTATAACAAAAAATCTCGGCAGGATGGTCGAGAAAGAAAAGATAACCGAAGATCAGAAGCAGAAAACACTTAACAATATCAAGACTTCATTGAATCTTGAAGATGCCAAGGACTCCGAGCTGGTAGTCGAGGCTGCTTCGGAGAATTTCGATATAAAGAAAAGCATATTCGAGACCCTCGATAAGGCATGCAAACCGGAAACAATACTAGCCACAAATACCTCATCTATCTCGATAACCGAAATAGCGGCAGTAACAAAGCGTCCGGATAAAGTTATCGGAATGCACTTCATGAATCCTGTTCCTATAATGAAGCTTATAGAGATAATCCGCGGACTGGCAACTTCACAGGATACCTTTAATACTATCAAAGAATTATCCGAAAAGATAGATAAGGTTCCGGTAGAAGTACAGGATTACCCCGGGTTTATTTCAAACAGGATATTATTACCAATGTTGAATGAAGCAATGTATTGTGTGATGGAGGGTGTAGCTGAGCCTGAGGCAATCGACACCGTAATGAAGCTAGGAATGAATCATCCCATGGGACCTCTGACACTGGCTGATTTTATTGGATTGGATGTATGCCTTTCAATTATGGAAGTGCTTCATGAAGGATTAGGTGATTCAAAATACCGCCCTTGTCCCCTGCTCAAAAAGATGGTTGCCGCGGGATATCTCGGTAGAAAGAGCGGAAAAGGCTTTTATGAATATTAATTTCTAAATTTTTCTATTAATTTGCATTAAAATAAATTATAGTAAATGAATTTTCAACTTACTGAAGACCAAAAAGAGATAAGGGATGCTGCAAGGGATTTTGCTGAAAATGAGATAGCTCCCTCATCAGTACAACGTGATATAAAAGCAGAATTTCCCTATGACATAGTCAAAAAAATGGGCGAATTGGGTTTTATGGGAATGATGGTAGCGCCTGAATGGGGCGGGGCAGGTATGGATACAATATCATATGTTCTGGCATTGGAAGAAATTTCAAAAGTGGACGCGTCCGTAGGTGTAATAATGTCCGTAAATAATTCCCTGGTTTGTTATGGTATTGAAAAATGGGGTAATGATTTCCAGAAAGAGAAGTATCTAAAACCTCTGGCATCAGGTGAAAAGCTCGGTGCATTTTGCCTCAGTGAACCTGAAGCCGGGAGCGACGCTACACAGCAAAGAACTACTGCTGTAGTCGAAGGAGATTACTATGTTTTAAATGGTATAAAGAACTGGATAACAAACGGTACTACAGCAGATTACTACTTCATGCAGGCTATGACAGACCCGGAAAAAGGCTATAAGGGAATCTCAACGTTTATAGTGGAAAAGGCTTATGAAGGTGTTGAAACCGGTGTTAAAGAAGACAAGTTGGGTATCAGAAGTTCCGATACATGTTCGATAGGTTTGAACAACGTCAAAGTTCCAAAAGAAAACCTTCTTGGTGAAGAAGGGCAGGGATTTAAATTTGCAATGATGACGCTCAATGGCGGAAGGATTGGTATTGCTGCTCAAGCCGTCGGTATTGCAAGCGCATCCTACGAAGCAGCGGTAAAATATTCGAAGCAAAGAAAAGCATTTGATGCACCCATATCAAACCTGCAGGCAATACAATTCAAGCTTGCCGACATGGCTGTAAAAGCAGACGCTGCCAGACTATTGACTTTACAGGCGGCTTACTGCAAAGATCAGGATGTGTCATATATAAAAGAAGCGGCAATGGCAAAGCTTTATTCAAGCAAGGTTGCCGTAGAAAATGCACTTGAAGCGATTCAGGTTCATGGCGGTTACGGGTATGTAAGAGAGTATCTGGTTGAAAGGTATTTGAGGGATGCCAAAATTACCGAGATATATGAGGGAACCAGCGAAATTCAGAGACTTGTTATTGCACGTGAATTGTTAAGACAATAAGAAAAGTTACATTTAACAAAAAAACCCGGCTATGACCGGGTTTTTTTATGCTATATTGGCTAACTTTAAAAACTGAATACTACCTTTGCCGAGAGATTTACACTGTTGAAGTTTTTAACAAGTGAGGTTGTTTGTGGTTTTGTACCATCACCATCGACAGGAACAAACCTGTAACCCAGTTCAAACGCATATCCAAACTTAGCTGTTGATCCAAATCCAACAAACAAGCTGAAATCCTGCGTCCAGAAACTATTCTTACTCTTTTCAAAACGAAGGAAACTCGTCAATGTGCTATCAGAATAAACGTTATTATCAAACTCCTCGTTAAAGTACATCATTCCTCCACCGGCGCCTAAATACATGTTGCTCATTGGACTCAGAGGATCCGCAAAGAAAGGATATAATTTAAAATTTATGTTAATCGGCAGTGCAAACAAATTTGCTTCATTCGGATAGTAAAAATTCCTTGTACCGGAACTATTCGTGAAATAAAATCCGTCGTTGCTTGTTGAATTGGTAAATATAAATGACGGAGAGATCTCGATCGCCATAAGTGGACTTAATCTCATTCCATAGAATACGTTCACCTCACTCAAAAACGATGAACTGTTTAAATTGAATACAGGATAGGTATCGGTTACTTCTCCGTTCGTAAAAAATACCAGCGTATATCCACCACCAAGATACGAATATGACGATGTCCTGTCCTTAAATTGAGCATTTGAATCAGTGAAAAACAATAAACCCGTTAATAACAATAATGAAATTGAGATCTTCTTCATGGCAAATGGTTTAATTAGAGTATGTATCTGCTTAAATCACGATCTTTTACAATGGTACTGAGCCTCTCACCTACAAGTTCCTTATTTATTGTAATTTTCTTTCGCTTCAACTTATCCGGTATTTCAAACAATATCTCTTCCAGGAGTGTAGATAGAATAGTGTGAAGCCTTCTTGCTCCAATGTTTTCGACCTTCTCATTCACTTCAGCCGCCACTCTTGCTATCTCCTTTATCGCATCATCTTCAAATGTAATTTTTACTCCCTCGGTCTCTACCAGTGCTGTATATTGCTTTATAAGTGCATTTTCCGGTTCAGTAAGTATCCTGTAAAAGTCATTTTCATCCAGGCTGTCAAGCTCTACACGTATAGGAAACCTTCCCTGCAATTCAGGAATCAGATCACTTGGTTTTGCAGTATGAAACGCTCCCGAAGCGATAAATAATATATGATCGGTCTTAACGGGCCCGTATTTTGTCATCACAATAGAGCCTTCTACTATTGGGAGCAGGTCTCTCTGCACACCTTCACGTGAGACATCCGGCCCGGATTGGCTTTTCCCCTGTCCACCGGCTACTTTATCTATCTCGTCGATGAATACTATTCCGGATTCTTCGGTCTTCTGGACAGCTTCCTTTATAACAGAGTCCATATCGATAAGCTTATTCGACTCATCCTGTGTGAGAACCTTTCGTGCTTCCTTAACTGTAAGTTTTCGTTTTTTAGATTTCTTTGGCATCATGCTTCCAAAAAGGTCCTGCATGTTAATACCCATGTCATCCAGACCAATGGGACCAAGTACCTGTAACATCGGAGACGTGTCCGATGTCAGATCGAGTTCGATCATCCTGTCATCCAGCTTACCCTCTTTTAACTGTTCTTTTAATTTTTCACGGGTTTTCTTATTGTTCTCATATTCATCATCAATAGTGGCGCTTTCCATATTGATAAGATTTTCTGTACTCTCTTTTATGCCTGATGCAGATTTTGCTCCATTGCTTCCCTTCGATCTAATCGGCGGAAGCAAAATATCGAGTATTCTTTCGTCGGCATTTTCACTTGCTTTCTTTTCCACATACTGAGTCTTGTCCATTTTCACAATATTCACAGATAGATCGGTAAGTTCCCTAATCATGGATTCGACATCCCTGCCTACATATCCTACCTCTGTAAATTTCGAAGCCTCGACTTTGACAAAAGGTGCATGAGCTAGTTTAGAAATTCTTCTTGCAATTTCGGTCTTACCAACACCAGTAGGTCCGATCATTATAATGTTATTAGGCATTATTTCATCTCTAATGCTATCATTTACATTCTGTCTTCTCCACCTGTTCCTCAGTGCTATAGCAACGGATTTTTTGGCATTTCCCTGACCAATTATATACTTATCAAGTTCTTCAACTATTTGCGATGGTGTTAATTGTTCCATCTTGCCATTAGTTAGCATTTTTCCCGTCTCTTTAATTTTTTCACCTATTTTTTCGAGCATTAATTCCTTCTTTAATTTAATTCTTCAATTGAAATTTTATCATTTGTGTAAATACATATCTCTGCAGCAATATTTAGCGATTCAGCTACAATTTCTTTTGCAGAAAGGTCTGCGTATTTGAGAAGCATCTTTGCAGCTGCAAATGCGTATTGTCCTCCCGAACCTATTGCAACAATCTTATCATCCGGCTCAATAATATCCCCAGTACCGGAGATGATCAGCGCCTGCTCGTTATTAAGCACTGCGAGGAGAGCTTCAAGCCTGCGTAAATACTTATCCGTGCGCCATTCTTTAGCAAGTTCAACTGCCGCGCGGGAAAGATTCCCTTTATATTGCTCTAATTTCCCTTCGAATTTCTCAAAAAGGGTAAAAGCATCTGAGGTAGACCCAGCAAAACCTGCTAGTACGGTATCATTATATAGTTTTCGTACTTTTTTGGTCGTGTGTTTCATAACGGTATTTCCCATCGTGACCTGTCCGTCACTGCCTATTACAGCCTTACCATCTTTAATTAACCCTACTACTGTTGTTGATCTAATTTTACTCAATTTTTATTCCTTTTTAAATTTTCCTTCGTAGTCTTGCCTTTGGAATACCCATTGACTCCCTGTATTTGG
Source organism: Ignavibacteriota bacterium (assembly GCA_020437585.1). Lineage (GTDB taxonomy): Bacteria > Bacteroidota > Ignavibacteria > Tepidaquicellales > Tepidaquicellaceae > JAEYVS01. Next base: position 631,084 of record JAGQWG010000002.1, read on the forward strand.
CAACTGTTCTCCGGGCTATTTTAAATCCTACTTTTTCCATTTCCGTTGTTAATTGGTCGTCCGTATAAGGTTTACTTCCGTTTTCAGATTCTATTATTTCTTTCAATTTTTTCTTGATTTCTTTGGTAGAGATATCATCCCCTTCCTCATTAGTCATGAAGTTGCTGAAGAAATATTTCAACTCATATATACCAAAATCAGTCTGCACATATTTTCCCCGAACAGTTCGGCTAACAGTAGAAATATCCATGTGAATATCATCGGCAACATCCTTTTCATACATTGGCTTTAATCCTTCTCCCATATTCTCGAAGAAGTCAAATTGCCTGATCAGGATAGAGTTCATCACTTTTATCATAGTTTCCCGGCGCGAATTTATTGCGTCGATGTACCACTTAGCCCTCTCAAAATTATTTTTAATGTACTCTTTCGCCTCATCCGTCATTCCATTCTTATCGGTATTCATCATTTCCCTATAAGCATGGTTTACCTTTAGTGAAGGAATTTTATCGTTCAAAAATACTTTATACTCATCATTTACTTTTGTAACTATTAAGTCGGGGTAGATATAGTTCTGTTCAAGCTGATCGTCCGTATAACCCGGTTTTGGATTAAGTTTATGTACTGTCTCAAATACTTTATTCAGCGTTTCTTTATCGATAGCAAGTTCCTTCATTATCTTTTCATATTTCTTAAGCCGCAGATCCTCAAAATGGTCTTTGATAAGTGCACAAACATATTCTTTCATATCATCTTCTATATCCAACTCATCAGCCTGCACCAACAAACATTCTTGCAGATCTCTGCATGCGAGCCCCATCGGTTCAAATCGTTGTATAACATGTAGTACATCGAGAATTTCCTTATCGGTAAACTTTTCATTCTCAAAGCTGGTTCCCTTTGACTGTTCATCTAATTCTTCTCTGATACTATCCAGACCCATTCTTAAATAGCCATCTTCATCCAGGTTACCTATAATAAATTCGCCTATAAATATCTGCTTATCAGTAAGGTTTGTTACATGAAGTTGTGAGGTCAGATTATCCTGGAGAGTAACAGTGTCCCGCCACATATTCTCGTAGTTAATGTGCTCTTTACTCTTCCTGTATTCATGGGTTTTATAGCCATCATATTCTTCATTATAATGATCGCCAAAATCAAGATCCTCATCACCTTTTTTATCAGCTTTTTCGTCTTCAGCTATTTCATCTTCGGTAGATTCGGCTTCATCCAAAAGAGGATTCTCCTCCAATTCCTTTTTTATCATCTGCTCTATGGCAATTGCCGGTACAGCAAGCAAACTTTGCCTCTGAATTATCTGCGGAAGGACTTTCTGACTTAATTTTTGACTTTGTGTCTGCTTAAGCATCTTTTGAAATAAATCTCTCTTTTAAACTTTTATAAAACTTTTTTCCGAAAGCTCTTTCGAGGCCGCTCTTTACATATTCAAATATTGTAACTCCGTCTTCTTTGCCCTTATCCAGAGCATCCCTGCACTCGTACATTTTTTCGTATCTGAGGATATTACGCCCTTTTCCGGATACCCTGATAGGAAAAAGCTGGCACGAGATCGGTTTAATAAACTTTACTTCACCATTGTAATACGCCTTTTGAATAGAACACTTAGCAATACCGTCCTCATAAAATGAAAAAACACAATCATTATCATCAACATTATTCAGGTGATACTCACCTTCATACTCCAGATAAAACTCTTCCCTGTCCAGTATCTTCTTATGCTTATTAGTTAAGTACTTTTTAGCAAAAGGGATTGTTTTCTCTATTTCGTCAATTTCTTCCTCGAGTATCGGCGCTCCAAGAGTACCTTCCAAAGTACAGCATGCACCTTTACATTTTTCCAGATCACAAGAAAACTTCACATCAAATATCCTGTCATCGATAATATATTCATCCAAGCTCAGCTTCATACCTTGATGAAATTCTTTCCCGGTATCTGCCTGACCAAACCCTTTAATTCAAGCGAAAGCAAGTTCACAAGGCAGTCAGAAACCGGCAGACCGGTTTCCATGTTAATCGCATCGATATTCATCGGTTGGTAATCCAACTTCACATATATTTGCTTCTCAATAATATTAAGGTTGCGAATAAGTTCCTCATTCATATCATCCTTCGGTTTCCTTACCAGTGGGGCAACTTTGTATTCAAGCTCGCTAAGTATATCATCTACATTCGTTACCATTTTCGCATAACCTCTTTTTATAAGCTCGTTAGTACCTGAGGATTTTTTAGAATTAGCATATCCGGGCACCGCAAATACTTCCCTATTCTGGTCCAGCGCCAGCTGTGCGGTTATCAAAGAACCTCCCTTCGCACCCGACTCAACAACAAGAGTACCTAGCGAAATCCCGCATATTATCCTATTCCTGCGCGGAAAATTCACTCTATCAGGTATGCTTCCAAAATCAAGCTCTGATATCACTGCTCCCGATTCTGTGATCTTCCCGTAGAGTTTGACATTTTCCGGCGGATATACCACATCTAGACCTGAACCTAATACAGCATAAGTAATATTCCCGCAATCTAAAGCAGTCATATGAGCAACAGTATCTATACCGGTTGCCATCCCGCTTATAATTGGAATACCAAGTTCCGATATCCCTTCAACAAGCTGTTTACAAATTATTTTACCGTATTCTGTCGGGACACGAGTACCGACCACGCTTAATGAATACTTATCATTTTCATTTAAACTTCCTTTGTAATATAAAAGAACAGGTGCATCAAATATCGTCCTAAGATTAACCGGATAATCTTCATCCAGTATTGAAACCATCTTTACATTCTCAGTATCACATCTTTCAATGATCTTAATAAATTCATCTTCGTACAGATTCTGTTCATCTTTGATCCTGCTAAGATCACTTATAATACCAATATCAAAACCGTCTATTTTTCTAAATTCCGATAATGGAGCCTCAAAGCACTCCTTTGGACTTTCGAATACTGAGATCAACCTGCGTATCCGTACATTGCCAAGATTCTTAACTTTCGTTAAAAAATAGAGATATTTTAAATTTTCCCGGCTATCCACTGGTCAACAAAACTACCCAATTTAATTATCTTATTAAATGAAAAAATGGCACCAAAATTGCAGTTCGGCACCACTAAATATAACAAAATTAAAAATTAAATAATATTTACCGTTTTAATTTCGGATCAAATGCGTCTCTTATCCCGTCCCCAAGCAGATTCACAGCGAACACCGTTATCATAATAGCAAGCGATGGAAATACAGCCAGCCCCCAGTTTGTGCCGGCTATAATATACTTATAACCGTCGAAAATCATCTGTCCCCAGCTTGCCGTGGGAGGTTGAACACCAAGCCCGAGGAAGCTTAAACTGGCTTCGAAAATTATAGCCGTTGCAAATCCTGCTGTACCAATAACAATTACCGGTCCTAGTGAGTTTGGAAGTATATGTCGGAGAATTATTCTTGGTGCTTTAAAACCTACCGCGCGGGTTGCTTCTACATACTCCGTTTCTCTTAATGAAAAGAACTGTCCCCGAACTATCCTCGCTACATCTACCCATCCGGTCAAACCGATCGCGACAAACGCCTGCCAAAATCCTTTACCCAGTACAACCGAGATCGCGATAACAAATAATATAGATGGAAATGCCCAGACGACGTTTACTACCCACATTATTACTTTATCAGTAGCTCCTCGGAAAAATCCTGCAAACGCTCCCATTAGTACCCCGATAAATACTGCTATCGTTTCAGAGATTAACCCAACCGATAAACTTATCCTTGCACCGTAAATGAGCCTGCTGAGTATATCCCTGCCGAACCTGTCTGTTCCGAGTATGAACGTCAGCGTTCTATTCCACTTTTCTCTTCCACCGGGAGCGAGATCTGCTAGCGGGATCTCCATATCTCTGCCGGCATAATCTTTATAATAAACGGTACCATTCTCTTCTTTAGTTACACTTTGTATTGGTATGTAGGGATTTTCCGATTCGTTTGGATCGACATTTTTGACAAGAACGTTTCCTTTAAAGCCCATCGTCTTTGTGGCAAATTCCAGAATCTGAGCATTAGGATTAAAAGGCGCAATGAAATCGGCAAGGAGTGCAACGAGAACCATGAATATCAGCACATACAAACCGGCCATTGCCAGGCGGTTCCTTTTCAGCCTTCTCCATGAATAATACCAAAGGCTTTTCGGCTTTCCTTCCGCGAGGAAGAAATCCGGCTGTTCGAGCCTCTCGTCACCCTCTTTTACTATTTCCGGTTCCTGGTTTATGTCCTTATTTTCTTCCAATAAATCTAATTACAGTTTTACTTTAGGATCCAGCCATGCGTAGATTATATCTACGAGGAAGTTTATTACCACAAATACAATAGCCGCAAAAAGTACCGTTCCCTGCACCATAGGAAAATCTAACTTTAATATTGAATCTACAGCGAGCAGACCAATGCCGGGCCAGTTAAAGATATACTCTATGAAAAATTGTCCGCCAAGCGTAGCCGCAAGCGATGCGCTTAATGTAGTAACGACCGGATTAAGCGCGTTTCTCAATGAATGTTTAAAGATAACAACGTTTTTATTTAAACCCTTTGCTTTTGCCGTTCTGATATAATCTTTATTCATCACCTCCATCATCGATGACCGCGTTACCCTCGCAATAATAGATAAAGGTCTTAATGCAAGTGTGACCATTGGCAGAATAAGATACTGCCACCCCTGGTTTATATACCCTGATATTGGAAACCACTTCAGTATCGAGCCGAAAATTAACGCCATAATAAGCGCAAAGACGAATTGGGGTATAGATATCCCAAAGAGAGCAAAAACCATCGCCGCATTATCTGTGAATGAGTATGGTTTTACGGATGAAATAACACCGATCAGAACTCCGAGGATAGCCGAGATAAACATCGCACTGCAGGCGAGTAAAGCTGTCGCAGGAAGTTTGTCGAGGATCGTCTTTACTACTTCACGGTTTGTGGAATACGACCTTCCCAGGTCGCCGTGGAGTGCTTTTTCGAGGAAATTGAAATATTGAACGTATAAAGGTTTGTTTAGTCCCAACTCTTCACGTACGGCTTCTACTGATTCCACATCGGCTCTCTGTCCAAGGAGCATTCTGGCAGGGTCTCCCGGCACTATATATAGTAGTGAGAAAGTTACGGTAATAACCCCAATTATTATGAGAATTGACTGAAAAAAGTTTTTAACTATGTACTGCCACATCGTCCGCCAGGTTAGAAATGTTTGTGTAAAATATAAATTTACGGACATAAAAAAAAGTCTCGAATTGGATTTCGAGACTTTTATACTCTAACACATCCCTAGAATACTATTCTTCGTCGCTTGTTTTAAGCTCTTCCGGATTTATTACTCTTTTTGCGTGTAAGAAGTGGCTTGAGTAAAAATCGGAGTTTAATGAAGCAACTGCAACACCGGTCCTTGAACCTGAGTGAACAAAATATCCGTCCTCAAGATAAATTCCCACGTGTGTTGTTCTGCCTTTGTTCATTGTGTCAAAGAAAAGCAGGTCGCCGAATTTAAGATCTTCTCTTGCAATGGTTTCACCGACAGAAGACTGCTCGAGCGATGTTCTGGGAAGTAATACTCCTAGAGACTGATACATAACTGTCTGCACAAATGCAGAGCAGTCAATACCTCTCTTTGAAGTACCGCCCCAAAGATAAGGAGTATTTAAATACTCGATAACTTTGTACATCACTTCGTCTTGGTCTGCTGTTGATAGAAGGTTTGATTCGACGATGAATCTTTCTAGTGAGCTTGATAAAGATTCTAAATTATCTTTATCGATGGATGACTTCTCTTTTAAAACTTCGCTAGTGGATACAATTTGTGAAGTCTTGTAATCACGAGCGTCTTTTTGATCTCTTTCATCCCTTGATAGATCCGAACCGGTCGAGCATCCTGTTAGCATAATTCCTAATAATAACAAAAGTGCTACTGGCACGGAGTATCTTAATTTCTCCATGTGGTTTTTCTCCCCTGAAAAATTAGTTGAGTTAAAAAAATATAAGTAAAACCCCTTAAAAATCTATTCAAAATAAAAAGAATAAACTTATTTATCAAGCCATAAGAGTCTAAAATTTACTCTATGCATTGGATCCAGGGCATATCCGCGCACATAGGGCTGTAGTAATCGGAAGTCCTGGTCGTAGTAAAGATACATCATTGGAGCATCATCCACTGCGATCTGCTCTGCCTGAGAATACAATTTATATCTTTCTGTTTTATCAGTTGTTTTGATAGCCTGTTCAAATAACTTATCAAATTCCGGATTTACGTACCGTGTACTATTTAGAGGGCTGATTTGCTTAGGATCCTTGGGAACATTGGCTCCCCAGTATAAATTGAGGAAATTCTCCGGATCCGGGTAATCCGCTACCCAGCCTAATCTCCACATATCTGCCCTACCTGCATCGATATTGTCCAGATGTTGGGCAAATGGTATGATCTCGAGGCTCATGTTTACACCAACTTCTTTAAGCATAGCTTGTATTGCTTCAGCTACCTGTAGATTTCTGTCACCTCCTGAATTGATCTGAAGTTTTACATTTAAACCCTTTCCGCCCGGGTAGCCGGCTTCGGTTAATAGCTCCTTAGCTTTAGTAGGATTATAGTCATAGCCTTTTATTTCATCGATCGGGTAATCCGGCATCGATGGAGGTACAATTCCGTGAATAGCCGGACCGAAAGCCTGTCCATTTACAACGAACTTTACTATCTTTTCTTTATCTATCGCATAGTTAAGAGCCTGTCGGAGTTTTTTATTGTTAAACAGGTTACCGGAAGTAAGGAAACCGTAATATTGAATAGACAGCGTAGGAGCTTTTTGTAAAATGTATTGCGAGAAAGCAGGAGTAAGATTACCGTCCTCGCCTACTACGTCTCTGAATGTCTCATTGGGAATCCTGTAACTTTCATCGAGTGAGCCGTTCGTAAATTCCAATTGCTGTGCCGCGTTGTCTTTAATAAACCTGAACTTCGCGCCTTCTAAGTATGGGAGCTGGTTTCCGAATTCATCTTTCATCCAATAGTTTGGATTACGTTTCATATTTAGTTCGAGATCGGGCTTCCAATCAACAAAAATAAACGGTCCGCTTCCAACCGGGTTCTGGAAATAATCCTGCCCGTACATCTCTACTGCTTCCTTTGGTACTACATATCCGTAAGTAAGCGTAATGTAATAAATGAATGGTCCGAATGGCTGTTTAAGCTTTACCTGGAATGTAGAATCATCTTTTACAACATATCCTGACACTCCGTCCATGGTTGGTTCTTTATTATTATCTCTTGCTTCCTTAATGTGGTTATAATATTCCTCCGCACCCTCAACATAATTCTTATAATATGAATACCCGATCGTCTGTGTCCTGGGATCGCATACCCTGTCAAAAGAATATTTTACATCTTTCGCCGTTATCTCCCTTCCCTTTCCGTCTGGGAAACATTTATTATCATGGAAATATACACCCTTTCTCAAATGAAAAGTATAAAGCAAACCATCCTCGGATATTTCCCAGGTTTGCGCCAGCTGGGGCACAAGCTGTAAATTGGAATCCAGATCAATTAGTCCGTCGTATATCTGGTGTGCCACATGGTGCGACACCACATCATTTATCCTTACCGGATCGAGGCTCCTAATATCCTCGGTTTCATTTATTCTGAAGATTCCACCGCTTTTCACACCCCCGTTAAGGGTTTCAAATGTCCCCTCTTGCTTATCTCCGCATGAAGAAACGAAAAAAGAAAGAGCCAGAATCGATAAAACGATTATCTTACTTTTCATTATACTCTTTATAATTTCTATAAAATACTTATTCTTTATTTATAAGTCTAAATTCCCATTTATAGTTTCATTCAGCTTATCCACTGCATCCAGTATCTTTCCCTCGAAATCCTCTTCTTTGCACTTATCCCCTGCCGCATATATTATAGAACGGCTGGAATTTATTAAAAAATTCCTGTTGCTCAGACTACCCAATAGCTTTCTCACATCAGCTTTCTGAGCCCCCACTCCGGGTAATAACAGCGAGACATTTTTATATTTCGTAAGCACTTTCTTTATCTCAGCAGGATGATTTGCCCCGATGACAAACCCTACATTATCCGGCTTACCCCATTTCATTCCTAGTTCTATTACTTTCTCGTATATATATTTGCCCCCGGCTTTGAGCATTTGCAGATCTTTGCCCCCGGGATTTGACGTTAGCGCAAGTACATATACCAGCTTACCCTTCCTTTTCAGAAAAGGTTCGATAGAATCCGATCCAAGATACGGACTGAAAGTTATAGCATCGAAATCATAATTATCGAAATAAGCTTTCGCGTACATTTCATCCGTATTGCCCATATCACCTCGTTTCGCGTCACATATCACGATCATCTCCTTTGGTATGTACTTCACTGTCTCCCTCATCGCTGTGAGACCTATCCCGCCCGCTTCCTCGTAAAAAGCCATGTTGAGTTTATAGCCGGCGACATCGTTCTTTGTCGCTGCTACGATCCTCTTATTAAACTCAAGCATTGGGTTGGAATCATCTTTGAAAATAGCAGGGATTTTTTCTATGTCGGTATCCAGACCGATAACGACATTGGAATTGTTCTTCTTTACGATCTTTTCAAGCTTTTGTAGATAACTCAATGGTATAATTTTGATTAGAATTTATTTTTCCACATCATTGATTCGACGGGTTTTACCGTCCTTTTATTATACTTTGCCGATTTCTTTTTATCATAAGGTGTCTCTACCTCACCATCGACCGCAAAATATATGAGCTGACCAATCGGCATCCCGGTATATACTCTCACAGGTTGTCTCACCGATATTTCAAGTGTCCAGTTATTTTTAAAACCTACATCACCCTTACCTGCAGTAGCATGAATATCAATACCAAGTCGTCCCACGCTCGATTTGCCTTCCAGGAATGGCACACAGGTTAGAGTCTCTGTGTATTCTTCAGTCACACCCAGGTATAGTCTGGATGGCAACAAAATAATTCCTTTATCAGGGATCTTCATATGTGTTATCTTGTTGTGGGCTTTTGCATCGAGTATATCATCATTATAAACTGCCAGCCATTCTCCTAGATGCACATCATAGCTGTTTGTTCCGAGACACTCTTTACGGTAGGGCTTAATTAAAATGTTTTTGTTTTTGATCTCTTTGAGGATCTGCTTGTCGGTAAGGATCATTAAATGAAGTATTTGTTTAAAAAGTTTATGGTAAAACTACATATATAATTTTCTATTTCTGTATGCATTCATACCAATTCCCAGCATCATCATAAACGACAGCAACGATGAAACACCATAGCTTACAAGAGGGAGTGGAATACCTATTACAGGCATAATTCCCACCGTCATACCTATATTCACAAATAAATGGAAAAGGAACACGGTCGCAAAACCTATACAGCATATACTCAGGAACTTATTCCGCGCGAAGTAAGCGCTGTTTATAAGCTGAAAGATAATAATAAAATACAAAATGAGTAAGACAATCGCCCCTATAAAACCAAATTCTTCACCTACCATGCAAAATATGAAATCCGTCCATTGTTCTGGGATGAATTTAAGCTGAGTCTGGGTACCCTGCAAGTAGCCTTTACCCATTAATCCGCCCGATCCGATTGCAACTTTTGACTGAATTACGTTATATCCGCTTCCAAGTGGGTCAGATGTCGGGTCGAATACCGCCATTATCCTCTTCTGTTGGTATGGCTGAAGCTTGCCATAGACATAATCCACCGATAGTCCCGCTGCAATATTCACGAACATTATTATAAGCGCAATGATCCACCGCTGTTTGAACCACAAATACAGTACAATAGCAACCAGCACAAGCGCTCCTATCATATAGTACAGTCCGAAGAATGAACACACTGCTACGATTGCCGGAGAAACAATTGCAAATACCACATATGTCGGCAGACCTGCCCAGAAAAAGATAGGGATAGTCATCGCAAGAAATACCAGCACCGTTCCCATGTCCGGCTGTTTCATGATCAAAGCAACCGGTGCCAGTACTATAAGCGCCGCAATTATAAATGTCTTTGGGTTTTTTATATCGCGCTCTTTATCCTCCGCGGCAAAGAATCTTCCCAGCGCCATAATAGTTGCCAGCTTAGCAAATTCTGATGGCTGTATACCAAAACTTCCTATACTAAACCAGCTCCTTTGTCCGGATATTTTCTTACCAACTACAAGAACCGCAATAAGACCCAATAAAGATATTGCGTATAAAATGTATGATGTATTACTGAGATATTTCGAAGGGACATAATTTATGACGATCATAAGAACAAAACCAACGATAGCAAACATCATTTGCTTTTTATAGTAATCGGTATCACCTTCATTACTAAAAGAAGCACTGTATATTGCAATTATACCAATAGTAACTATTGCTACCGTCGTAAGCAGGAGAAGTACGTCGAATTTTTTGAAAAAATCTTTCAGCATCTAGTCCCCAACTGATTTTATATTGGAATCTGGATTAAAAATATCCAGTGAATTTCCGCTCAGGAATCTCACCATTATTGCTCCAGCAGCCGGCGCACCAAATACGTTACCCCAGCCCGCTCCTTCACCCAGAACACATACTGCTATCCTTGGGTCGTCGAATGGTGCAAAGCCAACAAACCATGAGTGATTTGGTCCGCCTGAATTTTGTGCAGTACCTGTCTTACCGGCAAGTTTGAAATCCTGGTTTTTTATGTTTGTCGCAGTTCCATTTCCATTTACGACCAGGTACATGCCTTTCTTTACTACTTCAAAATATTTCTTTGGAATATCTATCTGTCTGCTCTGGAATTGTGGTGTTTCTTCCTGTTGTGTGTTCGGATTTACAACCTTCTTAACAAAGTGTGGCTGCCAGTATAATCCGTCCATTGCGATTGCTGACGTGTATGCTACCATTTGAACAGGTGTTACACCTAGCTCTCCCTGACCTATTCCAAGACTGACTATGTAACCTTGTGTCCACTTGCCTTCACCATAAACTTTATTGTAATACTCAACCGAAGGCAATCTGCCCGGAAGCTCTTCCGGAATATCTATCCCGGTCTTTTTACCGAATCCCAGCATAGTACCGAACTTGTGATAATTATCCAGACCTATCTGCAAAGCAAGTTTATAGAAAAATACGTTTGATGAATGCTCTATAGCAGTAACAACATTTATTGGTCCGTATGCCCCGTGATCCATAAATGTCTTCGTTCCGAAAGTAAAGGAACCACCGCATACTATAGTCGAAGTCGGTGTTATTGTACCTGAACCCATTCCTGCAAGTCCCATCATCATCTTCCATGTCGATCCCGGAGGATAGTTTGTCATCGTAGCCCTGTTAAAAAGCGGTTTACCTTCGTCTGTCATCAAGGCATTGAGTACTGCTTTGTCTGTTGGTCCAGAAAATATCGAAAGATCAAAATCCGGCTTGGATACCATACATAAAATCTCCCCTGTCCTGGGATCCATCGCAATAATAGCTCCCTTGTAATTCTTCATCAACTTTTCAGCGTATGCTTGTAGCTCACTGTCTATACTGAGCATAAGATCAGAACCGTTGATAGGCGCAATATTGTCCTTGCCGTCGTTAACGCTTCCCATCTCTCTGCCCTTTACATCGACCGCGATGAACTCGTAACCCTTTTCTCCTCTTAAATAGGTTTCATACTCCTTCTCAAGCCCTTTTATTCCAATGATATCACCCTGCTTATAATAATTTCCAACCTGGTTCTTTAATTGTTTCTCGGATATCTCCTTTGTGTAACCAAAAATATGCGACCCTCTAAAATCATTCGGATAATATCTTAATGCCTCTACCTGGTAATCGACACCTATCAACCTGTCTTCATTTTCGGAAAGGTATGATATTACGGGGAAATCGACATCCCTTTTTATTCTTGTTGGATTAAACCTGTTAGTGCCTCTTACTCCTTTAAGGATCTCCCTGATCTCGCCGGGTTCCATCTGGATAAGTCCGGCTATTTCCTGTATCTGGTTGGTATCGAATTGGGATGGTGTGATCATTACGCTATACGAGGGACGGTTATCCACAACAACCTTTCCGTTCCTATCATACATCAGCCCTCTAGGCGGGATAATTGTAACAGTCTTGGTGGAGTTTGACATAGACTCCTTACCATATTCACTCTGATTCATCAATTGCAACTGTACCAGTCTGAAGACCAGTACGACAGCAACCACTAAAACCAGTCCGTAAAAAACATATTTCTTTGCAGCATCGCTCATGTTAATAAACTTTTTTCATCTCCCCGCGCCTCGGTATTACCGCATAGACTAAACTTATTATTATAGTATATGTGGTCGAAGGTAAAATATATTTCAATAGTATATCGAAAAACGATAATAAAGCCCCCTGTAAGAAAATATTATAGTAAATAAAGTTGCTTGTAAATGCGCATACAAACACAACCCATAAGAAATTATACTTGATAAGATATTTATCATTATCCGGATTACAAAAGTATCCTCCCGCAAATCCTGCCACCGAATAAGATAGGGCTGACAATCCCAGGAACGAACCCCCTAATATGTCCAGCAGCATCCCCGCCACAAATCCCGTTATAGTACCGAACATTTGCCCCTCTTTCGCCGCAATGTATGCTATCATTATTATCACAATATCCGGAGTGATCTGAAATTTCGTGATGGATAATAGCCATATCAGCTGATCCTGGATAAATATCAAAAGAACGAGGATTACAATGTATTTTATATACGATATTATCAAACAGCTATTAGGGTTATGGAGTTTCTTGTTTATTGTAAAGTTCTTCCAGATTTTTTCGCTCTTCGTTTGGAAGATACTTTAGTACAAATACCTCCTCCAGGACACCAAAATCCACCGAAGGAGTGATTAAAAGCTTTTTGAAGAGATTATCCAGGTTTCCGGCTTCCCGCACTACTCCAACCGGGATACCCGCCGGAAATGTATTACTATATTCTGACGTTACGATTATATCACCAACGTTGACATCAGCGCTTTTGGGAACATTAGTTACAATTAAATTCTCCACCCCGTCATAAGTTAATATCCCGTCGACTCTGCTTCTCTGTCCTTTCACTGTTACTTTCAGATCATTATTAAATAGTATCTGTGCGATCGAATAGTTCTTACTGGTAGCAACTATCTTACCGACAAGACCGTCATCCGTAATAACAGGCATGTTCAACTTCACACCGTCGTCTTCACCAACGTTCAGCGTTATCGTATTCCTCTTCTTAACAACGCTCTTATTAACTATGCTGGCGCTCACCACATCCGCACCGGTAATTTCTTTCAATTGAAGAAGCTTTGTAAGTCGAATGTTTTCAAGACGCGCTTCTTTGAGCGAAGCCACTTCGTTTGCCAGCTTTATGTTCTTTTCACGAAGAAACTGATTCTCGCTCTCAAGCTCGAAGACGTTCGGAATAGCTGAGACTCCGCTCTGGATCGTCCCGAAAAACCCGATAGCAACAGCCCGCAGGAAACGGATCTGCGTGTTATCGTTTGAGAATAGCATTACTAAAGATAAAACAACAAGGAGTGTGAGTATTAGATACTCTTTTATAGATAATATTATTTCCCCAAACTTTCTCATGAATCTTTTTTCTACTTTACTTCAGTAACATCATACTGAGGAAAATAATTTTACAGCTAATTTATAACTCAAAAACTCTATTACCTTTTTATCATTACCTTTCTGTACTTATCGAGGTCTTCCAGTACTTTCCCTGTTCCTCTTGCAACAGCTGTGAGAGGATCCTCCGCAATATGCACCGGTACGCCGGTTTCAGTCCTGATCCTTTCATCCAATCCTTTAAGCAGTGCTCCGCCACCCGTCAAGAATATTCCTCTATCGAGTATGTCAGCCGCAAGCTCAGGTGCTGTCTTCTCCATTGCTACCTTAATGGCTTCGACCATTTGTGTAACGGGAGCATTAAGAGCTTCTCTTATCTCTATCGAACTTACTTCAGTAACTTTAGGCACACCCGCAACAAGGTCACGTCCTTTTACTTCGATGATGACTTCTTCTTTCAGAGGCATTACGGAACCCACCTGGCATTTGATCTCTTCGGCTGTTCTCTCACCGATGAGTATGTTGTGATTTGCGCGGAAGTAACGCACCACCGATTCTGTTAATTCATCTCCGGCAACACGTATAGAGACACCATTCGTAATTCCGGATAAAGCGATGACTGCTATCTCTGTTGTACCGCCGCCAATATCCACTATCATATTTCCGTAAGGTGCAAATACATCCAGTCCTATACCAATTGCCGCCGCCATGGGTTCGGAAATCAGGTAAACTTCTTTCGCTCCTGCATGCTCGGCAGTATCGCGTACCGCACGTTTCTCGACTTCAGTTATACCGCTTGGAACACAGACAACGATCCTTCTTGCAGGCATCCAGTTAGAGCTGATCTGCTTAATGAACAACCTAAGCATTCCCTCTGCGATCTCAAAATCCGCGATAACACCGTCCTTCATCGGACGTATTGTGTTAAGCTCCTTATGAACCCTTCCCATCATCTTTTTCGATTCATCGCCAATTGCAACAATTTTTCTTGTGCCAACATCAAAAGTAACTATCGACGGCTCGTTAAGAACAATCCCCTTTCCCTTCATATATATCAGGGTGTTTGCCGTTCCCAGGTCAATAGCTATGTCATTTGAGAACATCCCGAATAAACCCATGTTTCTGTTTCCTTACAGTATTTAAAATTTAAAACTACTTTCTTAATGTTTGAAATGCCTGATTCCCGTGAATACCATCGCAATACCCTTTGTATTCGCCGCCGCTATCACGTCCTCATCCTTTACCGAGCCACCCGGCTGTATAACCGCAGTCGCACCGGCATCTGCAAGCGCTTCCAGCCCGTCCGGGAACGGGAAGAATGCATCCGACGCCGCGACACTTCCATGCAGATCGTGTCCGAACTCTTTCGATTTCATTATCGCAATATTAGTTGAATCTATCCTCGATGGCTGTCCGCATCCAATTGCAAGTGTCTGCTTGTTCTTCACGAAAACCACCGCGTTCGACTTAGTGTGCTTCACCACCTTGAATGCAAAAAGCATGTCGTCTATTTCATCATCCGTTGGTTTCTTTTCCGTCACCGTTTTTAGCTCATCCTTTGTAACCGCCTTACTGTCCTTCTCCTGGTAAAGAATACCGCCTGCTACCTTCCTCACTTCGAAATCATCCCTATCCCAATCGAACTTCAGCAACCGCCTGTTCTTCTTCCCTTTTAAAAATTCCAGAGCGTCATCATCATAATCCGGGGCAAGAATTATCTCGGTAAATATCTTATCAACTTCCTCCGCCGCTGCCTTATCGAGCTTTTTGTTAAAAATGATTATTCCGCCGAATGGTGATTTTGTATCCGTTGCAAATGCCCGCTCGTATGCTTCCTTATTCGTGGAACCCAGTGCTACACCGGACGGATTTCCGTGCTTTATTATTATGCACGCCGGATCACCATCCTTGAATTCATACATAAAGTTAAACGCCGCGTCTATATCCAGTATATTGTTATAGGACAGCTCCTTACCATGCAGGATCTCGAATATATCGTCGAAATTATCCCTGAATAGTACTGCCCTCTGGTGAGGATTTTCGCCGTAGCGCAGAACTTTCTTATCATCCAGCTCCAATACAACGTCTTCCACATCCTCATCGAATACCCTGCTATGAGAGATCACGCTGTCTTCATCATCTTCGCCCGACATCTCGTAAAAATAATCCGCGATAGCATCATCATAATTCGTAATGATCTCGAACGCCTCGTATGCAAGTTTCCTCGAGTAATCGACACCGATATTATTATTCGTGTTTTTTAGTTCCCCGATGTAACCCGCGTACTGGGATTTATCCGTTATTACGTTTACGTGTTTGAAATTCTTCGCCGCCGCCCTGATGAGAGTAACACCGCCGATGTCAATCTGCTCGATCGCTTCCGCTTCAGTGACACCTTCCTTTGCGATCGTCTCCTCGAAAGGATACAGACTGCACACCACAAGGTCTATTGGGAATATCTTCTCTCTCTCAGCCTGCTGCATGTGCGAGGGCTTGTCCCTGTCTGCGAGTATCCCGCCGAATATCATCGGGTTAAGGGTCTTCACACGCCCGTCCATTATTTCCGGGAAGTGCGTCACATCCTCCACTGATATAACCTCTATACCGTTCTCTTTAAGCAGCTTATGCGTACCGCCCGTCGAAACTATCTGTATGTCCATTCCTGCCAATTCCCGCGCGAACTCTACCACTCCGTCCTTATCATAAACACTGATTATAGCCCGTTTTACCAATTTTATTCCTTCTTTTGTCATCCTGAACTTGATTCAGGATCTATGTTTGTTTGATTCTAAATTTTTGATCACTTTCGGATAAACTCTGTGCTCCACTTCTTTCATTCTCTCCATCAAACTCTCCGGCGTTTCGTTTTCATTCACAGGCACTCTCTCCTGGTAAATGATCTCGCCCTCGTCATAATTTTCCGTAACGTAATGAACGCTCACGCCCGTCTCCCTCTCACCGTTTTCTATCACCGCCTTGTGAACGTTGATGCCGTACATTCCCTTGCCTCCGTATTTAGGAAGCAGTGCAGGATGAATGTTTATAATACGGTTCGAATACTTCTTAACAACTTCTTCGGGAAGCATCTTCATGTAACCTGCCAGAACGATGAGGTCCGTTTCGTTTTTCTCTAATGCTGATATAAACAGATTCGAATAATCTTGTGAGGATAGGTCCGGAAAGACTTTCCTGCTGATGTGTACAACCTCTATACCTTCTTCTCTTGCAATCTCCGCAGCCCCGCACGAAGAATTATTTGTAATTAATAACCCTACGTCCGATTCTATTTCTCCCTGTTTCCTGCTCTCTAATATCGCTTTAAAATTTGTCCCGCTTCCGGAAGCGAACACGCAGATCTTCAACCTCTATTGTTTATATATTTATGCAAATTAGCTATTTTGCCAAATATTTACAATGCAGGGATTGGGTAAAATGATGTAATTTTTAACTTTTTTTGGATAGATTAAGACAACAAATACTAGAATCTCGCATTGACCCCGATAGTAGGCAGTATAGGTATCATACCCCTCACGTCCCTGTGTATCTGGTAGTCCCCATCCAGGTAATAATCATATCCAAGCACGTTCGTGCGGTTGTAGACGTTGATAACGTCGAGATAGAAGGTCCAGTCGGTGTTCCAGAACTTAGCAAAAGCAGAAGCGCGTATATCAAGTCTGTGGTAATCCGGACGGCGTTCGGAATATATATTCGACGCGTCGCCGTAATCCAGGTTGAATATCACTCTTCCCGTTAAAGGATTCACAACAAGCGAGTCGTTCACAACGCGAGGCTGTATTCCAGTGGGAGGAGTTTCAGGGAAGTTTGTCGCGTACTGCCATCTCGCACCAAGTTCTAGCCATGAGTTCACACGATAGTTCAACACGATATTCAACGCGTGTGTGCGGTCAAAACGAAACGGAATTACAACGCCGTCTCCCCTGTCCCTCTTCGAGACGGAGAACGAGTAATTTATCCACCCGTAGAATTTTGTATTAGGATTGTTGTATTTCTTCTCGAGACTGAACTCAAACCCAACGGAGTTACCGCTTCCGGAATTAACCGGGATCGTAGTCAGAGAATCGTATGCTATCTTCGTATTGGAACGTATCCAGTTATCCGGGTCTCCGACGTAAGCCGGGTCGGTATTACCGGGGTCAGCAAGTGTCCATACATATTCATACCCAGTCAGCCTCTCCTGCTCTATGAGGTGGCTAAACTTCTTATAATATCCCTCGAGCCGTGCCTGCCACTCATTATTCAGCCAGCGGTCAATACCCAGCACGTAATGAATTGATTCCTCTGCTTTCAGCGTCTTTCCGTCTATATCAGTGAGATTATAGAAAACACGCCCGTCGACTAGTTTCTCATAACCGGGCGACTGGTAATAAAGCCCTACTGAAGTTCTCACGGTAGTAAGCGGATCTACTGCATAACCCAAATTTAACCTTGGCGAAAAATAAGGTCTCTGCAGGTAAGAATAATAATCAACGCGTCCCGAAGGCTGGTACCAGAACTTATCTCCCACACTGAACCTTGCCGAAGCATATGTGCTCGCGCGGAAATTATAAACACCTTCTATACTAAATTCATCCTGTAAAGCGCGCGCGGTAGGGATTGAACTTATAAACGACTTCCACTGATCATCGAAATCAAGCTGGTAAAAGAGATCTGTTTTTATAACATCGAAGCCTGCCCCAAATTCATATCTATTATCGTTTTTCTTATCCAGGAGGACAGACCTGTTTCCAATCGAGTATTTTATAAAATCATAACGTGAATTAAATTTTAATCCAAGCAGTGCGCCGATCTGGCGGAGGCTGTCCACTTGCTCAGGGCCGAGTCCTTCTCTATTAATAAGCGGGTCGAGTATGTCGCCTACGAATTCATTTTGACCGGAGTTCTTATACCATGAAGCTGTAGTTCGTGAAATAAAATCGTCATTGGGAATATAGTGCCATGATGCAGATACCACATTATTGTTCGTTACGTCATTCACGTCGATGCTGTCCGGACGGGTACGGTCTTTACCGGAGATTATGTCCACACCGTCCTGTGAAAATATCCCGTTAAGGAAGAATTTATGCTTTTTAAAAGGTCCCAGTGTGAGACGCGCCTGCAGGTCTTTGAATGAAGGAAATGATGAATCTTCCGTGATCAGCCCGGCGTTTCGCGCGAAAGGACCGACTATAAGGTCATAATAAGTTCTGCGTGTAGATACAATCCATGAGCCGGGAATATTGAACGGCGTCTTGCCCTCGAATACTATGTTAGCATTCGCAATGTTGACGTTGCTCATTACTTTGATATTCTTATCCCTTGCTCCTTCCCTGTTAGTAACGTCCAGCACTGCAGAGAGCCTATCACCGTACATTGCAGGGAATCCGCCGGTTATTAAATTAATGTCCGAAAGTGTTTCCGGATTGAACATACTCACCAGACCATAGAGACGGTAGGGGTTAAATATTTCCACGTCATCCATAATAATAAGATTCTGGTCGGGACCGGAACCACGTATCACAAGCTGTGCTGTAAAGTCATTCGGAGCAGTTACGCCGGGAAGAGACTGTAACGAGCGCATTACATCCTCCACTGAACCGGGAAGAACCTTCACGGTCGTCGGAGCTATGTTAATTAAACTTGTGCGGAGATCATCCTGCGATTGCTTGAATTTCCCCTCGACGTCGATCGATTCGGTAACAAATTCCGTCCTGTTAAGAAGTGTTATCTTGATCTCGTGAGATTCCCCCGAAACGACATAATAATCGGATATCTCATAAAAAATATAATTCGGATTTTCGACTGTAATTTTATAACTGCCGGCTGGCATACTAAATGTGAATTTACCTTCATTGTTCGACACACGCTCGAAGGATTCACTTTTACTTTCGGCTTTAACTGTTATACCGGGAAGTGGCTTACCGTTTTCATCTACTATCGTACCTTCGATAACACCATCATCTACAATAGTTGAGTCCTGTGCCTGGGTTGTTGCACCGGGGAATGAGAGAAATGCACTTATTAAGAGGAAAAACAAGAATTTATACGTCATTGATCGTTCCGAATATAAGGTTATTATTCTCTATCAGGGTAACGAAATTGGCGTCAAATTAGTTTCAAACAGGGTGAAAAATCATCATTTTTTAGGCTTTCCCAGTATTTTATTCCTGTGCTTAACTCCCCAATCCCGTAAGGCGTCGATTACATCATCTAGCGTCTTTCCGTATTCGGTAAGCTCATATTCTACAGTAACGGGCTTTGTATCATATACAGTACGCTTTACGAGCTTATTCATTTCGAGGTCTTTCAGCTCTTTTGAGAGCATTTTTGCAGTGATTCCCTTTACTTCTCTCTCGATAACCTTAAACCGTTTTCTCCCGAAACTCAGCGCGATTATTATCGGAAGTTTCCATTTCCCGTTGAGGATGTCCAGCGAATCTCTGACCGGAAGTAACTGCTTTTTGCATTCTACCGAACTTACATCGGGATTTACCTTTGAGGATTTTATTTGTTTTATCATAATTTACGTTTAATAGTATACTAAAGTATAGTAGTATACTTTAGGTAACTAGTTGCTAAAGTATACCAAATATACTTAAGTTTGTATATATAAACAATGCACGGCCGAATGCATCTTTTTTTAAACGACCTTTAAAATAAGGAACACGAAAAATGAAATTCACATTGTTAACAGGAAGAATACTTTTCTCACTAATATTTTTAATGACACTAATGTCGCACTTTTCAAGCCAATCGATCGAATACGCGGCTGCAAGCGGAGTCCCCTTGGCTAATATAGCAGTACCCTTATCGGGAATAATTGCCGCTCTGGGAGCTTTAAGTATAATGACAGGTTACAAAGCAAAATTAGGAGCTTGGCTGGTAGTTTTATTCTTGATCCCGGTTACATTCACTATGCATAATTTCTGGACGATAAGCGACCCGATGGCAAGACAGATGCAAATGGTGATGTTTATGAAGAATATCTCGATAATGGGCGGAGCCCTGATAGTGTCATACTTTGGTTCGGGTCCATTAAGCCTCGGAGAGAGTATTGCAGAAAAGAAAGAGAACTTTAGTTCTCAGACAAGTAAAGCCCAAATAGCCGCGTGAAATACAACTATGGGCTCAAGGATTTAATTCTATTGAGCCCCTTATTTACTCTAAGTACGGTTCCTGGACATATTCCTGCTTCGTGACAACCATATTCCCATTTGCATCACGCTCTTCGACTTTGTACAGAAACATCTGGCTGTCATAACCGGGAGCATAGTCCTGTGAGACTCGCTTTATTAGAATTAGCTTATCGCCCTCCCACTTGAATGTCTCATTGGTAAAAAGTGCACCTGCCGCGCTCCGGTTCGACGAGAAAATTGTTTTGGTATTTGGGTCCGGTGTTACTGTGGTGAGATCGTCTAGCTGTGGCTCGTGAACAAATTTGCCGTTTTTGAATAGATATACTTTACCAAAACAGTTACCAAGTATCATACAAGGGTCGTGAGCATACATGTCGAGGTAGCCGTCGAAGTTATAATCTTCAAATTCCAGATAATGTACATAATCATCTTCGGTAAATTCAATTTTAGGAGGAGTTGTTAATGTATTAGCTTCTGTACGTACTTTATAACTTATTTCGCTGATAATATCTCCGTCCTTTTTTATACAGAAATCGAATTCAGCACCGGGCTTTATGCTAACAGTAAAACTTGTATCACATTGAGCATAAGAAAGACTGCTTAGTAAAAGGATAAAAAAAGCGGTAAATGGTATTAGTTTTTTCATAGAAGTATTTATTGTCGTAAACCCAATAGTAAACAGGTATGTTTCACCGCCCGGATCTAAATGAGTCTGAATACAAATACAATAACGCAGTAAAATTATTATCTAGATTCCCGCTTTCGCGGGAATGACAAAAAATTTTACGCGGCTTCTGTCTTGCTGTGCGGATATGATTCAGGATAGAGCAGACATCTGACCTTATGCTCTCCCTTCCCTTCCAGCTCCGGTACGATCCTTGAACAATCAGCAAACGCCTTCGGACAGCGCGGATGAAAATAACACCCGGACGGGACATTCGCCGGCGAAGGTATATCACCTGTAAGAATTATACGCTTTGACTTATTATCCGGATCAGGTATGGGCACTGCCGATAGAAGCGCCTCGGTATATGGATGTTTTGGATCTTTGTAAATGTCCTCCACGTTGGCAAACTCTACTATCTTACCAAGATACATAATTGCAACTCTATCGGAAATATGCTCTACAACGGAAAGGTCATGTGATATAAAAAGGTATGTAAGGTTCATCTCCCTCTGGAGGTCCATCAGAAGATTCAGAATCTGTGATTGAATTGACACGTCGAGTGCCGAAACCGGCTCGTCACAAACAATAAACTTCGGCTCAACCGATAAAGCGCGTGCGATACCGATACGCTGTCTCTGTCCGCCGGAAAATTCATGCGGATATCTTTTCGCGTGGAAAGGACGAAGCCCGACACGCTCTAGCAATTCTTCCACACGTTTCTCTGCCGCCTCTCCCTCGGCTATCTTATGGAACTTCAATATCTCCATCAGCATACCGCCTACCGTTATACGCGGATTGAGCGATGAATACGGATCCTGGAATATTATCTGCATCTCTTTACGAAGAGATTTCAACTCATGGGAATTCATTGCCGTAACATCTTTACCCTCGAACTTAACTTCCCCACCCGTTGGCTCGATAAGCCTCAATAAGCTTCTGCCAACAGTGGTCTTTCCGCATCCCGATTCACCAACGAGTCCAAGTGTTTCCCCCTTATTAATGGAAAAAGTTATATCATCTACTGCTTTGACATAACCGATCGTTTTTGAAAATAAACCTTTTTTTATGGGAAAGTATTTCTTGAGATTATTGACTTCGAGAAGAGTTTCCGGCATATTGCGTAATTATTAATTATTTAAGGCAAATATAGGAGTAGAATGTTTAAAATACAATATAGTTATAGGTTTTATTCATGAACAGCTTTTGGTTTTGCAGTATTTAGAATATGAAGTATATTCCATTTAATTCTGAGAAAATGAAAGCAATAAAATATTTATCTAGAATTTCTTTGGCTTTATATACGTATATGGCAATTGTGATTATAATGTCCTATTCTTATGCAATTATCTTAATAATCATAGACACAAAAATTGTAAGCGTGAGTTCAATATTATCAATATTTTCTCAAGTCTTTAAGATTTTTATACTTTCAGTAAAGATCATCCCTTTTATAAGTGTAGCAATCTTAATTCCATTATTGATATTGCTTATTATAAAAAGAAAAATTATGACTATAGAACAGCAGAAAAATTATTTCTTTATATGGGGAATATGTACTGTAATAACAATATGCCTGTTATATCTATTTCTAAATCTGATGGGATTCCCACATAAATAAGTCAAGCAAAGTTAGAAATGAGCACAATCAAAACTTTTAATTTTATTATTGCGATCGTGGGAATTGTCTTTCTACCTTCATTTCTATTTCATGAATTTTTTATAGTGCGGCTTATATCGACATTAAGAATGGTATCTAGTCTACCACTGTTTGGCATATCTCTGATAATATTAAGGGAAGTAAATGCCGGCTATAAAAATAAGGAAGGAAATATCAATAAAATCGACCGAATAGCATCGATCTTTAATTCTGCTCTATTCCTGATATTCAGTTTAGATGTTATTTATCTAATTATAAGTCTAGGACTACTTGCCCTATCGTCTGGTTATGACTAAAACGGTTTTCTAACTAACTGGTTTAAACTAATCCCAGCAGCTTTAATGCGACGAATGGAACAGGAATATCGCCCTTTACAACCCAGGTATTTGTACCGCTTGCACCTTCTAGTGGTTTCCACTCCCTGGACTTAAATATCCATGTAGTATCGGCGGTTTTCCCGATCTTCGGCTTTAACTCCTCACCGTTAAATACAAACGTATTAAGACCGTTAGCACCTGTTTTGGGTTTAAACTCCTTTCCATCCCAAAGATATGTATTGTATGTATGAGCGCCCAGCTTAGGCTTTACCTCATGCCCTTCCAAAACCCACGTATTAAAGTCGCTGGCACCCTTTTTCAGATGAAATTCGTTATCTTGAGCAACGAAGACACTCGTCTCATCTGCCCCTCTCTTTAATTTTAACTCATTCATTAAACAATGATTTACTTATGGATTTGCTTAAAATATTAAAAGAAATGTAACAAATTATAGGGACTTATGAAACGTAAAAATTAATAAAAAAACTGCTTTTAAGTAAGGATTTGACAAATTAAACTTCACTTTTGGGATGTTGTGCGTCTTTTTTGTCGACCGGAGGAACAGAGATCCTATCTATCAGATAAACAGCCGCAAATCCTGCTACCATGAGTCCTATAATTATAAAAAACATCTGGTTAAACTCATGCGGGAGTGTATTTTCGTATATATTCTGCATTACTCCCTTGTGGTCGGGTTCTGTACCAATAATATTCTTCCATGGCCAGATTATATTCAGTGATCCAAGCATAAATCCCGCCAGTGAAAATACTGCCATATCGTGATGATGCTTAAAAAGCCAGTTCAGCACTCTTGAAAAGGCAACAAGCCCGGATATTGTACCACACAGGAATAATAATAGCATACCTACCTCTGACGCAGGAAAGCTTGCGGTTATATATGAAAGATCACCGTGAACTACCGCGCTTACGGAGTCCTTGAGGTAATCCGTTAAAGTTGTTACAAGCCCGATGACGTATGAGTACTTACCAAGTATGAGAAGTATATACGAACCCGAAATACCCGGGAGTATCATGGCAATAATACCTATAGCCCCCGACAGAAATACAAAGAAAGCTCCGTCCGGAAGATGGACACTCCTTGTAGATGTGACCAGGTACGCTATCACAGTTCCAAGGACGAACATTAATATACCAATTGCATTCCACTTCTTGATCTTTTTTAGAACTATATATATCGATGAGAGTATTAGCCCGAAGAAGAAAGCCCACAGTAAAACAGGTTGGTTTTCGAGAAGGTACTTCATCAGCTTTGCAAGAAGCAGAATAGATGTTAGGATTCCGGCAATTAGCGTGAATAAGAATCCCCCGTCTATCTTTTTAAGGAAAGCCTTTATCTTAAACGTAAATAATAACTTCACTGCCTGCATATCTACACTTTTCAGCGCCGATATCAGTCTCTCATAAATACCCGTTATAAATGCGATCGTACCGCCGGAAACACCCGGGATCAGATCCGCGATTCCCATTGCAACACCCTTTAAATAAAGGACAAATCTTCCCATATAAGAATTAGATATATATTATTGTTAGGTTATGTTGTTTCAACCTTGTCGTACTTGAGGTTGATCTTGATATTTTCCTTAATGGAATAGTAAAACCCTATCGCAACCAGCAGAACAAAATTGAGTAAATGGCTGACCGTTGCATAGCTCAGCGAAACTTCTTTATTAAGATGATATATACTCACCAGTACCGTCGTACAAACCACATGGAATGCCCCGGCGGAGTTTCCCGGTAACGGAAGAACAAGTGTAAACGTTATTATCGTAAGCACCAGGTTTGCATCGAGGAAATTCAGATCTATACCGAAAGCGAAAAACATTACATAAGTAGAAAGCACATAACTCGCCCACAATAAAACCGAAAGAACAAATATGATAAGGTAGTTCTTAGGATATTTTATAAACAGAAAGCCGTTTATCATGGATACCAGGATGTCCTTCACCTTTGCCTGTATCTTCTGTGGCAAAAAGCGCACCAGGTATTTTTCTATCAGATATTCCGTCTTTTCGAGGTTCATTATCATCAGGATAATGACGATAACAACAACCATCACTATTATTGAACCATACAGCGCATACTGCTCGAAGTCATTCCCAAACGCGTCGAAGATGCTGTCCTTAAAATAAAACAGACAGAACCCGAACGACACAAACAATGAAAGCATATCGAATATACGCTCCGCAATGATCGTTCCGAATGAAGCCGCGCGTGATACATCCTCCTGCTTTGCGAATACTACCGGACGGGACACTTCTCCCGATTTAGGCACAATGCTGTTCATCATGTAGCCGATCATCATGGATGAGAAGAGATTTCGGAAGTGTATGTCCTTTTTTATTGGTTCAAGGAAAAATTTCCACCGGTATGCTCTGATAATACCGCCGATCACAACACCAATCAGCGCTGCTGCTAATGCTATGAAATAGTTTGCTTCTTTAAGCTGGGTGAGAAGTTCATTGAAATTAACGTCTTTGAATGCCAGGTACATCAGCAAGACGATCACTACCGAAAAGATTACGAACTTAAGTATGTTTTTAGTCTTATCTGACAATTATAGCCACCGTATATATAAACAAAAAAGTTAAGCACCAATTTAGCACTTAACTTTTTAAAAATCAGTTTATAAAACTATATATAATTTATTACCTGAGATCTATAACGTCCACTCCACTGGGAGTGTCAAAAGTAAATTTTGATGAACTGACTCCCGGATTAAATGTTATTTTATTCAATGTATATGTCGTTGATCCGTTACTATCGCTTATAGTTATTTTCCTGATTATATAATCATTCTTATCTATCCATATTTTTGCTGATTTTACGGTACCTTTGTTCCTTGGAGTTAGTTTCAGCACGAAACAGTCGAATCCCTTCAGATTTGCTTCACCTTCGAGGTCTGAATAGAACTCTTTCGGATAATCGAAAAGGAATTTATTAGGTGAAAAAGTGTACTTATCGTCCTTATAATTGTCTATTACAACCTGTTTCTTCTTTGGAGAATATGACCATGATGTTTTGCCATCGGTTACGACAACTCTTCCGCTGGTTTCTATCCTGTACATATCATCACCTTTTACATATAATGTACCTGATGAATTTTCGGACTTTCCTGAACTGTATTTAGTAGATTGAGAAAAAGTAGCTTTTGCGTTATCTAAACCGCTGTATGTTTCCTGCGTCTTCTTTATTATTTCCTGTGCATCCTGAGAAAAAGTGGCTCCAACGGACAATAATAGGATAAGCAGCGTTGCTGATAGGTTTGCAGTTAATTTAGTCATGCTTTAGGTTGATTTATGGCTGTAATTTAGATAATAAACGGAAATTATTCAAAGCAATTATTTATTACCTATTTTACTTCTCAAACTTCGGTGGGTTCCAACCTTTTCGCTTATATGAGTATAATTCCAGAGAAATACTGCCTATTTGTACGTTAAAATTGGCTTTTATAGGGATTCTCAGGTCATCATTTGACAGCCAGCCCACAAATTCCCCTGTAAGCCCAAAAACACCCACAAAATCGGCTACACCGGCAACTTTAATGACCGATACATCATAATCGATGTTTCCGGTGGATGTGACGTCCTGGTTAATATTAAATGAATATTTTACCGATGATATCTGCTCATTTATAAAAACAGGAACGTTAAAATTCTTATTGGCAAATGAGTGGATCCTCGCATCATAGAAAAGTGATAATCCGTCCTGGAAATAAGTATTGGAATCTATCGGAACCTTCCTGAAGTCCTGAACTTCCATTCCGTCCTTATCCATCTGGACCTTTATATACTTTTCTTTGTAGTTAAAATCGTATTGTGTGGCAGTGATGGTTTTCTCTTTAAATTCAGATGAGGTGAATTTGTCGGAATAGATCTTCTTTTCCTTATCCACCTCATCCAAAACCATTACGGATTCGAAAATGTAATTTACATTGACGAAAGGAATATCATCGAGGCTCTTGATCTGGGCTTTAGCGGTATAGTGATTCTTGCCGTTCTCAGCATAGGTTGTATTAACCTTAAAAGTCACTTCACCTAGAGGAATAAAGCCGAAATATACTTTGTATTTGAGCTCCTCACCAACCTCCATGACCTTTTCCTGCGAGTACCCATTATTGATCAGTAAACAAAATGGAATTATTAATAATAGTTTTCTCACCTGGATAAAGTCCCGATTGATAATCTAATATCAATGCTGGAGTTTTAATTTGATAATCCTTTATAATAATAAAACTTTCTTAAAATTATTTATTCAAATTTGCCAGCCTGATGGCATCGTCGAATAATGTTACCGCTTTCAGGAACTGGTCATCTGACATTACAAATACCGCATAGCTTCCTTCATCACCCCAGATATCTCTGGCGATCTGTGATTTGATATATGCCTTAATGTATGGTTCATCTTTTGAAAACTCAGAACTGTTATACGTTACACCTTTATCCGAAGCCATATCTTTCAAATTATCCAGCATTGAATCCGTAACATCAAAATCATCTCTGAACTTTCTGTAACTTGAATACTGAGATTCTATACTTTTTCTCTGACCCCTCATAAAGTTTTCTACATACTGATACAGCACGTTTAGTCTTCTGAGTTGAACCGTATATGGGGTTAGTGTATCAAGCTTTACTACGTAATCGGGAGTAATTCCGCCTCCGCCGTAAACTGTCCTTCCTCCGAATGTCTTAAATACCGGCCGTGTCGTATCCAGATCGCTGTCGTGAGAGTGTTCTATGTTATCGCCTTCTATATCTTCTACCAGAAGTTTTCTGTATTCGGCACCGTCATAAGGCTTCTGTATAAGCCTTCCTGCCGGAGTATAATATCTTGCCGTTGTTATCCTAAAGGCAGATCCGTCTGATAGGTCGTATTGTCTCTGTACCAGACCTTTTCCAAACGTTGTCTCACCAACAATAAGTCCCCTGTCCCAATCCTGGATTGCGCCTGAAACGATCTCACTCGCTGATGCCGAACCGCCGTTCACAAGAAGAATAAGTGGAATGTCGCTGTATTTACCGCCGTTAGACTTGTACTCTTCTTCGAATGCTTTGATACGGCTCTTCGTAGAAACGATCTCTCTATCCTTCTCGATAAAAAGCGATGCCATCTTGAATGCCTGGTCCAGGTAACCGCCCGGATTTCCTCTAAGGTCGAGTACCAGCTTTTTCATTCCCTGCTTTTCGAGCTTATCCAGCGCTTGCACAAATTCGTCATAAGTAGTTGCTGCAAACCTTGACACCTTTACATAGCCAATATCATTATCATACATAAATGACGCGTCCACACTATACAATGGAATTTTATCACGCGTTATTTCAAACTCGAGCGGGTTGGATGAACCTGCTCTCATTATCGTCACATTCACTTTCGTACCTGCCGGTCCGCGTAATTTCTTAGGAACGTCCTCTCTCGAGATCTTTATCGCGCTCTCACCGTCGATCTTTACTATCTTGTCACCGGCTAGTATTCCGAGCTTTTCCGAGGGTCCCCCGCTTATAGGCGAAACTACCGTTAGTGTATCGTTTATAACATCGAATTCCACACCAATTCCCTCAAAACTACCCTGGAAATCCTCATTTACTCTTTTCAACTGATCCGCAGTTATGTAAACCGAGTGCGGATCCAGCTCTTCGAGCATTCCCTTTATCGCCGCTTCGGTCAGCTTCTGCGAATCTATATCATCTACATAAAACTTATTCGTTGTTTGAAGTACTTCATTATATTTTCTTACCTGCTCGGAAACCCTGTCATCGGAAACCGCGTTCTGGATCTTCATGCCGATCACTACACCTAATATCAGCACCAGAGTTACTACAGGAATTAAAATTCGGTTCTTTTTCATATTACTTTTTTAGAATTATTACAAAATTAACGCTTTTTAGTTCCACACACATTCCAAACAAAATTAACTAAATAAAAAATACCATAATATAAAATAAAATGGAAGTAGAATAGGCAATGAATACTTATAAATATACTCCAAAAATGTCGGCATTTCCACTTTACTGTAGTCAGCAATCGATTTTACCATAAAATTTGGTCCGTTACCTATATACGTCATAGCACCAAAGAACACTGCCGAGATCGAAATTGCCACCAAAAACACCGGATAAATCTGTGTAAAAGCAAGTACATCACCGTTTTGTGTCACATCCATATCGAATAATCCCATCGAAACCGTAAGGAAATTCAAATATGTCGGCGCATTATCCAAAAAACTCGTCAAAAACCCTGTTGCCCAGTAAAAATCGCCCGGTTTCGTCAATCCCAGGTTCTCAGCATTTTTGCTCAAAAGCGAAAGAGCGGGTATCATCGTTACAAATATTCCAAAGAATAATATCGCTACTTCTTTTATCGGCTCAAACGTAAAATTGTTTCTTTGATATATCTTATTTGGGGTAATCTTATATGATAAAAACGCTAAACCCAGCATAATTAATTCCCGCATAAATATAGGTTGCTCGATAAAAACCGCAATAATTATACCAAAAAGGAATAATACATTATACCAACCCTCAAATTTAAACTCACCTTCCTCTTTTTCTATATCCTCAACGGATTCGACCGGTATCTTTTTATAGTAATAAAGATCGAATATGTAAAATAAAAGCAATAGGTATGCAATTGTGGTGATCCATACTACCATTAAGTGCTGTGAAACCCAGAAGAACGGAACTCCCCGCAAAAATCCGAGGAACAACGGCGGGTCGCCGATCGGCGTCAGCGATCCTCCCACATTGCAAACAATGAAAATAAAGAATATTATATGAAAAGGCTTTATCCTGTATTTGTTAAAACTTATGAACGACCTGATAAGAAGCATCGCTGCACCGGTCGTACCGAATAGATTCGAAATAACCGCCCCCGTGAATAGCAAACCGATATTCTTTAACGGTGTCGATTTCCCCTTTAAGTGAATAAATATCCCGCCGGAAATAACGAACAAACTAAACAAAAGTGAGATGAAGCTCAGATATTCATGGAGTGTATCCAGAACTTCCGACGGCTCCGATTCGACAATAAAATAATAGAAAAGGATTATCGCCGATAAGACTACTACTACTTTTGGATAATTTCTATGCCACCAGTGGGAAAGAAAAAACGGCAGCAGTGCAATGGATAGCAAAAGTAAAATGAATGGTACTGCTAGTATAATATCCAGGAACATCTCCGCCTACCCATGTCTTTTTGATTGCCGAAAAACAGATCACTTCGACTGCTCATTTTCCTGCGTGCCCAGGAAGTTCGCCCTGTAATCCTGGAAGTTCTCTACTACCTTTTTGACACTGCTCTCGGTGATCTTTAAAAATGTATTGGGCTGAACACCGATCCATACTATAAATACTAATATTGGAATTATACTGAGCAGTTCGTTTTTATTAATATCTTTTAGGTCCTTGTTCTCATCCTTATCCACCGGACCAAGCATCACCCTTTGGTATAGCCATAGCAGGTACACTGCCGATAGTATCACTGCGGTCGTGCTGAATATTACATAATAGCTCGTTCCCAGGTTAACCGAATTAAATGCGCCTATCAATACAAGGAACTCACCTATGAACCCATTGAGACCGGGTAAACCTATCGAAGAAAATACCACGATCAAAAATATCACCGAAAATATCGGCATCACTTTCATCAGACCGCCGAACTTTGCGATCTCCTTTGTATGTCGTCTCTCGTATATCATGCCGACGATAAGGAATAACGCTCCTGTCGAGAGCCCGTGATTTACCATTTGTATGACACTGCCCTGCACAGCCTGCTGTGTCAGCGCAAAGATACCCAGCACGATAAATCCAAGGTGGCTCACCGACGAGTATGCTACAAGCTTCTTCATGTCCTTTTGTACAATCGAAAGAAGCGCGCCGTATATTATACCGATAACTGCTAATGTCGTTATGTATGGAGTAAGCTTTATAAATGCTCCCGGGAATAACGGCAATGAAAACCGCAACAGCCCGTAAGTACCCATCTTAAGCAATAGCGCTGCAAGTATAACACTGCCTGCCGTCGGTGCCTGTACGTGAGCATCGGGCAGCCATGTATGAAATGGGAATAGCGGTACTTTTATCAGGAAGCTTAATGTGAATAGAATGAATAGGTATACCTGTAATTTTATATCCAGCGCAGGAGCAACCTGGGTCAATATCGTTAGATCGGTAGTGAACGTTCCTACCATTGGCAAGGCTGAATATGCAAGCCAGATCACACCTATCAACAGAAGTACACTGCCAAACATCGTATAAAGGAAAAACTTAACCGTCGCATAAACCCTGTTTTCCGATCCCCATATACCGATAAGGAAGTACATCGGAATAAGAATGAATTCCCAGAAAACATAAAACAGAACCAGGTCGAGAGATAAAAATACACCTATCAGTGCTCCCTCCATCATTAGAAGAAGAAGGAAATATGTTTTCAGACGTATCTTAATTACTTTCCATGAAGCGATTATGCACAATGGCATCATAAAAGTAGTCAGCACAACAAGCAGGAGTGATATCCCGTCCATTCCGAGGTAGTACTGTGTATTGATATAGCTTATCCACGTGAACTTCTCTACAAACTGGTAATCTGCCGTGTTCGGATCGAATGCAAAATAAACGAATAGTGAAATTACGAAAGTAAGCAGAGAGATTGCCAGTGAGTAGATCTTTATAAGCTTTTCATTCTCCTTCTTAAATAATAAGATAGGCAGAGAAAGAATGATTGGTGTGAAGATCAGAATGGAAAGAATTTTTTCGGGCAATTTGATCTAAAATTTTAGTTAATAATTTTTACCTCTTAAATCTTAAACCGTCTTCCTCATATATAAACAGCCAGCCGACAACTTTTCCTATGTTAATATTCTCGAAATTCTCCCAGTAATCCTTATTGTAAATATATCTTGAACTGTGAAGCCTGTCCTCATCATCGTTCGCTTGCTTGATCAGATCCTTAAACCTGCTTTCCCATCTGTCCCAGTTCTCCGCTCGCAGATCTACCCAGCCTGAATGCGCCCACTTGTTAATTTGCGCGTCAGTTACATTGATATTATCACCTTCCGCTTTACCGGGAACTAGCACTTCCGGACCTCTCAATATCGTCTTTCCGTCACTCATCAATATCGGCAATCCTACCGATGTTATTTCACTGACAAGTTTTGGATTTTCCTTTAGGAAATCTGTGATCTGCTGAGAACGTAATCCTTTATCGGAATTAATATAATTATTGAAATTTTTATATATAAGTCGAATTATTTGCGCCTCATATAATAATTTTGTCAGTCTGGGAGGTCCCAGCATCTCAAATGCAACTGAGCTGGTTTTGTGCTTTTTTTCGAGCTCATCCAGCTTTTCCGCTGCATAGCTCTGCATAAACCCTGCCCTGTACGTCGGCTCCATGACTGAAGCATCCAGCGCGTTTACGATATCGTGTCCCGTATTTGAACCTTTTATCTCATCGATTGCCGCCTCAGCTATCTCCTCAGGAGTGATAAATTCCATCTGTCCTACCGAGGTTATCGTCTCAAACTCCCCTTTAGCAAAAATTCCGTTCTCTCCCGTATCTATAAATGCCGTCTCGAGCTTCCCTGTCTCTTTATATTCCTTACCGGCTTTCCTTGAAAAAGTGTCTCCGAGTTCTTCTGTATTCTCCATTGAAACGTCATACAGCTTCATTGGTACACCTTTGTTAAGAACTTCCCCGTAGGCGATCTTTTTCCACGCAATAGATGCTGTTGGTTTTAATTCTTTTACGATCGGACCGCCCGGTGTACGCGCCATTAAAAACAAGAGTATTGTATGAGCGCCTGCTACTGATGCCTTGCTTAGTAATACTCTAGATGGTTTCTCCTCGCTATGTGTAAATGGAATGTTCAAACCCATTCCGCCTGTACCGCTCGTTCCTATCTTTAGATAAAACGATGTACCAAATTCCCTCATCGAATTATAAAGCAATTGTATGTGACGGATCAATTGAGGGACATACGAAACACTAATAAGATTTTCAACGGAGGTTTTTAATGCATCGTAGTCCCCGTCGCCTTTCTTGATAATACCGAGTATTTCGTTGTATGATTTGTAAATGTTTGCGTAGGCAATTCCTGTGGCGGTGTTAATGCAGTCGATCACCACATCCGGTTTGTGTTCTGCGAACATGTGGTATATCGCAGACTCTTTTAGTATCTCTTCGTTCAGCTCATCTACTATGTCTCCTAGCAGGTCTAGCCTCTTTTCGGGGTCATGCACATACTCGCTTCTCGGTGTATCTTTATATTTATTGCGGATGAAGACGTTGCCCCAAAAAGGAACGAAGTATCCTTCAGGCTTGCCAAACTCCTTTGTCAGCGCGTCACAAATGTCCCTTGCTTCACTTTCCTTCAGCGATGTTAGTACAATTGATGACGGTTCCTCTGCTACTATCTTTCTTGCAATAGCGGAACCGACTAAACCCCATCCGCCGAGTATAAGAACTTTTTTGTTTCTAATATCCAAAGGTAGTACTGTTTAAAAATTTATTGATCTTTTGGTACGACCGTTCCGTACCAGAACTTCTTTTCCCTGTCCTTTACTTCATCAATATAAATATGTTTAAGCTCTGTATATTCTTTTATTCCGTCTATTCCAAATTCCCTTCCGATTCCGCTCTGCTTGTAACCGCCAAATGGTACTCTCTCATTCATCAGGTGATATTCATTGATCCAGATAGTACCTGTGCGTACTTTCTTCGCAATTTCCATCGCCCTGTCGTCATTCTTTGACCAGACCGCTCCGCCGAGTCCATAGATCGAATCGTTCGCTATCTTCACTGCCTCTGCATCATCTTTGAATTTCAGTACTGATATAACCGGTCCGAATATCTCTTCCTGCACGTGCTTCATAGAGTTTTCTGCGTTCACAAATACCGTAGGTTCGATGAAAAACCCTTTGTCACCGGATCTCTTACCGCCCGTCAATGCTTCCGCGCCTTCTTCTTTAGCCAGTTCGATGTATCCCATTACACGGTCGAACTGCTCCTGTGAAACCACCGGACCTACGTCGGTTGTCTTATCCATTGGGTCGCCTATCTTCATCCTGCTCATCTTATCCTTCATCTTCGTAATGAATTCATCATAAATGCTCTCCTGTATTAAAAGCCTCGTTCCGCCCTCACAGCACTGTCCCTGGTGGTAAAATCCGGCGTATATTGCTCCATCGACAGCCATGTCTATGTCCGCATCATCCAATACGATGTTAGCAGATTTGCCTCCGCATTCAAGCGTTACTTTCTTTAAAGTGTCCGCGGCATTCCTCATTATTATCTTTCCGACTTCCGTCGAACCCGTAAATGCAACTTTGTCCACTTTAGGATTGCTTACCATCTCTGTTCCTACTTCAGCATCACCTGTTATAATATTGAGCACTCCTTTGGGAAGGTCTGTCTGATCTACCAGCTTCGCCAGTTCCATCGCTGTAACCGATGTCTCGGGAGCAGGTTTCAATACAATAGTACACCCCGCTGCGAGAGCCGGTCCTATTTTCCATATTGCCATCTTGAGCGGGAAATTCCATGGAATGATCTGGGCGCAGACACCGATTGGCTCACGAACTATCAGGTTCTTGCTTACACCTTCTTTCGATACTTCCGATACTTCATTTAGATCCACAAGCGCCAGCTTAGCACATGTATTTAGATTCCTTGCTGATAGATAAACGTCTTCTCCCGCTTTCTTAAGCGTCGAACCGGAGTCCTTAACTTCGAGCTCCGTCAGCTTATCCTTGTTCTCATTTATCTTATCGACGATCTGTTTGATTATCGCGCTTCTCTCTTCGCGTGACATCTCGCTCCATACTCCGCTGTCGAATGCGTTCCTTGCCGCGTCTATTGCCGCTTTTGCGTCATCTACCGTTGCTTCGGCTATCTCCGCGATCTCCGAACCATCGGCAGGGTTTATTGCTTTGAAAAACTTTCCCGTACTTCCTTCTTTAAATTCTCCATTAATGTAAAGCAGGTACTTTTCCATGATCAGAAATTCAATTTGAATGAATAAAAACGTTTAAAAATCGAAGTTTTGGCTGGGTTCAGTATAAAGACACCTTTGCAGATTCACCAAATCATCAAAGATAGCCAATTAAAAACTTTAAATAAATGCAATTACATATATAAATAAGGTTTCCACGTATCGTCCACCTTACCTGCAAAGTTTTTGATGAATGTGATGTGTGAAGGTCTTTTCGGTCTGTTTTTTAGGGGCATTCTGGATTCATCCGGAGTCCTGTCCCCTTTCTTATTGTTGCACTTAATACAAGCAGTTACAAGGTTTTCCCATGTATCTTCCCCGCCCCTCGATCTCGGCATCATGTGGTCTACAGTGAGGTTAGAGCTCGTACCGCAGTACTGGCATCTGTGACCGTCACGCCTTAGAATGTTCTTCCTTGAGAGAATTATCTTTTTGAAGGGTACCTTTACGAAAAATACCAGGCGTACTACACTGGGGTAATCAAATGATTGGTAAACCGTTTGAATAACTTTCGCGCCGTTATTGCTGATGATCTCAGCTTTTCCAAGATAGGTTAATATGAACGCGCGTCTTACATTGCAGACGGTAAGGGGTTCGTAATTTTGATTTAAGACTAAGACCTTACCGTTTAGGGAACTGTGTCCGTTTTTAACGTTTTCCCTGTGTTGGTCGTAGAAGACAAACCTCCTTTTTCTTTAAAATTTAATAAAACAATATCAAATTTTAGGGAAAATTATTTAATTATGCAATCTAAATGACCGGAACAAGAACTACTACAAATTAAGATATTTAACGTAACGAAAGTGTTAACTACGTATTAACTATTTCTTTCTTTTTTTCAATGCTTTTAGAACTTTTCCTATAAATATCGTCTGGGCATCCAGGTCCTTCTGTGTCTTGTTATTCACTATCACAAAATCTGACTTTTCTATCTTCTCCTTCTCGTCCATCTGGAAATGCATTATTGTTTCGATCTCCTTGTATGTCGATTCATCTCTCAGCCTTATGCGGGCCATCCTGTTCTTCTTGTTTGAATATACCATTATCACATAATCCAGGTCCTTGTCCATTCCGCTCTCGAATGCTAGCGCTGTCTCGATGAGAACTATCTTCTCACCTTTCATTGATTTTATTTCCTTCTTGAGTGCCTCTATCACTACAGGGTGAACAAGATGTGTGAACTTCTTATATATCTTTTCGTTTGAGAATATTTCTTTCTTCAGCTTTGAAAGACTGATCTTATTCTTAAAGTTCAGCACTTTCTTACCGAGCATCTTTACGATCTTTTCATTGAGTTTCTTATCCGTTGTATAAAGGTCCTTCGCCATCTGGTCAGCATAGAGGACCTTAAATCCTTCCTTTTCCAGGACACGGCATACTTCTGTCTTACCGGAACCTATACCCCCGGTAATTCCCACCAAAACCTTATCTTTTATGGTATGCATTGATTAGATTAATTGATAAAAAAAGCGGAGATTAACTCCGCTTTTAACATATAAATTTTATTTTGCATATGCAATGGAACGCCGTTCCCGAATTACGTTTACTTTGATTTGTCCCGGATATTCCATCTCTTCCTGTATCCTTTTTGCTATATCTACGGCTAATTGGTCCTGGTTTGTATCGTCCACTTTTTCCTGTTCGACGATAACCCTGACTTCTCTGCCGGCCTGTATAGCGAATGTTTTTGCGACACCGGTGAACGAACTTCCGATCTCTTCCAGCTTCTCGAGACGCTTCGAATAAGCTTCGACCGATTCTCTTCTTGCTCCCGGTCTTGCTCCGCTGATTGCGTCAGCCGCCTGCACCAAAACCGATATCGGGTGTTCCATAGGCATTTCATCGTGGTGAGCGCCTATTGCGTTACATACTACCGGGTGTTCCTTACACCTCTTTGCGACTTCATAACCAAGTATCGCATGAGGTCCTTCGATGTTCTTATCGATCGTCTTTCCCATATCGTGGAAAAGTCCCGCCCTCTTTGCCATGTGGGCATCGAGTCCAAGCTCAGCCGCCATTATACCGGCTAAATAACCAACCTCTATAGAGTGGTTAAGAACGTTCTGTCCGTAGCTCGAACGGTATTTCATTCTTCCGATAAGTGTCAGGATGTCCCTGTGAACTCCCTGGATACCCATTTCGATAAGAGTGTTCTCACCTACCTGGATGATCTCTTCATTGAGTTCCTTTTCGACCTTCTCTACTATTTCTTCGATCCTCGCCGGGTGTATCCTTCCGTCAGCAATGAGCCTTTCCATTGCCACTCTGGCTATCTCCCGTCTAAACGGATCGAAACCTGAAATAATGATCGCTTCAGGTGTATCGTCCACTATTATATCTACGCCCGTACAGGCTTCGAATGCGCGGATGTTACGACCTTCCTTACCGATTATTCTTCCTTTGAGTTCGTCTGATTGTATTTGAAGCACACTTACGGTTGTCTCGACAGAGTGGTCTGCTGCGGATCTCTGTATTCCTTGCAGTATAATATCTCGCGAGAGCTTGTTTGCTT
This sequence comes from Ignavibacteriota bacterium, assembly GCA_020437585.1. GTDB lineage: Bacteria > Bacteroidota > Ignavibacteria > Tepidaquicellales > Tepidaquicellaceae > JAEYVS01. The sequence continues at coordinate 668,971 of JAGQWG010000002.1, forward strand.
CGAGCTTGGCTTCATCCCGTATTTCCTGGAGTTTTGCCGCGCACTCGAGCTTTACTTCGTCTATCAGGCTGTCGAAGAGTATCTTCTTTGCACCCTCTTCCGTAAGCCCGGAAATACTTAGTAACTTTGCGTTCTGTTCTTCGATGAGAGCCTTGTTATCTTCGATCTGTTTTGTAATAACCTGCTCCTTTTCATCGACGAGCTTAAGCTTCGTCTCAAAATCGGACTGAAGTTTGCTGACTTCGCTGGTTCTTTTGTTGATTTCCTCAGCCTTCTCTTCGAGTTGTTCCCGCTCTTTCTTAAGCCTTTTTTCCTCAACTACGACATCCTTCTCTCTTTCCTGTACTTCTTCGTCGAATTTCTGCTTGCGCCTGTAAAATTCGTCTTTGACTTCGAGAAGTTTTTCCTTTTTGAGATTCTGGGCGGCTTTTTCAGCATCATCTTGGTATGCTTTTGCCCTTTTCTCAGCGTCGTTTACTAGAGATGACGCTTTATTTTCAGCATCTTTGACTATTTTTTCAGCCGTTGCTCCGGCTTTTTCAAGTTTGGCAGAGCTGGTCTTTGCTTGTAGGTACCAGCCTATAAAGAACATCAATGCGCACAAAGCCACCACCACCGGTATTAATATATATGTTTCTCCCATAAATTTTCCCCTAAATGTTTCTCCTTAGATATCCCGCTATCACGGGATCATATTTACTAAATTATATTGTTTAAAAAACTTTTCTCCTTAAAATAAAAAAACCGCTGCGGAAATAAAGCCCTAGCACAAAGGTTATAAAAGAACCCGTCTTAAAAACGGTGGGTGGCGCCAAAATGTCTTTTGCTTCCACTGTCCGCTTGACTCACCCGATCAAGGGTGAAGCGAAACCAGGTTTCCCGTAGTTGAGGCCTGCAATTAACACTTGCGAGAGCTAACCTCCCAGGTAAATACTGTTGGTTCTTTATAATGTTTGACTGTGGCTATCCGCGCGGTTTAAACTCGCTGGATAAACTTATATTAAAGAGCTTTTATAGATTTTCGTCTATTATGTTACCAATATCACTTATCTTGGTATTACACTCACCTATAAAACTAACGTACTCCTTTTCTCGTTCCTTGTTCCTTTCCTTTTCCTTGAAATAGCTCTCTGCAATGTTAAGCGCCGAAACTACTGCTATGGTTTCTCCGGATTGATTGGGCGACTCATAGCCGATCTTCTGCATCAAACTGTCTACATGATTGGCTACTTTTTCTACCTCGTGAATGTTGTCACCCTGTAGGTTGTATTCGCTATTGAATATTTTTACTTTAATACCGGTCTTCTCCATTTATTTAGAACGAAAAAATTTTAAAATGTGCCAGTCAAACATCCGAGCCTTTCCCCCTCAGGTTCGGCTCAATGCGGGATTTCATGCCCGCCTCATCTAATCGTACTCTTCTTCGTGTGTCTCTGCTTCTTCTAAATGCGAATCTATCCTGGATATTAATTCTTTTATCCTGGATTTTATTTCATCTTTATCTTGATTCGAGTTATTATCTTTGTTTAAAGCTAAATTTTTTAAGTCGGAAATTTCCTTGTCCTTTAATACACACAAGGAGTTTATTTTTGTTAATTGTAATTTTAAATCTGTTATCTTTGAATTTAATTCCTTAATTCCCTCTTTGAGCTCTTTATTCTCTTCCTGGGTGTCTTTCATCTTGTTTACAAGGGCTCTTGCCTTTGAAAAAAGGTTCTCAAGTGCTATTAAATGCGACTCCCTTGCTTTTTGTAAACTATCTATGTTGTTCTCTTCCTGAGACATTAAGTATGTTAATTTCTCAATGAAACTCCCAGCCCTGATTCGAGGCTCTTTACTATCTTATCCACCTGACGGTTGATTTCGTCATCTGTAAGCGTCCTTTCGTTCGAGGAAAAATTCAGCGAAAAAGCCATGCTTTTTTTATCGTCGCCAAGTTTCTTGTCTGTGTAAACGTCGAACAGTCTCACACCGGTCAGATATTCACCGCCGTTCTTTACAATTGCTTCTTTTATGTCATTGTAAGCGGTGTTCTTATTTATTACAAACGCGAGATCCCTTTTTACAGCAGGATAACGTGAAATCTCTTTGTAATAAATATTTCTGTTAATTTCTTTTAAAAGAGCATCTAAATCTAACTCACACAAAAACACATTTGCATCGATATCGAAAAGTTCAAGTAAATCTTTACTAACCTTAGTTAAGTATCCAATCTCTTTATCACTTACATGGATACCTATTTTACCCTTTTCCGCATCATTATAATAAAATAATGCGTAAGTTTCAATATTGAATTTAGACATGAACATGTCGATTTCGCCCTTAATATCGAATATATCAGCCTCCCTCTCCTTAACATCAAAAGAAACAGTATCATCCATGCCTGATAGGGCGAAGCATAAATGGTAATTTTCGATGAATTTACGCCCGTCTAAACCATGTATTTTCCCTATTTCGAATAATCTTAACGCAATATCCTTTCCGGAGTGATTTACATTATTTCTCACTGAATTAAGCATCCCGTATTCCATGTTTGTCCTCAATGCATTCATTTCCGAGGACGACGGGTTCTCCAGTTCGACATAATCTTTGCCAAAGTGTTTCAACTTGCTTTTATCGAGCAAACTTCCTGTTAAAATTTCATTGAATCCTCTGCCAATGAAATATTCCCTAACGTCCGATATCTTTTTCATCTTTGCCGTACTGTACTCCTTTATCGCGGCTAGATCGGTGCTGTATGTTACGTTTTCGTAAAGTTTATCGAACCCGTTCAGCCTGCCGATCTCTTCTATCAGATCTACTTCCCTCTCTATATCATATCTTCTGTATTCGGGAATTTCGAATATCATATAGTCATCATCGTTCTTTAAATACTTAATATCTATTCTGTCGAGATGTTTTATAATCTCTGATTCGGTTACCTCTACACCCAGCAGGTCGCTGGCTCTTTTTGCTCTTACGCCGACCTCTACCGGCTCGAATGGCGCAGGATAAACGTCAATGATCCCCTTTGAGATCTCGCCTCCGGCTAATTCCTGTATTAACTGTGCCGCCCTGTTTGACGCGAATTCGAGGTTATCTATATCTACTCCCTTTTCAAAACGCTGGGAAGCGTCCGTGAACATTCCCAATCTCTTTGCCGTACGCCTTATATTGACCGGGTCGAAATATGCTACTTCGAGGAATACATTCTTTGTGTCGTCAGTGATTTCGGAAAGTTCACCTCCCATCACGCCCGCTATACCTGAATAACCATCCCTATCGCATATCATTAAAGTACTGTCGCTGAGAGTCCTCTCTTTTGAGTCGAGTGTTACGAACTTGTCGCCGTCCTTAGCGATCCTTGCCATTATCTCCTTACCTCTTATCGTGTCATAATCGAATGAGTGCAATGGCTGTCCCATCTCCATCATGACGAAGTTGGTTACGTCCACGATATTGTTCCTCGGACGCAGTCCCACCGCGGTAAGCTGCTTCTTGAGCCACTCCGGTGATTCCTTTATCGTAACGTTCTCTATTACACGCCCGGTAAAACGCTTACAAAACTCGTTATTTTTAATTGAGATTTTTATCAGATCTTCGGTAGGTGTATTCCCTTCTTTCACTTCCACCTTCGGTATCTGCACTTTCATATCGTATAACGCGCCTATCTCTCTTGCTATACCTATATGCGATGAGAGATCGCCCCTGTTCGGCGGAACCCATATATCCATCATTACGTCGTCTGCCCCCAGATACTCTGCAAACGGCATCCCCACTTCTGCATCCTCTCTCAAAACCATGATTCCCTCGTGATCATCCGACAGCCCGAGCTCCTTCTCACTGCATATCATCCCCTCCGAGACTTCCCCCCGGAGTTTCGCCTTCTTTATCTCAAATTCACCCACCGGGATCACTGCCCCTATCCTTGCCATGCACACCTTCTGCCCCTCTGCCACGTTCGGTGCCCCGCACACTACCTGGTACTCCCTGTCATCACCCACATCCACTATACATATGGACAGCTTGTCCGCGTTAGGATGCTTCCGCTTCTGCTTCACCAGCCCCACTACCATCCCCGCAAACCTCTCCCCCTCGTACTCCACCCCCTCGATATCAAATCCCAATCCCCACATCTTCTCTACGAACTCGTTGATATTGTCAATTTTAAGGGCGGGGAGGTATGTTTTTATCCAGTTTAAGCTTACTTTCATGGTGCAATATAATTAATTGTTTTTGCAGAATAAATGGGAAAAGGGCGGGAAAACAAAAAAGGCGCCCGAAAGCGCCTTTTACTTTATTAATGATAAGAACAGATCCTACTTCACCAGTACCATCTTTTTGACCTGGTTAAAGTCCTTTCCTTCGTTCACCATTATCCTGTAAAAATATACACCGCTGGCAAGCCGGCTTCCGTTAAATTCCGATATGTATCTGCCTGCTGTCCTAAATTCGTTGTTAACCAGCTTCACTACTTCCCTGCCGAGTATATCGTAAATAACAAGCTGTACCTTTCCGTCGTGAGGGAGAGCATACTGTATCTTAGTAGTCGGGTTGAACGGGTTCGGGAAGTTCTGCGACAGCTCGAACTCAGTCGGAAGGGTGTTCAGATCCTTCGATAATAGTCCATCGTCCTCGGATTGTCCAAATACCTTCACAATGTCACTGTTCACACGTTTTATATGTTCCTTGAGGGTTTCAGCTTTCTTAAGAATAGCAGCGTCTTCCAGAGCCTTGACCTTCCTTAATTCCTTCTTAACCCTCGGATCGTTCCTCGTCGTTTCCATCTCCGATATTTCTTCAAGCCGCTTTGTCCTCTTGTCCCTGAATGACTTCACTATATTATTCTTAATGACCTTCCTGTCTTCTTTGCTGAACTTAGTCTTATCATACCTGTCTTTGTCTCCCTTTGGATCGTCACCGGGAAAGCTCTTTAATTCGAACAGGTTACCGGGCTCCGTTAATACATCGCCTGCATTACTGCTTACAACTGCATTACTGCTTACGCCTGCGCCGGTGTTCATACTTTGCAATACAGATGTGGCAGAGTAATCCCAGCTGGCTACAAGGGCTTCGTATGTGTATGGGTTCTGGTTTACTATGTCAGCAAAGCCATCAATCGCAGAACTGTAATCCCCCATTATCACTTTACATTTCTGTATATAATAGAATGCCCTGTCTATAAGGTTATCGTTTTCCGGATTGTTCTGTATCAACTGCTCCAGGTAGCTCTTCAGTTCATTAACCTTACTATTGCCCGTGTCATTTGTCATTACAACAGCGAGATACAGCTTCTGTACCGCATCCATAGATTGAACGCTGTCGGGGTCGTTGCTGAGGATGTTCCTGGCTATAGATGCCGCAGAATCGTAATTGTGTTTCCTTATCTCGAGGTCCAGCTTACCGGATTCATCCAGCACTCCTTCCTGCCGGGTAAATATCGTGTCATTGTATCCTTCTGCTATAGGTATTATCAACGGCTGAGAGCCCGTTCCTTTTACGGATGAGCCTTCACCGCCAGAACCGCAGTTATACGGGGTGAAGCTAAACGTTATCTGGCTTCCGCCGCTTCCGTTGGTTACGTTTGCTATAGCATTGGTACTGGAGCTTGCTACGTTAAAGCAGTTGTTCGTCTCGTTGGTCGGATGGGACTTTGATGAGTATGGGAAGTATCCCCATAGGTGAGCCGTATCCGACGAGTTTATATTGAATGAGTTACCGCCCGAGGCGAGTTTGAACAATGCTCCTTCAACAATTATGTTAGGTCGTGTTATGCTTGTATATGACAGCGTGTTCTGACCTCCAGTGTAATACAATCCCGATGGCTGTAAACTAAGTACACTGCCCGACGTGCCATGCAGATTACAGGCACCACCTGATACAGACGATGTTATGGAGTTATTATAAAAATCCATAGATGAAGAAAGCATATTAACGCCTTTGCCATACCCGGTGATCGTATTTAGTTTTATTACTCCTCCGACTGTGTTTGTGAGGAATATGGCGTCAGGTGCAGGTCTATCGCTGGAGAAGTTATTTCCGTCAAAAACGATAGGAAATACCACCCCGGAATTCGATACTATCTGTACGGTCGACCGGTTATTATTATTTGCAAGGAATACGTTGTTCTTGAACAGGACATTAACACTTGGAACCTCATCTGCAAATGTATATGAACCATTTATCGCATGAACACTATCATTAGAGGTTACGTCAAATCTCGAATTACGAATGTCGCTTATGTAGCATTCTGATAGAGAGAGTAAAACAAAATCCGAGCTGTCCTGTAATCCTGAAAAATAACCGAAGTGCATGCTCACACTATCGCATCCGTTAAGTTCTATACCGGTCCAGCCTACAGCGTCCTTTGCTTTAAGAGTCACCGAATCGGATTCTGTGTTCAGCTGTCCTACTCTAAAGTCGCCTCCTGTCATAACAATCTTGCCTTCGCTTGTAAAGCTGACCGTGGAGTTTTTTATCGAACAGTCATAGCCGTCATTTAGTACCTCACCTCTGCAGTCGAATGTCTGGCCATCGACATCCTCGTCTGTAACGAACGTACCGCCGTCCTGCATCACGGGGACGAGCTTATAGAGTTTGCCCTGCCCTGGCATAAAATATCCCAGGTTCAAATAACTGCTGACCTGTTTATCAAAAGTTATAACTGAGCTATCTGCTTCAAGATCAATTATTTTCCAGTTATTGAAGCCTGCAAAAGCTGTTGCATTAGCGTCAAATTTGACCTCAATCAATCTTCTTCCCCCATTACTGTCAGCCGTATTTTCGTTATAAAAGGGAGAACATCTTCTATTCACTATCATAAAATATTTAGATTGCGGTTCTGCAGGTTTATTAAATGTAGCAACTTGCAGATATCTATCCTCCTCGCATTCATATACATAACCACCCGGAGGATTATCACCTCCTTCCTCCTCCCCGCATGAAGGCTGACTGGTGCCCGGTTTATATGTCTTTATATCAGAAAAATAAGAACCACTTAACAATGCGCTTCGTTCGCTGGAAAGCCTGTAAATATAACTATGTCTGTTGGCATCATCAAAGCTCATTATGTAAGGTTCCCATTTTTTCATTCTCTGGGATATTAATTGTAAATTATTCCATTTTTCTTCACCAAAAACGTTTAAATACCGCGGGGTATTATTATATAATGCAATTCCTCTATCATAGAATCTTCCAGGGATAGCTGTATTATATGAGGTATAGCGGAAATATATAAGCCCTCTGGCTCCGTACGTAACAGCAACATTTGAAGTCATATCAGTTTCTTCAATCGTAGGTTCTCTTTGAACTTCAGAGGGTGCTGAAGGATTTAGAGGTTCACCCGATTTTTTCCATATATGTATCTGAGGATTCACAATAAATGGAAGTCCCGTATATTTTGACAAAGAATCTCCTAATTGCATTTCAAACCTGAACGACCCAGGATTATTCATCGTAGTATATATGAAACTTCCTCCGTATGCAGGTTCGAAAGCATTTGGAATGCTATCAAGATAACGCTGGAGCCAATGATCATAATCCGATGGAGATACTTTCTCGGCAAGTATCCCATTCATAGTATTATTGGGAATTGGAAGAGTATTAGGAATTTTACTCCATGAAGTATAAGGATCCGGCTCAGCATAAGATGTAGTATCATTAGCATTATACTGGGATGTAAACGGATAACTTACAATAAATACCTCTGAGGGTCCTACTGAGTCTATAAAATTTCTTTTGAAATGCCCCGCATTGAATACATTAAATCTCTGGCTCCAAGGTACATGTGATGAGTAAAAATAATATGTAAAGAGACTCATGAGAGTAATGTGTTTCCCACTATTGGCATAAGATATGGAATCTAATTTTCTGTTAACATATGTTATACAGGGAATGTTATTAAATTCGAACCACTCAATATAGAATCTATACGATGCCGCACTATTGCTTGCAATATTTGCTTCCAATTCTAACCATCTTTCAAATTCCGGGTCATTTCCGCTCAGCAAACGTTGGGCTTCTTCATTATCCACTCTTATATAATCTATCCACATATCACATAAACCATACCAGTAAACCTGTATATCGGCAGGGTTAGAGCCCTCAATCACACCTTCGCCCCTTGCTTCATAAGTATAACCGTCCCCCCAATCACCATTTATTATCAGATTTGTATCCTGGGGAAAGTTAAATTCATCAATGTATCTTCCATCATAATTACCAGTACTGTCCAGAAAATAATTAGCTCGTATTTCAACCTCTTTTAAGACTCCGGGCGTAAATCCACTGACTTTCTTTAATATTTTTATTTTACAAACCAGAGGATTTGTTGAATCATAAGCAGTTGCAGAATCAATTCTTATTCTAGGTTTAACGAACCATTTGCATTTAGAATCTCCATGAAAATCAGCTCCGCCACCGCGGCACTGTTCGGTATTTGCTTTTAGTCTTTTTAATATAGTATCAGCATTTGACCCCGGAGTAGATTGCTTAAGGCATTGTTTTACTTTTTCACCATCTCCAAAGCGAGAGGTGTCTATTATATCATCAATACCGGTTACTGTACCATTTATACTTGTATTAAATGTATAAAACCACAGATCAGGATTTTCATGAGTTTCTTCTGCCTGGTAGTCGCTTCTTTGTCCGTAACAGAGCCACTCGATCTTTGGTCTCATCATTAACGCCATCATGCTATTACTGTTTACTGCGTTGAGAACACTATCTACCTGACTGGCCCATGCACTGCTTGTATCAGATAATGAATCGAGATAAGCACCATTTATTGTCCATCCAAATGGTCTATTCCTTCCATTAGAATCTTCTGTACTGCCCGTATACATGTGCCAAAGATTAAAACCAAGAGTATCATGAATATATCTAAAATTCGTATCCCAACCACTGTCAAAAGCTCCAAAAATAAAGCTATCCCCTCCGGCGGTTGTAGGTATCATCCTTTTGGGACTTACAGTTTCATCGGACACACTACCTGTAAAAAAATAACTTAGTAAAGCTATAAATACAATAATTGGAAACGCGGAAAAGGAACTTCCTCGTTTGTGAGTATGTAATGTCTTTCTCATTTTGTGTGGTGTTTGAAATTTATAAAATACAGGCTTCTGCCTGCTTGAGGCTAAAATGCAATTAGGTAGGTTTCATTTTCAATTCTCCTTCCCGGGGTATTTATATTTTTTTTGCGGTGGCAGGTGGATGGTCACCTTATATAAAAATAATATTAATTATTGCAAAATGTAAATCAAGTCTGTATTAATTTTTCAAAATCCCTATAGATAAAGCGAATACTACCCATCGTTTTAACTTTAAATACTCATGCAGTGTTCTTATTTTGTATGAATATTATGAGTACAAATAAGCGAAATAAGACTGTGGTCGTGGCGATGAGCGGTGGTGTGGATTCTGCAGTCGCGGCGTCATTGCTGAGGGATGAGGGGTATGATCTCATCGGCATTACTATGAAAACGTGGGGCTATGATGACATCCCGGAGCGGGACAGCGGATGCTGTTCGCTGGAGACCATCTACAGCGCGCGAAGCGTCGCAGACAGCCTGGGATTTCCGCATTACACGCTGGACTTTACGGACAAGTTCAATGAAACGGTAATAGATAATTTCATCACCGAGTATATGCGGGGTTACACGCCGAATCCCTGTGTACTTTGCAACAAGGTAATAAAGTGGGGCGCGCTTCTGGAGAAAGCAGAATCGCTGGGAGCGGATTACGTCGCTACAGGGCACTACGCAAAATTGAATCACACGGAGGGCAGACATTTCGTTTCGGTCGCGGAAGACAGGAACAAGGATCAGTCATACGCACTATGGCGGGTTTCACAGTACGCGCTGAGCAAGACGCTCTTCCCGCTTGGCAGTTATACAAAGCCAGAGATAAGGGAGATGGCGAGAAAGATGAATCTGAAGCCGGCGGACACTCCCGATTCACAGGAAATATGCTTCGTACCGAACGAGGACTACCGCGCCCTGCTGAACCTGCGACTGCCGGATAAGATGGAGTCACTTACCGACGGCGACGTGGTGTATCACGATGAAAAGGTCGGCACTCACAAGGGCTTCCCCTACTACACGATAGGACAGAGACGCGGGCTTAACATTGCGCTTGGAAAGCCGGTGTATGTATCGCGTTTGGACCCCGAACACAATGTGGTCTTTATCGATGATGAAGAAGGATTGTATAAGAGCGGATTTATGACGAAGGAATCCAATATGCTGAAGCGGGAAAAACTGGATAAGCCGGCAGAGCTTAATGTAAAGATCAGGTATAATGACAGCGGTTCACCTGCAATCGTGGAGCAGATAGATGACGACAGGTTTAGAGTGGTATTTAAGGACAAGAAGAAATCAATCGCGCCGGGTCAATCGGCAGTCTTTTACGAAGGAGATGACGTGATCGGCGGTGGTATAATAGACGAAATAATAGAGTAGCCTATGGATCTATTTAAACAGCTGGAAGCAAAAGTAAAGAAAAATCCAAAGACAATAATCTTTCCGGAGTCGGATGAGCCACGCGTTATAGAAGCAGTGAAGGTACTTCTGAAAAAGAAGCTTGCAAAGGTGATATTGATCGACAACGGGTTTTCAAATATCGGGCTAAACAACTCGGACAATCTCACCATAATAGATGCGAGTTTTTCCGCACAGTTCATCCAGGAGTATCTGAAAATCAAGAAGAAAAAGAAGAAGGATTATACATACGTGCAGGCTGAGGCGGATTTGCTCAACCCGATGACGTTTGCGTGCATGCTTTTGAAGGAGAATTTCGCTGACGGGATAATAGCGGGAAGTGTTTACCCGACGAGCGAGGTATTGCGGAACGCGATATCGCTGGTAGGGCTTCAGCCAAAGAACGACACGGTCTCATCATTTTTCCTGTTTACGTTTCCGACCAGGCACAGACTGAATGACAAGGTATTCGTGTATGGCGACGCGGGAGTTATACCCGTACCAACGGCAGAGCAACTATCCGACATAGCGGTACAAACCGCGAAGAATTTTAAAAAGCTAACGGGAAAGAAACCCAGGGTGGCTTTCCTGTCCTTTTCGACGAAGGGAAGCGCCGAGCATGAGTCACTGGAAAGAATACGTGAGGCAATGAAGCTGACACAAAAGCGTGAGCCTTCGCTGATAATGGACGGTGAGTTACAATTCGACGCGGCGTTCTTGCCGGAAGTTGCGAAAAGAAAAAACCCGAAGGGAAAGATCAAAGGTGACGCGAACGTATTTATCTTTCCGGATCTAAACGCAGGGAATATCGCATACAAGATAACGGAGAGGATCGGAGGCGCATCGGCGACGGGACCCATAGTTCAGGGATTAGCAAAACCTGTAATGGATCTATCAAGGGGATGCAGTTCGGATGACATTGTAAAAATGGCACTGGTGTTATCACTTATCTGAGTGCTGAGCTTTTTCGCGTTCAGCACGCTCTTCATCGGCTTCCTCTTTCAGCTCTTCTATCTCAAGTGATTTATCAGTTCTATGCAAGAAGTCTCTAATCAATTTATCATCGGTTTCGACAAGCTCTTTAGGTGTACCGACGAAATAAATCTTACCTTCGTGCATCATCGCAACCCTATCTGCAACATCATACACGCTGAAAATATCGTGAGTAACAACAATGGAAGTTACTTTAAGTTTATCCGCAAGTTCTTTTATCAGGTCGTCTATCTGGTCGCTCATAACGGGATCGAGACCGGTGGTGGGTTCATCATACAGAATGTACTCAGGGTCGGTCGCCAGCGAACGGGCAAGTGAGACTCTCTTTTTCATACCACCCGAAAGATCGGCAGGGCGCATCTCTTCAATACCGGATAATCCAACCGTTTCAAGTTTGTCTTCGACTACCCTAGCAATCTCATCTTTCGACATATTGGTATTTTCCTTAAGCGCCAGCCCGACATTTTCTCCTACAGACATAGAATCGAACAAAGCGGCACCCTGAAAAAGGAATCCGAATTTCTTTCGCAGTTCATAAATTTCCTTTTCCTTCATATCCACAATATTGTGTCCTTCGATGTATATCTCTCCTTTATCGGGTTCAAGCAGACCGATGATGTGCTTAAGCAGGACAGATTTGCCACATCCGCTTCGTCCAATGATAACCATGGTTTCACCGTCGTGAATGGTGAGGTTAACACCGCGAAGGACTTCATTACTTCCGAACCTCTTATATAAGTCTTTTATCTCTATCATTCAGGCAAAATACCTTTATTTATAACCAAAATAAACAAACTAAAAATTCTCCCGAGGTACACCGAATTGAATTTAAAGGGAGGTTTATATTAATTACTTTTTAATAACAAAATCATACCAATGAAATTCCTTGTTCCAACAGATTTTTCAGATTACGCAAGGGACGCGCTGATATATGCTATCGAGATGGGCAGAGTATTCGGAGGAAGCATCACATTAGTAAACGTTTTCCCACCGGCATCAATCAGTCCATATGTATATGATGAGCTTATAAAATCCGTTACCGGAGAGATAAAGACGCGGACAATAAATAAGCTGAAAAATGAATGGAGCAAAGAATCAAAAAGAATCCAGAAGAGCGATAAGCAGATAACAACGGACTTTAAGGCGCTCGAGGGCGGAATAGTCGATAATATAGTCACCACGGCACAAAAATCCAGAGCTGATCTGATAGTAATGGGTACAAAGGGCGGAGGAAACATAACTAGATTCCTTTTTGGAACTACAGCGACCAAGGTAATAGACAATGCACCATGTCCGGTTCTTGCAATACCGGAGCTGGCAAAATACAAAAAGATAAGACGGATATTATTCGCGTCTTCCTGCAACAAGCATGAAGTGGAAAGTATTATAGACGCAATCGAGCTTGCCAGGGCGTATGACGCGCGTATAGATATAATATACGTCAGTGATGACAGCAAGGAAAAGACACAGAGCGACCTCGAAAGGATGATAAAACTGGTAGGAAGCAAGACAGATTATAAGAAGATACATTTCGAAGCCATATACGGTGATGACGTGGTCGAAGCAATAGACGTTTACACGCAGTTAAAAAATGTCAGCCTGCTGGCTCTCGCATCGCGGAAAAGGAGTTTATTCAAAAGGCTATTCGACAGGAGTCTAGCGGAGGAAATGTCATTCCATTCAAAGATACCATTGCTGGTATATCACAGATAAAAAAACCCCGCATGGAGCGGGGTCTCAGCAGCGTAAATAATTACAAATTTTATTTAACCAATATCATTTTTTCAGTTTTGATGTAACCCTCCGTAATAAGGCTATAGTAGTACACACCACTTGCAAGATCGCCTGCACTAAACTGAACTTCATAAACTCCCGGTGCCAGTTCAGAATTAATGAGCGAACGAACTTCCTCTCCGGCAGAATTATACACAACGAGTTTAACGATGCCAGAAGTATTCCCCGGCACTTCAAATTTAATCGAAGTGGTCGGATTAAAAGGGTTTGGGTAATTTCTATACAGATTCCATTTTGTAAATTGCTCATTAGAATCCGTTTTTGAATGCACATCGAAAAAAGAAACAGCTTTGACCGGAGACAATGATAAGATCATCGGAAGGATGACCAAGCTTATAATAAGCTTAATCACGAAAAGATAATGCTTTTTCATAAAGCCCCCACTTATTTAGTTTATAAAATGTTTTTTTGCCGACAAAGAGCAGTGAAACATCAGTGAAACACCGCGGGGACAAGCCCCGCGGGTTAAATTTTTAGTGGGAGATAAAGAAAAGAGAAAAAATGAAATTATTTTATTAAAATCATTTTCTTGGTATCGATAAAACTATCCGTAATCAGACTATAGAAATATATTCCACTCGATAGAGCCGAGGCATCGAAATTATATTCATAACTGCCTGCCAAAAGACCTTTATTAATTATAGAAGCGACTTCCCTGCCATTGATATCGTAAACCAACAGCTTAACACTGGCATTATTGGGAAGGTCGAACTTAATTTTGGTCGAAGGATTGAACGGATTAGGATAGTTATTATACAGATTATATTCAGCAGGCGTATTGGAATTAGAAATTATACCCGTTACAGCAAAGGTAGTATCCGAGGCTATATTCGAGTATGGTGAATTACCTGCAATATTATTAGCGTATACTCTATAGTGATATATCGTATTAGCATTCAAAGGATTATCGGAATAAGTGACAACGTTTTCTCCAACAGTATCTATAACATTCCAAACAGCGCTTCCCTCCATCCGTCTTTCTATGATGAAATTCGTTTCATTAGTAGAATTATCAGCCCAGCTCAAATTAATATTAGTAGATGAATTGGCAAGGGCAGTCAACGCAGTAGGTTCAGACGGCAAGCCTGCGACAATAACAGACTTTACAATGGAAATGTCATCGAATATTGCTCTCTGACTTCCGGGATTAGTATTGCAGTAAAAGTAAATATAGACCGAATCACTAACCGGAACATTTTCCAGACTAAGGTTAAATGCCTGCCATGTAGTGTTGGATATAACAACTGTGTCAAATGAGTAATCTAAGGTTGCTCCTTTGATCCTCACACTGCTCCACGGATCCTGACCACCACCTGTCCTTAATGCAAAAAATCTGAGCTCAATTCTTTCTCCGGCGTTAACGGAAAACTTTGGCGATCTCAGATAATTATTTTGCGGAGGCGCTCCCTGCGAACTCCTCGCGCTGTATGTTCCCCCAATGGTATGGCTCATAGTATTATCAACAAAAAATCCAGTTAAGTTCCAACCCTGGGGAATAACACCACTCTCGAAGGTTTCGTATATATTTACCGGTGACTGAGAGTAGCTTAATGAAGTTAACCCTAACAGCAAACCCAAAATTGTAAATTTTAATGTTTTCATTTACTTAGGTTTTAAGTTTCATAGTAAATAAACTATGTTTAAGTTTTTTAAAAAAATGCCCAGGGAGACATAAAACAACATAATATTCTGCAATCTTAATGTCAATACTAATTTTTTATCTAATAATTAGTAAAAATACTTATTCTATTTTTGGGAAATAAAAAACCCCTGAAAGATTAATATCCAGGGGTTTTAGGTCTAGTCCTTGCGGACCAATATTTATTGAAGAATTATTTTACGAGCATCATCTTCTTAGTTTCGACAAAATTGCCAGCCGTTAATCTGTAGAAGTAAACACCACTTGTCAGATCTTTTGCATTAAATTCAAACTCATAGCTTCCCGGCGAAATCTGACTATTTATCAGGGTAGAAACTTCCCTACCTGAAGCGTCGAATATGGAAAGCCTGACATTTGAAGTACCATTAGATGCAGGGATATCGAATTTTATCTTAGTAGAAGGATTGAACGGATTCGGATAGTTATTAAAGAGTCCGTATCTCTCCGGCACTTGAGAAGAAACATTCACGATACCTGTCATCGTAGTTGTGAAGAAGAATATAGTAGAGAACGGAGACGTACCCATTCCGTTCCTTGCATTCACTCTCCAGAAATAAACCGTGCTTCCATTTAATGCTCCGCTACCAACCTGATATTCTGCGGCATCTACACCGGCTTCATTTACCACAAACGACCCGAAGTTAGGATCATTAGAAATCTGAATCCTGTAATCAAAGGCGTTTGTAACAGCACCCCATTCCATAAGCGGAGTAGGTGAAACACCGACAGCACCGTTAGAAGGACTTACCAGAGTTGGTGCAACAGGGATGCTTCCCCATTTTGCCACTCTATTTACAGTATTGGGTCCGGCATTAGTAAACGATCCCCCAAGAATGAGGTTTGCATCAAAGACACCAAGAGTTCTAACATCAGAACTTGTGCCAGTTCCAAGAGCAGTGAACGATGAACCATTCCATCTTCCTATTCTGCTTAAAGAACCACCACCTCCAATACCCGTAAATAAACCTCCAATATAAAGCTCACCAAGGTAAAGGGTCATAGCTCTCACACTACCGCCTGTAACACCAGAAGCCATATCAGAAAATGATGATCCATTCCATGAGGCTATGTTTTGAGAGGTAGCGCCGCCGATATTAGTGAAGAAACCACCAATAACGAGGTTAGAACCAAGCTGTTCAAAGCAATATACAGCAGACCCGGTAATAACACCCGATCCGACTGTATTCCAGTTACTACCATTCCACCTGGCGATCCTGCCAACAGGAACACCACCAACAGTAGTAAAAGTACCGCCAACATAAAGTTCGTTACTAAAAGATCTAAGAGCGCTCACGGTAGCGTTTGTACCTGCGCCAAGTCCTGACCAGGCAGTTCCATTCCATGAGGCTATGTTGTTTACAGTAATACCTCCGGCAGTTGCAAATGTACCGCCTACATAGAGAGTATTATTGTGGACTTCTAGAACTTCAGCAGCACCACTGAGTCCGAGTCCGAGGCTGGTCCAAGACGAACCATTCCATTTTGCGATCCTATTAGCGGAGTTGCCGCCTGCAGTGGTAAAATTACCAGCTACGTAGAGATCGTTTCCAAAAACTTGTAATGCCCTTACATCACCGTTCATACCGGAGCCAAGCGCAGACCAACTTGTACCATTCCACATTGCAATTCTATTAACTGACAGACCGCTTGCAGTTGTGAAATCGCCTCCGACAATAAGGTTCCCGTTGTAAACTACCACTGCTCTAACCGTAACACCGTTTACTCCTGTTCCAAGCGCTGCAAAATTCTGCGCATTGGAATCAGTGACCGAAAAAGAAAACAGTAGTATCAGGCTGAGTAGAGCAGATCTTAAAATTAATGAGTAATTTCTTTTCATAAAGACCTCACTAAAAATTTTGTTATTGTTTAGTAAAAAATTTTCAAAGCCCAGAAAAAAACTCACTGAATTAAAAATAGTTAGTATAAGTTTATAATAATTTTTTTGATAGATATTTTCAAACACAAAAAAAAGTTGACTTGTAGTAATCTAACTACAGCGAACCTCAAGTAAAATATTAAGCAAAGAACTTAAAAAATTCCTTTTCAGGCAATTATTAACAAATTGTAATGTTAGCCACCTAAACTATAAATGAATTAAAACTTAATGTCAAGACTAATATTTGGGTTAAAATATTAGCAAATAAGCTTTGTCTAGTAAGAACTAGTTTCACTGACAGCACTATGTAATACATTTATATATTGATAAAAAAAATGTACTTTATAACTCAAATTAAACGATATTGAAGCAGAAATTTACCTCCAGGAGCCCCATCGGAGTATTTGATTCAGGAATTGGCGGATTAACAGTGGCAAAGTCAATATTTAGGCTCCTACCTAATGAGAACATTATATATTTGGGAGATTCAGCCAGGCTCCCCTACGGCACCAAATCAAAAGAAACCATCATACTATATTCAATAGAATGCTTAAAGTTTCTCTTGAAGAAGAAAGTCAAACTCATAGTAATTGCTTGCAATACATCGTCTGCAATTTCCGTACCATTCCTAAGTAAGATAACTTCAGTGCCCATAATAGGAGTGATCAATCCGGGGGCATCAGCTGCTACACAAACTACTAAAAATCATAAGATTGGGGTGATAGGTACAAGAGCTACTATAAATAGCGAAGCCTATCAGAAGCAAATAAAGAAGTTAGACAAAAAAGCTAAAGTATTTTCACAGAACTGCAGTTTATTTGTACAATTAGCTGAAGATGGGTGGACTGATAACGAAATAGCGGAATTGACAGCAAATGAATATCTTACGGACATTAAAAAAAGCGGTATCGATACTATGATTTTGGGGTGTACACACTACCCTATACTACGAGATACTATTCAGAAGACAATGGGAGCTAAAATAAACCTCATAGATCCGGGTGAAGAGACGGCAAAAGAGGTAAAAAAGGTCCTTTCTGAAAGAAACCTGCTGAATAAGCAGAAAAAGAACGGTTACCACAAGTTTTTTGTAACGGACTTTCCGGTGAATTTTAAGAGTATCAGTGAGAGATTCCTCGGAAAGAAGATCAGCGAAATCAAAAAAGTAAAACTTACATAATATGACAGGTGAAGAAGTATTAGAAATTTTTAAGAAGTCGGGATCATACCTGGAGGGGCATTTCGTGCTGACCTCCGGGGATCACAGCCCGCATTATTTCCAAAAGTCAAAGGTATTTCAGTACCCGGAATACAACAGCGCATTTGCTGAGGCGATAGTGGGAAAGTTCAAAAATAAGAAGATAGATAAGGTGGTGGCTCCAGCTACCGGCGCAATAGTGCTTGGAACAGAGGTAGGAAGGCAATTGAGAGTACCCAATGTTTACGCGGAAAGGGAGAATGGCGTGATGTCATTGAGGAGAGGATTCGAAATAAAGGAAGGTGAGAATATATTAATTGTCGAGGATATTGTCACGACAGGAGGAAGCGTGAAAGAGGTGGTAGAAATGGTGGAAAAATTGAAAGGCAATATTGTTGGAATTGGTCTCATAATAGACAGGAGCAACGGTAAGGTAGATTTCGGGTATGATACGCAGGCTTTAGCAACTGTAGATGTTGTAAAATTTCATCCGGATGAAGTACCGGACTGGCTCGCTGAAATTCCAATTACTACTCCAGGAAGCAGGTATTTATAAAACTAATACACTTATTTTACATTTCAGCAAAGCTGTAAAATAGGTATATTTATAGTTTATTAATTATTCCTTTACATAAAATTACCAAAATATGGATTTTAAGTTAACAGAACAGCAACTCGAAGTGCAGAAGCTCGCGAGGGATTTTGCGCAAAACGAGATAGCTCCCACTGTAATGAAGTACGACGAAGCGCAGGAATTTCCGATGGATATTGCCAAAAAGCTCGGCGAGATAGGGTTTTTGGGCATTATTTTCCCGGAAGAGTACGGCGGTTCGAATTTTTCAATGATGGAGTACGCTATAATAATCGAAGAAATCTCCAAAGTGGATCCGTCGCTTGGATTAACGATCGCTTCACACAACGGTCTATGTACAAATCACATTTATTCATTTGCAAGCGAAGAGCTAAAGAAGAAATATATTCCTGACCTTGCTTCAGGTACGAAACTCGGAGCATGGGGACTTACTGAGAATGTATCGGGAAGCGATGCGGCGGGTATGGCAACAACTGCTGTGAAGGAAAACGGACATTATATTCTAAACGGAAGCAAGTTATTCATCACGCAGGGAGCAGTTGGCGAGACAGCAGTAGTAATGGCAGTAACTGATAAAGAAAAAGGAAGCAAAGGTATTTCCACATTCATATTAGAAAAAGGATGGGATGGATTTAAGGTCGGGAAAAAAGAGAACAAGCTCGGAATGAGGGCTTCAGATACCGCCGAGTTGATATTCGAAAATGTTAAAGTGCCCGCAGAGAACCTCGTCGGTAATGAAGGTGAAGGATTTATACAGGCAATGAAGATACTCGACGGCGGAAGGATAGCAATCGCGGCATTGTCGTTAGGTATCGCTGAAGGCGCGTTCGAGGCTTCGCTTAAATATGCGAAAGAAAGGAAGCAGTTCGGGAAGTCATTATCGGAATTTCAGGGAATTCAGTTCAAGCTATCCGACATGGCAACGGATATAGAAGCGGCAAAGCTTTTGGTCTATAGAGCGGCAACAGACAGGGATGAAGGAAGACCGATAAACTTAAGCGCGGCTATGGCGAAATATTTCGCGTCAGAGATTGCGACAAAGGCAACTAACGAGGCGATACAAATTCACGGCGGATACGGATTTATGAAGGAATTCCCAGTCGAGAAACTGTACCGGGACGTAAAGCTGATGACAATCGGTGAAGGTACATCGGAAGTTCAGAAGATGATCATAGCAAGAAACGTGCTGGAATTGTTTTAAGAAGATGTAAGCATCATATTAAAGCCGATCCAGGTGGATTGGCTTTTTTTGTTTGGATTAAACTACAATTAAAGTAAATTATACTTATGTCGATATTCGATAAGCTAAAGCAGGGGCTGACAAAAACCAAGGAAGACCTTTTTGGAAAGGTTAACCGGCTAATTAACGCGAAGTCAAAGATCGATGACGAGTTCATAGATGAATTAGAGGAGATATTTCTTTCATCCGATATGGGATATGATACAGCAGAAATCCTGATAGAAAATATCAGATCAAGAGCAAAGGAAGACAAATTCGAAGACAGTGCGGAATTGAATGAACTGATAAGGGATGAAATTAAAAAGGTGCTCACGGATAACCTCTCAGAGTTTAACACGTTTTCATTTAATACAGATAAGAAGCCGTTTGTGGTTATGATCGTAGGTGTGAATGGTGTTGGTAAAACGACATCCGTGGGTAAGCTGGCATATAACTTTAAGAATGCAGGGAAAAGTGTACTGATCGGATCAGCTGATACATTCAGAGCCGCGGCAAATGAGCAATTAGAGACGTGGGCAAAAAGAGCGGATGTGGAAATTCTACAAAAGCCGGATGCAAAGGACCCTGCATCGGTGGCATTCGATACAATAAACATGGCTAAAGAAAAGAACATCGACGTTGTGCTGGTAGATACCGCAGGAAGGCTTCACAATAAGTCTCATCTCATGGATGAACTTAACAAAGTTATGAGGGTAATGAAGAAAGTCATACCTGATGCACCGCATGAGATATTTATTGTTATAGACGCAACCACCGGGCAGAACGGCCTAAACCAGGCGAAAGAGTTCTCGAAAGCATTGAACGGCTTGACGGGATTGATTCTCACCAAGCTGGACGGAACTGCAAAGGGCGGTATAGTCATGAAGATAAGCAAGGAAATGGGTATCCCGGTAAGATTCATTGGTGTCGGGGAACAAATAGATGACCTGCAGATATTCGATAAAGAAAAATTCGTAAAAGCATTGTTCGAAGAAAAGGAAACAAGCAGTACATAATAATTGAGCGGAACTATAAAAATATTACCACAGGCGTTATCAAATAAAATCGCTGCGGGCGAGGTAGTGAACAGGCCGGAATCCGTTGTTAAGGAGCTGGTAGAAAATTCTATCGACGCGGGAGCGACGGATATCAGTGTTATAATAAAAGACGCCGGGAAGTCTCTGATACAGATCGTGGATAACGGTTCCGGAATGACCGAGGAAGATGCCGTAATGAGCTTCCAGAGGCACTCTACAAGCAAAATATATTCCTATGATGACCTGGAAACGATTAATACGCTGGGATTCAGGGGTGAGGCACTGGCATCAATATGTTCAATCTCGCAAGTAGAAATGAAGACAAAGACAGCAAATGATGATGTCGGAACATTGATACGGGTCGAAGGAAACGAGGTAACGGAGGTAACTAAGACTACTGCGCCAATAGGAACTTCGATCGCCGTAAAGAATTTATTTTACAATACACCGGGCAGAAGGAATTTTCTAAAGTCAAACCAGACGGAGTTTAAGCATATATACGAGACATTTGTAAGGTTAGCTATATCTCACCCGGAAATATCATTTTCATTCTGGAACAACGACGAAAGGATATTTGACCTGCCGAAGGCAAAACTCCTCGACAGGCTGAGTGATATATTCACGAGTGAATTCACGGATTCACTTATCCCGGTTGTGCACGGAAACCAGCTTATAAAGATAAGCGGATTTATTGCAAAGCCAAACTTCACAAAGAAGACAAAGCAAGACCAGTTCTTTTACCTTAATAGCAGGTATTTTACAAGCAAGAACCTTAATTTCGCCGTATATAAAGGATATGATCATTTAATAGAGAAAGGAAATTATCCATCGTTCTTTTTATTCATCGATACAGACCCAAAGAAGGTGGATGTGAATGTTCATCCGTCAAAATTGGAAGTAAAATTCGAAGAAGAAGGTGCGGTGTTCGGGTTTATTGTTAACGCGATGCGGAATGCGCTGAAGGATGCGGACCTTACGTTCGAGATCGGTTTTGGTAGTTATGATGAAACGCCAGAGAAGGGTGAATCGTTCTTTCATAAAAGCGGACACGACGCAAAGATTTCTTCGATGGAGAATTATTCACCAAAAGATCATACAACAAGAGGGAGCGGATTTACACAGAAAAAGGATGCAACAATACATTCCATATTTGAAGCATCGAAGCAGGCAGAGGAGAAAGAAGAGGACTTACTCGATACGGAGAAACAAGCTAACGTATTCGAGCATTCGCCAAAATCGGAGACAGAGAGGTTCAATATATGGCAGTTCCAGAAGAAATATATAATGTGCCAAACGGAGACAGGTGTATTGATAATAGATCAACATGCGGCTCACGAAAGGATATTATACGAGAGAGCTTTGCTGTGGCTGGAATCACAGTCGTCTTTTTCACAACAGTTACTGATACCGATACAGGTAAAACTTACCAAGATAGATTTTAAGATCGCAGAGGGATTGAAAAAGGAATTGAGCAATCTCGGATTTAATTTTAAGATACTGCCGGACGACACGATAGAGTTATATGGGTTACCATCGGACGTAAAGGTAGGAGATGAAAACAAGATATTCCAGCAATTGATAGACCAATACAAGGAGTATGAGCTGAAACTAAACCTGGAAAAGAGGGACAACCTTGCGAAGTCTTTTGCGTGCAGGAGCGCAATAAAGGCAAATGATGCTTTGACACAAAAAGAAATGCTGGCGCTGGTGGATAATTTATTCTCGGCAAAGATGCCGTATGTATGTCCTCACGGACGACCGACGATGATTAGGATAACGACAGAAGAACTCGATAAGAGATTTAGCAGGAGCTAAAGGCGGTGAGCGTCCCCTATCAGGACAAAGGGCGCCCAGTAGGCCGGATTTGATTTGATATTATCGGATGACCTAATATATTTTATCTTTGCCCTGCGCAATGCTTCATCCTTTTCCATACCTTTCGATAGACCTTCGTAAAAGTAATTCACGATCTTACATGTGGCAAAGTCACTAACCTGCCACAGACTCATCATAATGCTCCGACTTCCCGCATAAAGAAATCCCCGCGCTATACTCATTACTCCCTCCCCTTTTACAAGTTTTCCATACCCCGTATCGCAGGCGCTGAGTATAGTAAGCTCAGAGTTCAATCTTAAATTATAAAGCTCGTATGTATGAAGATATCCTTCATCAACGGATGTACTATCGGATGTAAAAGCGATCTTTGAAAACATCGGATTCGTATCTTCCACTATGCCATGTGTCGCAAGGTGAATGATCGAATAATGTCCGGCATTCTTTAAAAAATCCTTCTTTGATGCTCTCTTATCTATCAATATATCACCCTTAAAATATTTTTTAACATTACGAATTTCCTTCACATTCCATTTCAAATTACATAATTCAGAACGCAGAATATCGGTTTTCTTTAATGCATTATCCCTTTTCTTAAAAGAAGGTGCAAAAGCAAGAACTTTTATTTGTTTTCTTCTTTTAACTTTTTCCGCGTGATTATTGACCAATAGAGTTGCAGAGTAGCTATATTTCACATTGTAATCATCCAGTAAATAGTTTAAGTTTTTAAACTCTAATCTTCCAGCAGGTGGTTTTTTTGTTATCAAAGTTTCAAAGGGAATGTAATTTAATAAACCATCCGGTATAATAGTTAACTTCTTAATACCATTGCCAAGTACATCTTTTAAAAGCAATCTATAGAAATAGTGACTCAGTGAACAGAACTCATTTATGTTCATCGAAAGAGTGCCTTCCCGAAGTGAAATGCATTTGCGGTATCTCCTTAGCTTAGAGTCAAAACTCTTACTTTTTCTAATCCTTTTAACAGAAAATTCAGTCTTAGTTATTCTGAATACAAAGATAAACTTCTCACCAAGGAAATATTCTATAACTACCTCATCATTGTCAATAATATTTTGGATCTGTTCAACAGTTGCAGTATCATAGTTATATTTTAAATCATAATATTGTTTGTAGTTCTTCTCAATATCTTTTACAACTTTTTCCAAAGCTTTCTTAGCTGAAAATAGCTCGTTCTCAAAGGTACTTAATCTAACCCTATCTACTCCATTTTTATTTCTTTTTTCATCGAATATTTTTTTCTTATAGAAAGAAATCTCATTTTTTAAACTTCTTTCCCTTTCCCGGATCTCGTCCGGAATACCTGATGACTCTCTTGCTTTTAGCTCATTAATATTCTCCAGCAGTATCAGTCCTTTATTCTTTTCGGCAAATTCGAATGCTTTTTGAAAATAAACAGGATCGGAAGTCTTATCGGATAATGTCAATAAAGTATCAATTGCTTCCTGAAAGATCGAATTACTATTTGCGGATAGTATGACTTTTGACTCTTCTTCAGAAAGGCTTCTTCTTATATTATCGTTCAGTCGCGACAATCGGGTAAAGCAGTCATAAGCAGTCATTAAATATCTGATGTCGCTGTTTTTTTCAAAAATTGACTTTAATGCCAAAACCTTTTTAAAGAGTACTTCAGAAATTTCAGGGAAGAAAGTAATGTTCTCAATATCAGGATTTTTGAACCAGGATCTTATAGGATTTCCGACATTTAAAATGTTTAATGCTTTCTGAAAAGTGGAAAGAGCCAGATCAAATTTTTCATCTAGATAATAACATTCTCCTAGAAGGTTATAAACTTTAATAAGCAACGAATTCTTACTACCAAATTGTTTGAGCCTTAGTTTTAGGGATTTACAAAAGTATTCTTGAGCTTTTTTATAATTTTTCTTATCAGTGTAGTAAATTCCTAGATGCAAATAAAGCCGTGGGATATGATATGTATGAGGTTTATAATCTTTTAACACCCTATAGGTATTTAGGGATTTGGTAAAATAATAGAGAGCTCTTTTAAAATTTCGGGAGCTAAGATAATGAACAGCCATGTTATCATAAATAGTAGCTATAAAATTTCTATTCAGTAATCTAAGTTTTCTGCTCAAATAAAATAGTGCTTTCTTATAATAGCTTAAAAAGTTATCGTTACCATATTCTATCAATTTGTAATTAAACCTATGAGAAATCTTAGCAAGTGTAACCGCAAGATTATTATAGTAAATTCCCAACAACTCAGTTTCGTTAGGATAATTTTTCTCGACCAGCCTTATTGACTGGAACCGATATTTTACTGATTTTTGGAAATCTTGAAATTCAGAATAAAGATTTGCAAGCGTATTGTAAATTTTTGAAAGTTCTATAGGATAGGAGTATTTACCCTTTACTAAAACCTTTTCAGCATCCAATGCACACTTGATCGAATTATTAAACTCACCTTTACTATAGTAAATTGTACCTTTAAGTCTCAGTAGATCCATTTTGCACTTATCCCTATCAGCAGAAGAAAGTAATTTTAGACAAGTCAATCCCTTATCAATTAACCTAATTCCTTCTTGAAGAGTATTTAATTGATAGCAACAATAAGCTGATTTATAATACAAAGCAGAAAGCGATAATTCACTCTCTGGTTTGCATATAGCTTTCTTATAATAGTTTAATGCTTTACTGTAATCATCTTTACTGAGGCACTCTTCAGCTTTTGTAAAATAATCCACAAATATATCAATTTAAGTTTTAGCCTTGATATGGAGAAACGTTTGGATCCAACACAATTGAAAAAATATAATTCAAGTTTATAAATCACAAGACACACCAGCGTCGGAAAATGCTATTAGTTAATGCTTTTCATGAAGTAATTATAACGAGAAAATATCTTATAAATGAAAAGAGAAAGTGATGAATCACTTTCTCTTTAGTCTTTCGTAATTGCTCTAAAATCTTATTCCCCGTATGGACATGAACCAGATTCCAAAGTTATAACAGTATAACTATCCCCTTCCTCACCATGTCTTCCCTTAATCTCTGCGTCACCAAATACAGCACCCGCACAAACATAAACTATATAATCACGTGAATCTGTCGGGTCTATATAGTATCCGAACAAGCACGAACCTTCTGAATGCATCATTTCGGGTGCTGAGCTCTCATCAGCGGGAACTATCCATACGGTATAGTCAGGACATGTGCTTGCATCAACCTGAACCCATGTATTATATCGACCTTGAGGTTTGGAGGTGGCTTCAGAATTATCAAGGAAAACTACTGCAGTGAAAATCACTGCTATCACGAAAACTAAAGAAATTGCTTTTTTCATTGATCTGTTTAATTTAAAGTTTTAAAAATAAAATTCTAATTTAGAATCACAAGGCATACCGACATCGGAAAATGTTATTATTAATACATTTTAAGGGTCAAGGGTAACTTGCAAAAAATTTATTCGACTTTTATAAACTTTTTCTCGCAGATCCCCTTGCTAACGAAAACATCAAGTAATGAGTTCATTTCCATATTCACATAAAAAGAACGGCTTCCGTAATATTGTTCAGAACCACGCGAGTAACAGATCTCTATATTCCAATACCCCGGAATGAAATTACTGTTATTGACAGGAATTTTTACTATTCCAGATGTATCAGTCAATAAATATTTTTCTTTTTTATTCGATAATTCGATTTTGACCCTTGCTTTAACCAGTTTTTCATTCGAATCATACTTTAAGAACCTTATCCTTAATACACCGGATTCACTTAATGGGACAAAATCATTTCCATTAACCATCGACCTATAAATATCAGGAATTGGATTCAACGGCTCTTCGCAAGAACAGATAAAAGTCAGCAAAGTTAATAATATTAAAGTCAAAATCTTCATTAACTTTTATACATAATCAGTTATTTAGGTAACCCCATTTTAATTACCTAAGTCCTTTTTTTAGTATTAAGAGTATCGCATTATATTAATTGAATTTTCTTAGTTATTTACATAAGTTATCTATAGTATTGTATTTAAATAACTAAGAGTTAGTTGAGGCAGAACAAAATAAGTGACGGGGAGATTTTAAAGGGAATTCAATCAGGGGAAGCTAAGAAAATTAACCTTTGTCTTGAGTATCTTTATAAATCAAATTACCCTATTATATCAAGGTTTATTCTCGGCAATAACGGAAATGAGTCCGAAGCACAGGATATTTTCCAAGATGCAATTATTGTATTTTATGAAAAGGTACAAAAAGGCAATCTTGAACTATCCTGTAATATTACGACATATCTTTATTCGGTATCAAGAAATCTATGGCTTAAAAGACTTAAGAGTAAAATGAGATCTTCTTTAAGAATAGAAGATATACAGGAATTTATATCCGTAGATGATGAGGCAAGTGAAATCGACAACGAAAAAGTACTTCAAACGCTAAACAATCTAATTAACAAACTCAGTAAAAAGTGCAAAGAAATCCTTATAGCATTTTATTATGATAATATGTCAATGAGAAAAATCATGAATCTCGAAGGATATAAAAGTGAACAAGCCATGAAAAACAAAAAATATAAATGTATGAAAGAGTTAATGAGCATTATGGATTCTTCTATGCAGAAACGAAATATATTAAAAGAGTTTCTAAGTTTATGAAAGAAGAGTTTAAAGATATAGATAAATTCGAGAAGTATCTATCGGGCAAGCTGACAGGGAATCAACTTTCACAATTTAAGAAGAGCCTAAGAGACAACCCTGCCTTTGCAAACCAATTCAGGAATTTCAAACTTTCACTAATTGCAATAAATGACTATGGCAGGTCCGAAATAAAAAAAAAGCTTGTAAAAATTCATAATAGGAGTATAAAAAAAAAGAACCTACAGAGTGATACCCTGGATAATTTAAGCCAGACAGTGAGTAATTTTATTGATAAGATCTTTGGAAAATACTTCTCACCTTACGAAAACATTGTCACCGTCCGCTCAGATCGTAGCAAGTATCTAAATGAGGCAATGAAGCAATATTCCGAAGGAAACTACAATAATGCGGTAACACTTTTCAAAAAAATACTAAAGGATAAACCCAAGGACGTGTATTCATTATTTTATTGCGGGATATCTCTATTAGATATTGGAAAGTACAAGGAAGCGCGGACAAAATTTAACAAGCTTTTAAAAATCGAAAATAATGTATTTAGGGAACAAACAGAATGGTATGTTGGCTTGACTTATTTGAAAAGTTACGATGTTAACAAAGCAATATCAATTTTTGAGAAGCTAGGAACTGACAGTAACGAATATAATTCCGCAAAAAAAATTATAAAAAACCTAAGGGATATTCAATAGCTAAACATTCTTCGGTGATAGTTTATCTGTCCGAGATGATATCCTAAGTGATACCCCAATCCTGTTATTATCCAGCCAACAGTCAGATTTTCTCCAAAGTCATCAGTTGGATATTTCTTATTCAAATCATCCAGTGAAAGGCTTTTTAAAACAGGCATAATTGCTTCTTTAGTCGATTCAATTTCCTTAATTATTTCATCCCGCGATAAGTCTTTCCCGGTGAATTCATAATCCCTATTACGTTTGTAGCCGGTATTCCCAAGAATCATACCAAAAAAATGCTTAAGATTGCCACAGAGGTGCATGGCAAGATTTGCAGGGGTATTTGTAATGTCACCATGGAGTTTCCAGATATCCTGTTCATTCTTGTATGCAAGGAGCTCTTCCTCCAGAGAGTCAAGCTTCTTACCAAACAATATGTCGTAAGTTTCAAATTCCATCAATAAAACATTGGATAGCTTGAAGGATCTGCTTCATTCATAATATTATAAACGGCTCTGAATACATCTTCAGCATTTGGTTTTGAGAAATAATCCCCGTCCGTACCATAGGCAGGCCTATGTTCCTGTCCAGGCAGACAAGACGGCTTTGAATCGAGATAACGCCATCCTTCCTGTTCGTCTATTACCTTTTGCATCATATATGCAGATGCACCACCCGGAACATCTTCATCAACAAACAGAACTCTATTTGTTTTCTTGAGGGAGTCTTTAATTATGCCATTTATATCGAACGGCAAAAGAGTCTGCACGTCGACTATTTCACAAGAAATATTAACATCCTCAAGCTTATTAACGGCATCTGATACTATATCTACGCACGCTCCATAGGTAACAATAGTAATATCCGTTCCCTCTTTGACTACTTCCGGGACACCGAGCGGAACAGTAATATCTCCAATATTATCCGGGAGAGCTTCTTTCAAACGGTAAGCATTCAGCCGTTCGACGATCAAGCCGGGTTCATCCGATTGAAGAAGTGTATTATAGAAGCCGGCTGCTTTTGTCATATTACGGGGAACGCAGACATATAAACCCCGGAAAGATCCGAGTACCGCGCTCATTGGCGAACCGGAGTGCCAAATACCTTCGAGGCGGTGTCCCCGTGTACGAACTATCATTGGGGCTTTCTGTCCTCCCTTTGTCCTATAGAGTACAGTAGCAAGATCATCACTAATTATCTGGAGTCCGTAGAGAAGATAATCGAGATACTGGATCTCAATAATAGGTTTGAGTCCTCTCATTGCCGAACCTATACCCTGCCCAACTATAGTGGCTTCACGGATGCCTGTATCGGTAAGACGCAGGTCACCAAATTTTTCCTGTATACCAACCATTCCCTGGTT
This sequence comes from Ignavibacteriota bacterium, assembly GCA_020437585.1. Taxonomy (GTDB): domain Bacteria; phylum Bacteroidota; class Ignavibacteria; order Tepidaquicellales; family Tepidaquicellaceae; genus JAEYVS01. The sequence continues at coordinate 698,299 of JAGQWG010000002.1, forward strand.
TACGTCACCGAGTTTTCCGATATCTTCACCTATTGCAAATATCCTCGGGTCTCGCTCGAATGCTTTCATAAAGAAGGCATTCAAGACTTCACTGCCATTTAGCCTTTCAGCTCCGTCGCTGTATACGGGTTTGACCTCCGGTACACTCAAAGCATTGTGCTCGGATTCACTATAAAGATACGAGCTGTATCTCTCAAAATTCTTCTTGTTAAATTCATTATACCAATTAATAAGAGAATTTCTCTCCGGTGTGTCATCACTTCTAGAAAGACGTAGGACGTCCATAACAGCAGACGAGATAACTTTTCTATTCTTGTCGAGAGAATTCTTTAATGAATCATAGACGGCTTTAATGTCATCTTTTGCTGAGCTCTTATCAGCAACCGCGAGGAAGAGTTCGCCGGCTTCATTAGCATCTTTTTTGATTGGATCAAGAAATTCATCCCACGCTTGCTTTTGTGATTCTTTAACAAACTTCTTTGCTTCGGCTTCTATGTCATCAAGTTCCTTCTCTTCGGCAATAGCATTCGAAAGCATCCACTCGCGCATTTTAGTGATGCAGTCCATGTCCTTTTCCCATTGAAGACGCTCGGGGGATTTATAACGCTCATGGGATCCTGAGGTAGAGTGACCCTGAGGCTGAGTGACTTCCTGAATGTGAAACATTACAGGGATGTGCTTTTCGCGGCAAACCTGTATACCCTCTTCGTAAATTTTACAAAGTCCCTCATAGTCCCAGCCTTTGCCAATGTATATTTTAAAACCCTGTCCAGATTCCTCATCGTATTCGTAACCTTTTAAAACTTCGGAAATATTGGATTTCGCTACCTGGTATTTATTAGGAACGGAGATACCATAGCCGTCATCCCAGATCGATATTGCCATCGGGACCATAAGAACTGCGGCGGCGTTTATTGTTTCGAAGAACATTCCTTCCGCGCAACTGGCATTACCGATAGTACCAAAAGCAACCTCATTTCCTTTGTCGGTGAATTCGGTCATGGAATGCAGTTGTTCGTTATTCCTATATAGCTTTGATGCGTAAGCCAAACCGAGCAGTCTCTGCATCTGGCTGGCTGTTGGTGAGATATCAGGCGAGGAGTTTTTTATCTCCATCAAATTCTTCCAATTGCCATTTTCGTCCAGACTTCGAGTTGCAAAATGTGAATTCATCATTCTTCCTGCGGATGCAGGATCATGATCAACGTCTGTGTCGGCGTATAATTGAGCAAACCATTCTTTAATGGTAAACATATCTGTTGCGAAAGCAAAAGTCTGGTCACGGTAGTAACCCGAGCGGAAGTCACCCTTTTTGAATGCCTTTGCCATGGCTAGCTGGGCTATCTCTTTACCGTCGCCGAAAATTCCAAATTTGGCTTTCCCGGTGAGGACTTCCTTCCTGCCAAGGAGACTGGCTTCCCTGCTTTCAACGGCAAGCTTATAATCTGCAATTACTTCTTTCTTGTACTGATCAAAATTCTTATCTGCTTTATTGGTCTGTTTACCCGATTTTTGGTTAGCTTTCGACATATATGCGCAATTTTCTTCTTAATTATTGGTAAAATGCAAGATACGAAATATGGGGAAAAGGTTAAATGCTAAAGCGGGTGGTCTTGTGAGGACGTAGTTTACGTGTGGATTTACTCTGATTTGGCTTTCTCCGGATGAGTTCATCAGCTTTTTTGAGGAGCCAGTCCTTGCTGTAAACATCTTCCTCCTTAAATATTTCCCTACGGATATACCCGTCTGAAATGCTATTCACTTTTCCGTGCTCGCGAATCAGTTTTCCAACGAAATAAACCAATCTTTTATTGATCTTCTTTATACGTGATGAAATATAATCCGTATTATCGAGGTAGTGTCTAAATGCATCAATAAATTTCAGGGCTTCTTCATATTTTGCAAGTTCGTAAAGAGACATTAAATAGAAAGCCTTTTTTTCGACGGTAAACTGGTGATACTCGTTCTTCATTTTTGCGAGATTGCTAATTGTCCCATAGAAATCCCTCTTTTCGAACATAAGCCTTGCTTTAGCATAGTGGATGGCATCTTTTCTCAGATCCTTATGAAGCTTAGGTCCAAACCTGTCTATGAACTCTTCTATCCATTTAATTTCACCCTCTCTGAGACCGGCTATGATCACATTCCTAAATAAGTCCATAGGAAAGTTTTTATTTTTAGAATGTCTGTAGAGACCATTCTCGATAACCAATTTATAAACGGATATAAGCTCACGGGCATACTTTTTAACACTTGGCTTAGACCTTCGCTTAAGCACACAATAATCGAGGAGCCGGGCAAAGAAGTGGTGTCTGTAATCTATCTCAATATCACGGGCGCGGGAAATAAGCATCCTTTTATAATCTTCATAATATTTATCGTTATCCATAAATGTGAACGCTTTATACTTTGCAAAGTATATCTCAGCAATATCTACTTTCTTTTTGTCGCCTTTATCCGAGACAGTGTTCAGGAATTCGATCAGTTTTTCTATATTTATGCTATGGTACATATATTCAAGGAATCTCTCATCTATATGTACGTTCTTTTGTTTGCAATATTTTACGTATATATCTGCCAAACCTGTCAACTCTATAGTAAAATAATTGAAGAGATATTTTGCGGCAAGCTTATGCTCACTCGTATCCTGCTTTTTACCTTTCCTTATTTTTTGACCGCTCATCACATTTGAGATGTTAAGCTTTTCCTGCTCGAGATTATAGCGGAGAAGATAGAACGCGGGATCGGAAATATTAGACTCGTTAAGATGCTTCTCTGCACTTGCCAGATTAATAGAAAATGGTCCATACAAACCCTTTGAAAGAAGCTCCTCTCTAAGAAGTTCGCATCGAAGCATGTCTTTTTTTCTAAATGCTCTAACCGCCAGAAAATCTTCAGCGGCATGATACAGCGCATTCAGGAAAAATCTCATCGTAGAATCAGAGTAGCCACGCTCTCTAAATTCTCCAGGGAAAAGTTTCATGTACAAAAAAGAAGCGTCCACGCTTCGAAAATCCTTATGCCGGGCGTGCTTTAGCAAGAGATCATACAGTTCACTCAATTTTTCACGCGAAATAAAATATGGAGAATTTAAGAACTTACGAAAGTCCTTAAACTCCTCACGTGAGAAAGTCCTGAGAATATCGAATATTTTGCTATTCTTGATCACTTTACTTGCAACATTTGAAATAGAAATAAGCTTGTAATATATTCATTTCTTTAGAAAAAATCAATATTTAGTTACCCACTACTTCACAAAATCCTGCAACATAATCTTCCAAGCTTCTTTGCACTCTTGAGCAATTAGGAATAATTTCTCGTTAATCTTCAAAATTTAAAAAGGAGAGAAAAATGAGATCACTATTACTTTTTATTTGCGCCCTATTTGTATTGAGCTTCGGAACTCTGTCGCCCGGTAATGTAAGCGGAGCAACTCTAAGCAGTACCTCATCTGTAACAGACATCACGGATGGAAATGGTGTGATCTATGAGTATGTAACGATCGACGGAATAACATATGTGTATGTCTACAAGGACGGCGTCCTTGTGGAAATATATGAGATGGAGGAGTAGGAGGATGAAAGTAATGATTTCCATACATAATACAATAATACTTTTTTTACTTTTCCTTTTTGTGGCAAATTGTTATGGGCAACTAAAGGATACATCAAATCTTGATCCAAGGCAATTTATTAAAATCTATCAGAATCAAGATCCAAATGAACCTATCGGTCAATGGTCCAACCAGCAATTTAAAACTTTAAGGTCGTCATTATCTCCAAAATCATTATTAACAATTGAATTTCTTATTGGCAAAATAATCAGCCAAGAAAGCATATTCGGAAACTTATCTATCGGTGCGAAGCTTAATGATAGAAAAATTGAGGTTTCGCCATACTCAGAAGTTGGGGAAAAACAAAAAATCATTTTAGATGCTAGACCCAGCGATGAAATCTCAACTAGATTTTTAAATCTTGGAACTAGCATTAATAATCTAAAGTCATTAATCGAAACTTTTAAAGTACAAATCAAGAATTTTGAGGCTGAAATTAAATCTACAAATGCTTCAAATGAGCTCTTTGATGAGCAAGTAAATTTGTTGAAGGAATTTCTTATAGAGAGGGGTTCACAATCAAAAAAAGATTATCGTGATACGCTTCTTAATTCCAAAATAATTACCTTAAATACTGTTTTAAAGACATACTCTCAGTATTCAAGTTCTATTATCCCATCACGAATTGAATTACTAATAGGTTCAAATAATTTTGACAATTTTTTGGATATCGTTAGAAAACTTGAATCTATAGACCAACCTCGAATAAATACAACAGAATTTAAAAACAATTTAAAAAGTGCTATTAGTAGTATTTCAAATGAAATACTACTAGTCTTAGATAACATACAGTATTTCAAAAAAAATGGAAGTCAGACTTTAGATGTTTTTCAGACTTTAATCAAAAATGATGATATTGGGCCTTTTGAGAAACAATTAACGACAGTAAAGAATGATGTCAAGATTGATGATAAACTAGAAGGTGAAGCACTCCTTAATAGTGCAAAGGAAATCTTATATAAACTTATTCTAATCGAGTTTTTTAAAACGGAATATTTTGAATCCAATGAAGTTAAAGACAAAATAAAAAAGAAAATCTTTTCAGATTTGCTTTACGCAACCATTGATCTGGAGAAATCAACTGCTTTAGATGGGGATATTTTAGAAATATATTTAATTACAAATAGGTTTTCAAATTTAGATAATAGTGACAAATCTGAAAAACCCAAACCGATAGAGCTTCCACTATGCAAATATAAAATTATAAAGGTAGGATGGGATTTTAATATAAGTGATTCTTTTACATTAGTAAAATCCATGAAAAATGATACTAATGTAGCAAACTTTACCAAGTCAATTTTTAAACCTTCGCCAGGTATATCAATGCTTTGGTCTTATGGTGGGGAGGAAGCAAATGACTTTTGGAATATTTTATTTATTTCGTTCGGTGTAAATGCTTCATATCTAGATTTTCAATCCGATAAAGATGTGGAAATTGGTGTTGGTCCAATATTAGGTTTTTTTAAAAATAAATTGTTCTTTAGTATGGGGTACAATTTATACTCAAACCAAGGTGGATATTATTCAATAGGACTTAGTTTTATAAATTTAGCAAGCATATTCTCAAGTGATAAAAAGAATTAACCCACTTTCTCCATGAGCCATTTTTTGGCGCGGAGTTTATTCTCTACTTCGATCTCATATTTGAGATCAACGAAATCTCCCCTGGAGCTCACTTTGCCAGATAATTTTATGAGCTTCAGGGTGAGTTTTAAAAAGTTGTTTATCTTTTCCTTCAAAGTGTGTGAGACCTTCTTGCTTTCGTCGATGTAGCGCTGCATGGAGTTTATGAGCGATATCGCCTGTTCATAGGATCCCGTTTCGTAGAAGATCTTTATCAGGAGTATCTTTTTATCTATCTCGAGATTGAAGTACTCATCCTTCATTTTAGAGAGGCTTTCGAGGGCGGAGTCATACTTCCCGCGGGCGAACTTGACATATGCCATACCGCAATTAAATGCCGTCTCCCGGAATTCGGGCGGAAGTTTCGGGGCGAATTTTTTGAGGAAGCTCTCGGTCCAGTCGATTTCACCTTCATCACATCCCATTAAAAACAATATCCGGTAAAAATCTATCTGGAAGTATGTGCCTTCCGTATGTTCATAGTAGCCGTTGTCCGCCATTACCCTAAGGATGTTAAACAGCTCGCCAGGGAATTCCTTATCATTCCGGCTATCCATAGAATTTATGGAGCAGTATTTTACGAACTGGAAGAAGATGTGCGAGCGAGTGTTGGTTCCGAGAAGATCGATATTGCCGAGTACATATTTTTTAAGGTCTTTGTAATTTTTTGTGTCGGCTTTCTCAAAGAGTTTGAAGAACCGCTCGTAGATATCGAAGAGTTTGCCGGCAGATCCAGGATCGGATTCGTATTTGAGAAATGAAATAAATCCGGTTATGTCTATCTTTTGAAGGAGTTTATTGATAAAACTCTGCTCATACGAGTTATCGAAGCGTTTTGCATATTTATCTGCACCATCATTCAGATACATGAGCTCAAGTATAAAAAAGTATGTCAGGTATTTTGCAATTTCATCGATCTCCTCTATACCAACTTTCCGGTTGCGTTTAATAAGAAAGTCGCTGTACATGCTTTCAAAATTCTTCTTTTCAAGAAGCAGATCATACATATTCAGGAAGTATTCGCTGGAAAGTTGGTTGTCATCCTCAAATTCCTTGTCGGAGGCTTCGAGTGCGCGAATGTAGAGTTTGTCAAGATGCCTGTTCCTGAGTTCCCTCCTTAAAATCCTATTATAAAGAATATCGTCGGACTGTACATTTTTCAGAACAAGAAATTTCTCCGCGGCGAGCTGGAGTCCATAGAAATTATGACGCAGTGTGGCAGCATTCAAACCGGAAACTTTGTATTCATCGGGGAAAAGCTTTTTATATATTTTTTTCTTATCGAATACAGACTCATCCATATCAGGATAATCACGAAGCAGGATCTCATAAAGCTGTTTTAACTTTGTCCGTGAAACAAAAGCGGGCGAAGCAAGGAATAGCTTAAACTCTTTTTGTTCGGAAGGTGTGAATGAATTGAGTAGTTTTAGGGCTGCAGTCTGCTTCATTTACAAGTATTTACAAGGAAAATATGCAACTTAAAAGAGTTATCTTCATGAGTAAAATATTAATATTTCAACAAATAATCAATCTCGTTAAGAGGTTTCTTGAAGAAAAAGCCATAAATACAATAAGTAAGTTTCTTTGATTCATATACATGTGAATGACTAGTTTTGTTCAGGTAATTGATTTGGCCACCTGGTATATGGGGAAGTGAGACAGACTCTTTTAGATAACCGAAGCGGGTTAAATCTTAGCTCTTAACCCGCTTTTTTATTTCCAGTTCAGAGATCTTTTCAAGAAGCCATGGTTTTTCCCTAACATTGGCTGACTCTATTTTATCTTTTAGGTCCGGTAATCCCTCAGTCGATTGTGTTTCTTTTATTTTTACAAGTGTTTTTGCAAAACTCAGAAACTCTTTAATTTTGATCTTGTTTATATTTGTTACTTTTTTACTGCTAAAGACATACCTAATGACTGATGATATTAAACTAAGTGTTTCATTATAGTAATTCATTTCAAAAAAGATTTTGATATATAAAATCTTTTCATGGAAAGCGTAATCGAAGTAATCTTTATTAACCTTATTCAAATGTTTTAAAGACTTTGTATAGTTACTCTTTTCAAACTCTAATTTTGCCATTCCGAAGTTGTATACGACTTCTCTCAGTTCAGGTTGGAGTAAAGGCTTAAATTCAATTAAAAATCTCTCAAGCCATTCAAACTTCTTTTGTAACATAGCTTCATTAGTTACATACAAGTAATATTCTGGTTGAAAATATGTACCTTCCGTATGTTTATAGTAACCTTTTTCAACCATTCTTTTATAAATGTCAAAGAGTTCTTTCCTATCGTCGAGAGGATAAAGATATTTGATAAACTTACCAAAAAATTCAAATCTTTCGTTTGTACCCAAACAATCGATATTCTTTAGTGTATACTTCTTAATCTCTTTATATTTTTTATAATTTTTCGTTCTATAGAGTTCTATTATATCTACATAAATTTTTAAAATAACTACTTCTCTCTGATCAGAAGCATGATTCTTAAAAAATGTGAATAGATTCTCAAAACCAATCTCATCACAGAATTTTCTTACAAAACTGTCCTTAAATATATGTCCATAGCGGTTCGAATACATTAAGCATGCACCTTCATGATAAAACATCTCCATCATAAAAAAATAGCCTAAACATTTCACTGCCCGCTCTATGTTATCAATGCCAACTGTTTTGCTTTTCTTAATAGTGAGATCCTCATACATACTCTCAAAGTTAATCCTTTCAAGTATTAGTTTATATTTAGCTAAAAAATATTCGCTACTTAGTTCATTTACTTTCGTAAATTTCTTATCTGATTCATCAAGTGCTTTCATATAGAGTCTATCCAGATGTCGATCCCGGAATTCCCTCCTCAGCACCTCATCATAATGAACTTCATCATTTTCTATTTTCATAAACACAAGGAATTTTTCCGCAGCCCTCTGAAGATCGTGGAAACAATAGCGCAAAGAAGAAGCATTATATCCATTGCTTTTATACTCGGCTGGAAAAAGCTCCTTATATAGCTTTTCTTTATCCAAACCAGATTCGTTCAAATCCGGATAATCCCGGAGGAGAATCCCATATAGCTGTTTTGGTTTAGTGCGTGAGACAAATGCGTGGCAAGACAGGAATGAAGTGAAATCTTTTCTTTCTTTATTTGTAAAGCTTTTTAAGATCGTTAATGCTTTTATATCTCTCATTTTGTGGTAAGTTAGTTAGTGCAACTTATCTTAGAAAAGATATTGCTATAAGTACTATTAATACAGTAGATAATAAATTCTTTTATAAAAATTAAGGGAAAAATACGCGCAACCGAGGTTACAAAGATTCTTTGATTGATTAGTATACCTTATTTATTTTTGAATAGAGCCTACCACATAAGAGATGAGAAAACATTTCTTAAAATGCAAAGGGGATGGAAATCGTAAGTTTCATCCCTTTATCTTTAAGGAAAATTTCTGAATTTAATTTACGAATTAAATAATTTATATTCGAATCGTTAAAATTCACGAAATTAATAATATAAAATGCCCGATAACAATAAGCCCATAGAACCGAAAAAAAGCACATCAAAGAAAGAATGGCTTGAAGATGCTGAGAAAATAAAGACCAATGGAATGAAATTCACTTCTTTGAGCGGTAGAAAACTGGATATCGCATATACCCCTGAAGATGTGAACCAGGAAAAATATTATAATGAAATAGGTTACCCGGGTGAATATCCTTATACAAGAGGCATTCACCACAATATGTACAGGGGGAAGATATGGACAATGAGACAGTTTGCGGGTTTTGGTTCACCTGAGGATACGAACGAGAGATTTAAATACCTGCTCAAGCACGGGCAAACTGGGCTGTCAACTGCATTTGACCTGCCGACGCTTATGGGATGGGACGCTGATTCTCCCCTTTCCGAAGGCGAAGTAGGAATATGTGGTGTATCTATATCTTCACTGGAAGATATGGAGATACTTTTCTCGGGTATTCCACTAGATAAAGTATCCACCTCAATGACTATTAACTCGCCTGCCATAATGATCTTTGCATATTATCTTGCAGTAGCAGAAAAACAGGGAGTTCCATTTGATAAATTAAGAGGGACTCTACAGAATGACATTCTAAAAGAATATATTGCTCAAAAAGAATTCATCTATCCTCCGAAAGAGTCAATGCGCATTATTGTCGATATGATAGAGTATTGTACAAATGAAGTACCTCAATTCAACCCGGTCAGCGTAAGCGGGTACCATATACGTGAAGCAGGTTCAACCGCAGCACAGGAGCTTGCTTTTACACTGGCAGACGGGTTTGCATATATAGAAGCATGTATCGAAAGAGGAATGGACGTGGATTCATTTGCACCGAGAATATCATACTTCTTTAATTCACACCTCGATTTCTTTGAAGAGATAGCAAAATTCCGGGCAGCAAGAAGAATCTTCGCTAAAAGAATGAAGAATAAATACGGCGCGAAGGATGAAAAGTCATGGAAATTGAGATTCCATACTCAAACTGCAGGATGTTCTCTTACAGCTCAGCAACCGGAAAATAATATAGTGAGAACCGCAATCGAAGCATTGGCAGGTGTACTTGGCGGTACACAGAGCTTGCATACAAATTCAATGGATGAAACGCTTGCATTACCATCCGATAAAGCAGTTAAGATAGCACTAAGGACACAGCAAATCCTGGCATATGAACATGGAGTAATCAACGTAGCCGATCCTCTCGGTGGAAGCTACTATGTAGAAAAGCTTACTGATGATATGGAAGCCGAAGCCGAAAAATATTTCGAACTTATAGATCAGCAGGGTGGTGTAATTGCATGTATCGAGAACGGCTTCTTCCAACGAGAAATAGCCGATGCTGCGTACAGATATCAGCAGGAGCTTGATAAAAAGGAAAAGATAGTTGTTGGTGTAAATGAATTTGTCGAAGAAGATGAAAAGATCGAGATCCCAATATTGTATATTTCAAAAGAAGTTGAAGATAAGCAGATAAAGAGAGTAAAGGATCTAAAAGCATCGAGGAATCAGGAAGACGTAAAAAATGCCCTAAAAGAGCTGAGAAGATCTGCAGAAGACGGAACTAACCTGATGCCAAGAGTATTAGAATGCGCAAGAAAGTATGTAACACTCGAGGAAATGTGTACTGAGCTCAAAGAACCATTCGGAATATACGAAGAACAAGCTGTCTTTTAAATTGAGAGACAAAAATTATCTATATATTATAGGAGCGTGCGTATTTACGTACGCTTTTTATTTGGTGTCAGAATATTTCTACACAGGCGGTAAGATGGGTGTTCCACTTGATGATAGCTGGATACATTTCCGTTATGCAGAAAACTTCGCCAAAGGATATCTATTCCAATTCAATATAGGACAGCCCGTCGCAGGCAGTACATCTCCACTTTGGGTAGTTATACTCGCCGGATTCAGCTTTATAACTTCAAACTATATATTTAACTCCGTTTTTCTTTCCGCTCTGTTTCATATGCTTTCATGCATTTTCATCTACAAGATATCACTGGAAATATTTACAAAGAATGAATCGACGAAAGAAACGGCGAAGTATATCTCGCTAATGGTAGTATTTATCACCATACTGACGGGAAGATTTGCATGGGCCGGATTATCCGGCATGGAAACGACAATGTTTACATTTTTGACGATTGCCGGGATATATGCTCACATCCTTAACCTCGAGCAGAAGCGATTTACCCTACTACCGGGAATTTTATTTGCACTCGCAACAGTAAGCCGGCCGGAGGGTTTCCTTCTTTTTGGACTTTATGTACTAGACGTAGTGATAGTTTCGCTCAAAGAGAAGAATTTCAAAAAAATTATTGTTCCAATACTTGCAGGTATAATAATCTTTGTAGCCATTACAACGCCATATTTCATATTTTCACATTTTACCAGCGAGAGTTTTCTTCCGACTACATTCAGAGGACAGGGTGGAACGATTCACCTACTGCCAAATAAGACATATATACTAAAGACTCTTGAATTTTTGCTCTCGGACAACATTGCTACAACATTGCTTTATCTAACCGGGGGGGTATTTTATATTGTGAATTTCAGGAAGCAATATTTTGGACAGCTCCGAATTTTAAACCTGATCTTTCTCTGGGTAATATTATTACCTATCGTAAGCGCATTCTTAATTCCGAATTACAGACATCACGGCAGATATATGATGCCATTGTTGCCATTCATAAATCTGATAGCATTATATATGCTATTCTCAATACGCGATAAGGTAAAAGATATCAAGATAAAGGAATTCTTAAGCCGAAGAACAGCCCTCGTGATAGTGTTATGCTTCTCAGTATTTTACTATTTTATCTTTGCGAGAGCAATAGGCATGAATACACAGAATATTAACGACCAGCAGGTAGAATTAGCCAATTGGGTAAAAGAGAATGTCGGTCCGAATGAAACAATAGCTTTAAATGATATCGGCGCAATCACTTTCATTTCCAATAATAAGATCGTCGATATGGCAGGATTGGTAACTCCGCAAATACTTAGATATAGGACATACAGATGGGAAGATAATCTGGATTCAACTTATTATCTTTTAAAAAACAATAATGTAAGTTATGTTATAATATACGACCACTGGTTTCAGGGATTCATAGATGCATATAAAGAGAATTTTGAATACATAAGGTCCGCAATATTAGAGGATAATACTATTTGCGGTGGAGAAGAGATGAAAGTTTATAAATTCCACTATACAAAATAATATTGAAAATCCTTAAAATAATACAGCTTCTAAGACCTAAACAATGGATCAAAAATCTATTTATCTTTGCATCCATTCTTTTCTCCGGTTTATTAATGGATCCCAGAGTGCTTCTCACAAATATTGAAGCATTTGTTGCTTTCTGTCTAATTTCGAGCTGTGTTTATATAATTAATGATATATCCGACGTTGAAGCAGATCGTGCTCATAAGAGAAAACGGTTCCGTCCGATTGCTTCCGGTGACGTTTCAATTCCTGAAGCAAGGGTGGTGTTTATAATTCTTCTTACAATAACGGTATTTATCTGTTCGTTCATGAATCTGAAGTTCAATATTGCGATCTCTATCTATTTCCTGATTAATATCCTTTATACATATTTTGTTAAAAATATTGTACTGCTGGATGTATTCTTTATCTCCTTTGGATTTATGTTAAGAGTAGCAGCAGGAGCATTTGCCATATCAGTTCCCCTATCCAGTTGGATGATCTTAACCACAATATTCATTTCACTATTTTTGGGCATTTCAAAAAGAAGAGCCGAACTATCTCAGTCGGACCAGGAAAACATTCCAAAGCAAAGAAAGGTGTTGGAGCAGTATTCGATAGCATTTACGGATCAGATGAACACAATTGCTGCAACAGGCACAATTATTTCATATGCTCTTTATACCGTATCAGAGAAAACGGTCGAGACATTTCACTCGGATAATTTAATTTACACTACGCCGTTTGTAATTTATGGCATATTCCGTTATATGTATCTAATTCACCAAAAAAATCTTGGTGAAAGCCCTACACAGATCGTTACAAAAGATGTTTCCATAATCATAAACTCCCTTCTCTGGTTTATTATTTCGTTTGCAATCATATATAAAGCGAAGTTCGGGTTTTAATAATTGGATGAATCCGGTAAAATAAAGATAAAGGCTGAGTTCCTTTTGCTTTTTGTTTCTATAAACTGGGGTATCTCTTTTCCTATTATAAAGATCCTGCTTCAGTATTGCTCACCGGAAGCGGTAGTATTTTACCGGTTTGCAATTACACTTTTACTCTTCTTAATTCTTTATCCAAAGATATTTACAAAGGTAAAGTTCACCGATCTAAAGTACGGACTTATTCTTGGCGGATTTGTTTTTGGAGGGTTTATAACCCAGACAATAGGACTATCCATAACCACATCGCAAAAATCAGCATTCATAACCGGAACATATGTTGTACTACTTCCCTTTGCGCAATATCTCATAATCAAGAAGGCACCTAAAAAGGAAAATATAGTTGGTGTGATCATGGTAATGATCGGGTTATTCTTTTTGACACAGATAAAAGAAGCAAATTTTAATATCGGCGACTTTCTAACGCTTATCTGCGCGGTTTTTTTCACCGTACACATAGTTTACCTGGATAAATTCCTAAATGAAAAGAAAGCTGATTATCGCGCGTTAGTGCTTGGGCAGTTCCTGGTAATGACAATAGCAGGATTTCTTTCGATGACTCTGGTGGAAGTCATTATAACTAAGACATACTTCTTTGAGATAAATACCACTTCGGTCTTTTCAATACTATATATTTCCGTCGTTTGTACTTTACTTGGCTGGCTAATAATTAACAATTACCAGAGGTATACCACGCCTGTAAAAGCGGGCATTATATATAGTATGGAGGTTGTATTTGCGGTTTTCTCGGCATATTTAATAATCAACGAGAGCCTTGAATTGGACCAGATAATGGGCGCAATATTGATGCTGACGGGAATGGCTGTATCGGAATTTTACGGGTATATCAAAAAAAGTAAGGTGACATTGTAAACTTATATTGCTTATTTTATTGTTATAATATAAGGTTTAAATCCAAATCATGTCAAAAAACCTTGTTTTATATATTGTCTTGTTGCTTTGCTGTGCTTCAAATCTCTTCTCACAGCAAGATGCGTCAATATTATGCTCTGAATCTCGAAAGAAAGAGTTCAAATCGCAAAATAGTTTCACTGGAGATTACCCCGGTGACTCAACCATTGACGTTACCTACTATAAACTCATTCTAAAGGTCACAACTACGCCGGATTTTTTAAACGGTATAGTAACCGTAAACGCAACCAGCTTACAAAACGGTTTAAATACATTCTTCCTCGATTTCGAAGACAATATGGTTGTGGATTCCGTTTTATCCAATGGAACTTCACTCTCTTTTTCACAATCCAACGACGAACTCCATATAACACTTGATCAAAATGCAAATAAAAATGATAATATCAGCGTTGTTATCACATATCATGGTTTACCGGATATTACGGGACTTGGAAGTTTTGAATTCGGCGAAAACCAGGGCGTACCCGCAATATGGACATTGAGTGAACCCTACGGAGCAAAGACATGGTTTCCAAATAAAGACAATCCGTCTGATAAGGCAGATTCATCCGATGTATGGATCACCGTCGCCGATAATTTGACGGGAGTTTCTAACGGCGATCTGATCGAGACAATAAATAACGGAGATGGTACTAAAACATACAAATGGAGATCCAGATACCCTATAGCGCCATATCTTATTTCCCTCGCCATAGCAGACTACTCGATCTACGAAACATATTACCATTATTCCCCTAGTGATTCGATGCTTGTAATAAATTACATCTACCCTCAAAATCTAAATTCGATCAAAAGCCTTCTAGACCAGACACCTAGTATGATAGAGATCATGTCAGGATATTTCGGTCCTTATCCTTTTTTAAAGGAAAAATATGGACATGCTGAATTTGGTGTGCTAGCCGGAATGGAACACCAAACAATTTCCTCAATGGGAGCGTTTTTTGACGGTATTATCGTACATGAACTTACTCACCAATGGTTCGGTGATAAAATAACCTGTGCTAAATGGGAGGATATATGGGTCAATGAAGGATTTGCTGTTTACGGAGAAGCGCTATACCAGGAAGCAACCTCCGGAAAGGAAGCATATTATGACGTGATAAAGTCGAATATGTCGCGAGCAAAGGATGCAGTGGGGACAATATACGTGCAGAATATTAATTCTATTGATGAGATATTCGATGGAGACAGAACATATGCGAAGGGCGGGGTTGTTATTCATATGCTGAGAGGTGTTATGGGTGATGAGAATTTTTTTAGAACTCTTAAAGCTTACATGTCTGATACTTCACTGGCTTATGGTTCGGCGACAATAAGGGATTTTCAACATGTGGCAGAAACTGTAAGCGGTACAAACCTATCATATTTCTTTGATGAATGGCTGTACGGAGAAAATTATCCCAGGTATGTTGTGGACTGGTATTACAATCTGATCCAGGGTAATACATATCAGGTTTCAGTAGAAGTAAAGCAATCTGTGAATACACTTCCCCAGTTTTTCACAATGCCGATCGACATGAAGATAAATACTTCATTGGGCGATACAACTGTCAGAATTTTTAATAATGCTCAAGATCAGATATTCAATTTCACTATTGAAGGCAAACCCCTGACATTGGATTTCGACCCGGACAATTATATATTGAAAGAACAATCCGGCAATACGCATAATGTTCCGATCACATATACTCTTGCCCAGAACTACCCTAACCCATTTAATCCTGGTACAACAATTACATATGAATTAGGAAATGTATCGAATGTACAACTAAATGTGTATGACATTACCGGAAGATTAGTATCACGGCTAGTTAATCAAAAGCAAAGAGAAGGATCATACGTTGTGGAATTTGACGGCTCTTCACTAGCTTCAGGTGTTTATTTTTATAGATTGGAAGCAGAAAACACAACTGTGGGTTCGGATGAGACGTTCACAGCTATAAAAAAGATGATACTTTTAAAATAATACCATGCGAAAGGCTAAAATTATAGTGAAAGGTTTTGTTCAGGGAGTTGGATACAGATATTTTTGCTATAAGAAAGCCTCCGAATACGGGCTTACCGGCTACGCAAAAAATTTATTTAATGGCGAAGTAGAAGTTGAGGTAGAAGGCGAAGAGTACCTCATTTTAGGATTCATAAAGGAGCTTAAAATAGGTCCAATGCGATCTAACGTAAAAATGGTAGATTACGTATTTGAGAATTATGAAAATGAGTATGATGAGTTTAAAATGTACTGAAATCCTTAGCTTTACACTTGTTTATATTGATTATATGATATATTATTAAATCAATTAAAATTAGGATACCATAGGCATATTTTACGAATTTTAATTGAAAATCTGAATAAGTCATTATGAGAAGCACATTCCTTTCCTTATTTTTAATCACACTATTTATATTTTTTTCAGGTACCCAATCTTATTCACAAAGTGATAAGGTATATAATTTCCTGAATCTCGATGTCGATGCAAGGTCATCCGCCCTTGCAGGAAGTGTTATTTCATCCGAAAATGAGTTAAGCGCAATATTTTATAATCCCGGCGGTATAGCAACATTGACCGAAACTAAAGCTTCCGTGGGATTCTTTAAATACCTGCTCGATGTAAATTCAGGAAATGCCGCATTTGGGATGAAATATAAGGATAAAGGATATTTTGCGGCAGGACTGAGGTTTGTAAGTTATGGATCTTTCCAAAAATTCGATGAGCAGTACAACGAGATCGGTACATTTTCAGCAACAGATATGGCTTTGAGTCTCGGCTATTCGAATTTCTTTACACCACAGCTTAGCTATGGTGTAGCTCTCAAGATCATATATTCGAATATAGACGAATATAATTCAGCCGGTATTGCAACTGATTGGGGTTTGCTATATAGGATGCCTAATCAAAGTCTTAACATCGGAATAAGCTTGCTTAATCTTGGAACACAACTCTCCAGCTACGGTGATACAAAAGAAGACCTCCCCTTAAATTTAAAAATAGGCGCGAGTAAATCTCTTGAATATCTTCCGCTCACATTCAATGTTGCTCTTAACAACCTGACACAAGAAACGGATAGCTTTTTCGACAGATTCAAATATGTTACTCTTGGTGGGGATTTCAAATTCAGCGAAAATTTCCATCTAAGGGTTGGATATAATAACCAACTCAGGCAAGACCTTAAAACCGGAAGCACAACAGGTATAGGAGGTTTTTCTGCAGGGTTGGGATTTAGATTCTTGACTAAATACGAACTTGATTATGCATTTAATTCTTTAGGGCAGGTCGGGGCAACTCACAGAATCAATGTAGGATTCAAACTCTAAAACAGATCTATCTTAACACCTTTCTTCCTTATCTGTTCAGATAGTTTTTCGATTTCCTTTAAGGTCTTATTAATATTCTTATACAGCTGGTCGTCATAAATCAGCTGATTTGCTGTTCCATCTGAAGTCTTAACATCCGAGACCAAACCATTCAAATTCGATATTAGGCTATCAATCTTTACAGTCATATTAGCTATTTCTGAAAATGTTCTCTTGAATTCGGGACTGGTTTCATCGACCAGATCACTAACATTCGTTACTGTCTTATCAACTTTTGAAGTTATATTTGTCAAACTCGATCTGTTCTCAGATACCAATGCATTTAGATTTCTCGATGTAACCTCGAAATTAGACATTGTACTTTTAAGGTCCATCTTTAACTGTCCGTCACCAACTATCTCATTAACATTAATCAATACATCGTTTAGCTTATCAGAGTTTGTTTGAAACTTGGTGATAAGAACTCCAACCTCGGTTGATAGGTCTTTCATCTGCTTCATGACAGTATTTATATCACCGGCGTCACTTCCTATTAATGGTCTGTCGAAATTTATCACGGGGTCTTGTTTACCCGGATCTATATAAAGCTGTTTACCACTTGTAAAGGATGTCATGGCTACTTCTACAGAATAATCTGACTTAATAACAACGTCCTTTGCAAGTGTAAACTCAACCTTTACTGAGTCCCCTACCAATGTAATTTTTTGTATTTCACCCTTCCTGACACCCTTAACGGTTACTGCATCTCCTTCATTTAGCCCTCCCACGCTGGACTGGAAATATACTGTAACGTCATTCTGCCCTGCACCGATAACGAAGCCTTTTGTCCAGAATACTGTCGTCAATACAATAACTATTGCAATAAAAACAAAGATACCTACCTTAAGCTTAGAATGCTGTCTCGTCATTATGATTGTTTAGATATTTCGAGTATTTTATATTCGCTCCTTCCCTCCTGGGCTTCAACAACAATTACTTCATTTACAGCTTTACCCAGTAATGCCTGACCAATAGGAGATGTAATGGATATTTTGTCCTGCTCAAAATCCGCTTCCTCCGGTGATACCATATTGAAAGTTACTTCTTCATTATAGGATACATCAAGAACTTTCACAATTGATAATATTGAAACTTTCCCGTCCGGGATCTCATGATTCTCCAAAACTTTCACCCTGGATAATAGATTTTCAAGTTTGCTTATTTTCATTTCGAGGTGAGACTGCTCTTCCTTTGCAGCATCGTATTCGGCATTTTCACTAAGGTCACCGTGTGACCTTGCTTCGGCAATTCTTTCAGCAACTTCTTTTCTTGCATTCAATCTTAAATGCCTGAGATCTTCTTCAAGCTCAGCCAGCCTCTTTTTTGTCAAATAAACTGTTCCCTGCGACATCTTAATTGATTTTTTTAATTAAATTATTTCTTTTTAGATTCGTTTACTAATATCAAATGACCCAATTTATCCCGCTTTGTGGATAAGTATGTTTCGTTTTCAGGATTAGCAGGTATTTCTATCGGCACTCTCTCTACAATTTCCAGATCATATCCGTGAAGTCCTACTACCTTTTTTGGGTTATTAGTGAGAAGTCTGATCTTTTTTACACCCAACTCTCGTAATATCTGAGCCCCAACACCATAGTCTCTCAAGTCCGGTTTAAATCCAAGCTCAACATTTGCTTCAACAGTATCTCGTCCTTCATCCTGAAGTTTATATGCTTTAAGTTTGTTTGAAAGCCCGATTCCCCTGCCTTCCTGTCTCATGTAGAGAAGTATTCCTGTTCCTTCATTCTCAATGATCTTCATTGATTTCTCCAACTGGTCACCACAATCACATCTCAAAGAGTGAAATAAGTCTCCGGTTAAACATTCGGAATGTACCCGAACCAGCACCGGTTCTTTAGAGTTTATTTTTCCCTTAATAAGAGCTATATGCTCTTTTGAATCAACTTTACTTTTAAATAATACCGCCTTAAATTTACCAATCTTTGTTGGAAGCCTTGTCTCTACTACTTTCTCTATAAGTTTTTCTCTGGAAAGCCTGTATTCTATCAGATCCTTAATACAGATCAATTTCAAACCAAACTTTTTGGCAATCTTGCTAAGCTCCGGTAGCCTTGCCATTTCGCCATTTCCCTTTAGTACTTCACACAATACACCAGCAGGATAATGACCTGCCAGCCTGGCAAGATCTACTACCGCTTCTGTATGCCCGGCTCTGCGTAAAACCCCTCCCGGTGTAGCTTTCAAAGGAAAGATATGTCCGGGTCTTCCAAGGTCAGCAGGTTTTGTGTCCGGATCAATGAGAGATTTTATTGTCTTATCCCTATCAAAAGCAGAAATGCCAGTTGTAGTGCCTATCTTATAATCGACACTCATTGTAAATGGTGTCTCATGAAGAGAAGTATTTACCTTAGCCATCATATCCAATTCAAGCTCTTTCAATCTGCCCTCTTCCATAGGCACACACATTAATCCTCTTGCATTCTTTGTAAGAAAATTAACGTGCTCGGGAGTACACATCTCCGCAGAGAATATCATATCGCCTTCATTCTCACGGTCCTCATCATCGACAACAATAACCATCTTGCCTTGCCTAAAGTCCTTGATTGCAGACTCTATAGAGTCAAATTTAAATTTTTCTCTGCTCATTAATCTAAAAATTATTTCTTTTGTGAATCCTCATGCTCCATCAACCCCTTAATTGTGGCGATAGAACTTCTCTCAACATTTATTTTTACATTATCAGCAATCCTTACGGTAACGGCTTTATCCGTCAAATCTTCTACAGTACCGTGAATACCGCCGGCTGTTATAACTTTATCACCTTTTTTGAGCGAACTTAATAAATTTTGTCTTTCTTTCTGTCTCTTTTGCTGCGGTCTTAAGATAAGAAAATAAAAAACTAATATTATTAGAAGAAAAGGCAGTAGTGACATTACCATTCCCATTGGTCCTTCACCGCCTGTTTGCTGAAGTAATACTATAAGTAAATTCTCCAAAAATTTATTCCCTCCTTAAGGAATATCTATCTTTTATTAGATAAGTATTTTTCTAAAAAATCCTTTTTAAAATTTAAGAACCTGTTCTCCATAATTGCATGACGCATATCTTTCATTAATTTCAAGTAAAATCCAACATTATGTATAGAGGCTAACTGATAACCGAGAATTTCATTTGACATCATAAGATGTCTTAAATACGCCAGCGAAAAATTCTTCGAAGTATATGTTTCGCACTCCGGATCAGGCGAATTAAAATTATTCTTATAACCTGAATTTTTCAAATTTATCTCGCCGTATGCTGTAAAGAGCCTGCCATGCCTGGCATTTCGCGTCGGCATTACACAATCAAACATATCAACACCTCTCTCGACACTTTCCAGAAGATCAACCGGTGTACCAACACCCATGAGATACCTCGGTTTGCTACTATCCATCAGATCAGTACAATAATTGGTTACTTCATACATCAACTCATTCTCTTCTCCCACTGCAAGACCTCCTATTGCGTTTCCATCAAAATCATACTCAGATAGCTGTTCGATGCTGTCCTTCCTTAGATCCTTAAAGATACTTCCCTGATTGATAGAGAATAATCTCTGCTTAAAACCGTAAAGATCAGAAGTATTTTTAAAATGTTCGAAGCATCTTGCTTCCCAGCTAGTAGTCAATTTTATCGACTTCTCTGCAAAGCTTTTCCCTACCGGGTAACTCATGCACTCATCGAGCGGCATCATTATGTCGCTTCCGAGATTCCTCTGTATATCTATCACTTTCTCGGGAGTGAAAAAATGTTTCGATCCGTCGAGATGAGATGAAAACTCGACTCCGTTGTCAGTAACTTTCCTCAAGGTATCCAGACTGAATACCTGGAAGCCTCCGCTATCGGTAAGTATTGTTTTGTTCCAGCTAATGAATTTGTGTAAACCACCGGCTTCGTTTATTATCTCATCACCGGGTCTTAAGAATAGATGATAAGTGTTTCCAAGTATTATCCTTGTGTCGAATTCGTCGAGCTCGCGGTGTTCGACCGCTTTAACCGAACCTTGCGTACCGACTGGCATAAAGCACGGTGTAAGTATTTCTCCATGATCGGTATTAATTATGCCTGCTCGAGCTTTTACACCTGCTTCCGAACTATTTGAAAGAACCTTGAAAAATTCTTTTTCAGCCATGCGGCTATGATTTATACTCCGCTTTTTATAAAAAAGAAGAACATCACCGTATTATGTTATGGTGATGTTCTTAAATTCTTATTTTATGAACTTACTGTAAAAAGAGCATTAAGTTTCAGAGAATTAATCTTTAAATAATACTCTGTAACCCTTTTTATCTATAGTTCTTAATGCCTTAGCCGATACTTTTACAGTTTCCCATCTCTTCTTTCTCTCATTCCATAGTTTCTTTTTCTGGAGATTAGGCTCCTGAACTCTGCGAGTTTTATTATTAGCGTGAGATACGTTGTTTCCTGCTAATGGCTTCTTTCCCGTTAATTTACAAACTTTAGACACTTTCCTGTTCTCCTTTAGTTTCCTTTGTAGGGTTTGTAAGTGGATTCATAAACCAGTGCATTCCTGTCCAAAAACTTTACTGAACCCTTCTCAGTTTTCACGGATTCAACTAGCCTGACATTGATCAGCTTGGTTTCTTTATTGGTATCCGGGCACATAACGATTCTATCAACGTTACCTTTTCCCTTGTTTAACTTATCGGCAAATGATTGTGTTTTAGCCATAAAATTAATTATTTATCTGATAAATATAATTTAATTATAATTCAAAAAAAAGAACATTATTTCACCAATGCCGCAGCAATTTTCTCATTTACACCGCTTTTTATCACATTCATCGCCGTAAGTATCATATTCATTATGGCTTTTGGAGTGGACTTCCCGTGACCAATTATAGACACTCCATTTACTCCCAAAAGCGGAACACCTCCGTAATTCTGATAATCGAAATCGCTCATTATCGTCTTTAAAGTCTTATACATCATACCAACCCAGACCTTTTTAAATATATTCTGGGAAGCATATTTTCTGAACTTACTCCTCAGTGTCGAGGGAACACTCTCTGCAAATTTAAGAATTATATTACCCGTAAATCCGTCACACACAATAACATCTATTTTACCGTCAAGTATGTCCCTGCCTTCGACATTCCCGGCAAAGTTCAGATCGGATTTTTCCATAAGATCATATGCTTCAAAAGTCAGCTCATTCCCTTTTGATTTTTCTTCACCTACATTAAGAAGACCTACGCTCGGATTATTAATCCCCAATACTCTACTCATATAGATACTTCCCATGACCCCATACTCCAGGAGATGCTGAGCTTTGCAATCAACCGATGCGCCAACGTCAAAGAGCATTGTATAACCGTTATCATTCGGGAAAAGCGCTCCTATTGTCGGGCGCCCAACCCCCTTAATCCTTCCAAGTTTCAAAACCGACGCAGCCATCATTGCTCCGGTATTACCTGCGCTTATTGTAGCGTCCGCCTCACCCTCTTTCTGGATATTGAGGGAAACTACAAGAGATGAATTTGGCTTGGTTTTATAACTTTCGGTTGGAGAGTCTTCCATCGTAACGATTTCATCTGCATTAACTATCTTGATACTCTTACCGGAGTAATTTCTTTTCACTAGCTCGTTCTCAATAGTATCTTTCTTGCCAACTAATATAACTTCGAGTTCGTCTTTTTTCTTATCAAGAGCCATGATCGCGCCGTCAATTTCATTTCCCGGCGCAAAGTCTCCGCCCATTGCATCAACTGCTACCCTGATCTTTTCACTCATTTTATATATTAATATTCAGCGGGAATTACTTCTTTGGTATCTCTATACTTTTACCGTCATAGAAACCGCAGGAAGGACAAACCTTATGCGTCATCTTCATTTCACCGCAGTTAGGACATGCCATTAGTGAAGGAGCTGCAGCCTTATAATGAGTCCTTCTCTTTCTGCCTCTTGTTTTAGATTGTCTTCTTTTCGGATGTGCCATTTTTCTTGGTTATATATTTATTTCTTTAATTTTTTTAATTCATCCCAAATCGGGTTATTCTGTTCTGCATCGGATTTTCCGAGCATTTCATCAATTTTTCTATTACAGTAAGAACAAACACCGTTTACTTCTTCCGGAACTTTTCTCATCGGGATACTCAGCATAAGATAATCCCTGACATCTTCCTTTATATCAATTGTGTGAGTTTTCGGTGATATGAATTTCAGATTATCTTCTTTAACCTCTTCAGAATCACCTTCGCCCGAAAAATCATATTTATAAATAAGACTAAAACTTGATTCCAGATCTGATTTATAATTTTCCAGGCATCTGTCACACTCAAATATAAATCCGGCTTTCACATCTATGTCCAGATTAAACTGGTTAGCCATTTTATAAAGAACTACGTCTGCTTTTACTTTCTTGTCTTTGTCTAAGGATTCAATATCAAATTCTTCAGGTGACTCTTCGAATTCGTAACTATGTTCTCCATCCTTAAGATTTGAGATATTTATTTTCATTTCTCATACCCAAATTAAAAATTACTCACCAATCAATTCTTTGTACGCATTTGCGTCGAGCAATCCGTCATACTGGCTAAGGTCACTGAATTTGATCTTTATAATCCAACCCTCTCCATAAGGATCGGTATTCAAAAGCGAAGCCTTGTCCTGCAGATCCATATTAATATCCTGAATATCGCCTGTCATCGGAATGTAAACCTCGGATACTGTTTTTACTGCCTCGATAGAACCGACCGGGTCACCTTGATTCACTTCTTTGCCCAATGATTCGGTAATATCAACATAAATTACATCTCCAAGTTCTCCCTGCGCATAATCCGTTATTCCAATTATAGCTGAATCACCATCGATTTTAACCCATTCATGCTCTCTGGTATATCGTAGATTTTCAGGAATATTCATTGTTTTATGGTTATATGGGTTTTTATAAATAGCCAATAATTTACCTATTAAATACATGTTATTCAATTCACAAAATTCCCATTATCACATCCAATCCTTTATATTACTACCTGATATGGCTTATATCATTTAAATTTATAAATATAAAATCTATTTTAAAGTTTGTGAAATTTATCTAATTATGTAATTCTTTGATAACATCAGACGAAATAAGAAGCTCATTTATCAATTACTTCAAGGAAAGAGGTCACAAAATCGTTCCTTCTTCCCCTGTCGTACCCTATGACGACCCTACACTGCTTTTTACAAATGCAGGAATGAATCAATTTAAGGACGTCTTTCTGGGTATCGGTACACGTGATTATAAAAGGGCTGTCGATTCCCAAAAGTGTATACGTGCAGGCGGTAAGCATAACGATCTCGAGGAAGTTGGAAGGGACGGTTACCACCATACATTCTTTGAAATGCTGGGTAACTGGTCATTTGGCGATTACTACAAGAAAGATGCTATCAAATGGGCGTGGGAACTACTCACAGAGGTTTATAAACTTCCCAAAGAAAGACTATGGGCATCCGTTTATAAAGATGATGACGAGGCAATGGAGTTATGGAAATCTGAAACTGACATTAATCCTGATCATGTGCTTAAATTCGACGAGAAGGATAACTTCTGGGAAATGGGTGACACCGGTCCATGCGGTCCATGTTCTGAGATTCATATTGACCTTTCGGAAAACGGATGCAGTCCCGAAGACATAAATGCAGGCAAAGAGGATGTGATAGAATTATGGAACCTGGTATTCATTCAATATAACCGAGATGAAACAGGAAAGCTGACTCCCCTCCCGAAAAAGCATATCGACACTGGCATGGGGTTTGAGCGGTTAGTCCGTGTATTACAAAACAAGAAATCGAATTACGATACCGATCTTTTCTCACCGATCATTGATAATATCTCAGAACTCACCAATCATAAATATGACGGCGAGACTGTTTATCCGATGAGCGCGATCGCGGACCATATTAGATGTCTGACGTTTGCAATAACTGACGGCGCGATTCCTTCCAATGAAGGCAGAGGATATGTACTGCGAAGGATCCTCCGGCGTGCATCACGCCTGGCTCGTAAACTTGGATACGAAGAGCCATTACTTTATCAGCTGGTAGATACAGTAGTTAAAAATTTTTCCGGAGCTTACCCGGAATTAAAAGACAGGGCAGAATTCGTAAAGGAAGTTATTAAGTCCGAAGAAGAAAGCTTTAATGTAACTCTGGATAGAGGCATAGAACTGTTCAATGAGGTCGCTGAAAAACTGGAAAAATCCGGTGTGAAGACATTTCCCGGTGAAGATGCGTTTAAGCTCTACGACACCTACGGCTTCCCCCTCGACCTTACACAGGTAATGGCCGAGGAGCGCGGACTATCCGTGGATATCGATGTGTTCAACACTGAAATGGATAAGCAAAAAGAGAGAGCAAGAAAAGCCCGCAAGGAAGAAATGGCATCACTTGTGGAAGTTGATGATGAACTTACTGACGCAATGTATTCTTTTGAAGTTGATTATAATCCATACGCACCGAGTGATACTGGTCTAAATACAAAGGTTTGCTTCACTGAGTCTGATAATAAACATAATAAAGGGTTGATCATAATAAAGGAAAATCCTTTCTATTCCGAATCAGGCGGACAAATAAGCGATACGGGTGTTTTAGTTACCAATTCAGGGAAGGAAATCTCTGTTATTGATTCCAAAAAAGAATTTCTAATTGTTAATGGCTCAGACAATCTTACCAGCGCCGACGAAAATATTATTGCGAAAATCGACTACGACCGCCGAATGGACATCCAAAGAAACCACTCGGCAACTCACATTATGCATGAGGCTTTGAAACGCGTTCTCGGTGACCATATAAAACAGATGGGCTCGCTTGTCCACAATGAATACCTTCGCTTCGACTTCCCGCACTTTAAAAAAGTGGAAGACTCAGAGATAAAAGCTATCGAGGATATGGTTAATGCAAAGATAGCTGAGAATATTGCAGTAAATACGCTTGTAGATATCCCTATTGAGGAAGCAAATAAGATCCCAAATGTAAAAAAATTCTTTGGTGAAAAATACGGTGATAAAGTAAGAGTAGTTCTAATAGATGAAGGATTTTCAGTCGAATTTTGCGGAGGCACGCATGTAAAATCCACCGATGACATTGGGTTATTCAAAATTATAAAGGAAGAGAGTATTGCGTCCGGTACAAGACGTATCTTTGCCAGAACGGGCAAAGGGATTATAAGATTGATCGATGAAAATATCGCCGACATAGAAAAGATCCTTACTGAATTGCCGGAAAAATATTCAACCAACTTTAGATCAGCTATAGAAAATCTTACAAAGGATATTCATGGAGTTGATTTCCGGGATGCCAAACTGCTGTCTGAACTGTTAAAACATCAGGATTCAACTGTTTCATCGCTCGAAAAAACTCGTCAGAGGTATCTTGAGGAGAAGAAACAGGCTGATAAAGAACTTATGAAGCAAAACCTCTCCAAAGCCTTTGAACAGCTGGATGAACTAATCAAAAACTCAGAAGAAGCTAACGGTATAAGGATCCTTTCTGCGAAGATGGATCTTAGTTCGATGGATGAGCTTAAGGAAGTAGGTGAGGCTTTACGAAATAAATTACAAAACGGAGTTGGACTGATAGCTATTGTATCGGATGGGAAGATAAATCTGGTATGCAATGTAAGCGACAATCTTGTCAAAGATAAAGGACTGAATGCCGGACAACTCATAGGAACCGTCGCTAAAGAACTCGGCGGCGGTGGTGGCGGCAGACCAAATCTCGCAACTGCAGGCGCTAAAGATGTGGAAAAGCTGGATTCGGTTTTAAATAGTTTTCCAAACCTGGTTAAAGAAAAGCTCAACGGATGAAAATAATAATCCCGGTTGCAGGTGTTGGCAAAAGACTTCGCCCGCACACACATACAAATCCAAAACCACTTCTCAATGTTGCCGGGAAGCCGATGATATATTTTATCGTCGATCAAATAATAAAAGATAAGATAGCAAAGGAGTTTGTATTTGTAACCGGTTATATGGGTGATAAGCTGAAGGAATACATCAACTCTACTTTTAAAGGTAAAGCTAAATTCCATTACGTCGAGCAAAGAGATCCTAAAGGACTTGGCCACGCGATATACCATGCAAAACCCTTTTTCAAAAAGAATGAAGAAGCATTCATTATTTTGGGGGATACACTTTTCGATGTTAATTTAAAAAAGTTTGTAAATAGTGATTATTCGGTCATAGGTGTTAAAAAAGTTGATGACCCTAAGCGATTTGGCGTAGTAGAAAAAGACCGCGAAGGTTTTGTTTCCAGATTTGTAGAAAAGCCTAAATCAAAAAAAGTTTCTCCATCTAATGAAGCCATTGTAGGGCTATACAAGATAAAAGACTCTAAAGAACTTTTTTCTGCTTTAGATTACATTATGAAGAACAAGGTCACCACCGGTGGCGAATACCAACTGACCGATGCTCTGGAAAGGATGCTGACTAAAAAAGAGAAATTTGTAACGTTTAACGTCGAAGGATGGCTTGATTGCGGGAAAGCTGAAACTTTACTTGAAACCAACCGTTATTTACTTGAAAAGCTTTTCAGCAAGAAAAAGTATACCATAACGGGTGCGAAAATAATCCCACCTGTATATATAGGGAAAAAAGTAAGGTTTAAAAATTCTGTAGTAGGACCAAATGCAACAATAAATGATAACTCTACCATTACTAATAGTACAATTAAAGATTGTATTATAGGAAGTGACACCCTTATAGAAAATAGCAATCTGGACTCCTCTATCGTAGGTGAAAATAGCGTCATTAAGAATGTAAAACTGAAACTAAACGTCGGAGACAATTCCGAAGTATCCTCAAAATAAAAGTATAAATGAATAATTCAGAAAACTTCAAATCATTTAGTGAAAAATTTTTAAAATCATATTTTGACCTTCACCCAGGAACAGCTGTTTATCTTGGACTTCATGAATATGATGGTATAATACCTGATTTCTCCGAAGAGGGTTTAAACAAATCTGTTGAACTATTTAATCAATACCTGGATGAACTAAATAATTTTGATTACAACGAATTGAGTCAAACCGAGAAGATTGATTATGACATAATAAAATGGACACTCGAGCAATACGATTTTGATATATTAGAGCTTAAAGCTCATAAATATAACCCAATGGCTTACACGTTTGTTTTCGGTATTCTAAATATGATAATGGGAAAGGAATATGCGCCTTACGAAACCCGTGTTCGCTCGGTCTTCAAAATAATGACACAGATCCCAAGAGTATTTGAACAAGCAAAAGCTAATCTAGATGAGGTGGTTTCGTCCATATTTTGCGATTACGCTAAACGTTTCTGTACAGGATATATTAATTTCTTCGAGCATGATCTAAGAAAATCGATCGAAGAGAATGGCAAAGAAGAGTTACTAACCGATTATAAGAGACATATTGACGTTACAACTGCCGCCTTCAGGGATTATATAGAATTCATCGAGAATAAGCTCGTTCCCAAAGCGGATAATAGCTTCCCTATCGGAGCGGAAAAGTTCGAAAAGATGCTAAGGCTGTCTGAATTAATAGATATGCCGCTGCCGGAAATCAAGGAAATGGGATTAAACGAACTGGAATCACTAAAGAAGAGGATGAATGATCTTATTGTTCATCATGATCTGCTTGGCAAGCTTGATTCAATCGAAGATGAGCATCCGACCGAAGAAAATCTTATCTCCGAAACGGAAGATACCCTCCTAGAACTGACAGAATTTATTAAAGAAAAAGATATCATTGACGTTCCGGAAAAGCTTAACTGTAAAGTCATAGAGATGCCTGAGTTTATGAATATAGGCTTCGCCGCTATGGGTACTGCCGGTCCATTCGAAGATACGGACGAATCATTTTACTACGTCGCTTTACCTGGTAAAGAATGGGCTCAGGATAAGAAAGACGAATGGTTATCACTTTTTAACTACCCGACTCTTAAGCTTATTTCTATACATGAAGCCTTCCCGGGACATTATATACATTTAATGACTTCATACGAAAAGGCATCAAAAATATCCAATGTATTCATGAGTTATTCTTTTATAGAAGGTTGGGCACATTATACGGAAGAAATGATGATCGATGAGGGATTTGATCTGGATGACCCTAAAGTACGATACGCTCAGCTTAAAGAAGCATTGATCAGATGCTGTAGATATCTGGTAGCTATCGGCTTACACACTGAAGGAATGACAATTGATGAAGCGACGGAATTCTTTATGAAAAACGCACACATGAACGAAACCACCGCACGATCTGAAGCAGAAAGAGGTACATACGACCCCGGCTATATTAATTATACTCTGGGTAAGATACTTATGAAAAGATTAAGAGATAATTTCTTTAAGAAGTATAATGGTGAGTACACACTAAAGGATTTTCACAATAGGGTGACCTCTATTGGAGCTCCGCCATTTAAAATTGCAGAAAAAATCATACTCAATGGAAATTAGCAAAAAGCCTTCTTTAAGAGGGCTTTTTTTATAGATTCATGTTAAAAAAGTAATTCAATCCAGCTGATACAGTAAATGCCCGCTTTGTTCCATCATAGTTCGTTTCCCTTTTGAGCAAAGGAATCGCACCCTGTAATTTAATTCCAACTTCTTTGGTGATCAGGTAATTAAAAGTCGCTTGTACGTTCATCTGGAGAAAATCACTTTCAGCAAGATCCACACCGATACTGTCCGATGAATTATTTGGAGCTCCAAATATTGCATTGGATTCAGCAGTTCTTTTGATAGTTAGGATTTCGCCTGTAAAATAAAATTTATCCGATGCCGGATATGTATAGCTCAATCCGAGCAAAATATCCGGAGCTGTTTTAAGCTGATAAGCTTCATTTGTGCTTCTATTAAGAGGTATCTGTCCACCAAGAGTAACCGCAAACTCTTGATAATTGTAAGTTGCTCCAAGCAGAATATAATTTATACCCGAACCGCTTTGATATATGGGGGGAGCACTTTCAGTGCCATAGAAATTACTGCTCTGGTTAGCGTCCCCTGTGGCGAATTTACCTCCCAGCTGGAAATCGATTGAAGAGTTCTTTTTGACCGGATGGTTATACGAGAATCCGACAATTAGATCCCCGATACCGTTAAAATCTCCTGCCGCCCCGCTTTGCATGTTATATGGAAGACTAAAACTGCCATTTATATTCTTTGATAAAGCAAAACTTCCTGATACAATGATGCTGTTAAAAGTTACATCCTCATCTTTACCGCTGTACCCGATCCTATCCCCAAAGTAAATTGAACTATTTCTGTGTACTTCCTCTTCCTCCATATGCTTATGGCTTCCCAGCGTACATACACCGGCATCGGAGCATTGTGAATACACTTTTGCATTTAACAGAAATGAGAGGATAATAAGCGTAATTATAACTAAACCTTTTTGGTTTTGCATTTCGGACTGTTTTGTTTTAAAAAATATAATTGATTTTAGCTATCTTGCATCTTTCTAGAAAGGAACATCTCGGCGGCTACACAAGCTAGTGCAGCCAGTAAAAAATAAAAAGTAAGGTCTTTTCCTACCCTAGCTTCATTTATTTTATATTGTAACTCATTGATATCAGTAATAATTCCCACATTTTCAAAACCTTTTCCATTTGAATACTCAACTATTTCACTTTCATTATCTTTTTGTAAAATACTTTCTATAGGCGATTTATTCAAAGAAAAAGAGAATTTATTTCCTGCTGAATCAGACAATATATAAATACCGGCAATATCAGTATGGCTGTTATAAGGAAGTGTAAAATAATCCCCGGCCGGGATACTCTCAGGAAATTCGACAGTCTCGTTACTAGGAGTAACAAGGTCTTTTACAGAGCGGAGATTCCTTGTATTTATTATATTTATATCTCCAACAGCATAGCCTCTTTTGTAATCATAATTATTCCCGAGATAAAATACGCTTCTTATTACAAGCGGTGCAAAAAGAGATTTCAAAGGAAAATTGGAATAGCTCAGATCTGCTGGTATTGAAGACAGCACCACTTTCCCATCGCCAACATTTGTTTCTATTAAAAAATCTTTTTTATTATTTAGCGATATAATTGTGTTTGCGTTACTTCCTCTCGAGAGCTCATAGTAGTTTCTTATTTTGGGAGACTCCACGTTCATATTCTCTGATGTTATAGAGAGATTTGAGTTTTTAAAAACCTCTGATAATAATGGATGCTCAAAATCCATCTTCTCAAATGCAAGCTGATTATCTCCATCTCCCGAAACAGATTGAAGCCCGGCAATTCTCATCGAGTTTAGTTTCGACAACAATACGTCGTTGTAATTATTTACATCGATATCCACTGTTGGGAATATAAATACACCGCCTCCGCCTTCAGCAAAGTTTTTGAGTTTTGTTGCTTCATCCTCCGAAAAAGATCTTTTCCCGGTTACAAAAATAAGGTCGTACGAACTAAGGTCTCCGTCAAGATTGCTCTCATGATCGAGTTTGACAAACTTGTCACGTTCATAAGTTGAATCGGAGAGCAGATTCTCCGCAGAAAGCAAAGCAGCCTCGACGAATTTTCCTTCATCTGGATTTTCTGATATCATCAGCACATTAAACTCTTCCGGAATGTAAAGCGAGAAATATATACGGTTATCATTAATTAGCTCATCGTCCTGTGGATCGCTCTGTGCAAGCTCGATATACCCGTTTACATTTCCTGTTTTGTTAGGTTTAAACTCGAATTCAACCTCCTTCTTAGAAAGTGACCCTGCATCCACTACCCTCTCATTTACTTTGTTGCCATCGACATATAATGATAAAACTTTATTTGACACATTAAACTTTGTGTGATTGTTAAGATTTACCCTCAGCTTTGCAGTTCTGTCTTTATCTATGATCTTAGATACAACCTCAAAATCATCTACTGACAGATTATTCGGGTCCCTGTCTCCGACATTTACTAAGTATATATTAGCATCTGGAATCTTTTCGATGAGAGTATTTTTGCTCTCGGCAGTGAAGTTGCTCTTCTGGAAATCCGATACTACAAAAACATCCTTTGTGAGATTCTTACTTGTTTTAAGTAATTCATTTGCCAGGAGAGTCACTTCATCCATTGAAGCTGATTTATCCGAAAATCCAAGCTTCTCAAGTGTATCTACAATATCCTGGAAGCTGTCAAAAAAGATCTTTTTATCCTTCATCTTCACAGCCGAAGTCGGGATAAAATATACTTCATCATTCTCCTTATAGTTGTCTAATATTTTCTTCACGGCGTCCCTCGACTGGTCGAAGTATAAACCCTTACTATCACTCACATTCATACTAAATGAATCATCCAAAAATATTATCAACGTCTTCTGTCCTGAGCTACTACCTCCAAATCCCTTGAATACAGGTTTAGCAAAGGCAAAAACAAGAAATACTATTGCCAAACATCTCAACAGAAGCAGTATCAATTGTTTTAGCTTTATTCTCTTTAATTTAGTCTTCTGTAGTTCTTTTATGAACATTAAAGTACTAAATTCAACTTTTTGCACCTTTCTGAGATTAAAAAGATGAATTAGTATGGGGACGGAAACTGCTGCTAAACCAAATAATATTAATGGATTTATAAAACTCATTCAGTAATTAAACGACAATTTATTATAAATTGTTTTTACTATTATAAGATTTTATTTTAATGATAATAAGTTATTTAAAATAGTTAAGAATAATGCACTAACCCGGCTGTCGTAAATGAAAAGTAATAATGCCATAATATTTCTAAATGGAGATATGCCCCGTATTAAAGTTGCACGGAAGTATGTGAAAAAAGATTCGCTTATCATCTGTGCAGATGGTGGTGCTAATAAGATCTCAAAATTT
Organism: Ignavibacteriota bacterium; assembly: GCA_020437585.1. GTDB lineage: Bacteria > Bacteroidota > Ignavibacteria > Tepidaquicellales > Tepidaquicellaceae > JAEYVS01. The sequence continues at coordinate 731,293 of JAGQWG010000002.1, forward strand.
CGCCTGAATCCTGACCTTATTATAGGCGATATGGACTCCATCGATTCATCAAGGTTAAAGGATTTAACGAAGAAAAACACCCGCGTTATCAAAATAAAAGAGCAGGAAACCACCGATTTCGAAAAATGCCTGATTTTTTGCTTGAAAAACAATCTTGAAGATATATCCGTATTCGGGGGAGCGAGCCCTAGAGCAGATCATACCCTAAATAACTACAGCGTTATGAAACGCTATTCCAAAAAACTCAATATTTCAATGGTGGACGACACCTTCGAAATATCCTTTATCAACCGTAATATCAGGTTTAACTACAAAAAGGGTGAGTTGGTTTCTCTACTTCCGCTTCCAAAAGCATTTAAAGTTAAAACAAAAGGATTGAAATATCCGCTGGACAATGAAGATCTGGAATTCGGGACGCGCGAAGGCACTCTAAATGTATCTTCGGCATCTAATGTGTCTGTTTCGTTTGAAAAAGGTGCACTTTTACTTTTTAAACAACATTTTCTGTGATCATGATAAGCTTTTCGGTCTTTGATTACATTATCATCGGGCTCTATTTTGTCATCGTCCTGTATGTTGGGCTAAGAACAAAATCATCCGATAAGAGCGCTGTAGATTACCTGGTCGCTGGAAGAGTTTTAACACTACCCGCTTTCGTTGCCACATTAGTATCTACTTTTTACGGAGGAGTATTGGGAGTCGGCGAATTCACATATAGATTTGGTATCTCCAGTTGGTTCCTTAACGCATTCCCTTATTATTTTTTCATAGTCATCTTTGCATTTTTCCTCTCACGTAAAATAAGAAAGACCGAATTATTTACTATCCCGGATAAACTAGAGCAGACATACGGTAAAAAGGTAGGTCTCTTTGGAGCGATACTAATCTTCTTTTTAGTTACACCGGCGCCATACCTGCTCATGCTAGGTATCATTACTCAGGTTATATTTGGCATCCCATTATTCTGGGCAATGCTTGTTTGCCTCTTGTTTTCGATCGTATATCTTTTCAAAGGAGGATTGCTAGCTGACGTGCGGGTAAATATTGTCGAATTTATTATCATGTTTGTTGGATTTGGATTAATTATTCCGTTTTGCTTTACGGAATTAGGCGGGTTCGATTACCTTCAAGCCAATCTCCCAATAGAGTCATTGAGCTTGACCGGCGGTAATTCACTCCAATATATGCTGGTATGGTTCTTCATCGGAGCTTGGGCACTGGTGGATCCATCATTTCACCAGAGATGCTACGCCGCTAAAAACGGCACAATCGCAAAAAATGGAGTACTTATTTCACTGATATTTTGGTTTATTTTTGATTTTTTAACTACAACAGCGGGGCTATATGCGAGGGCGGATTTACCAAATATAGACAATCCTGCGATGTCATACCCCCTCCTTGCCGATAAAATATTGCCCCCTATTGCAAAAGGTTTGTTTTTTACCGGAATGATAGCGACGATTATGTCAACTTTGCATTCATACATTTTTATTTCAGCCACTACTCTGGGAAACGACATTATTCCGAGAATTAAACATACAGGCAACAGACTTAATGAATATTCAAAGATAGGAATTATTATTACGTCAGTTGTTTCTATACTTATAGTGATATGGATACCCTCGGTTGTCAATATTTGGTACACAGTTGGAAGCATAATTATACCTGCCCTACTGATTAGCATCATTTCATCTTATACTAAGAGATTTACGATCTCGCCGGCTTTTATTCTGGGAGCGATGACAGCTTCATTTAGTATTTCGTTGATCTGCATGCTCTATGGTCAGTTTAACTTGATTGATGGTTACGCTAGTTATCCATTCGATATTGAACCAATGTATCCCGGTTTATTTGTTGGAATTATTATCTATTCCATAGGATTTATTATTCAAAATATTAATAGAAAGCCTGAACTTGCTGAAACTTGATTAGATCTCTGAAAATATTATTTTCAATAGTTTTACTTATTATCCTTACAACACCACGGCTTTTCCCGCAGTCGCCCGGCACAGATTCGTCCGTTAGTATCGTCGAGTTAGATCTCCGACAGCCTCACTACCTGGACAGCCTCAACTTCAATATATTTCCAATGAAATATAACAAGAAGAAGATTGGTCTGGTATTGAGCGGCGGCGGAGCAAGAGGGATTTCCCAGATAGGAGTGTTAAAGGTTTTTGAAGATAATGATATCGACGTAGATCTTATTGTCGGAACAAGTATAGGAAGTATTGTCGGCGGTTTGTATTCCTCCGGATATACTTCCAATGAACTTAACTCGGTGTTCAACAAGATAAACTGGAACGATGTTATCTCCCTATCGGATAAAAATGAAAGACGTAATCTTTTTCTCGAACAAAAAAAAGTGCAGGATAAGAGTTTACTTACTATCTCACTTGATGGATTCAAACCCGTACTTCCCTCATCTGTATCGAGCGGACAGCAGATAACTGAGATGCTGAACGTACTGGCATTTAACTCCAAATACAAATCGCCCGATAGCTTTGCCGATCTCAAATACAATTTTGCTGCAGTATCTACTAATATCGACGATGGAAACCAGGTTGTCATAACCTCGGGTAGCCTAACTGAAGCCATGAAAGCGTCTTCTACAGTCCCAATTCTGTTTTCACCTACAAAGGTTAATGGGAAAAATCTAGTTGATGGCGGACTTACTGCAAATATTCCGGTTGATGTAGCAAAGAAACTGGGCGCCGACCTCACCATTGTGGTTAATTCTACAAGCCCCCTTAGAAATCCTGACGATCTTGCTGACCCGCTTAATACGGTGGACCAGGTACTTTCCATTTCTCTTGCAAAGCTCAATGAACTCCAGCTCGACAAAGCCGATATTGTCATCACACCCGATCTTGGAAATATGGGAAATTCCGATTACTCGAATGTAAATCTTCTTATCAAAAAAGGCGAACTGTCAGCACTTCAACAAATTGATTTAATAAAGAATACAATTGATTCGCTCGAACTTACTACGTCGAAATACTTCAATAACTTCATTACTAATCCAATAGTTATACTTGACTCACCTTACCTTTCCGATAGCATAACTAATATCGTTATGCTATCATCCGAAAAAGATTTCGTAAGATTCACTGAAATAGAAAAAGATCTAAAGATCCTTTATAAAACTGGATATTACCAAAGGGTATGGGCTGAAATATATCGAGATGACATAGGTGCAAAAATAAAATACAATTTTGAGAATAATCCGGTTTTGGAAAAGGTTATCATTAATCAGGATTATAGTTTTCTGCAACCCGTAATTGATAATTTCAAAATAGATTATCTCGGTCGTGTCCTTAATTCCGTAGGTGCGTATAAATTCTATGACGAGCTCCTTCACAGTCTTCGCGAAAATGGTTACAGCCTGATTAATATTGATAGATTTTTTCTTGATGATAATGGTCAGCTTGAAATCAGATTTTCAAACGGCAAAGCATCAAGAATAGAATTAACCGGTAACAGTGTTACAAATGATGATGTAATAAAGCGCGAGCTCACAATAGAAAAAGGAAAAGTCGTTTTTAATAGCGAGGTAGAGCAAAGCCTGAATAATATCTATAGCACTAACCTTTTCAGGCAGGTTACTCTGGACGCTATACCTAAAAAAGATCTGAATACGATTAAAATAAATGTAGTTGAAAGAAGCCCCCGCAATCTCCGTCTTGCCGGTAGAGTAGATAACGAACACAAAGTGCAGGTGCTCTTAGATCTCCGGGATGAAAATATTTTTGGTAATGGAAATGAAATAGGTTTAACTGCAATTGGTGGTGTCAGAGACCGCCTCTACAGCGTTCAGTTCAGATCTAATCGTTTCTTTAATACACTATTCACATATAACCTAACTGCTTTTTTTAAGTATAATGATGTCAACCTTTACCAGGAAAGCATCAATTCTCAGGAAAATACATTTGAGATCGAAAACACTTCTGAATACCGTGAAGAAAGAATAGGAGTAAGCTTCCTTATTGGAACACAATTGCAGAGACAGGGCATTCTTTTCTCACAGGTAATTCTGGAAGATCTCGATCTCAGATACATAAAAGGTTCGGGAAACCTGGTAAGTGATGATAGGGTGTTAAAACTTAAAGTTGGTGGAAGTATTGATTCACAGGATAAAATACCCTTCCCTAACGAAGGATCACTTATTGACTTCTACTACGAAACTGCACAGGAAAGCATTGGAAGCGATATTGGCTTCTCAAAACTATATATTAACTTTGAACATTACTTCCCCATTGGAAAGTACAACAACCTGAGACCAAGACTTATATTTGGATTCGCAGATAAAACCACACCGGTTCAGGATCAATTCTCAATGGGAGGACAAAATTCATTCTTTGGGATGTACGAGGATGAACTTAAAGGAAACCAGATCTTCACAGCATCACTTGAATACCGCTTCAATTCTCCGGTTAAACTTTTCTTCGATACCTACCTGAAGCTTAGATATGATCTGGGGCGTGTCTGGGAAAACACAGAAGCTGTTCGCTTCAAAGACCTTCGTCATGGACTCGGTGCCACACTCGCATTCGACACTCCCATTGGAGAAGCCAGTTTTTCTGTTGGCAAAACGTTCCTCATACAAAAGGGACTAAATAAGGATTCTTTTATCTTTGGTCCATATGTGTTCTATTATTCGATTGGATATAATTTCTAATAAGCTAAAATTGGCTTATAATTCCCTTTTTTGTTTGCTCTAGCAAAAATATTTTATCTAAACTAATTTACTTAGTTTCTCGTACAATTACCCATAAAAACAGTGTTTGAGTGAGATTCCTTAACAATCTGAGAGAAAATACTTTAAGACTTATCTTTACCCTGATAGCACTATATTGTCTTACTATAGGGCTAACGGGATTTATTTATAATAATTTTATAAACACTCTCACACTGGATGACTGTAAATGGAGAGAGAAAATTGATAACGTTAAGCCCGAAAGAGGATTGTATATTACAGATATTATCCCCGGCGGCGCGGCTGACCGCTCAGGAATTCAAGAAAAGGATATCCTTCTTGCTATCAATGGCAAAGAAGTTAATACTGAAGCCGACGCACAGAATTTACTCAACCAACTGGATGTCACCCAAGATGTAATATACACTGTATACAGAAATAACGAAGTCCTAAAATATAAAATTGAGGTCTATAAGTATTTTAATATACCTAGTATAATCTTCTCTCTCTTAGGATTGTGTTTTATTGTCGTAGGATTTCTGGTAGGATATTCAAAACCCAAAGAGATCACATCACAGATCTTTTTCTTCTTGGGATGCTGTGCCGCAATGGGATTTAGTTTTCTTCCCAATATAAGCTTATTCTTGAGCGGGCAGTACTTCTTTCTAATAAATAATCAGATTGGATTAATTTTGTTTTCCCCCTTATTGATCCACTTCTTTCTTACATACCCGATTAAATTTGACTCAAGGTACCGTAGGCAAATAATTGCTTTTATTTACCTTTTTGTTATCCTATTAACTATACTTACCGTTGCTTTTACTACTGCTGATTTTATGCTCTTTGTTGTTATGCTTAATGTGACTTTGATTGTGTATTTCTTCTTCGGCTTGATTTTCTTTCTCCTTTCATATAGAAAACTAACAATTCTAAAAGAAGATCAACTTAAAAAACCAATCAAGGTCATACTCAGGGGAATCTTACTTGGAACTGCCGGATTTCTTTATTTATATTTTGCACCCAAATTATTCCCTGTAAACTGGTTGATAAATAATAACACATTGATAATTATTCCTGCCGCACTGGTGCTTGCCATACCTGTTTCATTCGGGTATTCGATATTTAGATATAAGATCCTTGATACGGAGTTTATTGTAAAAAGAAGTATTGTGTTCGGAATTATCACAGGTTTTGTTGTAATCCTATATCTGGTGCTCGTCTTTATTATCGAGAACCTTTTATCTAAGTACTTAACTGAGAATAAACAGTTAATTACAATATCTCTTATTGTTATTGTAACTTTTACGTTCGATTTCGTAAATAAAAGAGTAAGAAATTTCGTAGAAAAGCAATTTTATAGGGAGAGGTATAACTACAGAAAGTCACTCTTACAGTTTTCGGAGGAACTTCCATATTTAAACGACATCGGTGAGATTATAAATAAGGTAGGAAGTGCCGTAAAGGACACAATAAGAGTTAAAAACCTAAACATATGGATAAAAGACCAGGATAAAATGCAAACAAACGGACACGGTAATATATATGACATGTCGTTCTCATATCTTTATAAAAATGATTTTGATCCAAAATTCCTCAATGATATTAACCTCGTTAATGAAAAAGTACCTACTGAATACATAGACCTGTTTAAAGAAAATAAAATAGTTTTATCTGTCCCCATCGTTTTAAAAGGAAAGCTCAAAGGGTCCCTTAACTTTGGAGAAAAGATGTCTGACAAGTCATACTCTGACGAAGACATAGACCTGCTCCAATCCCTCGCGTCACAATGTGCCGTTGCCCTCGAAAATTCCAGGCTCCAGCACGAGGAAATATATAAACAAGAAATAGAAGAAGAGCTGGAGATTGCTTATAAAATACAATCCGATCTTTTACCGGCAGGTGACACCACTTTCAAAGGTTTGGACATATCTGCTTCATCCAGACCAGCAAAATCGATCGGAGGTGATTTCTATGACCTGATAAAGCTTAGTGATACAAAATTACTCGTTGTCGTAGCGGATGTATCCGGTAAAGGTATCCCCGCCGCGCTATATATGTCAAAGGTACAGGCAATGATTCAGTTTGCTGCAGGACTCAATGAATCCCCGAGGAACATCCTTCTGGAAGTAAACAAACAAATAATCGACACTCTTGATAAAAAGAATTTCATCACTACGATAATGGCACTGTTTGACCTGGAGAATAAAAAGGTAACTATCAGTAGAGCGGGACACAATCCCCTGCTTATATATAAAAATGGTTCGATAAATCCGCTTGACTTGCACGGGATAGGGTTAGGCGTTGGTACACAGGCATTGTTTGAGCATACTCTTGAAGAAAAAACCCTCCCTATAGAAAAAGACAATATATTCGTTTTCTATTCTGACGGGCTGTCCGAAGCTATGGATAAACAAAAGGAACTATATGGTATAAATAGGATTGCTGGAATAATCGAAAGTCACACCGAAAGTACATCCGAGAATCTAAAAAATACTATTCTGAACTCTATTGATTCTTTCAAAGGTGACTCAGAGCAATTCGATGACGAGACGATCGTTGTTGTAAAAATAAAATAATATGAGATTTCTCGATAAATATTCAGAAGGAACAATCAGAGCATTCATTGTAACAATTGGTATATATTCGGCTCTTCTGATTAGCTTATCCTTTGTAGAAACCATGTTTACTGACAGGCAGACAATAGATGACTGTCTTTGGGTAAATGAATACAATGGCGTAAAACAGGATACGGGATTATATATTATTGAAATAACACCCGAAGGGGTTGCCGCAAACGCCGGCTTAAAGGACGGTGATTTGCTTATAAAAATTAACGGTGAATCCTTCGGCGGAGAGATGTTTAAAGCTCAGGATATTCTCAACAGGTTTAACAATGAAACTATTACCTATACGGTTATACGCGATGGAAAAGTAATGGATTTTAATATATGGGTGTATGAATACTTCAATACACGATATTTTATCTTTGCGCTCCTGTCATTTTGCTTTTTATTCGTAGGTTTCCTTGTCGGGTACTCAAAACCAAAAGAATTTATCTCGCAGTTATTCTTCCTGCTTGGAGCAACATCACCGGGACTGCTTCTTTTTGGAACAATTTCATATGAAAGTCTAGGTGCAGGCTCGTTTGTCCTTTATAATTATATCCTATTAAGCTGTTTCTTTACATCTATCCTGTGGCATTTTTTCCTTACATACCCCATCAAATACGAGTTTAATGCAAGAAAGTCGATTCTGCTTATTATCTATCTGGTAAATTTCGCCCCGGTTGTCTCATACATTATTGAACGGTTACTTTTTCCGGTAGTAACAGGATTAAACAACAATCTGAAAATAGTATTAACAGGTGTATATATTTTTGGCGCCATCGTTACTTTCATATATTCGTATTCAAAGCTGGATAATCCTGTTCAAAAGAAAAGCCTTAATATTATACTTGCAGGATTAATATTAGGAGGATTAGGGTTCGCCTACTTCTTTATAATGATCTACGTCATCAGAAAGCCCTACTTCCTTGTTGATCCGATTTATTTCGCACCTTTGTTCCTTGTGCTCGCTATTCCGATCTCGTTTGGATACTCGATCTTCAAATACAGAATACTTGATACCGAGTTCATCGTAAAAAAAGGTCTGGTGTTCGGTATTCTGACTACATTTATTATTGGTGCATACCTCACAATCGTATATCTGCTCAATTCCCTTCTTAGTGATTACATTACGGAAAACCGACAGCTATTGACGATATTAACCATCGTGATAATTACTCTTACATTCGACTATGTTAATAATAAAGCCAGGGAATTTGTTGATAAGCAGTTCTACAGAGAAAGATACAATTATAGAAAGTCTCTTTTATCTTTTTCTCAGGAATTGCCATACATAAACAACATAAATGAGATTCTCAAAAAACTCTCTACTGCAGTTCACAACTCAATGGGTATAAAGAGTTTTGATGTGCTCATCTTTGACTCTAAATATACAAAACTTATAAGCAGAGAGAATGAGCCTCGTTTTAGAGACTTAAGTTCTACAAAGCATGAAGAGTATACTGCCTTCTTTGAGGCGATTTTCAAAATGCAAAGGACACCTGTCGTATTCTCGGAAGCAAATTTGACCGAGCTCTCATTGTCTGAAGAAAATAAAGCGCTTATTCGTGAAGCAAAGATATTCCTATCCGTACCGATATTCCTTAAGGGGAATCTTATCGGAAGCATGAATTTCGGTGAAAAACCGTCCGGCAAAGCTTACTCAGATGAGGATATTGACTTGCTCAAGACTCTTGCGTCTCAGAGCGCTATCGCAATCGAGAATGCACGACTCCAGCAGGAAGAACTCAACAAGCAAAGAATAGAAAAAGAACTTTTGGTTGCCCGCAACATACAAAATACACTCTTACCAAAAGAAAGAATTAGAGACGAACGCATCGAGGTAAGCTGGCTCAGTAAACCCGCAAAGTTCATTGGGGGTGATTTCTACGACCTTATAAAGATCGACGAAGACAAATATCTTGTAGTTGTCGCAGATGTATCCGGTAAGGGAATTCCTGCCGCGCTTTATATGTCAAAAGTACAGGCTATGATACAGATCGCCGCAAGTGTTTTTAAAACACCCCGTGAGATATTAATTGAAGTGAACAGGCAGTTTCTTGATAAACTTGAAAAGAACTGTTTTGTTACAGTTATTGCCGCTCTCTTTGATTTTAAAGAAATGAAAGTAAAATTTGCGCGTGCCGGTCACAACCCCGCCTTATATTCACAAAACGGCACAATAGAAATGATGCAAAACAAAGGTATTGGTCTTGGCGTAGGCGATCAGAATCTCTTTGAAATGCACCTCGAAGAAAAAGAAATAGATCTCACACCTAACAACCTCTTCGTATTATATTCCGACGGATTGACTGAGGCTATGAACTCTGTAAAAGAAGAATTTGGACTGGATAGATTAATGCAAACGATCAGCCCGGTTAGATATGACTCATCGGACCAAATAATACACACTGTTGTAGATTCAGTACAGGGATTTACCAAAGATGCCGTCCAGCACGACGATATTACACTTGTCATAGTAAAAACAAAGTAATTTGATTATTTTCTTATTTAGAAAGTAATCAATCTCATCTATGATTCCCCGTTATTCCAGAAAGGAAATGGCTGATATTTGGTCAGATGAAAACCGATTTAGGATCTGGCTCGATATTGAGATACTAGCCTGTGAAGCACAAAGCAAACTCGGCAATATACCCGCATCAGCCCTTAATAATATCAAAAAGAAAGCAAAATTTGACGTAAACCGGGTATTGAAGATTGAGGACAAAGTTAAACACGACATCATTGCTTTCCTTACCAATGTTGCCGAATATGTGGGGATTGATTCGAGATTTATACATATGGGCATGACAAGCTCCGATGTTGTCGATACTGCCCTATCGGTACAGCTAAAGCAGGCAGGCGAGATCATCCTGAAAGATCTAAATGAGATGAAAAAGATTCTGCGCACAAAAGCTCTAAAATATAAATACCTTCCTGAGATAGGACGCACTCACGGTATCCACGCCGAACCTATCACACTTGGATTGAAATTCGCTCTGTGGTTTGATGAAACAAACAGAAACATCGAACGGATGAAAAGAGCCCTCGATGTTATTTCAGTGGGACAGATCTCCGGCGCGGTTGGAACCTATGAACACCTTTCTCCAAAAGTTGAAGCTTACGTTTGCAAAAAGCTTGGATTAAAAACAACAAAGATTGCTACCCAGATACTTCAGCGGGACAGGCATGCTGAGTTTATGGCTACACTTGCTATAGTCGCTTCATGTATAGAAAAATACTCGACCGAGATAAGACACCTTCAAAAAACTGAAGCTCTCGAGCTTGAAGAACCGTTCAGCAAAGGTCAAAAAGGTTCTTCAGCTATGCCACATAAGAAAAATCCTATTACTGCAGAAAGGTTATCCGGTATGGCTCGTGTATTCCGTGGCAATGCCGTTGCTGCAATGGAAAATATACCGCTATGGCATGAACGTGATATTTCACATTCATCCGTAGAGCGTATCATATTCCCCGACTCCACAATACTTATGGATTATATTATTCATAAGTTCAACGATATTGTAAAAGATCTGGTAGTTAATAAAGAGAATATCGAAAAAAATCTCAACCTTACTAATGGTCTAATATTTTCTCAGACTGTACTCCTTCGTCTTATAGATAAAAAAATGAAAAGGGAGCAGGCTTACAAAATAGTACAGGATGTCGCCATGAAATGCTGGAAGCAGAAGATTAGTTTTGAGAAATTGCTAAGAGATGATAAGGAAATAAAAAAATATCTTGACGAGAAAGATTTTAAAGAGATTTTTGATTTCTCGAAGTCAAAAAAGAATGTGGACTTTATCTTTAAGAGGGTCGGTTTATAGATTAGGCTGATGCCAGCTGTCTCCTTAGTTCTATTACCTTACCTATTATCTGGAACGGTTTGTTGATTATGGATTTGTACTTTGCGTTTGATGCCTCCAGATAAGCATTTATCCTGCTGTTACGAAGTGTCTTCACTGTCGCCTCATCATCCAGCAAAGCAATTATTATATCACCGTCGTCGGCGCTGTTTTGCTTCTTCACGATCACTATATCCCCGTCATATATACCGGAGTCTATCATACTATCACCTTTGACCTTTAATGCAAAATGCAGATGGTGCCCCCGGATATTCTTCTCCAGAGCAATATATCCCTGTATATTGTCATCGGCAAATATAGGCTCACCAGCCGCAACATTTCCGTATATTGGGATCATATAATCTTGCTGAGGTACATCAGCCGCATCATCACCTACCACCTTGAATCCCCTGGCTACGTCGGGTATCCTTTCGATATAACCCTTTCTTTGCAGTGCTGATATATGATCCTGCACTGTACCGATAGTTATTTTAAATTTCTGCGCAATTTCCTGAAATGTAGGCGGATAGGGATTATCTAGGGTATATTCCCTGATAAAATCCAATATCTTGCTTTGCTTATCTGTGAGTTTATCCATATATTAATATGGCATAATTATATAGGATTGTCAAGGGATTTTTAAATTATATAGTCTTCCGTGAAGGAAACAAATTTGTATTGCACAAAGTTAGAAATTATGTTAGGTTTAAAAAGAAAGATTTTATAGGGCTTTACACGCATTCGTGCGTGTAAAGCTTTTTTTTTTGTAAAAACACTACTAAAAATAAGGAAACAAAAAATGTTAAACTTAAAATCTGTAAAAATGACAGTGGTGTTTGTAGGGTTAATCTTTATTTTATCTACCATGGTTTCTTGTTCAAAAAGATCGGATGAAATTTCCGAGGTCCGTCCAGAGAATACAGAAACCACAGATCTTTCTAACGATGACTTTACGGAGAGTGATGAAGACCTCCTTAAAGTTGACTATCAGCAGTTCTACGAGGAACTTGCTCCTCATGGTGAATGGATTGAAGTAACCAATGAAGAGATTGGAACGGATTTTAATAAAAGCTCGGCTTCAGGTCTAAAAGCGAATAGAAGAATATCTCTATCCCGCTTATTAGGAGTAAATGATGCCTATGCGGACGATGCGGATTTTGGCGCATTCTTTGTGTGGAAACCGGCACCGGGGCTTTCTGTTGGAGTAAGTACGGGTGATGCTGCACCAACCCCAGTTACATCGGCCTCTTATGTTCCATACTCAAATGGACAATGGGTTAATACACCTCAGGGATGGTATTTCCAGGCTCCTACTCCTTATGAAGAGGTAGTCCATCACTACGGTAGATGGGCATATTCACCTACAGAAGGATGGGTCTGGGTTCCGGGACGTGTCTGGTCTCCCGCATGGGTTGATTGGAGAACAGACGATGACTATGTTGCCTGGACTCCAATATCTCCCGGTATATATATAACCAACAATAATACTGTAATTGATCCTGTTGTATATGATGATAATAGGTATGTTATTGTTGAAAAACGCTATTTTATTGAACCTGAGATCTATAAATACCACGTCGTCAAAAATAAAAGAAAGGTCATTATTCATGAAATGCGTAAGGTTGACGGTGTAATGGTTGTTGATCACAGGGTCATCAATAGAGGTCCTGAAGTATCGGTTATTGAAACAGCATTTGGAAATCCTGTTCCCGTGATTGAGATCAATAAAATTAACACGATCGACGCTGTAAACCATAACGGTACGGTAATAAACACTTATGTACCGGTCTTTAAGGAATTCAAGGTGGTTAAAGAGATTAATGTTCCTGTAAGAAAGCCTGTTAAATATGTTTCTTATGAAAAAGTAAAAGAGAAATCTATGCCCCCGGGTCTGCAAAAAAAGATCGATAACTCTGAGGTTAAATCAGAGCAGAAAAGCCTGGGAAATGATAAAGAGAAACGTGTCCCTAAGATGATTAATGATCAGAATATGGATCCTCGAAATAAAAATAAAAACAAAGACCAGCAGTATAATGACAATAGTAGAGGAAACAAAAATAATGGGAATGTAAAGAAGAATAGGAATGATGACCATGGTAAAGGAAACAATAAAAGTAATGGGAATAAGAATAATGGCAAAGGAAACCATGGGAATGGAAATAAAAATGTTGAGATGAAATCGAAAAACAATGACCATGGAAATCAAAACAGGAATAAAGGAAACGATAGATCAGATAATCACAAGAGGAAAGGTAAATAGCGTAACTTAACATTGCGCACCTATATGCCGGATCGATTTATTTCGATTCGGCATTTTTATTTACCGGAAAGCAGTCTTCCTGCCATCCTTATATCGAATACCCTGAAGACAAAGACAAATGTAGTAAAGACAATCACCCCTATCACACCCACATACCAGTGTACACCCATTACGCTCTCGAGAAATAAAAATAGCCCGAAGCTGGCAAATAATGAAATAAGCAAAAACATGATCTTGCCGTATTCATAATCGATTTTATAAAATTTCTGCGCAACTATATATAACCCTATTGCCATGCTCATATAGCTCACCAGCGTAGCCAATGCCGCCCCCATCATTCCCATAACCGGTATCAAAAGAAAATTCACTCCCACGTTCAATCCCGCCGCTATACCCGTGATAAGCGGAAGATATTTTGTTTTTTTCTCGAAATATATCCCCGGCATCAGGTTTACATAGATACCATTGAATAAATATGCCAATAGCACTACCGGAATTATATAATAGCCCGATCTGAAATCCTGCCCGAATATCTTTATTATCTCCGGCAAAAAGACCGATGTCGCCAGGCATATCATGCTTCCTACGGCAATAAACAATGTCATCACCTTTGAAAATATTTTCTTCGCGTCGGGATCTTTCGCGTGATTCAAAAAGAAAGGTCTCCACGCAAAATCGAATATCGTAACAAAAAGCATCATTATTATTCCCAGCTTATAATTAGCCGTATAGATACCCGTTACTTTATCATCTGTCAAATACAATAATATCGGTCTGTCTATCACCTGGATTATGTTCGAACTTATTCCCGCCGGTATATAAGGAAGAGAGAACCGCAGTAATTCTGAAAAGAGCTCCCTGTTGAACTCGAAATCAAGGTTCTTTATAATAACCGGTAAAAGCAATAACACCGTACAGAATGATGCAATAACATTGCTGATAAGTATTGCTTCTATGCCCATTTTGAAACCGATTATCAGGATTAGATTCATCGCGACGTTTATGACCACGTTTATGACCTTAAACATAGCGAATATCTTAGCCTTATTGTTCAGCCTCAAGTAAGCAAAAGGAACCAGTACTATCGCATCGAAGAATAGTATCAATGCGGTATACTTTATCAGAATTAGATGATCATACCCCGTCTGGAAGAACGGTTCGAATACCGCAGGAAAGAAAAATATTACCGAGGATAATATAAGGGCATTAATAAAAACCGCAATAAATGGGTGAGAAAAATTCTGCTTCTTGTTCCCTACTTCGAGCGAAGACGCGAACTTAAAGTATCCCGACTCCATGCCGATCGAGAATAGCACGTTCAGTATCGCAATATAAGCGAATATGTTCGCGACAATACCATACTCTGCCGGGGAAATGAAATTAGTGTAGAAGGGTACGAGGATAAAATTCAAAAACCTGCTCACCATGGTGCTTACACCATATGTGAGAGTATCTTTTGAAAGGCTTTTTATTTTATCCAGCATAATATAAAAAGGTTATCCCGTCATATCCTTAGAAGATAATATCGGGATAACCTTTTAAAAATTATATGAAATTAATGTCAATTATATTGTATTGTTAAATGTGCCGTGACCAGATGGTTTCCCTGTCCGTCATATACTTTTACATTATATGACCCGTTTTTGGCAAATTTTACATCCTTCCAAAACCACAGCCAGTCGGTACCTACATCCTGGCTGATGCTCCTTATAAAACTCTCGGCTCCGGAACCGTCGACAGTGTATAGCTCATATGTCACTTTATCGGTCCCTACGCTGAATGGAAGTTTTACCAAAAACTTTATCGTACCCCCCTTGCTCTTATCTATCGTGAATAAGGTCTTGGGGTTAACAGCCGTACCATTGTCACTTACTTTTTCACAGAACTGTAACGTCTGAGAATAAGATAATTCATTTACAACAAACAATAATATAACACACACTGCTATCTTTACATACTTCATGATCTCTGTCCTTTATAAGCACCTGTGCTTACGGAATAATTTCTATTAATGCGCTTGTCACCGTATTCCTGTTGTTATCCAGTAAGAATACCCTGTAAATACCCGGCGTGTCAAACTGCATATCACTTTCGGAATTCTTTGAGAAATATATATACTTCATACTCGGCTCGACACTGTAATTGAAATCCTTGTAATATTCGAACTTCTTCTCGGATGGATTCCATTTGTCAAACTGAATAGAAACATCGCTCAGACCTAGTTCGTAGTTACACTTTACCATAACGGTAAGATAACCTGTTGTGAACCTGTCACTGATACCGATTTCACCCAATGACGGGTCATATCTTTCACAGAAATACATTACTGGTCCGCTCTGAGCATATGTCTTTTGGTTCATGCCAAAAAGCGAAAGCAACATTAAAAAAGAAAATGCGACTAAAAGTTTTTTCATTTTACTCTCCTGTTAGTTATTTAAATTAATTTTTTGAAACTTTAGTGTAAACCTCAATGGTTATAAAATGTTCCGTTAATAAGCGTTTGAATCCGGGAAAACTATCTCCACATATCCCGAGCAAACATACGTACCGTCTCCCTTGTCCAATTCTACCTTGTAAATTCCCTCCTCATAAAATGTTATCTCACTAAAAAAAATGTAATCCCAATCTGTTTCCACATTAAATGGTTCGGTACTAATGTATCTTAGTTCTCCGTTCTCTACCTTGTATATCTTTAGATCGACGTCCGTCGTTCCTATTACAGTACCTATGGGAGCTAGATTAACCATCACCGTCAGGTAACCGCCTGTCGGGGGGATCTCGAATATATCAGAAACCCCTACTTCCCTCCCGTTCGCCTCATCATAAGTCTCACAAAAGTATAATAACTGCTTTTGTTGAGAATGAACGTCTGTCGCAAATATATAAAGAAATATGCCTAGGATAAAAAATATTTTCTTCATCCCGATTCTTGAAAGTTTCCTAGGAATAGTTTCTTATCTGTAATTGATGGTAACCTCTCCTGAAGCAACAGGTGTACCATCGCTCTTTAACAAAGTAACCTTGTAATCACCGGATTTATAGAATGTTACTTTATCAAAGTGAATATAATCCCAATCAGGCTGTACGTCGAATGGCAAAGTATCTACTATCTTCTCCTTGCTTCCTTCGTACCTTGAGATTCTGAGGTCAACCTTTCCTGTACCGATAGTTGCATCTGCCGGACGAAGGTCGATCATAACTGTTAAGTAACCACCGCTTCTCGGAATGGTAAACACCTTGGATTCTCCTACCTCTCCGCTTACTGAGGAATACCTCTCACAGAAGTATAACTTTGATCCATCGAATTTATCACCGGATGACATTTTCTTATCGTCATTATTATCATCTTCGGTTTTCTCTGTTTTTTCGGTCTTTTCTGTTTTGTCGTCGTCAGAGCTTGTCTCCTCTTTCAACTTGTTACATGCAAAGACCACTGCAACTGAAATAAAAATTGCAAGCAAAAAGCCTAATTGGTTTTTCAAATTCTGCATATTTCTTGATTTTGGTTTTGGAAACTTTGAAAAATTAACTTAAAACGAATTTTTATTCAAGTTAAATTACCTTTATTTGAAATCCAGCGCAATATCCATTGATTTTACAGAATGTGTCAGCGATCCCATCGAAATAAGACCTATTCCTCTTATACCTTTGTATTTATTTATATTCTTTAGATTTACTCCACCCGATATCTCTATCTCAAATCCGGCATTGTTTCCCCTAATTGCCTTTCGCACATCGGCAATACTGAAATTATCCAGCATTACCCTGTCTACAAGCCCCTTAGCATTTTCGGTGAGTAATTTGAACTCTCTCAGATTTTTTACTTCTACCTCGATTTTGAGTTCCGTTTTTTTTCTTATTTTTTTAATCTTTTCGATAGTCTTCTCTAGCCCACCGCTGGCTTCGATATGGTTATCCTTTATCAATATCATGTCATAAAGCCCTTCTCTGTGGTTCGCTCCCCCTCCCATTCTTACAGCCAGTTTCTCTAAGAGCCTCAGATTTGGTGTGGTTTTTCGGGTATCCACTACCCTTATCCTGTCATCGCCAAGTGCCTCCTTTGCCCTCATCGCCTGGGTGGCTATCCCGCTCATCCTCTGCAGTAAATTCAAGCCTACCCTTTCCGCCTTCAGAATGCTCCTGCTCTTTCCGCTTACCTCCCCGATAATTTGCCCTTTCCTGACTTTCGCTCCATCTTTAACCCTAAATCTTACTTTAACTTTCGGATCTACTTCGTTAAATACCATCTGGAATATCTTCAAACCGGCTATTACACCATTCTCCTTTACAAGAATATCTGCCTTTGACACGGAATCCTTCGATATAAAATTATCCGATGTAACGTCTCCGCTTCCGATGTCTTCTTTCAAAGCAAGCTTGATCAACTTCCTTGCCTGCTTGAAATCGAAATTCATGTAATAGTCCACTTAGATTTTCTCTTTTATAATTTGTATTAATCTCTCCGGAGGGCGTGTCGGCTTCATCCTTTCCGCATTTACAAATGAGTGCACCGTGTGACCTGTTACTATCAGCTCCTCACCTTTCATAATTTCATATTCTATTCTTATACGGACGGTTGGAACTTCCTTTAGCATACTTTTGACAGTAATGATATCATCATACTTTGCCCCCGAGAAATATTTGCAATACGATTCTATCACGGGAAGCATTATATTCTCCTTCTCCATCTCTACATATGGATACCCGAGTTTATGAAGCATATCGTTCCTGCCTGCCTCGAAATACTCATAGTACCTGCCATAATACACCACTCCCATCTTATCTGTATGAGCGTACAAAACTCTTATCTCTATCTCGGTTGTGATCATTATTATTAATTTTCGGGAAAGATCTTCCCCGGGTTTAGTATATTCTTCGGGTCCAGCGTTTGCTTTATCTTTTTCATCATGTCTATTTCATTCTTTTCCAGCGCAATTCCCAGGTACTCCTTCTGCGAATAACCGATACCGTGCTCGCCCGATATCATCCCGCCCAGGCTCACTGTCAGAGCGAATATCTCCCTGATTGCCTTATCCAGGTTCTCATCCCATGCAGGATTTACTTCATTCCCTTTGAGTATATTCACGTGAACATTACCATCACCTGCATGTCCGTAACATATAGCCGTGATACCGTACTTTTGCGTGATTTCCTTTACCCCTTTAACAAGCGGAGGTATGTTCGCTCTCGGAACAACCGTATCCTCTTCTTTATATGCGGATATTGACTTCACTGCTTCACCGATACACCTCCTCAATCCCCACAGCTCATTCATTTTATTTGAATCCTCTGCAAGCACCATGTCTATAGCGCCTTCTCTCTCCACCACTTCTGCTATTTTTTCTATGTCCGCATCCACATGCTCTTCATAATTCCCATCACATTCTATCAATAGCTGGGCTTCCGCTCCGCTGTTTGGAAATTTCTTCCCCATCTTGTCCTCTGCAGCTTTGATAGCGTCTCTCTCCATAAATTCCAGCGCGGACGGTGTTACTCCCGCTTTAAATATCTCCGCGACCGACCTTGTGCAGTTTTCCAGGCTGTCATAAGCCGCCATCATCACCTTCTTATACTTTGGCAGTGGTATCAGCTTGAATATTATCTTTGTAATTATCCCCAGCGTCCCTTCGCTTCCTACTATCAGCTGCGTAAGATTATACCCGCTCACGTTTTTCAGCACACCTGCGCCTGTGTTTATTATTTCACCCTCCGGGCTTACGAATTCTATTCCCAGCACATAATCCTTCGTTACACCGTATTTTACTGCTCTGGGACCGCCTGCGCACTCCGCCAGGTTGCCTCCCAGCGTACAGCTTCCTCTTGAAGCCGGATCTGGAGGATAAAACAATCCTCTCTTTTCACACTCGTCATGAAAATTCTGCGTTATAACTCCCGGTTCCACTACCGCCTGGAAGTTATCCTCGTCTATCTTTATGATCTTTTTAAACCTTTCCATTGATAGGCACATCCCACCTAAAAGTGCCAGCGCTCCGCCTGATAATCCCGTTCCGCCCCCGCGCGGGTAAACGGGGATGTTCTCTTCATTAGCTAGCTTTACTATTTGGGAAATTTCTTCGACTGTTCCGGGTTTTATCACAACTTCGGGTTTGAATGAAAAGTCTTCCGTGTAATCCCTTGAATATACATCCAGGTTATATTCATCCGTAATTACGTTCTCTTTGCCGGCTATCGAGGCAAGTTTTTCGAGTATTTGGGGATCGATTTTCCTGTACATTTCTTTAAAATACTTATTTAGCTTAGTATAATCAACTTACTTATATTTAATATACTTAGACCACTTTTACGATAGCTTTATATTACTGTAAAGACGTACGATATAAATTGAAGATAGAAAGCTTTTTTAGTATGTTTAAAGTTCTGCTTAAATTTACACTCAACTATGGAGAAAAATTACACTACCGTGCTTTTTGTTGGAAGCGAGGGCGAAAAACCTTTCTCTCTGCAAATTCCTAGTAAATTTATTAAGAAAAAAGAAGCAATTATAAAGGGATCGATTGCCGCCCTGTCGGGTTTGGTGATAATAACGCTGGCGCTTCTGGTGGGATTAGTATTTGTAATAAATAAAAATTCCGGGCTCAACGAGCAAATTACAGTTATGCAGAATGACCTCAAGCTAATGGACAGCCTGCATATAAAAAATAAGGTCAATAACATAGAGGAAAAGATACACAAGATAGATAATTTCCTCGAAGAAAAAGGGATCAATAACGAAAGCGAGCCTATAGGCGGTGAAGTGAACGAGAACCGCGGATTTGATTTCAGGGTTTACGATTTTTACGAGTACCACACTTCCAAACTAATTCACGACATTCAGAATATACCTCTCGGACTTCCATACATTGGTGAGGAAAGCTCTCCTTATGGCTACAGAAGCAACCCGTTTGGAGGCAGAAGCACCGAATTCCACTCAGGTATGGATTTCAAAGGAAATATAGGCGACCCGATCAAAGCTACTGCCGACGGAACCGTTACTCTCGCCGATTGGAAAGGCGGTTACGGTCGCGCAGTGGTTATTCAGCATGATTACGGATATGAAACTGTTTACGGACACCTTTCCGGATTCAACGTTCTTTCCGGACAGAAAGTCAAAGCAGGCGACATTATCGGCTTTCTCGGCTCGACGGGACGGTCCACAGGACCGCACATTCACTACGAGATAAGACGGTATGGTACGGACATTGACCCAAAGGATTACATTAACCTTAAATAATACTTATTATGTTTGACAAAAAAGAAAACGGGGTTTCCGGAGGAAACGATCAGATTCGCACACTGATCAGCGAAGGATGCAAGTTTGAAGGAAATCTCTTCTCTCCTTCATCTACACGCATTGACGGAGTCATCGAGGGCGACCTCTCCGGGGAAAAAAGCATTATCGTCGGCGATAAAGGCTCGATAAAAGGAAATATAAAAGCGCCGGACGTTGTGGTTTATGGTGATGTGACAGGTGATATTACCACCGATAACCTTACCATTAAGCAAAACGGTACGGTAAATGGAAATCTCGACCTTTCATATTTCACTATGGAACGCGGCGGCAAATTCAACGGTAGTTGCAAAACTAAGGGCATGTCACCCGAACCCCAGAAAAAGCTCATCATTGACGACAGCTCCACCGCCGAAGAAGAGATTCAATAATAGATAAGTATACTCTTTGAGATTTTAGTAAAATCCCCCCTTTTACAAAGGGGGGTGGTCGCAGCAAGCGACCGGGGGGTTATACAAACAAAAAGCCCGATCAAATTCTTGACCGGGCTACAATCACCGAATATAGTGTTATTTATTCTGCCCTTGTTGGTGTTATCACCAACAAGCATTTATAAAATTCTATTTACTTCTCACCAATTCCATTTCTA
>JAGQWG010000002.1:752587-752708 GCA_020437585.1 Ignavibacteriota bacterium
CGCCTCTGAGTATCGTCAGCTTTAGCTTGTCACCTACCCTCAGATCGTTTCCGCCCTTGTTGGTGTTATCACCAACAAGCATTTATAAAATTCTACTTACTTCTCACCAATTCCATTTCTA
>JAGQWG010000002.1:752722-766668 GCA_020437585.1 Ignavibacteriota bacterium
CGCCTCTGAGTATCGTCAGCTTTAGTTTATCGCCTACCCTCAGATCGTTTATCGCAAATGCCACTTCCTGGTCATTCTTTACATCCAATCCGTTCACTTTGATGATCACGTCTTCCGTTTTCAACCCTGCGTTATCTGATAAACTTCCCGGCTGTACTTGCACAACCACCGCACCTTCCGTATCATCCAGCTTGAGATAATCTGCGATCCTGTCATCTATCGCCTGTATTTTAAACCCAACATTGAAATTTCTGTCTATACTTCCGTTCTTCTTAAGCTCTTCTACTATCTCATTCACTCTGTTTATGGAGATTGCGAATCCAACCCCGATACTTCCCTGGCTGTATCC
Organism: Ignavibacteriota bacterium; assembly: GCA_020437585.1. GTDB lineage: Bacteria > Bacteroidota > Ignavibacteria > Tepidaquicellales > Tepidaquicellaceae > JAEYVS01. The sequence goes on from JAGQWG010000002.1 coordinate 753,072, forward strand.
TCCGCCTGTATAAATTATCGTATTCATTCCTATCACATCACCGTTAGCATCCAGTAACGGTCCGCCGGAGTTACCTGCGTTGATCGATGCGTCCGTCTGTATCATGTCGCTGTAAACTCTGTTCTGTTGTGAGAATACTTTCATGTTTGTCGCGCTGACTACCCCCACTGTGACGGTAGGTTTGTCATTTATCTCGAATAAACCGAACGGGTTTCCAAGTGCTATCGCCCACTCGCCTATCATTACATTGTCCGAGTTGGCAAATTTCAAATACGGCAGCCCGCTCTTTTCGATCTTTAAAAGCGCCACGTCACTAACGGGATCCTTACCTACCAGCTTCGCCTGGATCGTCTCACCCGTCGTCAATGTCACCGAGATCTTTGTTGCATTCCCTGCTACGTGGTCATTCGTGATTATGTATCCGTCTTCTGATACTATGAATCCTGACCCCAGCCCCCTCACTACTTGTTTCCTCGGGGCTGACCCGCCAAAGAACTGTCTGAAGAATGGATCGTCCATGAAAGGATTCTGAACTTCCTGTACTTCCTCGACGTTGATTCCGACTATTGCATCTGAAACCTTACCTACAACCCTTGTAATAGCGTTCTGCCTGTCATCAGTAATGTCCTGGTTGGCTTCCTGCTTCGTCATTACCGTATTTACGCTGGGACCGTTATTCCCCCCGAAATACATCTTACCCAGTAATACTCCTCCTATTAGAACTACCAGCACTACTATCGGAATTGCGACTTTTAGCTTACTCATGTTTGTTTTGCCTTTTATTACTGCTTCCATCTTTTTCTATTCTTTAACATTTATGGATTTAATAAAATTTACGTATCCGTCTTATTTTTGATTCACTGCTGTTTTTACGTGTTCCCTGACCTTCCTCTCGATTGCCGTATGGTCCAGACCATATTTCACCATCAGCGCGTCTCCCGGACCGCTCTCCCCGAATGTATCATTTATCGCTATCCAGTCCATCGGAGTCGGTCTCTCTTTGGAAAGTACTTCTGCCACAGCGCCGTAAAGCCCCGCTGTCCATTGGTGGTCTTCACATGTGATTATCATTCCCGTCTCATCCGCGCATTTCAATATCATCTCCCTGTCTATCGGCTTTATCGTTGACATATTCACTACCCTTGCGTTTATTCCTTCCTTAGCCAGATTATGCGCCGCCACTATGGCATTCCATACGATCAGCCCGCTCGCCATCAATGTAATATCGTCGCCTTCCACCATTATTTTCGCCTTCCCTATTTCGAACTTCTCATTTATGTCCGTAAAGTTTGGCGAGTTCTCCCTGTAAAATCTCACATAGCACGGTCCTACAAAATCCACGCTCGCCTTTATCGCATTAAATGTCTGGTTATAATCACACGGTGTCAGCACGGTCATATGAGGTAGCACCCTCATTATAGCAACGTCCTCGAATGACTGGTGTGTTGCTCCGTCATATCCCACAGTTATCCCCGCGTGTGAAGCGCATATCTTCACGTTCATCTCGCTGTACGCGATCGACTGCCTTATCTGGTCGAATGGTCGTCCGGTAGCGAACTCCCCGTAAGTCGATGCGATCGGTATCTTCCCTACCAGCGCGAGTCCTGCCGCAGTTCCCATCATGTCCTGCTCGGCTATTCCTACCGAAAAGAACCTGTCGGGATAGGCGTCCCTGAATTGGTTCGTCCGTACCGAACCCGTTACGTCTCCGCCAAGCACCACAACATCCGGGTTTTCTGCTCCCAGCTGTTCCAGGGCATCGGCGAATCCTTTTCTGGTTTCCTTCATTTCGGGATTTTCTGTGTAATACTGCATTAATCTGTGATTTGGTTAGCAAAACTTAAAAATACTCCATTTAAATAATGTATTCAAATCATTAATTTGTTCGATACCTGACTTTTACAATAATTTTATCTTTCTTTGCTTTAATGGGGCTAAAATATTACGATTATTCTATCAATTTGCTTCATGAGTTCGTAACTCACTATTCCAATACTTCCGCGTTCGGCTCTGTGAATTTCCCGCTTCTAATTGTACCCATTATCATTCTTGCTATTACTTTTTTCCTCGGCAAATTCATTTACGAAAGAAAACCCGACTATAAACATTACGACCCAAATGAATATCCTCCAAACCTTAAAGGCTTTCGCGGTCTGCTTAGAATAGCCCTCCTTTTGATACTTTTCATTATTATGATTAATTGCATCAACTTCTATAACAGCCTCTTCCTGTATGGCAGTAATGCGTGGGATTTCCTTACTACGCAGAATGAAAAATATCCCAGCTCGTTATGGATTCTTGTAATACTATACATTATCACGACTAATTTCTTCCTCCTGCTGTATTCCCTTTTCCTTATCTTGCTTGCGGCAAAAAAGAAGCGCGTATTCAAGCTCGCAGTTATAATATTTCTCCCTCTCGATCTCATTATATCCGGACTCAAATACCTGCTGTTCACGCAGATATTCGAACAAAATCACGAAATTGTTTATCAGAGTTTCATTTATATGAGTTTCCTTCTTCAAATATCAATTGTAATTTTAGCATATGTGGTATTCTCACGGCGAGTCAATGCCACTTTCTCGAACTAAGTACGAAATAATCTGTTATCCCCCCTTTTACAAAGGGGGGTGGTCGCAGCAAGCGACCGGGGGGTTAAAAATATTTTCTTCGTGAGCCTTGGTGCCCTTGGTGCCTTTGTGGTAAAAACTAAAAAAGTAAAATTATGTCTAATGTTCGCCTCACACAGATGGTAAAATCCGCCGGCTGTGCCGCTAAAATTTTTCCGCATATTCTCTCTGACGCGTTAAAAGGCATCGACTGGTACACAAATAATAACGTCCTGGTTGGCTTCGATGGTAAAGATGATGCTGGAGTTTACAAAATAAGCGATGAACTCGCGCTGATACTCACAACCGACTTCTTCACTCCCGTTGTGGATGATCCGTACACCTACGGACAGATCGCCGCTACAAATGCGCTCAGCGATATCTACGCAATGGGAGGTACACCCATCAACGGTCTTAATATCGTTGCATTTCCGCAAACCGAAGAACTTACCATACTCAAAGATATCCTACGCGGCGGCGCTGACAAGATGACCGAGGCGCGCGCTCCCATTATCGGCGGACATTCTGTTGACATTGAAAATATTCTCTACGGATTGGCTGTTACGGGAACGATCGACCCAAAAGATTTGAAGACGAACGCAGGAGCTAAACCCGGCAATATCCTCATTCTAACAAAAGCCCTTGGAACGGGCTTGCTCAATAACTGTGTCAAATACAGCGAACTCGATGAAAGTACATATAACGGGCTAATAAGCTCGATGACCACATTGAATAAAACCGCATCCGAACTTATGGTCAAACATAACGCAGCCGCCTGCACTGATATTACAGGTTTTGGGCTTGCAGGACATGCTATGCAGATGGCAATGGCAAGTAATGTAGCTCTGAGAATAAAAATAAGCGACATCCCCGTATTGGACGGCGCAATGGACGCGATAGAGAAAAAGTTATGGACTCGCGGCGATAAATCTAACCGGGTTTACACACAGGACAATGTTATAAATGAAGGAAATATAAATGAGGACATCGAGCATATACTCTACGACCCTCAAACATCCGGAGGTCTTCTTATTTCCGTTCCCGTAGAAAGGTCCGAGGAACTTCTACTTTCACTAAAAGATAATGGTGTTGAGAAAGCTTCTATAGTAGGTTCAGTCGAAGAAGGAAATGGCAAATTGATTTTCGAATTCTAACGAGAAAATTCCCCTCCGACGGAGGGGTACGCCGTAGGCGGGGGGTGGGTTGAATCTAGCTTTTCATTAACATTTTGTCATTCTGAGTATTCTTTGTCATTCTGAGCGGAGCGAAGAATCTCATTTTCCGCCCTTGTTGGTGTTATCATCAACAAGCAAATTCGTAAAAACTTGTGATAATTTGTGGTATATTCTTTTATGAAACAATTTGAATCAGAAAAAGATCTATTCTCTTTTATCAGAGGTGTTGTAGACAGCAGTGTACCTTCATTAAAAGATATTTTCAAAAAATATGACTGGAAACTCTACTCTGCATCTGAAGCTATCCCTCTTCTATATAATGACGACACTCTGCTCATCGACGGACGCTCCGAAAAAGAATTTGATATATCTCACCTCCCCGGTGCTATCAATTTCCCTATCCTGACAACTATCGAACGCCATTTTACAGGGCTCATATACAAAAAATACTCCCAGCAAGCCGCCGTATGGCTAGCTATGCAATATGCCGACCCGAAATCGGACGAACTCGCTCGCTTCCTCGGTGAACACGATGCAAAAAATAAGAATATCCTTGTCTACTGCTGGCGCGGAGGCGGACGGTCCAGTTATCTCGCTAAGATGATCTCTGACCTGGGCTATTCACCATCACGAATTGAAGGCGGATTTAAAGCCTACCGCTCACTTGTCGTTGAACTTTTTTCGATGAATACTATCCCGTTTGGACTAATCGAACTCTCCGGTCTCACAGGCTCTGGGAAGACCGAGCTCCTTAATTCCGTGAAAAACGATTTCCCTGTCATCGATCTTGAGTTATCAGCCCGGCACTATTCCAGCATATTCGGACAGGTTCCTTATGATAATCTCAATTATGAACCCATACACAATCAATCTTCCTTTGAAAACAATATCTACGGCGATATCATACGCGGGATTAAAAAACTCCCGGAATATCACACTACGTATTTAGTTGAAAGCGAATCAAAAAAAGTAGGCGACTTCTTCATTCCTAAAAGCCTATTTAATGCCATGAAGACTTGTCCGTCGGTAAGCGTCGGCTCTTCGCTTGAATCTCGTGTTAAAAGGATTGTTAACGATTACTTTGGTGCAGGGAATAAAGGTATTACACGCATGCTCGAAATAATGAGGAAGAATGAATCATTTCTTAAATCCCGTCTCAGCAAAGAAATATACACAACCGCACTCTCACTCCTGGAATCAGGCGACACATACACATTCACCGAACTCATGATGGTAAAATACTACGACAAAATTTATAAAGACAAACATAAAACTCCCCTCGCTGTCATAAACAACGACAACCCAATTGAAGCAAAACAGGAACTTCTGAAAATCCTAATGTAATTTAGATCTATTATCCCCCCCTTTACAAAGGGGGGTGGTCGCACAAGCGACCGGGGGGTTTAAATCTAATAAAAAACCCCGGTCTCCCGGGGTCTATCTGTCATTCTAATTTCTTGTCATTCTGAGCGGAGCGAAGAATCTCGTTTGTCATTTTTCTCCGCCCTTGTTGGTGTTATCACCAACAAGCAAAGTCGTGAAGATTTGCCGATAATTAGTAGCATATTCTCTGTCATTCTGAGCGGAGCGAAGAATCTCTCGTTTGTCATTTTTTTCCGCCCTTGTTGGTGTTATCACCAACAAGCAAAGTCGTGAAGATTTGCCGATAATTAGTAGCATATTCTCTGTCATTCTGAGCGGAGCGAAGAATCTCTCGTTTGTCATCCCCGCGAAAGCGGGGATCCATTCCCCTCCGACGGTCAACGACTCGACTCGTAGAGAGGGGTGGTCCCGACTTGTCGGGAACGGGTCTATGACCTCGTAGAGGGTTGGTTGAATTTAGTTTAAGCTCAATAAAAAACCCCGGTCTCCCGGGGTCTATTGTCATTCTAATTTCTTGTCATTCTGAGCATAGCGAAGAATCTCTCGTTTGTCATTCCTGCGAAAGCGGGAATCCATTTTTTCTTAGATGTCTCCGTGTCTTGCTGGTTATTTACTCTACTCCGAATGCCCTTTTCATCAACAGTTCCTGGCTCGAGTCGAACTTCCTCTTGCTTCCCGGTGCGGGACTTGCGCTCGCCTTCCTGCCGACGTAGTCCAGCTTCTGTCCCTTTGCCAGCACGTGCGGCAGCCTGTGCGACATGAATAACCATGCTCCCATATTCTCCGGCTCTTCCTGTACCCATACCACGTCCTTTGCGTTCTTGTATCCGGCAAGCATCTCTTTCAGCGTTTCTTCCGGGAACGGATAATACTGTTCCGTTCTCAATACCGCGACACCTTCTATTTTTTCTTTCTCCATGTACTTTACCAGGTCATAGTAAACCTTACCGCTCGTTAATACTACCCTCGTCACGTTCTCCCTGCCTTTCTCGCTTCCATCAGCCCAATACCTCTCGTCATTCAGTACCTCATGAAAATGCCCGTCCGTAAAATCTTTCGCGACAGACACTGCCATCTTATCCCTGAGTAAACTCTTCGGTGTCATTATAATAAGCGGTTTCGGGAATTTCGCTTTCGCCCTTCTCCTCAATAAATGAAAATACTGCGCCGGAGTCGTCGGGTTCGTTACGAACATGTTATCCTCCGCACACAGCGCTAAATATCTTTCCAGTCGTGCGCTGGAGTGTTCCGGTCCCTGCCCTTCCTGCGCGTGAGGTAATAACATCACCACGTTATTTGGCAGATCCCACTTTGTATATGAACAGCTTATAAAATTATCTATTATTACCTGTGCTGCATTAGCAAAATCACCGAACTGCGCTTCCCACATCACCAGTGTTATCGGGTCCGCCGTGCTGTACCCGTACTCGAATCCCAGCACCGCCGCCTCTGATAATAAACTATCCAGCGGTTCTATTTTTGCCGGGGTATCCAGCTGGTTCAGAGGAATTATCTCCGCACCAGTATTTGCGTCCGTCAGTACCACGTGTCTTTGCGAGAATGTTCCTCTTGCGCTGTCCTGCCCGCTCAATCTGATCGGAGTACCCTCCAGCATCAGGGTGCCAAACGCAAGCGACTCCGCAAACGCCCAATCCACTTTGAAATCCGCATCCTGCGGGAAGCTTCCTCTGCTTTCAACGAACTTTTTAAGTTTCGGATGTATCGTAAATCCTTCCGGCACTGTTGTAAGCGCATTCACGACCTTATCTAATTCCTCCGCGCTTACCTTCGTCGGCTCCGCGGTCATTTTTTCTTTTATCTCTTCCTGCGTCACTGCAAGCGGAGCATCCGCTTCGAATGTACCCGCATCCTTATTCTTCACTAAATTATAATCTTTATCCATCTTCTCATCTATGTCATGCTCCATCGCTTTCACTTCATCATCCGTCACCGCCTGCTCTTTTAATAGCTTAGCTTTATACTTTTCTACTACCGACGGCATCGACCGTATCTTCTTATACATTAATGGCTGTGTGTATGCAGGCTCGTCTGTCTCATTATGCCCTAATCTCCTGTACCCGAATACATCTATCACCACATCCTTGTTGAATTTCTGCCTGAACTCGAATGCAAGTTGCGTAACCCACATCGTTGCTTCCGGGTCGTCACCGTTCACGTGGAATATCGGCGCTTGCACCATCTTCGCCACGTCCGTAGCGTAAACCGTGCTTCGTGCGTCCACCGGCGCCGTCGTAAATCCTATTTGATTATTTATAACTATATGCACCGTACCTCCTGTGCTGTATCCCTGTAATTGTGATAGGTTCAGCGTCTCCGCCACTATCCCCTCACCCGCAAACGCCGCGTCACCATGCAACAATACCGGCACGAATTTATCCTGCTGTACATCATCCTGCCTGGTCTGTTTTGCTCTAACTATACCCTCTACTACCGGGTTCACAAATTCAAGATGGCTGGGATTCGATGCTACTGCTACGTTGATCTTTTTATCGTGGATGGTTTCGTATGTACCGGTCGCGCCAAGGTGGTATTTCACGTCACCGCTTCCCTGTGCTGACTGCTCCACATTATCCTCGAATTCCGAGAATATCGCGTGCATCGATTTACCGATTATGTTCGCCAGTACGTTAAGTCTGCCTCTGTGCGCCATACCGAGTACCATTTCCTCGACACCCGCTTCAGCGCCGATATTCAGCAGGTGGTCCAGCACCGCGATTATCGTTTCGGAGCCTTCCAGCGAGAATCTCTTGTGACCGAGGTATTTGCGGTCGATGAACTTCTCGAAATTCTCAGCCTGCATCAGCTTATAGAGAATATTCTTTTTATCACGGTTATCGAGTATCGGCTTATTTCTTACCGGCTCCATTTTCGATTGAAGCCACTCTTTCTCTTCCGGGTCCTGTATATGTTTAAATTCAACCCCGATATTTCCGCAGTATGTCTCCAGCAGAATGTCGAGTATGTCGCGGAGCGAAGCGGTCCGCAATCCCGCTAATCCATCAGTAATGAATTCGCGGTCGAAATCCCAGATCGTGAGCCCGTAATAGGATGAGTCGAGCTCTTTGTGATACTTTGGTTCGTCGCTGAGCGGGTCCAGGTGTGCCTGCAGATGCCCGCGTACTCTGAACATATTTATAAGCTGGATGACCTTAGCCTGTTTCTCGATCTCTTTTATATTGTTGATACCGACGAAGTCTTCAGCGTTGTCGTCTTCGGTCCAGTAGACCGGGAGGACGTTCACCTTAAGATCGCGGAATATCTCATCGTAGAAATCATCCTGCCCCATGAGAAGATCGTTGATGCGTTTCAGGAATATACCGGATTCAGCGCCCTGGATTATACGGTGGTCATAAGTGCTGGTCATATTCATGACCTTACTTACGCCAAGCGTGACGAGAACGTCTTTCGTGGCGGCGCGGAACTCCGGCGGATAGTCTATCGAGCCGGTCGCGATTATTGCGCCCTGTCCCATCATAAGGCGCGGGTGCGAAGCGCTGGTGCCGATCGTACCCGGATTCGTGAGTGAAATAGAAGTACCCTGGAAATCGGCTACCTCTATTTTACCGGTGCGCGAGCGGTCTATAATATCATTATAAGCGTCGAAATACTCTTTGAAGTTCATCCCGTTCGCCTTCTTTATATTGGGAACTATCAGCGAACGCGAACCGTCTTTCTTTTGGATATCCACGGCGAGACCGAGATTGACGTCGTGCTTTTTCACCAGGTAGGGCTGACCCTCCATTACAGTGAAGGAGTTATTCATGTTAGGAACGGTCTCGATGGCTTTTACGATTGCCCAGCCGATGATGTGCGTGTAAGATATCTTACCACCGCCGGTCTGTTTGAGAAAGTTGTTTATGACGATCCTGTTCTCTTCGAGGAGCTTAACAGGGAGTTCTCTAAACGTGGTCGCCGTCGGAATGCTCAGGGAGTCGGTCATGTTATCGATTATCCTGGCGCCGGCTCCTTTTATCAGGACAGGCTCTTCGCCTTCGCCGGGCTTAGGCATCACGACCTTGCTCTCTTCTCTGTGAGCGGGCTTGGGTGACGGGGTAAGCGTTAATTGCTTACCGTTTCCGCCGTTGGTATGGAAACCCAATTCACCGGAATCGAAATCTTTGAAAAAATCCTTCCAGTCATCGCTGACGGATGACGGGTCTTTCTTATAATCGCTGAAGAGGTCGAGCACAAACCATGTATTAACGCCAAACTCGGAGATCTTCTCCCTCTGCTCTTCCGTCAGATCTTCTAATCTCATTATTTATATATAGTTATTTTTGTCTTAGCTATGTAATGTATTTACAAAGATAGCTAATTTAAAAATCAACTTCAGTGAAGAAATTGGGGAGAGATCTTAAGGTGATCCCCTCCGTCGGGAGGGGTAAGCCAAAGGCGGGGGGTGGGTTAATAAAACATCCCCCATTTTACAAAGGGGGGACTAAGGGGGGTTAAGCCTTTTCCTCACTCAACTCCCTCCACGCACCCGAATCCCATCGAATTCAGCTTACCCAGCCCCGCCGCGTGAACGAATGACAACAGCTTCGGTGCTCCCGCCAGCTCGAACTCGAAATTATAACCTCTCACCTTTGTCTCACCCGGCATTCCCTCCTTCAAAGTGATCAGCTTCGATTGCGGTTTCGAAAGAAGCGCGAACCCGCTCAGCCCGTTCCACTTCAGCTCCATCTCAGTCTCCAGCACCGAATCGCCCATCTCCGCCCTGAATGCAATGTACTTACGCTCCGCGTTCCTCTTCAAAAAAGCAAAGTACTCCCCGTCCCTCGGGTCCAGGTATGTCTCCCTCAGCCTCCTTCCCTTAGCCTCCTTCTCTCTCCAACGCTTCGAGATCACTACCGGCGATATCGTGTAAAACCGCCCCGACCTTCCGAACTCCATGTCGCTGTAACCGATCGTTCCGCCCGACCGGAATACCGTCCCCCCTATTTCGAACGCCTTATAATGCATGAAAGACATCTCCAGCAGATCGTACATATCCTTGCTCGGCGTCGAAACATAAAAACTGATCCGCCTCGACTTCACCAAAATGCTCCTTCCCCCGTCCGCCGGCTCCTTATCACGTATCCTCAGCATCGAAAACGTGAACATCCTGAACGCCTTCCCGCCGAACGCGTAACCAATGTCATGCAGGCTCCGTGTAAACTCCTTCGCGAACAGCAACATGTTCTTATACAAAGCCCTCGAAATGTGGTATTGATAATTAATAGGTATCTTCGCCGGCTTCTCCAGCCAGAGATCGACTTCCAATCGCATCGTGGTAGTGTTATGTTTATCATCCTGAATCTTGTGCCGGACTTGATCCGGTATTATTTCAGGATCTAATTGTCATCCCCGCGAAAGCGGGGATCCCGAGGACGAAACTTCACATGAGCCATAACCCTCCTCGGATTACAACTCCTCCTCAAATAAATACAATTTAGTGGTGAAAAATAGGGAATGCAAACAAAAAAAGGTTATATACGGATATATATTTTTTGCTTTAATCTTTCATTAATTCAAATTTAGCTATTTTTTTCACCCAATTCTTTAAGAACTTCTTTGGAATATCTTTCTTTTGTAACATAGATATTACCATTTGAATCATATTTGACTCTTGGATGTTTAATTTCAAAGTTACCAATATCATCTTGAGGGAATTTTGTTAATTTAGTACCCGTGATATCCGCTAATATAATATTCTGAAGACAAATTATTAAATCCTTTACAATCCATTTTTGGGCTCCAATTTTATATCCATCAATGCTATTAATTGCTAAGATATCTTCTTCAGAAGATACATTGAAGTTTTTAATTTGATTAACTCGTGAATTAAGATGAGTATGCATTTCAACATGCATCTTCCATAAGTATTTCTTCACATCAATTGTTTGTGGAAATATTATACTATATTGTTCTAATAAGTCAACTGGTAAAATCTTACCTTTTATTTTCTTTACAGAATTATATAAATTGTTAATATGATTATTTAATTTTTCTATATCTGTTCCTGATTCAAAACACCATTCCACATTCATTTTAAACATTGTAACATCATCTAACCAATCTAGATATTCTTTTAGACTTGTAATAATTTGAATTCTCGCATCGTTTTTTATTGAATTTAATGCAGCCTTTTTCTGTGCTTGTATATAAAGGTAGTGAGTAATACCCCAACCAAAAATGGTTACTATAACAATAATTACAATATCCATTTAAAATATTTCTTTTTTAAAGATTCGTATTGTTTTTCGTTCATATCTTTATTTTAATTTTTCTTTTATTTTTAAAAGCAATTCTTTTGACTTTTTATAATCACTCATTTCGAAATTGTTTGAAATATGATTTAGCAACTTCTTTTCAAATTCATCCTTCAAACTAAGTTTTTCTTGTCTTTCAACATCACTATTTAAATACTTTAGAAATGTATTTGCCATAAAGGGTTTTTCGATTGAGTCAGTAGAGCCAAATTTATCTTCATATTTTTTTATAAATTCATTAAAGACAAATTCTAGATGTGATAGAGGAACTAGATCTTCAATAGTTTCTCCTTTAGTATCGCTAATAAAACCCTTTTCATTTTTTGATACTGAATTATTATGATTGTGGGAAGTTTCACCAGCTGTGTCATAATCATAAAGACAATAAACTTTTAATCCACTTTCTTTGAACTGACGAGCATAATGAATTATTGTAGAGGCTTTGCCGCATTCAAGTACAGATAAAAAATTCAAATCTAATAAATTAAATTTTCTATTGATTAGGTAAATAAAATTTCTGTCGAATATTCCTTCTACTAGTAGATTTAGTTCATTAATTGGAGAAATGTCTGTAAGGGTAAATCCAAGCGCTTCGCGTAAAAGTGGATCTGTTAAAATATGCTTATCTTTTTTTGATATTTCATAAATTCTAGTGGGCCAAAAATCATTTTCCTTATGAGTTCTATCTAGAATTCTTATATATGGAGGATTATTTTTATCCAAAAGAAAGGTTTGATGCGTTGTATAAATTATTTGATTACTTTTATTTAATTTATTCAAGAAATTTAACGCATCCTTTTGACCTCTAGGATGAAGATTTCCTCCTGGCTCATCCATAAGTATTATGTTATCCGATAACGATTCCTCATTCGCTTGAAAATGTAACATAAATGTTAAAAACCATTTAAAGCCATCGCTCCTATATTCAGGAGGACAGTCTCTTCCATCATCAAACCGAAAACTAATTCTATCATTTTCAAAATTAATAATTAATTTAACTTTTTTTCCCCAAAAAGTGCTCCAAGTTCTATTGAATACATTATTAAATTTTTTTGCAATTTCATTTAATAAATTTGTTGTAATATATGGATCACATTCAATTAGAAACTTTCTTAAATTAGTTTGATTTATTTTAAATTGAAAAGCCCCTTCTTTCTTGGCAATCTTAAAGATTTCAAGAACAGCTTTGAATTTCTGGGAGTGTAATGAATTTACAAATTCATCAATTACAACTGCTTCCTTAATATAATTCGACCTGTCATATTTCCAGAAATAAACTTTTATATTTTCTAATAATTCATCTAATATTGCTTCTTTTAAGAAGTCATTCTTTTCTTTTCCATCCAATTTCTTTATAATTCCTTCACTAATCATTTTATAAAAGGGATTTTTTGACATATTCAAATCTCCACCACTTAGAAACCATTTTCTATCACATACTGTATTAATCCATTCTTTATCTTTTATTTCTTTAATCAATTTTCTAAACTGTGTCTTTTTTTCAATTGAAATTACACTATTGGTGGAGGGAATTTTTTCCATTTCTAATTCCCATTCAACCTGATTTAAAACATTACCTTTTTTAGAAATAAAAATTTCCTTCTCATTAAAAGAAGGAATTTCTGATAAAAGTTTTGGAATTACTTTATCTGAAAGTAATATGGAATATTTTATTCCTATTTGATTATTATTTTGAAATTGAACACTAAGATTTAATTCTTTTTGTTCAAAGTCTTTATATACATTTGCTTCTGACAAGTGATTTAATGCATCAAGTATGTTACTTTTTCCTGATTCATTTGCACCAACAAGTACAGTCATTTCATCAAATGTGATTATTTCATTAATGATTGACTTATAATTTTTAATTTCAATAGAATTTAAAATTTTCATTATATTTTGAGTAAATTTTTGAAAATTAATAATATTAAATGATAATTGTAATAAGTTTTTCTACATCTGTTTTTATCATATTAGGAATATTTAATATTCAAATAATATATTTAATAATATAAAAACCATTAATATATGAGTAAGTCTATTATCTAATAAAAAGTATATATATGCATCTGACCCCTTTCTCCTTTGCGTCATCCCCCTCCATACACCCACTCTGTCATTCCCGCGGAAGCGGGAATCCATAAAAAGAAATCCACCC